>CAWFXB010000002.1:0-1740187 GCA_963819755.1 uncultured Solirubrobacterales bacterium | reverse complement strand
GCGAGGGCGTCGAGAAGCTGAAGGTGGTCCTTGCAGTCGCGCTGTAGGTGCATCCACGACTGGGGCGGCGGAAAAGCAAGGGGGATCGGTGCAATGGTGCGCGGATCGCTCAGCTCGATGCACGTGGCCTCGGAACCTTCGAGATACTCCAGAAAGGCAATTTTGGTGAGACCAGTCCGGGAGCCAAAGCGCCGCCACATTTGTGCGGCGGGGCCCCGTGGAGCCGCATCCACGCAACAACTGCCGAGAACGTGGCGGAGGGGCGCGGTGGCGTAAAGAACCGCCAGGCATCCTCCCTCAATCCCGATGGGACGGCGACGCACCTCGACGGTCTTGGAGCCGTCGAGAATCGCTTGCGCCCACCGCGGACTCAGGGCGAAGATGGCAGCCTTTCTCATCGCTTCAGCATCCCGAACCACGTGTACTCCGCCCGCTTGAACAATCGCTTGGTATGGCCAAAGACGGCGGGCAGCTCCTTACGACGCTGAATTGCCTTCCATATGAAGACGCCCACAGCGAGTACTCCCGCGGCGATGATCGCTTTCACGCCGAGCCCAATCAGGTCTGCGACCCGGTCGCCGATCCAATCGGCCGCGGTCTTTACGCCATCGAGCCAGGGCAGGAAAAGAACGTACAGGGCGAAGGCGGTAAGCAGGGCTCCGAGGGCAAGATCGCTGGGAGCATGAAATGCCGGCTCCCGGTTGAACTGCAGAAAACCGCGAAATGGATGAACCCGATCGACTGGCTTGGGGTTACCGTCTGGCGTCTCGGGATGCCAACGATGAACCATGAGGCGCTGATGACCGCCGCGATTTGCGCTGAGCCCATTTAGGGAGCGGCGCAGGTAAGGATCCCAGGCTTTCCCCTCCAACGTACGGGTGTACTTGAGCTCTGGGTTGGCTGACTGGAGGCGATAGCGCTCGGGCAGCATGAAGAAAGCATCGAGCTCGCCGATTGGCTTGGCACGTCCCTCAAGGTGGCCACGATTATTGCGACTCTCCTCGCGAGGATCAGGAGCGCGAAAGTCGATCAGAACGCCGTTTCGTCGACCGAGCACCCGCTGCCAGCGCCACATGGTGCCAGCATGGTCGACAACAAAGCGCACCCGCAAGTAGGCGAGGTGACCGGTGTCGGCCGGGCGAGCGAGGGCGAGTTTGGCGACGGTGAGCTCCCGGTCGTTTGCGGCGAGATCGCTGTCTTTAGCATTGATCCTGAGTGGTGCGATGTCCGTGACGCCACTGGGGTCGAGTTTGAGTTGTAGCCGGTCGTTGGAGTTACCCACAAAGGTCTTGCCGAAGAGCAAAACGCCGACGTTGGTGTCCTTGAGGGTGTCGGAGAGGTCGATGAAGCGTGGGGCGGTGCGGACCGGGAGGGCGATCTCGACCTGGTGGAGCTGCTCCTGAGGTTTGAGGAGGACGCCGACATCGAAGGCCATCGGCCGATGGCCCAGCCATCCTGGCAGCGACCAAACGTTGATGTGGCAACGTTCGGCAACGTAGTCGCCTTTCGCGGGGTTCGCGGGATCAAGTAAGGCAAAAAAGGCCATCCCTTATCCCCCCGCCCCGTATTGAACAGTCTCCCCACAACGGCAGAATTTACCGGCTAAACGACCTGTGAGCGCGTGGTCGGTCAAATATTTCTAGCGTGTGAGCCAAATGTTGCCCACCAAACCGCGCTTGCCCGCTCCCCGGCGAGCGCCAGAGGAGTCGGCAAGGCCTCCTTCGAGCAACCTTCACACTCGATCTAGGCGGGCCGAGTAGGGGTCGGTATCCGAGGGCCCCGCCGGGTGAGGACTCGGTGCTCGCTTGCGAAACGGCCTCTTTCTGCCCTGCAGGAGGCCTTGAGCTGCGGGCTACGCGGTTGGGGAGGTGGTTGAGCCGAAACGCTCAGCGAGGCTGGGGTGCGCGCATGGGAGCGGACTGGATGAGCGAGAGGCGGGCGAGGGGCGCGTCGAAGAGGTGGATGCGATCGGAGGCGCGAGCCTTCTGGATCGCCCGTTCGACGCCGCGGCGGGTGGCGCCTGGCTTGGCGTAGTAGCGGACCTCGGTGAGGTGGGTGGCCTGCTTCCAGGCTTCGATCAGGGGATCCAGGCGGGCCGGGCCCTTGGGGGAGAGCTCAACTTCGGCTGAGATGGTGCCGGCGTCGGTGAGGACGGCGAGGTCGGGGAGGCGCAGGCGGGAGTTGGGGAGGCGGGCGCTGGCGATGAGCTGGCCTGAGCTGCGCTCGCGGGCGCGGATGTCGCGCTCGGAGAGGACGGTGGCGAGGGGAAACTCTTCGAGGAGCAGCTGGGCGGTGGAGGCGCAGCGCAGGCGATGGTCGAGGGAGGAGAGGGAGACCTCGGCGCTGGGGAGGTTGGTGAGGCCGGCGTAGCGGAGTCCCCGTCGGGTGGCGCGCAGGAGCGGCAGCTTTGAGTGGGTGAGGGAGAAGCGCTCGAGCAGACGGCCCTCGATGCAGGAGGAGATGTGACGGTAGGCGGTGGTGCGGGGCAGGTCAAGGGCGGCGATGACATGCTCGACGGTGAGGACACCGTGGCGGCCGATGTAGGCGAGGAGCTCGCGGTCTGGGCTTTGGGGCGCTGGCGAGGGGGCCATGTCCCATAGACGGAGGAAGGGCCCGAATGGGGACGCCCACAAGGGGTGAAAATGTCGGGCGGGTTGGGGGTGTAGGGGGGCGAGGGCCGCCTGGGAGCGGGAAGGGGATGGGACTGTGATGTCCCATCAGGGAGGCGGACCCTGGTACAAGGTGAGAGGGGGTCGGATGAGATTTTTTCCTCGCGGAGCTGCGCTCTGCTCGGACGGAGTCGGCCTCGCTCCCGCCGCTAAGCGGCGACGGCGAGGCCGACTCGGAGGCAAGCGGGACGCCAAGCGCCGGCTTGCTCCAAGGTGCAGGCTCGTTCCTAACGGATGAAGTGGTTAGAGCTAGGAACACCGCGCTGACCAGGACGCCAGCGTAGAAGCCCATGGCGGTCGCGCGTTCGATCTCGGTTTGGTCGCGATTGAGAAGGACCGCCGCATAGCGCGAAGCGCCTGCGCAGGCCGCGGTCACGACCGCCAAGAAACGCAAGAGGCCGTGCCGGCCTGGCCGCTGGCGATGCCGCCAAGGATGAAGCCAATCGCGGCAGCGAGCGCCGCGAGGTGGCTGTTCACCCTTGGCCTTTCCTGTTGGCTGGAACCGGCATTCACCAATGGCGATGCCGTTACAGCCAACGTGGGCTGGCTCCAAACGGAGGTTGAGGAGCGATTGGGGGCGCTGGCTGAAGATTGGGGACGAAAGTCTGTCGGGGTACATGCTTAAATATCTGTGCGGATCGAGCCGCCAGTGGCACTCGAGCTTCGCGACGGCCAAGGCCTGGGAGCGACCAGGTACAGCCGCCTAGATTTTGCCGCCTATCAGGCGGGAAGGGACGTTCCGAAGGTCGCTCCCAAGAGTCTCGCGCGAGAAGTCCGGCAGGGTCCAAACCTGACCGGGCTTTCTTGGTTTTGGGGTGTTAGCTGCCGTCTCGCTTCTTAATGGCGGCGACCGCCTTCTGCGGAAGCTTTGCGAACAGCTTTTGCCGTTCCTTGGGCGCGGCGATCCGGTCCTGCACCACGAAGTTCAGAAGGTTGAACAAGCCGGTTGCAGTCTCTGTGTCGTCCGTAAGGTCAAGCTCGCCCGGGTGAACGGCGTTGTTGCCGATCACGCGCAAGGCGTCCAGCGCTTCCTGAACTTCGGCCGGCAGACCCTTCGCGACGAGGCTGGCGATGTCGTCGTTGATGTTCTTGCCGCCCTCACCCAGGTCGACACAAAGCTTTTGGACCGCGAGCCGCAGGAGAGCGCAGGCCCGCGCGGGGACACGGTGACGATAGTGCGGGCCTCATCGTAGTCGTCTTTAACGTCCTCTGGCATCTCGACATGGGGCCGCGGGCCACCCCCGACGACAGGATCGAGACAGCGACCGTCCTCCTGTTTCCAGATCGACCGGGAGGTGCAGTTCTGGCAAATACAGACAAAGACACCAGGCGTGATGCCTTCGAAGGGACTGCCTTCTGCGAATCGCGTTGATCGCCAGGTCTGCTGGGCCAGCACGCCACAATGCATGCAGTGGAATGAGTCCTGCCAAAAGGTTGGCGCAACGTGCTCGCTCTCTCCGACTGGATCGATTTTCGTTGGTTGAGCGTCTTGCTCGTCCGGCTGGATCTCGGCATCGGCCATGTAGACGGCAGCCTAACCCCCCGAGAGAGGGAGCCCAAGGGGGCAAGCGTGACGTGATCGCGAGCTGACCCTGGGGCGGGGCTTCTTGGTTATGGGGCGGGCGGCGGTGGCGGCGATTGATCGCGACTAAATCTTGTGATGCTTTGAGCGAGGCCAGCTAGCCTCCGGTTTGTGGTGTGGGCGGCAACAACAACCCAAGAGTGGGTCCTGACCGGAGCAGCGATTCTCAGCGCGGTGGCGACGATCGGCGCCGTGCTCACAGCTCTCTTCATCATCCCGTGGCGAGAGAGCAGGCGGCGACCAAGGCTGACGGTCACATTCGATCCTCTAAGCGATTTCGATGCCATGACCGACGTCCCCACCCACGGACGCGGTCTGTCTCATTGGATCTTGCCCCGGATCCACAACGAAGCCGGAAGAGATGCTGCCACGGACGTCGAGGTCCTCTTCATCGAGATGTCGAATCGCTCTACTGGGCAGCCCCTCCAATTCGAGAATCGCTGCCTCGAGTGGTCTGGGGTTGGCGGGACCAGGCTTACAGTGGCCCCCGGGGTCGATCGGCACATCACCCTGCTCTTCCTGATGGACCCAGTCCATCCTGTATCGGCCGACGGAACCGCCGGGTTTGCGGCGAGCGTCGTCGTCAAACCCGAGCCGGGCGCGAATCGAAACGCCCTCCCGGTCGGCAAATACAGAGCTCGCTTTGCCGTGACCGCGACCAATGCGGATGCCGTCGAATACGAGATGGATATCGACTACGACGGCACCTGGTGGTCGGGCAGCGCGATCTGGGACCACCTTGTTGTCGGGCAGCCGCAGGTGGTCGGCGGTTAACGCGCTCGCCCTACGCGCGCTTGCTTTCTAAAGCAATTGCCTCACCCGGCCGATGCGTCGATAATGGCTTCTTGTGAAAACCAACTTCTACGTTGACGGGTTCAACCTCTTCTACGGGGCGCTGAAGGGGAGACCGAACAAGTGGCTGGATCTGTCTGCCTTGTTCGAGCGGGTGCTCCCGCGCAACGAGATTCACCGGATCCGCTACTTCACGGCGAGAGTCGAGAACCGCCCGCCCCATTTCCAGCAGCCCGAGCGACAGGCGGCGTACTTCCGAGCGCTCGAAACGATCCCGAATCTCTCGATCCACTACGGCCAGTACAAGACGCGGCCGGCACATATGCCTCTCGTGAAGCCGCGCTCGCTCGGACCGAAAACGGCCCGCGTCTTGAAGACAGAGGAGAAGGGCTCAGACGTAAACCTGGCCTCGTACATGCTGCTCGATGCCTTCCGCGAAGACTGCGAGGTCGCGGTCGTGGTCTCCAACGACGCGGACCTCAAGACCCCCATCGAGATGGCGATGGACGAGCTCGGTATCCGAGTCGGTGTCCTCAATCCTCACCCGCCCAAGAAGCGCAGCCTCGATCTACGGCCGACCTTCTTCAAGCAGCTGCGCGATGGACCGGTCGCAGCCAGTCAGTTCGCGCCAGTGCTCAGCGATGCGCTTGGCGAGATTCGCAAGCCAGAGGGCTGGTAGATCCCCTTAAATCGCTGAGACCCGCCGAAGCGGGCCTCGCGGCCCAGCCACCGAAGCGACTGGGGGGATAGGTCAAGGATAGTCCGGCCGGCCGGATAGATCAACCCTCCGGCACAGTTGACGGGGCGGCGGTCGCGGCCTTTCTTAACTGCGCGGGTGGCGCCTTAGGCGTAGCCAGAGAGCTGTTTTTGCCGTCGTGGTCGAGCAGGATCGTTTTCGCCATACAGCGAACAAGCAGTAAAGCCTTTGGTCACCACCGCTTTCCTTTGGACGACATAGATAAAGCCTCTCGAGATAGATGAAATAGAGCCGAGGGTCTGCATGATGGGCCTCCTTGCAGCTGGGTTGGTGAGGAGAGCCGGCAGACCCGCGGGCGCGGGAGCCGTCACCGCAGGGGAACCCCCTTGTGGGGTTGCGGCGAGTGTGATCGTGGGTCAAGCTGGGGCGAAGAGCCAACTCAGCTCGTGGGGGCCCATCGGGGAGCAGACCCTTCGCGTGCATCACCTCCGATATGTCGGAAGCCATCCGCTGGCAGATGAGCCTCAGACTGACGCTGGGACCAAGGCCTGAGTCGACGCGTCAAAGACACACAGGAGGCGGGCCCTGGTGGAGCAAAGCGGCCCGGTCTCCCGGGCCTTGGCGAATCAGAAGACGCTTGAAATTGAGCCTGGCTGGAGCGTTCGTGCTTGCCCCCCTTAAAACAGCAAAAGGAGCGGCCGGCTGGCGCCGCCGCAAGAGTCAACGCTTTCCCGCTCTGACCAGTCGACTGGATGAAAGCTCAAAGGAAAAAGAAAAAGGCAGAAATGTGGGTGGAGGAGGTGGTGCAGACTAACGAAAACAACAAGATGAGCGGCTGGCTGGCGCCGCCGCAATATCGATTCCCCCTTCTCTTCTGCGAATTTGACCCTTTGGGTGTAGACATCTCAACTGGCCCCACTGTCGACGCTTGAACTGGCCCCACCTCTGTCCGAACCGCGACTGACGCTGAGCGCTCCTATCGAGCGCGAGAGGCGGAGGTCTGGAGGGAGTGACGAGAGTGGAGCAGTTCGAGCAGATCAGGCGCGATCGAGCGCGAGAGGGAGTGTCGATCAGGAAGCTGGCCCGCCGCCACGGCGTTCATCGCCGGGCGGTCAGGCAGGCGCTGGAGTCAGCGGTGCCGCCTCCCAAGCGGGCGCCGAGGATCCGCCCGGCGCCGAAGCTGGGCCCCTACCGGGCGAAGATCGACGAGTGGCTGAAGGCCGACCAGGAAGCGCCGCGCAAGCAGCGCCACACCGCCCGGCGCATTTGGCAGCGCCTGGTGGAGGAGCACGGCGCCGAGGTCTCCGAGCGCCAGGTCGACCGTTACGTGGCCGCCAAACGGCGCGAGATCGGCGAGGTCGAGGCCTGCGTCCCCTTGGTTTCCGACGCAGGCGTGGAAGCCGAGGTCGACTGGGGCGAGGCGCAGGCGATCGTGCGCGGCGAGCCGGTCGACGTCCACCTGTTCCTGATGCGCGCCTGCCACTCGGGCGCCTCCTACGTGGCCGCGTTTACCTCCGAGACCCAGCAGGCCTTCCTCGAGGGCCACGTCGCCGCGCTTGAGTTCTTCGGCGGCGCCTTTGACCTGATCCGCTACGACAACCTGAAGGCGGCGGTGGCCAAAGTCATGAAGGGCCGCCGGCGCACCGAGTCCGACCGCTTCGTCGCCCTGCGCTCCCACTACGGCTTCGACTCCTCCTTCTGCCTGAGCGGCCAACAGGGGGCTCACGAGAAGGGGGGCGTGGAGAGCGAGGTCGGCCGCTTTCGCCGCCGCCATCTCGTCCCGGTTCCCAAGGTCGAATCGATCACCGAGCTGAACGAGCGCCTGGAGGCGGCCTGCTGGGCCGACCTCGAGCGCACGATCGTCGGCCGTTCGGAGCCGATCGGGGCGATGCTCGATCGAGAGCGCCGGCTGCTGACTCCGCTCCCCGTCGAGCCGCACTGCACCGCCGAGGAGGCCAACCCCCGCGTGGACTCCAAGGCGATGGTCACGGTCCGCCAGAACCGCTACTCGGTCCCGGCCCGCCTCACCGGGATGCGGGTGCGGGCCCAGGTCGGGGCGCGGGGAGATCGCGATCTGGCACGACGGAGCCATCGTCGCCACCACGAGCGCCTCGCCGGTCACCATGGCGCCTCCGCCCAGCTGGAGCACTACCTCGACCTGCTGAGCAGAAAGCCCGGCGCCCTGGCGCGCTCTCTGGCGCTGCGACAGCAGCGCGACCGCGGCGATTGGCCGCAGTGCTTCGATCGGCTCTGGAGCGCGATCGAGGAGCGGGTCGGGCGCCAGGAGGCTGCTCGCCAAATGGTCGACGTTCTGATGCTCTGCCGCGAGCTGGGGCCGCGCAAAGTCGAGCTGGCCGTCCGCGGCGCGCTTGCCGCCGGCGCCCACGACGGCAGAGCCGTTGCCCTGCTGGCGCGCCGCACCGAGCGAGCGACGGCTCCGGCCCTGGCGCTCGAGGAGCGCTTGGTGGGAATCGGCTCCCCGCCGCCGCAGGACCTCTCCGGCTATGACCGCCTGCGGGAGGTGGCCTGATGACCGTGAAGTCGAGCCCCAAGAGCGCCGCCCTGGAGGCGCTGATCGAAGCGCACGCCGGCGAGTTGAAACTGCCGACGGTGAAGGCGCGCTTCCGGGAGATGGCCGCCGAAGCCACGCGCGACCAGCAGACGCCGATTGCCTATCTCGCCGCGCTGCTTGAGGCAGAGCAGCAGGAGCGGGCCGAGCGGCGCGAACGCAGGCGCCTGGTCGAAGCCCGCTTCCCGGTGATGAAGCGGTTGGAGGAGTTCCGCTTCGAAGACAACCCCAAGGTCCCCCAGGCGACGATCGCCGCTCTGGCGGAGGGCTCCTGGATCGACGACCGCGAGTCGGTGATCTTCGTCGGGGAGTCGGGCACCGGCAAGACGATGCTGGCCACCGCGCTGGCGGTCTGCGCCTGCCAGCAGGGCAGGCGGGTGCGCTTCACGACGCTCGCCGGGCTCGCCAACGAGCTGCAGGAAGCCGAGTCGCGGCGGGAGCTGGGCAGGGTGGTCGGGCGCTACGCGCGCACCGAGCTCGTGGTCTTGGACGAGCTCGGCTACCTGGCGCTGCCCGACGGGGCGGCGGAGCTGATCTTCCAGGTGATCTCCGAGCGCAACGAGCGCGGCTCGCTGATGGTGACGACCAACTTGCCCTTCGGTGAGTGGACCAAGGTGTTCGCCGACGCCCGCCTCGCCAAGGCGGTCGTCGACCGCCTCACCCACAAGGCCCACATCATCGAGACCGGCACCGAGTCCTGGCGCTTTCGCCACGGCTTGGAGAAACGCGGCGCGAAGAAGAAGGGAGGCTGAGGAGGACGGGAGCCGGCAGCCGTCACCGCTGCGCCTCGCCCTCCGGGCTCGGCTCCACGGTGACGGCCTTACGGCACATCGGGCACAATCAGACCAACCGAACAACTGGCATGGGGTGGGGCCAGTTCAGGTGTCGACGCCGGGGCCACTGCAAGTGGCGACACTCACCCTTGTGGAAAAAGAAAAAAGGCAAGTGACGTGGGAGGGGCGCGGCGTCAGCCGGGAGGGCCCTGGCGAGGCCAGGAGTGTGGGGGTAGGGCGGCAGCGATGAAAGCGCCTTCCAGCGCCCGGACGGGTTGGCGGCGGCGGTGGGAAGTTGCTTCAGCGGCCTTGCAAGCGGCGATGGGCGATCTCGTAGACCGTGGGGGCATTCGAGTCGGCTGGGTGATGACGAGTGCCGAAGGCCGCAAAAACCAAGACTGATTTGTCGTCCCGCAACTCGATTCGGAAGACCATGCCGAATTTGCCATCCGGAGGCGGCAGACGCAACTTCATGCAATGGCGGAGGGCGGTTCCGTCCGGTCCCTCCTCTTCGCAAGCAAGGAGGTCGTCAATGGGCACTCCGTCCTGCTCGTACTCTTCCCGAGCCCCAAGCGCAACCTCCTTGCCTGCATCGCTGGCTCGATTCAGGTCCTCGGCGAGGGCCGCATCGTCGAATAGCGCAGGAGCACGGGGCGCCGGCTTGTCGCTCATCAGCTATCCCTCGCCGTCGGGAGGCTGCACGGGACCGTACTCAGCTTCGAAATCAGCCAAGGTTCCGGGCTCGGTGCCAAGGCGCTTGCGAATCGCGTCGAACGAGGTGTCCGGCACCAACGTGAGCGACCCGTCAGGGCGCTCTTCGGTGATGAGGTACTCCCCATCCCGATCGCCGCTGAGCTTGACGTGGGCGTGTAGCTCCATGCCGAGAATCATGGCACGCTGCGCGGTTGACGTCCAGCCTGGTTGGGGTTCATCTGAGCTCCTCCTGTCGAGCATGTCGGCCATCACAGAGCTGGTGGCCGTCACGCACAGGCGGGAGGTGGCGAAGGTGGACCTCAGACAGGCGCTGGAACCTAGGTCACAGCTGCCGCAGGAGGAATGCGAAGCCTTCGTACAAACGGCCCAGAGTCTCCCCCGGGCCGCATGCGATTCAAAGAGCTTGGCTGGGGAGTTACTTTTTGCCGCCCTTACCCTTTTTGGACTTCGGGCATTCTGGTTGGACCACACTCTTGAAGTCGGCGGTCTTTCCGTTTTGGCCGTTCATCTTGACGGTTGCCTTGTTGACCGACGCGCACAGGTTCGTGCTGTTGACGATTAGGCCCTTTGCTCCGCCGGCCATTTCTAGGATGACCTTGGTGGCAGGCGCGTCTGGCGTGTTTTCAAAGGTTGTTCTGATTCCGCCGTTCTTGGAATCGACTCGTCCGTCAAGGGTGATGTCAATTGGTGCGGACGGCGGGCCTTTGAGGGCGAGGACCAGGTCAGGCAGGGGGTGTTCAGAGGAACGTAGGTAGACGTTGCCCGTGAGCGGGCCGTCAAGCAAGGGGGTGACGACCGTTGCCTGACCGTAGACCGATTTGGCCGGACATTCCGCACCGTTGCCCGCGCCGGCAGCGAACTGCACGCGCGTGCAAATCGTTTGGATGTGACTCTGGTCCAAGAAGGCGGAATGCGGCAAGGCAACCTGGACTTTCGAGATATTGGCTTCTCCACCTTCGGGGCCCTCTTTGGTTGTGAGGACTGCCCGGAGGGCTGGGTGGCCGCCTCTCTTGGTTGAGCCACTGAAGCCGACCATCGAGCCTTTTTTCTTCCTATCGGCTGTGGTCGGGGATGCCGAATTGCCCCTCAAGAACTTGGCCTTGGGAGTGATCGAAAGGCTCCGCAAGGACCCCAGGACCTTCTTGCACTTGGCGTCCTTCTTCAAACACTTCCCGGACTGGAACCGCACCTTGTTCCCAGTCACCTTCCCGGTGAACTGGATAGTCGTCCCTCCTCCGCTGAGACTAACGCTCATAGATGAGGAGGAGCGGAGGTAGATCGGGCCTTCGAGCGGTTCGGAGAGGATCGGGGTGCTGGCGCTGGCGTGACCGATCAAGGAGCTGGGCGGGCACTTTTCGCCTTCGACGGCGCCTTCCTTGAACTGCACGCGGGTGCAGACGGTACCGATGTGGGCATTGTCGAGGAACTCGTCGTTGGGAAGGGCGACCTGGGCGTAGGCGAGGCCGGCTTCGCCGATTCCGTTCATCGCCAGGTGGGCGTGGAGGGCCGGGTTGCCGGCGCGCTTGGTCGAGCCCTTGAGGGAGAGGCTGAGCTTGGGCTTAAAGGGCAGGGCAGCGCAGTCGGCGGCCTGGTAGCGGGTGGAGATGACCACGGGGTTGTCATCGGCTTCGGAGACGAAGTCGAGGCCAGAACCGAGCACGGTCGCTGCGGTCGAAGTGGGTTCGCAGCTGGTCGGGTTGAGGACGAACTGGGGGCGGTCGGTATAGGCGCGGATGTCGCGCAGGTGGACCGGTACCCCTTGGAGGATATGAGGGATCGGGTCGGAGCCGGTGGAGTCGAGGAAGACTTCGCCGGTTTCGGGGTCGACCTTGAAGGCAAAACGCAGCACCACTGTGCCGAGGTCGAAGGGGCCGGCCTTGGCGGCGGTGATCGCGACCAGGGAGATCGGCGATCCGTGGTAGGGACCGGCGAGGTAGAGCTTGCCGGGGACGTAGGCAAGGGCGGAGCCGACGCCGGCGCCGGCCAGGGAATGACCGATTTCAGAGGCGGCGGGACAGGAGGGTGAATCGATCTCTTCTTCGCCGCCGTGGGGACCGGTACGCGCCTTGGCGGCGGCAATCGCCGCGTCGGAGCAGAAAGGCACACCAGCCAATTTGGCGACCAAGCCCGGAGGCAACTTGATCGAGAAATGGGTGATCTCCTGTTCGGAGTCGTTGCGGGTGAGGCGGACATCGAAGGGGCTGAAGTGGCCGGCGGCGTTGTTGATCGAGCCGGCGATCAGGCCCGGGTGGAAGGGTGGCAGGCCGCCAGATGGGCAGGGGCCCCCGTCGGTGCCGTGTTCGATTTGGAAGGAGCCGGTGGTTTCGATCCCGTCGGAGCCGGATTCGGCGGAAAACGGGGTGAGGTTGGCGAGCGTGCGATATTCGCCGCATGTCTGGGGAGTCGCGAGCGGAGCTCTGGCCCCTTCGCGGAAGTGAAGCTTGAAGGAGGAGAAGGGGATCGGTGGCAGGCCTTCGAAGCTGGTGGTTATCTGCCCGGTCGCCTGGTTGAATTCGATCTTGCCCGCCTGCTTGACGAGGGCGCCACGTTCGGGGGCGCGGGCGACGATGTAGAGGGCGGCGAGGGAACCGAAGGGGTTTTCGTAGGGGGCGGCGAGATAGAGCGAGCCTTCGACCGGTTCTTCGAGCAGCGGGGTGTGGATGATCAGACTGCCGATCTTGGAGGCTTCCGGGCAGCCCACCCCGGCCGGCGAGTCGACCGTGATCTGCGCCAGCTGGGCTTCTGAGCAGACCTCGAGGCCTTCGGCCAGCGAGGGGTTGGCGGTCATCCCTTCGGGCAGGGTGACGCGAACCTCCTTGATGTCTGACTGGGCGAGGCCTTTGAAGGAGGTGAGGCCCGCGTCTTCGACGTCGAGGCCGAAGTCAAGCCCGGTCGGGCTTTGGGCGGCCTTGGTCGAGGGTTTGGCCACAACCGCTGGTTTGAAGCCGAGCTTCTCGCAACCGGTGAAGGGCTGGGGGTTGCCTTCGGAGTCCAGGGGTTCGATCGTCTGGGTGCGCCAGGCGGGGTCGGTGAGGTCGGGGTCGCCGTCGGTGAGATAGGAGCCGGGCCCTTCCCAGGGGTCGACCGCGAAGACGGTCGGGTTGGGGCCGGCGCAGCGGGTGGGCAGGGTCAGGAAGGGCTTTTCGCTTTCGGGGACCGAGCAGCTCTTGCCGCTTTCGCTTTTGAATTCGAATTCTTCGATCGAGCTCAGCCCTTCGGTGTTTTGGAAGTAGCAGGTGCCGCGCAGTTCGTCGTGCCTGGGGTCGGCTGGGTGGCCCCACAGCTGGAGTTTGTTGTCGAAGGTGTAGAGGGGCTCGGGGATGTTCTGGGAGAGGGCGATCCCGGTGTAGGGGGGGGAGTGGCGCAGGCGGGCGTCGATGACTATGTCCACGCTTCCCAGGATGTCGAAGCCCAGGCGCAGCACGTCCCCGGGCGGCGGCACCAAGTTGAAGACCGCCGAGCCGAAGCCGCTGCCCGGTTCATCGAGCGAGTTGGCGGTCACTCCCACCGCGGTTTCCGGCGAGCACCTGTTGACCGAGCCGCCCGATTCGTGGGTGAGGAAGTCGACCGTCGTGCACTGCGGGAAGGACGCGTCGGCGACGAGGCCGGCGATCTGTTCGAGGACCACGTCCTTGAAGCGGCCATCGGTGACGGCTTCATCCCCTTCTCCGAGGTAGTTGAGGCCAAAGGAGGTGTTCAGCGCGAAGGGGTGTGAGCCCGCCTGCGTCGCCGCTTCGCCTTCGGCTTCGCTGAAGACGATGTGGGGGTTGTTGATGCCGAATTCGGCCCGCGCGATCGCCGCTCCCCACAGGGCGAGGGCGAGCAGCGAGGCGGCGAGCAAGGCGAGCAGGCGCTTCACCGGGCGCTCCTGTGGCTGTGGGCACCTCGGCGCCCGGAGCGCTTTGCCTTGTGCTTCTTCTTTTGCCGCTTTGCCACGCAGCGCCCCCCGCGCCGCACCTGGCCCTTGCGACAGCCGGGCCCCGGTTCTTCGACATCGAAGCCCGTCGAGGCCGGGGTCGGATCGTTCGGCGCTCCCGGCGGGCTCTGGCAGGCTTCCCCTTCGCATTCGGCCCGCTGCGCTGAGGGCGCAAAGCCCCCGCCCACCCGGGCGTCATAGAGGTCGACCGCGCTGGTGTCCTGGGGGAGCAGGCCGGCCGCCGTGATGAAGAAGACGTCGCGCCCGCCGGCGCTCGCGTCGATGAATTCGGATTCGAAGGGATCATCGCCGCTGGAGATCAGATACAGGCAGCCGCCGTTTGGCGCGTGGAAGGCGGGGCTTTCTTCGCTGCAGCCGCCTTCTCCCGGCGCCTCCCACTCATAGACGTCCCCGGTGGCGTTGGTGTCCCTCGGCACGAGCGGCACGTTGCTGTTGAAGAAGAGGCGCTTGCCGTTGGCCGAGAGCAGCCGCGAGCTGTGCAGCGCCCGCTGCTGGGCGGGGATCCAGGCCGCCGCCCGGACTCCCGTTCCCTGGCCCTGGCCGGGGTAGCCTTCCACGTCGGGCAGCTCGCGCCCGCTCGGCTGCTGCCCGCTCGGGTCACACGACACGCAGCGGAGCGCCCCGCCCGCTTCGTAGGTGAAGACCTCGACCGACGGATCGCCGTTGCCCGTGTCGGTGTTGTCGAAGTGGGTCAGCTCCGCCCGCGACTCAAAGGCGATGTGGGCGCCGTCCGCGCTTACCCGCGCCGCGTTGTATTGGGGGTTTCGCGAGGCGATCCGGTAGGTGCGCCCCCCGTCGACGCCCCGCACGTCCCCCTTCGCCCCGCCGCGCAGCGTGCCGATGAAGGTCATCGTCCCTTCTTCGTCGAGGTAGAGGTTCGGCTCTCCCGGCTGGGCTTTGTCGGGGTGCGCTGGATCGCCCTCGCCGTTGGTCTGTTCCCCGGTCAGCACTTCGTTTGAGACGAAGTAGACCCGCGAGAGATCCTTGGAGGCGCCGAGTACTCCCCGCACGCCGCCGGCGATCAGCACCGGGGCCTGCGGCTGGGCTTCGCTGAAGCGATAGAGCGTCGCTGCCGGGCCGGTTTCATTGTCCAGCGGGCCTTCGCTGAATATGGCCTGCGAGCCGTCGGAGCTCGCCGCCCAGAAGGTCGCCTGGTTGCTCGAGGAGACCGGCAGGGTGCACGCTTTGTCGGCTTCGGTGCATTCACTGCTCGCCGCCAGCGCCGCGCCGGCGATGCTCTGCGTCGCTTTCGCCGAGAGGGTCAGCTTGAAGACCCCGGGGGCCGTTTCTTCGACGGCTAGGATCGTCGTCGCGGCTGGGATGCCGGGGCCGGTGATGTCCGCTCCCGCTTCAAAGGCGCCGGTTTTGGCTTCGACGTTGGACACGGCTTCCGATTCGGCGCCGCTCAGGGTGACTTTCGTTTCGGTTTTGGTCGCTTTCGCCGAGAGCGTCAGTTTGAGGAATTTCTGTCCTTCTACCTCTTCTTCTTCTTCGATCGCGGTGATCGTCGTCCCCGCCGGGATCCCCCCGTTGGAGGCGCTGATCTCCTGGCCGATCGCGAAGGCGCCTTTTTTCATCACGACCTGGCTGGCTTTGAAGCTGTTAGACGTAGTTTTGCCGCTCGCTTCGGCAAAGCCGATCAGATCGCCCCTCCCGCTCGCCACCCCGTGCAGGTGTTCGCTTTCGGCCTCGGCGGGGTTGCGCCGCAAATAGAGCGTGCCGATCCCGCCCGTCGCCCCTGAGGTCCAGTAGACGCGTGAGCCGTCTTCGGATACGGCGCTTTCCAGCGGCCCGCCCAGATTCTGGGCATGCCCGGCACCCACTTCGGCCCCGTTGTTGCTCACTCCCGGGTCCGCAACCCCGTCCGCCAGCACGCTCACCAGGTGCAGCGCCCCGCCCGTGCTCTCATAGATCTGGCCGATCGCCCCCGGCGCGGCGTCTTCGCTCAGCGGAGCATTGGCGGTGAGGAAGGCGTCTTTGCCGTCCGCCGAGAAGCCCTGGATCGAGTCGATGCTTACGTAGCCGGAGGTGCCCGCTGGCGGCGGGGCCTTGACCAGCGCTTCCAATCCCCCCCCGCCACAGAGGTCCCGCCGGTAGAGGCTCTCATATCCCGCCGGCGCGCTGGGGTCGATCGGCACCGCGTTCTGGTCGACGAGGAGCTCGGTGCACAGGTCGGCCGTGAATCCCACCACTTCTCGGGCCACGCCTTCACCTGAGATCAGCTGACCCAGCGGCAGGTTGATCCCGTGCGTGCCCCACCCCGCCGTCCCCGCGCCGCGGCTCGCCAGGTACTCGTTGCTCACCCTGTTGCTCGGCTCATCGCCGAAGGCGGCCACCGAGGTGTAGGCGATCTTTTCGCCCTCGGGCGTCGCCTGGGTGTAGATGACGTCTTTGCCCGGGCGGATGTTGCCGCCGTTCTTGTCGACCGGCGAGACCATCTCATAGGCCCGGCAGTCGGGCAAAAGCCCCGAGTCGCCGCTGCGCAGGTCCCTGTTCGGGCAGGAGTCCGTTTCTTTGACCGGCAGGGGGTTGGTCGTGAAGCCGGCGTCCTCGCCTTCGGGTTCGGCTTCGCTCCCCCCCACGCCGAAGACCGGCCCGCCGCCGCTGCTCAGGGAGACGAAGCGGTAGCGGTAGGCGCTGGCGGGCACGAGCCCTCCCAAAAGCACCTTCGCCGTCTGGGCGCCGAGGTCGCTCACCCCCGCGCCGAGTGCGGCCGGCGAGGAGGGCGCCTGCTTGACGCAGGCACCGCTCCAGCCTTCGCCTTTGATGCAGGCCGCCGTGCCGTACTGCACGTAGTAGGTCGTGTCTTCCCAGAACTGCGGGTTGATCTTGGCCCGCACCAGCGCCCGGTCGCTTTCCACCGATACCGCTCCCTGGGCTTCTATTTCTGGCGCGTGCGGTGGTGGCGCGCAGGCTTCGCCCGGCCCGGCGAGCCGGTCGGGCGGCGGCCCGTAGGCGCGGCTGAAGCCGTTGGGTTCAGATGCCGTGTTGGTCAGGTAGAGGTCATAGGCGGGTGGGCTCCAGCAGGTGGCGCCGATCGCGATCCCGTTGGTCGCGCTGAGCGCCGAGGCGAAGGGGAAGGTCGGGAAGAAGGGTTTGGCGATCGTTTCTTCGCTCACCTCTTTGCAGTTGGTGTCGAGCTTCAGCACCTGGTTTGAGCCCGGTTCGCTCACCACGTAGGCGTTCCCCGCCGCGTCGGCCGCCAGCGCTCTTGGTGCGAGCACGCTCGCTTCGCATTCCCTTTTGCCCGTCGAGCTGTTCAGCTTGACCACGTTTTTGGGCGTTTCCACCCCCGTGGCGGCAAAGAGGCTGCCCCCCGGCACGACCGCCAGCGACATCACCTGCTTGCCGGCGAGCACCCCGTCGGGGTCGGGCAGCGTGGCTTCGTATTCGCCTTCGGTATCGAAGCGCTGGATCCGCGGCCCGTCGCCGACGAAGACCCGGTCATCGCCCACCGCTTCGCTGCCCGCCGTGTCCACCGCGATGAAGCTGCTGTTCGGCGGCCATTTGCCGAACTGGCCGCTGGCGGCGCCCCGCACTCCCCCCACGCAGTCTTCCCCCGCCAGGCAGATCTCCGGTGCGCCCGCCCCTTCTATCGTCGTCGAGGGCGTCGCCGCGGGCGGCACGAGCGTCGAGTTGGTGACCGGCTCGACCGGTTTCGGCTGATAGGAGCCCACGGTTATCTGCTTGCCGCTGACCCGCGCCTCGGCCCCGCCGGCGTTCTTTGCCACGATCATGCACTGAAATGCCGCCGGGGATTGCTGTTCGGCCGCGCTCAGCGTCAGTTTGGTGCTCGTCGCCGCGCTCGTCACCGGCGCTCCGAAGGGCGCTCCGTTGCGATACCACTGGTAGGTGTATTCGCTCGGGCTGTTGGTCCAGCCGCCCGCGTTGCAGGTGACTTCCCGCGTCCCCGTGCCGTCCAGGAACGTCCCCGCCGGGGCGATCGTCAGTTCCGGCGCTCCCCCGCTCGGCACAGGAACTTCGGGCGAGGGGCCGGGCGGCACCACCGTCGCCGCGCTGATCTGGGTCGTTCCCGTGTTGACGCCGGGGGCGTTTAGGTCCGCGGCTTTGTTGGTCGCCACCACCTGGCACTGGATCGCCTTGCCTGCGTCGGCGCCCTGCACAGTGTAGGTGGGGGTCTGGGCGCCGTTTGCCGAGCCCAGCGATACGCCGTTTGCGAGCCACTGGTAGGTGACGTTGGCTTCGGTGTTCGCTTTGCCTTCGCAGAGGAGCTGGGTCCCCGTGCCGACGCTGAAGCCGCTCGAGCCGGCTTTCAGCTGGGCGACGTTGGTGTCGGCCAGGGCCCCCTTGAATTCGACCGCGTAGGGGCCGCCGTCGGGGCCGCTGACTTCGACGTTGCCTGCCATGCCTTCCTCGGCTTCGAGCCTGGCCTTGACGCTTTCGGGGCCGGCGTTGGCGGAGGCATCGAAGGCGATCGGGTCGGTTTTCTCTTCCCCATAGCCCTGTCTCGCCGGGATCGTCAGGGTGAAGGTCCCCGCGGTGGGCCTGTGCAGGTCGATGAGCTCTTGCTCGTTTAGCGGTTTGTTGCCCGCCCCGGCGGCGGCGGTCAGGGTCACCCCACTCGCGCTGGTCGTGGCGGGGCGCGAGAGGGTCAGCGTCGCGCTCGGTCCCGTCGTGGCGGCGAGGACCGTGGTGTCCGGCGGGATGCCGCCGTCTGAGGAGGTGATCGTCTGGCCGGGTGCGAACGCCTTGGCGCTCGCTTTCAGATTGGTGATCGTGTCGGTCCCGTTCAGGTCGCCGCTTCCCCCCGCTCCGCCTGAGACGACGCCGCCGCCCCACATCCGCAGGAAGTGGCCTTCGGGGGAGAACTTCTGCACCCGCGCATTTGAGGGGTCGCCGCCGTCGACCACGTAGACGTCGCCGGCCGAGTCGGTCGCCACCCCGCGCGGCAGGGCGAACTGCCCCGCGCCGGGGCCTTCGACCCCCGCCTGGCAGACATCGTGGTTCTCGGGCGTGCAGATCTCAAAGGCCACCGCGCCAGAGTCATCGGGCCCCGACTGCACCACGTCCCAGCCCCACGACCTGACCGGCAGCCCCCACGCGGTGAGCTCGTCGATCCTCTCGTTGCCCCCGTCTGCCACGAACACGTGGCCGTTGATAGGCGAGGTGGCGATGCCGCCGGGCCGGTTGCACTGGGCTCCCGCCCCCGCGCTCTGATCGCAGCTCGTCCAGAACGGTAGCGGCGTTTCCGCCCGCGCCCCCGCCGCGAACGCGAGCAGCAGGGCTCCGAGCGCCGCCATCGCAGCCGCCAAAAGCAGCCTCGAACCGCCCGCCTTCCCGGCCCCCGAGGGCCCAACCTCGCTTGCCACGATCGCCTCTCTCCCCTCCACTATCGACTCCCCGGCGCGCCTCGCAGCGCACTTGAAGTGTATGGGTACTTGTCGAGATCTGTCAAGAACACTGCGGTTCCCCACAAACGCGAGAGGGCCGGGATCGTTCCCGGCCCTCTCGCTGCTCATTGGAGTTGGTTGCCCCTCAGAGCTGTCGTTGGTTTCGCTTTCTCAGGTGCCTTTCTCGATGATTTCAAGCGGTACGGCCCCGCCACCTTCCTCAGCCGTAGCGCTGATTTCGGCGTCGATTTTCAGCGTCGCTTCTTTGGTTTCTTTTTTGCCGCCGCAGACGACACCTTCCCGCGAGGCCGAGATTCCTTTGATCGTCCCGTTCAGTGTGAGCTTGCCCCCTGCGATCGCTTTCAACCTCGCGCCTTTTAGCCCGGTCTGTGGTCCGAAGGTGTATGTGCAGACAGAGGTGACGTGTTTCGTGTCGGTAAGTGCGTAGACGTGGATTTCTACTTTGCTGGTCCCCGGGCAAACCAGGTCACTGTCGACTGTGTATTCGCCCGCTCCTCCTTCTGTTGTGTTGAGGTGGAGCAGGTAGTCACAGCCGTTCATTGTCACTGTCGCCAGTGCTTCGGTCGAGCCGCTGTGCGAGATGCAGCCCGGTTCGCTTGTTTTTTCCGTGATCGGTGTCGTGTAGGTCGGGCTTACTGTGAATATTGTGTATTCGCCTGCCGCTATCGGTGGGTGTACCCCGGGTTTTTCCGCCACTGTTTCGTTTTCCAGTCCGATGTCGTAGCTACCATGACAGACAACGGTCTGCAGCGTGGGTTCGGTCTGGAACGACAGCGTGCTGTTTTCAACGTCTGTCGCCTTAATTGTGGCTTTTTTTCCGAATTTCACCCAGCCCTTGGTTTCCTGGGCGCTCGCCGAGGAAGCCATCATCGCTCCCATCGCGCAGAGGGCGCCTATTGCAAGTGCCAGATACCTGAGTTTATGAGCCATCTCGTCTCCTTTGAGTTTCACGCCGCACCGTTTTGGCTCGGCGCCTGCCCCGCATGGGGGCTTGCTCATCGATAGACGGGTTGGTCCGTATTAGTCAAATTTGATCGCTTATTTGACCAAGGCGATTGACGGCGACCAGGGCGGTGGAGCGTTTGCCCCGCTATCAGCGTGTGAGCGCTCGACATCCACGCGAGCTCGCGTGGATGTGGGGCTGCGCGGCGGGCCTGTCCGTGACCGGCTACCGGCCGCGACGCTTCTGCGCCCCGCAACCTGGCTGGACGACCGGCGCCAGATCGTGGAACTTGCCGTTTTGGCCGGTGAGTTCGACGCCGGCGCTGTTCTCAGAGGCACAGAGGTTGCGGCTGTTGATGATCAGCCCCTTCTTGCCTCCCTGCATTTCGAGCAGGAGGCGGGAGGCGGGGGCGTCGGGGATGCCGGCAAAGGTGGTGCGGATGCCGCCGTGCTTTGAATCTATGCGGCCGACGAGGTTCAGGTCGAAGGTCCCGTGCAGGGCGAAGACGAGGTCGGGCAGGTTGTGGCTCGAAGACCTCAGATAGACCGGGCCCGAAAGCGGTTCTTCGAGGATCGGCGTCCAGGCCTTGACCCTGCCGTAGACCGAGCCGGCCGGACAGCCGCCGCCGTTGCCGCCGTTGGCGGCGAACTGCACCCTGGTGCAGATCGTCCGTATGTGTGCCTGGTCGAGGAAGGCCGAGTGCGGCAGCGTGACCACCGCTTCGGCGAAGTTTGCATCGCCTGCCCTGGGGGTCACCACGGCTTTCAGGGCCGGGTGGGCCCCGCGCTTGGTGCCTCCTTTGAGCTTCAACCCGATCTTCGGCCCGAAGCCCAGGGCGGCGCAGTTGGAGGCCTGGTAGCGGGCCTGCAGGCCGACCGGGACGTCATCGGCGGGGTCGAGGGGAAGCAGGTAGGAGCCAAAGAGGGTCGCCCGGGCCTGCGAGGGCTGGCAGTGGGTGGCGTTGAAGATGAAGCCCGGCCGGTCCACGTAGACCCTGAGCTCGCGCACGTTCAGGGGGATCCCCTTGAGGATGTGCGGGATCGGGTCAGACAGCGAGCCGTCGGCTTCGGCTTCGGCGGTCTGTGGGTTGGCGGTCAGCGCCTCCCTGACCACGACCGTGCCGGCGTCGAAGGGGCCGGCCACCGCCGGGGTGATCGCGACGACGCTCAGCTGGTCCTTGCCGACCGGCCCGGCCAGGTAGAGGCTGCCCGGCACGTAGGTCAGCTGCGAGCCGACACCCGCCGCCGCCAGCGTCCTGCCGATCCGCGAGGAGGCCGGGCAGCTCGGGTGTTCGAGCTCTTCGCGCCCGCCGTGGGGCCCGGTCCTCGCCCGCGCCGCCGCGATCGCCGCCTCGGGGCACTTCTCGATGCCACTCAGCGTGCCGAGCACCCCCGGCGGCAGGACGGCCGAGAAGCGGGTCATGTCCTGTTCTCCGTCGCGGCGGGTGAGGCGCATGTAGAAGGGGGAGTAGGCGCCGGCCGCGTTGTTGTCGGTTCCCGCTTCAAAGCCCGGCTTGAAGGGGGCCACGCCACCGGCGGGGCAGGGCCCTTCGTCGGGGCCGCTGATGATCGTGAAGCTCGAGTCGCTCTGGACCGGCGGCCCGCCCGACCAGGGGAAGAGCTCCGCCTTGACGGTGAAGTCCCCGCAGCGCGGCGGGCTGATCAGCGGGCTGCGGCCCCCTTCGCGGAAGTGCAACCTGACGTGGCTCAGCGGTATCTGCGGCATGTTGTCGGTGACCGCCACCAACCGCCCGGTGGCCGGGTCGGCTTCCACCTTTGCCGCCTGCTTGACGATCACGCCCAGCTTGGGGTTCTTGATCACGAAGTAGAAGGCGATCAGGGAGCCGAATTCGTTTTCATATGGGGTCGCCAGGTAGAGGGCCCCCACGGTCGGTTCGGGGACCAGCGGAGATTCCGCTTCGATCGTGCCGATCTTGGAGGCTTCCGGGCAGCCCACCCCGGCCGGCGAGTCGACCGTGATCTGCGCCAGCTGGGCTTCTGAGCAGACCTCGAGGCCTTCGGCCAGCGAGGGGTTGGCGGTCATCCCTTCGGGCAGGGTGACGCGAACCTCCTTGATGTCTGACTGGGCGAGGCCTTTGAAGGAGGTGAGGCCCGCGTCTTCGACGTCGAGGCCGAAGTCAAGCCCGGTCGGGCTTTGGGCGGCCTTGGTCGAGGGTTTGGCCACAACCGCTGGTTTGAAGCCGAGCTTCTCGCAACCGGTGAAGGGCTGGGGGTTGCCTTCGGAGTCCAGGGGTTCGATCGTCTGGGTGCGCCAGGCGGGGTCGGTGAGGTCGGGGTCGCCGTCGGTGAGATAGGAGCCGGGCCCTTCCCAGGGGTCGACCGCGAAGACGGTCGGGTTGGGGCCGGCGCAGCGGGTGGGCAGGGTCAGGAAGGGCTTTTCGCTTTCGGGGACCGAGCAGCTCTTGCCGCTTTCGCTTTTGAATTCGAATTCTTCGATCGAGCTCAGCCCTTCGGTGTTTTGGAAGTAGCAGGTGCCGCGCAGTTCGTCGTGCCTGGGGTCGGCTGGGTGGCCCCACAGCTGGAGTTTGTTGTCGAAGGTGTAGAGGGGCTCGGGGATGTTCTGGGAGAGGGCGATCCCGGTGTAGGGGGGGGAGTGGCGCAGGCGGGCGTCGATGACTATGTCCACGCTTCCCAGGATGTCGAAGCCCAGGCGCAGCACGTCCCCGGGCGGCGGCACCAAGTTGAAGACCGCCGAGCCGAAGCCGCTGCCCGGTTCATCGAGCGAGTTGGCGGTCACTCCCACCGCGGTTTCCGGCGAGCACCTGTTGACCGAGCCGCCCGATTCGTGGGTGAGGAAGTCGACCGTCGTGCACTGCGGGAAGGACGCGTCGGCGACGAGGCCGGCGATCTGTTCGAGGACCACGTCCTTGAAGCGGCCATCGGTGACGGCTTCATCCCCTTCTCCGAGGTAGTTGAGGCCAAAGGAGGTGTTCAGCGCGAAGGGGTGTGAGCCCGCCTGCGTCGCCGCTTCGCCTTCGGCTTCGCTGAAGACGATGTGGGGGTTGTTGATGCCGAATTCGGCCCGCGCGATCGCCGCTCCCCACAGGGCGAGGGCGAGCAGCGAGGCGGCGAGCAAGGCGAGCAGGCGCTTCACCGGGCGCTCCTGTGGCTGTGGGCACCTCGGCGCCCGGAGCGCTTTGCCTTGTGCTTCTTCTTTTGCCGCTTTGCCACGCAGCGCCCCCCGCGCCGCACCTGGCCCTTGCGACAGCCGGGCCCCGGTTCTTCGACATCGAAGCCCGTCGAGGCCGGGGTCGGATCGTTCGGCGCTCCCGGCGGGCTCTGGCAGGCTTCCCCTTCGCATTCGGCCCGCTGCGCTGAGGGCGCAAAGCCCCCGCCCACCCGGGCGTCATAGAGGTCGACCGCGCTGGTGTCCTGGGGGAGCAGGCCGGCCGCCGTGATGAAGAAGACGTCGCGCCCGCCGGCGCTCGCGTCGATGAATTCGGATTCGAAGGGATCATCGCCGCTGGAGATCAGATACAGGCAGCCGCCGTTTGGCGCGTGGAAGGCGGGGCTTTCTTCGCTGCAGCCGCCTTCTCCCGGCGCCTCCCACTCATAGACGTCCCCGGTGGCGTTGGTGTCCCTCGGCACGAGCGGCACGTTGCTGTTGAAGAAGAGGCGCTTGCCGTTGGCCGAGAGCAGCCGCGAGCTGTGCAGCGCCCGCTGCTGGGCGGGGATCCAGGCCGCCGCCCGGACTCCCGTTCCCTGGCCCTGGCCGGGGTAGCCTTCCACGTCGGGCAGCTCGCGCCCGCTCGGCTGCTGCCCGCTCGGGTCACACGACACGCAGCGGAGCGCCCCGCCCGCTTCGTAGGTGAAGACCTCGACCGACGGATCGCCGTTGCCCGTGTCGGTGTTGTCGAAGTGGGTCAGCTCCGCCCGCGACTCAAAGGCGATGTGGGCGCCGTCCGCGCTTACCCGCGCCGCGTTGTATTGGGGGTTTCGCGAGGCGATCCGGTAGGTGCGCCCCCCGTCGACGCCCCGCACGTCCCCCTTCGCCCCGCCGCGCAGCGTGCCGATGAAGGTCATCGTCCCTTCTTCGTCGAGGTAGAGGTTCGGCTCTCCCGGCTGGGCTTTGTCGGGGTGCGCTGGATCGCCCTCGCCGTTGGTCTGTTCCCCGGTCAGCACTTCGTTTGAGACGAAGTAGACCCGCGAGAGATCCTTGGAGGCGCCGAGTACTCCCCGCACGCCGCCGGCGATCAGCACCGGGGCCTGCGGCTGGGCTTCGCTGAAGCGATAGAGCGTCGCTGCCGGGCCGGTTTCATTGTCCAGCGGGCCTTCGCTGAATATGGCCTGCGAGCCGTCGGAGCTCGCCGCCCAGAAGGTCGCCTGGTTGCTCGAGGAGACCGGCAGGGTGCACGCTTTGTCGGCTTCGGTGCATTCACTGCTCGCCGCCAGCGCCGCGCCGGCGATGCTCTGCGTCGCTTTCGCCGAGAGGGTCAGCTTGAAGACCCCGGGGGCCGTTTCTTCGACGGCTAGGATCGTCGTCGCGGCTGGGATGCCGGGGCCGGTGATGTCCGCTCCCGCTTCAAAGGCGCCGGTTTTGGCTTCGACGTTGGAGACGGCTTCGGAGGCTTCGCCGACGATCGTCGCACCCGTTTTCGACGCGGTGGCCGGTTTGGAGAGCGTCAATTTTCTTTCGGTGGTTTCGCCTTCGGTTTCGATCGCGAGGATCGTCGTTTCCGCCGCGATGCCTTCGCCGGAGATCGCCTGACCGACCGCAAAGCCGCCTTCTTCCGTTTTTACTTTTTTGATAGTCGCTGAGTTTTTGACCACGTTGCCCGTACCTTTGGCTTTGCCGATCAGATCGCCCCGCCCGCTCGCCACCCCGTGCAGGTGTTCGCTTTCGGCCTCGGCGGGGTTGCGCCGCAAATAGAGCGTGCCGATCCCGCCCGTCGCCCCCGAGGTCCAGTAGACGCGTGAGCCATCTTCGGATACGGCGCTTTCCAGATTCCCCGCAAATCCCCCTCCCACTTCGGCCCCGTTGTTGCTCGAACCCGGGTCCGCCGCCCCGTCCGCCAGTACGCTCACCAGGCGCAGCGCCCCGCCCGTGCTCTCATAGATCTGGCCGATCGCCCCCGGCGCGGCGTCTTCGCTCAGCGGAGCATTGGCGGTGAGGAACGCATCCTTCCCGTCCGCCGAGAAGCCCTGGATCGACCTCACGTTGACGTATGCGTTTGGGTCGCCGGCCGGAGGCGCACCCTCGATCAGCGCTTCCGCCCCACCCCCACCACAGAGGTCCTGCCGATAGAGGTTCACGTATCCCGCCGGCGCGCTGGGGTCGATCGGCACCGCGTTCTGGTCGACGAGGAGCTCGGTGCACAGGTCGGCCGTTAGCCCCTCCACTTCCCGTCCCACGCCCCCACCTGGCATCAGCTGACCCAGCGGCAGGTTGATCCCGTGCGTGCTCCATCCCTCCGCTCCCGCGCCGCGGCTCGCCAGGTACTCGTTGCTCACCTTGTTGCTCGGCTCATCGCCGAAGGCGGCCACCGAGGTGTAGGCGATCTTTTCGCCCTCGGGCGTCGCCTGGGTGTAGATGACGTCTTTGCCCGGGCGGATGTTGCCGCCGTTCTTGTCGACCGGCGAGACCATCTCATAGGCCCGGCAGTCGGGCAAAAGCCCCGAGTCGCCGCTGCGCAGGTCCCTGTTCGGGCAGGAGTCCGTTTCTTTGACCGGCAGGGGGTTGGTCGTGAAGCCGGCGTCCTCGCCTTCGGGTTCGGCTTCGCTCCCCCCCACGCCGAAGACCGGCCCGCCGCCGCTGCTCAGGGAGACGAAGCGGTAGCGGTAGGCGCTGGCGGGCACGAGCCCTCCCAAAAGCACCTTCGCCGTCTGGGCGCCGAGGTCGCTCACCCCCGCGCCGAGTGCGGCCGGCGAGGAGGGCGCCTGCTTGACGCAGGCACCGCTCCAGCCTTCGCCTTTGATGCAGGCCGCCGTGCCGTACTGCACGTAGTAGGTCGTGTCTTCCCAGAACTGCGGGTTGATCTTGGCCCGCACCAGCGCCCGGTCGCTTTCCACCGATACCGCTCCCTGGGCTTCTATTTCTGGCGCGTGCGGTGGTGGCGCGCAGGCTTCGCCCGGCCCGGCGAGCCGGTCGGGCGGCGGCCCGTAGGCGCGGCTGAAGCCGTTGGGTTCAGATGCCGTGTTGGTCAGGTAGAGGTCATAGGCGGGTGGGCTCCAGCAGGTGGCGCCGATCGCGATCCCGTTGGTCGCGCTGAGCGCCGAGGCGAAGGGGAAGGTCGGGAAGAAGGGTTTGGCGATCGTTTCTTCGCTCACCTCTTTGCAGTTGGTGTCGAGCTTCAGCACCTGGTTTGAGCCCGGTTCGCTCACCACGTAGGCGTTCCCCGCCGCGTCGGCCGCCAGCGCTCTTGGTGCGAGCACGCTCGCTTCGCATTCCCTTTTGCCCGTCGAGCTGTTCAGCTTGACCACGTTTTTGGGCGTTTCCACCCCCGTGGCGGCAAAGAGGCTGCCCCCCGGCACGACCGCCAGCGACATCACCTGCTTGCCGGCGAGCACCCCGTCGGGGTCGGGCAGCGTGGCTTCGTATTCGCCTTCGGTATCGAAGCGCTGGATCCGCGGCCCGTCGCCGACGAAGACCCGGTCATCGCCCACCGCTTCGCTGCCCGCCGTGTCCACCGCGATGAAGCTGCTGTTCGGCGGCCATTTGCCGAACTGGCCGCTGGCGGCGCCCCGCACTCCCCCCACGCAGTCTTCCCCCGCCAGGCAGATCTCCGGTGCGCCCGCCCCTTCTATCGTCGTCGAGGGCGTCGCCGCGGGCGGCACGAGCGTCGAGTTGGTGCTTGCCTCCACCGGGTCGGGGCGGTAGGGATCGATGGTGATCCTTTTGGAGCTGACCCGCGCCTCGGCCCCGCCGGCGTTCTTTGCCACGATCATGCACTGAAATGCCGCCGGGGATTGCTGTTCGGCCGCGCTCAGCGTCAGTTTGGTGCTCGTCGCCGCGCTCGTCACCGGCGCTCCGAAGGGCGCTCCGTTGCGATACCACTGGTAGGTGTATTCGCTCGGGCTGTTGGTCCAGCCGCCCGCGTTGCAGGTGACTTCCCGCGTCCCCGTGCCGTCCAGGAACGTCCCCGCCGGGGCGATCGTCAGTTCCGGCGCTCCCCCGCTCGGCACAGGAACTTCGGGCGAGGGGCCGGGCGGCACCACCGTCGCCGCGCTGATCTGGGTCGTTCCCGTGTTGACGCCGGGGGCGTTTAGGTCCGCGGCTTTGTTGGTCGCCACCACCTGGCACTGGATCGCCTTGCCTGCGTCGGCGCCCTGCACAGTGTAGGTGGGGGTCTGGGCGCCGTTTGCCGAGCCCAGCGATACGCCGTTTGCGAGCCACTGGTAGGTGACGTTGGCGCCGCCGGTGGACAGGTCTTCGCAGCCAAGCTGCGTACCCGTGCCGACGCTGAAGCCGCTCGAGCCGGCTTTCAGCTGGGCGACGTTGGTGTCGGCCAGGGCCCCCTTGAATTCGACCGCGTAGGGGCCGCCGTCGGGGCCGCTGACTTCGACGTTGCCTGCCATGCCTTCCTCGGCTTCGAGCCTGGCCTTGACGCTTTCGGGGCCGGCGTTGGCGGAGGCATCGAAGGCGATCGGGTCGGTTTTCTCTTCCCCATAGCCCTGTCTCGCCGGGATCGTCAGGGTGAAGGTCCCCGCGGTGGGCCTGTGCAGGTCGATGAGCTCTTGCTCGTTTAGCGGTTTGTTGCCCGCCCCGGCGGCGGCGGTCAGGGTCACCCCACTCGCGCTGGTCGTGGCGGGGCGCGAGAGGGTCAGCGTCGCGCTCGGTCCCGTCGTGGCGGCGAGGACCGTGGTGTCCGGCGGGATGCCGCCGTCTGAGGAGGTGATCGTCTGGCCGGGTGCGAACGCCTTGGCGCTCGCTTTCAGATTGGTGATCGTGTCGGTCCCGTTCAGGTCGCCGCTTCCCCCCGCTCCGCCTGAGACGACGCCGCCGCCCCACATCCGCAGGAAGTGGCCTTCGGGGGAGAACTTCTGCACCCGCGCATTTGAGGGGTCGCCGTCGTCGACCACGTAGACGTCGCCGGCCGAGTCGGTCGCCACCCCGCGCGGCAGGGCGAACTGCCCCGCGCCGGGGCCTTTGACCCCCGCCTGGCAGACATCGTGGTTCTCGGGCGTGCAGATCTCAAAGGCCACCGCGCCAGAGTCATCGGGCCCCGACTGCACCACGTCCCAGCCCCACGACCTGACCGGCAGCCCCCACGCGGTGAGCTCGTCGATCCTCTCGTTGCCCCCGTCTGCCACGAACACGTGGCCGTTGATAGGCGAGGTGGCGATGCCGCCGGGCCGGTTGCACTGGGCTCCCGCCCCCGCGCTCTGATCGCAGCTCGTCCAGAACGGTAGCGGCGTTTCCGCCCGCGCCCCCGCCGCGAACGCGAGCAGCAGGGCTCCGAGCGCCGCCATCGCAGCCGCCAAAAGCAGCCTCGAACCGCCCGCCTTCCCGGCCCCCGAGGGCCCAACCTCGCTTGCCACGATCGCCTCTCTCCCCTCCACTATCGACTCCCCGGCGCGCCTCGCAGCGCACTTGAAGTGTATGGGTACTTGTCGAGATCTGTCAAGAACACTGCGGTTCCCCACAAACGCGAGAGGGCCGGGATCGTTCCCGGCCCTCTCGCTGCTCATTGGAGTTGGTTGCCCCTCAGAGCTGTCGTTGGTTTCGCTTTCCTATTTGCCTTCCTCGACGATCGAGAGTGGCGTCGCGGCACCGCCGCTCTCTTCCGTGGCGCTGATTTCAGCGTCGATTTCGAGTTCGGCTTCTTTGGTTTCGTTTTTGCCGCCGCAGACGACACCTTCCCGCGAGGCCGAGATTCCTTTGACCGTCCCGCCCAGTGTGAGCTTGCCCCCTGCGATCGCTTTCAACCTTGCGCCTTTTAGCCCGGTCTGCGGTCCGAAGGTGAATGTGCAGACAGAGGTTTTGTGGGCCGTGTCGGTAAGTGAGTAGACGTGGATTTCTACTTTTTTGCCTTCCGGGCAGACCAGGTCAGCTTCGACCCCGTATTCGCCCGCTCCGCCTTCTGTTGTGTTGAGGTGGAGCACGTAGTCACAGCCGTTCATTGTCACTGTCGCCAGTGCTTCGGTCGAACCGACGTGCCCGATGCAGCCCGGTTCACTTGTTTTTTCCGCGATCGGTGTCGTGTAGGTCGGGCTTACTGTGAGTGTCGTGTATTTGCCCGGAGGGACAGGTTTGTGTTTACCGGGGCTTCCCGTGACTGTGAAGGTTTCACCGACTTGGCCGATGTCGTAATGACCGTGGCAGACAACGGTCTGCCCTGCCGCGTTCGGATATATCAGTTTGCTGTTTACGACGTCTGTCCCTGTGATTGTCGCTTCTTTTTCGACTTTCAAATTGCCTGTGGTTTCCTGGGCGCTCGCCGAGGAAGCCATCATCGCTCCCATCGCGCAGAGGGCGCCTATTGCAAGTGCCAGATACCTGAGTTTATGAGCCATCTCGTCTCCTTTGAGTTTCACGCCGCACCGTTTTGGCTCGGCGCCTGCCCCGCATGGGGGCTTGCTCATCGATAGACGGGTTGGTCCGTATTAGTCAAATTTGATCGCTTATTTGACCAAGGCGATTGACGGCGACCAGGGCGGTGGAGCGTTTGCCCCGCTATCAGCGTGTGAGCGCTCGACATCCACGCGAGCTCGCGTGGATGTGGGGCTGCGCGGCGGCGGGTTCCTCCCACAAACGCGAAGGGCCGGAATCGCTCCAACCCTTCGCCGTTCCTTGAGCTGCTTGCCCGTCAGAGCTACTGCTGACTTTGCTTGTCAGGTGCCTTTCTCAACCATCGAGAGTGGGGTCGCGGCACCGCCAAACTCGTCCGTGGCGCTGATTTCGGCGTCGATTTCCAGCGTGAGTTCTTTGGCTTCGACTTTGCCGCCGCAGAAGATGCCTTCTCGCAGCCCCGTGATCCCGGTGATCGTCCCGCTCAGTGTGAGCTTGCCACCAGCAATGGCCTTCAGTCTTGCGCCTTTTTTCCCAGTCTGCGCACTGAAGCTGTATGTGCAGAAATTCATGAGGTGTGCCGAGTCAAAGTAGACATGCGCTTCTACTTTTTTGCCTTCAGGGCAGACGAGATCCGCTTCAACTCCGTATTCGCCCGCTTCCCCTGCTGTTGTACCGAGGTGGAGAACATAGTCGCAGCCGTTCATTGTAACTGTAAAAAAGAGAGTTTCCGTCCCGTTGTAAAAGATACAACCTGGTTCGCTTGTTTTTTTTGGTGGATCGCTTGTTTTTTTCGGTGTCGTGTAGGTCGGGCTTACTGTGAATGTCGTGTATTCCCCCGGGGGAACTGGTTTGTGTTTTCCTGGAGTGCCTTCGACTGTTTCACTTGGCAATCCGATGTCGTAATGCCCGTGGCAGACAAAGGCCTGCAGCGTCGGTTCGATCCGATACGTCAAGGTGGTGTTAACAACATCTGTCGCTGTGATTGTCGCTTCTTTTTCGACTTTCACGTTGCCTGTGGTTTCCTGGGCGCTCGCCGAGGAAGCCAGCATCGCTCCCATCGCGCAGAGGGCGCCTATTGCAAGTGCCAGATACCTGAGTTTATGAGCCATCTCGTCTCCTTTGAGTTTCACGCCGGGCCGTTTTGACGCGGCGCCTGCCCTATTTGGGGATGGCTCATCAATAGACGGCCAGCCCAGATCAATCGAAATTGGCTGCCTGACTAGCCTAGGATGGCTGGGGCTTGCAACGATGGCGGTGCGTTTGCCTCGCTATGCACGTGTGAGCATTGGACATCTACGCCGGCTCGCATGGACGTCGAGCTGCGAGGTTGGGGGGCTCAGGGTACGACTACCGGGCGATCGGAAGCAGACCTAATGGAATTTCGCCTCCTCTCCGATAAAGGCCTCGATGTTCGAGATCGACTCAGCGCTGCGCACGCTCGTCGAGCGAGGCGGCTCCGACCTGCACGTCAAGGTGGCCGCGCCGCCGACCATTCGCCTGCACGGTGAGCTGACGGCCCTGGAGGGCCATGAGCCGCTCAGCGGCGAGGACACCGAGAAGGCCTTTCACGACATCGCCGAGGTGCGCTCGCTGACCGAGTTCGAGGAATGCGGCGAGGCTGACTTCTCCTACGCGATTCCTGGCCTCTCCCGCTTCCGCGTCAACGTCTTCAAACAGCGTGGCTCGACCTCGATCGTCTGCCGTGCGATCCCGTTCGAAATCCGCTCGGTTGAGGACCTTGGCCTGCCCGAGGTCGTCACCAACCTGGCCGAGGAGCAGCGCGGGATCATCCTCGTCACCGGCACGACCGGCTCGGGCAAGAGCACGACCCTGGCGGCGATGATCGACCACATCAACCGCACCCGGGCGCATCACATCGTCACGCTCGAGGACCCGATCGAGTACCTGCACGAAGACAAAGGCTCGATCGTCAACCAGCGCGAGGTCGGCTCCGACACCGAGAGCTTTGCCCGCGCGATGCGCCGGGTCCTGCGCCAGGACCCCGACGTGATCCTGATTGGCGAGATGCGCGACGAGGAGACGGTGCGTACCGCCCTCTCCGCTGCTGAGACCGGCCACCTCGTCCTCTCCACCGTCCACACCTTGGACGCAACCGAGACGATCAACCGCATCATCGACTTCTTCCCTCCCCACCTCCAGCACCAGGCCCGCGTGATGCTCTCCTCGACCCTGAAAGGGGCGATCGCTCAGCGCCTCGTCCCCGACGTCACCGGAGAGGGGCGCGTTCCCGCCTCCGAGGTGCTGGTCGTCACCGGCCGGGTCCAGGACCTGATCCTCAACCCCGACGAAACCGGCAAGATCACCGAGGTGATCGCAGAGGGCGAGTACTACGGCATGCGCACCTTCGACCAGTCGCTGCTGCGCTACGTGATGGAGGGCAAGATCGCCGAGCAGGTCGCGCTCGACTACGCCTCCAGCCCACACGACTTCAAACTGATGCTGGCCGCCGGCGGCCAGCGCGCCAGCGGCATCGAGCAGCTCGAGAGCGCCTGAGGGCCCGAGTCACATCCGCCTCAGTGCTCGAACTCGAAGTCATGGTCGTCGTCCAGCCCATCGTCGCCATTTAGTTCCTCGTCTTCGTCCTCATCGTCGGCCTTGGCAACCAGATCCTCGGGTGGTCGCCAGACCGACCGCGCCGCCGCCAGCGAGAAGCCGGCCCGGACGAGATTGCGGGCGGGGGGCGACACGCTGTCCGGGAAGTCGAGCGACTCTTCGGTCACGGCAAAGAGCTCCCGCGCGCCGGCGGCGAGAGCGTCGACGATACGCCTGCGCAGCAGCGCCAGGTGGCCGCCCTTGCCCCGGGCTGACTCGCAGGTGGACACGAAGCCCATCTGCGCGACCCGGTGGTGCAGCATCATCGTCGCCGCGCCGATGCCCTCGTCCTTCTCCGCGTCGATCGCGATGTAGCTGCGCCAGTCGCGGCGACCTGGCAGGCCATCCACGAACCCGTTCCCCGCCCAGAAGTGATCTCCGTTGGAAAGGAAGTAGCTGAACCCCTCGCCTTCCTCGACAATCTCTTCGACCTCGATGCCGAGCGGCTCGGGGAAGTCCGGCGGCTGCCCGCCGCGAACGAAGGTCGCCAAGTATGCAGTGTGACGGTAGCCGCGTCGATTGAGGTGGTCTTCGACGGCATCCGGTTCGCCGAATTCCGGCCGGACCGGGATACGGCAATCGAGGCCGAGTGACTCGGTCCAGTCGAGCGCCGACGCCAGATGACCGTCCGCGACCGTGCCTGGAGCGGTCGCACCGAGGATGAGGTTGAACAGGGGCGTGCGAGGCTCCTTCGCGATCCCAAACGCCCGAATCGGGCCATAGTGCCGCATCTCAATGCCCTCCCCTTCCACTGCTTCGAGCACCGGCACGCGCCAGAGATCGAGCCAGAAGTGCCGCTCGAGCCCATACAGCCTGCCGGGACCGGCGAGATTGTCGAAGAGCGCGCTCAGCTCGGGGTCGAAGTCACCGTGCGGCTTCACCCAGAGCAATCTAAGGTACGGCTCCGATCTCTGCTGGGAACGCCGTTGCGCCCTGTTGTCTCAATTCAGGGACAGCGCCCAGAGCAGCAAGGCGGCCGGCACGATATTGGCCGACTTGCCAAAGTCGAGCTCGTCGCGGCTTGCCACCAGCGAGGGCCGGCCGGGAAGAGCCCGCGCTGGAGCGGTTGCCTTGCGGCGATCGAGCGATGCCCAGTCAGCCACCTCGACTGCATCGATCTGCTCGCGAGGGCCGCAAACAAAGTCGATCTCGCCGCCACGCCGCGTTCCCCATACATGCAGGCGCTCGGGAGCCCGCATGTTCTCGGCGTTTCGCTCCGGCGGCTCGTAGCGCCGATACAGCGCCAGCGCCACGGCGTTCTCGACCTCGGCATGGCGGTTGCGGGGAAGGCCGACCCGGTTCGCCACGATCGTCTGCAGCAGCGGGTCGCCGAAATAGACCTTCTTGTCCTTGGCGACGTCGCCGCTGCCAGAGTCCTGCTTCCAGAAGTAGAGGATGAGCGCGAAGTAGTTCGCCGCCAACAGCTCGACATAGCTCTGCACGGTACGGGGATCGCTGCGATTCCCGGCCCGTTGTCGGGGACGCCCCAGGGGCACCCCCATCTCACGCGCCATCTTCGACCAACTCAGCTTCGACCCGAGCGATCGCATCACGCGCTCGAGCAGAGATTGGGTGGCCGGGACCGAGGCTCCGCGCCGTTGCGCCTCCTTGACTAGGGAATCCCAGAGGATCCTCTGAACTTCCTCACTGGGCTCAGGATGCCCGGAGGCCGCCTCGACGACCGCGGCCGGCAGCCCGCCGAACAGGAGGTAGCGCTCCAGCCCGCGCTGCAAAGCCGGAAGATGGATACGCGCCTCCGCAACGACGTCGCGACCCTCAGCGCTGACGATCTCGGCCACGGTCAGGCCCGGACTCGCTGGGACCGTCGCATCGACCGCACGGCAGAACGAAGCGAAGTCCTGCGGCAGGACGAGGAAATCGCGACCTAGGCCGCGCCTACCGGGCAACCGCTCGGTGGCGCCTTCGGCAAGATCCACCGCGGAGGAACCGGTGCAGACAACGACATCGCGATCGATGCACCCTTCGTCCCACAGGGCCTTCACCGCGGTCTGCCAGCGCCGGGCGGCGGTCACCTCATCAAGCATGATCAGCCGTGCCCCGGGCGGCGAGGAGGCTAGTTCCAAGGCACGGTTGACCGATTCGACCAACGCCGCCGGCGGTTCGTCTTCTAGTAGGTCGAGAGAGAGGTAGACGACCTGCCGAGGCTCGGCGCCCGCACCCAGGGCACGGCGGGCGAGCAGCTTCAGATCCGTCGACTTGCCGACCTGGCGCGGACCGCGGAGAACGTGGATACCGGGCGCACGGAGGTCAATCTCATCCACCTGGGGCGCGCCGAGCCGAACAGGGCTGTCGTCGAGCCGTCGCAGGTGGAGATCATTCGTCTCCCAGCCCGAATCCGTCCACCACGGGTTGAAGCGCAAGATCTGGGGTTCGCTTAGCATTGAGGCGGGGATATTAGCAATTCAACCCCGATAAATGCCCCGTATATATGGAATCGACTCTTTAGAGACCAGCGAGTGCCACGAGCACGACATCGTCGTGCGTTTTCGGCGAGATCTTGGGGAAGACTTTGGCGACCTTGCCGTCGGGATCGATCAGAAAGGTCGCCCGCTGCACGCCCATGTACTTCTTCCCGTACATCGACTTCTCGCCCCAGGCGCCGTAGGCCTCGGCGACGGCGTGGTCGGCGTCGGCCAGCAGGGTGAACTCGAGGTCGTATTTGTCGGCGAACTTCTTCAGCGCCTCCGGCTCGTCGGGTGAGACGCCGATCACCCGGGCGCCGGCGGCCTTGTAGTCGGCGTTGCGGTCGCGCACGCCGCAGGCCTGGGTCGTGCAGCCCGGCGTATCGGCGCGGGGGTAGAAGTAGAGGACGACGGTCTCGCCGCGCAGGCTGGAGAGGGTCAGCTCCGCCCCATCCTGGCCGGGCAGCGTGAAGTCGGGGGCGGCGTCGCCTGCTTCGAGCATCGGCGGCGCTAATCCTCGCGGCCGGGGTCCTGGCCGTCCTCGTCCTCGTCGAGCTCCTCGTCGCCCTGTTCGAGCGCGGTCTCGGAGACCGATCCGGTCGAACCCGGGTGGTAGTGGGTCTGGAAGGTCTCCAGCGCCCGGTCGCGGCGGTCCTCGTCGACCGGAACCTCGTCGGAGATCCGCACCCAGTCGGCGCCCTCGTAGTCCTCGAGGTTGAAGACCTCCTGGTCGAGCGAGGTCGAGTCGTCGACCACGACCAGCACCTCGGTCTGCGGGTTGAAATAGGTCCCGGGCTGGTTGAGCAGCTCCTCGACCTCGTAGAGGTTGTCGCGGTCGGCGGCCATCGGCTCCCTCGATCCTACAAATCCGCGAGCTGGCGTTCCATCTCGGCCTCGACGTTGAGCGGATCCTCGCCCCGTCGCATGCGGCGTTCGTTGCGGGCGACGACCAGCTGGCGCACCTCGGCGCGCAGCTTCTCGTCGATCGCCGGGCCCGCCGCACCGGGGGATTCGAGCAGCCGCGTCACCTCGGCCTCGACGTCGAGCGGCGCCTCGCCATGCTGCCGGCGCCGGTAGGACTTCGCCTCGAGCATCTGTCGCGCCTCTGTCTCCTGCAGCTTGCGGTCGACCGGGGGCTCGGGCTGAGAGAGCCGGCTCGGCGGCGGCATCTCCTGCTCGATCGCAAACGGCCCTTTGCCGATGCTCTGCCAGAGAGGCCCCGTGCGAGCAAAGGCAATCAGGGCGATGGGCAGCGCGATGAGCGTGATCAGCGTGAGCACAAAGCCCGCCTGGATGTCGATCAGACCTCCTAAGGGAAGCATCGCCATCCCAGGGTAGGGCTTCCCCGCTTGGCGGGCCATCCGCTACTCTTTGAAGCTGGTTGACTGACCAGTCAATCGGCCCTCTCCCACCGAGATAAAGGAGCACGCTGCAGTGGTTGACTTCACCCTGACCGACGAGCAGAAAGACCTGCGCGAGCTGGCGCACAACTTCGCGGAGAAAGAGATCCGCAAGGTCGCCTGGGAGTACGACAAGGACGGCACCTGGCCCCAGGAGATCATCGACAAGGCCTGGGAGGTCGGGTTGATGAACACCCACATCCCCGAGGCCTACGGCGGCCCCGGGCTCGATTACCTCTCCGGCTGCCTGATCGAGGAAGAGCTCGGCTGGGGTTGCTCCGGCATCGCCACGTCGCTGATGGCCAACGGCCTCGCCTCGGCCCCGGTCACCCTCGGCGGCTCCGAGCAGACCAAGCAGAAGTACCTCGGCATGCTGACCGAAAGCAACAAGCTCGCTTCCTTCTGCCTGACCGAGCCCGACGCCGGCTCCGACGTCTCCGGGATGAAAACCCGCGCTGTCAAGAAGGGCGACAAGTACGTCATCAGCGGCTCGAAGTGCTTCATCACCAACGGCAGCTACGCCGACTGGTTCACGGTCTACGCCAAGACCGACCCCGAGGCCGGCCACCGCGGCATCAGCGCCTTCGTCGTCGACGCGAACCTCCCCGGGGTCACCGTCGACAAGAAGGAGGACAAGATGGGCCAGCGGGCCTCCAACACCGCGACCATCTCCTTCGACGAAGTCGAGATCCCGGCCGAGAATCTGATCGGCGAGGAGAACAAGGGCTTCAAACTGGCGATGATGACCCTCGACCGGACCCGCCCCGGTGTCTCGGCTATGGCCGTCGGCATAGGCCGCGCGGCTCTGGAGTACGCAGTCGAGTACTCCAAAGAACGGGTTCAGTTCGGGGTGCCGATCGCGATGCACCAGGCGATCCAGTTCATGATCGCCGACATGGCCACCAAGGTCGAGGCCGGCCGCCTGCTGGTCTGGCACTCGGCAGTGATGCTCGACCAGGGGCAGCGCAACAGCCGCGTCTCCTCGATGGCCAAGCGCTTCGCCGCCGACTCGGCGATGGAGATCGCCGTCGACGCCGTGCAGGTCTACGGCGGCTACGGCTTCATCAAGGAGTACCCGGTCGAGAAACTGATGCGCGACGCGAAGATCATGCAGCTCTACGAGGGGACCAGCCAGATCCAGCGCCTGGTCATCGCCAAAGAAGTGCTGCTGCCGCGCAACGTCGACGAGCCCACCCCGGAGGCCGAAGCCGCAAAGGCGAAAGCCGCCGAGGAAAGCCAGTCCGAGCAGGCCGCCGCGACTGTTTAGAGGCGTAACTCAAGCAGCCCGGAGCACCCCCGGGCTGCTTGAGGCGCCCTCCGCAGCGCCCGCGCTACGGTGTGAGCACAGCCCAGAGTCCCACCTGTTTTTCTTCTCCTTCTTTTTCAAAGGCCTGAAAGAAATACGTTCCGGTGATGGTCCCGTCTTTCCTACGCACGTTGGGCTGCTGGCAGCCCATTTCATTGTTTTCTTCGTATTCGAGTCCGACGATTTTGAATTCAACCCCGATTTCCCTTTTTTTCCCGGTCCCCTCGTTGTAAAACGCGACTCGTCGAATTCCCAGGTCGTTGAGACCGAGTTGTTCGGGGATCAGAATTTTGCAGAATTCGTTGATTCGGACCTGCATCCCGCCGCCCATACAAGCGACGCGCAAACCGCCCGTCAGGGGGCTTTTGTTCAGCACGTTGCCCACCAGTTCGAAGCCGCAGCCTTTGAATAGAACTTCAGTCGCTTTGCCGGAGCTGGGGTGTTCGCATTCTTCGTATTTTTCAAGGGGAGCGAAGTTCAGGATGGATATCGTTTTGGTGGGACTTTCGACATTCTGAAAAGCCTGACCCGCGGCGCATTCGACTTTGCCGAGACCGAAACCGAACACCTGTTTCGACAGCACTTTCCCGACGATCCAGACGTCTTCTTTTTCAACGCCGAAATGTATTTTTTCCACCGGCCTGGGCTGGACTTTTACCGGGGGGACCCCTTCGCCGGTGCCGTTTGCGGTCACGAGTGTGTTCCCCGTCAGTTCGGCTTTAGTGTATTCGCCAGGGGTGATGGGACATGACACTTCGCCGTTTTTAACATTCGCCTTGAGCGAGCTGACTTCGTGCTTCAGTGTGAAGTCATCGGGTGAATCTTCGAGCATCGTTATCGCTTTGACGGTTTTCAGGCCGGTCTGGGCCGGGATGTGAATCAAGCACGACGTTTTGCCGAGGAATTTGACGGTTGCCAGTATTTCGCTTTTACCCGGGCACACTATGTCGGTCTGAGCGCTGAACAGCGTGGCTTCGACTTCTTCGAGCAGATCGACATGGAAGCCGCAGCCTTCAGTTTTGACTTCGGTCGTCAAGGCGCCGCCGAGTTTGCAACCGGAATAGCTCGGGGCGAGGTCGAGCGTCGGCGAGGAGCCGGTTGACAGCGTGGCGGTGGCTGTCGCGGTGGTGCATTGAATTTTGGCTTCGCCGATGCGGATCGCGATCGGTTCTTCGGCGACCTGGGTGGCATGCAGGGTCGCGGGCACGGGCACGTCTTCCTGTTCTTCTTCGGATTCGCCGTATTGGAGCGTTTCTAGCGCCTGGAATTCGAGTTCGGCGTGTGCGGCCGCGGCCGCCCAAGCGGCGATGGCCAGTACGACCAGAAACGCAAGGCCCAGCGTTCTCAGTCCGCGATCCATGTCTTGCTCCTTTTTCGTAGACCTGTTGGCCTGCCTCCCAGGAGTGGTTTAGCGTGCGCAGGGGTTAATAGTCAAGAAAAATTGCTCGCCCGATGGCATGCTAGGCGACACGGGCGCTTTGGCGCGCCGCCTTCTGGCGCCTGTTTTTGTCCAGCTCGACCTTGCGCAGGCGCACCGACTCCGGCGTCACTTCGACGCACTCGTCGTCGCGCAGGAACTCGAGGGCGGCTTCCAGCGAGAGCAGTTTGGGAGGCTCGAGGCGGACCAGGATGTCGGCGCTGGCGGCGCGCACGTTGGTCTGGTGCTTCTCCTTGATCGCGTTGACGTCGAGGTCGTCGGAGCGGGCGTTCTCGCCGACGACCATGCCTTCGTAGACCTCCTCGCCGGGGCCGATGAAAAGCGTGCCGCGGTCCTGCAGGTTCATCAGCGCGTGGCTGGCGCTGGAGCCGCGCCGGTCCGCCACCAGCGAGCCGGTCGGGCGGGTGCGCAGCTCCCCCGCCCAGGGCTCCCAGCGGTCGAAGACGTGGTGCAGGATCCCCGAGCCGCGGGTCTCGGTGAGGAACTCGGTGCGCAGGCCGATCAGCCCGCGGGCTGGGACCAGGTAGTCCATCCGCACCCAGCCGGTCGAGTGGTTGACCATGTGGTCGAGGCGGCCCTTGCGGCCGGCCAGCAGCTGGGTGACCGCGCCGACGTGCCCCTCGGGCACGTCGATCGCCAGTCGTTCGACCGGCTCGTGGATCTTGCCGTCGATCTCACGGGTGATCACGCGTGGCTGTCCGGCGGTCAGCTCGAAGCCCTCGCGGCGCATCATCTCCAGCAGCACGACCAGCTGCAGCTCGCCGCGCCCCTGCACCTCCCAGGCATCGGGCCGCTCGGTATCGGTGACCCGGATCGAGACGTTGCCGACCAGCTCGGCATCGAGCCGGTCGCGGACCTGCCGCGCGGTCAGCTTCTTGCCCTCGGTCCCGGCCAGCGGCGAGGTGTTGATGCCGACCACCATCGAGAGCGACGGTTCGTCGACCGCGATCACCGGCAGCGGCTGGGGGTCGTCCGGGTCGGCCAGCGTCTCGCCGATCGTCACCTCCGGCAGGCCGGCGACGGCGATGATCTCGCCCGGTCCGGCCTCGGCGGCGGCAACCCTGTCAAGCGCCTCGGTCACGTACAGCTCTGAGATCGCCGCCCGCTCGATGCTGCCATCGGCGCGGCACCAGGCGATCTGCTGCCCGTTGCGGACCTTCCCGTGGCGCACCCGGCAGAGCGCCAGGCGGCCGACGTAGGGATCGGCGTCGAGGTTGGTGACCAGGGCCTGAAAGGGGTGGTCGGGGTCGTGCTCGGGTGCCGGGATGCGCTCCAGCATCAGGTCCATCAGCGGCGTCAGGTCGGTCCCCACGGCGCCTTCTTCGAGCGCGGCCCAGCCGGCTTTGGCGTTGGTGTAGACGATCGGGAAGTCGACCTGCTCGTCGTCGGCGTCGAGGTCGAGGAAGAGCTCGTAGACCTCGTCGACGACTTCGGCGATGCGGGCATCGGGGCGGTCGACCTTGTTGACGACGAGGATCACCGGCAGCTTCGCCTCCAGCGCCTTGCGCAGGACAAAGCGGGTCTGGGGCAGTGGGCCCTCGGAGGCATCGACCAGCAGCAGCACCCCGTCGACCATCGTCAGGCCGCGCTCGACCTCGCCGCCGAAGTCGGCGTGGCCCGGGGTGTCGATGATGTTGAGCTTGACGCCCTGGTAGTTGACGGTCGTGTTCTTGGCGAGGATCGTGATCCCCTTCTCCCGCTCCAGGTCCATCGAGTCCATCACCCGCTCGGCCACGTCCTGACCTTTGCGGAAGGCGCCGCTCTGCCACAGCATCGCGTCGACCAGCGTCGTCTTGCCGTGGTCGACGTGGGCGATAATGGCGATGTTTCTGAGGTCGTCTCTTGTGGTCATGGAGTGCGGTCGAGGTTTGGTGCGGCATGCGGTCCAAAGGGCGACCGCGGACGAGAAGCATAAAAAGGGCCCGCCACCAGGGCGGGCCCCGTCACTGCTAAGAGTGGTGCGCTACTACGAGGTCTGCTGGACGCTCGCGGCGGCCGGGCCCTTGGGGCCTTCTTCGGACTCGTAGCTCACCTTCGAACCCTCGGTCAGGGACTTGAAGCCCTCGCCCAGGATCGCGCTGTGATGGACGAAGACGTCCTTAGAGCCGTCGTCGGGCGTAATGAACCCGTAGCCCTTGTCGTCGCTGAACCACTTGACAGTTCCAGTTGGCATGCATTGCCTCCACTTCATGTGCTGCGAACGCGGCACATGCGATGAAGCAACGACGCGAGCGCTAGACACAACTTTTGCCGGATCTTCCGGCCTATCGCGGAGGACCGTAGCAGGGTTGATACCCCGAGTGCCTCGCAGGACGCCGCACCGGATAGGAGCTTTCGCTGTTAACTAACTCGAGAGCCCTCAATGCCCAGCCGATACCTTTGAACGTGATGCAGTCGGGGAATTCGCCCAGCCGCGCGGCTGGGACGTGCTCGCTTTTGGCGCTGGCGTCGATCTGCGCCGCCCTGCTACCGGCGTCGGCCGGCGCCGCGGCGGACCGCCCGGGCGAAGGCGACCTTTCCCCCAGGCTCGCCGAGCTTGCCAAGCCCTCGGTCCGCTCGGCCTCGCCCGCCCGGCAGGCTGAAGAGCTCAGCCTCGCCAGCGAGGGCCCTGGGAGCCTCCTGCGCGAAGGCAACCGCGTGCTCGTCGAAGTGCGCTTCGACCGCGGTGCCGCGGCTGCCGTCAACGACCTCCGCGCGGCCGGGGCGAAGATCGTCAACGTCAGCCCGCGCTACCAGACGGTCACGGTCGCGGCAAAGCCCGGCGAGCTGAGAAGCCTCCCGGACGTGCACAACGTGACCGACGCCTCCCCTGTCCTCGCCCCGATCGTCGCCGCCTCGGAATGCCCCGCGGGCATCGCCGTCTCGCAGGGCGACACGCAGCTCCACGCCGCCGAAGCCAGAACCTCCGCCGAAGTCGATGGCAGCGGCGTGACCGTCGGCATCCTCTCCGACTCGTTCGACAAAGCGACCGAAGCCGCCGACGAAAGCGGGCCGATCGAGACCCACGAAGCGGAAGACGTCGAAAGCGGCGATCTGCCCGGAGCCACGAACCCCTGCCTGGGCGAGACCACGAACGTGAACGTGCTCGACGATCCGGACAGCCAGGGCGAGGATGAGGGCCGGGCGATGGGCCAGATCGTCCACGACCTCGCACCCGGGGCGAACCTTGCCTTCGCCACTGCCTTCACCAGCGAAACGGCCTTTGCCGAAAACGTCGAACTGCTCGCCAAACCGGTCGGCGAAGGCGGGGCCGGGGCGAACGTGATCGCGGACGACGTCACCTATCCGACCGAGCCCTTCTTCCAGGAAGGCGTGGTCGGCAACGCTGTGCGCAAAGTGACCGAAGCCGGAGTCAGCTACTTCTCCTCGGCGGCGAACAACAACCTCCGCGCCGGCGGTGAGGACATCGCTTCCTGGGAAGCGCCGCAGTACCGCGACTCCTCCGGCTGCCCGGCGGCGATCGTCGCCTACTCGACTCAGCTGGAAAACGCGGCGGAACCTGGGCTCAACCCCACCCACTGCATGGATTTCAGCCCCGGACCCGGCGTCGACCGGACGTTCCGCGTAACGGTTTTCCCCGGGTCCACCTTGAGGATCGACCTTCAGTGGGCCGAACCCTGGGAAGGCGTGACGACGGACCTCGACGCCTTTCTGCTCGGCCCGAAAGGAGAACTGGTCGCTCGCAGCATCGAAGACAACGTCAACGGCAGCGAACAGCCGTTTGAGTTCGTCGGCTGGAAAAACAACACCGGGACGCAGGCGAAAGTGAAGCTGGTGATCAACCGCTTCACCGGGGGCACCCCACGACTCAAGTTCGCCCTGCTCCAGAACGGGGGCGGCGTCACCTCCACCGAGTACGAAACCTCGCAGGGTGGCGACGTCGTCGGGCCGGCGATCTTCGGGCACAACGGAGCCGAAGACGCGACGAGCGTCGCCGCGATAAACCAGGCGGCGACCACCTCGCCGGAGTCCTATTCCTCGCGCGGGCCAGTGACCCACTACTTCGGACCGGTGAACGGGCTGACCGCGGCCGAACCGCTGGAACCGGAAGTGATCCTCTCCAAGCCCGATCTGACCGCCACCGACTGCAACGTCACCACCTTCTTCGCCGAATTCGTGGGAACCTGGCGCTTCTGCGGAACCTCCGCCGCGGCACCGCACGCCGCCGGGGTCGCGGCGCTGATGCTGCAGAAAGAACCCCTCGCCACGCCGCAGCAGATCAGGACCGCGATGCAGGAAAGCGCCACGCCGATCGGCACCTTTGGCCCCTGCGCAGTCGGTGCGGGCCTGGTCGAAGCAGTGGGAGCGATCGCGGCCCTGCTCTCCCCCGGCTCTGGCTCGCCCGCCGCCTGCACGCCACCGGAATCGGGGCCGATCGTGAACGAAGGGGAACCCGAAGAACCCCCGGCCAGCGAAGGCGGAGGGCAGGTCACGGCGATCATCCCGGAACCAGAAGTGACTCCACCACCACCTCCTCCTCCAAGTCCCGTGCCGCAGACCCGCTTCGTCAAGCACCCGGGGAAGGTCGTCCGTACTCAACTGCGGGTCGCAACCGTGATCTTCCGCTTTGCCGCGAGCGAAAGCAATGTGACCTTCCTCTGCCGATTCGACGAAGGCCCATTCCACCGCTGCGAACCGCGGCTCGAACGCCGCTTCGCCGCCGGCCCCCATGTCGTACGGGTCTTCGCCCGCAACACGGCGGGCAGTGCCGACCCCTCTCCTTCCTCCTTCCGCTTCCGGGTCGAGCGGATCGGCTAGCCCAGGCCGCTCTGCTCAGCCCGCCTCGCCAAACCTGCCTCGTTGCATCGCCCAGTGGCCAGCGAAGAGCAGGCCCAGAAGTGCGGCGGCGCTGCCCAGGACCAGAGGGTCAGTGAGACTGAGGCCCTCGAGGCGGGTGCCGAAGTAGACGGACAGGGCGGTGATCGGCAGGTAGCCCACGAGCGTCGTCCAGGTGTAGCGCCAGAGCGGCACGCGGGCGGCGCCCGCTGCGTAGGAGACGAGGCTGAAGGGGACGATCGGGATCAGGCGGACGGCGAGCAGCAGGGTGGCGCCACCGCGTTCGATCGCCGCCTCCATGCGCTCGAAGCGCTCGACGCCGAACCAGCGGTCGAGCAGCGGCCTGGCGACCGAGTGGCCGACGGCGTAACAGAGCAGGCCGGAGAGCAGCCAGCCCAGCATCATCAGCGCCAGCGCCGGAAAGAAGCCGTAGACGAAGCCGGCCGCCGCGTCGACGATCTCCGCCGGATAGAAGACCACCGTGTGGATCAGCGTCAGGGCGAGGATCAGCAGCGGGCCGGCGACGCCGAGGTCCTTGACCTTGCTCCGCACCTCCGCCGTGTCCCCCCGCAGCGCCGCCTCGAACGCTTCGCGCAACTCCGGGATCGTCCAGACAAGCAGGGCCAGCAGCGCAATCCCGCCCAGGGTGACGGCGACGGCCGCCAGCGATGGCCTCGGCGACTCCACGGCTCAACCGCGCAGCCGCTCGGCCAGGGCCGAGTGGCGGGCGCCGCTGTCGTCGCGGCGGACCGCCATCTCCAGTGCGGCGGGGTCGCCGATCAAGACGCAGCTGCTGCTAGCGCGGGTGATCGCCGTGTAGAGCAGCGGCCGGGTCAGCATGCGGGAGTGGGAGCGATGGCAGACGCCGACCACGACCGGGACCTCGCAGCCCTGCGCCTTGTGGACCGAGATCGCGTAGGCGAGCCGCAGCGTCGCCGTCTCGCCGTAGGGGATGACCAGCGAACCGCCCTCGTCGGTGTCGACGACGATCGACTCCTCCCCCGGGTCGTCCTCGCGTAGGAAGACGATCGAGCCGTTCATCAAGCCCAGCTCGTGTGAGTTGCGGGTCTGGATCAGCCGGTCGCCGATCCGGAAGCGCTCGCTGACCGCCGCCTTGCCATCCGGGTTGAGCCGCGCCTGCAGCCGCTCGTTCAGGGCGTCGATCCCGACCGCCCCCTTGTACATCGGCGCCAGCACCTGCACCTCGCGGATCGGATCGACGCCGAAGCTCGCGGGCGCCCGCTCGGCGACCACCTCGACCACCGTCTCCAGCGCCCGCTCGGGGCTCGGCCGGTCGATGAAGAAGAAGTCGTGGTCCTGGTCGCCATGCGGCTCCAGGTGCGGCGGCCGGCCCTGGTTGATCTCGTGGGCGGCGGTGGTGATCATCGAGCGCGCCGCCTGGCGGAAGATCTGGGTGAGGCGGACGACGGGCGCGACGGCGGAAGCGATCAGATCGTCGAAGGGCTTGCCGGCGCCGATCGGCGGCAGCTGGTCGGCGTCGCCGACGAAGACCGCGTGGGTCGACTCGGCGAGGCCGCCAAGCAGCACCTCGATCAGGCGCAGGTTCAGCATCGAGGCCTCGTCGACGATCACCAGGCCCGCCGGCAGCGGGTGACCGGGTCTGAAACCCGGCTCGCGACCGGGCATCCACTCGAGCAGCCGGTGGATCGTCTGCGCCTCGTGGCCGGTCGCCTCCTCGAGCCGGCGGGCGGCGCGGCCAGTCGGCGCGCAGAGCGCGATCGGCACGCCGGCCCGCGTGGCCTCGGCGACGATCGCCCTCGTGCAGGCGGTCTTGCCGACGCCGGGGCCGCCGGTGAGCACCGAGATCCGCGCCGCGAAGGCGCCCCGCACCGCCGCCCACTGCTCGTCGGTCAGCTTCGCCTCCTCCTCGTTGTCCTCAGGCGGCAGCTCGCCCGGGTCGTGATCGAGATGGGCCGGCGCGGCGACCCGTTCGGCCAGCGTCGCGGCGACGGCGAGCTCGCTGGCGTGGGTCGGCTCGCGGTAGGCGCGGCCTTCGTCGAGCAGCAACCCCCGCGCCATCGCCGGCACGTCGGGGTCGGGTTGCAGGCCGATCAGCTTTGCGGTGCGCCGGTTGAGCTCGTCGACCGGCAGGTAGGTGTTGCCCTGCTGCTCGGCCTCGGTGAGGGCGAAGACCGCGGCTGCCTGGGCGCGCTGCTCCGACTCGAGCGGCACGTCGGCAGCCAGCGCGATCTTGTCGGCGCGGGCGAAGCCCACCCCGGCGACCTCGGTGAGGCGGTAGGGGTCCTCGTGCAGGATCGCCATCGAGCGCTCGCCGAAGCGGGCGTGGATCGGCGCCGCCAGGTGCGCCAGGCCGTGCGGCGCCAGCTGGACGTGCAGATCGCGGACCGCCCGCGAGGCGTGCCAGGAATCGGCCGCCGCGACGGCCTGCTCGGCGCTGACCCCGCGCAGCCCGGCGAAGACGCCGGCCGGGTCGGCGGCGATCGCCCCCAGCACTCCCTCGCCGTGCTCGTCGACGAGGCGCTCGGCGCGAGCCGGGCCGATGTGGCGCAGGCTGGTCAGGTAAGCGATCTGCCCCGCGCGGTCGGCGGGGTCGAGCGGCAATGCACCGCGCGCCTTCAGCTGCCGCCCGTAGCGCGAGTGCGTCTGCCAGTCGCCGCTGACTTCCGCTCGGTCGCCGGCGTTCAGGTGGGCGACCGGGCCGACCAGGGCAAAGCCCTCGCCCGACTCGGCGTTCTGCACCTCCAGCACCGCGTAACCGTCGTCCTCGGCGCTGAAGATCACCCCCAGCACCTCGACCGTGCCACTGAAGGCAGCAGCATCGGCATCGAAGAGGGTCGCAGCGTCGCTCACAGAGCAAAGCTAGCCGGAGGCGAGGCGGTTCGGCGTTCGCCCTGCGAGAGGGAGCATTGCTTGGAAATCCAAAGTACGACAAGATGCCTGCGATCCGGCCCAACCGGGGCCGCACGAATCGGGAGGACGAAGTAGATGAGCACTTACGCGGTGAAGAGGATCGACGAGATGGAGGCCGTCTTCGGGGGAGCCTTCAAGCGAGCCCGGGCCGAGCTCGGGGTCGAATCGTTCGGCATGCAGATCATCGACATGCCGCCGAACTACGACAACTACCCCGTGCACGACCACGAGCAGGACGGCCAGGAGGAGGTCTACGTGACTCTCAGCGGCGGCGGCGAGATCGAGATCGAGGGTGAGCGCTTCCCGCTCGACGCCGACCACGTCGCCAGGGTCGGCCCCGGCGTCACCCGCAAGGTCTGGCCGGGCGATGCGGGCATCCGCATACTCGTCCTCGGCGGCAAGGTAGGCGAGGCCTACGACGCCCCCGACATCACGAAGCTGGGCGAGCCCGACCCGATGGCGGCGAGCTAGCGGCAACTTCCAAGGCGCGGTCGAGCTTTGGGTCGCATAGGGACTCAAAACTCGACCGCGCCCCCGACTCGAAGCTGTTCACGCCGCTGTTCGAGGAGTCGGGCGACACGTTCGATCACTTTCCGGGGTTCGCTGTCGAGGCGATGGCCGGTCACCCGCACTATCTCTACCCCCGCGAGCTTGAGGTTCTCCTGGCGCAGGCGATCGCTCTCGAAGGCCTGATGCGAGCCGTGGGTCTCATAGGTATCGAGTTCGACCGCGAAGCGCGAGTCGGGCCAATAGACGTCCAGCTCGTAACCAGCCTCGACGAAGCTCGTGACGGGACGAGGCAGGCCTGACTCGAGGACCAGCTCCCAAAAACGCCGCTCCAAACCCGAGCGCGTGAATGGAGGCGGCCGGTACAACTCGAGCGAGCGACGTAGACGACCGACACCCGGGTGACCGGCGGTGCGACCGAGCAGATCCTCGATCTGGCGCAAGTCGAAAAGGCGAAGCTCCTCCGCACGCTCGAGGAGTCGCAAGAGCGACTCCGGCTTGAGTGTCGCCGCAAGGTCGAGGGCAGTGCGGGGAACAGACGTGACCGGGATTCGTTCGATCAGATCACGGTCCACCGCAGTAAGAACACGACTGTGATGCAGTCTTATTGGAGGTCTTTGAGCACGGCGGCCAGGGACTGTGACCGAGAGCGGGATGGGGGACCAGCGCGCGATTCCCCAGAGCCAAGCCGCTGAGTGATGGCTGAGCAGCCCGCCCGGGCCACAGGCAAGCACAGCCGCGAGACACCTTCCGTGCAGCGAGAGGTCGGTATGGCCGACCGCGTAGACCCCGCGATAGAGACGGTGCAACCGCGCCGCGGCGGTGGCACGCTTCGCCCAGCATCGCGAGTAGCCCAGCGGTCCAACCAGCTGCCGGATCGAGACCACTCCATGCTGCCGTCTCGCCAGATCGGCAAGCGCCCCGTGCGAGGGCTCCAGCCGCTTCCCGGAATCCGACTGCGGTCGAGTTTTGGGTCGCATAGCGACCTAAGGCTCGACCGCGGCGTTCTCTCCCCCCTTCGGCTCATACCCGGGACAGCTGAGGACCGGCACCCGCGGGTAACGCGGGTAGGCCGGCTCCTCGCGGGAGCGCAGGCAGAGGCTGAAGACCGATCCGCGCGTGTTGGGCACCAGCTGCTGGTGGACGCATCTGTCGCAGAGGCCGTTGTTCGAATGGGCCATGCGTTGACGCTATCGCTGGCCGGGTTGCACGTCACTCCGATCCGGACTAAGTTGTTTGAACGGAAGCGGACCAGTACGCGACTCAGAGGGGACCGGGATGAGTCTTGACGTCTATCTGCATGGAGAGTTGATCGGCGGGCTGTTTCCCACCGGCGAGGACGGATATCGCTTTGCCTACAGGCCGGAGACGGTTGAGGAGACCGGCGCCGGCGAGGTCTTGCTCAGCAACTCGCTGCCCGTCCGCGAGGAGCCTTTCAGCGCCGGAGCCAGCCGCGCGTACGTGGAGGGCCTCCTGCCGCAAGGGTGCCGGCGCAGCGCGATCGCCGCCGAGCTGGGGCTCGATCCCAGCGATGGCTTCGGGCTGATCGCCGAGCTGGGCCGCGATTGCCCCGGCGCGGTCGTCTTCCTCAGACAGGGCGAGGACCCGGAGTCGAGCGAGGCCGGCTCGCCCGCCTGGCTCTCCGAAGAGGAACTCGAGGAACTGCTCCAGCCCCAGCCGGCGCAGCTCTTCGACCCGGCCAACGAGCGGCGCATGCGCTTTGCCCTCCCCGGCGAGCGACACAAGCTCGCCCTCTCATACGACGAGGAGACCGGTAGCTGGGCCTGGCCGGAGCCCGGCCTGCCCAGCACCCACATCGTCAAGCCCGAATCCGATGAGCGCCGCGGCCTGGTCGCCAACGAGATGACCTGCACGCTCGCCTACCGCGAACTGGGCCTTCCAGTCGCCCACACCTCGGTGGAGAGGATCGCCGGGCGGACCTGCCTGGTCAGCAAGCGCTTCGATCGCTGGGAAGGCGGCTTCGAGACCGAGCGCCTGCACCAGGAGAGCTTCGCCCAGGCCCTCGGCATCGCTCCCGCCGGCGGCGAGCACGGGCGGCAGGGCGAGACACCGGACCTGACCGAATCCTGCGGGCTGTTGCGGGCGATCGGCGAAGAGCAAGGCACCCACACCCTGATGAGCGCCGTCCTCTGCGACCTGGTGATCGGCAACTGCGCGGCCCGCGGCGCCAAAGCGGCGCTGCTCTTCACCGGCGACGGCCCGATCCTGGCTCCCTTCTTCGGCATCGCCGCAACCGAGATCTACGGCGCGCAACGGCGACGCCCACCGGTCGCGGGCGCGCCCCCGGCGCCCTTCCTCGTCGACATCCGCCGCACCGCCTGGGAATGCGACTTCGAGTTCCAGCCGTCGCTGATGGAGGCGGTGGCGACGATGGGCAGGGCCTGTTCCTCGCTGAACGCCGTGATCGACCTCGCCCGCGAGGAGGGCTGGTACTCGCGCGTGGCCGACGAAGCCCTGCAGTGCGCGATCGAGCGCAGCATCGGCTTCAAAGACGAAATGGAGTACCTGCGGCCGCCCGGTGGCGAGTCGCTTTGAGGGACGCGTCGAGGAACGCTCAGCCTCAGGGAGATTCGGCGCGCATCTGGGTGCAGCGCTGGTCCCAGAGCCCGATCAGCTCCTCCGGGAAGAGCTTGAACAGCGGCTCGTGTTCGTCCGTCTCGAAGAGCATTTCCATGTCGAACTCCCAAGCGAGGATCTTGGTGTCGATGTCGACCAGCTGACCGATGTCCACGTCCTCCTGCACGAGGACGTAGTCGTCGCGCGTCGCAACCACGTTCGCGATCTTGTCGGCGGCGAAGGCTCGCTGCGCCTCGATCCCCGTCGCCGCGACCCGACCGCGGAGCTCGTGCTTGCGCTCCTCGTAGTCCTCGATCTCGAAGTCTTCGCTCAGCGCGCAGACGATCATCGCGATTTTCATCCCGAAGCGTTCGCGCAGAGGGCCGAGCCCGAGGTCGGTGTACTCGAGCGCGTCGTGCAGAAGGCCCGCCGCGACCAGCTCGTCGCCGAGGTCGTACTCCACCAGCAGCTCGGCGGCCGCCAGCGGGTGCTCGATGAAGGGAACTTCGTCGCCCACGTCGCGGACCGCCCCGGCGTGCAGGTCCCGCGACATCGCGAGCGCTCGGCGAACCAGCTCGGAGCGCTCCGCTACGGCCTCAACCCTGCCTGAGCGGGACACGAGCCCACCGTAGCGCACTTCGGATCCAGACGAAACCCCTTGGGTACCCGACTCAGACTTAGACAGATCTCAGCTGCCGGCCACGACAACGACGATGAAGGCGGCGTAGAGCGTGAACCAGCCGGCGACCGCCGGCAGCTCGAAGCGGCCGCGGCGGTGCAACGCCTCGTAAGCGAGCAGGCCGCCGGCGAGGCCGAGCACGACCGAGAGGGCGGCGTTGGCGCTCAGCGACCAGCCGGTGAAGAGCAGGCCGATGCCGAAGGGGATGGTCGACTGGAAGACCATCGCGCCGGTGATGTTGCCGAGCGCCAGCGAGTCCTTGCCTTCGCGCACCCAGAAGAAGCTGTTGACCTTCTCCGGCAGCTCGGTGGCCAGCGGGGCGAGGATCAGGGCGAGGACGACGGCCTCGACGCCAAGGTCGGCGGCGATCTTCAGTAGCTCTTCGACGAAGAGGTGGGCGCCGCCGACCATCGCGCCGAGGCCGGCCAGGAGCTGGACCACGCAAAGCGACAAGCCGGGATCCATGCGGCGCTCGGCGCGGCGCTCGAAGACAAGCGGAGCCAGCGTCTCCTCGCCCTGCACCTCTCCCCCCTGTCGCAGGGTACGCCGGATGTAGAGCGGATAGGCGAGCAGGACCAGGATCCCGACCGGAATCCGCAGCGCCGCCGGCGCCCCCCAGGCGAGCGCCAGCGAGAGGGCGAAGAAGGCGAGGAAGAAGAGCAGGTCCCGCTCCAGGGTCGGCCTGTGGGCGCGCAGCTCCAGCCCCTGCTCGCGACGGTCCCGGTAGAGGTAGGCGAAGAGGCCGACCAGGCCCATCGCCAGCGTGCCGAGCAAGAAGGGCGCGCCGACGATCGCCCCGATCGCAACCTGGTCGCCACCCTGCTTGGCCCCAAGCAGGGCGACGATCGCGACCAGCGTCTCCGGCATCGCCGTGCCGACCGCTGCAAGGACGCTGCCCACGGCCCCCTCCCCCAGCTGCAGGCGATGGCCGATCCACTCGACCGCGTTGGTGAAGAGCAGCGCGCCGACGAGGATGACGGCAAAGCTGACGAGCAGGAGGAGCGCGGTCACGTCATGCGTAATAAAACGTGAGACCGAGGACGGCGTAGACGGCGAGTAGCTGGACCCCCTCGAACCAGGTCGACTCGCCGTCCTGGGTGACATAGTTGGCGATCAGGACGGCGAGCAGCAGGGCGCCGAGCTCGAAGCCGTTGAAGACCAGGGCCAGCGGGCCGGGGCCGACGAAGATCGAGGCAAGCACCAGCACCGGAGCGACGAAGAGCGCCACCTGCGCGCTGGAGCCGATCGCGATGTTGACCGCGAGGTCCATTTTGTCCTTGCGCGCGACCAGGACCGCGACCCAATGCTCGGCCGCGTTGCCGACGATCGCGACGACGATCACGCCGATGAAGAACTCGGAGAGGCCGGCCGCCTGGGAGGCCTCGCTGATCGAGCCGACCAGGACCTCCGACATCACGCCGACCAGGACCCCGGCTATCGCCAGCGCGATCACCGAGGTGCGCACCGACCAGCCCCAGCTGTCCTCGTCGGCGTACTCGGGGTTGAAGAGGTCGCGGTGGGTTTTGAGCGAGAAGACGAGGCCGAGGACGTAGGTGGCGATGAGGACGATCGCCACGGCGAAGGAGAGATGCTCGACGGTCGAGCCGTAGTTGACCAGCTCGGCCCCCGGCATCGGCAGCCCCTTGCCCTCGACCAGCTCGAAGATCGCCGGCATCAGCAGCGCCGCCGCGGCCAGCAGCAGCATCGAGGTCTGCACGCTGGCGCTGGTCCTGCTGAAGGTCTGTTTATCGCGGCCCAGACCGCCGGCGAGCATCGCGGCGCCCAGCACGAGCAGGATGTTGCCGATGATCGAGCCGATGATCGAGGCCTTGACCACCTCGTGCAGGCCCTGGCCGAGGGCGAAGAGGGCGATAATCAGCTCGGGCGCGTTGCCGAAGGTGACGTTGAGCAGTCCGCCGATCCCCGGCCCCGAGCGCGCCGCCAGCTCCTCGGTGGCGCGTCCCATCAGCGCCGCGGTGGGAACGATGCCGAGCGCCGAGGTGACGAAGACCACCGTCGCCGGGCTGCCAGCCAGCTCCAAGATGACGGCGACCGGGATCAGCGGCGTCAGCAGGTAGGGCCAGCCGTCAGCCCCCCGCAGGAAGCTGCCTAGTGAGACTGGGATTCGGCCAGCCCTTCGAACAGTTCGCCGAGGCTTTCGCCGCCTTCTTCACCCTGCAGGAGGCCGAGCAGTTCGATCGGGTTGATACCGAGCTTGAGGAAGAGCCTGGTCAGCGGCTTGGCGTTCGGGGGCGCGGAGATCGTCTGTTCTTCGTTGACTTCGGTCAGCTTCAGGTCGAGTTCGATTTCGACGCTCTTGGGGCCGCTGCCGCCGTTCTGCGGTTCGATCTGCAGTTGGGCCGAGATCTGACGCACGATGTCGTCGTCGCCGACGTAGACGTCGACATGGGCGCTCTTCACGGCGCGGGCGACTTGGCTCTTCGCCTTGTCGACTTCGGACTTCGACGGCAGCGGGCCGGCGGCGGCAAGCTGGGCGCGGCAGGCCTGGCTTTCGACCACTTCGAGCAGCGAGTCGATCGCACCGGAGACGTTGAGGTCACCGCTGACCTTGGTCGTGCTCGTGCCGCCGACGTCGGCGCTGCCTTCGTTGCTGCCGTTTTCGAAGAATTCGGCGACTTTCAGCCCGCCGAATTCTTCCTGGCAGGCGGCGACGCCGTTCGCTCCGGTTTCAGCCCCGCCTTCGCGCTGGGCCTGGTCTAGTGCCGATTCGACGAAGCTGAAGGTGGTCGGGTCGACTTCGTACTCGGTCCCTTCGTAGTTGACGAAGGCAGTGTTGGGAAGCAGGACGAGCCCCCCGTCGAAGTCGATGTTCTTGCCGTTGAAGTTGCCCTTCGCCTTCGCCGTCATGTCGAGCTGCGGCAGGCTGCCCTTGCCTTCGCCCTGGAAGGGGCCGGAGAGGCTGACGTTCAGGTTGCCGCCTTCGGGTCCCTGAGCCTTGACCCCGAGGGAGAGGTCGATGTCGCCGCTTTCGATCCCCTGCAGGGTCGCTTCGTCGAGAACCGTCTGCGGGCTCTCGCTGCTCTTGTCGCTCCCTCCCCCGCAGGCGGCCAGGGCGATGCTCGTCGCGACCAGTGCAGCAGCGGTGGCGATGGCGTAGAGGAAACGAAGTCGGCTCAAGGCGGGGGCCTCCTGGGCATTGGAGTGCGGACAGTGGATCGTAAGGCTAGCGCCGGTCTTTCAGCGGTTCTTAAGCTGCGGCGGCGTGCTTTCGGTCAGGTTGAGTGCCAGCGGGAAGAGGAAGGCGCCGAGGAAGATCAGCGCGATGCCGGCGGCGACCAGCCAGCGCAAGCCGGTCAGGTGGCCGAGGATGCCGACGGCGAAGCCGATCAGCATCAGGGCGATGTAGGGGCCGGCGCTGTGCGGGAGCAGCGTGGCGAAGGAGAGAACGAGGGCGAGGTCGGGCACCGGCGCGGATTATCATCGCCCGATGGCCGAGGCGCAGGCACCCGCATCCGTAGCCGAGACGAAGGACGCCCTGGCGGCGGCGAGCTACCTCGCCGACGAGTCGGCGGCGCTGGTCTCCTTCCTGGCCCAGCGGCTGGGCAAGCCGGTTCTGGTCGAGGGCCCGGCGGGAGTCGGCAAGACCGAGCTCGCCAAGGCGTTGTCGCGGGCCAGCGGGCGCGAGCTGATCCGCCTGCAGTGCTACGAGGGGCTCGACGAGGCCAAGGCCCTCTACGAGTGGAACTACCGCAAGCAGCTGTTGCGCATCCAGGCCGGCGGCGCCCAGGGTGGCTGGGACGAGGTTCAAGACGACATCTTCAGCGAGGAGTTCCTGCTCGAGCGGCCGCTGATGCAGGCGATCGCCAGCCCCGACCCGGTGGTCCTGTTGATCGACGAGATCGACAAGACCGACCAGGAGTTCGAGGCGATGTTGCTCGAGCTGCTCTCCGACTTCCAGATCACGATCCCCGAGCTGGGACAGGTGTCGGCGACCTCGATGCCGATCGTCGTCCTCACCTCGAACAACTCGCGCGAGCTGACCGAGGCGCTGAAGCGGCGCTGCCTCTACCTCTGGCTCGACTACCCGGAGATGGAGCGCGAGATGGAGATCGTCCGCCTGCACGCGCCGGACCTCTCCGAGGCGCTGACCCGGCGGCTGGTCGAGGTCGTGCGGATGGTGCGGGCGCTCGACCTCAAGAAGCCGCCCTCGATCGCCGAGACGATCGACTGGGCGCGGACGCTACTGCTGATGGGCTCGGAGGACATCGACCGCGAGACCTTCGAGCAGTCGATGTCGATCATCGTCAAGCACCGCACCGACATCGACCTGGTCGCCGAGCGAGTGGGGATGAAGCTTGCCGAGTCCGTACGGCCCCAAAGCTGACACCGGCCCCCCGGGGCTGGCGGCGAAGCTGCTCGGCTTCTGCGAGGAGCTGCGCAGCGAGGGCGTCGCGGTCGGCACCTCGGAGATCCTCGACGCCTTCGCCGCGCTCGAACAGGTGCCCTGGGAGTCGCGCGACGACTTTCGCGAGGCGCTGGCGACGACGATCGCAAAGTCGCAGGAGGACCGGCGGCTCTTCGAGCTGCTCTTCGAGCGCTGGTTCTTCCGCGCCGCAGAGGCGGAGGCGATCGAGCGCGAGATCGGCGAGACCGAGCAGCGCCACGAGGGCGCCGAGCGGCTCGACATCGACGAGCTGCGCGAGCAGATCCGCCAGGCGATCATCGACGGCGACGAGGGGCAGATGCGCGACCTGGCCCGGCTGGCGATCGTCGCCTTCGGCCAGCAGGGCGAGGGCTCAGGCGTGGTCGGGGTCGACGTGCAGCGGATCCGCCGCACGCTGGAGCTCTCCGCCGGCACCCAGCCGCAGGCGGCCGACGGCGCCGCCGAGCTGCCGCCGATCGACCGCGACCAGCTCAACCGCTTCGAGCGCCACCTACGCCGCGAGCTCGAACGCGACCTGATCGAGCGCACTGAGACCCTTCCCCCCTCGCGCCCCCTGGCCGAGCTCGACCGGGCGCTGCCGACCAGCCCCACCCAGGATCTGGCCGCGGTCCACCGGGCGGTCTCGCAGATGAAGCGCCGCCTGGCGACGCTCGGCCACGAGCAGCGTGGGCGGCGCAAGGCGCAGACGGTCGATGTGCGGCGGACGATGCGCGCCTCGCTGGAGACCGGCGGCGTGCCGATGCACCTGCGCTACCGGCCGAAGCGACCGCGGCGGCCGGAGATCTACGTTCTCTGCGACGTCTCGACCAGCGTCACCTCGGCCAGCGTCTTCTTCCTCTCGGTCCTGCACGCGCTGCACGACTCGTTCCGCAAACTGCGCAGCTTCGTCTTCATCGAGCGGATCTCCGAGGTGACCGAGATCTTCGAGCACGAGCGTGACTTCCGCGAGATCGCGCGGCGGATCTCCAGCGAGGGCGGCGTCGCCGACGTCTCCGGCTACACCGACTACGGCCGCGTCTGGCTCGAGTTCCTGACCGAGATCTCCGACGACCTCGACCCGCGCTCGACCGTGATCGTGCTCGGCGACGCCCGCACCAACGGCCGCGAGCCCCACGCCGAGGTCTTCGCCCAGGTCTCAGAGCGCGCCGGGCGCCTCTTCTGGCTCAATCCCGAGCCGAAGCTCTACTGGAACTACGGCGACTCGGTGATGGCCGCTTACGAGCGCTACTGCGACGGCGCCTTCGAGTGCTGGACGACGCGCCATCTGGAGAACTTCGTGAGCGTGGTGGCGGGCGGCGTTCCAGCGGCCGAGTGATTGCCATGCAACTTCAAATTGTCAGCTCTTGCCTCGCTTGCGACTACGTTCGCGAGCGTCAAGGACGTTGAGAAGCGTCAACCCAATGGCAAATGCCGCAACAACGGACAGCTGGGAGCCAGCGGCTGAATCGCGGAAGATGAAACCACCCACGAAGAGAATGCAGACCGCGATGCCCAACGTGATGAAGAAATTTCGCCTCTCCATGGCTACAAAGGGTACCTGAAAATCAAGTCGAAGCACAGACAAGACATTCCTAGTAGCCCTCCCCAGAACGCGTCCCTGAAGGCGCTTGCCTCCATCTCTTTGCGCGACCATCCGCTGACCATGCCGGCACCGGACGCCACAAAACCCCCAACCACAACTCCGTAGCCAACCGAAGTCGCCGCCAGTTCCAGTATGGAAGTCGCAAGGCCGATGTTCGCAACCGTCTGCATGGACCAATCGTGAGCACCCAGATCGCGCGTGTGGTGCGCGGATTCAAAGAATTGCGCGCCGACTTTGTGTCGAAACTGCCGCCGCCTGGTGGGCGATCATCCCGCCAACTCGCGAAAGGGGAGAAGTATGGAGACGAGCATCGCCGCACCCAGCCCGAACCCGTACCCGGTCACGTTCTCGGTCGACTACCCGGAGCGGCAGCTCAACCGGCTGACCACGTTCTTCCGCATCTTCACGGTGATCCCGATCGCGATCATCCTCGAGCTCATGCCGGGCTCAAGCATCAGCAGCTACGGCTCCACCCTGGCATTCAGCGGCGGCACCCTCGTGCTCATGCCTACCGTTTTGATGATCCTCTTCAAGAAGAAATACCCGCGCTGGTGGTTCGACTGGAACCTCGAATTCACCCGTTTCACCAACCGAATCTCCGTCTACCTAGCGCTGATGGACGACGAATACCCCTCGACCGACGAACAGCAGGCGGTTCACGTCAACCTCCCCTACCCCGACGCTGAACGGCTCGAGCGGGGATTGCCTCTCGTCAAGTGGCTGCTCGCCGTCCCCCACTACTTCGTCCTCACTTTCCTCTACATCGGCGTCATCTTCGCCGTGATCGGCGCCTGGTTCGCGATCCTCTTCACCGGCCGCTACCCACGCGGCATCTTCACCTTCGTCGAGGGCACCTTCCGCTGGAGCAACCGCGTATACGGCTACGCCTTCACCCTCGTCACCGACGAGTACCCGCCCTTCCGCCTGAAGCCTTAGTGCGGCTCCCAGACCTCGGGCTCCTGGGTCAGGCGCAGGATCTCGGCGGGCAGTTGGCCCCTGGCCACGTCCGCCAGGGTCACCGACTCCAACACGGCGCGCATGTTGGCGCGGAGCGCGACCCAGACGTCCTGCAGCGACGCCGCCGCGCCGGAGTAGGTGAGCTCGTCCGGCCGCTCGGAGCGGATGCTCGCGATCGGTCCGTCGACGGTGCGGATCACGTCGGCGATCGTGATCGTCTCTGCCGGCCGCGCCAGGCGGTAGCCGCCGTCAGATCCTCGCTGGCTGCGAACGAGCCTCGCGTGGCGCAGCTCCAGCAGGATGTTCTCGAGGAAGCGGAACGGCACCCCCTGCGCGGTCGCGATCGCTTCGCCCTTGACCGATCCCCCATCCGCGGCCGCCAGCTCGACCATCGCCCTGACGGCGTAGTCGACCTTGGCGGTGACCTGGACCGTGGGCCCGATCATCTAGTCGCCACTCGTTTCCCCGAGCAGCTCGGGCGCGAAGGAGGCGGTTTTTTCATCGCCAGCGAGGCCGAGGTGCTCGAGGCCGAAGAGGTCCTCAGTGGTGCGCAGGAGGGAGTACGGGCCGTAGTTCGTCGCGTTGGTGGAGCCGCTGCTGAGGAAGCGTGAGACCAGGAGGGTCCCGACGTGAAGAGGATCGTTGGCTGGTGCCGTCGCCGGCGCCGGCGCGGCTTCGGAGGTGGCTGGATTGGTGGCACCGAAGGTGACGACCAACAGGCCGTCTTCCTTGTAGGCCGGCGAAGCGAGGATCTGGGGCACCCATTTGGCGAGGAAGGCATCGGCCGCGGCCGCGCCTTCGACCGAGCCGGGCGGACATTGCCCCGTGGCGCCGGAGTCACACGGCGTCGGGGCGATGTAGGAGTAGTTCGCCGTCCCCGTGGCCTTGCCCAGGTCCTTCGGCAGCTGTTCGAGCGGGACGTCGTTGGTCGCGCAATCGCCGAGGTCGAGCAACGAGTGAAAGTGGACGAAGGGGTTCTGCGCGGAGGCGTACGCCCCTGGCGGGGGAGCATCCGTAGCGTCGGCATCGGGGTGGACGCAGTTCGCCGGCTTGCCGGTTTCGTCGACCATCCCCTCCATGTAGCCGCGCCAGCTGAAGCGACCGCTGGCGAGTTGGTCGGCGATCGTCAGCGTTTCGACCGGGTAGACGCAGCCCGCCCCCGAGACGACGCCATTCGCGGCAACCTTGGCGCTGGACGGAAATTCAGTGTAGGTCGAGCAGTTGGCCTTGGTCGATGCGTTCGGCGACTGGCCGCTGACCGAGGCGACGCCGTTGGGAAGAGTGGCGGCGTCGAGCAGCGTGTAGCCGCTCAGCAGCTCGCCCTTTGGCTGCAACTGCGTCGCCAGGTACTGCATCTGCGACGTTTCGCCGAAGGTCGCTTCGTAGCCCGGGCTGGTGAGCGAGATGACGAAGACGTGTTTGATCCGGCCGGCTTCTGGCAGCGCCGGGGCCGCCGGCGGCGGTTCGCTGCTCGGAGCGCTTTCGGGCGGCGGAGCGGCAGGTTCGGGTGAGGTCAGAGGCACGCTGCTCGGCGCCGTCGAGCTGGCTTCCGCCGGTGCCGGTGCGCCGTCACTACCGCCGGCGGAGGGAGAGCTTTCCGCCGGGGGGCTGCTGGCCACCGGAGCGTTGCCGGCGGAGAGGTTGTGGGCGAGCAGAGCGGCGAGGGCGGCGCTGTTGCCGGTCCCGGTCATCGCGCTGGCGACGATCGCCGACGTCGCCACCACCGAGGAGGCGACCAGCAGGCCAAAGCGTTTCCCGGTCAGCGTCGCGGCAGTCGCCACGGCGCGGTCGAACCGCCCACGCAGGCCTTTCATGGAGCAGCCTCCCCCGGCACCAGCACGTGGCCGCACTGGCCGCAGAAGCGGACCGCCGGGCCAAAGGGAGAGCCGCAGCTGGGGCACATCCCGGCGGCATCGGCACGCTCCAGCTCGAGCAGGCGCTCGACCCCGAGCAACTCGGCGTCGACCCGCTGCAGCTCGGCGGCCTTGCGGGTCAGGACGTCCATCCGCACGTGGTCGCGGATCGCCATCTCGTAGAAGGCGCCGCCGAGGTCGGCCTGCATGATCGTGAACTTCTCCAACAGACGATCGCGCTGGGCGACCAGCTCGGCGCTCTCCTCCGGCTTCTCGGGAGGCGCGGCGGGCTGCTTTGCCTTCGGCTCCTCGGCCGGTTTTCGCGGGCGCGGCGGTCGCCGCAGGATCTCGGCAAGCCCGCTCATGGCTGGCTCCCCGAGGTCGGAGCCGGCGCGGAGCCCGGTTCGCCGCCGACGACGATCACGTCGGGCAGGTTCTGCTGCGCCTTGATGTAGGTCGAGCCCGTCTGTTTGACGTTGCCTTCGACCAGCTTGGTGTCTTCTTCGGTCTTCTGCGCGCTCGGCTTGAAGCCGGTCACCTGGTGGACGGTGCCGTTGCTGGTCTTGGCGAGCACCTTGCCATCGCCTTTGGTGACGGCCTTGCCGGCCTGCTTGGACTTGCCTTTCTTCGTGCCGGTCGCCGTCGTCGTGGCACCAGCGGAAGGCGTGGCCGCAACCGCGGCGTTGTTCTGGTTGCGCAGCGCTTCGAGCAGCGCCTCGTTTTCGCCGCCGTCGGAGCCGCTGCGACCAACGACCACGCCGATCGCAACCGCGATCGGCAGCAGGGCAAAGAACCCGACCGCCGCCGCACGGCTGCCCGATCCGGCTTTGGCCACCGGGCGCGACACCGGCCGCCGGGCGCGTTTGCTCATCGCGGCGAAGTAGCGGGATGACGGGTTGGCGCCGTTGCCGCGCCGCGCCGCGCATTCGACGCAGTAGCGCTGCTGCGGGTCGAGCGGTGCGCCGCACTCCTCGCAGGGCTCGTACTGAACCGGGCTGTTGATAGTCGGCTGATGCTCAATTTGGGTCTTCATCGCTCGCGGCCTCCGTGGTCGTGCGATTTCGATCGCTGTTTTCGCTGCTGTCTCTTCTCGCGGGCTTCGAGGATGCGCTTGGACTGCGCCTGCTGTAAAGCCGCCTTTTCCTGGGTCGTCGAGCAGCCCGCAAAGGCACCGACGAGCAGCAGCCCGCAGACGGCGAGAATCCCGACTCGCGAGATGCGGGGGCTAGCCGAACGCACCGCTCACGTACTCCTGCGTCCGTCGCTCACGGGGCGAGCCGAAGAGGGTGGTCGCGCTGTTGTACTCGACCAGCTCGCCCAGATACATGAAGGCGACGTGGTCGGCGATCCGGTAGGCCTGCTGCAGGTTGTGGGTGACGATCACGACGGCGACGTCGTCGCGCAGCTTCACGATCAGGTCCTCGATCACCTGGGTCGACTGCGGGTCGAGCGCCGAGCAGGGCTCGTCGAGCAGCAGCACCTCGGGCTCGGCCGCCAGCGCGCGGGCGATGCAGAGCCGCTGCTGCTGGCCGCCGGAGAGCTTCAGCGCGGGATGGTCGAGGTTGTCCTTGACCTCCTCGAAGAGGCCGGCCCGGTCGAGGGCGCTGTGCACCTTGGGCTCGAGGGTCTTCTTGCGCTGGCGCCGCGACCCCTGCTCGCGCAGGACGTAGGCGATGTTGTCGAAGACGCTCATCGGGAACGGGTTGGGCTGCTGGAAGACCATCGTCACGCGGCGGCGCAGCAGGGTCGGCTCGATCTGGGTTATGTCGACGTCGTCGAGCAGGATGCGGCCACGCAGCGTGGCCGTGCTGGTCAGCTCGGTGAGCCGGTTGAGCGAGCGCAGCAGCGTCGTCTTGCCGCAACCCGACGGGCCGATCATCGACAGCACCTCGCCCTGGCGGACGGGCAGCGAGACCGACTTCACCGCTTCGCGGTCGGCGTAGGAGACGGAGACGTCGTCGATCTCCATACGGCGGATCGAGAACTGGGGCGCACCGATCGACCGGCGGGCGCCGGTGAAGCCGCCCGGGCTTGGTGCGTCATTGCTGCCGATACCGGCAGGCGGCGCCTGCGTTGCAGCGGGTACGTCCTCGAGCGGCAGCCGCCGGATCGGTGGCGGAACGCGGGGCGTGTCCGAGTTTTCCGCTCCAATACGAGCCGTAACCTCGGACACGTCTACTAGTGGCTCCATGCCCCAACCTTTCGTGCGCGGCGGTGGACGACGTCGACGGCCGCGTTCAGGGCCAGCACCATCAGCAGCAGGACGAAGGCCGCCGCGTAGGCCTTCTGCGGCTGGTTGAGGTTCCCGGTGGGAGAGGCCTCGTAGACGAAGTTGGTCAGCGTGGTGCCGGCGCCGCGCAGGTAGTTGAACGGGAAGGCCGCGCCTTCGACCGGGGCGAAGTTCTGGGTCGCGCCGAGCAGGACGACGATGATCGCCGTGTCGCCGATGATCCTGCCCAGGCCGAGCATCGCCCCGGTCGCGATCTGTGGACGGCTGGCGGGGATCAGGATCCGCCGCGTCGTCGCCGCCTTGGTCTTGCCGACGGCGTAGGAGGCCTCGCGCACGTGGCGGGGGATCGAGTTCAACCCCTCGCGGGTGCTGGCGACGACCAGCGGCAGGGCGACCAGCGAGAGCATCACCGAGGCGGCGAAGAAGGAGCGACCGAAGACGATGCCGTCCGAGCTGCGGCTCAAAAACCCCAGCGCGGTGCTGGAGAAGATCACGGTGCCGAACAGCGCCAGGACGATCGAGGGGATGCCGGCGATCGCCTCGATCGTCGACTCGGTGATCCGGGCGAGGCCGGCGGGCCGGCCGTACTCGACCAGCCAGACCGCGATGCCGATGCCGATCGGCAGGGCGATCGCGATCCCCATCGTGGCGACGATCATGGTGCCGAAGAGAGCATCGGAGAAGCCGCCGCTTTCGCCCTGCGTGAACCCCGCCGAAGCCGGGGTGACCAGCATCGACGGCTTCAGGTACTTGATCCCCTGCAGGAAGAGATAGACGGCGATCGCGACGGCGATCGCGCAGAAGAGCAGCCCGAGCGCCCAGCAGATCGCCAGGCCGATGCGGTCGGTGAGCCGCCAGGTGGCGCTGCCCTCGACCGCCGCCTTGCCGGGCTGCGGCGGGGCCCCACCAGGCGGAGGAGCAGCAGGTGGCGTCGCGACCGGGGCGCCCATCAGGCCGTCGCCCCGTATTTGCGCATCGCTCGCCGTGCCGCCCAGCCGGTGAGCGAGAGCAGCGCGGCCGAGAAGAGCAGCACGGCGGCGATCGCGAACAGCGTCGCATTGGCCGGCGGTGAGCTCAGCTGGTCGATGTTCTTGACGATCGTCGGCGCCAGCGGCCGCGAGGGCTCGAAGATGAAGATCGCGCCGTCGGCAGGGTTGGGAGCAAAGCCGACCGAGCCCGAGATCATCGCCAGCATCACCGCCTCGCCGATCGCCCTCGCCACCGCCAGCACCGTGCCGGCGACGATCGCCGGGCGGGCGGTGCGCACGGCGATTTTCCAGGTGGTGCGCCAGCGGTTGACTCCGAGGGCGAGGGAGCCCTCGAGCCAGCCGGGTCGCACCGCCCGCAGGCCGTCGGAGAAAATCGAGACCATCAGCGGCGCGATCATCACCGTGAGCACGGTGACCGCGGCGAGCAGGCTGTAGCCGCTGAGCGAGATCACGCCGGCGACCGAGGCCTTCTGCGACTCGCTGACCAAGTGGTTGCCGATGAACGGGACCAAGACCAGGACGCCAAGCAGACCGTAGATCACCGAGGGGACGCTGGCCAGGAAACGGACGACCGGCTGGAGGATGTTGCTCATCCACTCGGGCGCGAACTCGACGATGAAGACAGCGACGAAGAGAGCTGAGAAGAGGGCGATCGTGACGGCGCCGCCGGTGATCAGCAGCGTGCTCCAGATCAGCGGCCAGGCGTGGAAGGTGTAGATGTATTCGGCCCCGGCCTGGCCGGAGAGGAAGATCGCGTTGAGCTGGTCGTCGACGTTGCCGCCGGCGCCGAACCAGGCGAGGCCGTTGTGGGCAAACGACGGCCACGCTTTGATGAAGACGATGACGATCATCGCCAGCAGCAGCGCCACGACGGCGCAGACCAGCGCGCCGAGCATCCGCTCGACGCGCCGGTCCGACCACCGTGGGCCGTACTCCTCGGGGTAGGACTCCTCCACTACTTCTTCTTGTTGAAGGCGGCCACACCGCCGGCTTTGGCAATCACTTCACCGGCAACCGGGTCACGGCGCGCCCAGTCGACGAACTTCTGCACCGCCGGGTTCGGGTTGGCGGTCGGCAGGACGATGAAGATGTAACGCGAGAGCGGGTACTTGAGCGGCTCGACGCTGATCTTCGAGGCCACGCAGGGGACGCCGTTCACTTTCAGCGCCTTCTGGCCCTTGCCCTGCCAGGCAAGCCCGTCGTAGCCGATCGCGTTCGGGTCCTGTTTGACCGCATTGACGACGAGGCCGTCGGCGGTCAGCGCGTTGACGTTGGACGCCGGCGGTTCGTTGTTGAGGACCGCCTGCAGGAAGAAGTTGTACGTCCCTCCGTTGGTGTCGCGACCGACCGGGTCGATGGTCGTGTCGAGCCCCGAGCCGGGGATCCCGCTCCAGTTGGTGATCAGACCGCGGTAGATGTCGTGGGTCTGCTGGATGCTGATGTCGCTCAGCTTGTTCTTCGGGTTGACGTCCATGCAGAGGCCGTCGAGGTAGAGCTTGACGTAGGTCGTGCCGGCATCGCTGGGGAGCGGCGTGCGGGCCTGCCCGGCGAATTGGCTGGTCCCGTTCTGGACGTCTTTGACGCCGGCGTTGCCGCCGTTGGCGGTGTAGACGAACTTGACCTTGCCTTTGGTCACCTTCGTGTACTGGGCGAACAGGGCCTGTAGCACGGGCTGCGCTGCAACCGAGCCAGACCCGATCAGGGTCACGGCACCGGCAGACGCCGGAGCGGCGAGCCCCAAGAGGGCGATCACCGTTATGGCGAGGGTCTTGCTTTTCATGCGTATTTACTTCCTTTCCTGCCGGGTTCTGGAGCTTGTTGAGTGTCTTACTCGACAAGACCCTACCAGCTTCTGTACTTTATTGACCTCTTTACTAAAGAAGGCTTCCCGGCAAGCCCTGAATACGGAGGTTCAATTGCTCAACAGAAGACTGTCCAGGCCTCGCGCGGCACTAGTGGTCGCGGTCGCCGCGGCGCTTGCCGTCGTCGTCGCCGCCAACCCCTCGTTCGCCGGATCCTTTCTCACGAGTCAGAAAGCGGCGCATCTCTACGTCACCAACAAGAAAGGCAACGCGCTCTACCTGAAGAAAAAAGCAGCCGGCAACATCTACGTGAAGAAGGCCGAAGCGCCGCTGACGCCAATTGTCGGCATCGCGGCCGGGACCGCGCCCTTCATCGCCCAGGCGACGACGGCCGGCGACATCCCCACCGCCTTCACCTCGTTCGCGACGAAAGGGATCGCGCCGACCGTGATCACCTTCTCCGGGACGGCGACGTGCCTCGCGGACAAACCGGTATCGGAACTCGCCTGCCCGATCCAGATCCTGGTCGATGGGCAGTCGACGGGCAAAGTCAACTTTGCCCCTGCCACCCCGACCTCCGAAGGCTCCAAAGCCGCGGCGCTGGTCCACTCGGTGACGCAGACGACGGTGCTGGGCAAAGGCGGGCACACCATCGCGGTCCAGTACGCCGGCGCGGCGAAAGTCGCCTTCGTGCTGAAGAGCTGGAACCTCGCGGTGCAGGCCTACCCACAGCCGCCGGAAACTCCGGAAACCACCGAAGCCCCCACGGCGAAACCGGCCAGCTAGCTGGCCGGCCGGATCGGATACGGGCCACAGCGGCAATGTCCGCTGTGGCCCGTATCGCGCTTGGTCATCGGGTCCCCCGCTCAGCGGGTGGGACGGGCCAGGGAATCGCCGAGAATCAGACGGGCCCGGTAGTAGAGGGCCTCGTCGGCTGAGGACTGGCCCGGGCCGCGCTGGGCGGCGCGGTTGGCCCGGTTGGGGCCGGCGCTGACTCCGATCTCGTCGCGGACCAGGCCGGCGAGCCTGCCCCTCGAGGTGAACTTGGTCGTGCTTTTCGAGCTCATCGCTTCTCCTTTCTAGAGTTTGTTGAGTTTGAAAGTCAAGAATAGCAGGTGACACAGTCCTTGAAGAAGACCTTCGAACGTCGCGTAACGTAGATGGCGAGATGGGGCGGGGCGCCACCCGGCAAAGCGCGCCCCGCCCCGTCGCCCCTTCAGGCGGCTGCAGTTACCTCTGCGTCGTCGTCGTCCTGACCGTCGCGGGGAGTCGAGGCCCCACGATCGCCAGGCGGCGGGACATCACCGCTGAAGCTCTTGAGCTGACCGGGCCGCAGGTGGACGATCTGACCTTCGCGCAGCTCGAGCTTCTGCAGCTCGGCGCGGGTCAGCTGCGCCCATACCTCGGTCCCGTCGCCGAGCACGAACTCAACCCGGATCTCGAAGCCGAGGGCAACGATGCGCTGCACCATCGCCTCCTCGGTCCGCTCGTCGGCATCGAGCACGACTTCCATGTCGTGCGGCCGCACGAAGTGCTCGCCGAGCCGGTTGACCTCGCCGACGAAGCTCATCACGAACTCGTTGGCGGGGTGGTCGTAGAGGTCATCGGCGCTGCCGGACTGCTCGACCCGGCCCTCGTTCATCACGACCAGCTGGCCGGCGACGTCCATCGCCTCCTCCTGGTCGTGGGTGACGAAGATCGTCGTCACGTGCATCTCGTCGTGGAGATGGCGCAGCCAGGTGCGCAGGTCCTTGCGGACCTTGGCGTCGAGCGCCCCGAAGGGCTCGTCGAGCAGCAGCACCTGCGGTTGCACGGCGAGCGCCCGGGCGAGCGCCATGCGCTGGCGCTGGCCGCCGGAGAGCTGCGAGGGGTAGCGATCGGCGAGCCCGTCGAGCTGGACGAGGTTGAGCAGCTCGTGCACCCGCGCAGAGATCTTCGCCTTGTCCCACTTGCGGATCTTCAGCCCGAAGCCGACGTTCTCGAACACCGTCATGTGCTTGAAAGCCGCATAGTGCTGGAAGACGAAGCCGACTTCGCGCTTCTGGGTCGGCTTCTTGGAGACGTCTTCGCCGTCGATCAGGACGCGGCCCGCATCGAGCGTCTCGAGTCCGGCGATCGCGCGCAGCAGGGTGGACTTGCCGCTACCGCTCGGGCCCAGCAGTGCGGTCAGAGATCCGTCCGGGACGGCGATCGATACGTCTTGAAGCGCCTGAAAGTCACCGAAGCGCTTCGATGCTCCCTCGACTGAGATTCCCATCAGGCGTCCTCCTTTCTCTTTAGGACGTTCATTGCCAGGAGGGTTGCCAGGGCAAGCATCGCGAGGACCACGGAGGCTCCGAAGGCACCGGCTTGGTTGAAGTTCTGAAACTGCTTTTCGACGAAGAGCGGCAGAGTTTCGGTCTCGCCTGAGATCTGGCCGGAGACGATCGAAACGGCGCCGAACTCGCCAAGGACCCGGGCGGTGGTCAGCACGACCCCGTAGGCGACCCCCCAGCGGATCGCCGGCAGGGTGACGCGCCAGAAAGTCTGCCAGGCGTTTGCGCCCAGGGTCGAAGCCGCCTGCTCCTGCTCGGTACCGATCTCCTGCAGCACCGGCACCGTCTCGCGCACGACGAAGGGCAGCGAGACGAAGATGCTGGCGAGGACCATCCCCGGCACCGAGAAGAGAACCTTGATCCCCGCTTCTGCCAGCCCAGGGCCGAACCAACCATTGGTCCCGTAGAGCAGGAAGAGCGAGAGGCCGATCACGATCGGCGAGATCGCGAAGGGAAGGTTGATCACGGCATCGATCAGGGCGTTGCCACGGCGACGGTGGCGAACGAGCAGGAGTGCGCAGCCGACGCCGAAGACCGTGTTGAGCGGCACCGCAATCGCGACCATCAGCAGGCTCAGCTTCAACGCGTGCAGGCCGTCGGAGGAGGTGATCGCTTCGAGCGGCGGCCCCAGGCCATGCTCGAAGGTCTTGTAGAAGATCGTCACCAAAGGCGCGAGCAGGAGCAGCGCGAGATAGCCGAGCCCGAGCGCTCGCAGCCCCCAGCGGCTGCGCTTGCCGTCAGCGGTCCTCATCGCTGCCGCCCTCCACGGTGAAATCCTCGCCGCTCATCGGCATCACGGTCAGCCCCGCTCCACCGCTGCGTTCATGCCGGCTGCCCCAGCGCTGGATCAGGCTGATCGCGGCAAGCATCAGCAGCGAGGCGGCCAGCAAGACGACCGAGACGGCAGCCGCCCCGACATTGTTTCCGGACTCGATCTGTTGACGGATGAAGACCGAGGAGACCGTCGTATTCGGCAGGCCACCGGCGAAGAGCAGAACGGAGCCGTACTCGCCGAGCGCGCGGGCGAAGGCAAGGGCGACTCCGGCGGCGAGCCCCGGCAGCAGGTTGGGAAAGATGATGCGGCGGAAGACCGTGAAGCCGCTGGCGCCCAGCGACGCCGCCGCCTCCTCCATCTCGTGGTCCATCTCGATCAACAGGGGTTGCACCGCACGGACGACGAAGGGCAGGGTGACGAAGAGCAGGGCGACCACGACCGCGGCCTGCGTCGCGGCAAGATGAATATTGAACGGGCTGTCGTTGCCGTACAGCGTGATCAGGGTGAGGCTGGCGACGATCGTCGGCAGCGCAAACGGCAGGTCGATCACCGCGTTGACGACCGACTTGCCGGGGAATTCGTCGCGGACGAGGAGCCAGGCGATGATCGTGCCGAAGACCGCGTTGATCGCGACCACGATCAGCGACGCGATCACCGTCAGCTCGAGCGACCTGACCGCCTGGGGCGAGGTGACCTGATGCCAGAAGGTGGAGAGCCCGTCTTCGAATGCCTGGCTGGTCAGAGCCGCCAGCGGCAGCAGGACGATCAGGCTCAGGTAGAGCACGACCGTCCCCCGGCCGAGGCCGGCGCCGACCCCGGGCAGGCGGAATCCCGCCCGGGGTGCTGCCGCGCTTGCCGCGTGAGCCTCCATGGGCTAGCCGGAAGTGGAGACTCCGAGTTCACTCTCGATCTTCGCCACCGAACCGGTTTCCGAGTCGAAGAATTCTTCGTTGACCTTGCCCCAGCCGCCGAACTGGCTGATCTTGAACAGGTCCTTGGGGGTCGGGAACTGCTTCGGGTCGACCAGCTTCGGGTTGACCGGCCGGTAGCCGTTTTCGGCCCAGAGTTCCTGACCTTCGTCGGACCAGAGGAACTTGAGGAAATCTTCCGCCGCGGGCTCCGGAGCGCTTTCGGTGACGGCGATCGGCGTTTCGATCTGGATCGTCGAGGGCGGGATCACGTATTCGACGTCTTCCCCCTCGTTTTCGGCCTTGATCGCCTCGTTCTCATAGCTGAGCAGCACGTCGCCCTCGCCCTGGGTGAAGGCGGCAAGCGCATCGCTGCCGCTACCCGGCTGGGCCTTGGTCTTTTCGAGCACGGTCTTGACCGCTTCGAGCGCCTGGGCCGGTGACTTGCCCTCGTTGAGGGCGGTCCCGTAGACGGCCATCAGGTTCCAGCGAGCCGAGCCGGAGCTGAACGGGTTGGGGGTGACGATGCCGACGTCCTTGGTCTGCAGGTCATCGAAGGAGTGGATTCCCTTCGGGTTGCCTTTGCGAACCACGAGGACGACCACCGAGTCGGTGGCGATGCCGCCGTAGGGCTGCTTTTCCCAGTCCTTGGAGACGAGTTCGCCTTCTTCGACCAGGCGTTCCATGTCGCCGGCCTGCGAGAAGTGGACGACGGAGGCCGGCTGGCCGGCCACGACAGCGCGGCTCTGGTCGCCAGAGGCGCCGAAGGAGTTGCTGAAGCTGACGCCCGAGCCCTCGGAGGTCTTTTCGAATGCCGGCTCCAGGGCTTCCTGGTAGACGGATTCGGGGGTCGAGTAGCCGACCACGTCGAGCTTGCCGCCGCCCGAGGAGCTCGAGCTCGAAGTCGCTGCTGCCGCAGCCGGTCACCGCCAGGGTAACCAGCGCGAGCAGGGCGGCCACAAAGCCCAATCCGATCGTCTTCCTGCCCTTACCAGGGTTCGTCATCTAACCCCTTCCCTTCTTTCTTGATGAAGTTGATTAGGAATGAAGGCGGGCACCTTAGCAGAAAGTCGATCAGCAAAGTCAGGAAGAGAGCGAAAAAAGAGGCTAACGCGGCGCCCAGGCGTCGCCGGGCGCCGCGAGCTCCTTGATGGAGCTGGGGAGCTCGCCGGCCACGAGGTCGGCGAGGGTCACGTGCTCGAGGACGGCGCGGAGGTTGGCGCGCACGGCGATCCAGACCTCCTGGAGGTGCTCGGCGTTACCGCGGTACTCGATCGCCTCGGGCGGGGAAGACTGGACGTGGGCGATCGGGCCCTCGACCGCGCGGACGACGTCGGCGATCGTCACCTCGTCGGCAGGCTTGGCGAGCCAGTAGCCGCCCTTGGCGCCGCGGCGGGCGCGGACGATGCCGTGGTGCTTCAGCTCCAGCAGGATGTGCTCGAGGAACTGCAGCGGGATGTCCTGCGCGTCGGCCAGCCGCTCCCCCTTGACGGGCTCGTCGCCGGCCGCGGCGAGCTCGGCGGCGGCGCGGACGGCGTAGTCGGCTTTTGCTGAAACACGCATAGAGCTAGTTAATCAGGCACTCAGCACGCGGGTTAGCCGGTCGATTCGAGCGCAAGCTCCGCTGCTTCGCGCTGGCGGCGGCGGTGGAGGATGCGGGGGGCGGCGAGAACCGCGCCGAGGCCGATTCCCGCGACGAGAGCCGCGATGGGCCATACATTTGGGTCGCCTTTCTGGATCGTGACGATCCCCGAGCCGACCAGGACGAGGCCCAGGGCCGTGCGGATGAAGCCCTGCGGGGCTTTGCTGGAGAGGGCGGCGCCGACGATCACTCCCGGGATCGAGCCGATCAGGATGTTGCCAGCGAGGACGAAATCGACGTTGCCGCCTATCCAGTGGGCGATGCCGGCGGCCCAGAGTAGGATCGCGGCGTGGAAGACGTCGGTGCCGACGACTTTTTTGGGCGCCAGGCGGTAGACGGCGATCAGCAGAATCGCGATCACGGTGCCCGACCCGGCCGAGGTGATGCCGATCACGAAGCCGGTCGTGGCGCCGATCAGGACGGCGGCGACTTTGTGGCGGCGCTCGACGTCGAAGCGGTCGCGCTCGTCGACCAGATCGCGCAGGATCAGGGCCCGGGCGAGGGTGATGATGCCGACCATCAGCAGGGTGCCGCCGAGAACCGCATAGACGAGCGAGTCGAGCCGGTCTTCGCCGATGTGCTTCTTGAGCACCGAGACGATCGCGACGCCGCTGACCGCCGCCGGGACGCTGCCGAGGGCCAGCCATTTGACCAGCTCCATGTTCACGGTCTTCATCCGTAGGTGGCGCCAGCCGCCGACCGTCTTGGTCACGGCCGAGTAGAAGATGTCGGTGCCGATCGCCGTCGTCGGCTGGATCCCGAAGATCAGGATCAGCAGCGGCGTCATCAGGGATCCCCCGCCCATGCCCGTCATGCCGACGAGCACGCCGATACCGAGACCGAAGAAGATGATTGCCGGGTCCATCAATCTATCTCGCTCCTGACTTTCCTACTTTCTCGACTGGATTGGTCAGGAGCGAGGAGTACGGGAGAATACCAAGGTGCCCGCCATGGTTTCGATCCGCGGCCTCAGCCACTCCTACGGCGAGCTGGAGGCGATCGAGCGCCTCGACATGGAGGTGCCGGAGCAAGGGGTGCTCGGCTTGGTCGGTCCCTCGGGTTGCGGGAAGTCCACCCTGCTCGAGCTGATCGCCGGCCTGCAGCAGCCGAGCGTGGGCGAGATCGAGGTGGACGGGGACAGCGATCCGGCCGAGCGCCTCGCCCACTGTGCCTTCATGCCGCAGCGCGACATGCTGCTGCCCTGGCTGTCGGCGGTCGACAACGCCGCGCTGGCGCTGCGCAACCGCGGTGTCCGCCGCCGCGCGGCGCGCGAGCAGGCAGGGCTCTTCTTCGAGCGCCTCGGCCTCGCGGGCTTCGAGCGCACGCGGCCGGCCGAGCTCTCGGGTGGGATGCGGCAGCGCGTCGCCTTCCTGCGCACGCTCGTTGCCGGAAAGCCGGTGCTGGCGCTGGACGAGCCGTTCGCCTCGCTCGACGCGATCACCCGCGCCGAGATGCAGGCCTGGCTGTCTGAAGCCCTGGCCGCGGACCCGCGCACGGTGGTCCTCGTCACCCACGACGTCGAGGAGGCGCTCTACCTCTGCGATCGCGTCGCCGTCCTTTCCGCCAGGCCCGCTCATGTGGTCGAGGAACTGAGCGCGCCAGCGCCGCGGGCAGCCGATCGCGACGCCGCGGTCACCGATCCCGAGTTCGTCGCCGTCCGCGAGCGGGCGATGGCCGCCTTGCACAGGGGCACCCAATGAATGCGTGGCGCCTTACCCGTCATATAGACGGGAAACTCGCCACATGGCTGCTTCCGCTGCTGCTCCTCGCGACGCTGATCGGCGCCTGGCAGGTCGCTGCGAGCACGGGGGCGCTCGCAAGCGTGCTCAACGTCGAAAGCTTCCTCGTCCCCTCGCCCGCCGAAATCGCCTCCTCGCTGTGGGACAACCGCTCACTGTTGGCCGAAAACGCTTGGGTGACGCTGCAGGAGGTCCTGCTCGGCTTCCTCTGCGGGCTGGCTGCTGGGCTCGGCTTTGCCCTGCTTCTCCGCCTCTCCGGGCTGTTGCGCCGGGCCGCCTACCCGCTGATGGTCGCCTCGCAGGCCGTACCAATCCTCATCATCGCCCCCATCCTGGTCGTCTGGTTCGGCTACGGAATCGGGCCCAAGCTGGCGATCATCGCCCTGGTCTGCTTCTTCCCGATCGGCGTGGCCACTGCCGACGGGCTGCGCTCGGTCGACCCCGAGACGACCAAGATGATGCGGACTCTCGACGCCTCGCGCCGGCAGCTTCTCTGGCGAGTGGAAGCCCCGACCTCGCTGCCCTTTGCCTTCAGCGGCGCCCGGATCGCGATTGCCTTCGCGCCGATCGCCGCGGTCTTCGGCGAGTGGGCTGGAGCGAACTCGGGCCTGGGGGTCCTGATGCGGCAGGACAGCGCGCAGCTGGAAACCGCGCGCATGTTCGCTTCCGTGACCATTTTGGCCTTCATCGCGATCGGCCTGTACGGCATTCTGGCTCTCGCAGAGCGCCGCATCGTCACTTGGCGATAGAAAGCAGGGGATGAAGTTCCCCCGACTGTCGGCGATCGCCCTCGCCGTCGCCCTCCTCGCCCTCGCCCTGGGGCTGGCCGCCTGCGGTGAGAAGAGCGACGACACGACCGGCGCGGCGACCGAACCGCTCAGCCTGACGCTCGACTTCTACCCCAACCCCGACCACGCCGGCATCTACATGGCGAAGAAGCTCGGCTACTTCCGCGAAGCCGGCCTCGACGTCTCGATCCAGACCCCCTCCGACCCGGCGGCGCCGATCAAGCAGGTCGCCGCGGGGCAGACCGACCTGGCGATCTCATACGAGCCCGAGGTGATGCTGGCCCGCGAACAGGGTCTCGACGTGGTCGCCGTCGGCGCCCTCGTCGACCGCCCGCTGACCTCGCTGATCTGGCTGCAGAAATCGGGCATAAAAGGGGTGGCCGGCTTGCGCGGCAAGACGATCGCCACCGCGGGCATCCCCTACCAGGACGCCTACCTGAAGACGATCCTCGCCCGCGCCAAGCTGACCCCCGCAGACGTCAAGACCGTCAACGTCGGCTACGGGCTGTTGCCGGCGCTCGCCGGCGGCAGCGCCCAGGCGATGCTGGGCGGGTTCAGCAACGTCGAGGGAGTCGACCTGCGGTTGCGCGGCAAGGACCCGGTCGTCACCCCGGTCGACAAGCTGGGCGTACCGACCTACGACGAGCTCGTCCTCGTCGCCCGCCGCGACCGGCTCGAAGAAGACCCGCAGGCGATCCGCCTCTTCCTCGGCGCGCTGGCGCGCGGCACCGCCGCCGCGATCAAGAGCCCCGAAGCGACGACCAAGGCGCTGCTCGAAGCCAACCCGAACCTCGATCCGAAGCTGACCAGGGCCGAGGTCGCAGCGACGCTGCCGCTGCTCTCCAGACGCGGCACGATGAACCCCGCCGAGTGGAAGGCGTTCATCGCCTGGATGAACGAAAACGGACTGATCTCCGGCCGTCCGACGACTGCCGAAGTGCTCAGCAACGCCTATCTAGCGGGCCAGATCCCCGATTAGCTCGAAGCCCCCCTCGCGCAGCAGGCTCGTCACCTTCTGCGCCGCGAGCGGGCGCGAGAAGAGGTGGCCCTGGGCGTAGTCGCAGCCGAGCCGGCGAAGCTCCGAGAGCTGCGCCTCGTTCTCGACCCCCTCGGCGATCGCGTCGAGCGAGAGGGCGCGGGCCATGCCGATCACCGCCTCGACGATCGCCGTGCGCTCCTGTTCGACTCCGAGCCCTTCGACGAAGGAGCGGTCGATCTTCAGCGCGTCGAAGGGGAAGCGGTTGAGGTAGGCGAGCGACGAGTAGCCGGTGCCGAAGTCGTCGAGGACGAGGCGGACGCCGATCTCGCTCAGCGCCTCCAGGGTCGCGGTGGCGCTGGCCGACTCTTCGACCAGGACGCTCTCGGTCACCTCCAGTCGCAGGTTGACCGGGTCGAGGCCGGTGCGGGCGAGGATCTCGCGCACCGAGCCGGCCAGGTCGCGGTGCGCCACCTGACGGGCCGAGAGGTTGACGGCGACATCGAGGGGCCGCTGGTCGGGACGCAGATCGTGCCAGCCGAGCGCCTGGCGGCAGGCCGTCTCCTGCACCCAGCGCCCGATCGGCTCGATCAGGCCGCTGTCCTCGGCGATCGAGACGAACTCGCCGGGGTCGAGCAGGCCGCGCTCGGGGTGGTTCCAGCGCACCAACGCCTCGACGCCGACGATCTCGCCGTTGCCGAGGGCGACCACCGGCTGGTAGTGCAGCTCCAGCTCGTCGCGGTCGAGCGCGTGGCGCAGCTCGCGCTCGGTCTCGAGCCGGCGCACGGCACGCGCTCGCATCTCGGCGTCGAAGACCTCGCAACGCCCCCGGCCGCGCTCCTTGGCCCGGTACATCGCCGCGTCGGCGTCACGGATCAACAACTCGGCGTCGACCGGCTCGCGACCTGTCGGCCGGGCGACGGCGATGCCGATGCTGGCGGTGACGAAATGGTCGGCACCGCCCATGGAATAGGGCTCCGCGAACGCACCCGCCACCCGGTCGGCGATCGCCAGCGCCTCCTCCTCGTCGGTCAGCCGGTCGACGAGGATGCCGAACTCGTCGCCGCCGAAGCGGGCGACGATGTCGCCCGGCCGCAGATGGGCGCGCAGGCGGGGAGCGACGGCGCGCAGCAGATCGTCGCCGGCGTGGTGGCCGATGCTGTCGTTGATCAGCTTGAAGTGGTCGAGGTCGAGGAAGAGGATGCCGACCGGCGAGCCCGAGGCGATGCTGCGGCGCAGCGCGTCGCGCAGCGAGTCGACGAAGCTGGGCCGGTTGGGCAGGCCGGTCAGCGAGTCGTGCAGGACCCGGTGGCGCAAGGCCTCGTCGGCATTGTGGCGCTCCAGGGCGTCGGCCAGCACGTTCGCCGAGGCTTGGACGAAGTGGACGTCCTGGGGGGTGAAGTGGGTGGGCTCGGTGGAGTGGATGTCGAGCACGCCGAAGGGGCGCTCCTTGCCGGCGATCGGCACCGCGAGGCTGCTGCGCACGCCGAGCACCCGCAGCGCCGGCGGCATCGAGAAGCGCCGCTCGCTCGACCAGTCGTCGACGATCACGTGCAGGCCCGACTCCAGCGCGGCGCCCGCGTGCGAGTCGCGGGCCGCCGAGGCGCGGCGCTCCGCGCCCCCCTCCCGCTCCTCGAGCCCGGCGCGCAGGTGAAGCCGCCGGCCCTCGCGGCCCGCTTCCCAGACGCAGGCCGCCTCGACCCCGTCGATCTCGGTCATCAGCGGCACCGCCTGCTTGGCCAGCCGCGTCGGGTCGCCGTCCTGGAGCGCGTAGCGGCCCAGCCGTGCCACCGCCGCCTGCTGGGCGGCGGCTCGCTTCAGCTCCTGCTCGGCGATCTTGCGCTCGGTGATGTCGTAGAGGACGCCGTGCCAGACAGGGGTCCCATCAGCGTCGGGCTCGAGCACCGCCTCGTCGAGGATCCAGACGGTGGCGCCCTCGCGGGTGATCATCCTGTAGTCGACCGGCGGGGCACCCCCTTCGGCAGCCACCTTGTGGGTCTCCTGTTCGAGCGCGCGCTCGCGGTCGTCGGGGTGAAGCCGCTGCGCCCAGAGCCCGGGGTCGGCCATCCACTCCTCCGGGCTGTAGCCGAGGATCTCCTCGATCTGGGGGCTGACATAGCGCCAGCGACCCCGTTCGCCCAGCTCGCAGGAGTAGACGATCGCCGGCAGGCGCTCGACCAGGCGGCGGTAGTCGTCGCCCGCCGAGGAAATCTCCTCGAGGAACTCGGATACCCGCTCTTCGGGCCATCCCTCGCCCCTAGAATCGCCCTCGCGTGCCATGCGGGCCTATCGGCAAGGTCGATGGTTCCTTGAAGCCTGCGCCTATCTGTACAGGCCGATCGTCCACAGGCTCGCCAGGCCGCGGAATGGCGCGTACGGCGCGTAGAACTCCTCGACCTCCTCGACCGTGGCGCGGCGGCCGAGGCGGGCGAGGCGGCCGACCAGCTTCAGGTAGATCAGATCCCCGGCCGGGAGCGAGTCGGGATCGCCGCGGCCGAACAGGCCCAGGCACTGCACGGTCCAGGGGCCGACTTCGGGGATCGCGAGCAGTCGCGCGTCCGCGGCGGGGTCGCCGGGAGACACCCGCCCGGCGGCGATCTCGCGGGCGACCGCGCGCAGGGCGATCGAGCGAGCTGGCGAAAGATCCAGCGAGGCGAGTTCGGCCGGCGCCCGCCCGGCGATCGTCTCCGCCCCCGGCATATCGCACAGCGCCCCCCGGTCCCGACCCAGGCGCGACCCCCAGCGGCCGACGATGCGGCGCTGGATGACCGCCGCCCGCTCGCTCTCGATCAGCTGCTTGACGACCGCCCAGGCGAGCGCCTCCCAGGCCCACGGGCGGCGGCGCGGGCGCAGCCAGGGACGCCGTCGCAGAAGCGGCCCGAGCAGCGGATCGCGACGGAAGCGCCGATAGACCTCACCGAGGTCGTCGTCGACACCGAGCGCGAAGCGCATCCGCTCCACCGCCATCCGCAGCTGCGCCGGACCGGCGGCCTGACTCGACGCCGCCGGGATCGACCGCGGCGCGCTCACCGCCGCCGGATCGACCGGCTCGGCACGCAGCTGGACCCGGCCTTGGGCCGGTTCCCAGGCACGCACCAGGACCGGGCTCTGCCCGACCCGCAGCAGCCGCGAGACGACCCCATCGGCAACCCGCATAACCCGGTCCTCGCTGCTGTACCCGGGCAGCCGGAAGGGCGAGGGCGGCCGGACCTCTACTTCAAGGCTCTTCACCTGCCGAGCAGGTGAACGTCCACGAGAAATGACCGGCTGGCGACGACCTTGGGCTGCTTCCCACGCCGCGGCAGCAGCCTGCCCTGCTTCGCCGCCGCACCGACCGTCCGCACCACAGCAACCGTCGCGGCCCCGGCGAGAACCCCACCGACAGCAGCAATCGCAGCCGTACGCGCCTCACTGCTAAGGGCCAGCGCACCGGGCGTCTCGTGCGGCAGCACGCGAACACGAACCGGCTCAAGCTCAAACTCGCTCACCGGCTCGACCTTAACGATCCGATCAGCTCGATCGAGCCATAAAGCCGGAAACTGCGCCGTTAACCGACCTGGGAGTCAGGCGACTGAATCGCCTTCTCGTAGATCCGGTACTTCTTGACGACCTCGCCGCCCATCCCCTTCATCGCCCGGTTCATCGGCTCGTTGGTCTCGAGGATCCAACCCATCTCGCCGCCTTCGATCGTGCCCGGCTTGTTGGCGGTCTCGAGGTGCTTGAGGTAGAGGCCGGCGGCGACGCCGCTGTGGTGGTACTCGCGCTTGACGCCGAGCGCGAAGACGCGCAGGCGGTCGATCTTGCGCTTGCCGAGCAGGAAGCGCAGCCAACCGAAGGGCAGCAGCCGCCCGCCGAGCTTCGCCATCACCTGGTTGACGTCGGGGAGGGTGAGCGCGGCGCCGATCGCCTCGCCGTCCTTTTCGGCGATGTAGGCCCAGTCCTCGTCGAGCACCTGCTTGAGGTTCTTGGCGTGGAACTCGATCTCGGCATCGGTCGCCGGTACGAAGCCCCAGTTGTCGGACCAGGCGTCGTTGTAGACGGGGGTGAAGAGGCGCATCTCGTGGGCCAGATTGCCCTTGTCGATGTTGCGGATCGTCACCCCTTCGTCGCGCAGCGCCTTCTCCGCGGCGGCGTGGATCGCGGGATCGAATTCCTCGCCCTCTTTGAGCTTGCCGAGCTCGAGTTGCCACATCAGCAGGTCCATCGCCTTGCCGAAGCCGTGCTCCTCGAGCAACGTCTTGTAAAAGGGCGGGTGCCAGTTCTCGAGGATGTAGGGGCGCAGCTCGTAGCCCTCGATCAGGATGCCGACCTCGTCGTTGGTGGTGAAGTCCATCGGGCCGAGGATGCGGGAGCGACCGCGGGAAGCCGCCCACTCGGTCGCGGCGTCGAGCAGGGCCGCCGCGACGGCGGGGTCCTCGACCGTCTCGAAGAAGCCGAACATCGCGTCGCTGCCCCCGTGGGCCTCGTCCCAGAGCTCGTCGATCTGGGCGGTGATCCGCCCGACCGGCTCGCCGTCTCGTTCGGCGATGAAGTACTCGGCCTCGCCGTGCTCGAACCAGGGGTTCTTGCCGCGGTTGAGGAACTCCATCCGCTCGAAGATCAGCGGCGGCACCCACTGCGGGTGATCGCGATGGAGCCGGAAGGGGACCTTGACGAAGCGCTTCAGGTCGCGCTTGCTTTGAACGGAGCGGATTTCGACGCTTGCCACGGAAGCGGAACCTACACTCTGGGCATGAGCGAAACCGCGAAGGCCCCCGTCGACGTCTTCGAGAAGGCCCGCAGCCACGATCGGCTCGAGCAGCTCGAAGCAGCCAAGCAGCACGATCTCCTTCCCTACTTCCGCCTGATCGAGTCCGAGGCCGGGCCGGTCATGGAGGTCGAGGGTCACGAGGTGGTGATGCTCGGCTCCAACAACTACCTCGGCCTGACCGGCGACGAGCGAGTGAGGCGGGGCGCTCGGGAGGCGCTGGACGAGTACGGAACCGCGCTGACCGGCTCGCGCTTCATGAACGGCACGACGCCTCTCCACGTCGAGCTCGAGGGTGAGATCACCGCCTGGATGGGAACCGAGGATGCGCTGGCATTCACCACCGGATACCAGGCGAACGTCGGCTGTCTGGGCGCCATCGTCGGGCCGGGCGACACCGTGGTCTGCGACTCCGGCGACCATGCGTCGATCCTCGACGGCTGCAAGCTCTCCGGGGCGAAGCTGCGTCCCTTCCGCCACAACCGCATGGACAAGCTGGAGAAGATGCTGCAGCGGGCGGGCGAGGACGGCGGCGGGGTGCTCGTCGTCGTCGACGGGGTCTTCTCGATGGAGGGCGACGTCTGCGACCTGCCGCGGATCGTCGAGCTCTGCCGCGGGCACGGGGCGCGGCTGATGGTCGACGAGGCGCACGGGGCCGGCGTGCTCGGCGCGCGCGGCGCCGGCGCATGCGAGCTGTTCGGGCTGGAGGACGAGGTCGACCTGCGGATGGGGACCTTCTCCAAGAGCCTCGCCTCCTGCGGCGGCTTCATCGCCGGTCCCGCCGACGTGATCGAGTACCTGCGGATCTCCTCGCGCTCCTTCATCTTCAGCGCATCGGCGGTACCGGCGGCGGTCGGGGCCGCACTGGCGGCCCTGCGCGTGATCCGCGCCGAGGGCCCGCAGCTGTTCGAGCGTCTGCTCGGCAACGCCGAGTACCTGCGCGAGGGACTGCGCGACCTCGGCCTGAAGGTGGTCGAGCCGGGCACGCTGCCCGATGGCTCGACCGCCACCACGCCTGTCGTCCCGGTAATGGTCGGCGACGACTGGCAGGCGGTGCTGCTCTGGAAGGCGCTCTTCGACGCCGGCGTCTACACCAACGTCGCGATCCATCCCGCTGTTCCGCCGGGCGGCGCCCTGCTCCGCACCAGCCTGATGGCGACCCACGAGCGCGAGCACCTCGACCGCGCCCTGGAGACAATCGCCCGGACCATCAAGGACTTCCCTGAGCTTCCGCGTACGTGAGTGGCTATGCATCCCCCTGTGGGGGTAGTTTCCGCCTTGTCCAGAATTGGACAAGGCGGATGCAGCGAGAAAAAGATGCTCTTAGCGACCGCGCCGGGGGCTCATCGCTGAGTTCGGGTTGACGCTCGCCGCCTCCAGCGCGTAGCTTGCGACCTCGCCGCGCATCCGGGTCAGGAGGACGCGGCGCAGTCAGTTCAACTCGACCGGGCAAGGAAGTGCCGGCCCGGTGCATGAAACCAGTCAATACCCCCTATGGGAGGAGCCCCTGTGGAAGCCGTTTCGATCGCCCCTGCCTCGCCAAGCCCGACCCCGGTGCGGACGCCGCAACATATGCAGGCCTTGGCCCGCGCCAACCGGGTGCGGCTCGCCAGAGCGGAGCTGAAGCGATCGATCGGACGGGGCGAGGTGGACGTCGCCGAGGTGATCCGGGACTGCCCGTGGGAGACCGAGAGCATGACCCTGGCCGAGCTGCTGACCAGCCAGCGCCGCTGGGGCCGGACTCGTGCCCGCAAGCTTCTTCAGGCCGTTGCGCTGAGTGAGAACAAGCGGATCGGGACGCTTACGCCGCGCCAGCGGGCGCTGCTGACCTCCGCGCTCGGTTCGCGTTCGCGCGAAGCAGTCCTCGTCTGACGAGGGCTGCTCAGCCCCTGAGGCCGCCGGCCTTGAAGGAGAGGCCGCCCGAGGCCTTTTGGAAGGCGCGGCGCAAGAAATAGAAGGAGAGGGCGAAGGCTGCGGCGCCGCTGGCTAGGCAGATGGCCAGGACCAGTCCGGCTAGGTAGAAGAGGGCGCCGGTGACGATGACGAAGACGGTGCCGGCCAGAAGGGTCGTGTGTGAGCGGTAGCCGGCGAAGTGCTCACGGGCGGAGACCTTGAGCCCGCCCAGGGTGGCGAGGACGACGCCGGCGCCGACCGTCGTCGGGCTCTTGCTCACGACCCCGGCCACCAGGGCGATGATGCCGGCGAGCACGCTCAGCTCGGCGAGGGGGAACGAGCCCCACGGTGCCGGCGGACGATCGTCGGCGCGTGGAGCTCGCTTGCTGCCCTTGGGTTTCTCGCTCAACGGCCGCAAGCCGCCCGGATAACGGGCATCCGGAGGAGACCTTGACCCGCCACCAGCCCATCAGCATGCCGAGCGGACCGAGGCGCGGGCGGGAATGCCAGTGGCCGCAACCCGGCTCGCCGACGTCGGCGCGTGAGATCCGCAGCCACTTGTGCTCGGCTGGCGTGGTCAGCATATGCTCCAGCAGCTCGCGGTTGCGGGTCTCGAGCTCGGCCCGATCCTGCAGCCGATGCCGCGCGGCGCCAATCCGGGTCGCGAGCGAGTCGCGGATGGCCTCGAGATCGCCGAGACCCAGCGTCCGCGGCTCGCTCGAGAGGGCACCGATGCCGGCGTCGATCTCGACACGGGGGAAGGCATCGGCAAAGAGTGAGCCGAGCTGTGCCTCGAGACGGCCGATCTGACGCCGCAGCTCGACCCTGGCGAGCCGCTCGTCGCCGCCTATGCGAAGCGCAGTGCGTCTGTCTCGGTCGAGCAGATCCGGCATAGCCCAAGACGAGTGTAAATCAATGCGCCGACCGGATAGCAATCGTCGCGTTAAGAGCCTGTCAGGCCGCCCGTAGCGTTGTGGCAACCATCCAGAGGGCCTCGTCTACGGCGATCTGTGGGACGCCGTCGACCTGGATGGCGGCGATTGCTATGCGACGGGTGGCGCGGCTGACGTCGCGACCCTCGCCGGTGGCTCCGAAGAGCAGCCCGGCCGGACCACGCTCGTCGGCGATCACCAGGGTCCCGTGCGAAAGCTCTCCCGGCCGGCCCTCCAGTGACTCCCCAGGCGCCGAGTCGCGGATGCAGAGCGCCCCTTCGAGCTGCCCGGCGTCGAAGGCACGAAGCGCGATCCCGGTCTCCACCGTGGCGATGGTCAGCGCGTCGACAGGCAGGCCGTGGGTTTTGAAGCCGCCGTCCTGGAGGCGATCGATGGCGAGTTGCTCAACTGGAGTCCGGGTGCGGTCGGGGTCGAGGCCTATCTGACGGAAGAAGACGCGGTAGGCCCAGGGGATCGGCCGTTCGCGCAGGTGGATCGCGTGCGCCCCGTAGAAGCGGTCCGAGGTCTCGCTGAGGCGGCGCTCGACCGGGCGGGGGCTGCGCCCGGGGCGGCCATCCAACTCGATCCAGGAGATCCCCAGCCCGGGGAACTCGGCGGCGACGTGGGGAGCCACCCAGCCAAAGGCCGGCGCGGGCTCCCGGCCCAGGTCCGAGCCAACCGCCCCAGCACCCACTTCAGCTCGCCCCCGCGGTGCGGCTGGCACTCAACAGCCGCTCGATCCGTTCGCTCAACCCGCTCACGTCGAGCTTGCCGATGCTGGCGCTCTCCAGCGTCCCGCCGGGATAGACATAGGCGAACGTCGGGCAGCCACCGACGCGATAGAGGCCGCCGACGGCCCCGTCGCGGTCGTAGCCGACAGGCATCTTCCAGCCGCGACCGCGGATCAGCCCGCGGACGGTTTCACGGTCATCGCGAATGTCCAGCGAGAGGAAGTTCACGCGTCCACGGTAGCGCGAGTAGACCTGGCTGACGACGTCCTGCTGGACGACGCAATCGTCGCCCCCCTTGCTGAACCAGAAAGAGATCACCGAGGGCCGGTCAAAGAGGTCGCAGACACGGATCGCCCCGGGCGTGCGAACCCGGCAGGCAGGTGAGCGGCGGGAGTCCGGGGGACAGGGCAGCTCCCCCGCCGAGCAGTCGTCCTGGGCGATGTTGGCATCGCCTTCGAGCTTGCCGGCGGCCACCGGGACGGCGAACTCGGGCAGCGCCCAGCGGGCCGGCTGCTTGTCGAGCCCGAGCGTGCCACCGCCGCCAGGGACCCCGTGGATCAGCGCCACCGCGACGATCGCGACGAAGAGGAGGCCGACCAGGATCGAGTAGCGGTCCCTCACCTTTCCGCCCCTCCCCTCCCCCAGCCCTCCGTCCAGACGAGCGCCGCGGGCAGCGCCACGATCACGCCCAGCAGGGCGACCGCGAGGTCGATCACGGTGACGAAGCCGAACTGGCGCAGCATCCCGACGTCACTGGCGATCAACACGGCGAAGCCGGCAATCGCCGTCACCCCCGACGCCAGCACGGCCGCGCCGGTACGTGAGTACGCCTGATGCAATGCCACCCCAAGCTCACGCCCAGCCCGACGCTCCTGGCGGAAGCGAGCAGCAAGGATCACGCTGAACTCGGTGGCGATAGCGATCGTCAAAGCCCCGAGCGCAGCCGACATCGGGTTGAGCGGAACGCGCGTCAGCCAGAGAACAAGTGCCGACCAACCGGTTGCCAGCACGATAGGCACCAACGGCACCAGGGCGCGAGAGAAGGAGCGGTAGACCAGAAGCAGCACCAGCGCCACAGCGACCAGACCAACCAACGTCAACAGGTAACGACTGCTCGACAAATCGGAGGCAGCCGAGGCGGCGATCACCGGCAACCCAGCAAGCTCAACCTCCACCCCGGCAGGCGGCCCACCCTTCTCACCGGGCGTCCCGATCTCGTCACGGATCCGATCGATCAGTGCCTGCTGGTCGTCTAATGACTGGGCGCGGATGCCGAACCCCAGCAGCGCGGTCCCGGCGGGCAGCCCGGTCTTCGGATCGACCGTAGTCACCTGCCGCAAGTCATAGGCGGGGATCTGACCCAAGGCCGCGCGGATGCTGCGTCGGGTCAATGGTCCCTCCGTGCCGGTAGTAAGGCCGCCTCCCGTCACGAAGTCGGATAGGGCGGGGCCCGGGCAAACTTCCGCCTCCTGGCAGCTTGGATTGGAGCCAGAAAAGCCGCCCGCCCTGAGAACGCGGCGCTTGAACGCGGCCATCCATTGAATCGTCGCCGGATCCGTGAGATCTGGGGCCTTGACACTCACATCCAGCTCGCCGGAGACCCCCGTAGCGTCTTGAAGCTCGTTCAGTTCGCGCACGGCCTCCACGTTCTGTGGCGCCAGCTCCTGGATATTGGTCTGGGTTTCGATCTGGGTCCCCACGCCCCAACCGATCACTGCAAGTGCAAGTCCGATGCCAAGGACCCGCATCGGGTGCCCCTGTGCCATTGCAAGAACGCGCTGGAGTAGAGGCGGGAGTGTCGGGTCCCCCGGAGACGCGCGGCGTCCTGTTTTTCGCCCCGCCCGCTCAGCGAGAGACGCAAGCCGCCCGGCGAAAAACCCAGCGCGCGGAGGGGGACCCGGCGCTCCCGCCTCCCCACGCAGGCTGAGCGCTGCAAAGCCCGCAATGAACGCCAGCGCAAAGGCGATAGCGATACCGACGATCAGGAGCAGCCCAAAGCTGCGCACCATCGGCGTCGGTGAAAGCTGAAGAGCCAGGAAGCCCGCGCCAGTCGCCAGGCAAGCAATAGCGATCGTGGGGCCGCCGCCAGATGCGGCGAGGCGAGCGGCGTCGGCCCCGGGGCTCGCACCAATCGCAATCGCCTCGTCGTAACGAGCTTGTAGCTGGATCGCGTAATCGACTGCGAGACCGACCAAAATGGGAAGGGCGGCGATTGAAGCCATCGTTAGCGAGCCGCCGACGAGCCCGAAGAGGCCGAACGTGAGAGCTGCCGCCGCCAGCGCGATGCCGAGCGGCAGCAGCCGCCAGCGGGAGCGGAAGACGAGCATCAGGGTCAGGGCCATAACGACCAATGCCACCCCGAGCAGCACCAGCAGCGCATCCTTGAGCGCCCGCGTCACCCCGTCGATTACGACCGGTACTCCGGAAATGACGAAGTTGCCGCCGTGCAGCTCGAAGCAACGTTCCGGCTTGCCCTTGAACTTGCACTCCGGACGGACCACGGGATCGTGGACGATCGCCTTGATCGTTTCTATTGCTTGGTGGCGCTCGGCTTCGCTGAGGTCGGATCGTAAGCGCAAGATGATCTGAGCCGAGTGCTTGTTTGGGAAGAGGTAGGAGAGGCGCGCCTTCGGGGTCCCGCGGGACTTGTGCAGGTCGAAGACGATCGCGGCGAGGAAGTTGGGGTTGGAGAGGCTGGGCGCGCTGGTGATCCCATAGCGCGCCGCTATTTCGAGCAGCAGTTCGCGCAGCTGCGCGGGCGGAACCGTGGCGACGAGCCGGTTCAGCTGCCGCTGGATCTGAATCACCGCCTCGTTGAGGAAGGTGGCCGGACCGGCGATCGAGCGCACCGGGTCCTGTTCAGCGAGTTCGGCGCAAGGCCCGGGGATCGGTTCGGCTCCCTTCGGCACCTTGCCCGAGAGACAACCCTCGAGCCGCAGCAAGCGTCCGAGATTCGAGGTCAAGACAAGGCGCTGCAGGTCCCCCTCGGCGAGGATGACCACCGGTTCTTCGCCGAAGTCCCGCTTGACCTGCTGCGTTGCCTGGTAGCTCGCGGTATCCGAATCGACCAGCGTGTTAGTGGCGGCATCGGTAGGCAGCTGCGTAGCAACCACCCCAGCTCCAACCGCCAGGAACAAGCAGAACGCAAGGATCAGCTTCGCACGACGAACCGACCAGCTGGCTATCGCTGCCATTCAGCCTCCCTCGGGCGGGTGGCATCGGGCGCGGGTGTCCTCGCGGCAGCGGCGTCCTCTTTTTCGCCCCACCCACAACCTCGGACGACCGCCAGCGCCGCAGGCGAAAAACCCAGCAACGCGAGGACACCCGCGCCCGATGCCAGGACCCGCCCGCCGGGAGCTCAATCCATCGAAAGCGGACCAGTCACGTCCGCATTGAGGAACTGATGCACAAACTGGTTTTCCGAGTCGAAGAGTTCCTCTTTCGGGCCCGACTCGACGATTTTGCCGTTCCAGAGGACGGCAATGAAGTCGGAGATCCGGCGGGCCGTGTTGAGGTCGTGGCTGATCACCAGATAGCAGCCGCCGTTCTCGGCGTGGACCTCGCGGATCAGCTCGCAGAGCAGCGCCGTGCGGACTGGGTCGAGGCCGGAATCGGGCTCGTCGAACATCACGATCGCCGGTTCGAGCACCAGTGCGCGAGCGAAGCCGGCGCGCTTGCGCATGCCGCCCGAGAGCTCGTTCGGCATCTTGTAGATCGCCTCGATCAGGCCGACCTCCTTGAGCCGCCGGTTGACGATCTCGCCGATCTCCTCCTCGCTTTTGTCGGTGTGCTGACGCAGCGGGAAGGCGGTGTTGTCGTAGATGTTCATCGAGCCGAAGAGCGCCCCGTCCTGGAACAGCAGGCCGAACTTTTTGCGCACGTCGAAGAGTTCGTCGTCGGTCATCGCCGGAATCGATTCGCCGTGCACGAGCACGTCGCCCGAGTCCGGGTAGAGCAGCCCGACGATGTGCTTGATCAGGACGCTCTTGCCGGTGCCCGACGGGCCCAGCACCATCGAGACCTGATCTTCGGGGAGGCCGAGGTTGAGCCCGTTGAGGATCCGCGCCCGGCCGAACTGCTTGACCAGGTTGATGATCTCGATCGCGTCGGTGCTGCCGTGGTCGCGCTTGCGCCCGGTGTGGAAGCGGTAGGGGTCGGACTCGGTCGGGTCGACGCCGGGGATGACGAAGTCGCGGCCCATCGTCGCCCCGTCCTCGCTGATGTAGGGACCGCTCGCCTGCTGCTGCTCGTCCATCTCCATAAGGGTACTTAGCCTCCTATTGGCGCTCGCGGGTTGGCACCCCAGAAGACCAGCGTGCCGAGCATCCCGATGATGTGAACTAGAACGATGTTGAGGACCATCGACTTGGCGGTCGCGGTACCAACCCCGACCGGTCCGCCCGAGGCGGTGTAGCCGTAGTAGCAGCCGACCATCACGATCGCGGTCGCCATGAACATTCCCTTGATCAGGCTGAAGATCAGGTCGGGCGGGTTCTGGAACATCCAGAAGATCAGCAGGTAGCCACCCGAGGAGACGTCGCCGATCTGTTCGACCACGGCCAGGTAGCTGGCCAGGTACATGATCCCGATCCCGACCAGGTACATGAACGGGAAGGAGATCCAGGCGGCCAGCAGGCGGGTTGCGGCGAGGAAGGTGACGGGCGGCACGCCCATCACCTCGAGCGCGTCGATCTCGTCGGAGATCCGCATCGCGCCGAGCTCGGCGACGATCCCGGTGCCCACCTTGGCCGCCAGCATGTAGCCGAAGGCGTAGGGCATGATCTCGCGCAGGTCACACCAGGCCGAGAAGACGCCGGCGTAGGCGGGGGCGCCGTTGGCGCGCAGCAGATAGGCGCCCTCGATCCCGCACTGCAGGCCGAGGATGAAGACCAGGCCCCAGATGACCACGGCGGAGCCGAGGATCAGGATGCCGGCCTGGCGCAGGCTCTCGCCGAAGAAGCGCAGGACGCGACCGCTGTAGACGAGGCCGGCGACGCGCGAGCCGAAGCGGGCTATCTCGCCGAAGGAGTCGAGCCAGCCGCGGGGCACTTCGAGCCAGGCGTTCATCGAATCGTCTGCAGTTCGGGGTTCGTCGCCAGCAGGGTCTGGGTGAAGACGTAGTTGAAGGCGAAGACGCCCATGAAGGAGATCACCACGGCCTGGTTAACGGCGCGGCCGACGCCGGCGGCGCCTCCGGACGCGGTCATCCCCTTGTAACAACAGACCACCGAGATGATCGCCCCGAACAGGGTGCACTTGATCACCGAGCCCCAGAGATCGGTAATCGAGGCGTTGGTGAAGAGCGTCGCGAAGAAGCCGCCGAGCGGCTGGTTGTAGAGCATCTCGGTGAGGATGCCGCCGCTGATGCCGAAGATCAGCGCGTAGATGTCGAGTAGGCCGGTAATCACCATCAACGCCAGGAAGCGCGGCACGACCAGGTTCTTGATCGGGTCGACGCCGAGCACCTGCAGCGCGTCGAGCTCCTCGCGGATCTTGCGGGCGCCGAGGTCGGCGGTGATCGCGGTACCAGCGACGCCGGCGACGACGACGGCGGTGACGAAGGGTGCGAACTCGCGGATCGAGGCGAGGACGAAGAAGCCGCCGAGCCGGTCCAGCGAGCCGAAGAGGGTGAGGAAGTTGGCCGCCTGCAGGCCGGGCGCGCCGAAGCCGAAGGCGATGGTGGAGACGAGCAGCGGGAACCAGCAGAGCTGCAGGGCGAAGAGGAACTGGCCGATGAACTCCTCGCCATAGGGGTAGGGAGGCCTGACCGCGGAAACCATCGTCCGCGCGGTGAGGATCATCATGTCCCCCACCTGCTCGAAGAACGACTTGGCGGGTGCGATCCTCCTGCCTATGGATGCGGCTGCTTCCATCTCTCCTCCGGCAAAGCGGGGCCGCATCGGGCGGCCCCTCCTCCGTACTCTGAGTGTATGGGATGGGCCAGCGACCTCGGTTAGCCGAGTGTTGAGATCCGGCTAACCCAATCGGCATGCTCTCCGAGCCGCAGGAACGGCCGATTCTTCATGGTATGTTCGCCCGGCTTTGGGGGGGAATAGCAGATACGGAGGGCATTCCCGAGTCGCCGCTGGCGCGGCGGGTGCCGTCGCTGCGGCGATAGCTCTCTCGTTCGCCGCCTGCGGTGGCGAATCGTCCTCCGACGCGAACGAGCCGGCCGGCAAGTACCCGGTCAAGATCGTCACCGCGGAATTCCCCGCCAAGCAGCGGCTCGGCGAAACGACGCTGCTGCGGCTCGGCGTGCGCAACATCGGGGCCAAGGCCCTCCCGGCGCTGACCGTGACGATCTCGGTCGGCGGCAAGGAGGGGCGTGACTCGACGCTGCCCTTCGGCTACCGCGACCCGGCGCCCGGCCTCGCCCAGCCCGACCGCCCGGTCTGGGTGCTCTCGGCGCGCTACCCGAGAACGAACGGCTCCGCGGAAACGGCCGGAGCCGAAACCTCGAGCCCCAAGACCTTCGCCTTCGGGCCGCTGAAGCCGGGTAAGACGACCGAGGCCGTATGGAAGCTGAACGCCGTCAGGGCGGGGAGCTACAGGCTTTTCTACGAGATCGGCGCCGGCCTCAGCGGCACGGCGAAGGCGGAGATCCCGGCACCCGGCGATACGGGCACCGAAGCGGGCGGCTCCTTCGGCGCGCAGATCACGAATGTCCCGCCGGAAACGGAAGTGAAGGACAATGGCGAAGTCGTTGAAATCGAAGGGAAGACGCACAGCGGCAAGTAGCGCCCTCGCGCTGCTCTTGGCGCTGGCCCTACCGGCCTGCGGATCGGCTCAGCCGCCCGAGGAAGCGGCGCAATCGGCAGCTCAGGGCGTCGGCCTGAAGCAGATCGGCAGCTTCGAAAGCCCGGTCTACGTCACCGGCGCACCCGGCTTCCCAAAGCTGCTCTTCGTTGTCGAGCAGGGCGGGACGGTGCAGGTGCTGCGCAACGGGCACAAGCAGGCTCGTCCCTTCCTCGACATCCACGACCTGATCTCCTCCGGCGGCGAGCGCGGCCTGCTCTCGATCGCCTTCCCCCCCGACTACAAGAGCAGCGGCCGCTTCTACGTCTACGACACCGATCCCCAGGGCAACATCAGGATCGACGAACTCAAACGTAGGAGCGCGACGCAAGCCGCGCGGGGCTCCCGTCGCGCAATAGTCCGGATACCCCACCCGGTCAACTCCAATCACAACGGCGGCCAGCTCCAGTTCCTCGGCAACTGGCTCTACTTCGGCACCGGCGACGGCGGCTCGGGCGGCGATCCGCCGAACAACGCCCAGAACCCGCACAAACTGCTCGGCAAGCTGCTGCGGATCGACCCACAGCGCGCCGGCGCCAAACCGCAGATCTACAGCATCGGCCTGCGCAATCCCTTCCGCTTCTCCTTCGACCGGGTGACGGACCCGGGGCAGCCGCGGCTGGCGATCGGCGACGTCGGCCAGAACCGCTTCGAGGAGGTCGACTACACCACGGTCGCCGCGGCACAGGGCGCCAACTTCGGCTGGGACGCCTTCGAGGGGTTCGCCCCCTACGAAGAAGAAAACAGCGGCACGCCGGATCCGGGCGGCACGGTCAAGCCGATCTTCGCTTATCCGCACAGCCGCGGCGGCAGCTGCGCGATCATCGGCGGCTACGTGGTCGCCGATCCGCACCTGACCTCGCTCTACAAGCGCTATGTCTACGCCGACCTCTGCGAGGGCCAGCTGCGCAGCCTCGTCCCCCACCTGCACGGGGCGAGCGACGAGCACAAGCTCGGCCTCAGCGTCTCCTCCCCCAGCTCCTTCGGCGAAGACGACCGCGGTCGTGTCTATGTCTGCTCGCTCGACGGCCCGGTCTATCGACTCGTCCCGCGCCACTGACGTGCCGGTGGAGAGAGGTCCATATGGACCTCTCTCCACCGGCACGTCCGGCGGGTGGGCGATACAGTTGGCTGACCAGCCAAACTCGAAGGGAGCGGTCAGGTGGAGAGCGGAACGGCACCGAAAGTCGGCGAGACGGTAAACGGGGCGAGCTCCAACGGAGTCAGTGCCGAGCGAATCGAGGTGCTCAATCCGGCAACCGGGACCGCCATCGGCAGCGTCGCGGTCGACTCCGCCGAGAGCGTCGCCGCGACCGTCGCGCGGGTGCGCGGCAACCAGGCCGAGTGGGAGGCGCTGGGCATCGATGGCCGCTACCGCTGGCTCGGCGAGCTGCGCGACTGGCTCTTCGACAACCACGAGCGCGTGCTCGACACGATGCAGGCCGAGACCGGCAAGGTCCGCGGCGACACCACGGCTGAGACGGTCTACCTCACCGACCTGATCAACTTCTACGGGACCAAGGCCGCCAAGTTCATCGGCGACGAAACGGTCAGGCCGCACTCGGCATTGGCGGCTTCCAAGAAGCTGATGGTCCAGTACCGGCCCTACCCGGTGGTCGGCGTGATCAGTCCCTGGAACTTTCCGCTGGCGCTGGCGCTGGGCGACGCGATCCCGGCCCTGCAGGCGGGCGCGGCGGTTGTCGTCAAGCCCTCGGAGTTCACGCCGCTGGGCCTGGCCGAGATCGTCGAGGCCTGGAAGCGTGAGATCGGCGGCCCCGACGTGTTCGACTGCGTGCACGGCACGGGTGAGACCGGCGGCGCACTGGTCGACAACGTCGATTTCATCCAGTTCACCGGCTCGGACCGCACCGGCCGCAAGGTGATGGCGCGTGCCGCCGAGACGCTGACCCCGGTCAGCCTCGAGCTCGGCGGCAAGGACCCGATGATCGTCCTCTCCGACGCCGACGTCGACCGCGCCGCCAACGCCGCTACCTGGGGCGGGATGTTCAACTCGGGCCAGGTCTGCCTCTCGGTAGAGCGGATCTACGTCGAGGAGCCTGTCTACGACGAGTTCGTCGCCAAGCTGACCAAGGCGGTCGGGGCGCTGCGCCAGGGCGCCGACGGCAAGACGCCTGAAAAGGACGTCGGTGCGATGACCTCGCCCAACCAGCGGGCGATAGTCGAAGCGCAGGTCGAGGACGCGCTGGCCAAGGGGGCAAAGGCGGCGACCGGCGGCAAGCGGGTCGAGGGCCCAGGCGACTACTTCGAACCGACCGTGCTCGTCGACGTCGACCACTCGATGACGGTAATGCGCGACGAGACCTTCGGCCCGGTCGTCGGAGTGATGAAGGTGCGCGACTCCGAGGAGGCTCTGCGTTTCGCCAACGACACCCGCTACGGCCTCGCCGCCTCGGTCTTCGGTGAGAAGGAGCGGGCCGAGATGGTCGGCAGGCGGATCGAGGCCGGCGCGGTCAACGTCAACGACGTGATCGTCAACTACGTTTTGATGGACGTGCCGATGGGCGGCTGGAAGGAGTCGGGGATCGGCTTCCGCCACGGCGAGTACGGGATCAAGAAGTACTGCCGGCCGGAGTCGGTGATCGTCGCCCGTTTTGGCGGCAAGCGCGAGCCGACCTGGTATCCGTACACGAAGGCCCGCCGCGGCCTGATCGGCCGTGCCGCCCGCGCCTTCAACGCCCGCGACTGGCGCCGCCGCATCGGCCTGAAATAGCCTTCGCGGCCGATGGCCGACTTCGCCGACTACTACCTTGAGATCTACATCCGGGGACTCGGCGGCGAGCCACCCGCTATCCCGGTCGCGGTCGCGGAGCTGGAGCAGCGCGCGAGAGAGGCGATGGAGGAGCGTGCGGCCAATTACGTCTTCGCCGGGGCCGGTGGCGAGCGGACGATGCAGGCCAACCGCGAGGCCTTCGAGCGCCACCGCATCGTGCCCCGCATGCTGCGCGACGTCGCCACGCGCGACCTCTCGACTGAGCTGCTCGGCACGCCGATGCCCGCGCCGTTGCTGCTGGCCCCGATCGGCGTGCAGAAGGTGCTCCACGAGGACGGCGAGCTGGCGACCGCCCGTGCCGCAGCAGCGCTCGGCCTGCCGATGATCGCCAGCACCAACTCGCACTTCACCCTGGAGGAGATCGCGGAGGCGGGGGGTGGCTCGCCGCGCTGGTTCCAGCTCTACTGCCCCAACGATCGCGACCTGGCGGAGAGCTTCGTCAAGCGCGCCGAGGCCGCGGGCTACGCGGCGATCGTGCTCACCGTCGACACCTTCATCCCCGGTTGGAAGCCGCGCGACCTGCAGCAGGCATGGCTGCCTTTCCTCAACGGGATGGGCGTCGCCAACTACTTCCAGGACCCGGTCTTCCGCGCCGCCCTGGAGAAGACCCCGGAGGAGGACCAGGGCGCGGCGACCGGCCACTTCCTCGGCGTCCAGGCCAATCCGTCGCTGAGCTGGGACGACCTCGAGTGGCTGCGCGAGGTGACCTCGCTGCCTATCGCGATCAAGGGCATCCAGCATGTCGACGACGCCCGCGAAGCTGTAGCGCGCGGGGTCGACGGCATCGTCGTCTCCAACCACGGCGGCCGCCAGGTCGACGGCGCGCTTGCCTCGCTCGACGCGCTGGCGCCGATTGCGGAGGCCGTCGGCGACGAGATCGCGGTCCTCTTCGACAGCGGCATCCGCAGCGGCGCTGACGCGCTCAAGGCGCTCGCCCTCGGCGCCGACGCCGTCTGCCTCGGGCGCCCCTACGTCTGGGGCCTGGCGCTGGACGGACAGGCGGGAGTCGAAGCCGTGCTCAAGATGGTCCTGGGGGAGCTCGACCTGACGCTGGCGCTGTGCGGCTACACGAGCCCGGACCAGCTCGGCCCGGACGCGCTGGCCTAAGCGGGCGTCTCGATCTTCGGGAACAGCGGTGGGACCCGTTCGACCTTTTGGCCGCCAGCCCGGGCTCCTAGCTCGTTGAGCTGGCGAGAGTCCTCGTTTAGAGCGGTGAGCAGCTGCTCGCTCGTCTGCGGCAGGTAGGGAACGAGCAGCAGCGTCGTCACCCGCAGGCCCTCGACGAGGTTGTAGAGGACTTCGTCGAGGCGCTCCGGGTCGGCCTCGTCCTTCGCCAGCTCCCACGGCCGGGTCTCCTCGACGTAGCGGTTGAGGCGACGGACCAGCTTCCAGGCCTCCTCCAGCGCCTGAGTCAACTCAGCCTTGTCGAGCAACTCGCTGAAGCGGCTGGCGACGCCTTCGAAGTCCTCGGCCAGCACGGCGTCGACCTGTGCCTCCGGGACGACGCCGTCGCGGTAGCGCTCGACCATCGCCAGCACGCGGCTGGCGAGGTTGCCGAAGTCGTTGGCCAGCTCGGTCTCGTAGCGGGCCTCGAAGCCGGCGGTCGAGATCGAGCCGTCCTGGCCGAAGCTGACCTCGCGGAAGCAGTAGAAGCGCAGCGCGTCGGCGCCGAAGCGGTCGATCGCCTCGAAGGGGTCGAGCACGTTGCCGAGCGACTTCGACATCTTTTTCTCACCCATCATCAGATAGCCATGGATCGCCATCCGCTTCGGCGGCTCGAGGTCCGCCGCCCAGAGCAGCGCCGGCCAGATCACCGCGTGGAACTTGAGGATGTCCTTGGCCATCACGTGCAGGCTCGCCGGCCAGAAGCGCTCGGTCAGATCCTCACCCTCGCGGGCGAAGGTGAGCGCGGTGACGTAGTTGAGCAGCGCGTCAAACCACACGTACATCCGCTGCTCGGGGTCCCAGGGCAGCCGCATCCCCCACTTCAGCTTCGGCCGCGAGAGCGAGACGTCCTCCAGCCCCCCCTCGATGAAGGAGACCGCCTCGTTGCGACGGAAGTCGGGCACGACGAAGTCGGGCCGCTCCTCGTAGAGCGCTTCGAGCCGCTCCTGGAAGGCAGAGAGGCGGAAGAACCAGTTCTCCTCCTTGATCCGCTCCAACGGGATCTCGTGGATCGGGCAGGTCTGGCCGGGGCCGAGCTCGCGCTCGGTTTTGAAGTCGGCGCAGCGCGGGCAGTACCAGCCTTCGTAGGTGCCCTTGTTGACCCAGCCGTTGTCGTAGACCCGCTGCATGATCTCGGCGACCTTCTCGGCGTGGCGCGGGTCGGAGGTGCGGATGAAGAAGTCGTTGCTGGCGTCGATGATCGGCATCAGCGCTTCGAACTTGGCGGCGTTGCGGTCGGCCAGCTCCTGCGGCGTCACGCCCTCGCGCTCGGCCGCCAGCTCGATCGGCTCGCCGTGCTCGTCGGTGCCGGTGAGGAAGAAGACGTCCTCGCCACGCTGGCGCATGTGCCGGGCGAGGACGTCAGCCACCAGCGTCGAGTACGCGTGGCCGAGATGTGGCTCGGCGTTGACGTAGTAGATCGGCGTGGTGACGTAGAAGCTCTCCCGGCTCATCCTGGACCGGCACGCTAGCAACGTGCGCCATGTCGCAAACCGGGCGGCTGCAAGGCAGCCGCCCGGTCCCGATCAGCCCAGCCGATCCATCCTTCTATTCGCTCACGACGAACAGCGGTTTCGGCGTGGTGACTTCGTATTCAGAGGTCCACGTTGCCGTCGAGGGGCAGAGGAAGCTGCCACCTTTCTTTTTGAGGCTGGCTTTGTTCGCTTTGATCACGGCCGGGTTTCCGCCGGTCGCAGAGGTCGCCAGCGAGGCGGCTTCGTATTCGCAGGTGACCGTGCAGGTGAATTTCCCGCCCGATTTCAGCACGGTCATCGTCCCATTACCTTCGCTGCCGGTCACTTCAGAGGTCCACGGAAGGCCCAGTGCCGCCGCGGTGCAGGATCCACCGCCCGCTTTGCAGCTTTTCCAGACGACTGACGTAATTTCCCCTTTGACCGGAACTGCAGCGCCGCTGCCGCCTTCGTTCGTCGTTTTGCCTTCTATCGTCGATTCTGAGCATTCGACGACGAGCAGCGAGGTCGTGAAGACAGATTTGGTCCCAGCGACCAGTTGGGCTTTGATCGCCGAGCCGGTTTTGACCGTCGACCCAGCCGGGCACGGGGTTTTGTTTTCCGAGCACAGCTTCGTAGCCGATGCAGTACCCACTCCCATCACTGCCATCGCGGCCACTACGCCGAGAAGGCAAAGACCAAACAGCTTCGCGTGCTTCATTTACTCTCTCCTTTGTCTGGCGCATTGCGCGCCACGATTGTTTGACGACTCACGTCGGGCTACCCATTGACTGTGGCCCGGCGTGAGTTCGTTGCATAATTTAGTGTATTTGTCAGACATTTTTGTAACATAGCCGTGAAGCCTCCGAGACGGGCAGCGGGCGCCGAGTTGCGTTACTTGCGTGGCTCGCGGCCGGTCAGCGCCCGGTAGAGGTCGTTGGCGCGGGTGCCGGTCAGGGCGGCGACGACGCTGGCGGCGGCGCGCGGGCGGGCGCCTGACTGGACCAGATGGCGCAGCGCATCGACGGCGAAGCCGACGTCTTTGTCGTGGTCGTCGGCGGATGCGGGCGCGATCACCAACACGATCTCGCCCTTGACGTCGCCGCGGAAGCGACGCGCCAGCTCGGCCAGCGTGCTGCGCGAGACCTCCTCGTGCATCTTGGTCAGCTCGCGGCAGACCGCGGCCGGGCGGTCGGGGGCGATCGCGGCCAGGGCGGCAAGCGAATCGCCCACCCGGCGCGGCGACTCGAAGGCGATGACCGTCTCGGTCGAGCGCAGGACCCGCTCCATCTCACCGGAGCGCTTCGGCAGGAAGCCCTCGAAGCGCCAGCGGTCGGTGGGCAGCCCGGAGGCGACCAGGGCCACCGGCACCACCGAGGGGCCCGGCAGCACGGTCACCTCGAGGTTGCGTTCGATGCAGCGGCGGATCAGGCGGAAGCCGGGGTCTGAGATCGCCGGCATGCCGGCGTCGGAGACGAGGGCGACGATCTCACCGCGTTCGATCCGCTGCGCCAGCTCGATCGCGCGCGGCGCTTCGTTGCCCTCGTGGATCGAGATCAGCTGCGGCGCCGGCCGGATGCCGAGCTTGTCGAGCAGGCCGCCGGTGCGACGCGTGTCCTCGCAGGCGATGTAGTCGGCGGCGACCAGCGCGTCGCGCACGCGGATCGTGATGTCGTCGAGGTTGCCGATCGGCGTCGGGCAGACGATCAGCGACCCCGGCATCAGCCTTCCTGCTCCGCTTCCAATTCGATTCGCGCCATCGCGGCGGCGCCGATCATCCCCGCGTCTTCGCCCAGCTCGGCGGGGACGACCGGGGTGCGGTTCATCGGCCGCAGAGCCCGCGCTTCGAGCTCGCGGCGGGCGGGCGCGAGCAGCAGCTCCCCGGCGGCGATCACGCCGCCGCCGATGACGATCACTTCCGGCTCGAAGATGTTGGCGAAGCTGGCGAGGGCGACGCCGAGGCGGCTGCCGATGAGGTCGAAGACGCCGATCGCCGTCTCGTCTCCTTCCTGGGCCGCGACGGTGACCACCTTGCCGTCGATCTCGCTGCCCTCGGCGAGCAGCTTGCCGAGGGCGGAGTCGGGGTTGCTTTCCGCGGCGGCGCGGCCTTCGCGGCCCAGCGCGGTACCGGAGGCGAGGGTCTCGACGCAGCCGTGGCCAGGACAGTTGCCCTGGCAGGCCGGGCCGTCGAGCTGGATCGCCACGTGGCCGAGCTCGGCGCCGGCGCCGGTCGAGCCGCGATAGATCTCGCCGCCGAGGATGAGGCCACCGCCGATTCCCGTGCCGATCGTCAACATCACCGCGTTCTCGGCCCCGCGCGCCGCGCCGAAGAGATGCTCGGCGAGGGCGGCGACGTTGGCGTCGTTGTCGACGAAGGTGGGCAGGCCCGTCCGCTCGACGACCAGATCGCGGATCGGCAGGTTCTCGATCGGCAGGTTGACCGCCGCGACCGCGAGGCCCTTCTCGTGGTCGATCGTCGCCGGGATTCCCATCCCGACCGCTTCGATTCCGGACCGTTGCGCCTGCGCCTCGGAGATCTCGCGGACGAGCAGCTCGACCAGCTCCTCCTCGCCCTCGCCGGCGGAGCGCTCGCGGCTCTCCCAGACGGTCCTCGAGTCGCCGTCGAGGACGCCGAGCAGCATCTTCGTGCCGCCCAGATCGACGCCTATCGCTTCAGGCTGGCTCATCTCTTTTCGCAACTCTTGGCGCGGGCGACCGCGGTCATCGGCATGATTCCGGAGTCTTTCATGGGCAACGATGACGAGCAGCGGCCGCAAGGGCCGCCCGACTACAAGGTCTACCGAGCCCGCCGGGGGTTCTTCTCGCGCTTCCGCAAGCCCGACCTCTCGGGCCTGCGCGAGCGTGACTGGCGCGCCCCGAAAATGCCGAAGCTGCCCGACCGCCCCGGGCGCGAGCGCGGCCCACGGCCACCCCGACCCGGCCTACGCCGAGCGCTGAAATGGATCGGCCTGGTGGCGCTTGGCTGGATCCTGCTCAGCTTCCTGGCCTTCGCGGTCTCCGCCCAGCTGCAGGCCTTCAAGCTCTCCGGCGAAGCCAAGTCCGCCCTGCACGGCAACCCCTTCCTGCTGCCCAGCGCGCAGACGATCCTCGTGCTCGGCACCGACGCCCGCCCGCCCGACACCAAGGAGCCGGGCGCGGCCCCCTCGCAGGAGTGCTTCGAACAGCAGTCGCACGGCGACTCTCCGCATGGCAACTGCTCGCAGGGCGAATTCCGCGCCGACACGCTGATGCTGATCCGCGCCGGCGGGGGAGCCTTCCGAAAACTCTCGATCCCGCGCGACAGCTACGCCGAAATCCCCGGCCAGAGCCCGCAGAAGATCAATGCGGCCTACGCCTTCGGCGGCGCCAAGGCGCAGATCGAAGCAGTCGAAAAGTTCCTCGGGATCGAAGTCGACCATGTCGCGATCGTCGACTTCACCGGCTTCGAAGACCTGATCGACGCGGTCGGTGGGGTCACGGTCGACGTGCCGCAGAAGATCTGCGCCAACATCTCCGGCGGGGCCGGCGGCGGCCAGGGTGGCTTCACGCTGCGCTTGGGCAAGGGCGAGAACACCCTCGATGGGGAAAAGGCCTTGATCTACTCGCGCATCCGCGAGCCGAGCGAATGCCCCGGCCCCGGCAAGAGCGCCTACACGTTCGGCTACGAAGACCTCGACCGCGAGAAGGCCCAGCAGGCGGTGATCGCCGGCATCAAGGACCGCCTCACCGACCCCCTCCGCGCGCCCTACAACTTCATCCACGGCCCGATCATCGGCTGGGACGCGCCGAAAGCCTTCGTCAGCGACATGGGCTTCTTCACGATGCCGCAGTTGATCCTCTCAGCGGCGATCGGGGGCGAAAGCAAGGCCGACGTGCTCTGCAGCGGCGCCAACTCCGGCTGCGAACCGGGCCCAGGCGGCTCGATCGAAGTGCCGGACAGCGAGCGGCGCCGGGCCGTCAAGAAGTTGCTCGGCTGAGTGGTCGATTTGCCCCCGATTCGGGGGGCAAATGGTTCAGTCGCCGGTTGCGGCTGTGGTTTTCGAGTCGCTTGACTTGGAGTCTGAGGGCTTGCTCTCACTCGGCTTCGAGTCGCCCGAGTCCTTGCCCCCCTCGGAGGGGCCACCGTTGGCGCCGGTCTTCTTCTTACCGTAGTCGGTGTTGTGGAAGCCCGACCCCTTGAAGTGGATCGCGACGGGGTGCAGGACGCGCTCGGCGGGAGCGCCGCACTCCTGGCACTCGGTCAGCGCCTCATCGCTCATCCGCTGGATCACGTCGAAGACGTGGCCGTTGGTGCATTTGTACTCGTAGATCGGCATGACGGTGGGCGATTATCGCAGCCGGTACGGTTCAGCCATGGCAAGCGCCGGGCAGGAGACGCGCAGCACCGAGACCTCGATGGAGGAGATCGTCGCTCTCTGCAAGCGGCGCGGCTTCGTCTTCCCCTCCTCGGAGATCTACGGCGGACTCGGCTCGACCTACGACTACGGCCATTACGGCGTGCTGCTGAAGAACAACGTCAAGGCCGAGTGGTGGCGGGCGATGCTGCAGGAGCGCGACGACATCGTCGCGCTCGACTCGGCGATCCTCCAGCACCCGCGGGTCTGGGAGGCCTCGGGCCACCTGGAGGGCTTCACCGACCCCCTGGTGCAGTGCCTGGGCAAGTGCAAGCGGCGCTGGCGCGAGGATCATCTGCGCGAGGCGGTCGAGGCCGAAGGCGGCGACCCCGAGGCGGAGCTGCGCTGCCCGGAGTGCGGCGGCGAGCTCTCCGAGCCGCGCCAGTTCAACCTGATGTTCGAGACCCACGTCGGCCCGGTGGCGGGCGAGGGCTCGGAGGTCTACCTGCGGCCGGAGACCGCGCAGGGCATCTTCATCAACTTCAAGAACGTGCTCGGCTTCGCCCGCAAGAAGCCGCCATTTGGAATCGCCCAGATCGGCAAGTCCTTCCGCAACGAGATCACCCCCGGCAACTTCATCTTCCGCACCCGCGAGTTCGAGCAGATGGAGATGGAGTTCTTCGTCCCCCCCGCCGAAGCCGAAAAGTGGCACAAGATCTGGATGGAGGAGCGCGAGCATTGGTACACCGACCTCGGCATCCGCCCCGACCTGCTGCGGGTGCGCGCCCACGGTGCCGACGAGCTCTCGCACTACTCCTCGGCGACCAGCGACATCGAGTACCTCTTCCCGATCGGCTGGTCGGAGCTGGAGGGGATCGCCAACCGCGGCGACTTCGACCTCACCCAGCACGCCAAGTTCAGCGGCGAGAAGCTCGAGTACTTCGACCAACAGACCAAAGAGCGCTACGTCCCCCACGTGATCGAGCCGGCCGCCGGCGCCGACCGCGCGACGCTCGCCTTCCTCGTCGACTCCTACGAGGTCGAGGAGGTCGAGGGACGCGAGCGCACCGTGCTGCGCCTCCATCCCCGCCTGGCACCGGTCAAGGTGGCGATCCTGCCGCTCGTCTCCAAGGAGGGAATGCCGGAGAAGGCCCGCGAGATCTTCAACGAGGTGCGCCGCCGCGTCCCCGCCGAGTTCGACGAGGGCGGCTCGATCGGCAAGCGCTACCGTCGCCAGGACGAGATCGGCACCCCCTGGGGAATCACCGTCGACCACCAGACGATGGAAGACGACACCGTCACCCTGCGCGACCGCGACTCGCTAGAGCAATCCCGGGTCCCAATCGAGGGCCTTGCCGATGACCTGGCGAAACGCCTGGCCCAGCCCTGGCGCAGCCCGAAGCTCGGCTGACCGCTAGATGGTTATGTGGCGCTGCGCTTCCGCTTCCTCGCGGCGCATCTGCCGGATGAGTTGGTGGTAGTCCTCGTCGCCTTCGTCGGCCAGGCGGGTCAGTTCCCGCCATAAGCCGCTGCTCCAGTCGATGGGAGTGTGCTGGTGCTCTCGCTCCCCGACTTCGCAGTGGTAGCACAGGTCGGTGTCGTGATCGAAACGAAACCACTCGTGGTCACCGCAGTCTTTTGCGCCCCGAGGAAAAAAATCCACCAGGGCCCAGGGCAAATGCCCCCGGAGCCAGGTCCGCCATCGGTATCGAGGACGTTTCGACACGTTTTGAGTGTAGGGCTTCATGCTCGTTCAATTGCTTTCGCGTTTCTGTCGGTTACGGAGCTTTCGCTCCTTCTCTTCTGCTTGCGCCTTGCGGCGTAGCGCGACCGGGAGGGATCGATCGCGAGCCATCCTGGCGACCTTCTCTGAACTTGCATCCATGAACTGTGTATGTCGCTGGCGACCCTTTCGCTTTCCCACCCGCTACCAAGAGCGCAGCAGGGCAAGTTCGCCCCAGGGGCAACGAAAAACCCTCGCCAGGTCTGCGAAACTGCCGAGTTCGATGAGGGCGGCTCGATCGGCAAGCGCTACCGCCGCCAGGACGAGATCGGCACCCCCTGGGGAATCACCGTCGACCACCAGACGATGGAAGACGACACCGTCACCCTGCGCGACCGCGACTCGCTGGAGCAATCCCGGGTCCCGATCGATGGCCTGGCCGATGACCTGGCGAAACGCCTGGCCCAGCCCTGGCGCAGCCCCAAGCTGGACTAGCGATTCCCATCCTGGCGGGAATCGGTGCAATATGCTCGCGCAATGATCCGCGCAAAGATTGCACTCACTGTCGGGCTCGGGCTGATCGCGCTTCTCGCTGCGGTCCCCCTTGCAAACGCCAAGCAGGCGAAACACGGGAAAGGGCCGCTGCTGCCCGACCTCGTCGTCGGCAAGGTCTCGAAGCCGCCCGCCAGCGTCGTCGTCGGGTCCAAGATCACCATTTCAGTCAAGTTGCGCAACAAGGGTCAGGCAAAAGCCCGCAAGAGCAAGGTGGGGCTTTACTTGGCCAAGGGCAAGAAACTCACGCACAAAGATCTGCGTTTGAAGCGCACGAGGGTCAAAGCGCTTCGCTCCCACAAAAAAGTCAAAGCCAAATTCAAAGTGCTCTTGCCGGCGAAATCCGTCCCGGGCACCTACCGGCTGATCGCCTGCGCGGACGACGGCAAGAGCTTGCGTGAATCGAAGGAGAAGGACAACTGTCGGGCGTCCAAGCAGTTCAAACTCACGCCCCTGCCGACCCCAGCGCCCCTGCCCGGCCCCGCCAGGCCCGCGTTCACGATGACCGACGGCCTCGACTGGGGCTTCGTCGAGAACGCCGAAGGACACGAGCCCAAACCCGGCGATCCGGTCACCGCAACGCTTACCTCCGGCAACGCGATCCCCGGCCAGGCCGGCTACGCCCGCTCGGACATCGCCCCCCAGCCGCTGGCCGGGGGGACCACCACCGACCTCGCCCTTCCCGACGAAGACGATGGCCAGGTGACCCTGGACCTGCCGTTCGACTTCCCGTTCGGCGGGATCAAGGAGCGCAAGATCAGCGTCTCGACCAACGGCTGGGTCAGCTTCGGCAGCCCCGCCTGGGACTACTGGGGGGACGAGCAGTCCTCCGACTATCGCGGAGTGAACGAGATAGTCGGCAACATCGCGCGGGGGATCATGCCCTATTGGGCCGACCTCAACATCGGCGAGCCGACCACCGGTAGCGGCAGCGTCAAAGAGGTCGTGGCCGCGGACGGCAACTCGGTCGCCTTCCAGTGGCACACCGGCCAGTGCTGCAACGGCACCCTGCCTCTGAGGAACTTCCAACTGGTGCTCTTCTCCGACGGTCGCTTCCGCTTTGACTACCCGGGCGGAAACGAAGCCGGCGGAAACGAGGCCTTCGTCGGCTACTCGTTCGGCACTGGAGCGGCAAGCGTCAACGCCGTGGCGACCAACACGGAAGCGGTCCCGTCGAGCAGCCTCCTCTTCACTCCCAATGCCGTGCCGGCAAGCAGTGCACTGGCAGCGGGACAGGCCACCGTGGCCCTGCCCGCAGGCAGCTCGTTCATCTCGGGCAGCCCAGGATGCACGGTCTCAGTTGCTCCCGGCCCCTTCTCCCAGGGTCTGGCCAGCTGCCCGGTGGGCGGCCTGGCGAGCGGGCAGCAGACGACGCAGACGGTCACCTTCGCGATGCCCGCCGATGCCCCTGGCCAAAGCAGTCCCGCCAACTTCCGCTTCTTCGGGACCTACCTGGCAGGCGGCGCCACGCTCACCGCCCGGGACGAAATCGACGCGCTGGACACGGAGCTCATCAACACGTCGATCACCCTCACGCCGAAATACACCTCTCCCCCGACTCCGGAAGCAGGAGAACCGGCAGTGTTCACGGCGGAAGTCCAAGCGAGTACCGGCGGGCTCGACGAACCGACGGCGACGTTCACCCTGCCGGAAAAAACGACGCTCGACTCGATCCAGATCGCCGGCCAGAACATCGACTGCACCACTCCGTCGGGGGGCCAGGTGACCTGCCGGCTCCCGTCCGGAGCGAACTTCACCGCACCGGTGGTCACGGTCACGCCCACTCCGGAAGCCGTGACCCACACGATGAAACTCGTGGTTACGGCTCAAGCGCTGAATGCGCCGGCGATCAGCGGCGAAGTCGAATCGCCAGTTGTCGCTCCCTAGCGCATAAGGAATCGCTCGACGTCCGCCGCCTCCTCCTGGAGCGCGGCGGACGTCTGCCGCGAGAGATCGCCAAATGGCTCGGTTGCCACCCTGCCCTTGGCCAGCGTCCAGCCGGCGACGGCGCGGCCTTTGGCCATCGCGAAGGGACGGAAGATGCCGCCGGTGACGACGCGTGGCTCGTGCTCGCCGAGGATCGGCTCGCGAGAGGTCCAGCCGAGCAGGACCGGGTCGAAGGCACCGAGCAGGCGTGGCGGCGGAAGCTTCTCCGGCGCGGCGCGCTTGGCGAGGCTGACCAGCCCATCTCCCCCCTCCTCCAGCTCGGAGCCGATCGCCTGCAGGCCGGCGCGGGCGTCGCGCAGCGGCAGGCCGGCCCACTTGGCGAGGTCGCGATCGGTCGCCGGCTGGTGGCCCACCAGGTAGCGGCGCGCAAGCTCGGCCAGTGCCTTCTCGCGGTCGATCGCCGGGGGTTCGCCCAACCAATCCCGCACCAGCACGTAGGCATGCTGCTTGCCGATCGCCGGCCCGCGCACGACAACACCGCGCAGGGCCGCGAGGAAGAGCAGGTGGATCATCGCCTGGCCATCGGTTCGCACGCCGGCGGCGTCGATCCGCTCGCGCAGCTGGATCCGCGTCAGCGGGCCCTCGTCTTCGAGTGCCCGCTCGATCGTCTCGACCGCCCGCTCGGCCTTGGCCTCGCTCACACCCTCCTGCCGTAATCGCCGGACGCTGGAGGTGAGGAGCGGCGGCGTGGTCAGAGACTGCAGCAGCGGGTAGTCCTCGCTGCGAACCAGATGCAGCGTCCCGCGGTTGAGCCAGGTAACGACTAGTTCGCGCCCCGCCAAGGCACGCTCGACGTCAGCCGCGGCAAGCCTCTCGGTGCGCGCCCGAATGGCGAGCCTGAAGCCGCGTGGGTCCTGGCCCTGGACGGCGAGGAGTCGCTCGGCGACTGCGGCAGGATCGGCCAGCGGGCTCCCGGACAGGGCCTGCGCGGTCAGGCGCTCAGCGAGAATTGGGCGGGGGCGTGCTGGTTTCAAACAGATCGATTACGAATACAAGCGTCTGGCTCGGCCCGATTGCCGGTGGAGAACCAGCCTTGCCATAGGCGAGGCCAGGCGGGACGATCAACTCCCGGCGACCGCCGGGCCTCATTCCTTCGATGCCCTTTTCCCAGCCGGGTATCACTTCGCCGGCGCCGACCGTGAAGCTGAGCGGCTTGCCACCCCAGGAAGAGTCGAATTGCTTACCGGTTTCGTAGTCGACCCCCACGTACTGGACCGTGACGTAGTCACCGCGTTCGACGGGGGCGCCGCTACCTTCCTGCAGATCTTTTATTTCCAGCTGTTCCGGTGGCGGGCCTTCCGGGACCGCGACCACGGGCTTGCTGGTCAGCGCCGGCGATTCGCTCGTCGCAGCAGCCGCGGATTCGCCGGAGGAGTCGTCGCCGCCACCGCAGCCGGCCATCGCCAGGACGGCGCACGTCGCAATCAGAAACATCGGAGCCTTCACTACGAATATCCTAAGCAATTAAAGCGACGGACACCCGGCGCGCGGACGCCCCCTTGGCTCGGCGGTTCCTAGCTGACTTCGAGCAGGTCGATCACGAACACGAGCGTTTCGTTCGGACCGATCGCGGGCGGGGCGCCGGATTCGCCGTAGGCGAGTTCCGGCGGGATGATCAGCTCGCGGCGGCCGCCGGCCTTCATTCCTTCGACGCCCTGGTCCCAGCCGGGAATCACTTCTCCCGCACCGAGCTTGAAGCTGAACGGTTCGTTGCGGCTCCAGGAGGAATCGAATTCCTTGCCGTTCTTGTAGTCGACACCGACGTACTGGACGGTGACTTGGTCGCCCGATTTCGCTTCGGCGCCGCTGCCTTCTTCGAGTTCCTTGACTTCGAGCTTCTTCGGTGGAGCGCCCGTGGGCACCGTGACCTTCGGCTTGGTCTTTTCGCCACCGGCCGCTTCGGCGGAGGTCGATTCCGTCGTAGCCCCGGTCGATTCGCTCGAACCACTTGAGGAGTCGCTGCTGCTACCGCAGCCGGCGAATGCCAGCACGGCGCACAGCGCAATCAGGGCGATCGGCAGCTTCACGGCGCGCAATGCTAGAGAACTTCGCAGCAAGATGCCTTCGGCCTCTCAGCCCTTGCCGGAGATCAGGTCCCAGGCGCGGCTCAGCTTGCTCTGATGCCCGCCCACCAGGTCGCTGGGATCGACACTGACCGACCCCGGGTTGGCGCTCGGCTCGGGCAGGTTCTGGGCCGCCGTCGCATCGATCGACAGCACCACGCCGCGCTCGTAGATCTCCGCGACCTCGGGGGCATCGACGAAGCGATGCCCGCCTGGGAGGACACTGGTGTCGAGGACGATCCCGTCGAAGATGTCGATGTTGGGGGCAGAGAGCACGTGCTCCACCTTGCCGACCTCCTCGCCATCGCTGGAGTACACCGGCACGCCCTTCGGCAGGGTGAGGAAGGAGGTTGGCGTGCCGAGATCGTCCATCGCAGGTCCGAGCCTAGCGGGCCACGGCTCCGTGCGCCCGAGCCCTTGCCCATTGCTCATATGGAGGGCTATGCTCGCCCGGCTCCCTACAGGAAGAGGACACGATGGCAATTGGATTGCGGATGAAGATTGATGGAGGAACGCAGGAGATGTACGACGCGGTGGACGCAAAGCTGGGCGTCGAGGCAGACCCGCCCGAGGGGCTGATCCTTCACTCTGCCGGCCCAATCGAGGGCGGCTGGGGGATCATCGACTTCTGGGAGTCACGCGAGCACTTCGACCGCTTTGCAGAGAGTCGTCTGGGCCCGGCGATTGCGAGCGTCGGCGACGAAGGGCCGGGCGGCCCGCCGGACATCAAGGAGTTCCCGGTCCACAAGATCATCAAGCTGTAACCGGAGCGAGATGGGGTTGAACCTCGCATCGCTGCTGACCGAGCGCGCCGGGCGATCGCCCGGCGCGCCGGCGATCCGCCTCGGCGAGGCCGAGCTGAGCTACGGCGACCTGAACGACGGCAGCGCCCGCCTGGCGACCCTGCTGGCTGAGAATGGGGTGCAGCCGGGCGACCGGGTCGGGGTGATGTTGCCCAACGTGCCCGAGTTCCCGATCGCCTACTACGGCGTGCTGCGCGCGGGGGCCATCGTCGTGCCGATGAACGTGCTGTTGAAGCGGCGCGAGATCGCCTTCTACGTTGAGGACTCGGGCACGAAGGTGCTGCTTGCCTGGCATGGCTTCTGCGACGAGGCCGGCGACGGTGCCGCCGAGGCGGGCGCCGAGTTGGTCGAGGTCGAGCCGGCGGCCTTCGCCGCGACCCTGACGGAGAACGAGCCCACCCCCGGCTTGGCCGATACGGCGGAGGACGACACGGCGGTGATCCTCTACACCTCGGGCACCACCGGCAAGCCCAAGGGCGCAGAGCTGACCCACGCCAACCTGGCGCGCAACGCCGACGTCTCCTCCCGCACGACCTCCGAGATCGGCGCCGGCGACGTCGTCCTCGGCGCTCTCCCCCTCTTCCACTCCTTCGGCCAGACCGTCGCGATGAACGCCTCGCTCGGCGTCGGCGCCTGCCTCACCCTGGTGCCCAAATTCGACCCCGGCGAGGCGCTGGCGACGATGCAGCGCGACGGAGTCACCCACTTCTACGGCGTGCCGACGATGTACGGCGCACTGCTCCACCACCCCGAGCGCAAGAGCTTCGACACCTCCGCGCTGCGCATCTGCATCACCGGCGGCGCCTCGATGCCGGTCGAGGTGCTGCGCGGCTTCGAAGACGCTTTCGGGGCGAAGGTGATGGAGGGATACGGCCTCTCGGAGACCTCGCCCGTCGCCTGTTCCAACCACCCCGACAAAGAGCGCAAGGCGGGCTCGATCGGCACCCCGATCGAGGGGGTCGAGATGCGAGTCGTCAACGAGGATGACGAGCCGGTCGCCCAGGGCGAGGTCGGCGAGATCGTGATCCGCGGCCACAACGTCATGAAGGGCTACTGGCAGCGTCCCGAAGCGACCGAGGAGGCGATGCGCGGCGGCTGGTTCCACAGCGGCGACATGGCCCGCGTCGACGAGGACGGCTTCTTCTACATCGTCGACCGCAAGAAGGACCTGATCATCCGCGGCGGCTACAACGTCTACCCGCGCGAGGTCGAGGAGGTTCTCTACGAGCACCCGAAGATCCGCGAAGCGGCCGTGGTCGGCGTCCCCCATGATCAGTGGGGCGAGGAGATCGGCGCCGCGGTCGTCCTCCACGACGGCGAGGAGCTGGGCCCCGAGGAGATCAGCGCCTACGTCAAGGACCGCATCGCCGCCTACAAGTACCCCCGCCTCGTCTGGTTCCTCGACGAGCTGCCCAAGGGCCCCACCGGCAAGATCCTCAAGCGGGAGATCGAGACCCCCGCCGCTGTGTGACGAAGTCACCCACCTAAACTGGCTGGCTGGCCAGGATCGCGGTAACCTGCTCACAGCCGCCCCGACCCAAGGAGAGAGATGAGCGTCGCATCGCAGAGCCTGATGGACAACGTCACCTACGTGGACCTCTACAAGCGCTGGGAGCAGGGCAACTGGAGCGCCTACGACATCGACTTCTCCGAGGATCGCAACGGCTGGGAGGCGCTGAGCGACATCCAGCGGCGCTCGGCGATGTGGATTTACTCGATGTTCTACTACGGCGAGGACCGTGTCGCCGACACCCTCGCCCCCTACATCAACGCCGCCCCGACCGAGGAGCAGTCCTACTTCCTCGCCACCCAGCAGGTCGACGAGGTCCGTCACTCGATCTTCTTCCACCGCTTCTTCAAGGAGGTCATCGGGGTCGGCGGCGACTCGATCCAGCAGACCCTCTCCTCGACGATGCCGCAGCTCAACTGGGGCTACCGCGGGATCTTCGACCGGCTCGACCTGATGGCCGAGGAACTGCGCAAGGACCGCTCGCTGCCAAAGTACGCGCAGGCGATCACCCTCTACCACCTGATCGTCGAGGGCAGCCTCGCCCAACCCGGCCAGCACTTCATCGAAGACTTCTTCGCCTCCAAGGAAACGATGCCCGGCTTCAGCGAGGGCATGGGCAACGTCTCCAAGGACGAGCAGCGTCACATCGGCTTCGGCGTCAAGGTGCTCTCCGAGTTACTGGGGGAAGGCAACCCGGGCTGGGAGGAGAATCGCGCCGCTGTCACTGAGCTGCTGCGCGAAACGCTGCCCTACGGGCCGGCCGTCTTCTATCCGCCCAACATGGACCGCTCCTACACCGAGTGCTACGGCTTCTCGCTCGAGGACATCTTCTCCTTCGGCCTCAAACTGATCCGCCAGCGCTGGCGGACGATCGGCTATCCGACCGAGGAGATGCCGCCCGGGGTCTTTCCCTTCGACCCCGAGGCCTCTGCCGAGGAAGTCGCCGCGCGCCAGGTGCAGCTGATGGAGGCCGGTGTCCTCGGCCCGCCCGACGGCCCGGTCCCCGATGCCTCGCCGGAGACGCAGCGGCTCTACTTCGACGTGGTCAAGCGCGTCGCCAACCCGGCCGCCGCCAACGGCTCGCCGCTCGTCTACCAGTACCGCTTCAGCGACGCCGACCCCTGGCACATGACGATCGACAACGGCTCGACCAGGGCCGAGCCGGGCGAGGCCCCCAACCCAACCCTGACGATCGAGGCGAACTGGGCCGACTTCGTCGCCATGGGCAAGCCGGAAGCGAAACCACTGAAGATGATCCTCCAGCGCCGCCTCCGCCCCCGCGGCAAGATCCGCGAGATCGCGCGGATGCGCAAGGTCTTCAGCTAGCGGCGCTCAGGAGATCGGCGGGCGCTTGTCCGCCCAGGGCCGCTCGGCCTCGAGCTGGGCGGCGAGCGACAACAGGGTCGCCTCGTCGCCGGGGCGACCGACGATCTGGACCGCGAGCGGCATGCCGTCGGCGGCGAAGCCGGCCGGCACTGACATCGCCGGGTTGCCGAGGTGGTTCCACGGCACGCAGTAGGGATAGAAGCGGCTCATCCCGAGGATCGTCCACAGCGCGCCCCGTCCCTCCCAGCGGCGCACCGGCAGCGCCGTACCCCCCATCACCGGGGTCATCAGGACGTCGTGGTCCGCGAAGATCGCGTTGACGCGCGCCGCGTCGGCCCGGCGGCCACGCATCGCCCGCTCGAACATGCCATCGGTGATCAGCCGGCTCGAGCTGGGCGAACCCCTTGGTGCGACGTTCGAGCCGCTCGGGGCGCGGAACGGTTGCCACGTCTTCGGCGACTCCACGCAGGTAGCGGGGGGTGATGTTGTTGCCGATCCCTCCCCAGTCGGGATCGCGCTGCGCCGTCTCATGGCCCAGCAATCGCAGCAGCTCGGCGGTCTCGGCGACGGCGTCTTTCGCGACGTCGGAGACGGTGGGGGGAGCGGCGGCGCGGGGCGGCGCGGTGGAGTAGGCGATCCGCAGCTTGCCCGGCGAGGTGCGCGCCGACTCGACGAAGGGCCGCTCGGGAAGCTGTGGCGCCTCCGGGTCGGCCGAGCCGCCGCTGACGACGTCGAGCCAGAGGGCGGTGTCGAGCACGCTGCGGCTGAGACAGCCGGCCGCCGAAAGCCCGTTCCAATGCTCGACCAGGGGCGCCAGGGAAACTCGAGCGCGCGAGGGTTTCAGGCCGAAGAGGCCGCACGACGACGCGGGGATGCGAATCGAGCCGCCGCCGTCGGAGGCCGAGGCGATCGGGACGAGGCCAGCGGCGACCGCCGCGGCGCTGCCGCCGCTGGAGCCACCCGGGGTGCGCTGCGGATCCCAGGGGTTACGCGTCACTCCCCAGGTCGCCGACTCGGTGAAGCCGCAGATCGCCAGCTCGGGCAGGTGCGTCTTGCCGACGACGATCGTTCCCGCCTCGCGCAGCCGGCGGACCATCTCGCAGTCGGCCGCTGCCGGATCAGGATAGGCGTCGGTGCCGTGCGTGCTCAGCTCTCCGGCGAGGTCGACTTCGTCCTTGAGCGCGATCGGGACCCCCAACAGGGGCCGCTCGTCGCCGCCCTTCAGCCGCGCCTCGGCCTGCTCCGCTTCGAGCAGGGCCCGCTCGGCGAGCACCACCCGGAACGAGTTCAGCTGAGGATCGAGCCGCTCGATCCGACCGAGGTAAAGCTCCACCAACTCACGCGGCGAGACCTCCCCCGCCCGCACCATCTCCGCCTGCTTCGCGGCCCCCGCGAAAGCGATCTCCTCGCTCATGGCCGGGAGGGTATTAGGCCTTGGCGGGCTCAGGCTCGGCGCTGCCGCTCTCGAAGGAGAAGTCCGGCAGCAGGCGGTCGAGCCAGGACGGCATCCACCAATTCCAGTCGCCCAGCAGCTTCATCGCCGCCGGCACCAGGATCAGCCGCACCAGGGTCGCGTCGAGGGCGATCGCGACGGCGCAGCCGAGGCCCAGCTCTTTGATCGAGGGGACGCCGGTGAGGAAGAAGACGGCGAAGACGCAGGTCATGATCAGCGCCGCCGAGGAGATCGTGCGGGCGCTGGAGGAGAGGCCCTCGGCAACCGCCCGTTCGTTGTCGCCGTGCTCCATGTAACGCTCGCGAATCCGCGACATCAGGAAGACCTCGTAGTCCATCGAGAGGCCGAAGACGACGGCGAAGATCAGCGGCACGTTGATCGTGTCGAGCGCCCCCTGGCTTTCGAGGCCGAGCAGGCCGTCGAACCAGCCCCACTGGAAGATCGCGACGAGGACGCCGAAGGCCGCCCCGATCGAGAGCAGGTTCATCAGCACGGCCTTCAGCGGCAGGAGCAGCGAGCGCAGCATCGCCATCAGGACCAGGAAGCTGAGGGCGAGGACGAAGAGGATGATCTTCCACATCGAGCCGCTGATCAGCTGGCGCACGTCGTGGCTGCGCGCCGTCTCGCCGCCGACGTTCACGGTGGCGAGGCGCGCCAGCCTGGTCGAGGGCACGACCGTGCGCAGGCGGTCGACCAGCGCCGCCGCCGCGTCGGACTCGCTCGGAGCTCTCGGCGTCGCCTGGATCAGGACGCTGCCGGCGGCGAAGGCCGGCGGCGCAACGGAGCTGACGCCGGGCGTCGCTTCGACCGTGCGGATGAAGCCAGGGATCGCGGCGCGGTCAACCTGGCCGTCGAACGCGGCGACGATCTGCACCGGGTCGGTGCCGCCGCCGACCTGCTTCGAGGCCAGTTCGTTGCCGACTCGCACGTCGCTGTCCTTGGGGAACTGGCCGAGCGCCTGGGTGCCGGTGGTCAGCGAAAGCACCGGGATCGCAAGGGTGAGCAGAACGGCGCTGACCCCGATCACGGCGGTCCAGGGACGGGCCATGACGCTGGCCGTCCAGCGCTGCCAGAAGGCCGATTCGGTCGTTGCCGGCCGGTCCGGCCGGCGAAACACGCGGTGCTTGAAGAAGGAGAGCACCCGCGCCACGATTCCCCCGGGCAGCACGCGGTCACCGAGCATCGCGATCAGGGCGGGCAGCAGGGTTATCGCGGTGAGGATCGAGACGGCGACAACGGTCATCGCCCCCAAAGCCATCGAGCGCAGTGCCTGGTTGTCGACCATCCAGAGCCCGGCGAGGGAGACGATCACGGCCAGGCCCGAGAAGGTGACCGCGAGGCCCGAGGTCGCCAGGGCCTCCGCACGCGCCTCCTCCTCGCTGCGCCCCGCCCGGCGCTCCTCGCGATAGCGGGCGAGGATGAACAGCGAGTAGTCGATCGCGACTCCGATCCCGATCATCGAGGCCATGTTGGTGACGAAGACCGAGGTCTCCATGTTCAGCGAGATGAAGTAGATGAGGGCCCCAGTGACGATCACGCTGATGAAGCCGAGCGCCAGCGGCAGCGCGGCGGCGGCGAGCGACCCGAAGACGATGAGCAGGATCAGCGCGACGATCGGGAAGCCACCCGCCTCGGCCTTCGAGAGGTCCTTCTTGGAGAGCTCCTGCATGCCGGCCCAGATCGTCGGCTGGCCGGCGAGGTACGTCGTCACCCCGCCGTCGACGGTGCCGGGATCGAGGTCACCCCGCAGGGTCGTAGCGGAGTCGATCAACAGGTCGGAGGATTGGTCGCTGCGCAACGGCAACATCGCGACCCCGGTGCGCTGCAATTGCGCCTCGGCGCTGTGCGCAGCCGCGGGTGAGAGCGTCACCCGATCGAGCTCGGCAACGGCGCGACGCACGCGCAGGACAGCAGCCGTGCGCTGGGACGGCGACGCATTGGGCTCGGCTTTGAGCAGCACCCCGATGCCGTCGGCGTGCGCGGCGAAGTCCTTTTCGAGCGAGTCGCTGACCGCCTTCGACTGGCTGCCGGGGACGTCGAAGCCACCGCCGGTCAGGTGATCGGTCTGGTGCGAGGCGATCGGCAGCGCGACAACCAACGTGGCGATCCAGGCGACCAGGACAAGACGCCGCCTGCGTCCCAGGAATCCAGCGAGCTTGGTCATCGACTCACGCATTGGCTGGTTAGCCAGCTTTATGCAACAGAACCTAGGAGTCTGTGAGGAGGATCACTCGCCCGCGAGCAGGAACCGGGCGGAGGCTGCGCCGGCGGCTAGGGCGGGGCCGATGTCGCGTTCGGTGTCGGAGAGCGCCTGCAGCGCGAAGCCGTCGGCCACGGCGAACAGGTAGGCGACGATCGCGTCGGCCTCGTAGCGCAGGCTGAGCACGCCCTCGCGCTCCTTCGCCTCGAGGATCTCGGCGACGTGGGAGCGGGTGCGATCGAACAGCTGACCAACCTCGCGCTGGATCTCAGGGTTGCGCAGGCCGGCGCTGAACAGCTCGTAGAGGAGCAGGAAGAAGGCGGGTTCGTTCTCGATCAGGTCGTTGAGGCTGGCGAGCAGAATGTCGATCACGTCGTCAGCCGTCTCGGCATTCGCCAGCGGTTCGTCGAGGCGGGCGACGCGGATCTCAGAATCGCGGCGGACGACCTCGACCAGCAGCCGCTCCTTGGTGCCGAAGTAGTAGTGGAGGAGCCCACGGCTGACCCCGGCCTCGCGGGCCACATGCTCGAAAGTCGAGCCGGCGGCACCGCGCTTGGCGACGCTCTCGCGCATCGCATCGATGATGCGCTGCGCCTTTTCCCCGCTCAGCTCGCGCTCTTTGGTCGCAGCCTCCATGAATCCAGTCTACGGCGCGGAGCGGGCGCGCCCCGCGGCGGACGGCGCTAGGCGCCGTTGATGCTGGTCGTCGAGGTGTACTCGAACTCCTCCTCGGCGCCAAAGAGAGCATCCAACACGGTCTTGCGAGCGTCCTCGCTGACGATAAGAGCGATCGCTCCGCCGATCAGAGCGAAGAGGATGAGGCGCCCAAGGCGGCTCTTCTTGCGCTTCTTCGGCGCCTTCAGACGCTCCGAGACCTCGCGCAGGCTCTCCGCTGCCGTGCGTAGGTCCTTCTGCACCTTCTTGTCGCTGCTCACGGCCTTGACCGGGCCCTTGCTGCTGTCGGTCGCTCGACCGTAAGCGCCCCGTGCGGCCTCGAAGGCGTCGCGGAGGCTGTCGCGCAGCTCTTCGTCCTCGATCAGGCGCTGCACGTAGGGGTTCTCACGGGCAGTCGAATAGAGGTCCGCAGCCTGGTTCGCCTTCGTCTTGGTCATGCCATCTCCTCGCTGGATTCTGCTGGGGGATGCTCAGGATAACTCCATTCGGGATTCCCGTTCTTACTGAGGACCAATCCCGTCCAAAAGCACTCCGTTGCTGCGGAAGTTGAGGTCGGCGTCGCGGATCCGCCGCAAGCGCAGGTGGGCGAGGTCGGGGCCGGGCAGCGCGTAGCGCCGCACGTAAAGACGGCCGGCCTGTTCGTAGCCGACCTGGCGGAAGCGGGGTCCAAGCGAGCTGGCCGGGACGGGTGGGGCGGGGCCGTCGGAGACGAAGTCGACTTCGTGCACGCTCCAGGCGAAGCCTTCGGAGGGCTGCGCCTGGAACGAGCCGGTCGAGAGGTAGTAGCGCAGCGATGCCGCTCCCAGGGTCCAGAGGACGATCGCCCGTGGCGCCGCCGGCTCTCCCAGCCGCGCCGCCACCGTGTCCCAGTCGGGCCGCTGCCAGGCCGGCGAGATGCTGACCCAGACGCAGAAGCCAAGCGAGTAGGCGACGAGGACGGCTGCGATGACCATGCCGCTGCGCCGCGCGCGGCGCGCGGTCACCCCGATCGCCACCGCAACCAGCAGGGGTACCAGCGCCGGCAGCAGGTTGCGCGCGAGGACATAGTCCTTGGCGGGAGCGACGAGCGCCAGGGCCAGCGGCCCGGCGACGGTCACCGCGGCCAAGGCCAGCATCAGCCCTCCCGCTCGCCGCTCGCCCCGATCGGCGCGCAGCGCAAGGAGCAGCAGCCCGGCCAGGACGGCGAGAAGCGGCAGGACAGCCGGCAGCACGGTCTCGGGCCGGGAAACGACGTCGCCGGTCTCGCCGACGACGAAGGTCACGCCCGCCTCCCAAACCCGGTGGCCGAGGCTGCGGTCGCCGATCCACTCGGCGTGGCCCAGCGACATTTGGTGGATCGCCAGAGGAGCCAGCGCCAAGCCGGCTAGGAGGACGATCCAGAGCCCCACCAGCGCGTCGCGCCGCCGGCGCCAGAGGAGCCAGCCACCCTCGAGCGCGATCGGGAAGATCGCGAAATAGTGGGTCGCGAGCGCGAGCGCCGAGAACACCCCCCACAGCACCAGATCCCTACGCCCCTCCATAGACGTGCCGGTGGAGAGAGGTCCATATGGACCTCTCTCCACCGGCACGTCCCTCGGGCGGTTGAGGGCGCGGACGAAGTAGAGCGCCGCGGCTGCCGTCAATAAGACGAGCAAGGCGTAGCTGCGAGCCTCCTGCGAGTACCAGAGCAGCATCGGGTTGACGGCGACCAGCGCCGCGGCGACGATCCCCGCCCGGCGGTCGCGCAACTCGGCGCCGAGCAGGTAGGCGACAGGCACCGTCGCCACCCCGGCCAGCGCCGAGACCGAGCGCAGGCCGACCTCACCGGTCCCGGTCACCTGTGTCCAAAACCAGGCCAGCGCGTAGTAGAGCGGCGGTGCCGACTCGCTGAAGCCGACCGCTTCCATCGCATGCCAGAAGCCGTCGCGCAGCACGCGGCTGGCCGTGACGATCTCGTCGTGGTGGTAGGCCTGCACCCCCAGCGTGGCGAAGCGCAGCGTCGCCGCGAGAACGGTCAGCCCGGCGACGATCCAGAAGGCCCGCGAGCGCGCTCGCACCGCCTCGCGAAGCGCCTCGTACAACGTCGACAGGTTGCCCCTGCCCAGGGCTTCGGCTGCCTCCATGGTCGTTATTTGAGGGCGGCGTCGATCGCCTTCGAGACCTCGTCGACGTAGACGAACTCCAGCGCGCTGCGCTCGTGCTCGGGGATCTCCGTGACGTCCCCTTCGTTGCGCTTCGGCACGATCACCCGCTTGATCCCGGCCCGTTGGGCCGCAAGCGACTTCTCCTTGAGCCCGCCGATCGGCAGCACCTGTCCGGTCAGGGTCACCTCGCCGGTCATCGCGACATCGTTGCGCACGGGCCGGCCGGAGATCAGCGATGACAGCGCCACCGTCATCGCGACGCCTGCCGAGGGCCCGTCCTTGGGCACCGCGCCGGCCGGGACGTGGATGTGGATGTCGTGCTCGGCGAACCAGCTCTCCTCCAGGTCTGGGGCGATGTCGCGCCAGTGACCGCGCACGTAGGAGAGCGCCGCCTGCGCCGACTCCCTCATCACGTCGCCGAGCTGGCCGGTGATCGTCAACCCGCCCGATCCCGGCATCGCGGTCGCCTCGATGAAGAGCACGTCGCCGCCCGCCGGCGTCCAGGCGAGCCCGGTGGCGACGCCAGGGTCCTTCGTGCGCCGCCGTTGCTCGGCGAAGACGCGACGGCGGCCGAGCAGCTCGCGCGCCCGTTTCGCCGAGATCCGTGCCTTGCCGACCTTGGCCTTGCCGTTGCGTTTCCCCTGGGCCTCGGCGACGTCGCGGGCGACTTTGCGGCAGATCGTGCCGACCTGGCGCTCGAGGTTGCGGACGCCGGCCTCGCGGGTGTACTCCTCGACGATCGCGGTCAGGGCCGCGTCGGAGAACTCGATCTGCGAGGGCTTGAGGCCGTTGGCCTCGATCTGGCGGGGAACGAGGTAGCGGCGGGCGATGTGGCGCTTCTCCTCCAGCGTGTAGCCCGCCAGCTCGATCGTCTCCATCCGGTCCTGCAAAGGGCCGGGGACCGTGTCGAGGACGTTCGCGGTGGCGATGAAGAGGACCTCGGAGAGGTCGAACTCGAGGTCGAGGTAGTGGTCGCGGAAGCTGTCGTTCTGAGCCGGGTCCAGCACCTCGAGCATCGCCGAGGAGGGGTCGCCGCGGAAGTCGGCGCCCATCTTGTCGATCTCGTCGATCATGAAGACGGGGTTGCGCGAGCCGGCGTCGCGCAGGGCGCGCACGATCGTCCCCGGCAGGGCGCCGATGTAGGTGCGGCGGTGACCGCGGATCTCAGCCTCGTCGCGGACCCCGCCGACCGAGATGCGCTCGAACTCACGGCCCAGTGCCTTGGCGATCGAACGCCCGAGGCTGGTCTTGCCGACTCCCGGCGGGCCGGCGAAGCAGAGGATCGGCCCCGGCGAGTCCGGCTTCAGCTTGCGCACCGCCAGGTACTCGAGGATGCGGTCCTTGACCTTCTCCAGGTCGTAGTGATCGGCGTCGAGCACCTCACGGGCGTGGGCGATGTCGAGGTCGTCCTCGGTCGTTTTGGACCACGGCAGCTCGACCAGCCACTCGAGATAGCTGCGGATTACGCCATGCTCGGCCGCCGCCGGGGGCAGTTTCTCCAGTCGGGAGAGCTCGCGCTCGGCAGCTTTGAGGGCGTGCTCGGGCAGCTCGGCTTCCTCGACGCGCTGGCGCAGCTCGTTGGCCTCGGCCTGCTGCTCGTCCCCCTCCCCCAGCTCGTCCTGGATCGCTTTCAGCTGCTGGCGCAGGAAGAACTCGCGCTGGCCCTTGTCGACTTCGGACTGGACCTGGGACTGGATCTGGCTGCCGAGCTGGACCACCTCGAGCTCGCGGGCGAGGATCTGGGAGAGCCGGCGCAGGCGGGCGGCGACGTCTATCTCCTCCAGCAGCTCCTGCTTTTCCTCGGTGGTGATTCGCAGCGCGCCGGCGATCAGGTGACCGAGCGCCGCCGGATCCTCGATGTTGGCCACCGCCATCTGCAGCTCCTCGGGCAGATAGGGGATGTGCTCGACGATCTCCGAGAAGGTGCGTTGCACGTTGCGGGTCAGCGCCTCCAGCTCGGGACCCTCGTCGATCACGTCGGGCAGCTCGGCGATCCGCGCGACGAGGTAGGGCTCCTCGGCGACATAGGGACCGAGGCGCACGCGCTGGGTGCCCTGGACGAGGATGCGCAGCGTCCCGTCGGGGACTTTGAGCATGCGGGCGACGACGCCGACGACGCCTACTTCGTAGAGCCCGTCCGGGCCCGGCTCCTCGTCCTCGGGATCGCGCGCCGCGACCATCGCCAGCATGCGGCTGGCGCCAAGCACGTCGTCGACCAGCTTGATCGAGCGCTCCTGGCCCACCGCGAGCGGGGTGAGGGTCTCGGGGAAGGTGACCGTCTCGCGCAGCGGCAGCACCGGCAGCGCGTCGGGCAGCGGCTGGCTGGCGCGGATCGCGTCCTCGGCGTCGAGTTGGGACTCGACCACTTCGAGGACGGGCGTGCTCTCCATCGCTAGTCGCGCCCGATCGGCACGCGCCGGGTGCTCTGCGCCGGGTCGCGCAGCGGCAGGTCGATCCGCAGGATGCCGTCCTCGTAGGTGGCCTTGGCCTGGTCGGCATCGACGTCGACCTGCAGCTCGACCACGCGGCGGAAGGGGCCCGAGGGGATCTCGACCTGCTGGTAGACCCGCCCCTCGGTCTCCTGCACCGGCCGTTCCCCGACGATCGCCAGCTGCCTACCGCTGACCTCGATCCCGACCTGATCGAGGTCCACACCGGCCAGATCGACCTTCACGACAGCGCGCTGCGGATCGCCGCAGTAGTAGACGTCGACGTTGGGAGAGAAGCCGGTGCTCCTCCTGCTCACGTAGGTGGTGCGACCCCAGGCCCCACCGAGCATCTGATCCATCTCCCTGCGCATGCGGGCAAAATTCGCAAATACGTCTCGCTCAGGCATGGCGCAAAACATAGCCGCCACGGCGAGCGGGACCTAGGCAGGCTGGGCCTGATTTGCCCAACGGGGCGGGCGCATCAGAAGAACCGGCTGGCGGGGAGGAACCAGGCCCTCCGGCCGATTGGGCCGGAAGGTCGTGCAGGGCTCGTCGAGCTGGAGGGCGCAGAGCTGGTTGCGGCGGAAGTAGCAGTCGTCGCAGGTCGGTGGCTTGGGCTTGCGCGGCACGGCGGGCATCTTGGCAAGGCTGTTGCACTTCCGTGACGCCTGATTCCGCAAAGCGCAACGTTCTTGACACAGAGTCGTCACATCTTCCCCGCGTCTTGCGGGGGTCGGCTCCACCCGCCGCTACCATTGGGGCGAATGGAGGCACACGACCGCACCAACAAGCTCGCGGCCTCGCCGCAGCTGTTCGAGAGCGAATTCCTCAACTTCTTCTCGCGGGTCCACCCCTCGATCCCGGCGATCGTCTTCGTGCCCGTGATCGTCGCCATGGAGTGGCTCGCGGCCGATCAGGGAAAGGTCGCCTGGCAGCTCGTCCTGCTCAGCCTCGCCGGCGTCGGCATCTGGACCCTGACCGAGTACTGGCTGCACCGGATGGTCTTCCACTGGGAGCCCGACAACGGGTTCGGGCGCCGCATGCACTTCATCATCCACGGCATCCACCACGACCATCCGAACGACAAGATGCGGCTGGTGATGCCGCCAGCGGTCTCGATCCCCCTGGCGGCGCTCTTCTTCTTCGCCTTCACGCTGATCTTCGGCACGCCGGCCGCCTACCCGCTCTTCGCCGGCTTCCTCGCCGGCTACCTCTTCTACGACTACACGCACTACTACGTGCACCACTTCGTGCCCAAGTCCGAGCTCGGCAAGCGGCTGCGCGAGCAGCACATGCGCCACCACTTCCAAGATCACCGCTACGGCTACGGCGTCTCCTCGCCCCTTTGGGACGTCGTCTTCCGCACGCTGCCCAAGCAGCGCCGCGGCTAGGTAGGGCTCTCCTTCAAGAAGCGCTGGCGGCCATAGAGGTCGATCAGTGCCAGCGCGAGGGCTCCTATCCAGACGATGGCTGCCACCAGCGCAAAGCGTTGGGCCAGCCCGTAGTGGCCGCCGAAGCCCTTGCCGGTGAAGAAGAAGAGGCCGCCGAAGATCACGATGGCGATGATCCCCGCGCCGAAAGCGAGCACGTCCGCCCTACCCCAGCGGGGATCGCCGCGAAATCGCCAGGCCATCGCGAACACGGACAGCAGCAGGGCGGCGCCGCCGAAGAAGTAGGCCCAGCCGTGGGCGTAGTGCTGCCAGGAAAGCTCGCCGGCCAGTTCACGGGCGTGGCAGCCGGCATCGATCGTGCGACGGCAGCCGGCGGGAAAGGGAAAGCCATCGAGGATCTGCGCCAGACCGGTGAGCGCGATCAGCGCCGGGCCAAGTCGTCCACGCAGGCTGCGCGGCGCGTCGAGCACGAGCGCGGCTGCAAGAGCGAAGAGGGAGAGGCCCGAGATCGCGACGACGGTGTCGAAAACCCACGGGCTGGCCGCATCCCGCGCGCCAAGGAAGCTGACCGCATCACGGACCTCGCTGTACCCCGCCGTTCGGGGAGCGTGGGGTCAAGCCACCGCAGGAAGCTCTGCCAAGGACTCGATGGTGTGCGCGCAGGCGCGCGCAGCCTCACGACCCTTGGTCCTGAAGTGCTCTGAGAAGAAGGCCTGGTGGGTCTCATGCTCGTGGAAGCTATGCGGGGTGAGGACCGCGGAGATGACGGGCACCCCGGTGTCGAGCTGCACGCGCATCAATCCGTCGATCACCGCCTCCGCAACAAACTCATGGCGATAGATCCCCCCATCCACGACCAGACCGGCGGCAACGATCGCGCTGTAGAGGCCGCTATCGGCGAGCTTCTTTGCGTGCAGCGGGATCTCGAAGGCTCCGGTGACCTCGAAGACGTCGACCCGGGACTCGGCCACTCCGGATCGTCCGATCTCCGTCATGAACGAAGATCTGCACTCGTCGACGATCTGCTTGTGCCAGCCGGACTGGACGAACGCGACTCGCTCTGGGGGATGGGGGAGGTTCACTGATGCTCCTCTCTGCTCGTTCCGGTCGCTAGATCTGAACCACTAAATCGCCATTCTATTTTCTTGGTGTCGGAGCGCGATCTCCAACTCGAAGCGGGCGTCGGGGTCCTCCAGCTGGTCGCCGAGCAGCTCGCGCAGGCGGGCGATTCGGTAGCGGGCGGTCTGCGGATGCACGTGCAGCGCGCCGGCCATCGCCACGGCGTTGCCCTCGTGGCGTACGTAGGCGAGGGCGGTCTCCCGCATCCGCTCCCGGGCCTTCTCGGTGAGCGCCTCGAACGGCTCGAGACGGCGAGCCGCAATCCGGGCGGCAAGTGCGCTCCCCTCGAAGAGGAGCAGATCGACGAGACGGTCCTCGGCAGACACGAGGCCGGTGGCAGGCAGCGCACCCGCCTGCACCGCCCGCAGCGTCGCCCTTGCCAGGGCCCAGGAGGCGGGTAGGTCTGCAAGCGTTCCGGCGGGCCCCCGCGCCAGGGGAAAGTCAGCAGCCGCCTGCTCGAGCAACGCGGTACGTCCCGGTCCATCGGGATCGGGGAAGAGGATGCAGCCACCGCCGTCGAGGACCGTCGCCAGCGAATCCACCGGCAGCCGTCGTGCGACCAACCCCAGAGCCGCCTCGGGAAGCGCCAGAGCCGCAACCCGGCCCGGCAGGGCCCAGCCCGCGATCTGTGCCGCGGAGCGGATGTCTGCCTGCTCGACCGCTGGCTCGCGCACGAGTAGCGCCGCCAGCTCGGCGGTGCGGCGCCGGCGCTGGTCCTCCAGTTCCGCCTGCGCCTCCGCGTAGCCCTCGACCGAGTCGGCTGAGAGCTCATCGATGTAGGCGAAGATCGCCTCGGCGAGCAGGCTGAGCACCTCGGCGTCGAGATTCGCCTCTCGGCTGGCCAGCGAGAGTCGCCGCCAGGCCACCCGGGCACCGACCCGGTAGGCGGCCTGCAGCGAATCCAAGCTGCGACCCTGGCGTAGCTCGCCCCGACCGAGCTCGACATAGACCTCGCGGCCGCCACGACCGGCCGCCGGGTCGCGAATCAGAGCGACGAACTGACGCAACGCCTCACTGACCCCCCTGCGCACTCCGCGCCCGAAGTCCCCCTCCAACGGCCGGGCGTAACCGGGCACGTCACGGGCGATCGCAGCGAGGATCTCGGCGGTCGCGGCGTCCAGCTCGGGCTCGATCACGTCGGCGACCCGGAGGGGAAGGGCCCGCCGAGTCTCTGCTTCCAATGATTTTGTCATCTAACTAATAGATATTGACAGAAATAAGTTGCTTAAAGCCTAAAAGATCTCACTATAAGCAGCATAGATTGCTGCCCGTGCACTCAGAGATGGGCAGGGCCGAGAAGATCGCCAACCTGGGCGCCGTGGTGTTCCCGTTCGTGGCGACGCTCGCGGCGGCCGTGCTCTTCTGGAATCGCCTGGTCAGCCCGCTCGATCTCCTCATCGCCGCGGCGATGTACCTCTTGACCGCCATCGGGATAACGGTTGGCTATCACCGTTTGCTCACCCACCGTTCCTTTCAGACCGCGAAACCCGTGGAATACCTGTTTGCCGTTCTGGGATCGATGGCAGTACAGGGCCCGGTCATCTCCTGGGTCGCGGACCATCGCAAGCACCACGCGCACACCGATAGGGATGGCGATCCACACAGTCCGCACGTCGGGCACGACGGTGGTGTGGGCGGCGTACTGGCAGGGCTCTGGCACGCCCACACCGGCTGGCTGATGTCCACCCAGGGGCGGGCCGATTGGAAGCGATACGCGCCGGACCTCTATGAGGACCCGGGGATGCGAGCGATCAGCCGTCGCTTCGTGCCGCTTTTGCTCGCGGGACTGGCGCTCCCTGCCCTCGCCGGCTATCTGGTCAGCGGTACCGTCGCGGGGGCTGCGACGGGCCTGCTCTGGGGCGGCCTGGTGCGGATCTTCTTCGTCCATCACGTCACCTGGAGCGTCAACTCCGTGTGTCATTTCCTCGGCAGCAGGCGCTTCGACACCGACGATCGCTCTACCAACGTCTTCTGGCTTGCCTTGCCATCTCTTGGTGAGTCCTGGCACCACAACCACCACGCTTTCCCCCGCTCGGCAGTACACGGATTGAAGCGTTGGGAGATGGACCCCTCCGCGCTGCTCATTGCCGCGATGGAGAAGGCCGGCCTTGCCCGGAACGTGGTGCGAATCTCACCCGAGCGACAAGCGGAACGCGCTGCCTAACACTCCCGGACTTTCGAAGTCTGTCTAATTAGTCAGTGTGTAATAGGCCAATTCGGCCATGTTGCTGTTCGTAGTGAAAGTGCATCTGCGAGACTGCGGTTTTGGACTGTGCAACACTGCGGTTCGCAATAACTTGCTTACCAGTATTCGGTGCGCAAACGTGCGGCCGGACGAAAGGAACGAGATGCCAAGCACCACTCACGTACTCGACGAGGCCCGCGATCTGGTCAAGAAGCGCCTTGCCGAGCTGGACGACGAGCGTCAGCGCCTCGAGCGCGCCCTCGCCGAGTTGGGCGGGAAAGTAACCGGTCGCACCGGTCGCCGCCCGGGCCGTCCACCCGGCTCTGGGACGAAAAAAGCTGCGGGCCGCCCCGCCGGCCGTCCGAAAAAACGGCGCCGTCGCAGTGGCACCCGTGCCGACCAGGCAGTCGGCTTGGTCGAGGGCAGCCCCGGCATCAGCGCTTCGGACATCGCCAAGCAGATGAAAATCAAGCCGAACTACCTCTACCGGGTCCTTGGTGACCTCGAGAAAGAGGGTCGCGTCAAGAAGAAAGGGCGCCAGTACTTTCCTTCTAAATAGGGCTGGCCGGGAGGGCCGGATCCGGTAGGGCTTTCACTTAACTTTTTCGGCGGATCGCCTTTGGGCTGGCGCCCGATGGCATCCGACGAAAAAGTACGAGACGTTTCAGCCCTACCGGATCCGGCCCTAGACGAGGCCCAGGTTGCTGACGGCCTGGCGCTCTTCCTTTAGCTCAGAGATGGTGGCGTCGATGCGGGGCCTTGAGAACTCCGGCACCTCGAGGCCCTCGACCACCTTCCACTCGCCGTTCGAGCAGCTGCAGGGGTGGCCGGCGACTACTCCCTCCTCGATGCCGTAGGAGCCATTGGAGGGCACGCCCATCGACACCCAGTCGCCCTCGGCGGTGCCGAGGACCCAGTCGTGGACATGGTCGATCGCGGCGTTGGCGGCGGAGGCCGCGCTGGAAGCGCCGCGAGCGTCGATGATCTCGGCGCCGCGTTTGGCGACACGTGGGATGAACTCCTCGCCGATCCAGGCCTCGTCATCGACTGCATCCCAAGCGCTGCCGCCGTCGACCTTGGCATTGACCAGGTCCGGGTACTGCGTGGTCGAGTGGTTGCCCCAGACCGTCATGTTGCTGACGCTGGAGACCTGCTTGCCGAGCTTGTTGGCGAGCTGCGCGATCGCCCGGTTGTGGTCGAGGCGCATCATCGCGGTGAAGCGCTCGCGCGGCACCCCGTCGGCGTTCGACATCGCGATCAGGCAGTTGGTGTTGGCCGGGTTGCCGACCACGAGGATGCGTACGTCATCGGCTGCTCCGGCGGCGATCGCCTCGCCCTGCGGCTTGAAGATGCCGCCGTTTGCCTCGAGCAGGTCGGCGCGCTCCATTCCCGGCCCGCGCGGACGGGCGCCCACCAAGAGGCCGACGTTGCAGCCGTCGAAGGCGGCCCTCGCGTCGTCGAAGATGTCGATCTTGCGCAGCAGTGGGAAGGCGCAGTCGTCGAGCTCCATTGCGGTGCCCTCGGCGGCGGTGACCGCGTCGGGAATCTCCAGCAAGCTCAACTCAACCGGAGTGTCGGGCCCGAGCATCTGGCCGCTGGCGATGCGGAAGAGCAGGGCGTAGCCGATCTGGCCGGCGGCGCCGGTAACGGTGACTTTGACGGGGGTGCTCACGTATTCGTCTCCTGAAGTCGTGGTTTGAGTGGTGAAAGCCTTAGGCTGCCATAGCGCTCTTCAGGCGCTCGTCGATCGCGGCGAGGAACTCCTGCGTGGTGAGGAACTGCTGGTCGGGCCCGACGAGAAGCGCCAGGTCTTTGGTCATCTTGCCGCTCTCGACCGTCTCGATGCAGACCTGCTCCAAGGTCGCGGCGAACTGCGAGACCTCCGGGGTCTCGTCGAGACGACCCCGGGCGGCGAGGCCGCGCGTCCAGGCGAAGATCGAAGCGATCGGGTTGGTGGACGTCGGCTTGCCCTGCTGGTGCTGGCGGTAGTGGCGAGTGACGGTGCCGTGCGCCGCCTCGGCCTCGACCGTCCTGCCGTCGGGGCTCATCAAGACGCTGGTCATCAGCCCCAGCGAACCGAACCCCTGCGCGACGGTGTCGGACTGCACGTCGCCGTCGTAGTTCTTGCAGGCCCAGACATAGCCGCCTTCCCACTTCAAGGCGGCAGCGACCATGTCATCGATCAGGCGGTGTTCGTAGGAGATCCCCTTCGCCTCGAACTCGGTCTTGAACTCGTTCTCGTACACCTCGGCGAAGAGATCCTTGAAACGACCGTCGTATTTCTTGAGGATCGTGTTCTTGGTCGAGAGGTAAACCGGGTAACCGCGGTCGAGGCCGTAACGCATCGAGGCGCGGGCGAAGTCGCGGATCGAAGCGTCGAGGTTGTACATCGCCATCGCTATCCCCCCGCCGGGGAAGTCGTAGACGTCGAGCTCGACCGGCTCGGAGCCGTCCTTGGGCGTGTAGGTCAAAGTCAGCGTCCCCTCGCCGGGGACGACCATGTCGGTGGCGCGGTACTGGTCGCCGAAGGCGTGGCGGCCGATCACGATCGGCTTGGTCCAGCCCGGGACCAGGCGCGGGATGTTGGAGATCACGATCGGCTCGCGGAAGATGACGCCGCCGAGGATGTTGCGAATCGTGCCGTTCGGCGAGCGGTACATCTCCTTCAGGCCGAACTCCTCGACCCGCGCCTCGTCCGGCGTGATCGTCGCGCACTTGACCCCGACCCCGTGCACCTTGATCGCTTCGGCCGCTTCGACCGTGATCCGATCCTCGCTGGCGTCGCGGCTCTCGATCCCGAGGTCGAAGTAGTCGAGCTCGAGGTCGAGGTAGGGAAGGACCAGCTGCTCTTTGATGAACGACCAGATGATCCGGGTCATCTCGTCGCCGTCGAGCTCGACCACCGGGTTCTTGACTTCGATCTTCGCCGCCATTCGCGCGGCGATGCTATCGATGCGACAATCGGGTCGATGGCCACCGCCGAGCGCAGGACCACCCAGACGCACGAGGTCTTCAACCAGGCCACCCCGCTGGAGGACTACAACTCCTTCGACGCCGACACCGTGCTCGGCGAGGCGCTGCGGCGCGAGGGAGGCGGCTGGGCCGAGGAGAAGGCGCGCGAGCTGGGAGCGATCTGCGGCTCCTCGCAGACGATCCGCTGGGGCTTCGAGGCAAACGAGAAGAAGCCCGAGCTGCGCACCCACGACCGCTACGGCCACCGCATCGACGAGGTCGAGTTCGACAGCTCCTGGCACGAACTGATGCGGATCGGGGTCGACCACGGCCTGCACGCGGCGCCCTGGCGTGAGCCCGGGCCCGGCGCCCACGTCGCCCGCGCGGCGATGTTCACCCTGCTGATGCAGGCGGAGAGCGGTGTCGGCTGTCCGATCTCGATGACCTACTCGGCGATCCCGGCGCTGCGCAAGCAGCCCGAGCTGGCCGAGGAATGGGAACCTCGTTTCCTCTCGCTCGACTACGACGAACGCTCGCTGCCCGCCGAGCGCAAGCGCGGTGCCCTCTGCGGGATGGCGATGACCGAGAAGCAGGGCGGCTCCGACGTGCGCGCCAACACGACGACCGCAACCCCACTCAACGGAGGCGGCCCGGGGGCCGAGTACGAGCTCGTCGGCCACAAGTGGTTCTGCTCGGCACCGATGTGCGACGCCTTCCTCGTTCTCGCCCAGACCGAGTCGGGCATCTCCTGCTTCCTGATGCCGCGCTGGACGCCGGACGGCGAGCGCAACGGCTTCCAGATCCAGAGGCTCAAGGACAAGCTCGGCAACCGCTCCAACGCCTCCTCAGAGCTCGAGTTTCGCGGCGCCTGGGCGCGCCTGGTCGGCGAGGAGGGCCGCGGCGTGCCGACGATCATCGAGATGGTCAACCACACCCGGCTCGACTGCGTTATCGGCGCCGCCACCGGGATGCGCGCCGGCGTCGCGCAGGCGCTCAACCACGTCTCACAGCGCTCCGCCTTCGGCAAAGAGCTGATCGGGCAGCCGCTGATGCGCAACGTCCTCGCCGACCTCTGCATCGAGTCCGAGGCGGCGACGATCGCGGCGATGCGACTCGCCCGTGCCTACGACGAGGTCGCCGCCGGCGACGAGGACGCGGTCGAGTTCCGTCGCCTTACCAACGCCGTGCTCAAGTACTGGATGTGCAAGCGGGCGCCCTGGCACGCGGTCGAGTGCCTCGAGTGCCTCGGCGGCAACGGCTACGTCGAGGAGTCCGGCCTGCCCCGCCTCTACCGCGAGGCGCCGCTTGCCTCGATCTGGGAGGGGTCGGGCAACGTCCAGTGCCTCGACGTGCTGCGGGCGATGGTCAAGGATCCGACCTCGGTCGAGGCCTTCTTCGCCGAGGTGCTCGAGGGCGCCGGGGCGGAACCCAAACTCGACGCGTACGTCTCCTCGCTGCGGGCCGAGATCCCCGGTGACATCGAGACGATCGAGTCGCGGGCACGGCGGATCGTCGAAAAGATGGCGCTTGCCCTGCAAGCATCGCTGCTGGTCCGCTACGGCGACCCGGCCGTGGCCGATGCCTTCTGCGCGTCGCGCCTATCTGGCGACTGGGGCAATGCGTTCGGCACGTTGCCGGCGGGAACTGACTTCGGTCGCATCATCGCGCGACATGCTGTAGAGTCGCGCAAACTTTGAACCGGATTTCACGAGTAAACATAGGATTTCGCAAAGTTCTGCCGACGGTGGCGCTCCTCGCGATCGCGAGCTCTGCCGCCGTCCTCGGCCCGACGGAGGGGCTCGCCGATCAGAGCGAGGTCTCCAGCTGCCCGGCCCTGCCGCTCGAAGAACGAGACGCGAGGCTGATCGCCGGCTTCGCGAGCAGCGGCAAGACCACGCGCTCACTGCCCTACGGGCGCCGCAGCATCGTCTCCGGCCACCTCGTCAATCCGGCCGGGCTCGGGCTCGAGGGCGAACCGATCTGCGTGGAAGCGCGGCCGCGCGTCCCCGGCTGGCCCTACAGCGTGGTCGGCTCGACGACCACGAATGCGCAGGGCGATTGGTTCCTCAAGCTCCCGAGCGGTCCGTCGCGATCGATCAGGGTGAACTACGGCGGGGATCCCGAACTGATATCCGCCTTCCTGAAGCTCGGCGTCCACGCTCACGCGACGCTCCATCTACAGCATCACCGCACCCGGCCCCATCGCCGCATCTATTTCTCCGGCCACATCCCGGGCCCGCTACCGGCAAAGCGAGTGGTCATCTTGCGGGGCACGGCGCCGGGCGCAAGGCGCAAGCATCTGATCAGGCGGGGCAGAACCGATGCATTCGGCCACTTTCGGATTGGTTATTCCTTCAGCCCGGTTGCGGCTCGAGAGAAGTTCGTCTTCTGGGTCGTCGTGCCCGTCCAAGACGGATACCCCTACAAGCTCGGCCGCTCACCCAAGCGCTTGGTCCGGGTACGGCCCTGAGCGCTCCGCTATGAAGCGGCGTCCCGCAGAGCGCGGCCTACCTGCTCAGCGGTTATTACACCGCTGAGCTTGCCTTCTGCATCCACCGCAAAGACAGCGCCGAAGCGCCGCAAGGAACGGTTGGCGAGGAGGGTATCGAGGGGGGCGTCATCGCGGACCTGGAAGGTGCCGTCGTCGCGCTCCAGGACATCGGACACCAGAGACGTGGTGCGGGATGTCTCCGGAACCTCATCGGCTTTGTCGCGGACGACGAGGCCGAGGAAGCGGTGGGCGGTGTCGATCACCGGGAACCAGGGCCAGCGGTAGCGGAGGAAGTACTCGTCGAGGGCCTGCTCGACCGTGAGCTGGTCGGAGATCGTCACCGGTTCCCGATCCATGATGTCGGAGACGACCAGCTTGCTGATGCCGCTGGTGATCGCGGTCTGCGCCGTCGCCGCTTTGGCGGAGCCGTTGACGACGAAGCCGATCAGGGCCAGCCAGATGCCGCCGAAGGCATAGCCGTCGAGGGCGAGCAGCAGCCCGCCGACGATGAAGAGATAGCCGAAGGCGCGTCCGAGCTTGGCGGCGAAACGGGTCGCCGAGCCGCGGTCCCCCGTCCGCCACCAGGCGATCGCGCGCACGATACGGCCGCCGTCCATGGGGAAGGCCGGCAACAGGTTGAAGACAAGGACGAGGAAGTTGATCGTGGCGAGCCAGGCGACCATCGTCAGCAGCCCCGAGGTGCCGGCGTCAGTCTCGACCAGCGCCGCTTTGCGGAAGCCCTCCCAGCCGGCGGCGCCGACGCCGATCGCGGTCAGGACGACGACCAGCAGGAGGGTCACCAGCGGCCCCGCGACCGCGACCTTGAACTCGGTCGCTGGGCTATCGGATTCGCGGCTCATCCGCGCCATCCCGCCGAAGATCCAGAGTTGGATGCTGGAGATGCCGATGCCGTTGCGCAGCGCGGCGAAGGCGTGACCGAGCTCGTGCAGGACGATCGAGCCGAAGAAGCCGATCGCGCTGGCCACCGCGAGCAGAAACGGCGTCGAGGCTGAGCCGCTTTCGCCCAGCACGTTGCCGTAGAAGTTGGAGGCCCAGAGGATGACGAGGAAGAGGACGATGAACCAGGACCAGTCCACGGTGATGCGGATCCCGCGGACGTGGAACAGCGTGATTGGTTTGCCGCCGAACATCTGGCCTTTCATGGTACGGGGGCGCCGGGGTGGGACCTTCACTTAACTTTTTCGGTGAATTGCGGATGGGCTGTCGCCCGAGACCGGCAGCGAAAAAGTACAAGACGTTTCGGCCCCACCCCGGCGCCCCCGTATAAGTTCCGGCGATGTTCGTCGACAAAGACAAGTTGAGGAGCTGGCTCGAGGAACTGGAGCGGATTGAGCGGCCTTCGGCTTCGGAGGGGGAGCGGCGGGCTGCTGAGTGGTTGGTGGGGCGTTTTGGGGAGCTTGGGGTTGAGGCACGGATCGAGGCTGAGCCTGCCCACGGCACCTACTGGTGGCCGCTTGGACTTGGTGCTGCGCTAGGGGCGCTCGGGGGGATCCTCGGCCTGCGCGGACGACGGTTGCTCGGCGGTGCCCTGGCCGGCGCGGCGGCGGCCGGCATGGCCTCGGACTTCCCGCCTGGCAAGCGCTGGCTGCGCCGCCTTCTACCCCACCGCACCACCTACAACGTCCTCTGCGAGCTGGGCCCCGCCGATGCCGAGCGCACCGTCGTCGTCATCGCCCATCACGACGCCGCCCACTCCGGCCTCGTCTTCCACCCCGAGCTTCCCAACATCGCCGACCGCCTGGGGCTGATCGAGCGAACCGACACCAGCCCGGCGCTGATGGCACCTGTGGTCGGCGGCCCGGTGCTGGCCGCGGTTGGTGCGCTCACCGGCAGACGACTGCTGGCCAAGCTCGGCGTCTTCCTCGGCCTCGGATCGGCCGCGGCGATGGCGGAGATCGGCTCGCGCAAGGTCGTTCCCGGCGCCAACGACAACGGCACCGCGGTCGTCTCTCTGCTCGCCCTGGCCGGGCAGCTGAGCGAGCAGCCGCCCGAGAACCTACGCGTGATCCTGCTCTCGGTCGGCTCGGAGGAGTCCTTCAGCGAGGGCATCAAAGCCTTCGGCGAGCGCCACTTCCCCCAGCTCCCCCGCGAGAGCACCTTCTTCCTCTGCCTGGAGTCGGTCGGCTCTCCGCATCTGCTCGTCCTGCGCGGCGAGGGCTTCCTCAAGATGCGCGAGTACCCGCCCCGCTCCCTGGCGCTGATGGACGGCCTGGCCGAGGAGCTCGGCATCGACCTCTTCCCCAACCTGCGCCTGCGCAGCGGCACCGACGGGCTCGAGCCCCTCGCGGCCGGCTATGAGACCGCAGTCCTCTGCAGTTGCACCGACCTCAAGCAGCCCGCCAACTACCACTGGTGGCACGACCTTGCAGAGAACGTCGAGTTCGACACGGTCGCCGAAGGCATCCGCCTCAGCGAGGCCGCAATCCGCCGCCTAGACCAGCGCTGGCTCTGAGAGCTGCCGCCGACGGGCCGATTTCCCACCATATAGGCGTATTTCCGGCCCGTCGGCGGGCGGTTTGAAATCCGACTGCGGGGTCGGATTTGGCATCTATAGAGTCCGCGCTCGTGCCTACGCATGACGTATTGGTTATCGGCGCCGGACTTGCCGGACAGAGGGCCGCCCTGGCCGCCGCCGAGCAGGGAGTCTCGGTCGGGATCCTCAGCAAGGTCCACCCGGTCCGCTCCCATTCCAACGCCGCCCAGGGCGGGATCAACGCCGCGCTCAACCCCGGCGACTCCTGGGAGTCGCACGCCTTCGACACGGTCAAGGGCTCCGACTACCTGGGCGACCAGGACGCGATCTCGATCATGTGCAAAGAGGCGCCTGAAGAGATCCTCCACCTCGAGCACCTCGGCGTCACCTTCCACCGCAACGAGGAAGGCAAGCTCGGCACCCGCGCCTTCGGCGGCGCCTCGGCCGCCCGCACCTACTACGTCGCCGACATCACCGGCCAGGCGATCATGCACGTCCTCTACGAGCAGCTGATGAAGTACTCCGACGACGTAACCCGCTACGAGGAGTGGTTCTGCACCGCCCTGGCGATGGACGAGAACGGCGAGTGCTGCGGCGTCGTCACCCGCAACGTCGCTGACGGCTCGATGCAGCTCTTCACCGCGAAGTCGGTGATCCTCGCCTGCGGCGGCAACGGCCAGGCCTGGAAGCCGACCACCAACGCGCTGATCTGCACCGGCGACGGGATCGCGATGGCCTACCGGGTAGGGGCCAAGCTGATGGACATGGAGATGATCCAGTACCACCCGACGACGCTCGCCGGCAAGGGCTTCCTGATCACCGAGGGCGCCCGTGGCGAGGGCGCGCACCTGCTCAACGCCAAGGGCGAACGCTTCATGGAGCGCTACGCGCCGAACAAGATGGAACTGGCCTCGCGCGACGTCGTCTCCCGCGCCGAGCAGACCGAGATCAACGAGGGCCGCGGCTTCCCCGACGGCACCGTCGCGCTCGACATCACCGTGGTGCCGAAGAAGCGCATCCACGAGGCGCTGCGCGAGATCGTCCTCGTCGGCCGCGACTTCGCCGGCGTCGACATCACCAAGGAACCGATCCACATCAAGCCCGGCAACCACTACACGATGGGCGGCGTCAAGACCGACGTCGATGGCCGCACCGAGGTTCCCGGCCTCTACGCCGCCGGGGAGACCGCCTGCGTCTCGGTCCACGGCGGCAACCGGCTCGGCGCCAACTCGCTGCTCGACACGCTGATCTTCGGCCGCCGCTCCGGCGTCGACGCCGCCGCCCGCGCCAAGCGGATCGAGGGCTCGCGGCCATCGGCGGGGGCGCTCGAGGCCGAGCAGGCGACGATCGACGCGATCTCGGCCCGTGAGAAGGGCTCCGGGCGGCGCGTCTCGGAGATCAAGTTCGACCTCGGCACGGTGATGGACAAGCAGGTCGCCGTCTTCCGCGACGAGGCCGGCATCCAGGGGGCGCTGGAAAAGGTCCGCCAGCTCAAGGAGGAGGCCGAGTCCGCATACATCGACGACAAGGGCAGCGTCTTCAACCAGGACCTGCTGGGAGCGATCGAGCTCGGCTACATGCTCGACAACGCCGAATGCACCTGCATCGCCGCGCTCGAGCGCAAGGAGAGCCGCGGCGCCCAGTACAGGACCGACTTCCCAGAGCGCAATGATGAGGAGTGGCTCAAACACATCGACCTGCAGCAGGGCGACGAGGAGCCTGAGATCTCATACTCAGAGGTAACGATCACCCAGTGGGAACCCGAAGAGAGGAAGTACTAGGACCATGGCCGAGTACACCTTGAAAGTCCGCCGCTACCAACCGGAGAGCGGCCAGGGCCCCTTCTGGGAGGAGTTCAAGGTCGACCTCGACCCGACGCTCTCGGTCCTCGACGGGATCCTCCAGGCGAAGGACCGCGACGACGGCTCGCTCTCGGTGCGCTGCTCCTGCAAGGCGGCGATCTGCGGCTCCTGCGGGATGAAGATCAACGGCCAGTCCGGCCTCGGCTGCAAGACGCAGATCGGCGAGGCCCAGGAGCTCGCCGACAAGAAAGCAAGCATCGGCAACGGCGAGACCAAGGACAACGCGATCGTCGTCGAGCCGATGGGGAACATGCCCGTGATCAAGGACCTGATCACCGACATGGAGTCGACCCACTGGGAGAAGATCCGCCGCGTCACCCCGTGGCTCCTCCCCCACGGCGAGGCGCCCGAGCGCGAGTACGTGGTCGAGCCCGAGTCGATGATCGACATCACCCAGTCGATGGCCTGCATCCAGTGCGGCGCCTGCGTCTCCTCCTGCCTCTCGATGGAAGCCGATCCCGACTTCATCGGCCCGGCGGCCCTCGCCAAGGCCTACCGCTTCGTCGGCGATCCACGAGATGGCGAGACCGTGGAGCGCCTCCACGACTTGGCCGAGGACCCGCACGGGATCTACGACTGCACCCACTGCTTCAGCTGCGTCGACGCCTGCCCCAAGGGGGTCGCGCCGATGGACCAGATCATGCGCCTGCGCCGCAAGGCCGGAGAAGAGGGGATCGACGACCCCCACAACGGCCACAACCACGAGATCGCCTTCACCAAGATCATCGAGAAGAAGGGCACCCTCGACGAGGCTCTGCTCCAGCAGGAGTCCTACGCGCCCGGGGTCAAAGGCAAGCTGAAACCCAGCAAGGGGGCGATCGAAGGTCTGGGCAAGTCGCTTCCCACCGTGCTGCGGGCGATCAAAACCGGCAAGGCCCGCTCGCTGTCGAAGCTGATCCCCGGCGTCCACCCCAAGCTGCCCGGCAACGCCCAGGACGAGGTCAAGGCGATCTACAAGCACGCCGAGGAGCACCACGAGGAATTCAACATCTACATCCACGGCGAGGACGACGTCGAACCGGAGCCCGACGAGCCCACCGACGCAGTCTTGACGGACGAGGCGAAAGCCGCAACGGAGGAGAAAGCATGAAGCTCGCTTACTGGCCCGGCTGCGTCTCGCGCGGCTTCACTTCCGAGCTGCACGGCTCGATGGCGTTCACGGCGGAGAAGCTGGGGATCGAGCTGGTCGAACTCGACCGCGCCAACTGCTGCGGCGCCGGCGTGATCGCCGAGCACAACCAGGAGCTCGCCGACACGCTCAACGCTCGCACCTTCGCCCTCGCCCAGCAGACCGGGCTGGCGATGATGAACATCTGCTCGACCTGCCAGGGAGCCCAGTCGGAGTGCCAGCAACGGCTCGACGCCGACTCCTCCTACCGCGCCCACATCAACGAGGTGCTCAGCGGCCAGGGCCTCGCCTACGAGAAGGGCAAGGACGGCTTCACCAACAAAAACTTCCTCTGGCTGCTGGTCGAGGACTACGGCCTCGACCGCCTCGCCGAGAAGGTCGCCCGGCCGCTCTCCGGCCTGCGCGTCGGCCCCTTCTACGGCTGCTACGTCGTCCGCCCCAAGGAGCGGCTCGGCTACGACGAGTTCCCCGAGCGCGACATCTACCTGGAGAAGGTGATCGAGGTGCTCGGCGGCGAGGTCGTCGAGTACGACGGCGCCCGCAAATGCTGCGGCTTCCCGGTGATCACGATGAACAAAGAGACCTCGCTGCGCCAGGCCGGAACCCACGTTGGCGACGCGATCGACGCCGGCGCCGACTGCCTGGTCACGCCCTGCCCGCTCTGCCATCTCAACCTCGACATGCAGCAGCCCGAGGCGGCCAAGATCGTCAATCGCGACCTCGGCCTCGCCGTCCTGCACCTGCCGCAGCTCGTCGGCCTCGCCCTCGGTGCCGAGCCCAAGCAGCTCGGCATGAGCAAGCACATCGCCTCGACCGGTTGGGTCGAAGAGCGGCTCGCCGCCCCGGCGCCTGCCTGAAGCCACCGCGGCTAGACTTGCCGCCCTTGGCGGTCACCCCCATCCTGCTGTTGTCTCTGCCACGCAGCGGCTCCACTTTGGTGCAGCGCGTCCTCGCCGCGCACGACGAGGTGGCCACCGCCTCGGAGCCCTGGCTGCTGCTGCCGCTGCTACTGCCGCTGCGCGGCGACGTTCCCGCTCCCGGCGGCTGGCAACCGCGAATCCACGAGGCGCTGAACGACTTCTCCCGCACCCTCCCCGACGGGGTGGGTTCCTACGAACGGTCGGTCGGCGATGCCGCTCGCACCATCTACGAGGAAGCTGCCGGCGGCGCCCGTTTCTACCTCGACAAGACTCCGCCCTACTTCCTCGTCATCGACGAGATAGTGCGCACCCTTCCCGAGGCACGGGTCGTCGTCCTCTGGCGCAACCCTCTCGCCGTGCTCGCCTCGGTGGTTGAGACCTTCTGCGGGGGCCGCTGGCGCCCGCAGGACTACCCCACCAGCCTCTTCGGCGGCCTGACGCGGCTCGTCGACGGGGTGCGCCGGCACAGCGAGCGGATCCACACCGTCCGCTACGAGGATCTGATCGACGGCGGCGAGGAGGAGTGGCGGCGCCTGGCTGAGTTCGTCGGGCTCGAGTTCGACCCCACTTCGCTGACACGCTTCCCACAGGTCGAGCTCGACGGCGCGATGGGCGACCCGGTAGGAACCAGGGCCTACTCGCGGCTGGAGCAGGGGCCGGCCGAAAAGTGGCGCGAGACGATCTCCAACCCGGTTCGCCGCCTCTGGGCGCAGCGCTACCTCGACTGGATCGGAGCCGAGCGCCTCGCAATCATGGGATACGACCACGAAAGGCTCGCCGCGGAACTTGCCGGCACCGAGATGAGCCTCGCGCGCACGGCCGGCGACACGAGCGACGCCCTTGGCTCGATCGCCCGTGACGCGCTCAAGGCGAAGCTCTCCCGCAGCAGCGTCCCCGTCAGCGTCTGGACGGAGCTGCTGCGCGGCCACCCGACCGGGGCTCCGGCCTAGGCCCCCGCCGTGGCGTTCCGTCTCGAGATCGGGGATCGGTGGCCGAACCTGCTCGCCTGGCTGTTCAGCGCGGCGATCGGACTGACCGTCTTCTCGGGGAACTGGCGGGCGCTCGGCCTGCCGGGCCTGGTCTCGCCCGACCGCCTGATGCTGATCGTTGCCCTGATCGCGTTCCTGATCTGCGATCCCGCCCTGGGCCAGCGTCCCTACGTGCGCCTCACCCCGACCCACGCGGTGCTGCTGATCGCGGCGGCGTTCGCGATCTGCTCGGCGGTGGCGGCGGGGACGATCGGCGAACGGGCGACGATCTTCCCGCTGGTCGACCGCTTCGGGCTCGCGCCCTTCGTGCTCTTCCTCGTCGGGCCGGTGGTCTTCGCCGGCAAGCACCAGCGCCGCATCTTGCTCGGGACCTTCCTTGTCGTCGGCTCCTACATTGGCCTGACCGCGCTGTTCCAGGGGCTCGGCATCCACGCCCTCGTCTTCCCCAAGTACATCGTCGACCTCAGCACCGAAGTCCAAGCCGGACGCGCCCGGGGGCCGTTCCTCGATGCCGCAGTCAACGGTGTCGCGCTCTTCTTCTGCGCCGTCGCGGCGGCGATCGCCTACGTCTCCTTCTCGCGTACCTGGGTGAGGCGGGTCGCCCTGGCGATCGCGGCGCTGTGCCTCTTCGACCTGATCTTCACGCAGGAGCGATCCGTATGGGTGGGTGCGGTCGCGGCGACGCTCTGCGCGGCAGCGGCGGCCCCGGCCCTGCGACGCCGTCTGGCCGTCCTGCTTCCCCTTGCCGGCCTGGCCCTGGTCGCCGCCTTTCTCTTCGTCCCCGGGCTGTACGAACAGACCAGCGAACGGGTCGGCGACCAGCGGACCGAATGGGACCGCCTCAACCTCGACAAGGCGGCGGAGAACATGATCCTCGCCCGCCCCCTGTTCGGCTTCGGCCTCGGCACCTTCCAGGACCGCAGCGCTCCCTACTTCGAACAGAATGAAAACTTCCCGCTGACCAACACGAACGGCGAACTCCACAACCTGTTCCTCTCCCTGACCGCCGAGCTGGGGCTCGTCGGGGCCTCGATCTGGCTGCTCGGCCTGATCCTCGCGGTGGGCGGGGCGATGCTGGTCCGCGGGCCACCCGAGCTCTACCCCTGGAGAATCGGCCTGATCGCGGTAGCGGTGATGTGGCTGGTCGCCGCCAACCTCGTGCCGATGGTTCAAGCGTTCCCGAACCAGGTGCTCTGGCTCTGGGCCGGGGTCGTGTGGCCCTGGCGCTATAGCCTGGTCGAGGCGCCCGCCGCCGGAGCGCCTCAGCCGCTGCCGGCGACCTGAGGCGCGGGCGAGCGGTCCGCCCGGGCCTGCGCCTCCAGCAGGTGCACGAGGGCGAGGAACATGCAGGTCTCCGCCCAGCGCATGTGGGGCACGCGGTTGATCCAGTGGCGGCGGCGCTGGAAGTAGAAGAGGCCGTCGTCGCGGCGCATGTTGTCCATCGTCCAGTCGAACACCTTCCAGGCCTGCTCCAGGCAGGCGGGATCGTGCTCGGAAGCCAGCGCCAGCGTCTGGATCCCCTGCGCCGCGCACTGGGCGTCGATCGGATAGGGCTCGTCGTCGTAGTACTTGGGCAGACCGTCGTCGCCGAACAGGTTGGCGCGCCAGTACTCGAGGCCGCGACGCCAGGCGGGCTCGGCCCGATCGTCGACGCCAGCGTCGGCGCAGACCCGTATCGCGTCGAGCACGTAACCAGTGTGGAAGCCGTCGACCCAGTCGAGGTCCTCGCGCTCGCCGTAGGGCCAGGAACCGTCGGGGCGCTGCCGCTCGAGCGTCCAGGTTAAGCCCTCGCGGATCGCCTCCCTGTACTCCTCCGAGCCGTGGGCGACGAGTCGCGCCAGCAGGGCGCAGACGTGCGTGTTCGCGTTGTGGATCGGGCTGGCGTCGCCGACGAGGTAGCCGAACCGAGCGCCGGGGGGATCCGCGGTCTGGGGCACGTTGGCGACGAGGAAGCGGGCGGTGCTGCGGGCGAGCTCGAGCAGCTGCCCGTCCCCGGTCACCTCGAAGGCGTCGATCAGGGCCATCCCGGCGAAGGAGGTGGCGATCGTGTTGGGGTCGGTCTTGGCGTAGAAGAAGACGCGCGACTGGGTGTCGAAGGGATAGCTCCAGCAGGCCTCCTCCCAGTCCGGCAGTCGCATTGAGACGAGCAGGGCGACGGCCTGCTCGAGCCGCTCTCGTTGCAGATCCGCGGGCAGGAAGGATTCTCGCGCGTAGGCGGACACCGCCCAGGCGACCGTGGCGGCGTTGCGCGTCGGCGTGATGCCGAGCAGCGGTCGCAGGTCGAGCGGAGAGCGCTTGACCACCTGCATGACGACGCGCCGCCCCAGCGGCGTTCGCCGCGGTATGGAGATGAAGCGGGTCGCGTTCAACCCCTCGTAGGGGTCGGGCCCGATCCAGCCCTGGCGGTTGCCGTGGTCCTCGAGCAGCCGGACCGCGCCGTGAAGGCGGTCCGTTCGCTCGGCTCCGCCTTGGGAGCTACCGCGATCCCCGCTGCGCCCCCGACGCCGGACGCGTCCCAGCACCCGTCCAAACCGCGCCCGCTGCTCGGCGCGGATGAAGGCGCGGAATTCAGGGTCCTCCACCCTCGGCACGCCCCTCAGGGCGGCGCCGGCGTAGCCGCCCAGGAACCAGGCGCCCGAGAGGCCGTAGGGCCGGAAGCGCAGCGAGACCATCAGCGAGCGCAGCAGGATCCAAATCAATGAGTAATGGACGATGTACTGGTAGGCGCCGTGACGGGCGCGGCCGCGCAGCGCTCCCTGGGCGGTGCCGATGTGGCGTAGGTGACGCACCGAGAGGTCGGCGAAGGTCACGGTGCGAAAGCCGCGCAGCTTCGCGTAGGTGGTGGTGATCACGTCGGCCCCGAGGCGTTCGGGCATGCCGCCGATCGCCTCGAAGCAGGCACGGCTGTAGATCCTGGCCGGCGCGGTGACGTGGTCCGGCGGGGTGCGCAGCGGCTGCCACTCCTCGCCCTCGCGCTCGAGGATCGCCCCGCCGGCCATGCCGAGCGAGGGGTCGGCGGCGAAGCGCTCGAGCATCGTGGCGAGGAACTCAGGCGGCAGGACGATGTCGCCGTCCAGCTTGCCGAGATGTGTGAACTGTCCCGAGTCGACCTGGCGCAGGCCGAAGTTCCAGGCCCGGTCGGGGGCCGCCGCGGCGAGGCGGTCGCCGCTGTCGCTGGTATAGCCCGCCGGGGTGGAGACGACCTGCATGTAGGGCAGGCGCTCGGCGTGGCGGTCGAGCAGCGCCCTGGTGCCGTCGCTGGAGCCGTCGTCGACGACCAGCCAGAGGTCGGGGGGCCGGGTCTGCGCTTCGACCCCCGCCACCACGGCGTCCAGATGCTCCGCCTCGTCCCTGACCGGCGAGACCAGCAGCACTTTTTCCCCCATCAATTCCCTTTCGATGCCTTCGGCTTGCCCTGGAACGACACAGCGTAGGCGCAACGGAAGGTCTCGGCCTTGCCCACCGGCTCGCCGCCGGCAAAGCCACCCTGGTTGTGGTTGTCGTAGACGGTGACGTAGTCGAGCGTTTCGGGGACGGGGTTGGCCGGTGCCGGCACCGGGTCCGGTTCGCCCTGAGCGCCGTTGCCGCGCGAGCCGGGCGTGACGCCCTCGGAGCCGGCCGCATCGGAGCCGGCCGTGGTCGTGAAGAGATCGCCGCTCATCTCGCGCTTGTCCTTGATCCCACGGACCGCTTCGGGGAATTCTTCGGTGCCCGAGGTGGCTGGGTTGTCGTCGATCGTGCTCTGCAGCGCCGCCTTCGGCGCGGCGCCGATCAGCTGCGCGGCACTCGGCAGCCAGCCGCCTTCCTTGGCGCAGGTCTGAGCGGCGTAGAAGTAATCGTTCTTGCCGGCGTCTTCTGGCGGAATCGTGTGCGGCGAGGCTTCCAGGCACCAGGTGCCGAACTTGATCGCGTTGGTGATCGGGCAACGGACCGTCAGCTTCGCCAACTGCTTGGAGAGGGCCTTGGCCGAGGTCTGCGCAGGCGCCCGCTCGGCCGGCGCCTGGCCGGCCACCGAGAAGACGAGGGCGAGCAGGGCGACGAGCAGGGCCGCCACCGCCAGCGGGTCGCGGCGCCGCGGCGCCGCCGTGGTCGAGGTCGGGGTGCTCATCGGTACCTCCTGTTTGTGTTTGCCTGATAGACGGGCCTTGCCCGCGTTCGCCGGCCGCCGATGCCCGCGGCCGCGGCCGCGGCCGCGATCAGCAACAGCACCGGCACCAGACGGGGCAGGCCGCCGCCATGGCTCTCGCCGGCGGTCAGGGGGACCTGCGACGGGCCCGGCGACGGATGGGCGGTCATCTGCGAGACGAGGTCGTACGCCTCCTCCTCCTCCTCTTCGCGCTCGGTCGCCTGGACCTGCGAGGTGCCGCTGGGTGGGGTCGGCTGCACCGCCGGGGGCGGCGGAGGCGGCACGATCGCGACCAACGGGATCGGGGGTTGGGCCGGCAGCGTGACGAGCGGCGGCGGAATGGGAGCCGGCGGCGGGGCCGGGTTGGCCGCGGCGACCGGGGTCGGAGCCGGAGCGAGCGAAGGTGGAGGTGGGGGCGGCAACGTGGGCGCCGGGGCGGGGGCCGGCGTCGGAGCGGGCGCGGGGGCGGGTGGGACCGGAGCCGCAGAGGCCGGTTCGAGGGTGGCTCGATTGCGCAGCGGCGTGGTGCCACAGGGCCGCTGCACGCTGCCAGCCAGCACGGTCACCTGCTGCGAGTAGGAGAGGCCACCGGTCGAAACCGTCACCGTGGTCGTGCCGGCGTTGAAGGCGCAGAGCAGGCCCGAGTGGGAGTCCAGCACGGGCTTTTCCTTGACAAGCAGGACGTTGCGCGGGTTGGGCGAGCCCGGGTCGGGGGCGACGAAGTCGGCGACGTCGGGCTCCGAGGACGTGAAGGTGTATTCGGGGAAGAGGCTCGTCGGGCAGTTCCCCCCCTGACAGCTGGACGGGATATGGACGTAGGGCGTCGGGCTCAGCAGTTCGCACGGCCGCGGCGCCGAGCTGCCTTCGCAGCGGGTTCCCGCCAGCGGACGGCGGGCCAGAGCTTCGAAGAGGGCTGGCTGGCTACGGCGCAGCAGGGTGCCGTCGGCGGCGTCGAGCGCCAAGCCGCCGATCGAGGGCACGAGGCGAACGCCGACCGGGGCGATGTTGGTCGTTTTGTCGCGGTCTTTCGCGTCAACCGAGACGAGCAGGAAGCCCGAATCGCCGGCGAAGTCGGTCTCCCGCGCCGTCGGCGGCGTCACGTAGCCGAGGGTGCCGCTGCCGTAGGCGGGGATCGAGCGCCCGGCCGCGCTGAGCCGGTACGCCCTGTTCTCTTCGGGGAAGTAGAAGAGGTAGGCTGAGGCGGCCGTGGGCGCCGCGGCGCAGCCCGCCGGCGCTTCGGCACCGACCAGGATCGGCACCACTTGGTTGGCGTCGGTAGCGGCGTTGGTCGAGGTCTGGCCGGCAAGGTCACGGTCGCCGACGACGATCGCGGGCGTCGCCGCCTGGCCCGCGGCGGAGAGTTGGCCGGCGAGCCAGCAGCGCTGTTCGGCGCCCAGCGAGGGGGCCGAGTAGTCGAGCACGATCACCCGCACCGTCCCCCCTTCCCCGGCCGAGTCGAACGCGTAGTAGGCGTGGCTCGCGCCGGCCTGGGAGACCGGCGCGATCCCCGGCCCCGGTGCGCCGGCCCCCAGCGGCGCGCCGTAGCCGGAGAATGCCGCGCCGAAGGTCGCCAGCGAGCCGGAGCTATCGAGGTCGGATTCGGCGGCGGCGGCGAAGACCGGCAGGGATCCCGCCGCGGCGCCGAGCCGGCTCGCGTAGAAGACCTCCTCGCGAGCGAAGGAGAGCGGGTCGAGCGAGGTGCCGAGCGGCACTTCCCCTTCGCCCGGGGGGACGCCCGGCCCGGCGTAGAGGAACGCGTGCAGCCCCTGGATCTGCCCCGCCGTGCCGACCGCCGCGCGCAGCCAGCGGTCGGGCCCGATCCCGACGCCGCTGAGGTCGGCGCAGGCGCTCGCGCACTGCGCGCCCGCGCCGAGGGCGAAGCTGGCGGTCCCCGGTTCGACCGGGATCGGCACGGTCGAGGCGTTCGTGGGCGCCGCCGCGCTGGGCCCGTAGCGCATCACCCCGGCCGTCTGGATCGCTTCGCCGCGGAATCTCACCGAGCTTCCCGTCACCCCTCCGACCGCCCAGCCTTCGCCGCCGTCCGGGGCGACGAGCAGTGCGAGGACCGGGTCGGGCTGCCGCGGCAGGTCGTAGGACACCTGGCCGGCCACGTGCGGCGGCAAGGGGAAGTTTTCGTGCTGTTCGTCGCGCCAGCCACTCCCCGTCTGACGCACGACGAGGCCCCCGCTGGGAAGCCCGTAGGGATCGGTCAGCAGCGGCGCCTGGCCCGGCGGCGGCTGTTGGAGGACCTGGTCTTCATCGGTCGCGAGGTCGGCGCTGCCCTGTTCCGTCGCGGGCGGCACCGAGAGGATGGCGCGGACCTGGCCCGCTTCGCGCACCGCCGCCAGAGCCGTCGGGTAGCCGGGGAAGCCGCCTGGTGCCGCCTGCCAGGGCGCCCCCGAGCCCTGACGCTCGATCACCACCGGCGTCGCCGTGGCGCCCCCTTCGAGGCCGAGCGAGGCGATCACCGCGCCGCCGTCGGGCAGGCCGGCGACCCGCTGCGGCACCGCGCCGCCAAGCGCGGCTTCGGCGCCTTGGTCGACCTGCCAACCCGAGCCGTCGTTGGACAGGACGCCGCCGCTGTAGACGACGTTGGTGTTGCGGGTGACGGGGAATTTGTAGGTCGCCAGCGCTTCGTCGCCGGCGAAGGCGATCGAGCTGAAGTTGGCTTCCGGCGGCACCCCGGGGGGCAGCGCTTCCTGCGTCCAGCGCCGGCCGAAGCCGAGCAGCAGTCCCTGCTTGCCGACCGCGTAACCGCGGCTCGGCTGGGCCGGGTCGAAGGCGATCCCGGTGAAGTTGGCGCGGGTCAGCGTGCGGGGCTTGGCCGGGTCGGGCTCCCAGAGCGCCGTTGCTTTCTGCCAGACCCACATCGCGCCGGCGTCGCCGACCGCGTAGGCACGACCGGGTTCGGGCCAGGCGACTCCACGCAGCGTCGGCGTCGCCCGCGTGCCTGAGGCCCTCAGCAGCGATTCCGGTTCCCAGCCGTGGTCGGGCAGGTAACGGGCGACCTGCCCCACGGCGCCGACCGCGAGCGCTTCGGAGTCGAGGCCGCCGACGGGCGCGCCGGGCTCGGGAGCGACCGCGGTCAGCGGCCGGCGGAACGGGACCGGCCACGGCTGCAGGTGCGCCGATTCGGGATTGCGAGTCAGGTGGACCGGCGGCGTCGCCCCGAGCCAGCCCTCGTCGGGGGCGCTCAGGGCAGCGCCCTGTTTGCCGCCGGCGCCGCCGCCCGCAAGCGCGATCCGGGTGAAGGCGGCACCTTCGAGGCTGAGGATCGCGCCGGTGCCGATGCCGGTGATCGCCCGCTCGCCGTAGGGCCCGCCGCTGGGCCAGGCGAAGCTGCGGGCTTCGCCGGCGGGCAGCTCCGAGCCGAGCGTGAACTGGCAGAAGCCGGCGGGTGCGGCGAGGTCGCACCAGGAGCCGGTCACCTTGCCCTGGGCGATGTCGTAGAAGATCGAGGCGTCCGTGCCGCCGCTGCCGTCGTTCAGGACCGCGTCGACCCAGACGCCGGCTTCGGTCACCGTGAGCGGCTGCCCCTTTTCGCGCGGCGAGACCGTGACGCCGAGCGATTCCGCCTTTGCGTAGAGGGCGCCGAGCGACCCCGGCGCGCCGAGCGGCTGCTGCCGCCAGACCGCCGCCCCGCCGCCGGCTTCCCGCCTGAACAGCTCGACCCCGTCTTCGGGGAGGGCTCCGCGTCCGAGCAACCAGGCTTCCCCGCCGCCGGCGTCGATCGCGACCGGGCGAAAGCTGGATTCCGGAGGCGTGCAGCCGGGTTTCGCTTCCAGGCAGATTTCCTCGCTCGACCATTCTTCGCCGTCGAAGGCGAGCACCGACCGCTGGCCTTCCGGCACGACGAACGCGCCGGTCTTGCCGCCGGCAGCGTCGCTCGCCGCAAGCAGGCGGCCCGCACCGCTGGCGCCGAAGAGCGCTTCGCCCGGTTCGAGCAGCGCCCCCGGCGAGGGAGCCTCCCGCGCCGCGCCACCCGGATCGCGGACGACGAGGACTTCTCCTGCGACGTCGGCTCCGGCGACGACAATCCCCCCGCGCGGGGTCGCGCGTCCGGCCGAGGCGTCGGTTGCAAGGGTCAGTTCGGTCGCCGGGCCCCCTCCCGCGGCGGTGGGCGGGGGAAGCGTTTCCCAGCCGCCGGCATCGGTGTAGCGGGCCAGGGTCTTGTTGCCTTTCGCCGTCGCCCACACCTCTCCCGGCGCCTCCTGGGGGGAGGCGCCGAGGAAGCTCTGGGTCGGCGCCGCCTGGAAGGGCTGGGCGACGAGTTCGCCGCCGTCCTGTGCGCCGGCGCCGCCGGGAGCGCCCCAGGCCACGCACAGCGCCGCGACCGCGAGCGCCAGCCCGACCAGCCTCCCACGATGGCGCGGCACGAGGCTCATCTCGAGCCCCCCTTGACCGAGTGGGCCTCGAGGTCGAGCTTGGTCGGCCAGCGCTTGGGGTCGAGCTTCAGCCGCAGGCTGTGGCGGCCGCGGGTCAGCGTGTAGCGCTTCGTCTTGGCGACGACGCGACCCTGGCGCCGGGCGAGCAACTGCACGTGGGCCTTCGTCCGCAGGGTGAAGCTCAGCTCGAGGATCCTGCCGTGCAGCAGCCGTTGCTCGATCTTCGACAGCAGCGCGGGACGCCGCTGCGGGGGCAGTTCTTCGAATTCGGGCAGCGGTTCTTCCTGTTCAGAGACCCCCGCTTTGGCTTCTGCGCCGGAATCGTCTTCGGGCAGGCTGATCGGCGGCACGACCGGCAGGCTGTTGTCGCGAGGCCGCACCGTGATCGTCGCCGGGTGCATCGCCGGGTCGTGATTCGGTTCGGGATCGGGGCCGAGGTGGAAGAGCCAGCCGAACTGCGTCGCCATCCAGCACTGTTCCGCCGCGGCGCAGGCGATCGGGCCGGCCGGTCCGGAGCGTTCGATCCCTTCCCCTTCGGCCGGCAGGACGACCTCCGGGCCGACGCTACCGCCGGCGTCGATTCGGGTCAGCAGCGCCGGCGTCGAGGCCGCCCGCGATTCGCCGTTGTGCTTGAAGCCGATCCAGGCATCGCCGGAGCCGGGCTCGGCGGCGACCCCGCCGAGCGAGTCGCCCGGCTCCAGCACCCCGTCGGGGTCTTCGAGCGGCAGCTGGGCCAGGCCTTCTTCCCCCAGTCGCAGCACCGTGACCGTCGCCGGCGGTCCCGCGGCGCCGGAGATCGCCCACAGCCGCTGCCCGTCGTCGCTGAGGCGAAAGCCTTCGAGCTCGCTCGCTTCGGCGCCAGCGCCGAAGTCCAGCGGCGCCGCGGGGAACAGCGGCTGGAAAGGCGTCGCGGCGCCGGCTTGAACCCGGTGGAGCACGGAGGGTTCGCTCGCTTCGCCCGCCACGGGAGAGTCGCCCTCGGCGACCCGCACCCCCTCGTAGAAACCGCCCTGGTGGACGGCCAGGCCGGTCACCGCCCGGCCCGGGTCGAGCAGTTCGCTCTGCTGTTCGCTGAGCGATGGCACCGGTCGCACCGAGGTGCCGTCCCAGTGCAGATGGAAGGCCCCTTGGTTGACGCCGCTCGGCAGGCGCACCCCGGCGAACCAGCACTCGCTCGGGCCCGAGCAGGCGGCGGCATCCATCGCCATGTAGGAGCCCTGAACGCCGATCGGCTCGCCGTAGGAGGCAACCACCCGGCCATCCTTGAAGTGGCAGAGGGAGATCCGCGAGCGTTCGGTCGCGGTCACTTCGATTTCCTGGCCGAGCTGCTGGTCGGAGATCGTCCAGAAATCGTCGGGCCCGGCCCAGGCGATCCGCCCTTCGTGGCCGCCGCAGACGGTCGAGTAGCGGTACCAGCCGGCGCCGTCGAAGGCGAAGAGCCCCGCGGCGACGCCGCCGTTCCCCGCAGTGATCAGCATGCAGCGATTCGCTTCCCAGCACTCGACGTCGCCGACTTCCCCCAGGTTGGAGAGGAAGCCGCCGTCGCCGAGCGGCTGCTCCGAGCGCCATTCGGCGGCGCCGGCGTGGGCGATGGCGCCGAGCAGGACGGCGAAGAGGAAGACGGCCGTCATCGTCGCCCGCCTCACCGGCGGCCTCGCTCGTGCTTGGCCGGGTGGGCGTGGAAGCGCACCTGCAGCCGGCCGCGCAGGGTCCGGCGGCCGCGCCGGTGGAAGCTCACCCGCGCCATCGCGTAGACGCCTTCGCGCGAGTGGGCCAGGTCGCGCAGCCGGGCGGGCAGCTCCAGGCTAAGCGGGACCGGCCCGCCGTGGCGGGGGTGGGCGCGTGCCCCGCCGAGACGGCGCGGCTCCCCGCTGTGGCCGGCCTCGGCCGCGACGCCGGCCTGCACGCCGCCGGCGGCGGGCACCACGGCCACCAGTCGCACGCTGCCGTCGGGCAGCGAGAAGGCGCTCAGCCGCAGGCGCCAGTGGGGGCGGCGACGCCGCTGCGCCGGCGCCGGCGCGATGCTCGTGGCGCCGGCCATCTGCGGCGCCTTCTCGCCGGCGACGGTGAAGGCATCGCCGGCGTCGTTGCCGTCTCCCGGCACCAGGTTGGAGGCGGTCGAGCCGAAGGCGATCAGGTCGCCGCCGAAGCTGGGCGAGCCGGCGCCGTCGCCGTTGGCGACGCTCAGGGCAGCACCGGCGGGAGCCAGCGAGGGTTCGCTCTCGCTGCTGAAGCCGTGGGTTACCCGCCGCAGCGTTTCGCCGTCGCGGTCGAGCAGGTAGAGCTCGACCATGCCAAGGCGGGAGGGCGGGGCGCCGATCAGGTTTGGCGGGGCGAGGGGAAAGCGCTGGCGCGCGGTGGCGAAGGCGATCCGCTGCCCGTCGGCCGAGATCGCCAGGTCGAAGAGGTGGCCGTCGAGCGGGATCGTCCCTTTCGAGTTGACTTCTTCGGATGGGCCGACGGGGATCTCCTCGGTCAGCTGACGGATCGCCTGCCCACCGCCCGCGCCGTCGCCCATCTCGACCAGGAAGAGGTTCGCCGGCAGCGTCGGGTTGCCGATCAGGGCGACGGTGCGCCCGTCGGCGCTGAGCTGGGGGATCCCGTCGACGTGTTGCAGGCCCAGCCAACCTTCGGCCCTGTTGAAGCCGGTGTTCTTCTGGGTCAGCAGCGGCAACAGCGAGGCGGCGCCTTCGCCAGCGATGATCCTCCGGGTCGGCACCCCGGGGCCGTCGCCGATCCGCCGCCAGAGCGGCTCGACGTAGGGGAACTGGCCTTTTTCGTCGAGTTCGTCCATCTTTTTCGCTTCCCCGGCGGGCAGCGGCACCTGGGCCGGCAGGTGGGCGCCCATCCAGGCGACGGTCGTGCCGTCGGCGCTGAGCGCGGCCCCGCGCAGCAGCGGCAGACTCGCGGTGGGGGGAAGGAGCGCGCCCCCCGCCACCGGGCGGCCGGTCATTGCTCCAGTTTCGGGATCGCGTTCGGCGCTGACCAGGATCGTCCGGTTGCTGTCGAGCTCGCGCACAGCGATCTGGCCCGCCGGCGTTTCGGTTTTCGTCGGGTCGCCGGTCAGGTTCGAGGTCGCGGTGGTGAAGAAGGCCACGGTGCGCCCGTCGGCGCTGAGCGCGACCCTGCCGGTGGCTTCCGAGCCACCGCTGCCGCCGTAGGTGAGGCCGGCCGAGCTGCCGTCGAGCGCCGAAGCCAGCACGTAGCCCGGCGGTGAGGAGGCCATGTCGGCGACGTAGACGTCCCTCGAACCGAGCTGAACGTCGTCGCCGGGGTCGAGCTGGGCCACCGTGGTGAAGGCGACGTAGCGGCCGTCGGCGGAGATCGAGGGGGCGGCGGCGTCGCTGCCGGGAGCGTTCGCTTCGTAGGCGCTGCCGGCGAGGACCGGTTCGACGGCGCCGCTCTGCAGGTCCTTGCGGAAGACGCCCTTTTCGCCGCCGATCGTGCCCTGGAAGGCGAGGTAGCGGCCGTCGGCGGAGATCGCCGGCGCCACCGCTTCGCCGGCCTGCTGCACGGCGCTGCGCGAGACGAGGCGAATCGGACCGAATTCCGCCGCGGCCGGCGAGGCGCTGGCGCCGGCAGCGCCGAGCGCGAGCAAAGCCGCCACGAGCGTGCGGAGGGAGGGCCTCATCGCACCCGCACCTCGAAGCGCCGCGCCACTCGGTTGCCGACCCGGTCGCGGGCCCGGACGGAGACCGCGTAGGCCCCGGGGGCGGAGTAGACGTGGTGGAAGCGCGCCCCGCCATGGGCCGTTGCGCCGTCGCCGAAGCTGACCCAGGTCGCCTTCGCCTTCAGCCCGGAATCCGCATCGCGGACCCGCACCGCCACCCGCGCGGACGGACCGGGTTCGCTCACCGTCACCAACGGGGCCTCGCCGTCGACCATCAGCCCCACCGGCTTGCTCAGCATCTGCTGGCCGAACCGGTCGGTGGCAAGCACCCGCGCCTGCGTCCTGCCGTTGCCGAGCGACGCGGGGCGGGGGTGGAAGCGGAGGCGGCGAAGGCCCTGCTTGACGGTCCGGTTGCCGAGCAGCACCGAGTAGGTGAGGCCCGCCACCGCGCTCCTCGCCGCCGTCCAGCGGAGCCGCACCTGCGTGGGCCTGCTCCAGCCCTTGGGGCCCGTGAGCTTGAATTCCGCCGGCGGCGCGGTGACCGCGCCGGCGACGATCTGGAAGCGGCCGGGTTCTCCCTGGCGAAAGGCGATCAACGCGTCGCCCGAGCCCGAGGGCCCAATCGCGGGCTCCGCGATCGGACCGCCTTCGCTCCCCGACAGCAGCGCCACCTGGGCGGCGCCGGCGGGGAACTCCTGTCGCACGGCGAGCGCCTGCTGCCCGGTCGAGTCCAGCGCCGGATAGGCGACCACGCCACCGCCTTCCGGATCGAGCGCGGCCTGCGCTTCGGCACCCTGCACGGCGGTGGGCCCGGGCGGCACGGGAAGGGAGGCCAGCGCCCCACCCTGGTCCGCCCCCACCTCGCGAAGCTGGTTGCCGGCGACGAAGACCAGCTTCAGCAGTCCTTCGGCGCCGCCTTTTTCATAGGCCGCGACGCCGGGAGGCCCGACTCCGGGAACCGACGCGCTCGCCGCGGTGAAAACGGGCTTGACGCCGACCAGCGCGCTGGATGGCACCGCGAAGCCGGGCGGCAGCGTGTTGAGGAGCAGGCGGGAGCGGCCGGGCAGCGAGTTGGGCGCGAGCCGCATCGCAATCCTCGCCTGGTCGAGCGGGGTGACGGCCAGGGAGAAGGCGTCGACGTCGCCGCTGACCGGCGACCCTTCCCAGCTCGTCGGGCTCGCTTCGAGGATCGGCCCGGGGACGGTGCCGAAGATTCGTCGCACCCAGATCCGCGCGGCGCCGCTCTGGTCGGGCTCCTGCCAAGCGACGACCGCGCCGCCGTCGACCCCCGCCCCCACCTTCGGCCCGTTGGTCGGGCTGGGCGGGCGCATCGAGCTTTCCGGGTTGCGGTTGATCGCGCCGAGCTGCGACCAGCGGTCGTCCTTGAGCCGGGCGAGCCGGATGTCGGCCATCACGTCGCCGGGGCGGAGTTGCACCGCGGTCGAGGCCGACGTCCCGTTGAAGTTGAAGGTGATCGCCCGGTAGGCGACGATCGCCTGGCCGGGGGCCGTCGCCGAGACCGAGGGGTCGACGCCGATCCCTTCCCCCACGTCCGGGTCGAGCGGCTGCGAGGGGCCGAAGTCGCTCGCGCCCCTCCCGATCGACGCCGAGAACAGCCCGTAGCGGACCCGGCCGTGCACGGTGGCCACCTGGGTCACCCAGACGACGAGCAGTTCCCCGCGGGGCCCGGCGGCGATGCGCGCCTGGCTCGCTTCGAAGGGCTGGTCCCAGTCGACCCGGATCGGACCGCTCCATTCGTTGCCCGTGTAGCGGCTGGCGAAGACGTGCGGCACGCCGGCCACGGCCTTGATGTAGACGACGCCACCGCTGCCGTCGGGCGCCATCGCCACTCCACCGAAATCGACGATGTCGGAGGAGGGGCCGGCGAGCGTGACCGGAGCCGAGACCAGGGCCTGGGCCGGCGCAGGGCTGGCGAGCGCGGCGCCGGCGAGCGCCACGGCGATCCAGGCCCACGGCCTACGCCGGTTCAGCCCCTCCCCCTTTGGGCCCGGTGCCTGCGCGGGTGGCGCCTCGGCTTGACCTTCGCGCCCCCTTTCGCCCTGCTTTCGCATCGAGCCCGGACCCGCCCCTTGAGCTTGCGGCATTTCTTCAGCGCCTGTTTGAGCTTTTCGGCTTCGGTCGGCCCGGCGACGGGCTGATCCCCGCCTGGTGGCAGCGATTCGGAGGAGCCGGACGAGAGCGCTTCGAAGGCGGCGTTCACCGTCTTCGCCGCGTCAATCGTGACCCGGCACGCGTGCGTGCCGGCGCAGGCCCCGCTCCAGCCCTTGAATTCGGAGCCATCGGCGGCGGCCGCGGTGAGGGTCACTTCGCTGCCGTGGTCGAAGCCCGCCACGCAGGTGGCACCGCACTCGATCCTCGCCGGCGCGCTGACGACCGTCCCGGCGCCGCTGCCGCTCTTGGTGACCGAGAGCTGATGCTGTTCGAGGGCGAACCGGGCGCTGACTTCGGTCGCCGCACCGCTCAGCGTGACCTTGCATTCGGTCGGGCTGGGTTCGGAGGCGCAGCCGGCCCAGGCGACGGAGGCGATCGTGTGCGGGCCGAACGAAGTCACCTCGAGAGTTGCCGTATCCCCTTCCTCGATGCCCGTGGTTTCGCAGATGCCTCCGCAATCGATACCCGCCGGGGAGCTGGTCACGGTGGCCACTCCGCCGCCGAGCTTCCTCAGCTTGAGCAGCGAGTGGCCGGGGATCAGGTCGAATTCCGCCGTCACCGCCTTGTCGGCATCCAGCGTGACCTGGCACTGCCCGCCGGCGACGCTTTCGCAACCCGTCCAGCCTTTGAATTCCGAGCCGCTGTCGGGCGCGGCGGCCAGCGTCACCTCAGTGCCCGAGTCGAAGCCCGCCTGACAGGCGATGCCACAATCGATCCCCGCCGGGGAGCTGGTGACTACGCCCGCCCCGCCACCGCTGGTGGTGTCCACGGTGAGCTGGTGCTGTTCCAGCGCGAATTCAGCCGTCACCGATTTGGCGGCGCTCATCGTCACTTTGCATTCGGTCGGGCTGGGTTCGGAGGCACAGCCGCTCCAGGCGACAGCTTTGGTGCCGGCGCCGAAGGAGGCGGTCAGGGTGACTTCGGCGTTGTGGTTGAAGGCGGCGCCGCAGGTCGTTCCGCAGTTGATCCCCGCTGGGGAGCTGGTCACGGTGCCCGTGCCGTTGCCGGTTTTGGTGACCGAGAGCTGGTGCTGTTCGAGCGTGAATTCGGCGCCCACCGATTTGGCGGCGCTCATCGTGACTTTGCAGCTGCCGGTGCCAGAGCAGGCGCCGCTCCAGCCTTTGAATTCGGAGCCGGGTTCGGCGGCGGGATTCAGCGTCACTTCGGCGTTGTGGTTGAAGGCGGCCGAGCAGGTCGTGCCGCAGTTGATCCCGGCTGGGGAGCTGGTCACGGTGCCCGTGCCGTTGCCGGTTTTGGTGACCGAGAGCTGGTGCTGTTCCAGCGCGAATTCAGCCGTCACCGATTTGGCGGCGCTCATCGTCACTTTGCATTCGGTCGGGCTGGGTTCGGAGGCACAGCCGCTCCAGGCGACAGCTTTGGTGCCGGCGCCGAAGGAGGCGGTCAGGGTGACTTCGGCGTTGTGGTTGAAGGCGGCGCCGCAGGTCGTTCCGCAGTTGATCCCCGCTGGGGAGCTGGTCACGGTGCCCGTGCCGTTGCCGGTTTTGGTGACCGAGAGCTGGTGCTGTTCGAGCGTGAATTCGGCGCCCACCGATTTGGCGGCGCTCATCGTGACTTTGCAGCTGCCGGTGCCAGAGCAGGCGCCGCTCCAGCCTTTGAATTCGGAGCCGGGTTCGGCGGCGGGATTCAGCGTCACTTCGGCGTTGTGGTTGAAGGCGGCCGAGCAGGTCGTGCCGCAGTTGATCCCGGCTGGGGAGCTGGTCACGGTGCCCGTGCCGTTGCCGGTTTTGGTGACCGAGAGCTGGTGCTGTTCCAGCGCGAATTCAGCCGTCACCGATTTGGCGGCGCTCATCGTCACTTTGCATTCGGTCGGGCTGGGTTCGGAGGCACAGCCGCTCCAGGCGACAGCTTTGGTGCCGGCGCCGAAGGAGGCGGTCAGGGTGACTTCGGCGTTGTGGTTGAAGGCGGCGCCGCAGGTCGTTCCGCAGTTGATCCCCGCTGGGGAGCTGGTCACGGTGCCCGTGCCGTTGCCGGTTTTGGTGACCGAGAGCTGGTGCTGTTCGAGCGTGAATTCGGCGCCCACCGATTTGGCCGCGCTCATCGTGACTTTGCAGCTGCCGGTGCCAGAGCAGGCGCCGCTCCAGCCTTTGAATTCGGAGCCGGGTTCGGCGGCGGGATTCAGCGTCACTTCGGCGTTGTGGTTGAAGGCGGCCGAGCAGGTCGTGCCGCAGTTGATCCCGGCTGGGGAGCTGGTCACGGTGCCCGTGCCGTTGCCGGTTTTGGTGACCGAGAGCTGGTGCTGTTCCAGCGCGAATTCAGCCGTCACCGATTTGGCGGCGCTCATCGTCACTTTGCATTCGGTCGGGCTGGGTTCGGAGGCACAGCCGCTCCATCCAGAGAATTTCGAGCCGGGGGAGGCCGCAGCGGTAAGGGTGACCGCGGAGCCTTCGGTGAAGCCCGCTTCGCAGACACCGCCGCAGGAGATCCCGGCCGGGGAGCTGGTCACGGTGCCGGAGCCGTTGCCGGGCTTCGAGATTTCGAGCAGGACTTTGCCTGGGATCAGGTCGAACTCGGCTTCGACCGCTTTCGCGGCGCCCATCGTGACTTTGCACTGACCGCCGGCGACGCTGTCGCAGCCCGTCCATTCCTTGAATTCGGAGCCACCAGACGCGGTGGCCGTCAGGGTCACTTCGGTTCCGTGATCGAAACCGGCCGAGCAGACTTCGCCGCATTCGATCCCCGCCGGGGAGCTGGTGACCGAGCCGCCCCCGCCACCGCCCTTCGTGACCGAGAGCTGATGCTGTTCGAGCGAAAAAGTCGCGGTGACGGCCTTGGCCGCGCTCATCGCGACGATGCATTCGCCGGCGCCGTTGACGCTGTCGCAGCCGGACCATTTGGCCGGGGCCGTGTGAGTGCCGGGCGCCGGCGTCCCGGTCAGAGCCACCGAGCTGCCGAAGTCAAAGCTCGCCGAGCAGGTCGTGCCGCAGTTGATCCCGGCCGGGGAGCTGGTGACGGTGCCGTTGCCGGTTTTGGTGACGCTCAGCAGCCGTTTTTCGAGCGTGAATTCGGCGCCCACCGATTTGGCGGCGCTCATCGTGACTTTGCAGCTGCCGGTGCCAGAGCAGGCGCCGCTCCAGCCTTTGAATTCGGAGCCCGCTTCGGCGGCGGGGACCAGGGTGACTTCTGCGTTGTGGGCGAAGCTCGCCGAGCAGGTCGTGCCGCAGTTGATCCCGGCCGGGGAGCTGGTGATGGTGCCGTTGCCGGTTTTGGTGACGCTCAGCTGGTGCTGTTCGAGGGCGAATTCGGCGCCCACCGATTTGGCCGCGCTCATCGTCACCTTGCAGGCGCCGGTGCCCGAGCAGGCTCCGCTCCAGCCTTTGAATTCGGAGCCGGGTTCGGCGCTGGGCGTGAGCGTCACTTCGCTGCCGAAGTCAAAGCTCGCCGAGCAGGTCGTGCCGCAGTTGATCCCGGCCGGGGAGCTGGTGACGGTGCCGTTGCCGGTTTTGGTGACGCTCAGCAGCCGTTTTTCGAGCGTGAATTCGGCGCCCACCGATTTGGCCGCGCTCATCGTGACTTTGCAGCTGCCGGTGCCAGAGCAGGCGCCGCTCCAGCCTTTGAATTCGGAGCCCGCTTCGGCGGCGGGGACCAGGGTGACTTCTGCGTTGTGGGCGAAGCTCGCCGAGCAGGTCGTGCCGCAGTTGATCCCGGCCGGGGAGCTGGTGATGGTGCCGTTGCCGGTTTTGGTGACGCTCAGCTGGTGCTGTTCGAGGGCGAATTCGGCGCCCACCGATTTGGCCGCGCTCATCGTCACCTTGCAGGCGCCGGTGCCCGAGCAGGCTCCGCTCCAGCCTTTGAATTCGGAGCCGGGTTCGGCGCTGGGCGTGAGCGTCACTTCGCTGCCGAAGTCAAAGCTCGCCGAGCAGGTCGTGCCGCAGTTGATCCCGGCCGGGGAGCTGGTGACGGTGCCGTTGCCGGTTTTGGTGACGCTCAGCAGCCGTTTTTCGAGCGTGAATTCGGCGCCCACCGATTTGGCCGCGCTCATCGTGACTTTGCAGCTGCCGGTGCCAGAGCAGGCGCCGCTCCAGCCTTTGAATTCGGAGCCCGCTTCGGCGGCGGGGACCAGGGTGACTTCGGTGCTTTCGGGGTATTCCTCGTCGCAATCACTGCCGCAGTTGATTCCCGGACCGGTGACGTTGCCGTTGCCGGTTTTGGAGACGGTCAACTTGAACGATTTCCCCGGCGAGCCGACGTTGAAGCCGCGTTCGACCGGCGCGGGGTCGCCGAAGGGCGGGTTGAGCAGCTTGATTTCGAGCCTGACCGTGACTTTGGCGGCGCTCGAGTAGACGTGGGTGACCGTCGCCGGGGCTTCTTCGCCTTCTTTGGCCGGGCCAACGGCTTTTTCGGTGCCATCGCCGAATTTCCAGATCAGTTCCCTGCGGAAGCCGCCGAGCAGTTCGGAGCCGGCGGCGCTGAAGGTGACCGTTTCGCCGGGATTGACCGTCGGTTCTTCGCCTTCTTTTTTGCCGTTGACCGTGAACTTGGCCACCGGTTCGGCACAGCCGGTGCCGCCCGAGCCGAAGGTGATGACCTTGAGGCCGTAGGCCGGTTTGTCGCCCGGTTTGACGGTTTCGGCGCCGGTGTCGAGCACGGCGAGGTTGCCACCCGCGGCCGTCGCCAGGGCGGCGTTAGAGGTGGTGATCTTGCATCGCGTCGTGCCACCCCCCCAGATCGCGACGCTTTCTCCTTTGGCCAGCGAGTAGCCGCGGACGAGCAGTTCGCCAGGTTCGGAGGGCAGGCCGGAGTTGAGCTGGTATTCCTTCCAGTAGAGCGTCGACCCGTCAGCGGAGATCGCCAGCTGCGGCCCACCGAAGGCCGCTTCGACTTTGCTCTCATGCCCGAGCGCCCAGCCCTCTTTTTCGGCGGCGGCGGCGAAGCCTGGAACCGCTTCGAGAGCGGAGAGGCTCGGTGTGAACTGCCAGGCGCGGGTGATCGTCGCCCCGGGGGTTTTCTGGCCGATCATCGTGTAGGCGACGCCGCCGCTGGAGACCGCCAGGGAGCTGGCGAAGCTGTCTTCGCCGCCGCCGGTCGACGGTTTCAAAACGTCGCTGGTGTCGGTGAAGCGGGCGCCGAGGACGCCGGAGGAGCTGATTCGCTGCACGACCTTGTGGCCGCCGATTTCTTCGCCGAGGATCAGGATGTCGTGGTTGGAGGGGTCAACGGTGACCGCCTGCACGTTGTAGATCTCTTTTTCGCCTTCGGGCAGGGCGATCGTCGGCGTGGTTTTGTCGGGGACGAGTTTCCCGGCTTCCGGGGTCGTCGAGTAGGCGAGGATTTTTCGTGCCGCGAGCTTGGCGCCGAGTTCCTTGCAGGTGAAGTTGCCGCCCGCGGCACCCACCCGACAGGATTCGACCATGTAGATGCGGCCGAGGCCGTGGTCCACCGCGATCCCCTGCAGGCCGATGATTTTTTTCGCCACCGGGAAGCGTTGGATTTCCGCCGAGGCTTTGAATTCACCGCTCGCCGAGAGCTGCTGGACCCGGTAGTTGGAGGCTTCTTTGGAGAGTTCGCCGGTGTAGTCGCCGGTGTAGACGGTGCCGTCGACGGGATCCGCGCCGAACATCGCCGGGTTGAAGAGCTGGCCGTTGCCGGTGCCGGGAGTGCCCCAGGATTCGCCGATCTGACCGCCGCCTTTTGCCAGCGCGGACTGGGCAAAGAGCCCGCTGAGAGCGACGGCGGCGATCGCGATCATCAGCACGCGGTTCTTTTTGCGCACTGATTTGTCCCCGGCGCTCATCGGCATGGACATGGTTCCGAGACCGCCCCACAACCATGTGAACATCGGGAAAAGCGCTAGCTACGGAAATGTAACGAGGACGAACCCGACGTCAGATCCGGCTAGTAGCTGATCGTCTTCGCCGCTTTGCGGGCAGCGCCGAGCACGTCGAATTTGGATTCGGCTGAGCTCGGCAGGCCGCCGTAGAAATTGCCGGCGATCGCTTCCTGGGCAGTCGGTTGGAGGACGTAGCCGAGGTACCCGGCGGTGGTGATCTCCTCGGCTTCGCTGAATCCGGCGGCTTTGTAGCCATGGAAGGCGAGGTCGTAGGTCAGCGTGCACAGGGGGTAGCTTTTGCCGCCGACCGTCGGCTTGGCGCCGAAGACACCCGACCAGTCGATGTCCAGGCCGCCGTTCAGTTTGAACCCGGAGTAGGCGATCCCGCCGCAGTTGGCGGTCGAGCCCGAGGCGGCGTTGGCGAAGTTGGCTTCGCCGCCTTTCTTCTGGCCGTTGTTCTGCAGGGCCAGGATCGTCGTGGTGCCGGCGACGCCTGCCTCGGCGTCAGGCAGGGCGGCGTAGCCGATGCTGCCCGCCGTGGAGCTGACCTTGCTGACCTCTTCGCCGCCGCCGTTGCCGGCCGGGCGGGCGATCGCGCTCAGCGCTTTTTCGCTGCAGCTTTCGGGCCAGTCGACGTTGGGGTGCGCGCCGCTGCCGATCGGCTCCATTTCCTGCCAGCTCAGCTTGCCTTCGGTGCCGCCCGTGGTGCAGAGCAGGCCCTTCTTGTAGAGCTGGAAGAAGTAGTTCTTGAGCTGGTAGGTGGTGCCCGAGCCGTCCTTGCGCACGACGCGGGTTATCGGCGAGTTGCATGCGCCTTCGGCGCCTTCGAGCTGGCTCCATTTTGAGATCCGGCCTTCGAAGACCCCGGCCAGGTTGGCGTTGGTGATCAATTCGACTTCGCAGCCGGCGGGAGGGTTGGCGAGGATCGCGATCGAGGTCTGCGCGACCGGGATCACCGCCAGCTGGGCGCCGCCGGCTTTGCTCTTGACGTTGGCGATCTGCGCCGCGCTCGGCGCGTCGTCGGTGCCGATGAAGCTGAGCCCGGTGTCGATCGAGCCTTTGGCGCCGTCGAAGTTCCAGGCGCTCATCCCGGCGCCCGAGCCGGTCGATTCGTATTTGATTTCGAGGCCAGGACAGGGCCCCTCGAAGGCCGGCGCCCAGACTTTTGCCTGAGCGATGCCCTGCAGCGAGGAGCCGGCCCCTTTGATGTTGGACAAGGAGCAACCCGAAGACGAGGAGGAAGGTTTGCTGAAGTCAGCCAGCAGCGCGTTGGTGAAGGTCTGGATGCGCGGATCGGCAACCTGCCCGGACGAGCTCGAGTCGTTGTAGCTGTCGAGCATGTTGGCGAACATGTTCGATCCGGTGGAGAAGACCCTGCCGCCACTCGGCGCGGTGAAGGTGACCGCGTCTGCCTCGCCTTCTTTGCCCGCGCTCGGCAGCTGAAAGAGCACCTGCAGCGGCGGCGTCGCGCATCCCGGCGTGACCGCATCCCACTCGTAGCCGACGGCGGCGTGGATCGTGTCGCCGGGTTCGAGCCCAGCGGCCAGGATCCAGGGATTCGAAGCGGCGCCGGCGGTGACGATGTAGTCGCCCTGCCCTCCGTGACTCGTATGGTCGTCGTACTGCACGCCCTCGAGTTCGCACTCCGGTTCGGGCGGTACCTGGTCGCGGAACTTCTTGGTCGGCGGAGTCACGGGATCGTGGTGGCCCTTGTAGCCGACCAGCGTCCGTCCGCCGTCCTCGTACCGAACCATCCACGTGCCGATGTCGCCCCCCATGAAGATCTCGTTGTGCCCGGCGGCGAGCGCCGCGTCCCAGCCGTCGCGCATCGCGGCGGTCCAGTACTCGTCGTGACCGAGAACCATGTCGACGCGGTGCCTCAGCAGGATGCCGGGGTCCCGATCGACGTCGGCGTCGGTGACGTAGGAGACGTCGTAGCCTTCGCGCTCGAGGAAGCGGACCGCCTGCACCTCCCGCCCGAAGACCGGCTCCTGGTAATAGGACGAGGAGGAGGCTTCGGGCCGGATCGTCAGCGGGCGGTTGAAGGACACCTTCGTCGCCGCACCTTTTTCGCCGCTGTTGGAGTTGTAGAGGCTGCGCCCCCCGGCGCCTCCCGGCCAGGGGTTGTACGCCTGCCAGGTATTGATCGGCACCTGCACCAAGATGGTGGATTCATTGCCGGCGGGAGGAGTTACGACGAACGGGTACCACGCCACATCGCCGGCGTCGGGGCCCGAGGTGACGACGAACTCAGCGACGTAGTAGCCGGAGGTCCAGCCGGCACCGATCGACACGGCGTCGGTGACGGTCCAGTTGGCGTCCAACCGCCCCGTCGTTTCATCGACGATCGGCGGGTTGGGTTGGGAAACCGGAGGCTCGCTTCCCGAGCAGCCCGGAACGCACGCCACCCGCCGTCCCCCTTCCCCCCCGTACCAGCCGAGGCGGTCCACCTCGACGCGGTAGCTGCTGGACGGGCTGTCGACGTGAAGATGAAGCGTCCCCCCCGGCGCCACGCTCGACTCCGAGGAGTACCCCTGGATCGTCGAAGCGGGAGCAAGGTGTTCATAGGAGAGCCAGTGGCCATCGCCGGCCAGGGCGTTCTCGGCCGTGATCGGATTTGCCACAGCCCCGTCCGCCAAGCCACAAAACAGACAGGCGACCAGCCCAAGTCCAAGCAGGATGCGGACAGGAGTCGTCGTCATTGGCGCACCCTAAACTCTTCACCCTCGGCTCGGGCTAGAAGCTGATGCCTGCCGCTGCCCAGCGTGCCGCGCCGAGGACGTCGGATTTCGCTTCCGCCGAGCTCGGCAGGGGGCTGTAGAAGTGGCTCGCGATCGCTTCCTGGCCAGCCGGGCGGACGACGTAGCCGTTCAGGTAGTCGCGGGCGGTGACCTCCTGGGCTTCGCTGAACCCGGCCGCGCCGTAGCCGTGGAAGGCAAGGGCGTAGGTAAGCGTGCACAGCGGGTAGCTTTTGCCCCCAACCCCGGGCTTGGCGCCGAAGACGCCCGACCAGTCGACGTCGCGGTTGGTGCCGAGTTTGAACCCGGAGTAGGCGATCCCGCCGCAGTTGGCGGTCGAGCCCGAGGCGGCGTTGGAGAAGTTGGCTTCGCCGCCCTTCTTCTGGCCGTTGTTCTGCAGGGCCAGGACCGTCGTCGTGCCTGAGATACCTGCTTTGGCGTCAGGCAGGGCGGCGTAGCCGATGCTGCCCGCCGTGGAGTTGACCTTGCTGACCTCTTCGCCGCCGCCGTCGCTAGTCGGGCGGGCGATCGCGCTCAGCGCTTTTTCGCTGCAGCTTTCGGGCCAGTCGACGTTGGGGTGCGCGCCGCTGCCGATCGGCTCCATTTCCTGCCAGCTCGACTTGCCTTCGGTGCCACCGGTGGTGCAGAGCAGGCCCTTCTTGTAGAGCTGGAAGAGGTAGTTCTTGAGCTGGTAGGTGGTGCCCGAGCCGTCCTTGCGCACGACCCTGGTGATCGGCGAGTCGCACGTCCCTTCGGCGCCTTCGAGGTTTTTCCAGTTGGCGATCCGGCCTTCGAAGACCCCGGCCAGGTTGCTGTTGGTGATCGCTTCGACTTCACAGCCCGCCGGCGGGTTGGCGAGGATCGCGATCGAGGTCTGGGCGACCGGGATCACCGCCAGCTGGGCGCCGCCGGCTTTGCTCTTGATGTTGGCGATCTGCGCCGCGCTCGGCGCGTCGTCGGTGCCGATGAAGCTGAGCCCGGTGTCGATCGAGCCCTTGGCGCCGTCGAAGTTCCAGGCGCTCATCCCGGCCGCGGAGCCGGTCGAGTTGTAGGTGACCGTCGGGTGGGTGCCGCCGTTGCAGGTCGCGCCCTCGAAGCCCGGCTTCCAGACTTCGGTCTGGGCGATCCGCTGCAGCGAGGAGCCGGCGCCAGTGATGTTCGCACCGGTGCAGAGGGCTTCTTCGAAGGTGGCGAGGACTTCCTTCGCCGTTGACATCGTCACTTTGCATTCGTTGGCGCCGACGATCGAGTCGCAGCCGGTCCAGGTCAGTTTGCTGCCCGGGCCGGGTTCGGCGCTGAGCGTGACGGTGGAGCCCCCGGTGAAGGCGGCGGAGCAGACCGAGCGGCAATCGATGCCCGCGGGTGAGCTGGTCACGGGGCCATAGCCCGAACCTGCCTTCTTGACCGTGAGCAGGAAGCTCGACGTGGCGACGAATTCGGCGCTGACCGATTTGGCCGCGCTCATCGTGATTTTGCAGGCGCCGCTGCCAGTGCAGGCGCCCGACCAGCCTTTGAATTCGGAGCCGGGTTCGGTGCTGGGGGTGAGGGTGACTTCGGTGCCGTGGTTGAAGAGGGCCGAGCAGGTCGTGCCGCATTCGATGCCCGCCGGGGAGCTGGTCACCGTGCCGAGGCTGGCGCCGGAGCCGGTCTTGGTCACCGAGAGCAGGTGTTTTTCGAGCGCGAATTCGGCCGTGACCGACTTGGCTTCGCTCATCGTGACTTTGCAGGCGCCGCTGCCGCTGCAGGCTCCGCCCCAGCCTTTGAATTCAGAGCCGGAATCGGCCACCTGGCTCAGTTCGACTTCTTTGCCTTCTTCGAATTCGGCTTCGCAGGTCGGGTCGCAGTTGATCCCCGACGGCGAGCTGGTCACGGTGCCCGAGCCTGAGCCCGGCTTGGTCACTTTGAGTTTGAATTTGGGTTTGGTCGGGGTGCCGACCGTGAAAGTCCTTTCAACCGGGTCCGGATTGCCGAAGGGTGGGTTGAGCAGCTTGATTTCGAGCTTGACGGTGACTTTGGCCCCGCTCGAGTAGACGTGGGTGACGGTTGCCGGGGCTTCTTCTTCTTCTTTGGGCTGCACCACCGTTTTTTCGCTGCCGTCGCCGAATTTCCAGATCAGTTCCTTGCGGAAGCCGCCGAGCAGTTCGGAGCTGGCGGCGCTGAAGGTGACCGTGTCGCCCGGTTTGATCCCGGTCGGTTCTTCGCCTTCTTTTTTGCCGTTGACGGTGAATTTGGCGACCGGTTCGACGCAGCCGGCGCCGCCCGCGCCAAGGGTCATGACCTTGAGGCCGTAGGCAGGTTTGTCGCCGGGTTTGACGGTTTCGGCGCCGGTGTCGAGCACGGCGAGGTTGCCGCCCGAGCTGGCCGCGAGAGCGGCATTGGAGGTGGCGATCTTGCATTTCGTGGTGCCACCGCCCCAGACCGCGGTCGTTTCGCCTTTGCTCAGCGAGTAGCCGCGGACGAGCAGTTCGCCGGGTTCGGCCGGAGTGCCCGAGTTGACCTGGTATTCCTTCCAGTAGAGGGTGCTGCCGTCGGCGGAGATCGCCAGCTGCGGCCCACCGAAGGCCGCTTCGACTTTGCTCTCGTGGCCCAGCGGCCAGCCTTCTTTTTCAGCGGCGGAGGCGAAGCCGGGGACCGCTTCCAGGCTGGCGAGGCTGGAGGGAAGCTGCCAGGCGCGGGTGAAGGTCGTGCCCGGCGTTTTCTGCCCGGTCATCGTGTAGGCGACACCGGTGTTGGAGACCGCCAATGAACTGGCGAAGCTGTCTTCGCCGCCGCCGGTCGACGGTTTCAAAACGTCGCTGGTGTCGGTGAAGCGGGCGCCAAGGACGCCGGAGGAGCTGATTCGCTGCACGACCTTGTGGCCGCCGATTTCTTCGCCGAGGATCAGGATGTCGTGGTTGGAGGGGTCCACGGTGACGGCCTGCACGTTGTAGATCTCTTTTTCGCCTTCGGGCAGGGCGATCGTCGGCGTGGTTTTGTCGGGGACGAGTTTCCCGGCTTCCGGGGTTGTCGAGTAGACGAGGATTTTGCGTGCCGCGAGCTTGGCGCCCAGTTCTTTGCAGGTGAAGGTGCCACCGAGCGTCCCGACGCGACAGGATTCGACCATGTAGATGCGGCCGAGGCTGTGATCCACCGCGATCCCCTGCAGGCCGATGATTTTTTTCGCCACCGGGAAGCGTTTGATTTCTGCCGAGGCTTTGAATTCACCGCTCGCCGAGAGCTGCTGGATCCGGTAGTTGGAGGCTTCTTTGGAGAGTTCGCCGGTGTAGTCGCCGGTGTAGACGGTGCCGTCGACGGGATCCGCGCCGAACATCGCCGGGTTGAAGAGCTGACCGTTGCCGATGCCGGGAGTGCCCCAGGATTCGCCGATCTGGCCGCCGCCCTTGGCGGAGGCGGACTGGGCGAGGGTCGCAAAGAGAGCGAGTGCCGCGAAAAGGGCGATCAGCGCCTGACCGCTTTTGCGAGTTCTACGAACCCCACCCAACGTCGACAAGCCTTCCATTCGCGCACCCTTTCCACTCGAGTCCATCAGTTGCAGTCGATGCTTTCGGGTACGTGGGGTGCAAGTGTGAATATCCAGGAGAACCCCAGCGACAATAGGGTTAAGAAAAGGTGAAGGACCGGGCTCTCACCCGGTCCTTCAGCCTCAGCTCGAGCCTCCTATTCGGAGACCCGCACGAACATCTCGGTCAGCTAGAAGCTGATCGTTTTCGCCGCCTTGCGGGCAGCACCGAGAACGTCGAATTTTGGTTCGGCGGAGCTCGGCAGGCCGCTGTAGAAATTGCTGGCGATTGCTTCCTGGCCGGCCGTCTGGACGATGTATTCGTTCAGGTAGTCGCGGGCGGTCAGGAACTGCGGTTCACTGAACCCGGCGGCTTTGTAGCCGTGCAGGGCCAGGTCGTAGGTCAGCGTGCACAGCGGGTAGCTTTTGCCACCCACCGACGGCTTGGCGCCGAAGACGGCGGACCAGTCGACGTCGGTACCGGTGCTCAATTTGAACCCGGAGTAGGTGATTCCGCCACAGTTGGCAGTCGAGCCCGACGCGGCGTTGGCGAAGTTGGCTTCGCCGCCTTTTTTCTGACCGTTGTTCTGCAGGGCCAGGACCGTCGTGGTGCCGGCGATGTTCGCGTTGGCATCCGGCAGTGCGGCGTAGCCGATCGAACCGGCGGTGTTGTTGACCAGTTTGACCACTTCGCCACCGCCTTTGCTGACGGGGTGGATGACGGTGCTCAGGGTTTTTTCGGGACAGCTTTCGGGCCAGTCGATGTTCGGGTGGCTGCCCGCTCCGATCGGCTCCAGTTCCTGCCAGCTCTTCTTGCCTTCGGTTTCGCCTTCGGTGCAGGAGAGGCCTTTTTTGAACAGCTGGAAGAGGTAGTTCTTGAACTGGAACGTGGTGCCCGAGCCGTCCTGACGGACGACGCGCGTGATCGGCGAGTTGCAGGAGCCTTCGGCGCCTTCCATTTTGGACCATTCCTTGATCCGGCCTTCGAAGATTCCGGCCAGGTCGCTGTTGGTCACGAGTTCGACTTCACATCCCGCGGGCGGGTTGGCGACGATCGCGATCGACGTCTGGGCGACCGGGACAACCGCCACCTGGGCGCCGCCGGCGGTTTTCTCGGCGTTCGAGATCTGCGCCGCGGTGGGAGCGTCATCGGTGCCGATGAAGCTGAATTCGGTGTTCAGAGGGCCTTCGCCATCGTTGAAGTTCCATTCCGCCAGCCCGGCGCCGGAGCCCGAGGAGACGTAGGAGATGGCCTTGCCGGGACAGAGGGCTTCGAAGCCCGGGGCCCAGACTTTGGTCTGTGCGATGTTCTGCAGCGAGGAACCTTTGCCGGTGATGCTGGTGCCGGCGCAGCCCGGTGCGGCCGCTGCGGTGCCCGCGTTGAGGGCGCCAAGCCCGAGTGCGGCAACCGCCGCGCCGGAAAGGAGCGCGACGCGCACGCCGGCCTTTCCAGGGGACTTCCTTCTGAGACGCAACATGGATTCTCCTTGGATCGTTTCCCGCATTTCTCCCAGCGGGACTAAGCCGCGATCCTCGTCCTCTTCGCACCCGGTCCTGTGAACGTCAAGGGAACTCCTGGTGAATTTGGTGCAACCGTTTCGTTGCAAAACGGTACGGCCGCGGTCGCGGCTTTTCACCCTCATTACAACCTCTTTACATGGCTGACCCCACGAGCGGAGATTGTCCTCACCTTCAGCGCCCCGCGGCGCTCAAGCCATGTCCAATCCCCGCCTCGCAACGAACAAACAGCGTCGCTCCCTGGGTGAGGGGGCTGCCGAGGTGCTGGGCCCGGTGTGGCGGCTGCTGCGCCGCGACCCGCTCTCGACCTTCCTGCTGATCGCCTCCGCGGCGCTGCTGATCACCTTCTTCTCCCTGCTGGGCTCGCTGGGCCCTGAGGGCGCTGGCCGCAAGGTCCCCCTCTCCACCGTGACCCAACTGGGCGAAGGCGAGTTGCTGCGCAGCGCGACGCTGCTCGACTATGACCACCAGGTGGTGGTCGAAACCGCCGGCGGCCTCGAGCTCTACGCCGACTACCCCGCCTCGGACGCGGCCACCCAGCAGATCTTCGCCGAGCTGACCGCCGGCAACACGCGAGTCGCGGTCAACCCCCAGTCGGGCAAGTCCGAACGGGTGCTCGTCGTCCAGTTCCTGCTGCCGATCCTGATCCTCGTCTGCCTCTTCGCCTTCTTCATCCGCCAACAGGCCGGCGACGGCTCGGGTGGGGTCGGCGCCTTCTCGGTCTTCAAGGGCAAAGGCAAACGCCGCAAGAAGGGTGAGAAAGCGGCGATCACCTTCGACTCGGTCGCCGGCGCCGGTGAAGCGCTGGCCGAGCTGAAGGAGATCCGCGACTTCCTCGCGGATCCCTCCAAATACCTCGACATGGGCGCCGCCGCACCGAAGGGTGTGCTCCTGGTCGGCCCCCCGGGAACCGGCAAGACGCTGCTCGCCCGCGCTACCGCGGGGGAAGCCGACGCGGCCTTCTTCTCCGCCTCGGGCGCCGAGTTCGTCGAGTCACTGGTCGGCGTCGGCGCGGCCCGTATCCGCGACCTCTTCGCCAAGGCACGCAAGTCGGCACCGTCGATCATCTTCATCGACGAGCTCGACGCCGCCGGGCGCAAGCGCGGCGCCGGCGTCGGCCAGGGAAACGACGAGCGCGAGCAGACGCTGAACCAGCTCCTGGTCGAGATGGACGGCTTCGGCGGCGACGCCGGGGTCTGCGTGATGGGCGCGACCAACCGGCCCGACATCCTCGACCCCGCTCTGCTGCGGCCGGGCCGCTTCGACCGCCAGGTCACCGTCGACGTCCCCGACGTGCACGGGCGCTTCGAAATCCTCGAGCTGCACGCCAAGGGTCGCAGCTTCGCCCCCGGTGTGGATCTCTCGGAGATCGCCAAACTCTGCCCTGGCTTCTCCGGCGCCGAGCTCGCCAACCTGGTCAACGAGGCGGCGCTGCTGAGCGTGCGCGAGGGCTTCAGTGAGATCGATCAGGCGACCCTCGAGGAGGCGATCGACCGGGTCGTCGCCGGCCCGGCCAAGAAGACGCACGTCCTCAGCGAGGAGGAGCGCTGGCGGATCGCGATCCACGAGTCCGGACACGCGGTGGCCACCCGCGCGATCGGCCAGGTCGTCTCCGCCCAGAAGCTCTCGATCGTCGCCCGCGGGCGCCAGCTCGGCACCGCGGCGCACATGCTCACCGACCGCGATGCGGTGATGCACGCCCAGTCGGACCTCGAGCGCCACCTCGTCGCGATCCTCGCCGGCACCGCCGCCGAGTGGGCGGAGTTCGGCGAGGGGTCGACCGGGGCGATGGACGACCTGCACGCGGCGACCAAACTGGCCCGCCAGATGGTCACCTCCTACGGGATGAGCCCGGCGCTGGGCTCGGTGACGATCGGCGAGGCCGGCGGCGAGGTCTTCCTCGGCAACTCGCTGCAGGACCTCGGCTCGGTCGGCCCCCACACCCTCGACGTGATCGACGACGAGACCGAGCGCCTCGTCGAGGAGGCGAAGGACAGGGCCCTGCACGTTCTGCGAGCCAACTGGAACGCGGTACAGGAGACGGCGCGGTCCCTGCTCGAGCACGAGACTCTCTCCGGCCACGCCCTCGACGCGGTCCTGGCCACCGTGAGAGAGATCGACGTCGAGGAGATACCGCTGCCCGAGCAGAGAGAGCGAAGTCCAGAGGCTTGAGCAAGGCGGCGGCGGGCGACGCTCGCGGCCTTGGATCCTCAGAGGAGATCTTCGTGCGAGCCGGTGGGCAGGCTTGCCAGCAATCGCAGCCAGCCGGTAGAGAGAAGCACTTGTCGCTCCTCTTGCCAGGCCGGGTGCACCATCACCTCGACGTCTTCTCGGCGGGCAAGGTCTGCCAGACGGTCCAGCCCTGTGCCACCCAGATCCGGATGCAGATCCCGCAGGGAGACGAAGCGCACCGAGCGAAAGCGGCGGCGGAGAGCAAGGTTGATCGTGCCGCGGTAGGCACGCTTTACGGTCGATCGCCGGCCGGTCAGGAAGCTCTGGGCGCGGCGCAGGCCGGCGAGGCGGCCCAGCGAGGGCGCGAGGAGCACGGTCGGGCAGACCTGGATGTGCTGGTGGCCATCAGCATGACGGGCCAGGCCCGCGGACTCGGCAAAGGCCTCGAGCTGGTCGGCGATGCAGGAGTCGACCAGCCCGCGGACGCTCGGGTCGAGGAGGAGACGGCGGCGCCCCGGGCCGGCGAAGTAGGCGACGGCGCGCTCCTGACGTCGCCGGCGATCCGGCGGCACGTCCGCGGCCGTGAACGGGGTGGTCAGGTTGAGGTGAAGCCCGAGCGGCAGGTCCTCCCGCGCCGCGAGCTCGAACGCCCGGCCACTGTCCTCCATGTGGACCATCGCCGAAGCGCTGGTTATCGCGCCGGCCCGCCAGCACTCGAGGATCGCATCGGTGACCTCGGGGCGCAGGCCCCAGTCGTCGGCGTTGACGATCAGCACTGCCGCTCAGTCCCAGCCGAAGTCGCGACCGACGAGCTCGTAGAGGCGCCGGTTGTGCGACTCGAAAGCCGCCCGCAACTCGGCCCGCGTCTCCGCGCCGATCGGCGCATAGGCCCGGGCGTTCTTGGCGGAGAGATCGGCGGGCGTCTCCGCGGCGAGGCCGAGGAACTCCTGCGCTTCGCCGACGATCCTGCCCGGCTCCGCGAACAGGTCCTCGGCGCTGAGGACGAGCAGCCGCTCGCGGCCAAAGCTCTCGAGCCAGCGTTCGAGCTGCTCGGCGTAGCGGCCGCGGCTGAGGTAGGAGTGGTGCTGGTGGGCAAAGGAGCGGTAACGCGGCTCCGCCGCGAGCCGCTTCTCCTCTCCGGACAGCCGCTGCGGCTCCGCCGCGATCGCCCGCTCGAAATCGAGATCCTCGAAGCCAAGCGCACACTCATGGTTATGGTGCGAGAACGCGCGGTCGACCGGGTCGCGCAGGAGGACGATCAGCTTGCAGTTCGGCAGCACCTCGGCGACGCGCTGCGGGGCCAGGGGGTGAAAGAGATAGTAAGGCGTGGACTCGCCGCAGAGCGTGCTCTCGCCCTTTTCCCGTTGAAAGTGTGCGCGATACCAGTCCGTACCACGGTGAAACTCCTGATCGAAGAAGTGAACCTCCTTCTTCGCCGGGGCGGGGACGCGCGGATGCTCACACAGATATGCGTGCAGCGAGGTCGTGCCCGCCTTCTGCGCGCCGATGATCAGGAAGTCCGGGAGTGGGCGGCCCGCCGCACTGGCCTGCCGCAGGATGTGTTCCCCCGAACGCCGCACCCTGCCGATCTGCCTGCGCCCGATCTCCAGAGGTGTGGCCATACCCTGCAGGTAAGCTACCGGTCCCTTTGATCGTCGTACAAGACGACAGCAAGATGTTGGCTCCTCCTCCCACGGTGAACCTGTGGCGAGCGATGCTCTGGAACTGGTGGGTCGTACTGCTCTCGGTCGTCGTGTTCGTCCTGATCGGAACCGGCGTCGCCCTGCTTCGAACGCCCACCTACACGGCGACGGCGCGCCTCGCCGTGGGTCGAATCGACATCACCTCTCCCGGCGCGCTGTCGGGATACGCGGTCGCGACCCAGGCGCTGGCCACCGGATACAGCCGCACCGCGACCGCGCTGGCGGTTGCGAAGCCGGTCTCCGCCGAAACCGGCATCTCGGTCAAAGACGTGCAGGAACATGTCTCCGCCACGCCGGTGCCGGAAAGCCCGGTCTTCCGCGTCGAAGGAACCTCGCCGAATGCCGACCAGGCCGTGGCGCTGGCCAACCACACCAGCCGCTCCCTGATCCGCTATGCGGCGAAGCTCAACCAGGACAACCCCGACAGCCTGCGGCTCTACCGTCAATACAAAGCGGCGATCGTCGACCGCAAGCTGGCCCAACAGCAGTTGAGCATCGCCAGCGCCGAAGCGAAGGCCGGCTCGACCCCCTCGGCGGAAGAAGAACTCGATTCGGCGCGCAGCGAAGTCGAGGCGGCGTCGCTGCGGGTGGACGCGCTCGGCAAGGCCTACACGGCGAGCATCCAGAGCCAGGTGGCCACCCAGCTGATCCAGGTGATCTCCCCGGCCACCGAAGCGACCAGCGATCGGCGCTCCACCTTCATGATCCTCGCCTTCATCGGGCTCGTCGTCGGGCTCCTCGTCGGTGGGGCGCTCGCCTTCGTCCGCGAGTCGAGGCTCGAGGCGAAGGCGGCGTCCTAGGAGGCGGTGTGTCCCTCCCTACCTTCTTCATCATCGGGGCGGCGAAGGCGGGCACCTCGAGCCTCCACCACTACCTCGGCCAGCACGAGGAAATCCAGATGTCGGCGATCAAGGAGCCGAACTTCTTCTCCAGCTCGGCCAACGGGATCCCCTTCCCGATCGGCAAGGTGGTCAGCGATCGCGACGAGTACGAAGCCCTCTTCGACCCTCGCTTCGCGGTCCGCGGCGAGGCCTCCGTCGGCTACTCGAACCATCCGCGGCGCAGCGGCGTGCCGGCGGCGATCCACGAGCTGGTGCCCGAGGCGAAGTTCGTCTACCTCGTCCGCGACCCCGTGGCGCGCACCGTGTCGCAGTACCGCTACCGGGTCGCGATGGAAGGCGAGCGGCGGTCCATCGAGGAAGCTCTGAGCGATCTCTCGGACCCCTACTGCGTGTATCTCTGCCCCAGCCTCTACGCGATGCAGCTCGACCTCTACCTCGAGCGGTTTTCTCGGGACCGCGTGCTGGTCGTCGACCAGGCCGACCTGCTCGCCGAGCGGGCCTCGACGCTGGCGGAGATCTTCGACTTCCTGGGGGTCGATGCCGCGGTCGATCCCTCGGCCTTCGACGAGGAACTGAACACCGGCGGAAGCAACCGCAGGTATCCACTCGCCTATGTGCGGCTGAGGAAAGGGCTCGCGTCCTCGCCGCTGCGGATGCTTCCGCGCGGCCTGCGCCGCAAGCTGCGCGGCTCGCTCGAGCAAGCCGCCTGGTCCGAGGTCCCCCCGACGACGCTGGACGACGACCTGCGCCACCGCCTCACAGAGCTGTTCGAGCCGCAGGTCGAGCGCCTGCGCGCGCTGACCGGCAAGAGCTTTTCCACCTGGAGCATCTGAGTCGCTCCCCGGTGGACAGTCCGGGGGGCGGTCGCGGCGTTTTTCTGCCTCGGCTCGATCGTGGCCGGTTGCGGCAGCGGCAGCCTGCCGCAGACCACGCCGGCAGCAAAGGAAGACCGGCCCGCCGCCTCCCCGACCCACTTCCGCTTCTTCTCCCCGACCAGCTTCTGGAACACCCCGCTCCCCGACAAGGCCCCGTTGGACCCAGAATCGGCGCGGCTGACGAAGGCCTTTGACGCCGAGATCGAAAGCGAGCAGAGCGCCGGGGACGGCCCCTGGATCGGCACCACCCGCTACAGCGTGCCGATCTACACGGTCGGGGCCGAGCAGCCGGCGGTGCAGGTGCAGCTCGACAGCCAGTACCCGGCTCCGGCCCTGCGCTCGGCCTTCGAAGCGGTGCCCCTGCCCCCCGGGGCGCGCCCCTCGGGCGGCACCGACGGCCACCTGGTGGTCTGGCAGCCCTCCAGCGACCGCCTCTGGGAGTTCTGGCGACTGCGGCGCACGCCGGAAGGCCCGCAGGCCTCCTGGGGCGGGGCGATGCGCGACGTCTCCACCAACCCCGGCGTCTACGGCCCCGAAGCCTGGCCCGGCGCCGGCCCCTACTGGGGGGCCTCGGCGACCTCGCTGTCGATCGCCGGAGGGGTGATCACGCTCGAAGACCTCGAACGAGGTGAAATCAACCACGCCCTGGCGATGCCGATCCCCGAAGTGCGCGCCGGGGTCTACTCCTCGCCGGCCAAGCGCGGCGACGGCGAATCGACCAATCCGCTGGCGCTCCCCGAGGGCGCCCATCTGCGCCTCGACCCCGACCTCGACATCGCCGCCCTGCACCTGCCGCGGACCACCCGCCTGATCGCCGAAGCGGCGCAGCGCTACGGCCTTTTCGTGCGCGACGGGGCGAGCGTGGTCAAGCTGATCGCCCAGGACCCGGTCACCGCCGCCAAGAACCCCTACCTGGGCCTGGACGGCTACTTCGAAGGCAAGTACCCCAGCCAGTTGCTGGCGTCCTTCCCCTGGGACCGCCTGCAAGTGCTGAAGATGGACCTGCATCCTGTCGGGTAGAGGCGGGACGGATGATCGTCCAAGGCGTCGTGCGGGGGTTGTGAAGTTCGCCGCGGTTGCCGATACCGGACCTTCCGATGGCTTCCCGGTCCACTTCGACGGCGAGGGCGCTTGCGCCGATCGCCCTCCTCGTCTGTGCAGCCCTACTCTGCGTCGCCCAGCCGGCGGCGGCGGTGTCCGTATCCGCGGCAAGGGCCCTGAACCGGGCGACCGCCTCTGCCGCCTCCCCGACCCACTTCCGCTTCTTCTCCCCGACCAGCTTCTGGAACACCCCGCTCCCCGACAAGGCCCCGTTGGACCCAGAATCGGCGCGGCTGACGAAGGCCTTTGACGCCGAGATCGAAAGCGAGCAGAGCGCCGGGGACGGCCCCTGGATCGGCACCACCCGCTACAGCGTGCCGATCTACACGGTCGGGGCCGAGCAGCCGGCGGTGCAGGTGCAGCTCGACAGCCAGTACCCGGCTCCGGCCCTGCGCTCGGCCTTCGAAGCGGTGCCCCTGCCCCCCGGGGCGCGCCCCTCGGGCGGCACCGACGGCCACCTGGTGGTCTGGCAGCCCTCCAGCGACCGCCTCTGGGAGTTCTGGCGACTGCGGCGCACGCCGGAAGGCCCGCAGGCCTCCTGGGGCGGGGCGATGCGCGACGTCTCCACCAACCCCGGCGTCTACGGCCCCGAAGCCTGGCCCGGCGCCGGCCCCTACTGGGGGGCCTCGGCGACCTCGCTGTCGATCGCCGGAGGGGTGATCACGCTCGAAGACCTCGAACGAGGTGAAATCAACCACGCCCTGGCGATGCCGATCCCCGAAGTGCGCGCCGGGGTCTACTCCTCGCCGGCCAAGCGCGGCGACGGCGAATCGACCAATCCGCTGGCGCTCCCCGAGGGCGCCCATCTGCGCCTCGACCCCGACCTCGACATCGCCGCCCTGCACCTGCCGCGGACCACCCGCCTGATCGCCGAAGCGGCGCAGCGCTACGGCCTTTTCGTGCGCGACGGGGCGAGCGTGGTCAAGCTGATCGCCCAGGACCCGGTCACCGCCGCCAAGAACCCCTACCTGGGCCTGGACGGCTACTTCGAAGGCAAGTACCCCAGCCAGTTGCTGGCGTCCTTCCCCTGGGACCGCCTGCAAGTGCTGAAGATGGACCTGCATCCTGTCGGGTAGAGGCGGGCGGCACGCTTCCCGCGCCGCGGCTTTTCGGCGAGCGCCAGCCAGACGCGGGTGTAGCGAGTCCTCGAGAAGCCCCCGACGGGCGTGAAGGTCACGCTGAGCGGAGCGACCACGACTCCGTAGGTCGCCAGGAGCGAACGCGTGCGGTGACGCGGCTTCACCTTGATGTCGACCGGGACAAGCTTCCCATTCGCCTGGACCGGCACGTTCTCGGCGACCCGGCGTTCGATCACCTTGCGGCCCGCGAGCACCACGGTGCCCGGGCCCGGCAGAAGGATTTCGAGTCGCGCCGTGCCGCGCCTCTTGTTCTTCCTCACCTCCCCCAGCCGGAACACGTTCGAGGGAGGCGCCGACGGGGACGTGGCCGATCCGCGACCGGGGCTCGCCGAGCCAAGGGAGTCGACCGCAACTCCGCAGGGATGCCGCGCCCCTTCGGCGAAGCGCTGATCGACGCCGGAGCCGTCGAGGTTGGAGCGGCCGATCGTGTCGGATGCGGAGTTTGCCCAGTAGAGGTAGTTCGCGTCGACGGCGACGCCACAGGGAGACAACGGCGCTTCGACGATCGGCGTCGGCGGGCCGCCGCCGAGCGTGTCCCGCTCGATCTGTCCCGCGCCGGTCGCCCAGTAGATGTGGGCGGCGTTGACGGCCACACCGCAGTTGTCGGTGGTCGCCTCGGAGATCGTCGAGACCGGCCCACCCCCGAGCGGAGCGCTGTACACCCCTGAGGGGGTGGCCCAGTAGACGCTGGTGGAGTCGACGGCGATCCCACAACCGTGACCCGCTCCGGGTGACATCCAGGCGGCCTGGACGTTCGAGCCGTCGAGCCCGGCACGGCCCAGCTTGCCGCTGGAGTTGCTTGCCCAGTAGAGATGGCTCGCGTCCACGGCGACGCCGCAGGCCCAGCCGCTCGGCAGGGCGATGAAGTCCTCGTCGATGGCGGAGCCGTCGAGGTTCGCCCGGCCGACCGTCCCCTCCCGGGTCGTCCAGTAGACGTGGGAGCCGTCGACCGCGATTCCGCAGCCCGAAGCGAGCCCGGGAAGCCAACCGTCGCCCGGGTTGGCGGCGCCGTTCAGCTCAGCCCGCCCCAGCGAGCCGGCGGCGTCGCCGTCGGACCAGTAGACGTAGGCATTCGCCGAGGTCGCTCCCCAGGCGAGGGTGGCGGCAAGCAGAGCCAGCGAGAGCACGGCGGTTCGCGGCGTCCGGCTCCACCTCCCCTTGCCGATGCGCGAGCGGACGCGAGCGCGCATGACGCCGATCCGCTCCCGGTCGCGGCGGTTGACGCCGCCGCCAAGGACGAAGACCGCTACGTAAGCCAGGGTCCCGGCGGCGAGGCAGAGGGGCAGCGCGGCAAGCGACGGAGCGGCCCGCTCGACGGCGTGAGCCGCGCCGAAGCCGGCGGCGTAGGCGACGACGAGGGTGGCGCGCTCGCGCAGCGGCCAGGTGCTGCGCAATGGCCGCGTCAGGTGCCTGCGCAGGACGAAGCCGAAGAGCACCACCGAGACCAGCATGCCGGCGAGCAACGCGATCGCCGGGCCGGCGAAATTCATCGCCGGCGTCAAGAGGACCAGCAGGACGATCGTCACGGCGAGGCGGGCCATTGCGACGATGCTGGTCAGGCCGGGGCGGTCAACCGCCCAGAGGGCCTGGGTCTGGGTGATCGAGATCGAGGCGAGGACCGGGAAGAAGAGCAGCAGGACGAGTGCCGGGACGGCCGCGCTGAACCCCGGCCCGAAGATGTCGAGCACGGAGTGGGCCGCCCCGCCCAGCACCGCGGCGAGCAGCAGCATGCCGATCACTTCGTAGCGGATCGAATCGATCAGCGCCCGGTCGAAGCCATGGCCGTCACCGGCGCTATGGCGTCCGACCAGGGTCGGGAAGAGGACTTCGGTCACCCGCATGCTCGCCTGCTGGACGTTTTTGGGGATGACGAGGGCGCGGCTGAACGCCCCCACCGCCGCCACCGGAGCGACTATCCCGACCGCCCAGATGCCGCCCTGCTGGCTGATGCCGAGGGCCATCTGCCCCGGCGCCGCCTTGAGGCCGAAGCGCAGCAGGCCCGGCAGCACGTCCATGCCCTTGCGGTATTCGGCCCGGCTCAACCGTGGGACGGCGAAACGCCGCGCGACGAAGACGCGGTGCACCAGCGCGATCGCCGAGGCTCCGATCGTCGCGATCACCAGCCCCCAGACCGACTTCCAGGTGAGGCCGAACGCCGTGACCAGGACGATGAAGCTGATCGATTCGTTGAGGCGGACGTGGAAGAGCTGCCGCCCGGCGACGAACGCGGAGAGGATCGAGTCGAAGTTCCAGCCAGTGTTGGTCACCAGCGTGTAGCCGGCGATCGAGACCAGCGCGGGCGCCAACAGCTGGGGCGCGTTCAGCGGCCCGGGGAAGACGAAGCAGCAGACGAGCGCATCGACCAGAGCCATCGTCGCGGTCAGCCCGACGGAGAAGGTGAAGACCGCGGCGAAGAGCTGCGTCACCCGCGGCTCGCGCGGGGTGAGCCCGGTGATCTCCTTGATCAGGGCCTGCTGCTCTTTGATCGTCGAGAGCACCCAGAGCGCAGCGACGGGGGCCCAGACGAGCGCGTAGTCGCCGATCGTCTCGACTCCGTATAGACGCGCGGTGAGGACCGTCGAGGCGAAGCCGAGGCCGATCGCCACCCCGAAGCTGAGGGTGCCGAAAAAGAAGCCGGCGCGATAGCTGCCGCGCCGCCCCTTCGGCCGATCCGCGTCCGAGGGCCCGGCTGATTGGGATCCGGTCATCTCCGACCGGAATTTAACCGCGCGCGGTAGCCAGCCCTTGTAAGCAGGTCGTCAACATCGAGACCACGGCTCAGGGCGGGGAAAGCTCGCAATTGAGGAACGTGTTCGAGCCTTTGCCGCCATCGCAGAAATCTTCAGTCCCGAAACCGAAGGTCGGTTCGGCGTTGTCGCCGTCGAGTTTGTCGTCGCCGGCACCGCCGAAGAGTTTGTCGTTGCCGGAGCCGCCGAGAATGTTGTCAGCGCCGCTTTCTCCTTCGAGCCGGTCTTCGCCGTTGCCGCCGACGATGTGATCGTTCTGGCTGACGCCCTTGATCAGGTCGTTGCCCGGGCCGCCCCAGAGGTTGTCGTCCTGGTTGCCACCGGCGATCTGGTCGTCGCCGGGGCCGCCGATCACGTGGTCTTCGCCCTTCAGCGAGCAGATCTTGTCGTCGCCGCCCAAGCCATAGATCAGATCGGGGCCGTTGGTGCCGATGATCACGTCGGCCGCCTGCGTGCCGGTGAAAGTGGTCACACCGGTTTCGGAGTCGAAGCTGGACGTGGCGGTGCCCGAGTCGGCCGCACCGCGGCAGGTTTCGGCAGCCGCGGACTGGGCGGCAAGCGCAAGCGTGAAGACAATGGCCACAAAAGGAACTCCACGGATCAACGACCTGCCCATGCTCCCCTCCCTACTCCTAGTCCAACTTTCGTCGAAACACACGATCTGGCTGGATCGTGTGAGGTACATATCCGGGTTTAACCCCCGAGTCAACGCCGGGGGTATGAGATTCGGCCAAATAGTTGCGCCAGCTGCACGCCGGAATCGCGCACGTCGAACTCGGCGACGACCTTCTCGCGGCCGCGATCCCCCAGACGCCTCCTCAACTGGGGGTCTCGCGCCAGCCGGCCGAGCGCCGCGGTCAGCTCGTCGATCCGGCCGGGACGAATCAGGAGGCCGCTGTCGCCGTCGTCGACCAACTCGGAGATGCCCATCACACGCGTCGTCACGACGGGCAACCGCATCGCCATCGCCTCCATCAGCACGACCGGCACGCCCTCGGCGAAGGAGGGCAGGCAGAACGCGCACGCCGCCGCATAGTGGGCGCGGATCTCGTCCTGCCCCACCGCGCCGGCGACGGCGACGGCGTCGTCGAGGCCGAGCTCGTGCGCCCGGCGTTCGAGATCGCCGCGCGAGGGGCCATCGCCGATCAAAGTAAGGTGAGCGTCCAGCCCCGAGCGCCGCAGCGAAGCGATCGCCTCGACCAGCAACGCCTGGCCCTTGAAGGGAACGAGCCGGCCGACGCAGAGGACGCGGAAGGCGTCTCCGTCCACCGTAGCCTTGCCGTCGCCGTCGAACTCGGTCGGATCGAGCCCGCAGTGGACGACGTGCAGGCGGGGCCAGGCCTCTTCGGGCGCAAAGCCCATCACCTGGCTGCGCGCGAAGTCGCTGATGCAGACCACCATCGCGGCGGAGGTGGCCTTTTCGGCGAGCCGGAAGCGCGAGACGTCATAGAGCTCGTTGGGGCCGTGCATCGTGAAGCTCCACGTCCAGCGCGGTGCGGCGCCGGCGGCATTCGCGTAGCGCACCGCGAGCATCGCGGCGTCGCTCGCCTGGTTCAGGTGATGGGCGTGGAGATGGCGGACGCCGCGGCGGCGGCAGTGGCGCCAGAGCATGATCGCCTCGACGAAATAGAACAGCTGCCAGATTCGTCCCCTGATCCCTGCCGGCCCAGTGCGCAGGGCGTGGGCCAGCGTCGACAGGTAGGCGGCGGGCGAGGCGAGCGCGCGCAGATGCGCGGTGAGGAGCGCGCCGAGCCGAGCCGGCAACAGGGCGTAGGTGCCTTTGGCCTCGGCACGGTCGGCCGCCGCAAGCGCGTCCTCGGAACGTGCGCGGTGAATCGAGACGGTCTCGACCCGGGCGCCCGCATCCCGCAACGCCAGCACCTCGCGCTGGACGAAGGCGTGGGAGACAGCCGGATAGCGACCGATGACATAAGCGACCGCAACGCCTTCGTCTGGCTTTCTCACGACCGTCACTTCATCCCCGGCGGAGCCGACTAGGGTGGCGGCGATGGCACGCGTCGTCATGCTGCTCGAGAACAATCCCTACCCGCAGGACGTGCGGGTACGCAGCGAGGCCGAGAGCCTCGCGGCCGCCGGACACCGGGTCACGGTGGTGGCGCCGCGAGCCGCCGGCCAGCCCCGCCGGGAGCGGGTCGGCATGGTTCACGTGCGTCGCTTCCACCTCCCGGAGACGCCGGCCAGCCCGGTTGGATTCGTGGTCGAGTACACGATCGCGAACGCCAATCTCTACCTGGGTGGGGCACTGGAGCTGCTGCGGGGAGCGGACGTCGTCCACCTCCACAACCCGCCCGACACCCTCTTCGGCATCGGCCTGCTCGCCCGGCTGCTGGGGCGGCGGGTCGTCTTCGACCACCACGACCTCGCTCCCGAGCTGTTCGAGGCGAAGTTCGGCAACTCCCCCGTGGGCGGCGTCCTGCGCCTCTTCGAGCGCCTCACCTTCACCGTCGCCACACTCGTGCTCGCCGCCAACGAGTCGCATCGCGAGGTGGCAATCGAGCGGGGGCGGGTGAGTGAGGATCGGATCGAGATCGTCCGCAACGGGCCGCCGCGCGCGGCGTTCGAAGCCGCCGGCGAATCTCGGGACGGGTCGCTGGAGGATCCTCACCTCCTCTTCCTCGGCAGCATGGAGAGCCAGGACGGCGTCGACTCCCTGGTGCCGCTGCTGGAAGCGCTCGGCGACCAGCACGGGCTCCCGGGCGCCCACCTCACCGTCGTCGGCGAGGGCTCGCGGCGAGGGCCGCTGCGCGAAGCGGCAGTCGCGGCCGGGTTGGACGGGCGGATCCACTTCACAGGGCTCGTGCCTCATGCCGAGGTGCCTGCGCTGCTGGCCGCGGCCGACATCTGCCTCGACCCCGCGCCCCGCACCGAGCTCAACGACCGCTCGACGATGATCAAGGTCGCCGAGTACATGGCCGCCCGCCGCCCGATCGTCGCCTTCCCGCTGCTCGAGACCAAACGCACGGCCGGCGATGCGATCGCCTACGCCGGCGGCGACCTCGATTCCTTCGCCGCGCAGGTGGCGGCGCTGGCCCATGACCCCGCCAGGCGCCTCACCCTGGCGCGGCGCGGCGCCGAGCGGGCGGGCTCGCTTGGCTGGGACGCCTCGGAGGAGCGACTGCTGGCGGCCTACCGGGCCCTCGAAACGCATTAGCGCGTCCCGCTCAGGACCCTGGTGAAAGAGCGGCGATCTCCCAGGCGGTCGTTGTCCCGGCCGCTGTAGTAGGTGGCCTGCCGCTCGTCCTGGGGGACCGCCTCGATCTCATCGAGCAACGGCATCGTCTGCTCGAAGAGGGTCCAGCCGTAGGCCAAAGCGCGCCGGTAGACGTCCTCCACCTCGTCGTGCTCTGGGTAGATCGAGTAATTGAGCTGGGCGACGATCGGGCCGTCGTCGATACCGGGCGAGATCTCGTGGATCGTCACCCCGTGGCTGCGCTCGCCGTTCTTCAGCGCCCAGTTGATCGGCGAGACCCCCCGGTAGCGCGGCAGCGGCCCGTTGTGGATGTTGAGGGCGCGGCCGAAGCGAGCGATGAGCTCGGCAGGCAGGATGCGGTCGTAGAAGACCGAGACCGCCAGGTCGGCCAGAGGTTGGCCAGGCTCGCCGGGCAGGCCGGCCCAGTGTCCGGACTCGACCCAGGGAGCCCCGTTCTCGCCCGCCCAGCCGCAGAGGGATGCGGTCCAAGCCGGCTCGGGCACCACCGGCACCACGTGCGCCAGCCGCCACTCGTCCTCGTTCTGAAACCACTCCGCCACCCGCACGGCGAGGTCGCCCTTGCCGAGCAGGACCGCCGTCCGCACTTAGTTGACCCCCCGCTTGAGCAGGACGGCCGGCAGCGTGCGCAGCATCAGGCTGATGTCGGTCCAGAGCGACCAGTTGGTCACGTAGAGGTAGTCGAGTTTGATCATTTCCTCGAAGGGGATGCTGGTCCGGCCGAGCACCTGCCAGAGGCCCGTTATGCCCGGCGTCAGGTCGATCCGGGCCCGCCGCCAGCCCTTGAGCTGGCGGTCCTCGTCCTCGACGATCGGCCGCGGGCCGACCAGGCTCATCTCTCCCCTGAGGACGTTCCAGAGCTGTGGCAGCTCGTCGAGGCTCGAGTGGCGCAGGAAGCGACCGACCCTGGTCACGCGCGGGTCGTCATCGATCAGGAGCCAGCCCGGGTCCTTGCTCTTCGCCAGCAGGGCAGCGCGCTGCTGCTCCGCGTCGGCGCACATCGTGCGGCACTTGAGCAGGCTGAAGCGGCGCCCGTAACGGCCGATCCGGGTTTGGCGGAAGAACACCGGGCCCGGCGAGTCGAGCTTTATCGCGATCGCGATCGCGGCCAGCACGGGAGCGGCGATCAGCAGCATCAGCCCGGCACCGATGATGTCCATCGACCGCTTGAGGAAGCGCGAGGAGCGCGGCAGCACCGGCGGCGTGATCCCGAGCACGGTTACCCCCTCGACGTCGTCCAGCTCGACCGACGGCCCGAGCGCGTCGAAGAGCTGCGGCAGCACGCTCAGCTTCACGCCCAGCTCACGGCAGCGGCAGAGCAGCCCGAAGAGATGGCCGTCGTCGTAGTCCTTGTGCGCGGCGACTATGCGCTCGACGCGATGATCGGCCACCACCTTGTCGAGGTCGAAGTCGTCGAGCGTGCCGAGCAGCGGCAGGCCGTCGTCGGAGTGCGTCGCGCCCGAGCGGGAGATCAGACCGACGGGCTCCACCGCGTACTCGGGGTGCGAGGCGAGCTTGCGCGCCAGGGTCTCCACCTGCGGCCCCTCGCCGAGCAGCAGAACCCGTTCGGGCCCCAGCAGCGCCGTGCCGGCGCGCGCCGCCAGCGCTCGCAGGGCGGTCACCAACACCATGGCGATCACCGCGAAGCTGGCGAGATCGCTCAGCTCGATGCTGCCGACGGGCGTCAGGCGGAAGAAACCGAGCAGGAGCAGCGTGCCGAGCAGCATCGCGTGGAAGAGCCAGGGCAGGTCGTCGATCGTGCCGTGGTTGATCCGCTTCGCGTGGCGGTCGTAGAGGCCGTAGGCCTTGAAGACCACGATCCAGGCCGGCAGCGAGACGACCCCCCAGAGGAACTCGCCGGGGTGGCTCGAGGATCAGCAGCGTGGCGACGGCGAGGCTGGCGCAGAGCCCGCCGAGATCGGCGAGGAGCAGCATCCTGCGCAGCCGCGAGTCGCGGTGGCTGTGACAGCGGGCAACCACCCGGCGGCGCAGGCCGGCGCCCTGGCGGGAGCCCTGCAGCCGCGGCAGAGCGCCCTCGCCGAGCGCGGTGCCCGCGGGAACGCCGAGGTCGACCCCCGGCCGGCTCATCCGAGTGCGAGCCTCTGCTTGGAGCGGACGAAGATCTGCTCGTCCCCGTCGGGCTCGATCGCGATCTCCGCGCCGCCCTGCTGCAGGGACTCGTCGGCGGCCTCGACGAGGCGCACGACGTCTGTCGCCATGCGGGCGCTTGCGACGGTCTCGCCCCCACTCCGGATCGCCCCGGCGAAGTCCCTCAGCTCTTCCATCAGGGGCTCGTGGGTGTCGATCTTCGGCGAGAGGATGTCGCCGGTGCGGTAGGAGAGCTGGTACTCCCCGAACGTCTCGGGGTCTTTGTAGACCACGCCGTGGTCGAAGATGCGCACCGGCTCGGGCGCGCCGTCCTCGTAGACGACCATTTTCTCGCTGCCCACCAGCACGGTCCGTCGCAGCTTGCTCGGAGCCAGCCAGCTCAGCTCGACGTTGGCGACTATGCCCGACTCGTAGGTGAGGTTGATGAAGGCGACATCAGGTATGCCCGGCACGATCGAGTCCCGACCCACGGCACGCACGGCTCGCGGCATCTCGTCGAGCCAGTGGAGGAGGATCGAGAAGTCATGCGGGCCCAGGTCCCAGATCACACTCACGTCCGGCTGGTGCAGGCCGAGGTTGACCCGGCTCGAGGAGACGAAGAAGATCTCGCCCAGCTTGCCGGCGTCGAGCAGGCTCTTCACCGCGCGCACCGGCGGGCTGTAGACGAAGGTGTGCCCGCACATCAGCTTGCGATCCTCGTGCTCGGCAAGGCGCATCAGCTGCGCCGCCTCCTCGCCGGAGGAGGCCAGGGGCTTCTCGACGAAGGTGTGCTTGCCGGCCCGCAGCGCCTTGGAGGCAAGGTCGAAGTGGGTGAAGACGGGGGTCGCGATCACGAGCGCGTCGACCTCGGGGTCCTCGAGCAACGCGTCGACATCAGTAGTACGAGCGCTGCCGGGGTAGCGCCGGCCGAACCGCTCGAGGCGCTGAACGTCGAGATCGCACAGCCATTTCACCTCCGCGTCCGGCATGTCGGCCAGCACACGAAGCAGGTTCGGCCCCCAGTAGCCGAGGCCGATCAGCCCGAAGGTCAGCGGCGTGTCGGTCATGTCACTCACGCTCAGCCGCCTCCATGGCTTCCTCCAGCCCTCGTGTGACATTCGAGATCTCCGCCTCGGTCAGCTCGGCGAACATCGGCAGCGAGAGCTCTTCCTCGCTCCAGCGAACGGCGTTCGGCAGGGGCGGCCGGGCGGCCGCGTCCTCGGCGAAGGGCGGCTGGCGATGCACAGCGGGCCAGTAGTGGACGCCGGTTCCGATGCCGGCGTCGCCGAGCAGCGCCCGCACGGCGTCGCGACGCTCGAGCCGCACCGGGAAGAGGTGGTAGACGCACTCTTCGCGGCGATCCCCCGCGAGCATCCGACAGCTGCCTTCGAGCTTCTGCCTGTAGGTCGCCGCGGCCGCCCGCCGCGCGGCGTTCCAACCGTCGAGTCGCCTCAACTTGACTCGCAGCATCGCCGCCTGGATGCCGTCGAGCCGCTCGTTCATGCCGGCTTCGACGTGCACTCCCTTTGCCTTCTGCCCGAGGTTGCCGAGGCGACGGGCTCGTGCCGCGACCTCGTCATCGTTCGTGCAGATCGCCCCACCGTCGCCGAGCGCGCCCAGGTTCTTGCTCGGGTAGAAGCTGAAAGCCGCCGCAGTGCCGAAGGACCCGACTCGCTTTCCCCGCCAGCGAGCCCCGTGCGCCTGCGCGGCGTCCTCGACGACGGCCAGCCCGTTGCGCTCGGCGAGCACGCTGATCGCATCCATGTCGCAGGCCTGGCCGTAGAGGTGAACCGGCAGGATCGCCGCCGTGCGCTCGTTGAGCACCGCAGCCGCGGAGCCCACGTCGAGCAGGCCGGTCGCCTCGCTGACGTCGCAGAAGACCGGCTTCGCACCGGCATGGCGCACCGCGAGGGCGGTGGCGATGAAGGTGTGCGCCGGCACGATCACCTCGTCCCCCGGGCCGATCCCGCATGCCATCAGGGAGACGGTCAGTGCGGCGGTGCCGGATCCGACCCCAATGCAGTGCTCGACTTCGCAGAACTCCCCAAACTCGCGCTCGAAGGCCTCTACCTCGCGTCCCAGCACGAACCCTCCGTCCTCGAGAACGCCTTCGAAGGCCCCGCGCAACTCGTCGGCGAGCGGCAGATGATCGCGGCGGAGGTCCATGAAGGGCACCGGCGCGGCAAGCGTCTCGAGGGCGCCCGCGGTCATGCGCCGCTCCCCGCCAGCGCCCGGTCGCCGGCCTCGTCCGCGTTCCCGTCCTGTCCATAGAAGAGCAACCGCGTCGCCGGCTCGTCCGGGTTCGAGAGCACCGCCGCCGCCTCGCTTCGCGAGCGCACCGAGAGCTTCGCGAAGGCCGAGGTCAGGTGGCTCTTCACCGTGCTCCGAGAGACATAGAGGGTCGCGGCGATCGTGTCGTTGGTCATCCCGCCGACGGCGAGCCTGAGCACCTCGCGCTCCCGATGGGAGAGCACGACGGGACGGGCGTGGCGGTACTGCGATCGGGGCAGCGAGATCTGCCCCACGCTGGCGGCGTGCACCGTGGCGACGAGCGCCTCCTCGAACTGGGAGCCGAGCAGTACCCCCTCCGCGTTTGCCTCCAGCGCCTCCCGCACCGCTTGGTTCGTGTTCCGATCGTCGACGAGCACCACGACCGGGACCCCAGGAAGGCAGCGCTTGAGCTCGGCGACTTCCTGCCCGACCTCGCTCGAAGAGGGCACACAGGAGAGGACTGCCGCATCCAATTCCAACTGCGACGAAATATCCGGATGGTCCAGAGACTGGACGCTCAGCGCTACGTGTACATCGCCTTTTTCAAGAACCGCGGCGATTCTCCCCATTTCCCCCCTGGCCCTGGCAAGCACTGCGGCGGTGAGGGGCAGGGAGGGCATTGGGCGAGGCTAGGCTCCGCTCTGCCAGCAGGTGTTTGCTTCTTGTTTAAATCTGGAATCAAGCATGGATCCGGCTACTTTCCCTCCCCAAAATGGAGTAGCTGGGACCCCTGCGAGACAGGAGCCCTCCCCGTAATAAACAAGAAGTTATCCCATTCGTAACAAAATTGCTACGCAACTCGTCTAGCGGCCGGCCCCAAGGTCTCCGAGCCGACGACTACGGCTCGCCGTGGATGCCTGCGCGCCGCGCCAGCCAGCGAGCGCCGACGGTGTCGGTGAGCCCGTGGGCGACGATCGAGCAGATGATCGCTATCGCGGCGACGTCGAAGATCAGCTCCCCGTGATCCACCCCCGACTTGAGGACGAAGAGCGCGAAGAGCATCGAGGCGACGCCCTTCGGCCCGAACCAGGCCATGAACCTCCGCTCCGATCGCGGTAGGCCGGTGCGCAGCAGGGCGAGCAGGACCGCGACAGGGCGGGCGATCAGCAAGGCGAAGGCGACGAAGGCGATCAGCGGCGGGATGCTGTGGTCGAAGCCGGTAGCGATGATCAGAGCACCGAAGACGAAGAAGGTCAGCACCTGGAAGATCGTGCTGGCGTTCTCGGCGAACTCGACGAACCCCTGCGGCACTTCGCGCTCGCTCGCCGCCATCGCGATCCCACAGACGAAGGCGGCGATCAGCCCGTTGCCGATCGTCACTTCGGACAGGCCAAAGGCGACGAGGGCGAACCCCACCGCGTAGATCCCCTCATAGCGCGCCGTCATGCCGCCGCCGGGGAGGTGATGGTGGAGGCGACCGCCGAGGGCGCCGAGCGCCGCTCCGATCGCCCCGCCGGCCAACGCCTCACCAACCAGCTTCGCGGCTTCCCCGCCGGGACTGCCCCCCGGCGTCGCGAGGACCAGGAAGAAGAGGACGAAGGGCAGCGCCAGGCCGTCGTTGAGGCCGGACTCGAGGTTGAGCGTGTGCCGCACCGCGCTCGGCACGAGCCGCGAGGTGACCACGGCCGAGGTGACGACCGGATCGGTGGGCGAGAGCACCGCCGCCAGCAGGAAGGCCTCGGCCCAGTCGAGGCTCGGGAAGAGCGCCTTGGCCGCCAGGGCCAGCAGCACCATCGTGATCGGCATCGCGATCGTCAGCGCCCGGGCGACCGGGCTCCAGTGGCGCCGCAGCAGCTCGCGCTCGACGAACATCCCGTCGGAGAAGAGGGTGAGGATCAGCGCCAGCTCGATCAGCTCGACGATCGACTGGTCGCCGGCGTCGACTTCGACGACACCCACCGCGGCCAGCCCGATCCCGAACGCCACCGACAGCACCGAGGCCGAGAGCACGGTCCCCTGGATCAACCCGGAGAGCGCGGCGACGACCGCGAGCAGCCCACCGAACAGCAGAACCGCTTCGCCGAAGCCGATACCCATGAAGCATCATGATTGCACATCGCTGATGCTATGATGCTTACATGCGTACCACCGTAACCCTCGATCCCGACGTCGCCGTCAAGCTGAAGGAAACAGCACACGAGGCCGGCATCTCGTTCAAGGAGGCCCTCAACACGACCGTGCGGCGCGGGTTCGAGCAAAGCGACGAGAAGGTGCAGCCCTACCGGGTGCGCACGAGAGATCTTGGGGTGCGCCCCGGCGTCAATCTCGACAAGGCCCTGCAACTGGCCGGCGAACTCGAAGACGCCGAGATCGTTCGCAAGCTTCGTCTGGGCAAGTGAAGCTGCCGGACATCAACCTTCTGCTCTACGCGATCAACAGGAGATCGCAATATCACGAGCGCGCGAAGCTCTGGCTCGAGCAGACTCTCTCGGGAACGGAGCAGGTCGGGTTCGCCTGGCTCGCCCTGACCGGTTTCATTCGGATCTCGACCAATCCGGCTACGCTCGAACACCCCCTTTCACCCTCGGAGGCCATCGATTACGTCGAAGAGTGGCTTGCGCAGCCAGTCTCGACTGTCGTCCACCCCACCCCGCAGCACGCCCCCATTCTCCGCCGCCTACTCGAGCCGCTGGGCACCGCCGGCAACCTGACCAGCGACGCACACCTGGCAGCGCTCGCGATCGAGCACGGCGCTGAGCTCTGCTCCGGGGACGCGGACTTCTCTCGCTTCCCGGGTGTCCGCTGGACCGACCCCTTACGCTGAGCGCACGCCGATCAGGCCGCGCTCGACCAGCAGCTCGGCGACCTGCACCGCGTTGGTCGCGGCGCCCTTGCGCAGGTTGTCGCCCGCCACCCATAGGTTCAGGCAGCGCTCGTGGCTGGGGTCGCGGCGGATACGGCCCGCGAGGACGTCGTCGCGACCGTCGGCGTCGATCGCCAGCGGGTAGCGGCCAGAACCCGGCTCGTCGACGACGGCGACGCCGGGCGCCGCGGCGAGCAGCTGGCGGCAATCGTCGGGAGAGAGATCCTCGCGGGTCTGCACGTTGATCGACTCGGAGTGGCCGGTGAAGACCGGCACGCGGGCGCAGGTGGCGGAGATCCCGACCTCCTCGCCGAGGCCGAGGATCTTGCGGGTCTCGGCCATCACCTTGCGCTCCTCGGTGGTGTAGTCGTCACCGTCCACGAACACCTCGACTTGTGGGAGCACGTTGAAGGCGATGCGGTGCGGGTAGACCGAGGCGGGCGGGTTCTCCTCGCCCTCGAGGACCGCCTTGGACTGCTGGCGCAGCTCTTCGATCGCCTTCTGGCCGGTCCCGGATACCGCCTGGTAGCTGGAGACGACGAGGCGCTCGAGCCCGGCCGCACGGTGGATCGGGCCCAGCGCCATCATCGCCACCATCGTCGTGCAGTTGGGGTTGGCGACTATTCCCCTGTGAGAGTCGGCCGCCTCGGGATTGATTCCGGCGACGACCAGCGGCACGTCGTCGTGCATGCGCCAGTAGCTGGTGTTGTCGACGACCACGGCGCCCGCCTCGACCAGCTTCGGCGCCCACTCGGCGCTGACCGAGCCACCGGCCGAGGAGAGGACGACGTCAAGGCCCTGGATCGTCTCCTCGCTCAGCGCACGGACTTCGAGCACCTCCCCATCCGACTCGATCGACTTGCCGGCGGACCGCTCGGAGGCGAACGGGACCACCTCGGAGGCCGGGAACTCGCGCTCGGCGAGCACCTCGAGGATCGTCGAGCCGACCGCCCCGGTGGCGCCCAGTACTCCGACTCTGTATCCGCCGCTCGCCATCGGATCGATAGGGCGGGAGCTCAGCCGCTGACCGTGGGCCGGTGTGCGCCCATCGGGTCCTCGGCACGGACCGCATCGGCGCCCAGCTCAAACGCCTCGTGCAGCGCCCGGACGGCGTCGGGGACGCGATCGGCGGAGATGACGCAGGAGATCTTGATCGGCGAGGTGGAGATCATCTCGATGTTGATCCCCTTCCCCCCCAGCACCTCGAAGACCTTGGCGGCGACACCGGGGTGGGAGCGCATGCCGGCGCCGACGATCGAGACCTTGCCGATCCGCTCTTCGCTGCGCACGCCCTGGCTGACCTCGAGCCCAGCCACGGTGTCGGTCGCAGCGGTCAGGTCGGAGCGGTCGACGGTGAAGGAGAGGTCGGCCAAGGCGTTGTCGCCGACTGGCTCGTTCTGGATGATCACGTCGACGTTGATGCCGGCCTCGGCCAGCGCGGTGAAGATCCGGCCGGCCACGCCCGGTTCGTCGCGGACGCCGGTCAGCGTCACCCGCGCCTCGCCGTCGGAGTGGGTCACTGCGGTTACGAAAGGTTGCTCCACGCTCTCCTTCTCGCTTTCCTCTTCGCTGACCACGAGGGTACCGGGGCCATCCTCGAAGCTGCTGCGGCAGTGGATCCGCACGCCGTTGTTGCGCGCGTACTCGACCGAGCGCAACTGCAGCACCTTGGCGCCCGAGGCCGACATCTCGAGCATCTCCTCATAGGAGGCGAACGGCAGCTTGCGGGCGTCGGGAACGATGCGGGGGTCGGCGCTGAAGACACCAGCGACATCGGTGTAGATCTCGCAGACGCTCGCGTCGAGCGCGGCGGCGAGGGCGACGGCGGTCGTGTCGGAGCCGCCGCGGCCCAGGGTGGTCACGTCGCTGTTGTCGGTCGAGACCCCCTGGAAGCCGGCGACGAGGACGATCCGGTCCTCTTCGAGCGTCGTGCGGATGCGGTCAGCGCGGACGTCGATGATCTTCGCCCGGGTGTGGGAGGAGTCGGTGACGATGCCCGCCTGGGAGCCGGTCAGGGAGATCGCGTTGTGCCCCATGTCATGAATCGCCATCGCGCACAGCGCGCAGGAGATCCGCTCGCCGGTGGAGAGCAGCATGTCCATCTCACGCGCCACCGGCCGTGCGGAGATCTCCAGAGCCTGGGCGACGAGCTCGTCGGTCGTCTTGCCCCGCGCCGAGAGCACCGCGACGACCCGGTTGCCCGCTTCGCGCGCGGCGACGATCCGCCGCGCGGCGCGCTTGATCTCCTCGGCACCGGCGACGGAGGTGCCGCCGAACTTCATCACCACGATGTCGGAATTCGCCTCATTCATGGAACGTCTGAGGATAGTCCGGGGCGTATGCAGGCGTGGGACGAAGCTGTCGGGTTAAAGAGTCGCTGCCGGCAAACCGATGCGTTCTTCTCGTGGAGCCGAGCGGCATCGACATAACCATGCTGGGGCCACCGGGGACCTCCGAGCGCGACGAACGGCTCGTGGTCGCCAGCCGTCTCTCGACCAAGCTCGCGCTCGCCCACAGCATCGAGGACGTCGCTTCGATCGCGGTGCGCCAGCTGCACGACTCCTTCGACTACTACCTGGCGGTGATCCAGCGCCTCGACCCGGACGGCTCGCTGCGCGTCGTCGCCGGCGCCGGGCCGTTGGCCGAGCAGGTGGACGACTTCCTCGCCCACGAGCAGCCGGTCGAGGCCGGCGTCAACGGCCGCGTCGCCCGCACGGGACGCCCGGCGATGGTCAACGACACCCGCCTCGACTCCGACTACCTGCGCCGCGACGCCCACACCGACCCCGGCTCGGAGCTCTCGCTGCCGATCCTCGTCGCCGGCTCGGTCTGGGGCGTGATGAACCTCGAGCAGGTCGAGCGCGACGCCTTCGCCGACGAGGATCTGCTGCTCGCCCACATCGTCGCCGGCCAGATCGGCTCGGCGATCTACCGCTGCCAGTTGGTCGACGAGCTCGAGGGCGCCTTCCTCAGCACGCTTGGCGTGATCGCCGACGCGGTCGAGCTGCAGGATCCCTACACCGCCGACCACGCCAACGAGGTCGCCGAGCTGGCGGTGCGGGTGGGCGAGCGCCTCGGGATCCGCGGGCCGGAGCTGGACCGGCTGCGCTACGGCGCGCTGCTCCACGACGTCGGCAAGATCGGCGTCCCCGGTGAGCTGCTGCGCAAGCCGGGTCCGCTGAGCTCCAACGAGCGCAAGCGGATGGACGCCCACACGACGATCGGCGCCCGCATGCTGGAGCGGATCCCCTTCCTGGCCCCCGTGGCACCCTTGGTGCGCTCCGCCCACGAGCACTTCGACGGCGGCGGCTATCCCGACGGCCTCGCCGGCGCCGAGATCCCCCGCGGGGCGATGATCATCGCCACCTGCGACGCCTTCCACGCGATGACCTCGGACCGCCCCTACCGCAAGGCGATGGAGCACGGAGCGGCGATCGCCGAGCTGCGTGCCAGCGCCGGCGGCCAGTTCGACCCGGAGGTCGTGCGGGCTCTGATCGTCGAGCTGAGCTGAGCCACCTGCTCAGTTGTTACCAAATCTTCTCAACTTCGAAACAGAGAGTTCACTGCTTGGAGGCGTCGTTCGGGCAGGGTCCGGTTTCATGCTGGTCGAACCGCCGGCTCCCCAGTCACCCCATACGCCCCTGCGAATCGCGAACCTCGAGGTCCGCCCTGCCGAGCTGCAGGTTCTGGTCGACGAGCGCAGGGTCGGTTTCACCGTGCGCGAGTTCCAGCTCTTCTTCCTGCTCTTCGAACGCATCGACAGCGTCGTGCAGCGGCCCGAGATCTACGAGGCGATGTGGGGTGGCGAGATGCCCCGCCGCAATCGCTCCGTCGACGTGCTGGTCCGCAAGGTGCGAGCAAAGCTAGAGGAAGCGGCGCCCGACTGGCAATACGTTCACACCCACTTCGGCATCGGTTATCGCTTCATGCCCGAGGAGCTTCCCTGAGAGGGATCGGGCCGCCCGGCGACCGTCGATTCTTCGGGCGAGGCGTCGAACAGTGAGGCTTCGAAGCCGGTCAGCGCGGGGTCGGCCGCATAGCCGAGCGGTTCGAGGCCGAACAGTTCCTCGACGCTGCGCAGGAAGGAGAAGTGGTTGTAGTAGGCACCTTCTTCCACGGTGCCGGGAGCGAGGTAAGGAGAGATCAACAGCATCCCCACCTGGCCACCGCCGCCACTCGGTTTGACTGGGCCAGTTGCCGGCGGCGTGGTACTCGCCGGCACCGGAGGCGGCGGCAGGTTCGGGTATTCGGGCGTGGCACAGCAGGAGCTGGTGTCCGGTTCCGGGGCCGCCTGTGGCGCCTGGTCGAAGGTGATCGCGATCAGGCCGCCTTCTTCCTGGTAGGCCGGCGAGGCGGTGATTTCAGGGATCACGGTTTTGAGGAAGCCTTCCGTGGCGGCCAGGCCGGCGGGCTGTTCCGGGGCGCACGGCGTTTCGCCGCCGTCATGACAGGCGTTGGGCACGACGTAGGAGAAGGAAGGCGTGTCCTTCGGATCCTTCAGGTCCGTGGCCAGCTGGTCGAGACCGCCTTCGTGCAGGGCGGCTTCAGGGGCTTCGCCGAGCGCGGAGAAGTAGGCGAATGGCTTGCGCCAGGCGGCCACCGGTTCGGGCTCGACGTAGGCCTTCCAGGTCAGTTTCGCTTCGGCCAACTGCCCGGGGAGCGTTTTGGTTTTGGCCGGATAGACGCAGCCTTCGCCTTCCACCTGTCCTTCCACGCTCACCGTGCCGGGTGCCACCGGCGTGCTTTCGGGACAGTCGAGCACCGTCTGCGGCGTCGGCCCCTGGCCGCTGAGCAGCGCGATCTCGTTGGCAAGGCCTCCCTGGGCGACGGCGTAGTAGTTGGGAAGCAGCTTGCCTTCTCCGGCCAGCGTTTCCGAGAGGTATGGCGCCGCGGATTCCTTGCCGAAGGCTTCTTCGTAGCCATGGCCGTCGAGCACGATCAGGAAAACGTGCTTGATTTCGGGCAGTGGTTCTTCTCCTTCTTCGGGATCGAAGGGCACCGGGTTGGGGGTTGGGGCCGGTTTGGCCGCCGGCACTTCTTCTTCGAGCGGTGCTTCCAACGGCGCTTCGGGAGCGGCGGCGAAGCTCGGCGCTTCAGTGACCGGTTCCGGCGCTTCCGCGACGGGTTCTTCGGCTTCGGAGGGAGCCGGTTCGCCTATTTCTTCGAGGATGATCGCCGCCGCTCCCGCCCCCTGGGCGAGCGGGTTGGTGACTGAGCCGAGCACGACGCCCGCCGCCAGAAGAGCCATCACCGCGATCGCGGCGACCTGCGGTGAGGGCATGAAATCCCAGCGACCGTCTTGCTTCGGCGGGTCCTCGCCGGCATCGGGCGCGGCTGGGCCGGCCGACGCCCCAGAGCCGCTCGCATCCGCATCCTTGCCACGCCCACGCTCTTTGAGGGCAGTGACCCGGCTCGCAACCACCGCCGGCAGGGGGCCATTTCTGGCCCCACATTCCAGGCAGTAGCGCTGGTTGGCCGCCAACGTCGCGCCACAACCGGCACAGCCTTTTTGGGCGCCGGCATTCCCCGAACCTGCATCGTCTTTAGAGGTGCTCACTCAAACCTTGAGTTTCAACGTCTGACTCGCCTGAGTTGTGAATATCTGGAGTACATCGGTTAACAACTGATATCGCCGATTAACAAATCAGAAACATCTTGGGCAAGGCTGCGGGGACAATCCGTGTGAATTGACTAACGTCTCGATGCCACCCGCGTCCCAGCCCGAGGTCGCACAACCTCAGCCTGGAACCACACCGGTTCCCCATGCGCCGGAGCTGCACACGCAGGTTCAGCCCGCGGCGGCCCAGAGCGGCGATCATTGCGCTTCCTGCCGATCAGTGATGGCGGCCGATCAGCGCTACTGCCTCGAGTGCGGACAGCGGCGGGGCGACCCCAGGCTCCCCTTCATGGACGCCGTCGTCCTGATGGACGCGGTGAAGCAGCCGGCGCAGGCCTCCTCGCCGCCGCCCAAAAAGAAGAAGCGGACCGGCGTCTCGCCGAACGCCGCCTTGATCGCGGGCGTCGGGACGCTGCTGCTGGCGCTCGGCATCGGTGTACTGATCGGGCGCTCCGGCCACCAGGAAGTCGCCCAGACGTCGTCCGCACCGATAGTGATCCACAGCGGCGGCGGCGGCGAAGAAGCGGCGACCGCGTCGTCCAAAGGCAAAACCACGACGGGCGGCGGCGCGGCAAACGCGAAGACCAAGAAACAGAAAGAAGCCGCCGAAAAGGCAGCAGAAGCACACCCCGCAGCCGAAGAAATCATCAAACCGACGAACGGCGTGAAGCTGGCGCCGTCGACGGTCAAGCCCGGCGACAAGTGCGAATCCGGCGCCGCCGGCTGCGAAGGCGGCGAATTCACCGGTAACTTCTTCGGCGAATGATCTCAATGCCGAAAGCCCTGCGCAATCCGCGGCGAGCAGCCAAGAGCGCTTCGAATGGCGCTCCCCCGGCGCCGTCGGGGAACGGCCATGCGCCGGTGTCGGGCCAGATGCCCCCGGCGGCCCAGGGGCGGCCGAGCCCGGCCGTCGGCCAGGAGCTGCTGGTCGACCTCGAACGGCGGCGCGACCAGCTGGTCGCCCGTGTCGCCGAGCTGCAGTGGGACCTCGGCGGGCTCGTCTACGAGATGGCGATCCGCGACCAGATCAAGGTTGAGGTCCTGGTCAAGAGGGCGGTTGCCCTACAGGACGCCGACGCCGAGCTGAGCGAGGTCGAACGGATCGTCCGCACCGAGGAGACCGGCACCGCCGGAACCTGCTCCAACTGCAGCGCGCCCCACAGCAGCGGTGCCACCTTCTGCTGGCAGTGCGGTCAGCCACTGCTCGCGCAGGTCTCGAGCGACTCGATCCTGCGCCGCTAGTCCTAGCCGAAGCGGCCGCTTACGTAGTCGCGGGTTCGCGGGTCGTCGGGGTGGCTGAAGATCTTCTCGGTGTCGGCGAACTCGATCAGCGCCCCCGACGGCTCGCCATGGCTCGAGTCGAGGCTGAAGAAGGCGGTCCTGTCGGCCACGCGCGCCGCCTGCTGCATGTTGTGGGTGACGATCACGATCGTGAAGCGGCCCTTGAGGCTGTGCATCAGGTCCTCGATCGAAGCGGTCGCGATCGGGTCGAGTGCCGAGGCCGGCTCGTCGAGCAGGAGGACGTCGGGTTCGATCGCGATCGCACGAGCGATGCAGAGTCGCTGCTGCTGGCCACCGGACAGGCCGAGGGCGCTGTCCTTGAGCCGGTCCTTGACCTCGTCCCAGAGAGCGGCTCCGCGCAGCGCCTCCTCGACCCGCTCGTCCAGCCCGCGCTTCATGCCGAGGTTGCGCGGCGCCCAGGCGATGTTGTCGTAGATCGACTTCGCGAACGGGTTCGGTTTCTGGAAGACCATGCCGATCCTGCGCCGCACCTCGACCCGGTCGACGTTGCTCGCGTACATGTCGTGGCCGTGGTAGAGGATCTGTCCCTCGATCCTGAAGCTGGCCACCAAGTCGTTCATCCGGTTGAGGCTGCGCAGGAAGGTCGTCTTGCCGCAACCAGAGGGCCCGATCAGGGCGGTGATCCGATTGCGGGGGATGCGCAGGTTGACCGCCGCGAGCGCCCGCTTGCGCCCGTAGTAGACCGACACCTCGCGAGCTTCGAAGACAGATTCGAGCCCGGCCTCCCTGCTCGCGGCGCCGTTGACGCCGGCCGGACTGGCGACTGGCCCGCTCTGGATCCGGACACGGCCCGGCACCGGCGAGCCGCCCCCCTCGAAGCTGTCGAAGCCGACGCTCATTGCGTCATCCTCGCACGGCTGCGGGCGAGCAGCGCCCGCGCGCCGAGACTGGCGAAGAGGATCGCCGAGAGCAGGACCAGCGAGCAGCCCCAGGCGCGGGTGAAGCCTTCCGGGTTCGCTTCCTCCGAGAGGGTGAAGATCGTGAACGGGACACTGGGAAGCGCTTCGAAGATATTGAAATTGAAGCTGGTTCCGATGGGGGCCGGGCTGAGGAGAAGCAGCGGCGCCGTCTCGCCGGCGGCGCGGGCGACGGCCAGCACGGTCGAGGTGACGATGCCGCCAAGCGCGGTCGGCAGGATCACGGTCAGCACCGAGCGCCAGCGGCTGACGCCGAGCGCGTCGGAGGCTTCGCGCAGGCTGTTCGGCACCAGCAGCAGCACCTCCTGGCTGCCGCGGGCGATCAGCGGCAGCTCGATGATCGCCAGCGCAAGCGCCCCCGCAAAACCTGACAGCGTCTGGGTTGGTTTGACCAGCAGTACGAAGATGAAGAGGCCGACGATGATCGAGGGCAGGCCATTCATCAGGTCGAGCGTCGAGCGGACGATCCTCGAGACCCGCGAGCCGGAGAACTCGGTCAGGTAGATCGCGGTGAGGACGCCGATCGGCATCGCGATCGCGGTCGCGATAACGACTATCAGGGCCGTGCCGAGCAGCGCCGGTCCGATCCCGGTCGGTTCGCCGGTGAAGAGGAAGTCGAGGCTGATCGCCTTGGCGCCGCGCGAGACGACCGTGAAGGTGACGATGCCGAGCACGGCGACCGCGGCCACGGCGGCGGCCGTCGCGCCGCTCTCGGCGACGCGACTGACGACGCGGCGGCGGCGCAGGTTGCCCGAGGCGGTCAGCGGCGCGGTGGGGTCGAAGCCGGGTTCGCTCACTTCGCCATCCGCGTGTAGTCGAAGCGGCGGCCGATCCACTGGGCGAGAAAGTTGGAGACCAGCCCGATCACGAGCAGGATCACGCCGAGGTAGTAGAGCGAGGCGATGTGCATCTCCGTGATCGCCCCCGGAAACTGGTTGGCGATCCGGCTCGCCAGCGTGTCGCCCGTTTCGAACAGGTTGGCGTTGATCCTCGAGCCGGCGCCGATCACCTGGGTCACGGCGATCGCCTCGCCGAGGGCGCGGCCGAGGCCGAGCAGCGAGGCTGCGGTGACGCCCGACGCGGTGGTCGGCAGCACGACGCCGCGCACGACCTCCCAGCGCGTCGCGCCGAGAGCGCTGGCGCCGTCCTGCATGTCCTTCGGTACAGAGAGGAAGAGGTCGCGCGAGATCGAGGCGATGATCGGGATGATCATGATCGTCAGGATCAGGCTTGCGGTGAAGACGCTTGCGCCGGTCGTCTGCGGCGGCCCAAAGAGGGGGATGAAGCCAAACCAACTATGCAGCCAGGGCTCGATGTCGGACTGGACGAAGGGGGCGAGGATCAGGATCCCCCAGAAACCAAGGATGACGCTCGGGATCGCAGCCAGCATCTCGACCAAGGGCGAGATCACGCCGCGCACGCCACTCGGCGCCAGCAGGCTGAGGAAGAGCCCGATCGAGATAGAGATCGGGGCGCCGATCGCGAGCGCGACGAAGGAGCTGACCACGGTGCCGAAGATGAGTGAGCCGGCGCCGAAGACGTTGAAGTTCGGTTGCCAGGTGGTGTGGACGAGGAAGCCGAGCCCGAACTTCGAGATCGAGGGACTGGCGCCGTGGACCATCTGGTAGGCGACCATGACCAGGACCACGGCGCCGAGCAGAGAGGCAAGCGCGCAGAGGCCGAATAGGAGAGCGTCACCGAGGCGATCGATCCGGCGAAGCCTGCTCGCGGCGCGCGCGTCCCGCCCGTCGTTTCCCGCCGGCATGTAGGCCGGATTCACCGTGGTGCCGCTCATCGGCGCGCAGCGTAGAGGAGATTCAACTCCCCTGACAGTACTTAGCCTCTATTTTCACAATTTGGTTACAACTCAGTAACAAGTTGGCAACGTGACCTTCCGGATCGGGCGCCCGACCGTGCGATGCATCTCTTTCACAAGATTGAAACATGTGTGCGATTCCGCGACCCCATGCTGTGCCGTGCTCGGGCTGCTCCCTGCGCCCGCGAGAGACATCGAAACGAGTCGAAAGGAATTCTCTTGAATCGCATCAGGTTGCTTGGTGTGGCCATCGGGGCCGTGCTGGTAATGGCGACGGGAGTGGCCAATGCTTCCGCCGCTGGCCTTACTGGAGCCGGATCCTCACTGGTTGCGCCCCTCATGGCCAACTGGATCAGTGGCTTCGAAATCAAAGAAGGCATTCCGGTCAAATACGCCTCGGTCGGCTCCGGCTCGGGGATCGCCCAGATCACGGCCCGCACGGTCGACTTCGGCGCCTCCGATGCACCGCTGACGCCCGAACAGGCCGGCGCCTGCAACAGCTGCGTTCAGATCCCGTGGGCGCTGACGGCAACCGGCATCGGCTTCCATCTCCAGGGAGTCAAGAAGCTGAACCTGACCGGCCCGATCCTCGCCAGCATCTACTTCGGCAAGATCACGAAGTGGAACGACCCGAAGATCAAGAAGATCAACCCGGGCGTCAAACTTCCGGGCCTGACGATCACCCCGGTCTTCCGCAGCGACGGCTCGGGCGACACCTACGCCTTCACCAGCTACCTCTCCAAAGTCAGCTCTGCGTGGAAGAAGGAAGTAGGTTCCGCGACCAGCGTTCAGTTCCCCCCCGGCGGCGTCGGCGCCAAAGGCAACTCCGGCGTCACCTCGACGGTGACCGCGACCAACGGTTCGATCGGCTACATCTCGGCCTCCTACCTGATCGCCGCCGGCCTCGGCGCGGCCGCGCTTCAGAACAAGGCGGGCAAGTACGAGCTGCCGAACCTGAAGAACATCGAATCGGCCGCGTCCTACGTGACGCACCTCTCGAGTGCCAACACGGCGAACATCACCAACCCGCCGGCGAAGGCCTCGATTGCATACCCGCTCTCGACCTTCACCTACGCGATCGTGCCGCACAACGCCCCCCAGAAGGGCTTCCTGCAGCAGTTCCTCAACTACGCGACCACGACGGGCCAGAAATACGGTGCGGCCCTCGACTTCGCACCGCTGCCGAGCGTCGTCTCGGCGGCAGCCAAAAAAGCGATCGGCTCCCTCTAGGGGAACCGAGGCCGAGCCCCGCGCCGGTCAGGCAAATGCCTGGCTGGCGCGGCGGCGCAGGTCGGCGTTGAGCATCCCGGTCACCTGACTGGGGCTCTCGCCGGCAGCGGGGATCGCGTCCCCGATCAAGCCGCTGGCACGGAAGCCGTAGAGCGGCGCGTCGAAGCCCGCGGCACGAATCTTGCGGACGAGCTGCACCGCGGAGGGCGTGTCGGCGCCGGGACCGCAGAGGACGATCGCGGTCGGCTCCAGAGCGCCAAGCGCGCGCTCCATCCGCTCCTCGCCAAGCTCGTCGGAAAGCATCAGCACACGGAAGCCGGCGCGGCGCAGAGCGAGGTCGAGCGCCTGGGCGTGAACCGCCTCCAGCTCGGAGCCGCGGCTCGAGTCGAGCAGCAGGATGCCGGCCGGCCGCGAGGCGGCGGAGGCAAGGCGGCGGGCGCCGTGCAGCCAACCGGTCGCCCAGCGCGCGGCGAACTCGAGCTCGGCCTCGCGCTCGGGGTCGGCGGCAAGCTCGTCGATCGCGGGGAGCAGCATCTCCTCCACGGTCCGCTCCAGCGGCCGCACCGCGAGGCTCTCCTCGACCGCGCGGTCGGCGGCGTCCTCGTCGAAGCTCTCGAGCGCGACCCGCAGGCTGTCACCATTGGCCGGCGCCTCTTGGCGCTGGCGCGCCAGCTCGATCGCCGAAGAGATGTTGCCGGTCGTCGCGAGCGCGTCACGCAGCGTCTGCAGCTCTACCAGCTCGTAGTTGCGGTGGTTTCCGACGGTGCGCTTCGGCATCGGGTAGCCGTAGCGACGCTCCCAGCTGCGCAGCGTGTTGGGACTGACGCCCAGCACTTCGGCTGCAGCATTGGTTCGGATTCCCGGCATGCGCAGCATTCTGGCACCGGAATTCCGGGTTTACACCAGTTATGGACAAATTTCAGGAATCTGTCAGCGATCTTGCAAGGGCCCGGAAGCGCTCACTCGGGCTGTGGCTCCAACGCGCCGACACCCACCGGCTGGCCGACCGAACGCGCCCGCCACATCGCCTCGTCGGCCCTGTGGAGGAGCTGGCCGGCGTCGTTGCCGTGCTCCGGGCAGGCCACGACGCCAGCCGAGATTCCGATCCGCAGGCCGCCCGCACGCTCGAGGTCGTCGAGCTGGCTCAACAGCCGCTCTGCCATCTGCACGCCGCCGACGGTGTCCTGGCCGGGAGCCAGCACACATAGGGCGTCCTCCTCCAGCCGGAAGGTCTCGTCGACGAGTCGGACGCTCTCGCTCAGCGCCGCGCCGACCACGGCAAGGGCCGTCTGGCGACCGCCGCCGGCGTTGTCGTCGCGCGTCCCCGGCCCCTCGACGTCGAAGACGACCAGGGCAAAGGGCTGCTCGTAGCGACGGTGGCATTCGAGCAGCTGGTCGAGCCGGCGGCGCATCTGGCCGGCGCGGTACAGGCTCGGGTGCTCGTCCTCCACGACCCCGGCAGCCCCGCCGTGCTCCCAGAGCGTGCCGACCGCGGTCGCCGTGACCGAGCCGAACTCCTCGGCCAGCCGCTGCGCCGCGGCCGCGAACAGCTCTCCGTCCCGTCCCGCCATCTCCTCGTGCAGCCTGCCCAGCAGTGAGGCCTGCAGCGTCGAGACCTCGCGGGCGAGCTGCCCCGCACCGGAGCCCGGCGAACCGGTTCGTGTCGGAGCGTCTGTCGCCACGTCGAGACCTTGGCGATTCGGGCGGACGCCAGGCTGCCAAAAACTCGCAAATTGCGACCTGACACCCGTCTAGTCGAAACGTTTAGTCACTTCGACCAGGGCCGCTGATGCTCCCCGCCAAAACCCGTCTCTAGGATGAACCGACCGTGACCGGGGAAGGCAAGCAAGTCAACTGGCGCGCCTGGATCGCCGGCATCCTGATCGCGCTCGTCGTCATCGTCGCACTGCAGAACTCCCAACAGGTGCGGGTAGACGTCCTCTTCGTGACCGTCAACGCCCCCCTCATCGTCACGTTGCTGGCAGCCGTGGCGATCGGCGCGCTGATCGGTTACGTGACCCCCGTAATCCGTCGCCATCGTCGCGACGAGCGCCGCCAGAGCTAGGCCTGAGAGCCCCGCCGGACTGACGGCCTCAGTCGAGGGTACGGCGGCCGGTGAAGGCGTTGCCGAGAGTGACCTCGTCGGCGTGCTCGAGGTCGGCGCCGATCGGCAGGCCACTGGCCAGGCGGGTGACGATGACCTGGCCACGCAGCTGATCGGCGATGTGCAGAGCGGTGGCCTCGCCGGTGGTGGTCGGGTTGGTGGCGAGGACCACCTCGCGCACGTCGCTGTCGGCAACCCGGCGCAGCAGCTCGGCGATCTTGAGGTCGCCGGCGTCGACCCCGTCGATCGGCGAGAGGGCGCCGCCGAGCACGTGGTAGAGGCCGCGGTACTCGTGGGTGCGCTCGATCGGGATCACGTCGGCGGGTTCCTCGACCACGCAGATCGTCTCCTGTTCACGGCTGGAGTCCGTGCATATCCGGCAGAGCGGCCCCTCGGAGAGGTTGAAGCAACGCTCGCAGAGGCCGACCTTCTCCTTCACCTCACGGATCGCCGCGGCCAGGGCCGCGGCCTCTTCGTCGGGGGCGCGGAGGATGTGGAAGGCGAGGCGCTGCGCGGTTCGCTGGCCGATCCCCGGCAGCCGCGAGAGCTCGGCGACGAGGCGGGAGAGCGGCGCCGGTCCCTCGGCGCTCACATCCCGGGAAGGCCCGGCATGCCTCCCATACCCCCGGTGATCCCGCCCATTTTCGAGTTCTGCAGCTCCTGGGCGGCGCGCAGCCCCTCGTTGACCGCGGCCTGAACCATGTCGGCGAGGATCTCGGCCTCCTCGGGGTCGATCGCCTCGGGGTCGATCGAGATCTCGCGCAGGGTCAGGTCGCCGCCCATCTTCACCTTGACCATGCCGCCGCCGGCGCTGGCCTCGACCACCTCGTCTTTGAGCGACTCCTGCGCCTCCAGCATCTGCTGCTGCATCTGCTGCGCCTGTTTCATCAGCGCGTTCACGTCGAAGCCCCCCGGACCGCCCCGTGCCATCAACCGACCTCCTCAGCGTTGAATTCAGTCCTGATCTTCTCCTCAAGCGCATCGTGGTCGACGCCGCCCTGCTCGGTCGACTCGTCGTCAGCTGTGGCCTCGCCGTCGAACACGTCAAAGATCGGCCGCACCTTCTGGCCCAGAACCGTCTCCAGCGCCCCAGCCAGCTGCTCGCGCTTATCGGGAGCTTCGGCCTTGCGCTTGTTGAAGGTATGGTCGGCCGGAAAGCCAACCGTCACGGTCTGCTCGGCGGCATCGAACGCAACCGGGCGCGCACCCTCGAAAGTAGCCGCCAGCGCCGGCGCAGTCTGCATCAGCTGATCGAGAACCGCCGGCCAGGCTCGAACGACCTCCTCCATGTTCAGCTCAGATGCTTGCCGGTCCGCGGGAGGATCATCGGACTGGGACTCCGAGGGCTCAGGCGCAGGCACCTCATCATCCACCCGCGGCTGCGGAGCTTTCGGCCCTCCCTGCTCGAGTCTCTCTATGCGTCTCAGGAGTCCCTCGGTGCTGGGATCTAGATCAGGTCTTGCAGCTTTGAGCAGAGCGATCTCTACTGCCATGCGGGCGTCGTCGCCCTCGCGTACGGCGGTGAGAGCTACGGAGAGCTCGTCGATCGTGCGGACGAGGGTCGCCGCGCCTATTGCCTCGGCTTGTGCCTTGAGACGACCCTCGTCGGTCGCGGTGACGACGAAGGTGTTTGGCACCTCGCCGACCGTCTGGGTGACCAACAGGTGGCGCAGGTGGGCGAGCAGGTCGCGGGCGAACTGAGACGGGTCGCGCCCCGAGCGGGCCATCTCCTCGACCCCGAGCAGGACCGCCTTCGGGTCCTCGGCGATCACCGCGTCTACGGCACCGAAGAGCAGCTCGGCATCGGCGGCGCCGAGCAGCTGCAGCACGTCTTCCAACCCGACCTCGTTGCCCCCGTAGGCGACCAGTTGATCGAGCGTGCCGAGCGCGTCGCGGAAGCTGCCGGAGGCGGAGCGGGCGATCGTCGCCACGGCGCCCTCATCCACCTGGATCTCCTCTGCCGCCGCCACCCGGTTCAGCACCTCGGAGATCTGCTCCAGCGAGGGGCGCTGGAAGTCGAAGCGCTGGCAGCGGTCGGCGATCGTCGCCATCACCTTGTGCGACTCGGTGGTCGCGAGGACGAAGACGGTGTTCGGCGGCGGCTCCTCGAGCGTCTTCAGGAAGGCGTTCCAGGCCTCTTTGGTCAGCATGTGCGCCTCGTCGAGGATGTAGACCTTCCAGCGCCCGCCCGCCGGCGCGTAGGCAACCCGCTCACGCAGATCCCGGATGTCGTCGACCGAGCGGTTGGAGGCGGCGTCCATCTCGATCACGTCGAGAGAGGTGCCGGAGGCGATCGTCAGGCAGGACTCGCATTCCCCGCAGGGGGTGACCGTCGGGCCGCCGCGCTCGCAGTTGAGCGAGCGGGCGAGGATCTTCGCCATCGAGGTCTTGCCGGTGCCGCGCGAGCCGACGAAGAGGTAGGCGTGGTGGACCTTGCCCTGCTCGACCGCGTTGCGCAGGGTGCGGACGACGTGTTGCTGGCCGACCACCTCGTCGAAGGAGCCGGGGCGATGGCGGCGGTAGAGGGAGGTCGAGTCGCTGGGCGAGGGCACTGCGGCCAGTGTATCCACGGGGCACCAGCGATCCTCGGGCGCGTTTGTGGTCCCATAGAGGACTAAGTCGCCCCGCGGCCCGATACCGTGCGCCCGGTGCCGACTGGGGCCCGTAACTGGTTGACGCCTGCCGCATGGGTCGCCGCCGTCGCGGCGCTGCTGCTGCTGGTCTTCCCCGCCGGCTTCCCCAACTACGACACGATCTACGCGCTCCTCTGGGGCAGGGAACTCGGCGAAGGCCTCGACCCCGACCGCGGCGCGGCGCTTCCCCCCACGCCACACCCCCTGGCCGAACTGTTCGGCCTCCTCACCTCGCCACTGAACGGCGGCGCGATCGACCTGACGATGGTCATTGCCTACGTCTCGCTCGGCCTGGTCGGCTACCTCGTCTACCGCCTGGGCTCGCTCTGGTTCGACCGCCCGATCGGCGCCGTCGCCGCCCTCTTCGTCCTCACCCGGGCCCCATTCCTCTCCAACGGCCTGCGCGCCTACGTGGACCTGCCTTACATAGCCCTGGTCCTCGGCGCCCTGGTCATAGAGACCAAGCGCCCACGCGCCGGCTGGCCCGTCCTGGCCCTCCTGATCCCCGCCGGCCTGCTCCGCCCCGAGGCCTGGCTCTTCTCGATCGCCTACGCCGCCTACCTGGCGATACCGATGCTGAAAAGAGAGCGCAGGATCGACAAGCAGGAGGTCATCTGGGCGTGCTTCGCCCTCGCCGCCCCAGTCCTATGGGCGCTCTACGACTGGATAACCGCCGGCAGCCCCACCTACTCCTTCACCGGCACGCGCGAAACGGTCGAAACGCTCGGCCGCCATACCGGGCCGATCGACCTCGTCCTCTACGGGCCGCGGGCACTCGGCGAAGTGATGCAATGGCCCGGGATGATCGGCGCGCTGGGGGGCGTCGTCCTCGGCTTCCTCTTCCTCCGCCGCCGCTCCGAGATCGGCATCGCCGCGGCAGTGCTCGCCCTCGGGGCCTTCGCGATCCTCGCCTGCGCCGGCCTGGCGATCATCGCCCGCTACACGATGCTGGCCGGCGCCGTGCTCGCGATCTTCGTCGCCGTCGCCCTGCTCGGCTGGCGACTGCTCGACCGCGGTCATCCCTGGCGCCGCGCCTGGCAGGCCTTCGCCGCCGTGGTCGCGCTGATGTTCGTCGTCTGGGCGCCGAACCAGTACGACCTGCTCTCGCAGGTCGACACCGACCTGACCAACCAGGGCGAAATCGAGTCCGACCTCGGCGACCTCGCCGGCTCGGGCGCCTTCGAACCGCTCTGCCTGCCGATCTCGGTCCCCAACCACCGGGCCGTTCCCCGCCTCGCCTTCGACCTCGAAGTGAGGCCGTCGCGCATCGTCAGCTCCTCAGAGCAGGCGCACCAGCCCCGCCACGGCTACTTCCTCGACCCCGCCAGCCCCTTCGTCATCCACAACTTCATCCTCGATCCCAACGACCCCTCCCGCTTCACCACCGCCGTGCCGTCGGGCTTCCACCGCGTAGCCCGCAACGAATCCTGGGTCCTCTACCAGCGCTGTTAGCCGCTGCGCTCGATGGCCTCCACCGCCGCGTGAGTGGCGGTCGCCAGGTCGGGGTCGGCCAGGTCGATCGCCGGCGGCAGCTCGATGTGCAGCTCGCTCGATGGATCGAGGCGGAGCCGCAGTCCGTTCGAGCGCGAGGCGAGGACGTGGCCGCCGCGGCTGCGATCGGCGGAGATGAAGTGGAGGTGGTAGCCGCTGACCTCGATCCCCTCGACGTAGTCGGGGAAGCGGAAGCCGAGCATCGTCCCCTCGACGTCTGAAAGCTCGAAGACATGCTGTTCGAGGACGACCTCGGTCAGCGGGCGATAGGGCGGCGTCTGCCGAGGAACCGAGCGGGCGCGGATCAGCTCGAAGCGCCCGTCGAGGCGAATCGCACAGGAAGCCGCCTCCGCCGGGATCAGCTCGTCCAGTTGCGCCAGCAGCCCCATGTGGTCGAGCGGGCCACCTATCGTGCGGTCGACTGCCGGCTCGAAACGGGTCACCACGGCGAACGGGGTCCGGGCATCCGCCCCGACCCCGTCGACCCTTCCATCGACGTCGGCCCGGTAGAAGCCGCCGTCGAGGGCGATCATCTCGCCGTCGAGCCCGTTCAAGGTGCCGAGGCCGAGGTCGCCGTGCTCGGCCAGCTCGGCAAAGCTCAGGTCGCCGTCGTAGGCCCCGTCGAGCAGGGCGCCGATCGTCGAGGCCTGGAAGAGGACGTGGTGCTCGCGCTCGGCGTGCAGTTCCTCCTCGCGCATCGTCTCCACGTGCAGTGCCCTGATCCAGCGCTCGTCCAGCATGGCGGGCAGTCTTCCATGCAAGCATGGCGGCCATGGCGGCGATCGAACTGCGCGGCGTGGTCAAGAGGTTCGGCCCGATCACGGCTGTCGACGGGCTCGACCTCGACGTGCCGGAGGGAATCTGCCTCGGCCTGCTCGGGCCCAACGGCGCCGGCAAGTCGACGACGATGCGGCTGATCACCGGCCAGGCGCTGCCCGACGCGGGCGAACTGCGCGCGCTCGGCCACGAGCTACCCGGCGACTCGAAGGCGGCGCGCGCCGAGATGGGCGTCGTGCCGCAGCTCGACAACCTCGACGTCGACGTCACCGTCGAAGACAACCTCGCCGTCTACGCCCGCCTCTACCGGGTCGGAGACGTCGGCGCCGCCGTCGACCGGGCGCTCGACCTGGCCCGCCTGCGCGACCGCCGTCGCGACGCCGTCGACGAGCTCTCCGGTGGCATGCGCCGCCGGCTGCTGCTCGCCCGCGGCCTCGTCCACGAACCGAAGCTGATCCTGCTCGACGAGCCCACCGTCGGCCTCGACCCGCAGATCCGCACCGAGCTCTGGACGCTGATCGACAACCTGCGCTCAGGTGGCACGACGATCCTGATGTCGACCCACTACATCGAGGAGGCCGAGCGGCTGGCCGACGAAGTCGCGGTGATGACGCACGGCAAGGTGATCAGCCGGGGCAAGCCCGCAGAGCTGATCGTCGAGCACGTCGGCCGCGAGACGGCCGAGGTCTACGGGCCGCCGGATCGCCTCGCCGCAGTGCGCGCCGAAGCCGAGGCGCGCGGGCTCGCCGTGCGCCCGGCCGGACCGGCGATCGCCATCGTCGGCTCGGAGCGCGCCGAGAACGGGGCGATCCCCGACGACGCCGTGGTCCGCGCCGCCACCCTTGAGGACGTCTTCGTGATGCTGACCGGGGAGGCCGCGGAGTGAGGCGCCTGGAACCGGCCGCGATCGGTGGCGTGATGAGCCGCGAGCTGGCCAACTTCCGCACCTACTGGAGGGGGACGACCTTCTCCAGCATCCTCGAACCGATCGTCTACCTGCTCGCCTTCGGCCTCGGCCTCAGCGCGACGCTGGTCAACGAAGTCAACGGCGTCCCCTACGTCCAGTTCGTCGGCACGGGCATGGTCGCCACCGCGGTGATCTTCTCCAGCGCCCTGCCGGCGATGTTCGGCACCTTCGTCAAGCACCGTTTCCAGAACACTTACGAAGCGATCCTCGCCGCCCCCGTCGACGTCGAGGAGCTGGTCAGCGCCGAGATGCTCTGGATCGGCCTGCGCGCCAGCGTCTACGGCTGCGTGCCACTGCTGGTGACGATGCTCTTCGGCCTCGACCCGGCTTGGGGAATGCTGCTGACGCCGCTCTTCTGCCTCGCCACGGCGCTCGGTTTCGCCGGCTTCGGAATCGCGATGGCGGCGACCGTCGCCAAGATCGACCAGTTCAACTACGTCACGGCACTCTTCGTCACGCCGCTCTTCCTCGTCTCCGGCGCCTTCTTCCCGATCGACGAACTGCCCGAGGGCGTGCAGATCGTCGCCCAGCTCAACCCGCTGCACCAGCTGGTCGAACTGGTTCGCGGCGGTGCCTTCGGCTACGAAGCGATCGACCTGGTCCGCTTCGCCGGCCTAGTCGCCTTCGCCTTCGTCATGTGGCGAATCGCCGTCCGCCGTATGTCGGCGCGGTTGATCGACTAGACGGGCGCCGGGTAGGCTGCCGCCGCATGTCGGGCGGCTTCAAGCGATCGTCACGGTTCGGGCTGATCGGCGTCTTCGTCGTCGCCGCGATCATCGTCGTCATCGCCACGACCACGGGTCAAGGTGAAGCCAACCCGAAGACGACGCTGGCGCTGATCTTCGGCGTGCTTGCGGTCTTCTTCGTCGTCCTCTTCGCCCTGCAGCGCGCCGACCTCGACCGGGTCTCGGGAGCGGACGCCCAGGGCAGCGCCCGAGCCGCCGCCGAAGGCGGGCGCGAGGTCGACAACCCGATGACGATGGCCGAGCCCGACCTGTGGGCGGCGATGGCCGTGGCGCCGATCGACGCCGACGCGCTCGCGGCGCGCAACGAGATGTGGGAGTCGGGGCGGCGCAGCCTGCGGCTGGGGATGGTGGTGACGGCGCTGATCTTCGTCGCCGTGCCCGCGACCTACCTGCTGGAAAGCTTTCTGCCGCTCTTGATCGGCGCGCCGCTGATCGTGATCGTCGCGCTCTGGGGCAGCCTCCGGGCGCTCGCGCCCGGAGGCGAGATGGACCGCGGCTACGACAACGTCGGCCGGGCGATGGCGCCGCTCGGCCTTGAGGTAACTGAGCGACCGAAGGTCAACATCGAGACGCGCGAAGCGACGACCGGGCGCGTCGGGCCAAAGATCAGCGGCGCCCTGGTCCTCAGCGGCGAGCGCAACGGGCGCCGCGTCTCGATCCGGCTCGGCGGCGAGGAGCGGACCGGCGCCAGCGAGGTGAGCGTCGCTACAGCCGCACCGGAGTTCAACGCCAAATCGCGCGACGGCCGGGTGCGTCCCGGCGACGGCGCACCGGAGAACGTCGTGGATGCCTTGCAGGGCGTACCCAACTCGGCCCGCTGGAAGAAAGTCAGGGTCACCGGCGGCCCGGAGGGCATCAGAGTCGTCCGCAAGAGCGGCGAGCAGTCCGATTGGCTCTGCGACCTCTGGCTCGCCGAGCGCCTCGCCAAAGCTTGAAAATGGACCGTGCGGCCGCCTTCGAAGCGAGGTCTCCAGGCGTGTCCGTCGCGCTTGGCTCGAGCCGGGCTCACCTGCGGCACCCGCGGCATCCGCTTAAGGCTGCTTCCTTCCGGACCTGACCTGATTCGCGTGCCCACGTCGCGCAGGACCCGGCCGTCAACGCCGCCTGCGGCGCACCGACCCCAAAGGCCAGCCCCTCAGAACGGTATTCGGCCCCGCTAGAGCGGATTGCGGGTTACAAGGCACCGCTGATTCCCCGCCTAGCACGGTCCGCACACGATCCTACCCGGCCGCGTGACGTGCCGGTAGTTAACCGCCCATATGGGCGGTTAACTACCGGCACGTCCACATAGGATCAACCCCTTGATCCACATCGACACCGACTCCTTCTTCGTCATCGTCACGATCGCCGCCGTCGCGGCGGTCACCGTCGCCGTTGTTCCCCCGCGCCTCGCGCCGCCGGTTGTCGTCGTCGAGCTGCTGCTGGGGATCGTCGTCGGCCCCGAAGTCCTCGATCTTGCCGGGACCGACAGCTTCATCGAATTCTTCTCCAACCTCGGCCTGGGGATGCTCTTCTTCTTCGCCGGCTACGAGATCGACTTCGAGCGGATCCGCGGCAAACCGCTCAAGCTCGGCGCCTGGGGCTGGCTGCTCTCGATCGCACTCGCCTACGCGATCGGCGGCGCCCTCGCCGCGGCCGGCATCGTCCTCTCCTTCCTCTACACGGGGTCGGCGATGGCGACGACGGCGATCGGCACGCTGATCCCGATCCTGCGCGACAACGGCGAGCTGAAGACCAAGTTCGGCACCTACCTGCTGGCGGCGGGCGGGATCGGCGAGTTCGGCCCGATCCTGCTGGTCACGCTCGTCCTCTCGACCAGCAACCCGCTGCACGAGAGCGTGATCCTGATCGCCTTCGTGGCGCTGGCGCTGGCGATAGCGCTGGTCTCAGTGAAATTCGCCTGGCGCGGCTGGCCGGACGCTCGAGCGGACCTTCGAGACGAGCAGCCAGCTCGCCGTGCGGATCACCGTGGTCCTCGTCTTCGGCCTCGTCCTGCTCGCCAGCAAGCTCGGGCTCGACGTCCTGCTCGGCGGCTTCGTCGCCGGGATGATCGTGCGGCTGGCACTGAAGGGGCACGAGCTGAAAGTGTTCGAGTCGAAGCTGACCGCGGTCGGCTTCGGCTTCTTCGTCCCCTTCTTCTTCATCACCAGCGGCATCGAGTTCGACCTCGGCGCGCTCGGCTCGGTCACCGCGCTGCTCAAGCTGGCGATGTTCTTCTGCCTCTTCCTCGTCGTCCGCGGCGCACCGGCGATGCTGCTCTACCGCCGCGTCCTTGGCACCCACCAGCGCGCTGCCCTCGCCTTCTACTCGGCGACCGAGCTTCCGCTCGTCGTCGCGATCACGACGATCGCGATCGAGTCCGGGCACATGAAAGCGTCGACCGCCGCCGGCCTGGTCGGCGCGGCGATGCTCTCGACCCTGGTCTTCCCCTTCGTCGGCCGCGCCCTACTGGAACGCGCCGCAGCAGCGGGCGAGACTGGCCCGTCCGGTGGCGCGCTGCCAACCGGAGAGCACGCCACCGCCTAATATCCGAGCCCTCCCGGGCGCGTAGCTCAGTGGGAGAGCGCTCGCCTCACACGCGAGAGGTCGCTGGTTCGAACCCAGCCGCGCCCATGGCCCGCAAACCCACTCTGCACCTTGGATTACGTTCACGCACCAGTAATCCTTGCAGAGTGGTCGGACGGGCCTTTTAGCTCCGTGGGGGCAATCATGGGGGCAGACCGCCAGCCCCCCGGCCAAGTTTCTGGCTCGTCCGCGAAGCGCATCAGGCGCCAAACCAGGTCCCGGTCGATGCGTTTGCGCTGCATCATCTGCGCGTATAAGGCGAGTGCGAGCCGAGGATCGGTGTGGCCGATCTGCCCCATCACAAAGACGGGATCCCGGTTGGCGAGATAGCAGAGCGTCGCGAACGTCCGCCGGAGGGCGTGCGGCGTCACGTCGGGGAGCAACCTTTTCTTCTGCTCGGCTCGACGCTCGTTCGTCATCTCGACGACCCTCTCCAAAAGGCGTTCCCTGATGTTGCTGTCGTTGAGCCGCCCTCCAGTCAGCGTCGGGAATATCGGGTCGCGAGCGCCGATTGGGCGCCCCAGCGAATCCATCTTGGCGACGTGCCCGCGCATTTCCTCCGCACAAAAGACGGTCAGCTCGACTATGCGAACCCCGGCGGGCGTCTTCGAATCAGGCACGCGCCAGTGATCGCCGGTCAAGTCGAAGTCGCCGCGGTCGGCCTCGATCGCCTCGGATACTCGCGGGCCGCCCATGCAAAGAAGCGCCAGCAGCTCCCGGCGCCCGTAGCGCTGGTGGGGCGGCAGTTCTGCCTCCCAGTCCCCTGCGATGTCGAGCATGTCGACGACCATGTCGGGCTCTAAGTAAGACGTGCTCGACTTCGGCACCGGCAGCTTCGTGCCCTTCGTGCGAACCGCGTTCGCATCGAGGATCTTGTGCCTCACTGCAAGGTCGAGCGCGGGCGCCAGGACATCGAGACACATGTTCACGGAGCGCGGCGAAAGGTTCTGAGGTTTCTTGCGATTCTTCGCCTTCTGCTTGGCGAGGTGATCGCGCAGTTCATCGACCCACTGGGCATCGATGTCCTTGGTTGGGGTCTGAGGCCGGAAGGTGAGAACCAGGCCCAGGCGCCATTCATAGTCCTTGCGGGTGTTCTCGGCGATTTCTTTCTTCTTGCGCTGCCACCAGCGGGAGAGGGTGACGTGGATCGTCTCGTCGGCTTGGTCGTCGACCGGTGGTGATGCGGGGGCGGGCTTTTCGGGGCGCCAAGTGCCACGGCGAACTTCGGCCATCACCTTGTCGAGCTCGACCTGCGCCCGCTCTTCGTTCCAGCCTTCGTGGTTGGTGCCCAGCGTGATCGTGCGCCGTCCGTTGGCACGCAACTGCAGACGCCAACTGACGGTCTTGCCATCGGCCCAATGATGGCTCTCGATCCTGCCGGTCGCGCGAGGCGGCACCACGCGAGGCTACTACGGCAGCGGCAGCAGCTCGAGGTCGGACGGGGCACGCGGGGCACGCTTGCGGCTGACACGGATCTCGAGCGGCACCAAACGCTGGCGCTCCTTGTAGTCCTCGATTTTCGAAGGCTCGAAACGGAGTGCCCCCCGCGAACCGCCGGCGCGGAAGGCACCAAGCTCGGCCGCGTGGTCGCGCACCCACTCCTGAGACATTTTGAGCCTGAGCGCCACTTCGGCGGTCGTCAGACACTCATCGTCGCCATCAGCAAGAGGGCGTACCTGGGCATTCCCAGCACCGTCTGAGACGATGTTCATCGCCGCCCTCTTGCTCATGGCTGGACCAACTCGAACTCGATTACCCAGACTTCTTCGTTGAAGAAGCCGCCGTTGATCGATCGCCAGGCTGCCTGGAACTCGGGGAGCGACTCAAAGCCCTCCTGGCGTGCGGCCTCCGGACCCATGTCGAACAACCGCTGCTCGTAAATAGCGGTGACGCGGGCTTCGCCGATCCGGGTGACGCCGCGGCCAGGGTTGATCGTGAAGACCTGGCCGACCTCGTAGGCGCACTTCTCCTTCCACCAGGGCGAGCGGGGGTTGTCGCTCATCACCCGGCGCGTGGCGGTCTTCTCTCCGCGCAGGATCTTCTGGGCCAGCTCTTGCTTGAAGATCACGCTGCGGACGCTTCCTCGATCGAGAGCTGACCGCGATCAGCGTGCGCCTTGGCCTGCTTCTGGCTGATCGAGTGAAGCCCTAGAACGTCCTCTACCTCTCGCCCCTCGTGTTGTGCCCAGAAGGCGATACGGGCCTCAGCTATGGCGATGTACTCGGCTTCTCTCTCTATGCCGATGAAGTCGAAGCCCTCGAGTACTGCTGCGCAGCCCGTACTTCCGGAGCCGAGGAATGGATCGAGGCAGGTACCACCAGGCGGGGTGACGAGGCGGGCCAGCCAGCGCATGAGGTTGATCGGCTTGACGGTCGGGTGGTGGTTGCGGCTCGGCCCACCCGCCTTGCTGCTTTCCGTCTCGTAGACCTCGCCGTCAGCGCCGACGGCGGAGTTATGGCCGAACTCGCCGCCGGAGAGACGGCGGATCTGCTTCGCCTCGAACCCCTCCAGCCCCGCATTCCTCTCTGCCCGTGAGGTCTTGGCGCAGTAGAAGAAGCGGGAGGCACCGCCGGAGTCGCCGTGGGTGTCGTTGCGGACTCGGCTACCAAGGCCGCCTTGGTAGCCGAGTCCCTCTCGCTCGGTGCCAGCGGCCATGAAGCCGCTCTTGAGAACCCCACTCTGTGCATCCAGCTCGGCTACCGGGCATAGCGCCCGCTTGCTGGCCGAGACGGACACTAAAGTGGTTGACGATGCCGCGAACCTCAAAACGGTGGCTGCCAGATGGGGGCATACCGCGCCGCTGCCAGCATTGCGGCAAGGAGTGGATGGAGCAGAGTCGGAAGCCTCGGAAGTTCTGCTCTCAGACTTGCTACTGGGGGTCGAAGCGCCATGAGTGCGAGGCTGAGGGGTGCCAGGAGAGGATTCCTCGCAAGCGTCGGTTTTGCTCGCGGGCGTGTCAGAGGACGACGATCCGGCGCGAGAATCATCCAAACTGGACTGGCGGCCGGCGGGTCGATTCGTCTGGCTACGTAACGGTGAACGTCGAAGGCCGAGGACGAGTGCGAGAGCATCGTCTAGTCGCTGAGCAGGCGCTCGGTCGGCGTCTCCGAGCAACCGAGCAAGTTCATCACCTGAACGGCGACAAGAAGGACAATCGCCCGGAGAATCTGATGCTGCTTGCCCCTGGCGCACATACTCGACTTCACTCGGTAGCGCCTGCATGCTGCCCAAATTGCGGCCACCAGCTAGTAGATGGAGAGCGGCTGGTGCCTCAAGCTGGATCGTGAAGCGCTCAACTTCGGCATAGGCGCAGTTCCAGGCCTCTACGGTCTCGGTGCCGTCCTCGTCGGCATAGCCTTGTGGCTCATCGACGGCTCCGACCGCACCACCTTCCCAGGACCGCGACTCGCCGCGGCCGCCACCGACGATGCCCTTGACCTTCTTGACCCCTACCGCCTCGCACTCCTCCAGGTGGGAGAGGACGACGTTGGCTGGCCAGCGGCCCTCGTCTACGCGGCCGGATGCGACTCCGCAAGTGCAGATCGCAGGGCCCTGTTCTCCGTTTCGAGGATCGCAAGACGACGAAGAACTGCTCGGTGCTCCCGCGAGTGCGTCGCCCAGTCCATCAGCGTCAGATTCTCCAGTCGGTTGTCCAGCTTGTCGCCGTTGATGTGGTGAACGTGCTCCTTGGTCGCCAACGGGCGCCCTAGGGACCGCGCCATCACCAGGCGATGCTCCGGGATCTGCCTCGGCGGCGGCTCCGGCAACAGCCGCAGATCCTCCGGCGGCAGGTGATCGGTGTTGAGTAGGCGATACCCCGAGCGGCTGTCCGTGTAGCCGCCCTTCCAATGCGGGTTCCTCGGTCCCCTCATTCCCTTCGCCCGGCACTCCTTGCCGCAGGTGATCGGGAGCTTGGCCCTCTTTGCTTTCGAGCGCCACACGCGCATCGGCTTCCCGCACACCGCGCAGTCCATGAACAGGACACCCTCTCGCGTCCTCTTCGCCGCCGACGCCTTGATCGCTGGCTCGATCCGTCTGTACTCGGCAGCCATTAACGTTAATGCTACCGGTTCCAAAAGCTAAGACGTTCTCTGCCACGGTGCCGATGAGGGGCTTGCGGGCGATGACGATGGGCTCGTGGGCTGGCTTCAGAGCGGTGCCGAGCTGACTCAGGGCGGGCTGGGCGAGGCGCTTCCAGTCGCCTGGGTGACGCCAGGCCAACTTGCCGAAGACGGCCTTCCCGACATCCAGCGACTTGGGGAAGCCCGAGCCGAAATACCATGCCAACGGCCCGACGCTGTGCCCGTCAACGCGATCTCGGATCTCGAAGCCTGCGTCCTCCACTCCAGCGGCGAGGCGGTGGTAGGTGCGGGTACCGCAGGAGGCAAGTAGGTGACCGCCGGGCCTCAGGACGCGCAGAGCCTCGATCGCCCAGAGACGGCACCACTCCTGGTAGGCCTGGTTGGCCGTGAGCGAAAGGTCGTACTTGCCCGCCGCCTCCGCTCGGGACATGCGCGGCTTGGCGCGCTCGCTACCGTCCTTCTGTGGAGGCTGGGCCTGCCGCGCGCGCAGCAGCATTTCCGCCTCGATATGGGTTCCGTCCCAAGCCGCTCCCATGAACCTGATCCCATATGGCGGATCCGTAACCACCGCGTCGACGCTGGCCTCCTCCATCTCGGCCATGCGCTCACTGCAATCGCCCTCGAGGACCTCGAAGCTCACCCTACGCCGCCTCTCTCGAAATCGAGGATGCACCCAGGTGCTCGAGTTCGAGTAGCTGGGTGCCGATATGCCGGGTGTAGGCCGGCGGGATCGCCTGGGCCATCTCGTCCCGCGTCATCCAGTCGATCTGCATCGCCTCGGCAGCCTCAGCGCGATAGAGCATCCGGTGCTTCCCGGTGTGCCCTCCATGGCCGTAGACGCCAACCGCCATTCCCCTATGGGCACAACTCGGCTGCCCAACCGGAAAGCTCGTTTCGAAGAGGCGGTGGCGGCGTAGATAGCCGCGCTCGACACCGAGGCCGAACATTGAGCCGCAGAGTTCGACTCCATGATTTCCGAAGAGATCGGAGGCGGTCGCCAGGGGAGCACCGGGAACGTTCTCGATGATGTACGGCAACCCGGTTGCGATCAGCAGTTCGCGGGTGGGTTCGATCAGGTCGGGGTACTCGCGGTCGGGGTGCATGGCCGCAAGCTGGCTGTAGAGCTGACAGGGCGGTGAAGCGTGGATCGCCGCGAAATCGGCGAGGACGTAGCCATTCCATTCCTCGCCCGCGAGAAGGAGGCGCAGCACCTCCAAGGCATCGGCCTGTATGTATTCGTCCCCGCAGTAGTTCGGCTGCGGCTCGATATCCACGCCCACCACATGGAAGCCCGCTTTCTGGTAGCCGCGGGTGCAGCCGCCGGCCTTGCAGTAGAGGTCGAGGAGGACCGGCTTCACGTCCGCCCCTTCCTCTCAGCGCTACCCTCGGAGACCTTGGGCGGGGAGCCTCCCTTACCGGTTCCCCGTCCGCCTTGGGCTGGGCTGGTGGAGTCCAGGATTGCTTGTAGGCGAATTGCTTGTAGGCGACGGGCGACGGCGCGGAGCACGGGGTCACCTGGCTTAGTCAGATACTCCACCTCTGCCTCTATCTGGGAGCGGAGGGAGTCGCGTTCGGCGAGTCGCTGCTCGGCCTCTATCTTCGGGACCACCTCGACCGTCTGCTCGTGGTAGATCACCGCTGCAACTACATGATCCCGGCGAGATGGCGGGCCGTAGCGCAGGCGATACTGGACCCCCATCGGATCGCGGGGGTTCGGCCAACTCATCCTCTCGCCGGACTGGGAGCAATAGACCGCGAGGTAGCTATTCGGCTTCGCCTCACCCGCCACCTCAGTCCCCCTCCTTCGTCAGGGAGTCGATTCGATGGCGCTTGCCGTGACAGAGAGAGCAGAGCCACTCAACGTCGAGCGGTTTGTCGTAGTCCGCATGGTGGCCGTGGAGGAGGCGCTTCTCGAACTGCTCGCCACAGTCTTCACAGCGGTCGGGCTTATGGAGCCGCCCCTGACGAACGGCAGCCCGCACGGCGATGCGTGCTTTCCCCTTGGGCGTCTGCCTCCGTGCGCGCTCGTAGGCCAAGCGCTCCTCGGGGGGCAGACTTTGGAGATAGCGTCGGTGTTTCTCGCGCGTTTTTTCTATGTCGCGATGGGCGTACTCGCGCTTCTTTTCTCGCGAGCGCTTCGGATCGCGGTGGTACCGCTCACGTTCCTGACGCCGACGCTCGTCACTGTCCCCCCACTTTCTTGGTAGATCTCGGCTCGACAGGCGGCACATACGCTGTCTCGGAGGTCCTTGTGTTTGTGGGGCGGCGAGTTGTGGAACTTGTCCACGGGCTTGCGCTCACCGCAGCGCTTGCATTGTTTCGTGGCCTCCGTTTGGCCCGTCTCAGTGCCCGGCATCCTGCGCTCCCTTCTGCTCGGTCGAGTCGAGGGCGGCACGTTCAAGGACGCGGGCGAATGCAGCTTCGACTTCGTCCACCGGGATTTCTTCGCCTGAACTCCATCCTGCGGCCTCTAGCTCGCTGAAGAGCGCTTCTCGCGCTTCCTCTCGCCCCTCCTTACGGGCCTGGGCTAGGGCTGCCTCGTGCTCTGAGACGGGCATGACGGAGACAATCTGCGTGGGGCCGTGGCCTTGTCCGCCGTTCGCATCGCAGCCCTGCAAGTTCTCAATCCTCATCTGCCCGTCGCATCCGATTCCCTCGCCGCACTCCAAGCAGACGACGATCTCCTTGGGCCACCGTCGCTCCTTCCCGGTGTCAGGCATCGGAGACCTCCAGGGCGACGGTGCTCTCGACCTCGTTGCCCCATCGCTCCCAGCCGGGTCGAGGCCGGCGGGCGAATAGCTCTAGGTAGGGGCCGGGCGACAGGTGCTCGGCCAGGTCGAAGAACTCTTCGGGCTTTTGGGAGTGGCGACCTCGCGGCCACTCGAAGAGCGTCGGGATTTCGTCTTCCTCGCCGGTATCCGGCCAGTCGAACAGGGTGCCAGCCGTTGCCTGCGCGGTGCGTCCACCCTGGCCGAACGGGTTACCCTGACGTGGCCCTTTGCGGGCGACGATCACATGCTCGGTGTTGCACCGGAACCGCCCTACCCCTAGCCCCGGCTTCTTCCAAGTCCAGGTGACAACTGGCTCAAATCCCCAGGCACGTGCAACCTCATAGCCCCAGTCAACGTGGGCAGCGAGTGCCCAGAGGTAGAGATGCGACTGCTTAGCGGAGGGCACCTGTAGCCCCTTGATCCACTCCAGAGGCTGGGTCTCATAGAAGCGCTGGGGGCGGCCCTTGTCTACACGAGCACCCCAATCACCGCCCAGGGCGGGCATCCATGGCGGGTCCGCGACGATCGTCCGGTAGCCCTTACTCACCGGAGTCCTCCAGGCGATCAGCGCAGGTCGTCACTAATTCGGCGGAGATCCAGCCGTCCATAAGCTGCCGAAGTAGGCCCCTCACCGCCCCTCCTCCTTATCCCCGAGGACGGAGTCCCAAGCAGTCCTGATGTCCCGGCGAATCAGTTCCTTTGCGCTGCCAAGTTCATGGCGCCCGGAGGCTCTGATGACCGCCTCAAGCGCCTCGTCCCCTTCCAGTTCCTCCCGCAGCTGCTCCAGGGCGGCTTCTAGGGCTGCGTCAATTGCCCACGCCGTCTCGGCGGAGACCGAGATCGAAGGCAGCGCTGCGTGGAACCCCTTCCTGACCGCCTCAGGCACCTTCACTTGCTTTCCTCCATGAGGTCCTGGCCAGCAGCGGTGATCGAGATGAACGAGCGTGAGCCTTTGGCAAGACCACGGCGGACAAGCGCCGCGCCAGTGCCGACCCACTTCCCTCCAAGCTCGACTCCGAACGGGTCGTCCGCCAACGTGCGCAGTAGGCGCTGTTGTGGCTTGGTTAGCTTCACTTTGCTCTCCTCCATGAGGTTCTGTGCCTTGTCGAGTGCGGCTTCAAGTGCGTCGCACATTGCGGATTCTGGGAACTCGCCCGTGACCCACTCGTCGGCTTCGAATGAAGAGGACGCAGCGTCAACGCCTCCATTGCTCAGCACCGCCTCCCTGAACCGCTCCCAGTACATGCGCTGTAGGTGGGGTTCGGCGGCGGCAAGGGCGGTGTCCGTTTTGGCGCGTGCCATCGTGACGCCACCCGCCTTGCGTTCGAGCAAGGCTGGCGTCTCGCCGTAGTACGCGAGCGTTGCCGCCTCCGCTGCCTTCTCTCGGTGATCGGTCATGCGGCTTTCCCGCTGCCTTCGCAGCTAGAACAAATCGCCGATCTGGTCGGGTCCCACGTCGGCGGCTTGACGGTCCCGCTTCCCATGCACGTAGGGCACACTGGTTTGTCGCCGCGATCGCTCATTTGCCCTCCTCATCCCTTGGGGTGCTTGGGGAGGCGGGCGGCTCGACTTCATCTGCCCTAACCCGCAGTGCCTCCGCAATCTCGCGAGCCTGCTTTGGCGAGAGCCAGGCGTGGAAGAGTGCGTCGGTGCCGGGCTCATTGGCGTAGCGGCCTTCCACTGCGACGGTGCTCCGATTCCCATCAGCGTCGGGCACGATCCCAAGGAGCCAGCTCTCACCGCCCCGCGTGGCGAGCCAGTGAGTTTTGACAGGCTGCGCCTCCTCCCCAGAACCGAAATCTTGGTGAGGCTGGGTGGAAGCAGGCTCGAACAACTCTTCAAATTGCTCGGGGGGACAGGCACAAAGACGGCCGTCGTCCCAGCGGATCAGCCAGTCGCGGGCGTGCCAGGCATGCGGGCGAATGTCGTGGTCGCACTCCGGGCAGATGCCTTCTTCCTGCTCCCCCTCCTCCCCAGAGCCGCCCTCGGTCGGGGGGATTCGGGCCTCGGCCTGCTCTTGCCCGAGTAGAGCCTGATCGCGCTCGAAGCGAAGGCGCGCGGTCTCTTCCTCCAGGCCGAGGAGATGCAGCACATCCTCAAAGGCCTCGGCGACTGCACGGTGCTGCATCGAGAGGTCAGGGTCCTCAATGGCGTCTTGTTCTTGGCGGTGGTGCGCGGCCCACTTCGCGACCTCGGCTCGAATGTCTCGTTGCTCTGCCTCCGAGCCGGACTCAGGGGAGGGCTGAGTAGAACGGACGCGCCGGGCGACTGATAGCTCGCCGAGCAGGTCACCGACCTGGCGCTCTCGCCGTTGCCTTTCCTCCGCTAGTGATTCCTCAGCCGCGAGCACTCGGGTCTCGGCGTCTACGAGATCGTCATAGGTGATCGGGCGATTCCGCTGCCGACCCACCCAGATGAGAAGTTGTCCAAGATCAAGCTGCATCGGAACCTCCTGTAGAAGCTGCGAAGCCAGCAAGCACCGGCTGCCTCTTCATTGCTTCGAGGCGCTGGATCACCTCGACTGCGTCGTGTGACCAGAAGACGGCCGGCCTCTCCATCTCCAGCTCCTCCGCCAGTTCAGCTATGCGCTGGTGCTGGGCGGGGATAGCCAGGCGCTTGATCAGAGGTCGCCGCGCTGTCTTGTGGAGTTGGCTCACGACTCCACCGCCGGGGAGTAGGTCTCACCGCGCTCGCCATAGGTGGAGGCGAGGGCGTTGTGAGCGGTCAATTCCTGGGGCTCGCCGAATTCGCCGTTCGGCATCAAGGGCCGCAGCTCCGGGTGGACCCAGAGCGAATATCGCTTGAACGACCCATCCGGCTCGGCCGTGGAGTTGCGGCACAGCACACAGGTGAATTCCTCGCCACCGTCAGGGTTCGGCATGCGCCACAACTCGGCGTCGATGAGACCGGGGAATGGAGGCTCATGCACTTTGTCGAGCAGCTCCCCGCCTGCCTCCTTGATGTATTCGGCCTGGCCGCCGGGCAACATCTCCATGAAGGCACGTCGCAGCTCGGCATTGCGCTCTCCAGTGATTCGAGCCATCTGGTTCGCAGTGAGCCAGTCCGGCTCGGTGAAGGCCTCCGCCGGCACCTGCAGGCCGTGCCAGAAGTAGAGCTCCCACCCCTCCCAGGCGATCGCTGCTCGATCCTCACAGTGCAGGCGGTGTGATCCCCAGCCTCGTGGGCGGACCTGCTCGCGACGGACGAACTTGGGGCGCTCGGTGACCATGACGAAGTCGCGGTGGGGCCACCACCAGCCGACCGTGTTCGCCCGTTCCCAAGCTCGGGCGCGATCCCAGAGATCGCCGTCAAGTTCGAGGCCACAGTGATCGCGGAAGAAACTCGTGTAGTGCGAGCCCCAGTACCAGCCGCCGGTCCAGTGCTGACCATCGAAGGCACGGCGACAGAGGTTGAGGATCATCTGACGAAGCTGGGTGTGGTCGAGGTCGCCCACTGCGCCGTCCACTGCGTCGTCCACTGCGTCGCGCACTGCGCCGTCCACTGCGCCGCCCACTGCGTCGTCCACTGCGCCGTCCACTGCGCCGTCCACTGCGCCGCGCACTGCGCCGCCCACTGCGCCGCGCACTGCGTCGTCCACTGCGCCGCGCACTGCGCCGCCCACTGCGCCGCGCACTGCGTCGTCCACTGCGTCGTCCACTGCGTCGTCCACTGCGCCGCGCACTGCGCCGTCCACTGCGTCGTCCACTGCGCCGCGCACTGCGTCGTCCACTGCGTCGTCCACTGCGCCGCGCACTGCGCCGCGCACTGCGCCGTCCACTGCGCCGCCCACTGCGTCGTCCACTGCGCCGCCCACTGCGCCGCGCACTGCGCCGTCCACTGCGTCGTCCACTGCGCCGTCCACTGCGCCGCCCACTGCGCCGTCCACTGCGCCGCCCACTGCGCCGCCCACTGCGCCGCGCACTGCGCCGCGCACTGCGTCGTCCACTGCGCCGCGCACTGCGCCGCGCACTGCGCCGTCCACTGCGCCGTCCACTGCGCCGCGCACTGCGCCGCGCACTGCGCCGTCCACTGCGCCGCCCACTGCGTCGTCCACTGCGCCGCGCACTGCGCCGCGCACTGCGCCGTCCACTGCGCCGTCCACTGCGTCGTCCACTGCGCCGCCCACTGCGCCGCGCACTGCGCCGCGCACTGCGCCGCGGCGACGGCTAGCGCCGTCGCCTTTTGCCAGCAGGTAGGAAGCGATCGGGAACGCGAAGGCGCCGACGAGTGGATTCGGGACTCGGACGATCACCTTCGGCTCAGGCAGATTGGCGAAGCGGTAGCACTCGCGGATCCCTCGCTCTACCTCATCCCAGTCGGGTGGGGTACAGTCGATTCCGCGCTGAATCCAGTGCTCAGCGTGGACCGTCATTGCGGCTCGCTGGCTATCGGTAAGGCTGTCGATTCTCCTGGGCATGCAGTCTCCTGAAATCGTTGGGCGGGGCCGGATTGCCCCGCCCTTGGTCGAAGCGGTCAGTCGGCGACGAGTTCGATCCCACCGGCTTGGTCGTACTCGCGCTGGCGGCGCACCTCATAGGCCCCTGGCTCCAGCACAACGGTGTCGTGCTCCGGGTGGGTCAGTTCCACGCCTGCGGCCTCGGCGGTGACCGCTTCCGCCTCCTCGATCACCAGGAAGCGGTCCTCTGATGAGCCGAGATCCTTGGCGAGGAACGTCGCCTCCGGCGCCTCGATCGCGTGGAGATGGCCGGTCGCCTCACCCTCTGCGAGGACGATCTGTCCGTTCTCCCTCGGGACCTCTTTGAGACCCTCCGGAACCTCCTCGATGGGGACGAGGTAGAGGTCCCCCTGACGCTTTGGTGCTCTCATGTGTTATTCCTTTCCTGACAGCCGGTAGCCGTCTCTTTTGCGGTTTCAGAAGACTTGGTGTCGTCCCTCATTGCTCGGTAGTGGGCCAGGGTCTTTCGAGCTTCGATGCAGTGGTGGTCCTGGCAATCGGGGAAGAGGTTTTCGAGATGCTCGAATTCACCGCTGAGGTCGTGGTGTGCTTCAGCGGATTTCCGTAGGGCCTCTGCCAGTTCGTCGGCCGATGAGACCGGGAGGACAGAGACATCTATGACGTCTACTTCATGGGGACCATCAGGCCAGTACGAGACCGAGAGCCACTTGACACCGTTCGTCCCGTCAGGCCAGATGCCGGTGGACTTAGACACGCGCGACCCCCGAAATCGGCGCCCACTTCACACCGGTCACCTGATCCAGCAACTCTCTGATCGGCACCTGATGGACTGCTACGGCGTGTACTAGCTCTACGTGGTAGCCCCGCACGAGGTGAGGGAGTAGGTCGAAGTGCTGGTTCTGATCGTCGTAGAGCCTGTGGTGTTCAGAGCAGAGCGGGACAACACCCTCGGCGCACTCGCAGGAATGGAGGCGGCGGGGGTAGACGTGGGCGGCGTGGATCTGGGCTTCGTATCCGTCGAGGCCGCAGACGATGCAGGGGCGGCCCTTGACCTTCCGCTGCTGCTCGGGAGAAGCGGCGAAGCCCCGGCCTCGTTTCATCGTCGAGCCCCGGGGGCGCTCCTCCCGCTCTCGCTTATCTGAGACTCGGCGCAGAGAAGCTGAGCGCTTGAGCGGCTTGGTGTAGAGGAGAACGTTGCCGTGTTCGCAGGTCTGGGGGATGTGGGCTTTGGAGGAGCCGATCTCCTTGGTGCAACCGCATGCCTTGGCTTCGTGGAGCATCAGGCGTCCTCTCCGACCACATCGGCCTGCGTGTCGCGGTAGTAGCGAACCGTTGAGCGAGCTATCCGCAGATCTCTTGCTACGGCCGAAACTGAGTCGCCGGCGCCAAGCCTCCGCAGGATCTCCTCCCGGCGACCACTCGAATCGATCCCGCCATCTCGGCGCCTGCGGCCAAAGGCCCAAAGGCTCTCCGGGATATCCGTGAGATGAAGGTGCAACTTGACCAGCACCTGGTCGACGGTGTAGACGCTGGCCATTCCCCCTTCGCGCCAGCGGCCGTAGGCGCGCTCGAGGGACCCGCCGAGCTGGCCCTTTGCTGAGCGCAGCCCGTTTTCTCGTAGCCATTCGACGAGCCGAGGGCCGTCAAGCCACTCGGCCGTCTCCGGTGAGATCGGTTCCGCTACTGGCACGTCGACCCCTCCCCTGCCAAGGCACCGCGAACCGTGATGCGTACCTCTGCCAGGTCGGTCAGCTTCTTTTCGTACAGCCGGGTGATGTTCGGAGCCCGGTCCTGCGACTGGACAATCTCGCGGGTCTCGCGGGCCGCCTGGACGCAGAGGTCCTCGTCGTGGTCGGCGACAAGCTGTGCGATTACGTCACGGCGTGGATACGGCCAGGGGCGCCCGAAGTCGTTCAGCGACAGGGCATGGAGACCGCCGAGAAGGAGCTGCCATACCTCGAGCTGGGTAGGGTTAGGGGAAGGGCTATCAACCAGATCAGTAGTCCTTCCCCTTCCGTTGTTTCTAGCCTCTGGTCTCTGAACTCTGATAGGCGCTTTTTGATCGCCATTTGGTTCGGTTTTGATCACGTTTTGATCACTCATCTGACTCGCCTTTGCGCCCTTTTCGCTTGGCTCGCTGCTTTGCCCTGACCTTCTCCAAGCGCGGGTTGAGAAACCCGCCGTTGCCGTCCGATTTCCAACACACCTCGACCTTGGGCCAGAGGGCTTTGAACTTCTTGACGGGAAGTCCGAGTAGGTGAGATGCTTCGTCGGGATCGGCCGGGATCGGCCCGATGTCCCAGGAGTGGCAGATCAGATCGATGTGGACGGCGCGCGCCTCCAACGGCATCCGCCGCACCTTCGAGTCGCCCAGCCAGTCCGAGCCGTAGAAGGGGAAGTAGGGAAGCTCCGGCATCTACCGGCCCGCCCTTCGAGGGATGTCGATCGATCTCAGCCATGGCATTGGTCCTCAAACCGCTCCCAGGAGTCGCTGTGGCAGATGGAGCAGCGACTCTGCGCCGGCGACACGCGCTTGCTCGACCCGCTGAAGGCCGTGGAGCACGGTCGAGTGGTGCCGATGAAGGACGCGGCCGATCAGGGGCAGAGAGCAGCCCTGCTCGCGGAGGACACATGCGATTAGGGTCCGCACCGCCACGCGATCTTTGTTGTGGTTGGGCTCTCGGATGTGGCGCAACTCGTAGCCGTAGCGCCGCGCAATCGCCGACGCCGCCCGGCGAGCCGTTAGGTATTCCTCGCTCACGCCGCCCACGACTCCGGATCAGGCCCAGGGAACAGTGAGAGTGGTTCGGCTTCAGGGAGGCGGGCCGGTTGCGTCTCCGCCGCAGCATCCGAGGTCGGCTGGCAAGGTTTACGGCCAGGTGCACCCCGCTCGTCGCTGCTCCCCGCGCCCCTTACCTGGTGGTCGCGGCCTCCTTGAAGATCGATGGACTCCCCGGCGGCGAGCTTGGGAGAAGACTCAACCGCCGGGGAGTCCGTAGCACTGGCGCTCGGTACAGGTGGGTTTGAGGACCTGTCCGAACCTTGCGGTGACGGAGCACCAGTGGGGGCGGACTGCACGCCCGGATGGGGACACGCACTCCCTAGGAGGAGACGAGAGGAGTCAGATCTCTCGCCGCGTGCCCCCACCCCGGCGGTCAGCTCTCGCCGGCCCTTCGGGGTGATGCGGTGGATGGGAGCCTTGCGTCCATTGGCCGCCTTGTGGGCGACCTTGCGCTCAGCTCCCGTTTTCTCCATGAAGCCTTGGTTTCGGAACCAGGCGCTGCGGGTCCCTTTGAGCTGTGCGTGCTCTGGCGGGATGCGAATCTCGTCGAGGTCATCCGCGTGGAAGTAGCCGGTCTCGAGCAGGGTGAGGCGGATCTGTTCGTCGATCGCGTCGCGCCAGTCGCGCTTGTCTTTGACCTGGCCCTGGAGTTCTCGGGCCGTGTCGAGATCGCGGACATTGCCGCCACGACTGCCAACGCCTGTCGGTGCTTTGTCGGTGCTATTTCGACGCTTGTGGCGCTTTTCGCACGCCTCCGAGTGATACAGCGCGTCGGCCCTCATTTCGGCGAGAGAGGCACCGCAGTTGCAGGCGCAGGATCGGTCGCTCACGCCCCAGCCCTCCGCATGATGTGAAAGCGGTGGCAGTGAGGGCATAGATAGACCCGGAGCCTGTTGGCAACCTTGCGGCTGGCATGTCGCGCTCGGTGCTTCGAGCTGAAGCAGCGCTTGCCGGTCTCTGAGCAGGTCATGCGGCCCGTAGCTCCCCGGTGTGCGGGTCGACTCCGGCGCCCTCAGGCCGTGGCCAGTCGACCGGCGGGGCGTCGGTCCGGAGATCGCGCCGCATCGACCAAGCGACGAGTCCGTCGAGGGCTCGGCGGTCAGCACCCAGGGCATAGGACATCTCTTCGAGCCTCTTGACCTCCGCTTCGCATCGGTCACGCTCTCGGCGCAGCGTGGCGATCGACTCCTCACCGCGGGCGATGTCACCGCAGGTCGTCGCCGCCCAGCCTTCGGCTTTGAGCTGCTTCCATCTGGCGCTCAGCGCCGTTCGATAGGTGTATTCGGCGTCGCCAAGTTTCAGATGTGCTCTGCCCAGAGCATCCGCGTGGTCGCGCTGGGCTTTCGAGGCTGCGTACTCGGCCGCCCGCGCCTCAACGATCTCGAAGGGGTTGGGGAGCGTGTTGTCGCCGAAGTCCGTCACTGGGCCGCGAACCTCCCCCCGCACTCGCACTCCAGATCAGAGGCATAGACGGCCTCGTCCTGCCAGAAGCGCACCACCGCGGAATTCGGGCAGTGGTCGCAGTAGACCGTTTGGTCGTAGCCATACTCCTGCTCGTAGGCGTCCTGCATGGCCTCGTCGACTGAAGTCGCCATCATCGCCCTGGCTCCCTCAACCCCGGAACGCGACGATCCGAACCCCCACCTACGTAGTCGGGGAAAAGCTCGAGGTAGTACTCCCTGCGCACATAGCGGTGCTCGTCTTCAGCCCGCTCGTGCATGGCGCGGTGCTGGTACCTCGCGCCGTTCCCGTGGACGATCTTCCCGCAGGAGCAATGGGAGGCGTGCTTCGCATGGGCCTGTGCTCGACGCGACGCCATCAGCCCTTCCCCCACCAGCGGTTCAAGACCTGCTGAGCAGCCTCAGCACCCTTGGCGTCTCCAGCCTCCTGTCGCTTGTCCCGTGTGCGCTCGGCTGAGCGCATCGCTCGCTCTATGTCGAGGGTGCCCTTGCGGGCCGCTCCGGCGATGGCTTTGAGGCCCAGAGACTCCAGGTCGGAGGCGAGGGCGTTCCGGTCGACGATCATGCCCGGACCGCCAACTCGTCGACCTGCTCGAACGCGACGCCTGGGATCTCAGGCGGCTGACCGTTCTCCCGGACCCCGGCGCGCATCGCGGCGTTGATCCCCTTGAGATCGATCTCGAGGTACTCGCGGGGGACCGCCGCCGAGTCGATGATTCTGGCTTTCCAGACCTTGCGACTCGACACGCCCTCCGGCTTCGCCGCCGCTGGCACGACTGCTTTTGGTAGCTGGACCTCGGGCAGTGCTGCGATGGCCGCCTCGGCCGTCTTGGCTTCCTCGGCTTTCTGTCTCAGCTCCTCAGCGAGTTCCTCCGCTGCCTCGCGATCAGCCTCGTCGTTTGCAGCCTGCGCCTCTTCGGCAGCTTCGCGAGCTTCCTTCTCGGCCTTCTCGCGCTTGGCGCGCTCCTCGGCTTCCTGCTTCTCGCGAGCCTCGCGGGCAAGGCGCTCGCGCTCCAAGCGCTCTTTCTCCAGCCGCTCAGCCTCGGCCTTGCGGATCCGCTCCTGCTCGGCGGTGTAGTCACCAACCTTGCTGCGGACGACCTCGTCGACCTCGTCGTAAGGGCCCATCGCGTCCTTGAACTTCTGCATGATCCGACGCTTGGCCTCATCAAGCGGGCCGGTCAGTTCCTTGCGCTCAGCCACGGCCGCCTTCCGGCGGGCAGCGATCTGCCGGAGCAGTGCGGCCGCCTGATCAGCCTCAGCCGGATTGCGGACTTGGATCGCTTCAGCTTGAGCTCGGGCCTCTGCGACCTGGCGCTCTACCTCGGCGGCGCGGGCGTCAACGTCGACCGGGACCAGCTCGGCTCCGGTGGTCATGCCGGCACCGCCTCTCGGGCTTTGGCGGCGTCTCGCATCCTCTTGTCGAGGTGCTTGCCCGACTGGCAGGCGAGTAGAGCGGAGTTGAAGTCGGCCTCGGTCGCGACGCACTCCTCCTCGCGATAGGTGCCGTCCGGCATGAGGATCAGCGCGACCTGGCGCTCAGTGACACCGAGCCCACAGGCAGCGTTGGAGGTCTCGTAGCCCACAAGCTGCACGTGATCGGACTTCCGGACTTTCCCCGTCTCGCGAGTCTTGGCGTCGTACAACGCACGGCAGCCTTCGACCCGTGCCAGCAAGTCGAAGCGGCCGGCGAAGCCACGAGCGTGGTCGACCGTTACCTGCTCGGCCGCTATGGGCTCGGGCTGATGGTCACGCCACCAGGCGAAGGCCGCTTGGCCATAGCCGCGCTCTTCCTCGGAGAGATTGGCGAGGCTTGGCGGCTCGGTACCCGTGGCGAGTGCGAGAAAGGTGCGCTCGTGGACGTTGGTCCCCCGCACCGCAGCACGGTCACGGACATGTGCCCAGGTTGCCTCGGCCTCTCTCAGGGCTTCAGAGATCGAACGCTCCTCGCAGAGCCAGGTCAGGTCGCCACCCGCCCGGACCGACTGCGAAGCCAGCTCGGCGACGCCGACCCGGTCAAGCTTCGCCGCCCAATGCATCAGCGGGTCGACGTTGGCATCGAGGTACTTGGCGATCGTCGAGACCCCGGTCAGCCGGGAATCACGAACGAAGCTGTAGTCACCATTGGCCTTCGCCTTGACTTCACCGAAGTACTGGTGGCGCTCAGGTTCGTAATAGACGACTTCGCTGTTGGGAAGCGTGTGCTCCTCGAAGCGACCGACCTGCTTGGGGGCCTCAGTCAGCATCGTCGCCCCCTTCGGTCGAGGCGTCGACAAGCTTCCGAAGCTCGGCCTCCAAGGCGTAGGACTGCTCCGGCGTCAGCTTCGTCAGCTCGTCGACCAACGACTCGTTCGGGGAGAACCCATCGATCCCGAGGGAGCCGAGCAAGACGTTCAGGCCGTCGAGCCAGTTGACGCCCTCGCTGTCGAGCTGCTTCTCGGCAGAGCGGATGAGGTCCGCCAGCTCTTGGATGCGCTCGGGTGGAAGTGCGGGTGCCGACGTTTCCGCCTCGCCCTGCTCTGCCACCGGCGAGGTCTCAACTACTTCTTCGATCTCGTCGTCGGTGTAGGCCGGGGTGCCTGCGGTCACGTCGGGGATGTGGGCACGGACGCCCTCGGTGAGGGCTCGGTTGAAGCACATCGCCCGCGGCCACTTCATCCAGTTACCTCGTGGCTTGATCAGTTCGGCGCGCTTTGCGTCCTCGACAGTGAACTCCGACGTTCCATAGGCGTCGAGCCACGGCAACCACTCCCCGGATTCATCGCGACCAGGTGCCGGCGCGGGGCCGAACTCGATCTCGCACCGCTCGTTGGTCCTCTCTTTGATCCGGTAGTCGTAGACCGGGTGCCGTTTGATCAGGGTGGCTACGAGGTTGCCGGAGTAGCCCAGGTCACCCTCGATCACGGTGATGCCCTTGATCGCGGCCATCGGGCCGATGCCGATTTCCTCGCCAGCAATGATCTTCACGACGGCTTGGCTCATCGATTTCACGTCTTCGAAGAAGCCAGAGGCGAAGAAATGCTTGGCAATAGAGACCGGGTCCCGCTGTGAAAGTGCCTTCGGCTGGCGACGGATGACCTGCGTCTGAGGCTCAGGCGCCGGGGTAACGGGCTCGACCTCTACGGGGGCGCCCTCGTTGCTCGAGGCTTGCGCGTCGCTCACGAAGACTCACCCGCCTCGTCCATCAGAGGGAGATCCAGGATCGCCTCGCGAAGCGGCTTGATCTGCTGGCGCATCTCGCCGGCGCTGATGCCAACCACCCCGACAACTGCTGCGGCGAGTTTGTGGTCCTCGCCGAAGAACCCTGCGAGGTAGGCCAGGTGTTGATCGAGGGCGTTGAGGTCGGTGGTGAGGCCGCCGAGGGCTTTCAGCGCCTGTTCCCGTGCCTCCCTGTCGATGGCTATGGTGGGTGATGCGGGCAAGGTCTTCTCCTTGTCTGCCGGGCGCCCGGACGTCTCACCGTCGCGGGCGCTACTTTGTGGGTCACGTCCTGCGTGGAGGGCCATCTAGAGCCCCACTCGCTTGCGGCCGTGGTTCTCGATTGGTTCCGGACCACGACGGTCACCGGGGGTGACGCGGATCTGGCGGGAGAAGTCGATGGGATCGGCGGGTTCGCGCGTTGCGGCGCGTTCCGCCCACCGGGGCTTGCGGTAGTGCTCGGTGTAGTGCCAGCCGCAAACGAGCACGGCGGCGATACCGAGGACGCAGACCACCGCGAAGCCGACCAGGAGATCGTGGCCGGGTTGGCTTAAGGCCTCGCCGATCACGCGCCAACCTCTTGCGCTCTCGCGCACCGAGCGAGCAGATCCTTCTCTGCCTCGGTGGCGTGCTCACTAACGCATGCGCGCAGGATCGCTGCAAGCGCCTTGACCTCGTCCCCGTCATTGAGGGCGCGGCGGATACGACGCTTTAGAAGGGCGCGCAGTTCTGCGGCTTGCTGTCCGGTTAGGGCCTCGCCGTTTACTTCAATCCGACGCTCTAGGAGGCTCACGCTGCGGCCTTCCCGGCCTGGGCGGGCTCTCGGTCCCAGCCCATGAGGTGTTCGGCTGACACCTCAAAGAGGGCGGCAAGATCAGGGATCAGTTCCGATGGGATGGGCGTCTCGCCGGTCTCCCAGCGGTAGACGGTCCTATCGCCGACATTGAAATGGGCGCCCACCTTGCTGCGGTGCCATTTCCGGGCCTCCCTGAGCTCTGCGAGGCGGTTTCCTGTTCCCGACATGAAGGCGAGACTAGATGACGGGACATATTTTGTCAAGCCTATATGTCCACCCTGCATGTAAGCAGGGGAAAACCCACTAGTGTGCCGCCCGGTGCCGCAACCGAAAGGCCAGAATTACGAAGTCATCCCCTCGCTGATGGATGTTCTGAGCGAGGCGATTGAGGATGCGGACAAAGGAGAGCCCCAGGTCCGCGCTCACCTAGGCAACATCACTCCGGAGCAAGTGAAACGGTATCTCAGAAGGGAGAGCTTCCCTACTGCGCTGGGGGTAGAACGCTATGTCGCCGCGATCGCCCTTGAGACCGGCAAGGATCAGTTTGCGCTTTGGAAGGCCGCAATCAAGCGTGCGGAGAAAGCGGCGGGGGCACAAGGGTCAGACGCGGACCCGGCGGCGCTACTTCGCGCCGCTGCGGCCCTTGAGGCAGAGACGAAGCAACTTGGAGGAAAGGCTCGCGCCAACGAGAGTTGAGCGGCAAGCGCTCCGCATGGTACAGAGCAGTTGCTGCTAGGTCTCGTAACGCATCGTTCTCCCTGCGCGCAATCTCTTGCGCATCAGGTGTCGGCTCGTTGTCCACCTCATTTGGCATCAGGCTCCCTCCGGGCAGGCGTAGACAATACATGTCGCCCATCCGCCCGGTTCCGAAGCACCCGGCGGGCAACCTAGGGGGCGCTCCGGACGCCCTCGGCCATGCTTTGGGTATGGTCGCGGTCCTTCTAGAGACCGACCGAGGAGAAAATGGTGAGGAAGCTGTGGATGTTCGGGGGCATCTTGGCGCTGGCTGCATTCGGCGCGATGGCGATCACTGCGGGAGCCGCCAAACCTCAAGCGAGCATAATTCGCCGGTACGCGCCTGCAGGTGGTGTCGGCCTTCTGATCATCCGACCGGAATCGTTTGAGGAGTGTCGGAAGCGCCGAACGCCGGTAACGATCACCCTCAGGGGGGGTGGTAGCCATCTGAGGATCCATACGCCAAGAACGTGTGGGGGGCGTTGGCGGAAATATGGCCATGTCCCCGGCGTACGAATCCAGTCGGTCTTCTGGTCCCACCCCGATGAATCCGGAACGACTCTCCTGCTGCTTCATGGCTTTCATTCGATCCATCGGGAATACCGCTTTAGGCTGCGGGCCAAGGGGCGACGACTGGAGGGCTGGGTGACCGTCCACGAGACGGAAGCTCGCGAAGAACAGATCTTTGAAGGGTCGGATGCTTTTGTGAATTACTGCATCAATAAGGGCAAGGAAATCCGCTCCTCGGGGGGGCGTCTCTACTGCTACCGGATCGTCGGAGAAAGGGGATACCTCAAACTTCATCCCCATCGGTGGTAGAGACACCGCTGCTAGAGCGCTGCGGCTGATCCGCCCAAGAATTGACCACCAGCGTTTCCATCCGATACCGTGCATGTAGGTGTTTGCCCCAGACAAGCGCCAGAAAGGGATGCTCTCTCGATGATTCGCAGACTGCTCGAAGCCGCCCGTAAGGCTGCCGGCCGTGATACCCGTGGCCGCGTGCATTGGGACGGCGAGAACCAGGCCCTCCACGCCGAGATCGAGTTCAAGATCGAAGTGATGGAGGACGAGTTGGACGGCGGCTTCGTCGTGCAGTGCCTCAACCTGCCCGGCTGCATGAGCCAGGGCGAGACGGTCGAGGAGGCCTTCGACAACATCGGCGAGGCGATCGGCGGCGTCCTGGCGGCGCGCTTTGAGCGCAACCTGCGAGAGCAGGAGGCGCAGATTGCTCAAGGCACGCCCCATCCACATGCGTTGACGGTGCCGGTGAGCGTTCCCGGCGTCGGCCGCGAGCGCGTCCCCGCTTAGTCCGGCTCCGGCCGCTCCCAGGGTAAGCCGAGTGCCAGGCCTTCGCGACCTACCCGAGGCCAAAGGTGATCGCCATGTGAAGGCGCTTCGGCGCTTCGGCTGGAACCACTGCCGGAGCAATGGGAGCCACAAGATCCTCGAGAAGGCCGGGATGGAGGCGCATCTCTCAATCCCCTGCGGCAGCAAGAACGTCAAGCGGACGCTTCTGCACACGCAGCTCAAGCTCGCCGGCATCTCCATTGAGGAATATACGCGCGCCTTTAAGTAGCCCCACCCCTGTCTCTCCCCTCGCATTGCCGGAACACTTATGGAGTAGCGCCGAATTCTCTACCCCAATATTTGAACATGCCTAGGTGAGCGTTCTGCTTCAGCGCTGTCCTGGCTTCGGAGCGCGCTCGAAGTTCATGATGGCCGTCACCATTTCCTGGCCAGCCGCATCGCCCAAACGGTCCCTGCATTCCTCTTTGATCGCTTCCACTCGCTCCAGGGCGTCGGCGAGCACTGCAACCAAATCATCTCGACCGCGGTCATCCACCTTGAAGGGGACCCAGCTCAGATGCGCATCATCCTCGTCGAAGGCGCCGCGTGCCTCGGCCTCAACGCTCTCGGCAACCAAGGCCTGGAGAATCGTGCGGTAGACGACCAGCCGCTGCCTTTTCGGCATCCTTGCCCATTCCGCGTCGCTGATCTTCGCCGGCACGGCAGAGTGGTAGTAGTGCTCGAGGGCGCCGCGGCGCGGCTCTGATTTCACGAGTTCAAGGACCCCTGCTTTTTTGAGCACGGCGACGTGGTTGCTGACCAGGCTCAAGGACCGACTGGTCTCCTTGGCGATTTCAGTGGGGCTTGCGGTCCGCTCGTGGCAGATGCGGATGATGTCGATCCGGACCTCGTGCCCGATCGGCTTGAGTATCTCCCCGCTCCCCACGCCCTTGTCGGTGCCTGCGGTCACGTGCCCCTCCTCGTTCGCGGAATATGAGTGCTACATCGTATTGCCAATAAGAGGCGATTGCTAACCAAAACCTGACCATTCCTCACAGGTCGGTGATTGGATGGAACGGGCGTGAGCAATCGCGAGGTCCCCCCGCACATCCCAAAGTCGCGTTGACTGGGAGGGGGTGAACCGATGACGATCGCGAAGGCAGAGACCAGCGTTCCGATGCTCTCGATCATGAAGCACGGCTAGCAGCCACATTCGCCCCCGCTGCCCAGCTACATGGCAGCGGGGGCGCTCTCCCGCAAGCACCTTTGAAGTTCCTTGACGCATCCCGCCCAGGACCCAATCACAGGCGGGACCTGTAGGCAATAGGCGTCAGCGAAAAAGCGCCTACTCGGTAGGCAGGCGCTTGATCTTTGCGATGGTGCTGTGGTGCAGGCCGGCAGCCTCGGCGATCCGGCGCTCTGATTTGTGCTGCCGCACCGACTCGCGGATCAGCCTGTTCCGCCCGTCTACAAGATCGGCGCGTTCAGCGTCCATGCGGCGGAGCTTGTCTCGAATCACTCTGAGCTGGGGCAGCGGGTCTTGTGGCACGTCTCGTCCTTCGTCCTGGCGCCCCGCCGCTATCTGTCTTAGCAGACGGTCACCCGCCAGATGGCAAGCTCTGCCGCTGTGGCCAGACCTTCACGTACCGGAATTCCTTAGAGGCACAACAGGCGTGGGCGATCTGCTAGCTCCATGCCCTCAAATGCAAGGACCCCCAGTGCCGTTGGGAGGCGACGATGGGGGTCCTTGCGGCTATTGGGAGGTCGGGGGCAGGTGGCTCTATCCCCCCGGCCTCAGCGCGCAAGCTTAGCCAACTAGTCAAGTTCTATGCGTTCGGCAAGGGCCACGACCTCCAGCATGGTCACACCCAAACCCTCTACCAGCTTGGCGACCGAAGACCATCTGGGATCCCGGTGGCCCGACTCCAAGCGCGAGACCCAAGTCGGATCGTTACCCGCCTGGAAGGCCAGCTCTTCCTGCGTCAGTCCCTCCCGTTCGCGGATCTGACGAAGGGCCTCTCCAAGGGCGGCATGAGTCGGGGGCGCGTCGGACATTGCCGAGAAGCCAAGCCGCAACGGGCGTCACAGTCCATGGCAGGATCGTCAAGTCGATCAGATAAACGAGAGGGTTTGCGTTCTGGCCGGGCGCCCAGGATGGTCTCTGCCCAGGCTCCGCAAACAGTCCCCAGAACGACAAAAAGCCCCGGCGGGAAATCGAGGGCTTCGAATAATGTAAAGATTTAGGTACGGACCGAGTTGACTTTTCGCCGCCCCTGCCGATAACGTCTAGACAATGGCCGTTGAGATCAGCGCCAATGGCGGGTTTGGCGAGTGCGTCTCCCTCACAGGGGCCGACGCTGCACGCTTCGTGGACGACATCATGGAGCCGTCCACCGATTCGCGGCGGCTCGACCACCTCAAGCGCTCCGATGAGGCCTACGAGCGTTTCTACTCGCCAGAGCCGATCAGCGAACTTCCGGCCGGCGAGTAAGTACATTGGCGCCGCAGCTTCGGCGCCTTGCGCTTCCCGTTGCCGCGCCACTCTCTGAGGCGATCGGCGACTTCAACTGCCTCGGCGAGAAGCATACCGATGATCCGGTTGCGGAGAACGTCAACGGCTTTCTCGCGGATGGCCGATTCGTTGATGGTCTTCGGCATGGCGTCAGCGCCAGCTACCTCTGGGTCGACCCCGATACAAGCCCGCAGATCATCGGCTACGTGACCCTAACCTTCGACTCTGTTCGCCTCACGAAAATGGAGAAGCAGCGCATGGAGGGGATCGGCTTCTCGGATTTCGGCGCGCTGCGGATCCAGATGATCGGCGTCGACCACCGGCACCAGAGCAACGGACATGGGGGCGAGTTGCTGCGCAGTGTCACCGGACTCGCGCGCAAGCTCTCACAGGATGTCGCCGTTCGCTTCCTCCTGGCAGATGCCAATGTGCGCAAGGTCGGCTGGTACGAGGCAGCGGGCTTCGTCCGCAATCAGGCCAAGCAGTATGAGAGCCGCCCAGACCCCGAGCGCAGCATTTCCATGCGTCTTGATCTCCTGGAGTCACTGCGGGGAGATGACGCACAGGCGGCCGCACCCGCAGAGGTAGTCCAAGGTTGAGCATAAAAAAGGCCCCACCGCCACAAGGGCGATGAGGCCAGGTCCCGCGATACTGGTCGCAACCAGTCTATGTGCAAACCCAGGGGGATCCCCCCGCTGAGGCGAAGAGATCATGGGCGGCTCGGTCCTGATCCGCCGGCGACCAGTCGCAGGCGATGCAGTAGATCGCATAGGTCGAGGCGAGGAGCTGGTACTTGCCCCGAGCCGAAGATGACGGGTTCTGGGCCCCATAACTCCCACCCGACTCGCACCACATGATCGAGCAGGGGATAGCCGAGCGGGTTCCTCCGCCGCAGGCATAAGGCAGGTAGCGAAGCCGAGCTCGCTGGCGGAGCTTCTGCCGCCGATGCTCGTAGAAGGCACGCTTCGCCGATCGCCATCGGTGCTTCAGTAACCCACGCCAGCCAGTCCCTCGAGCACAGTAGATCTGGTGGTGCGCCGCGGCGATCGTCTTCGCCTTCGGTGGACCCCGTTCCCATGACGGCAGGCGCCAGACGGATTCGGTGAATTCCTCGAACGCCGAAGGCAGAACATGGCGGGGACACGGATTGCGGTTGAGCGTCGGACGAAGGGCAGTCGACGGACTCGCGAACAGCAGGGCGAGTACGACAACGGCCCCGATCGATATCGGGAGGAGTGCGCGGCGGATGCCGGTCCTTTCCGTTGCTGGCAGGTCGGCCCACTACTGAGGGCCATCCAGGTGCCCGGTTAGGGCGTTAAGGTTTGGGGCGATGGATCAGCCTGAGCGCATAAATCTGGTCCGTATCGATGCCGAGGTCCGCTGTGAAGCTGAGCAGGCTGAGGCGATGGTCGGCCTGGTCGATGCCGTCTCCTACGAGGCCGAAATTGGGCTTGCCCAGATCCACATGACGGCCACGAGTCGCGACGCCCATTTGCTCAGGGACGCGAGAGCTGCATTAGGCCGCATTGAGGAGACGCTGGCTGCCGCCGGGCTGGCGAACGTGGCCATTGTCAAACTCGGCGTCGGTACCGAGGAACTGATCGAGGACAATGGGACCTGGCGACAGCGCGGCAAAATCGTCCGCGATGTTGACGATCAGGTCGGTAGGGAAGCGCGAAGCGGACCCCCCGAGTGCACGTGCTCTGAGGAATGGAATGGCGGTGACCCTGGGGATCATCTTCGAGGATGTGCTTGGGCCGAGTGGGCGGAAGCGAGGGAAGCCGCCTGATGCCCACGGTCCTCCACATAGACGGAGGGGGCAAGGCGGACCGCTTCGAAATCAAGCGCGGCGAAAGCCTTGCCGACGTCCTCAACACTTGGGGCGTGACGTGGACCGCTCGCGACATTGAGCGCATCCCGACCGCCCCCAAGCTGAGTCGAGAGGGCGCGGCCTTCATCGCCAGCTACGAACGCGAAGACCCCTCAGCCGTACTCGCCGTCTTCTGGCGCTACCACTCCCTCGAAGCCGAAGAGTTCGACTCGGTGGAGGAAGCAGAGCGCTTCCTGGAGGGCGGCGAGGACTACGGGACGCTCGCTGGCGAAGCGGTGGTCGACGGCGACCGGATCAACGTGCGCGACTGATGTCGACGGCGACCTTGGAAGCTGAGCACCGCGAGCTAAGCGAACTCTTCGCCATAACCCAGGACCCGCGCATCTCCCCCGACTCCCGAGCCAAACCCGCAGACATGTCTCTCTCCGAGATTCAGCAAAAGAAGGAGCTGGCCGTCAAGAACTTTCGTCGCTATCGAGACGAGAGCGGGAAGCCTGTAGATCACCTCAGCGACGAGGAAGCGTGGGCCGAGGTCACGTGGTGGATCCACGGCTTCAATCGCTTTGGCCACAACGGTCACGACGTCAGCCGTCCCCTGGCTGGTATTGCCCAAGGCCTTTTCGAGATGGGGCCGTTCCCTCTGATCATGGACATCCCCGCCTGATGCCTCACGGCCCCATCCCAGACAAGCCGGAGCACCCCCGACACGACGGCAAGCAGAAGCACGAGGTCACCATTGAGGACGTGGTTCGGTACGAACTCGCCAAGGGCTGCCCTCGCGAGGAACTGACCTCTCGCCTCAGGGGCTGGGGCCAGTTCAGCAGCGTGTCCGAGCGCCGAGTCGAGCAAGCCCTTGCCACCCTCGCAACCCCAGTAAGCGCCGGGTAGCGGGGTAATGCCTATGAGCGCGAAGGGATGGCCTGAGCCGAAGGGGCCGGTGGAATTCGCTGCACGTTCGGTAGCGGCAGCGCTCGGAGCCCAGCTACTTCCGCAGCCGGCCGCTGAATGCGTTGGCGGCCCGGAAGACGGGAAGCTGATTACCAACCGCGACGGGCCGTACGAGACGCCGGGGCCACCCCCGCCATACGACCCGAACCAGCCCACGACGGGCTTCGTAACTGTGACCCGCTACACCTATCTTCCGAAGTCAGAACGCCCGTTCCTCGACTCTGAGGTTGTGACGCGCTTCGAGCTGGCTCACCGCTCGTAGTCCAGCACCACAATTGTCTCCGGCCTCTTACATGGAGCGAATAGCTCCACTTCCCCGAAGCGATATAGGTCGGCCGTGTCGTCTTCGAGCCAGCCCCCTGAGACCAAGATGTCTCCGAGCGCCTTCTCGATCAGCGGGCGGAAGTTGCCGGAATCTCTCCGGCGCTGCTGCTTGAACCTCAGGGCGGCCGTGGCCTCAACCCGCTTCAGCTTCCGAGGAACGCGAGCCTCCATCAGGGCGATGCCGAGGAATCCTTCCCACCGCTGCTTCTCGGCGCGTCCGACTGACCAGTGGGAGCGGTAGCCGATCTGGTTGAACGACTTCGGCGTACCGGGGATCGAGAGGACTGCGCGCTCCCGAGTCTTCAAGCCTGCTCGGGAGACTCGGGAGCGTCGGCCGGCTCGGGAGTGCCGTCGAGGTCGACGTCGATGATCGGCGCGTGCGTCCGGTCGGTGCCGGCGCCCTCGGGGTCAACCGCATCGAGGAAGTCGTGGATCGCGCGGACCGCATCCTCGCGTCGCGTGAAGCCCTCGCCGCCGATGCCGCTGATCTGGCCGTTTGCGCTCTTGAAGCGCCAGCCAAATTCCCCGGTTACTTCGACCAGCTGCTCACCTTCGGCCTGATCGCGGGCCGGAGTCACCTGCGGGTAGATCTCAAACCTCGCCTCGCCGCTCATCGGGCAGGGCTCACTTTGTGGTGAATGGTCTCGCCCGTGACGAGGATCGGCAGGACCAGCTCGACGATCGTCTTGGCGCTCGCTTGGTCGACGCCGATGCCAAGAGCGCCGGCAACGACGACAACCCCGCTGACGACATAGGACGTACAGCGGGCGGGGTAGTGGCGGTAGACGGCGACGATCGCCGAGCCGACGCGCTTGGCCCCCTTGCCGAGGGCTTTCAGGATGTTCTTCATCGGGACTCCTCCTTCACGACCAGCTCCTGACCAACCCGAGGCCAGTCTTGGTTTGCGACGTAAGGGCCACTTTTCGAGATGCGGACTAGGCGGCCCACTCCGTCGAGGCAGTCGCCGTCGACCTCGGCGGTCTCGGGCAGAACCTCCTCGACGGTCCATTGCGCGGGGGGTTTCTCAGCCATGTCAGCCCTTACTCAGCCGACCGCGGTTGTCGAATGCCCGGTAGCGGACTTCGGTCCCGGCCCCGAATTGATCGAAGGTCCCCGTGTCGACTTCCGGCACGCCATGCTGGTAGATGGTCGGCCCGTGACCGGTGGACATGCCGACGTGGAAGCCGGTACCTGAGCCGAAGACGACTGCGACGCCCGCATGTGTTTCGGCATAGTGGCGATCGACCACTTTGCCTTCGACCAGGATCGACCCGGTATAGCCACCCTCGATCGAAGGTCCCTTGAGCCCACAGGCGTAGCGGATCATCGTGTACCACCAAGAGCAGTCCGTGCGGTAGCGACCGCCGGAAGGGACGTTCGTCAGGGCATATCCCTTGATCCAGGTCCCGTCCTCCGAGTATTCGAGACGGAAGATCCGGTGGGCGACTTCCATCGCATAGAGCAGGCGCTCTTCAGAGCTCCCGCCGGTGACCTTGTTGCGGGAGACGCGGTGGGGCTTGTTTCGAGCCTTGCGTCGTTCAAGCGCTTCGCGCAGTTGCAGGGCTCGATGCTTGACGACCTTGCGCCAGGCATTCCGCAGCGCGGCGAAGTGCTTCTCTTTGGACTCACCCCCTTTGAGGCGCGCGCGGTATTCGGCGACAGTCAGCCCTTTGTGGGCAGCTTTCTTGGTGGGCACGAAGCCCTCCTTTCACGATGGAGCCGCACTCAGGCGGCGAGGGGTGGATTAAGAGAGAGCCGCGCTATGGAGCACGTCGTAGGACGGCTTGTGCGAGCCGTCGTTGCGCACCACGCCGTACCAGGCGTTGGTGCCGAAGTCGCGGTAGTTGAAGAGCACGACCTGGCGCAGGTAGTCGATGCCACGGGCCCAGTCGAGGAAGCCCTTGATGTTCGCTGCCTGTTCCTGCTCCGACCACTGGAGGCTGTCCCCGGTGTTGGGCTTTCCGACTGCGGTGGGCCAACCGACCTCCGTCACGTAGACGGGGGCACCGGTGAGAGCGTGGGCATCTTCGACGAGCTTGCGGTTGCCGAGAGCCGAACCGCCACGGCTGCCCGTGCCGCCATATGGGTGGACGATCACTCCGTCTACGAATGCGGCGCATTCCGAGCGCCACCAGCGCTGGCCGAAGACGAGACCGCCCGAGCCGTCGAGCGTTCCGAGGATCTTCGGAGCCTGAGCTCCATACTCGGCGTGGAAGAGATCATGGGTGTGGTGCAGGAGGTTGCGATAGGCGTCGGCGTTCGCCTGGCTCGTGGCGTTGGAGCCCCAAAACCAGGTTCCACCGGGCTCGTTCAGGGCCTCGATGACCGGCGTCTGGGTCGGGTTGGTGTTGGCCTTGTAGAAGGACAGCGTCTGAGCGGCCCATTCGTCAGCATCGAGAGCGCTCACGCCACCCGTGTCATAGGGACCGGAGAAGTTCAGATTCATCCTGAGCCCCGCGGCCTTGAAGTTGTTCAGCATCGAGGGACCTCGTTCGACGTCGCAGCGAACGTGGTTGACGCAGGCCTTCACGTCGGCAGCTCCGTCGCTGCCGTAGTTCCCTGCGTCGAGGGCGACGATTAGGGGGGATGCCGGGGTTGGGGTTGGTTCCGGCTCGGGTTCGTCGGCCGGGGTCTCCTCCAGGGTCTTGAGGCGGGCATCCAGATCGGCGATCGTCTTGGCCTGCGCTTCTACGGTGTCTCTCAGCGCGGCGTCTCCGTCTCGCCGAGAGCCTTCCTCGGCCATGACCCTCTTCCGGAGGCTTTCGAACTGCTTGGTGCTCGCGTAGGTCATCGGGGTGGCTCCTTTGATCCTGGTTCGGTGCGGGGCGCGAGCGAGCAGTGACCAATGCGGGCGCTAAAGTGGAGGCAATGGTTGAGTCGCTCAAGGCGTTCGGGCAAGAGGTCGTCCCAATGGCCTTTTTCCCACTCGCGACCGCGATAAATTTGGTCGTTGCATTTGAAGGGCGGCCCGTGTTCCTGATCGGCGCAATCTGTAGTGCCGCATGGACCGTGAAGCTCTGGACGACCCGCTAACGCGGGTCCTCTGCGTTCTATTCGCAGACAGGAAGCAGGCGATTCAAGGTGGGACAGAGCCCACCAACCACTCCCCCGGGGTTGCCGATCAGACCAGGGGCAGAAGATGGTTCAGGTGCCGGGGTCGTCTCCTCACCCGCCATCTGTTCAGGCTGGGAGGGCGAGAGCACCGTGGCCACTGGAGCCGGGATCGGTTCAGAGGGCTGGGTGCTGGAAGGCTGGTGGGGCGACTGAGGTGGGGCGTGGCCGCCGGGATGCGGCGAGACTCCGCCGCTACCGCCCGTCAACCCCGGCACTGGACCGGCTCCGCTGCCGCCTCTGACTGGCGCAGAGCTCCCCGCGCTGCCGTTCTCCAAGCTCTGGACTTCCTTGGAGTGGGTGCGTTCGCTGTGGCGGGTGTGTTCCTGGCGGAGCCTGGCATGGGCACACTCGACAACCTCGAGCCCGGCCTTGCGCAGGATCGCGCATGCCTCGGGATGGGTGATCGTGAGGACCGCCTTTTCAAAGGATTCCTTGCAAAGCTCTGACTTCGGCCCATAGGTGAGGCAGGGCGACGCGGCTTCGATCCTCGTCACCTTCCTGCTGGTGGTCGAGTTCTCCGAGTGGTTCGCCACATAAACACCCAGGCCGACCAAGGCGATGAAAAGCAAGAGCAGGACGCGTCGAACATTGGCCGGGGTCATCGCAGCACCAGGGAAAGGCCGATCGCATAGAAGATGGTGCCTACCCAGAGGAGCGTCTGGGGATGGGCGAGCATCCAGCGCGTCATGGTTTCTCGTCTCGCTTCAGGAAGGCGGGCGAACCAATCAGACCGATCGCCGCGATGACGATGGTCGAGTCCGGTTTCGGCGCCAGGACGAACTCGAAGAACAAGATCAGGGTCCCCACCACTAAGAGGAAGAGATCGCGGGCGCGCTGATACGACAGCTTCATTCATCGACTCCTCCTGCAGGATCGGCGGGACAAAGGGTCATCGGTCTCCGTGGGGTCGGAGTCAGGACAAAGCCAATGAACGGATGTGGGCGGCTCAGCCCCACGGCTAACCACCAATCCCCGCAATGGTCTCTTCCAGGTCGAGACGTTCGAGCATCGCTTCGTAGTCGTCGGGCGGAGCGTCGAGATCCACCTTGACCGAGCGACCCTGACGGCTCCGACTCGCCTTGACGATGTAGCGGTAGCCGGGGATAGAGGAGTCGAGAACCTCAAGTAGGTCGCCGGAGTGAACGCGGTCGTAGGGCCACAGCGCGCAATGCTCGTCTTCTACATAGCCGGTCAGCGTCGCCGAGCCGGAGCCGTCGAGGAGTTTGGTCTGCTCGAGGAAACGCTGGCCGGCTTCGCCGCATCCTTCCGGCGTCGAGACCCTCCGCATCTGGAGCTTTTTGGTCCTGGGGATGCCCGCTTCGTTCGCGGGGTTGAGCGGGTCGGAATCAATCAGGCGTTCGTCGGTAAACGTGCAGCCCGACCCTGGCGGCCCTACACTCCGAACCACGCCATCCTCGCCCGTGAAGAGGATGACCACTCGGTTCCAGGTTCGATTCATCTGCTGTCCGGTCTCCTCGAGTTGAGAGGGACCAATGCGAGTGCGCCAGCGCTTGCGGCCTTCCCGCTCTCCCCGAGCGTTCAGATAGAAGGTCGGGCCGAACTGATTGAGCCTCACTGCCCACTCGAGGAGCTCGTATTTGAGCGACTGTTCGACCATCGCCCCGGGGGTTGTCTGTTCCTTGAAGGTCAGATGGGGAATAGGGAAGTTGCTCGGCCGGATCGAGCCATTCCGGCCAGCCGTGAAGTAGAGCCCCGAAACCCAACGCTCGAGGATGTAGGCGATGACATCGGAGGCCAGGAGGCCGATCAGCGGCCAAGTGCCATACAGGGGTAGGCTGTGTCGACCGAGAACCTTGAGGCGCTGCCACGCGGTGATGTCGAAGAGCGGGCCCGCTTCGCCAGCGTTTTCACGTAGATCGCGCAGCCGCGCGAATCGATAGCCAGGTTCGGGTGCTTCGACCGCCTGTTCGAGTGCGGTGGTCCGATCATGATCAGTGCCCAGGATATGGGAACTGAACGTCTGATCGGTCCCCAACGCCATGTCGGTGCGCCAGTTGGTGTCTTTACTGAAACTGGTGAGCTGGCGATAGTCGTACAACACCTTGCCAATATCGACGCCACCGGAGTCGTAGTCCGCCTCGCCGGCGACCGCTCTGCCTTCGCGTCGTTCCGTGTTGGTGAAGTCGTTGATCACCGCCGCCGCGAGCGCTTCGGGATCTAGTGATGAAAGCCCGACCGAGGTATGGGCAACTAAATCGATTGCAGCTTTGCTCAGTTGTTCCAGGCGTTCGGTTGACGGAGCACCCCAAGGTGCCATCTCGCCGTCGAGGAAGATTTCCTGCGCCGATTCATCATCGGTGAGGAGGGCGCGGTGGCCCACGGCAGCCGGCTCCATGACCAGACGATCACCGGAAGTACGAGGGGCGACCTCAAGGCGCCCCCCCCAGACGTTGTAGCCACCGGCACCTCGGAGCTCAATATGGGTTCCGCGCTTCACATCTCCGTAGTCGACGTTGGGCTTGCGGGCCAGAGAGCAGGAGAGTTCCTCATCACCGCCGGGCACGGTGTCGGAGTCCTGCAGGTTGTCGATCGTTCGGTCCGCGAAGGGCTCGTCCTCTCCCCAGCGATGGGTCTTCCCGCTCGGCGTGGTAGCGAGGATGTACTGGCGCATCGGGGGCAGCTCTCGGACCCGTATGCGCTTGTCGTCTCGCATCGCCGTCTGTTCTTGGATGGCGGCATAGCCGAGCTTGTGGTTACCTTCGATGTCGACGACGCCGTACAGGGTGTTCACGCCGAAGTCGTGGTGGCAGAAGTAGACGGACTCGGCCACGTAGCCGGTTGCCCGCGCCCAGTTGAAGAAGGAGGTGATGTTCGCGGCCTGCTCGGCCTCGGTCCACTGGAGGCTGTCGCCGGTCGATTCTTTCCCGATCGCCGTCGGCCAGCCGAACTCCGAGCAATAGACGGGGAGGCTGTTACCCGTGAGCTGGCGCGCTTCTTTTACTTCGCGCCTGCGCCCTTCCGCGGAGATTTCTTTTTCTTCGGGATCGTTGCCGCCGTAGGGGTGGACGACGACTCCATCGAGGTAGGCGGCGACGGCCGGTTCCCACCACCTGTCCCCCCACGAATCGACGGGTTCGACCGACGCAATGATCTTCGGGGCTTCGTCCCCGTAGCGGACCTGGAACGCTTCGTAGGCCTTTTTGACGAGGGTTCGGTAGGCGAGCGCATTGGCGGCGCTGTTCGCTTTTTCGCCCCAGAACCAGGGCCCATGCGGCTCGTTCAGGACCTCGACGATCGGCGAGATCGTCGGGTCCAGATTGGCTTCGTAGAAGGCGAGCGCGTTGGCAACCCATTCGTCTGGAGCCAGCGCCGAGACCCCGCCTTCGTCATAAGGCCCGGCGAAGAGGCAGTGGATCTGCAGCCCCGCACCCAGGAGTTCACCGAGGTGGGTGGTGCCGAGCTCGGTGTCGAAGCGGACCATGTGGACCGCGGCGGCGATGTCCGCCGGCTCTTTACCTCCCCAGCCGCCACCGTTGAGGACAACCCGCATCTTCGGGGTCGCTTTGCGCGCGATGGGCGGTTCGGGGTTGAGGCTGACCGCAGTGAAGTCCCGGCCCCTGAACGTGCCGGGGTGCAGCAGGTAGATGTCAGCGGTCGCGCCGTATTCCTCAAGCGCCCTGGTCAGCGTGGCTTCAGCGAAGGCTTCTGGATCGCCTCCGCCGGACTCCCGCCAGGCCCGCACACCGTCTTCCCCTTCCTCGAGACTGAGGTAGAACCGGTCGCCTTTGACCCGGGGAATGAAGCCCGACGCCAAGAGCGGTTCGAGTTCTTCTCCTTCAATTTCCTCACAGAGGGCGTAGAAATACCGTTCGGCGTTGTTCCAGAAGACCTTCAGCACGACGGCGTTGCCGAGCTTGTTGTCTCCGAGGACGAGCCGGAGTTCCTGCCCTTCGCTCATGGATTCGCCGAAGGTCAGCCCCAAGAAGGCCGGGGCGGGGAATCCGTAGCGCCACCAGCGGGCGGTGGAGAATTCTTCCCCCGAGAGATGCGTCCAACCGGTCGGGGTACCTTCGCCGGGGTCCGCGAAGGTACCGTGCCAGTCTTCACCGAAGAGGGGCGCGGGCGGTTCGCGGACGAGCGAGTCCAGCGCTTTGGCCGCTTTCAGTTCGGCGGCGGTGAGGTGCGGGACGATGACCGTCCCTTTGGCCGAGCCACTGCCTGTCCCGGCTCCGGCCGCTTTGCCCTGGCGGCTTCGCGTGCCTTCGGCTGAACCAGAGCCCGACCCCGTTCCCGCAGCTTCTCCTAGCCGGGTCCGGGTGCCTTTGGCCACCCCGCTCCCGGTGCCGGCGCCATCGCCTTTGCCGGAGCGAGTCCTGGTCCCCGCAGCTCCTCCGGTCCCCGTTCCGGTTCCGTCGCCTTTGCCGAGGCGAGTGCGAGTGCCTTTCGCTTCGCCGCTACCAGTTCCGCTACCCGCGCCTTTACCTTGCCGGGTTCGGGTTCCCGACGCAGAGCCGGAACCAGTTCCGGTTCCAGCCGCTTTGCCCTGGCGTTCGCGGGTCCCTTTGGCCGTGCCCGATCCGGTGCCAGTGCCGGCCGCTTTTCCTTCGACCGTGCTGGCCTGTGGCGGCTGAATCGCCAGCATCAGCGTCAGGCTGATCGAGGCGATGCCGAGGGTGTGGGTGACGCTTGCCTGTTCGCCTTTACTGACCGACGTGGTCTTGTGGGCGATCTCGGGTGAGTCGGCGGTATCGCCGTCCTCGGTCCAACCGGTTGCGGGAGTGACCGTTGATCCGTTGTCGTTGAAGATGCAAGAGAGCAGCAGGCATTCGTCGACCGTCGTGGTCAGCCCCCCGACCACTCCGTTTTTCGAGGAGGCGTTTTCTTTGAAGCCTGCTCCGCTCTGAGCATGGACCGGGGTTTTCAGGTCGGCGCCGCTGATCGCCTCAATCGCGCCGGCGTTGAATTTCGACGCCCCGCCCCAGGTGACTTCGTGTTTGGTCGTCGTGCCGTTCCAATTCGGGAGCACGAAACAGGCGGCCGTCCAGGCTTCGCTGGCCTGCTGGGTTTCGGCGACTTTCGTCCACCCGGACGGAGGAGTAAAGGTGACGAGGGCCTCTATGTAGACCCAGAGCAGGAGCGCGTCTCCCGCAGAGGCAGTCGCCGGGACTTCGTAGGTGGTTTTGGTCGAAGCAGCCCCACCGCGCATCGTCCTCGCGTGGAACGTCGGTGCGGCCATCTGTCAGCGCCCCGTGACTGCTTAGTCGAGCGAGACTGAGAGTGCTTCGGCCGCCAGCTTGAAGGCGTCTCCGGCGCTGACCGCTTTTTTGGCTTCGAGTTTGATGATCCAGAGGCAGTTGCCAGCGGTCGATGCATCCCAGAGAGAGACGTATTCGTATTCCTCTGACGTCGAAACGCTGGGCCATTCCTCGACTGAGCTCGCTTTGCGAGTTCCGCCCGATGCAGCAGCCAGGGTGGCCTGCTTGCGAGTGGTTTCACCCGCAGCATTCGCGGTGCCTTCCTCGCCGGGATCTCCGGTGTGGAGCTTGACGTAGGGTTTTTCGGGGAGAGCGGCGAGGAGGAGGTTCTCCCCATAGTTGCTGACAGACATCGACCTTCCTCCTTACGAGGGGTTTACGAGCGATTGAGAAACGACTAGAGTCCTGCCGCTATGAAGCGAGTGGGTAAGCGAGCGGACCGATGATTGGGGTCGCAATATTTGGCGCCATCGCCCTGTCCATCATCTGGGTAGGGCTCGACGCGAGCGAGCGGAATTTCGCGGAATGCGACAACTGGTACTGGCGCAGCACCTTCGGTTGGGTGGTTGCCTGCGCATTCCTATGGATCGCCTACTTCCCGCTCTACCTGTCGGCTCGGCGGAAGGTGCCGCTCAAGCGAGAGGCGGCGAACTCACGTCCCTGTAACCGCTGCGGGGAACGCGTCAGGAACGGCGAGTTGGACTGCTCTCACTGCGGCTTCGACTTTCGGACTATCGGGGCGACCGAGTCGCTTGGTGATCCCGGGGTGTGACTAGCTAGAGCCCTGGAACATCTGACCAGCAGGGCCAATAGCTGAGGCGGCCTACGATTTTGTCCAGGCCCGAGTCGGGGATCGCGCCAAAGTCGCCTCGGCTTCCCTTCAGCGCCACCTCAACGGGCCGAGCCTCCGGGCCCGATACCGGAATGCGGGGAAGATCAGCGCCTGGGCGCCCGACCGGGCCGTAGCCGACCCCATCTGCGCTCTTGCGGAACATCCCACGGGTGCAGATCCGAGCGGCACCATTGCCAAACAGAACGGCATCGCTTTCGGGGGTCCACAGGCTGACCGAGTCATACCAGCGCGTCAACGCCGCTTCGCCGGCGTTCTCGTCATAGACGAAGACCTTGCCTTTAACTCCGAGCAAGGGGCTTTCCAGCTGCAGCTCTTCGTGAAAATCTTCACCTGGACCCGCTATGTACACGGTGAGCTTTTCGCCTTCGACCACCGACACCAAAGAGAACTGAGTCGGCAGGGTCGGAGAGATCCCAGGAACCCGCCTGTTGGTTCCAAACAGGACCCCACCAGTTGGCCCCCAGGCTTTTAACGTCCAATATCCGAACGAGGTATTGAATTGTAGGCCAACGAAGACGAAGTGTTCGTTATCGACATAGGAGAGCATCTGGCCTATACGTGGAGCTGCGGGCAGAGTGCCCTCGACTACCACGTTGTCCAGCCGCATGACGAGATCGGTGGCCTGCGCCGGCGTTCCCAAGCCGCAGCCCTTAAATGCACCAGACGTGCCGATCGTGCCGGTATCCGAGGAGGCAGTCCGCTTCAGCCGGTGCGTAGCGTTATCGACTTCAAAGTCCGTCGTGTCGGAGTTGGTGGCCTTCGCGTAGGTTCCTCCCACATCGGCAGACTTGCCGGTCGCCGCGCCTTTCGACTGGTTGAAATCGTCCCTGTAGAGGTATTTCGCGGAGATCGGGGAGAACGCCGTCGGATGCCCGATGAGGACTCCCGAGCCCTCATCGGCACACTCGAACCACAGGCGGTCGATCGATATGTTCTCTCCACCGCTTTCGCCGCGCCCCTGGATGATTCCCTGCCAGCGATGATCCCCGAAGGGGAGTTCCTGAAGATTGATCTGCCCGAGAGGGGCGATGTAGTAGCTCTGGTTGCCCGCCCCCGGCACTTGTACAGATTCGTTTTCGCTCGGCGATATGGCGTCGCCTACATCCCACAGCAGCCGCAGCCATGGTGGCGTTGCGGAGGACGAGAAGACCCGCGCCCAAACCATGTACAGGCCTCTGTGGGTGAGGTAATCCCCCGCTTTGAGATTGGTTGAGAGGACGGGAGTCCAGTTGGTGCCGAGGTTGTCGTGGCGAATCACTTTGCCACCCGATGAGCCCCCAAGCGAGGTTTCGGCGGCGGCGTCCAACGGAGTCAGTGCCTCCGCCTCATAGTCCCAATCCGCAGTCGCGGCCGCAGAGTAATTGCGACACCGCACATGCCAGGCGACAGCGAGTTGTGGTTTCCCGCTTTCCTCGAGGACTTCGAGATCGACACGGCCAGGCAGGTTCCCCTTGATCTGATGGGTTTCCGAGGCAGCCCCGGTCCCTTCGAACGCTTCCTCTTCGAGAAGCTCGCCGTAGAAATCAGGCAAGGCTTCGAGCGTCAGCAACGCATTGGCGTCTAGGCCATTAGACGCCACGAAGGTATCGTCGCTGAGTTTCAGCGTGGCGTTGACGATGTCGGCAAACAGCCTCTTGCCGACGTCTCCGTAGTCGCCGCCGATCATTTCGCGCTTGAGCCAGCCGCCCTCTTCTCTGACACGCGTGATCCATGCCTGAAGTGCGATGCGCGCAGCGTCAAAGCTGCCACTCATGCCTAGCAGGAGGGGAATGGTGACGATCCTGCTCGGCAACCGATAGTCGACTATCGCTTCACCGAATCGGCCTTCCTCGGCCTTGAAGGCGCTGATCGCGTTATCGCCCCAGTCCGGCCCGGCCTCGCCGATCTGAATCTGGCCTTTGTGGAGGTCGATCTCAGCACGATCAGCGATCGCCACCTCTGCCGGGTCGAGAATGATGCTCTCCCGTCGGTTAGCCACCAAACACCCCCGCGTTACCGGCGAGCCGGCGGCTAGCACCGCGGACGCTGCGGCGCTCCTTCCGGCTAGTGACTCTTTCCACGGCCGCCGGGAAACGCTTATCTCCGATCAAGACCTCTACCGGGTCGGGATGCGAGGAGACGATGTCGCCATGGACTTGGACCCTGATGTCTCCGATTGAGCCCCCATCGCCCCCCATCGCTGCCATCTGCTCCTCGGTAAAGATTCCCTCTTGACCCCTGACGATCATCGTGCGCTCCTGGGTTCGGGGGCCTGGCACGATTGCCCCGGTATGCGCCTTGCCGGCGTATGGAGGCATCACGCCGATGTCTGGCATCGAGCCGATGACCCGTTCCTCTATGGAACGGGCGATATTGCGCTGCATGCTCTGAAAAAGGAGTTCTTCGAGCCGTTCTTCGCGTTCGGTCTTGCCCTGGTCTTCGCTGCCAGAGCCGCCGCCAATGCCTGATGCGGCCTGGCTGATCTTCAGGCCAAGTTCTTCGATCGTGGTCTGGGTGTCCCAGATAGCCCCGCCGAACATGCCGGCGACCCGCCCTGCGGGAAGCGAGGAAAGCACGTTGTGCTGATCAGGCCAGTGGATGCCCTGCACTTCGGTCAGGTGTTCCTCGAGCGCCCCCGACCCTGCCAAGGGAAGGGCGGGCGGCTTGATCAGGTTTTTCCCGCCGGCGAAGAACTCGCTGCGCGCTTCGCCCAGGGATTTCCGCAGTTCTCCGTCTTCGACGCGGAGCCACGGCAGTTTTCCGCGCAGAGCATCTCGCTGTTTGAGCTGAGCGCTCAGCCAGCTCGGCAGAGCAGATGACGGATGGTCTTTGCGAAAGCCCGCCAGTCGCTCCGCGACTTTCCGGGTGAAGTCGTTGATGTGGTCGATCTCGTCATCGGTGCGACGAATGCCGCCTTCCCAAGTCCACTCCTGCTCTCGAACCACATCCTCAACTTGGAGAATCGCGTTGCGCCAAGATCCCGCCTTGCCGAGGACATCCTCATAGGCAGGTCGCTCCCGGCCATTGACGTAATCGGTGAAGCGGGCGACGTAGTCCTTTTCAGACGCCTCTCGCTGGGCATCCGTGGCGCTCGCGGGAAGTTCCGGCTGGGTGGGCTCCAAGCCGACGACCTGTTCGGCGAATTGACTGGAGATGTTGAAGTCGCGCTGTAGGCCTTCGATGCCGGTCTCATAGCGCGCGAAGATCCCCAGCTTCTTGTTGAGCCGCTTGGCCAGTGCTTTCTTGGCCTTGTCGAAGCGCAGCTTGCGTCGAGCCGCCCTCAGCTTGTTGAGCTGGGTCGAGATCGCCGTGACGTTGTGTTCGAGCGCCTGCGCGATTCCCGGCTTATTCGCTTTCTGGGCATGCTTGACCGTGCGCCGGTATTTCCCGATCTCGCCTTCCCAGCGCTTCAGTTCGCGCTCCACGCCATGGAGCGACTTGGGCATCGAGGGGAAGTTGATCGAATCCGTGCGACAGGGGCCGTAAACAGCGGGCACGTCTTCTTTGAAGCTGTGTTCGGTCCCCGTCACGCCATGGTCAATGACCTGTTTTGCGACCCCCATGTATTCCGGGCCATAGGCACCCGCACCACCGCCGGAGAGCCCGCTCTGTTCAGCCTCCCATTGGCCCCAAGCCTGCCAGAAGGAATGCCCATCTTTGCGCCACTCCTTGAAGGCGGCTGCGGAGGACTTGACCGGGTTGAGCCGCTCCGCGACGCTGCCGAAGGTTTCAGACTCAGCCCAGCCTCCGATATGGCCGCCCGGGCCCTGTGACTGCTCAGAGGCGTTGAAGCTCGACTCGGACTTGATCGTGCCAAGTCCTTCGGCGATGACCTTCTGGATCTTGGGGAACCCGCCTTGCAGCATGGCCCCGCCCCATTCCTCGGGGCTGAGAACTCCACCGCCCTTGAGCAGCTTTTGAACCAAGCCGCCCTTCTGGTGCCCAGCAAACTGCCCCTTCTCGATCCAGTTCCAGCCCTTGTCTTTTATTACCCGCTTGGTGAACTCCGGATAGCCGTTGAATTGCGGGTTCGCATAGGGAATGTTGAGTTGTGAATAGATACCGGGGGCAAAGCGGCGGGCGAAGGCTTCCGCGCCACCCTCGTATTCCCACTCCTTCTGGCCCAGCGCAGGCTGGAAATAGTGCGCCCACTCGTGGAGCAGCGACTCCTCCGCCCAGTTTCGGAGATTGCCCTTGCCGGATAGCAGCGCCTTGACGAGTCCACCCCCGAACTTGACCTCACTCCGCTTCGCGCCATCGAATCCGGCATGAACCGTTTCTGCTTCCTGCCCATGACGAAAGTTCCCCGAGACGAGGGGCGGAGCAGTTGATGTCGGCGGCTGTCCGTAAAAGGGGGCGGCGGCGGCCCAGACTCGCTGGGCCTTCTTCAGTAGCTCTGCCGTGACGGAGCCACCCTCAGCGTACTTCCCAGAGACGATCTCTCGCCCGCTCCGCAGATCGACGAGCCAGTTGCCAACCCAATCAAACGGAGTCCCCGCCTTGGCGTACTTCGACCACTTCGAGAAGGACGTATCGAAGGGCGTCTTCCAGGCATCGGGGAAGTGACCAACAGGTGCCTTCCCATGCTCACCCTTCCAGTAGCCGCGCATGTCGTAGTCGTGGCGTGGGGCGCTTAGCGACCAATCGACATGGTTGCGCCTCAGCCATTCCTCGAACCGTCCCTCTGCGGCACCGCCGAGAATGGTTTCCCAGGGAGCACTCCCCTTCGCCCAAGGCAGGTTGTGCGCGAATGCCTTGTCATACCAGGCCGGTCCCTCGCCCTGGAAGAGCGGGGGGCCGTGAACCTTGCCGCCAGATAGCAACGCTTGGACCAGTCCCCCGAGCTGATGCCCGGTTCCCGACATGTGCCCGTCATCGTGGAAGCCAATCGGTAGCCGTAGCTTCGGACCGCGATAACCCTTGGTCGCAGCTATGAAGGCAGCGCGGTTGGCGGCTCCAGTCGGATCGTTCATCCCCCCGAAATCGACAGCACCGCCGGGATAGGAGGTCTTGGTGTGTTCATCGCCCGGAAAGCCGAGAGCGGCTGAATGGGCATCGGTGCGGAAGCCGCTCGTAATGTGACCCTTCCAGCCATGGGCGACCGCGTAGAGCAGCTCGGGGATGATCCACTTGTCGACGGGAAGGCCTTGGAAGATTCCGACGCCTGCTGGGGTGGGGCCGGCGAAGAGACCGCCCTTTGGCTTGTGCTTGGCGAGATAGGCCTTGGCCCCTTCATAAACTCGCTGGATCGCGGCCTGCCCCAGGGAACGGAGCGCGCCACTCGATCCAACGAGCTGCGGTTCGGGTCCGAGGCTCCCGCCCTTCTGGAAGCGCGGGATGGCCCGGTTGCGGGCCTCAAGCGTTTGCTGGCCAATCGCCATGACCGCCTGTGGTAGATAGACCCGCTCCCCGGGCTCAAGCGCGACTGGCATCAAGCCCCCGGTGGCGAACGGCAACGCCTCCGCGGCTTCCCTGTTTTCGATGAAGCTCCCTGGGGGGAGAGCCGTGCGGAACCTGTCGCCATCACCCGATCCGGGCACAATGAAGCCACCCGTTTCACGATGCTGGCGATGCAACCCGGCTTCCGTTTCACTGCGGGTGCTGAACTTCGAGCCTCCGCCAGTCGCTAGGGCGATCTGGAACTGCGGGATGTTCTTGACGCCAAGCGCCTTGAGTACTTGCTGGACATTGACGCCGATGTTTTGGAGCGAACCATCGACGCCACTGGCGAGTCCATGGAAAGCTTCGGCAACGGGGCCCGTTGCGCCCGTCTTTACACCTTCACGTAGCTGCTTGTTCGTGGCCCCGAATTTCGTTATTAGGTTGCGGGTGAGCTGATTCACCTGGGCTTCGATCTTCGGGTGGCCCTGTGACCATGCTCGGAGCATCTGGAGCGTCGACTGCTGAGAGGATTCGCGGGCGCCTTTCGGCATCAGGGTGAGCTTCTGCTCCCATTCTTTAACGCCCTTGGCCGTAATCGCCCCCGTTTCCTTGAAACTCTTGGAGGTCGCTTCAGCCAGGCCGAATGGATCGTTGCCCTTGACCAGATGAATCTTGGCCAAGAGATTGTTGATCTCCTTCTGGCCTTGCTTGGCGTCGACAGTTCCAGACTTCATCCCTTCCCGAATCGACTTGACCGCAGCCTGCATCGCCTGTGCGGTGTGCTGGTGCCATTGGGGGGTGTTCCTGCCCCAGATCGTGGTAGCGGTCCGGAGACCCTGCGCGAGATCATGGTCAATATTCCTGATCCCGAGGATGGAGTCGGTCTGAAGCGAGTGCATCAAACCGCGGTACTGGGTTGCCAGCTTTTTGGCGGCCTCTACTGAAAGTTTCGGTTTGACTTCATATAGACGGGACTTGACCAATTCGCCGCCTTCGGCTTCAGTACGGGCGTTGCCCATTTTGCCGGTGTTGAAGCCGTGGAACAAACCCTTGGCGATTCCTTGTCCTTCCGTTGGATCCCCGACCCCTAGCGCCTTCAGACCATGTACGCCTATTTCGGCCGTGATGTAGCCGCCTGCGACGCCGAGGATCGTCCGACCTAGTACTTGACCGGCCCCTTTGATCCCGCCGCTGCTTTTGAATAGGCCTCCAAATGCCCCCACGCCAGCACCGCCTGCGACCCCGCCCTCCAAGCCGCTGAAGATGCCACCTTGCGCGGCAAGCGCCTGACGCTCAGTCATCTGACCGGCAGCTTTTGCCTCGGCAGCCATGAATGCTGCCTGGGACCCCTCGGTGCCAAGCCAGCGGGCAGCGCCACCAGCTCCCGTTCCCCCAGCGACTGACCCGATGATCCCGCTCTTAGCACCAGCCACCCCGCTGCCCGCCGATGCGGCGTCCAGCAGGCCCATCGCCGCTGCGGCTTTACGTATGACTCCCACCAGCGTCGTGAACGTCCCGACAAGCTTCCCGGCGATAGTCAGTCCAGGGCCGAGAGCAGCGACAAAGAAGCCGATCTCCACGACCAGCTTTTTGGAGCTGGGCGATAGAGCACCGAAGTCATCGCCAATGCTGCTGACAGTGTCGGCCAACTTCGAGAAGATCGGAACTACCTCGGGCAAGATGGCTGAGCCGAGTTTGATTAGGCTGGCCTGAATCCCGCTCCAGGCCTTTTGGAGTTTCACCTCAGGATCGGCGTTGGTCTCGCGAACCGCCTTGTTGAAGTCCCCGGCGTTTTTCCCGATTTCCTCATACTTTTGGTTGAGATCCCCGAGTTGACCGAGCAACTGGACGATGGTCCCGCCGGATTTGGCACCACCGAAAGCGGCGGCCAGAAGCTGACTCTGCTGGACTTCAGAGAGACCCTTCATGTGTTCCTGAAGCGTCTCGAGGGCCTTGTTGAGGCCGTTGGGCTGGCGCATCTGCGTGGCCAGCGTTTCGCTGCCGATCCCAATTTCCTTGAGAACGTCTTTCGCTTTACTGGTCGGGTTTGCCAGTAGTGACATCGTCATCCGCAGACGGGTTGCAGCAGAGTTGGCTGGAACGCCCTGGGCAGTCAGCTCGGCAAGCGCCGCACCCACCGATTGGAGCGATACCCCCAGCCCTTTGGCCGATCCCAGGAAACCCGTGCCGATGGCGGCGTTCAGGTCTTCCATGTGCATTTTGCCTGCGCCGATCGTCGCGTTCAGCAGGCCGATCGCTTCCTTCATATTGCCGGTGCCCTCGATGCCGGTCTTCATCGCCCCGACGAGGGCTGAGGTAGTCGACTCGAGATCGGCATTGCCCACCGTCGCGAGATCCGAGGCGGATTTCAGAACCTTCATGGCCTTGGAGCTGCGATAGCCCGCCGACTCGATGTCGAACAAACCTTTGGCCAATTCGTTTGGCCCTTGTGCGAACCGCCCCTTGGAGGCAAACTTCAGGATCTGGTCGCCGAGCTTTTTGACTTCCTTCTCAGACCCGCCCGCCTGCGTCGACACCAAGGTCATGGAGCGCTGGAAGTCCATCGAGAGCTTGGCGGCGGCTGCACCGACGCCGACGATGGGGAGGGTCAGGTTCTTGGTGAGCGATTTCCCCAGCGTCGTCATCTTCTTGCCGATGGGACCACTGGCCAGGCCATTGATCTCGGCCTCGAGGGGAGCGAAGTTTCCTGCGACGTCTATGTAGGCGGTACCGAAATTTGCCACGGAAACTGCTCACCTCCCCTCTTACTGCTTGAGTGATGCCCCGACATCCGCCGGCGTAGCCAGGCGCGGCTTCTTCTTTTGCTTTGGCCGCTTTGGTTCTGGCCGGTCCGGGTGCTCGATTCGGAGCGGCTGAGGGAGCGTCACCTTGTCGCCGTTCACAGCGACCAGGGCAGAGACCATCTGACGCCCCCATGCATCCGTCACTTCGATGCTCGTGGCTATCAGCTCATCGTGCTGGGTCCAAGCCGGCTGATCACCCCGAAAGGTCGCCGAATCGGCCGGGAGGCCGTTGACGAGGGCGTTTAAGCGGCGGAGCGGCTCCTCATCAACGGCCCTGCGGAGATCGCGCTGGTAGAAGCGCTCGAAGTCAGCCTCGACAGAATCCCAGCGGTCGGCTAGGAGTCCTGCGAGGCCGAGGATTCCCCCCGGCCGATCCCATACAGCTCGGTGAGGCCATCGGCGAGCTTGGCGATCTCCTCGAATGCCTGCTCGAGGGAGAGACCATCCTCGGTGACCTTCGCCCGAATCGCCCGGTACTGCTCCACGCCCACGAAGGCATTGACGAGGCCCGTCGGGCGGTCCCCGAATTCCTCGGCAGCGAAGAGAAGATCGCCAGGCGGCTCGGCGGGAAGCTTGAGCGTGAGGCCGCGCCACTCGAAGGTCTTGCCCTCCGGCTCAAGCTCGGCCTTGGCGGCTCTCGCTTTGGAGGTTTTGGGCTTGGACCCTTTCGGGGATTTCGTCGGCATCGGTGATCCTTTCCCCGGCCCTGCGGCCGGGATCGTTTGGGTGCTGCCATGCGGCAGACGACAAAAGGCCCGCCCCCTTTGACGGGAGACGGGCCTGGCGGTGCTTTAGGAGCCGGTCGCGAATCCGGGGGCGTCGCTGAGCAGATACCAGCCACGCCCTCCGCCCTCGGGCGTCAGCGTTTTGAACGTGACCGGCAAGACGCCAGTCTCCGTCCGTTTGAACGAGCTCGCCACATCATCGGTCGAGTTGCCGCGAGGCACAACGAACCGCTGATGCACATCGCCGTCCTCGACATCGACGACGAGGCTCCACTCGTCGAGGGCGTCGGAGACCTCCGGCGGCAGATATTTGAAGACCCCGACGCTCGGTTCTTCGACCTCTCCCCCGATCGCCAGCACGAGATTGCCCTCGTTCCACTGCTGCATGGAGAAGGCGAACATCGTTTTCTGGGTCTGGCGGCTCCGGCGGATGGGTTCGGCGGACTGCCATGCCCCGAACTCAGTGATTTCCTGCCCGAAGGTCGGCGTCACGCCATCTTCGGTAAGGAAGCCGGTACCGGTGAAGGCCGAGTCGAGCGCCGAGGTTGGATCGGTTGGAAGGGTCGTGCCAACCGGGGCAAAGCTGACCTGGCCGCCACTTCCCACTACAAGCTGATTTGCGTCATCCCACATAGGGTGATTCCTCCTGCCCCGCAGGGGCGGTTGATGTCAGGTGTCTGAGTCGCCCTGCGGCAACAGATGGAGCGGGAGCCGTGCGGCTCGGGAACTAAGGCTTTGGCGCTTCGCGGAGGTGAAGCCCTGCGGCTTGCGCTCCACGACGAAGGGGTGAATAGGCCGGGTTGTTGACGCTGCCGGCCTCGACAAGATGTGCGAACGGATCGAGGTTCCCCACCCGGTACCCCCTGCCAACTTTTCCCGTCACGAACCGGGATCTGTAGTAGCCGGTGTGATCGGGGGCGACGGCCTCGGCTTCGCGCTTCACATCCTCGGCCTTCCCCTTCAGTAGCTCAGAAAGCGCTGCGGCCGACTCGACCTCAGCGATCCCGGCTGGGTTCTTGACGAAGCGCATCAGGAGTGCATGAAGATGTTGGCGGTCAGGATGTAGCGCTCGCGTGCCGGCTCAATCGAGGTATCGGGCACCCGCGGCATCGAGACGAAGCGGACACCCGTAACGGTGGCCCCGCCTTGGACCCCCGGCATTTCGTCCAAGGCAGAGCGCACGGCACGCACAAGGGCACTCGCCTCCTTCTGAGCATCCTCTTGCTCCTTGCCCGCGTAGCACTCGAACTGAATCAGGAAGGCGATCAGGTGGTCGACCGGGGACTTGGCGTCGCTCGGGGCATTGACGAGCGTGACTCGCACCCAGGGAGTTGAACGGTCGCTCGGCGTCTTGCCGACGATCCGCTCACCCGTCTTTTCTTTCAGGTAGGCCGTCACCACTGCCTCTGCGTTCGGAATCACGAGCCTTCCTCCGCGCCGGCGGTGCGCCGCAAGGGTGCCTCTACATGGCTGACGACTTGGGTCCGGGGATTTCGGGCCGCCCACGGTTCCCCGACAACTTCCAGCTCCCCGATTCCATCGACTCGCACCGTATCCGCCGTCCCGAGAAGCGTTCCCGCTGGGAATATGCCCAGCCACTCCGCATCGCTCGTCTCACCCTCCGAGGCGGGCTCTGAGGACCGGCCGGCAAGGCTACGCTTGCTCTCCTGCACCTCGCAGACCGTCTCGATCTCTTGGGTAGCGGACTTCTGGTTGCCGAATTCGTCCTCTTCTTCGGAGAGCGTTCGGTGAAGCACTGCGCAGGGCCGGTTCAAGAGTTGGGCTAGCGTCACGGGATTCCTCCAAAAGGGCGCGCATCGCTGTGGGGTCAAGGCGGGCCTGCATGTAGCGACGGCGTAGTTCCCAGCCCTGACGGGAGCCGCGGCGACGCGAGAGGCGTTTTTGCGGCGGGTGCCAGAGGTGAAGGAGATCCGCGGTGGCTCGCCACGGCAGCCCCAGCAGCGTCGTCAGGGCAATCGCATGGCATTCATCCTCCTGACCCCAGCCGATGAAGCGCGAATCCAGCGGAATCGAACGCAGAACATCAGCGGCGGCGACGATGACCCCGCCGCCAAGGATGCCGCGATAGGGCGCTTGGTCGACGGGCTGCCCCCGCCAATCAGAGCCAGCCAGAACCTCGGCGGTGCCATCCTGCGTGAGTCGGCGCACGAGCAAATGGGGAATGGCCCAAGGCGCGCCGCCCTCTACCTGCGCGACCGCCTCATCCAGGCCATCGGTCCAGACATCGGCGTCGACCATGACCACGATGTCGGCTCCGCACTCCACGATGGCCGGACCAACCGCGGCGCCCTTACACCAAGGCTCAGCATCTAGTCGCGCCTCAACTACCTGCCAGTCAGGGTGACGCTCGGCATAGCGAGCCTTCAGCCAATCCCAGGCGCGCCTGCGGTGAGGGCAGTCGCCGCCGAGTGGGACTACGACGGCGACGGACATGCTGCCGGCACCGGATCGAAGATCAACAGAGGATCGCCGACCGGATCCTCGGAGTAAAAGTGCCGATAGAAAATCTCGGCAATGCCTTCGGGGCCCCGCGCCTCGAGGATCTGGCCATATTGGCGCCAATGGGTTCCGATATCGCTCGGCAGGTTGGTGGCCGCCAGGGCAGCGGCCCCGTTGCGGACCTTGCGGACGAACTGCTCGACTGAGCGATAAGGGAAGTGCCGGACTATCAGTTGATCCCACTCGGGCGCCTGGCTCGGGAAATGGGCGCCGTGGTTGCCCTCGGTGATCGTGACCGGGAGCGCGGGCCGACAGGCGACCTTATGCAGCGGCAGCGCGGCGCGATCACGCCAGCCCATAGTCTCGATGGGGCTCGCGCCCTCTGAATCGGTGTCCGTTGCGCGGTGGTTGTAGATCGCCGCTGGCACAACTGCTCCCGGAAGCCTCGGCAGAATGTCCGCGATCCGCCCGTGCGGCGAATACCAGACCTCGTCGGCGTCGCAGGCGAGAACCCACTCTGCGCCACGCTCGAGGGCGCGAGCTGCGAGCCAAGTCATCTTCCGTGATTGGTAGTGCGCGGGTTCATCGTCGTCGAAAACCTCGACGGCAAGCGAGTCAAGAATCTCTCTAGTTCCGTCCACGGACCCGTTGTCGAGTACAAGCACATCATCAACCTCATCGAGCATCCGCGAGATCGTGTGCTCGATGATGTCTGCCTCGTCACGAACGAGATATAGGGCGAAGACGCTCACCAGAGCCTCGCTTCCCCCTGCAGCCGGTGGTAGCGCTCTGGGAGGAGCAGCGGCTGGGTGTCCATCCCGACAAGCTGCGTCGTGTAACAGCGGAGGGCGCGGTGCTTGATGGCTGGTGCCGTGTCAGCGAAGTACTCGGACGCGGCGTCGCAGCTTGCCGCGGCCAGGGCGGGAGCCAAGTGCTCGGGCCACAGAGCGCGATACGGAAGCTCCTCATACAGCCATGCCGAGGCGCCCGCCCCGGTGGTCGCCGCCCATGCGCGGAAGCCACTGGCGACATACTCGTGATCGGGGTGGCGGAGGCCCAAGGGGCCGAGCGCGATATCACCAGGCCGAAGTGTTCCGAGCGCGTTATGGACTGCGCGGCGGACGCGGTCCCCATGATTCGGGAACCTGTCGTACTGCTCTTCGAGACAGCCGTGGTGGACCATCTCGATTCCGAGGACTGCCGCAGCCTGGACATCCTCTACCCGGCGCTGCCGAATAGCATCGGCGGCGCTCTTGAAACCGGCCATCGCATCGAAGTGACTGGGTGGCACGTCCTCGCCTGGAATCCCGGCGCAGATCGAGATCACCCGCGTCTCTTGCTCGGCCAACAGGGCACCGCAGGAGAAAGCGGCGTCATCGAGGTGCGGTGAGACGACGACCAGCATCAGTAGCCCGTTCCCTTCCGCTCTACTCCGATGTGCTCGCAAGCCTCTCCGCTGTCCCGCGACCCCCAGTAACCGAAGCGCAGCTCTGGATGCTGCTCACGCAAGGCGATCCCGAAGCGACCCTCAGAGTCCGGGCCATCAGGCCAGCCGTATTCGCAGATCTCTCGCGGGTAGAGGGAGGGGTTCGTCGTGAAATTCCGGGCGTGCTCCAGCCAGCGCCAACCGTTGAGGTCGACCTCGGTGTAGTCCTCGGGGTGCATCTCCACGATGCCGCCCGCTGCCTTCTCCTGCGCGTTCCACGGCTGTCGGCGAAGGGCTAGCTGGACGAGATAGGGGCGCGCGCTAAGGACCGCCGCCATCTCAGCGATGGGCACAAAGCGGTTGAAGGTGAAGTCTGCCTCGACGTGGAAGATGAAGTCCGCTTCGGTCTCCGCCAGGACCCGCTGCCACCCTCTGCGGATCGCCCCGGCGAAGCCAAGCTCATGCTCCGGGTCTTTGACCTCGATGAAGTAGTCGGGCTCGGATACGTGGGCTTCGAGGGAGGCTTTGGTGCGCGCTCTATATTCGTCGCGACCGTCTGAGATGAGGAGAATGGCGATGCTCACGCCGCCTCCGCATATAACTCGGGGAAGTTCGCCCTGTGGATATCCCAGTGGACCTTGTCTTTGAAAGCGCGATCTGGGGCCCGGTTCCTCGACTGCTGGTGCACGTGGGCGATGTAGACGGCCTGTGGAATTGCCTCGATGGAGGCTCCAGCCCGCCAGCAGCGTAGCCAGAGGTCCCAATCCTCACTCCACGGAAAGTCTCGGAACCCACCAACCTCGCGCATCATCTTTGTAGGTGCTGCGGTGCCGATGATCAGCCAGTTGCCCTCCGGCAGGCATTCAGCCGTACAGACATGACGGTGCCCGGCTACCGTCGGCACATATGGCGCCCGCGGGCGCCCGTTTCTGACATAGCTGACCGCAGGCCCTCGCAGGTCCGCCGATCCCCGCGATAACGCGTTGAGGTAGTCGGGCGACAGCTCATCGTCGGCATCCAGGAAGACCACCCACTCACTCTCAACTAATGCCAGCGCCTCATTGCGAGCCTGGGCGAGGCTGGTGCCGTGTCGGTGGATGACCGGGACTCCTTGTGCCTCAGCCGAAGGGATCGCCCGCCCGCTCGCCAGTTTCACCCACTCGTTGCCTCCGAAGGTGCCGATGGCGATCGTTGCATCTAGGCCCACAGCGCGCTCCGCCCGATGAATAGCTTGTAATCCTCCCGCCGGCGCGCCCGACCGCGCTGGTAAGTCGCGTCATCGGGCGCATTGCCAGCCATCGGGTGGAGATGCAAGACCTCAGCCTCGGGCGCATAGGCGTAGGCGCTGCGGTGCCTTGCCGTCGCAATCAGCTCATCGTCGGTCCACCAGTGCGAATAGCCCTCGAAGAATGGCCCGCGACTCCCGTCTATGGCCGGCTGTTCGGCATAGGCCCGGGTCAGCAGGAAGTGGGTTGCGTGATCGCGCTCGCGCTTGATCAGATCGTTGACCCCGACGACTTCCACACCATCGGCGAAGGCAGCTTTTGCCGCCTCGAGCCAACCGGCCAGCGGCTCCAAATCATCGGCAGCGGTGAAAACGAAGGGCTCATCGGTGAGTTCGACCCCTCGATTGATCTTGGCGGCATAGTTGCCGCCCACTGTGTCGACCTCCACCCGCAAGCCCTCCCGGCCCAACTCCCGTTCGATGGCCTCAAGCTCCGGCCGGTCGTGTCCATCGGCCAGAAACAGCACCCGCTCGCCAGGGGTGGAAGCCTCGACCGCATCAAGCAGAGGCGCGACCCGATGCGGTCGGGCGAGGACTGGAACCAGGACCGCGAGTTCGCTCACGAGCCTTCGCCTTCAAAATCCCAGATCCACTGACCGTTGACCAGGCTCGGAGCCATGCGGTAAAGGGCGTAGGCATCATCGGCCAGGGAGCCGAGTTCGGCCGAACCGCTGAGCGTGCCATGAACGGCACGCCGCACCAGCAGCTCCTCGGTCTTGGTTAGAAGAAGATCGGCACCTTCGGCGCTATAGCGCTCCGTGTGGGAATAGGCACCCAGCGTCTCGGACTCCGAAGAGAGCCCCTGTGGGTTCGCCATCGCTCGGCAGACCACCTCGACGGCCACGAATCGAAGGACGGGGGGTATTTCATCGCCGAGTTGTTCCTCGGTCTTTTCAGCGGCGGCCTCGACGAACATCTGCGCTCCAATGAGCAGGAACGTAACTGCGGCTTCATCGGCCTCGGTCAGGGGACGCGCGAGGCGGGCTTTGACGTCATCGAGACTGGCAAACGCCATCAGGCCTCCCTTCGAGAGAACTGGAGAGGGCCACCCGAGCGCCAGCCCGGATGGCCCTCAACGGGATTTAGGAGCCCTGTCCGAAGTCCAGCTCGACCGCACCCTCGGGACGGGTTTCCGCGATGCCGTAGAGCATGTCGACGGTCACCTTGTCCATCTTCGCGTCGTGGTCGTAGCTGTAGATCACGCGCAAGGACAGCCCTTTGTAGTCGCGGGTCGAGGTGTTCTCTTCCGCGATGCCCCGCGGCGTGCTGAGCGGGCGAGTGGCCAGCGTGATCGCGGTTTTGTGGAATGCGACCCCGTCCGCGACGCCCTTGACTCCGACGCCGTCGCCGAACACCTGGGACTCGAACGTTTCGAATCCAAGCAGCCGGCCCATCACTGCCTCACGGAGAGCCAGGGTGGTTCCGGACCGCTGTGCCTCGATGATCAGGGGGTCGCCGAGAACATCAGAAGCCGCCTCGGGAGACACGACCGCATAACGCTCGCTCTGCGGCAGTTTCTGCCGCCCCTCGATCGCGCGAGCCGCCCGAAAGGCGGAGTTCGCTTTCTCTTCGGGGGCTTTGGATGCAAGCTGTGCTTCTCCCTGAGCCGTTTCCACCAGCCCTTCGGCCAGCTCGCCGTCGACCTTCTGGGCGAGGGCTTCCATGGCCGGGTTGAGGAGCTGTTTTTCGTAGTCACTGATCTCGAGCGTGGTCTGCTCGTCGGTGACGTGGAACGGCACGTGCGAGAGGTGGTCCAGGGTCACGTCGACCGAGTCCTCCACCGCATCTTGGTAGGTCGTGGTTCGAGCCGTCTGGTCGAAGTCCGATGCCTCCAAGATCGCCGGCTTGCGCACGGTGATCGTGTCGCCCTGTTTACCGGTGAAGTCCGAATCGAAGTCCCGCCAGACAAGCCCGGCCAGAACGATCGTGTTGTAGAGGGTCGCGATCCCCGTGCTCGCGATGAGTTTCGGGGTGATAAACGTGTTCGCCATGGTGGCGTCCTCCTGCCCCGCAGGGGCGGTTGATTGGTGACTGTTAAGGCCGCCCTGCGGCAGCGGTGGGATACAGCGATGCGCCCTGCGGCGCGTGATTCAGTTCGGGGCTATGAAGCCCGCAAGTTCATCGATCGTGGGGCGGTTCACCCCGAACCGGGGGTAACCGTCAGCGAGCAGCAGGGCTTCTGCCTTGTCCTCACATTCCACGATCAGCGGTTCGCCGGTCTCGGCCGCAGCGGCGGCGTTGTCGAAGACAGCGGCATGATGGTTTAGGAGCTCACCCGAGCGAACGCGAGCTGCGAGGCCGCGAAGCAGAGGGGCATCGCGGCGGTCGAAGCGGAAGCCGACTCGGATCACCCGTTCTTTTCCTTACGCTTTTCATGTTCCTCGGGCGACATTTCCTCAAGCTCCTTGTCGCCTCCCGAGCCGCCGCCCCTGTTTTGGTCAGCGCCGCCGTTGGCGGTTTTTTTCTTCTCGCCAGAGCCGTCGCCACTGTCCTCGGCAAGACGCGGCTTCTCTTCGAGGATCTCCTTCAGGGTCTCGGCGACGACATCGGCCTTGACCTTGCCATCGCTATCGAAGAGGTCATCGTCATCGAGGTCCCCCTTCGCGATCTTGCGCTGAAGGAAGACCTCGGCATCCTCGGGATCTTCGAAGCGGACTTCCTTCGCATCCTCGCCCTCGCCGATCTTGATCTTCTTGCCGGCGGCGCGGGTGACGGCGGATTCCAGGCGATCCTTCCGACGCTCTTTTTCGGCGACCGTCAGCGCCTCGCTCTTGCCCTCTTCGCGAGCTTTGTCGATCGCTTTCTGCTGCTCGGTCTTGTCTTCCTCTTCGCGCTCTTTGAGTTTCTTCTCGACCTCTTCGCGCGCTTCCTTTTCCTTCTTCGACCGGCGCTCGTGCTTACGGGACTCGGCCTTCCAGTCAGGCTCTTTGTTTCGCTCGGCCTCTTCCTCTTCTTCGGCCTCTTGCTCAGCGCTTTTGCCCTTCTCTTCCTCGGCCTTCTTGGCCTCGTCGTCGACCTCTTTCTCTTTCTCCTCCTTTTCCCCCTCATTCTCCTCGGCAGCGCCCCCCGCCATGACAGGAAGAACAACCCGGTCGCGAGGCCAGACGGTTATGCGCATCCCGTTCGGGAGCGTCGCCTCGAAGGAGCGAGTGAACAAAGCAGCGAACAGCGAGCGCATCTGCGCGAGGAGCTTCATGGCCGTGCGGCCTCCTTGGAGTAAGACGCCATGCGGCGTCGGGGGTTTTGTTGTTCGATGGAGAGCTTCAGCGCGCTAGCGCTTCGGCCTCATCCATGAAGTGCTGATTCGGGTCAACGAGGACGGGGCCAAGCTCGCCGTGCTGAGCAATCGCCACACCATCGGGGATCGGGAAGGGTTTGAGCGGCCCGTATTGGTAATCGCGGACCACCGTTCCGTCGGGGAGCTTCACCGCGCTACGATGAACCTCTTCCATCGGTTCGACAGAGCAGCCACAGCCGGAATGCAACGGCATCGCTTCGCCAGAGGCCAGATAGGCCCCGTCGACTTCCAAGCAAAAGTTGCAGGCACCGGCATCCGCAACACGCTGGTAGCCATAGAAGGATTCTGTTTCGCCGACCGCCTTTAGCGTGTCTCGCATGCTGAGCTGGACATCGGTTGCGGCCATGCCGGTCGCTCGGTCGAGCGCGGTCTTCGCGGCATCTGCCCAATCTGTTCCTTCGCCAAGCTCGCTCCAGAGGGTCACGAAGGGGCGCCCATAGACCTGATCGGGTGGAGTGCCATTGCGAGCAGCGGCGCCGATCAGTTCTTCGGGGCTAACTCCGGCGACCGGCCGATCAAGCGCGCGGGAAAGGTAGGCGTGAGTGAGGGAGACCGACGAGCGCTGCGCCGTTTCAACCATCGGCACGACTTCCGAGAGCCACTGATCGAGGTTTACTCGATCATGGCCCGGCAGTCCATTCCAGATCCGAGTGACCTCTTGCCGAACCGACCCTCGAAGCCTGCGCTCGGCCTCGATGTGCGCGAGCGCAAGGGCCGAGGCCATCAGGCAGGGACCGGCGCGGGAACTGGTGGGCGCTCAGGTGGTTTTTCAGCCTCGGCGATGAGTTTCGTCAGCGCCGAACTCGCCATCAGCGCTTCGGCCTTGACGACCTCCTCTTGGGTGAAGTTGAGATAGCGCTGCGCGATGATCTGCCAGGGCAGGCCGACCGAGGAGAGCTTCGTCGCGGCATCGGCGGCCTCAGCTACCGAGCGCGATTCATGGTCGAGCCACTTCAGCTCGGCTCTCGGAGAGAGTTCGACCTCCTCGTCAGACATCAGCCCGCAGAGGCGGAGAACGTCCTCCCAGCCCTCGCCCGTCGTCGCCTTGTAGTTGGTGACCTTGGCGTGCAGAGAGCCCTCGGATGCCCGGATCGCATCGGCGGCCAGATTCGTCATTCCGTTTTCCATCGGGAAGTAGTGACGCGGGGTCTTGGTGATCGTCGAGAGCTGGTCAAGCTCGGGGAAGATCGAGAGGTTGTTGCGGTCGGCCGCCTTGTATTCAAAGGTCTTGGCTTGGGGGTCCTCGAGCTGTGCCAGTCCGGAAGCAAAGGCATCGAAGGGGGCAATCGGTTCGCCATCGTCATCGTGCAGGATGCGTTCGCCGATAACGCCGCGAAGAGGGAAGCCCATCCAGAAGGCAACAACCAGACCAAGGAAGGTCAGGAGGTTGATGCGATCGATCAGGCCGAGACAGTGCTCGTACTCACCGCGGGCATATGGGAAGCACCCTGGCTTGAGGCGTCGGTTGATGGCGATCTCCACAACCGGAACAACGCCCCATGGATTCCCCAATGGCCATTCGCCATCTTCTTCCCGCGCTTCCCACCAGGCACCGCCTGCTTTGGCTCGGCCGGGCGCGCGACCTTCGCCCTCGCCAGCTTCAACGAACTTGTAGATGCCATCGGCTCGGTAGAGCGTCACATAGGTCTTTTCGTCTTCGCCCTTCCAGCGTCGCAAGGCCGCCGTGCGCCTACAACGGGATCCCTCCGCGTACTGAACGATCATCGTGCTGGCATCGTCGAGCGAGACCTCGGGACCGGCACTTCCCGGGGGGCGCCAGACCGTCGCGAACGCTCGCCCGTTGATCAATGCGCTGCTGTTACCGAGCTTTGACTCGGCATCCATCTGGTTGTCCTGCCAAGCCCCCCAGACGATCTTGTCGGTGTCCTTGTCGCCGGATTCGATACCGGAGATCTCCAAACGGTCGAGCGTCGAATCAACGATAAGGGAGGCCCAGGGGGCTGAGGCCACCGGCATCAAGTTCCGGTAGGCCTTGGTTACCTTCGCTTTTTTGATTGCCTGCGGGAAGGGCGGGATGCCATCCAAGTACAGCTCGTGAAGCCGAGCGCGGGTGTTGCGTCGGTCCAGTTCGGTGAGCAGCTTTTCCATCTGCTTCTTGATGTCGTTCGGAATTGGGACCGGCACCGCTCACCTCCCTTCGGAGAGCCGACATTTGAGACACAGGCCCTTCTCCGGCGCCTCGGGCTTGTGCAATTTCGGGTGGATCGGCTTCCCGCAGTTCCGGCACGGGAGGTAGTCGGACCTCGGAGTCTTCTTGGGCTTCTTCGCGCCTCCGTCCTGGAAAGACGCGTGGCCATAGTTCTTCTTGCGGTCCTCGAATTCACCGAGTTTCAGAGCATCGTCACGCGCCCGCTTCGCCAGCACATCCGCCGGGACCGCATCGATCTTCAGGTTCGAGCCCTTCCGCTCCTTGCGGACCAAGATCGCGTCCTGGGTCTCGGTGTCCTCGTCTTTTTTGACGCGGATCTTGCGGGTGCGGGCGTTTTCGTAGTGCCACTGCACCAACGTCGTTCCGCCCGGCGAAGGTTTGCCCGAGGCGTCGACCTTGATCTCCTCGGTCCTGATCGGGACCGGGTCGATCGTGAACCCCTCGCCGCCGTGCTTGATCTCCACCCGCAGCGCACCCGTGGCAATCGCCATCTTGCCCTCTGATCGACCGCCGGTCCAGAACTCCGAGACTGGCGGGGAACCGTACTTGGCCGCCCATTTGCCCATCTCCTCGTTCCACCAGGCCGGATCCCCGTAGAAGCGCACGACATCGAAAGTCTCGAAGGTCCAGTCGACGGCTTCGACCACCTCTGAGCGCCAACCTAGGTCATCGCCCTTCGGCGTCCAGGCTCCGATCGTGAAGAGATCACCGCCCTCGGTGCAGGCTTTCAGCAGCGTGTGGTCATCATTCTCTGAACCGTCGAAGCCGAGGCAGACCGGATCACCGCGCTTCCATTCAACCGTTCCGAGCACCGCCTTGATCTCGGTCGGCAGAACCCAGTGTGATGCCCCCGCTCGAGGACGATTCAGGAAGTAGCGGTAGGCAGTGTCTTCGGGATCTTCGGCATCGCGGATGACCCGAACGATCCGCTCGAAGTCCATCCACGAAGCTGCTGGCCCATAAGCCTCGCGCATCGCTTTGATCAGCGAGCGGTTGTCCCCGAAGCGTTTGGGCTCCGGTCCCTGTCGGTGGTCATAGAGGACGCCGAATTTCTCGACCGCCTGCTCTACGGGAAGATGCGCATAGCGTTCGGCCGCCTGCTCAGCTATTGAGCGCTCGCCTGGCTGCCAGGCCGTCGTCGTGTCGAGGATCCACGGTTCGGCTTCTTTGCGCTTGCCGGTATTGCGAGCCACCGTCCCGTACATTTGCCGCAGCTTCGGCAGCACATAGAGGTGCGTCTCATCTGCGGTGGCTTTCGACTCTTTGCCGCCGTCCTTCGAGGCGTCACCCGAGGTTGACGGGACAATCTCCCCTCCGCCCGGCTCCTTGATGAAGGTCCGGGTGAGGCCGACGTCGATCGCATACTCGTTGGCGACCGCGCCCTCTTCGAGCATGTAGCGGACGTTGTCGTAGGTATTCCCCGACTGGTCCTCCTCCGTCGCCATGCAGCGGATGAAGGGGTAGCGGACCGGGACCCCCACAGGTTCGCCGCTGGCATCAAAGCCATCGCAGCGCACCGGGCCAAGCGCCTCGGCGCAATCAAGGCCACCGGCGATCTCCGACTTGGCACGCCCCTTCGGCCGGGAGAGGATCGCGCGCTGCACCATGCGCCGGCCAGCCCGCTTATGGCCCTGCGGGTAGACGCGGTAGGCCCAGCAGACGAAGAGGGCGATCTCATCGTCGATCTCCCATGCATCTCCTTGGACATCGCCAGGGCCATGAGGGAGGAAGGCTTCGATCCAGTCGATGACCTGGAACCCGAGAGTCGGGAAGCCATCCCATGCCGGGAGGGTCATCGACTGTTAGCTGACGAGGGCTAGCCGCGCTTTACGGCTGGCCGATTTCTTCGGCACTGCGGGTGGTGCCGACTCGGCCTTCGTGCTGCCATCAACAATCTCCCAGCGCAGCTCAACCATCGCCTTCGGCGTCAGCCCAAGGACTTTGTCGAGCTCGCGCATCTCTTTCTCGATCGCGAGCTTGCCCGACGCCGCGCGCTTCAGCGTGTCCAACGCATAGACGACCCGTTCGATCGCCTCTTCGTCGGCGCCTGCGAGAAGGTCACGCAATTCAAGGTCATCGTTCAGGTCGAGCGCATCGAGATCGTCCTCAAGCTGAGCGCGTCTGGCGACCACATAAAGCGCGCCGCGATCCCAGGCCATCGCCTGCGGCGTGCCCCAAGCCCATTTCCACCAACTGAAGCCGACTTTCCCCAGCTTGTAACCCTCTGGGGCTTTGGGCGGCCAGGCCTTTTCGGCCAGCGGCATCGAGTTCCGTAGTTGGGATGGTAGGCGCGTTCGCGCGCCGCTTTTTCTTATTGGGAGCAGGTCCCGGTGGCATTTGATCTCCTCTGTGCAAAGGGCAGGTCGGCCTCTGCAGGCGGGGCTGCGGTGTTCAGTAACCCGTAGGCATTGCGACCGGCAGTGCTCTCCGGTCCTTGAGCGCGCGACGGTCGGGGGTCACCCCCCAGGGGGGGTGTTCAGTCGAAGGCGACGGGCGGGTGAACGATGAAGTCGACGCCGTCGGCAACAGAAACTTCGAGGCGGTACCGCTCCATGCCATTGAAGCCGGGCAGACTCTCGGCCAGCACAGCCAGCGCCTCAAGCTGGCGGACTGCCGTGTCTGAAGGCGGGGTGAAGCGCCAAGCAGCATCCGGCCCCTCAGCGTCCATTACGTTCCTTCCGTTGAGCGCCCTGCGGCGCGATTGCGTGCTGCGCTCCCCTGCCGTGAACTGATCGGCCCATGGCAGCGCTTGCAGATCCCCGCCAGCATCGCGGGTCGATGATCATCCGGATCACCCTTGTGGTGGGCTTCAGTCGAGAGCGCGTTATGGCACTCGGTGCAGATCGGGTCGCGCAGGATGATCTGCCGTCTCAGCTTCTCCCAGCCTGGCGGTAGCGTCTTCCGTCTGCTACTCCCTTCCCATGCCTTGGGCTCATGGCCGTCGATGGGACAGGGGCGAAGATGGGGGCAATCAGGCTCGCGGCAGACCTTGCGTGGACGGCCCAAAGCTCAGTCCTTGCGCTTCGGCCACTCGATGAGCGGCATGTGCGGGGAGAGGGCGTCGGCAAGTCCATCGACTGCATACTCGGCATGACGCCGATACCCAGTGTGGAAGATCGCGGCGGTCGGAATACCGAGGTGCTCATCGAGATCGTGCTCGATCATGTTGTCCATCGCCGCCGTGTGGCAGTGGATCAACTCATGGACTACCGAGTGCCGTATGCGCTCTGGCTCGAAATCTCTGAAGCCCTCACAAACGCGTATCGATGCGCGTTTGCGGCCGTAGATGATCCGGACTTGAGCGTTGCAATCATTGTCAGCCAGTTCGCCGAGCAGATGGAGGTTCCAGTCGCGCAACCCCATCTGATCTGCGATCTGGCGGATGTAGCGTCCGAGTGCCTTGCGGTCGCGCTTCTTCACACCGCCTCCAAGAACAACTTAAAGCCCAGCCGCACTTCGCTGATGCAGCTCGCTGAAGGCTTCGAAGGCCCGCCGGCGCTGACGCGGATCTGGCATCGCGGCGATGCGCTTGAAGACCTCTGCCTCATCCAGCTCAGACTCCGGGGTCACGCAGGGATCGCAGTAGTCGTTGTTCCCGTAGGAGCGGAGGTAGGCGCCGCAGGACTTGCAGGTGCGGACTGGGGTGACCTCGCGATGGGTTGGCGCTGGCTTGCGCTCTTTGGGTGGGCGGAGCTGGATGACGGACATGGCACTTCAGTCCTCGGTCTTCTCGTCGCTGGCTCGAACCGCGAAGAACGGCAGTACGTAGAAGTGGCCCGGAGAGCCGATGCGGATCTTGCCTTGGTTCAGCAGGTCAAGGAATTCCAGCTTCTCGGCTTCGCTCAGATGCTGGAAATAGAATTTGTGATGGCCGTCGCCCTTGACGTAGACCTTGTAATTCTTGTCAGTCGGGCCGATCTCATGGTCCGCCTCGATCGCCTCGAAGAGTGCAGCGGGCGAGATGGAGCCGCAGTAGGAGCAGGTGCCCTTCGTGGACCAGGTATCCTCGCCGTCCACGTCATAGCGCGGCCCCTCTGCTCGGCGAGGGCAAGTGAAGGTGTCATCGGCCATCGGTGCTTCCTTTCGAATCGAAGTCCTGGGGCACAGCGCAGTCCCGTGAAGTTGGCGGCGGTACCCGTCCGGCAAGGCGCGCGCCGTCGAAGGCCACGCGCTACAGGTCGGCCGACCTGCCGGTTCACCCGTCTGGGTTCGGGGTGGTGAGCACAATGCCCTCACCGGGCAAGCCCGCGCTCCGGATCGAACGGAGAACCCCCGACTTACAAGGTCGGCGCTCTGCCTGATTGAGCTACACGGGCGGAAGAGCTGATCGCAGTCCCCACCGGCTGCGATTCGGACCGAGGCTCCTCAACGCGGCGCGCGCCGTCAGCCACAGTTCCCACATCACGGCCCTACATCCAAGAGCCGAAGCGGCCACCGGCCTTACCGCCCCAGGCTCTTACGAGGTTGGCGGGCGAGGTCTCGGTGGTCCATAGCACGGGTCGGATTCGAACCGACGACCTCCTGGTTATGAGCCAGGCGAGCTGACCGGGCTGCTCTACCGTGCGGCGAGGTATTCAGAGGGTTCGCCCTACGGGATGGCGGGATCCTTCTGCCCGCGGTGCGCGACCCGTTGTCTCATGGATACCGAGCGGGTCTTTGGCGCGTAGAGCTAGGGAGCATTCTAGGCAGCCGTAGCGGCGGAAAGCAAGTCCACCCTTTTCCGGGCGCGCTCAAGGGCCATTTTTGTCTGCTTCCCCGACTTGCCCTTGCGACGTTCGTTGGTGAGCTTGCGTTCAAGGCGGGCGAGCTCAGCATCATCGGCGGAGGCGATGCACTCGACGCGCAGCGACTCTTCCTCGTCTTCGCGTTCTGCCCGGCTGGGTGCCTTGACGATCTGCTCCTGCTCGGTCTCGGTTTTCTCGGGGCGGCCGTCGAGCGGGTTGGGGCCGGCGGGTACTCTGGCCTTGAGGCGTAGGTGGCGCTTGGGGTCAGGATCCTCGAACAACTCGACCGCCACCTCCCAGCCTCGCTGGAGGATCGTCACGCTCAAGACTCGGATGAAGGGGTCGGCACCTGGGCGAGACTGGCGCTTGCGGCGCGGGGGCTCGAAGCCCTCGGGCATCTCTCCGTAGCGGCGCTTGTGCATCTGCGCCATGACCTCGGCGTGGGTCTCTGGCTCCTCTTCGCGACGGCGCTTTCGCTCGCGCGCCTTCTTGCGCGCTGCCTCGAGGCTCTGCATCCGATAGACGCGCCCTTTTTCGGGTTCGATCTTCATGGAGGGCCAGCGGATCATGGCAATGCCGGGGGCGGCCTCTTGAACTGCGGTGCGAGCCTCGTTGTCGAACTTCATGCGGCCAGTGGCTCCTCTTCTGGTTGGTCTTCAAAGCCGATGTGTTGGAGGTATTCAGCCTCGGAGAGGCGACTGCGGAGCTCGCCTTCCCTGCGCTGGCAAATAGAGCAGCGGCAGCAGTTCGCGTAGCCCAAACAGCGAGGAGGCTTGGGCGCTGCAGTGCCCTTTGCCTCCATCATGGCTTCGAGTGCGATGACTCGATCGGGGACGACGAGGGCTGGCTTCATGCTGCCCTCGCCAGCCGTCTCCGTGCAGGGCCAGCAGAAGGGTTCGGCGTTGTACGTGCAGATTTCCGCCCCGCAGCGCGGGCAGAAGCGACCTCGGCCTCCGATCACGCGGCGCCCCTCTCAAACTCCGAGATCAGCCCCTTGAGCATCTCTGCCCTTCCTTGCTCGGTCTCTTTCTCCCGATGTACTCGGAGAAGGACTGCTTTACAGGTGTGCTCGGGGAAGGTCTCTTGAGCCTTTGCTTCGAGTAGGGCTAGGTGGAGGGCGGGGCTTGGGGCGGCGGTGGTCAAGCTGCCACCGCCGCTGGCCTATGCACTCGGCAGCAGCCATCGCACCCATGCACTCCCTCAGCGTCGGCGAAATCCTTGCCCTTCAGCCGCTCCACCCGTGCCATGTGGTCGGGGTCTGGGTGCCCTACGCCGTGGGGGCAGATCCTCTCCATAAGGCTCCGGCCTGCTCGCCAGTGAAGTGGGCGGTCGCGCAGCGGGTGGTCGGAGGGGTTGTGGATGGCGCAGTGGCCCTCGCATTCCCCTTGCTCGTGGACCTCGACGGAGAAGCAGGCGTCCTTGCCATAGCGGAAGGTCTCGCTCACCCTGCCGCCCTCTCATCCTGAGCGAACGGGTGGTAGCTCGGCAGCGGCTCCATTTCCGCCGCAGGCAAGTCGGGCGCGTAATGCCGGCAGAGCGGCGGCTCATCGGCAGCCCAGACGATTCCGCAGGTGCGGCACCAGAAGAGACTCAAGCCGCCCTGACCTCCCTACGCCTCCCTAGCTCAGCGGCAGCCAGTTGATCTCCATTCGCAGCAGCTACTCGGAGCTGATCTACGGTGGCTGCGGTTGGGGAGAAGACGACTTTGTGGGAGCCCTCTTCTGGCCGCCGTAGCAAGGGGGCCTGTGGGGTCAATCGTGGGGGCAAACGCCCCCCGTTTCACCCAAACGCTGCCCAATTTGGTCCGGTTCGATTCCGGGCCATAGCGGGTCATTTGGCTCTACTGGATGCGAAGCGGCTGCGCTGGCGCTCGCCTCACACGCGAGAGGTCGCTGGTTCGAACCCAGCCGCGCCCATCCGCAATTTGCGGGCCGTGCGCAGCTAGAGCACATGCACCCGCGGATCCTTCGTGCCAGGCGGAACGGTTCGCGGGATAGTGACGCAGCCGCAGCCGCCAGGAGTGCCGCACTTGCGGTGTGAGCCTGCCCCCGGAAGAGCCGTCCGGCCTCGAGACCAATCTGGGTTCATGAGCGATTGGAGTCGGCTCACGATTGGGGAGGTCATTTTCTCCTGGCGCTACGAAGTGCCCTCGTTCTTGACCTTCGTCTTCCAAGAGGATGACCTCTTCATCAGGCGAGAGAAAGTCCCACCTGAGCCGGGCGAAGAGGATCGGGAGTACGACCCTGACGAATTGATGATCGAGGAGGCGGGCTTCCGAACGACCGTTGCCAAGGCAAGGGCCGTGCTCGATAAATACGGCTACACCCGTGCCTTCTTTGCAGAGGTCTATGCGTCGTTCCACGACAGTCTCAATGAAGCCGCGAGGGAGATCCTGGCGGACGATCTTGGAGTTCTCGACCCTGAGGCACCGCTTGGAGAGATCGAGGACAAGGTTCGGGACCATCTGAGCACCTCACCGGACACCCCGCTGGCAGACCTAGACGCATTCACCGGTTTCCTGCGGACTGGCATTGCGGCGGATTTCAAAGTTGAGCCATTCACGGAGAACGTCCAGCTAGCAATCCGGGGGGAAATAGCGGTTGCGCCATCTATGAAAAGCGTCCCCCTACCGACCCAAATTGCGGCCCAAAAGTACATCCGGTATCGACGATCTCTCCTCGCTGAGTTCGAGTCTCTCCAGTCCCTCCTAATCCAGCGAGCGCACCAAGTTCCGGCCAACGTATTGCGGCCCTTCATCCTGTTTGACGAGGGCTATCTCGCCGCATTCCCCGAGGTCATATCGCTCCTCTACACCCGCCTGGTGCTCGACGCCACGTCCGATGATGCGATGGTCGAGCTGGATGTCCACGAGGTTGTCGAAACCGAGGCCCAGCTTCGATCCCTCCATGGGGACCTCGCCTATGAGCTACTCCACAAAGTCGAGGTATACGAGCGGGTCTTTCGAGCGCTGTCATCACGCGAAGAGGATGTCCAGGATCGCTATGCACGGTCCCAGGTCCGCAATGGCTTGGTGGGCCTAGACGCGTCCGAGGACCCCCAAGGGAAAGGAGAGGCGCTGGAGAGCCTGATGGCTGCGGCGTTCTCCCTTCGGCCTCAACTTGAGGTTGTAGAGAGCAGATACAGCACCGGGGACGAGGAGATCGACCTGATCGTCAAGAACAACGTCGCCCGGCCGTTCTGGCAAGGATTGTCCTCTCCCCTCATCTTCGCCGAGTGTAAGAACTGGACCGATCCGGTCGGCGCGAGCGAGGTCAGAAACTTTGAGGTCAAGCTTCAGAACCACGCTCCCCTCGTGAAGGTCGGACTACTAATCGCCCCCGGCAACTTCACGAAAGAGGCACGGAGTGCGATCAAACGCGGGAGCCGGGACCCCTACACCCTCGCCCTCGTCGAGCGGGCAGACCTCGAGCAGTTGGCCCAAGGAGCCGAGAGCGTTCTCGATTGGCTGGAGCGGCTCCTTTGCCGCCCGATCTAGGGACATCACTCGTTGATGACCGTGCGGACGACCGACCATTCCTCGCGAGCGCGCGGATTCGGGGTCGGCCCTATGAAAAACCACATCGCCTCATTTATCGAGCCAGTGATGTCTTCAAATTGAATTTGGACCCAAAATGATTCCTTCTTCCCCACAACGCGATGCCAGTCGGACCAACCGAGCTCGCCCCCGAGGAACTCGAGATTGAGTCGGGTTGACTCGCCACGGGGAAGATTACGCCGCTCGATTTCCATGAATCGGGGCGTTGCTTCAAAAAAGCCCCCGCCTTCATCGGGAAGAAACACCTTGCTTGCGCCAAAGATTGCCGGACCACGTCCGACATTTACAAATGGGATCGAACAGACCGCGCCCGGTTCGGTTAGCACCAGCACGGCACCGCGCGCAGGTTCATCATCGGGACAATTCGTTACCTGGAACATCGGCACGTCTAAGACCTCGCGGCTGACAGCCATGTCCAGGATCATCGGCTCGCTCTGGGAGAGCAGCGTCCTCTGTGCGATATCCGACTGGCGCTGACTCTCGACAAGATCGGCGCGGCTAGCCTTAGCAAGCCTCCACGTCTCCAAGGCAAGAAACGTCGTCACCGCGGCGAGCACGAGGGTGCCAATAGCAGTCCAGTTCCAGTGGGCAATGTGAAGGGCGAGTACCACCGTCTGACTATATGCGGCTGTAGTCTGCACAGAGCTGAACGGACACTTAAATCACTGTCCAGACGTAACCGGCTGGGCTAACCCTCGCCATCGGTAGGCAGATCGCCGAAGTGTTCGTCGAACTCTTCCCGCGACATTCGTTTGCCGCCGACGCGATCCAATATCGCCTCTGCCGAAGTCTCCTTTGACGGCACCTGCTGCGACGCATATACAGGCTCGACTCCGCGCGCCATCACTTCGGCGTGAGCAAGCGACCAATCACGGCGCAGCAGACTCGGCACCGAGCTATTGCTGTCTATCCAGGTCGGCAGATCGGCGTCGATGTAGCCGGCGACCACCATGAGGTCTTCGTACCTGGCGGCAGGGGAACGGTTCCAGATTCGCTGATGATGTGCGAGCCGGTTGCGGAAGTCGTGCAACCGCGCGACTGGCCCCTCGACGGTCTCCCGTTTCCTATCCGGCGCGTGGGGGAATGCGCTGGCGAGATCGGGCCAAAGGCCAGTCAGCTTCTTAGTAACCAGGAACCGCCAAAAGCCGAGGCTCAGCTCGCTGATCATTTGTCCTTCACTCGCGGCCCCGGTCGACGGAGACGTTGGTGGGGGGCGGCGAGTTGAGCAGCGAGCGTGTTTCGCAGCGCGACCTCGAGATGGCCGATCGGCTCCCAGAAGGCCGCCGTGATCGTCGCGTTCCAGCGGTATAGAGCGATCGCCGAAGCGAAGTCGCCATCGCAGAAAGCGGCGTAAGTGCTCATGCGCTGCGCGCTGAAGAGCCTTTCGAGTTGCCTACGCGCAAGCACCATGATCAGGGGCTATGCGATATATTGTCTGCGAAAGCCCCGGAACGGTCCCTGTGTAGCCTCCTCCGGGAGGCAGGCCAAACCGCCGGGGTTTCGTCTTTTTGCCACCCAATGCCGAGCGATGCGCAGGCCGAGCTTGCGCAATTAACTTCGGCATGTGTTGTCTGCGGGACACGACACAGGATAGTAGCCGCTGTGTAAGCGGCCCTACTGCGCGAGAAGCCTCAGGGCTGCTGGAGCACCGACAGGATGTTGCCCGCCGGGTCCTTGAACCAGGCGATGTGCGGGCCGGGGCCGCGGGCGATGCCCTTCTCGTCCTGGTCGAAGCCGTCGTAGCGCTCGAAGCTGACGCCGCGGGAGGCGAGATCATCGACGGCGGAGTCGATGTCGTCGACCTCGAAGTTGAGGATCGTGAAGGTGGCAGGGGCGAAGTCCGGTTTGCGGTAGAGGAAAACGTCGCCGCCTTTGAGTTTCAAGGCCATGACGCCGTTCTCCTCGTCGAACACGGCGACCTCCAGGCCGAGGGTCTCGCCGTAGAAGCGCTTTGCCTCGTCCGTGTCGGGAACCGCGAAACCGCTGGTTGCTTTCGCATCGGCAAGCATCGAAATCACCCTACCCCGAAAGCTCGGGGATGAACCGGTCCACGTGCTCGGAGATCGTGCGGCGGACCCATTCCTGGGTCGTGGCATCGGCCATCCGGTAGCGGCCGAGCAGCATCTTCTGGTCGTCGAGCGGCAGGCCGGCGATCTCCCAGCGCACCGCGAGTCGCTCGAAGAGCATCTCGGAGCGCCGGTGCCAAGCGTCCTCCTGCGTCGTCGCCGCGGTCGCCGGCCCAGCGCCGAGCTTGGCGATCGTGCCCGCGCTGAGCGACTGCCGCAGGGTCAGGACGTTGCCCTCGGCGTCGCTGTAGTCGATCGTCGGAGCTTTTTGCCGGGGCCGTCGCTGCCTTCGCTTCGCCATCTCTCCAGTCTGCCAATCAGTCTTCCGCCGCGGGCCGGCGACGGGTGCGCTTGCGCTCGCCGGCCAGGCGCTTGCGCTCCAGCCGGCGGCGGCGAGCCGCCCGGCTCGGCTTGGTCGGCCGGCGGCTGCGTGGCACGGCGAGGCCCGCGGCGATCTTCTCCGCCAACCGCTGCAGCGCCAGCTCGCGGTTGCGCGCCTGGCCGCGCGACTCCTGAGCCACAGCAGTGACGACGGGGCCGGTGCGCCCGATGAGGCGAGCCCGCTGCGCCTCGTCGAGCGCCCTCGAAGCCCGCACGTCGAAGACGGCTTCCACCCGCGAGGCGGTGACGTTGGCGTGCTGCCCACCCGGCCCCGAGGAGCGGCTGGCACGCAGCTCGATCTCCCCCAAAGGGATCGAGAGGCGCTCGTCGATCTTCAGCTCGCCGGCCACCCCGCAACGGTAGCGACGGGGGTTGCCTCAGGCCAGCGCGTCGATCTTCGCCGCCAGCTCGAAGTCGGCGGCGGTGACGCCGCCCTCGGAGTGAGTGGAGAGCGAGACGGTGACCCTGTCCCAGGAGATCTCCAGATCGGGGTGGTGGTTCATCGCCTCGGCCGGCCCGACCAGGCTCTGGACGAAATTGACCGAGCCGATGAAGTCGCTCCGGCTGAAGCTCTTGCGGATGGCCGAGCCGCTGCGCTCCCAGCCAGGATGCTCTGCCAGCCTCGCGTCCACTTCCGAGTTGTCCAGTGGCGTCATCGGTCCCTATGCTGGCACAACCCGAAAGGTCCAAACGATGAGCGACTCCCTACCCACCCTCTGGCAGATCGACGTCTCGCACTACAGCGAGAAGGCGCGCTGGGCGCTGGCCTGGAAGGAAGTCGAGCATCGTCGCCACTCACCCGTCCCCGGCGCCCACATGGCCGTCGCCCTCTGGCTCACCCGCGGCGCCCACTACACCTTTCCCGTGCTGACCATCGACGGGCAGCGGATCGGCGACTCGACCGCGATCGTCGCCGCGCTCGAGGAGCGCTACCCCGAGCCGCCGCTCTACCCCGCGGACGTCGCCGAGCGGCGCCGCGCGCTCGAGCTGGAGGAGTTCTTCGACGAGGAGCTCGGCCCCTACGTCCGCCAGCTTGCCTGGCATGAGTTCGGCAACGACCGGGAGAGCTTCGCCGAACTGATGGAACAGACGGCTCCCAAGCCCATTGCCAAGTTCGGCCGCCCCACCGCCGCCTACGCCCGCGCCTACACCGCCCTGCGTTTCCGCGCCGGCGACGCCAAGGAGGCCGAGCGGGCACGCGCCAAGGTCCTCGCCGGGCTCGACCGATTGGAGGCCGAGCTCGGCGACGGCGAATACCTGGTCGGCGAAAGCTTCAGCGTCGCCGACCTCACCGCCGCCTCGCTCTTCTACCCGCTCGCCCTCCCCGCGGAGGGCCCGCTCAATGCCGACTCGCCCTCGGCGAAAGGGTTCGACGCATTTCGCCAGCCGCTCGAAGAGCGCCGCGGAGTCAAGTGGGTGAACGAGATGTTCCGCCGCCACCGCAAGCCGGCGAAGGCGCGCGCCGCGGCGATGGCGTCGAGCTAGGCGCGGGCAACGCCAGGAACGCTCAGCCGCCGATCGGAGCCCGCGGGCTGGGGCCCCAGAAGACCACCGTCCCCAGCATCCCGATGATGTGGACGAGGATGATGTTGACGACCATCGACTGCGCGGTGGCGGTACCGACGCCGACCGGTCCACCCGACGCGGTGTAGCCGTAGTAACAGCCGACGACGACGATCGCGGTCGCCATCACCATTCCCTTGGTCAGGCTGTAGAGCACGTCCACGGGATCCTGGAACATCCAGAAGATCAGCAGGTAGCCCCCCGAGGAGACGTCGCCGATCTGATCGACCACGGCTATGTAGCTGGCGAAGTACATGACCCCGATCGCGACCAGATAGATGAACGGCAGGGCGATCCAGGCGCCGAGCAGGCGGGTCGCGGCGAGGAACGTCACCGGCTGGATGCCCATCACCTCGAGCGCGTCGATCTCGTCGGAGATCCGCATCGCGCCGATCTCGGCGACGATCCCGGTGCCGACCTTGGCCGCGAGGATGTAGCCGAAGGCATACGGCAGCGCCTCGCGCAGGTCGCAGTAGGCGGAGAAGAGGCCGGCGTAGGAAGGCGCGCCTACAGAGCGATTGAAATAGGCGCCGATCACGCCGCACTGCAGGCCGAGGATGAAGACGAAGGCCCAGATGACCATGGCCGAGCCGAGGATCAGGATCCCGCCTTGGCGCAGGCTCTCGCCGAAGTACTTCCCGACGCGACCTGAGTAGACCAGCCCGGCGACCCGAGAGCCGAAGCGGGCGACCTCGCCGAAGGAGTCCAGCCAGTTGCGGGGGACGTCGAGCCAGCCGATCATCGCCGCGCGGCCCTCACCGGATCGACTGCAGTTCCGGATTGCTGGCGAGGAGCACGGCGGTGAAGACGTAGAGGAAGAAGAAGACACCCATGAAGGCGATCACGACCGCCTGGTTGACCGCCCGGCCGACCCCCGCCGCGCCGCCGGTCGCGGTCATTCCCTTGTAGCAGCAGACGACCGCGACGATCCCCCCGAACATCGAGCACATCAGGACGGAGCCCCACACGTCGGTCGTCAGCGCGTTGGTGAAGAGCGTCGCGAAGAATCCGCCGAGCGGCTGGCCGTAGATCAGCTCGGCGACGATGCCGGCGCTGAGGCCAAAGACGATCGCGAAGACGTCGAGCAGCCCGGTGATGATGATCAGCGCCAGGAAGCGCGGCACGACCAGGTTCTTGATCGGGTCGACGCCGAGCACCTGCAGGGCGTCGAGCTCCTCGCGGATCTTGCGGGCGCCGAGGTCGGCGGTGATCGCCGTCCCGGCGACCCCGCCGACGACGATCGCGGTGACGATCGGACCGATCTGGCGCACGGCGATCACGACGAAGAAGCCTCCCAGCCGGTCCAGGGCGCCGAAGAGGTGCAGGATGCCGGCGGCCTGCAGCCCCGGCGCACCCAGGCAGAGGGCGAAGGTCGAGATCGTCATCGGGAACCAGGAGAGCTTGAGCACGAAGAGGAACTGGCCGACCAGCTCCTCGCCGTAGGGATACGGCGGCCTGATCGCGGAGACGATCGTCTTGGCGGTCAGGATCATCATCTCCCCGACCTGCTCGAAGAAGGACTTGGCCGGCAGCAGGGCCCGCATCACAGCTTGTGCCGCCACCAGCTCGTCGCCCGCTCGAGCGGACTGGCGTCCTGGACCCTTTCGCGCCCCGCCTGACGTGCGCGTTGCTCGGCGGCCCGCTGGGCTTCCGAGAGCTGGGCGATCAGGGTGTCGCGGGTCTGCTCCAGCTCCTCCACCCGGGCGACGTGGGCACTGGCGCGGCGCGGCGCCGTCGGCAGGTCGCGCGGCAGGTCGCGCGGGTAGGTGGCCAGCTCGGCCTCGAGACGGGCGATCTGACGGCGCAGCTCGTGCCGCACCTCGATCGCCTCCCCCTCCTCGGCCAGGTCGGGAAGCTCGCTCGGCGCCGTGGTGGGGACGTCGTCCAATCCCCCCGGCATGCTCGCGCAGGCCGAGGCGACGACCGCGAGCTGGCGAGGGCTGAGGCCCGCCTCGTGGGCGCGGCGCAGCGCGTCGGTCGCGATCTCCTCCAACTGCGCAGCCGGCTCGATGCCCTCGGCGACGAAGGTGCCCTGGCCCTGGTGGCTGACGACGAGCCCCTCCTGCTCGAGCCCGGCGTAGACGGCCCGCACAGTGTTCACGTTGACCCCGGCCCAGTCGGAAAGGCGGCGGAAGCTGGGCAGTCGTTCGCCGGAAGCGAGGTGACCGGTGGCGATCAGCGCCCGCAGGCGCCAGGTCAGCTGCAGGCCGACCGGCAGCTCGTCGTTCGGATCGATCGAGAAGGGGTTCGGCTCATGCGCGGCCCGCTGTGCCATTGGAACGACACAATAGATCGGATGAGTGTGTCAGTCAACCAGTACAGTCAGACTTACCCAGCAGGGCGCAAGCGCCGCTTGACCAACCGCTTTCGGAGTGCGACAGCAGGAGACCGTAGCGGCGGCCAATGTCGGTTGGAAGACCACAGGCCGCCGAGCTCCGGCTGCTATGCACGGAGAGGGTGGCGCCGGACTCGATGCCCGCGTCGCCCTTGTAGACGCGCTGCACCCGGTAGCGATAGATCGCCCGCCCCCCCTCCTGGGGAACCACCTTCAGCAAACGCCCGGCAATCGCCGCGTCCGCCGCCTGCATCGCTTCGCTACGCGACATCGGCGCGCAAGAGCACGCCCGGGCGCCCGTGGTGAAGACCAGGGCGCCCAGGACGACGACGATTGCCGCAGGTGCAAGGCGCCTCAACCGCACTCCCCAACTGTAGAGAGAAACGCGCGATTTCACAAATCGGGCGGCGAGCTATGGCGTCAAGACGATCTTCAGCGCCTCGCGGTTGTCGTAGAGCTCGTAGGCCTCCGCTGCCTGGTCGAGCTTCATGTGGTGCGTGACGAGCGGCGACGGATCGAGCTTGCCGGCCTCGAGCAGGCCGAGCACGCGGTCGACGTGGGCGATCACGTTGGCCAGGCCGAGCCGCAGCGTCAGGCCCTTGAGCCAGGCGAGGCCGAGCGGCACCTCGCCCTTGCCGGCGTAAGCCCCGATCCCCGACACCGTGCCAGCGTCGCGGGCGAGGCTGACCGCCATCGCCAGCGGGCCGGGGTCGCCGACCGCATCGACGACCACGTCGACGCCGCGGCCCTCAGTGGCTCCCCGCACGGCCCGCTTCGGCTCGTCATCGCCGAGGTGAAGGGGAACGGCGCCGAAGCGCTCGGCCATCGAGAGCCGCTCCCCGACCGAGTCGATCGCGAAGACCCTGGTCGCCCCCGCCGCCAGAGCCGCCTGAACCGCGCAGAGCCCGACCGGCCCGAGGCCGAGCACAGCGACGGTGTCACCGGCCCGCGTGCCGGCGTGAGCGATCGCGTGGTAGCCGGTCCCCATCACGTCGCCGGCAAAGAGCGCCACCTCGTCGGACATCCCCTCCGGGACCCGCCGCAGCGTCAGGTTGGCGCGCGGCACCAGCAGTTGCTCGGCCTGGGCCCCCTGCAGGTCACCCAGGTGCGAGCCGTGGCCGAAGGTCCGGCCGTGCTCGCAACGGTGGTAGTCGCCGCGCAGGCAGGCGATGCAGGTGGCGCAAGCGGTGTGAAAGCAGCCGAGCACACGGTCGCCGGCGGCGACGCGCTCGACGTCGGGGCCGGCGGCGAGCACGGTGCCGACGAACTCGTGACCGATCGTGAAGCCGGGCTCGACCGGGACGCGGCCGTGGTAGATGTGGAGGTCCGAGCCGCAGATCCCGCTCGCCTCGACCCGCACCACCGCGTCGTCGGCGGCGACGATCTCGGGATCGGCCTTCTCCTCGATCCGAACCTCTCCCGGTGCTTGAAAGGTGACGGCGCGCATGCGCCGCCAACCGTATCCGACGTGCTCTAACCGACGCTGACGCCGGCGACCTGGAAGCGACCCGAGTCAACGCCGGGGTTCGCGGTCTCGGCGATCCGCGCTTCCAACGACAGCTCTTTCTCGAAGTCGGCCTCCTCGCCATGGCGGAAGGAGACGTCCTGGTCCTCGAGCAGCTCGATGAAGACCTCGACGAAGCGGGCGTCGAGCTGCTTGCCCGAGACGCGGCGCAGCTCCTGGATCGCCTCGTAGCTGGAGGTCGGCGTGCGGTAGGAGTCGCGCGCGGTCATCACGTCATAGGTGTCGGCGACGGAGATGATCCGTGCCAGTTCGGGGATGTCATCGCCTTCCAAACCGCGTGGGTAGCCTTTGCCGTCGATCCGCTCGTGGTGAGCGAGGATGATGTCGGCGACCGGCCCGTAGCCGTCCAGCGAGGAGACGACGCGGGCGCCCTGCTGCGGATGGCGGCGGATCAGCATCCAGTCTTCGTCGGTCAGCGGCACGTTGGCCTTCAGGATCCGGTCGGGAAGGATGAACTTGCCGATGTCGTGCAGCAGCGCGGCGATGTGGACCAGCTCCTCCTGCTCTTTGGAGAACCCGGCTTTCTTGGCGATCGCCCGTGAGTAACGGGCGACGGCGGCGCTGTGGCGGGCGGTCATCTGGTCCCGCAGGTCAAGCGTGCGCAGCAGCGCGCTCAACATCCCAACCTGGAAGCTGGCCAGCTGCTTGCCTCTCACCTCCAGCTCGCGAGCGCGCTCCTGCGACTTGATCAAGGCGCCGAGCAGGTACTGGAAGGTGACGAGGACGATGCCGAAGAGGGCGACTCCGGCGAGCCCGATCTGGCTGTAGATGAAGGCGACGCCGACGGCCATCAACCCCGCCGCGAGCTCCGAGGGGAGCAGCGGAATCATCCCGGTGAGGATCTTCGGGATCAGAGAGCTCCGTTCGACGTAGCTGGAGTAGCCACCGATCATCACCAGGTTCATCAAGATCGTGAGAGCGAAGGCGCCGAAGACGAAGACGTAGAAGGCGAGGTCGGCGGAGGTGGTCTGCGTCACCGTGAGCAGCTCTTGAAAGCCCACCCCGACCAGCAGGGGGAAGGTCATGAAGGTCAACACGTTGACGAGCAGATCGGTGGTGGGTTCGCGGTGGCGAATCCACCCGATCAGGATCGAGATGACCCCGATCAAGGCCGCCGGCGTCCCACCGAGGAAGGCGATGGCGGTGATCAGCGCGAGGAAGTTGGCCGAGATCTTCAACCGAGATTCGGTTTCGATCGACATGATGTCGCTGAAGGCCGAGAGGGCCAGCAGCGTCGCGAAGAGCGCCATGTCCCAATTGGCTTTCGGGGCCTCCCAGACGGCCGCGGCGGCCACCACGATGAGGGCGCCCGCCATAAGCGCGATGATCAACCTGGTGGGTCGCTCTTTATGCATGGATCTTGGCTGGGTCGCCCGCCGTGCGTGGAGCTCGGACACTGAGCTTTTCGCCCGGCGGGCGATTCATGCGACCAGTGACCAAGCCGCAACGACGATGGCTTGTGTCGTCACGTTAGACGCTGCGTGTACCGCGAGCAAGCGACGCGGACCACCTGGCCAATACCTTGCATTCACCGCAAATAGCGGATTACGCCGCGGGGCCAGAGCAAATGTCGGCCCTAAAAATGCAAGAAGACGCCAACGGCGTCCCTTGCAGACCTCGTGCAACACCCAATGCGGTGCTGCTTCAAATGACGTTTTCTTAGCGCTTGAAGTACATGTCCATGTCCCTTCGTTGAAGCCCGAATCTCTTGCCCCGCACAAGTTGCCGCGAGGAACGTCTTGATCTGCTGGCAAGTTTGTAGCACAACCTGGCGGAAAGTTGTGCATCTGCAAGGAAACTTGTGCATAAACGTTGTAGGACGTAGAGCAAGAAATGAGTAATCCCCGCCTCCGAGACCCACTGCGCCGGCGCCCCTTCCGGCGCCTCGCGATCTCCTATGCGGTCAACGAGATGGGCGATTGGCTTGGGATCGTCGCCCTCTCGGTGCTCGTCTTCGAGCTCACCGACAGCGCCATGGCCACGGCGCTGCTCTTCGTCGGGACCGGCTTCCTGCCGGCGTTGATGACGCCGTTCTTCGTCGCCCGCCTCGAGCGCCCCCCGCCCCGCTTCGTGCTGCCGGCCATCTATGCGGCGGAGGCGGCGGCGTTCGGCGTTCTCGCCTTGCTTGCCGACCATTTCTCGCTGGCCGCCGTCGTCGCGGTCGCGGCGCTCGACGGCGCCCTGGCGCTTACCGCGAAGACGCTGACCCGCGCCGTCACCGCCGCGATGCTCGAGCCAGAGGGCGAGCTGCGCGCGGGCAACGCCGTCCTCAACATCGCCTTCACCGCCGGGGTCGCGATCGGCCCGGCACTGGCCGGCCTGGTGGTCGCGGCCTTCGGCGTCCAGTCGGCGCTGCTGCTGGACGCTGCTTCCTTCTACGTGATCGGCTGGATCCTGCTGACGGCAAAGCCGCTGCCGCAGCCCGAGCCCGAACCGGAGGCCGGCCTACGGGAACGGGTGCGAGCCGGGCTCGGGTACATCCGCCGCAACCCGACGCTGCGGCGCCTGCTCGCCGCCGAGGCAGGAGCGCTCATCTTCTTCTCGGTCGTCATTCCGATCGAGGTGATCTACGCGAAGGAAACCCTCGGGGTGGGGGACACCGGCTACGGCCTCCTGCTCGCCAGCTGGGGGGCCGGGATGGTGGTGGGCAGCATCGTCTTCGCACGGTTGCGTCGCGCCTCGCTACCGGTCCTCCTCTTCTTCAGCACCATCGCGATCGGCGCCGGCTACCTCGGCATGGCGGCCGCGCCGGGGCTTGCGATCGCCTGCGGGGCCTCGGCCTTCGGCGGCCTGGGAAATGGCATCCAGTGGGTTGCCGTGATCAGCGCCGTACAGGAGCTGACCACGGCGAACATGCAGGCAAGGGTCATCGGCACGCTCGAATCCGCCGCCTCGGCGACGCCGGGCATCGGCTTCGTCCTCGGTGGGCTGATAGCGACGCAATGGAGCCCACGAGCGGCGTTCTTCGTAGCCGGGAGCGGCGTGATGGTCATCGTCATCGTCTCGGCCCTGGTGCTGGGCAGGAATTGGCCGCTGGACAGCGCAAAAGAACGTCCAGGGAACTTTGACGCCGCCGACAACGAGATTATGGTGGAGCTAATTCCCGCAGAGGCCCTGCCCAGTCCAGAACGGAGGTCGTGACGTGAGGAAGCTGCGTGCAGCTCTTGCTGTTTTCGGACTGGCGGTGATTGCTCTCAGCCTCGCGTCGTGCGGTGGAAGCTCCGGCGGGAAGGAAGGCGGCACGCTGACCGGCAGCTACGCCTCCTTCCCCGACTACCTCGACCCGAGCATCTCCTACACCGCCGAAGGCTGGACGGCGATGTACGACACCTACCTGCCGCTGCTCACCTACGCCCACGCCAGCGGCGCGGCGGGCAGCAAGGTGGTCCCGGCTCTGGCCGAGAGCCTGCCCAAGGTCACGAACGGCGGCAAGACCTACACGCTGACCCTGCGCAAGGGCCTCAAGTACTCCGACGGCACCCCGGTCAAGGCCTCCGACTTCGCCAGCACCGTCGAACGGGTCTTCAAGCTCAACTCGCCCGGCTCGCCCTATTACGAAAGCATCGTCGGCGCAGAACAGTTCGCCAAGACCAAGACCGGCGGCATCCCCGGGATCAAGACCGACAACAAGACCGGCAAGATCACGATCGAGCTGACCCAGCCGCGCGGCACCTTCACCAACGAGCTGGCGCTGCTCTTCGTCGCGCTGGTACCGCCCGACACGCCGGACAAGCCCCAGAGCGCGAATCCGCCCCCGGCCACCGGTCCGTACGAGATCGTCAAGTCCGAGCCCAAGCGCAGCTGGTCCTACGCCCGCAACCCGCAGTGGGCGAAGAGCAACGGCAAGCTGATCCCCGAGGTGCCCAGCGGCCACGTCGACAAGGTCGAGATCAAGGTCGTCCCCAACGGCGCGACCCAGGTCAACGAAATCGAACGCAACAAGACGAACTGGATGCAGACCATCGTGCCCGCCGACCTCTACAGCAAAGTCAAGGAAAAGTACGAGGGCACCCAGTTCCGGGTCGAGCACCAGATCAACCTCTACTACTTCTGGATGAACACGACGAAGGCGCCCTTCGACGACCTCAAGGTGCGGCAAGCGGTCAACTACGCCGTCGACCCTGCCGCGCTGGAACGGATCTACGCCGGCTCGCTCGTCGCGGCCCACCAGATCCTGCCCGAAGGCATGCCCGGCCACAAGACGTTCAACCTCTACCCGCACAACATGGCCAAGGCCAAGGCGCTGATCAAGGAAGCCAATCCCACTGACCGCGACATCACCGTCTGGACCGACGGCGAAAGCCCCAACAACGAAGCCGGCGCCTACTACCAGGACGTGCTCAGCAAGCTCGGCTTCAACGCCAAGCTGAAAACGATCAACGCCGACAGCTACACGATCATCGGCAACGAATCGACTCCCGACCTCGACACCGGCTGGTTCGACTGGTTCGTCGACTACCCGCACCCGAACGCGTTCTTCCAACCGCAGCTGGCCGGTGAAAGCATCTCGCCGACCAACAACTACAACTTCGCCCGCATCAACGACTCGAAGTTGAACGCGAAGATCGCCAAGCTCAGCGCCGAACAGCTCGGGCCCAAGCAGGAAGCCGAATACGCGGCGTTGGACAGGGAATACATGGAACAGGCTCCCTGGGTCCCCTACGGCAGCAACACGACCTCCACCTTCGTCGACAGCGAAATCGACCTCGACAAGGTGGTCTTCAACCCGACCTTCGGTCAGGACCTGACCAGCTTCCAGTTCAAGTAATGGCGGGCCGCAGCCCCTGGTATCTGGCCTACCGGCGGCTGCTGCGCAACCGGGTCGCGCTCGCCTTCGGCGCCCTCTTCGTCGCGATCGTCGTCTTCGTTCTCGCGGCGCCGCTGTGGGCGGATCACGTCGCCCACACCGGCCCGAACGCGACGCACACGCTGGAGAAGGTCGAGGTCGGCGACGAAACGAAGGAGGTCGTCGACCGCGAAGGCAAGCCGGTCGGGCCGCTCTGGCTCGGCGCGGGCGGCAAGTTCTTCCTCGGCGCCGACGGCCGGCTCGGCCGCGACGAGATGGTCCGGTTGATGTACGGCGGTCGCATCTCGCTCTTGATCGGCTTCCTCGCAACGCTGATCGCGACGCTGCTGGCGACGACTCTCGGCCTGCTCGCCGGCTACTACCGCGGCTGGGCCGACGCGCTGATCTCACGGACGATGGACGTGATCTGGGCCTTCCCGGTGACCCTGCTGGCGATCGCGCTCGGCCTCTCGCTGGCGACCGGCGGCCTGCAGATCGGGCCACTGCACCTCTCGAGCAGCTCGATCTGGATCCCGATCCTGATCATCGCCTTCGTCTACACCCCCTACATGGCGCGGCCGATCCGTGGCGAGGTGCTCTCGCTGCGCGAGAAGGAGTTCGTCGAGGCCGCCGTCTCGCAGGGCGCCGGGCCGCTGCGGGTGATGTTCGGTGAGCTGCTGCCCAACCTCGCCTCGACGCTGATCGTCTTCTTCACCCTCGGCGTCGCCAACAACATGCTGCTCGAGGCGACCCTCTCCTTCCTCGGCGTCGGCGTGCAGCCGCCCAACACCTCGTGGGGGACGATGCTCGCCGGGGGCTTCGAGCTGCTCACCAGCGCGCCACTGCTGACCGTCATCCCGGGCGCGATGCTGCTGCTCACGGTGCTTTCGATCAACGTCTTCGGCGACGGCCTGCGCGACGCCCTCGACCCCAAATCAAAGGTCCGGCTAGAGGCGCATGCGGGGATCGCCGAGCCCGAGGGGACCGCGGTCTGATGGGTCGCTTCGTCGTCCGCCGCCTGGTCGGGATGGTGCTCGTGTTGTTTGCGATCTCGGTGATCGTCTTCCTGATCTTCAACGTAATCCCCAGTTCCGATCCCGCTCAACGGCTGGCGGGGAAGGAAGCCTCTCCAACGCTGATCGCCAGCATCAACGAAGAATGGGGCTTCGACGACCCGCTGCCACAGCAGTACCTGACGATGATGAAGAAGATCTTCAGCGGCGACCTGATCTCCTACGAAGGGCGGGAAAACGTCAACGAACGGATCGTCGAAGGGATCCCGGCGACCTTCTCGCTCTGCATCGGCGCCGCGGTGATCTGGATGTTCTTCGGGATCCTCTTCGGCTACCTCTCGGCGGTGCGGGCAGGTGGGCTGCTCGACCGGGCGCTGACGATCGTCGCCGTGGCCGGCATCTCGATGCCGGTCTTCTGGCTTGCAGCGATCTTCCTCAACTACCTCACCTACCAGCTCGAACTGTTCCCCTCGGGCGAATACATAGGGCTGAGCGAAGACCCGATCCAGTGGGCGAACCACTTGATCCTGCCCTGGGTGACGCTGGCGATCGTCTACGTCGGCCTCTACAGCCGCGTGCTGCGCTCGAACATGCTCGACGCGATGGGCGAGGATTACGTGCGCACGGCGCGGGCCAAGGGGCTTTCGGAGCGGCGGGTGATGACCCGTCACGTGCTGCGCAACTCGCTGGTCCCGATCATCACCCTCTTCGGCCTCGACTTCGGTGCCCTGCTCGGCGGCGCGATCCTGGTCGAAGCGGTCTTCGGCCTCGAAGGCATCGGCGCCTACACCTACGAATCGCTGATCAACTTCGATCTGCCGCCGGTGATGGCGGTGGTCCTCTTCGGCGCCTTCTTCGTCGTCCTCTTCAACACCCTGGTCGACATCGCCTACGCCTACCTCGACCCGCGGGTCAAGCTGGGGACCTCGGCGCAATGAGCGAGGCACTGCTCAGCGTCGATGACCTGCGGGTCAGCTTCGCAACCGAAGGTGGCCGGGTGCAAGCGGTAGACGGCGTCTCCTTCGAGCTCGCACCCGGTGAGGTGCTGGCGATCGTCGGCGAGTCGGGCTCGGGCAAGAGCGTCACCGCGCAGACGATCATCGGCCTCACCCGCTCCCCCAACGCGCGGATCGAGGGCTCGGTGCGGCTCGCCGGCAGCGAGCTGATCGGCGCCGGCGAGGAAGAGCTGCGCCAGGTCCGCGGCGAGCGGATCGCGATGGTCTTCCAGGATCCGATGACCTCCTTCAACCCGGTTTACCGGGTCGGCGACCAGTTGATCGAGGCGATCCAGGCACACCGCCCGCAGGTGAGCCGGAGCGATGCACGCGAGCGGGCGGTGGAGCTGTTGGGCTCGGTAGGCCTGCCGGATCCGGAACAGCGCGTCGACCGCTACCCGCACGAGTTCTCCGGCGGGATGCGGCAGCGGGCGATGATCGCGATGGCGCTGACCCTGGAGCCGGAAGTGCTGATCGCCGACGAGCCGACGACCGCGCTCGACGTGACGATCCAGGCGCAGATCCTCGATCTGCTGAGGCGGCTGAACCGCGAACGCGGCCTGGCGACGATCCTGATCACCCACGACTTCGGCGTCGTCGCCGAAATGGCCGACCGGGTGCTGGTGATGCACGAGGGGAAGATCGTCGAGCGGGGCGACCTCGACGACGTCTTCTACGCGACCAAGGACCCCTACACGCGCAAGCTGCTCGGCGCCGTCGTGCGGCTCGACCAGGCCCCGCCGCTACGCCCTGGCAAGAGCGCGGGATCGTTGCTCGAGGTCACCGACCTGGTCAAGCACTTCCCGGTCAAACGCGGGCTGCTGTTCGACCGCGAGGTCGACCGGGTGCGCGCGGTCGACGGGGTCAGCTTCAGCGTCGATCGCGGCGAGACCCTCGGCCTGGTGGGAGAGTCGGGCAGCGGCAAGTCGACTCTCTCGCGGGCGGTGCTGCAGCTATTGGCGCCGACCTCGGGCTCGGTCCGCTTCGACGGCCATGAGATCGCCGGCCTCTCGCGCCGCCAGATGCGCCCGTTGCGCCCCGACATGCAGATGGTCTTCCAGGACCCCTACGCTTCGCTCAACCCGCGCAAGCGGATCGGGCAGATCGTCGGCGAGCCGCTGCGGGTTCAGGACCGTGCCTCGGGCGCCGAGCTGCGCCGTCAGGTCCAGGAGCTGCTGGAGCGGGTCGGCCTCTCCCCCGAGCACTACGACCGCTACCCGCACGAGTTCTCCGGCGGGCAGCGGCAACGGGTCGGGATCGCCCGCGCCCTAGCGCTGCGGCCGAAGCTGATCGTCGCCGACGAGCCGGTCTCGGCCCTCGACGTCTCGATCCGCGAGCAGATCCTCACCCTGCTCTCCGACCTCCAGGAGGAGCTCGGCCTGACCTACGTCTTCGTCGCCCACGACATCGGCGTCGTCCGCCATGTCTCCGACCGGATCGCAGTCATGCACGACGGCAAGATCGTCGAGCAGGGCCCTGCCGACCAGGTCTGCGAGCGACCCTCCGATCCCTATACGAAGACCTTGCTCGCGGCGGTGCCCGTTCCCGACCCGCGCGAGAGCCGCGCCCGTCGGGCAGACTTCAGGGCGTGAAGCTCCCGCTCTCGCCGCCGATCAAGCCGCAACTGGCGCTGACCCGCAAAGAGCTGCCCCGCGGCGAGGAGTGGGCCTACGAGCAGAAGCTCGACGGCTTCCGCGCGATCGTCTTCGTCGACGGCCCCGAGGACGCCTACATCCAGTCGCGCGGCGGCAAAGACCTGACCCGCTACTTCCCGGAGCTGAGCTTCTCCCCGGGGCGCTACGTGCTCGACGGTGAGCTGGTCATCCGCGACGCCGAGGGCAACCTCGAATTCGACGCTCTGCAGCAGCGCATCCACCCGGCCGAGTCGCGGATAAACCTGCTCTCGAAAGAGATCCCGGCCGGCTACGTCGCCTTCGACCTGCTCGCCGAGGGGGATGAAGCGCTGCTCGACACCCCGTTCGGCGAGCGCCGCGCTCGTCTGGAGGCCCTGGCGGATGAGACCGGCGCGGAGCCCTCGAACCTGAGTCCGGAGCCCGAGCAGGCCGAGCAATGGCTGCGCACCACCGAGGGAGTGATGGCCAAGCAGCTCGACGCCCTCTACATACCGGGCAAGCGCAAGGGGATGGCCAAGGTAAAGCGCGAGCGCGAGATCGACTGCGTGGTGATGGGCTGGCGACCGGGCAAAGAGGAGGGCACCGTCGGCTCGCTCATTCTCGGCCTCTACGACGATGGCGAGCTCCGCTCGGTCGGCCACATCTCCGGCTTCAGCGCCGCGGCCAAACGTGCGATGCCAAAGATGCTGGCGCCACTGGAGACTGGCGACAGCGGAACGGCAGAGCCCAGTCGCTGGACGGGCGGGCGCGACCTCGAGTGGGTGGCATTGCGACCCGAGCTCGTCATCGAAGTCGGCTATGACCACGCGGCAACGGGGCGGATCAGACACGGGGCGCGATTCCGTCGTTTTCGCGACGACAAAGATCCGCGCGAGTGCACCTTCGATCTGCTGGATCAGGGGGACTAGAAAAGCGAGCGCTGGCCAGGTCGGAGAGGGACGGGGGGTCCTCCCGCCGGACTCGCGGCCGGCGCGGAATGCCCATCTGGGTTCGGAGGTTGACCGGCCGGCCGCTCTGAGCATCCGCCCGTCGGGAGGACCCCCCGTCCCTCTCCTCTTGCTCGGCTCCGTCCCCAGCCGCGAACAGCTTTCGTCGTTCGCTTTCGTTGATCCGGGCGCATGTTGGCGCGGCCGTTGGCGTAGAGCTGCTCGTAGCGCGGGAGGAGGTCGGGGCGTTTGGCCTCCAGCCAGGCAAAGAAAACGTCGCGAACCTCTCCGCGTAGGTGAAGCGCTACGCCGCCCAGAAAAGTCGCGTTTGCTTCGCGAGCTCGATCGACTATCGACTGGACCTGGTCGGGGTCGTCATTGATGCCCGGCATCAGCGGGGCGATCAGCACTCCTGAGTCGATGCCTCGCTTGCGCAATTCAGCTACTGCGTCTAGGCGGGCCAAAGGACTGGGGGTGTGGGGCTCGGTGGCTCGCCAGGCGTCCTCGTCGAGGGTCGGGACGGAGAGGTTGACCGAGACCGGCAGGCGCTTCGCCATCCGCTCGAAGAGGTCGATGTCGCGCAGCGCCAGCGGCGACTTGGTGAGGACCGAGACGGGGGTTTCGGCCTCCTCCAGCGCGGACAGGATCTCCGGCATGAAGCGGTAGCGGCTCTCGACCCACTGATAGGGATCGGTGTTGGTTCCGAGGGCAACCAGATCGCGCTTCCAGCTTGGCCTGGCCAGCTCGGCCCGCAGCACCTCAGGCACGTTGACCTTGACGACGATCTCGCGCTCGAAGTCGCGCCCGGCGTCAAAGTCGAGATAGGTGTGCGAGCTCCTGGCGAAGCAGAAGACACAGGCATGGGTGCATCCCCGAAACGGATTGACCGTGTAGCTGAAGCCGTAGCGACCGCCGGGCACGTGGTTCAGCGCCGAGCGGGCGCGCACCTCGTGGAAGTTGATCCCCATCGCCTCCGGCGCGTCGAAAGTGCGCACCACTGTGCCGTCGCCGATCCCAGGCAACCGCATGTCGTTCTCGATCAGTTGCTCATCCCAGCGCATACGAACATATGTTCGCACGCTCTCCCGACGGTAGCTCTGGCTAGATGCTGGAGCCGGTCTCGTCGCGCTTGAAGGTCTCGAGCTGGTCGAGCGCTTTGGCGCGTGCTTTCGAGCGCAGCGGCGGCAGCAGCGCCACCAGGGTTCCGCTCGGGCCGAGTGCCTGCCTGGCCCAGTGGCGGAAGTCGAACTCGTCGACGTGGTCGGCGATCTTGCCATCGGCGAAGCGGAACTTGGCCTGGATGTCGTTGACCACGGGGCGGCCGGTGGAGAACGTGTAGCGGGCGATCCAGTGCGCCGAGCCCGACTCCTCATCCGCCTCGTGCTCGTGCAGCTCGATCTTCAGGTCGGTGGCGCGACTGGTCAGCATCCGCCACATCGCACCGATGTCGGCGCCCTGGAGATCGCCAAAGGCGGGGTCACGGAAATGGGCGTCCTGCGCGTACTCGGCGGTCATCGCCGCGCCGTTGCACTGGCCGAACGCCTCGTAGAAGCGCTCGATCGTCGCCCGGTTTGCCTCGCCTGCCATCAGCGCAACCTACCGGCAATCACGTAGCGCAGCAGGTCGACCACTTGCTCGGCCGTGCGCGCCGTGCCCTGTGCGGCCCGGTCGACCTCCTTCAGCGCGTGGTCGAAGTCGGGGTCGTGCAGGGTGACGTATGGCTTGCCCAGCGCGGCGGCGTAACCGGCGTCGAAGGCTGCGTTCCACTGGCGGTATTTGTCGCCGAAGCGGACGATGACCAGGTCGGCGGCACGGATCAGGGTCTGGGTGCGGATCGCGTTGACGCCGGCTCCCATGTGGTCGCGCCAGAAGGGCTCGCTCTCATCGCCCAGCGTGCCGACCCCGGCGTCGTCAGAGGCGGCGTGGTCGGTGACCGGCGACGAGAAGACGACCGGCAGGACCGCCTCGTGCGCTCCGGCTTCGATCCGCTCGCGCCAATCGGAGTGGATCTCGCCGGAGAGATAGACGCTCCAGGTTCGCTCGGCCACAGCCGAATCCTAGCCCGCAGTGGGCGCGGTCGAGCTTTGGTGCGCTATCCGACCCAAAGCTCGACCGCGCTTGCTAACGTACTTGACGTGAACGTAAGGAATAGATTTGCCGGGCGCGCCGGAGTGGCCGCCGACCACGAGCACTACAAGTGGTGGGCGCTCTCCTGCACCAGCCTCGGCATGCTTCTCGTCGCCACCAACTCGGGCACGCTCGTCATCGCCCTGCCGGACCTCGAGCGAGCACTGGGGACCAGTCTGCTCGAACTGGTCTGGGTGATCCTCGCCTACATGATCGCCTCGACCGTGCTTGTCCTCACCGCCGGCCGGCTCTCCGATCTCTTCGGACGCAAGAACGCCTTCGTCGCCGGGTTCCTCGTCTTCGCCGTGGCCTCGCTCGGCGCCGGCTTCTCGGCCGACGGCACGCAGCTGATCCTCTGGCGAATCGTCCAGGGCGTCGGCGGCGCCTTCATCTTCGCCAACGGGCCGGCCCTGGTCACCGACGCCTTCCCAAAGGAGGAGCTCGGCCTGGCGATGGGGACCAACACGATGGTCGCAGCGGTCGGCCTCGTCCTCGGCCCGGTCCTAGGCGGCGCCCTGGTCGCGATCTCCTGGCAGTGGGTCTTCTGGTTCAACGTACCGCTGGCGCTGGCCGGGGCCGCCTGGAGCGCGCTCATCCTGCGCGAGCTCTCCCGGCGTGACACCGTCCGTGGCTTCGACGTGGCCGGCACGGTCACCTTCGTCTTCGGCCTCACCGGGCTCGTCTACGGGATCTCGCGGGGCGGAATCTCGGGTTGGGACGACCCGCTGGTGATCGGCAGCCTCATTGTGGCCGCCGTGCTGCTGCCCCTCTTCGTCCTGATCGAGCACCGCGGCCGCGCGCCGATGCTCGACCTGACGATCTTCCGCAACCGGATGTTCGCCGCGGCGACCGCTGCCGCCTTCATCAACGGCCTCTCCCGCTTCGCCCTGCTCTTCGTCTTCGTCTTCTACTTCCAGGGAGCCCAGGGCGACGACCCGATCACGGCCGGGATCAAGCTGGCGCCGATGGCGCTGGGGATGCTGGTCGCCTCGCCCCTGGCCGGGATCTGGGCCGACCGCCACGGCTCGCGCGCCCTGGCGGCGCTGGGCATGCTGGTCAGCGCCGCCGCGCTTGCCCTGATGACGACGCTGCAGGCCGGCAGCCCCTACTGGCAGAGCATGCTCTGGCTCGCCCTCGTCGGGATCGGCTCGGGGATGTTCAACTCGCCCAACACCGCGGCGATGATGGGAACCGTGCCAGTGCAGCGCCGCGGCATCGCCGCCGGCGCCCGCACGATGCTGCAGAACACCGGCGCGGTGATCTCGATCGCCTTCGTCCTGGCGATCGTCACCGCCGCCGTGCCTCAACCCGTCCTCTTCAAGATCTTCTCCGGGCTCGCCGCCGGCCTCTCCAGCGCTCAGCTCGACCCCTTCATCCACAACATGCACACGGCCCTCTGGGTACTGGCGGCAACCTCGGTGGTCGGCGCCGGCGTCTCGCTGCTGCGGCCACGACACGTTTCCGTTGGGGAGGTCCAGTGGGCGGAGGGCTGAGGATCGGCGACGTCGCCCGCCTGGCCGCGACGACGCCACGAACGATCCGTTACTACGAGGAGATCGGCCTGCTGCCGGCGGCGAGCGAGCGCGAGCCCGGTGCCCACCGCACCTACGCCGAGGCCGACGTCGAGCGCTTGACCGAGCTGCTGCGCCTCAAGGACCTGCTCGGCGTCTCCCTGGAGGAGCTGAAGGCCCTGGTCGAGGCCGAAGACGCGCGGGCGGCGCTACGTCGCGAGTGGAACGGCGGGGTCGAGGACCCGGTCCGTCGCCGGCAGATCCTCGACGAGTCGCTCGGCCACATCGCCCGCCAGCTCGACCTCCTGCGCCGCCGCCGCGAGGAGATCGCCGGCCTCGAAGCGGAGCTGCTGGCCAGACGCAAGCGGGTGCGGTCGCGACTGCGCGAGCTCGACGGCTGAGCGTCCGGATAGAGTCCCCAGATCACAAAGCTCGTTCTATACGGCATTTTTCTTTTGGTCCTGTGGGCCGTCTCGGCAACCGCGGTGGCACAGGCGGCGGCAATTCCCTACACCGCACTGGGCGACTCGTACTCCAGCGGCGAGGGCAACGCTCCGTTCGACGGAAGCTGCCACCGGGCGCAGCGCGACGACTCCGCCTACCCGCGGATCCTCCCCTCTCTGGTCGACTACGTCGGGGCGCCGAACTTCCACGCCTGCACGGGAGCGGTCACCGCCGATATCTGGGAGCGCCCGCAGCCCCACAGGCGAGGCCAGCGCCCCCAGACGGACTACGTCTCACCGACCGACCGGCTGGTGACGATCACGGTCGGCGGCAACGACCTCGGCTTCGCCTCCGTGCTCAAGCGCTGCCTGTTGCCGGACGACTGCACCACGACCAAGCTCGGCAACGTCGTGTCAAAGGTAAATGGGCGGCTCAGCACGATTCAGGCTCACCTCGAACGTGTCTACACGGCGATTCGCGCCGCCATGGACCGCTCCGGATACCTGGTGGTGGCCGGCTACCCGCACATCTTCACCTCCGGCCCGAACTCAGACTGCATGCACTTCATCTCGAACGGGGAGGCCGCATGGGTGAACGGGACGGTGGACCGCGCCAACGCCAAGATCGAAGCGGCCGTCAAAAGCGCCCAGGCGAGCTCCGGGAACGTCTTCTACGTCGAAGTCGAGAACGAGTTCGCCGCGCACGAGCTCTGCACCGACAGCCCCTGGCTGTACGGCCTCGCGTTCTCCCTTCACGAGGGGCCCAACCCGTTCAACGGCAGCTACCACCCGACCGTGAAAGGACAGCGTGCCTACGCCACCGCGTTTGCCGCGTTCCTCAACCGCCCGGGGGTGCGTTCGGCGCTGACTGCGTGCGAGCCTCCTCGAAGTGCTTGCTGAGCATCGTCACCTGGCCCTGGTAGTTGGAGCCCAGCTCGGCGCCGTAGAGGCGCTCCGCGGGGGCGCTGGTGCGCTCCAGGGCCAGCTTGCAGACCGGCTGGCGGTGCTCGACCATGAAGGAGACGTCGCGCGCACGCACCTCGAGCGCGGCGCGGCTGCCGTGGCGACCGCCGATCGGGTCATAGCCGAAGCCGGGATCGAAGAAGCCGGCGTAGTGGGTGCGTAACTCGCCCGCCGTCGGGTCGTAGGCCATCATCTCGGCGGCGATCTGAGGTGGGATGCAGACGCCCTCGGCCGAGAGCAGCAGGTAGAAGATCTCCGGCTCGAGCACGATCCGCCCCCCGGGCTCGGGATAGACCGGGTCCCAGTAATCGGTCCAGCGGTAGGCGCGGATCCGCGAGAGGTCGATCGGCAGGCTGTTCTTCTTCGCCCGGTAGCCGACGATCCGGTCGCTGGGGCCGGAGAGGTCGACGCTGAGGAAGAGCCCCTCGGCCAATGCCAGCTCGGACTCGCGCAGCGCGTGGGAGTCGAGGTAGAGCAGCGGGAACTCGTCCTGCAGGGCGCGGATCTCCGCGTCGGCGAGTCGCACGTCGCCACGGGCCAGCCGCAACTGGTTCAACGAAAGCCCGCTCTTCACCTGGATCGCGAAGGAGCGCGGCACCACCTCCAGGTAGAGGCGGCCGTGATAGCCGGGGCGGATCTCGTCGAAGCGGTGGTGGCGATCGGTGAGCACCCGGGTGAAGACGTCGAGGCGACCGGTCGAGCTCTTCGGGTTCGCCTTCGCCCGCACGTCGTCGGGAAGCGCCAATTCCTCGATCAGCGGCACGAGATATGGGCGATCGCGCTCCAGCACGGCGCCGTCGCGCAGGTCGACTTTCTGGAAGGCGAGCCCCTCGATCTTCTCCTCGACCGTCGAGTCGACGTCCGGCAGGAAGCTGCAGCGCAGCGCCCAGGCGAAGTCCCCCAGGCGCAGGTCGATGCTGGCCGGCTGGATCGCCTCGGGCCGGATTCGGTAGTCGCCGGAGCTGATCCACTCGGCGCCGATCGCCTCGCTCAGGGCCTGCGAGGGCAGCACCCCGGCGGTCGCTCCACTGCGCGGCTCCGTTGCCGCGCTCCCGGCGGCTGCTGCGGGGTCACTCATCGAGACGAGATTATGCGGCGCGCCTCGGCGACACCGAGGTACGGAGTCAGCGCAAACTCGGCAAGTTCCGGGAAGAATCGGTCGAGGCGAGCCGTTTCGCCGGCCAACACCCGGCGGCCGAGCAGCGAGGCGATGCCGCCGACCACCGCCTCGTCGGCCGCCCCTGGCGGCCGGCCGGCACTGGTTCCCTCCGGAGCGCGGTCGCGCAGATAGGGAACGAAGCTCTCGACCGCGACCTGGAAGCGTCCATACACCCCGGGCCCGGCGCGCAGGCCCTCGACCAGCAGCAGATTCGCCTGCCCCGGCTCGGCGGTGAGGCCGGCAAGCGCCGCTCCGAGCCCGGCGCACACCCCCAGGGCCCACTCTCCCTCGCCCGCGCAGGCGCTCACGACGTCGGCACGCAGGCGCTCGACGGCCTCGTCGTAGGCGGCGAAGAAGCACTCGTCCTTGCTGCCGAAGTGACGGTAGAAGTCGCTCTTGGAGACGCCGGCCCGACCTGCGATCGCTGAAACCGTCGTCCCGTCGTAACCGTGCTCGTCGAGCGAGTCGGCGATCGCGGCCAGCAGACGCTCCCGCTGGTGCTCCGCGATGAACTCCCGGGAGAGGCCGTGACGACCACGTGGAAGCGGCTTCATGCAGTACTAAAGTCTGCCAGTGCTAAGCGCTTCTTGTCTGCCGGTCCGGCCTACTCGGCCATGCCGACGCCCAAATAGGGCGCCATTATGAACTCGGTGAGTTCGGGCAGAAGGTCCTCGGCCCGCTCGGCCTCGCCGCGACGAATCTGTTGGTAGACGATCCAGGCGACGCCGCCGACCAATGTCTCGGCGATCGTGTCGGGCAGCCGCTCGTCGCGTGGCAGCGTCTGCCTTGCCAGCCCGACGAAGGTCTCGAGCGAGTCCTCGTAGCGCTGGGTTGTCGCCGGTGTGGCGGAAAGCGCCTCGATCATGCACATCCGCGCCAGCGTCGGCTGCTCGGCGACGAAGCCGAGAAAAGCAGCGAGCCCAGCCTCGATTCGATCCTGCCAGTCCTCGTCACGGTCGGCGCCCGCTTCCTCAACGCGGCGAAGAACCTCGTCCCGGGCGGCGTCGAAGGCGGCGAGGAAGACCTCCTCCTTGCCCTCGAAGTTGTCGTAAAGCGTTTTGCGGGCGACGCCGGCTCGCTTGACGATGTCGGAGATCTTGGTTGCCTCATACCCCTGTTCGGCGGTCAGCTCGGCCAGGGCGTCCATGATGCGCCGCTGCTTGTGCAGCGCGATGAACTCGCGCGGAAGCGCCGGACGGATGGATGGGGTGGGCCGTTTTTGCGTCTGCCTGTCCTGCGTCCCCCCTTTTCCCCGTGGCGTCATAGAGCAAGGATACCCAGGGTCGGCGAATTTCCCATGCACGTCAGCGACTTTTCTGGTACCCTTGGAAGGCCTGCACATTTTCTAAAAGAAACGCGTAGGTTCCTTATGGCACTAGAGAGGGTAATGCTCAGCAGGGAAAAGCTGGCGGATGCGGTCGGAGACCGCTGGTCAGACTCGGAACTCAGCGAGGCCCTAGCCCTGCTGACTCGCGCCGACGGTCGTTTCCCAGCCGGGGTGAGAACGCTGCCGGCGGATCTCGTCAAGGCGGTCCAGCGGGAGCGCCTGCTGGCGGCGATGATCGGTGCGGCGACCGAGATCGGCTACAACAATCTCACGGTCCAGAACGTGCTCACCCGGGCCGGCATCTCGCGGCCGACCTTCTACGAGCAGTTCGACGACAAGGAAGACTGCTTCCTCGCCGCCTTCGACGCCGCGGCGGGCCGGCTGCGAGCGCGGATCGAGGCGGCCGGCCTCGACGCCGGGCCCACCTGGCGCGACCAATTGCGCAGCGGCATCGCCGAGTTGCTGCGCTTCATCGTGGACGAGCCCGAAGAGGCTCGCATCGTGATCGTCGAGGCGCGGGCATCGAGCCCCGCGGGCCTGCTACGCCGCGACGACCTGCTCGACCACTTCGCCGGCTGTGTCGACGCCTTGGTCAGGGAGGACCTGGACGATCCCCCTTCGGCAATCGCCGCTGCCGGGGTCGTCGGCGGGATCGAATCAGTGCTCTACGCACGCCTGCAGAAAGGCGAGACCGAGGATCTCGACGCGCTCCTCCCCTCGCTGATGTATTTCGCCGTCCTCTCCTACGCCGGCCGCGAAGCGGCCGGCGAGGAGATGGACGACGCGGCCCTTGCCTGAGTCGCCCTAGCGCTTGCGACGCTTGCCTGAGCGGCCTGAGCGCTTGCTCGGACGGGCGGCTAGCCGCAGGGTGCGCTCGCTCTCCTTCTCGACCGCCTCCCCCATCGCGATCTGGAAGGTCGCCAGCAGGGCGCCGGCGGCGAGCGGCCGCATCCGTTCGAGCGCCTCGCTCATCCGTGGCCAATCGCGCTCGGGCCGGCCGGCGCGATCGAACGGCTGCCATACCTCCTTGACGAAGAGGTCGACGAAGGCGCGCGCGGCGCCGTCGGCATGGCGGCGCAGTTTCTGAGCGGTTACGAGGGCACCCTCGGCGCCGACTCCGAGCTCGGCCAGCTCGGCGGCGGCACGGAGCAGCTGGGGACTGATCACCTCGACACGGCCGTCGGGCAGGGTACGGAAGATTCCCAGTTTCTCGGCCCGGCGCATCAGCTTGGCGTCGACCGTTGCGCCCCAGATCCTTGCCAGCTCGTCGGCATCGACGATCTCCGGCGCCTCGTCTTCGAAGGGGGCACGGAGGGCACGGGTGAAATCGAAGATCGCCGAAGCCGAGCCGTCACCGCTGTCGAGCACACGCCGTATCGCCTCCAGGTTGAGCCCGTCCGCCTGCATCTCGCGGGTCAGCTCGATCCGCGCGACGTGCTCCTCGCCGTAGTAACCGGTACGGCCGCGAACCGTGGGCGGTGGCAACAGCCCTCGCGTCTGGTGGGCACGAATGTTGCGGACGGTCATCCCGGTTCGCTCCGCCAGCTGGCGAATCGTCATCTCACCCTCGGCGGGCTTGGCACCCTTGGAACCGTTACTACTCATCTGAGTGCATGGTATGCGGCTAACCGCTGAGCGGCAGGCGCTGGCCGTTCATCTCCTGGGCGGCGTCAGAGCAGAGGAAAGCGATCGCCGCGCCGATGTGCTCGGCCGGGGTGAACGAAGAAAAGTCCCCGTCGGGGCTCTCCTCTTTCATCCGCTGGGTGAGGATCGCGTCGATGACGACGATGTTGGCCGTAGCGGTGGTGCCAGCGAAGCCGTCGGCGAGGGCGAGCGTCCAGGCCTCGGCGGCGGCCTTGGCCGCAGCATAGGCGGCGTTGGAGTTGGATGGCGCCTGCGCCTGCTTGGCGGAGACGAGGACGAAGCGGCCATGCCCGGAGTCGAGGAGCGCGTCGTGGAAGGCACGGGTGGTGTGCTGGACGGTGCGGATCAGGAGGTCGTGGAGCAGGTCCCAGTCCGAGAGCGGCGCCTCGTGCAGCGCCTGCCCCCCACGCCAACCGCCAACGAGGTGCAGCAGCCCGTCGACCCGGCCGAAGCGCTCAAGCAGCGCCGCGCACCAGCCCCGCGCCGCCCCCTCGTCGAGCAGATCGACGGCGCGCCCGTCCCAACGCTCGGCGGGCAGCCCGAGCTCGGCGCCAATTTCGTCAGCGCGATCCTGAGAGCGATCGGCGGCGCCAACGGTGGCACCCTCGACCGCCAAGCACTCGGCCACGACCGGCCCGAGGCCACCGCCGATGCCGGCGATGGCGTAGACGCGGCCGTCGAGAGAATCCGATCCCATTGCCACATCCTCCCGCATGGGGCCGCCAGGTGGGTGCCAATGGCGCCAGTAGGCTTCGCCTTTATGAACGACGACTGGCGCCTACAGGTCGACCTCGGCGATGGAGCGCAAGCTTCGGCGCTGGTCGACCGCCTTGACGCTCCAGAGTTACAGCACGACCTCAGCGACAGCTTCCACGATCGAGTCATCGTCTCCCGTGACGATGCACAGGTCTTTCTCTACGCCGGAACGAAGGAGCAAGCCGAACGCGCTCGTGACCTCGTGCTCTCCCTTGCAAAGCAACACGGCTGGAGCGCTGGCGCCGACCTCAAGCACTGGCACCCGTCGGCGGAGGACTGGGAGGGCCCGGACGTGCCGCTTCCCGCCAGCGAAGGCGACAGGAAGGCCGAGCACGAAGCCCTGATCGCCGCCGAGCGCAAGCAGGCTGAGGAACAAGGCCGCCCCGAATTCGAGGTGCGCGTGGACCTTCCCTCACGTCACGAGGCCCTCCGCTTTGCCGAGCAGCTACGGGAAGAGGGGCTGCCAACCGTTCATCGCTGGAGGTTCCTCCTGATCGGCGCTACCGACGAGGACAGCGCCAAGGCGCTCGCCGAACGGATCCGGAGCGAGGCCCCGAGCGGCAGCCGGGTCGGCGTCGAGGGCACCTGGAGGGCGGCGTACGAAGAGCGCCCGCAAAACCCGTTCGCGGTGCTGGGCGGGCTCGGCGGGTGATTCAGCCCCGGCCCGAGGCCGGGACGCGATGGGGGAGGCAGGATTCGAACCTGCGTAGGCATAGCCAACTGGTTTACAGCCAGTCTCCTTTAACCACTCGGACACTCCCCCGAGGCGGTGCGAGTTTATCGGGGGAGCGTCAGGTCTCGACGCCCAAGCGGGCGGCCATCTGCTCGTTGAAGGCGGTGAGGGCCGACATCGGGCGCATGAAGACGGTCAGCTCCTCGATCAGGCCCTGCTCGTCGAGCTCGAGGAAGTCGATGCCCTCCAGCTCCCGGTCGCCCACGCGGGCTTTGAAGCGCAGGACGACGGTGCGCTCGCCGGCGAGCTCGTCGGTGTAGCGGAAGTCCTCCAGGGTGGCGGCGACGTGGGTCAGCACCTGGCTCACGATCTCGCGGCCCTCGAAGCCGCGGAAGAGAATCGGGCTGTGCAGGACGACGTCCTCGCGCAGCGTCGCCTTGGCCGCCTCCAGGTCCTTGGCCTCGACAGCGAGACGGAACGGGTGCGGGACAGCCATGCGCACACACTACCTGGGGCGACTTAGTGGCCTATAGGACCACTAAGTCGCCCCATTAGCGCGGCTCGAGCACGAACAACGCGATGTCGCGGTCGGTGCGCGCCTCGTATTCGTCGAAGCCCGAGTACTGCTCGTTGTGCTTGCGCCAGAGGCCGGCCCGCTCATCGCCCTCCGCCACCCGTGCCCGCACCGGGCGGCGCTCACGCCCGACCTCCACCTCGGCGTCGGGGTTGGCCTTCAGGTTGAGCGACCAGGCCGGGGTGCGGTCGTGACCGGCGTTGGAGCCGATCACGACCATGTTCGCGCCGTCAGCCAGATAGACGACCGGGGCGGTCCGCGCCTGTCCCGATTTGCGGCCGGTCGTCGTCAGCAACAACACCGGGGCCTCGTTGATCTTCCCTCCGATGCGCCCCCCCGAGAGCCGGTAGAGCGGGATGTTGAGCTTGCCGGCCCAACGCAAGCCGGTTGCGCCCATCAGCTGCGATGCACGCGAGTAGAACTTGTCTCCGGATGGCACGGCGACAGTATGCCGTCAGGAGGCTTCCCGAAGCATTTGAGCCTCCGGCAAGTGCTGAAGTTTCTTCAGCGTGTTGTTCTCGATCTGGCGAATCCGCTCGCGGGTGACGCCGAACGTGTTGCCCACCTCCTCGAGCGTCAGCGGCTCCAGCCCGGTAAGGCCATAGCGAAGCTCGATCACCTGCCGCTCGCGCTCGGGCAGGGCCGAGAGCGCCTTGCGCACACCCTCCTTCTGCATGTGTTCGCTTGCCTCTTCGAAAGGCTCGGCAACGGTGTCGTCGGCGACGAAATCGCCGAGCTCGGAGTCGTCCTCGTCGCCCACCGGTTTCTCCAGGGAGACGGGCAGCTGTGCGACGCGGAGGATCTCCCGCACTTCGGCCAGCGGCCAGCGCAGCTCCTCGGCGATCTCGGCCGGCTCGGGCTCGCGGCCGAAGCGCTGCACGAGCTGGCGCTCGACGTGGGCGACGCGGTTCAGCTTCTCGACCATGTGCACCGGGATGCGGATCGTCCGAGCCTTGTCGGCGATCGCCCGGGTCACCGCCTGGCGGATCCACCAGGTCGCGTAGGTGGAGAACTTGTAGCCGCGCCGGTAGTCGAACTTCTCCACGGCCCGGATCAAGCCCAGCGAACCCTCCTGGATCAGGTCGAGAAAGCTGAGCCCGCGGCCCAGATAGCCTTTTGCGATCGAGACGACGAGCCGCAGGTTGGCCTCGACCATCTGCCGCTTGGCGATCATGTCGCCACGCTCTATCCGCTTTGCCAGTTCAACCTCTTGACTGGCGGTAAGCAAGTCGACCCGGCCGATCGAGCGCAGGTAGAGGCGCAGCGAGTCGAGGCTGGGTTCTATCGTCAGGTCCAGCTCCTGTTTGCGCCCCGCGCCGTTGGTGGACTCGGCGCGCTGCTCTTTGTAAGCGCTGACGCCGTCCTCGGCGATCACTTCGACCCCGTGTTCGACCAGATGGGCGTGCAGGCCGGCGACCTGCTCCTTGGTCACCTCCACCTCCTCGAGTGTGGAGGCAATCTGCTCGAAGGTGAGATACCCGCGATCGCGGCCGAGCGCAACCAGCGACTGGAGCTCCTGTGGCCCCGCCGGCTGCTCGCTCGAATCCTGATTCAGCCCCTGAGGGACCGTCTCCAACGGCTCGATATCACTGCCTCCACTGCAACCCTGTTCCCCTCCCGGGGGCCGGCCCCATCGCTCCGACCTGGCGAAGTATAGGGAGCCAATCGCCTACGCTTCATGCTCATGGCATCCCACTCCACCACCCCTCTAGCAGCGACTACTCCCGATGTGCAGTCGGGAACCCCCGACACTCAGGTGAGCCTCTCGCGGGTCGGCGTGACCGGAGTCGAGAAGGTGATCCGGGTCAAAGCGGATGGCACCGAGAACCTCTACCACGCCGATTTCGAGTGCTTCGTCGACCTCAATCCGCGCCAGGCGGGCGTCCACATGTCGCGCTTCGAGGAAATCGTCGGCGAGGCGATCGACGAGGTCGTCCTCGGCGAGGCGTTCCGCGCCGAGGTGCTCGCCGCCCACATCGCCCAGCGGGTTCGCGAGCGCCAGGGCGGGCTGCGAGCCGAGGTCTCGGTCACGGCGCGCTACCCGGAGACGGTCACGACCCCGGTCAGCGGCATCAGCACCCAGGAGATCTACGTCCTCCTCGGCACCGCGGTCGACTCCCTGCGCGGCACCCGAACGCTGACCGGCGTCCAGGCCCAGGGGATGACCGCCTGCCCCTGCGCGCAGGAGATGGTCGGCGGCCTCGCCCGCGAACGGCTCGCCGAGCGCGGCTTCGACGCCGAGCAGATCGAGACGGCGATCGAGGCGGTGCCGATCGCCACCCACAACCAGCGCGGCATCGGCACCCTCCACATCGGTTGCCCGGAGGGCGGGCCGGCGTGGATCGACGCACCCGAGTTGCTGCGGATCGTCGAGCAGTCGATGAGCTCGGAGATCTACGAGCTGATGAAGCGTCCCGACGAGCTGGCGGTCGTCGCCAAGGCGCACTCGCAGCCGCGCTTCGTCGAGGACTGCGTGCGGGAGATGGTGCGCCGGGTCACCAGCGACTATCCGGACCTACCGGGAGAGGCCTTCGTGATGGCCCGCCAGGAGAACCTCGAGACGATCCACCGCCACAACGTCGTCGCCGAGCGCTACGGCAAGCTCGACGACCTGCGCGCCGAGCTCGCCGGCGGCGAGCACCAGCGCCGCCACACGACTATGCGCGAGTGGCTGGAGGCGCCGGCGAGTTGAGGCGCTTGCGCAGGCCAAAGAAGTAGTCGACGCCGCTGATCAACGTCGCGGCGACCGCGACGTAGACGAGCACGTTGACCCAGGTCGGGGCCGGGTTGGCGGCGATCAGGGCGAATATGGCGGCGATCTGCAGGACCGTCTTCAGCTTGCCCATCCAGCTGGCGGCGATCACGACGCCGCGCTCGGCGGCGATCGCCCGCAGCCCGGTGACGGCGATCTCGCGGGCGATGATCACCATCGCGACCCAGGCCTGCAGGCGGTCCAGCGAGACGAGGGAGACGAGCGCGGCGGTGATCAGGAGCTTGTCGGCGAGCGGGTCCATCAGTTTGCCGAAGGTGGTTACCGCGTCGCGTGAGCGGGCGAAGTAGCCGTCGAGGCCGTCGGTGAGAGCCGCGAGGGCGAAGACGGCGGCGGCCAGCTCATCGCCATTCGGCGTCTCGCCGAGCAGGGCGACCACCACAACCGGCACGGCGAGGATGCGGAGCAGGGTCAGTGCATTGGGCAGGTTGAGCGGGAACATCCCACTCAGGCGCTCCCCGCCGACTCTTCCGCGGCGGCGAGCTCCGCATCGCGCTTGGCGAAGAAGTCCTCGCCCTCGATACTGATGTGGGGGACGATTCGGTCGAGCCAGCGCGGCATCCACCAGGCCCAGCGGCCGAGCAGAACCATCACGGCGGGGACCAGCAGGCAGCGGACCAGGGTCGAGTCGATCGCGATCGCCACCGCGAGGCCGACCCCGAACTCCTTCACGATCGGGTTGCCGTTGAGGACGAAGCTGGTGAAGACACAGACCATGATCGCCGCCGCCGAGGTGATCACCCGCCCGGTGTTGGCCAGCCCTTCGATCACCGCCTCCTTCTCGTCTTCGTTCTGGCGGTAGTGCTCGCGCATCTGGGTCAGCAGGAAGACCTCGTAGTCCATCGAGAGGCCGAAGAGGATCGCGAACATCAGCAACGGCACGAAGCTGACGATCGGTATCGAGTGGTCGAGCCCGATCAGCGAGGCGCCCCAACCGAGCTGGAAGACCGCCGTCACCACCCCGTACGCGGCGGCAACCGAGAGCAGGTTCATCGCCGCCGCCTTGACCGGGACGAGCAGCGAGCGGAAGGCGAGCAGCAGGACGATGAAGCTGAGCCCGACGACGATCGCGATCATCAGCGGCAGCTTGTCGGCGATCTGCGTGGCGAGGTCGATGTAGCCGGCGGTTTGGCCGCCGACGTAGGCGACGGCGCCGGTGCCGCGCAGCGCTTCGGGGATCGTCGTTTCGCGCAGGCCTTCGACCAGGCTGACGGTCTCATCGGCCCAGGGCGCCGATTTGGAGATCACCGTGAAGACCGCGACCGTGCCGGTCTTGTCGAGCGTCGGTTCGGAGACAGCGGCGACGTCGTCGGCTGCGCCAACTTGCTTCTCCAGGAGGGGCAGGACTTTTTTGGCTTCCTGCGCGGTCTTGAACTGCCCCGTGATCAGCAGAGGCCCGTTGACGCCCGGCCCGAAGCCCTTGGTCAGCGAGTCGTAGTTCTGACGGGCGGTGGTCGACTTGGGCAGGGCGCTGAGGTCGTTCTGGCCGAGCTCGAGCTGGAAGATCGGCAGCGCCAAGACGACGAGCACGACCAGCGCCGCCAAGGCCGAGCGCCAGGGCCGGCGGGCGACGCCGCGCGCCCATTTGCGCCAGCCGTGCGGCTCGCTGTCGTCCGGGCCGGCGTTCGTCCCCGGCACCCGCATCGAGTTGATGTGCGGGCCGAGCGCGCCGAGCATCGCCGGCAGCAGGGTCGACGCGGCGCAGACGGCGACGACGACGGCGATCGCCGCGGTGAAGCCGAGCGTGCTGACCAGGGGGATGCCCGCGAAGGAGAGTGAGCAGAGCGCGATCACGACGGTGAAGCCGGCGAAAACGACGGCGCCGCCGGCGGTCGCGGTGGCGCGGGCGATCGACTCGCGCAGATCCATCCCTTCGGCGAGCTGCAGTTTGTGGCGGGTGACGATGAACAGCGCGTAATCGATCCCGACCCCGAGGCCGATCATCGTCGCCAGGGTCGCGGCGACGCTCGGCACTTCGATCGCGTTCTCCAGCAGGCGGATGACCGAGAGCGAGATCGCGAGACCGATGATCGCGGAGCCGATCGGCATCACCATCGCCGTCGCCGTGCCGAAGGCGAAGAGCAGGATGACGATCGCGGCGGCGATCCCGATCGCGTCGCTGATCCCCGTGTCGGGCTTGGAGAGCTGCTGACCGACGTAGGCGCCGACGGAGGTCTCGAGACCCGCCTTCTCGGCCGGCTCGGCCGCGTTCAGCACCGACTGGGCCTGCTCTTCGGTCAATTCGCCCGGGCCGACACCGAGGATCACCGGCGTGTAGGCGATCGTCTTGTCTTTGCTGAGCAGGCCTTTGGCCACGCCTTCCTTGCTCAGCGGGCTGATCGCCGAGTTGACGTAGTGCAACGCGGCCAGGCGCTTGATCGATTCTTCGATCGCCTGCGCGTACTTCGGCTGGGTCAGTGCGCCTTGCTTGGATTCGAAGGCAAGCGGGTTGCTGCCGTAGGCCTGTTCGGGCAGCTTTTCTTCCATCGTTTCGGTCGCGATGGTCGACCCGGTTCCGGGCAGGGTCAGGTTGTCGTTGGTCTTGTCGCCGGAGGCCTGCCCGGCGACGACGAGCACGACCGCGACGATCAGCCAGACGGCGATGACGGGCCAGTGATGGCGCGAGCAGAAGCGGCCGATTGCGTAGAGCGGGGCGGTCACGCCGGGATCATCCCCCACCGCCCGGCAGCAGTGCAACGTGCCCACCGTGCCCGGCGGCAAGCCAGGCGTCGAGCGTGCGCGGCGCGGCCGTGTACAGGCGAGCTGCCTGGTCCACGTAGAAGTCGCGGGCGGCGCTTTCCAGCTCGTAGGCGAGGGTGAGGAAGGCGGCTTGGTCCTTGATCTGCGAAAAGTCCAGTTCTTCCGCTTCGGCTTCAGTGTTGCCGCCCAGGCCGCGGATCGCCTTGGTCAGCGCATCGACGTATTCCTGCTCCTCGGCGCGCAACTGTCGCCCGAGCACGCGCTCGGGGCCGCGCAGCAGGCCGTTGCCGCGGGTGTAGGCGTCGAGCGCCGTCAACTCACGCGAGAGGCCTTCGTTCAGGATGGCGGCGTCGCTGCCCTTTTCGGGATTGGTCTCGGCGCCATGGCCGCTATCGCCGCAACCGGTGACAGCCAGCGCTAGCGCCGCAAGGGCGAGGGCCAAAAAGGAGGCGGCGCGACCGAAGCCGCGCCGCCTGCCGTAGCCACCTGCTGACGAATCGATGCCCACAGGCCGGCAAGCCTATGGGCTGTGGATTGCTGGGTGCGCCAGGTGAGCCCTCTTACTTGCGGGCTTTGGCTTTCGACTTGCCTTTGGCTTTCGCTTTGCTGGACGCTTTGGCTTTCCGCTTCGGCAGCTTCTTCGCCGCGCTGTCGGGCACTTCGTAGCCAATCATCGAGACGGACGCCGAGATCGGCTGCTCTTTCGATTTGGCCAGACGCTTACCGGCTTCGGCGTTGAGCTTCAGCACCTGCTTGAGCGTGTCGTCGAGCAGCTTCTGCATGGATGCCCAGGCCTGCGCATCCAGCATCAGGGGCGTCCAACTCAGGTGCCGATCCTCGCGGTCGTCGAACGTGCCGTCCTCCATCGCCGCGACGACGTCGTCGACGACTGCCTGGAACAGATCCGCGCTCATCCCAACCCGAACCGACTCGGGCAACTCGTGCCAGTCCCGATCCGTCAGGTAGGCGCGTGAAGTGGCGCGGTAATAGTGCTCGACCGCGCCACGACGGGGCTCGGTTTTGACCAGGGTGATGACTTTGTAGTCCTTGAGGACTTTGACGTGGTAGCTGACCTGGCTCAGCCCTTCGCCCAACTCCTTCGCCAGTTCGTTCGGGCTGGCCATCCGTTCGTTGAGGATCGCCAGGATCTCGGCGCGAAGTTCGTGCGCGAGCGATTTGACCAGATCCTGGTTCACGCCTCTTTTGCTGGCTCTTCCTTTTCCTCTTTTACGACTTTTGGTGCTTTTCGTCTTTGCGGGCATACGGGACTCCTCCGATTCGTTGCTAGGGGCTTAACCACTCCATCGTATTGATCACAAAGGCGGTTTTCCAGCCCAAATGACGACTATTCGCTTCCCCTCTGCGAAATAGTGGAACTTTCTCCAGTAATCAGCCGGTCCGCCAGATGCGCTCACAGCGCAGGGAGAGTTCAGAGGAAGTCCGTCCGAGGAGGGGGTGAAGTAGATGAAGATCACCGCATCGAAGGCAGTCATCCCGATGCTTTCCGTCCACAAGTTCGGCTAAGGGCTCAGGCAGAGCAACTAGCTTGGCGGGGCTCGCCCACTTTCTCGGGTGGGCCCCGCGTGATTCAGTTCGGGGTCGATGGTCGCCAAACCACAAACCTCGACGCTGACGAGGGATCGCCTCGAGCAGCTCGCCGTGGAGATCCACCGCTGCCACCGCTGTCCACGCCTGGTCGAGTGGCGCGAGGCCAGCGCGGCATCTCCCCCGCGCCGCTTTCAGGGCGAGGAGTACTGGGCGCGGCCCGTTGCCGGCTTCGGCGACCCGGATGCCAGGCTCGCGCTCGTCGGCCTCGCCCCGGCGGCGCACGGCGCCAACCGCACCGGCCGGATGTTCACCGGCGACCGCTCCGGCGACTGGCTCTACGCGGCGCTGCACCGCGCCGGCTACGCGAACCAGCCCACGGCGATCGGGTGCGAGGACGGCCTGCGATTGCTGGGTGCATACGTCACCGCGGTCGTCCGCTGCGCGCCCCCCGCCAACCGACCGATGCCGTCCGAGCGCGACAACTGCCTTCCTTATCTGGCGCGGGAGCTCGAGTTGCTCGGCAATTGCCGGACGATCGTCGCGCTGGGCGGTTTCGCCTGGGACGGGGCGCTGCTGGCGCTGAAGAACCTGGGCCATCCGGCACCCCGGCCAAAGCCCCGCTTCGGGCACGGTGCCGAAGCCTGCATCGGCGACTGGAAGCTGATCGGCTGTTACCACCCCAGCCAACAGAACACCTTCACCGGCCGCCTCAGCGAGCCGATGCTCGACGAGATTCTCACCCGGGCCCGCGAGTTGAGCGACTGAGGACCGCTACAGCACGTCGGTTCTGCCGGCCTCACGCCGGGAGATGCTGGCGATCGTCTCGAAGGAGGCCAGCACGACCGACACCGAGATTCCCGGCTCCGAAGATGTCTCGCGGCGCTTTGCAGAACGCTCCTGGATCACTTGGATCCGGTCGAGGGCAGCCTTCACGGCCCGCATCAGTTCCTTCCAACCCCGCTCATCGACCGATAGCCAGGTTCGGCTCAGATGCCTGCTGCGCGCATCGAAGGAACCGACGTCGAGCGCGTCGAGGAGCTCTTCGATGATCTGCCGGAGCATGTCGGCGCTGAAGGTCGACCGCATCGGCGCCGGGATCTTCATCCAGTCGAAGTCATCGAAATGGAGAGCCGGCACGCAGGGCTCGTAGAAATGCTCATCGAAGCCGCGGCGCGGCACCGTCCGCACCAACCGAATCAGATTTCGCCGCTTGAGTTCCCGGAAGTGGTAGCTGACTTCGGAAACCTCGAGATCGAGTTCGTCGGCAATCTCGGTCGGGCTGGCGATGCCCCTTTCGCAAACTGTCACCCAGACGTGACCGCGCAGGGGATGCGTGAAGGCTTTGGCCACCGTCGGATCGATGACCTGTTTGAGTCTTTTCCCATGCAAGCTGGCCATGACAGCCCTCCCGTCCTGTTGCCGTGTGATTTCCGGTGGTGGCGGCACCCTAGTACCGGTTGCGGACTTCAACCGATCCTTAACCTCGCGCGCAAGCTTCTCCGGCGAGCGAAACCAGCACCACGGTTTAGCTGAAACTCATTAAAGCAATCGCGCGGTCCCAAGCGGGACTTCGACCGGAGGGTGGACACGTGACAAGACCGAGGATCAAGCGTACGACCGAGCAGCTCGAAACGCCGAACGGCGACCTCTACCTGCTGCGGCCCAGCACCGGAATTGACATCCAAATCGAGGATGCCGACGCAGAGGGACGGCAGCTACTCGCCGCTCTCAACGGGAGCCTCACCCGGGACGAGCTGGAGGAGCGCTTCGGCGAGGAGGCCGTCAGCGACCTGCTCGCGCAGTTCGAGGAGCTGGGCCTGGTCGAGGATGCCGCCGACGACGACCTGATCCCGGCGGCGGTCGGCCGCCGCTACGACCGCCAGCTCCGCTACTTCAGCGACATCACCACCGGGCCGTCCCCGTCGCAGTGCCAGGCGCGACTCGAAAGCGCCCGGATCGTCATCCTCGGGGTGGGCGGCCTCGGCGGCGCCTCGGCCCTCTCGCTTGCCTGTTGCGGTGTTGGCGAGATGCTGCTGATCGACGGCGACCGGGTCGAGGAGACGAACCTGAACCGCCAGATCCTCTACACCGAGGACGACATCGGCCGGGCAAAGGTCGAGGCGGCCGCCGACCACCTGCGTGCCTTCAACTCGCGCGTGCGGCTGGAGACCATCGCCGAGCGAATGGACGGCAAGGACAAGATCGCGGAGGTCATCCAGGGCTTCGACCTGGTCATCGACGCCGCCGACTGGCCAGTCCACGACATCGAGGTATGGGTCAACGAGGCCTGCTTCGCAACGGGGACCCCGTACATAACGATGAGCCATCTCCCACCCGGGGCCCGAGTAGGGCCGATGTTCGTTCCCGGCGTGACCGGCTGCTTCGCCTGCCAGGTGGCCGCTTACCGCCGCAGCTACCCGATGTTCGACGTGGTGATCGAGCAGCGCCGCGCCAATCAGTCCCCGGTAGCGACGATGGGACCCGTGTGCAACTTGATCGGCGGCCTGGTGGGGCTCGACGTCATGCACCGCCTGACCGGGCTGGCCGAGCCCTCGACTCAGGGCGTCGGCCACAACTACGACCTGCGCACGATGGAGGTCGAACGCGAGCCTGTCGTGCCGGAGCCGAACTGCCCTGTCTGCGGTCACCTGCCGACCGCGGTGCCGCGCGGCGAGGGCGAGACGAAGGCGGGCCGCAAGTAAGTCAGCCGCGCCGGTGACCGACCCGGCGTCCGATCGAGTCGAAGAAGAGCGCCAGCCAGAGGAACGGCGCGATGTGGGGATCGAGCAGCGCCACCGGGATCGAGGCGAGAAAGACGGCGGCGACGATCAGGGCGCGCCGCTGGCCTTCTCGCGCCTCCTCGGGAGACATCTTGGCCAGGCCGGCGCGCCGCGCGTCCGTGGCCATCAACATCCCGACCAGCGTGATCCCGGCCAGGTTGAGCGCGTAGAGGACAATCGCGGCGGTGTCTCCGGCGTGGTCCCCGAAGACCTGCGCGCTGAAGGGAAAGAGGGCGACCCAGCCGAGGTAGAAGAGGTTGAGGCCGAGCAGGCGCCCGTCGAAGCCGACGACGCTGGAGAAGAAGCGGTGGTGGACCACCCAGAAGCGCCCGATGACGGCGAAGCTGATCGCGTACGCGAGGAGGTCCTGGCGCTGTTCCCAGAGGACCTTGGTGAGGTCATCGCCGTGGATGTGCTCCGGCACGCTGAGGTTGAGCACGAGCAGCGTGATCGCGATCGCGAAAACGCCGTCGCTGAAGGCGACGATGCGCGAGAACTCGACCTCGTTCTCCTCTCGCCGCCGAACCGTCCGCTCTCGAGACACAACCGCATGATCGAGACTCCGCGCGACGGAACCGCGATACCTAGAATGACCCGAGCGCCGGCGTAGCTCAGTTGGTAGAGCACTTCATTCGTAATGAAGGGGTCCCCGGTTCAAGTCCGGGCGTCGGCTCTTAGAAACCCAGCAAATAGCGATATTTGGCAACTTGCTCTGTTGGGACGGACGGAAATATGTCCCGAATATGTCCCGAGCGAGCGCTAAAGTGGGGACATGGCGCCTGTTCGACAAGCTCCTCCCCGACCTCCATCGGGACACGTTTTCCGAGTCGATCGGGCGCGTGGACCGCAGTGGGTACGCGAAGTACCGGCTGCCTGACGGTCGCCAGATCCAGCGCAAGCTTGGCCCGGCCTGGACCGAGCGGGGCAGGCCCGGCGCTGGCTACTTCACCAAGCGCACGGCGGAAGCCTGGCTGCGGGACGTTCTCGACGAAGCACGGCGCGGGACGCTGCGGGGCCTGGTCAAGACCGACGTGACCTTTGCCGAGGCAGCGGAGGAGTGGCTTCGCTACATCGAGCACGACCGTGGCCGCAAGCCCTCAACCATCGCTGGCTACCGAGCGCTGCTCAAGTCGCAGCTGCTCCCCACCTTTGGCGAGATGCCAATCGAGTCGATCACGACGCCGGAGATCGAGGCGTGGATCGCTGGCGTTGACCGCTCGCCGGCAACCCGGACCAAGGCGCTCGTCCTCATGCACGGCATCTTTAAACGGGCGAAGAAGGTCTACGGGTTGCCGGTGAACCCGGTGGCAGAAGTCGAGAAGCCGCCGACCGCACAGAGCGGCGACATCGAGGTCTTCTCGGTGGAGGAGGTCATGGCGCTCGTCCGAGCCGCCACGTCCGAGCAGGACGCCGCGATCTACCTGACGGCGGCGTTCACCGGCCTGCGGCGCGGCGAGCTGCTGGCGCCGCACTGGCGCGACGTAGATTTCGAGGGCCAGGTCATCCGCGTGCGTGCAAGCTACGCCGACGGGGCACTAACCACGCCGAAGTCCGGCAAGGTCCGCTCGGTCCCAATGGCACCCGACGTGGCCGAAGCCCTGGCAAAGCTCGGCCAGCGCGAGAACTGGACCGGCGACGACGATCTCGTCTTCGTCGGCCAGGCCGGCAGTTACCTCGACGGCCGCACCCTTCGCCGCCGCTATGACGCCGCCCTCAAAGCGCGCCAGCCTCCGCAAACTCCGCTTCCACGACCTCCGCCACACCTTCGGCACCCGCATGATCGCCAAAGCCGACATCCGCCGAGTCCAAGAGTGGATGGGCCACGCCGACATCCAAACGACGATGAAGTATCTGCATTACGCCCCGCGTGAGGCAGACGCCGAACTTGTGGCTGAAGCGTTCCGTGCAGAACCCGGTGAGCCAACAGCGGTAGAGAAAAAGAAAACCCGACCCACGAGGGGCCGGGTGGTCTAGGCCATGATTATAGAACTTATAACGCGCGTTGCCAATTCCGAAGCGATACCGCTATCCCAGCGGCTCCGTAAAGATCACCATTAACGGCAACGTTTAGAGATACGGATTGACGATTCGTATCTCTAACGCTAACCGGAAACTTGCCGCTATTCGTAGCGCGGAACCTCCGGCGATCCATTCACCAGGGCGGAGGCTTCGAATATCCGCCGCACGGATCAGATAATTGATGGGAGCGGAAATCGGTCGCCTGCAGATTCAGCCACCAGTGTCGGCCTGCGCCAGAAGACGCATCCCCGCCAAGGGCACCGGCTCGATACCGCCTGGTCGGGTTGACGGTGCCGACAGGAATCCGTTCCCGGACCCGCTGGATCGGAAAGCGCAAATCGCTGTCGTTCGAGATCACGATCGCGCCATCGATCTTTTCTCCCAGTGCGTCAAGCAGGAGATGCGAGGCAACGTTCACGTCTGAGCCCTTCTCCTCTCGATGCGCGTAGGAGACCATGAAGCGGGCGTCGGGAACCGGCGTCGCGTCACGATCCTGGACCTTGATCGGCCACCGGGCGGTTGCCAAGACAGGCTTGCCGCTTTTGTTTTCCGTGGCAAGAGGCGCGGTCTTGACGCGAGCGACGTAGTGCCCATACTCGATCAGGTCAACGACGTTTCCTGCGCTCAGCGCCTTCAGATAGATGTCTTGCTCGTTCGCCCCATCTGGATTCGAGTTGGCGCTGATTCGGGCCGTGCAGTAGACGATTCGCTCGACTGACGCATCTTGCCAATCCCGACGGCGCCCGATCAAGTCTTCCGAAAGCGAGCGGATATCGAGCCAGCGCCAGCCAGCGGTGCCTTTCCCGCACGAGTCTCGACCCCCGTAGTAGAGGTTGAAGCCGTCCACGTAGACCCCGATCCGCATCCGCCGCATCCTATGAGAGCGGAATCACCTACCGATCCCCAGCCCTCGCCCGAGGACGTGCTCCCTCGCCGCGTGCTGTCCAAGGCCAAGCGCTCGCTGAGCTTCGTTTAGCCGTCGCCGCATGGCATGCTGCGCCTCCCTCTCGCGCTCGCGCCCAAGCGCTCTGGCGGGGTCCTTGATTCCGTACCGTTGGCGGTAGTGCTCGATGTCGGCGACGCCGCGATCCCAAACCTTGCGCTTCGTCGGATCGCTCGGCCTCTCCCTCAGCTCCTTCGTGATGTAGGCGGCCGGGGCGATACGGGTGGCCGTGATCGCAAGCTCGCGGCGCTCGGCAAGGACGCGATCCGCGACGGCCAACTCGCGCCGTGCGGAACCCGAGGGGACAGGCAGCTGGCGAGCCTCGGCCTCAAGACCGGAGCTGTTGCAGGGACCTGGCTTCGTCGCGGTCGATCCGCGCCAGCTCGTCCTTGCGAAAACGACGCTTCAACTCCTGCGCTCTTTTGCGCTGCGCGTCGTAGCGCTCGATCTGGCGCTCGGCCCTCTCGATCCGCTCTCGCAGGTCACGTAGCTGCCGCTCGGCCTTGGCTTCGCGATTGGCGGCGATCCGCAGGTCCTCGCTCCTTGCGACCAGCTCCTCGGTTGGCAGGCCCGAGAACTGCGAGCGCAGCGCCGCGTCGTGCGCTGCAATTTGCGCGCGGTCGCGCTTATTGGATTTCCAAAAATACCTACGGACCGCAAACGTGAACAGTCCGTGCAATTTCCGGCCCCGCCTATGGCATCCTGGGTGTCCTTTACCGTTTGAGCATGGACTTACAGAGCAATTCCCATGCCGCCTTGGAGCACGCGTTCCACGCAGCTTGGGGGGTCGATACCACGTCTGATCCAGAAGGTTGGACTATCCGCAATCCGGCCTGGGGCCAATGCGCGGTAACCGCACTCGTGGTCCAAGATGACCTCGGTGGCCAGCTGCTGCGCGCCAGCACACCGAGCGGGTCCCACTACTGGAATCTGCTGCCAGATGGCACAGAGGTCGACCTGACCCGTGAACAATTTGGCGGCAACTTCGAGCCGGGAAACATAGAGGTACGTGATCGCGGATATGTCCTCTCCTTCGGCGCGACCCGCCATCGCTACGAGCTCCTGCGGCGCAGGATCTCCCTCGCTGCCATTGCCGCATGAGCGCCACTGAGCGCTGCCTATATCTCTTCTCCTCCAACCAAAGTCGGCTATATGCCCAAGACATCCTCAACGTGCTGGGAGCACCTGAGGGTCATCCATACACGTTCCGATACGACGCCAAGTATGTAGCCAAGGGCTTACGAGATGCATGGGCAACTTTGCAGGACACCCCGATCGTGGTTCTTTTCTCGCTGCAACAAAAGGCACGCTTCCAAGCACCAGCCTTCATCCCGATTCGCGGCGGCTACGTTCTGCGGACCCACCGGGAGGGAGAAAGCTACTTCGTTGAATTCCGACTCAAGGAGTATGTCGGCCTCCCCGAGGCAGACATCGACGACCACAGCCAGAGCGCTCATGTCACCAAGTTCACGACCCGCCTTCGCGAGATCACCGAAGTCCCATATTCGACCTCTGCCAGCCTCGGATCGAGGCTATTGGCTCATGACGTGGACATAGACAGCGAGCCCAGCGTCCTCTTTGCTCGAATCGGTTCCTACCTGGCAAAGACCGAGACCTTCGAGAAGGCTCGCTTCGTCCGCGTCCTCGGCATCAGACGCACGGACGCGGTGCGCGAGAGTGAGCGCGATTACCTGAAAACCTATGCAGCCAAGCCGTTTTACAGGTTGAAGGCCCGATCCGCCTACGAGCTGGTGATTTTCCATGCGCAGCCCGAGACTCCGCCAACACCCGCTCCTTTCCAGCTATTCGTTGACGGGAGCAACCTGCGGGTACTCAGTAGCGGTCGGTTTACCATCGCTTCGCGTTACGACGAGATCACTGCCCGCCTCGCAACCGCTGACGCAACCGGCCTGGAGAATCACGAAACTGCCATCGTTCTTGAACCGGCGGAAGAAGTCCAAGGGCCGGTCGTCACGCTCAAGGTGTTCATCGAGGCGAATCGCGGGCGCACCGTTGGAGTCGCCTCAACCCAAGCCTTGGCACTGCTCATGGTTGCCCTTGCGGGCGTACTCTCATCTGCCCCCATGGCATTTCGCATCGGTCTTGCTGTCATCGGCGCCCTCGCCGCAGTGGCTCTCGGCTTAGTCGGCGCAGCAGCGCTGAGACCTCCGACTCTGCCATCGGCCTATCCGCATCCCTCGCAGTCAGCCGCGCATTGAGCATGCAGGGCGCAACGTTGCGCTACTAACCCCATAGCCGCCAACTCTCCCGTCGGAAATCACGGTACTCGGGCCGTCGAGCGGCGCGCGGAGAAAGCCATCGTGTCGCCCAGAAGCGTGAGAACTCGCCCGCAGGAACATTGTACCCCCGCAGAACGTCCTCTCCCCGCAGTGCAGGTCGGCAGTTCTCCCCTAGGGGGAATACAAACACCTCTCGCCTCACCCCGTGATACAGCAAAGCATCGCCAAGTCCGAGGTGCGTCAAGGCCTTCTTCACCACCTCCCGGCGGTTGCGAAAGCCCTTGCCCCATTTGTCGTGCTTTGCAGTGGGCACGCAATGGATCTGCGCGTACGCAGTAAGGGAATCGTAAAGGCCGTTGGCGAATTGGAAGTCACCTGAGCCGCTGGTGAATCCCACGCCGGTTGCTACCCGGCGGTCACCAAAACGCAGACGGTTGTAAACCGAGGACCGACCCAGTGCTGACGTGGTGGTGACCAGTGCCAGCGGCCTGCTGTGAGTCCGCCCCGAGATACGTCCTTGTGCCTCTGCGTACCGATCGAGGTATACCTGTTGCACCTCGCTGGAGGTAACGAGCATCGCAATCAGCTTGCCCGCCAAGAGTCCGTTATACGGCGGCACTGCGCCGAGCACAAATGCGTCCATCACCTGCCGCAGACCCTCGCGCTTCCCTGGCCCATCCCAGCCGATCCAGGCATCGCGACTTCCTAGGGCGTAAACAGGATCTGAAAGACCAATTAAGCCCATCACTTTGCCGTTTGAACTATCGGTAACAAGGAAACGCAGCCTCCTCCCATACCCCGCCGACGTGGGGATCGACCAGTGGAGCCGACACCATCGGAACAGCCGCTCGTCCTCCGTACCAGCATGTACGAGTGAAATCCGGGGGCTGATCTCGGCCGGCCGCACTTCCTTCCCATCCGCAATCCGTCGCAGCAGCGTCTCCTCGTGCCTCTCCAGCCCGGCCCTTGAGCGTTCCCTCTGGTGCTCAACAGCCTCGGCATGGAGCCGCCTAAGGTGCTCCTTGGAACTCTGGGGCGGAGGCGAAATGGCTCCGCCCTTGACGCCAAAGCCCTGTCGTACCAGGCTCTCGACCACGGCCTCGCGCATCAGCTTGGGACTGGCAACCACCGCCTCGTCGAGCACAGGGCGAGGCTATCAACACAATCGTTGCCACAAGGCGCACGAGATTTCCAACCGCCGCCAAAGATAGCCTCATTGGTCTATGCCTGATGGCCCAATCGAGATACCCTTTGATGTCAAGAAGCAGCTCCTAGATCAATCTGCTCTGCCCGAAAAAATCGAGCTAGGAGGGCGGCAGTACATCCCGGAGGCGGCAATCGGCGCTGGGTTCAAGGCCGTCGTCTGGAAGGTTCGCGATGAGTACGCACGGCCCCGGGCAGTAAAGCTCGCTACCTATGGTGATTATCTCGACCGCTCATGGAGCGGAGAGCTGGCGCATGCTGCGCCACTTGATCGGTATCCCGTATTCGCGCGAATCATCGACGCAGGGCGCGCGACTGTGCCCCTCGGCGACGGATCATCATTCGACGCAGTTTTCTTCGTTGAGGATTGGATCGAGGGCATCTCCCTGCGTGACTTCTTGCGCACGCGTCCCGAGGATGTCGATGCCGCCTTCCTCCTCCATTACGCCGACAACATGACCCGTGCATTAGAGGCGCTGGACCACCACGAACTGGCTCACGATGACCTACATCCAGGCAATGTCATGCTCGCCGAGCCCGTCCCGGGTGATGACGGGCACATGCAGGTCCGGATCATTGACATGGGTAGTCTCAAGGCCCGCGATCAGGTCTCCAAGGAGATCCACGACTTAGATTACTTTGCCGATCACCTGATCGAGATTCACAACCTTATTGTCAAGGGTCGTCGAGCTTCCCGCGCGGATCAAAGATTCCTCGCGGAATTGAAGGAGGTTCCGCTTAGGCGGATGGTCGATCCCGACCCCACGGTCGCCCTGAGAGACCCCAAGCTCATTCGGGAGGCTTTTAACAACGCCGATAGCCGCGCACGCTACATAGGGACCCCCGGTTCTGAGCAGCCGATGACCTCCCCGTTCGAGTTCATATCCAGCGAGCACATCTCCGATGATCGGACCTTCATCAAACTCTTTGCTGAGACCCCTTGGCTGTCCAAGGTGGCCGGCCGAGACCCCAGCCTTGTAACGGGTCCTCGTGGATGTGGAAAGTCCACGCTATTCCGGTGGCTCTCGCTACGCACTCAACTCAGTCGCGAGGAACCGGAGTTCGAGCGTTTCCCGATCGCCGGCTTTTACCTCTCGTGCTCTACCGAGCTGGAGGGGCGATTTGCAGGGCTTGATGACCTTGAGAGCGTCGAGGAGTGGAAGCACGAGCTGATCCATTTCTTCAATCTGCTCCTCGCGCGCGAGCTATTAGAGACCCTTCTGCTCATGAGAGAAGCGCCTCCTGACCGCTCAAAGTGGCATATCGGGGAAAACGAGGAAGAGAGGCTCCTTGCATTTCTCCAAGGCCAAATGGAGGGCCAAGTCGCCGGTATTGCTGGCGCCAGTCGGCTTCGGCAAGCACTGGCTTTGATCGAACGCGAGCGGTATTACTGTGACCTCTCCCTACGCAGATCCGAACATCGGGACGCAATGACGGGAGAGGTGTTCATTGCCGATCTTTGTCGGCTACTAGTTGAGATCATCCCCTTCTTTGAAGAACAGCGCATCACCTTCCTTATCGACGACTTCACCAGGAGACGCGTTGATCAGCACGTCCAGCGCGCCCTGAATGCAGTTATTTGGTCGCGATCAGACAATCATCTGTTTAAGGTTTCCAGCGAGAAAGACGGCGCTGACCTCAACGATCTGTCGGGCAAGCCAATCGACGCTGCCCGCGAGCTCGTGCCAGTGGATATTGGCATGGAGTATCTGTCTCTCTCCGACGGAGAGGAGCTAAGGCGCGCCCGTCGCTTTGCGACCGAGCTGCTTGACGCCCGCCTCAGCGCGGCGCATTACGAGGCAACCGCAGAGAAGCTCTTGGGGCACTCGGAATGGGGTGAGTATGGAACCCTGGCTAGGGCACTTCGGGATGCCCCAAAGCAGCGCTCGCAATACCACGGCATAGAGTGCATAGCCGACCTTTGCTCTGGCGATGTGGCAACCCTGCTGCTGGTTTTCAGGCGCATCTTCGAGCGAGCCAAGGTGACGCGCGAGACGACGAAAGCGATTTCTCCAGCGATACAGCACAAAGCGATCGGGCAAGCGTCTGGCGAACAAGTCGAAATGCTCCGGGATCATTTTCCCTGTGGCACGGAGATGCATGCGCTCGTCGTTGAGTTCGGCACCCTGGCTGCGGACGTTCTGCGCAAAGGCCGACTCATGAAGCAAGGGAACAACCAGGTTCCTCAGGCCATGCCCCGTATCGAGGTAGACGACACCGGGCAAGCAAGCGAGCAGCTATCGGAACCCACCAGGACTCTGTATGACGAGCTACTGCGGCGCGCGGTATTCATCGAGATGGACCCCAGTCGCAGTCGACACAATCACCTCCAAACGCTCAGATGGCAACTCCGTCGCATCTACTTGCCCAACTTTGGTGCTGCCCTGACCAAGAACGTTGCGCTGAAGTTGCTACCTGCCGAATTCAAGTTCATGCTCGAAAACCCAAGCGCCGCCCGAAAGGTGCTCTGGCAGAAGCAGCAGAAGGACCCCGAGGTCAGTGACTTCGAAGCGCTGACACTCGACGAGAACGCGTCATGACCGACAACCTGCGTGAGGTACAAGTCGATGACATCTCTTCGACGCTCCCCGAAGCACGGGAGTTTGGCGGCAAACTCCAACGAGATTTTGATCTTTGGATCGGAGCGCTTGGGTTCGAGGATCGCTGCCGTGCGGTCGCAAAGGCCCTTGGGAACGGCGGCAGCGCCTGCAAACTAGCGTTGATTTGTGCCTACGGCACGAACCCGGACCAGAACAGCACTCAGGAAAAGGGGCTACTGGAAGACTTGGACCGCTTCAGTCAAGAGCGCGAATGGGTCGAAGCCGACCATCAGTCCCTCTTCGATCGTCTCCGTTCCCGGCTTCGCGAACTCCGAACCGAGGCGGAGCGCCCCCTTCGTATCGGCTGGGACATAAGCGTCTCCTCCAATCGACTGATCCTCAACCTCGGACGAATCCTTCTCGAGGGAGATGGAGAACTGGAGATCTTCTATACGGAGGCCGCGACGTATTTCCCAACCCAGGACGAGTACGACGCCGATCCCGGGCGGTGGAACGATGGCGATCGGATGGGGTTGGATCGGGGCACCTTGAACGTGCGGACCTCTAACGCATTCCCGGGCGAGCACTCTGCGCAGCTGGCAAATCGCCTGGTGATCATTCCGGGCTACAACCGCGACCGAGTGCGGAAGGTGATCTCGAATGTCGACTCGCAATTCCTTATCGAGATGGAGGCCGCACCGATCTCGTGGCTGGTCGGTGCCCCGCACTCAGAGGACGACGCTTGGCGCGAGAGAGCCCTCACCGAAATCCACGACATCCCATCGAAGCATGAATCGCAGCCCGTGAGTACTTTCGACTACGCCGAGGCGCTACGAGTCTTGGAGCGCATCCACCGACGATGGGGTCTTGACTACAACATGACCCTTGCACCCATGGGGTCGAAGATGCAGGCACTCGGATGCGTGCTGTTCTGTGTCGCCCGACCAGACGTTCGCATCATGTTCGCTCAGCCAGAGGAGTACAACACTGCTCGCTACACCGCTGGTGTTCGGACGTGCTGGTCCATTGATGTCGGGCGGGTCGACAATCTCGTTCGCAAGCTGATGAGTATCGGGACGCTGGCTCGCCCCGATCGCGCCCCATCGCGCGCTTGAGACGATCTTGTGCGGCCTTCCCGCAACCCTTTGGAAGTGGCAAAGTATGTCCCGAAATATGTCCCCAACTCGGCAAATCTGTTGCCAACCAAATTGAACTAACTGGACGAGATCGCACCTAATTGGCCCAGATCGGGCTCAAATATCGCGTTCATAATGAAGGGGTCCCCGGTTCAAAGTCCGGGCGTCGGCTTCGTCGCGGTTGGGGGGCAACTCCCGCCGAAATAGGTATTCTGGGATACTAAATACCTATTTAGGGTGCTTATGCAGACCTTCCGCGACTTGGACAAACATCTGGGCATGGTCCCCGCACGATCCGCTGCCGCGTTGGCCGAGGCCAGCGCTGGGCGTGGTCGCGAGGAGGCGTTCCGCAGACAGAATCCCCAGGTGCTTGCAGGCCTAATGGAGGTAGCTCTGATTCAGAGCAGCGCTTCATCGAACGCGATCGAGCAAATCACTGCAGCCCCCGGCAGAGTCACCGAACTGGTCCAGGACAAGACGACTCCGGAAAACCGATCGGAGGAGGAGATCTCTGGCTACCGGAAAGTCCTGGACACGATTCATTCGAGCGCGGAGCACATTCCCCTCAAAACGTCGGTTGTCCTGCAGCTCCATCGAGACATCTATGCCTTCAGTCCGATTCCAGGAGGTCGCTTCAAGAACACCCAGAACGAGGTCGCCCGATTCGACCAGCAGGGCAGAAAAGCTGGCGGTGATCTTCGAGGGTGTAAGTCCCTTCGAAACGCCCGCGGCCATGGACGAGCTCCATGAACGCTTTGCCGATTCGATCAAAAGCGGTTCCCACGCTCCCTTGCTCTTGGCAGGGACCTACGTCTTCGACTTCCTGATGATCCATCCGTTCAACGACGGCAATGGACGGATGTCGAGGTTGCTCACGCTGCTCATCCTCTACCACTGCGGCCATAAGGTGGGGCGCTTCATCAGCCTCGAGAAGCTGGTTGAGGAAAGCAAGGAGACCTACTACGAAAGCTTGGAGAAGTCGACTGCGGGCTGGGACCGCGGCGAGCACGACATCTGGCCCTGGCTCAACTACTTCCTCGGCATCGTCAACGCTGCCTACACCGAATTCGGGGCTAGGGCCGGAGACCTGATGAGCGGTCGTGGATCGAAGGCCATGCGAATTAAGCTCTACGTGCGCTCAAGCGCCTCCGACGTCTTCACTTTCGACGAGGTCCAGCAAGCGCTCCCCGACATCAGCGCAGATCACATTCGTTCCGAGCTGCGGAAGCTTCGCGACGCGGGGGTAGTCGAGTCGCCAGGTCGAGGTCGTAAGGAGTGGCGCAGGCTCAGCACCGCGTTCTGATGCGGATCCAGGCCAGGATTTCGTCGGCTCTTCGCGCGCCCTGGGGCGCTAATTGAGCGGGGTGCCGGCGAGGCTGGAGACCTTCCAGTCGCCGCCTTCGTTCGCCATCGGCATCGCCAGGATGGCGCTGTGGGGGCCGGTGTAGAGGACGAAGGCCCGTTCGCCTTCGGTGCGCAGCGAGCGGACGTTGGCCTGTTCGGCTTCGGCCTTTAGCGCCGGCTTGGCGGCGGGGTTCGTCAGTGCCTCGAGGAGCGCGGCGCAGCTTTTGTCTTTGAGTTGCTTGGCCTGCGCGGCGAGTTTTTCGAGCGATTCGGTGATCGTCTTCGACACGTAGTTGCAGGTCGCGGCCCAGTTGCCCTCGGCGCGGGCGTCGAGGAAGTTGTGCAGGGCGGTCGCGGCGGCGTGGAATTCGGAGCCGCCGGCCTCTTCGCCGAATTCCTGAACGCTGTTGTCGCCTCCCTTGGTTTTGTAAGGGGCCGAGCCGCCGCCGGAGTCGTTGTGGGGCTTGGGAGTGAAGTCGCTCGCGCTGGGGCCGGAGCTGCCGGACTGCCCTTCGCCGCCAGAGCCGGGCTTGCCTTCGTCGCTCTTGGCACCGCTCTGCTTTGGGGCCTCTTGGCTGGACTTGCTTTCCGCCTGTCCCTGGTCAGTTGCGGTCGTCGTCGAGCTGGAGCTGTCGCTGCTTCCGCAGGCAGCCAGGCCCACGGCAATCAACAGCGCGGCGAGCGCCACCACAGCCAGCGTCTTTGATCCCCCCCTCACTGCTCAGCATTCTAGGGAACGTCGTGTGTCCGGCGGAATTACGTCCGTCCGTGGCCCTTCTTGTGCTTGCGCTTGCTCCCACAGCTCGGTTTAACAACCGGCTTAAAGTCATAAGGGACTCCGTTTTGCCCGGTGAGAGCGGCATCTGCCTTGTTCGTCCCGGCGCAGAGGTTTCTGCTGTTGACCACAAGTCCCTTTTTGCCGCCCTGCATGTTGAGGATGAATTTGCTCACGGGTGCGTCGGGGACGGTTTCAAAGGAGCTTCTGATCCCTCCTTTGAAGGAGTCGATTCTGCCGACGATGTCGACGTTGACCAGTCCGTGTAGGGCTGCGACCAGGTCGGGCAGCTTGTGGTTCGATGAGCGTAGGTAGACGGGCCCTTCTACCGGTTCGTCGAGCAAAGGCGTGTAGGCCCTGGCGTAGCCGTACTGGGCCGCTTTGGGACAGCCTCCCCCGGCTCCGCCGTTTGCCGCGTACTGGACCCTGGTGCAGATCGTCCTGATATGGGCCTGGTCGAGGAAGGCCGATTGCGGCAGGGTCACGACCGCTTTGCCGATGTTGGCGTCTGCGCTCCTTGCCGTGACTTCTGCTTTCAGAGCCGGGTGGTCGCCTCGCCTGGTCCCTCCGTGCAGCTCCAAGGAGAGCTTTGGCTTGAAGGCTAGGCTTGCGCAACTCGCCGCCTGGTAGGGAGTCGAGAGGCCTACCGGGACGTCATCTGCTGGGTCGAAGACGTTTCTGTAGGCGCCGAAGAGGGTTGCTTTGGCTGAGCTTCTTTCGCAGCTCGTCGGGTTGAGGATGAAGTCGGGACGATCGACGTGGACCCGCAGCTCCCTGACCTTCAAGACGATCCCTTTGAGGATGTGGGGGATCGGGTCTGAGTTGGCTCCATCGACTTCCACTTCGGCGGTTGCCGGATTGAGCGTCAGTGCCTCCCTTACGACTACCGTGCCGGCGTCAAAGGGTCCGGCAAGGGCCGGGGTTATCGAGACGACGCTCAAGGGATCGCCGTTGTAGGCGCCTCCGAGGTAGAGGTAGCCGGGAACGTAGGTGAGCGAGTCGCCCACGCCTGCGCCTGCGATCGTGTGGCCGATCAGGGAGTTTGCCGGACAGGAGGGGCTTTGCTTCTCCTGTTTACCGGTCTTGGTCCTTGCCGAGGCGATCGCAGCGTCAGAGCATTTGCTGATCCCGGCCAGCTTGCCGAGCACTCCCGGAGGCAGGATCGAGGAGAACTTGGTCATGTCCTGATCGCCGTCGTGCCTTATGAGGCGCATGTCGAAGGGGCTGAAGGACTTGGCGTTGTTGTTCACCGAGCCCGCCTGGAATTCGGGGGTGAAGGGAGGCAGGCCTCCACTCGGGCACGGTCCGCCGTTCACTCCCTTGGTGATTTCGAAATCGGAGGTGACCGTCTTGGGGTTGTTGGGAGCCGATGACGGGTAGAACTTCGAGACAGTCGTGTATTTGCCGCATGCGGCAGGAGAGATCAGTGCTGCCCTCGCCCCTTCCTTGAAGTGGAAGTTGAAGTGGCTGAAGGGCAGCTGCGGGATGTCTTCGAGAGTCGCCACCAGCTGGCCCGTTTTGGGGTCTGGAACTACCTTCAGCGGCTTCTTGACCAAGACGCCGAACCTGGTGTTGCGCAGCACCATGTATAGAGCTACGTCGGAATCGAAGGGATTCTCAGCTCCGTGTTGGGTCGTTTCGGGGTTGTCCTGCTGGGCCAGGTAGACCGAGCCGTCGATCTTTTCTTTTGCCAAAAGGGGCGTTTCCAGTTCGAGGCTGCCGACTTTGGAGTCGGCGGGACAACCCTCGCCGTCTATCGATTCGACCGTCTCCTTGGCGTACTGGGAAGGCGTGCAGAAGCCGAGACCTTCGCCTACCGAGGGGTTGATCGTCACCCCTTCGGGGAGGGTGATGACGGCTTTTTGCGCAAGGGATTCGTTGAGCTGGCGAAAGTCGCTGAGGCCGTGGTTCGGCATGTCGACATTTATGTCGAAGCCCGTTCCCGTCTCCGCCCGTTCGGTCGAGAGGCTGCTTTCGGTTTTCGGGTCGAAGTTGAGCTTTTCGCATTCGGTGACGCCGACCGGTTCACCGAATGCGTTCTGCGTTTCATCGCTCGCCGAGATAAAGCTCCCCTGGTGCTGCCAGGAGTCGGCGCTGATGGTCGACTTCAGCGGTCCCGAGCAGGCACTCGGCATCGTCAAGAGGGCCAAGTGAGCGGGGGTCACAGGGCACGATTCTCCAAGCCCCTCAAACCGTCCGCAATGGCCGCGCCTGTAGTCGTGGCTCGGGTCCGAGGGATCGCCCCAGAGGTCGATCGAGACGCCCGACATGTTGCCGAACTGAAGGATGTCGAGAGTTTCCGAGCTGAGGCCGTAGTCGCCGTCGCTGCGGATCTTGCCGAGCAGGTGGACCGGAACGCCGAGGCCGGCGGCATTGAAGGCGAGCTCCGCCGGGTGGCCCTGCGGCGGCACCATGTTGAAGAGGGGGGAGTTCCAGCTCGGCGTGGCGATGTCCACTCCGGTCTTGAGGGTGACGTAGGCCATGCCGACCGCGGCCGCGTCAGGGCATTCGTTGACGACAAGCTGCGCCTCACTACAGCGCACCGGGGTCGCTTCGGGGTTGAGCACGAGCCCCGCAGGTAGGTCGCCGATGACGCTCTTGGGGTTCTCCACCGGATTGCCGTCACGGACCACGTTGAACTGGGCGCTGATTCGCAGCTGATAGGGGTGGGAGCCTGCGCGGCTCTCCTCGGTGGCGCCACTGTTCGGGAGTTCGCTTTCGAAGCTCTCCAGACCGAAGGGCGGGGGTTCGGAGCTGACTGTGGTCTGCACGCTGTCGGAGTCCGGAACCGCACCGCCGCCGACGATCGTCACCCGGTTGGTGACGATAGGGGGCGCGTCGGGAGCGACGTTGACCGGTACGACCATGTAGAGGCGCTCGCCCGGCTGCACCGTCGTGGAGCCCCCGCAGCTCACTGCAGCGCTGTCGCAGGTGAAGAATTCGTTGCTGATGCCGTTAGATTGGCCATCGTCGTACATGTGGAAGTAGATGAGGTCCGTCGGTTTCGGGTTGAGGCTGAGGCCTTCGGGCAGTTCGTCGGTGATCGTGAACGGGCCCGAGGCGGCTTTGGAGCCGATGTTGCTCACCGTGATCGAGTAGACGCTTTCGCCGCTGTTGTCACCCGGGGTGAGGTTGGTCGGCGTGAGGATCTTGGTCGAGATCTTCCAGGCCGCTCCCGGTTCGGCCGCTCCGGCCGTGGCCGGCAGGCAGGCGGCCGGCAGCGCGACCAGGGCGAGGGCGAGGGCGGCGCGGCGAAGCCGCTTGCGGGTGGACATTCGCTTTGCCGAAATCACTTGGAACCTCCGCGGTTGTGATGGCGTTTGTGCTGTCTTGGGGCCTTGCGGCAACTGACCTTGCCTTTGCGGTCGACCTTGCGCGTGCCCCTCGGGCACTTGCGCCCGCTGGAGCGCGGGTGGGCGTCGCCCGGCCCGGTGAAGGTCGCGCTGGCCGGCGTCTGCTCTTGCGGCGGCGGCGGGTTTTCCTGGCAGGCGGTGGTCGAGCAGGTCGGCGGCGTCAGCGTGTGCTGGGAGGCGAGGCCCCCGTCGACGCGCGCGTCATAGACGTCGACGAGCTGGTCCTGATCGGTTGGCACCAACTGCTGTTCGGTGAAGAAGAAGACGCCATCGCCGTTCTTCGAGGCGCCGAGGAAGTAGGAGGATTCGGGATCGGTGCCGCTGGAGATGAGATAGATGCAGCCGCCGTTTTGGCTTGCCGATTCGCAGCTCCCTTCCCCCTTCGCCTCCCACTCATAGACGTCGCGGGCGCCGTTGGTGTCGCCCGGGACCATGGCGTCGGGGCTCTCGAAGAAGACGCGGTTGCCGTCGGCTGAGAGGTTGCGGACCGGTCCGCCGACGCTGCCGGTACCCAGAGCACTGCCAGCCGTGAACAAGCTGGGGAACCCGGTGGGCGGAAGCCCCGTCGGCGGGCAGGTGACGCAGAGCAGCTTTTCTTCGGGGGCGTTGTAGCGGAAGAACTCCTTTATGGGGCAGGGGACTTTTGATCCAAATTGGGTACAGACACCCACGTTGTTGTAGCCGGTGAGGCTCAGCGCTGAGTTAAAGAGCAGGGCACTGCCGTCGCCACTGACCTCATGTTCAAAAAAACCTATCTGCGTCTGGGCGATGAACGTGGTGGCTCCGTCGTGGTAAACGTAGAGGTTGCATTTGGCTTCGAAATTCTGGCAATTGCTGTTCGAGGCGCCGGGAGCGAGCACGCCGTCGGCAAAGAAGTAAATGTAAGAGCCGTCTTCGGAGGCACCGACGATTGCCCCCTGTGAGGCGTTCTGCACGCCGGCGCCAAGGGGGTCTCCGACGTTGGAGTCGACGGTGAGATCGGTGAGATTTCCGGTTTCGACGTCATAGACGTAGAGATCCCGGCCCTGTGAGCTGCCCGTGCACGTGTTTTCTCCGTTGGAGTGGGCGGTCGAGTCGTCGGTGAGTTTCTCGCAGCTGAGGAAGAAGGCCTTGGAGCCGTCCGAGGTGATGCCGACGAGTTCGGCGGGTTTTTCGCCGCCCGGGTCGGGCGTGGTGCGCTGAGAGGCAGAGATCCAGGTCGTCCTGGCGCCGTCTTCGCGCATGTAGATGCGGCCGGTGTTGAAGGATCGTTTCGTCGGGTCAGAGGTGAAGAAGAAGAGCGAGCCGTCGCGGGAGATCTTCTGGCCCAGTTGGCCATAGGTCGTGCCTTCGGCTGGGACGACGCAGGCGGGGCCGGCTTCGTCGTCGCAACTCGTCGCCGAGCCGGCGGGGACGCGATCGACGAGGGTGAGGGTGCCGTGGTCGAGGTCGTAGAGGTTGGGCTTTCCTTCCAGAGCACTGGGCAGAAACTGCTTTTCGCCCAAGAAGGCCACGTGAGAGGCGCCGGCAGCGAAGCCGACAAGGGTTGGGAAGAACCCTTCTGGGATGACCGGCCCGGGCTGGAAGCTCGCCGTTTCGCTGTCGCGCAGGAAGAGCTGTTTGCCGACGCCACCGGGCCCTTCGCCGACGACCAGGGTGGTGGAGAGGTCTTCGTTCGCACCGATGACGGTCGCGTTGAAGCCGGCGTTGGTGAGGGGGAGCAGCCCGTCGAAGCCCCAGCCGCCGGGTCCGCGCGAGGCGAGGAAGGGAACAAGGTTGGAGAGGCCGCCGGTGGTCGGCAGGCCACCGTTGGCAACGAAGGTGAAGCGTTCGCCGGACGGGCTGACCGAGCCGGCGAAGACCTGGGCGTTGGCGCCGTTCTTGTCGATCGGCGTGCTCTGCTCATAGGCGCGGCAGTCGGGCAGGCGGGAGCCGGCGCCGGTGCGGAACGCATCGTTAGGACAGGGGGCGAAGCTCGGGTTCGCCGGGTAGGTGGCGAAGGTGCTGTCGGCGCCGTCGGCCGTGGCGACTTCGTTGGTGGCGACGAAGCGGAAGTGGTAGGCCGTACCGGGTGTGAGCCCGCCGACGTGGACGCTTACGGCGTGCCGGCCGCTGTCGGAGGGGAAGCCGAAGGAGGGGCTCTCTTCGCTGCTCTGTCCGTAGGCGCCCGTCGTGCCGTACTCGAGGTGATAGGTGGTTTCACCGCCGCGCGGGTTGATCTTCGCGGCGACCGTCGCCTCCGTGGTGCCGACCGCTTCGACCGACTCTTCTTCGACCAGCGGCGAGGCGGGGCCAGTGGTGAACTGACGATCGAAGCCGTGGCCTTCGCCGATCGAGTTCTTAGCGGCAAGGCGATAGTGGTAGACCGTCGCCGGGTTGAGGCCGGTCACGGCGGCGCTGACCGCGTGGGGGTTGGCGTCGACCGGGATCGAGCCGGCGGCGGGCACGCAGGGGAACTTCTCCCCTGCGGTGACGTGTTCGTATTTGGTTTCGATGAACTGTTCTGCCGGGATCACCTCGAAGTGGCACTCTTCGACCGCCAGGCCCCTGGGGTTGATCGTGCCATGCACGGTCGCACCGGAGGCGGTGATGCCGTCGGCGCCTTCGGTCGACGTCTTCGGCAGCGAGAGCGGCGGACCGAAGACGTCGACCTTATGATGGCCGTAGTCGGAGACGAAGGCTTCTCCGCTCGCTTCGTCGATCGCGATGCCGCCGAATTCGCCGTAGTATTCGGCGCCGGGGACATTTTCGCCGAATTCATACTGGAGCGTCCCTTCTTCGCCGTAGACCGCGATCGATTCGTAGTGGACGACGTAGAGTTCGTTGGTCGAGTGGTCGAGGGCGATCGCGTAGGCGAACCCGGGGTCGATAACTTTGGAACTGGCTGCCTCGTATTCGCTGCCGGCCGGATACTCGACGACCTTCCCGTAGCCGTCGGCGAGGAAAAGATTCTCATTGCCATCGACGGCGATGGAGCAGGGCAGTTCGGCGGCGCCTTGCATGGGGACGGTTTGGGTCTCAACGCCGGCGGAGTTGAATTTGCTAACGCGCTTCGAGGAGCCTTCCGCGACCCAGACGTTGCCGGAGGGGTCAACCGCAACGCCACATACGTTCCCGAGGCCGCCGATCGGAAAGCCGGGAAGCGCGTTGCCGCTTTCGTCGAAGCCGTAGAGCGTGTGCCCGCTCCTGCTGGCGAAGTAGACGTGGTGCGAGGAGCTGTCGACGGCGATGCCCTCTTCGAAGCTTGCACTCGGTGCGGCCAGCGGGAAGGGGCTACCGAGCGGGGTGTGGCTGCCCGGGGTGGAGGCGTCGAAGCCGTAGATTTCCTGCGCTTCCGAATCGAGCGCGTAGAGGTGCTTGTTGCCCTGGTCGAAGGCAAGCGGACCGAGGTATTCGGAGAAGCTGGTGCCTTCGGTCCCGTTGGGGCCGAACTTGCTCGTCAGCGTGCGGAATTCGATAGCCGAGGCAGAACCCGGAAGAAGGCAGGCTGCGGCCACGAGCGCAACCAGCACAGCGGCGAGGGCGCCGGAACGACGCAGCAACCGGCGGCTTTCGCCCCGATCCGAGTTCGATCCCGCAGACGACGCCTTCGCGTGGCTTCTCACGTAGCTCTCTCCTTGTCCTGAGTCCCTGCCGCTTCCCTTTGCGGCTCCCTTGGGCTCGGTTTTCCCTGTCCTGTGGTGCCTGGGCAAACGAGCTAGTTCCTTGAACTAACAATCGCGTTCCCAAACAACGTGGCCAAGATAAACATACGAGTATGGAATTGTCAAGGAACGAGAGTGGTATGTGGCGAATTGGCGACTAGGATCGAGGGGCGATGGCGGAGGGGATTTCGATCGTTCTGGCCGATGACCACACGGTCGTGCGGCGGGCGCTGCGGGTGCTGCTGGAGGAGGAATCGGACTTCGAGGTCGTCGCCGAGGCAGAGGACGCCGAGGGGGCGATCCGCTACCTGCGCGGCCACAAGCCGGACGTGCTGATCCTCGACCTGAACATGCCGGGACGGCCCAGCCTGGAGGCGATCGGGGAGATGCGCGAGGCCTCGCCGCAGACCAGGATCGTCGTCCTGACGATGCAGAAAGAGCCCGCCTTCGCGCGGCAGGCGCTGCAGCAGGGAGTGCTTGGCTACGTGCTCAAGGAGGCAGCCGACGACGAACTCGTGCAGGCGGTGCGCAGTGCCGCTGCCGGCGAGACCTACCTGCAGCCGGCGCTCGGGGCGAAGCTGGCCGCAGAACCGGAAAGCGTCGCCGGCGACCTCAGCGAGCGCGAGACCGACGTCCTGCGCCTGATCGCCCTCGGCCACACCAATGCCGAGATCGCCGAGAAGCTCTTCATCAGCGTGCGCACCGTGGAGACCCACCGCGCCCACATCCAGCAGAAGCTCGGGGTGAGCAGCCGGGCCGAGCTAGTCCGCAGCGCGCTCTCCCGAGGCCTCGTCGAGACCTGAGCCGACGCCTCCGGCCAGGCTAAGCTCCCGTCGCCTTCTCGCCAACAGTAGGACTACGCGCTCGATCACCTCTTCAGGTTCGCGATCGAGGCGCGGTCCCGTCACGCGGATCATCTCGATGCCGCTCAGCTTCAAGTTCTCCTGTCGTAGGCGGTCGCTCTCGAAGGCCTCACGACTGCCGTGAGTCTCGTAGACATCGAGTTCGACCGCGAAGCGCTCAGCCTGCCAGTAGACGTCCAGCTCGTATCCGAGCTCGTTGAAGCCAGTCGACGGGGTCGGAAGGCGCGCCTTCTCTGCGAGCTCCAAGAACCTCCGCTCGAGCCCGGAACGGGTGAAGGGCGGCGGACGGTAGAGCGCAAAGGCACGTCGCAGGCGCCCGGCGCCAGGGTGCCCACCTGCCCGATCGAGCAACGAATCGACCGGCCCGAGGTCGAACAGGCGCAGCTCTTCGGAGCGCTCGATAGCCCGCCGGAGACGATCGGCCGGAAGCATTGCTGCCAGATCGAGCAAGGTGCGCGGGAGAGCAGTAGTGGGAATACCGTCGAGAAGGGAGCGATCCTCATCAAACAGGCGGGCGTGATGAACGTTCAGAGGGGGCTTAGCCCGGCGGCGAGTGGGCGCCGTTATGTGAATTACGCCAGGGCGTTGCTTGAGAAGCCCCCAGAGCCAGGCCGCCGAAACATGGCTGAGAAGGGCGTGTGGCGCACACGCCAGGACCGCCGCCAGGTAGTGACCCTGGGCCGATAGGTTCGTGTGGCCCACGGCATAGACGCCACGATGGAGCCGGTGCAGGCGGCCCACGGACACGGCACGGGAGATCGCGCTTGCCGAATAGCCGAGAGGGCCAAGCAACTGGCGAATGGACACGACGCCATGCTGGCGATTCGCGAGCTCAGCAAGGTCCACTTCGAACGCGAGGTCGTCTTTTCTGCCGCATAGCGGTAGAAGCGGCGACCGCGATCTGGTTCTCCCCCTACATCGGGGTGGTTTCTTCGCTCTGAGCGTCGGAATCGTTTCCGGCCCCGGGATCGATGCTCGTCGCAGGGGCAAGCGGCAGCGATGCCATCACCTTCGCGCCGGCCCCGGGCTCCGACTCTATCCGCAGTTCCCCACCCGCCAGCGCGACCCGCTCACGCATCCCGGTCAGGCCAAAGCCGCTGTACTCGCGCGTCGGGTCGAAGCCCCGGCCGTCGTCGGCGACGAGCACGTCGAGCCGTCCCTCCTCACCGCGAATCCGCAGCTCGGCAGTGGGTGCGGCGGCGTGCTTGGCGATGTTGGTCAGGGCCTCCTGCACGAGCCGGTAGACGACCGTTTCCAGCTCGGGGTCGAGGCGCTCGGGGTCGATCCGCAGGTCGGTCGTCAGCTCGACCCCGGCGCTGTGGCGCACCCGCTCGACCAGATCCTCCAGGGCGGCGGCGAGGCCGAGCTGGTCGAGCGTCGCGGGCCGCAGCTCGGTGATCAGCCTGCGCAGTTCGTCGATGTCGCGACCGACGTCGCGTAGACCCTCTTCGACCGCGCTCTTCAGTCCCTCCGGATCGCCGCTCTTGAGCACGGAGGTGAGCAGCAAGCGGCGAGCCCCCATCCCCTGTAGCACGGTGTCGTGTAGCTCACGCGCCCAGCGCGCTCGCTCCCGCTCCGCCGCCATCAGGCTCTGGCGTAGGCGCTCCTCGGTCACAGACTGGACCGTCGCGACGGCCGCGGCCGCGCTGGTTGCGGCGGCGGCGAGCAGGCGCTCGTCTTCGGGGTAGAAGCGGGGGCCCTCCTCGAGCCGGTCCAAAGCGACGATGGCGCCCAGTGTGCTGCCGCGGAAGTCGAGGGGGGCGAGCAGCGCCGCGTTCGCGTCGATCCCGATGTCCCGTACCGCTGCCAGCGCCTCCGCGGCGTTCCTGGCCTCGACCGATACCTTGCGACCGACGGGAGCGGGGCCGCACTCCCCGGCGGCTGCGACCACCTCGCTGCTGCTGCCTTCGTGCAGCAAGACGAGCAGCGAGCGAGCGCCGACCAACGTACGCGCCCGCTTCGCGATCGTCTCCAACACGCGGGCGCGGTCGGTCTGGCCACCGACGGCACGAGCGATCTCGGTCGTCGCCTCGAGCCCGTGCACGGCGCGCTCCAGGGCGCCTCGCTCCTCCTCGGACTGGCCGTAGAGGCGGATGTTGAAGATCGCCACCGCTGCCCATTCGGCGAGGATCGTCGCCGCCTCCTCATCGGCGGCGTCGAAGTCTCCGCCCCCCTCCTTCTCGCTCAAGTAGAGCTTGCCGTAGGCCTGTCCGCGCACGACGATCGAGACGCCGAGGAAGCTGTGCATCGGCGGGTGTCCGTAAATGAAGCGCTCGCGCCCGTCCTCGTCGAGGATCCCGAGGGCGGCGTAGCGCGCGCCGGTCAGCTCGCGCCCCACCTCGACCACCTCGCTCAGTACCGCTTCGAGGTCGAGCTGGGCGACCAAGCCCCTGCCGACGTCGATCAGCCGGCGAAGACGATGCTCGTCCAGAACATCGCGGTCCACTCTTAAGAAATTACCGCAAAGAGACGAGAAACAAGCAGTGACTTCCGGGGCAACGATTAATGGATCAGCGCAGTGTTCTAAGGTCTACGCGATCTTTGCCAGGGGAACAGCGATCCTCGCGCTGGCTGCTGCGCTGGTGCTGACTCTCGGCTGCGCGTCCGCGTCGCCGCAGGGTCAGGTCGTCGTGCACGGAGCCGCCTCCGGCTCGCACCTGGAGTTGAGCATGCGCGGCGATGACCTGGTCGTCCACGGGTGGATGGGCCCGAAAGCCGGGGCTGGGTGTCGCCTCACGCACCATCGCAACCTTGCCGTCTGCGGGCTTTCCGAGGCCGGCGGGGTCGAACTCGACATGGGCCCGGCAGGCGATTTCGTCGAAGTGCAGGACAAGCTGCCCCTCCCCCTGACCGTCCATCTCGGCGACGGCTCCGACAAATTCATCGGCAATGGCGAGGCCGACACCTGCTACTCGGAAGGGGCGCGGCGCAACCGCTGCATCGGCGGTGGCGGCGACGACATCTGCATCACCGGCAACCAGAACAGCGATTGCGTCGGCGACGCCGGCAACGACTACTGCCAGACCGGCGCCGGCAGCGACGGATGCTGGGGCGGGCCGGGCGACGACGTCTGCCGGATGGGACCGGGCCAGGACGGCTGCCACGGCGAAGGCGGTCACGACGAACTCTACGGCGGCCCCAGCGCCGACCAGCTCTATGGCGGCGACGGCTATGACGCCTGCGACGGCCTGCCCGGCTGGGGGCGCTCGCACGAATGCGAGACGGGTCCCGGGCGCTGATCGGGTCCCGTCCGCAGGCGTATTTCCCCCGCCGTGTCGATTTCGCCGTTTGCCGTTCGTCGTAGGGGTAGAGGCAATTCACAACCCAAGGAGACGACGATGCGATTCATGATGCTGATGTACCCGGGGATCGACACCGACGCGGAGAGCTGGGAGCCCAGCGCCGAGGACGTAGGGGCGATGACCCGGTACAACGAGGAACTGACCAAAGCGGGGATCCTGCTTTCGCTCGACGGCCTGCGACCGCCGGTCGACGGCGCCCGGGTCCGCTTCAGCGGCGACACCCCGACCGTCACCGACGGTCCCTTCGCCGAGGCCAAGGAGGTCGTCGGCGGCTACTGGCTGATCCAGGCGTCCTCGAAGGCGGAGGCGGTCGAGTGGGCCTCACGCTGTCCCGGCGCCGACGGCGACTTCATCGAGGTGCGCCGCGTCTACGAGATGGAGGACTTTCCTGAGGACGTGCAGGCAGCCGGGCAGCTCTCGGAGAGGCCGCCCGAGCAGACGTGAGCCGCGGCCCCGAGACGGGTTCCGATGCCGGCCGAGCGATCGAGGCCGTCTGGCGAATCGAGTCGCCGCGGCTGATCGCCGGCCTGGCGAGGATGAGCGGCGACGTCGGCCTCGCCGAAGACCTGGCGCAGGACGCGCTGGTGGCGGCGCTGGAGCGGTGGCCCGAGTCGGGCGTTCCGGAGAACCCGGGCGCCTGGCTCACGGCCACGGCGAAGAACCGGGCGGTCGACCTGGCGCGGCGCGGCAGGCGCTTCGAGGACCGCCGCGAGCAGCTGGCGCGCGAGGCGGGGATGCGGATGGCGATGGACGCCGCCGAGCACGAGGCGGCGGTGGGCGGACTGGGCGACGACCTGCTCGGCCTGATCTTCACCTGCTGCCACCCGCTGCTCTCGACCGAGTCGCGGGTGGCGCTGACCCTGCGCCTGCTGGGCGGCCTGGGGACGGAGGAGATCGCGCGGGCCTTCCTCGTCTCGGAGTCGACCGTGGCGCAGCGGATCGTGCGGGCGAAGCGCACGCTGAAGGAGGCGCACGCGCCGTTCGAGGTCCCTCAGGGCGCGGAGCTCGACGAGCGGCTGCCCTCGGTGCTGGAGGTCATCTACCTCGTCTTCAACGAGGGCTACGCGGCGACCGCCGGCGAGAGCTGGATGCGGCTCGACCTCTGCGAGGAGGCGCTGCGCCTCGGTCGGGTCCTCGCCGGCCTCGCGCCGAAGCAGCCCGAGGTGCACGGCCTGGTCGCGCTGATGGAGATCCAGGCCTCGCGGGCGAGGGCGCGGATCGGCCCAGGCGGCGAGCCGGTGCTGCTGCTCGATCAGGACCGGGCGCGCTGGGACCCGCTGCTGGTGCGGCGTGGCCTCGCCGCTCTGGAGCGGGCCGAAAAGCTCGGCCGCGGCAGCTTCGGCCCCTACACGGTGCAGGCGGCGGTCGCGGCGTGCCACGCGCGGGCGCGACATGCCGAGGAAACCGAGTGGGCACGGATCGCGGCCCTCTACGACGCGCTCGCCCAGCTCACCCCCTCCCCCGTCGTCGAGCTGAACCGCGCCGTCGCGGTCGGGATGGCCTTCGGGCCCGAGGCGGGCCTGGAGCTGGTCGACGCGCTGGGCGACTCAGGCGCGCTCGACGGCTATCACCTGCTTCACAGCGTCCGTGCTGACCTGCTCGCCAAGCTCGGTCGACCCGCCGAGGCGAGAGACGGATTCGAGCGCGCCGCGGCGATGACCGAGAACGCCCGCGAGCGCGAACTGCTGCTCGAACGGGCTCGTATAGTCGCCCCGTGACCGAGGCCGCCTACGACCGGATGGGGATCGGCTAGCGCCGTGCACCAGCCCGAGCCACGGATCGCGGAGCGGATCGAAGCAGCTCTGGGAAACGCACGCAGCGTGCTCAACGTCGGTGCCGGCACCGGCTCCTACGAGCCCGCCGATCGCGACGTGACCGCGCTGTTCCCCGATGCGACGGCCGAGCCGGTGCCGATTCCGAGGCGATGCGCAGATGGCTTCTGGATGGCGATCTGGGACCGGCCGCAGCTGGACATCGGCCTGCGCCTGGTAACCGCCGAGCTCGGCTAGACGGCCGGGCCGGGCGCTGCCGGAGGAGGAGGCGGCGGTGGGGCGGCCGGCGGAGGAGGCGCGGCGGGCTGGGCGCCCTGCTCGATCTCCCTCAGGCCGAAGTAGATGACCGCGGCGACGAGCGCCACGATCGGCGCCGTCACGGTCGAGCTGATCACGTTGAAGATGATCAGAACCCCGATGCTGCCCGAGATCCCGCTGCCGATCGCTCCGAGGATGCCCTGGACGACGGCGACGATGATGAAAACGATGACGATCACGCCGAAGACCTGCCAGCCGTTGCCACGGACCAACTGGCGCGAACGGCCGAAGGCGTCGATGGCTCCGCTGCGCTCGACCACGATCACAGGCGCGATCACCGACCAGATCGTCAGCAGGATCAGGCCGGGGACGATAAGGAGGAGGAAGCCGATCCCAATCCCGAGCCCAGCCAGAATGCCGGCGCCGATCAGCGGCAGGATCACAGGGCCCGTGGAGCGCACGAGGTCCTCGACGGAGGAGTCGCGGCGGCCGTCCTGGACGTCGCTGACCAGTCCGACGACCATGCCCTGATAGAGCGTGCCCGCGACGACGCTGACCGCAAGCGCGAGCGGAATCAGGATCAGGCTGTGGGCCAGGATCGCGTTGATAACGGCGACGATCAGGAAGAGACCGAACGCCACCGGCAGGAGAACACCCGCCTGCGACCCGTAGATGGAGAAGGCCTGGCTGAGCGTGCCGCCGATATCGAGCTTTTTGTTCATGGCGTCAGCTTCGACCCCACCGGTCCCGAACCTTCCTCATCCCCCGCCGCGACGCTCCCCGTGGAGATTCGGATTTGAACCGGGGTGCCGTGGCGGGGAACCAGGGTGATGCCGCGCATGACCACAGGTTCGCGGCCGGGTCGCACGGGTTCGAGGTCGACGCGCGAGACGACGGTGCGGATCACCTCGGCCATCTCTGCCTGAGCCAGAGCAGCACCGATGCAGCGGCGGATGCCGCCGCCGAAAGGCAGCCAGGAGTAGGAGGTCGCCTCTTCCTCGATGAAGCGCTCGGGGCGGAACTCGTGTGGGCGTGGATAGAGATCCTCGCGAAGCTGGACGACCACGATCGCCGGATAGACGCGGATGCCGGCGGGCAGATCCCAGCCGCAGATCGTGCGCGGCTTGGTCAGCGTGCGCTCGTTGGCGTCGATCACCGGCCGCAGCCGCAGCGACTCTGTGACGACGGCGTCCAGGTAGGTGTCGTCCTCGCCGTCCAGCTCGTCGCGGAGTCGAGAAAGCACGCGAGGCTCGCGCATCAGCAGGTCAAAGGCGAAGGCGAGACCGGTGGCGGTCGTCTCATGGCCCGCGAGCAGCATCGTCATCAACTCGTCGCGCAGCTCGACATCGGTCATCGCCCCGCCGTCCTCGTCCCGGGCGCGCAGCAGGAGCGAGAGGACGTCGGTGCGATCCTCGAGGTCGCCCTCCCCACGGCGGCGACCGATCTCCTCGTAGATCATCGCGTCGGCCGCCCTCAGACGTCGCTGGAACTGACCCCACGGACTGAAGCGCCCGAGATCGCGGCGCAGGACGTTGGGCATCACGAAGATCATCTGCATCTCGATCACGGAGACCAGGGTGGTACGCAGTCGCTCGATCCGCTCGCGCTCGGCGACGCCGAAGACGGCTCGAACGATCACCTCGAAGGTCAGCGCCCGCATCCGCTCGCGCATGACGAGGCGCTCACCCTCCCTCCAGCGGTCAACCTCGGCCTCGGCGACCTCGCGGATCACCTCGCGGAAGTTCTGGATCGCCGATCCCTGGAAGGGCGGCAGCAGCAGCTTGCGCTGGCGCAGGTGCTCGCGCCCGTCGAGGATCAGCACCGACCGCTCGCCGAGCACCGGCGAGAGCGGCGCGTTGGCCTCGCCGGCGTGTAGGTCGGACTGATCTCCGGTGAGCATCTCGCGGATCGCGTCTGGATCGGAGACATAGACGCCGGTGCCAAAGACGGGGAGCCGGACGGTGTAGGCGTCGCCGTAGCGCTCGCGCCAGCCGATCAGGGACTCCAGTGGGCGCTGGACGAGACGGGCCATATTGACCGCGGCCGGGGCACGTGGACCGGGCGGCAGCGCCGGGGATCGCCCTGCGCTCATATGCGACTTCCCGGGGGCAGAGGCTCGCCTGCCCGCCGCGACAGGCGCCAATAGATCAAGCCAATCGCGGAGACGACGGGCGCGACACACAGGCCGCCGAGAAGAGCGCCGCCCGCGCTGAGTTCGTCGGCCGCCACGCCGGCAAGCGCCGATGTGCCACCGATGCCGACCACCGACGCGATGAACAACAAGAGAAAGGACCCCGCGCCGAGAGCCGACGTGACCAGGCTCCGGATGCCGGCGGAGGCGAGCGCGGGCGCGTGTCCCGTTTCAAGGCGAGAGATACGCGCACCCAGCAGTGCGGGGTCCGCGAGAGAGACCCTTATCACCGGCTCGTGACCTGGCTCCTCCAGTGCCTTCAGCAAGGCTCCGAGAAGCGGCCGGCGACCACAAGCTTGCTCGGCGCGGCAATCGGCGGCCAGCTCACGGCCCCCCTCGTAGCGAAGCCGCAGCACCTCAAGCGAGGGCAAAAGGAAGAACGCCTCGGTCAACGTTTTCCCCAACAGGGCGCGAAGCGGGTCCAAGTGCCGAACGTGGTAGCGCTCGTGCTCAAGCGCCGCCCGAAGCTCCTCGGCGTTGAGGCTTTCGAGAAACCCCCGACTGATGGCAACACGAGGAGCGAAGATCCCGTAGACGAAGGAGAAATGCTCGCTGGAGTCGACCATCGCTACCCGACCGTCCAGTCCAGTCGCTTGCGCTGTGGCCCGCAGCTCGGGGGGCGCGGTGAGCGCAAGAGCTCTGACCCGACGCGCAAGACGGCGCGACGCGGACATCTGCCGCACAAGCGTCCTCGACGCGAGACCGGCAGAGGCCCCGACCAAAGCGGTGAGAGCGACCGCCGGCAAAAGACAGACTGGACCGAGCGGCGCAAGCGCTCCCAAGTGGAGGTCGAGAAAGGGGATCAGCACGTAAGCGATGAGCCCACAGACCGCGTAGGCGGCCAGCGTCGCGGCGATGCCCACAAGGCCGAGAAAGTTGCGGGTGGCGCTATCCATCGGCATCGCTCAACAGTCGTCGCAGGCGGCGCAGGAGAAGTGGGTCAGCCCGTGCCTCATCCACGAAGTGAGCCACCGCCACATCGCCATAGGCGCGCAACACGTCCTTGACCGCGATGCCTGCGGCATCGGGGGCGTTGGCCTCATAGACGTAGCCGCGTCCGACCTTGCGCCGACTCAGCACGTCCTTGTCAGCCAAGCGGCTCATCACCGTCATCACGGTCGTGTAGGCGAGCGGCTCGGAGCGGGACTCGTTCAAGTCGTCAACTACTTCTCGAACGGTCACCGGACGAGCGGCACGCCACACCGCTTCCATGACCTCACTCTCAAGCGGGCCGAAGTCCTTGCGGCTGAGCCTCTCGCCATCCATTGTGGTGCACTCTACTACAGGAACGTAGTATAAGGTCGGCCTCATGAACGCCTCTGAAGACCACCCAACCCGTAGATCCCAGAGCGCCAACACCAGGCGCTACGACCGTATCGCCCGCACCTACAGCACGCTTGAGCCGCTGTATCTCGTCTTCCCGCCGGCCCGCCGCAGGGCCGTGGCCGCACTCGGGCTGAAGCCCGGCGACACCGTTTTGGAGATGGGCGCCGGCACCGGACGGAACTTCCCCTATCTGGTTGATGCAGTTGGCCCAAGCGGGACTGTCATCGGAGTCGATGCCTCGCCCGGAATGTTGGTCGAGGCACGCAAGCTGATCGAGCGGAATGGCTGGTCGAACGTCGAGCTGCTCCAGCAAGATGCCACCCAGCTCGAAGTCGATCGCGAGGTAGACGGTGTGCTGTTCAGTCTCAGCTACTCCGCCATGCCCGAACCGCGTCCCGCGTTGGCGCGGGCATGGGAGCGACTGCGCCCCTCCTCGCGTGTCGTCATCTTGGACATGGGGTTGACCCTGGGCGGGCCCTGGCGCCTGCTCGCTCCAATCGCCCGTCTTCTAGTCAAGTACGCCCCCGGCGATGCCTACTCCGATCCGTGGGGCGACCTCGCCCACTACGGCCCGGTCGAGACCAAGCGCTTCCTGCTGGGCTTCTTCTACGTCAGCGCCGTCACCAAGCAAACGTGAACCTGGCAACGCCTGCCGCGATATTCGCTGAGTTGCGCGCCTTCTCGGGACGTCAATGGCAATCGTCTGGACGGTGGCCATGGCGTGTCCGGCGTGCAGCCCGCTGGCGATACCACTGTTCGGGGCCGCCGGCCTCCTCTCGTTTCTCGCGCCCGAGCGTGGCCTGATCGCGTTGCTCTCCATCCTTTTGCTCGCCGTGACCCTTGCGCTTCGCCTGAGCAGCGCGCGGGCATGTGAGAACCCAACGACGCTCCGCGCCTAGATCGAGAGTCGCGATATGCAACCGGAGCAGACGGATGCGCAATCCCAACTCCCGTGCGGGATTAAGCGGAGGGGGTGGGATTCGAACCCACGAGCGCCTTGCGACGCCAACGGTTTTCGAGACCGTCCCGTTCAACCACTCCGGCACCCCTCCAGGGAACTCGGCGCGGCGGCTGATTCTACGGAGGGTGGGGCGAGCTGGGCGCGCCTGCGGGAATCGCCATGTTTTTCATCGCTCAAGACCCGGGCGGCCGGCGTCGATGAAAAGGCGTGCAAAGCAAGGAGCAAACCCGCATCGGGCGGTGGTTCGACCGCCATCCCATGCCGCTGCGCGCGTTTGCGCTCTGCGCGCTCGTGTGGGGCGCCGGCTACCTGATCTGGAGGATCGGCTGGAGCGGCGAAGGGGCCAGTCCGGTTGCCTTCGCGATGCTGCTCGTCACCGAGGTCTACGGGCTCTGGGCACTCGGCACCCTCGCCTGGTACTCGTGGTCGCGCCCTCCGGCGGTGCGCCCGCCAGCCACGCCCGGGCGCAAGATCGACGTCTACGTCTGCACCTATGACGAGCCCTTCGAGGTGGTGGCGGCGACCCTGGCGGGTTGCCGCGCCCTCACCTACCCGCACACGACCTACCTGCTCGACGATGGGCGGCGGGCGGAGATGGAGGAGCTGGCGCGTGTCGCAGGGGCCGAGTACCTGACCCGCCCCGACAACTCCCACGCCAAGGCCGGCAACATCAACGCCGCCCTGCCCCGCACTGGTGGCGAATTGGTGCTGATGCTCGACGCCGACCACGTGCCGATGCCCGACGCGATCGACGCGATGGTCGGCTACTTCGACGACGAGCGGATCGCATTGGTGCAGAGCCCGCACGACTTCTTCAACCACGACTCGGTCCAGCACTACGTCGTCGGCCGCCACGAGCAGTCGCTCTTCTACCGCGTCGTCTGCTCCGGCAAGGACCGCCACGGCGCCGCCTACTGGTGCGGCTCGGCGGCGCTGCTGCGGCGCGAGGCGCTGCTCGAGATCGGCGGCGTCGCCACCGAGACGATCGCCGAGGACTTCCACACGACGATCCGCCTGCTGCGCCACGGCTGGAGCAGCCGCTACCACGACGAGGTCCTGGTCCAAGGCCTGGCTCCGCACGACCTCGATGGCTACCTGCTGCAGCGCGATCGCTGGGCGCGCGGCAACCTCGCCGTCTTCACCCTGCCCGAGTCCCCCCTGCGCGCTAGCGAGCTGCGGCCGTTGCAGCGCCTCTCCTATTTCGTCAGCCTCGCCGCCTACCTCGCCCCGCCGATGCGCCTCCTGCTGTTGGCGACGCTCGGCCTGGTGATGTGGACGGGCGAGCTGCCGATGAAGATCAGCGTGGTGGCGCTGGCGGCGCTCTGGCTGCCCTCGGTCAGCCTCAACCTGCTCGCCGGCTCGGCCCTCACCCGCGGCTACATGAAGATCGGCGAGACCGCCCACTACGAGCTGCTGACGATGGAGATCTACACGCGGGCGCTGCGCTGCATCTTCCGCCCGGGCCGCACCGCCTTCAAGGTGACGCCGAAGCAGGGAGTCGACGGCGGCGGGATCGACGCCGTGCGCAAGCTGCGCCTAGTGATCCTCGCCGCGATCGTGCTGGCCGGCGGCACCGCGATGCGCCTGCTCGACCTCGCCGGCGTCGGCCCGCTGCCGGACCTGCCCGGGATCGCCGCGGTGATCGTGCCGCTGCTCGGCCTGATCGAGCTGCGCCGCGTCCTTCGCACCCTGCTCGCCGTCGGCCGCCGCCATCAGCGGCGCCAGGTCTACCGCTTCGAGGGCAGCGCCCCCGCGCACTGCTTCGCCGTCGGCGGCCACGTCGGCGGCGAGCTGGTCGACGCCAGCGCCGCCGGGGTCGGCCTCGTCCTCGACGCACCAGTGAACGTCGGCGAGCAGCCGGCGGTCCTGCTCGAGCTGGAGGAGGCGACCGGAGAGGCACACGAGGTCGCCGCCCAGGTCGAGGTCCGCTCCTGCCGCGAGGTCGATGGCCACGACTTGGTCGGGGCGACGATTGAGGAGATGGACCCTGCCTCGCGGATGCACCTGATGGAGTGGTGCTACGTCGTCTGCAGCCACGAGCGCCTGCGTGGGCACCGTCCCGCGATGCCGGCACCTGCGGAGAGCAGGACGATCGTCCTGCCGCTCGACGCCGCACCCAAGCCTACGCGGGCGCTCCATGAAGCGCCGGAAGCCGCCTGACCTCCCAGCATCTTTCACATCCAAAGACCGTGACTCCGGGCTTGATCGTCGTCAAGTCGGGTCGGGCCGGGAATGACGATCATCGTGCCCACCTTCTTCACTAACACCTCAGTCCCGCTTCATAGTTCCAGTCACGGATTGATGAAATCGTTCCATAGAGGTCGAGGCCGACAGCCACCGCTCCCTCCAGGCGACCAAAGAGCTTGCCGACCGGAACAACCCCGGCTATGTCAACGAAGAGCCCACCGGTGCTCTCGTGGCCCGTCGCATAAAGCACCTCTCCGCTAGCCAGAGAGAGGCCGCCCGCCGCTAGGGCGCCGACTCCGCACGCCTCCGCCACACCAAGGTCTCCGATAACACTTGCGCCAGCGACGACCGCGCAGGCCGCTGCGCCGGTTGCAACAGCACCAGTGACTACGTGGAACCCCTTGGTGGCGGTCCCGGCCTCCGAGCCACCGCGGCAACTCCCGTTCGGGTTGTGCCCCAAGAGACAGAGACCGAGGCCACTTGGATCGAAATAGTCCATTGGTCTGTCGTCCGTGAACGAATAGCGACTACGGGTCAACGCAAATGCAGGGTCCCGGGTCAGAAATTGTCCAGTTCCGGGGTCGTAATAGCGCGCTCGTAAGTACTGATAGCCGGTCTCGGCGTCCGTCAGCTGTCCGTCGAATTGCAAGTCACTGGAGGCACTCCCCGTGTGCTTGGTGACGTTGCCCCAGGGGTCGTAGTCGTAGCGGCCGGCGACTTCGCCGCTCGTGGCAGTCAACAGCCTGATGCTGCCCTGCTGATCCGACTGCATGAACGTCGCCGCTCCGCCAGTAATCTGCTCAATCGGCTGGCCGCCGGGACCATAGACATAGCTCGTGGAGCCGGCTTCGAGCAGTTCTGGAAGGACTTCGGCCTGGTTCCAGACCTCTTCGGTCGTCACGCCGCTGACGGTCTTCGAAGTTCGGAGCCCGTCCCCGTTGTAGGCGTAGGTGATCGAGCTACCTACGCCGATGAGCTGGTCGGCCTGGTCGTACGCCAGTGAGCGACTGCCGCCGCCAACCAGTTCTTCCGCGACCCGGTCGCCGCGCTGGTCGTAGGCGAAATGACGAGTGACTTCCGCCGAGGCGCTGAGGGTTTGTGGCAGGTCTCGAGTGGCCCCATCGCCGGTGCCGGCCACGCGCGGAGGCGAACCCGCGACGGAGGGGCCCTCACCCGCAACTCGTCGCGAGGTGATCGCGCGATCCTTGAAGTGCGGGTGCTCTCTCTTCTTGATCTTCACGCACCTGCTCTTGCCGTGGACTCTCTTTCTCTTGAAGCCTTTCCGGCAGTGAAGCTTCTTGTGCGGTGCGGACTTCGGTGTGGACGCTGGTGGAGACACCGCGCCCGCGCTCGGCGTCGGGCTGCCCCCGCCGGCGGGCGGACCGCCACCGCCACCTGGCCCCGGGCCTCCGCTTTCTTCTTCGCCTTCTCCCGGGCCGGTGATCGAGGTGAGCTCGTTGACGGAGTCGAAGTGCTGCGCCGCCGCACCGAAGGTCGTCGGGTTGTCCGCGGCGTCGTAGCCGTAGGGCGCCGTGTTGGCCGCGGTGAGCTGATCGAGCGAGTTGCGCGAGTAGTCGGTCGTGATCGTTTCGCCATTTCGGCCGGCTTCGCTCGTCACCTGGCCCAACGGATCGCGGGCGTAGCTGAAGCTCGCGAGCTGGGTGGGCCCGTGCGAATCGGCGATCGAGGTGAGCCGATCGGCGTTGTCGTAGCCGAGCTGGGTCGTTACGCCATTGCCATACACATCTTCACTCAGGTTGGAGTCGGCGTCGTAGCTGAAGTGCGTGGTGTGGCCCAGCCAGTCGGTGACGCTGACCAGGTTCCCGGTGGGATCGAAGGCTCGCGTGACGCTCTGCCCGTTGGGGTAGGTCAGCTTCGTCAGGCGCCCGGCCAGGTCGTATTCGTAACCGACGGTCTCTCCCGTGCCGTCCGTAGCGCTCGTCATCCGATTCAGCGAGTCGTAGACGAACGTGCTGGTACCGGTGCCGTCGGTCAGCCGGACGCGATTCCCGTCCGGGTCGTATTCCTCGAATACCGTCGGCGTAATCCCGTCCGAGTAGAAGGTCAACGCCAGCTCGTTGTCGGCGTCGTATTCGTAGCTGGTCAGCTGCCCTTCGGCATTCACCGTGCTGGTTCTGTTTCCGGCCGGGTCATAGCCATAGGAAGTCGCCTGACCGTCGGGATCGACCGTCGACACGACGCGGCCGAGCGCGTCGTAGCCGTAGGTGGTCGCATGACCGGCACCGTCGATCTGCGCGGTCATGTTCCCAGCGGCATCCCAGGTCGTTTTCAGGGCGCTGCCATCGGGCCGGATGACTTCGATCAGCTCGTTGTCAGCGTCATAGGCCTGATGGGTCGTGTGCCCGTTGGCATCGGTGACCGTAACCTGGTTGCCATCACCGTCGTAGCTGTAGCTGGTCGTATGACCGAGCTGATCGGTTTCGCCGGTCAGCTCACCGTCGGCGTTGTAGGCATAGAGGGTGGTGTGCGCGGATGGGTTGCCGCCGAGCTCGTTGCCGACCGGCGAGACCTTCGAGGTCAGCTCGCCGTCCAGGTCGTAGCTGTAGGTCGTCTGGTTGCCGTCGGCATCGGTGACGCTGGTCCGATCGCCAGCGCTGTCGTAGCCGAAGGTCGTCGTGTGCCCGTCGGGGTCGGTGACGCCGGTCAGCTCACCTGGAGTCGCTTCGTAGCTGTAGGCGGTCGTCGCCGTTTCGCCCGTTTGGAAGTCTGGCGTTTCCTTTTCGAGCGGGTTGCCGGCGGCGTCGTAGCGATAGCTCGTGGTGGTGCCGCGGGGATCGGTGACCGACAGCATTTCGTCGCTCGACCCGTACGAGTAAAAGGTCGTCCGGCCCATCGCGTCGGTGGTTTCCGACAGATTGCCGTGGCTGTCGTAGCGGTGGTGGGTGACATGGCCGTTTGGATCGGTGACCGACGTGACGCCGAGCGTGATCGGGTCGTATTCGTAGCTCGTCGTTGCTTCGTCGGCGCTCCCGACACCACGCGTCACCGAGCGCAGCTCGAGGTCCCGGTAGCTGTAGCGCGTGACGTCCCCGCGCCCGTCGGTGAACGTCGTGGCGCCGCCTTCGGAGGTGGCGGCTTCGCCTTCGTATTGCCAGGTGCTTTCGCGACCCATCGCGTCGGTCTGGGCGATCACCCGCCCGCTGCCGTCGTAGCTGCTCGAGACCGTGCCGCCGCGCGGGTCCGTCATCGTCACGAGACGGTGGCTGCCGTCGTAGCCAAAGGTCCAGGTCCGTCCCATCGGGTCCGTCGCTTCCTTCAGGTTCCCGTTGGCGTCGTAGCTGAAAGTGGTCGTCCGTCCAATCGGGTCCGTGATCGTCTGGATGTGGGGACCGGTGTAGGCGAAGGTCAGGCTTCGTCCGGAGGGGTCGGTGACCTTTTCGAGCTGGCTGCCGTTGTAGGTCAAGGTCGTGGTGTTGCCATTGCGGTCGGCCTCTCGCACGAGCTTCCCTTCCGCCGAGAAGACGTAGTCGATGTGATCGGAGAAGCGGCTGAAGCTGAAGGTGCCGTCTTCGTTCGCCTCGAGCGTCGCCAACACCCGTGGCGGCGTCGTGAAGCCGCCTTCGCCGTTGGCCGGGAAGGTGACAGCCGAGCCGCCCTCTTCGTGGACGGTCGCCGCGCCGGTTTCGCCATCGATGCTCAGCGACATGCCATAGCTGTCGATCCAGCCAAAGCCGAGTGGGCCGTCTTCCGCCGCGTTCATCGAGCTATACGTGCGCGTGAATTCGAGCGGCACCCCACGGCCCGGCACCTTTGCGTCGGTGAATTCGTGCCAAAGGACGCCGGTGGCGCAGTTCACGGGGTGACCCGTCGAGCAGGTCGTGTGATGCTCGCTGCGGCTCGGCGCGCCGCCCTGCTCGACCGGTGAAGGCCCGCCACTGATGACAGTGGTGGCGGTGAGCGGCTCCTCCAGGGAGAAGTAGCTCGTCCCGCCAGGCGGAATCGGCGGGTTGAAATCGACTATGCCACTGCTCGTGCCGGCGGAGACTTCGGTGAAGCTGGTCCCGGGGCCCTCGTAGCCCGTCGGGCCAAACGGGCACCCCGGGTCGATGGTGTATTCGAATGAGCAGATCCCGTCGCCATCAAAGCCGAAAATGTCAGTATTCGAGCCGAGCGAGAGGTGTCCCAAGTTCTTGCTCGACTGATTCAAGAGCCCGATGAGCGTGTCATCACCTCCGTCATATGGGCCTAGCGAAGGATCTTGGAGAATCGTCGCCCCGGAGTCGGTCACGTCAACGAGCAGGGCACAGCTCGTGTCCGCGCCAACCGGTGGACACTCCGTGAAGGGCGCCGACGGGGTGGCGGCCGCGAACGGTGAAACGACCGTCGCCGACCTCCCGGGGCTTTGTCGCGAAGGCACGAACCCCGCCTTTGCCGCCGTGATCTCACCTGGCTTCGGGTTCTGGTCCGTGCCGCCGGCATCACCTCGCGCCATGGCCTGACCGGCAAGGACGAGCGATAGACAGGCCGCCAGCAGCAGAAGCGCGGCCGCCGCTGACGTCGAGACCAACCTGGTACTGCGCATGGCGCCTCCCTCAAGCTGAGAAAACTTCCCCACTAAAGGAGGGAAGCCCGACTGGACCGAACGAGGGCGCAACCTAGCAAGTATCTGGACACGAGTCTTACTAAAAAATTGATATTTCTATAATGGAACGTGTGGGTTCTTCGTGCTCGGTCCCAATCTCAAAGCGTCAACGGAGAGGGTGGGATTCGAACCCACGAGGCGGGTTAACCCCGCCCACGCGATTTCCAGTCGCGCTCCTTAAGCCACTCGGACACCTCTCCGGGTCCTGTTCGAAGGGTATTGGCTTCTCTATCTGCGGGCCGCGAAGAACTCGAGCAGCAGCGCTGCGCACTCCTCCTCCATCAGGCCGCCGCTGACCTGCGGACGGTGGTTGAGGGCGGGCTCGGCGAGGACGTCGAGGACGCTGCCGGCGGCTCCGGCCTTGGGGTCGGGGGCGCCGTAGACCACCTCGGGGATGCGGGCGAGGACGATCGCGCCAGCGCACATCGCGCAGGGCTCGAGCGTCACGTAGAGGGTCGTGCCGGGGAGGCGCCAGCCACCGAGCGCCTCGGCGGCTGCGCGGATCGCGAGGATCTCGGCGTGGGCGGTGGGGTCGCGGCGCAGTTCGCGCTCGTTACCGGCAGCCGCGAGGGGCTCTCCGTCGCGGGCGACGACCGCCCCGATCGGCACGTCGCCGTGTGCCTCGGCTTCGCGGGCCCGCTCGATCGCCAGGCTCATCAGGCGCTGCTGCACGTCGCTGGGAGACCCGTCCGGCATCGATCCGAAAGTATGTGCCACCGACAACTTCAGCGGGGGGCTGGTGTTTGAAGCGATAGCTCGCTCAGAACCGGGCCCCGCCGGCGGCGACAACACAGATGATCCGAAGAGCCCCGATACTCGCCGCCGTCGCGCTGCTCGCGACCGCCATTGCCGCTGCCCCCGCCGATGCCGCGACCGGCATCTCACAGGCACGCGAATTCGCCCCCAGGCAGCTGGTGCTGAAAGTGAGAGGCCAGCGAAGCGGGCGGACCGTCGACCTTCCGGCGGGCGTCGGTGTGCGACAGGCGGCCAAAGCCCTGAGGCGTAACCCACGGGTCGCCTACGCAGCACCCAACTACATCGCCACGGCCTCGAGCACGAAGGCTCCGCTTATCGCCTCCGGGATCCCCAACGACCCGGGGCCGCTCTCCACGCCCCCCGGGCCGCCGGGAGGCTGGGTCTCCCTGCAGTGGAACTTCCTGCCCTGGGAAGGGGCCGCCACCGCGCTGCTGCCGGTGTCCCCAGGGGGGATCGACGCAGTCGCCGCCTGGCAGCACCTGATCGCAGCCAAACGGCGCGGCGCCCGCGGCATCACCGTCGCCGTCCTCGACACCGGCATCGCCTACCGCAACGACGGCAGCCGCTTTCGCCGCAGCCCCGACTTCGCCGCCGGACAGTTCGTCAAGGGCTACGACTTCGTCGACCACGACAGCGTCCCCCTCGACGAAAACGGCCACGGCACCCACGTCGCCGGCACGATCGCCGAGAAGACCAACAACGGCGTCGGCCTGGCCGGGCTCGCTTACCGGGCCAAGCTGATGCCGGTTCGCGTCCTCGACCGCAACGGCAGCGGGCAGGCCGGCGACATCGCGCGGGGCATCCATTTCGCCGTCACCCACGGCGCCGACGTGATCAACATGAGCTTCAACTTCGGCTGCGGCAAGAACGTCCCCAGCATCGACGAAGAGCTGCGTGACGCCTACCGGCACGGGGTCGTGACCGTGGCCTCGATCGGCAACCTGGGCTCGGAGGCCTGCGTCTCGCCGCCCGCCACCGGCCCGCACGTCATCGGCGTTGGCGGCACCACCGAGGGCGGCTGCCTCGGCAGCTACTCGCTGCTGCCAGGCGCAGGGGTCGACCTGCTTGCGCCCGGCGGCGGCTCCCCGGTCACCGGCTGCCCCTCGGTGTCGAGCCGCTCGATCTACCAGGTGACGCTGAAGGGCGGCAATCCGCGCCGCTTCGGCGAGCCCGGCAGCTACGTTGGCACCTCGATGGCGGCAGCGCACGTCTCGGGGGTCGCCGCGATGGTCCTGGCCAGCGGCGTCCTCGACAAGGACCTCTCGCCGGAGGGCAAGGTCAACGCGGTGTTCCAACGCCTGCGCAACACCGCCCGCGACCTAGGCCTGCAGCCCGATCGCCAAGGCGCCGGCCTGATCGACGCCGGAAGAGCTACGGAGCCCTAGGCCAGCTAGGTAGTGCGGACGATGATCACGCTGCATGGAGCGTGATGGGAGACGTTGTTGGGGACGCTGCCGAGCAGGAAGCGCCGTGCTCCGGTCATCCCCTTGTTGCCGACGACGATCAGGTCGGCCTTGGTCTCCTCGGCGACACTGAGGATCGCCTCCGAAGGCGCGCCCTCGACAGGATGGGTCTGCACCTCCACCCCCTCTTTTTTGGCCGCGGCTGCGGCTGCGTCGAGGACGAGGTTGACGTCCTCGCGCGGCCCGATCTCGTACTGGACGTCGGGCGGAGCGTCCTGCTGCTCGCCCTCGAGGCGGCGTTTCGAAACCGGTTCAAAGGCGCTGACGATGCTGAGCTGGGCACCGGCGAGCTTGGCCAGGTCGACGGCCTGCCGCACGGCCTCGGCGGCGGTCTCCGATCCATCGGTTCCAACGACAATGCGAGTGAACACGCCGCGATACTAACGCCCGGCATGGCGCGCGGGTAGCCCCCGAAAGCCGTCGCCGAGGATTTCGGTCGGGGTCGTCGCCAGGCGGACGATCGCGATCGCCATCGCCGCGACCAGACAGGCGACCAGCACGAACATCCCGATCTTCCAGTGAATCGGCATTGGCCGGGGAGCCTAGCCGGGGTACGCTGGAGCCATGGAGAGAGTCGCCGACGGGGTCTGGCTGCTGCGGGGCGACCTGCGCAAGGGGATGAACATCTACTTCATCGAGGACGGCGACGGCGTGGTCCAGTTCGACGCCGGCAGCAGGGCGATGACGAAGAAGGCGCGGGCGGCGGGCGAGGAGCTGGGCGGCGTCAAGAGAATCGTGCTCGGCCACGCCCACGCCGACCATCGCGGCACGGCATCCGGACTTGGGGTGCCGGTCTTCTGTCATCCCGACGACGTTGCAGATGCCGAAAGCGACGCCTCGATCGCCCCGTACATGGATCTCTCGCAGCTACCGGTGGCACCGGTGCGATGGATCTACCCGTTCCTGCTGCGGCGCTGGGACGGCGGTGCGGTGAAGATCGCCGGCACGGTCTCCGAGGGGGATGACGTGGCGGGATTCAAAGTCATCCACTTCCCCGGCCACGCCCCGGGATTGATCGGCCTGTGGCGCGAGAGCGACCGCGTCGCGCTGGTCAGCGACGTCGTCTACCTCGTCGACTCCACTCGACTGAAACCGCTGCCGCCCGGAGAGGCCAGCGTCCCGCACCCCGCCTGGGCCTGGGACCACGCGAAGGCAAAGGAGTCGGTGCGCAAGCTGGCAGCACTGGAACCCACGCTGGTCGGCGCCGGTCATGCGGCGCCCCTACGCGACGAGAACCTGCGCGAGACCCTCGAACGAGCGGCCGAGAAGTACTGAGAGCCGCCGGTCTCGCTGCGCCACGGGGGGCGGCTGACATAGGTTGCCCTCTCTGATGATCGGGACCTACGTCTCGGCGGCGTTGATCTGCGTCGCCTCGCTGCTCGTCGGGCGCGCTCTGCTCCTTATCTCGGGGCGCGGGTCGTGGTCGTGGCTGGAGCCGGCGGCTGGCCTGGCCGCCGTGCTGACGGTCACCGGCGTCCTCGCTCGTGCCCCAGGCCACGGCACCTCGGCGACCGTGGGCCTGGTCCTGCTGCTGCTCGCCGCGGGTGCGATCGTCTTCCTGCTTCGCCCCCCCACCGCCGATGGGCCTAAAAGTGGAGCCGGAGTCCACATTTCGGCCCATCGGCGGTGGGGGGTGCTTCGCCAGGGGCTGCCGGTGGCGATTGCGATCGCCCTCGTGCTCTCGATCCCGTTCGCGGTGAGCGGGCGTTGGGGCCTGTTGGGGGTCGGCTTCAACAACGACCTCGGCCTCCATCTCGCCTGGGCGGAGTGGCTGCGCAGCGGCGCCGGGCCGGTTCCCGACGCCGGCTATCCGCTCGGACCGCACGGCCTCGCCGTCGCCACCGCAGCGGTGCCGGGGATCGGCCTGGGGCAAGCCTTCGTCGGCGAGATCTTCGCGATCGGCATCCTCACCGGGCTGACCGCGCTGGCCGCCCTGCCGGGCTTCGGCCCCGGGCGGCGGCTGCTCGCGGCGACGATGGTCGCCGCCTCCTACCTGGGAGCCTCCTACTTCGCCCAGGGCGCCTTCAAGGAGCTGGCCGAGGCCCTCTTCGTCCTCGCCGTCGCGGTCGGCCTACGAGACATCGACGCACTGCGCAACCGGGACGTGCCGGGAGTTAGCCGCCCATATGGGCGGCTAACTCCCGGCACGTCTGCAGCCGGCGTTCTTCGGTTTGCGTTGCCTTGGCTGGCGCTGGCCGGGGGCATCTTCTTCTCCTACAGCTTTGCCGGCCTTGCCTGGCCGGTTGCGATCGTCGTCCTCTGGAGCCTCACCCTGCCCGAGGTGCGTCGGGCGCTGGCGCCGCGTGTGCTGCTGCGCTTCCTGCTGCGGCCGGCGACGCTGTTGACGATCCTCGCCCTGGTCGCGCTGGCCGCCGCGGCCACGCTGATCGGCCCCTTCGGCTTCGTCCACAGCTTCAACAAAGTCGCGGGGACGAACACCTACGGGCCGGTATCGCCGGTCGAGGCACTCGGGATCTGGCCGGCGACGAACTACCGGCTCGAAGCACCCGGCGGCGCCCATCTGACCGCCCTGGCGGGAGCCATAGGCATCCTCGCCCTGATCGCCGGCACGGCTTGGTGGCTGCGGCGCCGCGAACTGGCGATCCCGCTTGGGTTCGGTGCCTGCGTCGCCCTCTACCTCGCCTCGCTGCCGACCAGTGGCGACTACGCGAGCGCCAAGGCGCTGATGATCGGGGCGCCGCTGGCAATGCTCGTGGCGATCCGCCCCCTGCTCGCCGAGCTCAGACTGCGCGGTCGTCGTTTGTCGCCCATTGGGAAACAAACGACGACCGCGGCTGGGTTTGTTCGTGTCGCCTGGTCCGCCCTCGCCGTCGTCTTTATCGGTGGCGCCGTCTACTCGAGCTTCCTGGCGCTGCGCAACGCGCCGGTGGGGCCGCCCGGGCACGGAGCCGAGCTGCGGGCTTTCATGCCGATCGTCCGCGGCAAGCCCGTCCTCTACGCCGGCCAGGACCGCTACGCGGCCTACGAGCTGCTCGGCGCCGACACCCACGTGCCGCTGGTCGAGTTCCCCGATCCCAGCGTCGCCGAGAACCCGGAGAAGCCGTTCGACACCGGCGACGCCTACAGCCCGATCGACTTCGACTCCTTCTCGCGCGGCACCCTCGATGGCTTCCCCTACGTGATCACCGGCCGCGCCGCCTGGAACAGCCAGGCTCCACCCGGCTTCAAACGCATCGCCGCGACGCCCTCCTTCCTGCTCTGGGAACGGACCCACGACGTGCCTGAAAACCGCCATGTCCTACTCGAGGGAACCAACGCCGGCGCCCGCGCGGGCTGCGCCTCGCCCGAGATCCGCATCCTGCTCGCCAACCGGGGGCGGGCCTCGCTATTCCCAGGCGTGGCGATCGGGCCCAAGGCCCACTGGGACCAGGGCAGCCAGCTGCAGACCGGCCAGAGCACCGCGCAGACGCTCGCGCTGCCGACGGGTCGCTGGCGACTCTCCATCCAGTACTTCTCCCCCTTCGCGCTGACCCTGTCGGCACCAGGCTTCGAACGCGAGCTGGTGCCCGCCCTCGACGGGCAGCGCCCCAACACGATCAGCCTCGCCAACGACGGCCAGTTCTGGCCGGCCGGCGTTTATCGAAGCCACGGCGGCCAGGTGCGCTTCAGAATCTCCGCCGCCGACCCGAGCTTCCTGCAGCGCCTCAGCGGCTACGACGACGTCGCCTTCGTCGGCAACCTGGTCGCGGTCCGCGCCGGCAAGCGCCGCATAGTGCCGCTCAGCGCGGCCTGCAATGGCTGGATCGACTGGTACGAATCCGAAGCTGCGCCCTAAGGGGCAGCTTTAGCTGCCATGCGTTCGGGCGAAACGCGGACTACGTCCCATACCCACCCAGCCTTCTCGAAGCCGTCGATGACGACCGCCGAGAGGTCCACCTGCCAGCGGCCGAGGCCGTGGGTGGCTGAGGTCGGGAAGGCATGGTGGTTGTTGTGCCAGGCCTCGCCCAGGGTCGGGATCGCGATCAGGGCGAGGTTGCGCGACTCGTCGGTCGTCTCGAAATCGCGGTTGCCGAAGACGTGGCAGAGCGAGTTGATGCTGTAGGTGAAGTGATGGAGGACGAAGACGCGGACCAGGCCGCCCCAGAGCAAGCCGGTGAGCGCCGCGAAGAGGGTGCCGCCGATCACCCAGCCGAGCGCAAAGGGAACGAGGAGGCCGAGGATCGCCCAGTAGATGAAGGTGCGGTCGACCCAGTTGATCGTCGGGTCCTTGATCAGGTCGGGCGCGAAGCGCTCCTTGTTGCCCCGCTGGGTGTGGATGAAGAGCCAGCCCATATGGGCGTGGAAGAGGCCTCGCATGGCGCCGCTCCAGCCCTGTCCGTGGTCGACGTGGGGACTGTGGGGATCCCCCTCTTCGTCGGAGAAGGCGTGGTGCTTGCGATGGTCGGCGACCCAGGAGATCACCGGCCCCTCGATCGCCGCCGAGCCGAGGATCGCCAGCAGCCCGTGCAGCCAGCGCTTGGCTTTGAAGCTGCGGTGGGTGAGGTGACGGTGGAAGCCGACGGTGATGCCAAGGCCGGTCAGCACGTACATGCCGGCGAAGAGGAAGACGTCGCTCCAGTGCAGCGCCTCGCCCCAGACCTGCCAGCCGGCGAAGCCGAGAGCGACGAACGGCACCAGCGTGACGAGGCCGGTGATGATCCGGTCACGGGTCTCGTTGGCGACCGGCTGAATATCGGATGGGAGAAGCCCGCTTCCTGCCATTGAGCGGCGATCATACGCCCCCCGACGCGAGAAAATTAAATCGAGGCAACTCCCGCCGCAGCCCTTATATGGTCTTGCGAATGCCATTCGCCCGCACCGCGCCCCTGCGCCACGAGATCGAGACCCGCATCCCCGAGCGCCCGTTCACGGTCGAGTTCTGGGACGGGACCAAGCTGCCATCCACCGGCGGCGACGGTCCCACTTTCTTCATCCGCTCGCCGCGCGCTGCCGCGCACGCGTTGCGCGCGCCGGGACAGCTCGGCCTCGGCCGGGCCTACGTCAGCGGCGAGATCGAGGTCGACGACATGGACGCGGTGATCGAGCTGCTCGACAGCTGGCAGCCACCATCGCTCGATCGCGGCGACATTGCGCGGCTGGCGCTCGGCGCGGTGCGCGCGGCCGGCATCCAGAGACCGCCCAGCCGCCCCGCCGCCGAGCTCGTCCTCAGCGGCCGCCGCCACAGCAAGGAGCGCGACGCGCAAGCGGTGCGCCACCACTACGACGTCTCCAACGACTTCTTCGCCCTCTTCCTCGACGAGTCGATGACCTACAGCTGCGCCTTCTTCGCCGAGGGCGCGAAGACGCTCGAGGAGGCGCAGGAAGAGAAGCTCGACACGGTCGCCCGCAAGCTGGCACTGAAGGAGGGCGACAGGGTGCTCGACGTCGGCTGCGGCTGGGGGGCCTTCCCGCTGCGCGCGGCGACCAAGTACGGCGCCAGCGTCGTCGGCATCACGCTCTCGCCGCCGCAGGCCGAGCGGGCGCGCCGGCGGGCCGAGGAGGCCGGCGTCGCCGACCGGGTCGAGGTCCGCGTCATGGACTACCGCGACCTGGCCGGCGAGCGCTTCGACGCGATCGCCTCGATCGGCATGGTCGAGCACGTCGGCAAAGAGCAGATCGACGTCTACGCACGCACCCTCGCGGGGCTGCTGGATCCGGGTGGGCGACTGCTCAACCACGGCATTGCCAGGTTGCGCCACACCGACCCCGACGCCGCCGCCTTCTCCGAGCGCTACGTCTTCCCCGATGGCGAACCGCTGCACCTCTCGCGCGTGCTGCTGGCGTTGGAGCGGGCCGGCTTCATCACCCGTCACGTCTCCGAGCACGGCGACGACTACGCCGAGACCCTGCGCCACTGGGCGCGGCGGCTGGACGAGAACCTCGACGAGGCGATCCGCCTGGCCGGTCCTGAACGGGTGCGGGTCTGGCGGCTGTATCTGCGCGCGGCGCGCAACGGCTTCGAAAACGGCTTCCTCTCGATCTACCAAGCCCGCTGCAGCTTGGCTTAGACCGGGAAGCCAGCGGTGACGTCGGCGATCGCCCAGTCGGCCTCAGCCCGCTCAAGCTGGTCGGCGCTGTAGCTGCCGGTTGCTACGCCGACCACTTTGATCCCGGCGCCGTGGCCTGCGGTGACATCCCGCGGCGTGTCGCCCACCGAGATGCAGGAGCTGTCCTGAAGAGAGCTGCCGGAAACGAGCTTGCCGCGCGTCAACGCAGCTTCGGTCACCTCGGTGCGGTCGGGGGAATCGGAGCCGTAGCCGCCGAAGGAGAAGAAGCGGTTGAGGTGGGCGCGGGCCAGCTTGATGTGGGCGGCGGCCTCGATGTTGCCGGTGACCAGGCCGAGCAGGACACCAGCGTCGATCAAGCGGTCGAGCAGCTCCTCGACTCCCGGCATCACCCGGTAGCCAGCGGACTCGGCGACCGCGTCGGGGAGATGCTTGAGGTAGCAGCCGATCGCCTTGGCGCGCTCTTCGGCGCTGCCCTCGCGACCGATCACCTCGCGGAAGACGATCGCTGCGATCTCGGGGTCGGTCATGCCGGCGTCGGTGTGCTCGGCGACGTTGGCTTCGACCCCGTAGAGCTCCTCGAAACCGCGCTGCCAGGCGACGCCACCGGCCCCACCGGTGACCAGAAGGGTGCCGTCGATGTCGAACAGCACAGCGCGGATGCCGGCCGCCTCACTCACTGAGCAATTCCCGCTGGCTGAGCCAGTAGAGCAGGCCGAGGGCGGGCAGGACGACGATCGCGGCGATGACGAAGACGATCAGGACGGCGTCGAGCGTCGGGCCGGGCGCGGCCGCCTGGTCGATCTTCAGCGAGGTCGGCAGTAGGTAGGGGAACTGGGCGACGCCCCAGCCCCAGATCACCGCGATCACGGCACCGGCGGCGAATGGGCGGAGGCCGCGCCGTCCTCGACCGAGCAGCAGGCCGAGGACGCCGAAGCCGCAGAGGATCGAGACGATCACCAGCGGCAGGCCCTCGACGATGAGGCGGTCGAAGATGTAGCGAGCTTCGGCGTGCAGGGCGATCAGGCCAAGCAGGGCGACGGCGCCCGCGAGGACACCGGCCATGAGCGCGCGGCGGGAGAAATAGCTTTCCATCTCTTCGTCGTCCACGCGGTGGGAATCGGCAACGAGGAAGACCGCGGCCAGGTAGGCCCCGCTGAGCACGAAGAGGGCGCCGGTGGCCAGCGGCAAGGCTCCGATCCAGCTCGAGAAGGCGTTGCCATTTCCCTCGGCCGGGACGTTTCCGGCGGCGATCGCGCCGACGACCGTCCCCATGAAGAAAGGGGTCAGCAGCGAGGAGAGGGCGAAGGTCGCCCCCATTGCGCGCCGGTACTCGGTGCGGCGGATCGATTTGCGAAAGGCAAAACCGGCGCCGCGCAGCACGATCCCCAGCGCCGCGAGCGCGATCGGCACGTAGAGCGTCGACATGATCACCCCGAAGGCTTCGGGGAACGCGGTCCAGAGAACGACCAGGATGAAGATCAGCCAGACGTGGTTTGCCTCCCAGACGGGCGTGAGCGAACGCTGGATCCGCGCCCGCGGCCGTTCGCCCTTGCGCTCGTCGAGACCGGCCAGCAGGTCCCACACCCCGGCGCCGAAATCGGCGCCGCCGAAGAGCGCGTAGAGCGTCGCCCCGGTCCAGAGGATCGCCGCGGCCAGATCGGCGCGGCTCATGGTGCGGCCGCCTCCTGCGGTCCGTAGGGGACTTCGGACTCGTCGTCTTCCTCCGCGCGCCAGCGCCGCGACATCGCGCGCAGGACGAGGATCGCCCCCGTCCCGAGACCGGCGTAGAGCAGCAGCACGCCGCCGAAGGCGAACCAGATCCCGTGCGCCTCGGTCACCGCTTCGGAGGTGCGCATGTAGCCCTGCACGATCCAGGGCTGGCGGCCGACCTCGGTGACGATCCAGCCGAACCAGAGGGCAAGGATCGCGCCGGCGCCGGAGACGGCAACCGCACGGAGGAACCATGGGGTGCGCGGGATGTCGCGCCGTCGCCACCAGACGAAGCCGAGCCAGGCGCCGAGCGCCAGTAGCGCCGAGCCGATCCCGACCATCGCGTCGAAGGCTAGGTGGAGCATCGTGTTGGCTGGCGGCCGTTCATCAGCGGGGATGCTGGCAAGCCCGGTGACTTCGGTGTTCTTGCTGAAGCCGACCAGGTAGGAATCGAGGTCCGGGATCGGGATCGCCGCCTTGACCCCGTCCGACGTGCAGATGCCACCGATGTACTCGGTCTGGTCGTCGCCGGTCTTCTGGATGCACTCCATGCCGGCGAACTTGGCCGGCTGGTGATCGGCGACTTCGCGCGCCGCCGTGTCGCCGACGAAGAGCTGGATCGGGGTGACGATGCAGGCGATCGTGAGCGGGATCAGCAAGCCGAGCCGGTGAAGGCGGTCGCGCCGGCCGCGCAGCATCCCGACCGCGTAGATCGAGGCGACGAGGAAGCCAACGACCATGTAGGCGGCGAGGATCATGTGCGGGACCTCGTAGTGCCAAGCCGGGTTGAAGAGGACCTTGAAGGGCTCGGTTTCGACCACCTTGCCGGCGGAGTCGAGGGTGAAGCCCTGCGGCGCGTTCATCCAGGAGTTGGCGGTGACTACCGAGAAGGCGCCGCCGATCCCGGTGATCACCATCGGCACGCCGCTCCACCAGTGCGCCCAGCCGCTGAGCCGCTTCCAGCCGTAGATGTAGATCGCGAGGAAGATCGCCTCGGTGAAGAAGAAAAGCCCCTCGACCGCGAAGGCGATCCCGAAGGCGTCACCGAAGCGGGACATGAAGTTCGGCCAGAGCAAGCCGAACTCGAAGCTGAGCACGGTGCCGGTGACGGCGCCAACGGCGAAGGTCACGCCCATCGCCTTCGACCAGCGGCGGGCCAGGCGCATCGCGTCGGGATCGTCGCGCTTCAGCCCCAGCCAGTTGGCGGTGAGGATCATCGCCGGCAGAGCGACGCCGAGGCAGGAGAGGACGATGTGGAAGGCGAGCGTGAACGCCATCAGCTCGCGCGCGGCGAGCAGGTTGGACTCCGACGCCGCGAGCGGGAGGGCGTCGATGCCGGGCACTCCTATGCCTTGGCCCTCGCCTGGCGATAGCGGCGGATCAGCGCGTTGGTCGAGCTGTCGTGCTTCAGCTTTGGCTCCTCGGCCGCCTGCAGCTCCGGGATGATCGCGACGGCGAGCGCCTTGCCCAGCTCGACCCCCCACTGGTCGAAGGAGTCGATCCCCCACACGGCTCCCTGGGTGAAGGTGCTGTGCTCGTAGAGAGCAACCAGGGTGCCGAGCGTGAACGGGTCGAGACGCTCGGCGAGGATCGTGTTGGACGGGCGGTTGCCCTCCATCACCCGGTGCGGCACGATCTCCTCCGGCGTCCCCTCCTCCCGCACCTGCTCGGGCGTTTTGCCGAAGGCGAGAGCCTCGCTCTGCGCGAAGACGTTCGACATCAGCAGGTCGTGGTGGTCGCCGAGCGGGTTGTTGCTCTGCATGAAGCCGATGAAGTCGCAGGGGATCAGTCGTGTCCCCTGGTGGATCAGCTGGTAGAAGGAGTGCTGGCCGTTGGTCCCCGGCTCGCCCCAGAAGATCGCCCCGGTGTCGTAGTCGACATGGGCGCCCTCGAGGGTGACGTGCTTGCCGTTGGACTCCATCGTCAGTTGCTGCAGGTAGGCCGGGAAGCGGTGCAGGTACTGGTCGTAGGGGAAGACGCCGCAGGTCTGGGCGCCGAAGAAGCCGCCGTACCAAACCGACAGGAGGCCGATCAGCATCGGCAGGTTGCCGGCCGCCGGGGTCTCGCGGAAGTGTTCGTCCATCGCGTGGAAGCCGGACAGCATCTCGGCGAACTGGGCGGGCCCGATCGCCAACATGGTCGAGAGGCCGATCGCCGAGTCCATCGAGTAGCGGCCGCCGACCCAATCCCAGAAGCCGAACATGTTCTCGGTGTCGATGCCGAACTTCGCGACCTCCTCGGCGTTGGTCGAGACGGCGACGAAGTGCTTGGCGATCGCCTCCTCCTCGCCGCGCAACCCGGCCAGCAGCCACTCGCGCGCGGTGTGGGCGTTGGTCATCGTCTCCAGCGTGGTGAAGGTCTTCGAGGAGATCACGAAGAGCGTCTCCGCCGGATCGAGGTCACGCGTCTTCTCGGCGAAGTCGGTGCCGTCGACGTTGGAGACGAAGCGGAAGGTGAGGTCGCGGTGGCTAAAGTGGCGCAGCGCCTCGTAAGCCATCACCGGCCCGAGGTCCGAGCCGCCGATGCCGACGTTGACGACGTTGCGGATCAGCTTGCCGGTGTGGCCGGTCCAGGCGCCCGAGCGCACCCGCTCGGCGAAGTCGCCCATCCGGTCGAGCGTCTCGTGCACCTCCCTGACCACGTCGACCCCGTCGACGATCAGCGAGCGCTCGCGCGGCATCCGCAGCGCCACGTGCAGCACGGCGCGGTCCTCGGAGACGTTGATGTGCTCGCCGGCGAACATCGCTTCGCGGCGCGCCTCGACGCCGCGCTCGCGAGCCAGCTGACCGAGCATGATCAGTGCCTCGTCGGTGACGAGATTCTTGGAGAAGTCGAGATGGAGGCCGGCGCCGTTGGCGACCAGGCGCTCGCCGCGGTCGGGGTCGGCGGCGAAGAGCTCGCGCAGGTGGGTGTCGGCGATCTGGGCGTGGAGGCGCTCCAGTGCCGGCCACGCCTCTCCCTGGCGCAGGGTCGGCCCGGGGTCGTTCACGCCCGTGCTCCGAGCTGCGACTCGATCGTCTTCGTCAGCTCGGTCCAGGACTTGACGAAGGCCCCTTTGCCCTCGTCCTGCAGGCGCTGGGCCAGTGCCCCGACGTCGATCCCAGCGCTGGCGAACTGCGCCAGAACCTTCTCAGCGTCGCCGCCGTCGGCCGGCACCGGGTCCCCCACCTCGCCGTGATCGGCGAACGCCTTCAGGGTCGGCTCGGGCACGGTGTTCACCGTGAGTGGCGAGGCGAAGCCCTCGATGTAGAGGACATCGGAGGCTTCCGGGTCCTTGGCGCCGGTACTGGCCCAGAGCAGGCGCTGCGGGCGGGCGCCCTCGTTCATCAGGCGCTGCATGCGCGGCGAGTCGAGCAGCTCGCGGTAGGCCCTGTAGGCGCGGAAGCCGATCGCCAGGCCGAGCCGGTTGCGCAACTCGTCCGGCACTTCGCCGGCGACGGCGACATCCCAGCGGCTAATGAAGATCGAGGCGACCGAGGCCACGTCGGGGTCGAGACCGGCCTCGATTCGGCGCTCGAGCCCACGCAGGTAGGCATCGGCGGCGGCCAGGTATTGCTCGCGGTCGAAGAGCAGGGTGACGTTGATCGGAATGCCGGCGAAGATCGACTCCTCGATCGCCGGCAGGCCGGCCTCGGTGCCGGGGATCTTGATGAAGAGGTTCTCGCGATCGCCTTCGCTGTGGAGCTTTGCCGCCTGCTCGATCGTGCCGGCGGTGTCGTCGGCGAGCTTCGGCGAGACCTCCAGAGAGCAGAAGCCGTCGACCCCGGCGGTGCGCTCGTGCACTCCCTCGAAGAGCTTGGTCGCGTCGCGAAGATCGGCGAGGGCCAGCTGGAAGAAGATCTCCTCGGCGTCGTCGAGTTTGGGAGCCAGCTCGGCGATCTGCTCGTCGTAAGCGTCGCCGCCGGAGATCGCCTTGTCGAAGATCGTCGGGTTGGAGGTCAGGCCGGTGACGGAGAGCTCCTCGATGTACCCGGCGAGCGTGCCGTCCCCCAGCATCGTGCGGGTTATGTTGTCGAGCCAGAGGCTCTGGCCCAGCTCGTGCAGTTTCGCGGTCGGCTTCATGAGAGCAGCTCCTTTGCGGCTTCGGCCACCCGGTCGGGGGTGAAGCCGAACTTGTCTTGGACGTCCTTCAGCGGCGCTGAGGTACCGAACGTGTGCATCCCTATCTTGACGCCGCCGGTACCCACGTAGCGGTCCCAACCCAGCGTCGAGGCCTCCTCGATCGAGACACGCACGGTCACGCTCGGCGGCAGCACCTGATCGCGGTAGGCGTCGTCCTGGCGGTCGAACAACTCCCAGCAGGGCAGGCTGACGACGCGTGAGCGGATCCCTTCGCCGCTCAGCTCCTCGTGTGCGGCGAGTGCCAGCGCCACCTCGCTGCCGGTGGCGATCAGGATCAGCTCGGGATCGCCGCCCTCGGCGTCGGCGAGCACGTAACCGCCGCGCCGCAGTCCCTCGGCGGACCCGTACTTCTCACGGTCGAAGATCGGCACGTTCTGACGGGTGAGGACGAGGGCGACCGGTTGGCGGGTGCGGTCGATCGCCACCCGCCAGGCCTCGGCGACCTCGTTGGCGTCGGCGGGACGGATCACGTCGAGGCCGGGGATCGCCCGCAGCGAGGCGAGCTGCTCGACCGGCTGGTGGGTCGGGCCGTCCTCCCCCAGTCCAATCGAGTCGTGGGTGAAGAGGTGGATCACCGGAAGCTCCATCAGCGCCGAGAGGCGGATCGCCGGGCGGGCATAGTCGGAGAAGGTCAGGTAAGTCGACCAGAGCGGGCGCAGCTTGGAGAGCGAGAGGCCGTTGGAGATCGCCGCCGACTCGTGCTCGCGGATGCCGAAGTGCAGCTGGCGACCGTCGTAGGCACCGGGCTCGAAGTCGACCGCGCCGTCGAAGTCGAGACGGACCGAGGTCGAGTCGGTCAGGTCGGCGGAGCCGGCGAGCAGCCACGGCACCCGTTCGGCAATGGCGTTCTCGACCTTCTGCGAAGCCTTGCGCGTCGCCAGCCCCTTCTCGTCGGGCTCGAAGCCGGGGATGCCGGCATCCCAACCGTCGGGGAGCGCACGCCTCTGCGTCGCCTCGATCTCGGCGGCGAGGTCGGCGTTGCCGCCCGCGTAGGCAGCGAGCTTCGCCTCCCATTCCGCGCGCAGCTCGGCGCCGCGCACCCCGACGCCGGCGGCGAAGTGCTCCTTGACCCCGTCGGGGACGAGGAACTGGGCGTCCTCGGGCCAGCCGTAGGCGCGCTTGGTCTCACGCACCTCCTCGTCGCCGAGCGGCTCGCCATGAGCGGCGGCCGTGTCCTGCTTATGCGGGGAGCCCCAGCCGATGTGGGAGTCGACGATGATCAACGTCGGTCGGGCCTCCTCCATTTTGAACTCCTTGAAGGCGGTTGCGATCCGATCGGTGTCATTCGCGTCTTCGACGCGGACGATGTTCCAGCCGTAGCCCTCGAAACGCAGGGGCACGTCGTCGCCGTAGGCCAGATCGGTGTGGCCGTCGATCGTGATGTGGTTGTTGTCGTAGATCCAGCAGAGGTTGTCGAGCTTCAGGTGACCGGCGATCGAGGCCGCTTCGTTGGAGACGCCCTCCATCAGGCAACCGTCGCCGGCGATCACGTAGACGTCGAAGTCGAAGAGCTCGGCGCCGTAGCGGGCGCCCTGCCACTTGGAGGCGATCGCCATCCCGACGCTGGTCGCGATCCCCTGTCCGAGCGGGCCCGTAGTCGTCTCCACGCCCGAGGTCCAGCGGTACTCCGGGTGGCCGGGCGCACGCGAGTCGAGCTGGCGGAAGCTCTTTATGTCGTCGAGCGAGACCGAGGTGCGGCCGGTCACCTCGTAGTCGGGTTCGACCGCCTGCACGTCGGCCAGGAAGAGCAGGGAATAGAGCAGCATCGAAGCGTGACCGGCGGAGAGGACGAAGCGGTCGCGGTTGGGCCAGATCGGGTCGGCGGGGTCGAAGCGCAGGACGCGCTGCCAGAGCGTGTAGGCGACCGGGGCCATCGCCATCGGCGTCCCCGGATGGCCCGAGTTGGCCTTCTCGATCGCGTCGATCGACAGCGTGCGAATCGTGTTGACGCAGAGCTGGTCGATGTCCTGCTTCACCGGTGTCACGATCCTATTGATTGCAGCTCAGGGTTCGATGCGGGTGATCGTTCCGTTGCCGTTGTTGGCTACCCAGACGGATTCCTTGCCGACGGCGATCGCGCCGGGATCCGGGCCGACGGAGATCGGGTCTCCTTCAGTCTCGCCGCTTTCGATCCCGATCCGGCTGACGGTGCCTTCGGCTGAGTTGGCGACCCAGACGCTTTCGGTGCCCGCGTCGATGCCGCCGGGGCGTTCGCCGACGGCGATCGGCACGCCGAAGAGGGTGTGGGTCGCGGGATCGACCCGCGTGACGCGGTCCACGCGACTGTTGGCGACCCAGACCAGGCCGCCGCCGACGGTGACGCCGGCTGGGCCGCGACCCGCCGGGATCGGGGCACCAGAGGTCGCGCTGCCCAGGTCGATGCGCCGCACGGCGCCGGTGGAGGCGCTGCTCACCCAGACGGCGCCGGCTCCAACCGCGAGGCGCAGGGGCGCAGCGTGCGGTGGGATGCCCCGCTTGAAGATCCGTCCCCCCGCCGCGTTGATCGCCGTCACCCCACTGCCCGCGTCGTCTGCAACCCAGACCCTGCCGCCGCCGAAGACGATCGCGCCGGGGCGGCCGCCGACGTCGACCCTGGCGGTCACCCGTCCAGTGGCGGGGTCGACCCGCAGGACCGCGCCGCGGCGCGGGCTGGAGAGCCAGACCGAGCCAGCGCCGGTCGTCACTCCCGCGATGCCTTTTTCCAGATAAAACGGCCGGCCCGCGACGGCGGCGGTCCCAGGATCGACTCGCGAGAGAGTGCCGTCCGGCGCGCTCGTAACCCAGACGGCTTGCGGATCGACCGCGAGGCGGAGCGGCGGGCGGCCAACCTCGATCGGCGCCGAGACAGAGGGACCGTCCCCGCCCAGCAGCAGAAATCCCAGCGAGACCGCGCCGGCGAGAAGCGCGACCGAGGCCCCCAGCCATTGCTTCGTCCTCGGGGCAAGTCGCTCACGCCAACCGACGTGCCGGTGCTGCGGGGTCCATATGGACCTCTCTCCACCGGCACGTCCGAGGGTCGGGCGATCGGCGGGGTCGGAAAGGACCAGGGTCGCCGCCGGCGTCGCGCCCTGGCGCTCGCGGGCGGCCTCGATCAGCTCACCGGCGGTCGCGTAGCGCTCGGCGGGATCCTTGGCGACGGCGCGTTCGATCACCGCGTCGAGGCCCCGTGGCATCTGCGGCTCTGCGTCGCCTTCTCGACGGGCGTACGGGACGACCCCGGTCAGCGACTCGTAGAGGACGCAACCGAGCGAGTAGACGTCGGCTGGCGGGCCGACCTGGTCGCCGCGCCACTGCTCGGGCGACATGTATTCGACCGTGCCGACGACCGAGGTGCCGCTGAGGACGCCGCTGTCGCCGAGCGCCTTGGCGAGCCCGAAGTCGGTCAGGTAGGCACGCTCGCGTTCGAGCAGGATGTTGTGCGGCTTGACGTCGCGATGGACGATGCCGGCGACGTGGGCGGCGTCGAGGGCGGCGCCGATCTGGCCCAGCAGTCCGATCGCTTCCGCGGGTGGCAGCGGGCCGCCGGCCTTGATCCGCTTCTTCAGGTCCCCACCCGTGACCAAGCGCATCGCGACGATCAGCTCGCCGTCCTCCTCGCGAGCGTCGAAGATCGGCACGACAGCGGAGTGGTCGAGACTGGCCGCGAGGCGCGACTCGCGCAGGAAACGGTCGCGGAATCCCTCGTCGTCGGCGAACTGCCGCGCGATCACCTTCAGCGCGACGGGGCGTTCCAGCGCCAGGTGGGTGGCCCGGTAGACGACCCCCATCCCGCCCCGCGCGATCAACGCATCGAGGCGGTAGCCGGCCAGCGTGGATCCGATGACAGGTTCTGCCACGCGGCGGTTATATACCGCCGCGTGGCGTCCCCTATCGGCGCCGTCCTAGCGGACCGGCTGCCATGCGATCACCGGACCGATCACGGTGCCGTCTTTTTCGGAGGCCTCGAAGCCTTCCGCGAGCTCGGTCTGACGCCGGCTGGAGACGTCGATCGCGACCAGCGACTGCTTTTCTTCGGCCGCCACGAACGCGGCAACCCTGCGGCCGTCGGAGGAGAAGACGCCGTTGGTCTTCGAGCCGTCCGGCAGCTGGGCGAGCTTATGCGCCTTGCCCGGGCCGATCGGCTTCGACCAGAGGCCCTGGTCGCGACGGAAGAGCAGCAGCCGCCCGTTCGGCGTTACGTCTTCGACGTAGGCAGAGCCGGCGCCGCGGATCAGTGGCCGCGCCTTGTTGCCGTTGGCGAGCATCGTGTAGACGTCGGCGTAGGCGCCAGGTCCCTCACCGCTCTGCCCGTGGCTGAAGACGATGCCCTCGTCGTCGTCGAAGTAGCGCGGCGCGAACTCGTCGATCCCGGGCGTATGAGTGAGACGCCTCAGCTTGATTCCAGTTGGGCGAACCGAGAAGACATCGTCGGCAGCCCCTCCACCTGCGACAGCAACACTGCGCACGAAAGCGATCATGCAGCCGTCGGGTGAGAACGTGGCTTCATGCTCGTCGGCGGCCGAGGAGACGAGCGCGTGCGCTTCGCCGCCACCGACGCCGACCGTGTAGAGGTCGCGCGGCGCGCCCGCGGCCGCCCGTCGCTCGAAGACGACGTAGCGCCCGTTGGGCGAGACGAGCGGGCGCCCGTCGATGTCGGGGCCGCTGGTCAGCAGGTGCTGGCCCGAGCCATCGGCCCGCATCGCCCAGATGTCACCGCCACGGACGAAGGCGATCGTCCGCCCGTCGGCGGAGAAGTCCGGTTCGGCGTCGGTCGGGTCTTCGGTCAGCTGGTTGAGGTGCCCGTCGCGAACCGCGAAGAGGCCGCCTTTGGCGACGCCTTCGACGGTTGACGCTTTCGAGAACACGACCGCCCCGGCGTTGTGTGCCGCGCTCGCGGTCGCCGGGATGGCGAGGCTGAGCATGGCGAGGGCTGAGATGAGCAGTGATCGGTGGCGCATGGCAATTCCTTTCATTCGGTGAACTTGCTCCACCGATGCTGCGCTGCCAAGCCGTGCTCGCCAACGACAACCGCGACACGCACCGAGCCAGGTTTGGCCCGGTCCGGGTCAGCGATCGAGGCCGAGCTCGATGACGCGGGCCGCAATCAGGCGGGGGCGCTCGCGGCCGGCGTCGCCGGGGACGTCGAGCTTGGCGGCGAGCGCGTCGAGGCGTCGCTGGGCGGTGCGCTCGCTGACGTGGAGCGCCTCGGCGATCTCCGCCCGCGTCGCGGGACGGCCGGCGAAGGCACCCTCGCTGCGGTAGGGGGCGACGAGGGCCGACGCGGTCGCCCGCTCCTCCTCGGTGAGAGCGACCGCGGGCTCGCTCGCGGCAATGGTCGGCCCCCGCCCGGCCGGGGACGGGGTCCGAGATTTCGAGCCGGTGGCCGCCGACGATCAGCACGTCGCCATCGCGGAGGCGGCGCGGACGGTCGAGCGGCTCGCCGTTCAGCGCGGTGCCGTTGCGGCTGTCGAGGTCGGTCGCCATCAGCACGCCCGCCGCGGCTCTCGATCTCGAGGTGGTTCCAGGAGACCGCCTCGTCGTCGATGCAGATGTCGGCCTCGGGATCGCGCCCGACCGATCGTCCGCTCGCCGCCAAGCGCGACCGACCGCGGCTCGCCGTCTTTTCCCGTAAGCCAGATGCGTGCGTCCATCGCCACGCGAGCATAGAGTCCCGCGCCGGTGGCGAGCCGACGACGAGAAGCGGATCGCCGCCGAGGCGGCGGCGGAGCTGGTCGAGGACGGGATGACGGTCGGCCTCGGCACCGGCTCGACCGTCGCCCACCTGCTGCCGGCGATCGCCGCCCGCGGGCTCGAGCGGCATCCGCTGCGTCGCCACCTCGGTCGCCACCGAGGAGCAGGCGCGTGAGCTGGGCATCCCGGTCGAGGAGTTCAGCGAGCTGAAGCGCCTCGACATCGCGATCGACGGCACCGACCAGGTGACCCCCGACGGCTGGCTGATCAAGGGCGGCGGCGGCGCCCACCTGCGCGAGAAGATCGTCGCCGCGGCGGCCGAGCGCTTCGTCGTCATCGCCGACTCGAGCAAGCCGGTCGAGCTCGCTCAGCCGCCCCGGTACCGCTCGAGCTGCTTCGCCTTCGGCCTGCGCCTCGACCCTCGCCCGGCTCGGGTGCCGAGGTAGAGCTGCGCGACGTGCCGCCGCAGCCCCGACGGCGGGCGTGATCGCCGACTACCGCGGTGAGATCGGCGACCCGGCGACCCTCGCCGCCCGCCTCGAGGCCGACCCGGGAGTCGCCGCGCACGGCCTCTTCCCGGCGGATATGGTGAGCGAGGTGCTGGTCGGGGAGGGCGACGCTGTGAACCGTTTGACGTTGAATTGATCCTTCGCTGACTCTTCAAGGAGACTCCACTGACCGACTTCACCGGGCTGGCGATCGTCGGCCGGATCGCCACCCCCGCCGACTCCGACTGGGACCAGGCGCGGCTGGCCTGGAACCTCGCCGCCGACCAGCGGCCGGTCGCCGTCGCCTTCGTCGAGAGCGCCGAGGACGTCGCCGCGACCGTCGGCTTCGCCGCCGAGAACGGCCTCAAGGTCGCCGGCCAGGGCACCGGCCACGGCGCCGCGCCCCTGGCGCCGCTCGAGGGAACGATCCTGCTCAAGACCGAGCGGATGCGCGGGATCGAGGTCGACCCCGAGGCCGGCACGGCGCGGGTCGAGGCAGGCGTGCTCTCCCTGGAGCTCGCCGAGGCGGCGGGCGAGCACGGACTGTGCTCGCTGCCCGGCTCCTCGCCCGACGTCGGCGTCATCGGCTACACGCTCGGGGGCGGCCTCAGCTGGCTCGGCCGCGCGCACGGCTTCGCCTGCAACCGGGTTATGGCGATCGAGCTGGTCACCGCCGAGGGCGAGCCGCGCACCGTCGACGCCGACAACGACCCGGACCTCTTCTGGGCGATGCGCGGTGGTGGCGGTGGCTACGCCGATCGTTACCGCCCTGCAGCGTCAACCTGCTGCCGATCGCCGAGATCTACGCGGGCGCGCTGGTCTTCCCCGCCGAGGTCGGTGCCGAGGCCGTCCGCGCCTACCGCGACTGGGCGGCCGAGCGTCTCCGAGGAGGTCACCTCGGTCGTCCGCTTCGTCACCCCGCCGCCGATCCCCGACGTGCCGGAGCCGATCCGGGGCAGGCCGCTGCTGACGATCGACGGGGCCTGCATCGGCGACCAAGCCGAGGGGGAAGCGACGTTCGCGCCGCTGCGCGAGATCGGCGAGACGATCATGGACACCTTCGCCTGGATGCCCGCCGCGGGCCTCTGCCGAATCCACATGGACCCGGAGAACCCGGTGCCAGGGGTCGGCGAAGGAGGGACGATTCGGGAGCTTGCCGGACGAGGCGATCGACGCCTTCGTCTCGGTCGCCGGGCCCGACTCGGGCTCGCCGCTGCTGCTCAGCGAGCTGCGCCACATCGGCGGCGCGCTCGGCCGGCCGGACGAGAACGGCGGCGCCCTCTCGCACCTCGACGGCGGCTTCGCCATGTACAGCGTCGGCATGCCGATGACGCCGGAGCTGGGCGAGGCGATCCCGGCCCACCTGGCCAAGATCGAGGAGACGATGCGCCCCTGGCGCAGCCGACGGCGGCTACTTACAACTTCACCGAGGGCCCCTGCGACGTCGACGCGATCCTCCCCGCCGACGTCTGCGCCCGCCTCGGCGAGGTCAAGAGCAAGTGGGACCCCGAGGGACGAGTCGTCGCCAACCACGCCGTCTCGCTGGGCGAGGTCTGAACGGAGGGCATTCTCAACTAGTGCTGAGAATGCGGTCTGCCAAGCGAGGATAGGTCAGCTCGCGCTTGGGGCGAAACGACAGAGCCTCTGCAAGCTCCAGAACTTGAACCAGAAGCTTGCTCGCTCGACCGACATCGACAGGCGGTTTGCGACGCGCCAATTTGAGCTCAAAACCACCTGCGGTAGCGAGGCGGATCAGCGCCTTTTCGCCGGGCTCGCGCTTGCCGCGCACGTAGGCGTTCACAACCGACCGCGGCATCCCAGCGCGCCGCGCCAACTCTGCCTGGCTGAGACCACTGCGTCTGAGGATTTCGCTTGCGATCATAGTCAGATGTTAGCGGATACGCTAATGCTCAGGGCTCGATCACGTTGTCCGGGTCGGGCTTGTCCTCCGGGTTGGCCCGGCTGTAGTCGCCGAAGGGACCGTCGCGCTCGCCGATCGCGGCGGAGACGCCCTGGTGCTCGGCGAGCTCGATGAAGCTCTTCGCGTCGGGCGTGTTGCGCATCAGCCCGTCGAGGATCGGACCGAGGGTCTGGGTCGAGGCGAGGCCCATGTTCTCGTAGGCGTGGTTGACGACCAGCTTCATCGCCGCCAGTTGCGATGCGGGGATCGAGGCCAGCTCGCCGGCGGCCTCGGCGACGGTCTGCTCCAACCGCTCGAAGGGCACCGCGCGGTTGATCAACTCGACCTCGGCCGCCTCGATCCCCGACAGCGGCTTGCCGGTCAGCGCGTACTCCTTGGCCTTGGTCAGCCCCAGCCGGTACAGCCACATGCCCGAGAGATAGGCGCCCCACATGCGCGAGTAAGGCGTGCCGATGCGGGCGTCCTCGCTGGCGATCACCAAGTCGGCGCAGAGGGCGAAGTCGCTGCCGCCCCCCACGCACCAGCCGTGAACCTGGGCGATGACCGGCTTCGGAGAGCGCCAGACGCTCATCAGCTTCTGCGTCGGCGCCAGCGCCGGCGCGGTCGCGGCGACGAAGTCCTTGCCCGGGTCCCACTTGCCATCGGTGGTCAGCGCCTCGTCCCAGTGGTGGAAGCCGCCGCCGAAGTCGTAGCCGGCGCAGAAGGCCCGCCCGGCGCCGCGCAGGACGATCACCTTCACCGTCTCGTCGCGAACCGCTCGCTCGACCGCGGCCTCGACCTCTTCGGGCATCGGCGGCACGATCGTGTTGAGCGAGTCCGGCCGGTTCAGGGTGACCGTGGCGACCCCGTCGGCGACGCCGTACAGCAGGGTCTCGTAATCGGCCGGGTCCGCGTCCGCGTCCGGGTCCGCGCTCATCCCGCCGGTCTCCCGGCGGCTGCCTCGTCGCAGACGACGAGCATGTTCTCGTTCTCGACCCGGCCGGCGGGGATCGACTGGTCGCCGGCCAGCAGCTTGGCGAGTGGCTCGCGCCCGCCCTCGCCGAGCGTCAGCCAGAGGATCTGGCGCGCCGCCGCGAGCGCCGCGTAGGTCAGCGTCATGCGCAGGTGGCCCTGGTAGGGGGCACCGGTCATCGCGACACGGCGGTCGTCGACTTCGAGCACCGAGTCACCGGGGACGAGCGAGGCGGTGTGTCCGTCGGGGCCGAGGCCGAGGTGGACGAGGTCGAGTCGCTCCGGGACGTGCACTTCGTACTCGGCGGCGGAGAGTTCGAGGTCACGGCTGGTCACCGGCATCGGCCGCAGCGCCGACTGGTGGTCGATCGAGAGCATCTGCACCAGGTGGGTGAGGTTGCGCGCATCGTCGCCGGGCGGTGCGACCCGCTCGTCGACCTGGAAGATGTGCGCGTCCTCCCAGGGCATCCCCTCCATTTCACCGAGCAGGCCGATCATCGCCCAGGGCGTCTTGCCGCCGCTCAGCGCCAGATCGAACTCCCCCCGCGCCTCGACTGCCTCCTGTCCCGCGGCCGCCACGGCTTCAGCTGCGTAGCGCGAGGCAGCGTCGGCATCCGGAAGGATTTTGATCTCGATAGCCATCGCCTACCCGTTTGCGGGAATCAGGAAGCCTTCTCGTCGTGGCCGCCGAACTGTTTGCGCATGGCGGAGAGCACTTTGTCGCCGAAGTCGTCGAGCCCGCGCGAGAAGAAGCGCTCGTACAGCGCCGCAGTCAGCACCGGCGCGGGCACGCCCTCGTCGATCGCCGCGATCGAGGTCCAGCGACCCTCGCCGGAATCCGAGACGCGGCCGGCGAAGTCGGAGAGATCGGGGGATTCCTGCATCGATGCCGCGGTCAGATCGAGCAGCCAGGAGCCGATAACGCTGCCCCGCCGCCACACCTCGGCGACCTCGGGCAGGTCGAGGTCGTACTGGTAGTACTCGGGCTGCTCCATCGGCGCCGTCTCCGCGTCCGCCTCGCGCTGCACCTTGCCGGCGTTGGCGTTCTTGAGGATGTTGAGACCCTCGGCGTAGGCGCCCATGATCCCGTACTCGATCCCGTTGTGGACCATCTTCACGAAGTGCCCGGCACCGTTCGGACCGCAGTGCAGGTAACCGTTCTCGGCCGGAGAGACATCGCCGCTGCGCCCCGGAGTGCGCTCGGCCGACTCCACGCCGGGGGCGAGGCTGGCGAAGATCGGGTCGAGTCGATCGACCGCTCCGTCCGGCCCGCCGATCATCAAGCAGTAGCCGCGCTCCAAGCCGAAGACGCCGCCGCTGGTGCCGCAGTCGACGAAGTCGAGGCCTTTTTCACGCAGCATCTCGGCGCGGCGGATGTCGTCGCGGTAGTAGGAGTTGCCGCCGTCGACGATCGCGTCGCCCGGCTCCAGCGCCGCGGCGACGTCCTCGACCGTCTTCTCGGTGATCTCGCCCGAGGGGACCATCACCCAGACGGCGCGCGGCGCGCTCAGCTTCGAGGCCAGCTCCTGCAACGAGCCGGCGCCGTCGGCGCCATCGCCGGCCAGCGCGGAGACCGCGTCGGCGTTGACGTCGTAGGCGACGATGCGATGGCCGTCGCGCATCAGGCGGCGGGCCATGTTCGCCCCCATCCGGCCGAGTCCGACGATTCCCAGCTCCATCAGCAGCTCCTCCCATCCTCGATCCGGTCTTGCTTCCTCAGGCCTACCCTACGCGACTCAAGCGGCGCCCCCGGCTATCGACTTGGATAGCCTGGCGGGCGATGGCGAAACCGAAGGACGGCGCCGCGGCCGACGTGCTGACGATCTTCGGGATCAGCGGCGACCTGGCGAAGAAAATGACCTTCCGGGCGCTCTACCGGTTGGAGGCCCGCGGCAAGCTCGACTGCCCGATCGCCGGCGTCGCGATCGACGATTGGAACGACGAGAAGCTGCGCCGGCACGCCCACGACGCGATCGGCGCCACCGTCAGCAGCCCCGACGAGGACGTCTTCAAGCGCCTCGCCGCCCGCCTCACCTACATCCAGGGCGACTACGCCGATGCCGCCACCTTCGAGCGCGTCGGCAAGGCGATCGGCGAAGCCAAGTGCCCGGTCTTCTACCTTGAGATCCCGCCGGCGCTCTTCGCCACGGTGGTTCACGGCCTGGGCGAGGCCGGGCTGACCGAGAATGCGCGGGTGGTGATCGAGAAGCCCTTCGGCCACGACCTCGAATCGGCGCGGGCACTCAACGCCGAACTGTGCAAGGTGCTGAGGGAGGACCAGATCCTGCGCATCGACCATTACCTCGGCAAGGAGCCGGTGATGGACATCACCTACCTGCGCTTCTCCAACTCGCTGCTGGAGCCGGTCTGGAACCGCGAGCACGTCGCGCACGTGCAGATGACGATCGCCGAGAACTTCGGCGTCGACGATCGCGGCCGCTTCTACGACGCCGTCGGGGCGATGCGCGACGTGATCCAGAACCACGCCCTGCAGGTCCTGGCGCTGGTCGGGATGGGGCCGCCGACCGGCAACCACCACGACTCGATCCGCGACAAGAAGCTGGAATTCTTCAAAGCGACCCGGACCGCCGACCCGAAACGCTACGTGCGCGGCCAGTACGAGGGCTTCCGCGACGTCAAGGACGTAGCGGCCGACTCGACCACCGAGACCTTTGCCGCGGTCGAGCTGGAGGTAGACAACTGGCGTTGGAGCGGCGTCCCCTTCTTCATCCGCGCCGGCAAGTGCATGCCGGCCAAGGCGAGCGAGGTGACGGTCACCTTCAAGCGCCCGCCGCGCCTCGGCATGGGCGCGGGGAAACCCGATCCGAACCAGCTGACGGTGCGGATCGAGCCCACCCCCGGCGCCCGCATCCGCCTCTTCGCCAAGCGGGCGGGGGAGGAGGCCTTTGAGCCTGCCGACCTCCAGGTCCTGTTCGAAAAGGTCCCCGGCGAGGAGCCGGAGCCCTACGAGCGCCTGCTCGGCGACGCCCTCGCCGGCCGCTACCAGCTCTTCACCCGCCAGGACACCGTCGAGGAGACCTGGCGGATCGTCGAGCCGCTGCTCGATGAACCGGGACCGGTCCACCCGTACGCACCTGGGACCTGGGGGCCCAAGGAGGCCGACAAGCTCACTCGCGGCCTCAGCCAGTGGTACGAGCCCTGGCTCCCTGAGAAGACCTAAATCCGACCTCCGTGGCGGGGATGACTCCGGTCGCCAAGCGGCTGCTCGCCAACGTCGTGGAACTCCAGCAGAAAGTGAAGAACGTCGAACTGCAGCGGTGCAGATCGCCAACGGTGCAAGCGAGCTGCTCGGCGAGGTCTCGGCCTCGAAGATCACCGGCGAGGGAGGAGCGCTACTCGCACATCGACCTGGTCGACTTCGAGGCCAACGTCGAAGGCTCCCAGGCCGCCCTCGAAGCGGTCGAGCCGTTGATCGCCAAGAAGGACCCCAATTTGGCGAAGGAAATCGAAGCCCTGGCGCAGCAGATCGACGCGCTGGCCGAGCTGCTGTCGGAAGTGCCGGCGCAGATCGTCAGGGGGTAGGTCACCCGTGAGGGACCACGCTCTCAGCGGCGGGTCCCGTCACGGGAGGAGGGGCGCCCCGCCGGAGACGCGCCTGGAGCTGACGCGTCTGACCGGCACGTGTTTTGGGCTTAGCTGCGGGGGCGCCGGGTGGTCAGTCCCTCCAGGACGACCTCCACCGGTGAGCGGCGTTTGCTGCCATTGGCGGGCTGACGGGCTTGCTGCATCTGCAGCGCGAACTCGCCCAGTCGAACCGCGGTGCTCTTCTTGCGTCGCGCCTGCCGGGCGCCGAGCATCGCTCCACCGGCCACCCCCGCGAGCGCGGCGCCGCTGGCAACCAGCGGGATCTTTGCCTTGTCCGCCGCGTGGCCAACAGCAGTCGTGGCCTTGCCCGCCGCGTGGGTCGCCGTTGCGGTGGGGGTTGATTTGGAGGAGTTCGCCCCTTTCCGCGAAGAACTCGACTTCCGTGAGCTCGCCGATCTTCGTTTGGGTGAGGCTTTCGGTTTGGCTTTGGATTTGGTCTGAGCCATGGGTCCCTCCTAGTCGTTCCTGCCAAGCTCCCGCTCACGCTGGTCGGCGCGCTCCTCGTTGAGTTCCGCCTCGACCTTCGCCCGCTCCGCCCGCTCCTCGGCGATCGCCGCCTCCGTGCGGCTGTCCTCCGCCTTCTCGCGGTGGTGGCGCACGTCCTGATGCTGCGCCTCACCCTGCACCTCCGCGAACTGCCGGCGGCTGCGAGCACGGCGGGCAGCCGAAACCACGATCGCAAGAACGATCAGGGCGCCAATGACTATGGCGATGACTGCAACGGTGGACATCGCTCCTCCTTTACATAGACGGACTCTTCCAATTCCCGCCGTGTGGGGATCGAAACCAATTTGCGCTCTTTTCCTGCGCCACCCGCCGGAGGAGCGCATAGCCTGGATGCGTGGATGGGCAGGCTGAATTGATGACCGCTGCGGCGCCTGATCGCGCCGATGAGCTGCTGGGGAAGCTTGGCTTTACCTCGTGGCGGCCGGGACAGAAGGAGGCGGTTGAGGCAGCGCTCGATGGGCGGGACTCCCTGATCGTGATGCCCACCGGCGGTGGCAAGAGCCTCTGTTACCAGCTGCCCGGGCTGGCCACCGAGGACCTGACGATCGTGGTCAGCCCGCTGATTGCGCTGATGAACGACCAGTGGAAGCGCCTCACCGCGGCCGGGCACCCGGTGGCGATGATCTCATCGGGGATGAGCGAAGAAAGAGCCCGCGAGGCCCTGGCCCAGGTCCGCAGCGGCGAGGCGCGGATCGTCTACTGCTCGCCGGAGCGCTTCGGCTCCAACGTCTTCCTGGGTGCGATCGAACAGCGCCGTATCGACCTGCTCGCGGTTGACGAGGCGCACTGCGTATCGGAGTGGGGACATGACTTCCGCCCCGACTACCTGCGGCTGCCCGAGATCGCCCAGCGCCTCGGACGCCCGACCGTGATGGCCTGCACCGCAACGGCAACCGAGGCGGTGGCGCGCGAGATCGCCGCGCGCTTCGAGATGCGCGAGCCGCTCGAGGTCCGCTCCGGCTTCGACCGGCCCAACCTCTCCTTCGACGTCGTCCGACTCGAAGGCACGGGCTCCAAGGCGCGGCGGATGGCGCTGCTCGAAGCTGGCCTGGACGACCCGGCCAACCGCCCGGCGATCGTCTACTGCGGCACCCGCCGCGACACCGACGACGTGGCGGCGGCGTTGCGCGAAGCCGGGCTGCGGGCGCTCCGCTACCACGCCGGCATGGAGGCCGAGGACCGCAGCGGCACCCAGGCCCGCTTCATGAGCGGCGAGGTAGAGGTGATCGTCGCCACCAACGCCTTCGGCATGGGAGTGGACAAGGCCGACGTCCGCTCGGTCTGGCACATGGCGATCCCGACCAGCCTCGAGGCCTACTACCAGGAGGCCGGGCGCGGGGGGCGCGACGGGCTGCCTGCGAAGGCCGTGCTCCTGGCGATGAAGGCCGACCTCGGCCGCCTGGTCCGCTTCAACCAACAGCGCGCCGGCAATCCCGACCTGGCGATCGCCCACGAGCGCGGCTGGCGCGACTACCAGACGATCAAATCCTTCATCTACTCCGAGCGCTGCCGGCGGCGCAGCGTGCTCGACCACTTCGGCGACAGCCAGGCCGGCCAGCCGCTGGAGCGCTGCTGCGACGTCTGCGACCCGCGGGGCTGGCTACCCGACTCCGAGACGATCGCGATCCGCCGCAAGCCGAGCGCCAAGAAGACCGCGGCCCCACCGATCGACTTCTCCGCCGCCGACGCTCCCCTCTTCGAGCAGCTGAAGGCCTGGCGCCTACAGGCCGCCGACGGCAAGCCGGCCTTCACGGTCGCCCACAACTCAACCCTGGAAGCAATAGCGGTGACCCGTCCGGCCGACGACGACGCCCTGCTCGCGATCCGCGGCGTCGGCCCCAGCTTCGTCGCCAAGTACGCCCCCGAAGTACTGGAGATCGTCACCGCTTCATTACATTGATTAACTTGACTATTAAGTCTTTGTTAATCAAACTGCCTCCTGCAAGGACACGGTCCGCGCGCGATGCGTGGCGGGCGATCAACCCCACAGGAAGGAAGCAAGATGAAGCGCAAGCTCGAGATATTCAGCCTCGTGCTCCTCGCGACGTTCGCGGTGAGCGCGGTGGCCGTTCCGCAGGCCTTCGCGGTAGGCGAGCTGTTCAACTCCACGGTCGAACCGACGACACTCACGGGGACCTCGGTCGCCGGCGAGGACTTCGAAACGGTCGCCGGCATCCTCGAATGCAAAAAAATCTCGTTCCAGACGAACGGGATGAAAAAAACCGCGAGCGAAATCAAAGTGGTCCCGACCTACAGCGAATGCGAACTGAAAACCAAAATGGAGAGGGCCCAGGTCCTGATGACAAGCTGCTACTACGTGTTCACATCCTCGATACCGGCCGGTAAAAACCACGCTCCGATGCACATCGAATGCACCTCCCCGGGCGATGCGATCGACCTTCAGTTCGAAGAAGGCGGCAAATGGCGCGAATGCATCGACATACCGGCGCAGACACCGACGAACGGAACGACCTACAAAGCCAACGGGAAAGACCTCGACATCGCGGAGACAATGGCGGGCATGAAATACACGCTGACAGGCACGTGCGGATCCGGGACGTTCGAAGGCGGAACCTACGCGGGCAAAATCACACTCAAAGGGGTTGAAGAAAAAAACCCCAAAAACGAAGCGACGCTCACCTGGAAATAGCTCCTCGCGATAGCGACGTTGAGTTGCACAGTGGGAAGCAGGACTGGGGCCGGGCGCTGCGCCCGGCCCCGCGGTCTTCTAGACGTCGTCCCTGCCGAAGTTGGCCAGCGCGACCTGTTCGGCGAGCTTGAGCAGACCGAGGGTCGAGTGCGGTGAGGAGGCGGTGCTTCGCATCCGCACGTGGGAGCCGTGGGGTCCCCTGATCTCGACGATCGTGCAGATGTCGCCGATCTCGCAGTCGTCCCCGTAGTCGGCTTCGATCGCTTCCATCTGCGATGCGATGTGCTGCCCCACTTTGCTCTGGTCAAGCGGCATCAGAATCGTCCTCCGGCTCGTGGTCTTCGTCACCCTGAAGTAAAGCGGCAGGCGAATTTCACGGCCGGGAGCCACCGCTTGCCACTATGTCCGGCTCGATCGATGAACCGCTTTCGGCACAGGGCGAGGACGGCCGGCGCGCTCTGCGCCGTGGCCGCGCTCTGCCTGCTCTTCGCCGCGCCGGCCGGAGCCGGCTCACTGGTGCCGCGTGGCAAAAACGTCTTCTTCGGGCTCAGCGACACCGGCGACAGCGCCGACTTCGGCCAGTTCTCCAGCGCCCTGCACAAGCACCCCGCGCTGATCGAGTCCTTCCGCACCTGGGGCTCGGACTTCCCCGACTCGATCGAACGCTGGCAGGCGGCGCGGGCGCGGCCGGTGCTCCACATCACCACCGCCGACAACAGCGACGGCCACGAGCTGATCACCCCCCGCGGCATCGCCACCGGCGGCGGCGATGACTACCTGATCCGCCTCAACAAGCTCTTCTGGTCGAAGCAGATGCGCGCCTACATCCGGCCGCTGGGCGAGCCCAACCGCTGCCTCAACGTCTACGCCGCCTACGACTGCGCGGGCAAGCCCCGCGACGCCGCCCACAGCACCCGCTGGTACAAACTCGCCTTCCGCCGCATCTACGTGATCGTCCACGGTGGCGGCAAGCGTGCGCAGATCGACGCCCGCCTGCACGAAGCGGGCCTGCCGCCGCTGCAAAGCGATGTCGCCGGCCTGCCCAAGGCGCCGGTCGAAGTGATCTGGAGCCCGCTGCCGGCCGGCTCGCCGACCACGCCGCAGAACCGGCCGCGCAACTTCTACCCCGGCTCCAAGTGGGTCGACTGGGCGGGGACCGACTTCTACGCCGACAACCAGGACTGGAAGGCCCTGTACGGCCTCTACCGGCGCTACTCCGACAAGCCCTTCGCGATCACCGAGTGGAGCGTCGACACCGGTGACGACTCCGCCTACGTGCGCAAGCTGATGGCCTGGGTCGACCACCACCGCCGCACCAAGATGCTCATCTATTACCAGGACTTCGGCTCGACCAGCTCCTACCGGCTGCAGAGCTCACCGCTCAGCCTCGGCGTACTGCGCAACGAGATCCACAACGGCCGCTTCCCTTCTTACGCCCCGTTCCCGCCAAAGGCACCGCCCCCGCCACCCGGTGGCGTAGCCCCCAGACGTTAGCCCTACCCGTACTGCATCGGACCCCCATTTGGGGCTCGATGCAGCACACGTCAGCGGGCGACGATCCGGTTCGCCAGCCCACGCCGGTACTTGAACGGCTGCAGGGCGGTGATGCTCGAGTAACCGACCAGGTAGATGCGGCGGCCGTCGGAGACGACCGCGGTGTAGGTGCCGCGCGGGTAGTGGAAGACCGGGTGGCCGCCCTTCATCGTGAAGCCGGTGGTCGAGGTGCCGTCGAACTCGGCGGCGTAGACGATTTCGCCGACAGCGGTCAGCGAGCCGATCACCGAGCCGCCGGCCGAGCGGATCCAGCGCGGCACGCCATTCTTTGCGTTGAGCGCGTAGACGTTGCCGTCGAAGGAGCCGATGTAGACGGTGGGACCGGTGTGGCTGGTGCTGGCGACGGCCGGGCCTGAGTAGACGTAGCCGCCGGTCGAGTAGGTCCAGGCGATCGTGCCGTCATGGCGGTCGAAGCTGTAGACGCGGGTGTCGTTGTTGCCGGCGTAGACGCGGCCGAAGGCGACGGCGGGGGTCGAGTAGAAGGCGCCCGAGGTGCCGAAGCCCTGGCCGAGCGAGCCGGTCTGCCAGATCAGCCTGCCGTTCTTGGCCTCGACCGCGTTCATGTAGCCGCCGTAGTCGCCGACGTAGAGCACGCCGCCGTAATAGGCGGGCGCGGCCTTGACCGGCCCACCGAGGCCGGTCGCCCAGCGCACGTGGCCGTTGCGGGTGCTGAGCGAGTAGAGGTTGCCGTCTTCGTCGCCGAAGTAGAGGCTGCGGCCGACGACGACCGGCGAGGACTCGGCCCGCCCCGGCAGCGAGTGTTTCCAGATGATCCGGCCGGTGCGGGCGTCGAGCTTGACGACGTGACCGGGGACGAGGTTGACGATGTAGAGGCGGTGCTTGTAGTAGGTCGGCGAGGAGGCATTGAGGCGTCCGATCCGCCGCTTCCAGAGCTGCTTGCCAGTGTCGGCGTCGAGGGCGATGGCGAAGCCGCTGTTGTTGACGAAGTAGAGCTTCCCGCCGGCGATCGCCGGCGGGAACTCGAGCAGCGGGCCGTCCGTGTAGCGCCAGACTTCATGGAAGGGTGGCCGCACGCCCTTGGCGGGCAGGTAGCGAGTGCGGGCGCGGTCGTAACCGTAGAGCGGCCAGTTGACCGTCTTGCGCTTCTGCAGCTTCGGCTTCTGCGGCTGGAAGGCGGCTGCTTCGTTGTGGATGTCGGCGGGCCGCTTCAGCAACTCGTAGGCGAGCACGCCGCCACCGACCAGAAGGACGAGCGCCACAGCGGCGACCGCGAGCACGAGGCGCCGGTGCTCGCGCCAGAACCAGCGCGGGTGGCGCCCCGCGCGCTTGGCCTCACCCCAGAGTCGCCGTAGACGCGCGCCCATCCGGGCCGGCTCAGGTCCCCGCGACAGCGCGCCGCTCGGACTCGGACACGACGCCGTTCAGCAGTTCCGTGACCGCGCGCTCGAGGCCGAGCATCACGACCTTGCCGGCGAAGGGAACGGTGGGAATCGCCTTCAGCGCGTAGGTGACCCTGGTGCCCCCGTCGCTCGGCTCCAGCGAGACGGTGCCGAGGTGATCGCGCAGCGGCAAGCCCGAAAGCACCTTGTAGGAGAAGCGGCTCGGCCGCTCGTAGACGACCACCTCCTCGCGTATCGGCGGACCGACGGCGGAGAGCACGCGGATCGCTCCGACCCCGTTCGGCGCCGGCTCGCCCTCGCGCTCCAACTCGGTCTTGCGCAGGCGAGTGATCTCCGCGTAGCGCCGATGGTCCGTGAGAACATCGAACACGACCTCGGGCGCCGCCTTAACCTCGCGAAAAAGCGTGAAGCTGGCCACGACGCGAGAGCCTACCTACCCGAGCTTCCAGCGCTGTGGGTCGGTTCCCTCAATCGGGCCGGCCTCTCCCAGGATCGCCAGGTGGTCGAGGCTGGAGAGGACGATCTGCAGGGCCCAGATGCTGGCCGGGCCGTTGACGTTCTCGGGGCCGACGAGCTCGGCGATGATCTCGAAGGCCGTCTTCTCCCCCTCGCCGAGCGAGTCGCGCACTTTGCCGAGCAGCTCGCCGACCTGGCGGCGGGCCTCGGCGATCTTCGCCTCCGGGTCGCGGAAGGTGCGGCCGTGGCCGGGCAGGACCAGATCGACGTCGAGCGGCTCGACCTCGTCGAGGCTGCGCAGGAATTCGCCGACCGGGTCGGGGCTGTGGCCGTGGTCGAAGAAGAGCACCGTGCGGCCGAGCAGATGGTCGCCGGAGATCATCAGCTTGCGCTCGGGTTGATGCAGGACGACGTGGGACGGAGCGTGGCCCGGCGTCTCGTAGACCTGCCAGGTGCCGAGGTCGGTCTCGACCTCCACCCCGGGGACCAAGTCCCGGTCGGGCTCGACGATCGCGTCGATGCCGTTGTCGTCGTCCCCTTCGCGCCGCTCCCGGAAGCGCTCCAGCGAGGCCATCGGCACGCCGCTCTGCCGGCCGATCTCGATTCGCTGCTCGAGCGCCGCCTGCGGGTCGTCGGCCATCAGGCGCACGTGGCCCCAGGCCGGGTGCATCCAGAGCTCGCAGCCCGCCCCCGCGACGATCGGCGCGGCGAGGCCGTAGTGGTCGGTGTGGGAGTGGGTGCAGACGAGCAGGCGCACGTCCTCGAGCCCGAAGCCGGCCTGGGCCAAGGCGACGTCGAAGCGGCGCAGGCCACCCTTGCCACCGATGCCGGTGTCGAAGAGGACGATGCCGCCGTCGGCGGCGATGGCCCAGACGTTGCCGTGTGGGACGCCCGGCCAGGGCAGCGGCAGTCGCAGCCTCCAGACACCGGGGATCACCTTCTCCGCGCGGGGCTGCTCCGCTCGCTTGCGATCGTCCGCCATGGCGGGGATCCTCTCAAGGTGGGGAGATCTCCCGCGTGAGGACCGTCAAGCTCGGATAGGTTGCCGGGGGATGGAGGAGCGAAGCCCCCAACGCGCCGGTCTCGTGCTCGCGGCGCTGATCCTCGTCGCCGCGGTCGCCAACCTCAACCTCGCGGTTGCCAACGTCGCCCTGCCGGACATCGGCAAGGCATTCGGCTCCGGCCAGACGACGCTCAACTTGATCGCGGTCGGCTACTCGCTCGGGCTGGCGACCTCAGTCCTCTACCTCGGCGCGCTCGGCGACCGCTACGGGCGCAAGATGATGCTGCTGCTCGGCATGGGGCTCTCGATCCCCGCCTCGCTGCTGGCCGGCTTCGCGCCCTCCGACGGCGTCCTCTTCGCCGCCCGCGTCCTCGGCGGCATCGCCGCCGGGATGGCCTTCCCAACCACGCTGGCGTTGATCACCGCGCTCTGGTCAGGCAACTCGCGGACCCGTTCGATCGCCCTCTGGTCGGCGATCGGCGGCGCGATCGCCTCACTCGGGCCGCTGCTCTCCGGCGCCCTGCTCGAGCATTTCGACTGGGGCTCGGTCTTCCTCGTCACCCTGCCGCTGGCCGCCCTCGCCCTCTTCATGGCCTGGCGCTACGTCCCCGCCCACGTCAACGAGACGACCGAGCCGGTCGACAACTTCGGCGGCGTCCTCTCGATCCTCTTGATCGCGGCGATCGTGATGGGGATCAACCTCGCCCCCGTGCCGGGCAAGGGAACGCTGGCGATCGGGCTCGGGCTCGTCGCGATCGCGGCCGCGGTGGTCTTCGTGATCCGCCAGCGGCGCGCCCGCTCGCCGCTCTACGACCTCGAGGTGGCCTCGCGACGGATCTTCTGGGTCGCGGCCTGCGCCGGGATTATCGTCTTCGGCTCGCTGATGGGCGCGATGTTCATCGGCCAGCAGTTCCTCCAGAACGTGCTCGACTATTCGACCGTGGACTCGGGCCTGGCGATCCTGCCCGCGGCGGCGCTGATGGTTGTCGTCGCCCCCCGCTCGGCCAAGCTGGTCGAGGCGCGCGGCGCCCGCTTCACCCTGCTGATCGGCTACGTCTTCTGCCTGCTCGGCTTCCTGACGATGCTGCTGCTCTGGAAGCAGGGCATCTCCTACTGGAAGGTCGGGCTCGGCTACGCCCTGATCGGGATCGGCGTCGGCTTCGCCGGCACCCCGGCCTCCCACTCGCTGACCGGCTCGGTGCCGGTCAAGCGCGCCGGCATGGCCTCCGGCACCGCCGACCTGCAGCGCGACCTCGGCGGCGCGATCATGCAGTCGATCTTCGGCGCCCTGCTGACCGCCGGCTACGCCGCCGCCGCCGGTGCCGCGATCGCCTCCTCGCCGGAAGCGAGCAAGGTCACCGAGAACGTCGAAGGCGAGCTGACCAAGTCCTTCTCCAGCGCCGCCGACCTCGCCGAACAGTACCCGCAGTACTCCAACCAGATCGTCGCCGCCGCCAAAGCTTCGTTCCTGAAGGGCGATGAGCTGGCCTACACCGCCGGCATCGTCGCCGTCCTGCTCGGCGCCGCGCTCGTCTTCTTCCTCTTCCCGAAGAAGGACGAGGAGGAGGCGCTACTCGCGCAATACGCTGCAGAGGATGCCTGAGGAACGACAGTCGCGCCTCGGCGCCACCCTGCGCGAAGGCGAGCGAGTGACGCCGCTGGAGCTTTTCTTCGACCTCGTCTTCGTCCTCGCGATCACCCAGTGCACGGCGCTGATGTCCCACCACCCGACCTGGTCGGGGATCGCCCAGGGCATGCTCGTGCTGGGAATGCTCTGGTGGGCGTGGACCGGCTATGCCTGGCTGACCAGCGTCGTCGACCCCGAGGAGGGGGCGGTGCGGCTGGTCATGTTCGGGGCGATGGCGGCCCTCCTGCTCGTCTCGCTCTGCGTGCCGGACGCGTTCGGCAACCTCGCCCTCGCCTTCGCCCTGATCTACGGCGTGGTGCGTAGCGCCCACATCGCCCTCTTCATGCTCGCCAGCCCCGACGACGACGGCCTGCGCCACTCGGTGCTCGGCCTGGCAGCCAGCACGGCGGTCGCGGTCTCGCTGCTGGCGCTGGCCTCGCTCTTCGACGGCCTCGCCCAGGGGGCGCTGTGGGCGCTGGCCCTGCTTCTCGACATGGGCGGCCCGTACTTCTTCGGCTCCGAAGGCTGGAAACTGATGCCGGGGCACTTCGCCGAGCGCCACGGCCTGATCGTGATCATCGCCCTCGGCGAGTCGATCGTCGCGATCGGCGTCGGCGCTTCCCACACCCTCAGCCTCGGGATCGGCACCGCGGCGGTGCTCGGCGTCGCCCTGACCGCGGCGATGTGGTGGACCTACTTCGACATCGTCGCGATCGTCGCCGGCCGCCGCCTCGTCGAGGCCGAGCCGGGCCGCGTGCAGAACGAGATGGCGCGCGACTCCTACTCCTACGTGCACCTCGGCATGTTTGCCGGGATCGTCCTCGTCGCCCTCGGCCTGAAGACGACGATCGGCCACTTCGACGACCACCTTCATGCAGTGCCCGCCTTCGCCCTGCTCGGCGGCCTGGCCATCTACCTGCTCAGCCACGTCGCCTTTCGCTACCGCCACATTCGCACGGTCAGCCGCCGGCGCCTGCTGATGGCGATCGCCCTGCTCATACTCGTGCCGGTGGCTACCGAGGTCCCGGCGCTGGTCGCGCTCGCCGTCGTCAACGTGATGATCTGGGCGCTGATCGCCTACGAGACGCACAGCTACGGCGAGGGGCGCCAGCGCGTCCGCCGCCCTGAGGCCGCCTCAGCCTGACCGTCGGCGACGGGGGCCGGCGGGATGCTCGAACTCCTGCATCGCGCCGGCGATCGCGAAGCAGAGGGCGCCGCCGATCGTCCCCCAGTTGGCGATGCCGACCGCCAGCTCGTCGCCCGTGGACGGACGCACGAAGGAGGCCACGGCGGAGACCATGAAGAGGATCGAGCCGATCTGGTTGACGGCGACGATCCACCAGCCGAGGTCGCGACGGCGCCAGAAGCGCCAGCCACCGATTCCGACCAGCGCCAGGTGGCCGGAGACGAGAAAGAGCGCGCAGCCGACGATGTCCGGGGACCAGACCAGCCGGTCCTCTTCGCCGGCGCCGAGGCCTTCGACGAACGAGTCGACCAGGTTGATCGCGAAGACGATCGTGCCGGCGAAGAGGACCGCGGCACTGAGCCAGGCCAGCCGCCGCGGCTCACGCGACCACCAGCTCCAGCGCGCCGACGCAATCCCTCCCGGCTCGTCGGGCTCGTTGATCACCTGGACCAGCGAGGCGTAGCCCCCCGTGCAGAAGAAGACGCCGCCGATCAGGTAGACAGACAGGTACAGGCTCGGCGTCGCCCCCGACTGCGCCAGCGCCGCGCCGATCGCAAACAGCGAACCGCCGATGACGAAGGCGGTCGCTGCGACCGCGTTGACGATTCTCAGTCTCTGAGCAGGGCCTATGGGGCGACGAAGCTACCCGGATCGGGACCGATCCGCTGACCGACGTCGAGGGCGGCGATCTCGGTCATGTCGTCGTCCGTGAGCTCGAAGTCGAAAAGCGCGAAGTTCTCGCGGATCCGCTTCGGGGTGACGGATTTGGGGATGACGACGTTGCCGAGCTGCAGGTGCCAGCGCAGGATCGCCTGCGCTGGCGTGCGGTCGTGACGGGCGGCCACGGCGGCGATCGTCTCGTTGGCGAGCAGGTCCCCCTGGGCGAGCGGGCTCCAGGACTCGGTCGCGATGCGGTGCTCGGCGTGCCAGGCGCGCAGCTCGGCCTGCGGGAAGTGCGGGTGGAGCTCGACCTGATTCACGGTCGGCAGCATCTCCGCCTCGTGTTCCAGCTGTTCCAGGTCCTCGACGCGGAAGTTGGAGACGCCGATCGTGCGCGAGCGGCCTTCCTCGTGGATCCGTTCGAAGGCGCGCCAGGTGTCGAGGGCGCGGCCCTCGCTCGGCACCGGCCAGTGGATCAGGTAGAGGTCGACGCGATCCAGCCCGAGCCGGGCGATGCTCTTCTCGAAGGCACCCAGGGTCGACTCGTAGCCCTGCGCGGAGTTCCAGAGCTTGGTGGTGACGAAGATCTCCTCGCGGGGAATGCCGGCGGCGGCGATCGCCGCTCCCACGCCGCGCTCGTTGCGGTAGGCGGCGGCGGTGTCGACGTGGCGATAGCCGGCCTCGAGCGCCTCCTCGACCGCCTCCTGGGTCTTCTCCGGCGGCACCTGGAAGACGCCAAAGCCAAGCTGGGGAATCTCGACCCCATCGTGAAGCGTCACCGCCGGGATCGACGTCGCCTGGGTCATCTCGTGCCTCCGTTCCGTTGCTTGGCTGGGAACCGCAAGGGGCAGCTACCCGACCCAGAGACGATTATTCCTTCGCTGCGGGGGTGGCTAGCTGGTCGCGAGGCCGATGGCCAGCAGCGGGAAACCGGCCATCAGGCCGAGGTAGGCACCGATCGTCACGGCGGTGAGGGTCTTGGTGGTCGTCGACCTGACCCCCACGACAAAGCTGACGAGCACGCAGAACGCGGAGATTCCTAGGCCGATCCAGAAGACGTCAGGCATGAGCGCGGGCGAGATTATCGGACGGGGAGGATTCAGGCCGATTGCGGCAAACGCCATCGCATGGAAAAGACCGGCGGTTCCAACCAGAAGCTGATCCTCGCGGCGATGATCCTGGCGGTCTCGATGACCTTCATCGACCAGACGATCGTGGCGATCGCGATCCCCCAGCTGCAGGGAGACCTCTCGCTCTCCTCGACCGGAGTGCAGTGGATCATCAACGGCTACCTGCTCTCGCTCTCGGCGCTGTTCGCCTTCGGCGGCCGCCTCGCCGACATCGCCGGGCACCGGCACATGGTCGTGATCGGCGTCGTCATCTTTGCCGCCGCCTCGGCGATGTGTGGCGCGACCCCGGCCACCGGCGCAGCGGAGCCGTGGATCATCACCTTCCGCATCATCCAAGGAGCGGGCGCGGCGCTGATGTTCCCGGCGGCCCTGGCGATCGTCCTCGCCGCCTTCCCGTTGCGCGAGCGCGGTCGCGCGCTGGCGATCTTCTTCGGTCTGGCCGGCGCCTTCACCTCGATCGGCCCGATCGCCGGCGGCTACCTGACCGAGTGGACCTGGCGGGCGATCTTCTGGATCAACGTGCCGGTCGCGATCGCCTCGCTGGTGCTGATCGCGATCTCCAAGCCGGACAACGAGCGCCACCCGGCGCCGCTCGACTACCGCGGCGCGGTGCTGATCTCGGCCGGGATGGGGCTCGCCGTGCTCGGCCTGCAGCAGTCGAGCGTCTGGGGCTGGGGAAGCGCCGCTACCTGGCTCTGCATCGCCGCCGGGGTTGCCCTGCTCGCCGGCTTCGTCCTCTACGAGCTGCGGGCCAAATTCCCGCTGATGCAGATCCGCACCTTCACCAACCGCGCCTTCGCGGTAGACAACGCGATCCTCTTCCTGCTGATGATCCCCTTCATCCCGCTGTTCTTCTTCGCCAGCATGTACGCGCAGATCTCACTCGGCGAAAGCGCCTCGGAAACGGGGCTCTACCTGCTGATCTTCTTCGGCGGCTTCTTCGTCGCCACGCAGCGCGGCGGCAGGGTGCTCGACCAGCGCGGATCACGTGCGACCGTGGTGCCCGGCTGCCTCGTCGCAGCGGGCGGCTTCGCCCTCTGGGCGCACTCGCTGCCCGACCTCTCGGTCAGCTCGCAGTGGCCGTTCATAGTCGTCGCCGGGATCGGCGTCGGGCTGGTGCTCAGCCCCGCCAACACCGACGCGCTAAACCGGGTGCCGGGCAGCCGCTACGGCGAGGCGACCGGGATCACGCAGACGGTCCGCAACTTCGGCTCCAGCCTCGGCCTCGCCGTGCTCGGCACGGTGCTGATCCTCGAGAACAAGGCGAACCTGGAGTCGACCCTGAGCTCCCAGGGCATACCGAAGGCCCAGGCGGACCAGATCGCCGACTCGGTGACCCAGGGCGGCGGCGGCGAAGCCACCCTGGCCGAACACGCCGGCGCCCACGCGCAGACGATCCTCGCCGCGGTCCAGCACGACTTCGCCCTCGCTTCGCGCACCGTCTTCTACGCGATGGCCGGCGTGATGGCCCTTGCCTTCCTGGTCGCGCTGAAATGGATGCCGGCCGGCAAAGCGCCGGAATTGGACCCCTGAGACCGCGGTCGAGCTTTGGGGCGCGATACGACCCAAAGCTCGACCGCGCCGCTGGTACGTTGGGCGGCGATGGTTCGCCGGATGGCACTTGCGGGCGCAACGCTTGCGCTGCTCTGTCTGGGCTCGCCAGCCACGGCCTTTGCCCAGGGCACCAACGAATCCGCCGCCGAGCGCCTGATCAATGCCTACGTGCCGCGGTTGATGCTGCGTGAAGGCGACGAAATCTGCGACACCAGCGGGGAGCAGTACGAGCCGACGACGGTCAACACCGTGCTCGGCAATCCCGAGGTGACGCTGACCGAAGCCGACGAGAGCGGCGACGAAACGCTCGTCAAACGCGCTCCCACGGCCGCCGACATCGCCGGGCTTGGCGAGAAATACCACCTCAACCTGCCGGCCGACCCGCTCGGCGACACCTGCGACTACGCCAAAGACTTCGCCAAGCTGAAGCGGGAAGGCAAGGCGCCCGCGATCACCTACGCCCACATCGCCCGCCAGAAGGGACGCCCCGGGCTCGCCATCCAGTACTGGTTCTTCTGGTACTTCAACCAGTTCAACGACCTGCACGAGGGCGACTGGGAGGGGATGCAGATCGTCTTCGAAGCGTCCGACACCGCCCAGGCGCTGCGCGAAGGTCCCAGCGAAGTCGGCCTCTTCCAGCACGGCGGCGGCGAGAAGGCCGACTGGGAAGACGGCAAGGTCGAGAAGGAAGGCACGCACCCGGTCGTCTATCCGGCGGCGGGCTCGCACGCGACCTTCTACGACGCCGCCGTCTACGTGGAGAACGGGCGCAAGGGCTCCGGTGTCGGCTGCGACGACACCAGCTCGCCGCTGCGCCGCCTCGCCGCCCACCCGATTCAGGTGCCGACCCACCCCGGGCCACATAGCCACTTTGCCTGGCTGACCTACGAAGGTCGCTGGGGCCAGTGGGAGCAGAGCTTCAACAACGGGCCGACCGGCGCGCAGACCAAGACCCGCTGGCTCGAGCCGATGACCTGGATGGAAGAAATACGCTCGACCAGCCCGCGGCTGCCTGCGGGGTCGGTGCTGGGGCCGACGGTGACCAAGTCCTTCTGCGGCGCCGTCGCCGGTGTCACCTCCTTCCTCAACCACACCCAGGACTCGCCCTGGGTGTTGATGCTCGTGCCGATCGTCGCGCTGCTGCTGATCGCGCTGATCGCCTGGCGCACCCACTGGCGCCCGCTCGACCTCGGCAACCTGCGCCGCAGTCGCGCCTTCGGCCAGCTCCTGCTCGCCTCCGGCGGCCTCTACTGGCGCCACTGGCGGGTCTTCGCGCCGATCGGCCTGACGGCGATCCCGATCATCGGCGGCTTCAACGCGCTGACCTGGCTCCTGACCGGCGACCCAGGACGCCGCCTCGACGACAAGGTCGGGCTCTCCGGCCTGCACGTCGCGCTCGGCGAAATCCTCAGCGGGGTCGGCGGCCCGATCGCCTCGGCGATCATCGCCGCGGTGGTGATCGTCGCCGTGCGCCAGGTCAGCGAAGACGGCGAGGCGAGCTTCGTCGAGTCCTACCGCGGCATGTGGCGGCGCTTCCGCCGCGTCGTCGGCGCCCAGCTGCTGGCGACGCTGGCGCTGTTCGGGATGGTGATCACGATCGCCGGCATCCCCTTCGCCGCCTGGAAGTACGTCGGCTGGCTCTTCCTCCAGCAGCAGATCCTCTTCGAGGACAAGCCCTTGCGGGAGGCGTTCCGCGGCAGCTCGGAGCTGGTCCGCGGACGCTGGTGGTACACGCTGCGCGTCGCCGCGGTCTTCTGGCTGATCGGCATCGTCACCGGGCCGGTGCTCGGCTTCGCGCTGATCTTCGCCGACATCTCGCTGATCCTGATCAACGTGATCGGCGCCCTCGTCTTCGCCCTGCTCGTCCCCTACATTGCGATCGGCCGCACCCTGCTCTACTTCGACCTGCAGGCCGAGGCCGAAGAGGCCCCGGCAAAGCGGTGGCGAGAACGGCTTCCGCACCGCAAGCCGGGAGGCGACGCAGCCCCCGAGCCTGCGCGGTAGCTTTCGCAAGCGTGAAGCTGCTCGCCTTCAGCGATCTGCACCGCGACCTCGGCCAGGCGGCGACGCTGGTCGAGATGTCGGCCGAGGCGGACGTAGTGATCGGGGCGGGAGATTTCGCCTCGATACACGAGGGGCTGGGTGAGACGATCGACGCGCTAGCGGCGATCGAGACGCCGACGATCCTGGTTCCCGGCAACAACGAGACCGAGGACGCCCTGCGCGAGGCGGCGGCGGGCTGGAGCGCCGCGACCGTCCTGCACGGCGAGGGCACGAGCGTCGACGGAGTCGAGTTCTACGGCCTCGGTGCCGGCATCCCGGAGACGCCGTGGGGCTGGAGCTTCGACCTCGACGACGATTCGGCGACCGAGATGCTGGCGGCGTGCCCGCGGGGCGCGGTCCTGGTGCTCCACTCGCCGCCCCAGGGCCACTGCGACTCCAACGGCAACGGCGACCACTTCGGCAGCCCAGCCCTGCTGCGGGCGATCGAGGACAAGCGGCCGCGCCTATCGGTCTGCGGCCACATCCACGAGTCGTGGGGGTGCGAGAGCAGGATCGGCGAGACCCCGCTCCGCAACCTCGGCCCAAAGGGCACCTGGCTCGAGGCCTGAGCGGGCGTTAAGGCAGCAGCGACCGGTGGGCGGCCGGGCGGTAGAGGCGGCCGTGGCCGGCCGGGTGATGAGCGTGGCGGTGCCTGCGGTGGTGGTGGATCTTCACGCAGTAGGCGATGCCCTTTTTACGCACCTTGCGCTTCCCTTTGCGGCAGTGGAGCTTGGGCCTTTTGACAACCGGGGCGGCGAGCGCTGGGGCTAGCGGTCGGACCACCGGGGGCGCTTTGCGACTGACCAGGTGTGCGTCGATTCCCGCTGCGACGCCACCGGCCGAGACGTTGATCGGATCGGCCTGGGCGAAGGTGGGCTTCGCGTTGTAGAACTGCTGGAAGTAATCGTCTTCGATTTCTGCCGATTTGGTCCCGTCCGGTGAGAACCAGACCTTGTAGGCGCCGGGCGGCAAACCGACCATCGAATATCCGCCGCTGCCGCCGGTGGTGGTGCAGCCGATGACTTCCAGTTCGCTTGCTGGGAGCAGGCAGACGAAGGAGGCCTTGATCCCCGCCCCGCTCGCCGCATCGGTGACGGTGCCGGTGATCTTCCCGCCCTTTTTCATTTCGGCGCCGATGCCGCTGGTACCCGAGCCCGCGGTAACGCTCACCGGGGTGGCTTCGGAGAAGTTGGCTTTGCCTTTGTAGAACTGGACGAGGTATTCGCTCGTTGCTTCTTCTTCGGGGAAGAAGACGACTTCATAGGAGTCGGTGGCGAGGCCGATGATTTCGTAGTCGCCGCTGGAGTCGGTGAAGGCACAGCGGCCGAAACCGGTTTCGTCGATCGGGGCCGCACAGACGAGCAAGTCTTCGATCCCCGCTTTGCTTACGGCATCGATAGCCTGGCCTTCGATCCACCCCCCTTCTTCAAGGGCCGCATCGATGTTCGGCGTGTCGTTGCCGTTGGTGACCGCGACCTGGTCCGCCTGTTGCCACGAGGACTTCGCATTGAAGTACTGCGGGACGTAGTTGAGGGGACTTGGCGGCCAGAATTCCACCTTGTAGTTGCCCGCAACCAGACCGGCAAGCGTGTATTCGCCGGAGGAGTCCGTTTCCGTGCATCCGAAGTCTTCTTCTTCGGGAACTTCGGAGGCGCAGACTTCGATGCCCGCAAGCGGATCGGTCCCGTCGGTGACCAGCCCGGAGATCGACCCGGTCGCAAGGGCCGCCGCCGGCGCGGCCAATACGCCGGCCAGCGCGAGCGCAAGCCCAACGACAACCGCCCTCAGGAACTTCCAGTTTCGATTTAAATCCTGCCTATAACCCAAAGCGCGGGCAGTATACAAATCGCGCCGCACACTCAGCCCGCCGCGCGAAGGGCGCGGTCATGGCCCGACTGGTGGCGAGCCTGGCGATGGGCCTTCAAACAGCGAATCCTGCCCCGCTTCTTCACTCTTCGCTGTCCTTTGTGGCAATGCTTCTTCGGCTTGGGCCGCGGCTTGACGGGTGCGGCGGTGAGCAGGGCCGGCGCGGACAGCGGCTGCGGAGCCGGGTGACGGCCCACCAAGTGGGCGTCGATTCCGGAGGTGGTGGCGCCGGCCGAGACGCTGACGGTGTCAGCCAGGGCGAGGGTGGGCTTGTCGTTGTAGAACTGCTGGAAGTAGTCGTCTTCTTCATGCCATTCGGGGACGTCTGGCGAGAACCACACTTTGTAAGCGCCGCCCGACAGGCCGTCGAAGGTGTAGTGGCCGGCCGCGTCGGTGTAGACCCACCACGGTTCGACTTTTTCTTTCAGCTTGAACAGGAGCACGCGGGACGAGGCGATCGGGGCGCCGCTCGCCGCATCCGTGACGGTGCCAGCGATATGGCCTTCCCTTTCCATCGCGGCGTCGATTCCACTCGTCCCACTTCCGGCACTCACTTCCACCGGAGTGGGTTCGAACCAGGAATCCATGCCTTTGTAGAACTGCCAGATGTAGTCGAGCGACCCTCCGCCTTCTTTGGGGACGAAACCGACCACGTAGGAGTCGGTTCCCAGGCCGTGGAGTACATAGTCACCGCTCGAGCCGGTGAGCATGCAACGGCTGAATCCCGTGTGACTGATCGGGCTCGCGCAGACGCGGATGTCGGGGACTCCGGCTTCGCTCACGGAGTCGAAGACCCGGCCTTCGATCCAGCCGCCTTCACCGAGGACTGCGTCGATCCCGGGCGTATCGCCACCGGCGACTTCGACGGTGTCCGCATCGTCCCATGAGGAGAACTTCGCGTCGTAGTACTGCGGAACGTAGTTGGAGGCGCTTGGGGAGACGAATTCGACCCTGTAGACACCGTCCGCGAGACCGGCGACCGTGTACTCGCCTGACGAATCCGTTTCAGTGCATTTGAATTCGTAGCTCAACAGTCGGCGGGCGCAGACTTCTACTCCCGCGAGCCCGTCGTGGGGAACCGCAGCGGCGGTGGCCGTGCCTGAGATCGACCCGGTTGCGAATGCAGCGGCCGGCCCAGCAAGCACACCAAGGCACGCAAGCGCAAGCGCCGCCGCACCCGTTCGTAACGCATCCCTGCCTCTACTCGAGCCTCGTTGATGACTCAAATCGCGGGCAACTATATAGCCGGACTGTCGCCATCCCCGGCCTGCGCGGCTTCGCCTTCGTCGCCCTCTTCCGGACAGCCGGAACCGTTGCCGCCTTCGGTCGAGCTTCCAGACGGAGGGGGCGGGACCGATTCAGGCCGTTCGGGCGGCAGGGATTCTGGGCCTTCGGCGCCGACTCCGGCGTCGATCGGCGGCGTGGACGGCGTTTCGCCAAGCTTGCCGGCGTCGCCGGCTTCCCCATCCGTCGCCGTGGAGACGGGAGCGCTGCCGGTTTCGGGCGGGTTCGGCAGCGGCACGGCGGCGCCGGCACCCTCAGGCGTCGGCGAGCCGGAATTGCGAGCGACCTCGATGGAGGTAGGCGAAATCGCAACGGTCCCGCTTGCCGGCCCACCGGTCTCCGCACCTCCGGGCCGCCCCGTGTGGGGTTCCTGACCCGATGCACGAACCACGCCGATCGCAGTTAGCGCAGCGGTACTCGGGCCGGCGGCCGGATTCGAGTTGAGCCCGCCGCCTCGCGGGTGCTTTGCCGCGGCGACGACCGCGGCGGCCACTCCGACATCGCCCTTGCCTCCCCCGCCACCGAGTCCCAGGCTGGGAGTCGGCCACTCGTCTGGCGCCGTCAGCGAGACCAGCGGAACGAAGGCGACCAATGCCGCCACGATCAAAACCGTTCCCAGCAGAGAACCAGCCATATAGGTATGTGCCCAGCTTTTCATTCCCGCCTCCGCTTGACGTCCCATCCAGCGTGCCACCGCGGGCGAGATATGCCATACCAATTATTTGGACTTTCCCTTGCGCGCTCGATCAGATGCCCAGCATCAAGCGGAAGAGGACGACAGCAGCGCTGCCCCTAGCCGAGCAGCCGAGCCAAGCCGTTGGCGATCGCCGCGACGCTGCCACCCGCCAGAGCGGTGTAGAAGACAGCCGCAACTGACTTCTCGACCCACGGGTGGGTCTCCACGGACCAACGCCGGTAGTCCCTGCCGCGCTCGATCTCGATTTTCACGGCCCCTCCGTCACGGTGGGGCGTCCCGATGAGGAGCCCGAGAGAAAGCGCGCCCGACAGGATTCGAACCTGTGACCTTCGGTTTCGTAGCCCGAGACCGTGGATCGGCTGGACTACGTGGAGCCCGGTTTCAAGCGGTTTCCGGCGAATCGAGTCCCGCTGAGATCGGCTGGAATCTGTGGGGCATGTTGCCCCATTTGTTGCCCCAGGGGGATCAGGCGAGGAGCCTGTCGATGCGAGTTTGAACGAGTCGCGCGCGCTCGGCTCCCACCGGACCATAGGAAGCGGTGGCACTCTGAACCGCGTAGTCGAAGTAGTGCTCAGCGCGAAGCTCGCCGAGCTCGTCGCGGATGTACGTGCGTAGGTCGGGTGCTGCGGACGCGACTTCCTCGATCAATTCTGGACGACCGTCGATCAGCGTGAGCACATCATGGATATCGAGACTGCGCAGCAGATCGCCTTCACCTCGACCCTTCCACGCGCAGAGCTTCGTCGCGACGAGCGCCGGCGTCGCTGCTGCGCGTATCTCAGCGCCGGATTCGAGAGCGACGGTCACGGCGCTGGAGATCGCCTCCTCGTACCAGGGGTTGGAGAAGCCGAGGATGTCGGGGTCGGTCGGCATGACATCCAGCACGAGTTGCGGATCGTCACTCCTCCACCGGCAGATGACGGGCGCGCCCATCACCTCCTGAAGCCCTCGCTTGCGCAGGCGATCGCCGAGCCGGTGGTACTTCACGCGCGTCGCCACCTCACAGACCACATCGACGTCCTCGGTCGCCCGCGCCGGGGGAGCGCCGGGCTCGGTAATCCAGAGATGAATCGTGGCGCCACCGACGAAGACGACCTCATCGAGCAGCGGCCCGAGGAGCGCCGCCGCAGTCTCGAGCTGAAGCGCACTCATCGACTCGTAGTCGCGGATCGGTCCCGCAGCGTCTTCGAGAGAAGGTCCCCCGCTACCTGTCGGACTCGAGCATCCCCGGCCCTCAAGCTGTCAAGCAGGGCAAGGACTTCACCGAGCTCCGGCCAAACCTCAGCGGCCTCCGGTGCAGCAGGATGCAGCGGCTCGATCGCCTGTCCACGAACTCGCCCGCGCGCATACGGCCAGACCGGCGGCGGCTCATCGCCCGAGGAGCCGATCGCGCTCTCCATCGGCTCCGCCGCCCATGCCGCAGGCACCCCCGGCGTCAGCGCACCGAGCCGACCCGGAGCAACAAAGCGGAGCGCATGAAGTGCGAACTCCTCGAAGTGAGGTAGATGGACTTCGCGACGGTCTGCCGAATACAGATCCGCCCCCGTTGCTCGCTCCAGCGCCCGCTGCACGACCGGGTGCGGAACACGGAGACGCTCGGCAAACGACCTGTAGCTCCAATCCCCGTCGTGGCCGAGCAGCCCGCTGAGGACGTAGATGTCGGAGTCCTTGACCATACCGGAACTGTATCAAGTATCGATACACAATACACCGGGCGCCAGAGGCAGCTACCCAGACCGCGGATCGTCCACCCCGTAACGAGGCGCGCACTCGGCGCCGGGGCCATTTGCCTGGCCGATCTGGATCGACTCGTCATCCCAGCCCCAGACCGAGAAGCCGGCCACCGCGAGTTCGTCAAGGACCGCTTCGAGCCTTGCCTTCGCCTCTGCGATGTCCATCAATTCAGTCAGCTCCTCGACCTCGTATCCCGCCTCCGCCTTCCTGGCAAGGACATCGATTAGGTCGTCGGTGATTTGCTTGCCGCTGGCCGTCCTGCCATAGGCCTTCCTCCTCGTCGGTCTCACAGACAACATGTATCCTAGAAGGCATGGCCCACGAGCGCATCAAGATCAAGCAGGCCGAAGCGAAGGAGAGCGCCGAACGCAAGCGTTGCCAGGCTGAAGGGGTTGCAAAGGGCAGGCGAACCCTCGATGGCTGGGGCGACTTGGACCAGTTCAGCGCACATGCCTCGCGCGGCGTTCTCCGCCACATGACCAAAGAGGAGGAGACAGCCGGCATCTCGTGGGAGAAGCGCCGAGCGGAGTGAGGCATCGTGAAGATCGACGGCGCCAACATAAAAGCTGACCCTCGGTTTCCCGCTTGGACAGTCTCAGATTCGTAGCCCGAGCCCGTCGATCGGCTGGGCTACGTGGGACCTGATTTCAAGCGGTTTTGAGCGAATCGAGTCCCGCTGGGATCGGCTGGAATCTGTGGGGCATGTTGCCCCAGTTGTTGCCCCAGGGGACCCGCTGTCGGCTCCGATCTCCTGCACAGCGCCTGAGCCGTCAGGTGCCCGGCGCAATCGTCCGTAGACCCGCCAATCGCGCGGCGGCGGCCTGGCGCTCGTCGTAGGTCACGAACGCCTCGATCGGATCGAGATCGACAGCGGACGCGACATGGATCGCGTCAAGAGCACGCAGAGCGGGCTCGGCAAGCGCCCCCGCGGCCGCGAGCAGCCCACGATCGAGAGGCCGCAAGGCGAGCACGTCGATCAATTCGCCCGCGCGCTCCAGCAACAGGTCGAGCGGTAGCTTTGGTTCCTGCGCGACCGCGCGGCGCACTGCCCGGGGGATCTCGGTCAGAACCAACTCGCTGCTGACCAAGTCCGCATCGACTAGAAATGTGCGCAGCGCCTCCGACTCAGCCTCCTCGCGGACGAGCTTGACCAGCGCGGAGGCATCCGCGTAGAAAACTGCCACGGCTCAGCGGTCGCCGCGGATGTCGTCAAGCGCGCGGCTCAGGGCCCGCGGGTCGCCCGTCAGCTCCAACGGCTCCGGTAGGCCCGAACGCGCCGGACGCGACACCCGTCCCTCGACGATAAGCCGGTCGAGATCGGGCCCGGTGCTCGGCGCCGGCCCCAGCTCGGCTACCGGCCGGTTGCGGTCGGTGACAAGCAGCCTCTCCCCGCCGCTCACTCGGCGTAGATAGACGCTCAAGTTCTGCCTCAGCTCCGCAACACCCACTGACTCGCTCATGTACATAAAGGTAGCAGACTGGCTCCCCCAATCGTCTTGCTCGGCCGACGTATCCTTGTCCGGTGAGCGTAGATGCTGATCGCGTGCGCCAACGGTTGACCGCATATTTCAACCGAGGCGAGCCAATCCTGTTTTCTGGTGCCGGCTTCTCATTCGGCGCAACCGATCGTGAGGGCAATGCGGTGCCGCAAGCCGCAGAACTAAAAGACGAGATTTGGGATCTCGTTTGGCCAGATGAGCCGGTGGCCAGCGGATCGACGCTGCGGGATACGTACGCCGCCGCCCTTTCAGAAGCTGCTGGAGACCTCAAAGCGCTATTAGAGAAACGACTCGACGTCGATCCAGAGAGCGTAGCCGACTACCACCACACTTGGCTAAGTATGCCGTGGCGCCGAGCCTTCACCATCAATATCGACAACCTAGAGCAAGCAGTGCAGCGTGCGTATCCGCTCCCGAGACGGATCACCTCTTTCTCCGGTCTTCAAAATAGAATCCCGGAAGACAACGGAGCCGATCTTCTCTATGTACACCTAAACGGCACGCTTGACGACGTTCCAGATGTTACGTTCTCAGACCCTCAGTATGGCCTCCGCCATGCAGAATCAAGTGTGCTCTACGAGCAGCTCGTCTCCGGACTCATCGCCTATCCGATCATCTTGTAGGTACTCAGCTTCAAGAGTCGCTCTTTTGGAACTACATAGCACTTAGGGATGAGAAAGGTCCCCGAGGCGTGAAGGACATGCGGCGCGGATCGTACCTGGTATCACCGGACCTATCCAAAGACCGCGAGCGTCTTTTGGCAACCTACGGTGTGCAGTGGATTAAGGCCACCGCCGAGGGCTTTGCAGTTGACTTCCTTAAACCGCTCCTTCCAGATGTGGAGGACGGCCACACTCTTTTGCGGCAACGGGGTACTAGAACCTCGGGCGAGGTAGTCCTGCCAACTGTCGCAGAGCTATCAGAGGGCGCAAAGAACCAAGGGTCGGATTACCTCTTCGGTGCAGACCCTACTTGGGCGGATGTCATGGAAGGAAGAGCCGTTGATAGAGAGTTCGAGGCAGGTCTAGACCTGACCGCTACAAGCGGAGTCGTACTCGTTACGGGAACGGCTGGATCTGGTGTCTCGACGACGTTGCTTCGGCTGGCAATCCGGCTCGCCGCCGAAGACCGAGACGTTCGCTGGTTGGGGGCGGAGCATCATTTCGACGCCCGAGACCTAGCGAGAACTCTCCGTGACCAGTGTGATCCACTAGTTCTCCTGATTGATGACGCTGACACTTTTGGCGAAGGATTGGATGGGCTGGTCAGCGATGTTTCATCGAGCGACTTACCAGTGCTCCTCTTTGTCGGGATGAGATCGACGCGTGTAGACCGTGTTCTCAGGCGATGGAAGGGAGACGATGAGCATCATCGAGAACTTGTGGTCCCCCTGCTACAGGACTCTGACATTGAGCGGCTGCTCGATGCTTTACGACGAGACCGCAAATTAGGGGCACTAAAAGGCCTCTCAGAGAAGGAGCAGCGGGCCAGGATCAGCGACAAGTGTGGCAGACAGTTACTCGTGGCGATGATTGAGGCGACGTCCGGCGAAAAGTTCGAGGTCAAGGCTCTCGAAGAGTACGGTTCCCTGGAAGGCGAGCGTCGACTGATCTACGCGATCGTCGCTATAGCCACCGAACTGCGCCACCCACTGCAACGAGACGTGATACTCCAAGCATCAGAGGATATGAGCAACTCGGCCCTATATGCGCTTGAGCGCTTGAATGCGCTGGGCCTGTTGAGTCAGAATGCCAATGGCGGTTATACAGTGCGCCATCGCCGTATTGCAGAGTTAGTTGTAAGTCACATGCGGCAATCTGCGGAGATGCTGGGACCCTACCGTGGTCTAGCCAGATGCGCCGCAATGCGCTACGACTCTAATGACCGCAAGGCACCAAGCACGAAGTTGGTTCGGGCGCTAATCAGTCATTCTCGGATGGCGCGGTCCCTTGCGCTTTCAGACGCTAGATCTATTTATCAGGATCTTGAGACGCCAATGGATAACGACTACCACTTTTGGCTACAGCGAGGTAGTCTTGAGGTTGAGTATGGGCTCTTATCGAAAGCCCGAAATTATCTCCAACAGGCTCGTGGTGGAGGGGGCGAACACGATTTTCGCGTGCAAACGGAGTGGGCTTACTATTTAATTAAGAGTGCGGCAAAGAATCCGGCTGCCAACGACGCAGAGAGAAAGGTTGAAGAGGGCCAACAGATTCTCCTGGATCAAATCGCCGCACGAGGCTCCCGGGATAGCTATCCGTGGCACGTCTATGGAAGCCAGATGCTCAGCTGGCTTCGCCACGGCTCTTGGCCCGAGGATAAGTGTCAGCGGGAATTGGAGCAAGTCAAGGTTCAGCTGGAAGACGGAGTGCGTGCCCACCCATCCGCTCGCGACCTTCGCGATCTTTTGGCTGACGTCAAAAACGAGTGGTTACTGACCGCCACCAAGTAAGGAATCTTCTGAAAGTCTCAGGACGAAGTCGAGCGGCGGCGCCTCGTCCCCCGGAAGCAGATGGGTATAGCGGGTTAGCGTAAAGGCGGGCGAGTGGTGACCGAGAGCGCGGCTGAGTTGGAGGAGGTTGGTGCCCTGGCTGAGGTGGAGCGAGGCGAAGGTGTGGCGGAACGTGTGGAAGCCCGCCCAAGGGGCGCCTGCCTCCTCTGCGAGGGGCTTGAGGACGCGGCGGCGGAGGTTGTTGGGGTCGAGCGGGCCTCCGGCTTCGCTGGGGAAGGAGAGATCGGTCGAGTCCTGGTCGGGCCGGGCGGCGAGATGGTCGCGCAGGCTCGCCGCCACCGAAGCGGGTAGGCGGATCTCGCGGCGGCCGTACTTGCTCTTGGGCGGCTCGATCCGTTCGCGGACGATGGCGCGGCGGACGCAGACCTCGGGCTCTGGGCAGTCGAGCTGAAGGTGCAGGCGCTGGAGGGCGAGCGCCTCGCTGATCCGCAGGCCACAGGTCGCCAAGAGCTCGAAGAGCGGCCTGTGGTGCTCGGGGGTCATCGCCAGGATCGCGGCGAGCTGCTCTCGGCTGAACACCTTGATCTCCTCCTGCTCGCCCGTGACCCGCTCGCGCTGGGGCAGTGCCAGGCCTTGGGCGGGGTTGTGGCGGATCAAGCCCTCGCGCTTGGCGGTCGCCAGCGCCGCGCGGATCGGCATTACGGCGTTGGCGATCGTGCGGTCGCTGAGGCGCTTGCCTTGCTCCTCCTCGTCGGCGAGCCAGTCGAGGAAGCGGGCGAGCTGGTAGGTGGTCAACTCGGTCAGCTTCAGCCTGCCTGAGAAGTACGGGCGGGCGTAGATCCGGATCAGGCGGCGGTATTCGTCGCGGGTGTTCTCGCGGAAGCCGCGGCGGCCCTGACCGCGGTAGCGCTCGACCCACTCGTCCAGGTAGCGCAGGAACGCGACCGTCGTGCTCTCTTGCAGCTCGCCGCGGTCGCGGTCGGTCTCGCTCTCGCGCTTGATCCGCTTCGCCTCCTCGTAGGTGCGGGCGCTGCGCTTGCGCTGCCTGCCGGCGCTGCGAAAGACGCAGACGTAGCCGATCACGCCGCCGTCGGCGCCGAGGCGCTTGAAGACGCCGGGCGTCTTGGTCTTGACGAGCCGCCGCTTGTCGCCGCAGCCTGGACCGGCCGCAGGGGCCGACGTATCCTGGGAAACGCTCATGAGATTCCACCTCGTGAGCCGGGGGCGGGCCGTTGGCGCGGCGCCGCCCCGTTTTGCGTTGTCGGACAAGACGTTAACAGGACGCTGGAGGCGTCTCAGCGGCAGTCAGGACGCTTCGTCCTGTGGCTCGTTCCGTACTGCGTTCCGTGGCTCGTTTCGCAGCTCGCACTACGGCTCGTTCTATGGCTCGCACTACAGCTCGCACCGCGGCTCGCACTATGGCTCGCACCGGCCGAGCCGATAGCGGCGCAAAAGCCGCTTGCCATCTGGCGTTGCGGCCAGCCTGCTCCGCTGACATCTATCTGTCGAACTAGCTTGTCTTCGGAAATGCCGACCCGTGCGGCTCACGTTCGCGGCCCGTCCGCGTCCGTCAGCCTCGCCGTGGCTCTGCTGATCTTCGCCTGTGTCGGTCTCCGCGCGGCTCGTCGTCACTCGCCGCGCGTCGCCCTCATCCGGCTCCAACACAGTTTCCGCTGGGGTTTACCCAGGGGTTGACACCAGGGTTGTCCGTGGGGTTGACACGACCAGTCGGTGGTGGACGTGCGACGCCGCCCGTGGTGCGGCATTGCGGCGACTCCCGTTCGCTGACATCTATTCGTCGCATGCGGGCTCGATTGGCGGTTCGCACGGGGGTTCGCAACAGGGTTCGCCAGGGGGTTCGCTACGAGGTTCGCGTGCTCCTACGGCGACGGCAGCGCCAGGCCGCTTGCCGCCTGGCATCGCGGCGACCAACCTTCGCTGACATCTATATGTCGAACCAATCCATGCCGGGAGGCGCGCACTCGCCGCATGGCTCGCGGACCGTCCGCTGTCGTCAGCCTCGCCGTGGCTCTGCTGATCTTCGCCTGCCATTCCTGGCGCGGCTCGTCGTCACTCGCCGCGCCTTTGCACGTCGCTCGACGGCGGGCCGTCGATCTCGTAGCGACCCTCCCCCATGCCGATGAAGCTCGGCCTGTACGAGATGCCGTCGAGCAGCTCGGCGGACGGGACCGAGAGAGCGCCTCCAAGCCTGACGACGACATCCAGGGTCGGGACGTTGACCTGTCGCTCGTATTTCCGGACGGCGTCGCGGCTGAGCGAGGCGCGAATGGCCAGCCCTTCCTGAGAGAGGCCCGCACGCTTGCGGAGGCCGATCAGGTTCTCGGCGAACCGGGCCTGAAAGTTCATGGCGTCTGCTGCGGCTCGGCCACCTCGAAGCATCCCTCCACGACCTCGACGTGTCCCGGCGTCCACTTGAAACCGGCGAGTAGATCGCCCACGGGGACCGAGACGGCACCAGCAAGCCTGACGATCGTGTCGACCTTTGGCGTCCGCGCTCCTCGCTCCAACAGCCCGATTGCCGTGCGATGGAGCCCGGCGCGATAGCCGAGCTCTTCTTGGGAAAGTCCGGCGCGCTGGCGGCAGCGGGCGAGGTTGCGGCCGAATTGGGCGGCGACCTCGGCTGAGTGGTTCACAGGAGCAGCCTCTCGGGGATCTCGGGCGGCCCGGCCTTGACCTGGGCCGCGACGATCACACCGCAGCGGCTCGTATGCCCGCCCTCGATCGTCCAGCGATCGCTGAGCTGACCCGCGGCCAGGACCGGGGAGCCGCCGCGCAGCTCCTCGACGTCCCGCAGCGAACGACCCGCGGGCACTTCAACCAGGCAGGCGGCGCATCTCCACAGGGATTGCGGGCGATCGGGGTCGGCCACCGGGAACTCGACCCGCAGAAGAGTCATGCGCTCTCCAGCCGGATTGCGGCTCTCCTGGGGGTCGGCGCTCAGCCTGCCGGTGAGGACGGCGTGGTTGATCTCCGGGGGGGCCGGTGCTGGGAACGGCGCCCGGTGGTCTGCGGCACTCATGCCGACTCCCGGCGGGCGCGGAGCTCAAGCAGCAGCTCCGTGCCAGTGTCGAGAGTGAGTTGATAGCGCCGTCTGCTTACTTCGTCGGCTTCGCGGGCGTCGCGCTCGGCCGCCGACTCGAAGAGCGCGTCCCTGGCGTCGGCGCGCAGGCGCTCGAAGATCGCGGCCAGCTCCCAGGACGGGATCGTCAATGGAACCTCCGAGCGCTGGTCGGGACCCCAGCCGAGGTCGTCCAGCAGGTGGAAGTCCTCGGCGAACTCCCTGGCGAGCCGCCTGGCGGTGCCGAAGTCCCCGCGGTCGGTTGCGATGCGCACGTCGCCGAGGCCGCCCAGGTGCTCAATGAGGAGCTCGTAGACGGCGTCTCGCTTCTCGCCGGTGAGCGTGGCGGTTGGATGGTGCATGGCGTCTCCTTCCGGTCGGGGCACCGAAAGAGCCGCCAGGGATGCCGCCCGTCAAAACGCCACGGCGGTACCGTCTCTCCCGCATCGAAGGCTTCTACTTCGGTGCCGGCCCCGGGGCGTTAGCGCGCCGCCGGGGCGCTTCTATTCGCGTTTGCGCGGCGAACGTAGGTGGACCAGCAGCCCGGCGCAAGGCCTGGGATCGAACCTCACTCCGACCTCACATTGCCCCAGCCGTTGCCCCAACGACAATGGCGCACTGTTCGAGTGACCTCAGAAAACGCGGAAACCCGCTTCACAAGCGGGTTTCACCGAACGCGCCCGACAGGATTCGAACCTGTGACCTTCGGTTTCGTAGACCGACGCTCTATCCAACTGAGCTACGGGCGCGGGTCCTGCCGATCGCGGCGTGAATCGAGGTAGCCGCGAAACAGGAGCGGAGATTGTACGGGGTGCGGCCGCAGAGATTGCGGCACGGCCGTCAGGCTGTGGCCTAGGCGAGAGCACCGCTCAGCGCCTCCCGAATCTCTTCCTGCTGCGGGCGCGGCAGCTGGCTGTACTGAGACCAGAGCTTTTCGACCTCGCTGAAGGAGCGGCCGCCGGCCAGCATCCACTGGGCGAGCGTCTGCTTGTCCGAGCGGCTCAACTCGATGATCCTGCGCTTCAACAGGCCGACGTCTGCCTGATCGGTCAGGTTGCGCGCGGTCTCATTGCAGAGCTGACACTCGGGACGCAGATTGTTCAGGTCGTCGCTCCCGCCGCGCTCCTTGGGCAGGATGTGACCGATCGTCGGCCGCGCGACGACGCCCGGCCGGTCCGGGTACTCGGCGCCGAAGTCGATGCCGCAGATCATGCAGCGCGGGCCGTCGCGGTCGTATACCTGGCGTCGCTTCGCCGCCGTAAGCCCTTGCGTGGGCCAGCGATAGCCGTCCTCCCAGATCTTGTCGCCGATCTCCTCCAGGTAGAGCTCGCTCGGCCGGAGCGAGGCTTTGTCCTTGTAGTTGCGGATCTTCCAGCCGACCCTGCGCAGGTCGCGCATCCTGCGATCGACCTGCTCGGTATTGGGCACGATCTCGCGCAGGGTCGACTTCTTGAACGTGCTTCCCTCGCCGACCTCGCTGGCCAGGAAGCTCGCCACCCGCTTGGCCGCACCGACCGAGGGGTTCTGCCAAACAGGCTGTGCTTGACTTTTCGGGTTCGTATCCATGACGGGCATCGTAACATGCCGGACAGATGCCGCACAAGAGCCGGACCATGCCGGACCATGTGCGGCATTTGTCCGTCAGATCGCGGTTACACCGCCGCCGGCTCCTCCGCCGGCGCCTTGAGCTGCTCCTCTCCTCGCCGCGCGAGGTAGTCGAGGTCACCCGCCGCGTCCATCAACAGCGGCCGCCTCCTTGGCTGCCTGTGGCGGCAGCCCCTCGCGAACGACCTCGGCCCGCTCCTTCAGCCCCGCCACGCGCTCGCCGACGTCGTTGCGGGCCAGCGACTTGATCTTGGCGAGGACGTCGTCGACGGTCGGCTCCCCTCCGGTGCGATCCAGCAACGAGCTTTCCGTCAACTCCCGCGTACCAAGACAGGCAAGCCCTGGGCCTCGACTCAGCGACCGTTGAACTCGGCGTGGCCGGGTCCCTTGTCCAGGAACGTCTTGACGGCGCCCTGCAGGTCCTCGGTGGCGAAGAGGTCGCCGGCGTCCTCACGGACCGCCTGGTCGGCTGCCGGGATACCGCCTTCGCGGTAGCGGCGCAGGATGTGCTTGGTCATCGCGTGTGCCCTCGTCGGCCCGGCGGCCAAGTCCGCCGCGTATTCACGGGCCCGCTGGTCGAAGCCGTCGTCCTCGAAGAGGAGGTTGACGACGCCCCAGCGCTCCATCTCCTCGGCACCGAAGAGCCCGCCGCTCATCACGAAGTGGCGGGCGCGGCCGCTGCCGGCGCGCTCGGCGAGGCGCTGGGTCCCGCCCATCGAGGGCGTCAGCCCCACGACCTTCTCGACCAGGCCGAACTGGGCCGAACGAGCGGCGAGGACCAGGTCGCAGCCGAGCGCCAGCTCGAAGGCCGCGGTCAAGGTGAGTGCGTGGGCGGCGAAGACGACCGGCAACGGCAGCGCTTCGACCCTTTCGACGGTGCCGATCAGCTCGTCCCAGAGCTCGCCCGCCCGCTCCGGGGTGAGGCCGGAGAACTCGTGCACGTCGACGCCCCCTGAGACCGCGCGTCCCTCGGCACGAAAGAGCAGCGCCCGCGGCGGATCGGCCTCGACCCGCTCGATCGCTGCTTGCAGGTCTTCCATCAGCTGCCGGTTGAAGAGGTTGAGCGGTGGGCTGTCGAAGCTGGCGACTGCCAGGCCCGCCTCGTCGCGCTCGACGCGGACGAGGCTCATGCCTCTGCTGAGGCCGGCTCGTTGAGCCGGACGTCCCACTGCACCGAAGCCGTCGCGACTCGCGTGCCGGCGCCGTCGACGAGCTCGATCTCGCAGGGGAACCTGACTTTGCCCTCGGCGTCGAGGGTGGCAAGCGCCTCCTCGGCGGGCACGCCCAGCTTGGCGGTCGCCTCGATCGGCCCCTTGGCGATCTTCTCGTAGGAGATCTCCGCGCGCCGGGCGAGGGGGGTCACTTCGCCGAGCCGCTCGGCGAAGGCGCCGACGAAAGCCGCGCCGGATGCCGCCTCGGCGACGGTGAAGAGCGCACCGGCATGCTGCGAGCCGACGTGGTTGGTCAGCTCGGGACGCTCGGGCAGCATCACCACCGCCTCGCCCTCGGCGACGCTGGTTATCTCCAGCCCGAGGAACGCGGCGAAGGGCACCGCCTGCGTCATCCCCTGTGCGATCGCGTCGAAGTCGGTCACTGGCGCGGCAGCCTACCTGTCAGGGGACTCGGTGTACCTCGAACAAGTTGGTCCCAAGCTCCTGGTCCGGCATGCCGGCGACGATCGCGATCAGGTCCCCTGACCGCGCGATGCCATGGCGCACGGCCAGCGAAGCGCAGTCGTCGAGCAGGCTGCGGACCTCGGTCTCGTGCTCGCTGTGGATCGCGGTAACGCCGAAGAGCAGGTTGAGCCGGCGCACGGTCTCTGCTCGCGGCGAGATCGCCAGCACGGGAACGTTGGGCCGGTGGGCGGAGACGAGGCGGGCGCTGCGGCCGCTCGTCGTCGGCACGACCATCGCCGCCAAGTTGAGCCGGTAAACGGCGCCGACGGCGCTCTGGGCGACCGAGTCGGCGACGTCCTGCGTCGCCTGGTCGGTGCGGGTGAACAGCCACTCGCCGTAAGGAAGGTCGGGCTCGGTGGCGCGCGCGATCTGGTCCATCACCCGCACCGCCTCGATGGGATGGCGGCCGACGGCCGTCTCCTCGGAGAGCATCACCGCATCGGTGCCATCGAAGATCGCGTTGGCGACATCGGTCACCTCGGCCCTGGTCGGACGGCGCTCGGTCACCATCGAGGCGAGCATCTGCGTCGCCGTGATCGACGGCTTGGAACGCCGGCCCGCGGCCCGGATCAGCCGTTTCTGCACCACCGGCACCTGCGCCAGCGGCAGCTCGATGCCGAGGTCCCCGCGCGCGACCATGATCCCGCCGCTCGCCGCCTCGATGATCTCATCGGCGTTCTCGGCCGCCTGCTGCTTCTCGATCTTGGCGATCAGCGGAATGTCCGAGTCGAGCGACTGCAGCTTCTCGACGATCGGCTCGAGGTCGGCCGCGAAGGAGACAAAGGACATCGCCAGCAGGTCGATCCCGTGCTCAACGGCGAACTCGACCCAGCCCAGGTCGCCGTCGGTGGCGGCACGGGCGGTGACCCCGGGGATGTTCATCCCCTTATGTGAGGAGAGCGTGCCGCCCACCTCGACCTCGGCGTCGACCCCGCCGTCCTCGGGCTCGCGCACGCGTAGGCGGATCGAGCCGTCCGCCAGGTAGACGAGTTCGTCCTCGCGCAACGAGCTCACCCCGGGCCAATCGACCGGGATCGTCTCCGCGTCCCCCTCGACCGCCTGTGGGGTCAGCTTCACGTGCATCCCCGTCTCCAGCTCGGCGACGTCGTTGCGCAGCTCGCCGATCCGCAACTTCGGCCCCGGCAGGTCACCGAGCACGGCGACCTCGCGCCCGGCCCGCTCCGCCGCGGCCCGGATCGACTCGATCGTGCGAGCGTGACGCTCGCGATCGGCGTGGGAGAAGTTGAGGCGGAAGACGTCGGCGCCGGCCTCGACCAAGCCCACCAGGGTGTCGCCGTCCCAGCTGGCCGGACCGACGGTGGCGATGATCTTCGTGCGCCTGCCGTGCATGCGTCACATGACTGTAGAGATTGCTGAATGCGACATGGATTTGTGTAACACTGATCCCGTGACCCAGCTGGCTGATCCCGTGGCGCCGCCTGAGGCCCCGCCCGCGAGTGACCTCGTCGGCGAGGCGCCTCCCTCCCCCGCCGGCCCGCTCGACCCCAGCGAGGCAGCCGGCCTGCCGGAGCCGCCCGCGGTCATGCAGTCGCGGCTGCTCCAGACCCTCCACTTCAACCAGCGCCAGATCGAGTTCGTCTTCCGCGCCCGGCGCGAACTGGGCGAAGTCTTCCGCATGCAAGGCACGACCCCCGGCCCCGGCCCGGTGATCACCAGCCACCCCGACCACGTGCGCTCGCTCTTCACCGCCAAGCCCGAGCAGGCTCCCTCGCTGACCGGAGAGTCGCCGCTGCGGCCGATCGTCGGCCCCAGCTCGGTGCTCACCGCGGTCGGTCCCCGCCATCTTCGCCAGCGCAAACTGCTGCTGCCCCCGTTCCATGGCGAGGCGATCGAGCAGTACACAGAGATGATCGCCGACGCCGCCGAACGCGAGATCGACCGCTGGCCGCTCGACAGGCCCTTCGCCCTCGCGCCGAGCATGCAGGCGATAACGCTCGACGTGATCATGGCCGGGATCTTCGGCATCGAGGGCAGGCCGGAGCGAGGCACGCCCGAGCATTGGCTGAGGATCGCGACCAAGCGCCTGGTCGAAGCATCGACCTGGCCAGCCGCGCAGCTCGCCGAGCTGATGAACCTGAACCGCGACGAGCCCGTCGGCTTTACCCGGATCGGCCTGGAGCTGCTCGACCGCCCCACCTACGCCGTGATCGAGAAGCGCCGGCGTGCAGACGATCTGGACGAACGCCGCGACATCCTCTCGCTGCTGCTGCAGGCGCGCAGCGAGGACGGTGAGGCGCTGAGCGACAAAGAACTGCGCGACGAGCTGCTGACCCTGGTCCTCGCCGGGCACGAGACGACCGCCAACCAGCTGGCCTGGACGTGGGAGCGGCTGGTCCGCAACCCGGCCGCACACGACGCTTTGCGCGACGCCGTTCGCGGCGAGGGCGACCCGGCCGAGCAGGTCGAGGCGACGATCGTCGAGGCGATGCGCTCACGGCCGGTGATCCCGATCATCGGACGGCGGGTGAAGGTCCCCTGGCGCCTCGGGCCATACGGGGTGCCGGCCGATACCCCCGTGACGATGAGCATCCTGCTCGTCCACCACCGCGAGGACCTCTATCCCGAACCGTTCGAGTTCCGCCCCGAGCGCTGGCTCGGCCGCAAGCCCGGGACCTACGAGTGGATCCCCTTCGGCGGCGGCATCCGCCGCTGCCTTGGCGCAGCGCTGGCGATGGCCGAGCAGCGGGTCGTCCTGGAGGCGATGGCACGCCGCCTCGACCTCGAAGCCGACGATCCCGCTCCCGAGCGCGCCGTGCACCGCAACGTGACGATGATCCCCTCGCGCGGCGCTCGTGTCGTCATCCGCTCACGCCACGCCTGAGCTGCCGAGCCAGGCTCCCAAGGGCGGCGGTATGGTTTTCGGGCCCGGAGAGGTGGCCGAGTGGCTGAAGGCACTCGCCTGCTAAGCGAGTAGGGGGCGCAAGCTCTCTCGAGGGTTCGAATCCCTCCCTCTCCGCTTACGCAAAGCGCTCGAACCCTTTGGGGGAGTCTTCCTCCAGGGGCGCCTCAACAAGCGCACGAAGCGTCATGCAGCTTCGGAGCATCCTACGAAGAATTTGATCACTCTACTGCCAGGCCTATACGTCTGGCCAACCAGGGCTGCTTACGGTCGAAGTAACGGTCGATGAGTCCTTCGGGACCGTCTCCGTTGAACCTGAATCGTCCCTCCCGTAGACGAAACCAAGGTAAGCGACCGGGCATCTGGAGCAGGGAGCGGATTATCCCTGCCGAAAAGGAGAACTATGAGCATCGAACGTATTTACCACTGCGACTGGCACGAATGCGAGAACCATGCGCAAACGGCCGGAGATCGTCCACCGGTGTCGATCATCACCGTGGAGGACGACTCCGACCGTCCGTCGCACTTCTGCAGCTGGGACTGCCTCCTCAAGTTCGCGGCTGAGAAGCCACCAGAGGAGGTAATCCCGATGGGTGAGATTTACCCGTAGATCGGCGCTGCCGCAGCGCCCGCCTTGACCAATTCGCACGCGTGTCGTGCCGCGCTCTTGGTGGCGTATACCTCGGTCCAGAACAGGGTCTTGCCGTTTGCGGCAATGATGTAGGCCCTGTAACCGCCTGAGGCGGTTTTAATTTTGAAATGCATTGCTGCCTCTCGCTTTGAATTGCCTTCCAGCGGCCCGCTCCGTGTGGACCGCCTCACTTCCCCTCCCCGAAGCCCTTTTGATACTACTGGCACTCTCCCTTGGTGAGTGCCAAAGTCTAAATTGATACGTCTCAAGTCCGCAATTTGGGGAGAAAGATCTGCCGATCTCTGGATTTAGGGTGTTGACAAGCCTCCGAAAACCCTTATGGCTACCGGTCGAGAGAGCTTGACCGAATTCAAGCCACCTAATCCCTTCGTGGCGGTCTGGCCGCTGACGCCAAGCGCTCGACCCACCGCCTCCAAGCTCATCCCGTCGTCGTGCAGGCCCTTGGGCCTCCTCAGCAATCCGCTGGTAGAGCGGCGGGGTATCGGCTAGATCAACTTCGAAAGGAATTTCGGACATGGTTCGATCTCTCTGGAGCCATGTCCGCTTTCAACGCGGTTAGTCTCGACGCGTGTCTTCGCGTCCCAGCCGCTCATACGAGGAGTACGAGGAGATCTTCGCTGAGGTCGAGGCGCCGTTTGCCTTCGTCGACCTCGACGCGATGGCGGCCAACGCGGCGGAGATGCTGGGACGGGCGGGGGGCAAGCCGATCCGGGTGGCGAGCAAGTCGCTGCGCTGCCGGGCGCTGACCGAGCGCATCCTGCGCAGCGACCCTGGCTTCGACGGGCTGATGACCTTCACCCTGCCGGAGACGCTCTGGCTTGCCGAGCAGGGGTTCGAGGACCTGCTGCTGGCCTATCCGACCGCCGACACCGGGGCGTTGGGCGAACTGGCGCTGCGCTCGGTCGCCAACCCAGAGGGGGCGCCGATCGTGATGGTCGACTGCAGCGAGCACCTCGACGCGATCGAGTCGGTGCTCGGGGCCGGCGCCGCCCCGGTCAGAGTCTGCATCGACGTCGACGCGAGCTGGTGGGCAATGGGCGGCAGGGTCAAGGTCGGCCCGAAGCGCTCGCCCGTGCACACGGTCGAACAGGCGGTCGACCTGGCCCGGGAGATCGACCGTAGCCCACAGCTGATTCTGGCCGCGCTGATGTCCTACGAGGGCCAGATTGCCGGCGTCGGCGACCAGCCGCCGGGAAGGCGCCTGCGTGGGGCCGGAATCCGCTTCATGCAGCGGCGCTCCGCCGCCGAGCTGGCCGAGCGACGCGGCGCGATCGTCGCCGCGATCCGGGAGTTCGCTGCATTGCCGATCGTCAACGGCGGCGGGACCGGCAGCCTCGAGCTGACCGCCGCAGAGGATCTCGTCACCGAGGTCACCGCCGGCTCAGGCTTCTACGCCCCCGCCCTCTTCGATCACTACAGCCGCTTCTCGCTGACCCCTGCGGCCGGCTTCGCCCTGCCGATCGTTCGCAAGCCGGCGCCAGGTGTGGCGACCGCGCTCGGCGGCGGCTACCTCGCGTCCGGCAGTGGCGACCCGGCCCGGCTGCCGACCCCCTGGTTGCCGCCCGGCCTGCAGCTTGACCCCGAGGAGGGCGCCGGTGAGGTGCAGACCCCGCTGCTCGGCCCCGCTGCGTCGCAGCTATCGATCGGCGATCGTGCCTACCTGCGCCACGCCAAGGCGGGCGAGCTGTGCGAGCGCTTCGACGTCCTCCACCTGGTCGAGGGGAACGAAATCGTCGACATAGTCCCCACCTACCGGGGCGAGGACAAGACGTTCCTGTGAACCCGTCCTACATCGAGCCGCAAATAGGGGTTCGATGTAGGACGGGTCAGCTGCCGAGGACCCGGGTCGCGTACTCGTTGCCGAACACGCGGCCGGGATCGAGCTCGTCGCGCGCGGCCTGGAACTTCTCCCATCCCGGGTAGAGCGGCGCCAAGGTCTCCGCAGTCTGGAAGTGGCGCTTGCCCCAGTGGGGGCGGCCGCCGTAGTCGCGCATGATCTCCTCGACCGCCTCGAAGTAGGGGCGCCACTCCATCCCGCGGTACTGGTGCACGGCGATGTAGGCGGTATCGCGTTCGTGCGAGGGACTGAGCAGGGCGTCGTCGCCGGCCGCCACCCGCATCTCGATCGGGAAGAAGACCGGGTAGCGGTTCGCGCGCACCCACTCGACCACCCGCCGCGCCGCCTCCGGACCGTGCTCGCGCGGCACGCCGTACTCCATCTCGGTGAAGCGGACGCGGCGCTCGCTGGCGAAGACCCGGTCGCTGCGGTCGGTGGTCTTGCCACCCGAGGCGAGCGCCGCAGCGAGGCGGGAGAGGCCGGGGATCGCCCTGGGGACCCAGCGGCCGGCCGCCGACAGCGCCTCCAGCGCCCAGTTCTTCGAGCACGATGTCGTTGAGATAGGAGGCGACCCGCCCGCGCGGGCGCGGCGGCCCCCCGACCCGGTTGCGCTCCAGCACCAGCGCCGAATCGGCGTAGGGGAAGGTGAAGAGCTCGAAGTGGTCGTTGGCCTCGGCGCGCTGGTCGAAGTCGTCGAGCACCTGCTCGCGTGGCTGTGGGGAATCGACGCGAAGCAGGGTGAAGGAGGGGACGCAGCGCAGGGTGATCGCCGAGATCGCGCCGAGGGCGCCGACACCCACACGAGCGGCGCGCAGGAGATCGGGCTCGGAGCCGTCCAGCTCGCGCACGTTGCCATCGGGGCCAACCAACTCCACCGCCTCGACCTGAGCGGAGATGTTGCGCAGCTTCGCCCCGGTGCCGTGGGTGCCGGTGGAGATCGCGCCGGCGATCGTCTGGCGGTCGATGTCGCCAAGGTTCTCCATCGCCAAGCCGAGCCGGTGCAGCTCCTCGTTGAGATCGGCGAGCACGGTGCCCGCCCGGACTTTGACCAGGCCCGAGGCGGGGTCGGCGTCGATCATGCCGTTCAGCGCGGCGAGGTCGACCATCGTCCCGTCGGTCAGCGCCGCCTCGGTGAAGGAATGGCCGGCCCCAGCCACGCTGATCGTTCGCCCAGCGCCCGCGGCGGCCACGACGGCGGCCACCAGCTCGTCGCGGTTGCGCGGCCGGACGACCTCCGCCGGGCTGCATCGCTGATCCCCCGTCCAGTTGCGCCAGGTGGCGGCCACGGCGTAACGCTAGCCCGTCTATCTAGCTCGCGGCCGGCTGCACCATGGGAGGCACTAAGGAACGGTAGGCGTAGGCAGAGGTGACGAGGAGGAGCGCGGCGATTGCCAGGCTCGGCGCGGCGTACCCGGCCGCGCTTGCCACTCCCCCTCCCAGCAATGCTCCCGCCGTCTGGCCGGCCGCCCAGGCCATGTTGGAGAGGCCGGCCGCGAAGCCCTGATGCAGACCGCTGAGGTCGGCGGTCTCCGAGAGTGTCGTCAGCGCCGGGGCAAAGCAGATGCCGGCACCAAGCGAGCCGAGGATCAGCGCGGCAAGCACCGGGCCGAGCGCCTGCGCCGCGGCTATGCCCACCATCGCGCAGGCGCAGATGCCGATCCCGATCACGAACGGGATGCGGCGACCGGCGCGATCCGAGTAGCGGCCGACGATCGGGGCCAGCCCGGCCTCGAGCGCGGCGCCGGCGATAAAGCCGCCGGCGATCGCCGCATGTCCACCGCCGAGTTCGGCGATCCGCAACGGCACCAGCACCTCCACCGCGCCGAACATCATCGAGGGGACCGCTACGAAAGCCGTCGCCGTGAGGATTGGACGGGTGAGAATCGTCGCCCCCACCTCGCGCAGCGGCTGGCGCTCGGGGGGGCCGGCTTCCGGCAGTCGTGCGGCGAGAGCAGCGAGCACCACGGCGATGCCCAGCACCGCGCTGAAGACGGCGGCGGTCCCGATTTCAGCCGCGACCGCCCCGAGGATCGGCCCGACCAGGGCGCCCGCCACCGCCGTGCCCAGAGCCGTGCCGATGATCGAGCCACGGCGCTCGGGCGGGGCGGTCGTGATCAGCCAGGTCAGCGCCCCTGACCAGATCAACGCCCCGGATATCCCCTGGGCGAAGCGCGCCGCGTCGAGCAGGACGATCTCGTGGGCGAGACCGAAGACGAGGCTGGAGCAGCCGAGCAGCAGCAGCCCGCCGATCACCGTACGGCGCGGTCCGGCCCAGGTCGCCACCAGCCCGGCGGGCAGCGAGGCGAGCAGCGTCCCAGCGGCGTAGGAGGCGGCGAGGATCCCGGCTTCCGCCTTGCTCAGGTCGAATTCCTTGGCGTAGTCCGGCAGCAGCGGAGCGATCGCCGCATAGAAGGCGACGTCGAAGAAGACCATCGTCGAGGCGAGGATGAGCAGCCGGCGCATACCTGTATCCAATCACTGCCAGACCTTTTTACTCCATGCCTTTCTGTCCATACATTTGCAGCTAGCATCGACACATCGTCTGAGCACCCGGAGGGGTGGCAGAGCGGTTGAATGCGGCGGCCTTGAAAGCCGTTAGGCGTCGCAAGGCGTCTCGTGGGTTCGAATCCCACCCCCTCCGTTCATAGAGCCAAACCCCGCTCTACAGAGCGGTTGGCAGCCGGGGTAAGAGTGCACGACCGCGCTAGGTTCCAACAAACCCCTATCCATGGCAAAGGAGGCGACGATGCCGTCCTGGCTGGCCAAGAAGATGATCGCTCGCAACATGGCCAAGGCGAGCGCCGGTGACCTGGGGCCGACGTTGCGCCTCGATGCCGATGACGTTCGGTTCCGCTTCCCCGGCGACAGCTCCTGGGGAGGCGACTTCAACGGCAAGGTCGAGCTGGAACCTTGGCTGCAGCGGTTCGCCGACACCGGCCTCAAGATCTCCCCCGACGAGGTCGTGCTCAAGGGCTTCCCCTGGAAGCAGACGATCTGCGTTCGCGGGCGCGACCACCTCGACTCCCCGGAGGGCGAGCGGGTCTACGAGAACCGCTACGTGATCTGGGGGCGCATCTCCTGGGGCAAGCTGCGCGAGTACGAGGTCTACGAGGACACGCAGAAGTCGAAGGCGCTCGACCGGTACCTTGCCTCGGCCGGCGACCCCTTGAGCCAGCGGGCAATTGGCGGCGGCTCCTGAACTTCAGGGCTCGACTCCTGGTCGCATCGGCGCTCCTGGCGAGCGCGGTCGCGCTGCCGCTGGGGCCGCTCGCCGGAGCCAGCTCGCCACAACAGCTGCGGCCCGACATCACCCGCTGGCTGATCCCCTTCGGGCCGAAGCGCAAGCGCCAGATGGCCGCCTACTCGCAACGCCACTACGGCGAACACACCTGGCGGCTACGACATCCACATGTGATCGTCGAGCACTTCGCCGAAGCCAGCACCGCCGCGGCCGTCTACAACACCTTCGCCCCGGACGTGCCCGATCCGGAGCTGCACGAGCTGCCCAACGTCTGCGCCCACTTCGTCGTCTCCTCCTCCGGGCGCATCTTCCAGCTGGTCAACTTGAGGACCCGCTGCCGGCACACCGTCGGGCTCAACTGGACCGCGATCGGGATCGAGCACACCGGCTTCAGCGATGCGGAAGTGCTCGGAGACCCCGTCCAGCTGCGCGCCTCGCTGCAGCTGACGCACTACCTCCAGTGCCGCTTCCACATCCGCCTGCGCAACGTGATCGGCCACGCCGAGAGCCTCAGCTCGCCCTACCACCGCGAGGACGTCCCAAGCCTGCGCCACCAGACCCACAGCGACTGGAGCCACGGCTCGATGCAGATCTACCGGCGCAAGCTGAGCAGAATGGGTGGTTGTTGATACTCCACCGAGATGCTCACCTCAACCTGATCGACAGCTCGCGGCAGCTGTTCGAACTCGACCCCGGAGCGAAGATCGAGGCCGGCTCCGGGTGGGTCTTCGGCGCCGGCCGCTCGCCCCATCCGGTGATATCGAACGCCGCCTTCCGCGTCGATGACGAGCTCGACCCGGGCGAGCTGCTCGAGCGGGCGCAGGACTTCTTCGCTCCCCGCGAGCGCGGCTTCGCCGTCTGGGCGCGAGACGGCGCCGCGGCGGACCGCGACCTGATCGACGCCGCCAAAGCCGCCGGTCTGAAAGAGGTCTACGCGATGCCGGAGATGGTGCTCGACCGCAGGGCGGAGGCGCACCCTCCCCCCGCCGGCGTCCAACTGCGGCGGGTCGAATCGGCAAGCGACGCCGCCGACTACTGGCGAGTCGCGACCGGCGCCTACGCGAGCATCGGCTTCCCGCCGGAGATCTTCGCCTTCTACGAGAACCACGACGGCCTCAGCGCCGGCAACGCGGCGGCCTTCATCGCCGATCTCGACGGCCGCCCCGCCGGCATCGCGATGACGATCGTCAGCTACGGCGTCGCAGGCATCTACTGGGTCGGCACCAGCGACGACGCCCGCGGCCGCGGGCTGGGTTGGACGGTGACCGCAACCGCCGTCAACGCCGGCTTCGACATGGGCGCCGAGATCGCCTCGCTGCAGGCCTCGCCGATGGGTGAGAGCCTCTACCTACGGATGGGATTCGAGACGATCTTCAGCTACCAGCTGCTCATGTCCACGCCACCCGAGGCGGGCCGATGAAGCAGCGGCTCAACGTGATCACCCTCGGCGTCACCGACCTGGAGCGAGCGCGGCGCTTCTACGAAGCGCTCGGCTGGAAGACCGGCGCCAATCCCGGCGACGACGTCGTCTTCTTCCAGACGGGCGAGATGGTCGTCGCGCTCTGGGACCGGGCCCGCCTGGCGGAGGACAGCGCGGTCGAGGACGCTCCCGGTTGGGGTGGCGTGACGCTTGCCGTCAACTTTGACTCCCGCGCGGAGGTCGATGCGGTGACCGAGGAGGCGCGGGCCGCTGGCGCGCAAATCGGCCGCGAGCCGGCCGAGACCTTCTGGGGCGGCTACAGCGCGGTCTTCATCGACCTCGATGGACACCCCTGGGAGGTCGCCCACAACCCGCACTGGACCGTGACCGCGGACGGCGGCGTCAAGCTCGCATGATTCCAGCCGGCTGATCGCGCCCCTTACGATTGCGGCGTGATCTACCTGCTGCGACACGGCGATGCCGAGCGGGGCGATGGCGACGACACAGCGCGACGCCTGACCGAGAAGGGTGAGCGACAGTCGGAAGTCGCGGGCCGCGCCCTGGCGGCGCTCGGCATCGAGATCGAAGCCTGCCTGACCAGCCCCAAGGTGCGAGCGGCAGACACGGCGCGACTCGCCTGCCAGGCGCTCGAGGTAGAGCCCGAGATCGCCACCGAGCTGAGCGGGGGTGGCTTCGACTCCGTCGGTCTAGCCGCCGGTCGCGGCGAGACGATGCTGGTCGGCCACGAGCCGTCATTCTCGAACGAGATCGCCCGACTCACCGGCGCCAAGGCCAAGCTGCGCAAGGGCGGCCTGGCGATCGTCGACGGCAACACGCTGCTGGCATTGATGCGGCCGGACGATCTGGCTGCAATCGCGGCGGCAAGGACCGGCGGGTCCGGCGCCAACCAGTAGTGCCCCGACCGCTCATGGGAGGTGAAGCAGCCGGGGCACGCTTTTCAGCAATCGCTTTCGCGACGCGGCGTATTGTCTATCAGACACTTACGCTCAAGACCAGTGGCTCACCGCTTCGATCGCGATGAATGTCACTAATACACGACATTATGTCACTGATATGCGCCACAAACAGCGCACTCGAGCCATTTGGCAGGGCAGTGGGCGCCGACTGGCCAGTCAACCAGGACTGCTCCATTGCCTGTAGCCTCCCCGGCCGACTTCACGACCTATAAGGAGAGCGCAAATCGATGGGACTTCTTGATGGAAAAGCGGCGATCGTCACCGGCTCCGCCCGGGGAATCGGCCGCGCCACCGCGGAGCTGTTCGCCAGCGAGGGCGCCAAGGTGCTGATCAACGACCTCGACGCCGACGTAGCCGAGCAGGCCGCCGGCGAGATCGACGGCGAGACCGCTGTCCACGCCGGTGACCTGACCCAGCCCGACGCCGCCGACAAGCTGGTCGCCGCGGGCGTCGACGCGTTCGGCGCGATCGACATCGTCGTCAACAACGCCGGCTACACCTGGGACGGCGTCGCCCACCGGATGACCGACGACCAGTTCCAGGCGATGCTCGACATCCACACGATCGTCCCCTTCAGGGTCGCCCGGGCACTGGCGCCGCACTGGCGCGAGGCGGCCAAGGCCGAGCGAGGCGAAGGCAAAGAGGTCTTCCGCAAGCTGATCAACATCTCCTCGACTTCGGGGACGATGGGCAACGCCGGCCAGATCAACTACTCGGCCGCCAAGATGGCCGTCGTCGGCATGACCAAAACCCTGGCCAAGGAGTGGGGGCAGTTCAAGATCAACGTCAACGCCGTCGCCTTCGGCTTCGTCGAAACGCGACTGACCGCCGCCAAAGAGGCCGGCGAGGAAATGACCGCACCGGGCGGCGAGAAGATCGAGCTCGGAATCCCCGAGCAGATGCGGGCGATGGCTTCGGCGATCATCCCGCTCGGCCGCCCGGCGACGCCCGCCGAGGCCTCCGGCCCGGTCCTCTTCCTCGCCTCTCCCCTGGCCAACTACATGCAGGGCCAGGTGCTGAATGTGACCGGCGGGATGTTCGGAGGGATGTACACCTGAGCGAGGCCACTCCCCCAGAGGGCAGGTCGAAGGTCCTCTACCTCGATATCGGCGATCGAGTCTGGCCGCTCACGCGCCGCTTCATGGGCGCCCACACGTTCCTCTACCGGAGGACGGGTGGGCGCCTCGGCCACACGATCCCGGGGGTCGGCGGCAAGATGCTGCTGCTCGACCACGTCGGCGCCAAGAGCGGCAACAAGCGCACCTCACCGCTTCTCTACGTCAGGGACGGCGACGATGTGGTCGTCGTCGCCTCCAAAGGCGGCTACCCCAAGCACCCCGCCTGGTACCACAACCTGATGGCCAACCCCGACACGATCGTCCAGGTCGGTCACGAGCGGCGGCCTGTCCACGCCCGCGCCGCCGACGCCGAGGAGCGCAAGCGCCTCTGGCCGGTCGTGGTCAAGAGCTACCACGGCTACGCCGACTACCAGGCACGCAGCAAAGGGCGAGAAATCCCGCTGGTCGTCCTCGAGCCGCGCTAGCGGCGCTCCTCCGCCACCGGCTTGCCGCCCTCGTCGGCTATCGCCTCCGGCGGCCACGGCCCGGCCCAGTTGTCGCGAGCGCCGTCGATCGTGATCGTCGTGCCGGAGAAGAAGTCCCCCGCCGGCGAGGCGAGGTAGGCGACGAGCCAGGCCATCTCCTCGGCGCGACCGGCACGGCCGATCGGGATCGAGCGCTCGAGGTTCTCGACCACCACCTGCGGATACTTGGTCAGCAGCGTCTCGGTGGCGAACTGGCCGGCGGCGAGGGCGCAGGTCTTGATCCCGAAGCGCGCCCACTCGATGGCGAGCGTCCGCATCATGTTCTCGACCGCGGCGCGGGCCGCGCCAGAGTGGACCATCCCCGGCATGCCGTTGTGGGGGGAGAGGGTGACGCTGAGCACCTTGCCACCGCCCTGCGGGATGAACGCCTTGGTCGCGGCGGCATGGGTCATCAGCCAGGTGCCCTCGACGTTCAGCTCGATCACGGTGCGGAAGCCTTTCGGGCTGATCGACTCCGCCGGCGCGAGGAACTGGCCGCCGGCGTTGTTGACGAGGACGTCGAGGCGGCCGTGGCGCTCCAGCAGCCCGTCGAAGAGCCGCTCGACCGCCTCCTCGTCACGGATGTCCACCGACTCATACCCGAAGGAACCCGCCAGGCCGGCAGCAAGCTCAGCCGTCTCGGCCAGCGGCTCCTCGCGGCGCCCGCAGCCGACCACCGCGGCGCCCAAACGGGCCAGCTCCAGCGCCATCTCCCGCCCCAGGCCGCTGCCCGCGCCGGAGACCAGGCAGACCTGCTCGTCGAGCAGGCCGTCCCTGAAGATGCGCGAATGAGCGCTTTCAGCCATCGTCGAGCAAGCCTATAGGCGACCTGGAGCCAGGTAATGTCATCTGGCGATGAAGGTGCACGTGGAGGCGAAACCGCTGCACGAGCCGCTTGCCGGAGGGACCCCCGGCGCCACGGTGAGCGTCGAACCGCTCGTCGCCGGTCATGTCACCTGGCCGCGCACGATGATGGAACGGCCGGGCGGCCGCCTGGAGACGCTGAAGCTGGTGCGCGCGCTGATCACTGGCCAGCCAGCGGCGACCGTCCCCTGTCCTGCTTTCCTGATCCGCCACCCCAGCGCCGGCGTAGTCCTGGTCGACACCGGCCTCCACCCCTCGATCGCCGCCGACGGGAAGGAGAACTTCGGCGGCCTCGGCGCCCGCGTCGGCAATCCCTCGCTGAAGGCCGGCACCGACGTGCCCGCCCAACTGCGCTCGCGCGGCCTCGACGCCGGCGAGATCCCCGTCGTCGTGATGACCCACATGCACATCGACCACACCTCGGCGATCTCCGAGTTCCCCAACTCGACCTTCATCGTCAGCGAGGTCGAGTGGGAGGCCGCGACCGTGGGGCCGAAACCGCTGATGAACGGCTACCGGCGGGCGCACTTCGACTACGCCTTCGACTACCGCACGGTCGACTTCGACCGCGGCGGAATCGACTCCTACTCGAGCTTCGCCCGCTGCTTCGACCTCTTCGGCGACGGCTCGATCCGCCTCGCCTACACCCCGGGCCACAGCGCCGGGCACATGTCGGTGATAGCCCATCTCTCCGAGCGCGACTTCGTGATCGGCGGCGACGCCACCTACACCGAGGGCCAGCTCGACGGCAGCGCGCCGTTGGCGCCGCGCCCCTTCGATGCCCACAACTACCGCCGCTCGCTTCAGGAGCTGAAGTTGTTCCGTGGCGAATTCCCTCAGGCGATCGTCACGCCCGGGCACGATCCGAGCTTCTTCGAGAAGCTCGGCGACCGCTACGAGTAACCAGTCCCTCGTACATCTCGCGCACGCGACCGAAGACCTCAGTAGCAACCTCGAGCTGGCGCTCGCGGCTTGGCGACTCCTCCCTGGGGAAGGAGACCGGCTCGCCGAACTGAACGGTGACCTTGGGAAAGCGGAAGCGCTTCCAGCGACGCACCTTGGCTGAACCGTGGACCGCGACCGGTACGACCGGCACGCCGGTCTCCAGCGCGATCCGGCCGATGCCCGGTTTTACCTCACCCAGCTCGCCGCTACGCGAGCGCCCACCCTCGGCGTAGACCAACAGCATGCCGTCCTGACCGAGGATCGTGAAAGCGGTCTTGAAGGCCTCCTCGTCGTGATGGCCGCGGCGCACCGGGAAGACCCCGCCGTGCTTGTAGATGTAGGTGAGGACGGGTGGGCCGAACATCTGCGATTTCGCCATGAAGCGGACCTGACGGCGCAGGTAGAGGCCGACGAAGAAGTGGTCCATCTGGCTGAAGTGATTCGGGGCGAGGATCAACGGGCCGTCCTTAGGCACGTTCTTGACCCCGATCACGCGCACGCGCCAGATCAGCAACGTCGGCAGCGAGACGATTATGCGGACGAAGGGGTAGGTCCAGCCAACCCCCTTGCGCGCCGAGGCGTGGAACTGGTCGAAGTAGGAGGCGGGACGATCGTCCTTGTAGACCTGTGGCTTGATGTCGGGCATGGGCAAGCGACGGCCCGCAGCCGTCGTTCTGCGTACCCCCTGTAATCGAGACGGTTACGCGGCTGCACGTCGACCGCGGTCGTCGTTTGTTTCGCATAGCGCAACAAACGACGACCGCGCTGCTCAGGCGGCCCAGCCGCGACTTCGCTCGAGCGCGCGATGCCAGTCGGCGAGCAGCGCGTCGCGCTCGGCAGCTTCCATCCGCGGCTCGTAGCGCGCCGCCTCACGCCACATCTCGGCGACCTGCCCGGCGCTCCAGCGCCCGGTCGCGATACCGGCCAGATAGGCGGCGCCGAGGGCCGTCGTCTCGGCGATCTCCGGCACCACGACCGGGGCGCCCAGCACGTCGGCCTGGAACTGCATCAGCCAGCGGTTCGCGACCGCGCCGCCGTCGGCTTTCAACTCGGTCAAGGCCTCGCCACCAACCGCCTCCTCCGCCCTCACCGCGTCTACCGTCTGGTAGGCGATCGCCTCCAATGCCGCCCTCGCCATGTGGGCGCGGCCGCTGCCGCGGGTGAGGCCGACGATCGTGCCGCGCGCGTAGGGGTCCCAGTGCGGCGAGCCGAGCCCGGTCAGCGCCGGGACGAAGTAGACGCCGTCGTTGCCGGCGAGCGAGGCGGCCAGCGCCTCGCTCTCCTCCGCCTCGTCGATGATCTCCAGGCCATCTCGCAGCCACTGCACGGCGGCGCCGGTGACGAAGATCGAGGCCTCGAGTGCGTACGCAGCCGCTTCCCCCTTCCCCGAGCCGCAGGCGATCGTGGTCAGCAGCCCCTCGCCAGGATCCGGCGCCTCGCTGCCGGTGTTGAGCAGGACGAAGCTGCCGGTCCCGTAGGTGTTCTTGGCGCTGCCGGCGCGGTGGCAGGCCTGCCCGAACAGCGCCGCCTGCTGGTCGCCGGCAATCCCGGCCACCGGCACCTCGCCGCCGAACTCCGCAGTCGTGCCGTAGACGTGCGCCGAGGGCAGCGGCTCCGGCAGTCGCGCCGAGTCGACGCCGAAGAGCGCGCAGAGCTCACCGTCCCAGGCAAGGCGGCGAATGTCGAACAGCATCGTCCGCGAGGCGTTCGTGTAGTCGGTCGCGTGGCGGCCGGTGAGCTTGAAGAGCAGCCAGGAGTCGATCGTGCCGAAGACCGCCCGCTCGACGCCCTCGACGTTGCCCAGCAGCCACTCGATCTTGGTCGCGGAGAAGTAGGGGTCGATGACGAGGCCGGTCCGTTCCCGCACAAGCGCCTCGTTGCCGTCTTCACGCAGCTCCTCGCAGCGCGCCGAGGTGCGGCGGTCCTGCCAGACCAGCGCCCGGTGGAGCGGCTCGCCGGTCGCCGGGTCCCAGGCGACGACGGTCTCGCGCTGGTTGGTGATCCCGATCCCGTCCAGTTCGGCGCCCTGAATCCCCGCGTCGGTGATCGCCTGGATCGCAACCCGCCGCGTCACCTCCCAGATCTCCCCCGCGTCGTGCTCGACCCAGCCCGGCCGTGGGAAATGCTGCTCGAGCTCCGAGTAGGCCCGACCCGCGACCCGCCCCTCCCCATCGAAGACGAGGCAGGTCGTCCCCGTGGTCCCCTGGTCGATCGCAAGGATCATGCCCGCGAAAGACTAGAGCTGTTCCCCTGGGCGGGAGGTCGCCGATTCAACCGCAAATTGGGCATTGATCATCCCAAGGTTCTTGACTACTCGCTCGAGAGTTGGTTAGGGCTGTGCTCGTGCCCGCGACTTTCGACAAACCAGATCCGCAGGTCGCGGTTCGCCAGGAGACGAAGAAGAGTCTGGTCTGGCTTGGGGTTGCGCTCCTGGCGGTGGGGTTGGTCCTGATAGCGACCACCTGGGCGATCGGCACCAAGACGACGGAAACCCCGCCAGCCTCGTCCTCCGACGCGAAAACTGCCGCCAAGAAGACCACGACGACGAAGAGTGGCCCGGCGGAAGGGTTGATAACGGCCGTGCTCGGGACCGGGGCCGCACTGATCCTGGTCGGATTCCTCTTCGGGCGGATCAGCTCGATCAAACTTCCGGGCGGAGTCGAAGTCTCGCTGGCCAAGGAAGCGGAAGAGAAGACGCTCGAGAAGTCGGTGGAAAAACACCCCAACGACCCGGCGAAAGCGGCAGCGGTTGCCCAAAAAGCGCAGACCCTGCTCCTCCAGGAAAACGCTGCCGGGGGAGTTCTGACCGACACCGAAATCAGCGCCGCGGTCGACAATGCCTCAGCAGCGCTGAGCTGACTGCTACTCGGCGGACACGGCCCGCCTGCGGGCGAGGTAGACGCGGCAGAAGTCGGCGAGCTGACGGCCACGATGGGCAAAACCGGTAAGGGAGCGACCCGTGGCGCGGTGGGATAGATCGAGCTCGTACTCGCGCAGGCGGTATCCGGCACGGACGGCGTCGATCGTCATCCCCACCTCCATCCCATAGCCGCGCGCAAAGGGCAGCACCGCACGCAGAACCTCGGCCCGCATCGCCCGCTGGCCGGAGATCGGTGCCTCCGTCTCGAGGCCGCAGCGGCGGCGGATCGCCCAGCGGGCAAAGCCGAGCGCAACGCCGAAGCCGCCGCCCACCCGGCGGCTGAAGGCGGCAACGGCAAGATCGCACTCGTCGCCCTCCACTGCCTCCACCAGCGACACCAGCCCAGCGGCGGAGGCGCCGAGATCGCCGTCGCAGAGGAGGACCAGCCCGGGAGCGGGGCCGGCGCTCAGCGCCGCCTCGGCGCCGGCACCGACGTTGGCGCCCTTGCCGTGTGGCTTGCCACGGCTGACCACCTGGGCACCGGCGGCAATTGCCGCCTCGGCGGTGCCGTCGGTGGAGGCGTCGTCGGCGACCCATAGGGCGGCCCCAGGCATGGCGCTACGCAGCGCCCCGAGCGTCTCCCCGATTCGATCTGCCTCGTTGCGAGCGGCCACCACGACGGCGATTGCAGTCTCAGGGTCGGGCACGACGGATATTGTCCCGGCCCATGGCGGACATCGAGGCGCACATAACCGGCAACGTGTGGAAAATCGAGGTCGCTGTCGGCGACAAGGTCGAGGACGGCGACACGGTCGTCATCCTCGAGTCGATGAAGATGGAGATCCCGGTCGAGACCGAGGACGACGGGACCGTGAAGGAGATTCGCTGCGAAGAGGGCCAGTCGGTCAGCGAAGGCGATGTCCTCGTAGTGCTGGAGTGAAGTGAGCGAGCAGCTCGCCGGCGGCAAGCTACTGCTCGACTATCCGGCCGAGGCGGTCGCCCGCATCCGCATCTCCAATCCGGAGCGCCGCAACGCGCTCGACCACGAGATCCTCGACACGCTGGCCGAGACGCTGCCGCGCCTCAACCACGGGATCGAGACCCGTTGTGTGCTGATCACCGGCGCCCCACCGGCCTTCTCCGCCGGCTACGACCTCACAGCGATTCCGGGCGCGACCTTCGAGCGCGACGCCGAGGCGCTGGTCGCCCATCCCTTCCACGACGCGATGGAAGCGCTCGCCGCCCACCCCTGGCCGACCGTCGCGGCCATCAACGGCCACTGCCTCGGCGGCGGGCTGGAGCTGGCGATGACCTGCGACCTGCGCATCTGCGCCGCCGGCGCCAAGCTCGGCATGCCACCGGCCAAGCTCGGCCTCGTCTACAGCCACACCGGCCTGCGCAAGTTCATCGACACGCTCGGCCTGGCGCGGACCAAGGAGCTATTCCTCACTGGGCGCAACTTCGCGGCGCAGCGAGCCGAGCAGATCGGCCTGGTGCACGAGGTGGTCGAGGACGACGCCTTCGAGGCGGCGGCGCTGGAGCTGGCCGCGGAAGTCGCCGCCAACGCGCCGCTCTCGACCCGGGGCAACAAACGGGCGATCGAAGTGCTCAACTCGAATCCGCTGCTCAGCGAGCAGCAGGAGGCCGGCCTGATCGCGCTGCGCGAATCGTGCTTCTCCTCCCAAGACCTGCGCGAGGGCGTCGAAGCCTTCGCCGAGAAGCGCAAGCCACACTGGAAGGGGCAGTGAGCGCTTGAGCCCCCAAAAGGGAGCCAAGGCTCGCGCCGCTCTCGCCGCCGCCGACCCGGCGATGGCGGCACTGATCGAGCGTGTCGGCGAGATCGACCTGAAGACGCGCCTGCGGCGGCGCAGCGAGGAAAAACCCCCCGACGCATACGGAGCGTTGCTGCGGGCGATCGTCGGCCAGCAGCTCTCGACCAAAGCTGCGCGAACCATCTACCTGCGGGTCTGCGACCTCTTCGGCGGCTCCACGCCCTCGCCCGAGCAATTGCTGGAGGCAAGCGAGGAGGACCTGCGCGGCTGCGGCCTATCCGGGCGCAAGGTCGAGTACGTCCGCGACCTCGCCGTCCACGTGCTCGACGGCGAGCTCGAGCTGGACCAGCTCGGCGATCTCTCCGACGAGGAGGCGATCGAGGAGATCGTCGCGGTGCGCGGCCTCGGCCAGTGGACCGCGGAGATGTTCCTGCTCTTCCACCTGGAGCGGCCCGACGTCCTTTCCGGGGGCGACCTCGGAATCCGCAAAGCGGTCCAGGTCGAGTACGGCCTGAAGGAGATGCCGACCCCGCAGCGGGTGCTGGAGATCGGCGAGCCCTGGCGCCCCTACCGCAGCCTCGCATCGCTCTACCTCTGGGAGTCGCTCGCAAGCGTTCCTGCCGAGTGATGGTCGCAGCCAGATTGGCCGAAAAGAGAAGAATGCGTCTTCGCTTCTGGCTCGGCTATGCGGTCGTCATCGCAATCGCGGCTGGCTCGCTTGCCCTCGCGGCGCTCGTTCACGACCGCGAAACGGACAACTTCAACCAGCTGCAGCGATCCGAGGCGTCGCGCTCGGCGCGACAGGTCGAAGCGGTCGCGCGCCTCTCAGTCGGGCAGCTGGCCAGCGCCGCCGCGTTCTACCAAGCCGTCAGTCAACTCACTCACCACAAGTTCGACGTCATGGCCGGCTCGCTGCTCGCGAATGGCGCTCTCTCGGGCACCGGGCTGCTGCTCTCGGTCCCCGGTTCCAACCGGGCGCGGTTCGAACGCCGGCACGGCTACCCGATCGTCGAACGGGCCGGGCTCGGGTTCCGCCGCGACCGTGTGCGCGCCCACTACTACCCGCTTCTCTTCGGGGCCTCCAACAGCGACCTGACGCCACCAATCGGATACGACCTCGGCTCCGACCCCGTCCGCGCTCCCTTCATCCGTCGCGCCCGCGACAGCGGCAAGCCGACCGCGACCCGGGTCATCCACCTGCCGATCGGCGGCACCGGCATCAACGTGTTCCGCCCCGTCTACCGCGACGGCGCACCGACCGCGACGGTGGCGGAGCGGCGGGCCGCCCTGACCGGCTTCGCGATCGGCTCCTTCCACGTGCCGAACCTGACTGCGACGGCGGCCTCGGCGCTCTCCGACGGAATCCAGGTGCAGCTGGTCGAGGACGGGCACACGATCGCGGGCCCGCACCTGGCGCGCGACGAATCGGCCACCGCCCCGCTCCGCATCGCCGACCGCACCTGGCTGCTGGTGGTGCGCGATCCGAGCAAGCCCGGGATCGGCCTGCCCGCGCTGACCGCCGTCTTCGGGCTCGCGCTGGCGGCTCTGCTAGCGGCCCTGGTCCTGGTCTGGAGCCGCACCGAGCGGATGCAGGACCTCGAGCAGCAGGCGAGCCACGACCCGCTGACCGGCTTGAAGAACCGCCGCCGCTTCGGTGAAGACCTGCGCACCGAGCTGGCCCGCAGCCGTCGCGAGCAGACGGTCGGCGCGGTGCTGATGCTAGACCTCGACAACTTCAAGCAGGTCAACGACACGCTCGGCCATCCGGTCGGGGACCGGGTGATCGCCGACATCGCCGACGTGCTGAGCGCGCGGATGCGTGCTACCGACGTGGTGGCAAGGCTGGGCGGCGACGAGTTCGCGGTCGTGCTGCCGCGCTGCGACCTCGACGAGGCCGAGGAGATCGCCGACGCGATCGCCACCGCGATCCGCCTGCACGTCCTGCCGGGGGAGGCCGCGCCACCCGTCACCGCCAGCATCGGGATCGCGACCTTCGGGCCGAGCTCGGACAGTGACGACGCGGTGCTCTCCGCGGCGGACGATGCTATGTACGAAGCGAAGCGGGCGGGGCGCGATTCGGTGCGGGTGGCTGGGCAAGTGGTGTCGAAAAGCCAATCCGGGTAGGGCCTTCACTTAACTTTTTCGGTGGAGCCCTTTGCGGCTATCGCCCGAAGCCCACACCGAAAAAGTACAAGACGTTTCGGCCCTACCCGGATTGGCTCTTCAGCTCGTGGCGCAGGTGGAGGATGCGCTGCACCGATTCTTCGAAGGAGGCGCGGGAGATGGTGCCGGTCCGTAGCGCCTGCAGCAACGCGCAGTGGGCTTTAGTTGCTTCTGCTGGGTCGGTGTAGAGCAGTAGGTCGGTTCCGGCGCGTGCCGCTGCCTTGGCCACCTTGGCGGGTCCACCGAAGGACCGCACCGCGACAGTGTCGAGGGCGTCGGTGATCGATACGCCCTTGAAGCCGAGCCGGTCGCGCAGCTCGCCGGTCGCGATCGGGTGGGAAAAAGCCGCTGGCTGGGGTGAGAGCGCCGGGTATATGGCGGTGCTCAGCATCACCATGTCGCCGCCGGCTTGGACGAAGCGCCTGTATGGGGCCTCGTCGACTTCGCGCAACGTCGATTTGGCGAGGCCGATGCGCTGGACCGCGTCGTCGGTGTTGAGGCGAGCCGATCCCAGGTCCGGGAAGTGCTTGCCGGTCGCCGCGACGCCACCGCCCTGCAATGCCGCGGCAAAGGGAACCGCGTTCGCCGTGACCTCGACGGCGGTCGAACCGAAGCCGCGATCGGCTTCCGCGATCGTGCCACCGGGACGGGCGACGTCGAGGACCGGGGCGAGATCGACGTTGACGCCGATGTGGCGCAGGCCGGCGGCGGCGCGGCGTCCCTGATCGGCGCTGAATGCCGCGCCGCGAGCGCCCATCGTGCGCGCCGAAACGGTTGGCGCACCGTCGATCCGCTTGACCAAGCCACCCTCTTGGTCCGTCATCACCAGCAGGGGGTCGCGCAGGCCCGGTGGGCGCGGGGTCGCCTGCAAGCGCCGGATCAGCCGCCGGCCGGCGCCGCGGCTTGGCAGGTTGCCGGCGAAGAGGATCGCACCGGCAACCTCCCCCGCATGGATCATCCGTTCGACCATGACCGGCGGCTGGGTGCCGTCGAAGCCGAGCACGATGCGCTGTCCAACGAGCTGGCCTGCCGGGAGCCCACTGGCGACGCTCGACCGCGGCGGGGACCGGTCGCTGAGCGCCACCCCAAAGGCGAAGGCACCCGCGGCAAGGCCGCAGATCGCGCCGGCCGCGATTCGCCTACGCCTCGTCATCGCCGCCGCCACGCCGACGAACCATACGAGCCACCACCGCGAACGTCCGGGGCGATTCCTAGCCTTGCGCCCGAATGCCGCCCCTGATCTCTTTCGAGGACGCGCTGGCGCTTGGTGAGCTGAGCGACCACGAGGAGATCGGCGAGCTGGTCGAGCGCGCCTGGTCCGTGCGCAAAGAGAACTTCGGCGACTCGACCGACATGTGCTCGCTGGTCAACGCCAAGTCGGGCGGCTGTGCCGAGGACTGCGGCTTCTGCGCTCAGTCCCGCTACGCCGAGGCGGACACGCCGATGCACGCGATGATGGAGCCCGAGCAGATCCTCGAGCACGCGCGGGCGGCGGAGGCGGCGGGCGCACACCGCTTCTGCATGGTCACCCAGGGGCAGGGCCTCTCCAAGCGCGACTTCGAGAAAATCGTCGAGGGGGCGAAGCTGGTCTCCGAGCACACCAACCTGAAGCGCTGCGCCTCGATCGGGCACATGTCCGGCGATCGCGCCAAGCGGTTGCGCGAGGCGGGGATCCAGCGCGTCCACCACAACGTCGAGTCCTCGCGCTCCTACTACCCGGAGGTCTCCAGCACGGTCCGCTACGAGGGCCGGCTGCGGACGATCGACGCGGTCAAGGAGGCGGGGCTGGAGACCTGCGTCGGCGGCATCCTCAACCTCGGCGAGTCGCCGCGGCAGCGGGTCGAGATGGCCTTCGAGCTCTCCGAGCTGGAGCCGGACTCGGTGCCGATCAACCTGCTCAACCCGCGCGACGGGACCAAGTTCGGCGACCGCCCCCTGATGGACCCCTGGGACGTGATCAAGTGGGTCGCGATCTTCCGCCTGATCATCCCGGGGGCGCTCTTCCGCCTCTGCGGGGGTCGGGTCGAGAACCTCGGCGAGCTGCAGCCGCTGGCCGTCAAGGCGGGCCTCAACGGGGTGATGATGGGCAACTTCCTCACCACCCTCGGCGCCGAGCCCGAGGACGACCGGGCGATGTTCGAGGAGCTGGGCCTGAACGTGGCGCGTCAGACCGACAACGGTGCCAACCCGCGCCCCGACAACCGCTCCGGCTGGCTCGAGGGCGAGACGCCGGAGACACCGATCGACGAGCTGATCGACAGCCAGGACGAAGCCAACTTCTGGGACCCATCGACCCAGCTGCGGGTGATCAAGAAGACCAAGAAGCCGCCGCCGTACCCGGCTCGCCAGACAGCGGCATGAGCGATGTCGCAGAGCGGCTCGAGGAGCTTCGCGCGAGCGGGCTCCACCGCCGGATGCGACTGATCGAAGGGGCGCAGGGGCCGCGCGTTCAGCTCGACGGGGAGCCGGTGCTGCTGCTCTGCTCGAACAACTACCTCGGCCTCGCCGGCCACCCCAGGGTGCGCGAGGCGGCCGCCGAGGCGGCGCTCGGCTGGGGCGCCAGCGCCGGCGGCTCGCGGCTGATCTCGGGCAACATGGCGCCGCACCGGCAGCTGGAGGAGCGGCTTGCCGCCTTCAAGGGCTACGAGGCCGCGCTGCTGTTCGGCTCCGGCTACCTGGCGAACCTCGGCGCGATCTCGGCGCTCGCCGGTCGCGACGCGGTCGTCTTCTCCGACGAGCTCAACCACGCAAGCATCGTCGACGGCTGTCGCCTCGCCCGAGCCGAGACCTTCGTCTACCGCCATGCCGACGTCGAGCATCTCGCCTGGGGGCTGAGCGAGGCCGGAGAGCGCGCTGCGCTGATCGTCACCGACGGCGTCTTCTCGATGGACGGAGACGTCGCCCCGCTCGAGGATCTCGCCCGGCTGGCCCGTACACACGATTGCCGCTTGATGGTCGACGAGGCGCACGCGACCGGCGCCATTGGCCCGGGCGGGCGTGGCTCGGTGGCCGCCGCCGGGTTGAGCGAGGAAGTCGACCTGGTGGTGGGAACGCTGGGCAAGGCGCTCGGCTCCTACGGCGCCTACGTTTGCGCCAGCGCCGAGCTGAGCGAGTACCTGCTCAACACGGCACGCTCCTTCATCTTCTCCACGGCGCTGCCCCCGCCCGTGCTCGCAGCGGCGCTGGCGGCGCTGGAGCTGCTCGAAGCCGAGCCGGAGCGCGTGCGGACCCTGAGCGCCAACGCGGCGACGCTGCGCGACGGCCTTGCCGCCGAGGGCCTGGCTGCGGGTGGCGGGCAGAGCCAGATCGTGCCGCTCGAGGTCGGCGATGCGGAGCGGACGATGGAGCTGTGCGAGCGCCTGCTCGAACGCGGCGTCTTCGCCCAGGGGATCCGCCCCCCCACCGTGCCGCCGGGATCCTCGCGGCTGCGCTTCAGCGTGATGGCGACGCACGAGCGAGCGGATCTGCGCGACGCGACGCGGCTTACCGGCGAGGCAGCACGCGAACTGGGCATCGCCGCATCGACCCTGCTGGCGGCTTGATCGGCGCGGATGTGCCGGTGGAAAGGGGTCATATATGGCCTCTTTCCACCGGCACGTCGGGGGTTTTCGTCACCGGAACGGGCACCGAGGTCGGCAAGACCGTTGTGGCTGCCGCGATCGCCCACACGCTCTCAAACGACGGTAAGCAGGTGGCCGTCTTCAAGCCAGCGGTAACGGGGCTCGAGAACGACGATGGCGAGCCCGACCACGCGCTGCTCCGCCGTGCCGCAAGATCGGAGCAGAGCGACGATGAGATTGCGCCATATCGATACGGGCCGCCGATGTCGCCGCATCTGGCGGCCGACCTGATCGGAGAGACGATCCAGCCGGCACGCCTGCTCGACGCTGCCCGCGCCGCGGCTACTGGTTCCGATGCACTCGTCTGCGAGGGGGTCGGGGGGCTGCTGGTGCCGCTGGCGGCGGGCTACCTCGTGCGTGACTTCGCGGTGGACCTCGGCCTTCCGCTCGTCATAGCCGCCTCCCCCGGCCTCGGCACGATCAACCACGCTCTGCTGACGATCGAGGCGGCGCGGTCCGCCGGCCTCGAGGTCACGGCGGTCGTCCTCACCCCCTGGCCGGAGAGACCCGGCCGGATCGAAGAATCGAACCGCGAGACGATCGCCGTGCTGGGCAAGGTCGAGGTCGAGACGCTGCCGCACCTCGACCTCAGCTCGCCTAGCTCCTGGCCCCCGCTAGCTCTGCCTCCTGGGCGGCCAGCTCAGAGCCACCGGGATTAACGGCGGCCTCGACCGCCTCGATGCTGATCTGTTTCGGCTTGGCGCGAATCGCGGCGGCTGCGACCGCGGCACCCACCAACGTCACCGCGGCCGACACAGTCATCGCGTTGCTCAGCCCATCGACGAACTGCTGAGGCGCGGCGGTCTCGAAGCTGCTCCCGGCAGCGCCCTGGAAGATCGCCCCGCTGACGGCGATGCCAAGGCTGCCACCGACCATGCGGAACATCGAGAGGACGCCGGAAGCGATGCCGGCTTTCTCCACCGCAACGGCGTTCATCGCCGCGCTGGTCATCGGTGACATCGTCAGCGCGATGCCGATGCCGAGCAGCATGAACCCCGGCAGGAGGTCGAGGTAGCCGGAGTTCACCGCGATCCCGGTGAAGCTGTAGAGCGAGGCGGTGAGGAGCAGGAGGCCGGCGACGATCAGCCAGCGCGGGCCAAAGCGATCGGCGAGCCTGCCGGCGACCGGCGCGACGCCGACGATCATCAGGGTGGAGGGCAGGAAGCGGATACCCGCCTCCAGGGGCGAGTAGCGGAGGATGTCCTGCATGTAGAGGGCGAGGAAGAAGAAGACGCCCATCATCGCGAAGGTGATGATCAGGGCGACCACAACGGCGCCGAGGAAGTTGCGGTCGGCGAAGAAGCGGAACTCGACCATCGGCACCTTGACGCGCAGCTCGGTGAAGACGAAGGCCAATCCGCCCAGCACCGCAGCAGCCAACAGGCCGACGATCCCGGCGGACCCCCATCCCCAGCTGTTGCCCTCGACCAGAGCGAGGACGAGCGCGGTGAGCGAGACGGTGAGCGTCGCCACACCGAGGTAGTCGACCTCGCGGCCGACCGTGTTGTCGCGCGACTCGCGCACCGCGAACAGAGTCGCCGTGATGGCGCCGATCGCGACCGGGATGTTGAGGTAGAAGATCGCTCGCCAGCTGACGTGCTCGGTGAGGAATCCGCCGAGGACGGGCCCGACGGCGAGGGCGAGCGCGGAGACGCCGGCCCAGGTGCCCATCGCCTTGCCGCGCTCGTGAGCGGGGAAGGCGTTGGTGATGATCGAGAGCGTGCCCGGCATCATCAGCGCCGCGCCGACGCCCTGCAGGACACGGCTAGCGACGAGGTCGGTGGCGCCTTGGGCTAGCCCGGCGGTGGCCGAGGAGAGGGCGAAGATGACGACGCCGATGAGGAACATGCGGCGGCGGCCGAAGATGTCGCCGAGCCGTCCCCCGGTGGCCAGCAGGACGGCGAACGACAGCGTGTAGCCGTTGATCGTCCACTCCAGGCCGGAGATCGAGGCGCCGAGATCGCGCTGGATCGAGGGCAGCGCGACGTTCACGACGGTGTTGTCGAGCATGATCATGAACAGCGCGAAGCACATCGCTCCGAGCGTCCACCACTTGCGGTTTTCGTCGGTGATCAGGTGGCTGTAACGGGTCAAGCGGGTCCAACTCCCTTCAGGTGCTCATAGGTCTCGGCGATGTCCTCGCGGTCCATCAGCGAGTCGATCGCGGCGTCGAGCTTGCGGCGCTGGGCAGCGCTGAGGCTCCCCGCGAACGCCTCCATCCCCGCCTGGCGGACGACGAGAAGCGTGTCGACCAGCTGCTTGCCCTTGGCGGTGATGGCGACGCGCCTGACACGGCGGTCGTCGGGATCCTCCAGCCTGGTGACGAGCTTCTTCTTGACGAGGGCGTCGACCGCCCTGCTCATCGAGGGGACCGAGACGCCAAAGGTCTCGGCCAGGTCGCTGACCTGGCGGGGATCCCCCGCCTCACCGAGGCCACCGAGCTCCAGCAGCGCCTTGCACTGGGTCATCGAGAGGCCGGACTCCTCGATCACGCGCAGCTGGTTGCCGCGGTCGTAGAGGAAGACATGGCGCATCAGCGCTCCCAGCCTTGCTGCCGTGTCGCTTGATTGCATAGTCGCAATAGTTGCACATCGACAACTATTTCTCCACAGCAATAATTGTTCGTGTGATCAACATCACGGTTCCGCCGGGGGCCGCTCTAAATTCGTCTGCGGCGATGTCAGTGGACCACGCTCAGCTCGATCGCGACCATCTCTGGCACCCGTTCACCCAGCAGCTTGGCTGGGTCGAGGAAGAGCCACTGATGATCGAGCGGGCTGAGGGGGCGCAGCTGATCGACGACGAGGGCCGCCGCTATCTGGACGGCGTCTCCTCGCTGTGGTGCAACGTCCACGGGCATCGCCACGCAGGAATCGACGGCGCGGTGCACGAGCAGCTGGAGAAGGTCGCCCACTCGACCATGCTCGGCCTCTCCCACCCCGGCGCCAGCGAGCTTGCGGCGAAGCTGGTCGACCTGGCACCGCCGGGACTGACCCGCGTCTTCTACTCGGAGTCCGGCTCGACCGCGACCGAGATCGCGCTGAAGATGGCCTTTCAGTTCCAGCAGCAACGCGGCGGGCAGCACGCGCGCCGGACCTCGTTCGTCCACCTGCGCGAGGCCTACCACGGCGACACGATCGGCTCGGTCTCGGTCGGCGGGATCGACCTCTTCCACTCGACCTACAGGCCGCTGCTCTTCCAGACGCACGCGGCGGAGCCGGGCGACGCCGCCGATCTCGAGCGGGTCCTCTCCTGCCATGAGGAACAGATCGCGGCGCTGATCGTCGAGCCGTTGGTTCAGGGCGCCGCCGGGATGCTGGTCCACCCCCCCGGCTACCTGCGCGCCGCGCGCGAGCTCTGTGACCGCTTCGGCGTGCTGATGATCTGCGACGAGGTCGCGACCGGCTTCGGCCGCACCGGGACGATGTTCGCCTGCGAGCGGGAGGGGGTCGCACCCGACCTGCTCTGCCTCGCCAAGGGGCTGACCGGTGGCTATCTGCCATTGGCCGCAACGCTGGCCACGGAGCGGATCTACGAGGGCTTCCTCGGCGCGCCGGCGGAGCAGCGGACCTTCTTCCACGGCCACACCTACACCGGCAACCCGCTCGCCTGCGCGGCAGCGCTGGCCAGCCTCAGGGCATTCGAGCAGGAGCGGACCCTTGAGCATCTGCAGCCGAAGATCGAGCTACTCGGGAATGAGCTCGACTCGGTCGCGGCGATGGCCGAGGTGGCGGAGGTGCGCCAATGCGGCACCATGGTCGGCATCGACCTCGGCGAGCACGATCCGGCGCTCCGTCTGGGCCACCGGGTGACGCTGGAGGCGCGCAAGCGCGGCGCGATCGTTCGCCCGCTCAGCGACGTCATCGTTCTGATGCCGCCACTCTCGATCTCCGAGGACGAGCTCCGAAGCCTGGTGGAGATCACCGCCGAGTCGATCGAGGCCGCGTGCACGTCGGCGTACTCAACGTCATTTGCACGAGCCGCATAAGCGCGATATACGCTGAGTAAATGGCGGAGAGACGGCGTGGGTCCGCAGAGGCCCCAAATCTTGGCGAGCCCGCGATGCCGCGACCTTCGGCCTCGGTGGTGCTGTTGAGGCGCGGGGGGAAGCACGGGGACCGAGCGCTGGAGGTGCTGTTGCTGAAGCGGACCGAGGAGGCCAGGTTCATGCCTGGGGTTTGGGTCTTTCCCGGTGGGGGCGTCGACCCTGAGGATGGAGCGGGCGAGGCCGGCTACAGGGCCTGCGCCGCAAGAGAGCTAAACGAGGAGGCGGGGATCGAGCTGCCGCCCGACGAGGAGCTTGTGCTCTTCTCGCGCTGGATCACGCCTGAGGTCGTCTCGCGACGCTTCGACGCCTGGTTCTTCCTGGCGCTGGCGCCGGCACATACACCGCCGGAGCCCGACGGAGTGGAGACGACCGAGGCGGCTTGGTACGAGCCGCGGGCTGCGCTCGACGCGCAGAAAGCCGGAGAGCTGCCGCTCGCCTTCCCGACGATCAACCAGCTCGAGTCGCTGCTTCCGTACCGCACCTCGAACGAGGCGATCGAGGCTTATCGCGGCCGTACGGTCGAGCCGATTCTGCCAAAGGTGATCGGCACACAGGACGAGCACCGGGTGGTCCTCCCCGGCGATCCCGACTACCCCGCCTGAGTCTTCCCTTCATCCGGAAAGGGCGCCAACCCAGCGTGCCAGGGGCCAGGCGCGTAGGTGTGGATGCCGCTCTCGTCCATCTCACCCTGCAGCCGCTTGAACAGCTGGCCGGCGTTTTTCAGCGCCTCCTTCAGCTCGGCCTCGCTGCGCTCGCGCAGGTGCCAGAGGAACCAGAGCTGGCGATCGTTGACGCCGAAGTCGATCTCACCGGTCATCGTCGTCGTCCAGGCGAGGAAGCCCGGGCTGAACAGCTCGCGCAGCTTGACCGGGTCGTACTCGCTGGGCACCGTCGCCAGGAAGCGCTTGTTGAACTCGATCGACTCGAACTCGACCTTGCGGGAAAAGCGCTGGGTGACGACCTCGCGGCCCTCGATCGACTCGACGTTGAAGGCGGGAACCACCCGCGCCAGGTCGGGCATGTGCGCCTTCGCCAGTAGCGCCGTCGGCAGCAGCGCCTTGGCGAAGAGGCCGCCGACCTCCTTTTCGTCGGCGTCGCAGCACGAGCCCCAGAAGCCTTCGGCCAGCTGGCCGGTGAGCCGGTTGGACCCGCCGACGCAGAGCGCAACCGGCCCGTCTTTGGGATTGATCCCACCGACCGGCTCGTAGGTGAGCTCGTGGCGTTCGCCATAGCGCCGCACGATCTCGGCCCAATCCTGCGCTTCCTGCTTTGCGCCCACGAGCCGATCCTATGGGGGTAGGATGCGGTTCATGGTCATCGCTCTCATCGTGGTAGTCGCGATCGTCGTCATCGCGGTCCTCTATTACATCTCCAAGCGCAACTCGATCATCGCCTCGCGCAACCGGGTCGACGAGTCGTGGAGCGGGATCGACGTGCAGCTGAAGCGCCGCCACGATCTCGTCCCCAACCTGGTCGAGACGGTCAAGGGCTACGCCGCCCACGAGAGCGAGACCTTCGAGAAAGTGACCCAGGCACGGGCCGACGCGATGTCCGCCGAAGGGGTTGCCGATACGGCCAAAGCCGAGCAGGGCTTGACCGGCGCGCTCGCCGGCCTGCGCGTCGTCGCCGAGAACTACCCGACCCTGCGCGCCACCGAGAACTTCCAGCAGCTCAGCCGCAACCTCTCCGAGCTGGAGGACGAAATTCAGGCCTCGCGGCGGATCTACAACTCCAACGTGCAGTCCTACAACACCGACATCCAGCAGTTCCCGGGCTCGATCATCGCCAACCAGGGCGGCTTCACGGCGCGCGAGTACTTCGAGATCGAGGACAAAGCCGACCGCGAACCGGTCTCGGTCAGCTTCGACAAATAGACGGCATCGCCGCAGTCGCCGGCAAGCTCTAATCTTCCGACTATGAGTGCGACGACCGAGGCGACCCTCTGGATCTGCGAGAGCTGCGGGTTCATCTACGACCCGGCGATCGGCGATCCGGACGGCGGCATTCCACCCGGAACGTCCTTCGAGGACATCCCCAGCGACTGGTTCTGCCCCGTCTGCGGGGCGCGGACGACCGACTTCCGCCCAGTCGAGCCAGGCGAGGCTTAGGCCTCGAGAGACAGCCGCCGTGACCTACGACTACGACTGGGTGGTGGTTGGGTCCGGGTTCGGCGGGTCGGTGTCGGCTCTTCGCTTGGCCGAAAAGGGCTACAGCGTCGCCGTGCTCGAGTGCGGAAAGCGCTTCGGCGACGACGATTTCCCCAGCTCGACCGGGGACAGCCGCCGCTACTTCTGGGCGCCGCGGATGGGCATGAAGGGGATCTTCAGGCTGAGCATCTTCAAGGACATCGCCGTGGTCAGCGGCTCCGGCGTCGGCGGCGGCAGCCTCGGCTACGCCAACACGCTCTACGTGCCGCCCTCGCCGTTCTTCGAAGACCCGCAATGGGCCGACCTCGAGAGCTGGGAGGCGCGGCTCGCCCCCCACTACGAAACGGCGCAGCGCATGCTTGGCGTCGTCGTGCACGACAAGGACGACCCGGCCGACCAGCTGCTGCGCGAGCTGGGCGAGGAGCTCGGCGTCGCCGACACCTACCGCAAGACCCCGATCGGGGTCTACCTGGACAACCCGGGGAAGACCGTGCCCGACCCGTTCTTCGAAGGCGAGGGACCAGAGCGGACCGGCTGCATGCAGTGCGGGCGCTGCATGGTCGGCTGCCCGCACGGCGCCAAGAACACGCTGGTCAAGAACTACCTCTGGCTGGCCGAGCACCGCGGGGTCGAGGTGCAGGCCGAGCGCACGGTCACCGACATCCGCCCGCTCGGCACCGCCGACGGCAGTGAGGGCTACACGATCGCCAGCGAGCGCTCCGGCCTGCTGCACGGTCGCCGCCGGCGCACGCTGAAGGCGCGCGGCGTGGTCGTCGCCGCCGGCCCGCTCGGCACCAACAAGTTGCTGCAGCGCTGTCGCCTCGGCGGCTCACTGCCGCGCATCTCCCCGCGCCTGGGCGAGCTGGTCCGCACCAACAGCGAGAGCATCCTCGGGGTCAGGGTGCCGAAGGACTATCCCGACGACCTGACCAAGCGGGTCGCGATCACCTCGAGCATCTACCCCGACCCCCACACCCACATCGAGACCGTCACCTACGGTGAGGCGGGAGACTCGATGAGCCTGCTCAATACGCTGCTGGTCGGCGACGGCACCCGGGTCACGCGCCCGCTCAAGCTGCTCGGCCAGATCCTCCGCCACCCGCGCGACTTCGCCAAGATCATGTGGCCGAAGGGCAGCTCGCACCGCACGATCATCCTGCTGGTGATGCAGACGCTCGACAACGCGATCGCCCTGCGACCGAAGCTGAAGCGCAACGGCGAGGTGCGGCTGCAGACCGAACAGGATCCCGAGAAGCCCAACCCGACCTTCATCCCGGCTGCCAACCAGGCGGCGGAATGGCTCGCCAAGCGCACCGGCGGGGTCGCGACGAGCTCGGTGACGGAGGCCGCGTTCAACATCCCGACCACCGCCCACATTCTTGGCGGCGCTGTGATCGGACACGGCCCCGAGGACGGCGTCGTCGACTCGCGCCAGCGCGTCTTCGGCTACGAGAACCTGATGGTCTGCGACGGCGCGGCGATCCCGGCCAACGTCGGCGTCAACCCGAGCCTGACGATCACCGCCCTGGCCGAGCACGCGATGAGCCAGGTGCCGCCGAAGGAGGGGGCCGAGCCGCGTTCTCTTCCAGAGGCGGCCCGGCCCGCGGTTACCGCTTAGCGCGAGCTACTCGGCGAAGCGCTCGGCTACGTAATCCCAGTTGACGACGTTCCAGAAGGCGTCAATGTAGTCCGGGCGTTTGTTCTGGTACTTGAGGTAGTAGGCGTGCTCCCAGACGTCGCAGCCGAGCAGCGGGATGCTGCCGTCGGTGACCGGCGAGTCCTGGTTGGGGGTCGAGACGACCGCCAGCCCGGAGCTGTCCTTGACCAGCCAGGCCCAGCCGGAGCCAAAGCGGGCGATGCCGGCTTTTTTGAACTCGTCCTTGAAGGAGTCGAACGAGCCGAAGGTCTCGTCGATCGCCGCGGCCAGATCGCCGCTCGGCGAGCCGCCGCCGTCGGGGCTGAGCATCTGCCAGAAGAGCGAGTGGTTGAAGTGGCCGCCGGCGTTGTTGCGGACGGGGCCCTGCACCTCGCCGGGAATGCTGCTGAGGTTGCGCAGCACGTCCTCGACCTCGCGGTCGGCCCACTCGGTCCCCTCCAAGGCGCCGTTCGCTTTGTCGACGTAGGCCTGGTGGTGCTTGTCGTGATGGACCCGCATCGTCGTCTCGTCGATGTGGGGCTCGAGCGCGTTGTAGTCATAGGGAAGGTCGGGAACCGAGAAAGCCATCTTTGAAGCTCCTTGTTGTTTCGGTTGGTCTGCGGTGAGGGTATCTTGAGGCGACAGTGGACGATGGGCGCCTTGCCGGGGAAACAGAGCTCTGGCGCAAATTCGCGCAGGACCGAGACCCGGCGATCCGGGAGGAGCTCGTGCGGCGAAACATGCCGTTCGCCAAGAGGCTGGCGCTGCGCTACCGGGGGGCCAGCGAGTCCTTCGACGACCTGCTTCAAGTGGCCAACCTCGGCTTGCTCAACGCCGTCGATCGCTTCGACCCCGAGCGCGGCATCCCCTTCACCGCCTTCGCCTCGCCGACCATCCTCGGCGAGCTCAAACGCCACTTCCGCGATCGGGTCTGGACCGTGCGGGTGCCGCGCGGCCTGCACGACCGCATGGCGGAAGTCGACAAGGCGATCACCGAGCTGACCAAGCAGCTCCAGCGCTCACCCACGGTCGGCGAGATCGCCGCGCGGCTGGAGGTGGAGCAGACCGACGTGCTCGAAGTGATGGAGGCAAACCACAACCGGCGGCCGCTCTCGCTCGACCGGCCGGCAGGCTCCGAGGACTCAGAGGAGTCGGCGCCGGCCGAGTGGATCGGCGAGGAGGACGAGGGCTTCGAGCTGGTCGAGGGCCGGATCGCCCTGGATGCGGCGCTGCCCCACCTGGACGAGCGCGAGCGGTTGGTGCTGCGCCTGCGCTTCGCCGAGGACATGACCCAGTCGCAGATCGCCGAGCAGATCGGCCACTCGCAGATGCACGTCTCGCGTATCCTGCGCCGCGCGCTCGCTCGGATCCGGGAGCAGATCAGGGAGCAACGGCAAAGCGAATGACCAGGTACTCGCCGTCGCCGGACTCTTCGACGGTGAGCTCGTCCGCCAGCGCCTCCAGCGAGCCGCCGACGTCCGGGATCTCGAGCTCCTCGCGGATACGGCTCGCCGCGCCCGCTTCCATCGGCCCGAGGCGCAGGTCGATCCCCCCCTCGCGCTCGTCGAGGCCGAGCCTCACGCGGCCGTCGCTGAACCGCTCAGGCGCGGCCCCCGCGATCGCGTCGGTCATCAGGACCACGTCGGAAACGCGATCGACGGAGAGGTCCCGGCGCGCCGCCAGCGCGCCGACCACGCGGGCCAGCACCGGCGCGAGCACCTCGGAGCGATCGATCACCATCTCGGTGCGATCCGCAGGGAAGGGCTTCATCTCGACCGGATCGTCGCTGCCGTTGGTGCCGCCACCGCGTAGGGGGACCCGCATCCGCACCACGGTTCCTTCGTCGAGCCCGCCCGAGATCGAGAAACTGCTCGAAGAGGGCCGCGATCAGGGAGAGGCCGAGGCGCAGGCTGTCGCGCTCGGCGCCGGCCTGCGGCCTGATCCCGCCACCCTCGTCGCGGACGACCACCGTCAGCCCGCTCTCGTCCGGCTCGGCCTCGACGCTGAGCGGCCCCGGCTGCCCCTGGTAAGCGTGGACGACGACGTTCATGCAGGCCTCGGTGACGACGGTCTTCAGGTCGGCCAGCCCCGGTTCGTCCATGCCAATCTCCTCTGCCAGGCCGGCAAGGGCGTGGCGGATGACGGCAACGTTCTCGGATTTCGCGGGTAGCACCATCTGCAGCCCCTTGGGCCTGCCTTGGATCGCCTGAGTGTCTGAGCTGGACCCCATCCGTGCCGCCGAGAGACTGGCTCTCGCGGAAACGAGCATAGTCGTAGGACTCCTGAGATTTCTGGCTACCCTCCCCGCTCTGGGCACAAACCATCTGGCCTGCCGGGCCTCGCCCACGTGCCTGATCGGAGCCTGGCCTGCGGTAGGATCGGCCGGTGAGTCCAGTTCCCTTCGAGGTGGAGAGCGAGGAGCTCGAAGACGGCATTCGCACGTTCACCGTCCGCGGCGAGCTGGACATGAACACGGCGCCCGAGCTCGAGCAGAAGCTCGACGCCGCCCTGTCCGAATCGGACGCCTCGATCGTCCTCGACCTCTGTGAATGCGAGTTCATCGACTCGACCGGGATCGCCCTGATCGTGCGCGCTTGGCAACGCCTCGAGGGCGGTGAGGGCCAGGGGCGCCTGGTCCTCTGCTCCCACAATCATCAGGTCCGTCGCCTGCTGAAAATCACCGGGGTCGAATCGTCGATCTCGATGCACGAGCACCGCGACTCGGCACTGGCCGAGCTGCGCAACTGAAGCGGACTGCCGCTTGCTCGGGATCGGGGAAGACTTCGCCACGCACGAAGCGGCCCCCGCTCACCTGCCAGATCCACGCGACCGGCAGGTCCCGGATCCCCTGCTCCCGGCTGCGCGCATAGACGCGACCCCGGACCAGCAGCGTGTCGCCACGGCGCTGCAGCTCACTGGGGGTGATCCGAAGCTCTTCCCAGACCTCGGCCACATCGACCAGGTAGGCGCGTAGGCCGTCCGGCCCGACGTAGGGCGCATCGCGACCGATCGCTTCCGCGGTGACGACGGGGAAGAACTCCAGTCCCTCGTCGCAGACGGCGACGATCTCTTCGCTGTCGCGGCGGTTGAAAGCGTCATAGAGCCGCTCGACCAGGGCCATCTGAGAGTCAGACATCGCTGCCCCCCTGGCTCACTCCGACCCGCGCCGGCCGCCACCAGGCCTCCGCTTTGGGGACGGCGGGCCCCTCGCTCGATGCGCGCGCGATGGCTAGCATCGCAACGTCGTCGTCAAGCCTCCCATCGGTGAAGGCGTGCAGGGAGGCCTCGAGTCGTTGCAGCGCCATCGCCGGGTTGGAGGTGCCGCCGAGTTCGGCGCGCAGCCTCGCCTCGCCGAAGCGCCCCTCCGCTCCCTGCGCCTCGGCGATCCCGTCGGTGACGATCACCAGCTGCTGGCCGGGCTCGACCTCGCAACGGGCGATCCCCCACTCGGCGTCGTGGAAGGCGCCGAGCACCGGGTCGGCGCTCGCCACCTCGCTGACGCTCTCGGCGTCGACCAGCAACGGCGGCGGATGGCCCGCGACCGCCAGGCGCACGGGTTCGAAGCGATCCTCGCTGAGCGTCAGGGTCACGAGGCTGCAGAGGGCGGAATCGCCTCGCGCCAGCAGGGCACGATTGAGGGTTTGCAGGGCGACCAGGGGATCGTCGGTGAGGACGGCGGCGGTGCGAAGGGTGTAGCGGGCGACGGCGGTTATCGAGGCGGCATGAGCGCCGCGGCCGGTCACGTCGCCGATCACGAGCATCCACCCCTCCGGCACGCGGAAGACGTCGTAGAAGTCGCCGCCGACCTCGTTCTCGGCCCCCGCCGGCCGGTACATCGCGGCAATCGACCAGCCGGGGATATGGGGCAGCGGCGAGGGCAGCAGGCCACGCTGCAGGGTATCGGCGATCTCCGTCCGCGCCCGCTCGGCCCGCTCGAGGTCAGCGAAGAGACCGGAGTTGTCCAGAGCGAGCGCGACGCGGCCGGAGAGGATCCAGGCAAAGTGGGCATCCTCGCGCCGGTAGCGCCGCCGCGACCAGGCGACGCCGATCGTCAGCGTCCCGGTCACTTCGCCGCGTGCCTGCAGGGCGACGGTGATCGCCGAGCGCATTCCCAGGCTGCGCAGGAACTCGAGATCCTCGGCGTCGTCGTGGGCCAGCTCGCGCAGATCCCGCTCGGACATGCGCTCGTAGAAACGGGGCTCCAACGACGAACGGCTCTGGCCCTCGACCATCGGCTGCGGCGTCGAGGGAAGGCGCTCGGCAAGCCCCCGCTCGAACTCCGGTCTACCGCCGGGCCCGACGCGAACGGCGACGCGGCCGGGGACACGATCCTCGTCGAGCACGTCGATCATGCAGAAATCGGCCAGCTCGGGCACCAGAATGGCGCAGATCGCGTCGAAGGTCTCCTCCAACGAACCGCCGGCCTCGGAAACCGTGGCTATTTCGCCGAGGATCTGGAAGCGCCGCCTCGCCTTGCGCTCACGGCGGAGAGCGATCGCCAGAACGAGCGTGATCAGCAGGGCGGCAATGGCCCCCACGGTTATCGCGATCCAGTCGATTCCCTCACCCTCCGATCCGTTGATGCACTACTGAAAAGACAGTAACCGCCTCCAGCGCGAATGTCTATTGCTCGACGCCGAGCAGGCTGCGGGGCCAGAGGCCATGGGCCCGGACGACGTTGAGCTCGGCGCTGAACACGGTGAGCATCGCGCCAAGGTGGATCCAGACGAGGAGACCGAGGACAAGGGCGAAGGTGCCATAGGCTGGCGTCGCGTTGCGGATCTGGTGGGAGACGAAGTAGCCACCGACCAGTTGCAGGGCGGACCAGCAGACCGCGGCAAGGACGATTCCCGGCAGCAAGGCGCTCAGGGACGTGGAACGTCGTCCCAAGAGCGTGAAGACGGCGGCGAAGACGGCCACGTTGAGCCCGATCGAGACGGCAATGCCGCCGAGCGGGCCGAGCACACCAGCGCCGCCACCGACCAGGCCCGAGGCCACGGTCGAGGCGATCGTCAGGGCGCCGAGTACGAGGAGGAAGATGAGCGCCCGCAAGCGCGAGGTGAGGAAGCCGGAGCGATCGCGGCGGGGCACTGCCCAGACACGGTCGAGCGCCGCTTCGGTAGCGAGCACGACGCCGAAGCCGGCCCAAAGCGAGCCGGCGATGCCCACCGCCAGAGCAATGCCGTTGCCTTCGAGCGAGCTCAACTTGATCTGATCGCCGATCACCGGGAATTGCGCGAGCGTCGAGTCGACCGCTTCCTGGCGCAGATCGGGGTTGCCCGCCAATACATAGCCGAGCACCGTGGTCAGCAGCAGGAGGAGGGGGAAGAGCGAGAAGAAGGCCCGGTAGGCGATCAGCGCCGTGAGATCGCCACCGTCGTCATCGCCGAACTTCTTGACCACGGCAACCGGCAGCGCCAGCGGCCTATGGCGTTGCTGGTAGCGATCGAAGGCTCGCAGGGGCCTCTTGGCGTCCATGGGGCCCCGCGTACCCGTTTTCTTCCCCGCCTAGGCGATGCCCTCGAACTCGTACTCGCGCAGGAAGCCCTCGAAGAGGCGGCGATGGCCCTGCTCGTCGCGGAGAATCGCGATCGTCATGTCTTGCGTGACCGGGTCGACGCCCTCGGTCTCCTCGATGATCCGGGTGTAGTGCTCGATCGCGCCGGTCTCGGCCTTGATCACGCCGCGGATGACATGGACGATGTCGGTCTGCTCCGCGGGCGGCTGGAGGAAGCTCTGCTCGGCGGCGAAATCCTCCGAGCCCGGCACCACCCCGTAGAGCTCCTTGATCCGCACGGCGAATTGCTTGGCGTGGCCGAGCTCCTCTTCGACGTCCTCCGCCAGCGACTCCTTGATCTCCTGCGCGCGCACCCCGTCGAGATTGACCGACGCGGCCAGGTAGCTCATCACGGTCTCGATCTCCATCCAGTAGGCCTTTTGGAGCAGCTTGACGACGTGCTCCCTGGCCTCCAGATTGGCGCTGTCGAAGATGCCCTTGCTCGGGGTCGGCGCTGATGCCTCCATCGTTCCTCCGTTCAGATTTGCGGGATACCGATGCAATTACCCGCTCGTTGCGGGATCAATCGCCGTAAAAACCTCGCCATCCGGGACCCATCTCATACTGTCGACGGATTAGTTTTGCCCACAAATGGGATGGGTATGGGTCTACCGATGGAGGATCGGAAGCGTTTCGTACGTAGCGTCCCTCCCCGCGGCTGTCCAGAGGGACGATCACAGCTGCACGCAGAGTGCCTGATCGAGGGACTCGATCCCAACGTCGAGGTGACGGTGCGCGTGCGGCAGACGGTCGAGCGGCAAGTCCTCGACCCGAAGGGCGAGCCGGTCGACTTCTTGGTCGTTGCCGGTACGCGCTACGCCAGCCGTGAGGAGGCCGTCGAGCATGAGGTCTGGATCCCTTCGCTCCCGGGCCGCACAGCGCGCATCGAGCCGGCGGGCGTGAGACGAGCGGATCTGGTCGAGAACGGCGTCACGGCGGGAGCCCTGACTTGGGAATGGGAGCCTCTCCACGCCACGATCGAAGCCTGGGTCGACGAGATCGCCCCCGGATTGCGTCGCGTTCAGGTCAGCGTCGCCAACCGGCTCGAATGGGACGGCGGCGAGTCCCGGCAGCCCCTGCTGCGATCGTTCTACTCAGCCGAGGTCGTCCTGCACAGCCCCGACGGCGCCTTCGCGTCCCTGGCCGATCCGCCGGTCCATTTGCGTGAGCAATCCGGGGCCTGCCACAACGAGGGCCTCTGGCCAGTTCCGATCGGGGAGGCTGGCGATCGACGCACGATGCTCGCTTCGCAGATCCGGCTGCAGGACTACCCGCACGTCGTCCCCCAGGCCGGTCCCATCCCCTCCGGTCGTGGCAATACCGCCGGCGGGAGGGCGATCGCCGGCATCCGCCACGCTGCCTAGGACCCGCCGAACGGCCCCAGAGGGGCGGCTCTGAGATAATCGCCGCCTTCGGGGCGTGGCGCAGCCTGGTAGCGCGCACCGTTCGGGTCGGTGAGGTCCCCGGTTCAAATCCGGGCGCCCCGATTATTTCAGCGCGATTTTGCGCTGCCGTACTGCTTCTTGGCCCGCTTTTCGCACTGCATGCGCTTGTGCTTCGAGTGGGCCTTCCTGCACTGCTTGAGCGTGCTGGAAAGCAGTGCGCGCCTGAGCTGTTCTGATTTGGCTTCCTCTTCCTGGCGCCTCTTTGCCGCCGCCGCAGCCTTGGCTTCCTCTTCCTGGCGCTTCTTCGTCGCGGCAGCCTCTTCATCGCGCTGCTTGGCTTCGATTTCGGCAGCGGTGACGGCCCTTATTTCAAGCGATGCGCTGGTGTGGATCGCAAAGCTCAGTTCCACTCCGGTCGTGGCCAGTGGGTGACCTTCCCATTCGCCCATCGGGACGGCTTTCCGCTTTTCGCCGATCGCGTTTTCGTATTCGTTGGGGGTCTGCGTCACGCCCGAGCGGCTGAGGGTCGCCGTGAAGGAGGTGGTCTGCGTATTGAGCGCACCGACGGGAGCGAGGAAGGGGCCGCGCGCTTCGACCAGTTCGCCCCCGCATTTGAAGGTCAGGTAGACGCCACCGCTCGGATTGAGCAGCATGCCGACCTCGTGTTTCGCCTGATCGATGTAGACGAGGTCGGCTTCGATCGCTCCACTTTCAATTACTCCCGTATTGAGGGGTTCCGATTGGCAATTGGCAGTAGATCCGCCTTCGTGCGCCACGCATCCCGTGAAGACGTATTCCGAGAGGGTCGAGCGCGGCCCGATGATTTCGCCTTCGCCATGGGAGGCGGTGCAGTGCACGACCGGGTCGACGTTGGCCATCACAGCGGTCACTTCCCCACCATCGGCCGTAAATTCGATGGGAAAGGCGGTGCCCGAGGGCACGAATTCAAGCACCGGTGAGGCCGCCTTCGCCTGAGCCGGCGCGACCGCGAGCGCCAAGGCCGCCATTAGCACCACGACAGAAACGCACGTTCCGCGGAACTGCCCGCCTCGCAACCGTCCTGACTCCATGTTTCGCCTCCCTCGCCTCCCAACCACTTCCGAGCACGAAATCGTAGCGGACGTGGTCAGGCCTGGATCTCGCGAGCTTCCCGTGCGTCGAGGTCGTAGATGAAGCCAGCCACCTCGATGCCGGCCGGGAGGAGCGGGGAGCTTCTAATCGAGAGGACATCTTCTCGGAGAGCCTCGAGGGGGTCGGCGATGGTGAGGAAGTCCACCTCTGGATCCGCCCCCGTGGGAAGCAGGTCGCGTATCTGCTCGTCGGAGTGCGCGGCCATGGCGCAATCGGTGTGGTGGAAGACAAGGATCCTCCTCGTCCCCATCGCACACGAAGCGGCGAGGGAGCGCAGGGTGTCGGCCGTCACGCGACCGCCCGCGTTGCGGACGATGTGCACCGGCGCGGGCCAATCGTCGAGGAAGCCGGCGGCGTCGAGACGCGCATCCATGCAGGTAACGATCGCGGTGCGTTGTTCTTCGGAGCCCATGCGACGAGCATCCTAAAACGACGGCATGGCATCCGGCGGCTCGCTCTTAGAGTTCCCTCAACGCCTCGGCGAGCAGGCGGATGCCGCTGTCGATCGCCGGCTCGGAGAGGCAGGCAAACCCGAGCACCAAGCCAGGAGGGCCCGCGGCGGTAAAGCGATGCAGGGCCAGCCCCTCCAGGCCAACACCGCGATCGGCCGCGGCGGCCACGAGTGCGGCCTCGTCGGTCCCTTCGGGCAGCTCGACCAGCTCGTAGAGGCCGGCAGCGCCCCTGGAAACGCCTGCTTGGGGCAAACGCCGTGACAACGCCTCGAGCAGGGCCTCGCGCCGGCGCCGGTAGCGCAGGCGCATGCGGCGGATGTGGCGGTCGAGCTCGCCACGTTCGATGAAGTCGTGGAGGGCGAGCTGGCCGATCGCCTCCGAGCCGCTGTCCTCGATCGCCTTTGCCTGGATCAGGGGCCAGGCCAGCCAGGGGGGCAGCAGCGCCCAACCCAGGCGCATTCCCGGGGTCAGCCGCTTGCTCGCCGAACCGATGTAGGCAACGCGGTCCGGCGCCAGCCCCTGAACGGCGCCGAGGCCACTGCCGTCGTAGCGGTACTCCGCGTCGAAATCGTCCTCGACGATCAGGCGATCCCCTTTCTCAGCCCACTCGACCAAGGCAGCGCGGCGCGCGCGGCTGAGCACGGCGCCGGTCGGGAACTGGTGGGCGGGCGTCACCACCACTACGCCGGCCGGGCTCGCTTCGAGCAGGTCGACTCGGAGTCCCTCGGCGTCGACCGGTACCGGCACGACCTCGAGCCCCGCCTGCTCGACGATCAGGCGGTGCGGATGCCAGCCCGGATCCTCGAGCGCGATCCGCTCGACACCGCGAGCCGCCAGCCAGCGACAGATCAGCGAGAAGGCCTGGGCGAAGCCGGTGCAGATCAGCATCTGCTCAGGCTCCGCCGCAACGCCACGGACGCGCCCGAGGTACTCGGCGAGCGCCTGTCGCAGCGCCGGGACACCGCGAGGGTCGGGATAGCCAACGGCGTCCAGCGGCGCCTGACGCCAGGCGGCGCGCAGCGAACGGAGCCAACGATCGCGGGGAAAGCCGGCGAGGTCGGGAAGGCCGGGATGGAAGTGGTACGAGAAGTCGGGCAGGAGCGAGTGCGCGGGCGGCCGCTCATCCGAGGCACGCACCGTACGCGCCACCCTCACCGGAGCCCCCTGCCTGCTCAGCAGATAGCCCTCCGCCGCAAGCTGGCTGTAGGTCTCGGTGACGACGCCGCGAGAGATTCCCAGCTCTGCGGCGAGGGCGCGGCTCGAAGGCAGCCGCGTTCCGGCAGCGAGGCGACCCGCCTGGATGCTCTCGCGAATCGAGCGCTCGACCTGCTCGTGCAACGGCAGCTCGGCATCGCGCTCGAGCTCGACCAAGACCCCCGGACCCCCAACTGGACCACTCACACGTGCCATTACTGGAACTTTATATCGGTCCAGTAACCCCCTAAGGTGCATTGCTCCACGGCTAGGAGGGCGTAATGAACCGAACCAATGGCAAAGGGAGCGGGGGCTCGATCACCATCGTCGGCGGCGGCCTCGCCGGACTCATAGCAGCGATCGCCTGCGGAGAAGGCGGCAGCGAGGTACGGCTGCTCGAGGCACACGAGGAGCTCGGCGGCCGCGCCCGCAGCAAAAGCGGCCCTTACAAGGCCAACCTCGGGCCCCACGTCATCTACAAGGACGGCCCCTTCTGGGGTTGGCTGGCCGAGCGCGACCTGCTGCCGGCGTACGCCAACCCACCGCTGTCCGGCATCCGCTTCCGCTGGCAGGGCAAGGTTCGCCGCACCCCGCCCCTCGGCACGGTTCCCTCCGTGCTGCGGCTGCGTGGGCGAGAAGCTCCGGTCGACGTCGACTTCCGCAGCTGGGTGACCGGTCACAGCGACGAGCGGACCGCCGAGATGCTCTCCGCCGCAGCCGGCGTCTACACCTTCCATCACGACCCGGGGGCGCTGTCCGCGGCCTTCGTCTGGAAGCACTCGGTCCGGGTTCTGCTCAGCCCGCCGCCCACGGCGCGCTATCTGATCGGCGGTTGGAGCGCGTTGATCGCTTCGCTGGAAGGGCGCCTGCGCCAGCTCGGGGTGACGATCGAGACCGGGCATCGCGTCGATGCGATCCCGGACGGCCCGACGATCGTCGCGACCGAGCTCGAGCACGCGCGCGAGCTGACCGGCGAAAACTCGCTCGAAGTGGCCGAGCGGCAACACCGTGTGCCTGGACCTCGGCATCGAACGGCGACGAGGCGACCCTTTCGTCGTCTCCGATCTCGACGAGGCCGGCTGGGTCGAGCGCTTCAGCGCCCCCGATCCGTCGCTTGCTCCCAGCGGAGAGGAGCTGGTGCAGGCACAGATGCCGGTGCGCCCCGGCGAGAGCACCGACCAGGCGGCGCTGCGCCTCGATCGACTCCTCGACGCCTCACTGCCCAATTGGCGCGAGCGTGAGACCTGGCGGCGGCGGCAGCTGATGACGGCGCGCACCGGGCCACTCGACTACCCCGGAAAGAGCTGGCGAGACAGGCCGGCAATCGGCCGCGGCGACGGGATCTTTCTCGCCGGTGACATGGTTGCCGCTCCCGGGCTCCTCTCGGAGGTTTCCTGGGCCAGCGCAATCGAGGCGAGCCGCCTTGCGCTGGAGGCGGCAAAGCGACCACAACTACGGCGAGTGGCCTGAGACGGATCGTCAGCTGACCGCTTCGATCGCCCGTTCGGCCTGAACGGCGCTGGGACCGTCCTGGAGGGTGCGGGTGCCGCTTGGGCCACTGACGATCATCGCCACGCCGGTGCGGATGCCGAGCTTGGTTCCGAGTTCTCCGTCGGCTTCGAGTCGTTTCGCCATCGCCCCTCCGGAGCCCCCTTCGCTATCCAGTGCTTCCTGCCATTCCGGGACGTCGAGTTCGCCGATCGAGCCGGCCAGCGAGGCCATGAAGTCGTTGTCGATCCCAAACCGTTCCGCCTCCGCCTGGTTGAGGAAGAAGAGATAGGTGTATTGCCAGCCGTAGCCCTGCTGCGCTGCCGCTTCGGCCCCAAAGAAGCCGAGCTCGAGCGGGTTTTCGGCGACCGAGTAGTGGCGCATCAACAGCTTCACCGATCCGGGGCGCACGTAGCTTTCGGTCAGAGTGGGAATCGTGGCGAGGAAGTCGGCGCGACAGTTGCCGCACTGGAGGTCGTTGAAGACCTGGATCGAGACCGGCGCATCGGACGATCCGAGCCGGTCCCCTTCCTGGGGAACCCCGCCGAAAAGCTCCTGAGCGGTGGAGATGCCTTCGATCTGAACGAAGTTGTTGTCGGCTTTCTTGGTGGAGATGCCGACCAGCGCGTAGCCGAGCGCCCCAAGCGCCAGGGCAAGCGCGAGGATCACCCAGAGGCGGCCCCGGCGAGGTATCGGAGTGGCGGCGACTTCGGACACCCCTGCATTATCGCGAGCCGGGCGTCCGGGCCGGCCAATCCACGCAAACTGCATCCACATCCGTTTGACACGTCCGCTCTCCGGGGTAAAACTGGACTACCCGATTTCAACTACCTGGGAGGTCCGCGGTGGCCAATCACCTCACCCCGTCCGAGCTTGCCGACGAGCTGCGCATGAAACGGCAGGAGGTGATCGGCAAGTGCGTTGAGATGCACGTCCCGATCTTCCACGGCCGGATCGACAAGTCGCTCTTCCAGACCTCACTTCGGCGGGCCACTGAGCAGCAGGCGCGGCACCACGCTTCGACCGCATAACCCCTCGGTAACCGTCCACTAGACTCCCCGCCGTGGAGGAGCGGGGAACCAAATCGACCACGCTCGCGGACCTGCTTCCGCGAGCCGCACAGCTCTATGGCAGCGCTCCGGCGATCCAGTTCAGAGACGGCGAGGAGTGGGTGAAGCGAAGCTTCGTCGAGGTCGAGGAGACGGTCCGCAAGCTCGCCCTCGGCTTGGCCGGCCTCGGCGTTGCCAAGGGCGACAAGGTCTCGATCCTCGCCAACACCCGCCCCGAGTGGACCTACTTCGACTTCGCCGCGCTCTCGATCGGCGCCACCGTCGTGCCGATCTACCAGACCAACTCGCCCGAGGAGTGCCAGTACGTGTTGGAGAACTCCGACGCCAAGGTCGTCGTGGTCGAGGATGACGAACAGCTGGAGAAGATCCGCGCCGTCCGTGACCAACTGCCGCTGCTGGAGCAGGTGGTGCGGATGACCGGCGCCAGCGACGACGCGATCTCCCTCGAGGATCTGTCTGCGCGCGGCGAAACCCGTGATGCTGGGGAGTGGGAGCGACTCTGGCAGGCAGTTACCCCGCAGGACATCTGCACGTTCATCTACACGTCGGGGACCACCGGGCCGCCGAAGGGCTGTGTGATCAGCCACGGCAACTACCGGGCGATGCTCGACATGGTCAACGACACCAGCGTGATCGAGGCCGAAGACGTCACCTATCTCTACCTCCCCCTCGCCCACTCCTTCGCCCTGCTGATCCAACTGGGCAGCTTCGACCTCGGCGCGACGATCGCCTACTGGGAGCGCGACCCGCTGAAGATCATGCCCAATCTGGCCGAACTGAAACCGACCTACTTCCCCTCGGTGCCGCGGATCTTCGAGAAGATCTACACCCTCGCAACCAGCAGCATGGAAAAAGAGGGCGGCCTCAAAAAGGCAATCTTCGATTGGTCGATCCGGGTCGGCGGCAAGGTGCGCGAGTTGGAGCGCTCCGGACGTCAACCCGGTTTCCTGCTGCGCAAGCAGTACGAATTCGCCGATGACAAAGTCCTCTCGAAAATCCGCGGCCTCTTCGGTGGCAAGCTGCGCCTTGCGGTTTCCGGCGCCGCCCCGATCAGCCCCGATATCCTGCGCTTCTTCGATGCCGCCGGGGTACTCGTGCTCGAGGGCTGGGGGATGACCGAGACGTCCACCGCGGCGACGATCTCCTCGCCGCAAGACTTCAAGATCGGCACGATCGGCAAACCCTTCCCGGGTTGCGAGATCAAGATCGCCGAGGACGGTGAGATCCTGGTCAAGGGCCCCAACGTCTTCCAGGGTTACTACAAGAACGAGGAGGCGACTCGGGAGACGATCGTCAACGGCTGGCTTCACACCGGCGACCTCGGCTCGATCGACGCCGACGGCTTCATCACGATCACCGGGCGCAAAAAGGACATCATCATCACCGCCGGTGGCAAGAACATCACGCCGGCCAACCTCGAGGGCGAGATCAAGCAGCACCCGCTGGTCTCCCAGTGCGTCGTCGTCGGCGACCGGCGGCCCTACCTGGTGGCTTTGGTCACGCTCGATCCCGAAGAAGCAACCGCCTACGCCAAAGAGCACGCCCTGTCGGAGGATCCCGCCCAGCTCGCCGCCAATGGCGACGTGCGTGAGGCCATCGAGGCACACCTCGCCAAAGTCAACGAGAAATTCGCCAGGGTCGAGCAGGTCAAGAAGATCGCGATCCTCCCTCAGGACCTCTCACAGGAAAGCGGCGAGCTGACTCCGACCCTGAAGGTGAAGCGCGCCGTCGTCGCCGACAAGCACCAGCACGAGATCGAGCAGCTCTACGCGGGCTGAGGCTCAGAGCCTCAGGAGGCCTCGCCGCGAAGCAGCGCCGAGGTGGTCTGCTCGAGCACCCGGCGCCAGGCCGAGGCCTGCTCCGGCTCCTCTTCGGAGGCGCGCTCGACCGCACGGCGCACCCGTCGCTCGGAGATCTCGAGCCCATGGCGCTCGGCGATCTCCTTGTAGCGGTCGTAGTCCTGGGCGAGGGTGGCGGTGACCGACTCGAAGCCGTGGCGGGCGATCTTCAGCCGTCGCGAGTAGTCCATGATCGGCGTGCCGAACATCAACTCGTCGTTGGGCTCGGGCTCGACCAGGATGATGTCGACGCCCGGGTATTTCTCCTGCCAGCGGGCGACCGCCTCGTGCAGGCGAGCGTGGGCGATCAGGCGGAAGGTCTGGTTGGCGATCGCCGGCAACCCCATGTCGGAGACCCGGCGCACGCGCGTCCCGAACACCGTCGGGATCGTCTGTTCGAAGTCGTTGACATAGGGGACGAGCGGGTTCACCACGATGATGAACTTGGCGCCCTTCTCGACCGCGATGTCGACGTTGGTGGTCGAACGGATGCCGCCGTCGACCAGCTGCCGGCCTTTCAGGTCGACCGGCTTGTAGACGATCGGCAGCGCGGTCGAGCACTCGATCGCCTTGGATATCGGCACGTCGTCCCAGCCCTCCTCGCCGAAGACCAGGCGCTCGCAGGTATCGAGGTCGGTCGCGGTCAGGTAGAGCTCTTTGTCGAGCTGACGGAAGTCGTTGATGCCGCCGGAGTCGGCGAGTGCCTGCTCGACGTAGTCGGCGATCCCGCCACCCGAATAGAGACCGGTTGGCAGGGCCTCGGCGAGGCCGACGCCGATGTCGATCGCTGAGAAGTCCCCCATCTGGACCAGCCTGCGCATCAGCTCGAGCGAGCGCAGCGGCAGCATCGCGGCCTTCTGCAGGAAGCCGAAGTAGTTGAACTTCAGCACCTTGTCGAGGTCGAGATCGTCAAGCTCCGACTCCACCCGCTTGTTGATCACCTGCATCATTTCGTCGGGGGTGACGCCGTTGGCGAGCATCGATGCGACGAAGGAGCCGGCGCTGGTGCCGACGTAGACGTCGAAGCTGTTGACGGTGCTGTTGACGGCGAGCAGGTCGAGCGCGCGCAGGGCGCCGATCTCGTAGACGCCGCCGGTGAAGCCACCGCCGCCGAGGACCAGGGCGGTCTTCGAAGGCCGCTTTCGACCCTTGACCCGTTTACGCCGGGTGGGAGTCTCGATATCGACGACCTTGCCCATAAACACGGATTATCCCAGACGGGGCGGCCAGGTTGGTTGGGAGGGAGGGAAGGGGGTGTCCGGTCGGTTGCTGGGTTTTCGCCAGCCACGCGGCCGCTCGCGCCGCTACCTTGCCTGGTTCTTGTGTTGCTACTTGGGATGAGACGGGCGTCGATCCTCTTCGGCTTGTTAGCTGTCCTGCTTCTCCTCCCGGCGGGAGCGAGTGGAGCTGCCAATGTCTGCCAGCAGATGCGGGAACGGCTGGTCTATGGAGGGGGATCGGCCAGTGGGTTGTTCGTGATCGATGCGGAAAGCGGCAAGCCTGTCTGCGCGCGGGCGGCCGAGCGGCCGCGGATCCTGGCCTCGAATACGAAGCTGTTCACGACCTCGACCGCTCTCTCCCGCTTCGGGCCCGAATACCGCATCGTCACCAAGCTGCTCACCGACGGCAGGATCGACGCCGCCGGCGTGCTCCACGGCAGCCTCTACCTGCAGGGAGGCGGCGATCCAGCGCTTGGCGTGCCCTCGTTCTACGACCGCTATGGGGGCGGCATCGGCACCGACCTGCTCCTGCTCGGCTCGCAGCTCCGCGCCGCCGGCGTGCATGCCGTAACCGGGCGGCTCTACGCCGACGACAGCGTCTTCGACCGGCTGCGTGGCGTCGCCGACTCGGGCTACGCGACCAGCCCCTACATCGGGCCGCTCTCGGGACTCTCGTTCGACTCCGGTTACCGCGGCTCGATCTCGCAGGGCTTCGCCTCCGATCCCGCGACCCTCGCCGCGACGACGCTGGATGCCGCACTTCGCTCTGGCGGAATCAAGATCCGCACCGGAGTCGCCCGCGCGGTCACCCCACCCGGAGCCGTGGCGCTCGCCAGCGTGCGCTCGCCGACGATGTCGCAACTGGTCGAAGCGACCGACGTCTACTCGAACAACTTCTTCGCCGAGATGCTGGCGAAGCTGCTCGGCGCCCACTTCGGCGGCGCCGGAACCACCCAGGCCGGAACGGACGTGGTCGAGCGCTTCGCTCGCAGCGAGGGCTCGGGCATCGAGGCGATCGACGGCTCCGGCCTGACCCGCGGCAACCGCGCCTCCCCGGCCCAGGTCGTGGGCCTCCTGGAGGCGATGCGCGGGGCGCCGGCCGGCGATGAATTCATCCAGGACCTGGCGCTTGCCGGTCACGAAGGAACCGTTGCCGACCGCATGCACGGAACCGCCGCCTACGGTCGCTGCCGCACCAAGACCGGCACGCTGACCGGGGTCAGCGCTCTCTCCGGCTACTGCTTCAACCGCGACGGCAAGACGATGATCTTCTCGATCCTGATGAACAGCGTCAGCGACCTCTCGCTAGCCCACGACGAGCAGGACCAGATGGCCGCTCTGGTCGCCTCCTACTGAGGCCTAAGAGCCGCTCTCCAGAAGGGTACGCAGGCCGGCTTCGTCGAGTACCTCGACCTCCAGTTTCTCCGCTTTGGCCAGCTTCGAGCCCGGGTTCTCGCCGGCGACGACGTAGTCGGTTTTCTTCGAGACCGAGTTGACCACCTTGCCACCGGCATCCTTGACCAGCGCCGCCGCCTCCTCACGGGTCAGCTCGGGCAGAGTGCCGGTAAGGACCAGCGTCCTGCCCTCGAGCGGGCCGCCCTCGGCGCGGCGTTCAGAGGCATCCTGCTCCAGTCGCAGCCCCTTCTCGCGCAGCTTCTCGACCAGCCGCCAGGTCGGCTCGTCGGCGAGCGACTCGGCGATCTGCACGGCCATGATCGGCCCCACACCCTCGACCGCCTCGATCCGCTCCGGGTCGGCCTCGTGCAGAGCGTCGATCGAGCCGAAGTGATCGGCCAAAGCCTCCGCGGTCACGTAACCAACTCCCAGCAGGCCGAGCGCGTAGAGGACGCGTTTGAACGGCCGCGAGCGCGAGGCGTCGATCGCCGCCAGCAGGTTGCGAGCGGAGACCTCGGCGAAGCGGTCCATGCCCACGAGTTGCTCCTCGGTCAGGTCGTAGATGTCGGCGACGTCGGCGATCAGGCCTTCCTCGAGGAAGCGCATCGCCTGCTTCTCGCCGAAGCCGTCGATGTCCATCGCCCCCTTGCTGACGAAGTGCTTGACGTGCTGGAAGGACTGGCCCGGGCAGCCGGTGCGGTTGGGGCAGATCGTGAACACCGCGCCCTCGGGCTTGACCGTCTCGGTGCCGCAGGCGGGGCACTTCTTCGGCGGCTTGGGCTTGCGCGCGCGCTTGTTCTTGCGCGGCAGTTTCGGCGAAACGACCTGGGGGATCACGTCGCCTGCCCGCATCACAACCACCTCGTCGCCCACCCGCACGTCCTTGCGTTCCAGGTCCTCCTCGTTGTGGAGCGTCGCCGTGCTGACGGTGACGCCGCCCACGTGGACCGGCTCCAGCATCGCGAACGGCACCAGGTGGCCGGTGCGGCCGACGTTCCAGACGACGCCGTTCATCCTCGTCATCGCCGTCGTCGGCGGGAACTTCCAGGCGATCGCCCAGCGCGGCTCGCGCCCGACCACGCCCAGCTCGCGCCACAGCGCACGCTCGTCGACCTTGACGACGACGCCGTCGATCTCGTAGTCGAGCGCCTCGCGCCGCTGCTCCCACCAGTGGCAGCGCTCGACCACGCCGTCCACCCCGCCGTGGTGCGCCGTGCCGGGGTTGACCTTGAAGCCGCGCGCGTCCAGCCACTCGACCTCGTCCATATGGGTGGCGAGGTCGAGGCCGCGGACCGCGCCGATCCCGTAGCACCAGGTCGAGAGCGGTCGTTCGGCCGCCAGCGCCGGGTCGAGCTGGCGGATCGAGCCCGCGGCCGAGTTACGCGGGTTGGCGAAGGTCGGTTCCTCGGCTTCGGCGCGGCGCTCGTTGAGGGCTTTGAAGGCGGCGATCGGTAGGTAGACCTCGCCGCGGACTTCGATCAGCTCGGGCGCATCGGGGATTCGCAGCGGCACCGAGCCGATCGTGCGCAGGTTCTGGGTCACGTCCTCGCCGACCCGGCCGTCGCCACGGGTGGCGCCGCGCACGAGCACCCCGTCCTCGTAGGTCAGCGAGATCGCCAGGCCGTCGATCTTCGGCTCGGTCGTGTAGCTGAACTCCGAGGCGGCGATGTCGAGTCGCTTGAGGTAGTTGGCGAGCCGGTTCTCCCAGGCCCGCAGCTCCTCCTCATTGCGGGCGTTGCCGAGCGAGAGCATCTGCTCGTGGTGCTCGACCTGCTCGAAGCGGTCGAGCGGCGGCGCCCCGACCCGCTGCGTCGGCGAGTCCGCCGTACGCAGCTCGGGGTTATCGGCCTCGAGCGCCCGCAGCTCGTCGAGCAGCGCGTCGTAAGTGTCGTCGCCGACCTCGGGTTCGTCGAGGACGTAGTAGAGCCGGTTGTGGCGCTCCAGCTCCCGCCGCAGCTCGGCGGCGCGCTGTGCACCGGCCTCGCTCATAGGCCAACCTCCCCTTTGTTCTCCTGAGATTGAGAGGCCGAGCGCAGCGAGGCCGTCGAAGATCCCGGGGGAACGCATAGAGAAGCCGACCCCCGCCGGGAGAGCGCCACGCTCGCTAGCCGCACAGACGGCCCGCGTGAGACCAGCGCCTCCCGGCGGTGCGAGGTGCCAGAAGCGCCAACAGGACGTGGCGCCGGTAAACGCCACCCTATGAGCACGCGCAACGGCTCCTCGTGGCCGGCAGCCAGCCGACGTGAATCGACCGAGGAGGAAGCATGGCACCAACCGCGGGAATCGACTGGGCCGCCGAGGCCCATGAGGTCTGCATCAGCGAAGAGGGGCGCGTCAATGAGCGCTTCTCCGTCACCCATGACGAACGTGGGCTCACCGAGCTGGCGCGCGGGCTCGAGAGGCACGGCGTAGTTCGGGTGGCGATCGAGCGCCCCGACGGCATCCTGGTCGAGCGCCTGCTCGCCGCCGGCCTGGAGGTGTTGGCGATCCACCCCAATCAGGTCAAAGCCGCCCGTGCCCGCTTCGCGGTCGCCCACGGCAAGTCCGATCGCTTCGACGCCTACGTCTTGGCCGAGTTGGCCCGCACCGACGCCCACCGCTTCCGGGCGCTGGTGCCCGACGGCGAGGAGACCAAGGCGCTGAAGGCGCTGACCCGGGCCCGCGAGGGCCTGGTCGGGGTGCGGGTGGAGCTCGCCAACCAGCTGCGCGCCCAACTGCAGGCCTTCTGGCCCGGGGCGCTGATCTTTGCCGCGCTCGACAGCCCGATCTCGCTGGCCTTCATCAAGCGCTATCCGAGTCCCGGTGACACCAGAGGCCTGGGTGCCGGGCGCATGGCGGCATTCCTGGCTCGCAACTCCTACAGCGGCAGGACCGACCCCGCCGAGCTGGTGGCGCGGCTGAACGCGGCGCCCAAGGGGACCGCGGGGAAGGCTGAGTGCGAGGCACGTCGGGCGGTCGTCCTCGGCCTGGTCGGCGCCCTGGAGCCAATCGTCGCCGAGATCGCCGCGCTTGACGCCCAGATCCGCGAGCGGCTTGCCGCCCACCCCGACGCGGCCATCTTCCGGGCGCTGTTTCGCGACCCCAAGACGGCGCTCTCCCCGGCGACCTTGATCGCCGAGCTCGGCGACTGCCGGGAGCGCTACCCGACCGAGGCCACGATGGCCGCCGACGCTGGCATGAGCCCAGTCGCCCTGGAGTCCGGCAAGCTGCGCATCGCCACCTTCAGGCGGGCCTGCGACAAGCGCCTGCGGGTCGCCGTCGCCAGGCTGGCCGACTCCACCCGCCATTGGCATCCCTGGGCCGGCGAGGTTTACCGCAGAGCGCGGGCCAGAGGGCAAGACCACCCCCATGCGATCCGCACTCTGGGCCGTGCCTGGATCAGGGTGCTCTGGCGTTGCTGGCAGAACCGGGAGCCCTATGACCCCGCTCGACATGGCAACTTCAACCGCCTGCAGACGGCGGGGGGTTGACACAGGACGTCTCACGCCTGCGGGGCGCAGGCGGCCAGCATCTCCTCGAAGCGCCAGCTCCGCAGTCGCTCCAGGCCGCCGTGGTCGGTGAGGTCGAAGTGAATCGGCGTGACCGCGATCCGCCCCTGCGAGACCGCCATCAGGTCGGAGCCCTCAAGCTCCTCGAAGCCGGGCTGCCAGCCGTAGATCTCGTAGCGGCGACGCCCGTCCTCGTCCTCGGAGACGAGCTTCAGCTCGTCGTTGTAGACGCGTTTGCCGAGCTTGGTCACCTCGATCCCGCTCGGCTCACCCGCAGGACAGTTGACGTTGATCAGAGTCTTCGGCGGCATCGGCTCGTCTCCCAGCGCCCCGACGAGCTGGGCGACGAACGCTGCCGCAACCGAGAAGTCGAAGCGACCGCTGACGTAGCCCATGCCACCGCCGGAGGACTGCTGGGAGATCGCCACGGCGGGGATGCCGAGCACGATCCCCTCAAAAGCCGCGGCGACGGTGCCGGAGTAGGTGATGTCGTCGCCGAGATTGGCGCCGTGGTTGATTCCCGAGACGATCAGGTCGGGCCGGTGCCCGACCAGACCCAGCTCGGCGAAGCGGACGCAATCGACCGGCGTTCCGTCGGTGGCAAAGCCCCGGTCGCCATCGCCGAACTCGACCTCCTCGACCGTCAGCGGCGAGCGGGTGGTGATGCTCCGCGCGGTGGCGCTGCGGTTCGAGTCCGGGGCGATCACGTCGACCTCGACGCCGTCCAGCGCGCGCAGGGCGCGGCGGGCGGCTTGGAGGCCGGGGGCCGAGATTCCGTCGTCGTTGGTTAGAAGGACGCGCATGGAAAGGCGATTCTAGGGACGGGGGAGGGGGCGTCCGGTCGGTTGCTGGGTTTTCGCCAGCCGCGCTTGCATCTCTCTTGGACTGACGGGGCGAAAAGGGGACGCCGCTGCCCGACCGGACACCCCCTCCCCCGTCCTCTCGAAAGCAATCCAGCGTGTCTGAGCTTACGGGGGCGCATGCACCCCTAAGCTCAGACACCCTCCGTAGTTGGGTGGCGGGATACTGCTCGCGATGACGACCGTGCGGCTGGACATCGAATACGACGGCGCGAGCTTTAAAGGATGGGCAGCGCAGCCCGGGCTGCGGACTGTGCAGGGGGAGCTGGAGGCTGCTTTGGCGACTGTGTTGCGCGAGCCCGTGCAGCTTTCGGTGGCCGGCCGGACCGATACGGGGGTTCATGCGCTTGGGCAGGTCGCGAGCTTCGTTACCTCGGCTGAGATCCAGGGGGATCTGGCGCGGCGGTTGAACGGGGTCGGGCCCGACGACGTCGCCGTCACCGCGGCGAGCGTGGTCGAGGAGGGCTTTGACGCCAGGCACAGCGCCAGGGCGCGCAGCTACCGCTACCGCCTGCTGGCTCGCTCGGCACCAAGCCCCTTCGAGCAGAACCACGCCCTCTGGTGGCCCCACCGCTTCGACGTGGAGGCCCTGGAAGCCTGCGCCGCCGTTCTCCCGGGCAACCACGACTTCACCGCCTTCACCCCGACCCAAACCGACCACGTCCGCTTCGACCGCGACATCCACCACGCAAGCTGGGAGCAAGAAGGAGACATCCTCACCTTCCGAATCACCGCCGACGCCTTCATGCGCAACATGGTCCGCATCCTCGTAGGCACCATGCTGGAAGCAGCCTCCGGCCGCCGCACCCCAGACAACTTCACGCAGCTCCTAACCGGAGCCACCCGCAGCGAAGCAGGCGACACCGCTCCACCCCACGGCCTCTACCTGGAGTCGGTCAGCTACACGTAGCCGACATTGACCCCACCCTGGTGTGGTCAATGTCGGATGCGCCCGCTGAATGCTCCTGAGAGGAGCGGGAGGGGGTGTCCCACCGCGCAGCGGCGTCCTGTTTTTCGCACGAACCACTCGGCGAGAGAAGCAGGGCCCAAGGCGAAAACCCAGCAAGCGGTGGGACACCCCCTCCCGCTCCCCAACCAACAGCTAAACGAGCTCGAGATAGACCATCTCGGTCGAGTCCGACCGACGCGGGCCGAGCTTGACGATCCGCGTGTACCCCCCTGGGCGCTCCACGTAGCGAGGCGCGACCTCCTCGAACAGCTTGTGCACGATGAACTTGTCGTTGTGCAGCGTCGCCAGCGCCTGCCGACGGGCGTGCAGGTCGCCGCGCTTGGCCAGCGTGATCAGCTGCTCGACCTCGGGCTTGACCGCCTTGGCCTTCGCCTGGCTGGTCTTGATCCGCTCGTGCTCGATCAGCTGCTTGGAGAGGTTGGACAGGAGCGACTCCCGGTGCGCCGCATTGCGACTCAGTTTGTTCCGCTTCTTACGGTGGCGCATCGGGTTCCTCGGCTCGCTCTCGCCGCTTCCTCAGTCCGCCTGCAGATCGAGACCGCGGGACTGCAGGGTCTCGATCACTTCGTCGATCGACTTCGAGCCGAAGTTGGGGATCGCATTCAGCTCCGAGCGGGTCTTGCGAACCAGGTCGCCGACGGTCTGCACACCGGCCCGCTTGAGGCAGTTGTAGGAGCGCACACCCAGCTCCAGCTCCTCGATCAGGATCTCGTCGAGGCCGTTGCTGGCCGCCGAGCCAACTCCATCGCCGACACCGATGGCGGACAGTCCGTCGCCGCCGGCGAGCGGAGCCGCAATCGCTTCGCGAGCGGTCAGTTCCTCGACCCGCTCGGCATCGGTGAAGATGGCCAGGGTCTTGATCAGGATCTCCGAGGCCTCGCGCAGGGCCGCGGCCGGCTCGATCGAGCCGTCGGTCTCGAGGTCCAGGGTCAGTTTGTCGAAGTCGGTCCGCTGGCCCACACGAGCGGTTGCGACCGAGTAGGAGGTGCGGCGGATCGGCGAGAAGATCGAGTCGATCGGGATGACGCCGATCGGTTGCTCGTCGGACTTGTTTTCCTCAGCCGGCGAGTAGCCGCGGCCGCGGCCGATCGTCAGGTAGACCTCGAGCTTGGTTTTCTTCTCCAGCGTCGCGATCGGGGCGTCGGGGTTGAGGATCTCCACCCCCGACGGAAGGTCGATGTCCTTGGCCTTGACCTCACCGGGGCCGGTGGCGACCAGAGGTGCCTCGACCTCGTCGGCGTCGGTGTGCATGCGGACGACGAGATCCTTCAGGTTGAGGATGATGTCGGTGACGTCCTCCTTGACGCCCGGCACCGTGGAGAACTCGTGCGCGACGCCCTCGATGCGAACGCTGGTGACGGCAGCGCCGCCCAGCGAGGAGAGCAGGACGCGACGGAGCCCATTGCCGAAGGTGTAGCCGAAGCCCTTGTCGAGGGGCTCGATGGTGAAGGTGCCGCGGCGGTCATCCGCCTTGTCTGCGGTTATACGAGGGACCTGAAAGTCAGTGGTCATGAGTTCCTTGCTTATGGGTGTTTCAGAAACAGAGTCCGGACTACTTGGAGTACAGCTCGACGATCAGCTGCTCCTGCACCGGCGCCGAGATCTCCGCGCGCTCGGGGAGGCGCAGGACCTTGGCGGTAAGCGAGTCGTGGTCGGCCTGCAGCCAGGCCGGCACGGTCGAGACGAGCTCGGTCGCTTTGCGAATCGTGTCGGTGGCCGCCGAACCGGACTTGATCGAGATCACGTCCTCGGGGCGCACCTGGTAGGAGGGAACGTCGACGCGGCGGCCGTTGACCAGCCAGTGGCCGTGGCCGACCAGCTGCCGGGCCTGGCGCCGCGAGGCGGCAAATCCGAGGCGCACGAGGACGTTGTCGAGGCGCGACTCGAGCAGTCGCAGCAGGTTCTCACCGGTGACGCCGTCCTGACGCGAGGCCTTGTCGTAATAGGCACGGAACTGGCTCTCGAGCACCTGGTAATAACGACGCGTCTTCTGCTTCTCGCGCAGCTGCACCCGGTACTCGGACTGCCGCATGCGGCCGCGCCCATGGTCGCCGGGCGGGTAGGAGCGACGCTCGACGCCGCACTTGTCGGTGAAGCAGCGCTCGCCCTTGAGGAAGAGCTTCTGGCCCTCGCGGCGGCACTGCTTGCACTGGGCCGAGGTGTCGCGAGCCACTAGACCCGCCTCCGCTTCTTCGGGCGGCAGCCGTTGTGGGCCTGGGGCGAGACGTCCTTTACCGTGGTCACGTCGAGGCCGGCGGCCTGCAGCGAGCGGATCGCCGTCTCGCGGCCGGAACCGGCGCCCTTGGCGAAGACCTCGACTTTTTCAAGGCCGTGTTCCATCCCCTTCTTGGCCGCCGCGTCGGCGGTGACCTGGGCGGCGAACGGCGTCGACTTGCGCGAGCCTTTGAAGCCCGCCGATCCGGCCGACTCCCAGGCGATCACGTTGCCCTGTGGGTCGGTCAAGGTGACGATCGTGTTGTTGAAGGAAGTCTTGATGTGGGCCTGCCCGTAGGCGATGTTCTTTTTGACGCGGCGCCGGGTGCGCCCTTTGGCGGGTTTTTTGGCTGCGGCCATGGTCTCCTACCTCGCCGTCGGCGCCTTGCGCTTGCCGGCGACGCTCATCCGGCGCGGGCCCTTGCGGCCGCGCGCGTTGGTCTTCGTCCGCTGGCCCCTGACAGGCAGGCCGCGGCGGTGGCGCAGACCGCGGTAGGAGCCGATCTCCATCAGTCGTTTGACGTCCTGCGAGCGCTCGCGCCGCAGGTCGCCCTCGACCTCACGCTGCTCGACCGCCTCGCGCAGTTTCACGACCTCTTCCTCGGTCAGATCCTTGACCGAGGTGTTGGGGTCGATGCCGGTCTCCTTGAGAATGTCCTGGGCGGTGGAGCGACCGATGCCGAAGATGTAGGTGAGCCCGATCTCGACCCGCTTGTTGACCGGGATGTTGATCCCCGCGATTCGTGCCATGCGTCAGCCCTGCCGCTGCTTGTGGCGCGGGTTCTGGCAGATGACAAGGACCGCGCCGTTGCGGCGGATTACCTTGCACTTTTCGCACATCGGCTTTACGGAAGCTCGGACCTTCATCGCTCCGGTGGTTGTCTCGACTACAGGACTCCCGTCCGCCCCATGAATCGGGCAAGCGGGCACGAACAAACGGCCCTCAGGGCCGACCGGGAAAGATAGCAGGGGACGGGCTTTGGGACTTGGCCGATGGAGACGGGTGGATGCGGACTCGGGGAATTGACCACCGCGCTCTGCGCGGTGGAATGCGGTGCGCGGCTGCGCCGCGCAATTGACAGATTGCATTTCGCCGCTTCGCGACATTCCCCGAGACCGCATTCACCCGTCTCTCTGGTCCCAAAGCGCAAGCTACGAGAGCTGAAGGGGGCAGGCGTCAGGCGGCGATGCGTGCGCCTACATCGAGGCGGACCAGCCGATCCGGGGCTGCAATGGCCGCCTTCGACGCTGCAATAAGTGCCTCCGCATCCAAACCATTGCGTTCGGCCGCAACACGCAAGGGCCGCTCGAATCCCGGATTACGAGTACCGATCACGTCAATAAGCGCTGGACGGCCGTCCTCAAAGCTGACTATGACCAAGCCACCTTCGACCACATCGCTGCCGCCCGAAAGTTCACCGATCGGGCCCAGCTCGATCTGGATCGTGTCGTACGCGCTCTCATAGTCCGCAGTCATCATGCCCTCAAATCGTAGATGGTGATCAAGCTTCCGTCATCAAGCGCGACAACAGCAAGAAGGAGCATGCCCCGAACCTCCTTGACAAAGATCGGATTCCCCTTCGGATCAATGCCTGTTCGGTGCTCGGCAGCTACTACTCCCAAACGTCGTCCCAGGTTAATTTGTGATGACGGATCTTGTTCTTGGCGTGTCGACTAAAACGCACGCCTCCCTAAGAGCTGGGCGAGCAAAACTCTCCCCTCAAAGAGATGCGACGCCTTGAAACTCGGCGCCGGACCTAAGCGAAGTCGTTCACGAGTGCCAGCGTGAAGCCGTCGTAGCCCTTGCTGCCGACCGTCTGGATCGTCGTTGCGGTTACGCGGGGGTCGGCGGCGATCAGCTCGTGGAAGCGGCGCTGGGCGGGAATCGTGGGGTCGTCGGTCTTGGGGTCGACGAGGGCGCCATCGCGGATGACATTGTCGGCGACGATCAGGCCACCAGGGCGGGTGCGATCCAGGGCCCAGGTGAAGTAGTCGGGCGTATGAATCTTGTCCGCATCGATGAAGACGAAGTCAAATAGCCCAACGCCCTCGGCGTCCAGGGCGGGCAGGGAGTCGAGCGCGGGTCCAACCCGCAGCTCGACCAAGTCCGAGAGGCCGGCATTGGCGATGTTGATGCGCGCAACCTCGGCGTATTCGGGATCTGCCTCAAGCGTGATCAGCCGACCGCCTTCTGGCAGTGCACGCGCCAGCCAGATCGTGCTGTAGCCGGCAAGGGTCCCGAACTCCAGCACCGTCCGAGCTCCGATCGACCGCACCAGGATCTCCAGCAGCCGCGCCTGCGGCGGCGAAACCTGGATCTCAGGCAGCCCAGCATCCACGCCAGCCTTGAGTGCGGCCTTAAGCGCCTCGTCCTCCGGCGCCAGCAACCCGCTCACATACCCATCGACCTCAGCCCAGCGATCAGCCCACATGGTCTCTGACCCTAACGACCGCGACCGATTAGAGGGGAGGCCGGTGTGTCTCCGCGGGAATGTCGCGAAGCGGCGAAATGCAATCTGTTTTCTTGCGCGGCGGCAGCCGCGCTCCAAGTTCCACCGCGGCGCAGCCGCGGTGGCCAATTCCCGCGGAGGCACACCGGCCCCCCTCCCATCGGTCCTTCGAGCTACTCGTCTTCGTGCCAGGGCGTGAGAATCCGCGGCCCGTCCGCCGTGACAGCGATCGTGAACTCGAAATGGGCGGCGAGGGTGCCGTCCTGCGAGTAGACCGCCCAGCCGTCGTCGCCCATCCGGACCAGCGGCCCGCCGGCGTTGACCATCGGCTCGATCGCCAGCACGGTGCCCTCCTCCAGCTCCGGACCCCGCCCAGGCTCGCCGAAGTTGGGGACCTGCGGGTCCTCGTGCATGTCGCGGCCTATCCCGTGCCCGACCAGGGTGCGGATGATCGAGAGCCCCTCGATCTCGACCGCGCGCTGGATCGCCGCCGAGACATCGCCGAGGTGGTTGCCGGGCTGCATCTGCTCAGCGCCGGCGAACAGCGCAACCTTGGTCACGTCGAGCAGCTTGCGTGCCTCGGGCGTCACCGAGCCGACCGGAACGGTCATCGCCGCGTCGGCGACCCAACCGTCCTTGACCACGCCGACGTCGATCGAGAGCAGGTCGCCGCGCTTCAGCTCATAGGGCCCGGGAATGCCGTGGACGACCATCGAGTTGGGCGATGCGCAGATCGAGCCGGGGAAGCCACGGTAGCCCTTGAAGGCCGGCTCGGCACCCTGCGAGCGGATGAACTTCTCCGCCGCTTCGTCCAGCTCCTTGGTTGTAACGCCGGCGCGGGCTTTTGCCGCCAGCATCCGCAGGCAGCGAACCAGGACCTGGCCCGCCGCAGCCATCTTGTCGACCTGCTCGGGGGTCTTGCGGATGATCATCCGATACACGCTAGCCGCCCAGCCAAGTCGCTAGATGGCCTCGTCGGCCTCAAGCTTCAGCGTCGCCAGCGCGCGGCGCAGCTCATCGGCCACGGCATCGGGCGCTGCAGAACCGTCGATCCGCCGCAGCAGGCTCTGGTGGTCATAGAGCTCGATCAGCGGCTCGGTCTTCTCGTGGTAGGTCTCCAGCCGGTGGCGGATCACCTCGGGCTTGTCGTCATCGCGGACGATCAACTCGCTGCCGTCGATATCGCAGACACCGTCGCGCTCGGGCGGGTTGAAATCGACGTGGAAGACGTGGCCGTTCTCGGCGCAGGTGCGGCGACCGCCGAGCCTCCGCGTCACCTCCCCGTCGCTCGCATCGATCAGCAGCACCGCCATCAGCCGGCGCCCAAGCTCGTCCAGCTTTGCCGCCAGTGCCTCGGCCTGAGGGACAGTGCGGGGGAAGCCGTCGAGGATGAAGCCGTCGGCCGCCTCGGTCGAGTCGATCCGCTCGGCGATCGCGCCGACGATCACCTCGTCTGGGACGAGGTCGCCGCGGTCCATGTACTCCTTCGCCGCTTTGCCCAGCTCCGTTTCGTCGCGCACGGCCGCCCGCAGGATGTCCCCGGTCGCGTAGTAGGGCAGCTGCAGATCTTCCTGCAGCCGCTCCCCCTGGGTGCCCTTCCCGCTGCCGGGAGGGCCGAGAAGGACGAGGTTGAGCTCTATTTTAAGAATCCCTCGTAGTTGCGCATCATCAACTGCGCCTCGAGCTGCTTGACCGTGTCAAGCGCGACGCCGATGACAATCAGGATCGAGGTGCCGCCGAAGAAGAAGTTCGCCGACGTCTGGCTGATCAAGATCGTCGGCAGCGCTGCCACCGCACCCAGATAGAGCGCGCCCGGGAAGGTGAGGCGAGAGAGGATCCGGTCGAGGTACTCCGCGGTCGGCCGCCCGGGACGCACGCCGGGAATGAAGCCGCCGTATTTTTTCAGGTTGTCGGCCTGGTCGACCGGGTTGAAGGTCACCGCGGTGTAGAAGTAGGTGAAGATGATGATGAAGAACACCTCGCCGATCACGTAAGCCCAGCCGTTGGGACTGAAGAAGGCGGCGAAGTCCAGCGCCGCGGGCGTGTTCAGCAGCTGGCCGATCGTCGGCGGGAAGGCCATGATCGACGCGGCGAAGATGACCGGGATGACGCCGGCCATGTTGACCCGCAGCGGCAGGTAGGTGGAGCCGCCGGAGGTCATTTTGCGCCCGACCATGCGTTTCGCGTACTGGACCGGAATGCGGCGCTGTCCCTCCTGGACGAAGACGATCGCGACGATCACGGCCAGTGCGATGAAGGGCATCATTACGACGAAGACCTGATCTGGATTGGTCCACCAGGCCTGGATCCCGTTCGGGATACGGGAGACGATCGAGGCAAAGATCATCAGCGAGATGCCGTTGCCGACGCCACGCTGGGTGATCAACTCGCCCAGCCACATCAGCAGCGTGCAGCCGGCGGTGAGGCAGATCACGATCAGCAGGACTTTGGGGCCGGTCAGGCTGCCGAGGACGTTTTTCCCGCCGGCCTGGGCGCCGAAGGAGCGGAAGAGGAAGACGTAGCCGAAGGACTGGGCGAAGGCCAGCCCGACGGTGAGGTAACGCGTGTACTGCGTGATCTTCTGCTGGCCGACCTCGCCCTCTTTCTGCAGTTTCTCCAGCGACGGCACCACGACGGTCAGCAGCTGCAGGATGATCGAGGCCGTGATGTAGGGCATGATCCCCAATGCGAAGAGGGACAGGCGAGAGAGGCCGCCGCCCGAGAAGAGGTTGAGGAAGCCGAGGATGTTGCTGCCGGCGAAGTTGCTGCCGAGTTCCTTGACCGCGTTCGCGTCGACCCCCGGCGCGGGGATGTAGGCACCGAGCCGGTACAGGAGCAGCATCGCCGCGGTGAACGCGAGCTTCTTGCGGATGTCCGCGACGCTGAAAGCGTTCGCAATAGTCCTGAGCATTAGGGCTCCAGAGTGTGACAGGAACCGCCGGCAGCCTCGATCTTCTCGCGGGCTGCCGCGCTGAAGCCATGCGCATGGACCTCGAGCTTCTTCGAGATCTCGCCGCGAGCGAGGATCTTCACCGGGTCCGAGCGCTTCGCCAGGCCCTTCGCCTTGAGCGCCTCGACGTTGACCTCGGCGCCGGCGTCGAAGCGCTCCTCGAGATCCCCGACGTTGACCGGCTGGGTCGCGGTGCGGAAGTTCTCGAACGGCATCGACTGCTTTTTGTGCGGGCCACGCAGCTTTCGCATCCGCATGTGGATCGGGTTCTGCCCGCCCTCATAGCCGGCCTTGCGCTTGCGGCCCGAGCGCGCTCCGGCGCCCTTGTGACCGCGTCCGGAAGTCTTCCCCAGCCCGCTGCCCTCACCACGCCCGATCCGCTTGCGCGGCCGTTTCGAGCCCGGCTTGGGCGAGAGGTTGTGAAGCCCGATCTCCTCGGAGCGGGGCGTATTGGCCATCAGTCGCCCACCTCCACGAGATGAGAGACGACCCGGAGCTGTCCCTGCAGCTGCGGAGAATCTTTCCGCTCAACCGACCTGTTGATCTTTCCCAGACCCAGCGCCGCGAGCGTCGCTTTCTGGCTCGGGTTGGTACCAGCGAGCGAGCGAACCTGCTTGATCTTCACGGCGCTCACGACTCCTCAGCTTTCGCCTCGGCAGCGGGGGCGGTCGCCTCCTCGGCCGGAGCCTCAGCAGCTTTTGCCTCCTCGGCGGGAGCCTCAGGACCCTCGGCCGTAATGGTCTCCACAGCACCGTTCGACTTCTGAACTCCCAAGACCTGCGCCACGGTCAGCCCGCGCAGCTCGGCAACCTCCTCGGGCCGCCGCAACCGCACCAGGCCGTCCATCGTCGCCTTGACGAGGTTGATCGGGTTCTGCGTGCCGATGCTCTTGGTCAGCACGTCGCGCACGCCGCCAAGCTCGAGCACGGCGCGCACGCCGCCGCCGGCGATCACGCCGGTACCGGGGCTGGCCGGGCGCAGGACGACATGGCCGGCGCCATAGCGGCCGATGATTTTGTGGGTCAGCGTCTGCCCGTATTTGGGCACGCGGATGAGGCTCTTGCGCGCGTTCTCGACCGCCTTCTGGATCGCCAGCGGAACCTCGCGGGCCTTGCCGTAGCCGATTCCGACGACACCCTCTTCGTCGCCGACGGCAACGAGCGCGGTGAAGGAGAAGCGGCGACCGCCCTTGACCACCTTGGCGACGCGGTTGATCTCGATCACCCGCTCCTGGAGATCGAGGCCGCGCGGGCTCACCGTCTCCACGTTGGTCATGTCCATGCCCTTCATCGGACCGGACACCGTAGCTGACTGAACGAGAGAGGGGAGGGCATCAGAATTTCAGCCCACCCTCGCGAGCGCCTTCGGCCAGAGCCTTGACGCGACCGTGGAACTGGTAGCCGCCTCGGTCGAAGACACAGGTCTCGATCTTGGCCGCCTTGGCTCGCTCGGCGAGCAGCTCTCCGGCCCGCTTCGCCTGCCCACTCGCCGACAGTTTGCGCAGCTCCGGCTCGGTCCAGTTGACCGCGGCAAGGGTGCGACCGGAGGCGTCGTCGACGAGCTGGGCGAAAACGCCGCGGTTGGAGCGGTAGACGGAGAGGCGCGGCCGCTCGGAGCTACCGACGATCCGGGCGCGAACCCGGCGGCGGCGGCGCAGGCGCCGCTGGCGCTTGGTGAGAACGGTCATGCGCGCTTACCCACCTTCCGCATCACGTGCTCGTCGCGGTAACGAATTCCCTTGCCCTTGTAGGGCTCGGGCGGGCGGCGCTTGCGAATGTCGGCGGCGACCTGCCCTACCAGCTGCTTGTCGATTCCCCGCACGATGATCTCGGTCGGCTGCGGAACCTCGAACTCGATCCCCTCCGGCGGCTCGATCGGAACCGGGTGCGAGTAGCCGAGCGCCATCTCCAAGCTCTTGCCTTTGAGCTGGGCGCGGTAGCCCACGCCCTGGATCTCGAGGCGCTTCTCGAAGCCATCGGTAACGCCCTCGACCATGTTCGCGATCAGGCTCCGGGTCAGCCCGTGCAGGGCACGATGCTCGCCTCGATCGGTCGGGCGCTCCACGGTGACCGTGCCGTCCTCCTGCTGAACCTTCATCTCAGCCGAGAGGCTCTGCGCCAACTCGCCCTTCGGCCCCTTGACGGCAACCCGCCCTGGGGCGAGCTCGACCGTGACGGACTCGGGAACGGGGATCGGCTTTCTTCCAATTCGGCTCATCGCAGAATTCTCCGGGTCACCAGACGTAGGCGACTACCTCGCCGCCCACACCTCTCGCCTTCGCTTCGTGTCCGGTCATCACGCCAACCGAGGTGCTGACGATCGCGGTGCCGGTGCCGCCATGCACGCGCGGCACTTCGGTGTGATCGACGTAGCGCCGCCGGCCGGGCCGGGAGATCCGCTCCAGTCCGATGATCACCGGGCGGCGATCCTCCGTGTACTTGAGCCGGATCTCGATCGCCTCGCCGACCTTTGCCGGCTTGCGATGGAAGTCGCGGATGTAGCCCTGCTCCTTGAGGATGCGGGACATCTCCTCCTTCAACCGGGAGGCGGGAATCTGCACGTCGTCATGGCCGGAGCCGAGCGCGTTGCGGATCCGGGTCAGGTAATCGGCTATCGGGTCGTTAAGCATGTTCTGTTCTTCCTGTCCCTGGGCCTACCAGCTCGACTTGGTCATGCCGGGGACGTAGCCCTCGTGCGCGGCCTCGCGCAGGCAGATCCGGCAGAGGCCGAACTTGCGGTAATAGCCGCGCGGGCGTCCGCAGCGACGGCACCGGTTGTATTCACGGGACTTGAACTTGGCCTTGCGGCCCTGCTTCACCTTCATCGAAGTCTTAGCCATCTTCAGAATCCTCCTCGCCGGCTGAACCGTCGGTCTCGTTCCCCTCGCCCTCGGCAGCGTCCTCGCCTTCCTCGGCCTCGGGCTCCGGCGTCGCGTAAGCGTCTGGGTTCTCCTCTTTCAACTGCTCCAATGCGGCCTGCTCAGCCTCGGCCCGCTGGCGAGCCTCCTCCTTGCGGCGCTCCTCCTCCGCCTCGGCCTCCGCCTCTGCGTCGCGACTGCCCGGCCGGCCCTCTTTGGCGAACGGCATGCCGAGCCCGAGCAGCAACTCGAAGGCCTCGGCGTCAGTCTGGGCGGAGGTCGCGATCGTGACGTCGAGACCGCGCACCTCGTCGATCGAGTCGTAGTCGATTTCGGGGAAGATCAGCTGCTCCTTGACGCCCATCGAGTAGTTGCCGCGGCCGTCGAAGGAGCGCGGGTTGAGCCCGCGGAAGTCACGGATGCGGGGCACCGCGATCGAAGTCAGGCGGTCGAAGAACTCCCACATCCGCGCCCGGCGCAGGGTGACCGAGAGGCCCACCGGCATCCCCTCGCGAACCTTGAAGGAAGCGATCGACTTGCGCGCTCGGCGGACGCTGGGCTGCTGACCGGCGATCAGCGCCAGCTGCCCCTGGGCGGCCTCGAGCATTTTCGCGTTCTGCTTGGCCTCGCCGACACCCATGTTGAGGACGATCTTCTGCAAGCGGGGAATCTGCATCGCGCTCGTGTAGCCAAATTTCTGCGTCAGAGCTGGCGCAACGTCCTGCTCGTAGCGCTCGCGCAGGCGCGGCGGAGGCGCGGCCTGGGACTGTGGGGTCGTTGCCGCCTCCATCAGAGCGACACCCCGCTTCGCTTCGCGAACCGCTCACGCTTGCCGCCTTTGTCGCGGCGCACGCCGACCCGCGTCGGCTTGTTGTCTTTGGGGTCGAGCAGCATCACGTTGGAGACGTGGATCGGCCCCTCCTTCTCGACGATCCCGCCGAGCTGCTGGCCCGCTTTCTGCACGTCCTGGGTCGGGCGCGCTTTTTCGTGGCGCTTGACCGTGTTGATGCCCTCGACGTAGACGAAGCTGCGCTTCGGTTCGGTGCGCAGCACGCGGCCGGTCTTGCCGGAGTCCTTGCCGCCGATCACCTTGACCATGTCGTCCGTCCTGATTCGCATCGCCTTGGCCATCAGAGGACCTCCGGCGCCAGCGAGACGATTTTCATGAAGTTGCGATCGCGCAGCTCGCGAGCCACAGGGCCGAAGATGCGGGTGCCACGCGGGTTGTTGCTGGCCGGGTCGATCAGCACGGCGGCGTTTTCGTCGAAGGAGATGTAGGTGCCGTCGGAGCGACCGAGCTGCTTCTTCGTCCTCACGACGACCGCCTGCACGACCTCGCCCTTGCGGACGCCGCCCTGCGGGCTCGCCTGTTTGACCGTCGCCGTGATCACGTCACCGACGCCGGCATAGCGGCGGTGCGAGCCACCCTTGACCCGGATGCAGAGGATCTCCCGCGCACCCGAGTTGTCGGCGACTTTGAGTCTGGACTCCTGCTGAATCACGTTCCGCTCCTACTTCGCCTTCTCCAGCACCTCGACCAGGCGCCAGCGCTTGGTCTTGGAGAGCGGGCGGGTCTCGACGATGCGGACCACGTCGCCTTCGCCGGCCTCGTCGCGCTCGTCGTGAGCGTGAAGGGTGTGCGAACGGCGGACGACCTTCTCGTAGGTCGGGTGGCGCCGGGCGGTGTCGATCCGAACCGTGATCGATTTCTGGCCTTTGTCGGAAACGACGATCCCCTGCCGCACCTTGGCCGCGTTGGCGACCTTCTCGGCCGGCGGAGTCCCCGTTCCCGGGGTCTTCCTTTTCTTCGCGGCAGCCCGTTCCTTGCGCCGTTCAGCGCCACGACGCTTCCGCTCAGCCAACCGCTCCGCCTTACGCTCCTCAGGCGACTGCTGAGGCTTCGCCTTGTGGGGCTTGCGCGAAGCCTCGAGCCGCTTCTTCTCCTTCCAAGGAAGATCGTCCTCAGGATTTGGCTCGGACTCCGCCGCAGGCGCCGCAGCTTTCTCCTCCTCAGGCGCTGGAGCCTCGGCCTCCGGCTCCTCTGACGTGGGTGGCGTGGAGGTGGGCTCCTCGCCCGCAGCCTGCGAGGACGAGGAGTCCTCCTCCGCGACAGGACCCGCGTCCTGAGGGGTCTCGTCCTGGGGAGTCTCTTCTACTGCGTCTTTTTTCTCGTCCTCAGCCATCATTTCCTCAGCTCTCGATCGACGTCGATCCCGCGCTCCTTGGCCACGGTCAGCAACCGCGCAATGTCCCGTTTGGCGACGCTCAACCGGTGCGTGTTCTCCAGCTCGCCGGTCGCGTGCTTGAAGCGCAGGTTGAATGACTCCTGCTTGGCGTCGATCAGCTTCGCCACCAGCTCGTCGTCTTTCAGGTTGTGGGCCTCGGAAGCCTTCATCAGCCTTCCGCCCCCTCGCGCATCACGAATTTGGTCTTGATCGGAAGCTTGTGACCGGCCAGGCGCAGCGCCTCGCGGGCGAGGTCCTCGGGGACGCCGGCCAGCTCGAACATAACCTTGCCCGGCTTGACCACCGCGACCCAGCCCTCCGGGTTGCCCTTGCCCGAGCCCATCCGCGTCTCGGCGGGCTTCTTCGTGTAGGGCTTGTCGGGGAAGATGTTGATCCAGACCTTGCCGCCACGTTTGATCTTGCGGGTCATCGCGATACGAGCGGCCTCGATCTGGCGGTTGGTGATCCAGCCGCGATCGAGCGCCTTCAGCCCGTACTCGCCGAAGGCGACGTGGCTGCCGCCCTTGGTGTAGCCGCGCATCCGGCCGCGCATCTGTTTGCGGTGCTTGACCCGCTTCGGCATCAACATCAGCGGCCACCTCCGCCGCGCCCGCCGCGGCCACGATCGCCGGGACGACCGCCGCGCTGTTGAACGCTCTGCGGCTCGCCATCGGCGGGGACCTGATCCGAGCGGAAGCCCTCAGGCATGACTTCGCCCTTGTTGATCCAGCATTTGACGCCGATCCGGCCGGCGGTGGTGCGCGCCTCGAAGAAGCCGTAGTCGATGTTGGCGCGCAGCGTGTGCAGCGGCACCCGACCGTCGGAGTAGCTTTCGGTCCGCGCCATCTCGGAGCCACCGAGGCGACCGGACACCTGCAGCTTCACTCCCTTGGCGCCGGAGCGCATCGCCGAGGTCAGGGCGCGTTTCATCGCGCGCCGGAAGGCAACCCGGTTCTGCAGTTGCTCGGCGATCGACTGGGCGACCAGTTTGGCGTCGAGCTCGGGACGCTTCACCTCGCGGATGTTCACCTTGACCGGCTTGCCGGTCAGCTTGTGCAGCTCCTTGCGCAGGGCGTCGACTTCGCTGCCGGACTTGCCGATCACGATGCCGGGCCGGGCCGTGTGGATGTCGACTGAGACCTCACCGCGGCGCTCGATCGTGATGCTCGAGAGGCCGGCGTGGGCAAGTTTGCCCTCGATGTGAGTGCGGATCTTCAGATCCTCCTCGAGCACGTCGGCGAAGCCCTTCTCGTCGAACCAGTTCGACTTCCAGTTTTGGATGTAGCCGACGCGAAAGCCGCCGGGATGGATCTTCTGTCCCATGGCCTAAATCTCCCCTTCCGGGCTCAAGGCCACCGCGATGTGGCTGGTTCGCTTGTTGATCGGGGTCGCCCGTCCCAGCGCGCGCGGCCGGAAGCGGCGCAGCGTCGGGCCTTCGTCGACGGTGATCTCCGCCACCCGCATCTCGTCGGCGACGAGGTCATGGTTGTTCTCCGCATTGGCGGCAGCCGACTCGATCAGCTTGCCGATGTCCTCCGCCGCACCGCGCGGTGAGAACTGCAGCAGCGCCCGCGCCCGGTCGATGTGCAGGCCGCGAACCTGGTCGGCGATGAGACGCGCCTTGCGCGGCGCGACCCGCACGTAGCGGGAGCTGGCACGAACGACGATCGGCGCGGGCTTCGCTTTCGGAGCCTCTTTTTTGGCGGCGGCTTTCGCTGGAGCTTTTTTGTTGGCTTTTTTGTCGGCCGCTTTCGCCGCTTTTTTCGACTCGCCTTTGGCGGCTTTTTTCGTCTCCGCTTTTTTGGCTTTCGGCGCTTTTTTGGCTTTAGCCTCAGTTTTTTTCGGCGGCTCTTTTTTCTCTTTTTTGCCCGCCTCTTTCTTCGTGCTCGGGTCCCGCTGCTTCTTCTCAAGGGCCATCGCTATTCACCCTTGCCCGTGCCGGAATGGGCGCGGAAGGTTCGGGTCGGCGCGAACTCGCCGAGCTTGTGACCGACCATCGACTCCGAGATGAAGACCGGGACATGCTTCTTGCCGTCGTGAACCGCGATCGTGTGGCCGACCATGTCGGGGAAGACCGTCGAGGTCCGCGACCAGGTTTTCACCATCTGCTTCTGGCCGGACTCGTTCATCGCCGAGATCCGCTTCATCAGCGCCGCTTCCACCCACGGTCCCTTTTTGGTCGAGCGTCCCATCAGCGCTTTTTCTTTCCGCGGCGACGGCCGCGCACGATGTAGCGATCGGACTGCTTGCCCTTCTTGCGGGTGCGGTAGCCGAGCGTCGGCTTGCCCCACGGCGTCACGGGATGGCCGCCGGGCGTGTGGTGGGCCTCGCCGCCGCCGTGCGGGTGGTCGACCGGGTTCATCGCAACGCCGCGGCTCTGCGGGCGCTTGCCCTTGTGCCGGCTGCGGCCCGCCTTGCCGATCTTCATGTTCTGGTGCTCGGCGTTGGAGAGCTGGCCGACCGTCGCCCGGCACTCGGCGCGGACCATCCGCATCTCCGAGGAAGGCAGCCGCAAGGTCACCATCTCCCCCTCCTTCGCCACCAGCTGGATCGCCGTGCCCGCAGCACGACCCATCTTGCCGCCTTGGCCGGCGGTCAGCTCGACGTTGTGGACGATCGTGCCGGTCGGCATCTCACCCAGGCTCAGTGCATGGCCCGGTTTGATGTCCGCTCCCTGGCCCGACTGAACCGTGTCGCCGACCGAGAGGGCAGCAGGCGCGAGAATGTAGCTCTTCTCGCCGTCGGCGTAGTGGATCAGCGCGATGTAGCAGCTGCGGTTCGGGTCGTACTCGATGCTGGCCACCTTGGCCGGCACGCCGTCCTTGAGGCGCTTGAAGTCGATCTTGCGGTAGCGACGCTTTGCGCCGCCGCCGCGATGGCGCGCCGTGATGCGGCCGTTGACGTTGCGGCCACCGGTCTTGCGCAGCCCTTCGGTCAGCTTTGCCTCGGGCTCGGAAGCCGTCAGCTGCTCGCGCAGCGGGTAGGTCGCGAAGCGGCGCCCTGGGCTGGTCGGTTTGGTTTTGCGGTTCGGCATCTCTCTCCCTATGCAGTCTCGGCGCCTTCGAACAGCTCGATCCGTTCGCCGGGCATCACCTGGACGATCGCCTTCTTCCAGCCGCGGGTCCGGCCTTTGCTCAGGTTGCGGCGCTTCGGCTTCGGCCGCACCTTGGAGGTCCGCACCTCCGCCACGCCGACGCCGAAGATCTCTTCGACCGCGGCGGCGATCTGGGTCTTGTGGGCGCTGTCGGCGACCCTGAACGTGTACTTGCCTTCGGCGATCAGCGCGTAGCTCTTCTCCGAGACCACCGGGCGGACGATGATGTTGCGCGCGTCCATCAGCCCAGCCTCTCCTTGAGCGTTTCGAGGGCCTTTTCGGAGAGCACCAGCGAGGCGGCGCCGATCACGTCGGCGACGCCGATCGCGCCAACCTCGGCAACCGTGACCCGGGCAATGTTGCGGAAGCTCTTGACGGCGCCGGTCTCCTCGGCGTCGAGGACGATCAGGGTCGGGCGCTTCGCGCCCCATTTGTCCAGCGCCTGGGCCGCCGCCTTGGTCGACGGAGTATCGAATGCGGCGGGGTCGAGCACGGCGACGCTGCCGCGCTCGGCGTGGACCGACAGCGCCGCCCGCATCGCCTTGCGGCGCGCTTTGCGGTTGACCTTGACCGTGTAGTGCCTGGGCTTGGGGCCGAAGGTGACGCCGCCGCCGAAGCGGCTGGAAACGCCGAGAGTGCCGACGCGGGCGCGGCCAGTTCCCTTCTGCCGCCAGGCCTTGGCGGTGGTGAAGGAGACCTCGCCGCGGGTCAGGGTCGAAGCCGTGCCACGGCGGCGGGAGGCCATGTCGGCGCGAGCCGTCTCGTGCACCAGCGATTGGTGGAACGGCTCGGCGAAGAGCTCTTTGGGCAGGTCCGCCTTGGTCGCCTTGCCGAGCACCGCGGCTTTTGCGTCAGCCATCGGTCCTCACCTCGATCAGCGCGTTGCGGGAGCCGGGCACAGAGCCCTTGAGCAGCAGCAGGTTGCGCTCCGCGTCGACGTCGGCGACTTCGAGGCCACGCTGCGTCGTCCGCTTGTTTCCCATCTGGCCCGGCATCCGCTGGCCTTTGAAGACGCGGCCGGGGAAGGCGCTGGCGCCGATCGAGCCGGGCGCCCGAACGTTGTGGGAGCCGTGGGTGACGGGGCCACGGCTGAAGTTGTGGCGCTTGATCCCGCCCTGGAAACCCTTGCCGATCGAGACCCCGGAGACTTTCACCCGCTGGCCCGCCTCGAAGGCGGCGACGGTGACGTCGTCGCCCACCTTGGGGCCCTCCTCGGCGCCGAGATCCTCGTCGCGGAACTCGACCAGATGGCGCATCGGCGGCGCGCCGGCCTTCTTCAGGTGGCCCAGCTCGGCCCTGCTCAACTTGCGCTCGGCGACCTCGTCGAAGGCGATCTGCACGGCCGCGTAGCCATCGCGCTCGGCGTCGCGGACGGCGGTCACCTTGCAGGGCCCGGCCTCGATCACGGTGACGGGAACGACCGTGCCGTCCTCGCGGAACACCTGCGTCATACCGAGCTTCTTGCCGAGGATCGCAGCCATCTCAGTGCCTAGAGGCGGATCTCGATGTCGACGCCGGCCGGCAGAGAATCGAGCCGCTGCAGGGAGTCGACGGTTTTCGGCGACGGCTGGAGGATGTCGATCAGCCGCTTGTGGGTACGGATCTCGAAGTGCTCGCGCGAGTCCTTGTCCTTGAACGGGGAGCGGATCACGCAGTAGACGTTTTTCTCGGTCGGAAGCGGGACCGGGCCGGACACGCTGGCGCCGGTGCGCTCCGCCGTCTCGACGATCTCGCGGGCAGCCCGATCTATGGCGTCATGGTCATACGCCTTCAGTCGGATCCGGATTTTCTGTGCCGCAATCGTCGCCACGTTTGTTTTTTCTTTCTGTTCTTCCCTCGCGCGTTCACCGCGCGAAAAGGGCGCCGCCCCAAATGGTGGGGCGCCGCCCCCGGTCGTATGTCTTTTTAAAAATCTTCTCGCCGCGAAAGCGGCGAAGGCGGGCGAAGCCCGCCCTGATCCTTGGGCTACTCGATGATGTTTGCGACGACCCCCGAGCCAACCGTCCGGCCACCCTCGCGGATGGCGAAGCGCAGACCCTGGTCCATCGCGATCGGCTGGATCAGCTCGATCGTCATCTCGACGTTGTCGCCCGGCATCACCATCTCGGTCCCCTCGGGGAGGTTGGCGATTCCGGTCACGTCGGTCGTGCGGAAGTAGAACTGAGGCCGGTAGCCGGAGAAGAACGGCGTGTGACGGCCACCCTCCTCCTTCTTCAAGCAGTAGACCTCGGCTTTGAACTTGGTGTGCGGGGTGATCGAACCGGGCTTGCAGAGCACCTGTCCGCGCTCGATCTCCTCGCGCTTCGTACCGCGCAGAAGCGCGCCGATGTTGTCGCCGGCCTGACCCTGATCGAGCAGCTTGCGGAACATCTCGACCCCGGTGACGACCGTGGTCGTCGTGTCCTTGATGCCGACGATCTCGACCTCGTCGCCGGTGTTGACGATGCCCTGCTCAACGCGGCCGGTGGCGACGGTGCCGCGACCGGTGATCGAGAAGATGTCCTCGATCGGCATCAGGAAGGGCTTGTCCAGCTCGCGGACCGGCTCCGGGATGTAGGAGTCGAGCGCTTCGGCCAGTTCGAAGATCGCCTTCTGGGCCTCTTCGTCGCCCTCCAGCGCCTTCAGCGCCGAGCCTTTGACGATCGGGGTGTCGTCGCCGGGGAAGTCGTACTCGTCGAGGAGTTCCTTGACCTCCTCCTCGACCAGCTCGATCAGTTCGTCGTCGTCGACCTGGTCGACCTTGTTGAGGAAGACGACCACGTGCGGGACGTTGACCTGACGGGCGAGCAGGATGTGCTCGCGGGTCTGGGGCATGACGCCGTCGGCAGCCGAGACGACCAGGATCGCGCCGTCCATCTGGGCGGCCCCGGTGATCATGTTCTTGACGTAGTCGGCGTGACCCGGACAGTCGACGTGGGCGTAATGGCGGTTCTCGGTTTCGTACTCGACGTGTGACGTCGCGATCGTGATCCCGCGCTCTTTCTCCTCAGGTGCGTTGTCGATCTCGGCGAAGCTCTTCGCTTCGGTATCGCCTTTGCCGGAGAGCGTGGTGGTGATCGCGGCCGTCAGCGTCGTCTTGCCGTGGTCGATGTGACCGATCGTGCCGACGTTCACGTGCGGCTTATCGCGCTCGAACTTCTCCTTTGACATCGCTCTCCGTTCTACCTTTCGAAGTCGGGTTCTGTCTGACTTGGGTGATTTAGTGTTGCAACTGCCTGGCAGCGAGCAACCTGCTGCCTGCGGGCGAACCTGGGAAATATAGCCAGATTCACGAGGTGGCTCCTACCGGCTCGCCTGCGCGGTGTTCAACTATCTCCTCAGCAATGTTGGAGGGGACCTCCTCGTAACGCTCGAATTGCATCGTGTAGGTGGCCCGGCCCTGGGTCGAGGAGCGCAGATCGGTGGCGTAGCCGAACATCTCGCCAAGCGGGACGAAGGCCTGCACGGCAAGTGCGTTGCCGCGCTGCTCCTGGCCCTGAACTTTGCCGCGCCGCCGCGAGAGGTCGCCGATCACGTCGCCGAGGAAGTCCTCGGGCGTGACCACCTCGACCGCCATCACCGGCTCCAGCAGGACCGGGTCGGCCTTGCGGGCGGCCTCCTGGATCGCCATCGAGCCGGCGATTTTGAAGGCCATCTCCGAAGAGTCGACGTCGTGGAAGGAGCCATCGACCAGTTCGACTTTGACGTCGACCATCGGGTAGCCGGCCTTGACGCCGTTCTCGAGCGCCTCTTTCATCCCCTGTTCGGCCGGGCCGATGTATTCGCCGGGGATGGTGCCCCCCTTGATTTTGTTGACGAACTCGAAACCCTCGCCCGGCGCCGGCTCGGCGTTGATCACGACGTGGCCGAACTGGCCGCGACCGCCGGTCTGGCGGACGAAGCGCGCCTCGACCTTCTTGACCTCCTTGCGGATCGTCTCGCGGTAGGCGACCTGAGGTTTGCCGACGTTGGCATCGACTTTGAACTCGCGCAGCATGCGGTCGACGATCACCTCGAGGTGGAGCTCGCCCATCCCGTGGATCAGGGTCTGCCCGGTTTCCTCGTCGGATTCGATCCGGAAGGTCGGGTCCTCCTCGCCGAGGCGCTGCAGGGCCGTCCCCATCTTCTCCTGGTCGGCTTTCGTCTTCGGCTCGATCGCGACGGCGATCACCGTCTCGGGAAATTCGATGCTCTCCAGCGCGATCGGCGCATCGGGCGCGGCCAGGGTGTCGCCGGTGCCCGTTTCCTTGAGGCCGACGCCGGCGCAGATGTCGCCCGAGTACACCTCCTCGATCTCCTCGCGGCTGTTGGCGTGCATCATCAGCAGGCGTCCGATCCGCTCGGTCCTGCCCGTTTTGACGTTGAGCACGCGGCCGCCCGCCTCGAGCTTGCCCGAGTAGACGCGGAAGTAGGTCAGTTTGCCGACGTAGGGGTCGGTCATGATCTTGAAGGCAAGCGCGGCGAAGGGCCCGCTGTCGTCGGCCGGGCGCTCGCCCTCGGTCGGCTCGTCCTCGCCCTTGCCGGCGGGAATGAGCCCGGTGACCGGCGGAACCTCGAGCGGCGAGGGCAGCAGCTCGACGACGGCGTCGAGCAGCGGCTGCACTCCCTTGTTCTTGAACGAGGAGCCACAGAGGACCGGGGTGACCTTGGTGTCGAGGCAGGCACGGTGGAGGGACTTCGCGATCCGCTCGTGGGGGATCTCCTCCTCGGCGAGGTAGGCCTCCATCAACTCGTCGTCGTATTCGGCGCAGGCCTCGATCAGCTGGGTGCGGTATTCCTGGGCCTGGTCGGCGAGGCCGGCCGGTATCTCGAGCGTCTCGAACTCGGTGCCGAGTTCGTCTTTCCAGACCAGCGCCACCATCTCGATCAGGTCGACGACGCCGACGAAGTCACCCTCGCTGCCGATCGGCAGCTGGATCGGCAGCGGATTGGCTCCGAGCCGGTCCTTCATCGTCTCCACGGCGTTGAAGAAGTCGGCGCCGGTGCGGTCCATCTTGTTGATGTAGGCAAAGCGCGGCACCTTGTACTTGTCGGCTTGGCGCCAGACGGTCTCTGACTGGGGCTCTACGCCGGCGACGGCGTCGAAGACGGCGATCGCGCCGTCGAGGACCCGCAGGCTGCGCTCGACCTCGACAGTGAAGTCGACGTGGCCGGGCGTGTCGATGATGTTGATCCGGTGGCCCTTCCACTCACAGGCGGTCGCGGCGGAGGTGATCGTGATTCCGCGCTCCTGCTCCTGTTCCATCCAGTCCATAACCGCGGCGCCCTCGTGGACCTCGCCGATTTTGTGCGTGCGGCCGGTGTAGTAGAGGATGCGCTCGGTCGTCGTCGTCTTGCCGGCGTCGATGTGCGCCATGATCCCGATGTTGCGGGTTTTCTCTAGAGGGAAGTTACGTGGCATGGTCTTAAGGTAAGCGTTGTCTTGGCGAAACGGGGACGAGAGAGATCTGAGAAGTCGAGGCCTACCGGCAAGAGCCGCCGGGATCGGCGCATGAAAAAGGCCCTCGCGGGCCCGGCGAAACGAACTGCGAAAAAGAAGCCTGAGCGACGCGCGATGATAGCAGCGGTCGGGCGTCGCATACGGACGGCAACCGCGAAGCTCGACGACACTGTCGACCGCCAGCTTCAACGTGCCTGGCCTCGACTCGCCAAGGCCGGGCGTGCGGCGCAGGCCAGAGGGCGTCGCCTCGGCCGCCGTTTGCGCCCCGTCGGCGTTCTCCTCCTCCGTGGCCTGGCCCTGCTCGAACGATGGCTGCTGCGCAACGCAACCCGGGCGCGGCGTGGCGCCACCCGCCTCAGCGCCGTGCTCACCCCGCAGCGGGCGATCTGCCTCACCATCCTCGCCGCTGCCGGCTGCCTGATCGCCGCGCAGTTCGTCAACTACCGCGCGGTCGAGATCGACCAGCTGGGCTATGCCGGGCTGTCGGCGGCAAGCGCGCCGACCGTGGACGCGAAGACCGCCGGCCAGGCGCACGCGTTCCTGTTGGTTCCCGTCGCGCTGCTCGCTGCCTTTCTGGCCCTGGTCGCGCTGCGCAACGAGGGCCGGCGGGGGTTGGGACGAGTCATCTTCGTGCTCGGCCTGATCAGCCTTGCCGTCATCCTCCTCGTCGACCTGCCGGCCGGGCTCGACGCGGGTGTCCAGTCTTCCCGCTTCACCGGCGCCAAGGCGGTCCTCTACGACGGCTTCTACGCGCAGATCGCGGCCGCCGCAGGCTTGATGCTGGGCGGCGTGCTGCTCGTTGTCGCCCCAAAAGCGGCGGCCCGCTACCATGCGCGGCCGTGCCGAACACGAACCAACTTATTCGCAAGGGCCGCAAGCGGCCTAAGAAGAAGACGACCACGCCGGGCCTCAAGTCGGGGCAAGGGCGGAAGAAGGGCGTCGCGGCGCCGCAACGGCGCGGTGTCTGCACCCGCGTCGCCACGGTAACGCCGAAGAAGCCGAACTCGGCTCTGCGCAAGATCGCCCGTGTGCGCCTCACCAACGGGATGGAGGTCACCACCTACATCCCCGGCGAGGGTCACAACCTGCAGGAGCACTCGGTGGTGCTGGTCCGCGGCGGCCGGGTCAAGGACCTGCCGGGCGTCCGCTACAAGGTCGTCCGCGGCACTCTCGACGCCGCAGGCGTCTCCGACCGCAAGCAGGCCCGCTCCCTCTACGGCGTCAAGGCTTCCTAGGAATGCCGCGCCGCTCTGCCGCACAGATCCGCCCGGTCGAACCCGACGCGCGCTTCCGCAACAGGCTCGTCCAGCAGGTCATCAACAAGGTGATGAGCGACGGCAAGAAGTCGCTTGCCGAGCGGATCGTCTACGACGCCCTGGCGATCGTCGGCGAGCGCTCCAACGAGGACGCGGTAGAGACCCTGGAGGCGGCGATCAAACAACTTACCCCGGTGCTCGAGGTCCGCTCGCGCCGGGTCGGCGGCGCCACCTACCAGGTGCCGGTCGAGGTCCCCGCCCGCCGCGCACGCACGCTGGCCGTCCGCTGGCTGGTCGACTTCTCCCGCAACCGCCGCGAGTACTCGATGTCGGAGCGACTCGCCAGCGAAATCCTCGACTCGATCGGGCAGCAGGGCGGCGCCTGGAAGCGGAAAGACGACATCTACCGCATGGCCCAGGCCAATAAGGCGTTCGCGCATTACCGTTGGTAGCTAGCCTGGCTCCATGAGCCGGCCGATCCTCGCCGTCGACGTCGACGGCGTCATCTCCCTCTTCGGATTCGACGAGCCGCCTGACAAGTCCGAGGCTCGGTTTGAGCTCGTTGACGGGATGGTGCACTGCATCTCGCTGATCGCGGGGGAGCGGTTGGGGCGGCTGGCCGAGCACTACGACCTCGTCTGGGCGAGTGGGTGGGAGGACAAAGCCAACGAATACCTGCCCAACATCCTCGGCCTGCCGGATCTGCCCTTCCTCAGCTTCGACGGGGCCGCCCGCTTCGGCTCGGCGCACTGGAAGCTGGGCCCGCTCGACGATTACGGCAAGGGGCGAGCGCTGGCCTGGATCGACGACAACTTCGACGAGAGTTGCTACGAGTGGGCCCGGGGCCGCGACGAGCCCACGCTGCTCGTGCCCACCGAGTCCCACCTTGGGCTGGAGGAGGTCCAAGTGGAAGCGCTGACCGCCTGGGCCGCCGGCCTCTAGCCCGCTACCGGCTCGGTCTCTACACTTGCCGGATGGAGGGGTTCTGGCCCATCTTCTTCTTGCTGGTCGTCCTGAAGATCCCGGTCTTCGGAGCGCTTTGGCTTGTCTGGTGGGCGAGCAGAGAACCGGAGCCTGAGACCGCCGAGGACGACTCGGGCGAGGGTTTCAACCGCTGGCGGCCCCAGCCGACCCGGCCGCGTGGACCACAGCACGGTCCGGTTGGAGGTGGTGCGATGAGGAGGAGACGGGGTTCCCCTCCTGCCCGCTGGGTTTTTCGCCGGGGACCCGGGCTCTCTCGCCGAGCGGTCAGGGCGAAAAACAGGACGCCGCTGGTCAGGAGGGGAACCCCGTCTCCTCCTGCTAGGCCGCCTGCTTGATTCGCTTGCGCTCCTTGCGGACGTCGCGTAGGTAGGGGTGGAAATCGACCTCGATCGTGTGGCGCTTGGAAGCTACAAAGCGCTTCTTGAGCCAGCGGTCGTAGCTGGCGATCTCTTTACGCATCTCGGGCGCTGGGGGTAGAGCTGCCTTACTCGTCAGGAGGTCGGCTATCCATTCTGATTGGGCCTCGGCGATTGGCATTATCGGGCCTAGGGGCTGGACGAAGCCTATGAAGTAGAGGCCTGGATTCTCAGCTGAGACCGCTCGTTTGTAGAGGGGCATGCGGTTGTCGCGGGCGGCGAAGACTTTCTCGTCGAGGAACGGGAACTCGATCTTGTAGCCGGTGCAATAGACGACGAGGTCGATCTCCTCTTCGCTGCCGCCGACGAAGCGCACCTTGCGGCCGCCTACGAAGCGATCGATGTTCGACTTGGCAGTGATGTCGCCATGGCCGAGTCGCGGCAGAAGCTCCGAGGAGACGGTCGGGTGTGCCTCGAGCAGCTTGTGGTCGGGCTTCGGCAGGCCGTAGTCGGTCATCTCGCCCACGCTCAGCTTCAAGAGGCGGTTGAAGAAGAAGCGCTGTACGAAGATCGGCAGCCTGGTCATCGCCGGTGGGGCGGATTCGTCGATCGGCGAGCCGCCGAGGAACTTGGGAAGCACGTAGGCGCCACGCCGCATCGAGAGGAAGGTCTTCTCGGCGATCCGCGAGGACTCGACGGCGACGTCGACGGCAGAGTTGCCGATCCCAAGTACCAGCACGCGCTTGCCCTCGAGCACGTCGGGCTCGCGGTAGTGATGGACGTGCATCTGCTCGCCCTCGAACTCCTCGGCGCCGGGGAATGGCGGTTCGGGCCAGCGCGGCTTCCAGTGGTGTCCGTTTGCAACCAGCACGGCCCGGTATCGATCGGTCCGCCCCCCGTCAGGACCCTCAACCGTCACCTCCCACCCACCGCCGGCCGGCGCAGCGGAGACAACCTCGGTCTTGAACGCGATCCGCTCCTTCAACCCAAAGCGCTCGGCGTAATCGTCGAAGTACTTTGCGACCTGCCAATGGCTGGGGTAGTCCGGATAGTCCTCAGGCATCGGAAAGGCCTTGTAGGACATGAGCTTGCGGGCGCTGTTGATATGCAACGACTTGTACGCCGATGAGGTCCCGTTGTCGTTCTCGTAACGCCAGTTCCCGCCGATCATCGACCCCTTCTCGAAGCAGTCGAACGGTATCCCCCGCGCCGCCAGAACCTGACAAGCAGTAAGCCCGGAGCTCCCGGCTCCAATGATGCAGACCTTCTGTGGTTTGGCCACGCAGCCAATCTACCGAGAGGGCTCTCGCCGGGGTGAGCGAGTTCACCCCTGGGGTCCGTAGTTACAGAGCCGGATCCAGCCGAAGCTGTGGTCATCAGGTTCCACAACGACAAAGGAGACCCAAGATGACCCGCAAGACCAAGTTCCGCCCCTCCCCCGCTCTCGTGATCAGCTGCCTGGCCCTGTTCCTGGCCCTCGCCGGCTCGGCCTTCGCGGCGAAGACGGCAAGCATTGGCTCAAATCAGATCGTCAACGGCTCGGTCCGGACGGTTGACCTCCGCGACAGCGCGGTCAGCTCGGCCAAAATCGCCGACGCCACCGTGACGGCCGCTGACCTCGGCACCGACTCGGTCGGCAGCGACGAGATCGCCAAAGACGCGGTCAAATCAGACGAGATCGCCGAAAACGCGGTCGCCTCCTCGGAGGTAGCCGATCAGTCGCTGACCCAGAACGACCTCGGCCCCGACTCAGTCGGCTCGAGCGAGATCCAGGCAGGCGCCATCCGCTCCTCGGAGCTAGGCCCGATCATCCAGGTGTCGAACAGCACCCCGATCGCAGCCAACTCCAGCGGCAGCGTCTCGGTCGGCTGCCCGGCCGGCACGACGGTGATCAGCGGCGGCGGCCAACCGGACAACTTCGGGGTCGAGATGACCTCGACGCTCCGCAGCGGCAACGGCTGGCTCTACCAAGCGAAGAACAACAACGCAGCGGCCAGCAAACTGACCGTATTCGCCTACTGCCTCACCGGCGGTTCAAGCAACTAGCCACCACCAGCAAATCGCAGCACGGCGACGGCCGGGGCAACCGCCCCGGCCGTTCGCATTGATGAAGCATTCGGTCCCCCAGAGGGGACACAAAGCTTCATCTGGCGGATACCGAGACGAGAGGGCCGGGTGACCCTCTCCCAACCTACGAGGCCGGTTTGTCCTCGGAGTTGGACTCGATCTCGTTGGCAAGCTCCTCTAGCTCCTCGGCAAACGAAGGGCCGAAGCTCTCGACAGGCGTCTCGTCCCCGTCGACCCCAAGCTCGGCGGCCAGCTCGTCTTCGTCGAGCAGATCGTCGTCGCTGGGCGGCTCGATCGGCACCGCCGGCTCCACGGACAGCGTCCGGTAGTGCTTGAGGCCGGTCGCGGCGGGGATCAGCTTGCCGATGATCACGTTCTCCTTGAGGCCGACGAGTTTGTCCCGTTTGCCCTCGAGCGCCGCATCGGTGAGCACCTTGGTCGTCTCCTGGAAGGAGGCCGCGGAGAGGAAGGACTCGGTCGCCAGCGAGGCCTTGGTGATGCCGAGGATGACCTCCTCGCCTTTGGCCGCCGTGCCGCCGTCCGCCTTGATCTGTTTGTTGAGCCGTTTGAGCTGGCCGCGGTCTTCGAGCTGGCCCGGCAGCAGTTCGGTCGAGCCCTTCGACTCGATTTTGACCTTCTTCAGCATCTGCCGTGCGATCAACTCGATGTGCTTGTCGTTGATGTCGACGCCCTGCGCCCGGTAGACCTTCTGCACCTCGGCGACGAGATAGAGCTCGACCTCGGTGCGGCCACGGATCGCCAGCAGGTCGGCCGGATACAGCGAGCCCTCGTTGAGCTGCTGGCCGACCTCGACCTTCTCGCCGTCGGCGACGTGCAGGCGGGTACGCGGCGGGAAGCTGTAGGCGTGCTCCTCGCCGCTGGACTCGGTGACGATCACTTTCAACGCTTTGTCGGTTTCTTCGACCGTGACCTTGCCGGCCTCTTCCGCCATCTGCGCCAGACCCTTCGGTTTGCGCGCCTCGAAAAGCTCGACGATGCGCGGCAGGCCCTGGGTGATGTCCTGGCCGGCAACACCGCCGGTGTGGAAGGTCCGCATGGTCAGCTGCGTGCCCGGCTCGCCGATCGACTGGGCGGCAATGATGCCGACCGCGTCGCCGATGTTGACCGTCGAGCCGGTCGCCGGTGCAATGCCGTAGCAAGCGCGGCAGATACCCGACTCGGCCTCGCACTTGAGGGTCGAGCGGACCGGCACCGTGACCTCTTCGTCACCGAACGCCTCGGCGATCTGCTCGACGTCGGCCAGAGTGATCTCCTGGTTGCGCTTGAGCAGCTCGCGGCCGCGTTTGGTTTCGAATTTCTTCGCCGACAGGCGACCGAAGAGGTTGTCGTTGAGCGTGCCGTCGTCCTTGCGCAGCGCCATCTCGATGTGTTCTTTGGTCTTGCAGTCCTCGTCGCGGACGATGACGTCCTGGGCGACGTCGACCAGACGGCGGGTCAGGTAGCCCGAGTCAGCCGTGCGCAGCGCCGTGTCGGCCAGGCCCTTTCGGGCACCGTGGGTCGAGATGAAGTACTCGAGCACGGAGAGGCCCTCCATGAAGTTGGCCTTGATCGGCCGCTCGATGATTTCGCCTTTTGGATTGGCCATCAGACCGCGCATCCCGGCCAGCTGGCGAATCTGTTTGAACGAGCCGCGGGCGCCCGAGTTGGCCATCATGAAGATCGGGTTGAGCTCGTCGAGGTTGTCCTCCATCGCCTGGGCAACCTCGTCGGTTGCTTTGTTCCATTCTCCGGTGACTGCCTCGTGGCGCTCCTCCGCGGTGATGTAGCCGTCGTCGTACTGGCCCTGGATCGCCGTCGTCTGTTTCTCGTAGCGGTCGAGGATCTCGGCCTTCTCGGGGGGCGAGACGACGTTGTTCTTGGCGACCGTGATCCCGGCCTGGCTGGCGTAGTGGAAGCCGAGGTCCTTGAAGGCGTCCAGCACCCGTGAGACCGCCGGCGCGCCGTAGGCCTCGACCAGGTCGGAGACCATCTCGTTGACGTTGCGCTTCTTCAGCGCCTGGTTGGCGAACTCGAAGCCCTCGGGGTCGAACTCGTCGCCGAGAGCCGCAGCCAGCGCGCGCTCGATCTTTTCGTTGAAGATGATCCGCCCGACCGTGGTCAGGAAGTGCTCGTGCCCGGCCCGCCGGTACTCGGCGAGGTCGTGCAGCTTGCAACCGCCGTTCTCGTAGACGAGCTCGGCCTCCTGGGCGGAGCGGAAGACCTTCGGCGCCGAGCCGTTCGTCGCCGCGCCCTTGCCCGCCTTCAACTCCTCGTCTTTCTTGACCAGCTCCTCGGCCGTCGGGCCGTAGGTGAGGTAGTAGATCCCCAGGACCATGTCCTGCGTCGGCGTCGCCAGGGGCGCACCGTGGGCCGGCGAGAGGATGTTGTTCGCCGAGAGCATCAGGATCCGCGCCTCGGCCTGGGCCTCGGCGGAGAGCGGCACGTGGACCGCCATCTGGTCGCCGTCGAAGTCGGCGTTGAAGGCATGGCAGACCAGGGGGTGGACCTGAATCGCCTTGCCCTCGACCAGGATCGGTTCGAAGGCCTGGATGCCGAGGCGGTGCAGGGTCGGAGCCCGGTTGAGCAGCACCGGGTGCTCGTGGATGACTTCCTCGAGCACGTCCCAGACCTCGGGCACCATCGACTCGACCATCTTCTTGGCCGCCTTGATGTTCTGCACCGCTTTGCGCTCGACCAGCTGGGCCATGATGAATGGCTTGAAGAGCTCCAGCGCCATGAGCTTCGGCAGGCCGCACTGCTGCAGCTGCAGGCTCGGCCCGGAGACGATCACCGAGCGGCCGGAGTAGTCGACGCGCTTGCCGAGCAGGTTCTGGCGGAAGCGGCCCTGCTTGCCCTTGAGCATGTCGGAAAGCGACTTCAGCGGGCGGTTGCCGGGCCCGGTTACCGGGCGGCCGCGACGGCCGTTGTCGAAGAGGGCGTCGACCGCCTCCTGAAGCATCCGCTTCTCGTTGTTGACGATGATCTCGGGCGCGCCGAGGTCGAGCAGCCTTTTCAGTCGGTTGTTGCGGTTGATCACGCGCCGGTAGAGGTCGTTCAGGTCCGAGGTCGCGAAGCGGCCACCGTCGAGCTGCACCATCGGCCGCAGCTCCGGCGGGATCACCGGTACGCAGTCGAGGATCATCCACTCCGGCTGGTTGTCGGATTTGAGGAAGGCTGAGGCGACTTTCAGCCGCTTCACCGCGCGGGCCTGTTTCTGCCCTTTGGAGCTGTTGATGACAACCTCCAGCTCCTCGCATTCGGCGGCGAGGTCGACCTGTTCGAGCAGGTCGCGCACCGCTTCGGCACCCATACCGCCGCGGAAGTACTCGCCCCAGCCGAACGGCGAGCCGAAGCGATCCTTGAGCTCACGGAAGACCGTCTCGTCGTTGACGACGTCCTTAGGCTTCATCTCGGTGAAGATCTTCCAGACTTCCTCCATCCGCTCGATCGCCTCTTCGATGTAGGCCTCGGTGTCGGAGATCTCCGCCTCGAAGGTTTTGCGCAGCTCTTTGATCATTTTGGCGCGCTCGTCGTCCTTCAGCTTGCGCAGCTGCGCAGCCGTCAGCTTCAGCGAGTCGGCCCAGATGTGGTCGTCGTCGTCGAACTTTTCCTGGCCGCCCTCTTCGAGGTACTTGACCCGGCGCTCGAGCGACTCGGCCAGCTCCTGAGTCCTTTTCTGCCGTTCGGCCTCATAGCCGTCGGAGACTTTTTTGACTTCTTTCTCGAGTTTGCCGACGTCTTTTTCGCGCGCCTCGACGTCGACCCAGGTGATCATCGATGCAGCGAAGTAGAGGACCTTCTCCAGCTCTTTGGGAGCCATGTCGATCAGGTAGCCGATGCGGCTCGGCACGCCCTTGAAGAACCAGATGTGGGAGACCGGCGAGGCCAGGTCGACGTGACCCATGCGCTCGCGGCGGACCTTGGACCGCGTCACCTCGACGCCGCAGCGCTCGCAGACGATGCCCTTGTAGCGGACCCGCTTGTACTTGCCGCAGTAGCACTCCCAGTCCTTGGTCGGACCGAAGATGCGCTCGCAGAAGAGGCCGTCTTTCTCCGGCTTCAGCGTGCGGTAGTTGATCGTCTCCGGCTTGGTGACCTCGCCCCAACTCCAGGAGCGGATCTTCTTCGAGGACGCGAGGCCGATCTCGATCGCGTCGAAGTTGTTGATGTCGATCATCAGTCCTCCACCTTCGTCTCTTCTTTGGCCTCGGTCGCATCGCCGTCGGCTTCGGCTCCATTGCCGCCGCCCGGGTCGTCGGTGCCGCCCTCGCCCTCGGCGACCACCTGCTCCTCCTTCTCGTCAGCGGCCCCGTTGGAGCCCTCGGCGCGGACCCCGGTCAGGTCCATGCCGAGCTCCTCGGCCGCTTTCAGCAGGTCGTCGTCCTCCTCGGAGATCTCGACGTCGCCGCCTTCGGAGACGACGTTGGCGTCCAGCGAAAGGCTCTGGATCTCCTTCAGCAGGACTTTGAAGGACTCCGGAATCGAGGGCTCGGGGATGTTCTCGCCCTTGACGATCGCCTCGTAGGCCTTGACCCGGCCGACAGTGTCGTCGGACTTGACCGTGAGCATCTCCTGCAGCGTGTAGGCGGCGCCGTAGGCCTCCAAGGCCCAGACCTCCATCTCGCCGAAGCGCTGGCCGCCGAACTGCGCCTTGCCGCCCAGCGGCTGCTGGGTGACCAGCGAGTAGGGGCCGGTCGAGCGAGCGTGGATCTTGTCGTCGACCAGGTGGAGCAGCTTGAGGATGTACATGTAGCCGACCGTGACCTTGCCCTCGTAGGGCTCGCCGGTGCGGCCGTTGTAGAGCTGCATCGTGCCTTCGGCGCGGAGCCGGCGCGCTCGCGCTTGTCGACGCCAAGGTCGATGCCGCGCTCTTCGTTCTGCTCCTGCCAGCTGACCAGGGCCTCGTCGACGTCCTCGACGCTGGCGCCGTCGAAGACCGAGGTGGCCACGTAGACGCGACCGTCGCCCTCGTCGGAGTGAGCCTGTTTGTAGGCCTCGGAGTCGTCGTCGTACCAACCGTTGCCGGCGACCCAACCGAGGTGCGTCTCCAGCACCTGGCCGATGTTCATCCGGCTCGGCACTCCGAGCGGGTTGAGGATCACGTCGACGGGCGTGCCGTCGGCGAGGTGGGGCATGTCCTCTTCGGGCACGATCTTGGAGATCACACCCTTGTTCCCGTGGCGGCCTGCAAGCTTGTCGCCCTCGGCGATCTTGCGCTTGGTCGCGACGTAGACGCGGACCAGGTCGTTGACGCCGGGCGGCAGGTCGTCGCCCTCGTCGCGGCTGAAGGTGAGCACGTCGATGACGACGCCACCCTCGCCGTGCGGAACCTTCAGCGAGGTGTCGCGAACCTCGCGCGCCTTCTCCTTGAAGATCGCGCGGATCAGCTTCTCCTCGGCGGTCAGCTCGGTCTCGCCCTTCGGCGTCACCTTGCCGACCAGGAGGTCGCCGGAAATAACCTCGGCGCCGACGCGGACGATGCCGCGCTCGTCGAGATTGCGCAGGCTCTCCTCGGAGCGGTTGGGGATGTCGCGGGTGATCTCCTCGTCGCCGAGCTTGGTCGTGCGGGCGTCGATCTCGTACTCCTCGATGTGGATCGAGGTCATCTCGTCGTCCTTGACCAGACGCTCGGAGAGGATGATCGCGTCCTCGAAGTTGTAGCCCTCCCAGGACATGAAGGCGACCAGGCAGTTCTTGCCCAGCGCGATCTCACCGCCGGCGGTCGAGGAGCCGTCGGCGAGCACGTCGCCCTCCTTGACCTGCTGACCGCTCTTCACGATCGGGCGCTGGTGGATGATCGTGCCCTGGTTCGAGCGCATGAACTTGTGCAACGGGTACTCGTCTTTCTTCGAGCCGGAGGTGACGACGACCGACTCGGAGTCGACGTGGCTGACTTCGCCCGCGTTCTTGGCGAGGGTGACGTCGCCGGTGTCGACCGCGGCACGGCGCTCCATCCCGGTGCCGATCAACGGCGGCTCCGGTTTGAGCAGCGGCACCGCCTGGCGCTGCATGTTCGAGCCCATCAGCGCCCGGTTGGCGTCGTCGTGCTCGAGGAAGGGGATCAGGGCCGTCGCGACCGACCAGATCTGGGTCGGCGAGACGTCCATCAGCTCGACTTCCTTGGGCGCGGCGGTGGCGTACTCCTGCTCGCCGGCGCGCACCAGCACCAGCGGGCCTTTCAGTTTTTTCGTCTTCGGATCGACCTCGGCGTTCGCCTGGGCGATCACCTTGTCCTCCTCCTGGGTCGCGTCGAAGTGAACGATCTCATCGCTGACGACGCCGTCGGAGACCAGCAGGTAGGGGGTCGTGACGAAGCCGTGCTCGGAGATCTGCGCGTAGGAGGACAGCGAACCGATCAGGCCGATGTTCGGCCCCTCCGGGGTCTCGATCGGGCACATGCGGCCGTAATGGGTCGGGTGCACGTCGCGAACCTCGATCGGCGCCCGCTCGCGGGTCAGGCCGCCGGCGCCAAGCGCCGAGAGGCGGCGCCGGTGGGTGAGCCCGGCCAGCGAGTTGGTCTGGTCCATGAACTGGGACAGCTGCGAGGAGCCGAAGAACTCCTTCATCGCAGCCACGACCGGGCGGATGTTGATGATCGTCTGCGGCGTGATCGCGTCGGCGTCTTCGGTGGTGAGTCGCTCGCGGACGACGCGCTCCATCCGGTAGAGGCCGATGCGGAAGGCCTCCTGGATCAGCTCGCCGACCGTGCGCAGGCGGCGGTTGCCGAAATGCTCGTACTCGTCGAGGTGCTCGGCGACGGGCTCGCGCGGGTAGGTGATCGCCTCCGCGGCATAGTCTTTGATCGGGTGCTCCTCGTCGATCTCCTCGGGGATCCCGAGCAGCTTCGGCAGGCTCACCAGCTCCTTGATCAGGGCGATGATGTCGTCGTGGGTGAGGGTCCGGTTGTCGAGGTCGATGTCGAGGTCGAGCCGGGCGTTGAGCTTGTAGCGGCCCACCCGGGTGAGGTCGTAGCGCTTCGGATCGAAGAAGAGCTGCTCGAGCAGGGCTTTGGCGGCGTCGACCGAAGGCGGCTCGCCGGGGCGCTGCTTTTTGAACAGCTCGATCAGGGCGCCTTCTTCTGAGCGGGTCGCCTCGGTGTCGGACTCGATCGTGTGCCTGAGGTAGACCGAGTTGTCGAACATCTTGAGGATCTGCTCGTCCTCGACGTAGCCCATCGCGCGCAGCAGCACCGTCACCGGCAATTTGCGCTTGCGGTCGATGCGGACGAAGACTTTCCCTTTTTTGTCGACTTCCAGCTCCAGCCAGGAGCCGCGGGCCGGCATCAGGTTGGCGATGAAGACCTGTTTTTCCGGATCCTTGGGCGCCATCACATAGGCGCCGGGGGAACGCACCAACTGGGTGACGACGACACGCTCGGTGCCGTTGATGATGAAGGTGCCGCGGTCGGTCATCCACGGGAAATCGCCCATGAAGACGGCCTGCTCACGGATCTCGCCGGTCTCCTTGTTCTGGAAGGCGACGGTAGCCGTCAGCGGCCGCGAGTAGGTCATGTCCTTCTCGCGGCACTCCTCGATCGTGTTTGGAGGGTCCTCGAATTTGAACTCGCCAAAGACGATGGCGAGATTCCCCGTGTAGTCCTCAATCGGGGATATGTCGTCAATCGTCTCTCGCAGTCCGCCCGCCTTTGGATCCGTCAGCTCCTCGAAGGAGCGACGTTGAATATCGATCAGGTGGGGGACCTCGAGGGGGTTCTGTAGTCGGGAAAAACTCCTACGGGTTACGGGGGCAGCGTTGGAACGTGCCAAAGTCGGCGACTCCTCAGGCGGTCAGAGGGACGTGGATACAGCGCAGATATGGGGCAGGGGGTGACAACGAGCGCGCGACCAGGGAAAATAACACACGGGCGCGCTCGGCCGCGTGGATGGCTCCCTGCCTGGGCTCCATCCGCGCAAAGTCGGGCTTTATTTAAGCTCGACCGTAGCGCCCGCCTCCTCCAGTTCGCCTTTGATCTTCTCGGCTTCGTCGCGCTCGATGCCCTCTTTGATCGCTTTCGGGGCCTCGTCGACGATCGCCTTGGCCTCTTTGAGGCCGAGGCCGGTTGCGGAGCGAACGACCTTGATCACCGGCACTTTCTGGCCGCCGACCTCGGTCAGCACCACGTCGACCGTGGAGGACTCTTCGGCGGCGCCATCGCCGTCTCCACCAGCGGCGCCGGCGGCAGCCGGTGCGGCTGCGGCGACCGCGATCGCGGAAACGCCGAACTCCTCCTCGAGCGCTTTGATCCGCTCGGAGAGCTCGAGCACCGAGATGCCTTTCAGCTCCTCGATCCAATCCTCAGTTTTGACTTTCGTTGCCATCTACTCTTCTTTCTCCTTTTGTTCTTGAAGCTGCTGAAGCTGGTTGGCAAGGCCGGAGACCATCGAGCCGAGGCCGCGGACGAGGCCGGTGAGCGGGCTGGCGACGACGCCGGCGAGCTGGCCGTCGAGCACTTCGCGGGCCGGCAGGCGGGCGATCGACTTGAACTTTTCCTCGTCGAGCCCGAGGTCGCCCATGAAGCCACCCTTGAAGGTGAGGACTTCGTGCTCGCGGTTGAAGGTCGAGATCGCCTTCGCCGCCTGGGCGGTGTCGCCGCGAACGAAGGTCAGGGCAGTCGGGCCCTGCAGCAGCTCCGCGAGGCGATCCTCGCCGGCCTGGTCCGCGGCCCTTTTGGTCAGCCGGTTCTTGACGACGCGGAAGCTGGCGCCGGCCTCGCGCAACTTGCCGCGCAGTTCAGCCGCCTGGGGGACGCTGATGCCCCGGTAGTCAACCGCGAAGATCGCCTCGGCGCCCTCTATCTGGGCGGCGATCTCCTCAATTGCTTGTGCCTTTTCGTCTCTGTTCATCGTTCGCCTGCACCGGGCTTCTGGCTATGGCCTGCCGGTGGTCTGGGGGTCGCGCGGCCGGGAAGTCTACGCGGTCGCCGGCTCCGCCGCGGGCTCGGCCGTCTCTTCGGCCGGCTGGGAGGCCTCTCCAGCCGCCTCGCGGTCGCCGGTCTTGGCGGCGTCGACCCGAATTCCGGGTCCCATCGTCGTCGTCAGCGTCGCCGAGAGGATGTACTTGCCCTTCGACGAGGAAGGTTTGGCGCGGACGACCTCGTCGATCACCGCGAGGCAGTTGTCGAGCAGTTTCTGCGCGTCGAAGCTGGCCTTGCCGATCGCGAGATGGATGATCGCCTGGCGGTCGGTGCGGTACTCGATCTTGCCCGCCTTCGACTCGGTAACCGCTTTCTCGATGTCGTCGGTGACCGTTCCCACCTTGGGGTTCGGCATAAGGCCCTGCGGACCGAGCACCCGGCCGAGCTGGCCAACCGCTTTCATCATGTCCGGGGTCGAGATCGCGACGTCGAAGCCGGTCCAGCCCTCCTGGACTTTCTCGACCAGGTCCTGGCTACCGACGAAGTCCGCCCCGGCCGCCTCCGCGTCGCGGGCCTGCTGGCCTTCCGCGAATACCGCGATCGTCACGTCTTTGCCGAGGCCGTGGGGCAGGGCGAGGGTCCCGCGCAGCTGCTCCTCCGCATGGCGGACGTTGACGCCGAGCCGCAGGTGCAGCTCGACGGTCTCGTCGAAGCCGGCGCTGGCGGTCTCCTTGATCAGTGAGATCGCCTCGGCCGGCGGATACTCGTGCTCGCGCTGGACCTTGCCGAGCTGTTTGCGGTAACGCTTGCCGTGGGCCATGGCTATTTGACGTCCACACCCATCGAGCGGGCGGTGCCGGCGATGATCTTCGAGGCGGCATCGAGGTCGTTGGCGTTGAGGTCGGGCATCTTGCGCTCGGCGATCTGGCGGATTTGCTCCGGGGAGATCGTGCCGACTTTGTTCACGTGCGGCTCGCCCGAGCCCTTTTTGATCCCGATCGCCTCGCGGATCAGCACCGCGGCGGGGGGCGTCTTGGTGATGAAGCTGAAGGAGCGGTCCTCGTAGACGGTGATCTCGACCGGGATGATCGTGCCGCCCTCGCTCTGCGTCTGGGCGTTGAAGGCTTTGCAGAACTCCATGATGTTGACGCCGTGCTGACCCAGGGCCGGGCCGACCGGCGGCGCCGGGTTGGCGTTGCCTGCCTGGATCTGCAGCTTGATGAGGGTGAGGACTTTTTTCGCCATCGGGATCGGGGAGGGTAGCGGGCCGGGCTAGATCTTCTTCACTTGGTCGTAGTTGACCTCGACCGGCGTCTCGCGGCCGAAGATCGAGACCAGCACCTTGAGTTTGGCGGCGTCCTCGTTGATCTCGGCGATCTCGCCGGAGAAATCGGAGAGCGGGCCGGAGATGACCTTGACCGACTCGCCGATCGAGAACTGGGCCTGGGTGCGAGGCCGCTCGGCGGTCTCACGGTGCAGCAGGCGGTCGACCTCCGGTTTGGAGAGCGGCACCGGCTTGTTGCGGGAGCCGACGAAGCCGGTCACGCCGGGGGTGTTCTTGACCAGCCCCCAGGCGTCGTCGGTCATCTCCATGTTGACCAGGACGTAGCCGGGCATCGTCCGTTTCTCTTTCGATTCTTTCTGGCCTTCTTTGTTGACCTCCATCACCTGCTCGGTCGGCACCACGACCTGGCGCACGTTGCGGTTCTGGGCCATCGTCTGCACCCGGTGCTCGAGATTGTGCTTGACCTTGTTCTCGTGCCCGGAGTAGGTGTTGATCACGTACCAGCGATACATCTGGAGGTTGCCTTTGTCTTGGGATCCCGCTAAAGGATCTGCTTGATGAGGAGGCTGAAGACGGTGTCGAGGACGCCGAGGTAGGTGGCGGCGACGGCGACGAAGATGATCGTCACGGCCGTTGCCTGGACCAGGGTTTCACGGTCCGGCCACTGAACTTTGCGCAGCTCCGCCCAGCAGGAAACCAGAAAGCCGATGACGCCGCCGCGCTGGCGCTTCTCAGCCTGCGCCTGTTTCTGGCGCTTGGCGAGCTGCTCGCTCTCGCGGCGCTTCTGCTCCTCGCGCTGGCGCTTTTCGGCCAGCTTGGCCTCTTTGGCCTCGGCGCGTCGCAGGCTGCGCGGCTTCGGCGCATCCGGCGTCTCGAGATCGGCTTCCGCCGCCCCGACCGCCATGCCGGCCTCGACCGCTTCGATCTCGGCGACGTCGCCGGAGACAGGGACCTGAGTGTCGTGCTGGGCCCGCGAGTCGGACTTGCGCTTATCGCCAGGGCCGGAGCGTTTCTGCTCTTCGGCTTCGCGGGCGCGTTTCTCCGCCTTGCGCTGTGCGCGCGTTTTCGCCATGAGGCTCTACCGAGTCTCCTTGTGCGCCGTGTGGTGGCCGCACCAGCGACAGTACTTGCGCAGCTCGACTCGGTCCGGCGAATTTCGCCGCGACTTGTTGGTCTGATAATTGCGCCGCTTGCAGTCTTCGCAAGCCAGCGTCACCGCGATGCGGACATCTCCGCGAGCCATGTTCTCCTCGTTGCCGAAAGGACGCCGTTACAAGAGAAAACCCCGGGCCGAAGCGCGAGGCTGAGCTGAAGGATAGCGCCCTGGGGCGCCCAAGGATTCCTCGCTAAGACGACCTTCAGCCATCGCATCAACATCGGCACGGGGGCGAATCGGCGGGCCGGGCGCCTTAGTCACCCCATGAGTGACAAACGCGCCCCTGATGTCGAGATCGCGCAGGTCGCCGGACGGCAGTACGGAGCGATCTCCAGCGCTCAGCTTCAAGTGGCCGGTCTCGGCAGAAACGCGATCGCAAAGCGATGCAAGGCGGGCCGCCTGCACAGGCTCCATCGCGGCGTCTACGTCGTGGGCCATATCGCGCCTAGCAACGAGCGACGGTGGATGGCTGCCGTACTGGCCCTGGGAGACAGCGCCGTGCTCAGCCATCGAAGCGCAGCCGAACTCTGGACGTTGCTCCCCCCCTACGAGGGCCCCGTTGACGTCTCCCTTCCCAGCAGGAGTGGGCGACGGCCGCGCCCTGGCATCCGGATTCACCGGCCCAAATCGTTGGGGCCGGGAGAGGTCACCCGGCAACGCGGAGTCCCAGTCACCCATCCTGCCCGCACGCTCGCGGACCTCGAGAGCGCGATCCCAGCACACGTGCTGCGTCGGGCCATCCGGCAAGCCGACTTCCTCGGGCTCTCAACCGGTCCAAACGTCGAGGTGGATAAGACGCGCAGCGAGCTTGAGCGCCGGTTCCTCTGGCTTTGCACGCGTCACCGCCTGCCAAAACCCGCGGTGAACATGCCAATCGGAGCAATGACGGTCGACTTCTGCTGGGTGGAAGAGAAACTCGTTGTGGAGACGGACGGCTATCGGTACCACGCCGGCCGCGAGGCCTTCGAGAGCGACCGGGCCCGGGACTTGAGGCTTCGGACACTCGGCTACCAGGTCGTGCGCCTCTCCCACCGCCAGGTGTTCGACGAAGGCGAATGGGTCGCCAGCACCCTTCGAGCGGTACTCATACCTTCCGCAGGGGCGCCTTGGTCACCCCATGGGTGACAAACGCGCCCCGGTGGCGCTACAGGCCGAGGGTTTTGGCGATGATCGTGCGCTGGATCTCGGAGGTGCCGCCGTAGATGGTCGAGACCATCGTCGTGCGCACTAGGCGCTCCATGTCGTACTCGGAGGAGTAGCCATAGCCGCCCATCAGCTGCATGCCCTCGACGGCGACGCGTTTGGCGATCTCGGTGACGTGCAGCTTTACCATCGAGGCCTCGCGCGGCAGCATCCGGCCGGGGTCCTCGTCGGTCAGGGCGGCGACCCAGCGCGTCATCAACCGGGCCGACTCGACTTCGGTCGCCATGTCGGCGAGGCGGTGCTGGAGCGCCTGGAAGGAGCCGATCGGGCGGCCGAACTGCTTGCGCTCCTTCACGTAGGCGAGCGCGTCGTCGAAGGCGCGCTGGGCAATGCCGAGCATCGTCGCGGCGAGGATCAGCCGCTCGACGTTGAGCCCCGCCATCAGCTGCGTCCAGGCCTGGTCGACCTGGCCGAGCAGGGCGTCAGCCGGCGCCTCGACGTCGGTCAGGTAAAGCGTGTTGGTCTCGGTGCCGCCCATCGTCTCGATCGGGACGATCTCGAGTCCCTCGGTCTCACGTGGGACCCAAATCATCGAGAGGCCGTCGTGCTTGGACTCCCCCTTGGTCGTGCGGCAGACGATCAGGATGTGGTCGGCGATGTGGGCGTTGGAGATGAAGATCTTCTGGCCGTTGAGGACGAAGCCGCCGTCGACCTGCTCGGCCGAGGTGGTGAGAGCACCGACGTCGGAGCCGGCCTCCGGCTCGGTCATCGCGATCGCCTCGACCGCGCCGCCGGCGATGCCGCCGAGGATCTCCTTCTTCTGCTCCTCGGTGCCGAAGCGCTGGGTGGCGCCGGCGACGATCAGCGTCGTCGCGTAGCCGCCGATCGGCGCCAGGCCGCGTGAGGTCTCCTCCATGAAGAGACAGGCATCGAGCATCGAGCCGCCCGAGCCGCCGTACTCCTCCGGGATCGTCACCCCGAGCCAGCCCAACTCGGCCATCCGTTTGTAAAGGTCGAAGTTGTGGTGCAGCTCGTAGCCGTTGGTCAGCTTCTCACGCTGCTCCTGCGTGCCGGCCTCGCGCGCGCAGAAGTCGCGGATCGCGGCGACGAAGTCCTCCTGCTCGTGAGTCAGCGAGAAGTCCATGGGTTGGGCAGGCTATCGGGCAGAGCGCGTCCTGGCCGCATGGCCAGACAAGCCCGGAACGAGACTCGAACTCGTGACCCCTTCCTTACCATGGAAGTGCTCTACCAACTGAGCTATCCGGGCGGAACGGTCAACTTTAGCGGCGTGCTGCTCAGGCTGGGTCGCGGAGGGCGACCTGACGGGCGTCGGCGGCACCTAGGTAGGGGGTGAGGACGAACTGGATCGCCTCCGGAGCGAGCGCCGGAAGCTCGGCGTGGCGGTCGAAGGTGAGTCGCTGGGCGATCAACATCGCGACCCCTCCCACCATCGTCTTCTCGGTTATCTCGGGGAGCCAGTCGCCCTCTGGACGCTCAGCGCGTCCTGGCAGCAGAGCAGCGGCGAAGTGGTCGATCATGCGGTCATAGCGGGCAAAGCCCTCTCTGCCCCCGGCCATCGCCTCGTTGGTCAGAACCTCGGCCGCGGCCGGCTTCGCCGAGGCGAAGGCCAGGGCGGCCCGAATACCTGCCGACACCTGGCCAGGCCACTCGACCTCGGAGGCACAAGCCGTCTCGATGCGGATCTGGAGACGGGCTAGGGCTGGCTCGAAGGCGTCTGCGAACTCATCCGGATGCTGGGCTTCGCCGCTCATCCCCCGCCACGGCACGGCTCATCGCCCGCGCCCCCTGCGATTCCCCTTTGCCTTGTGCTTCCGACCCTTCCCACAGCTCGGCTTTACAACCGGCTTGGAGTCATAGGGCACTCCGTTTTGCCCGGTGAGGGCGGCATCTGCCTTGTTGGTCCCAGCGCAGAGGTTTCTGCTGTTGACCACAAGGCCCTTTTTGCCGCCCTGCATGTTGAGGATGAATTTGGAGACGGGTGCGTCGGGGACGGTTTCGAAGCTTGAGCGGATGCCGCCTTTGAAGGAGTCGATCCTGCCGACGATGTCGACGTTGACGATGCCGTGCAGAGCTGCGACGAGATCTGGCAGCTTGTGGCTTGAGGAGCGTAGGTAGACGGGCCCTTCGACCGGTTCGTCGAGCAGCGGCGTGTAGGCCCTGGCGTAGCCGTATTGGGCTGCTTTCGGACAGCCTCCTCCGGCCCCGCCGTTTGCGGCGTACTGGACCCTGGTGCAGATCGTCCTGATGTGGGCCTGGTCGAGGAATGCCGAGGTCGGCAGAGTCACCACTGCTTTGCCGATGTTGGCGTCTGCGCTCCTTGCGTTGAGAACCGCTTTCAAAGCTGGGTGATCGCCTCGTTTGGTTCCGCCGTTGAGGTCGATCGCCAGTTTCGGTTTGAAGGCGAGGCTGGCGCAGCTTGCCGCCTGGTAGCGGGTCTGCAGGTCAACCGGGACGTCGTCGCTTGGATCGAAGACGTTCCTGTAGGCGCCAAAGAGGGTCGCTTTGGCGCTCGACGGTTCACACGACGTCGGGTTGACGATGAAGTCGGGACGATCGACGTGGACCCGCAGTTCCCTGACTTTCAAGACGATCCCTTTGAGGATGTGGGGGATCGGGTCTGAGTTCTTGCCGTCGACTTCCACTTCGGCGGTCTGCGGGTTGAGCGTCAGGGCCTCTCTGACGACGACCGTGCCGGCGTCGAAGGGTCCCGCCAAGGCCGGGGTCACCGAGATCACGCTCAGTGGATCGCCGTTGTAGGGGCCTCCCAGGTAGAGCTGGCCCGGCACGTAGGTCAGCGAGTCGCCCACTCCCGCGCCGGCGATCGTGTGGCCGATCAGGGAGTTGGCGGGACAGGAGGGGCTTGCCTTCTCCTGTTTTCCGGTCTTGGCCTTGGCCACGGCGATGTCCGCGTCAGAGCATTTGGAGATCCCGGCCAGCTTGCCCAAGACCCCCGGAGGCAGAACCGAGGAGAACTTGGTCATGTCCTGATCGCCGTCGTGGCGGATCAGGCGCATGTTGAAGGGACTGTAGGCCTTGGCATTGTTGTTGAGCGAGCCCGCCTGAAATTCTGGGTTGAAGGGCGGTAGGCCTCCACTGGGGCAGGGGCCTCCGTTCACTCCCTTGGTGATTTCGAAGCTGGAGTTGGCCGACTTGGGGTGGGTCGGATCCGAGGAGGGATAGAACTTGGCTTCGGTCGTGTATTTGCCGCAGGCCGCGGGACTGATCAGCGCCGCCCTCGCCCCTTCCTTGAAGTGGAAGTTGAAGTGGTTGAAGGGCAGCTGGGGGAGTCCTTCGACAGTCGCCACCAATTGGCCCGTTCTCGGGTCGGGGACGACCTTGATCGGCTTCTTGACCATGATGCCGAGCTTGGCGTTGCGCAGCACCATGTATAGAGCGACGTCGGTGTCGAAGGGGTTCTCGGCCCCAGGTTGGGGGGTCGTCGGATCGTCCTGCTGAGCGAGGTAGACAGAGCCGTTGATCTGTTCTTTGGTCAAGAGCGGCGTTTCCAGTTCCAGGCTGCCGATCTTGGAGTCGGAGGGACAGCCCTCGCCGTCGACCGAGAAGGTCGTCTCCTTGGCGTACTGGGCGGGGGTGCAGAAGCCCAGGCCTTCGCCCACCGAGGGGTTGATCGTCACCCCTTCGGGCAGCGCGACGACGACTTTTTCGGCCAGCGATTCGGCCGTCGCCGAGGGGTTGATCAGCCCGTCGTTGGGGAAATCGACGTTCAGGTCGAGCGCCGTGCCGGTCTCGCCCTGTTCGGTCGAGAGCTTGGTTTCGGTCTTGGGGTCGAAGTTGAGCTTTTCGCAGTCGGTGACGCCGACCGGTTCCCCGGCGTCGTTGGTGGTTTCCGCGCTGGTCGAGATGAAGGTGCCGCGGTTCTGCCAAGAGTCGCCGCTGAAGTTCGTCTTCAGCGGCCCCGAGCAGGCGCTCGGCATCGTCAGCAGCGCGGTGTGGGTGGGTGGCACCGGGCAGGCTACGTCGACGGCCTGAAAATTGCCGCATTTACCCCGCCGGTAGTCGTGGCTCGGGTCGGAGGGATCGCCCCACAGTTCGACCGTGACGCCCGACATGTTGGTGATCTGGGGGACGTCGAGCGTGTCGGAGCTGAGGCCGTAGTCGCCGTCGCTGCGCACGCGGCCCAACAGGTGGATCGGGATGGGGAAATTTGCGACCCTGAAGCCGAGCACCGTCGGGCGACCCTGCGTCGGCACCATGTTGTAGAGGGGATTGGCCAGGTCTGCCCCCTGCAAGATGTTGAGGACGCTGGCGGTGATGTGGAGCTCGCCGACCGCGGATGCGGCGGGGCATTCCGCTAAGGAGAGCTGTGCCTCGGTGCAGCGCACCGGCGTCGCTTCGGGGTTGATCACCACGCCGGGGGGGAGGTCGGCGACGACGTCCTTGGGATTTTCGGTGGGAACGCTTCCGCTGCCGGGAGCTCCACTGCTGACGAGGTTGAACTGGGCGCCGATCCGCATCTGGTAGGGGTGGGAGCCGGCACGGGTCACCGCGTCGCCACCTTCGTCCAAGAACGCGCTTTCGAAGCGTTGGAGGCCGAAGGGGGCCGGTTCGGAGCTGACCTTCGTCTGCACGCTGGCCGAGTCCGCGATGGCGTCGCCACCGCTGATCCTCACCCGGTTGGTGAGGACCGCCGGCGCGTCGGGGGCGACGTTTACCGGCACGAACATGAACAGGCGCTCGCCCGGATGGACGACCTTTTCCCCGCCGCAGGTGACCGTGGCCTGATCGCAGGTATAGAATTCGTCGAAGAAGCCGTGCCGCCCACCGTCGTCGTAGAGGTGGAGGGTCGGCCTGCTCCACTGATCCAGGGTCGATTTCGGCGTCAGGCTGAGGCCTTCGGGCAGTTCGTCGGTGACCGTGATCGCGCTGCCGCTGGTCGCTCTGGAGCCGATGTTGGTGGCGACGATCGTGTAGGCGGTTTCGCCGCTGTCATCGCCGGCGATGAAGTTGGACGGTTCGGTGATGTCGATGGAGATCTTCCACACCGGCCCCGCTGGCGCCGCACCCGCAGCGGCTGGCAGGCATACGGCGGGGAGCGCGATCAGGGCGAGGGTGAGGACGGCGCGGCGCAGCCGCCCGCGGGTCGATGCTCGCTTTGCCGAAATCACTTGGAACCTCCGCGGTTGTTGTGACGTTTGTGCTGCTTGCGGGCTCTCTGGCTCTCGCAGCGGGATTTGCCCTTGTGGCGCACCTTGCGCGTGCCCTTGGGGCACCCGCGGTTGGCGCTGTGCGGGTGCACGTTGCCCGGTCCCTGGAAGGCCGCGCTCGCCGGCGTCTGCTCCGGCGGTGGCGCCGGGTTGGCCTGGCAGGCGGTGCTCGCGCAGGTCGGCGGCGCCAGCGTGTGTTGGGCCACCAGGCCCGCTCCCACGCCAGCGTCATAGACGTCGTCGAGGTGGTCCTGGTCTCCCGGCACCAGCGGCTGTTCGGTGAAGAAGAAGACGTGATCGCCGTTCCTCGAGGCGGCGAGGAAACTGGAGGACCGGGGGTCGGTTCCGCTGGAGATCAGGTAGATGCAGCCGCCGTTCTGGCTTTCCGATTCGCAGCTGCCCTCCCTTTTTGCCTCCCACTCATAGACGTCATAGACGCCGTTGGTGTCGCGCGAGACCAGCGGTTCGTCGGTGTCGAAGAAGAAGCGGTTGCCATCGGCCGAGAGATTGCGGGGGGGACCGCCGGAGGCGCCGTCGACGACAAAGGCTCCCGGCGCATGCCCCCCCAGCGCGCGGGAGCCGGTCGGCGGCACCGCCGTCGTCTGGCAGCTGACGCAGAGCAGTTCTTCCTCGGGGACGCTGTAGCGGAAGAACTCTGCAGTGCCGGCGCTGTTGTAGCCGGTGAGGCTTTCCGCCGCGCTGAAGACGATTGCGCTGCCGTCGGCGCTGACGTTGAATTCATGGGAGGACCCATTTGCGATCCGGGCGATGAAGGTGGTTACGCCTTCGTGGTAAACGTAGAGGTTGCATTTGGATCCGAAACCGCTGCAATTGACGTGCGAGGCTCCGGGGGCGAGCGCACCCTCGGCGAAGAAGTAGACGTAGGAGCCGTCTTCGGAGGTGCCGAGGACTTCCTGCACTCCGGCACCCATCGGGTCGCCGGCTTCGGTGTCGACAGTGAGATCGGTGAGCTGGCCGTTTTCGGCGTCGTAGGAGTAAAGGTCCTGACCGTGGCTCCCGTCCCCCAAGGGCCCAGCGCATGCTTTTTCCCGCTCGAGTGCGCGGTCGAGTCGTCGGTCAGTTTCTCGCAGCTGAGGAAGAGGGCCTTCGAGCCGTCGGGGGCAACACGGCCGAGCCTGGCCTGCTTCTCGCCGCCGGGATCAGGGGTCGTGCGCTGGGAGGCCGAGATCCAGGTCGTCTTGGCGCCGTCTTCGCGCATGTAGAGGCGGCCTGATTCGAAGGGCTGACCCGCGCCCCTGACCAAGAAGAAGAGCCGCCGGCCGTCGCGGACGATATGGCCCGTGCTTCCTTCGCCCATACCCTCCGCGGGCACGACGCAGGCTGGGCCGGCTTCGTCGTCGCAGCTGACTTCCGAGCCAGCGGGGACGCGGTCGGCGAGGGTGAGGACGCCGTGGTCGAGGTCGTAGAGGTTGCGTTTCCCCGCCGGGGCGCTGGGCAGGAGCTGTTTTTCGCTGAGGAGAGCCAGATGGTGAGGGTCGGCGGCGAAGCCCTGGAGACCCAAGTCACCGACTTCAGGGAAAACCGGCCCGGCCGGCTGGAAGACCGCCGTTTCGCTGTCGCGCAGCAAGAGCTGCGTGCCGACTCCGCCGGGTTCTTGGCGTTCGGTCAGCGTGGTGGAGAGGTCTTCGCTGAGGCCGAAGACCTTCGCGCTGACGCCGGGTTTGGTCAGCGGCTGGAGCCCATCGGTGCTCCAGCCCCCCGGCCCGCGGGAGGCAATGTAGCCGCTGAAGCGGGAGGTGCTGCCGGTCGTCGGCAGGCCGCCGGAGACAAAGAAGGTGACGCGGTTCCCGGCGGGGTTGGTGCCGTCCTGGCCAAATGAGCCCTGGATGTTGGCGCCGTGCTTTTCGATCGGCGAGACCTGCTCATAGGCGCGGCAGTCGGGCAGGCGCGAGCCGGCGCCGGTGCGGAAGCGGTCGTTGGGGCAGGGGGCGAAGGTCGGAGTCGTGAGCGGGTAGGTGGCAAAGCTGGTGTCGGCGCCTTCGACGCTGCCGACCGGATTGGTTACGACGAAGCGGAAGTGGTAGGCGGTGCCCGGTTGCAGGCCGCCGATGTGGACGCTGACGGTGTGCCGGCTGGTGTCGGTGGGCGAGCCAAAGGGGACGCTCTCGGCGCTGCTCTGCCCGTAGGCGTTGGTCGTGCCGTATTCGAGGTGGTAGGTGGTCTGCCCGCCTCTAGGATTGATCTTGGCGGTAAGGGTCGCCTCGCTGGTGCCGACTGTTTCGACCGACTCTCCTTCGATCAGCGGCGCGGCCGGACCGGTGGTGAACTGGCGGTCTGAGCCATGGGCTTCGCCGATCGAGTTCTTGGCGACGAGGCGGTAGTGGTAGTTCGTCGCCGGTTCGAGGCCGCTGATGTTGGCGCTGACCCCGTGCGGTTCGGAGTCGGCGGGGATCGAGGCGGCGGCGGGCACGCAAGGGTACTTCTGGGACGGTTTGACTTCTTTGTATTCCTTCGGGAAGGATTCGTATTCCCCCAGCACTTCGACGGCGAAGAACTGCAAGGCGGGTATGACCTCGAAGTGACAGTCTTCGACTGCCTGTCCCTTGGGATTGATCGTGCCGTGCACGGTCGCGCCGGTGGCGGTGATCCCGTCCGCGCCTTCGGTGGTGAGTTTCGGCACGGCGACCGGCGGGCTGAAGACCCGGACCTTGCCGTGTTCGTAGTCGGAGACGTAGGCTTCTTCGGTCGCTTCGTCGATCGCGATGCCGCCATACCCCGCGCCGGCCAGGGTGCCGCCGAATTCATAGAGGAATTCACCTTCGGCGCTCCAGACCTGGATGTAGTTGTAGTGGATGACGAAGACTTCGCCGGTCGCCTTGTCGACCGCCAGCGCCGACGTGAATTCGGGGTCGATCGTGGTCGAGGAGGTGTAGCCGCTGGCGGCGGTGTACTTTACGGTCGCGCCGAAGTAGAAGCCAGCGTAGAGGTTGTCTTCAGCGTCGAAGGCGAGGTGGCAAGGTTCTCCGCCAACCGAATAGGTTTCGAGCAGGGCGCCGACGGGGCTGTATTGCCTGACCTTGCCTTCGTTTGCCTCCGCGACCCAGATGTCGCCCGAGGAGTCCACGGCAGCCCCGCAGGAGTAGTTGTGGCCGCCGATCGGGAAACCGGCGAGCGTGGCGCCGCTTTCGGAGAAGCCGAAGAGCTTGTTTTCGCCCGGGGTCGGGTAATAGAAGTTGTGCGAGGAGTTGTTCACGGCGATGTCGGTGACTTCGCCGTAGGGAACGTTCAGCGGGAAGTTGCCGCCCAGCGGAGTGTGGGTGGCGGGGGTGGAGGAGTTAAAGCCGTGGATCTTTTCTTCTTCGAGCACGTAGAGGTGCTTGTTGCCCTGGTCGAATCCGACCGCGGTGGCAAAGCCAAAGGAGCTGGCAGAGGTGCCGTCGGTGCCGAAGGATTCGAGCACCGTGCGGTATTCGACCGCCGAGGCGGTGCCAGGAAGAAGGCAGGCTGACGCCACGAGAGCGACAAGCAGGGCGGCGAGCGCGCCGGAGCGACGGAACGACCGGCGGCTTGCGCCCCAGCCCGGGTTCGATCCCACCGACGATGCCTTCGCGTGGCTCTTCACGTAGCTCTCTCCTTGTCCCTCGAGCCCCTCTGCCGACCGCTTCCCTTAGCGGCCTCCTTGGACTCTGTTGATCTATCCCTGTAGCAACAAGGAACACGGACATCCGTGTTTCCTATGTGCTGTGCGCATTAAGACACACGTGTGTCTGGAAGTCAAGGGCGGCGGCGATCAGGCGAGAGGACAGCTATATCGAGGTCGCTCGAATACCCGAGGAGCTCGAGGACGAAGCCCTGCGCTGGCTGCGCCGGCACGACGAGCGCGAGTACTCCTTCGTCGACGCGACCAGCTTCGCCTACATGCGTGCCAGGGGAATCGAGGAGGCGCTCGCCTTCGATGGCGATTTCGCCGCGGCGGGCTTCACAGAACTACGCCCGTAGGGCCCGCGGGCGCTAAACGTGCTCGCGCAGGCGCTCCAGGCGCCGGCGGTACTCGGCGACGCTCAGCCGCGGCGGGTTGACCTGGTCGTCCTCCGTCAGAGGGGCCGCAGAGAAGATCCTGGTCGACTCGCGCACCGCCGGCCCCTGCACGAAGAGGGTCACGGTCGGCTGCTCGTCGTCCATCGCGATGCTGTGGATCACGGAACTGGGCAGCAGGTAGGTGTCGCCGCGACGAAGGCGCCGGCTGCGGACAGGGGCGAGCCTGCACATACCCACGGAGGCGAGCCGGTGGCTGCCGTCGGTGCCGTCGGTGGTGTAGACGTGCTCGTGGAAGACTGAAGCGGAAGGGGCGCCCGGAGGCGCCCCTTCGAACTCGGTATAGCTGTAGGACCCGGTGAGCACCCGGGTGGCGAAGTGCCACCTGTGGTTGTGCATATTGGCGTCCTTGCGGGCGCGGCCGGCGGGCGCGGCTGGCCAGGCGTGGAGGACGACCTTGTGGCCGCTCGGCAGCGAAGCGAGGACGAGCTTGTCGAATCCGTTGGGGTGCTCGTAGGAAGCAGCGGCCGGGCCGCTTGCGTCGTACTCCGCCGCGACGAGCAGGTCGATCACGCGGGCGAGGACCGGGGCGGCGCGGATCTGCTCCAGCGCCTCGCCGAGGTGCGCCGGCGAACCGGCGCGCGTGAGCCTCTCCGCGATAGCGGGCTCGACCGCTTCAATCGCGCTGAGTGCCTGGGTCCCCGAGGGCACGGTGGGCCGCAGCATGACACGTCTTTCGCGCTCGCGCACCTCAGCTCCTGCCCCGGTGGGCATCGAGCAACTGGTCCAACTCCGCCAGCTCGGGCCATGGGGCGGCCCTCAGGCATTCCCGGATCGCGGCCAGAGCATCCAGCTCCGGCTCGATCGCGGCCTCGAAGCGCTCGGCCGGGATCCGCGGGTGTGCCGCCAGCTCCAGCAGGGTGAAGAGCTTGATCCGGCGCGAGCAGGCGTGCCGTTTCTGGTGGAGGCCGCGGACCAGGCCGGCCACGGTCCGCACGCACTGAGGGTTCCGATCGATGCCGTCCGGCCGTTCGAGGTCGAATTTCTGGTCGCCGCGGAAGGTGAGGTGGAAGCCGATGTTGGTGTCACGCTCAGCGCGGCCGCCGGCCTCGCGCTCGGCCCGCAGAGCATCGACGTATGTGTCGGCCGCCGTCGGGTCGCCGCCGTCGGCGAGGCCGAAGAGGACCCCGCGCCGGATCCAGTCGTCCTCCTCGTAGAGGTCGGACTCGGGGTCGGCAAGCTGCCGCAGCTCGGCCCGCACCCCCTGATGCCCAACCGCACCGAGGAAGTAGCAGACCTGCTCGCGGGCGATCCGCTCGCGAAACGTCTCCATCTCGGGGGCATCGGCGGTGATCGCCCCAATCAGCGCCTCGCGAACCGACTCGAGATCGGCATCCGCGAGCAGGTCCTCGCAGAAGCTCGCTACCTCCAGCGAAAGGAACTTGGCGAAGGTGGGCAGTGCCTCGGCCGGCCTCTCGACGAGGGTCGTGGCGATGTGGCGAGCGACGAAGAACTGGCCCCAGATCGGATGCTCGAAGGAGAGCTGGTCGCGGCCGCTCGAGGCCAGCAGCGAGTGGTGCTCGATCTCTTCGGTCCACTCCTCATACCGCTCGCCTACCTCGCCGCCGCTCTGCCTCAGCACCGCCCGAAGCTCGCCACGTTTGAAGCGGATCGGGGCACCGGTCGTAGCTTTCGCATCGACGTAGAAGTGATGGGCAACCCGGCCCAGCTGCGCGCGACGCGCTTCGATGTCGGTGGTGGCCCCAGCGGTGTAACCGAGACGAACCCAGGCAACCGCGTCGAAGAGCTGCCCGGCCGTCGAGATGTCGGACACCCTGTCTGGATCTTCGAGCAGGCTGAGGACGAAGACGAGGTGCAGAGGTACGGCGCAGAGCTCCTCGCGGGTCGGATCCTCGTCGAGCCATGCGGCCAGCTCAGCTCGGAGCTCGGGTCCGAAAGCAACCTCGGCGAAGTCCTCCTGCAAGGAGCGCGACCAGGGCCCCAGCTCGATGCGGTCGCCGTCGAGGCCCTTGAAGACGAGCCGCCGGTCGTGGAAGGTCTGTCCGCAGCAGAGCAGCAAGCGATCGGCCCTGAGCATCTCCCGCGACAGCACGTTTGGGATGTCCTCGACATGGGAGAGGAAAGCATCGGCGTGACTGACGACGACGATCGGCTCCCTGCCGTTCTCGACGCCCGCGTCGGCGAGGCGGTCCCGGAACCAGTCGTCGTCGCCGAAGCCCTCGTCGAAGCCTTCGCGCAGGCCATCGAAATACAGCGGCACCAACCCGGGAGCCTCGGCGGCCTCGAAGCGCTCGGCTAGCTCGAGGTAGGTGAGGGTCGCGGTCATGGTCTTCCCGGCGCCGGCGCCACCGGTGAGCACGAGCCGCTTTTGCTGGTTCGGCCCACGACCTTCGAGCCGGTCGGCGAGGGTCACGGCGAGGGGCGTCTCATCCTCCTCGGGGTGGCGCATTCCCTTGATCTGGCTCACCATGTCGACCACGTCGCGAACGCGGGTATCGTCCGACACGCCGGGGGCGACGGGGCGAGCCAGGAGCGCGTCCCGCGTCTTGCGCACCCCGAGGGCCGCTGCCTGCGCGCGCGGCCGAGGTGTCAGCACCCGCTCCTTGGCCAGCTCGAACTCGGTAAGGGTCTGGGTCCAGAATTCGTCGCGGGCCGGGTCGAAACCTTCGGGCACGCACGGGGCCTTCCTCTTGCCGAGGAGGTCCGCCGCCTGTTCGAGCAACCGCTCCGAGTCGCTTTCGGCCCAGTCGAGGAATTGCCACAGATCGACCTTTACGCCGGCCTCTTCGAGCACCAGGGTCTCGCGGCCTCCGATGTCCAATTCGAGCTTTTTCAGCATGTAGACATGCTGGTCGAATTGATGGCCGTGGCGCTCATCGTCGATTTTCAAGCCCAAGAGGTCGAACAGGGCCTCCCGGGAGGCCCGCCCGCGGCCAAGGACCAAGGCGTGCAGCAGCTCAGCGCGCTGCTTGGCGCGCCTCATAACCCGCTTTTTCCCATTGAACACCCGGAACTCCCGCCCGAGCGTCCTGATTTCGACTCCCTCTTCAGACAAGCGGCGCCGACCATATCGAGCGCTGAGGAACGCTGACTATCTCAGCGATACCTCAGCGCTCAAACGCTGACCAGCGCTGTAAGCCGTTACTTCAAAATGGATGCGCGCGCACGTTCCAATGCGCAACCGACAACCCCGACCGAGAAGAGGAGATCCGCGGAATGACCAGCCCGATCAGCGCCCTGTTCCTTCACGACACCGTCAGCCACCAACTCTTGATCGAGGGCAACGTTCGCGAGCGACTGGCGATGCAAAGCCCGCCCGCGCGGCCGATCGAGCTGTCGGACTACAACTACTGCAAGCACATCCTCCGCGATGGGCACAACGTACCCCACCAACACATGTCGCTGCTCGACGGGGAGACCGCTGGGCCGGCTGTGTTCCGCCGGCTCTTCAGGGGACGGGATCCTGAAGCCAAACTCGCCCTGCTCGAGGCGCTCGAGTTCGACGTCATCGCTCTCAGCTCGGGCCACCGGGCCAGCGCGATCGCCGACGAGCGCGAGCTGGAGCAGCTCAAGATCGCCTACAAATGGCTTTTCGCGACGCTGGCGGCCCAGCCGCTCCAGTTCGTTGTGCTCACCCCGCCGCCGCTGCCTCCGATGCGCACGGAAAAAGTGCAGGCGGGGCGGGCACGCGAGCTGGCCGACTGGCTGATCGGCGAGAGCGCGAAATGGGAGAGCAATATCGCCGTGCTCGATCTCTTCAACCTGCTGAGCGAGCGGGACGGCCCACAGGCAAACCGGCTGCGCAAGCCGTATCGCACCCGGTCGGTCCCATCGCGCCTGAATTCGCGCGGGGCGGACGTGGCGGGCCTCGCCCTTGCTACTGCCCTCATCGCGGCGGCGGAGCGCCGCCCCTACCCAGAGCCGGGGGCGGGCGACATCGTCACCGAACTGGTGACGCGGACGCCGCGGAGGGTCAGCTGAGGGCTCAGCCGCCGTTATTCAGGCCAGCTACCGGGGTACCGACGACCACGTCGCTGCAGAGCAGCGGCGCGGGGTCGAACGAGTCGGTGAGGGCGCGGCCGGCGGGGGTGCCGTGGAGGATCGGTTCGGGGGGTGGGCCTTTGGAGCCTTTCGGCTTCGGCGGATGGGTGTAGAAGCCGGTGCCGCACTGGATCGAGAAGTCGCGGACGCCGTCGCGGGCGTCGATTATGTCTTCGCCGCCCTCGCCGAAGAACTGGTCCTGGCCGGGCTGGCCGAGCATCGCGTTGGGGCCGCTGTCGCCGATCAGGACGTCGTCGTCGAAGGAGCCCTCCATATCCTCGTCGGAGGGGTCGAGGCGGACCGGGTGACAGCGCCCTTCTTTCAGCAGCGTGTCGATCCAGGCTTTGTGGGCCAGAAAGGAGATGTAGAGCAGGCCCGGGTGGGCCTGGGTCTCGGCGAAGGAGGCGTCGTCGCGGCCTTCGCCACCGACCAGCGCACCGCCGGCGCAGCCGCCCCCGGCCGCGAGCAGGTCACCATCGCCTTCCCCATATAGGTAGGTCGGCCCCGGCAAGCCCCCGATCAGACCGTCGGAGCCATCGCCGCCATAGAGCTTGTCGGCGCCGGGACCGGACTGGAGCAGATCGTCCTCGGGCCCGGCTTTGATCACGTCGTCGCCGAAGCCTCCCGCGACGCGGACGTTTTGGGCGCCGGCAAGGGAGCCTTCGGCCCGGAACACGTCGTTGCCGGGGCCGAGGTCGGCGGTCAGCCAGCGCGCCGGGCCGCCGGCCGCACAGGTGACCTGCTTGGAATCGTTGCCCAACCGGGTGCAGCCGGGGCCGATCGCGATGCCCTTGGCGGCGCTGATCCCGAAGGTCTGGGTCGCATCGTCGAAGGCGACGGTGAAGTCGTCCGGCCCGCCGCCGCCGACTATCTGCAGGCCTCCCCCGCCGCCCTTGGTGCGGTCGAGCTGGACGTAAGCGGAGGCCTTGGGCGGGGCTTCCCTGCCACAGGAAGTCCCGGTCGCGCCGAAGCAGGCGTCGCTTCCCTGGCCGCCGACCAGTTCGTCGGCACCGCCGCCGCCGCGCAGGGTGTCGTCCCCCGGCCCACCGTTGATCCGGTTGTCGCTCGCGTCGCCGATCAGCGTGTCGCGGAAGGCCGAGCCTTCGATGTCCTCGAAGCGGAAGAGGCGGTCGTGACCGTCACCGCGCGCCCTGTGCGCCGCCAGCGAGGCCCAGACACCGCTGCCCTTGCCGCCGGCTATGGCCGTGGCGAAGGAGGCGATGTCGTCACTCCCCGGCCCCCCGTCCATGCGGTCGTAGCCGTAGTCGCCGTGGACGAGGTCGAAGTTTCCGGGGCCACCGTTGAGGGTGTCGATGCCGAGGCTTCCCGCTACCTCGTCGTCGTCGCCGGCGCCGCCGGAGGCCTTGTCGTCGCCGAGGTCGCCGATCACCCGGTCGGTGCCGGCACCGCCGTAGAGTTCGTCGTTGCCGCGGCCGCCGTGGATCAGGTCGTCCCCTCCCCCGCCGCAGATCAGGTCGTTGCCCAGGCTGCCGCTGATTTCGTCGTCTCCCGGCCCACCCCAGATCACGTCACGTTCGGGCGTGCCGCGCAGCACGTCATCGCCGGGCGTGCCGACAATCGTTGCCCGCCGCCCGTGGCAGCGCGGCGGTTCTTCTTCTTCGGCCGGCGCGGCTGCGATGAAGACGGCGGTCGCCAGCGCCGCCGCAGCGAGCGCAAATCCCCTGCCCAGAATCCTCACCGGACGAGGGTATCGATCCAAGCCGGCGTGCCTAGAGCTTGGTGGCCAAGACGGTGAGGAAGCCGATGGCCATGGTGACGATCAGCGCGCGCTGCGACATGGCAAGTGACACGAGTGATCTGTTCATCTCGCGAATGCCCTGGTCGAGTTGGGCGACTGCAGACTCCAGGCGACCGATGCGCTCGTCAACCTGCCTGAACTGCTCGTTTACCTGCTTGAACCCTTCGGCGAGGCGACGGTCGGTTTCCCTGAAACGGCGATTTACGTCGTCAAAGCGTTCGTCGACGCGCTTTTCGAAGTGGCCGAAGCGTTCGTCCACATGCTTGAAGCCGTCATCGACCCGATGATTCAGGTAGTCGAGGCGGTCGTCGGTCCAGCTCTCCCTCATGGCCTCCATTCTGCCATTGTCGCAGACAAAATGTCACATGTGGGTGACGGAAATGCAAATTCTTTGCAACGAGCAGAGGTCGCTATTCCAGGTTGATCATCACGTGCTTGATCTCGGTGTAGTCCTCGAGCGCATACATGGAGAGGTCCTTGCCGTAGCCGGATTCCTTGTAGCCGCCGTGGGGCATCTCGGAGACGAGCGGGATGTGGTCGTTGATCCAGACGCAACCGAAGCGCAGGGCGTTGGCGACGCGCATCGCGCGGCCGACGTCGCGGGTCCAAACCGAGGAGGCGAGGCCGTAGCGGGTGCCGTTCGCCCACTCGATCGCCTTCGCCTCGTCGCTGAACGGCTGCACCGTGATCACCGGGCCAAAGATCTCCTTCTGGATCATCTCGTCGTCCTGCTCGAGCCCGGCGACGACGGCCGGCTCGAGGAAGTAGCCGGGCAGGTCCGGCTCCGTGCCGCCGGTGACGACCTCGGCGTTGCCGGGCTTGCGCTCGAGGAAGCCCTCGACCCGCTCGCGCTGTCGCTGGGAGTTGAGCGGGCCGAGGGTGGTGCCGGCCGACAGCGTGTCGCCCAACACCAGGCCTTTCGCTTCGCCGGCGAGGCCGTTGACCACATCGTCGTAGACGCCTTTGGCGGCGAGCACCCGGGTCGCCGCCGTACAGTCCTGGCCGGCGTTGTAGTAGCCGGTGCCGGCGATCGTCTCCAGCGCGGTCTCCATCTCGACGTCGTCGAAGACGATCACCGGAGCCTTGCCGCCGAGCTCGAGGTGGACGCGCTTCAAGCTGTCGGCTGCCGCCTTGGCGATCCACTTGCCGGTCGGCGGCGAGCCGGTCAGCGAGACCATCTCGACGTCGGGATGGGTGACCAGCTCGACCCCGGTCGGCTCGCCGTGTCCGCCGATCGCGTTGAGCACGCCCGGGGGAAGCAGGTCGGCGCACCACTCGGCGAAGAGCAGCGTGGTCAGCGGCGTCGTCTCGGCCGGCTTCAGCACGACCGTGTTGCCGGCGGCGAGCGCCGGGCCGATCTTCCAGATCGCCATCATCAGCGGGTAGTTCCAGGGGGTGATCTGGCCGACGACGCCGATCGGCTCACGGCGGATGAAGGAGGTGTGGCCCTCCATGTACTCGCCCGCTGCGCGACCCTCCATGCAGCGGGCAGCGCCGGCGAAGAAGCGCAGGTTGTCGGCCATCACCGGCACCTCGTCCTCGAGCACCGCGCCGCGCGGCTTGCCCGCGTCGGCAGCCTCGAGATCGGCGACCTGCTCGCCGCGCTCCTCGATCATGTCGGCGATCCGCAGCAGCGCCCGCGCCCGTTCGCCCGGCGGCGTCGCCGCCCAGCCCTCGAAGGCGCCCTTGGCGGCGGCGACCGCTGCGTCGACGTCGGCCTTGGTCGAGAGCGGCGCCTCGGCGATCGCCTCACCGGTCGCCGGATTGACCACGTCCTCCATCCCGCCCTCGGCCGGCTCGACCGCCTTGCCGCCGATGAAGTTGCTCAGCTTCGTCTTGGTCGCCGCTGCCATCTCTAACGGACCTCCGCTCTGTCTTCGATTTCAAGTGCTTTCTCGACCGGCACGCAGCTCATCCCCACTGCCTCGGCGACCGCGGGGTGGGTCACCTGGCCGGCGGCGACGTTGACCCCGGGCCGCAGGCCAGGGTCGCGCTGGATCGCTCCCTCGACCCCATGGTCGGCGAGCGCGATCGCGTAGGGCAGGGTGGCGTTGGTGAGCGCCTGGGTCGCGGTGATCGGGACCGCGCCGGGCATGTTGGCGACGCAGTAGTGGGTGATCCCGTCGACCTCGAAGGTCGGGTCGTGATGCGTGGTCGGGTGCGAGGTCTCAAAGCAACCGCCCTGGTCGATCGCGACGTCGACGAGGACCGCACCCGGCTTCATCAGCGCCAACTGCTCGCGCCGCACTACATAAGGAGCACGTGCGCCGTGGACCAGAACGGCGCCGATCACCAGGTCGGCGCGGGGCAGCATCTCTTCTATGGCGAGGGTCGTCGCGTAGACGGTCGAGCAGGCCCCGGCGAAGGCGACGTCGAGCTCCCGCAGCCGGTCGATCGATTTGTCGAAGACGAAGACGTCGGCGCCCATCCCGATCGCGACGAAAGCGGCGTTCATGCCAACCACGCCGCCGCCGATCACGATCACGTTCGCCGCCGCCACGCCGGGCACGCCGCCGAGCAGGATGCCGCGCCCGCCGAGCGGCTTCTCGAGCATGAAGGCGCCGGCCTGGGTGGCGATCTTGCCGGCGATCTCGCTCATCGGCGCGAGCAGCGGCAGCCGCCCGCGCGCGTCCTCCACGGTCTCATAGGCGATGCAGGTGGCGCCGGAGCCGCAGAGGCCGCGGGTCTGCTCGGGGTCGGGCGCAAGGTGCAGGTACGTGAACAGCAGCTGGCCCCGCCGCAACATCTCGATCTCGGCCGTTTGCGGCTCCTTCACCTTCAGGACCATCTCCGCCTCGCCGAACACGGCGCCCGCATCGGCAACGATGCTTGCGCTCTGCGATTCGAATTCGGCGTCGGCGATCGCGCTGCCCTCGCCCGCCCCGGCCTCGATCAGAACACGGTGGCCATGCTCGGCCATCTCGCGCACCCCAGCGGGGGTGATCGCGACGCGGTACTCGTCGGGCTTGACCTCTTTGGGGACCCCGACGATCACGTCCCCACCAGCTCCCTGGCGCGCAGCGCCAGCCAGAACTCGATGCGATCGTGGGCACGCGAGAGGTCGCGCCCGGTCAGCTCTTCCACCTTGCGCATCCGGTAGCGCAGGGTGTGGCGGTGGCAGTAGACCTCACGGGCCGCCCGCTCCCACTGCCCGTTCTGCTCGATGAAGGCCTCCAGCGAGCGCAGCAGCTCGCCGCCGTACTCCTCGTCGCCGGACTCGATCGGGCCGAGGACGCTGTCGCAGTAGAGGGCGAGCGCGTCGTCGTCCTGGATCGAGAGCAGCAGGGTGAAGGCACCCAGGTCGCGCCAGGACGCAACCTCGGGCCCGCTGCCGTTCTCGGAGAACGCCGTCGCCTCGAGCGCGCAGCGCGCCTCGTGGAATGAGTGGCGCAACTCCTCCGGCGGCGCCGGGCGGCTGGCCGCGGCACGCACCGCGCCACGCTCTTTGATCAGCGCCCGCCGCGCTTCGGAAGCGAGGTCGACCGGGTCGCGGTCGGCGGCGTCGACGACTGCACAGAGCAGCTCATGGCTGCCGCTGGTGTGGGGAGCGACGACGGCCGGGCAGGCGTCGGCGGCGAGGGCCCGCTCCAGCGCCGACTCGGCGGCGGCCGGGTCGTCGAGATCGAAGACGAGGACGGCGGCCTCGTCGCCGATGCCAAAGGGCTCGAGCCGGCGGCGCAACTCGGAGGGATCCAGTCGACCTCCGAGCGCACCCGCCAGCACGTCCCCTGCAAGCCGGCGCTCGGTCTCGCGGGCGACGCGGCGTCGCATCAGCTCGAGTGCGACGACGGCGACCGCCTGCTGCAGGATGAGGCGCTCGAAGTCGCCCAACCCGCCCGAGTCGCGGACCATCACCACCCAGGCCTGCGGCGGCCCGCCGCCGGGCGAGATCACCGGGTGCGCGAGCGCGCGGCCGGCAACCGAGGGGTGAGTGGGGACGAAGGGGTGACCGTCGGCGATGTGGGTCAGCGCTTCGTCGCGGATCGCGTTGACCGCCTCGGCGGAGAGCTCGCGGCGGAAGCTGCGCCCGGCGATGCGCTCGCCGCGGTTGTTGAGGATCGCCACGGCGCCGCCGACGGCGGAGGCGATCGTCGCCACGATCTCCTCGAGGCCGCGCTCTTCCAGGACCAGCCGCTCGAGCCGGCGCTGTACGGCGATACCCCTCTGCAGGACCTCGTACTGCTCGTTGACGAGCTTGGCGAAGGCCTTCTCGGTGATCGCGATAAACGGGGTCGAGTAAGGCACCTCGAAGAGCGGGAAGTCGCGTTTCTTCGCCTCCTCGAGCAGTGCTTTGGGCAGTTTTTTGTGGTTGAAGCCGGTGCCGAAGCCGAGGCCGGCAAGGTTGTGCTCGGCGAGCAGGCGGATGTAGGCGCGCTGTTTGGCGGCGCTGTCGAGCGGGATGCCGGTGGTCAGCATCAACTCGCCGCCGGAGAGCCAGGGGGTGGGGTCCTCAAGCTCGGAGATGTGGATCCAGCGCAGCGGCGCCTCGGCCGCGCGCGTGCCCGCCGCGAGGTCGATCCCGACCTCGTCGAGCAGGCTCTGCACGGTGAGCATCGGCGTGCCTATCAGCCTCGCCTCGGACTCCAGCTCGCCGAGCCGGCCCGGCTTTGGACCCGCTCCCAGGCGTCCGTGAGCACACCGCGCAGCACGTCGTGGATCTCTTCGAACTGCTCCGTGTCGGCAATCAGCGGCGGCGCCAGCTGGATCACCGGGTCGCCGCGATCGTCGGCGCGGCAGATCAGGCCGCGCTTGTAGAGCTCGCCGGAGAGATAACCACGCAGCAGGTCCTCCGACTCCTCGTCGTCGAAGCTCTCCTTGGTCTCCTTGTCCTTGACCAGCTCGATCGCCTGGAAGAAGCCGGCGCCGCGCACGTCGCCGACGATCGGCAGGTCGTGCAGGCTCTCCAGCATCTGGCGGAACTCACCCTCCTTGGCAAGCACGTGGCCGCAGAGGTCCTCGCGCTCGAAGACGTCGAGGTTGGCCATCGCCACCGCCGCGGCGACCGGGTGGCCGGCGAAGGTGAAGCCGTGCGAGAAGGAGGCGTTGTCGTGCATGAAGGCCTCGGCGACGCGGTCGGAGACGATCACCCCGCCCATCGGCGCGTAGGCGGAGGTCAGCCCCTTGGCCACGGTGATCACGTCGGGGACGTAGCCGAAGCGCTCGCAGCCGAACCAGTGGCCGAGGCGGCCCCAGGCGCAGATCACCTCGTCGGAGACCATCAGCACGTCGTAGCGGTCGCAGATCTCGCGCACCCGCTCGAAGTAGCCGTCCGGCGGGACGAAGCAGCCGCCGGCGTTCTGGACCGGCTCGAGGATCACCGCGGCGACCGTCTCTGGGCCCTCGAAGACGATCCGCTCCTCGATCGCGTTTGCCGCCCAGAGCGGGTGGCGGTCCTCGGGCCAGCGGTAGGTATTGGTGTTGGGCACGTGGCAGCCGCCCGGGGTGAGCGGCTCGAACTGCGAGCGCAGCTCGGTGATGCCGGTGGCCGAGAGGGCACCGAGCGAGGTGCCGTGGTAGGCGATCTCGCGGGCGATCACCTTGTGCTTCTGGCCTTTGCCGTGGATGCGGTGGTAGTTGCGGGCCAGCTTCAGCGTCGACTCGACCGCCTCCGAGCCGCCGGAGGTGAAGAAGACGCGGTTGAGGTCGCCGGGGGCGAGCGAGGCGATCCGCGCCGCCAGCTCGATCGCGCGCGGATGCGCGTAGCTCCACAGCGTGTAGAAGTCGAGCTCTTCGACCTGGCGCGCCGCCGCCTCGCCGAGCTCGGCGCGACCGTGGCCGGCGTTGACGCAGAAGAGGGCGGAGAGGCCGTCGAGGTAGCGCTTGCCGTGCTCGTCGTAGACGTAACAGCCCTCGCCGCGGCTGATGATCGGGATCTCGTGGCCGGGGCCGTAGGAGCCCATGCGCGAGAAGTGCATCCAGAGATGTCGCATTGCCAGCTCCTGAAGGCTGGTATCCACTGCCCCGGTCGGTTGCGACGCGATGGCCATGCGATTCTCCTTTCGTCCTACGACGTTCTGGACAAAGCTAGCTCTCCTGACTCTCTCATTCAAGTGTTCGTTGGGTCAAGTCAGAAGAGATCTCTTATACGCAATGTATAAATCAGGCGTCGAAGTTTGGGACATCTGCCACTTGTAGAACGCAGACGTTTCGCCTTACTGTCGTATCCATGGAGAGCGCAACGGCTCCGACCCCCGCACCGGCTCGCACGCCGAGCAGTGGCGAGAAGGGGCTGAAGAAGAACGCGATCGGATTCGTCTCCAGCGTCGTCATCGGCGTCGCCTCGACCGCTCCGGGTTACAGCCTCGCCGCAACCCTCGGCTTCATCGCCGCCGCCGTCGCCCTGCAGTCACCGGCGATCCTGCTGATCGCCTTCGTGCCGATGTTCCTCGTCGCCGCCGGCTACTACTACATGAACAAAGCCGACCCGGACTGCGGCACCAGCTTCTCCTGGGTGACCAAGGCGATGGGCCCGCAACTCGGCTGGATCGCCGGTTGGACGATCGTCGTCGCCGACGTGATCGTGATGGCCAATCTGGCCCAGATCGCCGGCCTCTACACCTTCCTGCTCTTCGGCTGGGACTCCGCGGCGGCATCGACCGTCGCGGTGACCGCCGTCGGGGTGCTCTGGATCGTGATCATGACCGCGATCGTGCTGATCGGGATCGAGCTCTCGGCCCGCACCCAGGTTGGACTGCTGGCGGCGGAGATCCTCACCCTGGCAGCCTTCGCCGTGGTCGCCCTGGTCAAGGTCTACTCGGGCAGCGCGCCGGCCGGCTCGATCGATCCGAGCTTCTCCTGGATCAACCCGTTCAGCCTCAGCCCGAGCGAGCTCTCCGCCGGGCTCTTACTCGCGGTCTTCATCTACTGGGGATGGGATACGACCGCCACCGTCAACGAGGAGACCGAGGATCCCGGCGAGGCGCCCGGGCGGGCGACCGTGATCAGCACCCTGATCCTGCTCGGCATCTATCTGATCGTTGCCGTCGCGGCGCAGGCCTACGCCGGTGTCGACCACCTGGTGGCGAATCAGGAAGACGTGCTCAGCGCGCTGGGCACGGAAGTGTTCGGCTCACCGCTCGACAAGATCCTGATCATCGCCGTGCTCTCCTCGGCCGCGGCGTCGACGCAGACGACGATCCTGCCGACGGCGCGCACGACGCTCTCGATGGCGCGGGCGAATGCGCTGCCGAAGAGCCTGGGCAAGGTTCATCCACGCTTCCTCACGCCACACATCTCCACCCTGGCGATGGGCGCCGCATCGATCATCTGGTACGTCGGCCTGACCCTGGTCAGCGAAGACATCCTCTTCGACTCGCTGGCGGCGCTGGGGCTGATGATCTCCTTCTACATCGGGCTGACCGGATTCGCCTGCGCGATCTACTACCGGCACGAGCTGCTGCGTAGCGTCAAGAACTTCTTCTTCATCGGCCTCGGGCCCACCATCGGCGCCACGATCCTCTTCTACCTGCTGATCAAGAACGGGATCGAACTCGCGGATCCGGCCAACTCCGAATCGGGCAATTCCTGGTTTGGGCTCGGCCCGCCGCTGGTGATCGCGGTCTTCTTCCTCGTCCTCGGCTTCGTCCTGATGGCGGTGCAGTGGAGGGCGGTGCCAGAGTTCTTCCGCAAGCGACCGGAGGTCGCCCCGCCTGGCTTCCTCGAGGGCGAATCCGAGCCCACGAGCGGCGGCATCGCGTCTGGAGGGGAGGGTTGAGGTGGGCTCGATAGTCGTCGGATACGACGGGTCGGACTCGAGCAAGGCGGCGCTCGCGCGGGCGGTGGATCTGGCCAAGGGCCTGGGTGACGACGTGGCGCTCGTCTTCGGCTACTCCCCGCCGGGAATCTGGGGTGGCGAGATCGCCGAACACGAGGAGGCGATCGAGGAATTCGGCGAGAAGTTGATGGGCGAGGCACGACAGCAGGTGCAGACCGACGGGGTCGAGGTCAGCTACGAGCTGGTGCCGAAGCGCGGCGCAGAAGCGCTGCTCGACATCGCCCGGCAGCGCGACGCGCGGATGATCGTCGTCGGCGGGGCGGGCAAAGCGCCACTGAAAGGCGCGATCCTCGGCTCTACCCCTTACAAGCTGCTGCACCAGACCGAGCGGCCTGTGCTCGTCGTGCCCGCCTAGCGGCCGATGTGGAAACCGACGAGCTTGGGGAGCTGAGCGATCAGCGAGCTCAGCGGGCTCGGGGTGCGGCCGGATAGCTCGGCGTTCTCCTTGCTCACCAGGGCTCGGCGGATCGTTTCGCCTCCCAGCCAGTGGAAGGGCTCGGGGGGTACGTGGCGGGGTGCAGGGTCGACGAAGGGAAGACGCGAAGCCTCGTCACGGCGGTCCAGGGCAAGGGAGGCGAGGGTTCGGCCGGCCATGTGGGAGGGGCCTACTCCGTTTCCGGTGTAGCCGGCCGCGGCGAAGGCGTTGCCGCCGCGCAGCGGCACGATGATTGGAAGGTGGGTGGGCGAGGCGTCGATCGGGCCGCCCCAGGCGTGGGTCAGGCGCCGCCCGGCGAGCCCGGGGAAGTACTCGCGCAGCCGGGCGGTCGCGGCTGCGACCACGTCGTGGTCGAGCTCGGCGCGGCCCTGCAGGCGCGCGCCCATTGCGATCCGGCCGCCTCCCCAGCCGAAGGCGATGCGGCCATCTGGGGTCGTGCGGAAGTAGTCGATCAGGGCGCGGCTGTCGGTGATGCACTCGCCGCCGGTCCAGCCGATCTCCTCGAGCAGATCGGGAACCGGCTCGGTGAGGACGATGTGCGAGGAGGTGACGGTGAGGGCGTTACGCAGCGGCGCGCCCGGCGCCTTTGCGGCGCTACCGATCGCGACAATCGTCGCCCCGGCGCGGACGGTGCCGCCGCCGGTCTCGGCGATAGCCCCACCTCCCGCCCGATGTTGGACACTTTTGCCCCCTATGGGGGGGACAAAGCTCCACTCGGCGGTGAGACGGCGCACCGGGGAGTGCTCGTGGATCTCCACGCCGGCGGCGAGCAGGCGCTCGCGCAGGCCGAGGGCGAGCCGGGCCGGCTGCACCGTCGCCGCATCGGGATAGAAGGCGCCGGTGCGGAAGGCAGGCGAGGCACAGCGCTCGGCGACCCCGACGGAAGACAGAGGCTGCACGGCGTCCCCCTCCCCCAGCTCGCGACTGACAGAAGCCGCCTCGTCCCAGACCCCGTCGTGGGCCGGCGCCGTGGAGACCTGCAGGTAGCCACCGCGGCGGAACCATGCGTCGACCTCCTGCTCCCGGCAAAACGACTCGATCCCCGCGATTGCCTCACGCGACGCCCTTGCCACAGCCAGCCCCCCGGCATCCCCCCACCGCGCCCGCATGTTGGGCAGCGAGAACCACATCACGTTGCAAAACCCCCCGTTCCGCCCGCTGGGCCCGAACCCACAAACCTCGCTCTCCAGCAAAACAACCCTCGCCCCAGGCTCAAGCTGCTTCACCCACCAAGCAGCCCACATCCCCGTATATCCCCCGCCGATCACAAGGACATCCGCGCCTACGTCCCCAACCAGCTCCGGCGCCGGGATCACATTCCCCGTCTCCTCCAGCCAGTAGCCATGACGAGTGTGCTTCATGGGCAAGCTGAGTCTCGCACGCTTCTTCGTAGACTCACGTCCATGCCGACCTTCGACCTGCTCGCCGACCTGCCCCTGGAGATCGAGGGCTACGAGCTGCAGGGGCTGGAGCACATCGTCCCCGGCTTCGAACGCCTCTCGACCGTGATCCACCTCTGGGGCAACGGCGAGGACGGGCTCGGCGAGGACGTCACCTACGACGCCCTCGACCACGTAGCGCTGCAGGACGCCGGCGCGACGCTCGACCTGACCGGCTACGCGACACTGGGCGAGTTCTGCGAGCTCATGGGCGGCGTCGACACCTTCCCGGCTGAGCCGCAGCGCGACGTCTCACGCCGTTACCGGCGCTGGGCCTTCGAGGCGGCGGCGCTCGACCTTGCCTTGCGCCAGGCCGGCATCGGCATCGCCAAGGCGCTGAAGCGGGAGCCCCGGCCGGTCACCTTCGTCTGCTCGATGCGGCTCGCCGGCGGCCCCGACGAGCCTTCGTCGATCGAGACCCTGCGGCGCAAGCTCGATCCCTATTCAGGCCTGCGCTTCAAGCTCGATCCGACCAACGACTGGACCGACGAGCTGATCGCGGCCCTGGTCGAGACCGGCGCCGTCGACTCGCTCGACCTCAAGGGCTTCTACAAAGGCACCGTGGTCGACGTCGAGACCGACCCGGAGCTGTACGGCAAGCTGATCGAGGCCTTCCCCGAGGCCTGGCTCGAGGATCCCGACGTGACCGAGGAGACGCGGCCGCTGCTGGAGCCCGTCCGCGACCGGCTCACCTGGGACGCGCCGATCCACTCGATCGCCGACATCGAGGCGCTGCCCTGGCCGCCGCGGATGGTCAACATCAAGCCTTCGCGGATCGGCGGCCTGCGCGACCTCTGCGAGACCTACGACTACTGCGCCGAACGGGGGATCGGCGCCTACGGCGGCGGCCAGTGGGAGCTCGGCCCCGGCCGCGGGCAGATCCAGGTCCTCGCCTCGCTCTTCCACCCCGACACCCCGAACGACACCGCGCCGCGCGGCTACAACGAAGCCGATCCGCCGCCCGACCTGCCGACCAGCCCTCTCCTGCCCAAGCTGACGCCGACCGGCTTCCGCTGGGCCGACTGAAAGGAAGCAATGCCCGAGAAGAGCTTCGCCGACGCCCTCAACGAGCAGATCGCCAACGAGTTCGCCGCTTCCCAGCAGTACGTCGGGATGGCGGTCTACTACGACGCGGAAACGCTGCCCCGCCTCGCCGCCTTCTTCTACCGGCAGGCGCTGGAGGAGCGCGAGCACGCGATGATGATGGTCCAGTACCTGCTCGACGTCGGCGAGGAGGTCCACATCCCCGACATCAAGTCGCAGGAGACGAGCTACTCGGACGGGACGACCCCGGTGAAGAAGGCGCTGGAGCAGGAGAAACGGGTCGGCGAGGAGATCTTCGCCCTGTTCGAGCTGGCGCGCGAGGTCAAGGACTACCGCGCCGAGCAGTTCATGCAGTGGTTCGTCAAGGAGCAGGTCGAGGAGGTCGCGCTGATGGGCGACCTGCTCAACGTGGTCGAGCGTTCGAAGGACAACCTGCTGCTGGCCGAGGACTACATCGCGCGGGAGAGCCCGGGCGAGGGCGGCGGCGATGCGACCGCGCCTCCGGCCGCGGGCTCGGGCGGGTAGTCGTCTAGCCCAGCCAGCCGGCTTTTTTGCGCATTGCGGTGATCCGCCGGAACTCGGCTATGTCCTCGCGGAGGGCGGCTGGAGCTGGAGCTGGCAGGAAGCGAGCTGGCAAGGGGGACTCGATTGCTCCCCCCTCGCCCTTGCTGACCTTGTAGGCGCGGGCGCCTCTTTGGGCGGTTACCGCTGAGGGGGGGCCGTTGCCCTCCCAGATCAGGCCGGCGTAGTCGTCTAGTCCGTAGCCGCCCGGCATGCCGTTGGAGACCGCGTCGAGGTAGGCGGATCGGCGATCGGGTTCGTTGTTGTAGTGGACGCAGAGGCTGCCCGGCAGGAGGCCGAGGCCGGCACCGGGCAGCGGCTTGCCCGAGGACTTGGTGATGCCGGCCTCGAACCAGCACATCGCGCCGGCGCTCTGCCCGGCGAGGACGATCCCCTCTCGCCAGGCGAGGCTGAGGATCGCGCTCAGTTCGTGCGCCTCCCAGACCGCGAGCAGGTTGAGCAGGCTGCCGCCGCCGACGTAGATCAGGTCCTGTTCGAGGATGTGATCGCGCAGCTCCATCGGGCGGCTGCCGAGCCGGAACAGGGAGAGGTCGGAGACGTCGCAGGGCCGCTCGCTGAAGGCCGAGTAGAAGCGACCGATCTGCTCCGAGGTGTCGCCGCTGGCGGTCGGCAGGATGCAGATCCGCGGTCGCCCGCCCGCCCGCGTGGTCGCCAGCCGCAGCATCAGCTCGCAGACGGCGCGATCTGGAGGGCGCGAGGTGAAGTCATGGCCGCCGAGGGCGAGGACGCGGGTGATCATGCGACCGCGGTCGTCATTTGTGTCGCATAGGGATACAAAGGACGACCGCGGTCCATCAGGCCGCCACTGCAGTGGACATCGCCTCGGGCAGCGGCGTGAAGGGCGGCGCGCCGGCGTCCCCGAGGTAGGCGGTGGCGATCCTCATCTCCACCACACGCTTGCCGACCGTGTCCAGCCGGTAGCCGCGCGCCTCGGGTCGCGAGGCGACGACGCGGTGCAGCTCGGTGCCGGCGAAGTGCAGCGCGGCACCGTCCTCGGCGGCGTAGCCGGAACGCATGCCCGAGCGAAGGAAGTCGTGGTAGGCGTTGCGACGGCTGGAGTCGCGCTCGTAGTGGACGCAGTTGCTGAACGGCAACAGCCCCAGCCCCTCGACCTGGCGCGGCGCACCGTGGAAGCCGGTCACCGCCTCGGAGAACCAGCAGAGCGAGCCGGCCGAGAGGCCACAGAGGACGACGCCTCGCTCCCAGGCTTCGCGCAGGATCGAGTCGATCCCGTGCGCCCGCCAGACCCCGAGCAGGCTGACGACGCTGCCGCCGCCGACGTAGATCAGGTCCTGTTCGAGCAGATGCGCCCGCAGATCCTCGGGCCCCTGCTCGCGGCGGAAGAGGGAAATATGGCTGGCCTCGCAGCGATCGGCGGAGAAGGCCCGGTAGAAGCGGACGATGTAGTGATCGGCGTCGCCGCTCGCCGAGGGCAGGAAGCAGACCCTAGGCCGCTCCGCTCCGCTCAGCCCGAGCACGTAGTCGTCGAGCAGCGGGTTGCCCGACTCCATCGAGAACCCACCCCCGCCGAAAGCGACTATCTGGCGGAGCGTCTTCTGCATCGTCAAATGGTCGCGACGCGGCGGCCAAAGGTCGTTGTACAGCGGTCCGAAGTTTTCGATAGCACTCTCGCCCGGATGTACAGTGGGCGATGAAGGTCGGGTTCCATTCCCGTTCCCAGCCGGAGATGAATTGTTAATCCGGTACTGACTCGTCCACAGAGCGCCGCCCGGGGTGTACAATCGCGTTTATCGTGAACCTCAGCGGGTTGATCGAGAAGGAGCACCTGCCGGCCGGGCGCGAGGATCTGGCCGAGCCACTGGTCGCTCACTCCCAGCGAGAACGGATCCTCGTCGCGATGGCCGGCAGTTGTGCGACGAAGGGCTACAGCGCGACGACGATCGCCGACATCTGTGAGCCGGCCGCGTCTCCCGCGCCACCTTCTACGAGCTGTTCAAGGACAAGGAGGACTGCTTCCACGCCGCGATGGAGGTCTCCCTTGCCGATGCGATGGGCCGCATCGTCTCGGTCTACTCGCCCGACAAACCGTGGGCGGCGATGGTCCGCGACGCCGCCGCCGAGTTCCTCGACCTGCTCGCCAGCCGCCCCGCCTTCGCCCGCATGGCCCTGGTCGAGGCGCCGGCCTCCGGCGATCGCGCCTTCGAGCTCTACGCCTCGGGCAAGAAAGTGCTTCAGTCGCTGCTCGATCGCGGCCGCGACGATCCGGTCGAGGAGGAAGCGATCCCGTCCAGCGCCGGGCGGGCGGCGCTCTCCGGCGCCGAGTCGCTGATCGTCGGCCAGATCCTCGCCGGCAATGCAGAGCGGCTGCGTGAGCTGCTGCCGGACATCGTCTACATCACGACCGTTCCTTACCTCGGTCAGGAGGAGGCGCTGCGGCAGACGCGCCAGGCCGAGAAGCTCCTGAGCCCGCCCGGAGGCTGACCGGAGTGGAGCGAGCAGGGGTGGGAGACCGGTGGCGCCCTCCGCGCGGACGTCACCGGCTGCCTCCGGAGGTCGTCGCGCGCTCGCAGCGCGAGCGGCTGCTCGAGGCAGCGGTCCGGGTCGTCGCGGCCAAGGGCTACGGCGCGATGACGGTGGGAGACCTGACCGCTGAGGCCGGCGTCTCACGCACCACCTTCTACGAGCTCTACGAGGACAAGGAGGCCTGCTTCCTCGCCGCATACGACAACGCGGTCGAGGTCCTCGTGCGGCGGGTGATGTCCGCCTATGAATCGAAGCAGGGCTGGCCGGACCAGGCCGCAGCGGGGCTTGCCGCGTTGCTCGCCGTGCTCGCCGAGGAGCCGGCGCTGGCGCGGCTCTCGCTGGTCGACATCGGCAACGCCGGGCCGGCGGCACAGCGCCGCTACCGGGCGGCGATGCAACGGCTGACCCCGCTCTTCGAGGAGGGCCGGGACTTCGCCCCCGGAGGTCGCAACCTGCCGGCCAATACCTCGCGGATGGCGATCGGCGGGGTCACTGGCCTGATCTCCGACGAGCTTGTTGCCGGCCGGGCGAAAGAGCTTCCGGGTTTGCTTTCGGACGTGCTTTTTGCCACGCTAGTTCCGTATATCGGCCCGGATGCGGCAGCAAGGGAGGTCGAGAGGCTGACTCGATAAACGCCCACGTACACGTTGCCGCTATGATCCACATACCCGATAGTTCAACCCTGACGGGCGGGCCGATGGCAGGCAGCGAAACGCGACGTCGACAGATCCTCGAAGCGATGGTGCGGGTGGTCGGCCGCGAGGGATACAAGGCGACCTCGGTTGCCGGCGTGATCGAGGAGGCCGGCGTCTCCCGCACGACCTTCTACAAGTACTTCGAGGACAAGCACGAGTGCTTCCTCGCCGCCTACGACCTGGTGGTCGAGCGGGTGTTCGCCGAAGTGATCGCCAAGTGCGACCCCGAGCAGCCCTGGCTGGACCGGATGCGGATCGGGCTGGCGACGGTGGTCGAGCTGTTCGCCCTCGATCCCGAGCTGGCGAGGACGGCGATCGTCGAGGTCGCCGCGGCCGGCTCCGACGCCCGCCAGCGACACTGGGACGCGATCACCAGGTTCACCGGATACCTCGCCGAAGGCGAGCAGTTGGCCGGCGGTCGCGAGCTGCCCGGCAACATCGGGCTGATGGCCGCCGGCGCCGTCTCGGGCCTGATCTTCGACGAGCTGCTGGCCGGACGGGCGGAGCGACTGCCGGACCTGCTGCCGGACCTGCTCTTCGCAATGCTGGTCCCCTACATCGGTCCCGGCGCGGCGACCGCCGAGATGCGGCGAGCAGCGGCCGGCTGAGGCCCCGCGCCTCGCCGGTCCGCCCGCCTCCCCGGGTCTCTAAAAAGCGCCGATCTCGCGGCGCAGCTTGGCGCGCACGCGATGCAGGCGGACCTTGACCGTGCCAAGGGGGATGCCGAGGCGATGGGCGATGGCCTCCTGGGTCAGGTCCTCGTCGTAGCGAAGTCGCACCAGCTGCCGGTCGCGCTTGTTGAGGCGTTCGAGCGCCGCGTGCAGGTCGGCCCGTTCCACCGTGGCCAGGACCCGCTCGTCGTCGCTGCCCTGCCAGGCTTCGAGCGTGTCGGTCGGCGACGGCCGTTTGCGGGCGAACTCGCGAAGCGCCTCGTTGCGGACGATCGTCGCCAGCCACGATTTGCGCGCCTCGCTTTTACGCAGCGTCGTCCGTTTCCGCCAGGCTCGCACCATCGAGTCCTGGGCGATGTCCTCCGCCTCTGTGCGGCTCTTGGCATAGCGGAAGGCGAAGCGAAGGCAGGTCCTGTGGACCTCGTCCCAGTCCCAGGACTCGCTCGGATCTACCCCCCTGCTAACCCGATGATCGAGACGACGGACCTCCACGATCGGATCAGACTAGCAGATTTGATCAATGAAACCATGTCGAACATTCATTGGTCTCGGGAGCGTGGGGGCAGCAGCAGTCCAGCCGGGAGAAAGCCAGTGGGCGGAGCAAGCCTATGAGGCGATCGCGCCGGTCTACGACGATTTCACCGCCCACCACGACTACGAGCTGTGGTTGGGCCATCTCCTTCCCAAGGCCAGCGGCCACGGGTTGAGTGGGCGGCGCCTGCTCGACGTCGGTTGCGGAACCGGGAAGAGCTTTCTGCCGATGCTCGAGCGGGGATGGGAGGTCACCGCTTGCGACATCTCCGCCTCGATGCTGGAGCTGGCACGAGCAAAGGCCGGTGGCTCAGCACAGCTCTCCGTGGCGGACATGCGGGATCTGCCGAGATTTGGCGAGTTCGATCTCGTCTGGGCGCTGGACGACGCGATCAATTATCTGCTCAGCGCAGAGGAACTGGGGGAAGCGCTGAGCGGAATGCGAGCCAACCTGGCCCCCGGCGGGCTGCTGATGTTCGACGTCAACACCCTGCAGGCCTACCGCACCTTCTTTGCTGAAGAACAGCGGGTCCAGCGAGGCGGGCGGCAACTGGTCTGGCGCGGCCAGGGCTCGTCCGACGCGCCGCCGGCCTCAGTCAGCGAAGCACGTTTCGAAATCGAGGCCGGCGATGGCGGGGCGGACGCCGAGACCCATGTCCACCGCCAGCGCCATTTTCCCGAAGCGGAGGTGCGCGAACAGCTGACGGAAGCGGGGTTGGAGTGCCTCGACGTCTACGGCCACGGCTTCGACGCGGTTCCAAAGCAGCCGGTCGAGGAACTGGTCCACTCCAAGGCCGTCTACATAGCCCGTCGCGCATAGGCCCCTGGCGCAACCCGCCGAGCCCAGCAGGCTAACCAACACCTAACCCCTTACTCGCCTTACCGGCCGCCGTTACTGACACACTATGTGTGGCAGGGCAGGGTCAAGAAATTACCCGAGCGCTCTATTGGTGTTTTTTTGACCTTTAGATTTAGTGCGAGGATTTTTATAGGTACGCATGAATATGGGGTTTTGGGCGCCGTGACTAGCTACTTATATTCTGTAGACTCATAACGAAATAGCTGGCAGGCTCGGCGCGTGTCGGAGGTGGCTCTTAAGGCTCTTGGCGAAGCGATTCGTACGCGTCGGGGCGAAATCGACGGTCTCTCACAGGAGGGGCTCGCCGACCTTGCCGGAATGCATCGCACTTACGTCAGCGAGATCGAGCGCGGGTTGCGAAACCCGAGCTTTCGCAACCTGTTCAAGCTCGCGGCCGCACTCGAAGTGCCGCTATCGGATCTGGTCGCACAGGCCGAGCGCACAGTTGGCGGCGATGCCCTGGCGCCGGGGACTTAGTCACGGTGCGGGATAAGCGAACTGTTAGCAAACGCTGACATCAGCTTTTGATCCCGTTACACCTCACCACTCTTTTTGAGGTGGACATAATTGTCTCGGCAACTGAGGTCCTCAGGGGCCTCGATACGGGAGCGACGGGACTCGAACCCGCGACCTCCGGCGTGACAGGCCGGCGCTCTAACCAACTGAGCTACGCCCCCTGAAGACAGGGCGAGGGGATCGCCCGGCGGGGATTATCTCAGGGTCGCTGGATTTGTAGCTTGAAGGCTCCGCCGGAGCGGCGGGAGGAGCGAATTGCGACCCGCAGTCGAGACTGGCCACAGACGGTGTAGTTGAGCTGATGTCCGAAGCTCAAGCCGTGGCGTGAGGTCCGCAGCACCCGCCCCGCCGGGTTCAGCAGGCTGAGTTCATAGCGCGGCCTGCCCGCCGGCCGGAGACTGACGGTCCCGTCGAGCGGGGTCCCGAAGGCCCGAACCGCCGCCCCGCCGTGGCGCGGCGGAGCCCACCCCCGCAGCTTGAGAGCGCTGCGGCCCAGCCAGGGTTCGAGGGTGTCTTCGCGGATCGCCTGGAAGGCGCCCGCGTCCGGCTTCAGAGCGGGCGCCCAGCGCCACGGCACCTTGCTCTCGGGAAAGCGGAGATGAGCGAAGCTCTCCGCAAAGGCCTCACCCGGGTCGCGGAAGTAATGCAGGCCCTCGTTGCCGGGAAATAGCGCCCCCGCCCGCGAGCCCTGGCAGACATGCTCATAGCTCGACCAGCGGGGTGTCCCCCAGTCGATCGCCGCCGGGAACGGCGGCGGGCTTTCGCGATGCTGGGCGACATGGTGCCCGTACTCGTGAGCGAGGACGAATTCGCGGCTGGCCCCTTCCGGCGCCGCGGTGTCGTCGCCGCTGAGGACGATCTTGTTTTCGCCGCTGTAATAGCAAGCCTCGGCGCCGTAGCCGCAGTCGAATTCGATCTGCGAGGGCGTGTCGAGCTGGACGGTGAGCAGTTCCATCTCGAAGCCATGGATCAGGGTGCCGAGGAAATCGGCGATCTGCTGAGGGTCCGCCGCGTCGCAGGCGACCTGACAGGCTTCGGTGACGGAGATCGCCACCGTTTCGCCGCTGCCGTCGTTGATCGGGTAGCGGTTCGCTTCGGCGCTGGCCGAAATCAGCGCCGAGCCGACGCTGGTGGACTCGATCACCGTGTCGCGCGGCCGTGGGGCCGCCGCCGCCGGGGAGGCGAGGAGAAGGATCATGGCCATACCCGCAAGCGCCCCCGCCGGGCGCTTGCTCAAGGGGCGGGCCCCAGGTCTATCTCGTACGCCCTCGCCGGCGGCGGGGCGGCACCCTGCCCCGCGCCACCAGGGGCGGCGGAGGCGATGCGCGTGTCAGCCATCAGCGCCATCAGTAAGCAAGACCCACCAGGAGCACCGGGCGGAGCCCTGGCGCCGGAGTGCTTCTGGCCCTCACGTCAACTTCCAACACGGTAGCTCGCCCCGGCCCGCGCTTCAAATCCGGCGCCCCCCACGGGCGTACCGAGTTCGGATGCGGCTGTCTGGCATCGTGCGTGTATGTGGACGCAACCGATTGAGCGTCCCGCACGTAATGGGTTGCGATGAGGATTGCGATCGTCGGCAGCGGCATCTCCGGGCTCGTGGCCGCGCACCGGCTGTATCCGGAGCACGAGATCGCCGTCTACGAGGCCGCGCCACGCCTGGGCGGCCACACCAACACGATCCGGGTCGATACGCCGGACGGGCCCCACTGGGTGGATACCGGGTTCATCGTCTTCAACGACCGCAACTACCCGAACTTCGAACGCCTGCTGGCGGAGCTCGGCGTCGCCACGCAGGCCTCGCGGATGAGCTTCTCGGTATCCGACGGCCACGGCGAATTCGAGTACGCGGGGACGCCGCGTGGCCTCTTTGCCCGCCCCTCCCACCTGATCGACCCCACGTTTCTCGGCATGTTGCGCGACTGGCGCCGCTTCAACCGCGAGGCGAGGATGCTGATCGGGACCAACGGCAGCTCGCCCTCGCTTGGCCAGTGGCTCGAGCAGCGCGGCTTCTCCCGCCACTTCGTCGAGCGCCTGGTGGTCCCCCAGGTCTCCGCCGTCTGGTCGGCGGACCCCGAGCAGATGTGGAGCTTCCCGGCCGGCTTCATGGCCGAGTTCTTCGACAACCACGGTATGTACAGCCTGCGCAACCGGCCCCGCTGGCGTTCGGTGCGGGGTGGCTCCAGCTGTTACGTGGAGGCGATCTCCGCCCCCTGGCGAGATCGGGTGCGGCTGAGCGCCCCGGTGCGGCGGATCGAGCGCCTGGCCGGCCGGGTGCGGATCGAGGCCGATGGCTGTGAGAGCGAGGACTTCGATCAAGTGGTGATCGCGACCCATTCCGACCAGGCGCTGGCGATGCTCGCCGACCCCAGCGAGGCGGAGCGCCAGGTCCTCGGCGCGATTCCCTACCAGCGCAACGAGGCCGTCCTGCACACCGACACCTCGCTGCTGCCGCGGCGGCGGGCCGCCTGGTCGAGCTGGAATTTCCACCTGCCCGAGAGACCGGTTGGGCGCACTACCGTCACCTACTGGATGAACAACCTGCAGCGACTGCGCGCCGACCGGGAGTTCCTCGTTACGCTCAACCGCGACGAGGCGATCGACCCCGCCAAGGTGATCCGGCGGTGCTCATATGAGCACCCCGTCTACACGCCGGAGGGACTGCGCGCCCAGGCGCGGCACGAGCAGATCAGCGGCGTGCGAAGGACCCACTACTGCGGCGCCTACTGGGGCTGGGGCTTCCACGAGGACGGCGTGCGCAGCGCCCAACGCGCCTGCGAGGGAATCGCTACGGCCCCGGAGGAGGTCTGGGCGGCATGACCGCCTCGGCCATCTACGAGGGCTGGCTGCGCCATCGCCGCTTCGAGCCGGTCGAGCACAGCTTCCGCTACCGGCTCTTCATGGCCTACCTCGACCTCGGCGAGCTGCCCGCCGTGCTCGACCCCTTCCCGCTCTGGTCGGCTCGGCGCGCGGCGCCGGCTCATTTCCGCCGTGAGGACTACATGGGCGACCCGGGGCGACCGCTGGCCGAGTGCGTGCGCGAGGCAGTCGAGCGCCAGGCCGGCACCAGGCCCGAAGGGCCGGTCCGACTGCTCGCCAACCTGCGCTACTTCGGCCACGTCTTCAACCCGGTCTGCTTCTACTACTGCTTCGACCGCGACGGTGAGCGGGTCGAGGCGGTGGTCGCCGACGTCAACAACATCCCCTGGGGGGAGGGCCACCCCTATGTGATGACGCGTGGAGAGCAGAACGGGACGGTGGTGAGCGGAAGGGTCGAGAAGGCGCTGCACGTCTCGCCGCTGATGGGGATGGATCAGACCTACTCCCTGCGGGCCACCGAGCCCGGCGAGGAGCTGCTCGTCCACATCGATTCGAACTCGATCGGCGAGGGTGCCAAGGCGTTCGACGCCACCCTCTCGATGCAGCGTCGCGAGTTGAGCGGCGCGGTCCTGACGAAGATGCTGGCCCGCTACCCGGCGATGTCCCTGCAGGTCGTCGGGCGGATCTATGCACAAGCGCTGCGGCTAAAGCTGAAGGGCGCCAGGTACTTCCCCCACCCTGGGGGGAAGCGGCCGAAGGGCTTCCTCTCGCCGTGAGGGATCGCCTCGCAAGAGCCGTTGTGTCGGCTTTGCTCGGGCGCGTCCGCGCCGGCCGAATCGAGATCGTCGAGGGCACGCGGCGGCGGTTGTTTGGGCTGGGCGGCGCGGAGTTGCGGGCGACGGTGACGATCCGCGATCCGGCCGCCTGGCGCGGCCCGCTGCGGGGCAGCCTCGGGCTCGGCGAGACCTATCTCGAAGGGCTCTGGGAGAGCGACGATCTGGTCACGCTGCTGCAGATCGCGGCGCGCGAGGCCGGGGGGCGTGGCCGGCTGCGCCGGGCGACCCAGCGGCTCCGAGGGCTCCTTCACCGGCTTCTCCATCTGGTTCCCGAGAACAGCAGGCGCGGCGCCCGCAAGAACGTCTCCGCCCACTACGACCTCGGCAACGAGCTTTTCTCGGCCTTCCTCGACAAGCGGATGATGTATTCGTGCGCGCACTTCCAGCGACCGGGCGCGAGCCTCGAGGAGGCACAGCTGGCGAAGCTGGAACAGATCTGCGCCAAGCTCGGGCTCGGTCCCGACGACCATCTGCTCGAGATCGGCACGGGCTGGGGCGGGCTGGCCGTTCACGCCGCTCGCGAGCATGGCTGCCGGGTGACGACGACGACGATCTCCCGGGAGCAGCACCGCCTGGCCGGCGAACGGGTGCGCGAGGCCGGCCTCGGCGATCGCGTCACCGTGCTGCTCGAGGACTACCGCGACCTGCGCGGCAGCTACGACAAGCTGGTCTCGGTCGAGATGATCGAGGCGGTCGGTTGGCAACATTTCGATGAGTTCTTCCGCCGCTGCGACGCCCTGCTCGCCCCCGGCGGCCTGATGTTCCTGCAGGCGATCACGATCGACGACGACCTCTACGAGGTGGAGAAGGCGAGTCGCAGCTTCGCCAACACGCACGTCTTCCCCGGCGGCTGCCTGCCCTCGAAGGCGACGATCGCCTCCTGCCTGGCGCGGGTGACCAGCCTGCGCCAGGTCTGGTCCGACGACATCACCGCCGACTACCCGCCGACGCTGGCCGCCTGGCGGCAACGTTTCCTCGCCGCCTGGGACCGACTGCGCGCGCACGGCTACGACGAGCGCTTCCGCCGCCTCTGGGTCTTCTACCTGACCATCTCCGAGGTGGGCTTCCGCGAGGGGCGGATCGGCGACGTCCAGGCGCTGCTGGCAAAACCGCAATACTCCGCAACGCCGTGATCATCGAGCGGACCGAGAACCCGACGTGGCTGTCGAACGCCTACCTGGTTGCCGGCGAGGCGGGCGGCAAGGGCGTCCTGATCGACGGCAACGACGACCTCGGGCCGCTGCTGGAGCGGGCCGAGCGGGACGGCATCGAGATCACCCACGTCCTCGTCACCCATCCCCACGGCGACCATGTCGCCGGCTTGGCCGAGGCGCGACAGCGGATCGGCAACCCGCCGCTCGTCGCCCACGTCGATACCGCGGCCGAGCTGGAGGAGGAGGTCGGCGAGACGATCGGCGACGGCGGCGTGCTCGTCACCGGCGGGCTCGAGATCGAGGCGATCTACACGCCCGGCCACGCCGCCGGCCACCTCGCCTTCCTCGTCAACGGGACCGACGTCTTCACCGCCGACGTCCTCTTCAAGGGGACCGTCGGAGGGACGATGGCCCCGGGCGCCAGCGGCTTCGCCGACCTCGAGGCCTCGGTGATGCGGCTGATGGAGCTGCCACCGGAGACGCGGGTCCATCCCGGCCACCGCGAGCCGACGACGATCGGCGAGGAGCGGGAGGGCAACCCCTTCGTGCGGATCTGGCGCGGTCTCGACGAAACCAGCGAGGAGGAGGTCACCGTCTGGGACCGCCCGGCGACGTTGAAGCTCTGGGCGCCCGACTACGACGGCGGCAACAAGGCCTGGATCGTCTTCGGCGACGACGGCACCGAGGCGATAGTCGGCGGCTCGCAGGTCGTGCGAGCCGCCGAAGACGCCTAGCGGATTACGGCTTCGATCAGGATCCAGCAGCCGTCGGTGCTGGTTGCCGGGGCGAACGGGGCATTGAGGTTGAGGCCGCCCTGGTAGATCAGGGTGTTGTCGCCACCCGAGGAGCAGCGGATCGCTGACATCGGGGCGCCGTTGGTGTGCATGGCGAGCTGCTGGCCCTTCTTGACCGGGACGTTCACGTTGAAGCTCTCGACCCGGTAGCTGTCGCTTTCCCAGTTCGATTCGCTCTGGCCCTGGTAGTAGATCTTCGGGCCATTGGCGACGACCTTGGCTTCGTCGGAGCCGAACAGGGTCGAGCGCTTGACCTTGGCGATCTGCAGCCGGAACGTGCCCGGCCCGCCGGCGATCAGCCGGATCTTCTTGATCGTGCCGCTGCGGGGAGCGAGTTCGCCTCCGTCGGGGCGTCCATAGGCTTCGTTCTGGACCATCGTGCAGGGCACCAGGCTTTCCTGGTTGCAGGGCAGTCCCGGCAGCGAGTTCGAGGGCTGGACCGTGGGGTCGAGCTTGGCGCCGAACTTGACCGGCGCCTTGGCCAGGCCGGTCGCGGGGGCGAGCATCAGGGCGAGGCTGGCGAGGGCGGCGGCGAGGATGGCGATGCGGGTGCGGAACATTGGAATCTCCTTTGAGTGGGGTTCGGGACTGGGATCAGCTTCGCCCGGAACCCGCCGCGCTCCCAGGGGCCCAAGGGGTGGTCTCTCTCACCCCCTTAGGATCGGTTTATGGACGGTGAGCAGCCGCGGACCAGCGCGCCTGAGCTGAAGGAGCAGATCGAGGCCGAACGCCGCGGCCGTCCCTTCCTCGTCTTCCGCGACGGCGCCGGCGAGCAGCGGATCGTCACGGTCGAGACGGGCATGGCGGCGCTCTGGGTGGGACGCGGCGAGTCGGCGGACGTGCGGCTCGATTGGGACGGGGAGGTCTCGGCCCTGCACGCCCAGATCGAGGTGGTCCGCGACGAGTGCACGCTGCTCGACGACGGCCTCTCCCGCAACGGCTCCTTCGTCGGCGAGCAGCGGGTCGACGGGCGGCGACGGCTGCGTGACGGCGACACCCTGCGCTTCGGCCAGACCACGGTCCTCTTCCGCCGGCCCGGCGAGGGCGCACCGGAAGCGACCGTCGCCGCCGGCCAGGTACCGGCCGCGGCAACCGTCTCCCCCGGTCAGCGCCGCGTCCTGCTCGCCCTCTGCCGCCCTTATAAGGACGAGGACCCGTTCGCCACTCCCGCCACCAACCAGGCGATCGCCGGCGAGCTGCATCTCAGCGTCGATGCGGTCAAGACCCACATGCGGGCCCTCTTCGAGAAGCTCGAGGTCGGGGACCTGCCGCAGAACCGCAAGCGCGTCGCCCTGGTCGAGCGCGCTCTGCAGAGCGGCGTCGTCAACCGGCGCGAGCTCTGACGCAAGGGATCCACCAGGCGTGATCCGTGCCTGCGCAAGGGCAGCGGACGTATGTGCGATTGGAGGGCGGGGGTTTTCCCCGGACACTCTCCAGTGACCCCTAGGGGGGTTCATGCATCTGGTCCTAGCCCTCACCGCCACCGACATCAAGGAATTCTTCTTCGACTGGTACCCCGTCTTCGGGGTCTTCTTCATGTTCGGGCTGTTGATCGTCTTCCTGACGCTGCTGCGCGGCACGATGGGGACGACCAAGCCCGAAACCGTCAAGGCGAGCAGGACCGAGCCGGTGCTCTGGGAGGAGGTGCAGGGCGTCGACGCCGCCAAGGACGAGCTGATGGACGTCGCCGAGTGGCTGCGCGACCCCAAGCGCTTCGCCGCGCTCGGCGCGCAGCCGCCACGCGGCGTGCTGCTCTTCGGCCCGCCGGGGACCGGCAAGACGATGCTGGCGCGGGCCGTCGCCGCGCAGGCCGGCGTCGACTTCTTCTCGGCCTCGGGCTCGAGCTTCGTAGAGATGTTCGTGGGGAGGGGAGCCGCCCGCATCCGGCGCCTGTTCAAGGAGGCTCGCAAGTCGGGCCGGGCCGTCATCTTCATCGACGAGCTGGACGCGGTCGGCGGCGCGCGCAGCAGCGGCGGTGGGGATGGCGGCTCGAGCGAGCGCGAGCAGGCCCTCAACCAGCTGCTGGTCGAGCTCGACGGCTTCGAGAAGGACCCGGGCACGGTGATCGTGATCGCCGCCTCCAACTACGTCGACAAGCTCGACAAGGCGCTGCTGCGGCCGGGGCGCTTCGACCGCCAGGTGCTGGTCTCCCCGCCCGACCGCGACGGCCGCGAGGCAATCCTGCGGGCGCACGCAAAGGGCAAGCCGCTCGGCCCCGACCTCGACCTGACCGACGTCGCCCGCAAGACGACCGGGATGACCGGCGCCCAGCTCGCCAACGCGCTCAACGAGGCGGCGATCATCGCCGGGCGGGCGGGACGCAAGGCGATGGCGCGCGAGGACCTCGACGAGGCGCTGCTGCGCCAGTCGGTCGGCTCGCAGCAGGCCCGGCGGCTGAGCCAGAAGGAGCGCCGGATCGTCGCCTACCACGAGGCGGGGCACGCGCTCTGCCGCAGGCTGCTGGGCCTCGACCCGCCGGAGATCCTCAGCATCGTCCCGCGCGGGCCGGCGCTCGGCTTCGTCGGCCACTCGCCGCAGGAGGACACCTACCTGAAGTCGCGCGACGAGCTGCTCGACGAGCTGGTCACCCTGCTCGGGGGCCGCGCCGCCGAGGAGGAGGTCATGCACGAGTCCTACTCGGGCGCCGTCGACGACCTGCACCGCGTGCACCTGGTCTGCAAGCAGATGGTCGCCGAGTTCGGGATGGGCGTGGCCCTGGACGCCGACGGAGCGCCGCCGATCGCGCTGCCGACCGACAACTACGCGCTCTCCGACCGCACCCGCCGCGACGTCGACCTGGCGGCGATGACGCTGGCGCGCGAGGCCTACCGGCGCGCCCGGGCGCTGCTGGCCGCGAACCGCGAGTGCCTCGACGACCTCGCCGCCAACGCGCTCGAGCGCGAGACGCTGACCCGCGAGGACCTCGACGAAATCTTCGCCGCGCACGAGCTGCGTGAGAAGCACCTGCCGAGCTCCGTCCCGGCGGCCGTCGTGCTCTCCTCCGAGCCGCCCGCGCCGGAGTAGCATCTCCGCTCAGTGGAGGCTGAGCGGAACGCCGAGGAGCACTACTTCCCGCCGGGGCGCTCGATGGCGCGCCGGGTCCACGGGGCGCGTGCCGTCGGACTGCTCTACGGGCAGCGGGCGCTGCTCATCGGGGCGCTCGAACCGCTCACCTACACCGGCACGATGCTCTCGACCCGCTCCGGCGACCGTCCCTTCGAGCGGCTCGCCCGCACGGCGAAGATCCAGGAGACGGTCTTCCTCGGCACCCGCGAGGAGGCCGACGCGGCGCTCGCCAAAGTCCACCGGCTGCACCAGACGATCAAGGGAGAGCTTCCCGAGGCAGCCGGCGCCCACCCGGCCGGCACGCCCTACTCGGCCTTCGACCCGGAGCTGATGCTCTGGACCCTTGCGGTGATCGCCGACTCGGGGCGGGAGATGTACGAGACGCTGGTGCGTCCGCTCGACCCGGATGAGCGCGAGCGCCTCTGGCAGGATTACGTGCGCTTCGGCGAGCTGTTCGACCTGCCGCGCTCGGAGGTGCCGAGCAGCCACGTCGAGTTCAAGGCCTGGTTCGACGGCAAGCTCGCCGCGCCCGACCTGCAGGCGACCGAGCACGGGCTGGCGATGGCGCCGCTGGTGGCCTTCCGCCAGCCGGTGCCGGCGGCGGCACGGGGCAACCTCGCCGTCCAGAACCACATCATCAAGGGAACCCTGCCGCCGCGGGTGCGGGAGATCTTCGGCATCCGCTGGGGGCGGGCGCACGAGTCAGGGTTCCGGGCGATTGCCGCCGCCCACCGCCGTACCCACCGCGCCTTCCCCCACCGCATGCGCCGCGGTCGCAATGACGTCTTCTTCGACGTCGTCACCAAGGCCGAGCGGCGGCGTGGCGGCACGGTGACGCCCCAGCTCGCCGGCCGCCCCACGTCCTAAGCAGGTCGCTGGACGTGCCGGTGCTGCGAGGTCCATATTGACCCCGGAGCACCGGCACGTCCGTTGGTGGGCGATGCGGCCGGCGCAGAACCGCAAGCCGGCCACCTACCGCTGTCCGCTCTGCGGCAACCACCTCCCCGCCCTCAGCGAGCACTTCCTGATCGCGCCCGAGGGCGACAGCGCGCGTCGCCGCCATGCGCACACGGCGTGCGTGCTTGCCGCCCGCAAGGCGGGACGGCTGCCGACCGAGGAGGAGTGGCGGCGCACCCAACCGCGGCCGCCGTCGCTGTGGCAACGGCTACGCGCGCGCATCCGACTTTGACCACACCAGGGTGGGGTGAAAGTCGGATGCGTCTTAGGAAGAGACGACGAAGCGCGCGCCAGCGCGCTCGAACCGGCCGAGGTTCGCCGTACCGAGCGCGGTGGCCGGGGTCAGGCAACCGGCGCGCTCGGGAGTGCCTCCCTGCTCGGCGAGGAGCAGACCGACCTCGCCGAGCAGCTTGGCCGTGGTCAGGTACCCGGGATGGCCCTCCGCGAACACGTCGATTCGCACATGGCGGCCGGCGGCGGTGCGCGCATCGGCGGTCAACTGCCACGACCACTCCTCGAGGCGGTCGCCGGAGGGGCCGAAGCCCGAGGACGGCAGCGCTCTGCGCATCAGTGCGGCCGAGCGCTCCCTGACCGCGGGGCGCGACCGGCTGAGCCCGCGGAACCCTGCCTGCACCCCGGCGAGCGCCCCCGCCGCCGCGTAGCGCAGGGGCAGGGTCGCCGCGCCGCCGGGGATCCCGATCCCCTCGCGGTAGCGCAGCGGCTCATCCGTGGCGCCGCCGCGCTCAGCGACGAGGAGCGCCCAGGTGCGATGGATCACAGCGGGGTTGATGAAGGCGATGGGCGTCATCGGTGCGACCGCGTCGCCGCGGGCGTTGACCCGGGGAGCAAGGGTGATCGGGCTGCGCCACCGCACCGCATCGGCGGTGGCCGGGTCCGGGATCAGGGCCGCGGCGTCGACGACCGCGGCGGCGTCCTCGCCCCCGACCGCCTCGGCCATGCTCTGCAGCGTCCCGCCGGAGATCAGGTCGGCGAGCCCGAGGCGCCCCGACGGCTGGTTGGCGACGACGTCGACGTCCGCGGCAACGAGCTCTTCGCCCCAGCGCTCGCGGGCGGTCTCGGCAGCGAGCAGCACGGAGAGGTCGGGTGGCAGCGCCTCGAAGCCACAGATCTCGACGATCTTCACCCCGGCCGCCGTGGCGCGGTCGTGGAAGGCGTCGATCATCCGGCGCACGAAGGGAATCTCCCCGGTCAGGTCGACGTAGTGGGAGCCGTTGGCAACGCAGGCCTCGATCACCGGCTCGCCGTAGAGGGTGTAGGGACCGACGAGGTCGAGGACGACCCGGGTACGGAACGCCATCGCGGCCAGCGAGGCCGGGTCGTCGACGTCGGCGACGATGGTCTCGGGCGCCGAGACCCCGACCTCGGCGAGCACGCGCTCCAGCTTTGCGGGATCGCGGCCGGCGACCGCCCAGCTCGCGCCCAGCTCACCGGCCCGTTCCGCGAGGTAGGCGGCAACGCGACGGCCGGTCACACCCGTGGCGCCGAAGACGACGACTGAGAGGTCGCGGTCGGGCATCAGGCGCCCTCGACTCGCGCCTTGAGCTCGCCCGGACGGGCGTTGACCAGCACCGCCCGCGCGGCGGCCTCGACCGGCCCGCGGATGAGCATGCCGAGCATCCGCCCCGGATCGCCGTCGAGCGAGTAGGTCGCCCGCGTCAGCCCGCCGCCGAGATCCTCCAGCAGCCAGGACCCCTCGACCGACTTCAGGTCGCCCTTCTCCTGGGCCCAGGAGAGGCGCGTGGGCGGCTCGTAGCTGAACCGCACCTGCGTCTTGACCTGCCTGACCTTGACGTCGCTGACGCTCTCGACCAGGGTCGGGCGCCCCTCGTCGTCGTGCTCCAGCGCAGTGATCGCCTCCAGCCCACCCTGCCAGTCGGGGGCGGTGAGCACGTCCTCGACCACCGCCCAGACCTCGTCGAGGGGAGCGTTGATCTCCGCGCTGGCGGTGCCGCCCATGTGAGCCATCTAGGCCACCTGCGGCTTTCGTCCTGAGAGGAACTGGGCGAGACCGGTGACCTGCTGGTCCACCTCGACGAGGCCGTCGCCGACCAGCACGCGCACCAACTCGTCGCGAGCGAAGATCCGCACGCCGCTCAGCCGGCGAACGATCCGACTGGCGACGCCGGCCGGCAACGGGCCCCGGTTGCAGCTGGTCAGGAGCGCGACGCGGCCTCCCGGTGCCAGGACGCGAACGATCTCCCTCAGCGCCCGCAGCGGCTCCTCGATCAGATAGAGCGCGGCAAAGCAGCAGATCGCGTCGAAGCTGCCGTCGCGAAACGGCAGTGCAGAGGCATCCCCGCGGAGGTAGGCGACGTTGCCGGCCTCGGTGTCACGGATGGCGACGTCCAGCATCGGCGCCGAGGCGTCGATGCCGACAACGAGGCCATCGTTCGCGGCGCGGGCGAAGTCGCGGCTGAAGTTGCCGGGACCGCAGGCGACGTCGAGAACCCGGTCTTTGGGCTCGATCGAAAGCATGTCCAACGCCATGCGGTGCTCTTCGCCAGTGCTGGGACCCGTCAGCCCCATCAACAGGCGACCACCGAGCGGGCGCCAGAAGCGCTGGTAGATCAGCGGCAGCGCGCGGCTCACCATCAGCCGCTGGCCGAGGTGCGTGCCGGTCGGGTCCCGCTCGCCCAAAAGGTCGAGGTAGCCACGGGAAATGTCGAGCTCATCGTCCTGGACAGGCGTCGCGAAAAGGCGCAACGCCTGCTCGAGCGCAGGCGCGACGTGCCGAGGCTCATCAGGGACCAGGACGGGGTCGGCCATCGCCCTTGAGGCTAGCGGCACTCAACCAATCAATATTGTGCGTGAATGAATATTCGCTCCTTTGACGAGGGATCCCGGTGAGCTGGAGCGTCTCCGACATTCCCGACCTGACGGGCCGCACGGCCGTTGTCACGGGCGCCAACGGCGGCCTCGGTCTCGAGACCGCGCGTGCGCTGGCGGCGGCGGGCGCCGAGGTGGCGATGGCGGCCCGCAACCAGGAGAAGGCGGCGGAGGCCGAGGCAGACATCCGCCGTGGCGCGTCGGGCGCAGCCCTGGAGGTCGTCGAGCTCGACCTCGGCTCGCTGGCGTCCGTACACGAGGCTGCTGGGCGGATCCTCGCCAGCCACCAGACGATCGACATCCTCGTCAACAACGCCGGCGTGATGGGCATCCCCGAGCGCAAGACCGTCGACGGGTTCGAGATGCAGTTCGGCGTCGACCACCTCGGGCACTTCGCCCTTACCGCGCTGCTGATGCCGGCGCTGCTGCGTGCGGACGCGGCCCGGATCGTCACGGTCACGAGCACCGCCCACCACATGGGCAGGGCGGTGGACCCCGACAATCCCCACCTGCACGGGCGGTACCGGCCCTGGCGGGCCTACGGCCAGGCGAAGCTCGCGAACTTCCATTTCGGCCTCGGCCTGAACCGACTGCTCGAGGACGCGGGCGCGCCGGCGGCGAGCCTGATCGCCCATCCCGGCCTCTCCAACACCGACCTGCAGGCGGTCAGCGTCGCCGAAACCGACGGCGGCTTCTCGCAGCGCTTCTTCCACGGCCTCGCCAGCTCGACCGGGATGTCGCCGGCGCAGGGAGCGCTCTCGCAGCTGCGGGCGGCGACCGATCCCGGGGCACGCGGCGGCCAGTTCTACGGCCCGCTTTTCGTCAACAACGGCCCGCCGGTCCGCAAGCCGGTGCTGTGGCGGCTCGGCATGGAGAGAGTGATCGACCGCCTCTGGAAGGTCTCGGAGCGCGAGACCGGCCTGAAGATCGAGGTCGGCAGCCGGGTGCAGGGCTGAGATGGGCGGTACTGGGCTCGAACCAGTGACCCCCTCCTTGTAAGGGAGGTGCTCTCCCAACTGAGCTAACCGCCCGGGCTTGGGACCGATCAGGGAGGATAGTCCACCGCCAATCGGGTAACCGCATGTCAGGAGGTGGTCCCATGCCGCAGAAGATCGTCCCCAACTTGTGGTTCGACACCGAGGCCGAGGAGGCCGCGGAGTTCTACGTCGGCGTATTCGACGACTCGCGGATCGTCAACGTCACCCATTACACCGAGGCCGGCCCGCGCGATGCGGGCATGGTGATGACCGTGGAGTTCGAGCTCGACGGCCAGCGCTTCATCGGCATCAACGGCGGTCCCGAGTTCAGCTTCGACGAGGCGGTCTCCTTCGCGATCGAATGCGAGACCCAGGAGGAGGTCGACTACTACTGGGACAAGCTGTCGGAGGGCGGCGAGGAAGGTCAGTGCGGCTGGCTGAAGGACCGCTACGGGCTCTCCTGGCAGGTCGTGCCGACCGGGATGGAAGAGCTCTTCGCCGATCCCGACAAGGGGCGAGCCGAGCGCGCGATGAAGGCGATGCTGGGGATGCGCAAGCTCGACGTCGCCGCGCTGCGCCGCGCCGCCGACGGTGAGGCGAGCGAGTGATGCGGCGGGCTTCGCTCCCGCCTCTCCTGGCGCTCCTTGCCCTCTGCCTGCTCGCACCAGCTCCGGCATCTGCGCTGGAACGCACGGTCACGGTCAACGGCTCGGCGACGCAGCAGGTCCCGAACGACACCGCCGGCCTCGGTTTCCAGGTCACCAAGGAACGAAGCTCGCGTACGGCGGCGCTCCGCATCGTCGCGGTCCGCCTGCGAGCGGTGATCGCGGCGGCGGAGGCCGTTCCGGGCGTTGGCGCGGGAGACGTCACGACCGGGCAAATCTCGATCCGCAAGGTCGTCCGCGACAAGCGGACCGTCTACAGGGCGAGCGAGGGGATCTCGGTGACCCTGCACCAACCTGACCGGGCCGGAGAACTGGTCAGCGCCGCGGTGGCGGCCGGTGCCACCGGCACCAGAGGCCCGCGCTTCTTCCCCGGCGACCCCGCGCTTGCTTACGAAAGCACCCTGCTTGCCGCCTTCGACCAGGCGAAGGCGAAGGCCGCCGGCCTCGCGTCCCGGGCCGGGGCGACCCTGGGGCCGGCGATCAGCATCGAAGAAGGCTCCGAAGTCGTACCCAACCAACCGGAAGCTGGCCTGAAGGGCGGGGCCGCCGAGCCGGCACCCCCCGTGAAGCCCGGGTCTTCGACGGTGACGGCGACCGTCCACGTCGTCTTCGCTCTCCAGTAGGGACCCGCCTGAAAGAATCGGCCCGTGGACTCGGCGATCCTCTGGCGCGTGGCTGTGGTGCAGGTCGTGGCCGTGGCGGTGCTCTCGGTGCTACTTGGGCTCGTCTTCTCGCATGGCTTCTTCGAGAGCTGGGGCTGGCTGGCTGGGCCGCTCGCCTGGATGCTCTGCGCCTGGCTGACGGCGCGCGTCGTCGGGTTGCCCGAGGCGCCCGTTCTGCTCCGGGCAGCCCTGGCGGGGATTCCCAGCCTGCTCTTCGTCCTGATCGGCGCCCACTGGCTCGGCGCTGCCGTGGCGGTGGGGCTGTTTGCAGCGCTCTGCGCGCGGCTTCCCCGGCCGTTTGCCGGGCGAACTCCTTAGTACATTTACAGGTAAAGTGGCGTACCCTGGTGTATATGCCGGAGCGAGCGGGGGAGCGGGACGGGACCAGGCGCGAAGCGATCGTCGAGGCGATGATCCGCGTTGCCGGCAACAAGGGCTACCTCGCTGCCTCGGTTGCCGACGTCCTGACCGAGGCGGGCGTCTCGCGCACCACCTTCTACAAGCATTTCAGCGACAAGCAGGAGTGCTTTCTCGCCGCCCATGACCGAGCCATCGAGACGATCCTCGAAACCGCCGAAACCGCCTGCGAAGACGGGCGCAATTGGCGCGAACGGGCGAGGGACGGACTTGCCGCGGTGGTCGAGCTGCTCGCCACCGAGCCGGCACTGGCACGGACGGCGATCGTCGAGATCTCCACGGCGGGCGCGGAGGCACGGCGGCGCCACTGGACAGGCGTGGAGCGCTTTGCGGCCCTGTTCGAGCCAGACTCAAGAGGAGAGGAGCCCGAGCTGCCGGCGAACACCGCTCTGATGGCAATCAGCGCGGTCGCTGGGCTGATCTTCGACGAGCTGCGCGAGGGGCGGGCGGAGAACCTGCCCGAGCTCCTGTCGGAGTTGGAGTTCGCCCTGCTCGTCCCTTACCTGGGGCCTCGCGTCGCGGCCGAAGCATCGGCCTCCCCGGCGTCCGCCTCCCGGTAGGTAAGGAGCAGGTGGTCGGCCAGTTGCGCAGTGAGGCTCGGCAGCAGCTCGGTTGCGCCGCTGAGCACGTAGGAGCCGGCGAGGGCAGTCACATTGTTGACGAGCGTGCGCTCGGTCGTCTCGGGTAGGTCGTCGGAGTCGGACTTCGCCCGGTTGCCTGCGCGCAGGATGGCGACGATGCGCTCGACCGCGCCGCGCTGCCGTTCGGCGAGGGGGAGCAACGTCCGCGCCTCCAGGGTGAAGAGCCGTGCGGTGGCCGGTTCCGCGGCAAGGAAGTCCATCGTGGCGGCGACAGCCATGTAGACCCGATGGGGCCAGTCCTCATGCGACTCGCCGGCCACAGTGGCGACGACCTGCGCCCAGGCTCGCCTCTCGGCATCGTCATAGGCAACCAGGAGGCAGTCGTCTTTGTCGGCGAACTGCTCGTAGAAGGTGCGCCGGGAAACCCCGGCGCCTTCCAGCACCTTGGACACGGTGGTGCCGGCGTATCCGTGCTTCTCCAGCGCCGCCGCGATCGCGGCCAGCATGCGACGGCGCTGGTCGGACTCGACCTCCTGGGGGGAGAGGCCGTGCCGGCTGGGAAGTCGCCCTAGTGGCTCGGGCGATGCCGTTTCTGCGATCCCTTCCGCGCCTTCCCACAGCTCGGCTTCACGACCGGCTTGAAGTCGTAGGGCACTCCGTTTTGCCCGTCGAAGACGGCATCTGCCTTGTTGGTTCCGGCGCAGAGGTTTCTGCTGTTGACCACAAGTCCCTTTTTGCCGCCCTGCATGTTGAGGATGAATTTGGAGACGGGTGCGTCGGGCACCGTTTCGAAGGAGCTTCTGATGCCACCTTTGAAGGAGTCGATTCGCCCGACGATGTCAACGTTGACGATGCCGTGAAGAGCTGCGACCAGGTCGGGTAGCTTGTGGTTTGAGGACCTGAGGTAGACGGGCCCTTCTACCGGTTCGTCGAGCAGAGGCGTGAACGCCCTGGCGTAGCCGTACTGGGCTGCTTTCGGACAGCCTCCCCCGGCTCCGCCGTTTGCCGAGTACTGGACCCGGGTGCAGATCGTGCGGATGTGGGCCTGGTCTAGGAATGCCGATTGCGGCAGGGTCACTACGGCTTTGCCGATGTTGGCATCGGCGCTCCTTGCCGTGACTTCTGCCTTCAGCGCCGGGTGGTCGCCTCGCCTGGTCCCGCCGTGCAGCTCCAGAGCTAGCTTCGGCTTGAAGGCTAGGCTTGCGCAGCTCGCCGCCTGGTAGGGGGTCGAGAGGCCTACCGGTACGTCATCGCTTGGGTCGAAGACGTTCCTGTAGGCGCCGAAGAGAGTCGATTTGGCGCTGCTTCGTTCGCAATCGGTCGGATTGAGGATGAATTCGGGCTTGTCCACGTAGACGCGTAGGTCCCTGACTTTCAAGACGATCCCTTTGAGGATGTGGGGGATCGGGTCTGAGTGGGCACCGTCGACTTCTACTTCTGCGGTCACCGGGTTCAGGGTCAGTGCCTCCCTGACGACGACGGTGCCTGCGTCGAAGGGACCGGCCAGGGCCGGGGTGATCGAGATCACCGAGAGCGGATCGCCGTGGTATGGGCCTCCGAGGTAGAGCTGGCCCGGGACGTAGGTCAATGAGTCGCCCACTCCCGCTCCGGCAAGGGTGTGGCCGATCAGGCTGTTTGCGGGACAGGAGGGGCTCGCTTTCTCCTGCCTACCGGTCTTGCTCCTTGCCGAGGCGATTGCCGCATCGGAGCATTTGCCGACTCCGGCCAGCTTGCCGAGCACTCCGGGAGGCAGGACGGCGGAGAACTTGGTCATGTCCTGATCGCCGTCATGGCGAATCAGGCGCATGTCGAAGGGCGAGTAGGACTTGGCGGCGTTGTTGACCGAGCCCGCTTGGAATTCTGGGTTGAAGGGCGGCAGGCCTCCCGAGGGACAGGGGCCTCCGTGCACGCCTTTGGTGATTTCGAAGTCCGAGGTCACTGTCTTGGGGCTGTTTGGAGCCGAGGACGGATAGAACTTCGAGACCGTGGTGTACTTGCCACAGGCCGCGGGGCTGATCAAAGCAGCCCTCGCACCTTCGCGGAAGTGGAAGTTGAAGTGGCTGAAGGGCAGTTGCGGGATGTCTTCCAGCGTCGCTACGAGCTGGCCCGTTTTCGGGTCGGGGATCACCTTGATCGGCTTCTTGACCATGATGCCGAGCTTGGTGTTGCGCAGGACCATGTATAGGGCGACATCGGTGTCGAAGGGGTTCTCGGCGCCGTGTTCGGTGGTCAGCGGGTTGTCCTGCTGGGCTAGGTAGACCGAGCCGTCGATCGCTTCTTTCGACAGCAGCGGCGTTTCCAGCCGCAGCGAGCCGACCTTGGAGTCAGAGGGACAGCCCTCTCCGTCGACCGAGAAGGGCGCCTCCTTGGCGTACTGAGATGGCGTGCAGAAGCCCAGGCCTTCGCCGACCGAGGGGTTGATCGTCACCCCTTCGGGCAGGGTGACTACGACTTTTTCGGCCAGCGATTCGGCGATCGCCGAGGGGTTGACCAACCCGTCGTTGGGCATGTCGACGTTGATGTCGAATGCCGTCCCCGTCTCGGCCTGATCGGTCGAGAGGTTGACATCGGTCTTCGGGTTGAAGCCGAGCTTGTCGCATTCGCTCACTCCCACCGGGTCACCGGCCGCATCCTTGCTTTCTTCGCTCGCCGTGATGAAGTGGCCGGGGTTCTGCCAGGAGTTCGCCGTGAAGGCCGTCTTCAACGGTCCCGAGCAGGCGCTCGGCATCGTCAGCAGCGAAGTGTGAGTGGGCGTGACGGGGCAGGCATCCCCGAGCACATGCGTCACCCCGCAATTGCCCCGCCTGAAGTCGTGACTCGGGTCGGAAGGATCGTTCCAGAGGTCGACCGATACACCTGAGATCGCCCCGAACGCCTGGCACGTCGAGCGTCTCGGAGCTGAGCCCGTAGTCGCCGTCGCTGCGAATCTTGCCCAGCAGATGGACTGGGATGCCGACGCCGGCGGCGTTAAAGGCGAACTCGGCCGGGCGTCCCTGCGGCGGCACCATGTTGTACAGGGGCGAGGTAAAAGCCGGCACGGCAGAGCCAGTGAGCGGAATCGTGATGTGGACGATTCCAACCGCGGCGGCGTCGGGGCATGCGGTTTTCCCGATTCCGCTGACGCTCTCGAATTCGGACTCCGTGCAGCGCACCGGGGTCGCTTCGGGGTTGAGCACGACGCCGGCCGGTAGGTCGGCGACTATGTCGCGCGGGTTTTCGACCGGTCGGCCAGCAATGTTGGATAGGTTGAACTGGGCGGCGGTGTGCAGCTGGTAGGGATGAGAGCCGGCGCGGGTCTCCTCGGCGCCGCCCTGGTCGAGGATCGAGCTTTCAAAGCGCTCGAGGCCAAATGGCGGCGGTTCGGAGCTGACCGTAGTCTGCATGCTGTCAGAGGCCGCCGCCGCGCCGCCGCCGCTGATCGTCACCTTGTTTGTGACAACCGGGGGCGCGTTCGGGGCGACGTTGACCGGGACCTGCACGTAGAGGCGCTCACCAGGGTTAACTACGGTATCGCCGCTGCAACTGGCCGAGGTAGCGTTGCAGGTGAAGACACTGTTGGTGATGCCGTTTTCTTCGCCATCGTCGAACATGTGTAAAGAGACTCCAAACGCACTGGGGCTCGGGTTCAGAGTGAGTCCTTCGGGCAGTTCGTCGGTGACCGTGAACGGGCTCCCGGTGGTGGCTTGGGAGCCGACGTTGGTAATCGCGATGACGTAGTTGCTCTTGCCGCTGTTATCGCCGGGGGTGAGGTTCGTCGGCGTCAGCGTCGCGGAGGTGATGTTCCAAGCCGGTCCCGCCGGAGCCGCCGAGGCGCTCGCGGGCAACAGCGCCACTCCGAGCGCAAACAGGGCAAGGGCGATTACGGCGCGGCGCGGCATCTTTGCAGTCTTCACTCGCTTTGCCGAAATCACTTGGAACCTCCGCGGTTGACGTTTGCTCGGTTGTGATGGCGCTTGTGCGCTCGTTTGCGGTGCTTTCTCTGGCAGCGCGACTTGCCGTTGCCGCGCACCTTGCGCGTGCCCTTGGGGCATCCGCGGTTGGTCGTGTGCGGGTGCACGTTGCCGGCGCCCGAATACGCGGCGCTTGCGAGGCTCGGGTCAGGCGGCGGAGCCGGGTTTGCCTGGCACGCCGTGCTCGAGCAGCTCGGCGGGGAGAGGGTGTGCTGCGAAGCTAGGCCTCCGTCTACAGCCGCGTCATAGACGTCGATCAGCCGGTCTTCGTCGGTCGGCACCAGCTGCTGTTCGGTGAAGACGAAGACGTGGTCGCCGTTCCTCGAGGCCCCAAGGAAGGTCGAGCGTTCGGGGCTCGTTCCGCTCGATATCAGGTAGATGCAGCCGCCGTCCTGGCTTTCGGATTCGCAACTGCCTTCTCCCTTTGCCTCCCACTCATAGACGTCGGTCTTGCCGTTGGTGTCGGTGGGGACCAATGCGTCGCCGCTCTCGAAGAAGACGCGGTTGCCGTTGGCGGAGAGGTTGCGGGGGGGGCCGCTGCCGATGCCGATGCCGCTGCCGATGAAGTTGCCTTTCGTTCCCAGGCCCACACCGCTGATCGGCGGAAGCCCCGTCGGGTTGCAGCTCACGCAGAGCAGCTCTTCGTCGGGAGCGCTGTAGCGGAAGAACTCAGTGCCACTGCTGTTGTAGCTGGTGAGGCTTTCACTCGAGCTGAAGAGAATCGCCCGGCCATCGGCGCTGACTCTGGCTTGAATGAAGCCGGTCTGTGGGCGAGCGATGAACGTGGTTACGCCGTTGTGGTAGACGTAGAGGTTGCATTTGGCTTGGAAGCCCGTGCATTCGGAATGCGTCCCACCGGGAGCGAGCACACCCTCGGCGAAGAAGTAGACGTAGGAGCCATCTTCGGAGGTGCCGAGGACTTCCTTTACACCCGCGCCGGAGGGATCGCCAACGTTGGTGTCGACACTGAGGTCGGTCAGCTCACCGGTTCCCGCGTCATACGAATAGAGGTCCTGACCATGAGTCGCGTTTCCAAGCGGCCCCGCACATGCGTTTGCCCCGCTTGAATTTGCGGTCGAGTCGTCGGTGAGTTTCTCGCAGCTGAGGAAGAAGGCCTTGGAGCCGTCGGGGGTGATGCCCGCGAACCTGGCCTGTTTTTCGCCGCCGGGGTCGGGCGTCGTGCGTTGGGACGCGGAGATCCGGGCGGTCTTCGTTCCGTCTTCGCGCACGTAGAGGCGGCCCGAGTTGAAGGGCTGGCCTGGTCCCCTGACGGTGAAGAAGACGCGGGAGCCATCGCGGGAGATTTCGCCCCCGCTTCCTTCGCGCATGCCTTCCGCCGGCACGACGCAGGCGGGGCCCGCTTCGTCGTCGCAGCTGACTTCCGAACCCGCCGGGACGCGGTCGACGAGCGTGAGCGCGCCGTGATCGAGGTCGTAGAGGTTGCGCGTATTGGCCGGGGCGCTCGGCAGGAGCTGGGTTTCGCTGACGAAGATCAGGTGCCTGGGGTCCGCGGCGAAGCCCTGTGAGCCCGTGCCGTGGAGTTCGCCGGCGACGGCGGGGCCGGGTTCGAAGGTCGCCGTTTCGCTGTCGCGGATGAAGAGCTGTTCCCCTACGCCGCCGGCGCCTTGGCTTTTGACCAGCACGGCTGAGAGGTCTTCGTTCGTACCGAGGGGCGTCGCAAAGCTGCCCGTGGAGAGCGTGGGAGGCAGAACCCCGTCGAAGCTCCAGCCACCCGGCCCACGCGTGGCGAGGAAGGGGGTGATGTTGGAGAGGCCGCCGCTGGCCGGCAGGCCGCCGTTGGCGAAGAAGGTGAAGCGATCGCCCGAGGCGCTGACCGGGCCGGGAGAGACCTGGGCGTTGGAGCCGTGCTTGTCGATCGGGGTCGCCTGCTCATAGGCGCGGCAGTCCGGCAGGCGGGCGCCCGCGCCCGCGCGGAACTGGTCGTCTGGGCAGGGAGCGAAGGCGGGCGCGCCGCCCGGGTAGGTGGCAAAGGTCGTGTCGGCGCCGTTCGTCGTTCCGACTTCGTTCGTGGCGACGAAGCGGAAGTGGTAGGCGACGCCCGGTTCCAACCCGCTGATGTGGACGCTGACGGGGTGCTTGCTGTGGTCGGTGGGGAAGCCGAAGGCGGAGCTCTCTTCGCTGCTCTGCCCGTAGGCTTCGGTCGTGCCGTACTCGACGTGGTAGGTCGTTTCGCCGCCCTGCGGGTTGATCTTGGCGGTAACGGTCGCGTCGGCATTGCCGACCGCCTGGATGGCCTGTTCTTCGACCAGCGGCGCGGCGGGACCGGAGGTGAACTGGCGATCCGAGCTCCTGGCTTCTCCGATCGTGTTCTTGGCCGTGAGTCGGTAGTGGTAGACGGTCCCCGGTTCGAGGCCGGTGAGGGCGGCGCTGATCGCGTGCGGGTTGGAGTCGACGGGGATCGAGCCGGGGGCGGGGACGCAGGGGAACTTCTCTTCCGCGGTGACGTTGTTGTATTGGCTGGAGATGTACTGCGAGGCTGGAACAACCTCGAAGTGGCAGTCTTCGAGCGTCTGGCCCTTGGGGTTGACCGTGCCGTGCAGGGTCGCGCCCGTGCTGGTGATCCCGTCGACCACTCCGATGCTCAGCCTGGGGACCGAGAGCGGCGGGCCGAAGACGTCGATCTTGCCGGTTTCGGGGGATGCGACGTAGACTTCTTCGGTCGCTTCGTCGATGGCGATGCCGCTGAATTCGCCGTAGTAGTTCCCGCCGCCGCCGAATTCATAGAGGAAGTTGCCTTCGGCGTCGTAGACCGAGATCGAGGTTTCGTGGACGACGTAGAGTTCACCGGTCGAGTGGTCGAGGGCGAGCGCGAAGGTGGGTTCGGGGTCGATTTCGATTTTCTCTTCGTTGACCCAACCGCTGGCCGCCGTGTACTCGTAAGTGGCACCAAACGGATTTGCGGCAAAGACGTTGCCTTCGTCGTCGGCGGCGATGTGACATGACGGTTCATTCAGGGCACCGGCGCCCTCGTAGGGTTCGCCGGCGGAGTTGAACTCCCTGAGGTTGGTGCCGTCTTTGAGCCAGATGTTGCCGGAGGTGTCGGTGGCGACGCCGCAGACACCGCCGCCGAAGTAGCCGTCGAGACCGCTGATCGGGAAACCCGATACGGCGCTGCCGCTTTCGTCGAAGCCGAATAGCTTGTGTTCGCTGTAGCTGGCGAGGTAGATGTGGTGCAGGGCGCTGTCGACGGCGATGCCGTCGTAGTAGCTCGCCGCCGGCTCGCTCAGCGGAAAGCTGCCGCCGAGCGGGGTGTGGGTGCCGGGGGTCGAGGCGTTGAAGCCGTAGAGCTTCTGCGCGGGCTCATCGAGGGCGTAGAGGTGCTTGTTGCCCTGATCGAGGGCGAGCGGTCCGACGTAGGAGAAGCCGCTGCCCGAGGTGCCGTCGGAGCCGAAGGTGCCCGTCAGCGAGCGGTATTCAATCGCGAGGGCCGAACCCGGAAGAAGGCATGCTGCCGCCATCAGAGCCGCGAGCAGCGCGACGAGGACGCCGGAACGACGGGTGAACCGACGGCTTGCGCCCCGATCCGGGTTCGATCCCAGCGACGATGCCTTCGCGTGGCTTCTCACGTAGCTCTCTCCTTGTCCCTCGAGCCCTTCTGCCGGCCGCTTCCCTTGCGACCCTCTTGGGCTCGTCTTTTCCCTGTTTTCCCTGCGCCCCGGAATGCGATGCTTCGCGTCCGGGACGGTTACGACTGAACTATTGCGTACATGGAACAGGCGTGAGTGAAGCACGCTCTGTTTACAAGGTCAAGAAAAAGGTGGTGTTCCTAGAGTTGCCCGCAACCGCCGCGGGCAGGAAAAGTTGGCTACCTAGAGCGACAAGTCCCTAGGTACGCGGGTGTAATGCGGCGGCATCCAGAGAGCCTCTGTCACCGATACCGACCCGATTCGGTTGACAGAAGGACTCTCTACATCGACGATGGAGCGCTCATGATCGTCTCGTCCAAGTTTCGATCCCTGAGCTTCGCCTGCCTTCTCGCCCTTTCGGCCTGGGCCGCGGCGTGGAGCTCGGCGCCCCCGGCGCAGGCCCTGCCGCTTCAGCCCGGCTTCACTGAAAACGTCGTCTTCAGCAGCCTGACCGAGCCGACCGACGTCGCCTTCGCGCCGGACGGCCGCGTGTTCGTCTCCGAGAAGAGCGGCCTGATCAAGGTCTTCTCGAGCCTGAGCGCAACGACGCCGACGATCGCCGCGGACCTGCGGACCCAGGTCTACAACTTCTGGGATCGCGGCCTGCTCAGCATCGCGCTCGACCCGCAGTTCCCGATCCGTCCATACATATACGCGCTCTACACGCTCGACGGCGGAATCGGCGAAACGCCGCCGCGCTGGGGGCAGCCCGGCGCCACCGCCGACCCGTGCCCAACGCCGCCCGGGGCCACCGACCTCGGCTGCATGGCCAGCACGCGCCTCGTCAAACTGACGCTCAGCGGCAACGTCGTCACCGGCGAACAGACCCTGCTGAACGACTGGTGTCAGCAGTACCCAAGCCACTCGGCCGGCAGTCTTGCCTTCGGGCCCGACGGCATGCTCTACCTCTCGGGCGGGGACGGCGCGAGCTTCGACTTTACCGACTACGGCCAGGAAGGCAACCCGTGCGGGGACCCCCCGGTCGCGGCTGGCGGCAAACAAACCCCGCCGACCGCCGAGGGAGGCGCCCTGCGTGCCCAGGACCTCCTCACCCCGTCCGATCCGACCACCCTCGACGGCAGCCTGATCCGGGTCGACCCCGACACCGGCGCCGCCGCACCCGGCAACCCGTTGAGCGCGAGCCCCGACGCCAACGCGCGGCGCATCGTCGCCGAGGGGATGCGCAACCCGTTCCGCTTCACCTTCCGGCCCGGCACCTCCGAAATCTACGTCGGCGACGTCGGCTGGGGGTCCTGGGAGGAGATCGACCGCCTGCCAAAAGCGGACGACGCGACGGTCGACAACTTCGGCTGGCCCTGCTATGAGGGCGTCGGGCGCACGGCCGGATACGAAGGCGCGGGCCTGAACATGTGCAAACAGCTCTACAACACGCCCGGCTCCGTCACGCCCCCGCTCTTCACCTACTCGCACAGCAGCTTGGTGGTACCGGGCGAGGACTGCAACGAATCCGGGGGCTCCTCGACGTCCGGCCTCGCCTTCTACCAGGGCGGCAACTACCCCGCCGCCTACTCGGGCGCGCTCTTCTTCGCCGACTACTCGCGACGCTGCGCCTGGGTGATGTTCGAAAAAAACGGCTTGCCCGATCCATCGACGCGGCTGAGCTTCCTGCGCAACATCGACCCCGTCAACATCAAGATCGGGCCCGGTGGCGACCTCTTCGTCGTCGACTTCACCGGCTCGGTGCGGCGCGTCAGCTACCCCGGCGCGAACCGGGCGCCGACCGCGGTCGCGACCGCCCAGCCGCAGTCCGGGCCGGTGCCGCTGACGGTCAACTTCGACGGCTCGGGCTCGAGCGACCCCGATACGGGCGACTCGATGACCTACGCCTGGGACCTCGACGGCGACGGCCAGTTCGACGACTCGACCGCGGCCAAACCGTCCTGGACGTACAACAGCGCCGCAACGGTCACGGTGCGCCTGCGGGTGACCGACAAAGGGGGGCTCACGGGCACCGGCTCGGTCGTGATCGGTGCCGGCAACGAACCGCCTCACGCGCAGATCGATGCCCCGACCACGGCGCTGCACTGGGCGGTCGGCGACCAGATCTCGTTCTCCGGCGAGGGCAGCGATCCGCAGGACGGAAAACTCGGCCCGGCGAACATGACGTGGGCGCTGATCATGCGCCACTGCGTCACCCTCGAAAGCTGCCACTCGCACTCGATCGAATCCTTCCCCGGCGTCTCGGAAGGGAAATTCACCGCTCCCGACCACGAATATCCGTCCTACCTCGAACTGCGCCTGACCGTGACCGACAGCGGCGGCTTGAGCGACACGACGATCCTGCGGATCGACCCCCGCACGGTCGATCTCACCTTCGCCTCGGAACCGCCGGGCCTGACGCTCGTGGCCGGCCAGCAGAGCGCCACGGCGCCGTTCACCAAGACCGTCATCGTCGGCTCGCGTAACTCGGTCGCGGCGCCGGCGCCGCAGACGCTGAGCGGCTCCCGGCTGGGCTTCGCCTCGTGGTCGGACGGCGGCGCCAGCAGTCACGACGTCATCGCGCCGGCGACGGCGACGACGTACACGGCGGCCTACAAACCCGAACCGGCCCCGACCGGCCTCGTCGCCGCCTACGGCTTCGAGGAGACCTCGGGGACCACGGTCAGCGACTCCTCGCCGGCGAAAAACAACGGCACCGCCGTCGGCGGGCCCGTCAGCACCGCGGCGGGGCGCTTCGGCCGGGCGCTCAGCTTCGACGGCGTCAACGACAAAGTCGAAGTCCCCGACTCCGCTTCGCTTGAGCTCGCGAGCGCCCTGACCGTTGAGGCCTGGGTGCAGCCGAAAAGCTCGCGCCTGCACGCGCCGGTGGTGACCAAGGAAACGTCCAGCTACTACACCTACAAGCTCGAGGCGGGCGGCGAAGTCAAAGGGATACCCGAGGGCTTCATCTCCGACGCACCGTGGTCTTGGGAAGACGCCGAGGACACCAAAACGCTCACCAACGGCACCTGGACCCATTTGGCGATGACCTATGACGGCACCTCGATGAAGCTCTATGTAAACGGTGTTCTGGTCTCCACCCGAACCGCCGCCAAACCGACCGTCGACGGCTTGAAGCTGATGATCGGCTCTTATAAGACCTCCAACTTCTACGAAGGCCTGATCGACGAGGTCCGCATCTACAACCGGGCCTTGAGCGCGAGTGAAATCGGGGCGGACATGAATACGGCGGTCGTCTCCAGCGGCCCGTCGGACTCGACCCCACCGAGCCAGCCCGGCAACCTCACCGCGACCGGGTCGCTCGGCAAAGTCACGCTCGGCTGGGAAGCCTCCAAAGACGACGTCGGCGTCAGCGGCTACGAGGTCTACCGCTCGACGAGCAGCGGCTTCACGCCGTCGGCCGCCAACCGGATCGCCACCCCCGCCACCCCCGGCTACGTCGACACGATCGCGCCCGGCACCTACTACTACCGGGTCAAGGCGATCGACGCCGCGGGCAACCTCAGCACTGCCTCGGCGGAGGCCGGCGGCACCTCGACGTCCGACACGACGCCGCCCACGGTCTCGCTCACCGCTCCCACGGCGGGCGCCGTCTCGGGCACTGTGGCGCTGAAGGCGACGGCGAGCGACAACGTCGGCATCAGCGGCGTCCAGTTCCTGCTCGACGGGAGCCCGGTTGGCGCCGAGGACACGAGCGCTCCCTACGAACTGCAGTGGTCGAGCGGCTCGGTGGCCAACGGCACCCACAAACTCGCCGCCCGCGCCCGCGACGCGGCCGGCAACGCGACGACCTCCGGCGAAGTGACGGTCACGGTCAGCAACACCGCGGCCCCGACCGGCCTCGTCGCCGCCTACGGCTTCGAGGAGACCTCGGGGACCACGGTCAGCGACTCCTCGCCGGCGAAAAACAACGGCACCGCCGTCGGCGGGCCCGTCAGCACCGCGGCGGGGCGCTTCGGCCGGGCGCTCAGCTTCGACGGCGTCAACGACAAAGTCGAAGTCCCCGACTCCGCTTCGCTTGAGCTCGCGAGCGCCCTGACCGTTGAGGCCTGGGTGCAGCCGAAAAGCTCGCGCCTGCACGCGCCGGTGGTGACCAAGGAAACGTCCAGCTACTACACCTACAAGCTCGAGGCGGGCGGCGAAGTCAAAGGGATACCCGAGGGCTTCATCTCCGACGCACCGTGGTCTTGGGAAGACGCCGAGGACACCAAAACGCTCACCAACGGCACCTGGACCCATTTGGCGATGACCTATGACGGCACCTCGATGAAGCTCTATGTAAACGGTGTTCTGGTCTCCACCCGAACCGCCGCCAAACCGACCGTCGACGGCTTGAAGCTGATGATCGGCTCTTATAAGACCTCCAACTTCTACGAAGGCCTGATCGACGAGGTCCGCATCTACAACCGGGCCTTGAGCGCGAGTGAAATCGGGGCGGACATGAATACGGCGGTCGGCACGTAGCCCCACCACGGCGTCGAAGTACCGGCCCGGCGCCGGCCTTGGCCGATCAGCGCACTGCCCGAAAGCCGCGGTGGTCGAAGCCACGGGGAACGGATCCATGCAGGACGTAGCGGACGATCGAGTAGATCCGTTTGTCGGGGCCGTCTTCGATCAGGAAGCTGAGCCGCACCGAGGCCCGCGGGTTCCATTCCCGCTTGCCCTTGCGGATTGCAGCCTTCCCGATCGCATACGCCTTGCGAGCGCCGAAGCTCCGCCACTTGAGGCCATGGAAGGAGAAGGAGCCGTGCTTGCCGAGGACGATTTCACTCGGGCGCCTGGAGATGTGACCGGTGTTCGCGTTCTGTACTGCGAACACCTGGGGCTTGACGTACGGCGGTACTTCGCCGGGCGCGGCGACGAAGGTGGCCCGCGTGTGAGGACAGCCCGGGAGCTCGCGTTCGACCGCATCCACCGCGCCTTCGACCCGGTCCGGGGCGACGAACGTCCCTTCGATCGTCTGCCCTCTCGAGTCGAGGAAGCTCCAATGGCCGTTGGCGTCGATCGGGTCGGTGTTGGGGAGGTGGGATTCGTAGGTGCCGCAAAAACCCCAGTTGAAGCGGAAGTGGGCGTTGAGGACGTTGCCTTCCTTCACTTCGAAGCTCACCGGCAGACCGGCCGAGGTGGTCGCCACCCAGCCGCCTTCGACCGGCACGATGCCTTCCGCCTTGACGACGGAGGCGTCGCTGGCGAGGACGAGCAGGCACAGCATCGCGGCGCACACCGTGACTGACGCCTTGGCCTGCCACTTTCGTGTGAAGCTCATCGGCGCTCCCTTCTCCTCACGTCCTCGAGGCTCTGCCGGAGCGCTCGCTCCCGGGCCTTCTCCTCCTGCTCGACTGCGGAGGTGTTGTCTCCCCTCCACGAATTGGAGGGCTGCTTCAGGTGCCTTGCCATCTTGAACTGCTCGTTCACTGGCAGATCGAGGATCTCGAGCTCGCCGAGCAGTCGGTAGACCTGTCCGACATCGGCGAACTTGTGGTTTGCCTTTGGATCGTCGAAGTAGGCGTTGGCCCTCTCGACGTAGCTGTACTCCTCGCGAAGAAGATGAATCATCTGGGAGCGGCGCGCGCGCAGCGCCCCTGGGCCCCGGCCCATTCGTGCGCCCAATTGGTAGTAGTCCTCGGTATCGGGATCGGCGAGGATCAGCTGCCTGGTTTCCTCGTCGGTCCACTTTTTCCGGTGGCGTGCGGCAAAACGTGCCTTCGCGCCCGCGCCCAACTTGTCCCACCACTCCCGGTCCTTGGCCGGAACCAGCTTGATCTCCGAATGGTCCTCGCTGAGAAGGTCGCCCCTGGGCGAAGACCCGCCGGTACCGGTGCTCTTGACCTTTCTGCTCGCCGGCATCTCGCTAGGCGGCAGTGCGCTGTCGTGCCTTCAACTTGGCGACCGGGCCCTCGGCGAAATCGATCAGCTCTTGCGCCATGCCGAACAACGACTCGACGGCCTTGCCCTTGTCGCGCGGGTCGATCCCGGCAATCGGGGACAAGTCGGCCTTCGTCAGCTGCTCGATCGATTTCGAGACACCGTCCAAGAGCTTGTATAGGGCCTTGACCGGGTCCTCTTTTCCCTTGCCAAGCTTGCGGTTTTCCGCTTTGACCTTGTTGCGGCGCTCTTTGACGATCGCCTTGATCTGGGTCTCGAGCGCCCGCGGGCTGCGAACGGCTTTCTTGTCCCGCTGCTCGGCGAGCGCCGTTGCGACCTCCACCTGCTCGCCCGGCGTCATCGCCCAGGCTTTCTTGGTGCTCGCAGACGAATGCTCGGCCAGAACACGCAAATGCTCCTGGCTGAAGCTGTCCGGGTGCGCCTGTGCGAGGTCAAGCACTTGGGACTCGAGGTTGAGGAACAGCAGGTCATCGAGGATCTCGTCCTCGGATTTGTGGTGTACACGGGCCAAATCCTTCGGCTCCCAGCCGAATTTTTCCATCGCCTCCTGGTAGTACCGGGCTCTCTCCACCGGGATCAAGGGCTCGGCGCTATTCGCTGCCAGGAGGAACTGAGCAATGGCCTGGCGGCGAACCGCCTCGTCTTCGAGCTCCGCCTCCTCATACCGGTAGACGTTCACACGAATGGTCTTGAGACCGGCCTTCTTGTGCGCCAGCCACCTTCGGTGGCCGTTGATCAGCTCAAAGCCGCCGGAGGGATCCTCGACGACCGACGCCGCATGGATCAGCCCGATTTCCTCGATGCTTTTCGCGAGGTCGTCGAGCTTCTCGGTCGAAGACTCTTTCCGGAAGTGATGCGGGCTCTGCCGAATCTTGCTGATCGGCATGTCCTTGCCGTACTCCTTGATCTTCATGCATTCTCCTTGCTAATGGGAGCAGGGGCTCCCGGATTTATCATGGTGAAGCTTGCGCTGGCTCGCCCTTGGGTTCGTCATCGGTATCCCAGCCACTTGCCAGTGAGCTCGCCATATCGGCCAGCGTTTGCACCCGGGGAAGGAGCGCCCGCCGCATGCTGGCTCGGGCCTTCGGCTCGAAGCTGGACAACCGCTGGCAGTAGTCGATGGCGGAATCCAGGGTCTGGGGCCCGAGGCTCTTTAGCTCAAAACTGACGGGCGGCATGCTTGCTGCCTTTAGCCGCAGGCTCTGGACGGACCACTTGCCGCTGGCGGCTTCCTTGAGCATGTCCATCCGCTTGGGATGGGCGGCCACACACTCGAAGTGAGAAAACGAGAGAGAGGGCAGGTCGCGCTCGGCCGAGGGATAGCGCTCGGCGACCCTGGCCCAGCGTCGAAGCGTCGCAAGCGGCCACTTCGATGTAGCCGCGTGGTGGGAGAGGCCGTGGCGTCCCTCTCTTCTCGCCGTCAGGGCGGCGTCTGCCGCCGCCCAGCGTTCGGCGCTCGAGGGAGGACATTGGCGAGGCGGAGCCATAAGGGAAGTATAGATGTCCGATAGATCGACAGTCAAGACCGGAGTGGCTGGTTAAAATGGCTCTAGAATGCGCAATAAGTGGAAGCGAGTGCGTGTTCGTAAAAACTCGATAGAGAACGTTTTTCATCGAATAGGCGAGCCGAGACGTAGCGCCAGGTCACTCGGGATGACCCCCTTCTCTCCAAAGCCCGGCTCGTCGGTGTTGAATTTCGACCGTGCCGTTAGACCCAAAGGACAGGCCGCCGTCCGTGAGGGATTTCGACGCGAGCTACAGCCCGTCCGGGGCGTGGTCGAGGCTCTCAACGAGATCGACCTGAACCCTTGGTACCCCCCGAATGCGCCCGACGAGAATCGAACTCGCGACCTTCGGCTTGAAAGGACAGTGGTGGTCCGCATGGGAGGCGGGATTGCGGCGGTTATGTGACCGGAATGCGACTCGCAGCGCGAGGTATCAGCGGTCGTAGGCGCGGCCGCGCGGCAGGACCCGCAGAACGACGATCACCTGATTCTCATCATCGAAGCTGAAGCGAACGCGCCAGTCGCCAACGCGAAGGCGCCACTGGACCGAGTCCAGCTTGCGGATATCCCCATCACGCGGGGCAGCGACGAAGCGGTCGAGGGAATCGAGAATCCTGCGCTGAACCGGCGGATCGAGTCGCTTCAGGTCACGTCGAGCAGGAGGCGTGATCCGATGGGACCAGCCGGGCGTCAATCGAGATCAAGTTCGGCGCGTAGCTGCTCCGAAGAAATCGACTCGCCCCGTCGATGGGATGCGAGCGCCTCGGCAGCGCTGGCATCCTCGTCGGCATCGGAGGGCTCATCATCGAGCGGAGCGGACGCGAGCACCCGCAGCATAGGGTCGTCACGGCGGCGCTCAACGATTACCAGCGCGGCGGCAGCCTCTTGCTCGGACAGCTCGTCGACCAGCTTGTGGAGTTGCTCCTTCGTGGTCACCTGCCCATGGTACCGGCAGTGGGGTCGCTGCCAACGCTCGACAGCCGGCTTTATGGGATCGCCCACCAGGCTGCCTGCGCCAGCCTGCGAAGCCGAAGATCCCAGACTGTCACGCCGCCGATATTGGTTTAGAGCTTGACAAGGAAATTAAGATTTAGATTTGAAATCTAGATATTTAAGGAGGTCTTCAACATGTCTAATGAGAAAATAAGCGGTTACAGCACCCACGACAGGTACTTTGCAACTCGTTTTACTCAAGGGAAGCGGCGCATCTATGCCATCGAGCTCACCCCAACGGAGATCGCGGCGTATCTGCCAAAGCCCGATCCTGAGCGACCTACCGAGGGCAACCGCAGAGTCCGCCTCGCCCACGCCGCCGCATTCGGCGCTTACATCAGGGAACACGAGGAATGGGTCTGCCCAGCGATCCTGCTTCGCGCACCGGACATGTTTGAGTACGAGGCCACCGAGGAGATCGGATCAACCCAGTTCGGCATCCTGGGGATCCCAAAGCTTGCGCGCAGTGAGATTCGGATTCTCGACGGCCAGCACCGGATCCTCGGCATCCACCTCGCGCTTGAAGCAATTGCGAACGAGCTTGAGTCAAATCGCGACGGACGCGCAAAGGCGAAGAAGAACGGCTCACCCGAGGAGATGGTCAAGGATTTCGAGGACAAGATCGGCGAACTCGAACGTCAGCGCAGGCGGCTCAGCGAGGAGCGACTTGCCGTTCAGGTTGCAATAGAGGACGACTCCACCGCGTATAAGCAAATGTTCGTTGACATCGCCGACAACGCCCTGGGCATCTCGTCGTCGATCAGGACCAGGTTCGACAACCGGAAGGTGGTAAACCGCTGCGTGGAGCCGGTGTCCAAGCACGCCCTCCTTGCGGGCCGCGTTGATGCAGAGCAGGACCGTATGAGCGCGAAAAATCCTAACCTTGTCGGCGCCAAGCACGTAGCAGAATTCGTCCGGACCGTTACCGTCGGGCTGAGTGGCCGGATCGGTCGCCGGCAGGAGCAGGAGCTCCGTGAGGACGCCCTAGTCGAGACGACTAACGAGTTCCTCGACGCGCTGCTCGCCGGCTTCGGACCGCTTGCCGAGGTGGCCGATGGGAACCTAGCCCCCGAGGATCTTCGAAAAGCCAGCCTCCTCGGCTCGACCAGCGTGCTCCGTGTGCTCGCGGGTGTCTATTTTGAGCTCACGCAGGACGGCTGGGATGAGGACGGAATCGTGGACTTCTTCGCCAAATTGAGTGCGTTTATGGATGGACCAGTCACCCCCAACAGCCCCTGGATTGCCGAGGTACCCGGCGATGTGTTCTCGGAGGGGGCAATGGGTCCTCGGTCCCGGCGACAGGATCTGAAGGCCCTTGTCGACGCAATCACCGCATGGGCGAAGAATCAGCCTGATTGGCTCAGCGAACCATCAGCCCTCAAGGCCGCCTAGGAAGGATCGGCAGATGATCCGTGCCCTCGCCTGCGAAAAATTGGCGAGGGCACGTCTCTGGCGCCTCTCACTTGATCGTCGCTCTTACCGCCTCGAAGCCGATCCCGACAGGATGTGCATACCTCGCCAGCATCGTCTCGACGCGATGCCCTGCGATCTCAGCCAGGTCGGCGTCGTTGACGCCGGCGGCACGGAGGTGGGTGACGTAGCTGTGGCGACACTCGTGGGGGCGGATGTCCAGACCCGAGGCGGTCTGGGCGGGCTTCCAGACGTCGCGGTAAAAGTTTCGCTCGCGCCACATGCGGCCGGTGGGGGTCGTGAAGAGGAAATCGCATGTGGGGTCGTTGAGGTTGATCTGGGCTTCGAGCATCCAGGCGAGGGTGGCGGGAACAGGGACTACGCGGCCGGCGTCTTGCTCGCCGTGGTCGGTCTTGGTGCCGTCGAGAATCGTCCCCTCATGGGCAGTGCGGCGAACCTTCAGCGTCTCGCCGTCGAAGTCCTCGCAGCGTAAGGGCAGGACCTCACCGAGCCTCATGCCCGTGTCGGTGAAGACGCGGACCATCGCCTCGTAGGCCCCGGCCGCCTTGGCGAAGCGGTGCATTTCCTCGAAGCTGAAGACGCGAATCGGGCGGCGTTTCTTCTTGGCTCGCGGGTCGCTGGCGCGGATGCGGACTCCCTTGAAGGGGTTGAGGTCGGCCACTTCATCGGTAATCGCGTCCTCGGCCATCGCCGAGAGGGCGCGCAGGATGCCGACAGCTCCGGTGGTGGCTCTGCCTTCGACCCGAAGCATGTGGTCGACCAGGGCGAGCGTGTGGCGGCGACGCAACTCGCGCAGTGGCCAGTCCTTCGAGGGCCACTCCCTCGATCTCCACGTCGAGGACACGGCAGATGCGGTGATCATTCGTGTCGTTCGTCCGTTCTGAGCGCGGATGCCTTTTGGTCCAGGTTGCTGCATAGTCGCCAAGGGTGTCGGGGCGATCCGCGATTCCGTAGGCCTCGTCGATCGCCTGCTGGGCTTCCTGCTTTCTGGCGAACGTGCCTTTGCGGCCGTTCCAAACCGGTTTGGCGACCTTGCGCTTACCGTCCCTGCCCGTGTAGCGGGCGACCCAGACGATCTCGCCCGATGGGTTGCGGCGCTTGATCGGGGACTCGCGGTGCCTCACGCCGCTGCCTCCCGGCGGGCTTCAAGGAAGGCATCGACATCGGTGGGGTCGATCCGTCTTGCAGCTCCGAGCTTGTAGCTGGGCAGCTCACCGCGCCTGATCCAGTTGCGAATGGTGCGGTCCGAGACTGGGAGGTAGGCCGCAAGCGTGCGCTCGGTGAAGAGGGTCGGCTCTGAGGGCGTATTCCTGTCCACGCCCCCTCTGTCGCTCGAACTGGCGAAATGCATCGCCCGAATCGCAGAAAGTCCCAATACGAGGTAGGCGGAAGACCGAAGGTCAAGGGGGTCCGGGCGGCCATACGAGCGGCCGTCAGCACGGCGCAGCCGTGCCACAATCGGCCGCCGGCCGCCCGGAGCAAACCGGCCTCGATCTACTTGCTGACTTTGTGGATCAGGAAGGCGCGGCTCAGGCGTCGAACCGGAGGGTTCCCAGTGTGTCGGGTGTTCGGGGTTGGTAGCTGGGAGGGGTCTGAGTAGCTGCGTGGTTGAAGCTACTGCGAGCCGTGGTTCGATTCTGAGAACACCTGGATCTGTTGCTCTTTGGTGTTTGGCTGGGCGCTTGGTCTCATTCTTGGTCTGCCTTTGGCCTTTGGATGGATGCGACCAATTCAGCCGCTCACTCATCCTTCTCCGGCTCTTCCCAGCTCTCCGTGCGCTCCGCCATCTCGTCGCGCGCTTCGCGCACGAGCTGGGCAGCGTCCACGACCTCCGTTTGTCCCGCCCGCAACTCTGCGGCGCGCTCCATCAACTCGTTGTGCCGAACAATGCGCGGAGAGATCTCGAACGTGCCGGGCTCTGCGGTGCCGGGCGTCCACTCGATCCCAATCAGAAGGCGAGCGGCGGGCACGTCAAGGGCCGTCGCGAGCTTGATGATCGTGTCTATGCGAGGGATGCGCGCGCCACGCTCAAGTAACCCGATCTCCGTTCTGTGAAGGGAGGCGAGCTGGCCGAGCTGTTCCTGGCTCAGCTTGGCCTCCTTGCGGAGTCGGCGCAAGGTGAGGCCAAATTGCCTGGCGACTTCCATCGAGCCGGCCATCACTCGTCCTCCAGGCGGGCGAAGTAGAGAGCTGCCCGAGTGGGCATGGCCAAGCCGCTTGGACAGCTCAGGAGACCAGCGCCGTTGAGTTCTCGAATGGCACGCTCGACAGCATCTGCGCTGCTGAAGCCCTCTGGGTGGGCGTTCAGCGCTCGCGAGACCTCCGGGATCGTCAGTTGGGCTGGGTGTTCTTCGAGGAGAAAAGCCAAGACGAGGCGCTCTGCCTTGGCGTCCTCGGCAGCGGGACCGCGCTCTGCGCAATCCGTAGGGTGGTCGCAGGACATGGGAGCTCATACCTCCTGTGTCTCAGACGGCCCGTCGTGTTCGCGCACGGCGGGCCGTCGCTCTTGTGGTCGTTGCCGACCTTAGCAGAAGTGTCGGGGTACCCCGACAGCTTGTCTATTTGCCGTGAAGGATTTCGGCGACGCGGCTGTGGTGCAGACCGGTCTCGGCGGCTATGTCGCGCGTCGAGAAGCCTGCCTTCCGGGCCCGCTCGAAGCCTTTGCGGCGCTCGGCGCTGGCCCTGTCTCGCTGGCTCTGTGCTTTCTCAAACGCGAATTGGAGGCGACGCACGTCGGCTCGGGCTTTCTTCTCGGCGGCGTTCACGATTGCCGCAGCCTAAGAGCTGGCGCGGCTCCCTAGTCGTCAGCGGCACGCGGACCACCACACCTGGCCTTGAAATGAGACCAAGATGAGACCACGACCTCGCGGAACGCCCGGGAATCGCCGGGAAGGGCGCGGAACGTGATTCGAGGCGCAAGCCGAGCATCCGGCTCTAGCATGGGAAGAACCCGGTCTTCCCTGGAACCCTGCGGAATGCGCCCGACGAGAATCGAACTCGCGACCTTCGGCTTGAAAGACCGACGCTCTTTGGTCCCCGTGAAGGGACCGTTGACCACTGAGCTACGGGCGCCCTGCTCGGTTACTTTATCGGCGTGAAGCAGTTCGAGCATTGGCGGCGGGCGTGGACCTTGGTCTGAACGGGCGGGTTGCGCTGGTGATGGGCGCCAGCCAGGGGATCGGGCAGGGAATCGCCGAGGCTCTCGCTCGCGAAGGCGGGCGGGTCGCCGTCACCAGCCGCTCGCAGGGGCGCGCCGAGGAGGCGGCCGCGACGATCGATGGAGAGGTCGCCCCCTTCGTCGCCGACGCGACCGACCTCGATCGCCTCGCCGAGCTCCCCGCCGAGGTCGAGGTGGCGCTGGGGCCGCTCGACATCCTCATCACCAACACCGGCGGGCCACCGCTCGGCACCTCGCTGATGCACGACCCGGACGACTGGCAGCTCGCCTACCGCTCGCTCGTCCTCGCCCCGCGCGTGCTCGCCGGCGCCATCGTCCCCGGCATGCAGGAACGCGGCTGGGGACGGGTCGTCAACGTCGGCTCCAGCTCGACCCGCGAGCCGATCGCCGGCCTCAACCTCTCCAACACCCACCGCATGGCCGCGGTCGGCTTCCTCAAGACCCTCGCGCGCGAGGTCGCCGCGGACGGGATCACCGTCAACACCGTCGCCACCGGCCGCTTCGCGACCGAACGGCTCGCCTCCAACTACGGCTCGATCGAGGCCGCGGAGGCCGCCGCCCAGCGCGACGTCCCCGCCGGGCGCCTCGGCCGGCCCGAGGAGTACGGCGACCTGGTCGCCTTCCTCTGCTCCGCTCGCGCCGCCTACATCACCGGCACGGTGATCCCGATCGACGGCGGCATGCTCCACGCGGCTTTCTGAACCGCGGCGCGGCTCTTACGATAGGTCAGAGATGAGCCACTCCCACGCCGGCCACAGTCACGGCGCCTCGGCCGACGCCGACCGCGGCAAGCTGACGATCGCCCTCGTCCTGATCCTCGGCTTCATGGCGGCCGAGGTGGTGACGGGGATCGTCGCCAACTCGCTGGCGCTGCTCTCCGACGCCGCGCACATGCTCACCGACGCGGCTGCGATCGGCCTCTCGCTGGTCGCCATCCGACTGGCCGCCCGCCCCGCCGAGGGGCGCATGACCTTCGGCTTCAAACGGGTCGAGATCCTCTCCGCCCAGGCGAACGGGGTCACCCTGCTGGTGCTGGCGACGATCATCGCGATCGAGGCCGTGCGGCGGCTCTTCGATCCCCCCGCCGTCGACGGCGTCCTGATCCTCGTCGTAGCCCTGGCCGGGATCGTCGTCAACCTGGCGGCGACGGCCACCCTCGCGAAAGCCAACCGCCAGAGCCTCAACGTCGAGGGCAGCTTCCAGCATCTGCTCACCGACCTCTACGCCTTCGCCGGCACCGCGATCGCAGCCGTGGTGATCCTGCTGACCGGCTTCGACCAGGCCGACGCGATCGCCTCGCTGCTGGTCGCCGGCCTGATGCTGCGCTCGGCCTCAGGCCTGCTGCGCGAATCGGGACGGATCTTCCTCGAGGCCTCGCCCAAGGGAATCGACCCCGACCGGATCGGCCGGCTGATGGCCGCCCAGCCGGGCATCGTCGAGGTCCACGACCTGCACGTCTGGGAGGTGACGTCGGAGTTCCCGGCGCTCTCGGCGCACGTCACCGTCGAGCCCGACGCCGACTGTCACCGCGCCCGCCTCGAGCTCGCCGAGCTGATCGAGCGCGAGTTCGGCATCCACCACACGACGCTGCAGGTCGAGCACGAGCCCAAGCGCCTCGTCCAGATCGAGAACTAAGCGCCCTCGCCCGGTGCCTCGCGCATCGAGGGAAAGAGGATTACGTCGCGCAGGGTCTTGGCACCGCTGAGGATCATCATCAGGCGGTCGACGCCGAGGCCGGAGCCACTCGCCGTCAACATCCCGTATTCGAGCGCCCGCACGAACTCCTCGTCGTGCTCGTGCGGCGTCTCCTCCGCCCCCGACTCCTGCCGTTCGCGCTGTTCGACGAAGTGACGGCGCTGTTCGATCGGGTCGTTGACGTCGGTGCCACCACCGGTGATCTCCATCCCGGCGACGATCCCGTCGAAGGACGCCGCCAGCAGCTGCGGATGCTCGGGCACCGGCTTGACCAGCGGCCAGATCGCCAGCGGCAGGTCGATGATGAAGGTCGGCTGGATCAGCTTCGGCTCGATCAGCTTGCCCTGCAGGGTGTCGACGAGCGCCGCCCAGTCGTCGTCGGGCTCGGCGTCGTCGCCGGCGATCTCGGCCAGCTCGTCACGGCTGGCCTTGGTGATGTCCACGCCGGTCTCCTCCAGCAGCAGGTCCTGCAGCCGCAGCCGCGGCCAGGGCGGCGCCAGGTCGATCGTCTCGCCGTCGCGCTCGACCTTTGTCGTGCCGAGCACGCGCTGGGCGACGTCGGAGACGATCCCCTCCGCCACGTCCATCACGCCGTGGTAGTCGACGCCGCTGACGAACCACTCGAGCATCGTGAACTCGGGGTTGTGCTGGGGCGACATCCCCTCGTTGCGGAAGAACCTGCCCAGCTCGTAGACGTTCTCGAAGCCGCCGACGATCGCCCGCTTCAAGTACAGCTCGGTCGCGATCCGCAGGAAGAGGTGGCGGTCGAGCGCGTTGTGGTGGGTTTTGAACGGGCGCGCCGCCGCGCCGCCGGTCATCCGCTGCAGGATCGGCGTTTCCATCTCGACGTAGTCGCGCTCGTCGAGATGGTCGCGGATCGCCTTCACGACCTCGGCGCGCAGCTTGAAGATCTCGCGCGAGCGCTCGTTCGCCATCAGGTCGAGCTCGCGCTGGCGGTAGCGGACCTCGGGATCGGAGATGCCGTGGAAGAGGTCGGGCGGGTCGCGCAGCGCCTTGGCCAGCAGGGTGCACTCGCGCACCTCGATCGCAAGCTGGCCCCGTTTGGTCACGTAGAGGTCGCCCTCGACCCCGACCAGGTCACCGATGTCGAGGTCTTCAACCCGGTCGAAAGCCTCCTGGCCGAGCGCGTCGACACGAGCGTAGGCCTGGATCGTGCCGGTCAGGTCGCGAACGTCGAAGAAGGTCGTCTTGCCGTGACCGCGCTGGCCCGTCACCCGGCCGGCTATCCGGTAGGAGAACTCACCGTGCTCGCCCTCGCCCAGCTCAGTCGGGTCGTGCACCTCGAGGATCGCCGCGATCTTGTCGCGATCCGGAAAGGAGAAGGGGAAGGGCTCGATCCCTTCGGACCGCAGCCGCTCGACCTTCGCCAGGCGCTCCTCCGCGCTCAACTGCTCACGGCGCGACGCCGACGGTTACCCGCTCACCACCCATGTAGTCGCGCATAGTAGTCGCGTCGCGCAGCATCTCGCGCATCGCCGGCCCATGGTGCGTGTCGTGCTCCATCGCCAGCTTCCAACCGCTCGGCGTTTCCTCGATCAGGCCGCGGATCACGCCCAGCCCGTCGGCCCCGCAGTTACCGGTGACGGCGATCCGGGGCTCGCGCTTGATCTCCGGCGAGCGCTCGTCGATCGTCTCGTCGGTGACATAGGGCAGGTTGGCGATGACGAGGTCGACACCCTCCAGTCCGCCGGGCAAGCCTTCGGCGACGCTGACCTCGAGATCGAGGCCGAGTCGCTCGGCGTTCTCGCGGGCGGCTTCAGCCGCTTCCGGCGAGAGGTCCGAAGCGGTGATGCGTAGGTCCGGGCGCTCGGAGAGCAGCGCCAGGGCGATCGCGCCTGAGCCGGTGCCGACCTCGTGCACGCGGGCGCCCTGCGGCAGTTCGGTCCCGACCTCGACCAGCAGCTCAGTCTCGCGTCGCGGCCAGAGCACCCGCGGGTCGACGTGGATCTGGAGGTCGCGGAAGGGGGCGCGTTCGAGCACATAGGCCAGCGGCTCGTGGTCGGCGCGGCGGGCAACTGCCGCCTCGATCGCCGCGACCAGCTCCGGCGAAGCCTCCCCGGAACCGTCGCGAGACAGCTCCTCGACGCTGATCCCGAGCGCGTTGGCGACAAGCGCCGCGGCGTCGCCGGCCGGGTCCTCGCAACCCGCCGCCGCAATCGTCTCCGTCGCGGTCTCGAGCAGCTCGCCGACCGTCGCGGCGTCCGCAACACCCCCGCTACCGGTCTCTACTGCGTCCACTCCACTCGCCTCCCTTTTAACTCAAAGTATTTTGCGCAAGATTAACAGCCGCTTCGCGAGACAGGGTCCCGTGTCGCTGCCTCACCACGCAGATCCAGACAACGCCAGCGAGCATCATTGCAAGGCTCTCCAGCTGAGGGCCGGTAAGACCGAGGGCGGCGTCGCTGTTACGCCTGAGGAACTCGACCAGAAAGCGCTCGGTGCCGGCGTATACGAGGTAGGCCGCAAACAACACGCCAGTACGGAAGCGGTCGCGCAGCTGCCACAGCATCCAGGCGCCCAGCCCCATCGCCAGCGTCTCGTAGATCGGGGTCGGGTGGACGGTGCGGTCGGTGGGGACGGTGCCGTCGGGGTAGGACATCGCCCAGGGCCCGTTCCACGGCTTGCCGTAGTCCCCGTCGCCGGAGAGCTGGCAGCCGATCCGACCGATCGCGTAGCCGAGGGCGAGCGCCGGCGCCACCAGGTCGAGCAGGGCCAGGCGGAGGAAGTCGCGGTACCAAGCCCAGGCGAGGACGGCCAGCGCGCCGCCGATCGCGCCGCCGTACCAGACCAGTCCCGAGCCGCCGAAGAGGTTGCCGAGCAGATCGTCCTTGACGCTGTCGTAGTTCTGGACGATGAAGTAGAGGCGCGAGCCGACGACGCCGCCGATCAGGGCCGCGAAGCCGACCTCATAGGCCCAGTCGACCGGCTTGCCGATCTCCCTCAGCCGCTTGGCGATCAGCGCCCCGGCAGCGAGGAAGGCGAGCGCGAACATCAGGCCGAAGGTCTGCAGGGTCAGCGGGCCGAGGGTGATCTCCGGGTACATGCCTACTCGCTGAGCAGGGTACGCAGCAGCGCCTTCTGGGTGTGGAGGCGGTTCTCGGCCTGATCCCAGACGGCGGAGTGCGGGCCGTAGAGGACGTCGGCGGCGATCTCCTCGCCGGGGTGGGCGGGCAGGCAGTGCAGGACGACCGCGCTGTCCTTGGCCGCGCCGAGCAGGTCGGCGTCGACGCGGAACGGGGTGAGGTCGGCACGGCGGCGCTCGGCCTCCTCCTCGTCCCCCATGCTGACCCAGACGTCGGTGTAGATCGCGTCGGCGCCGGAGACGGCGAGGCGTGGGTCCTCGGTCAGCTTCACGCCGTGCCCCTCCTCGAGCTGGTAGCCCGACGGGGCGGCGACCGTCAGCTCGACGTCGGCCAGCTCGCAGGCGATCGCGAGCGAGCGGGCCATGTTGTTGCCGTCGCCGACGTAGGCAAGGTGCAGCCCGTGCAGATCGCCGAAGCGCTCGCGCAGGGTGAGCAGGTCGGCAAGCGCCTGGCAGGGGTGGTGGAGCGGGGTGAGCGCGTTGACGACCGGGACCTCGGCCGCGGCGGCCAGCTCGGCGACGGCCTCGTGGGAGCCGGAGCGGATCACGATCGCGTCGAGGTAGCGCGACAGCACCCGGCCGGTGTCGCCGGGCGACTCGCCACGGGAGAGCTGCATTTCGTCGCCGCGCAGGACGATCGGCGTCGCTCCCAGCTCGGCGACGCCGACCTCGAAGGAGATCCGCGTCCGGGTCGAGGGCCTCTCGAAGACCAGCGCGATGCTGCGCCCGGCCAGATCCTCGCCGGCCATCCCCTGCCCCCGGCCGGATTTCAGCTCGGCGGCAAGGTCGAGCAGCTCGGAGAGCTCGAAGGCCCCGATCTCTTCGCCGGTGAGGAAGTCGCGCTTGCTCAAGCCGCGGATACTACGACCGTGGAGCTGACCGTCATCTCCTGGAACCTCTTCCATGGGCGCGACTTCCCGCCCGACCCGGCGCTGCGCACCTGGCGCTCGCGGCTCCTGCGGATCAGCGAGCGCAATGAGACCCACGTTCAGGTCAACCGCGACCTGCTGCCCGAGTTCTGCCGCGTGCTGGCCGAGGCAGAGTGGGACGTGGCGCTGCTGCAGGAGTGCCCGCCGCACTACTGGGGGCCGCTAGCGGAGGCCTGCGGCGCGGAGCCGCACGGCGTGCTCACGTCACGCAACTCGTTCAGCGCCGTGCGCACGCTCGCCGCCCGAGTCAACCCCGACCTGATCGCTTCTGGTGAGGGTGGATCGAACCTCACTCTGATCCGAAGCGGAGGGATCGCCGAGCGGCACGGGCTGGCGATCCATGAAGGCCGCCCCGAGCGGCGGGCGATGGCCTTCACCCGCACCGGCCCAGGCCTCTGCATCGCCAACCTGCACGCGACCAACGACCGGCCCAAGTTGGCAGTCGAGGACGTCCTGCGCGCCGCGGAGGCGGCGAGCGACTGGGCGGGCGATGCACCGTTGCTCTTCGGCGGCGACCTCAACCTGCGACCACAGGAAAGCCCAGCGGTCTTCACCGAGCTGGGCGAGCGCTTCGGCCTCTCTGCCCCGACCGCGCCCGACGCGATCGACCACCTGCTCGTTCGCGGTCTCGACGCGGTCACACCCCCACACCCGTGGCCACCCAAGCAGCGCGAGGTGCCCGAAGGAGACCATGCCCTCCGCCTCTCCGACCACGCCCCAATTGAGGCACGTTTCGCCCAGCCCACCTCAAGGTAATGAGATAGTCAGTTCTCGAAACCGCAAAAACCCGTCTTTAGGCCGGGGTAAATGCGGTCTCGGCGTCCCCACCACCCATCCCAGCAGCGAGACAGGAGGCAACTGAGCATGGCCGCCAAAAAAGAGTCCGGCAAAGCGACGAAAAAAGCGAAAGCCGGGACGCGCGCCAAAAATGCGTCCGCTCGCAAACCGGCTTCGAAATCGAAAGCCAAAAGCAAAGCGAAACCGAAAGCGGCCAAAAAAGCGCCCGGCCGAGCCAACGTCACCGGCCTCGACAAGAGCGTCGAGCAGTTCCGCGAGAGCCTCGAACACAGCGTCACCCTGAGCAAGGATCGGCTACAGGAGGTCGTCGACGACGCCGTCAAGCGGGGGCGGATGACCCGCGGCGACGCCGAGAAGATGGTCTCCGACATGATCAAGCGCGGCCGCCGGCAGACCGACGGACTGCTCAAAGAGCTGGAGCGACTGGTCAAACAGGCCCGCAAAGAGGTCGGCGGGCGGGCGGCGCCGGTGCGTAAACAAGCAACTCAGGCCGCGCGCCGCGCGCGCAAGAAACTCGGTTAGTGACGCAGGCACCCGGCCAAACGAAGGTGGCTAGGCCGAAGCGCGGCGAGCTGCTCGAGGTCGAGATCGACTCGCTCGCCTTCGGCGGACGAGGGGTCGCCCGGGTCGACGGCTACGTGGTCTTCGTCTCCGGCGGGCTGCCGGGGGATCTGGTCCGGGCCGAGATCACCAAACCGAAGGGCCGCTTCGCCGAGGCGCGGGCGGTCGAGCTGCTGCGGCCCGGTAATGACCGCGTCGCCAACCGTTGCCTGCACGAAGGCGAGCCATGTCCCGGCGCACCATGGCAGGGCCTCGCTTACGAGCAGCAGCTGATCCACAAGCGCGACCAGGTCGACGAGGCGCTGCGGCGGATCGGCGGCCTCGACGGCTTCGAGCTGGAGGAGATCGAGCCAGCGCAGGAACAGTGGCGCTACCGCAACAAGCTCGAATACTCCTTCGGCGCCCGCGACGAGGAGACCGTCCTCGGCTTCCACGCCAGCGGCCGCTGGGACCTGGTGGTCGGGGTCGAGGATTGCCTGCTCGCCTCCGAGCGCGGCAACGCCGCCCGCAACGAGGTGCGCGAATGGGCGCGCGAGGAATCGGTCGCACCGTACGACCGGCCGGCAGGGACCGGCGTGCTCACCAACCTGGTCGTGCGCGAGGGGCGGCGCAGCGGTCAGATCCAGACCCGGTTGGTGACCACACAAAAGCGCTTCCCCAAGCCCCCGGTCGACCTGCACACGGTGATCGAGGACGGCTCGGGCGGCAGCGAGGGCCCAACAGGCGTGCTCGGCGAGGAGATGCTGCGCGAGCAGCTCTGCGGGCTCGACTTCGAGATGTCCTACAACGCCTTCTTCCAGACCAACACCGAGATGGCCGAGCGCCTCTACTCGGCGGCCGCGGAGTACGTGGGACTGAGCGGCGGCGAGCGGGTCTTCGACCTCTACTGCGGGATCGGCACGATCGGCCTGACGATGGCGGCCAAGGCGGGTGAGGTCTGGGGGCTGGAGATCGTCCCCGACGCGATCGCCGACGCCGAGCGCAACGCCGAGCGCAACGGGATCGACAATGCCCGCTTCATGGCCGGCAGCGCGCGCACGGGCGTGCGACCGCTGGTCGAGGAGGCCGGCAAGCCCGACGTCGTCCTGCTCGACCCGCCCCGGCCCGGCCTCTCGCAGAAGATCGTCCGCCGCGTGCTCGAGTGCGAGGCGAAGCGGATCGTCTACGTCTCCTGCAACCCGACCACGCTGGCGCCGAACGCCGCGCAACTGGTCGAGGCGGGCTATACCCTGCGCCGCGTGAAGCCGGTCGACATGTTCCCCCAGACCCCCCACATCGAGTGCGTGGCGGTCTTCGACAAAGCCGGGGGCGCCTGATGCCCCGCGGCTTTGGAGTGGCGGCGGGACTCGACTCCGAGGTGGCGCGACCGCTCGCCGCCCGCTGTGCCGAGCTCGGCTACGACTCGCTCTGGTCCAACGACCACCCCGGTGCGAAGGGGCTGGAGACGCTCGCCGAGTTTGCCGCCGCGGCGCCCGAGGTAGAGCTCGGCGTCGCCGTGATCGCGCTCGACCGCCAGTCCCCCGCGGAGATCGCCGCCGGCATCGAACGGCTCGGCCTCGACTGCGCGAAGCTCTGGCTCGGAGTCGGCGCCGGCTTCTCCGAGAAGCCGCTGACCCGCATGCGCGAGGCGCTGCCGGAGCTACGTGAGGCACTGCCCGGCGTCCGCCTCGTCCTCGCCGCGATGGGCCCGAAGATGTGCGCCCTGGCCGGGGGCGAGTTCGACGGCGCCTTCTTCAACTGGATGACGCCGGAGTTCGCGGCCCGCGCAAGGCTCCAGGTCGAAGCCGGTGCCGAGGAGGCGGGCCGCGAGTGCCCACCGGTATTCGGCTACGTCCGCACCGCCGTCGGTCCCGATGCCGCTGAGCGCCTAGCCAAGGAGGAGTCCTTCTACCGCGACCTCCACGCCGGCTACCGCAACCACTTCGACCGCCTCGCCGAGCCCGAGGGCACGGTAGGCGTAGCCGCCGCCGACAGCGACACAGCCAAGAAGAAGCTCGCCGCCTACACCGCCCTCGACACGATCGTGGTCAGAGGCCTGGCAAGCGCCAAGGTCGAGCCAATGACCGCTGTCGCCGAAGCCGCCGCACCCTGACGAACGCTGCATTCGCCCCGAATAGCGGGGTCAATGCAACGCTTGCGCAGGACTAAATGGTTTCGGCGCTAATCTCGCCAGAACATGGCTACCGCAGACGCGTCTAGCGAGCAAGACGAACAACAACCCCTTGCACGAGAGGGAGAACAAGTAGCGCCGGAGCTCAAGTCCGACGCCTTTCACTGCATGCATTGTGGCGTGCTAGCAAGGCAGATGTGGAAGCAAGTGTGGGTAAAGCCAACCTGGTCGGACACTTACTCGCGTATCGCTTACTGGCATTGCGCCTGCATCAACTGTGATCAAGCGTCTCTCTGGCGAGACGACGGTCGCATCGTTGACCCAATCGTCGGCGGCGGTCCACGCCCACACATTGAGATGCCTGCGGATGTGCGTGAAGACTACGAAGAGGCACAAGCCATAGTTGATCGTTCACCACGGGGTGCATGTGGGCTTCTCAGGCTTGCTGTCCAGAAGCTATGCGGTGACCTTGGAGAGTCGGGGAAAGACATCAACCGAGATATCGCCAGTCTGGTTGAAAAAGGCTTAACGCCAGATGTCCAAGAGGCCCTCGATTCCCTGCGCGTCATTGGCAACAACGCGGTCCATCCCGGCGAGATGGACCTGAAGGACGACCCCGAGACCGCATCTGCGCTGTTCGACCTTCTTAACTTCATCGTGGACGACCGGATCGCCCAGCCGAAGAAGCGCAAGGCGATCTTCGACAACCTCCCGGAAGGCGCAAGGGCAGCGATCCGAAAGCGGGACGGCAGGCAGGAGGAAGCCGCGGCGGCAGACTGAGCAAAGCATGCGCCTGCAAGGAGGGACGGGGGTGTCCATCTCGCGCAGCGGCGTCCCGATTTTCGCAGCGGGACTCTCGGCGAGAGACGCAGAGTCCATGGCGAAAATCCCAGCAAGCGAGAGGGACACCCCCGTCCCTCCCCTCAACCACTCAGTACGGCGGCAGGTCCTCGTACCAGTCCCCGAGCGTCTTGAAGGAGCGCCAGAAGCGCGCCTTGGCGTTCTCTTCGTCGAGCGATTCGTCGATGTCGGGGGTGTAGAGGGCGTCGACGGTCGGGGTGAAGGCCTGGATCTCGCCTTCGCGGGGCTCGATCTCACGTGAGAGGGGAAGTTTGAGGCCGTTGAGGACGCGCAGGGCGGGCTCGCCCATGACGACGACGATCTTCGGCTGCACGATCGCCAGCTCCTCAACCACGCGCCGCACGCACTCCTCGGCGGCCAGGTCTGGCTCGGCGATCGGGCACTTGACGCAGAGCGTGCCGTAGACGACCAGCGGGTCGATCCCCAGCCGTTTGAAGCTTTTCATCAGCGCGTTGCCGGCGCGGCCGTAGAAGGCGACCCCCTCTTCGATCTCAGCGACCCCGGGTGCATGCTTGAGCATGAAGACGTCCGCCTGCGGGTGGCCGGAGCCGAGCACCGGCATCAGCTTGCCGCGCGGGCAGTGCGGACAGTCCTGCAACTCGTGGGTCATCTGGTTGAGCTCGCGGATCGCTCGCTCCAGGTACTTCTCCCGTATCTCGTCGTCGGTCGCCGGCATGCTCGGCGATCTCTTTGACGGCTCGGGCGCGGCTCCTTTCGCGCGAGCCTCCTGCATCAGCTCTTGCTCGCCGAGCGCCGCTTCCCACGCGGCCGCCCACCCCGCACCGGCTTGGCGTCGGGGACGCTGCGCTTCGGCGCCTTCGGCCGCCCCGCAGTCTGCAGCAACTTCAGCGCCTGCACGTAGACGAGGTTCTTGTGCTTGCGGGTGATGTCGGCGTCGCGCATCGCCTCGAGGAACTCAGCGGGCCCGTCGAACTCGTGGATCCGCACCCGCACGCTGCCCAGGCCCTGGGCGACGTGGCTGTCGGAGCCGGCGCCGGAGACGATCCGGTACTTGCGGGCGAAGCGCTCGGCCTCTTCGTTGAAGGCGGTCAGGGCCACCCGCGGGTTGAAAACCTCGAGGATGTCGATCTCCTCGACGATGTCGAGCAGGTGCTCGTAATCGGGGACCGAGTGGAAGCGGTCGAACGGGTGGGGGACGTAGACGAGGCCCCCCTGGTCGCGGATCGCGGCGATCGTCTCCGCCATCGTCATCCCCCGAGGGACCTTCTCCTCGAGGAAGAGGCCGATCACCTCGCCCTGCTCGGCGGTCTTCACCTCCTCGGCGACGATCACCTCGATGCCGCCCATCTCCGCCGCGATCCGCCGCGCCTCCAGCGCGCCGGAGACCTCGTTGTGGTCGGTGATCGCGATCGCGCCGAGACCGCGGTCGCGCGCCGTCTCCAGCAGCACCTCGACCGGCGTCGCGCAGTCGGGCGAGTGGTCGGTGTGCATGTGCAGATCGACCTCGAGGAGGGGGCGCGAAGCGATCCGCCGCCGCACCTCAGGGTTGCCCGCCGGGTCGCGCCGGCGGGCGAGCAGGCGGCGGTAGATCGCTTCGAGCTCAGCCGCAACGGCGGCCCAATCGCGCCCCTCCCCCGCCGGTTCGACCAGCTCGTAGGGCCCGGGGAAGTAGCTCTCCAGCAGCTCACCCGTGGCCGGGGTGGCGACGGTGCGGGCATCGAGGCGACCGAAGAAGATCTCGACCAGCGGACGCGCCACCTGGGTCGACAGCACCCGCTCCTGCGGTTTGTGGAAGGTGGCGACGTTGAGCGAGAAGGAGTGGCGCAGCGCCGCCGAGGAGACGCTCGGCGCGAACGGCTCGTGGACGTGGACGACATCGGGTGGGTTGGAGCCGAGCAGGCGCTTGGTCGAGTCGCCTGCGAAGACCCGCCGCACCTGGTGGCCGCACCGCTCCAGCTCCTCGGACACCCGCCCGACGAACTCGTTGACCCGGTTGGCGGTGCCCCGCCGATGAGGCGAGACCTGGGCTATCGAGAGCGGCTCGCCCGGCACGGGCCGGTCAGCCCGTCGAGACCTTCGCCCCGCCCGGCGCCGGCGACTTGCCGCGCGCGTGCTTGGCGATGAACTCCTCGGTGTGCTCGCGCGCCTCGTCGTCGGGCCGCTGGCTGTGCGGCGACTTCATCAGGTAGCTGGATGGGCCGTCGAGCTGGCCGGCGATGCCGTTGTTCAGCGCCAGCTTGATGATCCGCACGGCGTCGATCACGACGCCAGCCGAGTTCGGCGAGTCCCAGACCTCGAGCTTGAGCTCGAGGTTGAGCGGTACGTCGCCGAACGATTTGCCCTCGAGGCGGATGTGCGCCCACTTGCGGTCGGTCAGCCAGGGGACGTAGTCGGAGGGGCCGACGTGGACGTCCTCGGCGGGCAGGTCGTGGCCCATGATCGAGGTGACCGCGTTGGTCTTCGAGATCTTCTTCGAGTCGAGCCGCTCGCGCTCGAGCATGTTGTAGAAGTCCATGTTGCCGCCGACGTTGAGCTGCGAGGTGCGCTCGACGCGCACGCCGCGGTCGTGGAAGAGGCGGGCGAGCTGACGGTGGACGATCGTGGCGCCGACCTGGGACTTGATGTCGTCGCCGATGATCGGCAGACCGGCCTCCTCGAAGCGCTTGCCCCAGTAGTCCTCGCGGGCGATGAAGACCGGCAGGCAGTTGACGAAGCCGACGCCCGCGGCGAGCGCCTGCTCGACGTACCACTTGACCGCGTCCTCGGAGCCGACCGGCAGGTAGCAGACCAGCACGTCCGCCCTGGTCTCCTTGAGGATGCCGACGATGTCGGCGGTCTCCCCCGGCGCTTTGGTGATCTTCTCTTTCAGGTACTTGCCAAGGCCGTCGTGGGTCATGCCGCGCTCGACCTTGACCCCCAGCTCAGGCACGTCGGCGAACTTGATCGTGTTGTTCTGCCCCGACCAGATCGCCTCGGAGAGGTCCTTGCCGACCTTCTCGGAATCGATGTCGAAGGCGGCGACGAACTCGACGTCGCGGACGTGGTAGCCGCCGAGGTCGACGTGCATCAGGCCGGGTACTTCGTCCGCCGGATCGGCGTCCTTGTAGTACTGGATGCCCTGGATGAACGAGTTGGCGCAGTTGCCGACGCCGACGATCGCGACGCGGACCTTCTCGTCTGCGGGGGCGGCGCCGTTGCCGCTTGCTCCGTTGGTCTCACTCATGAAGCTCTAAGTTCCTCTCTCGATCTGGCTGACGGGCAAACTAACCCGGGGCTTGCGCTGGTTACAGCTCGGGCGGCCGCGAGGCCTCTCTCGATAGCTCGTTTCGGACGTGCCATACACGCTGGATCGTCGTGACTATGGTCAGCACCGCGATCAGGTAGACCGCCGGCGCCAGAAGCTCGAAATCGCCGAGACCGGCGCCCTTGGCGAAGACCAAGCCCACCGAGAGTATTACTACCCGCACGGGCCGCGTCGCCAACCCAACCTTGCACTCGACTCCCAGCGCCTCGGCGCGGGCGCGGGTGTAGGAGACCATCAGCGAGCCGAGCACGGCGACCACGCACATCGCGGCGGCGAAGTCGTCACCCGTCGCGGCGAAGTAGCCGGCGACCGTGGCCAGCACGATCCCCTCCTCGATCCGGTCGAGGGTCGAGTCGAGGAAGGCGCCGAACAGGGTCCCCTTGCCCGACATCCGCGAGTAGCGGCCGTCGAGCGTGTCCATCACCGAGCCGAGGATGAAGGCGACCCCGGCCAGGAAGAAGAGGCGCTGCGTGACCAGGGCCGCGGCGATCAGGTTGCCGATCAGGCCGGCGACCGAGATCGCGTTCGGAGTCAGCCGCGACTCGATCAAGCGCTCCCGTGCGTAGGAGCGAAGCTCCTGTCCGTTGCGGGCCTGGCGCCCGTTGCGGCGGCTGCTCGGGGCGCTCGGAGGCGCCGAAGAATCCATTGCGTTGAGGCTAGACGATCCGCTGCCGGGAATGGCGGGGCGGGAGAAGGCTAAGCCTCGATCTCCTGAGGGATGCGGCTGCGCCACGCCCAGACCTCGGGCCGGGCCCGGGCGAGCAGGCGACTGGCGATCAGCGCTGAGCTGATCGCGACCATCCAGCCAAGGCCGACGTCGAACCAGTAGTGGTTTCCGGTGACGATCACGACCCAGGCGATGAGCAGTGGCCAGGTGGCCCAGAAGGCTTTGGCAACCCAGTTACGGCAGACCATCACGCCCGTGCCGCCGATCATCAGCGCAAAGGCGCAGTGCATGCTCGGCACCGCGGCGTATGGGTTGATGAAGATCTTGGCCAGGCTGGAGTCGTGGTTGACGTTGGAGAAGTCGGTGATCGTGTCGACGAAGCCGTGCTGGGGGAACATCCGCGGCGGCGCGGTCGGGTAGAGCGTGTAGCCGATCAGCGCGATCCCCATCGAGACGACGAACATGTTGCGGACGAAGTAGTAGGACTCGTTGCGAAAGAGGTAGAGCCAGACCAGGAAACCCAGTGCGATCGAGAACTGCGCGTTGAGATAGAGCTGGTTGGCGAGGTCGATCACCCAGTGAGCGGGCAGGAAGAACGCCTGCAGGCTGGGCTCGAACAGGGTGTGGGTCGAGCGCTCGAGGTCGATCACCTGCTGCCCGTGGGCGATCGCGTCGGCACGCTGGCCGTCGGCGATGCCGCGGACCAGCTCGTAGGCGACGTCGACGCCGACCAGGATGCCGAGCTGGCGGCCCGCATCGCCCCAACCCTGGGGCAAGCGCGACCCAATCGCCGATAGGGCACGAGACATCTGGTGATTGTAATTGCCTCGTTAACGGTGGACTAACCGACAAAGCCCAAAACGCGGTCGATGACCCGCCGGTCGTCGATCCAGGGCCAGTGGCCGGCGCCTTCGACGATCTCGACCTCGGCGTCGGGAAGAACCGCGGCGAACGCGCCGGCGAACTTGGTCGGCAGGTAGATGTCGCCATCGCCCCAGAGGATCAGGGCCGGGCAGGCGAGCTTGTCGAGGTCCCTTCCGGCCGCGGCGAGGCGATCGGGGTCGGCGTGGCGATAGAGGGCGAGGGTGGCGTCGCGGGTGCCCTTGTCCCAGTGGTCCCAGACCGTGTCGACGAACTCGGCGGGCATCGGGCTGTGGCCGGCGCGGGCCTGGCGCATGATCAGGGACATCGACCGCTTCGTCGTCGTCGCGTTGGCGAGCTCGCCGAGCCCACGGCGGCGCCAGATCTGCGCCACCCAGTGCCAGCGGTAGCCGGGCAGCAGCGGGATCACGTTGAGGATCGCGAGCTTCTCGACCAGCTGCGGCCGGCGCTGCGCCCCGATCAGCGCCAGCGAGCCCCAGTCGTGGACGACGAGCTTGCGCTGTTCGACCCCCAGCTCGTCGAGACAGCGCTCCAGGAAGGCGGAGAGCCCGTACATCGAGTAGTCGAAGCGGTCCGGGCTCGGGTGGTCCGAGCGGCCCCAGCCCGGCATGTCGATCGCGATCGACGGCCCGCCCCGCTCCATGAACGGCACCCAGTCCTCGCCGTGGCTCGGGTTGCCGTGGCAGTAGACGACCGGCGTCCCCTCTCCCCGCACACGCCGGTAGAAGACACGCACTCCGTCGAGGACCAGCTCTCCCACTTCGATCGCGTTCGCCACGGAGGGAGCATAGGCGCCGAATAAGGTCCCGGCGGTGACCTGGAAGCGACCCGACAAACGCCGCGTGCGGGCGATTCGCGACCGACTGCGGGAGATGTACGGGCAGCCCGTCAACGATCCGCACGGGCAGCCGATCGCCGAGCTGATCAAGACGGTGCTCTCCCAGCACACCAACGACCGCAACCGCGACCGTTCCTTCGCCCGCCTGCGCGAGCGCTACCCAACCTGGGAGGAGGTGCGCGACGCGCCGCTGGAGGAGCTCGAGGAGGCGATCCGGCCCGGCGGCCTGGCCAAGCAGAAGGCGCCGCGGATACAGGCGATCCTGGAGCAGCTCGGCGACCATCCGGACCTCGACTGGACCGAGGCCGCGCCTCGCGAGGAGTCGCTCGAGTTCCTCCTCTCGCTGCCGGGGGTGGGGCGCAAAACGGCGGCCTGCGTGCTGATCTTCACCTGGGGCATCCCGGAGATCCCCGTCGACGTCCACGTGCACCGCGTCGGCGGCCGCCTCGGGCTCTTCCCGCCGAAGGCCTCGTTCGAGCGCGCCCACGACGAGATGCTGGCGATCGTGCCGCCCGACGACGCCTACGAGCTGCACATGAACCTGATTCGGCACGGTCGCGAGGTCTGCCGCCCGAAACCGCGTTGCGGGGAGTGCGACCTACGTCGCATGTGCCCCTGGTACCGTGCCGGGCGCAAATGAGCAAAAAGACCTTCATCGTCTTCGCGATCGTGATGGTCGTCCTCGCCGCGGTGATCCCTTGGCTGGTCTTCCGCGCCGATGGCGATGCGGCCAACGCCGAGCCCGTTCCGGCCAACCTGAAGGCCGGACAGAGCCTCTTCCAGACCAACTGCGGTACCTGCCACACGCTCTACGCGGCCGGGACCGACGGCAACTATGCGCCAAACCTCGACGAACTGCTCGCCCCCTCGGGCCCGCCGGAAGGGCCGAACGCGAAGCAGACGATCGAAGCGACCGAAAGCCGTGTCCTCAACGCGGTCGAAAACGGCGTCGACAGCACGACGACGCCGGGACGGATGCCCGCGGGCATCCTCAACGAAGAGCAGGCTCAAGAAGTGGCCGCCTTCGTAGCCCACACCGCGGGCGAGAGCTAAACCGCCCGCCGACGGGCCGAAACCGGCCCATCGGCGGGGGTGAGCTGGTTAGTGGTCGAGGTGCAGGGTGCTGACCACCCCCGCGTGGTCGGAGGGCCAGAAGGGCGGGGCGGCCTGGAACGGGGTGTCCCCGATCAGCTCGGCATCGTCTCCGTCCGAGCGGGCCGCGCCGCGGCTGAGGATCAGGTCGATCCTGGTTTTCAGCGTCGAGACCGAGTTGTTCAGCTGCCCCGGCGCGAGCTGAGGCACGATGCTCGATTCCTGGCAGCATGAGTTGCCGGGGCCGAGCTGTGCCTCGTCCCAGGAGTCGCGGAATTTCCCGGGCGCGGTGAGCTGCGCGTAGGAGGTGGTCGTGGAGCCGTCCGACGCGGAGTTGAAGTCGCCGGTGACGACGATCGTCCCGCCTTTGCCCGGGCCGGCGAGGAATTCTTCCGCCTGCGCCTCCTGCACGAGCGGCGATTCCTCGGTTTCGAGGTGGGTGTCCACGAACCGGAACGGCTGGTGCTTCAGCTTCGCGTCGATGCTGGCCCAGCCGCGGTCGAACGACAGCGGGCCGACCGGCGATTCGACGACCTGCTGAGTGGTGTAGCGCCCGCTTTGCGGGTTGCTCCAGGTCAGTTCCGGCGTGTCGTCGTTGACGAGGATCACGTCGCGATCTTCGAGCTGCACCGAGCAGGTGAACTGCCCCGAGACGACAGGGCAGGTTTCCGACACCAGCGGCGCGGGGCCGATGTTCGCGTTGTGCGCGACCGACCCCACCGAGTAGTGCAGCCCGCGGGCTTCGAGGTCGCTTTGCAGGATGGCGAGGAAGTCGTAGCCGGGGGGCGGGCTCACGCCGGCGGTCGTCCATTTGGTGACCTCCTGCAGGCCGATCAGGTCCGGCTCCTTTTCCTGGATCTCGCCGGCGATCGCTTCGGCGCGCTGCGGGAAGTTCGTGTACTGCACCGTGGCGTAGATCCGCGCGACGGCCGCGACGAATTCTTCCGGGGTTTTCGCTTCGAGCGCCGGCCCGAGGCTGGAGCCCAGATAGAGGTTCTGGGTCATCACGGTCAGGTCGCGCCTGTCTTCGCCATGGTGACCGTGGTGGCCGTTGCCGTGGTGCCCGTGATGGCCACCGTAGCCGTGTTGGACCGCCTTGCCGTGACTGTGGCCGTGGCCCCGATCGTGACCGCGCCCGTGGGCGGACGCCATCGCCGGCAACAGGGCGAGCGCGAACACCGCGACGAGCGCCGCCAGCCAGGCTCGACGAGCGGGTGCATGAGTGTGACTCAAGAGATTCCTCCTCATTCCGTGATTGGTCGAGGCGCCTCCCCTGATGTGCCCGCTGCCGCTGCGCGCCAAACCAATATAGGCGCTCTGAGCATCCGTGTTTGAAATCTAGGAAAAATCTGCCATACTCGGACTCAGATTTTTAGAGTCCGCTCGGCGGCTCTCTGCCAGTCACTACAAAACTCCTGGAGGTACGCACGAAGTGGGAAAGACGATCGGAATCGACCTGGGCACGACCAACTCTTGCGTCGCCGTGATGGAGGGCGGCGAGCCGACTGTTCTCGAGAACTCCGAGGGCGGGCGCACGACCCCGTCTGTCGTCGCCTTCACCGACTCCGGCGATCGCCTGGTCGGCACGGTCGCCAAACGCCAGGCGGTGATGAACCCCGAGAACACGATCTTCTCGATCAAGCGCTTCATGGGCCGCAAGGAGGCGGAAGTCAAAGAGGAGGAGACGATCGTCCCCTACGCCGTCGTCGCCGGGCCCAACGGCGACGTCCGCGTCGATGTGCGCGACAAGCAGTACAGCCCTCCGGAGATCAGCGCGATGATCCTGCAGAAGCTGAAGACCGACGCCGAAGCGAAGCTGGGCGAAGCGGTCGACAGCGCCGTGATCACCGTCCCCGCCTACTTCAACGACGACCAGCGCCAGGCGACCCAGGACGCCGGCAAGATCGCCGGGCTCGAGGTCAAGCGGATCATCAACGAGCCGACCGCCGCCTCGCTCGCCTACGGGCTCGACAAAGAGACCGACGACCAGACGATCCTCGTCTTCGACCTCGGCGGCGGCACCTTCGACGTCTCGGTGCTCGAAATCGGCGACGGCGTCTTCGAGGTGAAGGCGACCGCCGGCGACAATCACCTCGGCGGCGACAACTGGGACAAAGCGATCGTCGAGTGGCTGGTCGCCGAGTTCAAAAAAGACCAGGGCGTCGACCTGGCCGCCGACAAGAACTCGCTGCAGCGCCTCTACGAGGCGGCCGAGAAGGCGAAGATCGAGCTCTCCTCGGCACAGGAGACGCAGATCAACCTGCCCTTCATCACCGCCGTCGAGGGACAGCCCAAGCACCTCGACATGAAGCTCAGCCGCTCAAAGCTGAACGAGCTGACCGCCGGTCTGCTCGACCGCGTCGTCGGCCCGGTCAAACGAGCGCTCGGCGATGCCGACGCGACGATCGACCACGTCGTCCTGGTCGGCGGCATGACCCGGATGCCCGCAGTGCGGGAGAAGGTCAAGGAGCTGACCGGCAAAGACCCGCACCAGGGCGTCAACCCGGATGAGGTCGTCGCCGTCGGCGCCGCGATCCAGGCCGGCGTGCTGGCCGGGGACGTCAAGGACGTGCTGCTGCTCGACGTCACCCCGCTGACCCTCGGCATCGAGACCAAAGGCGGCGTGATGACGAAGCTGATCGAGCGTAACACGACGATCCCGACGAAGAAGTCGGAGACCTTCTCGACCGCCGACGACAACCAGCCCTCGGTCGAGATCCACGTGCTGCAGGGCGAGCGCGAGATGGCGAGCGGCAACAAGAGCCTCGGCAAGTTCCAGCTCACCGGGATCCCGCCGGCGCCGCGCGGGCTGCCGCAGATCGAGGTCACCTTCGACATCGACGCCAACGGGATCATCCACGTCACCGCCAAAGACCTCGGCACCGGCAAAGAGCAGAAAATCGAGATCAAATCCGGCTCCGGCCTCTCCGACGAGGAGATCCAGAGCATGGTCTCCGACGCCGAGTCACACGCCGAGGACGACCGCAAGCAGCGCGAGCTGGCGGAGGCGCGCAACCTGGCCGAGAGCCTCGCTTACCAGTCCGAGAAACAGGTCGAGGAGCTGGGCGACAAAATCGATTCCTCCAACAAGGATGAGATCGAGGCGGCGATCAAGGAGGTGCGCGAGGCGCTGACCTCCGAGAGCGCCGAGGAGATCAACGCCAAGACCGAGGCGCTCACCGCGGCGATGACCAAAGTGTCCGAGCAGATCTACGCGGCGGCGCAGGAAGAGGCGGCCGCGGCTTCTGGCGACGGTGCGTCTGCTGACGGCGAGGGCTCCTCTGATGATGAGGAGGAGGAGGTCGTTGACGCTGAGGTCGTCGATGAGGGTGAGGACAAATGAGCGAGGAGCAAGCTCAACCGGAAGCGGCCGAGGAGCAGGTAGAGCAGGACCTGGACGCGCTGCTCGCCGACACCCAGCGGGAGCGGGACGAGTACCTCGATCTCGCCAAGCGGACCAAAGCCGACTTCGAGAACTTCAGAAAGCGGATGAGCGCTGAGGTGCTGACCGCTTCGGGAAGAGGTAAAGCCGAAGTGCTCCTGGGCGTCTTGCCTGTTCTCGATGACCTGGAGCGGGCGCTTCAGGCTGCCGGCCTCGACCCCGAGGGGGACTCTGACGATGGCTTGGCGCACGGGGTGCTGCTGGTCTTTCGCAGCCTCCGCGACTCCCTGGCGAAGCACGGGATCGAGGCCGTCGATCCGAGTGGGGAGAAGTTCGATCCGAACCTGCATGAAGCGCTTTCCACTCAGCCCTCCGAGGGGGTCGAGTCGGGGACCGTTGTGGAGACGATGCAGAAGGGCTACCGCCTTGGCGAGCAGCTGATCCGGCCTGCTCGCGTGGTGGTGGCGGAGTAAGGGGCGGCGCTCTTGGCTGACGATCTCTACAAGGTTCTCGGGGTCTCGAAGAAGGCGTCGGACGACGAGATCAAGAAGGCCTACCGCAAGCTGGCCCGCAAATACCACCCGGACCGCAACCCCGACGATGCCGCGGCGGAGGAGAAGTTCAAGGAGGTCCAGGGCGCCTACGACACGCTCTCGGACGCCGAGAAGCGCGAGCAATACGACCAGGGCGGGGCGTTCGGTGGATTCGGAGGGCCTGGAGGGCCCGGCGGCGGGCCGTTTGGCGCCGGTGGTTTTCCCGGTGGCGCAGGCGGTGGGGCCGACTTCGGCGACATCCTCTCCAACCTCTTCGGTCGCGGCGGGGGCGGCCGTGCGCAGGCGCAGCAGCAGCGCGGGCGCGACCTCGAAACCGAACTAAGCCTCAGCTTCGACCAGGCGGTCAACGGCGCCCAGGTCAGCGTCAGCGTGCCCAAGGAAGAGCGCTGCACGACCTGCCACGGCAGCGGCGCCAAACCGGGCACCGCCCCGGTCACCTGCCCGCGCTGCGGCGGGCGCGGCATCGACGCGGAGAGCCAGGGGCTTTTCTCGATCAGCCAGCCGTGCCCGCAGTGCGGCGGCGCCGGTCAGATCATCGAGGACCCCTGCCCGACCTGCGGCGGCTCCGGCCTGACCCGGCAGACCAAGCGCTACAAGGTCAACATCCCGGCCGGGGTCAAGGACGGGGCGCGGATCCGCCTCGCCGGCAAGGGGGAGGCCGGCCCACGTGGCGGCCCGCCAGGCGACCTCTACGTGGTCACGCGGGTCACGGCTTCCCCGATCTTCAGGCGGCTCGACGGCGGCAACCTCGAGGTGACCGTGCCGATCACGATCGTCGAGGCGCTGCGCGGGGCGACGATCGAGGTGCCGACTCTCGACGGGACCAAGAAGATCAAGGTTCCGGCCGGGACCAAGCACGGCACGGTCCAACGGCTGCGTGGCGAAGGGCCGCCAAAGCCGCGTGGCAAGGGCCGCGGCGACATCCGCTACCGGCTGGAGATAGAGATGCCGGGGGAACTCACCAAAGAGCAGCGGGTAGCGGTCGACGAGCTGGCCGAGGCGCTAAACGGCACTGACCCGCGCGAGGAGCTGCTTCGGAGGGCGGCGCGATGAACGCAGCCGACATTCACCACACCCCAGTGGGGTCAAAGTCGGATACGGCGGCGCGACGATGAGCGCGATGCGCCGCGAACGGGTCGAGGTCTCCGTGGCCGACGAGCGGGGCGTCTTCATGATCTCGGTCGCCGCCGAGCTCGCCCACATGCACCCGCAGACCTTGCGAATGTACGAGGCGCGGGGCTTGATCGAGCCGCAGCGCTCGGCCAAGAACACCCGCCTCTACTCGCAGCAGGACGTCGAGCGGCTGCGCCACATCCAGCAGCTGACTTCCACCGGCCTCAACCTGGCCGGAGTCGAGATCGTCCTCGACATGGAAGCCGAGGTCGAGAGGATGAGAGCCAAGTTGGAGCGGATGCGTCGCCACGCGGCCGAGCTCGAACGGCGGATATCGAGGGAAGGAATCTGATGCAGCCCGACAGGTTCACGGTCAAGTCCCAGGAAGCGGTCGCCGCGGCGCAGGCCCTCGCCGCGGAGCGCCGCAACTCCGAGGTCACTCCGGCCCACCTGCTGGTTGCGCTGCTGCGCCAGGACGAAGGCCTCGTCGTGCCGATCCTGCAGAAGCTGAATGCCGGCGTCGACGCCGTCACCGCCCGCGCCGTGCAGGAGGTCGAGACGCTCCCAAAGCTGGCCGAGGCAATCGAGGTCCGCCCCTCGCCGCCCTTCATCAAGGCCCTACAGCAGGCCGAGAGCGAGATGAAGAAGCTCGGCGACGAGTACATATCGACCGAGCACATCCTGCTCGCGCTGACCGACAAGGGCTCCGGCGTCGCCGGCGTCCTCCCCGACCGCGGCTCGCTGGAAAAGGCGGTGGCCGAGGTCCGCGGCCCGCACAAGGTCACCTCCCCCACCCCCGAGGACAGCGTGCAGGCGCTGGAGAAATTCGGCCGCGACCTGACCGTCGAGGCGGAGGCGGGCAAGCTCGACCCGGTGATCGGCCGCGACGAGGAGATCCGCCGCGTGATCCAGGTCCTCTCGCGCCGCACCAAGAACAACCCGGTGCTGATCGGCGATCCCGGCGTCGGCAAGACGGCGATCGTCGAGGGGCTGGCGCAGCGGATCGTCGCCGGCGACGTGCCGGAGAGCCTGCGCGACCGCCGCGTGATCGCGCTCGACATCGGCTCGCTGCTGGCCGGCTCCAAATACAGGGGCGAGTTCGAGGAGCGGCTGAAAGCGGTCCTCTCCGAGGTCCAGGAGGCCGCCGGGCAGATCGTCCTCTTCCTCGACGAGCTGCACACGATCGTCGGCGCCGGCGCCGCAGAAGGCGCGGTCGATGCCGCCAACCTCCTGAAGCCGATGCTGGCGCGGGGCGAGCTGCGCGCGGTCGGCGCCACCACCCTCGACGAGTACCGCAAGCACATCGAGAAAGACGCGGCGCTGGAGCGGCGCTTCCAGCCGGTGCTCGTCGGCGAGCCCGACATCAACGACACGATCGCGATCCTGCGCGGCCTCAAGGAGCGCTACGAGAACCACCACGGCGTGCGGATCACCGACTCGGCGATCGTCGCCGCGGCGACCCTTTCCGAGCGCTACATCGCCGACCGCTTCCTTCCCGACAAGGCGATCGACCTGATCGACGAGGCCGCCTCGAGGCTGAAGATCGAGATCGACTCGATGCCGACCGAGATCGACGAGGTCAAGCGCCGCATCCAGCAGCTCGAGATCGAGCGCGCGGCGATGAAAAAGGAGACCGACGAGGCATCGAAGGCGCGGATCGAAGCGCTGGAGGCCGAGCTGGCCGAGCTGAACGAGAGCTTCAACGAGATGAACGCCCGCTGGCAGAACGAGAGGGGGGCAATCGACTCGATCAAGGAGGCGAAGGCGAAGCTGGAGGAGGCCGGGCGTGAAGCCGAGCGGGCCGAGCGCGACGCCGACCTCGAGCAGGCCGCGAAGCTGCGCTACGGCGAGATCCCCGAGCTGGAGAAGGCGGTCGCCGAGCAAGAGGCGCGGATCGCCGAGCTGCACGCTGCTGGAGGCGGCTCGATGCTGGCCGACGAGGTGACCGAGGAGGACGTCGCCGAGGTCGTCGCCAAATGGACCGGGATCCCGGTCACCCGCCTGATGGAGGGCGAGGTCGGCAAGCTACTCCAGATGGAGGAGCGCCTGCACGAGCGGGTGATCGGCCAGGACGAGGCGATCTCGGCCGTCTCCAACGCGCTGCGCCGCTCCCGCGCCGGCCTCTCCGACCCCAACCGGCCGATCGGCTCCTTCCTCTTCCTCGGCCCGACCGGGGTCGGCAAGACCGAGCTGGCGAAGAGCTTGACCGAGCTGATGTTCGACTCCGAGCAGGCGATCGTCCGCCTCGACATGTCCGAGTACATGGAGAAGCACACGGTGGCGCGGCTGATCGGCGCCCCGCCCGGCTACGTCGGCTACGAGGAGGGTGGGCAGCTGACCGAGGCGGTGCGCCGTCGCCCCTACGCGGTGGTGCTGCTCGACGAGATCGAGAAGGCCCACCCCGACGTCTTCAACACGCTGCTGCAGATCATGGACGACGGGCGGCTGACCGACGGCCAGGGGCGCACGGTCAGCTTCACCAACACGGTGCTGATCATGACCTCGAACGTCGGCAGCGACCGGATCGCCGGCGAGGCGGTCGACGAGAAGATCCGTGAGCAGATCGAAGAGGTGCTGGCGACCACCTTCAAGCCGGAGTTCCTCAACCGGATCGACGACACGGTGATCTTCCACCGCCTCTCCAAGGCCGACATCGGCCGCATCGTCGAGCTGCAGGTGGGGCAGCTGGTCGGGCGGGTGCGCGAGCGCGGGATCGAGATCGAGCTGAGCGACGGCGCGCGGACGCTGCTCGGCAACCTCGGCTACGACCCGACCTACGGCGCGCGACCGTTGAAGCGGGTGGTCCAGAAACAGCTCGTTGACAAGCTGGCGCTGAAGATCCTCGAGGGTGAGTTCGCAGAGGGCGACACGGTGCGGGTCGATACTTCCGACGGCGAGCTGGTTTTTGAGCTGGGAAGCGCAATCCAGGCGCCGGCGCTTTAGGAAAAGGGCAGTAAATCCGACGTAAGCTGTGTGCGCTTCAAACAGATGTTGAGACGAGGTCACATCAACGGGAATCCGAGAGGGCGCAGCGTGCGCTTCCTCGGAGGCATTGCTGACGTCGTCCGCTGGCCCTTCGAGCGCGCCGCCTGGGCGGTCGAGCGGGGCCTGCTCTGGCCGATGCGCGAGCGGTTTGCAGGCTGGACCCCGTCCGCCCGCGGCGCCGGCGCGGCCGCGCTGGTTGCGATCGCGGTGGCAGCGGTCGCCGCGGGCGCGCTCCTGCGCCCTGGCGACGAAGCATCGCCCGAGCGGATAGCGGTGGCGACGCCCGTCGCAACCCCCACCGCCGCGACCCAGCCCGGCGCCACGCAGCCGCGGGAGCCAGCTCTGCATGGCGTCGCGCCCAGCTTCGGGGTGGGCAAGGGAGTCAGCGTTGCCAAGGCGGCCGGCGGCGACGCAACCGCAGCGGAGCCCGAAACGCCCGAGAGCGCCGCGGAAACGAGCACCGAAGCGCCGCTCTCCGAAGAAGGCGCCGGGGCAACGGCTTCGAGCGCCAAGCCGGTACCGGCCGGCCCGGCGGCGATGAAGGTGGCGCGCCGCTTCTCCGAGGCCTTCGTCTTCTATGAAATCGGCCGGCGCCCGGCGCAAGCGGAGGCGGTCTTCGGAGAAACCGCGACTCCCCAGCTGGCGAAAGCGCTCGGCGAACGACCGCCCCGCCTTCCCTCCGGCGGCAAGGTGCCGAAAGCGCGTGTGCTCAACCTCGTTCCCGGCCCCCGCGCCGGCAGGGCCTACACGGTGAGTGTCTCGCTGCTGCGGGTCGGCGTCACCAGCGAGCTGCGACTCACCCTGCAAGAGGAAAAGGATGGCGGCTGGAGCGTCGCCCAAGTCCTCGGCTGATCATGAGCCGGTTTCGCAACGCACTCCTCGCTGCCGTGATCGCTGCCGCGCTTGCGGCCGCAACCGCGTCGGCGGACGAACCGGCCCCGGCGGCGCCAAGCGCCGTCGAATCTCCGGCACCCGCACCAGAAGGCACGATCGAAGCCGCTCCCCCGGCCGTTCCGGATGTGCAACAGGGAACGACGATCGAAGCGCCGGTCGCGAAGCCGAAGCCCTCCGCCGGCGGCACCACCGCCGGCAACCCGGGTGGGCAAGGGACCGAACCTGGATCGTCGACTCCACCCGCGGCCACCGTCAGTCCCGCGGCGCCCCCCACCTCGACCTTCGCCATACCTTCGATCCCGAGCTCCAGCTGCGCGGTGTCCGGGGTCCCACCCCTGCTTGTCCCGATCTACCAACGGGCGGCGGATACCTACGGGCTGGGCACCGAGGGGGCAGCCGTACTGGCCGGGATCAACGAGGTCGAGACTGCCTTCGGCACCAACCTGAACGTCTCCTCGGCCGGCGCGATCGGCTGGATGCAGTTCATGCCCTCGACCTGGGAAACCTACGGCGTCGATGCCAACGGCGACGGGGTCAAGGATCCCAACAACCCCGAAGACGCGATCTTCGCCGCGGCCGCCTACCTGCATGCGGCCGGGATGCCAACCGACACCTACGGCGCGATCTTCGCTTATAACCACGCCGATTGGTACGTCGCCGAGGTGCTCTCCAACGCGGCCTGCTACGCGACGGAACTCGGCGTCCCGGCCTTCAACCCTGGCTTGTTGGAACCGCAGTTGCAGGTGCTCGAATGCGACCCGGCCCGACCGTGGCGCAAGCAGATACCGGCCGCCTACCTGGGCGCCTTCGAGAGCGCCGCGGCGCGTTACGAGCTCGGCCGCCGCGGCGTCTGGGCTCTGGCCGCGGTCGCCCGGCTCGAGTCGAACTTCGGCCGCGGCATGACCGCGCAGGAGCTGCGCCACGCCGGGCCGCTCGGGCTCGAACCGAGCGAGTGGCGACGCTACGCTGTGGACGGCGACGAAGACGGGCGCATCCGCCACGCCGACCCGGCCGACTCGGCCGCGACCCTGGCACGCCTGATCTGGTCGCGCAACGGGCTCAGCGCCGGGCTCTTCACCCACAATCACGCCGAGTGGTACGTGCAGGAGGTGCTCGACCAGGCTGCCCAGATACAGGGCGGCTGCAAGGTCTCCTACACCGAATGGAAGATCGCGCCGCTGCCGGCCGGCCTCGAAACCGCCGGGCCGAACTCGGTCCTCAGCGGCAGCCTGGCCAGCGCGCCGAGCAGCGCCCCGCCCGCGGTCAAGGCGGCAATCGCGGCGGCCAACTCGATCTCGGCGACGCCCTACGTCTGGGGCGGCGGCCACGGTGCCTGGATCTCGTCCGGCTATGACTGCTCAGGCGCGGTCAGCTTCGCGCTATACGGGGCCGACCTGCTCGACCGCCCGCTGACCTCGAGCGAATTGGAGAGCTACGGCGAGCCAGGGCCGGGCAAGTGGATCACCATCTTTGCCAGCCCCACCCACGCCTATGCGGAGATCGCGGGGCTGCGCTGGGACACCGTCGGCGACGCCCAGGGAACCGGGCCGCGCTGGCACGTGGAGCCTCCCTACCCCGAAGGCTTCGTCGTCCGCCACCCGGCGGGCTACTGACCGGAGGCCCAACCGAGACCGGGTCTCTGGCGGCCCGGCGCCCGCTCGCGTAACGTAGGCATGAACCCGCTACAGGAGGCCATCATGCCCACTTACGTGATGCTCACCAACTTGACCGCCGAGGGCGTTCGCACCCTCAAGAACAACCCCGGACGGGTTGCCGAGGTGAACAAGGAGGTCGAACAGATCGGCGCCAAAGTGCAGGCGCAGTACGCGACGCTCGGCCAGTACGACTTCGTCACGATCGTCGAGGCTCCTGATGAGAAGACGATGGCCAAAGTCTCGGTGGAGCTCGGCTCGCGCGGGACGATGACCAGCCAGACGCTGACGGCGATGCCCGCGAATGAGCTGTCTGATTCGCTCTAGAGGCTGAGCTTGAAGGTCTTGGTCGTAGGGGGAGGCGGTCGCGAGCATGCGATGGTGCGGGCGCTTGCGCGCTCGTCCCGCTCTCCCGAGCTGCTCTGTGCCCCGGGCAACGCCGGCATCGCCGCCGACGCCGAGTGCCTGATGGATGTGAGTGCCGGCGACGTCGAGGCGATCGTCACCGCGGCGCGGAAGCGCGCGGTCGACCTCGTCGTGGTCGGACCGGAGGTGCCGCTGGTCGCCGGGGCGGTCGACGCGCTCGAGGCCGCTGGGATCGCCGCCTTCGGGCCGAGCGGTGCCGCCGCCGAGCTCGAGGGATCGAAGGCGTTCGCCAAGCAGCTGATGGCGGAGGCCGGCGTGCCGACCGCCTCCTACGCCGTCCTGACCGACCGGGAGGGGGCGCTCGAGCGCCTCGCCTCCGCTTCCTATCCCGCGGTGCTCAAGGCCGACGGCCTGGCGGCCGGCAAGGGCGTGATCATCTGCGAGTCCGAGGCCTCGGCACGCGAGGCGATCGAGATCTTCTTCGGCGAGCGGCGCTTTGGCGAGACGACCGTCGTCCTGGAGGAGTTCCTCGAGGGCGAAGAGCTCTCGCTGCTGGCCATCTGCGACGGCGAGAACGTGGTGCCGCTGGCACCGGCGCAGGACTACAAGCGGATCTTCGACGGCGACGAGGGCCCGAACACCGGCGGCATGGGCAGCTACTCGCCGGTGCCTGGCTTCGGCCCGGCCGAGGTCGAAGAGATCGTCGACACGGTGCACCGGCCGATGCTCGCCGCGATGGCGGCCCACGGAGTGCCCTTCCACGGCGTCCTCTACGCCGGCCTGATGGTCGGCCCGGAGGGCCCGAAGGTGCTCGAGTTCAACACCCGCTTCGGCGATCCCGAGACGCAGGCGGTGCTGCCACGGCTGCGCTCCGACCTGCTCGAGCTCTGCCTGGCGGCGCGCGAGCCGGGCGGGCTGGCCGGCGTGGAGGCCGAGTTCGGCGAGGACTGGGCGGTCACGCTGGTCCTCGCCTCGGCGGGCTATCCGGAGTCCTCCTCGAAGGGGGACGTCATCCACGGCCTCGCCGCGGCTGCGGAGCTGGCCGAGGTGACCCACGCCGGCACCGCCGAGCGGGACGGCGAGGTCGTCACCGCCGGTGGTCGTGTGCTCAACGTGACCGCGCTAGACCCGACGCCGGCCGAGGCGCGCGATCGTGCATACGATGCAGCCTGCCGGATCGCCTTCGATGGAATGCAGATCCGCTCCGACATCGCCGCCCGCGCGGTCGAGCGGGTGCCCAGTTAGATGACTCTAGAACCGAGAGAGGAAGAGATGAGCGAGATCTCAGAAGAGCCCCAGCCGAGCGCCGGAGCAACCGCGATGCCCGCGGTAGAGAAAGCGTTCGAGGAGATCGAGGTCGACGAGCCCCACGTCGGGATCATCATGGGCTCGAAGAACGACAAGCCCAAGATGCAGCCGGCGGGCGCGGCCCTGCACGAGGCCGGCGTCAGCTACGAGGTACGGGTGATGAGCGCCCACCGCGACCCCGAGCTGGTCCGCGAGTACTGCCACAGCGCCCGCATGCGCGGGCTGCGGGTGATCATCGCCGGCGCGGGCATGTCGGCGGCGCTGCCCGGCGTCGCCGCGGCCCACACCGACCTGCCGGTGATCGGCGTGCCAATCCTCGGCAAGAGCCTCGGCGGGCTCGACGCGCTGCTCTCGGCGGTGCAGATGCCCCCGGGTGTGCCGGTCGCCTGCGTCGCCCTCGACGGGGCGAAAAACGCCGGCCTGCTGGCCGTGCGGATAATCAACGCTTGATATCTCGATACACCCGTGAGGAGATAGGCGAGGTCTGGTCCCAGCAGCGCAAGCTCGAGTGCTGGCTAGAGGTGGAGCTTGCGGCAACGGAGGCCTGGGCCGAGGAGGGCGTCGTGCCACGCGAGGCCGCCGAGGCGGCGCGAGCCAAGGCAGCTTTTACCGCCGAGGCCGTCAACGAGCGCGAGCGGGTCACCGACCACGACGTCGCCGCCTTCGTCGACGTCGTCGCCCAATCGGTTGGAGAGCACGGGCGCTGGATCCACTACGGCCTCACCTCCTCCGACGTGCTCGACACGGCGCTGGCGCTGCAACTGGGCCAGGCCGGCGAGATCGTCCTCGCCTCCGCCCGCGCCTACCGCGACGCATTGATCGAGCGGGCGCTGGAGCAGCGCGACACGCTCTGCGTCGGCCGGACGCACGGAGTCCACGCCGAGCCGACGACCTTCGGCCTGCGCCTCGCCGGCTTCGCCTTCGAGGCCGACCGCAACCTCGCCCGCCTCACCGACGCCTTCGAGCAGCTGCGCTTCGGCAAGCTCTCCGGCGCGGTCGGCACCTACGCCTCGGTGCCGCCGGCGGTCGAGGCGCGGGTGATGGAGCGGCTGGGGCTGCAGCGCGAGGACGTGGCCACCCAGGTCATCCCGCGCGACCGCCACGCGGTCCTCACCTCGCGGATCGCGATCGCCGGCGCCGGCCTTCGAGCGCTTCGCGACCGAGGTCCGCAACCTGCAGCGCACCGAGGTGCGCGAGGTCGAGGAGCCTTTCGGCGTCGGCCAGAAGGGCTCCTCGGCGATGCCGCACAAGCGCAACCCGATCCGCACCGAGCGGATCACCGGCCTCGCCCGCGTCCTGCGCGGCTACGCCCAAACCGGCCTCGAGAACATCGCCCTCTGGCACGAGCGCGACATCTCCCACTCCGGTGCCGAGCGGGTGATCCTGCCCGACGCGACGATCGGGCTCGACTACATGCAGGACCTGGCTGCCAAGGTCGCGGCCGAAATGACGATCCGCGCCGATCGCATGAAGGAGAACCTCGAGCTGACCCACGGCGCCCTCTTCAGCCAGCGCGCTCTGACCGCCCTGGTCGAGTCAGGACTGAGCCGCGACGACGCCTACCGCGTGGTCCAGGAGAACGCCCAGCGCGCCTGGGACACGGGCACGCACTTCCGCGAGCTGCTCGCAGTGGCGGCTCCCGACCTGGACCTGGACGCGGTCTTCGACTACGACGCCTACCTCGGCCACATCCCGGCGATCTTCGAGCGGCTCGAAGCGCTGCGCTGAGCTGAGATTCAGACCGGGATCACGGTCAGGCCGGCGATGCCATTTAGAGCGTCGAAGTCTGCGTCCTGCGTGATAACTGGGATTTCGTGGGCCGCCGCGGTCGCGGCGATCCACATGTCATTGGCATCCACGCGGCGGCCGGAGGCGGCAAGGTAGGCGCGCATCTGAGCCCAGGCGTTGGAGACTTCGTCATCGACCGGGAACTGAGGGATTCGGGTCACGAGTTCGAGGGTCTTGATTCGTCGATCGCGGGTCTCGATGTCGTCCGCGGCAAAGATGCCGGCACGAAGCTCTGCCTTGGTAACGGCCGACACGGCCGCGGTCAGTGGCATCGACTCCGATCGCAGGTCCCTGCCGCTCTCGATCGCGATGAAGACCGAGGTGTCGAGAAGGCCACGGAGCGCCGACGGGGTGCTCACAGAATCGGGCCAAGGTCGTCCGTCGTCTCGCCGGCGATGCGCTTCAAATCGTCTCGCAAGCCCGGATCAGCAGAGTGCGTCTTGAGCAGCTCAACAAGTTCCTCGCGTGGCATCCAGCGCGGCTCGTCTGGCCGATGGGGAATCAGGTCAGCGACCGCCCTTCCCCGCACGGTAATGACGACGGTCTCTCCGGCCTCGACCCGGCGCAAAACACCGGCGGTGTCATTCCTCAACTCTCTCGTCGCGACTTCCGCCATGTGCTACAAGCGTAGCATCCGGTCCGGAAATGACGCCTGGGTAGGATTGCCGACGATGATCCTCTACACCTGTGGGCAGAAGAAAACCGGGCCGGCGTTTGCGCATCCGTGCGCGAAGGCGGGCAAGGCTCTCGATGCCGCCGGCTACAGGTACGAGCTGCGCACGGTGGGCGGTTACCGGTTGATGCCCTGGACCTGGGGCAGTCGCGACGCGGAGCGGGCCGAGATCAAGAAGCTGAGCGGCACCAACGAGGTGCCGATCCTGATCCTCGACGACGGCGAAGTGATCTCCGGCTCGAGTGTCATCGCCCGCTGGGCCGGCGAGCACCCGGCCGCCAGGGCCGCGAACGACTCCTCCAGCGGTTAGAGGATCCGGCCCCGATCGGAAGGCTAGTCCCAGTGGTCGTCGACGTACACTTCGACCTCAAGCTCGGATAGTTGACGGGTGCTGTTGTTCATTCGCACCCAGAACACCTCGCTCTTGTCGCTCATCTTCGCCCTGACCGGCGTCGATGAGGCTGCAACGTCGACCCTACATACTCCGACCCCGTCGATCGACTCGACACGGGTCCGCGTCTTCATCACCACCGGCCGCGTCAGAGCGTTGGCGAGGTGCGTCGTCAACCAGTTGACCAGGCCGTCAGCAGTCGACGGCTTGACCAACTGAAGATCGGGGTCCAGGCCGAGGGGAACTCGATCGTCGGCCACCCCGATGAACAGCGAGCCGCCGTCGGTGTTGAGGAAGCCCGCCACCGTCTTGACGATGGCGTCCTCCATTCGCCTGTCCCTGCATTCCTCTCGCAGGTTCCAGCGGGCGGTCGACTTGAACTCGACCTCGAAGCTCTCGTCTCCGGCGATCAGCTCGGCGCTGGGGACGGCGAAAAAGGCATCCTTCCCCTGGAGCTTCTCCGCGACCTTCTCGGCGAGCTCGGGATTGCTCTCGATCAGCTCGATCAGGGCCGGGGTGACCGTGTCCACTTCGATCTTCCCCGAAGCGGGAATCACGACCGCGGCCACCTCGTCGTCTTGCGTCTCGACGTAGACGCTGTCGCCGTCGTCGTAGTAGCTGGCGAAGATGTGCTTGAAGACGATGTCGACCTTGCGGTCCCAGACATCCGGCCCGTACGCGTCTTCGGGAAGTTCGTCGAGCACCTCCTTGATCAGGGCCCTTGCGGCCTCCCGCGTGCGCACCTTCTTGCGCCAGTCCAGCACGAGCCGCTCGCCGATCTCGCTCATCAGTCTGCGGGCGATCCCCTTCACCTCGTCACGCTCGGAGCCGCTGAGTGGCGGGTCGGGCTGGGTGAGCAGGTCGAAGACGGCGAGCTCCGGCTCAGCGAGCTCCTCACACTCGGTTCGCTGTTCCTCCTCCGTCAGCCGCCTGGAAAGCGCCTGTAGGCGGCGCAACATCTCGTCGACGTCGAGGCTGCCAGCGTTGTAGGAATCGATCAGCTCGCGCAGTTCCTCGACCAGGGTTCCCCGCGTCGGGTTTCTCGCTGCCGCCGCCTCGGCCCGGTGGGCCAGATCGCCGCTGAGGCGGCGGGTGGATGAGTGCTTTCGCCCCGCCAACGCCGCTGCCAGCGCATCGAAGTCGACCGAGTTCAGGTCGATGGAGGGGCCCGCCTCAGACCCGCCGGCCGCGGCGCGGATCACGTAGTCCTCGGCGCCGACGGACCGGTCGAGGAGCTCCCTCACCGGTCCCGTGACTCCGGCGAGATCCGGAACGCGGTCCAGCGAGCGGATCTTCGCCGCGAGGTTGCGTGCCACGCCGACCAGGCGGGCGTGTGCGCCCACCGCCGGATCCGGGAGGACCGCCGCGAACAGACGCCTTACTTGGTCGGAGAGCTCGAGGTAGGCGCGGCGAGTCACCTCCTCGATCAGCAGCGCCTCAACCGAGGCGTCGCGAAGGGCGATGAACTCAAAGCCCTCGGCCCAGCCGAGAGCCTCGAGATCGACATCCCGGTGGGCGCAGTATTCGACCAGCTCGGCCACCGCTTCGTCCAGTTCGGCGATCAGCGTCGCCTTCTGGCGGATGACCTTCTGCCCTATTCCGGCCGGCCCCGCGGCGTAGATCGCCAGCGCGTCCTCGAGGTGGCGAAAGACCCCGACGTAGTCGACGATCAGCCCGTTTGCCTTTTCCGGGAAGACGCGGTTGGCGCGGGCAATCGTCTGCATCAGGGTGTGGTTGCGCATCGGACGATCGAGGTAGATCGTCGAGCAGGAGGGCACGTCGAACCCCGTCATCCACATCGCGCAGACGAAGACGAGGCGGAAGGGATCTCTCGCGTCCTTGAAGCGCTCCCCCAAGTCTTCGTCCTTCATCCGCCTGCGGTGCGGAGCGATGTCCAGCCCCGCCTCGCGCATCCGGGCGATCTCGTTCTGGGACTGGGAGACCACGACGGCCATCTCGGTCTCTTTCATGAAGGCGATCTGCGCGTCGATTCCCTCGCGCTCGAGCTCCGGAAGCCGTGCCGCCCGCTCCTCCAGCTCAGCGAGGTACCGCGTCCACTCCCCGCTCACCAGATCGTGCATGCGCACGGCCGTCTCCTTGTCGACCGAGACGACCATCGCCTTGCCGAGGAAACCACGACTGACGAAGTGGCGGACCAGGTCGGCGGCTATCCGCTGCAGCCGTTCGGGGCGGGCGATCAGTTGGTACTCGGTCGCGAACCGACGCGTCAATGCCTGTTCCTGGGATTCGTCGAGCTCGGCCTCCTCGAGGATCTCGGTGAACTCCTCGTCGAAACGCTCGTTGGTGATCTGCAGCTCCGGGATCCGGCTCTCGTAGAAGAGTGGAACCGTCGCGCCGTCTTCGATCGACTGGCGGAAGTTGTAGGTCGAGACGTAGTCGCCGAACACCTCCCGGGTTCGCTCCAGTTCGGTGGTGATCAACGGCGTTCCGGTGAAGCCGAGGAAACCCGCATTCGGGAGGGCCTTCCGCATGTTCTTCGCCAGGGTCAGGTACTGGCTGCGGTGGGCCTCATCAGTGATCACGACAATGTCGTCGCGGTCCGAGCACGCCGGCATCTCCTCCTGCCCCTCCTCCGGCCGGAACTTCTGGATCCGGGTGAAGACATAGCGGTGGTCCTCGCTGAGCAGCTGCCGCAGATGAGCCGACGACGTCGCCTGCAGATGGCCCTCAACGACCCCCGCGTCCTTGAACTCACCGTAGAGCTGATCGTCGAGCTCGATCCGGTCGGTGACCATGACGAAGGTCCAGTTGCCCGACTCCCGGCGCAGGACCTTCTGGGTGAAGAGCAGCATCGAGAGGCTCTTTCCCGAGCCCTGGCTGTGCCAGAAGACCCCGAGGCGTCCTCGATGGAACGAGCGCTCATGAAGCGCCCGGATCGCTGCGTTCACCCCGAGGACCTGATGGTTCTGAGCGAGGACCTTGACCAAGCCGCCGGGCCGCTCGAGATAGGCGATGAAGTTCTCGACCGTGTCGAGCAGGCGGGGTGGCTCGCAGAGACCATGAACCGCGGTCTCCAGCGAGACGACTCCGGACTCGGACTCGTTCTCGATCCGCTTCCACTCGCCGAACCACTCCCAGCTCGCAAAGGTCGAACCAACCCGCGTTTCCGAACCGTTGGAGAGAACCACCAAGGCATTCGGCGTGAACAGCTGGGGGATCGTGTCCCGGTAGTCGGTAAGGTTTTCGTCGAAGGCGTTCCTCACCGATTTATGCGATGCCTTCAGCTCGAAGAGGACGAGTGGGATCCCATTGACGAAGCAGACGACGTCACAGCGCCGCTTGTGAAGCGGGCCAACGACCCAGAACTGATTGACGGCGAGAAATTCGTTGCGCTCCGGCGATCGCCAGTCGATCAGCATTACCGTCTCGGTGGTGGCGGCCCCCTCGTCGTCGGTCAGGGTGACCTTGACGCCGTCGCGCAGGAGGTTCCAAACAACCCGGCTGGCCCCAACCGGGTCCATCGCGGAGCGATCTCGGATCAACTCCTCGACCGCTAGGTCAATCGCATCCGCCGAGAGATCCGGACTCAGCTCGGCGAGCTTCGCGCGCAGCCGATGGTGAAGGATAACCTGCGCCTCGTCGTCCCGCCCAAGACCCTCCGGCCCGAGCCGCTCGTTGAAGCCACCGACGACCTCATAGCCGATCCGCTCGAGCAGTTCGAGCATCGGTTTCTCGACCAGCCCGTCCTCTGAAAAGTCAGACGGATTCACGCGGCTCCAGCGGCCGAGAGGAGCGCGTCGAGGTCGAGGTCGGCGATGTCGAGCCGCCCGGTGACAAGGCGCGGCAACAACATGTCACGGGTGGCGGAGAGACGCAAAGCTTGGTGAGTCAGAATCGCGGTGGCAGACAAAAGCGGCCAAACTCGGTCTCCAAAGGCTTTTTGGATAGTACGATCCGGCACCGCTAATTCGAGAGCCCCGACGGCCTTCCGACCGAGCTCCGTTTGGCCAGTACTACCAGTTCCCATAGATTTGAGTTCGGCTTCACGATCTAGCATGTGCAGCCCAAACCAAGCCTGAGTCTCTGAACTCGCCGCTCTTGCGATCATGACATGAGAGTCAACCGTCAGATTGGCCACTTCCTCGAGAAGGATGGCCACACGGCCGAGAGTTCCTACACCCGTTGAGTTAATTAGTACGTCGCCAAATCGCACCACCTTTGTATTTGGCACATCTCGGCTCTGCCGTCGAACCAAGTCAGTATTCACCTGATGATTTCGAATGCATCGCTGATTGAGCGTCAACCACGGGCCATCATCAGCATACTTTGGAGAAATACCCCGGCTTAAAACCGACACGACATCGTTAATCTCACCCACTGTCCATGCGCGAGGGATACCCCCTAGCGAGGATTCCGCAAGCTCAACGCTATCGAACCCCGGAAATCGAAATCGTACGAACCACTCGCGATATAACGAACGAGCGAGGTCTCTGAGCAGCTTGATCCGCCTCTGATTTATCTCGACCAGCTCGTCAAATGCTGTGAGCACAGCAGAGATCCTCAATTGAGTTTCCAGTCCTGGAAGCCTGATAGGAAATTTTGGAAACTCAATGAGAGGAACGCGATCTACCGTCGCTCCCGAAATAAGCCGATCCTCAATGGTCTTACGCCACTCCGGACCAAGCATCACTGCGTGAAGAAACTTGGGATCGACGATATCGGTCCGTGCTCTAATCAACGCTAATCTGCGACCAAGACAACCACTAAAACCATCAGGAATTAACGCGTAACGATGAAGGGTTGCCTCGTAGCTAAAGACAAGATCATTGGTTTGAGGGGTTACTCGCTTCGTCCAGCGAGGGAAATCCTTGTCAGCAATGTGTCGAATATTTGAGAGGTCTAGCGAACCTTCCTCAGTGAGATTCTTTATCCCTAGATAGATCGGCCCAGAATCAGAAGCAGGAGGGGTCGCATGTGGTCCATCGTGGAACTCAGCCATCAGGTCTGCCATGACGAAGTCGCGAAACTCCGAGCCCATCTATTCCGCCCCAGTGATCTGCGAAAGCAGCTGCGTCAGGACATCGTCGATCTCCCCCTCGAGCTTCGTAGCCCTTCCAGAAAGCTCTGACAACTCAGCCTGGGCAGCGGCGAGCTTCTCCTCGAAGACCTCGTCCTCCAAGTCCTCGATCTCGGTACCCACATAGCGACCGGGATTGAGACTCCAGCCCTTTGCCTCAACCTCTTTGACTGTGGCGATCTTGCATAGACCCGCTACGTCGGTGTAGTTCCCATCTGGGAACTGCTCGTCAAACAGATCGTTCGCACCGCTTGCAAATTCCGGCTCCTCGCCACGATAGAGTCGGACCACGTTTGCTAGAAAGTCGAGTTGTTCGTCAGTGAAGTCCCTATGAGCCCGGTCGACCTGGCGAAATATCCTGCGAGCATCAACGAAGAGAATCCGATCGGCTCGATCGGTCCGGTGCTTCCTTCGATCCAGGAACCAGAGGGTTACCGGCAGCGTCACCGTATAAAAGAAGTTGGGACCGATCGCGACCATCACATCGATGACTTGGTCTTCAATCAGCTTTCGGCGGATCTTCTCCTCACTATGACGGGCGTCGGAGGCGGAGTTGGCCATAACAAAGCCAGCTCGACCTGACTCATTCAAAGCAGTTGCGAAAAGTTGGATCCACAAGAAGTTGCCATTGTCCACTTTCGGCAGATCCGGAAAGCGAGCGTCGTCAACCAACTTGGCCTTATCGATCTTGTCGACGTTGAAAGGTGGATTGGCCATGACGAAGTCGAAGCGATCGACGCTGTCGTGGAAGTCCTTGTAGTAGCTGTTGCCCTCGCGGATCTCTCCCGACAGCCCGTGGATCGCGAGGTTCATCCTCGCCAGGCGTACCGTCTCTCCGGTCTTCTCTTGGCCGAAGACCGACAGCTCCTCGCTGGGGGCTTGGCGGTGCCGCTCGACGAAGCGGGCCGATTGAACGAACATGCCGCCTGATCCGCAGGCCGGATCGAAGATGCGGCCGTGGTACGGCTCGAGGATCTCGACGATCAGCCGCACGATCGACATCGGCGTGAAGAACTCGCCCGCGCCCTGCCCCTCGGCCAAAGCGAACTTCGCCAGGAAGTACTCGTAGATCAGGCCGAAGGCGTCGCCCTCCAGCTCCTTGGTGTAGCCGGCTATGTGTCGCAGTAGCGAGAAGAGGGTCTGGTTCTCGATGCCGGTGTACGCGCGTGGCAAAACGCCTTTTAGGTCGGGGTTGTTCTCTTCGACCAGCCGCATCGCCTCGTTGAGCGCCTTACCCAGGTCGGACCCCTCTGGTAAATCGAGCAGATATCGAAACCGAGCCGCCTCGACGAGGTAGACAACGCCGGCGGCGTGGTAGTCGCTCGGCGTGATCTTGCGACGGGTAGTCGCCTTTGCCTCGATCTGCTCGTGCGCCGCCTCGAACTTGGCGTCGGCGAAGCGGAGAAAGATCAAGCCGAGGACCGGCGTCCCGTACTCCGATGCCTTGAGGCTCGAGTTCGCCCGCAGCTCGTCGGCGGCGTCCCAGAGGCGAGACTCCAATTGGGAGAGGTCGGGCTGCATTCCCGTTCAAGTTATCCGGCGCGCCAGAGCGACCGCCCCGACCTCGAGCGGGAAGGCGGGCGCGCTGAATCAGGCAGCGACCAGCTCGGGCTCGCGCGCCGGGTGGCGTGCGTTGAGGACGACCGGGGTGCCGTCCTTAGGCGAGAGGGTGATGTTGCGGCGGCCGATCTTCTCCGGCCTCGAGTTGGCCTTGCGCAGCTCGCAGCGGGTCAGCACCTCGCGCAGGACGATCCGCATCTCGAACTCGGCGAAGGCGGCGCCGAGGCAGCGACGGATGCCGCCGCCGAACGGCACCCACGCGTACGTATCGGGCTGTTCCTCGAGGAAGCGCTCGGGCCGGAAGGCGAAGGGCTCGGGGTAGACGTCGGCGCGGGTGTGGGCGAGCCAGATCGCGGGCGTGACGTCGGTGCCGGCCGGCAGGGTGAGGCCGTCGGACTCGAGGTCCTTGTTCAAACGGCGGCCGGCGAGGGGGACGACCGGGCGCAGGCGCAGCGACTCGCTGATCGTCGCCCGCAGATAGTCGTCCTCGCCCGCCCCGAGCGACTCGCGCAGGCGGGCCAGCTCGCGCGGGTGGCGCAGCAGCAGGTCGAAGGTCCAGGCGAGCGCCGTCGCCGTGGTCTCGTGTCCGGCGAGCAGCAGCGTCATCAACTGGTCGCGCAGGTCGGAGTCGCCCATCGGCTCGCCGTCCTCGAAGCGGGCCTGCATCAGCACCGAGAGGATGTCGTCGCGATCCTCGAATTCGCCGGCCGCGCGGTGGGCCGCGATCTCCGCGTAGAGCAGCTCGTCAACGGCCTTCAGCTGGGCCTCGAATTTCGCCCAGGGCCCGCGACCGCCGAAGCGCCGCGAGGCGAGGCCGATCAGCTGGGTGAACGGCGAGGAGGTTTCCTCGAGGAGCTTGGTCAGCAGGACACGCAGCTGCTCGAGGCGGGGGCCCTCGGCGACGCCGAAGACGACGCGCAGGATCACCTCCAGCGTCATCGCCTGCATGTGCGGGTGGATCGCGAACTCCTCGCCGAGTGGCCAGGAGTCGATCTCGGCGTCGACGATCTCGCTGACGATCGGCTCATAGGAGCGCATCCGCTCGCCGTGAAAGGCGGGCAGCATCAGCTTGCGGTGGGCGAGATGGTCGGCGCCCTCGGTGACGAGCACCGATCGCGGCCCGACTATCGGCGTGAGGATGATCTCGCGACCGGGCGGCAGGCCATGCGAGCGCTCGGTGTAGAGGGCCTTGATCGCGGCGGGGTCGGAGATCATCACCATCGGCCGCTCGAAGCTGGCGAATTTGACGCTGAAGCTGTCGCCGTACTTTTCGCGGCACTCCTGCATGAAGGGCAGCGGCCGGAAGGACCAGCGCAGCGTCTGCACCAGCGGAGAACTCTTGGGTTCCGGAGGAAGCATCGCGCGCATAGGTTCGCAGACCCAGGCGCAAAGACCCTCCGCTTCGCCGATGGTTAGCATCGGCTTAATGCCAACGGTTGCCGACCTGAAGCTCCATTCCTCGGGCAAGGTGCGCGAGATCTACGAGTGGGAGGACGACCTCTTGATGGTCGCCTCTGACCGGATCTCGATCTACGACGTGGTGATGCCGACGCCGATCCCCGACAAGGGCAAGGTGCTGAACCGGATCTCGGAATTCTGGTTCGAGCTGACCGGCGACATCGTCCCCAACCACTTCCTCTCCGCAGACGTGCCCGAGGAAGCGATGGAACGGGGAATGCGAGTGCGGCGGTTGGAGATGTACCCGGTCGAGTGCGTCGTGCGCGGCTACCTCTCCGGCTCGGGCTGGAAGGAATACAAGGCAGGCGGCGCGGTCTGCGGGATCGAGCTGCCGCCCAACCTGCTCGAGTCCGACAAGCTGCCGGAGCCGATCTTCACCCCGGCGACCAAGGCCGAGAGCGGCGACCACGACGAGAACGTCGACTTCGAGCGGGCGGCCCAGATCGTCGGCGACCGGGCACTGATGGAAGAGCTGCGGCGGATCTCGATCGAGGTCTACCAGCGCGGCGCTGAGCACGCGGCAGAGCGGGGGATCATCCTCGCCGACACCAAGTTCGAGTTCGGCCGCCACGCCGGCGCCGAGATCGTCCTCGGCGACGAGGTGCTGACGCCAGATTCATCGCGCTTCTGGCCGGCCGATCGCTACGCGCCGGGCAAGACGCAGCCGTCCTTCGACAAGCAGTTCGTCCGTGACTGGGCCGATGCGGCGGGCTGGGACCACAAGCCGCCGGCGCCCGAGCTGCCGGCCGACGTGATCGAGCAGACGCGGGCCAAGTACGTCGAGGCCTACGAGCGGATCACGGAGCGCTCCTTCTAGTGACCAAGGCGAGGGTCCTGATCCGGCCGAAGGAGGGGATCCTCGACCCACAGGGCAAGGCGGTCGAGCGAGCGCTGCCGGCGCTCGGCTTCGAGGGCATCGAGCACGTGCGGGTCGGGCGGATGGTCGAGCTGGAGGCGGAGGACCCGGCGCGGCTCACGGAGCTCTGCGAGAAGCTGCTCGCCAACCCGCTGATCGAGGACTTCGAGATCGAGAGCATCGACGGCGCCTGATGCTCTGGGGCGTCGTCCAGTTCCCCGGCTCCTGCGACGAGCGGGATGCCCTGCACGCCTGCGAGCTGAGCGGCGAGGCGCGGCTGATCTGGCACGAGGAGCGCGACCTGGACGGCGTCGACGCCGTCGTCGTCCCCGGCGGCTTCTCCTACGGCGACTACCTGAGGGCGGGTGCGATCGCCCGCTTCTCGCCGGCGATGGAGGCGGTGGCGGAGTTCGCCGCGAGCGGCGGGCCAGTGCTGGGGATCTGCAACGGCTTCCAGGTCCTCTGCGAAGCGGACCTGCTCCCGGGCGCCCTCCTCCTCAACGAGAGCATGCGTTTCACCTGCCGCCAAGTAGACCTGCATCCTGAAGGGTTAGAGGCAGCGGGGACCCCACAACCCTTCAGGATGCCGGGGGGGGTGCTGTCGATTCCCGCCAAGCACGGTGAAGGGCGGTATTGGGCGCCGGAGGAGATGCTCGATGCGCTGGAGGCGAACGGGCAGGTGGCTTTCCGCTACGCGCCCGGGCAAAACCCGAACGGGTCGGCGCGCGACATCGCCGGGGTGCGCAACGAGGCGGGCAACGTGCTCGGCCTGATGCCCCACCCCGAGCACGCGGTCGACGCGATGACGGGGTCGACCGACGGACTGCGGATCTTCGACGCCGTCGCCGGAGCGCGGGCGTGAGCGCGGCGACGACCGACAGCTCTCCCCACCGCGAGCTCGGCCTGACCGACTCCGAGTTCGAGCTGATCTGCGAGAAGCTGGGCCGCGAGCCGAACGGGGTCGAGCTGGCGATGTTCAGCCTGCTCTGGTCCGAGCACTGCGCCTACAAGCACTCGCGCAAGCTGCTGCGGCGGCTGCCGACCGAGGGTGAGCGGGTGGTGATGGGGCCCGGCGAGAACGCCGGCGCCGTCGACATCGGCGAGGGCTACGCGATCGCCTTCAAGGTCGAGTCCCACAACCACCCCAGCGCGGTCGAGCCCTTCCAGGGCGCGGCTACGGGGGTCGGCGGCATCCTCCGCGACGTCTTCGCGCTCGGCGCGCGGCCGATCGCGATCCTCGACTCGCTGCGCTTCGGCGAGCTCGACTCGGTCCGCTCGCGCCATCTGCTCGACGGCGCCGTGCGAGGGATCGGCCACTACGGCAACTCGATCGGCGTGCCCAACGTCGGCGGCGAGATCTACTTCGAGGCCCCCTATGAGCACAACTGCCTGGTCAACGCGATGTGCGTCGGGATCGCCCGCCAATCGGAGATGGTGCGCGCGGCGGCGGCCGGGGTCGGCAACGCGGTCGTCCTGATGGGCGCCTCGACCGGGCGCGATGGGATCGGCGGCGCCTCCGTCCTCGCCTCAGCCGAGCTCGGCGAGGGCGACGCGGCGAAGCGGCCGACGGTGCAGATCGGCGACCCGTTCGAGGAGTCGAAGGTGTTGGAGTGCTGCCTGGAGCTGCTCGGAAAGGGGTTGCTGGTCTCACTCCAGGACCTCGGCGCCGCCGGCCTCACCTCATCGGCCAGTGAGATGGCCTCGGCGGGCGGGGTCGGGATCGACCTCGACGTGGCGCGGGTGCCGCTGCGCGAGGCCGGCATGGAGCCCTTCGAGATCATGGTCTCCGAGTCGCAGGAGCGGATGCTGGCGGTGGTCGAGCCGAGCAAGGTCGGCGAGGTGATCGCGGTCTGCGAGAAATGGCAGACCGGCGCCGCGGAGATCGGCGCGATCACCGACAACGGCCTGGTGCGCGTGCTGCGCGGCGCCGATGTCGTCGGCGAGATGCCCGTCGAGGCGCTTGTCGACGGCTGCCCGCTGTACGACCTCAGCCCGGCCGAGCCCGAGGGTTGGATCTACGGCAACCGGGCGACGCTCGACCTCGGCGCCTCAGCCGAGGGGACGCTGCTCGCCCTGCTCGCCTCGCCCAGCGTCGCCTCCAAGCGCTGGGCCTTCGAGCAGTACGACTCGATCGTCGGCTCGCGCACGGCGCGGCGGCCGGAGAGCGCCGACGCGGCGGTCCTCGCGATCCCCGAGGCCGACCGCGCGATCGCAATCTCGATCGACGGCAACGGGCGGCGGGTCGCCTGCGACCCCCACGCCGGCACGGTCGAGGCGGTGCTCGAGTGCGCCCAGAACCTCGCCTGCGCCGGCGCCGAGCCGCTCGGCCTGACCAACTGCCTCAACTTCGGCAACCCGGAGAAGCCGGTCCCCGCCTGGCAGCTCGACCGCGCGGTCAGCGCCCTCGCTGAGATCTGCGAGGCGCTCGGCGTGCCGGTGGTCGGCGGCAACGTCTCCCTCTACAACGAGGGCCCGGAAGGCCCGATCTACCCGACCCCGGTGGTCGGCATGGTCGGCGAGATGCCCGACCCGGCAATGGCCGCGCCGAGCGCCTTCGCCCGCGAGGGCGACGCGATCGCCCTGCTCGGGCCGTTCGAACCCTCGCTGGCGGGCTCGGAGCTTGCCAAGCAGCGCGGCGAGCTCGAGACCGGCCTCCCCCAGCCCGACGTCGCAGCGGTCGTCGCGGCCTGCGAGGCGGTGCGCGCCGCGGTCCGCGCCGGCAAGCTCGCTTCGGCGCACGACGTCAGCGACGGCGGCCTCGCCTGCGCGCTGGCCGAGTGCGCGATCGGCTCCGGCCTCGGTTGCCAGGTGGATCTCCAGCCGCTGCGCGAGCGCGGCTGCTCGCCCGAGGAGGCGCTCTTCGGCGAAGGCTCGGGGGGATTCGTCCTCAGCGGCGAGCGCGAGAAGCTCGAAGCGCTGGCGGACGACGGGGTCGCGGTGCTCCTACTCGGCAAGGTCGGCGGCAACACGGTGGAAATCGCCGCCGGCGACCGCAGCCTCGGCCTCGGCCTCGACTCCGCCGAGAGCGCCTGGCGCTCGCTGGGGTCGCAGGCCGAGAACCACGGCGCCTGAGACCAGCGCCGCGATCGCCGAGAAGAGATAGGCGTCGTTGGAGACGGAGAGCGCGGCGGCGAGCGAGGCCGGTTCGCCGACGATCGCGACGAGGATCGCGGTGCCAAGTACCGCGCCGATCTGGCGGAAGGCGGCGTTGACCGCACTCGCGGTGGCGAAGCGATCGTCGGGGACGTCGCGAACCGCCGCCGAGCCAAGCGTGGGAAAGGCGAGCCCGATGCCGATTCCGGTCAGCATCGCGCCGGGCAGCCAGAGACCGAGCCAGTCGGGCTCGGCGCCGGCCGAGCGCAGGACCATCACCCCGGCGGCGAAGAAGACCGCGCCGGGGAAGATCACCGCGCGATGGCCGAAGCGGTCGGCGAGGCGGCCGGCGGGCCCGGCGACGACCGTGCTCAGCGCCGGGCCGGGCAGCGTCGCGGCGCCGGCCTGCAGCACGGTGTAGCCCCAGACCCCGGTGAGGAAGAGGACGTTGCCGAGGATCAGCGAGAAGAAGGCGGCAGCGAAGAGCAGCGTGCCGAGGTTGCCGATGCGGAAGGAGCGGTGGGCGAAGAGCGCCGGCTCGACGATCGGCCGCGGGTGGCGAAGGCTGCGGGCGACGACCCCGCCGAGCAGGACCAGGCCGGCCGCGAAGGCGCCGAGGGTCCCGGTGGACGTCCAGCCCCAGTCGTTGCCCTCGACGATGCCGAGCGTGATCGCCGCTAGGCCGAGAGCGAGCATCGCCGCGCCGGGCAGGTCGGGCAGCCGGCTGTCGAGGATCCGCGGGCGGGGCAAGCGGCTGCGGCCCGCGATCAGGATCGCCGCGCCGAGCGGCAGGTTGACGAGGAAGACAAGCCGCCAGTCGTTGAGCTCGACCAGCGCCCCACCGAGCGTCGGGCCCACCGCGGCGGCGGCTGCCGCGGCGGCGCCCCAGAGGCCAACTCCCGCCGCCCGGCGCTCGACCGGGAAGCTGTCGAGGACGATCGCCAGCGAGGACGGCGCGGTCAGGGCGGCGGCGACTCCCTGGAGGATGCGGAAGGCGATCAGCAAGCCGAGACTTGGCGCCGCCGCGCAGAGCAGGCTCGCCGCGGTGAAGCCGGCCATGCCGAGCAGGAAGACGCGGCGGTGGCCGAAGCGGTCGGCGAGACCCCCGGCTGGCACGAGCAGCGCGGCGATGACGACGAAGTAGCCGTCGAGCACCCAGGAGAGCGCGTCGCGCCCCGAGCCGGCGAAGGACGCCGAGATGTCGGGAAAGGCGATGTTGACGATCGTCGTGTCGAGAAAAGCGACGAAGGCGCCGGCACAGGCGATGACGACGGCTGCTCTATGTCCGCGGTCATACATCGGAGCGCTGACTATACTATGACCGTGGGCATAACGCGACTGGCGGATGCGAGAGCGATCGAACCGAAGGCCCGGGACGGGCGCGAGCGGCTGCTGAACGGCGCTCGCAGCCTGCTCGCCGAGAAGGGCTACGCCGGGATGGAGCTGCGCGACGTGGCCGAGGTCGGCAGGGCGCCACGCGGCTCGATCTACCACCACTTCCCCGGCGGCAAGCGCCAGCTCGCGATCGAGGCGGCCCAACTGGAGGGAGCCGAGATCCGCGCCGGGATCGAGCGCTCGCTGCGTGAGCGCGGGCTTGGCGAGACGCTGACGATGTTCGGCGAGATGTTCCGCCGCCGGGTCAAGGACCACCCCGAGCGGCTCGGCTGCCCCGTCGCCGCCGCGGCGCTGGCCCGTCCCGAGGACCCCGCGCTGGCCGCCGCCGCGACGGCGGCCTTCCAGAGTTGGGAAGCCCCGATCGCCGCCGCCCTGGAGGAGGAGGGAGTCGCGACGAAGGACGCCGCAACCTTCGCCGGCCTGGTCGTCTCGACGATCGAGGGTGCCCTGATCCGCGCCCGTGCGGCAGGCGACGAGGCGCCGCTCGAGTCGGCTGTCGCCGGGCTGCACCAGGCTTTGGGGTCGTTGCTCGCTGCTACCCTGCCGGGGTAGGCAGTCTGCCTGCGCGTCACGTCCTTCTCCAACGCGAGGAACACGCGCTTTTGACTCCGCCCCGAGGGCAGCAGATAGATGGCGATTCGCCGCGCGAGGAATGCGGCGTCTTCGGCATATACGCACCCGGGCACGACGTTGCCCGCCTGGCCTACTTCGGCCTCTACTCGCTTCAGCACCGCGGCCAGGAGTCGGCTGGGATCGCCACCTGCGAGGGCGGCCACATCACCACGATGCGGGACTCCGGCCTCGTCTCCCAGGTCTTCGACGAGGAGAAGCTGCGCGCGCTCGAGGGCGACATGGCTATCGGCCACGTGCGCTACTCGACCACCGGCGGCGGCTCCTGGGAGAACGCGCAGCCGGTCTGGCGTGACGACGGCCGCGAGCTGGCCCTTGCCCACAACGGCAACCTGACCAACGCGGTCGAGCTCTGGAGCGAGCTGAAGGAGGCCGGAATCTCCTTCCGCGGCACCTCGGACTCGGAGATCATCGCGGCGCTGATCTCCTCCCACGACGGCAAGTTCGTCGAGGACGCGGTCGCCGGCGTGATGCCGCGCCTGGAGGGCGCCTACTCGACCGTGGTGATGACCAAGCGGGCGATCGTCGCCTTCCGCGATCCGCACGGGGTGCGGCCGCTCTCGCTGGGCCGGCTCGGCGAGCGCTTCGTCGTCGCCTCGGAGAGCTGCGCCTTCGACATCGTCGGCGCCGAGCTGATGCGCGAAGTGCATCCCGGCGAGATGGTCTCGCTGACCGAGCGCGGCCTCGAGACGCGCCAGGTGGTCAAGGCCGGCCTGCTGCGCACTGCGTCTTCGAGCACATCTACTTCTCGCGTCCCGACAGCCGCCTCGAGGGCAAGGTGCTGCAGCAGGTGCGCGGCCGGATGGGCGAGATCCTCTGGCGCGAGGCCCCGGCCGAGGCCGATCTGGTGATCTCGGTGCCCGACTCCGGCAACCCGGCGGCGGCCGGCTTCGCCCGCGCCTCGGGGCTGCCCCGCGACGACGGCCTGATCAAGAACCGCTACGTAGCCCGCACCTTCATCCAGCCCGGCCAGGAGTTGCGCAAGCGCGGCCTGCGGCTCAAGTTCAACCCGCTGCCGGAGATCGTCTCCGGCCAGAGGATCGTCGTCGTCGACGACTCGATCGTGCGCGGCAACACGACGCGGCAGATCGTCGGCATGCTGCGCGACGCCGGGGCGAGCGAGGTACACCTGCGGATCTCCGCACCACCGATCCGCCACCCCTGTCACTACGGCGTCGACATGTCGACCCGCGAGGAGATGATCGCCCACGAACGGACGATCGAGGAGATCGCCGACGAGCTCGGCGCCGACTCGCTCGCCTACCTCTCGATGGAGGGTGTCTACGAGGCGATCGGCACCCCGCCCGAGGATCATTGCGACGCCTGCTTCACCGGCCGCTACCCGCTGGGCGACCCCGAGGGCGCGAACAGCAAATTCGCCCTGGAGGACATCGCCGTAGTTCCCGCCAGCGGTTGATGGCACTCGCATTTCGCTTAGTCGTTCTCGCTTCAGGGAGCGGCACCAACCTCCAGGCGATCCTCGACACGCTGCACGGACACGAAGGGATCGAAGTGGTTGGGGTCGGCTCCGACAAGCCCGCCGCCCGGGCGCTGGAGCGGGCCCGCGAGGCGGGGGTAGAGACTGCCGTCTTCCCCCGCGACGAGTACGCCGGGCGCGAGGCGCGCGACGTCGCGATGGCCGCCTGGGTCGAGGCGCGCGGTGCCGACCTCGTCGTCCTCGCCGGTTACATGCAGTTGCTCTCCCCCGCTTTCGTCGCCCGCTTCCGCGACCGCGTCGTCAACATCCACCCGGCGCTGCTGCCCGCCTTCCCCGGCCTCGACGCGATCGGCCAGGCGCTCGCGGCGGGAGTCGAGGTCACGGGGGTGACGGTCCATTTCGTCGACGAGGGAGTCGACACCGGCCCGGCGATCGTGCAGCGCGAGGTGCCGGTGCCGGCCGGGCGCAATCGGGCCCAGCTGGAGGAGGCGATCCACGCGGTCGAGCATGAGCTCTACCCGGAGGCGATCCGCATGATCGCGCGGGGCATGGTTAGGATCGACGCAAGCGACCCACGGGTCGTCGTTACCGATGAGTGAGGCTCCCGCAGACACCCGAGACCAGACCGCGAGCAACGGCGCGATCCGGGTGCGCCGGGCGCTGATCTCGGTCTCCGACAAGACCGGGATCGCCGACTTCGCCAGGACGCTGGCGGCGCAGGGCGTCGAGATCCTCTCCACCGGCGGGACCGCAAGCGCGCTGCGCGAGGCGGGGCTGGAGGTGACCGACGTCTCCGAGTTCACCGGCCAGGAGGAGATCCTCGGCGGCCGGGTGAAGACGCTGCACCCGCGGCTGCACGCGGCGCTGCTGGCGCGGCGCGCCGACCCGGAGCACATGGCGACGCTGGAGCGCGAGGGGATCGAGCCGATCGACCTGGTCTGCGTCAACCTCTACCCCTTCGAGGAGACCGTCGCCGCGCACGAGGTCGATCCGCAGGTCGCGGTCGAGAACATCGACATCGGCGGGCCGACGATGATCCGCGCCGCCGCCAAGAACCACGAGGGCGTCGCCGTCATCGTCAAGCCAGAGTCCTACGACGCGGTCTGCGCCGAGATGGAGGAGAGCGGCGGTGAGGTCTCGGCCTCGACCAGCCACTGGCTCGCCAACGAGGCCTTCACCCACATCGCCCGCTACGACGCCGCGATCAGCCGCTGGTTCTCGGCCTCCTATGAGGACTTTCCCGAACACCTGACGGTCTCCTACGAGAAGGAGCTCGACCTCGCATACGGCGAGAACCCGCACCAGCGCGCGGCGCTCTACTCGGAGGTCGGCGTGCGCAGCCACATCCTCTCCGGCGTGGCGAAGCTGCACGGCAAGGCGCTCTCCTTCAACAACGTCCTCGATCTCGACTCGGCACGGCGGCTGAACGAAGACTTCGAGCCGCCCGCCTGCACGATCGTCAAGCACAACAACCCCTGCGGGGTGGCGATCGGCGAGGACGGGCTCGACGCCTACCGCAAGGCGCTTGCCTGCGACCCGGTCTCCGCCTACGGCAGCGTGATCGCGGTCAACCGGCCGGTGAGCGTCGCCCTGGCCGAGGCCCTGCACGAGAACTTCGTCGAGGTGCTGCTGGCGCCCGGCTTCGAGGACGGCGCGCTCGAGGTGCTGCAGCAGAAGGAGGCGATCCGCATCCTCTGCGACGAGGAGCGGCGCCAGCAGGACCCTGCCGAACGCGACGTCAAGCGAGTCCGCGGCGGCCTGCTGATCCAGGACCGCGACGGCGATCCCGAGCCACGCCAGATCATGGAGACGGTGACCAAGACCGAGCCGAGCGAGGAGCAGTGGAACGACCTGCTCTTCGCCTGGACCGTCGTCCGCCACGTCCGCTCCAACGCGATCGTGATCGCCAAGGGCGGCGCCACGCTCGGCATCGGCGCCGGCCAGATGAGCCGCGTCGACTCGGTCCGCCTCGCGGTCGAGAAGTGCCGCGACGCCCGTGACAACGAGGCCGGTGCCCTGCTGGCCGGCTCAGCCGTCGCTTCCGATGCCTTCTTCCCCTTCGCCGACGGTCCCCAGGCGGCGATCGACGCCGGCGCCAACGCGGTGATCCAGCCCGGCGGCTCCAAACGCGACGCCGACGTGATCGAGGCCTGCGACGCGGCAAGCATCCCGATGGTCTTCACCAAGCACCGGCACTTCCGGCACTAGCAACTCGACATGGCTGAGCGCTATGTCTTCTCAGATGAGGCTGGCAACTTCGATTTCTCGCGACAATCCGGCGCGAGTCGATATTTCATCCTCGGCACCGTCACCGCAAACGATTGCCACGTGGGAGATCAGCTCCTGCAGCTACGGCGAGAGATGGGCTGGCGTGGAACCCATCTCGACAAGGTCTTCCACGCAACGGACGACCCTCAGGCGGTGCGCGACGAGGTGTTTGGCATCCTCGCCCGGGGCGACTTCCGGATCGACGCAACCATTCTCGAGAAGAGAAAAGCGCAGCCCCATCTGCACCACGAATCCGCCCTGTACAAGATGGCTTGGTTCCTGCACTTCAAGCATGTAGCCCCGCTGATAGCGGGACCTGACGACCGGCTGTTCGTCGTCGCGTCGCGTTTAGGCACGAAGAAGAAGCGCGGAAGCTTTCACACGGCGGTCGACGACGTGGTGGATCAGGTCTCTCCGTGTGCATCCCATCGAGTTGCGTTCTGGCCCGCGGAAAGCGATCCTTGCCTACAGGTCGCGGACTATTGCGTCTGGGCCATTCAGCGTAAGTGGGAGAGAGACGACAGTCGCTCCTATGACCTGATCAAGGACAAGATCAAGTCAGAGTTCGACGTGTGGTCGATCGGCAGGAGACACTACTACTGAGTGCTCCTGCGATCCTCCCCCCACAAATACAAAGGCCCCCGGACAGCTAGCCATAGGCAGAGCCCAGGGGCTCTTTCGCCGTCCGAGAGCCAAGTACGTGCAAAAGCATAGAAGGGGGGGCGGACGGAGCCAGTCCGACCCAAGCCCTGCTCAGGCCAGCTGCTTCTGCGCTGCGCTGGCCTGGCGGACGTGGTTGCAGATTTCCTCGCTGGTGTCGGCGGTGACCAGGAGGCGCATGTCGGCCCGGTCGATCAGGCCGTTGTCGTCGAGGTCTTCGTCGATCCAGCGCAGGAGTGGGGCCCAGTGGTCGCTGTCGACGAGGATCGTCGGAAAGTGCTCGATCCGGTTGGTCTGGATCAGGGTGATGCTCTCGAACAGCTCGTCCATCGTGCCGAAGCCGCCGGGAAAGATGACGAAGGCGCGGGCGTAGCGGACGAACATCAGCTTGCGGGCGAAGAAGTAGTGGAAGTTGAGCACGCGGTTGGCGTACGGGTTGACGTGCTGCTCCATCGGCAGCTCGATGTTGAGGCCGACCGAGAGGCCGCCGGCCTCGGCAGCGCCACGATTGGCTGCCTCCATCAGGCCGGGCCCGCCGCCGGTGATCACCGTGAAGCCCTCGGCGGCGAGACAGGCCGCGGTCTGGCGGCAGAGGTCGTACCAACGGTGGTCCTCGCGGACCCTGGCCGAGCCGAAGATCGAGACGCCCTCCTCGACGTCGCGGAGCGCGTCGAATCCCCGCTCAACCTCGTCGTGGATTCGCTCCAGGCGCAGCTCGTCCTGCTCCTCGACGTCGCAGGGCTGGCGCAGCAGCTCGCGATCGCGCTGCGCGCCGTTTGGAGGTTCGGTCAACGAACTTTCGCTTCTTCTTCGGCCTGCTGCAGGAGCATGGCCAAGGTCGCCAGTTCAGCCTGAAATCCGGGTTCGGTGAGCCTGACCGTGCCCAGGCCTGGAACCGGAACGCGCAAGCTGCCGGTCCAGCTGGTGGAGCCGTCGGCGCTGCGCAGAAAGCTCCCGCTGCCGACAAAAGGAAGCGGCGGGGAGACGGTGGCCGAGGCAAGAGCGTCGTCGAAGACAAAGTCACTCGCCGGGCCCCCTGCCGCCACGGAGCGGAAGATTGACATCCGTTCCGCTCTTTCCCCTGCGAAGACCCAAAAGAGGTAGTGGTCTTGCTTGGGAATCGACGCCCCGGCCGGTGAGTTCACCCTCGAGAATTGAACGGGCAGACGTGACGCCTGGAATGCGATCCCCGCACGCTGCGCAGAAGCACTCAGGGCTACTTCCTTGAGTTCCCGCATGGTTTGCGCATTCGTGACCGGCTTTTCACATCGGAGCTTTTTGTTCGTGTTCGCCAGCGGGTCACCGATTCCACCGTTCACGTGGTGAGCGGAGACCTTGGTGTAGCCCCTCTCGCCGCGAAACCTGATCGTGCCCACGTAGGTTCCGAGCCGGGCCGTGACCACGGGGGGGCGTTCCTTGAGGCACTTCTTCGGCACCTTTACTCGGCGCACCTTGCCCGAAGGCCGAAAGCGAAGCGAGACCCTGCCAAGACGGCCGAATGAAGCTTTCATGCTCGTTCGAGTGGCCGTGCCGCGCGCGCCGTAAACGACGGTTGCGTTGCGGCCTTCGGCAGAGAGCTGGATGTCGGCCGGGCCGCTGTCGCTGGGTTCGGCGGAAACTGTGATCCGATAGCCATTACTGCCGGGCAGGGTGAATTCGGATGCGCAGGAGTAGGTCACGTTCACAACAACGTGACCTACAGGACAAACTTCAGGTAGAGCGCCCGCGGGTCTGCTGGGCCTCGCTGATGCCGGGCTTGGCAGAGCAAGAAGGGTCAGACACACAAGGACAAGGGGGGCACGGCTGTGCACGACTGGGACCCTATTGGTCCTGGCCTCGGCTGACCGGGGGAGGAGGCAGGAACTGTTACCCTGGCGCAGGGTGATGGAATTCGCGAGCCGCCCCAAGAGACCTCTACCACGCTGGGGAGGGGGCTTGGTCGCGTTCCTGCTCGGTTCGGTATGCGCCTTTTTGTCCGTCCCGCCCGCGATCGCGGCTGCGCAAGTGCCGGAAGTTGGGTATCTCACTGCTTCTCATGTGAGCACCGGCGGCGCGACCATAGAAGCGTCGATCAATCCCGAGGGCGGCGAAACCAGCTACGAAATCTGGTTGGAATGCCAGAGCTCCCAAGAGAGCAATCAGAACTGCGAACCGCTGACGGTCGGCCCGCAACGTCTGCAAGGCGTTTTCCCGGCTGGTTTGCAGCCGGAGACCGTGACCGATGCGGTGACCGGCCTTCAGCCTGGATATTTGTACAAGTACGGAGTGATCGCGACCAACTCGGCGGGCAGGGAAGGCTATCTCGGCGCCGGCTTCTTAACTTGCCCGTCCCAGGGTTCTTGTCCTTCACAGCCGTACCTGCCCGGGCAGTCACTGTGGAGCATCGAAGGCGCGAAACGCGCGGGCGAAGAAGCCCCTCGCCTCGAAGCCGAACGTGAAGCTAGGCAAAGAGAAGCGGAAGAACGCCCAGCGAAGGAAGCGGCAGAACGAGCCGCCAAGGAACGTGAAATCCGGGAAGCCGGCGAACGCGCTGGCAGAGAACAGGCGAAACGGGCTGCGCTGGCCCACTCATGCGTGGTACCGCGGCTCAAGGGTGACTCGCTGACGGAGGCGCGTCATGCGCTCCGTGGGGCTCATTGCGGCCTGGGCAAGCTCACTGAGCCCCGCGGCCACCACGGACCGCTCGTCGTCATCAGACAGAGCGTTGACAGTGGAAGCAAGCTGGCAACGGGCTCGGTAGTGGCGCTCACGCTCAGCCGCGGCCCGTCAAGGCGGCTGACGTAGTCGACGTCCTTCGCATGGCTATTGCCCTGCTGCAGAGTTGACCCGACAGCTCACCCTCGATCCGAGTCGCGACTATCAGCCGATCGGAGGGGGTTGAGGTGTCTACGATGTCCTGAGACATCTGCCTCCGATGTATTGAGACACAACAGAGAATGCCCCCGGCGGGATTCGAACCCGCGCCGCGCGGCTTAAAAGGCCGCCGCTCTAACCAACTGAGCTACAGGGGCAGATAGCCAGATTTCGGCTCTAACTAGCCGTTTCCTCGACTACGTTGTCTACCAGGGTAGACCCTGCTGAGGGATGCTCGTCGGCTCCACTGCCCATTGCTGCCCATTGAAGGGCCGCGTGAATGCCTCGCGGTGGGCACCGGATAGCCGCTCGCGCCGTCTCACGGCCTTAGCGTAGACCTTGATCGGAAATGAAGAGTCTGCCCATCCGCCCTGCTCGGCGACGTAGACCGGATCGTCGCCGCAGGCGTAGCGCAGCGAGGCATAGGTGCGGCGCAGCGAGTGGGGCGACACCCGCTCGCTGATGGCAAAAGAGCCAGCCGCGACCCTGCTCGCGGCTGCGTAGGTGCGACCGTAGCTGGCTAACCGACGATCTGTGCTTGGAAAGAGGGTCCGTGAGCGAGACATCGAGGGCATCAGCGAGCCTTGACGACTGCCGCGCCGCTCGGCTTCGCTCGCTCCGCTCGATTCCGCCGATGTAGTTCCGGTGGACGCCGGCCTAAGGCTCAGCGCCTCCTGCGTCAGTCTGAAGTCGCGCAACTAGGAGAGTGAGCCCTTGTCGGTGAGGGACCGCATCCAGATCTTGAGCTTCTGTTTCGCTTGCGCACGGCTGCCGTGGAAAGGCTCGACTCCGGTTAGCCTGCGCGGCCTTCCGCCTCGGGGACAGCGTGCGATGACAGCCTCGAAATCGCCCTTTCGAGGACGCTCTCTGATTGTCGCCTCGTAGGTGAGTCCAGTGCGCCGCATATCGTCCGTTAACTCATGCCCCTCGAAGAACACGTCCACGCCGTCGCGTTCGTACCGGAGCCACTCGGCTCTTATGGTGAGGTCTGAGAGGCCCAGCCGCAACGCAGCCGCGCTCGAATGGTCCCGCTCATTCGGATCAACCCTGAAGCAAGCCCCGAAGAAACGCCGGAATCGAATCGGAAGATAAGGGCAGATGGCGTCCGGTGGGTTGAATCGCCCGGCACTAATCCGCTCGATTACCTCATCCTCACTGGCGTCCGAGCGGCTACCGAATGGAAGCTCGCCGCATAGGAGCTGGTAGAGCGTGACACCGACCGCCCATAGGTCGGATACAACGGATCGAGGCTGACCCGCTATCAGCTCTGGGGACGCATACTCAAGCGTGTGTCCACGGCTACCGTCTGGAAGGAAGTCTCGTACCCCAAAATCACCCAGGCGCAAGGCGTCAGTCCTAGTAAGAAACATGTTAGTTGGCTTTACGTCTCCATGAATGACTTCGAGATTGTGGCAATACTCCAAAGCCGTAAGCAGCCGACGGGTGTAGTAGATCGCCTTCGAAGCAAACACACTAGGCAGGTCCGCCAGAGTGCCCGTCATCAACGGCATGACGGTGACCGGCCCCTCAAGAAAGTTCGGATGTACCTCCAGAAGCTCAAGAATGGCGTTTGAAGAGGCCACCTCAAAGTGAGCGGCAGCTTCCGCTACCTGCTCATCGAGGGCATCGGGAGCGAATAGCTTGAGGGCGACTTGCCCTTTTCGCACCGCGTCAAAGGCACGATATACGACGGCGTGGGCACCTTCGCCCAGGAGCGCATCAACAAGATATCGCTGGCCGATCTCCTTCTTGCCAATCAGTTTCATTTGTGGGAGCCTAACCTGATGGGTAGGGTGGTCCTTGGGGTCTCAAGTCGCGCGGGTGGCGAGCGCCTGACCGTTCACACCGTCATTGTTTCGACACGTGACGATGGACGTATTGAGATCGAAGTGCGCGATGGGTGGCGAGGCACTAAGGGTCAAGATGCCGGGCGCGAATTGACGGACCTTCATGACGCGCTGTGCAACCTGTTGGATGGAGGCCCTTCCGGTTCCCCCGAGGCTATTGCGGTCAAGCGAGTCGAGCCTCCACCACGCGGACGGCCGCCCGCGACCTATGACGATCGTATTCGCTTGGAGGCTGCCGCGATGCTGGCTGCGATTGCCCGAAATCGACGGTACTTCGGGTATCGGCGAAATGAATTGGGTCGGGGGGGCGAGCTATGCACCAAGGCTCGTGATAGTGCGAGTTGGCCCGATGGAGTCGAAGCGCAGGAGGCAGTCGATGCCGCCTGCGCGGCTCTAAGCGACCTTCTTGCGGACGCCGACTAGCGCAAGAGGACGCCCGCCGCGCGCATCTGCCCACTCAACAACCCAGTTGCGTGGTGGGCCAAACCCCAATGCCTCCTCCACGCTGACCCAGGCCCAGCCAGCGGGCTTTCGATTGGGAGATAGAGGACGAAGCATTGAGGCTTGCTCCGCCCTCAAGTGTCGCCCTCGCAGCTTTGCGATCGCTGAGCATGCCGCTGCCACTGCGTGGCCCTCCTCGGAATAGGAGATCAACGCCGAGCAGCCCAATGGCACGGCCTCCAGCACGCGGTCGACCTCGGCCGCAAGAAGGTGCGGCTCAGAAATCGCCTGGCGCAGTTCAGTCGCGTGTGCAAGAGTTCTGTCAAGATTTTTGTCAATTTGTTGATACATAAGTTGGCTAATTGTGACTCGTGCGGCGGACGCATCAGCGGGCATCAGCTGCCGACGGCTGTGCGCCATCACCGGCGTTCTGCCCCAGACTCGATCGACTTGGGTCCGCCGAGGGCTCCTCGGCTCCAAGTCCCGATATACCCAGGTCGATGCCATCGAGCAGGTTGTGCTTGCTCGGCTTCTCAGAGATCTTCCAAAGGGCGAAGTTGCCGCTGCCTGGCATCAGGTCCGTCCAATGCTCCGCGAGAGGATTCCGGTCGGCATGGCAACTGTGATCTGGGACCCGACGCTACGTCGGGCCACCGTCGCACATGCGGAGTCGAAAATCGTCGAGGCCGTAAGGCACGGGAGGATTATCTTCGCGGTACCGATCGCAGAGCTGATCGATCAGACGCGGGATAGTTTCAGGACGGAGCTGGGCGCGGCCCAGCCCGGCACTGACGTAATCGATGGGCAGCGCTCTCCAAGGAAACAACATGAGCGAAACAGGAAGGGCACTGCCTAGTGTCATTCGCAGATTGGCGGCGGTTCCATCGCGGTTGCGCCGACAAAGCCGGATCGCGGGATTTCGATCCTCGCGACTTGCGGGGTGGCCTTCGCTTGGCCCACATCAACCATCGGCGGGGCCGCTAGGCAGACGAGACCAACCGCGCCGATTGCCATGCGGGCTGCGTTGTGCGCAAGCAGGTAGTCAGCAATCAATTTTGGGCGATTCGGGTTCATCGCCCGCGAGTATCAGTCATCGCTCAGATGTTGCCGCCGGTCTTCGCCACACGTCGGAAGTCGCAACGCTCGTTCGGACTTCGCGACCGCCGATTTTTCGGTGTAGCGTGCGTACGGGTCTGTTGTGCTCGCAGGGGCGGGGTGGGCGTTTCCCTCCCGAGAAGGGGGGCCATTGGGCAGCGGGACCGGCTCGCTGCCCAAACCCCTCCGAAATGGGCCGATCCAACCGAATCCGCGACCTGCCGAAAATGCCTCAATCCCAATGCTAGAGCCGAAAATCGCGCTTAGCCTCAACGCTTAAAAGGCCGCCGCTCTAACCAACTGAGCTACAGGGGCGCGTGGCCCATGGTAATCCGATCAGGAAAGCTCGGGCAGCCCCTCCTCGGGGGTCGAGGCCTCGGCGTGGGTGCGGCGGGGGATGCGGCCGGCCCGGCGGGCGGCGTGACCGGCCTCGACCGCGCCGCGCAGGGCCCGCGCCATCGCGGTCGGATCCTCGGCGCCGAAGATCGAGCTGGCCGCCATCACCGCGTCGCAGCCCAGCTCCATCGCCAGCGCCGCGTCCGACGCGGTGCCGATACCGGCGTCGAGGATGACCGGGACCGCCGCCCTTTCGGCGACGATCGCGACGTTGTAGGGGTTGCGGATGCCGGCGCCGGAGCCGATCGGCGAGCCGAGCGGCATCACCGCGGCGCATCCCGCCTCCTCGAGGCGGCGCGCCAGGATCGGGTCGTCGTTGGTGTAGGGGAGGACGGTGAAGCCCTCTCCGACCAGGGTCTCGGCGGCGTCGAGCAGCTCGACTGCGTCCGGGTAGAGGGTACGGTCGTCGCCGATCACCTCGAGCTTGATCCAGTCGGTCTCGAAGGCCTCGCGAGCGAGGCGGGCGGTGCGAACCGCGTCGCGGGCGGTGAAGCAGCCGGCGGTGTTGGGCAGGGCGAAGAGGCCGAGCCGGTCGAGCACGTCGAGCACCGAGCCCTTTGCCGCCGGGTCGATGCGGCGCAGGGCGACGGTGACGATCTCCGCGCCGGAGGCGGCCAGTGCCTCCTCCATCTGCTCCAGCGAGCGGAAGCCCCCGGTGCCCGCGATCAAACGAGAAGACCACTGCCGCCCGCCCAACTCCCAAGTGTCGGCGCCGCCCTGGATCGCGGCAAGCACCTCGACGCTGTGGCCCTCGGCGAGCGCCGTCGAGCCCCACTTGGTGCGCGGCACGACCTCGCCGTCGAGCGCCACGGCGACGCCACGACCCTCGCGCTCGGCACCGCTCTCGCGCACCGCGTCGGCGAGCGTCGCGCCCGCGGGCAGCTCGCGCGACTCGCCGTTCAGCTCGATCTTCATACCGGTGCCCCCTCGAGCTCCTCGACCAGCATGTTCGCGGTCAGCGGCGCCAGCAGGATCCCGTTGCGGTAGTGCCCGGTTGCCCAGAGCAGTCCGTCGACGCCACTGGCGCCGATCAACGGCAGGTTGTCGGGCGTCCCCGGCCGCAGCGCGGCGGTCGCCTCGACCAACTCCATCTCGGCGACCTCGGGCAGCAGGCGGTAGGCCTCGCGCAGCAGCTCGTGGACGCCACCCGCAGTGACGGCGGTGTCGAACCCCTGCTCCTCGACGGTCGCCCCGACGATCAAGCGGCCGTCGGGGCGGGGGACGAGGTAGACGCGCTCCGAGGCGACGATCCGCCGGCAGGGCGCCGCGCCGTCGCGGGCGCGCAGCTCGAGGATCTGGCCCTTGACCGGGCGCACCGGCGGGCGGGCGGAATCCGGCAGCCAGCGCGCCTGCGCCGACCATGCCCCGGTTGCGAGGATGACGGTCCCCGCCCGCAGCTCCCCCCCGGCCGCGGTGCGCACGCCGGCGATCCGTTCGCCGTCGAGCAGCGTCGCCTCCACCCCGGTTCCGAGCAGCAGCTCGACGCCGTCCTCGGCTTCGAGCGCTCTCAGCAACGCCGCGGCGAGCGCCCGCGGGTCGACCGAGGCCTCGTCCGGTGCATGCACGCCGCCGTTGAAGGACGGGGTCAGGCCGGGCTCCAGCTCGCGACAGCGACGCGGCGGCAGCCACTCGGCGCCGAGGCCGAGTGAGCGCTGCAACTCGTGCACCCGGCGCAGCTCGGCCGCCTCGTCGCGGTCGAGTGCGACGTGCAGGGCGCCGTCGCGCCGGTAGCCGGTGGCGACCCCGCTCGCCGCCTCCAGCTCGGCGACGAAGTCCGGGTAGAGCTCGGCCGCGGCCAGGGTCATCTTGAGCAGCTCCGGCTCCCCGAAGGCGAGCTCGCCGACCGGGGCCAGCATCCCGGCGGCTACGCGCGTCGCCCCGGCGGGCGGACGGGACCGCTCTACCACGGCAACCCGGGCGCCGCGCCGCGCCGCGCGCCAGGCGCAGGAGAGGCCGATGACACCGCCTCCGACGATTACCGCGTCATAGCTCCGATTAGAAGAACTGCTGGTCACACTGCCTCCGCCGGCATTACCCGGATCAGGTCCAGACGGTCGGCGGCCTCGATGCCGCCCTCTCAGCCTCGGCGCCCAAAGGCGCCAACGGCTCCCGTTACTCCTCCGATGCTACCCCTCCGGCGCACCAGGCAAGCCATAATCGGGGTATGAGCTTGGCGATGCCCGAGGCACACGGCCCGCTGCGACGTGAGCGACTGCGCACCGCGCGCCTCTACTTCGTCTGCGAGGCGATGCCGGGTGGCCGCAACCCCGAAGCGCTGCTCCACGCCGCCCTGGGCGGTGGCGTCGACATCGTCCAGCTGCGCGAGAAGAAGCTGGGACGCGACGAGATCGAACGCTCGGCGCAGACCTTTCGCCGCCTCTGCGACACCTACAGCGCCCTCTTCATCGTCAACGACGACCCCTACCTGGCACGGGCCTGCGACGCCGACGGAGTCCACGTCGGCCAGGACGACGTGGCCGAGGCCGAGGCCCGTGAGGCGCTCGGCCCGGAGGCGATCATCGGCCTCTCGACCCACTCCGAGGAGCAGCTCGCAGCGAGCACGGAGCAGCCGGTCGACTACGTGAGTGTCGGACCTGTCTGGGAGACGCCGACCAAAGCGGGACGGCCCGGCGTCGGCCTCGGCCTGGTCGAGCACGCTGCCGCCGACGCCCCCCACCCCTTCTTCGCGATCGGCGGCATCGACACGGCGAATGCGCCGAGGGTCGTCGCGGCCGGGGCGCGACGGCTCGGCGTCGTGCGGGCGATCCGCGACGCGGAGGACCCCACGGCGGTTGCCGAAGCGCTGCGCAGCGCCCTTGCCGCGGTCGGCGAGGCGGCCCCCGGTGCCTGACCCCTCCCCCCCGCGCAAGCGCAAGCAGCGCGGCGCCGATGCCCCGACCCCGCGCGAACGGATGGAGCACGGCTACGCCCGCGCCGAGGAACGCAACCAGGAGGTCAGGGAGACCCTGCCGCCGCTGGCCGAGGGTGAGCGACCGCTGGTGGTGACGATCGGCGCTGTGATCGCCGCCCTCGTCGCCGCCTCGATCGTGGGCGGCTACGTGGCGGGAGTGAAGGTCGAAGGCGGCAAACCCCACTTCGCACAGGTACTCGCCCCGGCCCTGCTGATGGGGATCATGGCCTGGGGCATGTGGCGAGCCCGCTACTGGGCCGTGCTCGGCTTCCAGCTGCTGCTCGTCTTCCTCATCTTCAGCGCCGTCTTCGGCCTCGCCGTGCAGGTGTCGACGCTCGCTCAGTTCGCCGTGACCTTCGGCCTGCTCGTCGTCGCCGGCAGCCTCTTCTACTTCATGGTCAAAGCGATGGCCCGCATACAAATGCCTTCCAGGGAGTAGACGACGCCAGGGGTTCTATAGGCTCAGACCCGTGGCAGATTCTTATGACGTAATCGTCATCGGCGGGGGCCCTGGTGGCTATGTCGCCGCTATCCGCGCCGCCCAGTTGGGCAAGAAGACCGCGGTGGTCGAGCGCGACAAACCAGGCGGCCGCTGCCTCAACTACGCCTGCATCCCGGCCAAGACCGTTCTGCACAGCGCCGAGATCTACGACCAGGCCCGCAACAGCGCCGAGCTGGGCGTCGTCGTCAAGGACGCCTCGGTCGACTGGGACGCGCTCGGCAAGCGCCGCGCCGCCGTCTCGGAATCGCTGTCGGGCGGCGTGAAGATGCTCTGGGACAAAAACAAGGTAACGACGATCGTGGGCGACGGTGCGCTGACCGCCGACGGCAACGTCCAGGTCGGCGACGACGTCTACGAGGCGGGCACGGTTGTGCTCGCCACCGGCTCGGTCGCGCTGCCGATCCCCGGCGTCGAGCTCGGCGACCGCGTCCTCGACACCTGGGGCACCTGGTCGCTGGCCGAGCAGCCGAAGAAGATCGCCGTCGTCGGCGCCGGCGCGTCGGGCTGTGAGATCGCCTCCGCCTACGGCCGCTTCGGCACCGAGGTGCTGCTGATCGAGATGCTCGACCAGATCCTCCCCGCCGAGGACAAGGACATGGCGCGGGTGGTCGAGCGGGCCTTCAAAAAGCAGAGCATCACGATCTCCACCGGCGCCCCGGTCGAAAACGTCGAGGTAAGTGCCGACGCGGTCAAATTCACCTACGGAGACAACTCGGCCGAGGTCGACTACCTCTGCGTCGCCGGCGGCCGCTCGGCCGACGTCGAGGGGCTCGGGCTCGAGGCGGCCGGGGTCAAGCTGACCGAGCGGGGCAAGGTCGCGGTCGACGAGTTCGGCCGCACGTCCAATCCCAAGGTCTACGCGATCGGCGACCTGGTCAACGCCAAGGCGCTCGCCCACAAGGCCTCCGATGAGGGAGTCGTCGCGGTCGAGCACGCCGTCGGCGTCGCGACTCATCCGGTCGACCAGAACCTCGTCGCCGGCGCCACTTTCTGCCAGCCGCAGGTCGCCAGCGTCGGCCTCACCGAGGCGGCGGCGAAGGAGGCGGGGCACGACGTCAAGGTCGGCAAGCTGAAGCTGGGCGGGGTCGGCGCGGCGACCGTCTACGACGACAAAGACGGCCTGGTCAAGCTCGTCGTCGACTCCAAGTACGGCGAGATCCTCGGCGCCCACATCGTCGGCAACCGCGCCTGCGACATGATCGCCGAGCTGGTCGCGACGATGGCGCTGGAGGGCGGCTACCAGGAGCTGGCGCGGATCGTCCATCCCCATCCGACGATCTCCGAGGCGATCTTCGAAGCGGCGCGGGCCGTCGATGGCTGGGCCACCCACGCCTAGGGCGACCTTCTACTTCGACCTGGGTTCGCCCTACGCGTACCTGACCGCGGAGCGGATCAGCGGGCTGTTCACCGACGCCGAGCTGGAGCAGCCGGAGTGGCAACCGGTCCTGCTCGGCGGGCTGTTCCAGCGCTTCGGGCGCGAATCGTGGGCGAACGGCCCCGGCCGCGAGGAGGGGATCGCCGAGGTCGAGCGCCGCGCCAGGGACCTCAGCCTGGCGCCGCTCGTCTGGCCCGAGCCCTGGCCGGGCAACATGCTGTTCGCGATGCGCGTCGCCACCTTCGCCAAGCAAACGGGCCGCACCGTGTCCTTCGCACTCGCCGCCTTCCGCCAGGCCTTCGCCGCCGGCCGCGACCTGAGCGAGCACGACAACGTGCTGATCGCGGCCGCCGCCTGCGAGCTGCACCCCAACGCCGTCAGCAAAGCCGCCGGCACCGAAAGCGTCAAGAACGCCCTGCGCGAGGCGACCGACCAAGCCGCCGAGCGGGGGGTGATCGGCGTCCCCTCGCTGCTCGTCGGCGACGAGGTCTTCTGGGGAGACGACCGGCTGGAGGAGGCGGTCGAGGCCGCGAGCTAAGGTGGCCTCAATGGCTGACCTGCCTGATGCCGCCACCTGTTACGAGCTGCTCGCGCGGATGGCGCTGATCCGCCGTTTCGAGGAGGAGGCGGGGCGCCAGTACCAGCGGGCCAAAGCGGGCGGCTTCCTCCACCTGGCGATCGGCGAGGAGGCGACGATCGTCGGTACCACCTCGGTGATGCGCGACGCGGACTACCTGATCGGCACCTACCGCACCCACGGTCACGCGATCGCCCGTGGCACCGACCCCGAGCGGGTGATGTCGGAGCTGTTCGGCCGGGTCGGCGGGACCAGCGGCGGGCGCGGCGGCTCGATGCACATCTTCGACCGCGAGCGACGCTTCATGGGCGGCTACGGGATCGTCGGCGGCAACCTGCCGATCGCGGCGGGCCTGGCGCTCTCCTCCGAGTACAAGGGCGAAGACGCGGTCGCCGTCTGCATGTTCGGCGACGGCGCCTCCAACACCGGCAACTTCGGCGAGACGATGAACCTGGCGGCGCTCTGGCAGCTGCCCGTCTTCTTCCTGGTCGAGAACAACCTCTACGGGATGGGGACCTCGGTCGAGCGTCACTCCGCCCAGACCGACCTCTCCAAGAAGGCGGAGGGCTACGGCATCCCCGGCACGCGGATCGACGGGATGGACGTGATCGCGGTTCGCGAGGGCGTCGCCGAGGGGATTCGCCAGGCGCGCGAGGAGCGCCGCCCGACCATCCTCGAGGCCTTCACCTACCGCTACCGCGGCCACTCCGCCGCCGACCCCGAGGTCTACCGCGAGCGCGAGGAGGTCGAGGAGTGGCAGCAGAAAGACCCGATCGAGGTCTTCGCGCGGCGCTGCGTCGAGGCCGGCGTGCTCGGCGAGCGCGAGGTGCAGCAGGTCCGCGACAAGGCCGGCGAGCAGGTCAAGGCGGCCGTCGAGGCCGCCGACGCCTCGCCCGAACCGGCGCTCGACAGCCTCTACGAAAACCTCTACGTGGTCGACGAGCAGAGCGGCTGGTACGCGGTCGACGAGCGCAGTCCGGAGCCGCACCGGGGCGAGCGCGAGGAAGAGGAGATGCCGGCGGCGGCGCGCGAGCTGGCCGAGGCCGGCGCCGCCTACGCCGGCCAGCCCGATCGGCCACGCCCGAATCCAGCCGAGGACGGGGATGCCCAGGAGGGGGTCGAGCCCGAGGTGGCGGAAGAGGTCGAGGACTGATGGCGACGCTGCGGATGCGGGAGGCGTTGCGCGACGCGATGGCGGAGGAGATGCGGCGTGACGAGGCGGTCTTCGTGATGGGAGAGGACGTCGGCGTCTTCCAGGGCGCCTTCAAGGTGACCGAGGGACTGCTGGAGGAGTTCGGGGAGCGGCGCGTGCGCGATACGCCGATCTCCGAGAACACGATCGTCGGCGCCGGGGTCGGCGCGGCGATGGGCGGGCTGCGGCCGGTGGTCGAGCTGATGACGGTCAACTTCGCCCTGCTGGCGCTGGACCAGATCTTCAACCACGCCGCCGCGATCCCCTACATGTTCAACGGCCAGGCGCGGGTGCCGCTGACGATCCGCATGCCGGGCGGCGGCGGGCACCAGCTCGGCCCCACCCACTCGCACAGCTTCGAGGCGCTCTTCCTACAGGTGCCGGGGCTGCTGGTCGCCTGCCCCTCGACGCCGGCTGACGGCAAGGCGCTGCTGAAGGCGGCGATCCGCGACGACAACCCGGTGGTCTTCATCGAGCACGAGAGCCTCTACGGCGCCCGCGGCGAGGTCGCCGACGACGGTGAGGACGAGGTGCTGCGCTTCGGCGAAGCGGCGGTGCGCCGCGAGGGCGGCGACGTGACGATCGTCGGCATCCTCAAGATGGCGCACGTGGCCGAGGAGGCCGCCCGAGTGCTCTCGCACGAGCACGGCGTCGAGGCCGAGGTGATCGACCCGCGCACGCTGCGCCCGCTCGACCTCGACACGATCCTCGAGTCTGTGCGTAAGACGAACCGGGCGGTGATCGTCGAGGAGGGCTGGCCGCACGGCGGCGTCGGTGCCAACCTGGCCACCCTGATCACCGAGCAGGCCTTCGATTACCTCGACGCGCCGGTGCAGCGCGTCACCGGCGCCGACGTGCACATGCCCTACTCGAAGCGGCTCGAGCAGGCGGCTATTCCGCATGAGGAGCATGTGGTGCATGCGGCATTGGCGGCGTTGGAGGGTTCGCTATGACGCGAGGATTGGGGGTGCCTCGTCAGCTGCCCGCCACCGCCTTCGGCGGTGGAATTTGGTGCCGCTTCGCGGCGGGAACCACCCAGCCGGGGCCGCTTCGCGAGGCACTGCCGAGGCACCCCCAATCCTCGCTTCGTAACGCATTCGAAAGGGCCGCCAATGGCTGACGTGGTCATGCCTAGATTGTCCGATTCGATGGAGGAGGGGACGGTTCTTCAGTGGCTGAAAGCTGTAGGCGATGAGATCGCGGTGGGCGATGAGCTGGTGGAAATCGAGACGGACAAGGCGAACATGGCCTATGAAGCCGACATCGCCGGGACGCTTACGGAGATAGTTGCGGAGGAGGGCGAGACGCTTCCCATCGGCAGCGTCATTGCGCGCATCGGCGACAGTGACAGCTCGCCGCCTCCCGAGAAGACGCCAGCTTCTAAGCCTGTTGAAGCTGACGATGGGCACAGGACGAAAGCTTCTCCCCTGGCACGCCGGATCGCTGAGGAACGGAAGCTTGATCTGAGCCAGCTCCACGGATCGGGGCCGGGCGGTCGGATCGTGAAAGCTGACGTCGAGCAAGCGCCGTCCGCGGGTGACGCGACGGAGGGGGTGTCCGGGCGGGCGCGGCGTCCTGTTCCTCGCCCAGGCGAGTCCGAGAGAGACGCACAACCGTCCGGCGAGGAACCCAGCACCCGGCCGGACACCCCCTCCGTCGCAGCGGGGCCCGCGGCCGAAACGGCCAAGGGCCAAGTGTCTTACGAAGAGCTGTCGAAGACGCAGCAGGTGATCTCGCGACGGATGTCCGAGTCGAAGGCGACCGCGCCACACTTCTACCTGCGGGCGACGGTCGACATGAGCGAGGCGGTTGCCGGGCGAGAAATGGTCAAGGCTCGGGCGCTGCCTGGCGACATCGTGCCTTCCTTCAACGACATGGTCGTCAAGGCCTGTGCGCTGGCGCTGCGAGAGCACCCGCGGGCCAATGGGGCCTACCGGGATGGGCGCTTCGAGCTCTATTCACGGGTGAACGTCGGGGTCGCTGTGGCGGCGGAGGACGCGCTTGTCGTCCCCACGGTGTTCGACGCCGATCGCAAGGGACTGCGGCAGGTCGCCTCCGAGTCGCGGGCGCTGGCCGGCAAAGTGCGCGAGGGGCAGATCACGCCGCCGGAGCTCTCCGGCGCCACCTTCACCGTCTCCAACCTGGGGATGTACGGGATCGACGGCTTCTCGGCCGTGATCAACCCTCCGCAGGCGGCGATCCTCGCCGTCGGCGCGATCGTCGAGCGACCGGTCGTCCACGACGGCGAGATCTCCACCGCCCACCTGATGCAGGTCGACCTCGCCTGCGACCACCGCATCCTCTACGGCGCCCCCGCGGCCGAGTTCCTCGCTCGCATCCGAGCGCTGCTCGAAGAGCCACTTTCACTCGCGCTCTGACCCGATCCGAAGGATGGGGCCTTGAACGCCGACTCCACCTAAATACCACTGTGTACTGAGAAACACTTGTGTAGTCAGCGACCATCTGAAATGGTGGCGCGATGTTGAATCTCCACAGGCGGGGGGCGGCAGGTGGCTGAAACGCTCCAAGAGGCGATCACCCAGGCCGCGGCCGCCACGCAGAGCGCCGAAGCGGCCGCGCAGGGGGCTCAAGCTGCGGCACTGAAAGCCGAGAAGGCCGCAAAGAAAACCAACTACATGGTGGGAATCGGCTTCCTTCTCGCTCTGGTTGGCGCCATTCTCGCCTTTGCCCTCAAGGACAGCAATGCCTCGGTGCTCGGCGTCAGCCTGAGGCCGCTCGGAGGGGTGTTTTTCGGGGCGGGGATACTGCTGCTCGGTTGGGGGGCGATCGCCGCGGTGCGTAGCGACGGTGGAAGCGGCTCCGCGGGCACCGGTGGGAACCCGATCAGAGAAGTCGGCGGTTTGATCGCCGTGGTCACCGGGGTCACCGCGGTGGCGGCACTGGCGGTGGTCACTCTCACGCAACTCGGAAATAAGAGCAGCTCGATCGTCGCGGTCAGCTCCTCGGCCTTCGGGGTCATCTCAGCGGTCACCGGCGCCTACCTCGGAATCAAGATCTCCTCCGACAGCAACACCAAGTCCGAGGCGGCGGTAGGAGAGGCCGCCGTCAAAGCAAATGAACTGAAGATCTCCAAACAGGAAAAGGCGGCGATGCAAGAAGCAGCCGAAGAAAAGGGTCCAGAGGTTGCCGAGGCGGTCAAAACCGCGGGCCAGCAGGCTCGTGAGGAAGGAATCGCCCAGACTGTCCCCCCTTCCGTAGGCGGGTCCGCGTGAACTCACAACCGTCGCCAGCGGAGACGGCGCCAGTCGCCAATGCCCAGCAGAGCCTCGCGCGCCTGCAGGCAGTCAAACACGTCGTCGTGCTGATGATGGAGAACCGATCCTTCGACCAGATGCTCGGATTCCTCGAGTTGGAAGGCCTCGAAGTCGACGGCCTCGGTTCGGCGAAACCGAATCCCTACCCGAACAATCGACCCCCCGAGCCATGCACACCGTTCGAATGGGGAAAAGGCGAGACGTACTTCACGCCACCGCCCGGGCACAAAGCGAAGATCCTCGATCCCTGCCACTCGCCGACCTGCGTACACGAGCAGTTGAAGGACGACAACACCGGCTTCGTCAAGAACTTCGCCACAACCCGCACCGACGAGGAAGGCAACTCGATCGAGCTCGATTCGGAGTATCTGAAAGTGCCGATGGGGCATTACGGCGCTCAGCACCTACCCGTCTACCGCCACCTCGCTCACAACTTCTGCGTCTGCGACGCCTGGCACTCATCGATCCCTGGCGACACCTGGCCCAACCGCCTCTACTCGATCGCCGGCCAAGCAGGGCCGTCCTTGGGTCACAAGCCGGGACCGCTGGGCGATCTGCTGCGGGAGATCAAGGGCCTGCCCGTCGTCGGCGGGCTGGACGGGGCGCCGATCTTCGACGTCCCGGCCTTCACCCGCCAGCTGCACGACTCGCAGTGGCGCTGGTACTCCCACGATCCGGCCACGCTGCGCGCGGTTGACGGGCTCTATCGGGACTTTCGCCACATCAACCGCGACAACTTCGCCTACTTCAACCGCAAGAAGCTGAGCCTGGAGACGCGAGCACTCGAGTCGGCGATCGTCGGCCACGACAGCTTCCTCGACGACGCCGCCAAAGGTCAGCTTCGCGACGTCTCCTGGATCGACCCCAACTTCATCGACCTCAGCATCAACGACCCCAACTCGAACGACGACCACCCACCGTCAGACGTCAAGGCCGGACAGGCGCTGGTACTCGAAGTCTACGAGGCACTCGCCAACAGTCCCAATTGGGAGGACACCGTGCTGGTGGTCGTCTATGACGAGCACGGCGGCTTCTACGACCACGTCACACCACCGCCGCCGTCGGTCGACGACGGCTCCGGCTACGCGACGCTGGGCGTCAGGGTTCCGGCCTTGGTCGTCGGTCCGAGGGTGCAGAACGCCCCCTCTCACGAAACCTTCGAACACACCAGCCTGATTGCGACGATCCTGCGCCGCTTCGCTGCCAATCCGGAGCATGCCCTGCAAGCGATGCCCGAACGAGTGCGCAAAGCGCCACACCTCGGCGTCCTCCTGGAAGACGCGCCCCGCACCGAGATCGAGGGGCGCGGCCAGCTGCACCATGAAATGACCGCCTGGCGGGCCGAGGCGCACGCTGCCCGGCGGGCCGACAACGGGCCCTCGGCTGCACCGGACGGCGCCGGCCATCACCTCGAACTGCACCACTTCCAGCACGAATTCGCGCAATTCGCCCTGGCGATGCGCGACGCCGGCCTGCCGCCCGGTCAGCCCTGACGACGGCCGACCGGGCTCAGCACGTCTTCCTCGCTCCGGTCACCGCGTTCCAGGCCCGGCCCAGCGAGAAGTCGGCGGCGACCCGGAAGATGCCAGGGTGGCTCGCCCGAGCCAAGGTCCACTCGCCGTGGCGGACCAGGCAGCCGTTGCCGCGTTCGATCGACCAGTAGGGCGTGAAGGCGACGCGGACGAGGAACTCACCGGGGCGGGCCACGTCGAGGGCGAAGCCGCTGTGGCCTACCGAACGGATGTGGGCCGCTCCGGTGCCGAGCGGCTGCACCAGCGGCGCCGGGTCGCGCACCTCGTAGACGCGCCAGTGGGCATCGCTCCAACGGGGCTCGAGGTAGGGCGGGTTGCTGAGGATCAGGCGGCGCTCGGCGACCGAGGAGTAGTCGAGCGGCGCATCGGGCAGCGCCACGTAGCGGATTGCGTTTTCGTGCAACCAGGTTCGGTAGGCCCGATCGGTGAGCGCCGCTTCGCCGTCATAGAAGATGTCGTCGCGCGTCGTGTCGAGCTGGCGCAGCCAGCCGCGGGCCAGTTCGAAGCCGGGCGCCAGGTATGCCGACTCCCAGTGGTTCGCCGTCGGCGGCACCTCGATCCGGGCGGCGCTGCCGTCGTGGCCACGCAGCCAGGTGGCGACCGGGGTGAAGTAGGTCGAGGCGGTCGAGGGGTCGCCGACGCTGCGGGCGATCTGGTTGACGCTCGCCGTCACCTGCCAGTAGAGGCCGCCCGCCAGCGTCAACGAGAGCAACAGCATCGAGGCGCGTGAGAGGCGCGGCCGGTGGGCGAGCATGACCGCGGCCAGGACGGGTCCGCCGAAGAGGGCGCCGAGACGAACGGCGTTGCCGCCCATCGGGTTCGGTGCGAGCACGAGCACGGTCGCCGCCAGCACGTAGGCGATGAGCACGCGGCGCAGCTGCCTCTCCTCCACCGCCAAGCCGCGGGTCAGCAGCAGCGCCCCACCGCACCAGAGCGGGATCGCCACATAGGAGGAGAAGGCGAAGGGGAATTCCCCCGATTCGGGGAAAGCGAGGTTGGGAACAAGGACGAGCGCGAGAGCCAGGCAGGCGACCCAGATCGCGGCGAGGTGTGTGCGGCGATCGCGCGGCAGGGTGCCGGCCAGGATCACGCCGGCGAGAAAGGCAGCAGCGACCGGGCTCGACAGCGCGCAGGCCGCCCCCGCAACCAGCGCCGGGCCCGGCCTGCGCAGCTGCAGGCAGCGCAGCGCGGCGAGACCGAAGGAGACGCCGAGGGCGAAGGTGAGCTGGCCGTCGGCGAGCAGCGTCACCACGCCGGCGGCGAACCAGAGCGTCGCCCAGCGTGCCGCCTCTCCCCAATGGTCACGGACTAGGCGGTCGAAGAAGTAGGAGGATGCGATCACGGCGATTGCACCGACCAGGCGCGGGCCGAGCAGGGCGGCCAGCGGCGGGAAGAGGACGCTGTAGGTGAGGGTGTAGTGGCCGCCGTACCAGCTGCCGTTCCAGATCGCCAGGCCGCCGCGTTGGAACAGCTCGGTGCGGAAGACCTGGGCGGCGAGGTCGCCGACCTGTGGGTTCCAGGCGAGCATCGCCGCGGCCAGAGCGGCGCTGAGCGCCACGGCCGGAAGCCAGTCGTGTCGGAGGAGCAGCTTTGACTGGAGAGGGGCCATCGGCGGGGGCCGCAAAGGATAGGGCGGCCGCATGCGAGGATTTCAAGGGTGACTAAAGAAATCCTGGTGGTCCGCTGTGGGGTCGTCCCCTACGAGGAGGCGCTGGTCGCCCAGCGCTGGCTGGCGAGTGCGCGCCAGGAGGGCGAGGTCTCAGACGTGCTGCTGCTGCTGGAGCACCCACCGGTCTACACGCGCGGACGCCGCTCCACTGACGACGAGCTGCCGATGCAACGCCAGTGGTATGAGATGCAGGGAATCGAAGTCCACGACACCGATCGTGGCGGCCGGGTCACCTACCACGGTCCCGGGCAACTGGTCGCCTACCCGATCGTCTCGCTGAAGCCCTACGGCGACGACGTCCACGAGTACGTGCGGCGGCTGGAGCAGGTGGCGATCGGGGCTCTGGACGAACACGGCGTCGCGGCGGGCACGATCGAGGGCCTGACCGGCGTCTGGACCGAGGGAGAGACACCCGGGCCGAAGGTCGGCATCGACGCGGCGCGAAAGATCGGCTCGATCGGCGTCCACGTCAGCCGTGGCGTCACCACCCACGGGCTGGCGATCAACGTCAACAACGACCTGCAGCCGTTCGAGTGGATCGTCCCCTGCGGGATCGACAACTGCCGGGTCACCTCGCTCGGCCGCGAGCTGGGCGCCGAGCAGGACCTCAGCGCCTTCGCCGACACCCTTGCCGCGCGCTACGGCGAGGTCTTCGAGCGCACGGCCACCACTACCGAGCCGGGAGCCCTGGGCCTCGACAGCGCTAGGCTCGGGATCGCATGACCGAGATCGTCGAGCGCGTCCACGTCACCCGCTCCCGCGCCAAGCCGGGCGGGACCGCGGCCGAGGGCGACGGCGCCGTCCCCTTCCGTCGTGCCCGCAAGCCGCCCTGGCTGAAGGTGCCGGCGCCGGGCGGACCGACCTACCGACGGCTGAAGGCGACGATCGGCAGCGACAACCTGCACACCGTCTGCGAGGAGGCCAACTGCCCCAACGTCGGCGAGTGCTGGGAGCGCGGCACGGCGACCTTCATGATCCTCGGCGACGTCTGCACCCGCCGCTGCGGCTTCTGCAACGTGAAGACGGGGGTGCCGAGCTGGAACGACCCGCTGGAGCCGCTGCGCGTCGCCAACCAGGTGAAGAAGATGGGGCTGCGCCACGCCGTCGTCACCTCGGTCGACCGCGACGACCTGCCCGACTACGGGGCGAGCGCCTTCGTCGGCGTGATCCGCTCGATCCGGATGCAGGCCCCCGGCTGCAAGGTCGAGATCCTCACCCCCGACTTCCGCGGCCAGGAGATGCCGCTGGCGAAGGTGATCCACGAGCGTCCCGACGTCTTCAACCACAACGTCGAGACGGTGCCGCGCCTCTACCCGAAGGCACGCCGCGGCTCCAAGTTCCTGCGCTCGGCACGGGTGCTGCGGATGGCGAAGGAGATGGGCGGCGCCGGCGTCGTCACCAAGTCGGGGCTGATGGTCGGTCTGGGCGAGTCCTTCGAGGAGATGGTCGAGACCTTCGGCATCCTGCGCGAGCACCGCGTTCAGGTGCTGACCGTCGGCCAGTATCTCCGGCCGACCGAGAACCACCTGCCGATCGAGCGCTACTGGCACCCCGAGGAGTTCGAGGCGCTCGAGCGCGAGGCCTACGCGATGGGCTTCGAGTCGGTCGCCGCCGGGCCGCTGGTCCGCAGCAGCTACCACGCCGATCAGAACCTGCCGCAACCGGCAGCCGTCGGCTAGGCAGCCTTCGGCCAGATTCTCTGCAGCACCCCGAGGGCGTTCTTGAACATCATGCGTTCGGCGTTCTCGTCGCCGTAGTGCTCGCGCAGCGCCGCCTCGAGATGCCTCAGGTCCGACGCGTCTTTCAAGCCGCCCATCGTCGGTTTGATGAAGCCGTCGAAATCGGTGCCGAGGGCGACCTGCTCGTAGCCGCCCGTGATCTCGGCGATCTTGTCGATGTGTGTGTAGATGACCTGGAGCGATTCCTCGAGCGTGGTCGTCTCCTTCTTGCGAATCCCGTCGTTGAGCTGATGCTGGGCCATGATCAGGCCGACGACTCCCTTGCGGCGCTTTATCTGGAGCAGGATCTCCTCGTCGCACATGTACTGCTGCTTGCCGAAGCGGTAGCCGGCATGGGTCGAGATCACCGGCACCTCGCTGTCGGGATCGATCTCGTCGAGCAGCGCGAAGGTCTCCCAGATCCCGCCCGGGTCCATGTGGCTGAGGTCGATGAGGATGCGGTTCTCGACCAGACCGCGCACGACTGCCTCGCCGCGCGGGGTGAGCCTGTCTTTCCCTCGCTGTGGGAAGAAGAAGTCATAGACCGGGTCCGGCATGAAGGGCAGCGCGTTGGCATTGGTGGCCACCTGGCGGAAGAAGAGGTGCGCGACCGTGACGTAGCCGACGCCTCTCTTCGCCAGCTCGGCGCAGTTGGCTTCGATTTCGGCGTCCGTGTCGCCGAGGAGGCAGCCCCCCTCGACGGCGTGGACCAGCGCCGTAGCCCCGGCGGCGATGCAGGCGTCCAACTCCGCCCGGTCGTGGACCAGGCGCAGCTGCGACCGGTCCTGCGTCGCCACCTCCCGCTCGACCGCTTCGATGCTCGCGGTCAGGTGGGGGAAGTAGCCGGCCTCCGGCGGGGCGGCGTAGTGCGTGTCGAGGTCCATTTCGTCGAACGGCCCGAGGAGGACCGACATCGCCAACCCGACTCCGCCCTCGCGCAGGGTCTCGGGGGTGACCCGGTAGGTCCCGTCCCAGCTGGGGTAGTTGCCGAGCCTGTTGGCGATTTTCAGGACCAGCGCCTGGATACGATCGCGGATCGCCGGCCCCGGCGTTTTCATCAACCTGGCCGTCGTCTCCGGGTCCATGTCGTTGATGACGCGCATCGGGTAATGCGCGTGGAGGTCGGCGATCATGGCGCGCCAGCCTAAACGAACCCAGATTGTAAAGTCAAAGCTGTGTAGTGCGGTGTGGCGACGCTATTGTGCCGTGGAGATGGCCGCCACCGTGAAGACCGTCGCCGACGTGCTCGCCCGCCTCGAAGCGATCGATGCCGCGCTGCCGCCCAGCGACGGCGTCAAATGGTTCAACAAGCTCTATCTCGAAGTGACGAAACAGGTGGAGAAGGCGGTGCCGGCGGGGCACCAGGCGGCGCCGGGCTTCCTCGCGGCGCTCGACGTGGTCTTCGCCGCGCGTTACTTCGCCGCGCTCGACGCGGCGGGCGACGGCGCGAAGCTGCCGGCGGAGTATCCGTTCCACGCCTGGAAGCCGCTGTTCGAGGCGCGCTTCGCGACCGGCATCGCTCCCGTGCAGTTCGCGCTGGCCGGGATGAACGCACACATCAACCACGACCTCTCGATCGTCATCTGCGAGGCCTGCGCCGCGCGCGGGACCGAGCCGGCCGACGACGGGCCCGAGCACACGGACTACCAGTCGGTGAACGGCCTGATCGCGAAGGCGGAGAAGACGACGAAGGCGTGGATGATGACCGGACTGCTGAAGGAGCTCGACCTCGCCTTCAATCCGGTGGACGACGTCGTCGCGGTCTGGGACATTGAAAAGGCCCGCGACGCGGCCTGGGTAGGAGCGGAGGTGCTCTGGTCCCTGCGTAAGCTGCCGCCGCTGCGCAAGGACTACGAAGCGGCGGACGACCGAGCGGTCGGCTTCGCCGGGCGAGCGCTGCTGACGCCTGTTGGGCTGGCGGGGTAGCTGGGGTGGGGTCGGGCGCGCTGCGGTTTCGCGCCTACAATTGAGCTACGAGGGGCCATAGCTCAGATGGAAGAGCGCGACGCTTGCACCGTCGAGGTCGCGGGTTCGAGCCCCGCTGGCTCCATCCTCGGGTCCCGACTGAAATCGGGATCGACGTATTCGCCAGCGTCCCGAACGCCTATGCGCTGGCCATTGCGGGCCGGAATCAGACGAAGGTGGAGCATGCTCCTTCCAGTGCCCAGCTCACTGGCGGGAAGGTAGTAGCAGTGATCTGAGGTTCGGTCGTAGACAGCAATCCAATCGATGGTCTCGGCCGTGTAAAGCTTCGTCCGTCGGACCCTGCCGTTGGTGAGTAAGTGCGACCGGCACCGCACAACGATGACTTCTCCATCGGATTCCGTGTACTTGACCTGAACGCGGTGGAGGATGCCTTCAAAGTCGGCTATGAGGTCATAGTCGCAGTCCTCGCCAAACGGGAGGGAGATCGAGCAACCGCGAGCGGCTAGATCTGCCGCGACCTTGAGCTCGGCCAGATCCCCTTTTCGCTTCAGCGGAGCCATCTCCGCCTAGGCTACTCAGACAACTGTCACACGTGGGAAACGTAAGTGTGCCAATTGTGAAACAACCCGCGAGCTAACTTAAGCTCCGCCGACGGACTCGGCGCCCTACGGATAGACGACCGCGTCTTCGACCAGTTCCGTGTCGAAGTCCAGAATCGCCGTGTTCGATCCAGCCGCCGCTGGGAGCCCGTTCTGGGAGTTGATCAGGCTGTCGATCGGGATCGGGGGAGAGCCGGAGATCGTCAGTACGCAGCCGTTCGCTTCCGGCCCGGCGAACGAGTTTTCGACGTAGGTCCCGTTGTTGAGATCGAGCACTTCGTTGGGTGTGACCAAGATTTCGCTTTCCGTGCCGGTGATCGGTTCGTTGGGCGGCGGCGGGCTGGTGGTGCCGGTGATCAGGTCGAGCAGGATCGGTTCGGCGTTCGAGCCGATGTAGCAATTGTTGCCGAGGATCGTGTTTGTCAGGTGGATCTTGACCGGGAGCGAGAGTGTTTCGAGCAGCGGTGGGCCGGGCGTGCCGGCGAGCTCGATGTCCGCGTAGAGCTCCTGTTCGGCAGAGGAAAGCAGCGAGCTGAGCCAGGTGAGGCCGGTCAGGCCGATGATCCCGCCGGGAACTGTCTGCGGCACCGGCGGCATGCACCGGCTGCGTTGAAGTCGACTTCGAAGCTCGGTGTGAGCCCACCGCTGTACGTGATCGGGTTGACGATCGGGAATTCGACACCCCCTACCTGGAATTTGCCGCCGCTTGTGAAGACCGTGTGGAAGCAGATTTCGATTGAAGGGATCTGCGCCGGGTTCGGGCAGCCTGTGAATTGCCCGTAGCCCGGTGCCGGGGTCGTTGTGGCGCTCGCGGCCGACGGCGCGAGGGCGTTTAGTCCGAGGAGCGCGGCCATGGCGACAAACAGCTTGCAGGTGTGCCTGAGGTCCATCTCGAGCACATTAGATCAAAAATCTTTAGTAAACGTACTCCCAAACGGCGGCCGGCTGGAGGACACGTCCCGGTCAGTCGTCGAAGTCGAAGTCCTTCGGCGGTTTCTGCTCGAACCAGAGCTGGTCGTCCTCGGGAGCCTCCTCGAGGAAGTCGGGGGTCTCCTCGAGGACGTCCTCGTCAGGGCCCGCCGCCGGCTTCTCGGCCTCCGGCTCCGCTTCAGAGGCGGGCTCGGGCTCGAAGACGGCGTCCTCCTCTTCCTCCTCGACCTCGACCGGTGCCTCCAGCGCCTGGTCGAGCTCGTCGGAGAGGCGCTTCTCGTCCCAGAAGTCGTCGTCCTCTTCATCCTCGATCAGCGGCTCCGGGGCGTCATCGTCGAGGCCGGCGAGCGGATCGACCGGGACCAGACGCGGCTCTTCCATCTCCTCTTCGACTAACTCCTCCTCGGATGGCGCCTCGGCCTTCGAGGCGGCGAGCTCCTCCTCGATGTCGAACATCTCGGTCGGCTGCTCGGCGATCGCCTCGCGCTCCTCAGTGGTCGGGCCGGTCGAGATCTCGGGCGCAGGGGGCGGCTCAGGCACGGCCTCGTGTTCCATAGCCGGCGACTCCTCCTCAGCGGGTTCCTCGACCTCCGGAGCGCTCTCCTCGAGCTTGGAGGGCGGCGCCTCCTGCAGATCGGCGATCTCGGCGCGCCCCGAACGACGCCCCGTCGCCTCCCCAGCCTCAGGGTCGGCTTTCTGAGGCGCGGCCTCGGCGGCCGCATCAGGCTCCAGATCGGGCTGCGACATGAATTCGGTCGGAGCCTCGGCAAGCGGATCGGGCGCCGATCCCTCGTCGCCAGGTCGCTCCGCAGCGCCAAAGGCCTCGTCCTCGAGCTGCTTCAGCTCGTCGTCAGCGGCCCCATGCTGGCGCTTCAGCTCCAAGTGCTCTTTGATCGCGTCGTCGAGAATGCCCATTGCAGATCCCTGGGGAACCTAAAGACTATGTGGTTATCCTTGCGCTTGCGCGGCCTCTGGGACGATCCTCCCAGCCACGCACGCGGGGCTATAGCTCAGTTGGCAGAGCGCTTGGATCGCACCCAAGAGGTCGCCGGTTCGAATCCGGCTAGCTCCACTATGCAGAAGCCCCTGCACGTCAGGGGCTTCTGCATTTCTGCAGTAGCCGCCGGTCGGCGGACACGGCCCTCCGTTTCAGGCACGAGTGCCTGAAACGGCGGCGATGCGCGGGGATTAGCGGGGATCTACGTCGATTTCGGACTCGCTTTCGTGTGCGAGCAGAGGTACGGTCGCCGACCGCAAGACATAACGGCCCCGGCGGCGCAGGAACGCCCCGGGGCCCGGCACCGAAGCAGACACCTTCGATGCGCGACCGATTCTCCCAGAGCACTTCGGGTGCTCTGGAGATCGACAGCCCTGATCTGAGGCGGCTCTCCTGGTCCGTGAGCACCGGAGGAGCGGCAGGCGCGGTCGCCAGGTGGCGTCGGAGATCCGCTCGCCTCTAGGCTGGACATCGCGCCGAAGCTCAATCCTTCGACGCCGGGCCGGGGGCGTTTGCGCGCCGCCCGGCCGTCTATTTCCTGTCCGACGACAATAGCTCTCCGTCGCCGGGGAAGCGAGCGCCTGCGCATGCCTACCGCTCCTCCTCGTCGTCGGGCGAGTCGCCGAGCCAGTCGACCGGGCGCTTGGGGTCGCGCACTTCGCGGAAGATCGGTGCGAACGGCCCCTTCCGCTGCAGGTCTTCGAGGCGGCAGAAGCTGATCGGAACCTCGCCACGCGCCTGTGCCATCACAGGGTGCTCGCGCAGGAGCATCGACGCGAACGTCCGCCGCGTCGTCAGCGCTTCCCGGGAGGCGCCGGTCAGCACGCAGAGAATCCGCGGGAAGACCGGATAGCGATTGCGCCAGAGCGGCTGGCCTTCCACGTCGGTGGCCCGGTAGAGCTGGGCATAGCGGCTCAGCTCCGCGACGAGGCGATCGACCGAAAGCGTGGCGCGGTCGAGCTCGAGGAAGCGCTGCTCGAGCGCCGTCGCGTCCTCCTCGCGTCGCAGGTAGGTGAGGACGGCGTCGGCGAAAAGTGTGCGACGACGACGGCCGCGACCGCGGCTCATGGGGTGGGCGACCTCTTGGCGCCAGGAGAACGGGCCGAATTCGTCGCCGCGCTCGCGCGCCGCCTTCAGGAAGCAGATCGCGGCGTCGTTGACTGCGAGGGTGTGCGCCCGTAGCGGGCCGGCCGCGTCGCTCGCCTGGAGCACCCTCGGCTGAGCCTCCAGCCCGACCAGTTCGAAGGCGAGCGCGGCGCCGCGCTCGCTGACGAACCAGAGACGCCGGGGCGCGATCCGCGTGTCGACGTGGTGGATCAGCCCCGCCTCCTCGATGCCAGTGAGGATCTGCTGGGTGCGTCGCAGGCTGCGGCCCGGCAGATGGATCGTCCGAACCTGCTCGGTGGAGAGGACGCGGTGCTCGCCGAGCGAGGCGATGATCTCGGCGGTCGCCTCCGGCAAGCCGACGGCGGCGCTCAGCGCCGGGCGGCGAGCCTCCTTCTCAGCGCCGCGATCGATCCGCGCACCGCCGGTACGGGCACGCGAGCGCCGGCCATGCCGGCCGCCGCGCGGCGGTTCGATATCGAGCCGCTGCATAGACAGCGCGGAGGCGATAGCGAAGGCGCCAAGAGCGAGGGGCGCGAGCGACGGGGCGGGAACGATCGAGAGCAGCGTCGGGGCGGCGAGTTTGCACTTCATGTCCCGACCTAGATGCAGCGTAGAGATGTCGGCAAAACGCTGAGCCGGGAAACGGCGCTGCCATAGGCGTTCGCGGCGGTCCGGCCCCGTCGCGAGCTGAAGGGATGGACGAAGGGACGGACGCAGTCTTGGTCGAAGGGACGGACGCAGCCGGGACCGTCCACCGCGGCGCATCGGCAGGTGCGCCGAGTGTCGTCTCCGCCGCGCGGGGACTCGAGGAACAGCGTGCGAGAGCTTCATGTCCCCTGGACTAACTCCGTTCGCCAGGGAAGTCAAATCGCGCTACGGCGCCTCCCGTAATCCCCGCGCATCCCCGCTAATCGCCGCGCATTTCACTGACGAAACTTTTAGAATCGGCCGACTCATAGTTCGCACCGCCGGTCCGAGGCAGACGCTCTCGAAACGCCGGCTGGTCTTGGCACCGAGGACATTGAATCGGCGTCGTAATGGAGCATGCCGATGCCATGCCGATCAGCGACCGCGGCGAGAATCAGCTCCACGGTCAGCAGGCGGTGGCAACCGGGTTAAGCCACAGCAGATGCCGCAGCGGGTATTTTCTCGGTACGTAGTCAGTCGGAGAGGGTGAGGCGGCAGGGATGAGCGTAAGGGTGATGGACGTAAGCCGGCAGCAGCAGCTATCCGGGCACCTCGCCGCTGCCCAGCAGCTCCCTGCGGGTGAACTCGCGGCGATTCGAGAGCTTGCGCTACAGCTGCACGGCCGACAGCTGCTGCCCGTGGTGGGCGCCGGAGCCTCATGGGATTGCGGAGTCCGACTGGCGGGCGAGATCGCGGTCGACCTACACGCGGCGTACTTCGCAAATGCCGACTTCGCGCCCCATGCCGAAGGGCTCGATCAAGAAGACCTAGCAGGGATCGCGGAAGCGATCTACTTGAAATCGGACCAGAGCCGAGCGGTGAGCGAGATCGGAATTCCAGATGCGGACTTGTGGCCACCCGCGGAGGAGCTGAACGCGCACTTCTGCGTCTACTGCGTGTTGGCGCGAATGGTGCGCGAGGGACTCCTCAAAGAGGCCTTCGGCTTCAACTACGACTGCGGCGCGGAGGCCGGTCTGGGCGCCGAGGGCTTCGCCTATGGGGAGATTCTTCCAGGGCAGCACTGGGTTGACCGGGCGCGGATCGTCGCCGACGCGGAGGTTGCCGGCAACACGCAGAAGGACGAGAGCTCTTTCACTTTGTTCAAGGCAAATGGCTGCGCGGTCCGCTACCGAGAACTGGCCGCGGTCGACGAGCCCAAGGCAGCGGAAGGGATCGTGATCCGGCGCGAACAACTTGAGGAATGGAAGGACTCGGCATGGAGCCGGGACAAATTCCGCGACCGAGCTGGCGATCACATTCTGATGCTGGTCGGCTTCTCTGCTCAAGACACGAAATTTACGACCCAGGTAAGGCAGGTTCTGGAGAACGTCTACAAGGGAGGAACAGCAAGCGGACCGCCCCGGGTTGTCGCAATCGACTTTGCCCCCAATGCCACGTCGATCGAGAGCATGATCGCGTGCGGCCTTGGCGGTATGGAAGCCGATGGGGCAGTGACGAAGATCTCCGTCAAGGGCTCAACGGCTACGGCCGCGCTTTTGGTTTTGCTCGCTGAATTCCTTGCGGTCGAACTCGCGGATGAGCTGGCGGAGGCGGGGGTCGAGTTGAGCGAGGACCTCGACGCCCGACTAGCAACGCTGACGATCAGCACGCCGACGATGATGTGCTGGTCTTACCTGGCAGCGGCGCCTCAACCCAATGAACTGATCCAGCGGGCCAACCAGATTGTGGCTGGAGGCTACGTGCCACACATGTATGACCCGACGCGTAGCGTCCGCCTTCTCGAGGCGCGGCAACGACTGCGCAAGCGGCTCGGATGCGCGCATCCGGAGTCAAGCGCCGAAGCGCTTGCCGACCATGGCTTCATCATCGATGGCGTCTTCGCCTACATGCCAGTCGGTATCCCGATCGAGGAGCTAGAGCAAACCTGCCGCGAGGGAGCGGAGTTGGAAGCACTGCGAAACGCACTGGCTGGCCATTTCCCAAAGAAGCTCGAATGCATACTGCTCGCCGGCGATGGCGACAGGCTCGAAGGGGGTCAACCTGGCAACGGGCAGGCGAATCGACAATGGCTGAGGCGACGGCAAAGGTGCTGACGCACCTAGAAGATGTCGGTTTTCAGGTCCAAAGCGGAGAAGCGATTCCTTTCGGTGAGCCACTTCCGCTCGTCACGGGCGTCGCCTGGGAGACGCAGACTGCCCAATTGGCGCTGATCGCCGAGGGGCGGGCACCGCTCGAAATCGAGGCTTGGCGGCAACTGCTGTTTGCGGGGTCGGGAATCCGCCACCAGCTCGCAGGAGACGACGCATCCGCCTTTGGCACGCCGGTGGTGGTGGCGATCGTCGATGCAGATGCAGCGGGGGAACTACAGGGGCTGGCGGAGGAGCTAGCGCAGGACTTTGCGGTCTTCAACCGGGTTGACCTGAATTTGGTTCTGGAAAGCGAGCTAGGCAATAGCCAGCGCCTCGATGATGCGCTGGCACCGCTCCTGCCACGCTGTCGACGAACACTTGGAGCAGAGATCTCGCGGGCCGAGGTCCAGGAGTTCTGGGAGCTCTTGCGAGGTGAAGTCGGGCGGGCAGCCAGCGAGCTCGACGCCCGTTTCGGTGAGCAACGCACCCGGGTTGGGGCCGAATGCGCGGAGACGCTTATTGGCGAGAGCGCCGAGGCTGAGGAACTCCCGTCCCCTACCCCGATAGCCAAGATCGGCGTCCATCACTTGCGCTCGATCGAGGAAATCGACTTGGATTTGGCGGCGGCGACCATCGTGCATGGGCCGAATGGGAGCGGTAAGACGACGCTGGTGGAGGCGATGGAACTGGCCTGGGCAGGGCGCTCGCAGCGAATGCCGCCAGATGTCTCCATCGAGGAATACAAAGAACACCTCCCACGCGGTGGAACGGGCGATTTCACGATCGAGCGAGACGCCAAAGTGATCCCCACACCAAGCCAGCAGCAACGTGCGCAGCTGAACCGCTGTGTGTTGACCCATGAGGCAATGGCCGAGTTGGTGAGCGATGACCCGCAGCAGCGCTTTAGTGCACTGCTGGAGGTGACGGGCCTGGAGATCCCAGACCTGAAATCACGCACTGAGGTGCTGCTACGTGAGAGCAAGGCCGAGGCCGACCGTGCGCTTTCGGCCGCCGGAATGGCCAACCTCCCACGAGCTAATTCGGTCGGTTTGAAACATCTAGACGATGAACTGAAGAGCGAGCTGGTTCATGACTACTCAGCGCTGCCCGAGCTAGACCGGATGGAAAAGACGCTGGCGACCGTCGCGAAGACCTTTCAGCCCCGGCAATGGGCGGCGGAGAAGCGGGTAGTTGATTTGCTTGAGAACGCCGACCGAGCCGTGATGAAAGCGGTTGCGGGTGAGCTCGGCGAAGAGGAGCTGGAGAAGACCCTTGATCAAGCCGGTGAGGCGACGGCCGAGTTGCTAGCCGAACGGAGCCAAGCGGCGGCGGCAACCCGAGCCTTGCTGGAGGTGTTGCGAGAGCAGCTGCGAGCCGAAAGGGCCGCCGAGCCGGTTCGCGAGGAGCACCGGGGGGACGGGGAAGAAGAGCCGGCCCTAACCGCGCCGCTAGCCGCCCGCTGGTTGAACCACAGCATCTCGATGCAAGAGGAGGCAGTTCGATTCCGCGAGGACGCAGCCGAGCTGAAAGGGGAAAAATGGCAGCAGCAACTGCGCGACTACTCGGACGCGCTGGAGCACGCGGCAGAGCTCGCACCCCGGGACGAGCTTGAGCGACTGAGCAAACAGGAACCTCGTGCGCGCTCGGTCGCGGCGCCACGGCCAGCTGAGGAGGTTCTGCGGGCCGCGAATTTCGGCGAAGAAGAGTTTGCCGTCGAGGAGGTTGGCCCAGTGCTGCGCGAATTGAGCGATGCACTCGATCGCCAGGTGACCGGGCTGCGACAGCTGGGCCAGCGACTCGAAGCCCACCCAGCACGGCGCTTCGGCAAGCACGCGGAGGCGGTGATGGCGGCTCTCTGTCGTTTCGAACTGGCGCGGACGCTGCGGCGCGAGGGGCCTATTCTGCAGGCGAGCGAGCAGCTGGTCTGCCGACTCTTGGACGAGCGCCTAGCGCCCGTGGTGCGCGAGCTCACGGCTGCAATCGTTCGCTTCGAGTGGTACTTCAAGCCGCTGCAGATGTCGAGTGACGGGCGTAAGGTGGTGCTGGGGGGTCTAGCGACCGAGCGCGCGGGTCTCGACGCACGGTTGCTGCTGAACTCAGCGGAGCGCACGGTGTTGGGGTTGTCGTGGTTCTGTGCCCTGCATATGCTGCAACCGTCCGACCAGCGGAAGGTACTGGTCATGGACGATCCGACGGCAGGCTTCGACAACGCCAACACCGCCGGCTTCACTAGCACCCTCCGCGCATTCACCCGACTGCTGCGGCCAGAGCAGGTGGTGATCGCCACCCACGACGAACGGGTGGCGGCGATGCTGGCTGAGGAACTAGCGGGCGTCGACGGCTGGCCGGAGTCGGTCGTACGGGTCCGGTTCAGTCGTGACGCGAATGACTGCAGCGTGGCAAGTCAGGAATGGGCGCGAGATGGGGAGCGGCAGGTGAGCCGCGACTCGGAGCTACTTCGACTGGGCGAGAGCCTGCCGGCCTAGGCAACCTCATTAGCGGTGCCCTGACTTGAAAAGTTGCAAAATGCAACTGATACAGTACCACGCCGTGCTAACCTTGAAATGTTGATTGAGTTGCTAAATGAAACTTTCTAAGCAAGAGCCATGCCTGGACGGAACTACAACAGACTCGCGACGATCGCTGCTGAGCAGCAGGGCTTGATCGCTACCGCCGATGCCCGGGAGGCCGGGGTCAACCCTCATCGCCTAGTCGACATGGAGCGCCGGGGGGTGATCGAGCGGGTTGCTCGGGGCGTCTATCGCTTCCCGCTTCTCGAGCCCAATCCGGAGCTCGGCCAACTGGCCGAAGCGACGCTTTGGGCGAATCGACGTGGCACCCTCTCCCACGACACGGCTCTCGATCTGCACGAGCTTTGCGACATCAATCCCGCTCAGATCCACATCACGATCCCTACCGCGTACAGGCTTCAGAAGCCGGTGCCGAACCTCTATCGAATCCATCGAGGAGATCTCGAAAGGGGCGAGCGGACCTTCTACGAAGGCATCCCGATCGTCACGCCCTATCGCGCAATCGTCGAGGGGATCGAAACCGACGTCCGAGCGGACCTCTTGCGCCAGGCGATCGACACAGCTCGGCGCCGCGGCCTCGTTCGCGGCCCGCAGTTGAGGCTACTTCGCAAGATGCTCGCTGCCAGGGGCCGAGGGTGAGCTTCCCGAAGCAGAAGAAACCCCGAAGCTGGCGAGTCCTGCAGGAGTGGATTCGTCACTACGCCGACCAGGAGGAGCTGCCCCAATCCCGCGTCCGCCGTGCCGTGTCATTCATGCTCGTCGCCCTCCCGCTCGATCGCTCGCTCGACGAGGAGGGCGATCCGCTTTTCCTGGTCAAGGGCGGCGTCTCGATGGAGCTTCGCCTGAAGATGCGGGCAAGGACGACGAAGGATCTGGACACGGTCTACCGCGGCACGTTCGAGCACTGGCTCGGCTCCCTCGACGAGGGGCTCGCGGATGACATCGACGACTTTTCCTACTCCCGCGACGAGCCAGCTCGGATTCGCGGCACGAATACCTTCCGCGTCAACATCGCCATCGACTTCAAGGGCAAACGCTGGAGCAAAGTTCAGCTTGAGGTCGCGCCGGTGGAGGTTGAGGATGTCCTCGACATCGATCGGGTCGAGCCGTTTGACATCGGCCAGTTCGGCCTCGAGTCGCCAGGCCAGATCAGCGTCGTAGGGTTGCCGTATCTGATCGCCCAGAAGCTCCATGCCTGCACCGAGGTCTTCGACGGCCAGGAGAACGAGAGGGTGCACGACCTGATGGACCTGCTCCTCGCTCGTGATCTGCTCGAACCGGCGAGCCTGAGCAGAGTTCGCGAGGCTTGCGAGGCCATCTTCGCCAACCGCGCCAAGCATCCCTGGCCACCGAAATTGATCGTCTACCCGGGCTGGGCCGAGACCTACCGGGCCATCGCGGAGGAGGAGGGGTTCCCGGTGGACGACGTCGATGATGCCGCCTCGCAGGTCCGAAGCTTCATCGAGGAAATCGACGCAGCCGGCGGAGGCTGAAGCTACGCAGCCTCAACCTCCTAACTGTTAGGACGTTGAGGGCTGCCCTCCGAAGGACGAAACAGAACATTTCGTGCTATTCCGTCCCTCCAGGCACTCGGCGCCAGGAGTGCCCGAAACGCCGACAATCCCCGCTAATCCGTGCATATCCGCGCCGACGGCGACTCTGGGCCGCGTACGCGAATCCCCTGCTAATCCGCACCTTCTAACGCCGAATCGCCGGCCAGAGCTTGGTCATCGCACCCAGGAGGTCGGCGGTTCGAATCCGCCTAGCTCCATCGGCAGATGCCCCTTCACGTCGGGGGTGCGCCTTTGGACATCCCCGAATCGCGCGCCGATTTCGGCTCGCATTCATGCCCCAGCAGAGCCACCGACGGCGACCGAAACATAGGTGGCCCCAGCGGCTCGCAAACGCCCTAGGGCCTGGCACCAAAGCCGTAACTTCAAACGATCTTCAGGCTAGTGGACGATGGCGGCGGCGCCTGCTCACCCCACGCCGTAGCGACCAGCGAGCGCGAGCCGCCGTGGTCGCGGTGCTCGCACAGGAAGATGCCCTGCCACGTCCCGAGCGCCGGGCGGCCGTCGCTGACCGGCAGCGTCAGGGACGGGCCCAGCAGCGCCGCCTTGACATGGGCGGGCATGTCGTCGTCGCCCTCCAGGGTGTGGGTCCAGTACGGCGCGCGCTCGGGGACGGCGCGGTCGAACCAGGCCTCGAAGTCATGCCGCACATCCGGCGAGGCGTTCTCGCTCAATGCCAGGGAGGCCGAGGTGTGCTGGATCAACAGGTGCAGGATCCCGACCGACATCTCTCCCAGCTCGGGAAGGGCATCGAGCACCTCCGCGGTGACCAGGTGAAAGCCACGCGGACGCGCCTGGAGCCGGATCGTTCGCTGGACCCACATCGTCGTGCTCCTATTTGAGCATGCAATCCTCACATCGGAGAGGACCAAGCAAGGAGGACGACATGTATGCACGAGTGGCGATGTTCAAGGGCGGCGACGGAGCGAAGGCTGCCGCCGAGATCAGCGCTCGAAACGAGGCCGAGGGTGGCCCGCCGCCAGGGCTCCCGGCAAAGAGGCTCCTGATCCTCAACGACGCCGAGGGCAAGAAGGCGATGGCGATCGCCTTCTTCGAGAGCGAGGAGGACTACCGTCAGGGGGACGAGACGCTGAACTCGATGTCGCCTCCAAGCGGGGACAACGACATGGGCGAGCGCGTCGCCGTCGAGAAGTTCGAGGTGGTGCTGGAACTGGAGACCTGAGGCTGCAGTCGACCGCCCGCGTTGAGAAAGGCGACTAGCGTTACCTGGTGATGAAGGTCGAGATGCTCAACGCCGGGTGGTTCACCTCAGCCGCCGGCATCTGGCGGCGCGACGACGACCTCGACCAGCAGGTCCGCTTCCCCATCCCGTCTTACGTCATCGAGACCGCCGAGGAGCGGATCCTCGTCGACACCGGCCTGCACCCGGGCGCGGTCGACGACGCGGCCCGCCACTACGGCCAGCCCGACGCGCTCGGCCTGTTCAAGCTCGAGCTCGACGAGAGCGTCGCCGAGCAGGTCGATCCGAACACGATCACCAAGGTCGTGTTGACGCATCTGCACTTCGATCACGCCGGAGGGCTGGCCCTGCTGCCGCCCTCGGTTCCGGTCTTCGTGCAGCACCGCGAGTGGGAAGCCGGCCAGGATGCGGCCGCGGTCGCCAAGAACTTCTTCCTGCCACCCGACTACGGCACCGTCGCCGATCAGATCGTGCTCGTCGACGGGGACCACGACCTACTCGGCGACGGCTCGATTCAGCTGCTCTCGACGCCCGGCCACACCCCTGGCCACCAGTCCGTACGCGTCGGCGAGCGGCTCGTCCTCGGCGCCGACGTCACCCACTATGCCTCCGGCCTGGACGACCACCGCTTCCCGATGTTCGCCGATGACTTCGCCGCCCAGGCAGCCTCAGCCGATCGACTACGCGCGCTCCGCGACGGGGGAGCGATCGTCCGTCCCGGGCATGACCCCGCCGTGCTCGTTCCCGGTCCCGTGCCGTTGTGACCATGCCCGCTCGATCGCCTCGGCGTAGGTCCCGTGACGCGTGCTTGACGGGGGTCGGATGGCGATCCCATAGGCCTGCTTCATCGCCGTTGCCAAAGCCTGCTTGAAGGTCTGGCCGTGCCAGGCGTGGGGCTCGACGGCACGGCCCACGTGTAGGTGGACCAACTCGTGGAGGAGGGTCTCCTGAATGTCGCCGGCGCGGATTCCGGGGTGGGCAGTGACCGAGAGGCGGAACTCCGCGGGGACGGCGAAGCCGAGGCGGTTGGGGCGCTTGCCGGCTCGCCGCACCTTGAGCTCGGGCCCGCGCTTGGCAAGCGGCCCGTCGGCGAAGACCGGGAGCATCCGTAGCCGTTCGAGCTCCTGGTCCAGCGCCACGCCCGCGACCAGGTAATAGGAGCGACTGCGTCGCGTAGGCGCTGGCGTGCGCGGTGCGGCGGCCGACGCTCTGCGGCCACTCTTCGTCGCCCGGCGGAGGAACTTGGTCACCATCGAGGGGAGTCTTCAGCCGACCGCGGACGTGCACCGACGACCAGGACATGATACCTGATGAGGTATCATGTCGGCATGGAGTCCCCAAACGTGCTCTTACGGGAGCTGCGCCTTGACGCCGGCCTCTCCCAACGCGCCCTCGCGCGGAGGGCCGGTACGTCCCAGCCGGCCGTCGCCCGCTACGAGCGCGGCGCTGCGACCCCCTCCTGGGAGACGCTCCAGCGGCTTGCGGCAGCATGCGGGCAGTGTTTGAAAATTAGTGCCGAACCGATACCCGATCCACATGACGTCGAGCTAGCCGAGGTTCTCATCCGACTCACACCCGAGGAGCGACTTAGGGCATTGCGACGCTACGCCCACATGCACGAGCTCGCACAAGGGGCGGCAGAGAAGAGACGTGAGCCGGGAGGCTGAAGCGCCTCGCGTTGGCGCCGAGTGGCCGGTGTCGAGAACTCGTCCTCGGCTCCGACAGACTGGTGAACGCGCCAAACGGGCGCGACGGAAAAGGAGGCAAGGATGAAGTTCATGCTGCTGCAGGCATATGGAGGGGCCCCCGAGGGCGTGCCGTCGATGAGCGAGTGGGCGTCCGAGGAGGTCGAAGCCCACATCACCTACCAGAAGGACCTCAACGCGGAGCTACGGGAGCGGGGCGAGCTGGTCGACGCGCAGGCGCTGACGACGCCGGAGCTGGCCAAGTTCGTCGTCTCCGACGGGGGCACCCCGGTCGTCACCGACGGGCCGTTCCCGGAGTCCAAGGAGTTGCTCGCCGGCTACCGGATGATCGACGTCGAGTCGACCGAGCGGGCGATCGAGATCGCCGCCAGAGGCTCGGCTGCGCCCGGTCCGGGAGGCGTCCCGATCAAGCAGTCGATCGAGGTCCGCGAGGTGATGGGCCCGATAGAGCACTGAGCATGAGTGGGAGACGAGCGGCGGGGACCGAGAGCCTGCTGCGCGAGGCCGCGCCGCGGGTCCTCGCCGCGGTCGTGCGGCGCTTCGACGACTTCAGCGCTTCCGAGGACGCCGTGCAGGAGGCGATGATCGCCGCCTCCACGCAGTGGCCGGCGCAGGGCACGCCGGAGAACCCGGCCGGCTGGCTGATCCACGTCGCCTCGCGGCGGATGACCGACCGCATCCGCAGCGAGACGGCGCGGCGCGGCCGTGAGGATCTGGCGGCGGAGGCGGAGCCACACTCCGCCAACGACGACACGCTCATCCTGATGTTCATGTGCTGCCATCCGGCGCTGACCCCCGCCTCGGCGATCGCGCTGACGCTGCGGGCGGTCGCCGGCCTGACCACGGCCGAGATCGGCAACGCCTTCCTCGTTCCCGAAGCGACGATGGCGCAGCGGATCAGCCGCGCGAAGCAGAGCATCAAAGCCTCCGCTGAGCGGTTCGGGATGCCGGCCGAGGACGAGCAACCAGAGCGGCTGCGTTCGGTGCTCCACGTCGTCTACCTGATCTTCAACGAGGGCTACCTGACCAGCAGCGGCGCCGACCTTGCCCGGGCGGAGCTCTCGGCGGAAGCGATCCGGCTGGCGAGGATCGTCCGCCTCGCCCTCCCCGGGGATCCCGAGGTCACCGGGCTGCTGGCGCTGATGCTGCTCACCGACTCCCGCCGCACCGCACGCGCTCGGGCAAACGGCGAGCTGATTCCCCTGGAAGAGCAGGACCGGGCGCTCTGGGATCGAGAGACGATCGACGAAGGCGTCGCGCTGCTCGCCGAGGCGCTCGGCAGGGGTGCCGTCGGCGAGTACCAGCTGCAGGCGGCGATCGCCGCGGAGCACGCGACGGCCGCCCGCGCCGAGGACACCGACTGGCGCGAGATCCTCGGCCTTTACGGGTTGCTCGAGCGGATGACCGGTAACCCGATGGTCGCCCTCAACCGCGCGATCGCAGCGGCGATGGTGGACGGGCCGCAAGCGGGACTATCGCTGCTGGAGAACCTGGACGAGCGACTGGGCGGCCATCATCGCCTCCACTCGACCCGCGCCCACCTGCTGGAGATGTCCGGGGACGCCGGCGGCGCGATCGCCGAGTACCGGATCGCCGCCAACCGCACCAACAGCCTCCCCGAGAAGCATTACCTGACGGCGCGGGCGGCGCGCCTCAACGAGCGCCGCGGCTGAGCACCGACGGCAAGCCCTCAGGCCGGTTCGGGGGGCGTGGCTCCGAACCGTTCGGGGAAGCGCGGCAGGCCGTCGTCCGGCACCGGCGCCCAGGGCGCGGCGGACGGGACGAACTGATGGACGCTCGGGCGGATGCCGGGGTCCTCGTCGAGGGCGCCCATGCGGACGGCGACAAAAGCATCGTCCTCGGGGTTGGTGGTCGAGATCTGGCTGCCGCACTCCCCGCAGAAGGACTTGATCCAGCCGCCGTTGCCGGGGTCCCAGGAGCGGATCAGGTCCTCGCCGGAAACGGTGCGATAGGAGCCGGGAGCAGCCAGGGCGGTGACCGAGAAGCCCGTCCCCGTGCGGCGCTGGCAGCGCTTGCAATGGCAGTAGAGCGCGCCGAGCAGCGGCTCGGACACCTCGAAGCGCACCCCACCGCACATGCACCCTCCGGTCAGCGGCAGCTTTGGCTCGGCCATGTGTGCACCATACCCCGGCGCGCCAGCCCCGCTGGCGCTTCGCCTAAACGAGCAGACCGGCAAAAAGCAGGACGACGCCGGCGGTTGCGGCGGCGCCGCCAACGCCGAGCAGCCAGCGGCGGCGGGCGATGATCGAGACCGAGGCGAGGACGATGCCGACCTGAAGGCCGACCTCGGCCAGCTCGTAGAGGACATGCTGGCTGTTGGCGTCGTCGGTGTGGTGCTCGTGGCTCTGGATCTGTGCGCTGAGGTGACTGTCGATCGGGGCCAGCTCCCCGACCACGCGGGCCTCGTGCCGATCGGCCGCGATGGCCGCCTGGCGCTGCTGGAGACTGCCGGCGGCAAGGGTCCGCAGCAGCACCGAGTTGCCTCTGGCGATGTCGATCTTGACCCGGTTGCTCTCCAGCTGCGCAGAGGCATCGGCGCGGTGGGTCTCGCCGGTGATGACTTCCTTCACCGCCTCGTTGGAGAGGAACACGGCGACGGCGAGGAAGGCCGCCATCAGGGCGACGACCATTGCCACGTTCCGCCCGTAGTGCGGCCCGAGGTGGCTTTCCTCGCCGGTCGCTACCTGATGCCCCTGCTCGAAGCGCTCATATGATTTGTGGGCCTCCATCGTGTGGCGCGAGCCGCGCGGATACTCGCACTAAAGCTGCGGCCGGCGCGTCTACTCGACCGGAGCGCCGTTGGCGGTCAGCGTCACGTCGATGTTGCCCCTGGTCGCGTTCGAGTAGGGGCAGACCTCGTGCGCGGCACGGACCAGCTCGACCGCGCTCTCGCCCTCAACCGAGGGCAGCGTCACGGCCAGCTCGACCGCGACCGTGAAGCTGCGCTCCTCGGCGGTCACCAGCATCACCTTGGAGTCGATCTCGACGTCGCCGGCATCGAGCTTCTTGCGGCGTGCGACCGCGGCAAGCGCACTCTCGAAGCAGGCGGCGTAGCCGACGGCGAAGAGCTGCTCGGGGTTGGTCCCACCGCCCTCGCCGCCCATCTCGGTCGGAGTGCGCAGATCGACCTCCAGGGCGCCGTCGGAAGTACGGCCGTGGCCGGCCACCCTGCCGCCGGTCACATGAGCTTCGGAGGTGTACAGGACCTTGCCCATGTGCCGAGTTTATTTGCTCGACCCCGTCGTTACTTGCAATGGTCTACCTCCATGCCCGAACCGGTAAAGCGCGACCGTCGCTACATGCCCGGCCTCGACGGGCTGCGGGCGATCGCCGTGATCGGGGTGATGCTGTACCACCTCAAATTCGGCTGGGCGGAAGGGGGGCTGCTCGGGGTGGGTGTGTTCTTCACCCTCAGCGGCTACCTGATCACCGACATCCTGCTCAACCAGGTGAACAAGGGTGGGATGAGGTTGAAGTCGTTCTGGCTGGCCCGCGCCCGCCGCCTGCTTCCCGCGCTCTTCGTGATGCTGATCGTGGTGACGGCGTGGGTCACCGTTATCGGTCCCCACCAGCCCCCCGACTTCCGCGCCGCTGCGCTCAGCGCCATCGCTTACGTCAACAACTGGTGGCTGATCTTCCACCACGTCTCCTACTTCGAACGCTTCGCCCCACCCTCGCCGCTGAACCACCTCTGGACGCTCTCGGTCGAGGAGCAGTTCTACATCCTCTGGCCGTTCATGCTGATGGCGGGGCTGCGCTTCGTCCCCGAGCTGAAGAACACCACGGGAGTCCGGCCCCGCCTCGCCGGGGTCACCCTGATCGCGGCGCTCTGCTCGGGGATCCTGATGGCGGTCCTCTACCACCCCTCGCTCGACCCGTCGCGGGTCTACTACGGGACCGACACGAGGGCGCTGGAGCTGCTGATCGGTGCGGCGCTGGCGATGGTCTGGCCGAGCCGTCGCCTGCACGCGCGCATCGCCCCGCGGGCGCGGTTGATGGTCGAGGCGGCCGGGGCGGCCGGTCTGGTCGTGATCGGGCTGATGTTCTGGCGCACCACCGAGTTCTCACCGTTCCTCTACCGCGGCGGCTTCGCCGTGCTCGGGTTGGGCTCGGTCCTCGCCGTCGCCTCCCTCGCCCACCCGGCGTCGCGGCTCGGACCCATAGTCGGCTGCAGGCCGATGCGCTGGATCGGCGAACGCTCCTACGGCATCTACCTCTGGACCCTGCCGATCGTCGTCCTCACCTCACCTCAGGCCGCGCACGGTCCCAACCTGCTGCGCGCCATCCTCCAGGTCGCCGCGATCCTGGCCGTGGCCGAGCTGTCGTGGCGCTACGTCGAGAACCCGATCCGCCACGGCGCCCTGGGCAGGTTGTGGGCACAGTGGAGAGCGGGGGAATTGCGTCGCGAGCGGGTGGACCGATGGGGCTGGGCCGGCCTTGTCGCCGGCGCGCTCGTCGTCGCGCTCGCCATCGCCGGCCTCGCGGGGTTCGGCGTCTCGAGCGACTCGAACGCGATCGGTGCCGAACCCGTCGCCAAGACCGTCACCGTGAAGAACGTGCGACAGGCACCGCTGGCGACCTCCTGCAAAGCCGTCATCCACATCGGCGACTCGACCTCGGAGGGGCTCGTCTCAGACAATTACCTGCCAGATCGCGGGCAGCAGATCAGCGCCCAGTACGCCCGGGTCGGCGCCACCACGCAGCACTTCGCGATTGCCGGAGCGCTCTCGATCTACGAGAACTTCGAGGGCGAACCGAACGCCCAGGAAGTGGCCGAAGCGTGGAAAAACGAAGAGTTCAAGGGCTGCTGGGTGCTGGCGCTGGGGACGAACGAGGCCGCCGACGTCGCGGTCGGCTCGAAGTTCACCTACGCCGACCGGATCGACAGCATGATGTCCACGATCGGTGACGAACCGGTGCTGTGGGTGAACGTGAAGTCGCTCGTCACCAGCGGGCCCTACGCGGAGAAGAACATGGTGTCCTGGGACGAAGCGCTGCTCGAAGCCTGCGACCGCTACCCGCGGATGCGCATCTACGACTGGGTCGCCGACGTCAAGGACGCCTGGTTCATCCCCGACGGCATCCACTTCACGACGCCGGGCTACAGGGCGCGCAGCAGGCTGATCGCCGACGCCCTGCTCAACGCCTTCCCCAACACGGGGCCGCCGGCGATGACCGACAAGGACAACTGCGTCGTCTCCTCATAGAGGCGCAGCGCGCGCGTGCGGGTGGGTAGCCTTGGCGGGGTGCCTGGTCCGGCAAGTCGCGTGCTCTCCCAGTCGCAACTGGCGACGCTGGCCAAGCACGGCCAGGAGCGGACCGCCACGATCGGCGAGAAGCTGTTCGAGATCGGCGACGAGAGCTATCCGTTCGTCGCGATAATCGAAGGTGAGGTCGCGGTGACCGATGCCGCCGGCCAGGAGATCGTCCGCCACGGCGACTCGGGCTTCCTCGGCGAGATGAACCTGCTCTCCGGGCAGACGGTCTTCCTCACCGCCGTCGTGACCGAGCCGATGCGCTACATCGCGGTCGATCGCGAAGAGCTCAGGCAGCTGCTCTTCGACGACGGCTCGCTCTCCGACCTGCTGCTCTCGGCGTTCGTCGAGCGCCGCGAAATGCTGCAGCAGCGGGAGGGAATCGGGATCGAGATCGTCGGCCCGCGCGACTCGGCTGACACCCGCCGCCTGCTCGACTTCGCCAAAAGCCTACGGCTCCCCAATACCTGGGTCGATCCAGCCGAAAGCGTGGAGACGGCGGCGCTGGTCGAGGAGGCCGGAACCGACGGCCTGCCGCTGGTCCGCCTTCCCGGCGGCCACGAGCTGCGGCGGCCAAGCAACGGCGAGCTCTCGCGGGCGCTTGGCATTGGGCTGGAGCTCTCGCAGCGGGAGGAGGTCGACCTGCTCGTCGTCGGCGGCGGGCCGGCCGGACTCGGCGCCGCCGTCTACGGCGCCTCGGAGGGTCTCGACACGCTGGTCATCGAGAGCACCGTCCTCGGTGGCCAGGCCGGGACCTCGCGGCGGATCGAGAACTACCTCGGCTTCCCGGCCGGGATCAGCGGCTCTGAGCTGACCAGCAGGGCGGTCACCCAGGCGCGCAAGTTCCGCGCTCGCACGGCGACGCCCTACCGCGCCCGCGCACTGGAGACCGGCAACGGGCGCCACGTGGTCAAGCTCGACGAAGGCAATGAAGTCGTGGCGCGGGCGGTGCTGCTCTCCACCGGGGCCGAATACCGCCGCCTGCCTGTCGCCGATCTCGACAGCTACGAGGGGATCAGCGTCTTCTACGCCGCCGGACCGCCAGAGGCCCACCTCTGCGGCGCGCAGCGGGTCGGGGTCGTCGGCGGCGGCAACTCGGCAGCCCAGGCCGCGGTTTGGCTGGCGCGCGGCGGCGCGCTCGTCACCCTCCTGCACCGCCGCGCCGACCTCAGCGAGACCATGTCCAGCTACCTGATCGAGGAGCTCGAGCGCTACGGCGTCGCCGTCCGCGACCGCAGCGAAATCGCCGCCCTGCACGGCACCGACGGCCAGCTCGACGCGGTCACCCTGACCGACGGGGCAGAGCTGCCGCTCTCCTTCCTCTTCCTCTTCCTCGGCGCCTCCCCCTGCACCGAGTGGCTCGGCGACACGGTCGCCCGCGACCCCAAGGGGTTCGTCCTCACCGGCCCCGAAGCGGGCGTGAAGGGCCTGCTCGAGACCAGCGTCCCCGGGGTCTATGCCGCCGGCGACGTGCGCGCCGGCTCGATCAAGCGCTGCGCGACCGCGGTCGGCGAGGGCGCGACGGTAGTCCGCTTCGTCCACGAGCACCTCTCGGCCGAGTCCGCGTAGCCTTTCCGGGTCTTGAACCTGAAACGGAAAGCGATGACGCTCGCCCTGCTGGCCGCCGGCGCGGTGGCCGCCATCGGCGCGCCGAGCGCCGCCGGGCAGGCCGTCCCCTGGGGCTACGGCTGCATCCCGGCCTCGACCGAGGTGGCGAGGACCAGCGCCACCTGCGGCGCGACCCTCGTCGACGGCCAGGCGGTCCCGCCGCCGAACGCCCCCGCCGCAGTGAAAGCGGTGATCGGCGCCGCCAACCACATCGCCGGCAGGCCCTATGTATGGGGCGGCGGCCATCTGAGCTGGACGACCCACGGCTACGACTGCTCGGGCGCCGTCGGCTACGCCCTGCACGGCGCCGGGCTGCTCGAGACGACGATGGTCTCGGGACAGCTGGCCTACTGGGGGCTCGGTGGGACCGGTCGCTGGATCACCGTCTACGCCAACGCCGAGCACGTCTACATGGTCATCGCCGGGCTGCGCTTCGACACCCGCGATGACCTGCCCGGCGTGAGCGGCCCACGCTGGCACACCGAAAGGGTCGAACCGCGCGGCTTCGCGGCGCGCCACCCGGCCGGCCTCTGAGCCGGCCCTTCCTCAACCGGCCGAGAGTTGCTTGGCGAGGCGGCGCATCGCTTTGCCGTTGGTTCGCCGAACGAATGCGCGGATCATCGGCGGGATGAGGCGTTCGGCTTTCGCCGCCTCGAGCCACTCCAGCTCGAAGGAGATCTTCGTCCCACCGTCCGGCAGCTCCTCCAGCCGGTAGGTGCCACGGGTGTGGCGCTTGCCGCCATTGCCGATTCCCTCCTCGACGATCCGGTTCGGCGGATCGGTCTCGACGATCTCGAAATCGGTCCAGTCCTGGGAGCCGATCGTGTTCGCCCTGGCTCTCCCCTTCGCACCGAGCCCGCGCTGCGGGCCGGAGAACTTCCAGTCGACGAGCATGTGGTCCATGAACCCCGCGTGGTTGGCGAGGACATCGAGGAACTCGAAGACCTCCGCAACTGGCCTCGCAACGACGGTGGAAACGGCGACCGGCTTCATCGCCCGATCCTACGTGCGCGCCGATGAACTCAGCTGCCCGCCTTTTACCTAATTTTGACCTGCCGCTTACTCGCAGCCGCGATGCTGCTCCCCTCACCCAGACGAAGGAGGCACGGCATGGCCCAGATACTGATAGTTGCCGATCCCCCAGGCGAGGACGCAGGCACGGTTGTCTACCGGGAGCGGATCGCGAGCACCGATCTCGAGTCGAATCACTTCTCCGGGCAGCTGGTCGAGCGGGTCGGCTGGGCGGTGCGGGACGCCGACCGGCTCGAGCACCACAACCTGCTCCCGATGTCCTCAGGCGACCGCAAGGCGGAGTAACGCTCGGCTGGGCCAGTATTCACCCGCATGCCCAGCCACAACGACCTGATCAAGGAGGAGTTCGCCCGCCAGGCGCCCAGCTTCGAGGATCGCCAGTACTCGTTCGGCGATCCGCGGGTGCTCTCCTGGATCCTCGCCAACGTCCCGCCCGACGCCTCGGAGCTGGTCCTCGACGTCGCCGGCGGCACCGGTCACGTCGCCCGTGCCTACGCCGAGCAGTCCCGCTGCGCGACCGTGCTCGATCTGACCGCGGAGATGCTCGCGGTGGGCAAGCGCGAGGTCGACGCGGCCGACGTGCGCAACGTGGTCTTCCAGCTCGGCGAGGCGGACGCGATGCCGTTCCTCCCCGGCTCGTTCGACCTCGTCGTCAGTCGCTTCGCCGTGCACCATTTCGACGACCCCGCCGCGGTGCTGGCCGAGATGACCCGCGTCTGCCGGCCCGGCGGCCGCGTCGCGATCTTCGACATGGTCGTCGCCGAGCCCGAGCGCGCCGAGGACTACAACCGCCGCGAGCGGCTGCGCGACCCCTCCCACACCCGCGCCCTCAGCGCCGAGGAGCTGCGCGCAACCATGGAGCGGGCCGGGCTGGAGATCGGCCTCTTCGTCGAACGCGACCAGCCGCTGCCGCTGCAGCGCTGGCTCGCCCAGACCCAACCGCCGGACGAGGTCGCCGCCCAGCTGCGCGCTGAACTGGAGGCAGAGCTCTCGGGCGGGCCGGCAACCGCGATGCGCCCGCAGCGCCGCGACGGAGAGCTGTACTTCACCCAACGCTGGGCGATCGCGATGGGCCGGCCACGTCCAGCCGCCTGATCCACAGGTGAGCGGCGACTAGGAAGCGCTTCCTTCTGCCGACTCCTCACCCGGCCACCTTCCGGTCATCCGCGCGAACCCCCCGCGCACGCTGTGGTCGACCACGCCTTTGGTCAGCCGAAAGACCGCGCCCTCGACCACGAGGGCCGCGATCAGCTTCGGGTAGGAGGCGTCTCGCTGATCGGGCTCGGGTGGCTCCTCTTCGTCGAATACCGCCCAGAGGCGATCGAAGCCCTTCTGGGCGACCATCCCCGCCAGCAGCCCGGCGATGATCCCTATCGGCGCGAAGAGCAACTTCATGCTGCCGAACTACCCCCGCCGAGCAGCGGCAAACGGCGGCGATGAACCCGAAAGCGCTTGCCGCGCCAGCTGGAGACGCCCGGTCGCCTACCCTTCCCCGATGGCCAACATCTACAGGCCGAGCTTCGAGGAGGGGGAGCGGCCGGAGGGGTTCCGATCGAGGCGGGCTCGAATCGGCTACGAGCTCGGCAGCGAGCTGATCGGCGCCAGCCTCTGGGAGCTGCCGCCGGGCGAGGCCGCCTACCCGTACCACTTCCATTACGCCGACGAGGAGATCGTGATCGTGCTCTCCGGGAGGCCGAGCCTGCGCACGCCGGAGGGAGTTCGCGAGCTGGAGGAGGGCGAGGCGATCCGCTTTGGGCTCGGCGAGGAGGGGGCGCACCAGATCCTCAACCGGGGCGAGGAGACGGCGGCCTTCCTGGCGGTCTCGAGCCACGGCCGGCCCGACGTCGTCGTCTATCCGGACTCCGACAAGATCGGCGTCGGCGAGCGCCTGCCACGCGGCGGTGGCCTGCGCGCCTTCTTCAAGCGTGGCGACGGGGTCGGCTACTTCGACGGGGAGCAAGGCGAGGCTTGAAGCGCGGCGCGATCCTCCTGGTGGTGGTGGCGCTTGCGGCAAGCGGCGCTGCCCTTGCCGCATTTGGCTGCGGCGGCAGCGGCGAATCGGCGGCTCCCCTCGCCCAGGTCCACCCACCCGCGCACAGCCGGATCGCCGAAGAGAAGCCACCGCGCCCGCAGCCCCCTTATGACGTGCTCCCGAAGAACCCGTCCGAGGCGAAGCGGCCGGCGCCGGCTCCCGAACCAGCGCCCGAACCCGAGCCGGCTCCGAAGCACCTCGACCCCTCGGAAATGCCGGCGGCATCGGCAGGGACCAACGGCTCCTACGTCCCTCGCCCCGCGGCCGAACGGGAAACGATCACGCCGCGCAGCATGGCGAAGCTGGAGGACCGGGCCGCCTCCGGCAGCGCGGTCCTGCTGAGCGGGGTCGCCCTCGCCCCACCGAGCGCGCCACAGCGGATCAAGGCGGCGATCAGCGCGGCCAACACGATCATCGGCCGCCCCTACATCTGGGGCGGCGGTCACGCCTCGTGGTACTCGCGCGGGTACGACTGCTCCGGGGCGGTCAGCTACGCGCTCGCTGGAGGCGGCTTCCTCGCGACCCCACTCACCTCGGGCGAGCTGGAGTCCTGGGGCGCTCCGGGACCGGGGCGCTGGCTGACGGTCTACGCCAACGCCGGCCATGCCTACGCGGTGATCGCGGGGCTGCGCTGGGACACGGTCGGCGACGCGCGGGGAACCGGGCCGCGCTGGCACCCCGCGCTGCCCTACCCAGAAGGCTTCGTCGCCCGCCATCCGCCCGGTTTCTGAGGCATGGATCGGGCGGCAGGCGAGTGGTCTGACCCGAGACGCGTCGCCGAGTACCTCTCGCGCGAGATACCGCACCGGCTGACGGCGGAGCAGATGCTGCTGGAGGCGCTTCCCCCGCGGGTCGAGCGCTTCCTCGACCTCGGCTGCGGCGACGGGCGCATGGTCGCGCTGGTGCGCAGCCGCCACCCCGAGGCGAGGGCGGTAGGGCTCGACGCTTCCGAGCCGATGCTCGCCCGCGCGGCGGAGCGGTTCGCAGCCGACCCGCTGGTCGAGTTTCATGCGCATAAGCTCGGCTTGCCGCTGACGGTCGAGGGGCCGTTCGACGCGGTCGTCTCCGGCCTGGCGATCCACCACCTCGAGGACGCGCGCAAGCGCGAGCTGTTCGGCGAAGTCAAGGCGCTCCTCGTACCTGGCGGGGTTTTCGCCAACCTCGACCTGGTTAGCCCGGCTTCGCCCCTGATCCACGAGCGCTTCCGCCGCGAGATCGGCCGCACCGAGGACGACCCGAGCGATCGCCTCGCCGGCCTCGGCGAGCAGCTGGGATGGCTGCGCGACGCCGGCTTCAGCGGGGTCGGCTGCCACTTCAAGTGGCTGGAGCTGGCGCTACTCGTGGCCCTCGCCTGAGCGGCCGCGCTGAAAGCCGACCAGCTGCTCGACGAAATCGCCGTAGAGATCGGGGCGCACGGCGTCTGGGCTGACCAGCGCTTCGACCGCCAGGCCGATGCCTAGGGCGCGGAGGATGAGGGCGAGGTCGTCGGGCGACATCGAGAGCGTCGCCCCCGACTCCTCCTGGTAGCCGGCGATGTAGCGGGAGACCGCCTCGCGCAGGGATGCCGAGCGCGAGCCGAAGCGGCCGGCCAGCTCCGGGTCGCGGCCGGCGTGGGCAATGAACTCCATGTGGAGGACGAAGGACTCGCGGTCCTGGGCGAAGCGCTCCATCCATTGGTCGGCCAGCGCCCGGGCGCGCGCCTCCAGGGGAGCGTCCGCGTCGAGGTCGGCCTGGGTGGCGGCGAGCTCTTGGGCACGCTCCGCCATGTAATCCTCGAAGACGGCGAGGAAGAGGTCGGCCTTGCCGTCGAAGTTGGAGTAGACGGCGCCGTGCGAGTAGCCGGCCTCCTCGGCTATCTCCTCCACCGAGGCGCCGTTGTAGCCGCGACGGGCGAAGACCTTGGCCGCGGTGGCGAGCAGCTCGGCCCGGGTGCGGGCCTGCTTCTCGGTGCGGGTTTCCCTTTTCGGCTTGGCGCTCATTCAGATTGGAATTGTAATTCCAATGATGATACTAATCCCAATATGGAGCAGGACGCGATACCGAAGCTGTTCCGTGCCGCCGGGACCAGGCGGGGGCTCGTGATGCTCGCCGCCCTGACCCTGCTCTCCGGCGCGGCAATGCTGCCGGCGATGCGGACGATGGGCGACCACGGCGCCTCGCTGATCGCCTTCGAGTCCGCCGGCACCGTCTCGCGCAGTCAGGAGATCCTCACCGAGTGGGGCGATACCGGCAAGACGGCGATGTGGTGGCAGCTCGGCCTCGACCTGCCCTTCCTGATCGGCTACGGGCTCTTCCTCGCAGGCGCCTGCGCCGCGGTCGCGCGCAGAGCGCGGGAGGACGGCAAGCCCCGACTGGAACGGGCCGCCGCGGTGCTCGTCTGGTTCGGCCCGCTGGCGGCGGCAGGCGACTTTTTGCAGAACGTCTCGCTCGCCCTCGTGCTCGAGGGCCATGTGACGCAACCGTGGCCGCGGATCGCCGCCCTCACCAACCCGATCGGGACGAGCCTCACGGTCAGCGCCGGGCTGTTCGCGATCTGCGGCGCGCTCGCGACCAGACGACGGAGATCGGCCGCACCGGCTCAGGAGGGCGAGGTCGAGTGAGCGGCCCGATGGAGACCCTCCGGCGCTGGCTCGACGAGGCAGCCGAGGCCAGCGCTCCAGCTCCGGCCGCGATGACCCTCGCAACCGTGGGCGGCGACGGTCGCCCCTCGGCACGCGTGGTCTCGCTCAAGCGCCTGGAGCCTGAGGGACTGGTCTTCACCACCGCGCTCTGGACCCGCAAGGCGGCGGAGCTTCGCGCCAATCCCCGCGTGGCCCTCGTCTTCCACTGGCCGATGCTCGGCCGCCAGGCGCGGATCGAAGGTCGGGCGGAGATCGCCGAGCGCGAGCTGGCCGAGGAGCTCTTCGCCGAGCGGCCGCGAAGCCACCAGTTGCAGGCGCTCGTCTCGCGCCAAGGAGAGACAATCGAGGACCTAGGCCCCTTGCGAACCCGGCTCGACGAGCTGAAGGCTGAGACGGCCAAGGACCCGATCCCCTGCCCCACCGACTGGGGCGCCATCCGCGTCAGACCCGACGTAGTCGAGCTCTGGAGCGAAGCGGACGACCGCCTCCACGAGCGCCGTCTCTTCGAGCGCAACGGCGACGGCTGGACTGCAGCGCTGCTCTCGCCCTGATCAGAGCTGCGTAGCGAGGATCCCGAGCAGGGCGACGATCATGCCGCCTCCCACCTGCAGCAGGGTGCGCTGCAGGTCGTCGAAACGACTCTCCAGATGCTCGAACCGACCGTTCATTTCCTGGCGCAAGGAGCCAGCCTCCTGACGCACCGAGCCGACCTCTTGGCGAACGAAGCCGATCTCCTGTCGAACGGAGCCAATCTCCTGTCGAACGGAGCCAAATTCCAAGCGCATTTCCTGTCGCAAACCACTCGTATCGTCGCGCAGTGACTGAAGGTCCGCCGAGATCCGGTCGAAGCCGTCGTCAAGTCGCTCGTCGGTCCAGCTCTCTCTCATCGTCTGCATAATTCTACTCAGACAGAACCATGCGCGCGGGTGGTGCGCGGAACGAAAATTTATTGAGAATTCTTTAGGCCGAAAGCGTGCCCGACCGGCCGGCAGATCGGGGTCGCTAGCCTGGCCACCGATGTCATCGCTCGACGCCGCAGGGGACCGCTACAAGTGGATCGCGCTCTCCAACACGACCCTCGCCGTGCTGCTGGCGACGCTCGACGCCTCGATCACGCTGATCGCGATGCCCGACATCTTTCGCGGCATCCACCTCGACCCCCTCGTGCCCGCCAACAGCGCCTACCTGCTCTGGATGATCCTCGGTTACCTGGTCGTCTCCAGCGTGCTGATCGTCAGCCTCGGACGGCTCGGCGACATGTTCGGCCGGGTCCGCATCTACAACCTCGGCTTCGTCATCTACACCGTCGCCTCGCTGCTCTTGACGATCGACTGGATGACCGGACGCTCCGGCGCCACCTACCTGGTCGTCTTTCGCATCGTTCAGGGGGTCGGCGGCGCCTGCCTGCTGGCCAACGCGGCGGCGATCATCACCGATGCCTTTCCGTCGACCAGCGCGGCATGGCGCTCGGGATCAACAACATCGTCGGCGTCAGCGGTCTGTTCGTCGGCCTCGTCCTGGGCGGGCTGCTGGCGCCGATCGACTGGCGGCTCGTCTTCCTGATCTCGGTCCCGGTCGGCCTCTTCGGGACCGTCTGGGCGTATCTGAAGCTGGAGGAGCGCAGCGAGCCGCGCCGCGCCGCAATCGACTGGTGGGGCAACGCGACCTTCGCCCTCGGCCTGGTGCTGGCGATGGTCGCGGTCACCTACGGCATCCGCCCCTACGGCGGTTCGCCGACCGGTTGGGAGAGCCCGAAGGTGCTCGCCCTGCTGGCGGGTTCGGCCGTTTCGCTGGCGGCCTTCGCGGCGATCGAGCTGCGCGTCGCCGAGCCGATGTTCCGGCTGACCCTGTTCCGCATCCGCGCCTTCACCTTCGGCACCCTCTCGACCTTCCTCGCCGCGGTCGCCCGCGGCGGGCTGCTCTTCATGCTGATCATCTGGCTGCAGGGGATCTGGCTGCCCCTGCACGGCTACGACTTCACCGAAACGCCGCTCTGGGCGGGCATCTACATGCTGCCGCTGACCCTCGGGATCCTGATCGCGGGCCCGATCTCCGGCCTGCTCTCCGATCGATACGGCGCCCGACCCTTCGCCACCGGCGGGATGATCGGTGCGGCGCTCAGCTTCGCCATGCTGATGGCACTACCGACCGACTTCACCTACTGGGTCTTCGCCCTGGTGCTGTTCTTCAACGGGGTCTCGATGGGAATGTTCGCCGCCCCCAACCGCGCCGCCGTGATGAACAGCCTGCCGGCCGCCGACCGCGGCGCCGGTGGCGGCATGAACCAGACTTTCCAGAACTCGGCGCAGGTGCTCTCGATCGGGATCTTCTTCACCCTGCTGATCGTCGGCCTCGCTTCCAGCCTGCCGGCGACGCTGAGCAGCGGGCTACAGGCCCACGGCGTCTCCGCGGCCGCCGCCCACCATGCCGCACAGGCACCGCCGATCTCGGTCCTCTTCGCCGCCTTCCTCGGCTACAACCCGATCCAGCACCTGGTCGGCTCCGAAGCGCTGGCCTCACTCCCCGCCCACGCCCACGCCGTACTCACCGGCTCCGGCTTCTTCCCGCACCTGATCTCCGAACCGTTCCGCGACGGGCTCGACATCGCCTTCATCTTCGCCATCGTCGCCTGCCTCGTCGCCGCCGCGGCCTCAATGCTGCGTGGCGGTCGCTATCACCATGCCGAGGAGGCGGCGGGCGGTCCCAGCCAGATCCCCAACCTGGAGGAGCAACATGCAAGTTGAGTGGTACGGACAATCGGCCTTCTCGCTGAGCGCCCCCGAGGCGACGGTGTTCATCGACCCGTTTGCCGACATGTCCTCACTGGCGGGGCGCGGGATGAAGTTCGAGTACCCGCCGATCGAGGCGGACGGCGACGGCGTGCTGCTGATCACCCACGAGCATCTTGATCACAACGGCGTCGATGCGATCGGCGGCGATCCCAGCGTGCTGCGCTCCACCGCCGGCAGGCACGAGTCGCCGATCGGCGAGGTCGTCGGCATCGACCTTCTCTTCCTGCCGGTCGGCGGCGGGCCGGTTGCCGTCGCGCCAAGCGCGCCGTAGCCGCTGCCCATGAGCCGCGGTCGTCATTTGTTGCGCATAGCGATACAAACGACGACCGCGGTGAGAGAGATGGACAGCTGCACCAGTGCTCTCACTTTCGCTTTAAGCACTGAACTAGGATGAGCGCCCGCCGATGCACCCGATCTCCTACTTTCAGGCACTGGTGCTTGGCCTGCTTCAGGGCATCGCCGAGCCCTTCCCGATCTCCAGCCTCGGGCACGGCGTGATCGCGCCCAGCATCTTCGGCTGGAACATCCACCAGAACGACGACTTCTTCCTCGCCTTCCTCGTCGCCACGCACTGCGCCACGGCGATCGTCCTCTTCTTCCTCTTCCTCGACGACTGGAAGCGGATCTTCCGCGGGCTCGGCCGCTCGCTGCGCGACCGCCAGATCGGCAGCGGCGACAACGACGCGCGGCTCGGCTGGCTGCTCGTCGCCGGGACGATCCCCGCCGGGATAGTCGGCCTGGTGCTCGAGCATCCACTGCGCACGCTCTTTGCCTCCGCCTCCACCGCCGCGGCCTTCCTGATCCTCAACGGCATCCTGCTGCTGATCTTCGAGCGCTTCCGCCGCCGCCCACCGCAGCCCGACGACTACAAAGGCGACTCCGACAGCCGCATCGCCAAGCTCACCTGGAAGCAGGCATTCGGGATCGGCACCGCGCAGGTGGCGGCTCTCGTCCCCGGCATCTCGCGCTCGGGGATCACGATGGGCGGCGGCCTGCTCTTCGGCCTATCCAACGAGGACGCCGCCCGCTACGCCTTCCTGCTCGCGACGCCGATCATCGGCGCCGCCGGCGTGCTCAAGCTCCCCGAACTGATGGGTCACGCTGGCGACGGGGTTCGCGGTCCGGCGCTCGTCGGTGCCCTGGCGGCGGCGCTGACCACCTACATCGCGGTCAAGTTCCTGCTGCGCTTCTTCGAGACGAACCGCCTGACGCCGTTCGGCATCTACTGCATCGTCGCAGGCGTGATCTACTCGCTGATCCTCGCCTTCTGAGCCGAAATCTGGCGTCCACGGAACTTGCGACAAACGTCCGTGACAGGTGTGAAACCCGCTGCCACCCGCGCTACGCTGGCCGCTCGACACCTTCAATTGGGGAGAACCAGATGAGACGAGTCGCAAAGCTGCTGTTGGGACCGGGGGCCATCGCGCTCCTCGTAGTGGGGCTGATCGCCGCACCGGGCGCCACGGCGGCGACCACGAGCGCGTCTAGCTGCAAGAGCGCCAGCAACATCGAGGCGATCATCGACGACTCCGGCTCGATGGAAATCACCGACCCCAACAAGCTCCGCGTGCAGGGGATGAGCCTGCTGATCGACGATCTCTCACCGGGCACGCAGCTCGGTGCCGTCGAGTTCGGCTCCGGCCTCGAAATCCCCGGGATCATCTCGACCCCGGCCGCCAACACCGTCTTCCCACCCGAGGCAGTCGGAGCCAACGCCAGCGCCATGCGCAGCGCCCTCGACGCCGCGATCAAAGCCGACAACGGCGCCACCGACTACAACGCCGCCTTCGCCAAGGCCGACGCAGACAACCCGAGCAGCGACGCGCGGGTCTTCCTCACCGACGGTGGCCACGATGTCGGCACCTACAACGAAGCGCACCTGAACCACAAGGTGCCGACCTACGTGATCGGCTTCGGCTCGGGGATCGCGCCGGGCCCGGATCAGGCCCGGCTGAAAAAAATCGCCAAAGACACCGGTGGCAAGTACTTCCCGGTGGCGGACACGAACGCGCTGCAGGCGGCGATGAACAGCATCGGCGCGGCCCTCACCTGCCAGACCCCGCCGGCCTCGTTCATCGACAAGCTCAAACAGGGCCAGAGCAAACTGCACAGCATCGTCGTCGGCGCCGCGACCAAGACGCTGCAGATCACCCTTACCTGGGCCAGCCCGCTGGACAAATTCAAGGTCAGCGGGCTGCGCCTCGCCGGCAAACACGGCCTCCTCGCGGTCGCCTCGAGCAAGCCGGCCAAACTGACGGTGACGAAATCGACCAGCACGACCTTCACCGTGCTCAAAGTCTCAGGGCTGCGCAAAGGGACGCTGCGCTTCAACGTCAAGGCCGCCAAGGTCGCCTCCGGTGGGTCAAGCGCGACCCTGACCACCCAGGTGGGCCAGAGCACGCACAAATAGCGATCAGCCGGTGGGCTCGTAGGTGAGCAGGGCGATTCCGTCGCCCAGCCCCTGCGAGCCCGCCAGGCGCAGCGGCTTCTTCTCGCTGACCTCGCCGAAGAGGCGCTTGCCCTCGCCGAGCAGCACCGGGAAGACCATCAGGCGCAGCTCGTCGACCAGGTCGTGTTCGATCAGCGCCCTGAGGACGGTCGAGTTGTTCCAGCTCGCCTCCCGCAGGGTCGAGGAGACGACGTACTTCGGCATCGCGTTCATCTTCTCGGCGAAGCCGGCCCGTCTTCGATCGCCGGCCAGGCGGCGGCGAAGCCCTCATAGGTCACCCGACCGAGCAGCTGAACCTCGGCCTCGCGCAGCTCGTCGAGCTTGAATACGTCGCCCTCTTTGCCTCGATCGATCTCGAAGGTCCAGCCGGCGTGGCGGTAGTCCTCGCCTCCCCCCGGCGCCTCGATCACTCCGTCGAGGGACACGAACTCGGTTACGACGATCTTCCCCATGATGTCTCCTTGGGTCGCTGGTTGGCTCTCTACCCCTACGACGAACGAGCAAGCCCGAAATCGACACGCCGGGTGCGATTGGCATTTTGGCTGCTACGGTGTGGATGTCGGGTTTGGCCCACTGCCACCCGAGAGGTTCCGTTTCCTCCGTGCGCTGTCTTTGCGTTTAGGGGTCGCTGGATCTCCCCTATTCGCTCAAAAAGGAGCTCACAACAGATGTCGTTCGCCGATCTCGGCGTATCCAAGAACGTCGTGCGCGCGCTTTCGCAGCGCGGCATCGACCAACCCTTCCCCGTCCAGCAGATGGTCATCCGCGACGCGCTCGCCGGACACGACCTGCTGGTCCAATCCCCAACCGGGTCCGGCAAGACCCTCGCCTTCGGCGTCCCGCTGGTCGACAGCGTCGAGCCCGGGGCGAAGCACCTCTCGGCGCTCGTCCTTGCCCCGACCCGCGAGCTGGCGAGCCAGATCGTCGACGAGCTGTCCTCGGTCGCCAAGGCACGCCAACTTCGCATCGCCGCCGTCTACGGCGGCGTCGGCTTCGGCCCGCAGAGCGCCGCGGCGAAGCGCGCCGACATCGTCGTCGCAACGCCCGGCCGGCTCGAGGACCTGATCCAGCGCGGCACGCTCTCGCTCAGCAGCGTACGTGTCCTCGTCCTCGACGAGGCCGACCGCATGCTCGACATGGGCTTCAAGCCCGCCGTCGACCGGATCGTCGCCCAGACGTCGAAGCAGCGCCAGACGCTCTTCTTCTCGGCGACGCTCGAGGGCGCCACCGGCAAGATCGCCGCCGCCTACACGCGCGATCCGCGCCGCCACACCAAGGCCGCCAGCAAGGCGGACAAGGCCGACATCGAGCATCGCTTCCTCGCCGTCGACTCGCAGAGCGCCAAGCTCGACCGCCTGGTCGAGCACCTGCGCGGCGAGGAGGGCGGGCGCACGCTCGTCTTCGTCCGCACCAAGCGCGGCGCCGACCGCCTCGTCAAGCGCCTGCGCAAACACCAGGTGGAGGCGGCCGCGATGCACGGCGACAAAAGCCAGGGCCAGCGCGAACGCGCCCTCGCCCGCTTCGAGAGGGGTGACGTCGAAGCGCTGATCGCGACCGACGTCGCCGCTCGCGGGATCGACGTCGACGGGATCACACAGGTCGTCAACTTCGACGCCCCCGGCGACCACGACTCCTACGTGCACCGCGTCGGCCGCACCGGCCGTGCCGGCGCTCGCGGCACCGGGATCAGCTTCGTCCTCGCCGACCAGGCCCACGAGGTACGGCGAATGGCCGTCGCCCTCGGCCTCGTCCAGGAGTTCGACCAGGGGCACGGGCATCTCCCGCGGCCCGCGTCGCAACCGGGCCAGCGGCAGCAGCAACGCCCGTCCGGGCGTTCGCGACGCCGTCGCCGCCCCAAGGCCAAGGCTGCCCGATGACCGCCGCCGCTCCCACCGCTCCCAAGTGGACCTGTGACCGCTGCGGCGTCTCGGTCAGCCAGCTCGGCGGTGAGGCGGTCCCGCTGCCGAAGACCTGGACCACAGCCGCCGACGGCAACTTCTGCCTCACCTGCAGGCGGGAGCGGGCCGGCGACGCGGCGCTCGAGGCGGCACCGGCCGGCTGCAGCAACGACACGCGCGTCAAGGTGCGCCGGGCCGGCCTGCTCGAGTTCGAGGTGCGCCGCGCTCCCGATCGCGCCGACAACGCGATCGCCAAGGCCTGCCACACCTCAGCCTCCGCGGTTGCGAGGGCACGCGACGTCGTCGGGCAGCGGTAGGTCGGGGCACTTCGGTGGAGGCCGGCATCGCACTCGCGCTCGTCGCGGCCCTGATGACGAACCTCGCCTCGCTGCTCAAGCACCGGGGGTGTCACCACGCGACGCCGATTCGCCTGCGGCAACCACTGCAGAGCGCCCGTGCTCTGGCCGGCTCGCGCTGGTTCGCGGCCGGCTGGGGCCTCGCCGCGATCGCCTGGATCATCCACGTCGCGGCGCTCTCGATGGCGCCGATCTCCCTCGTGCAAGCGGTACTCGCCGGCGGCGCGGTGCTGCTGGCGGTGATGTCGCAGCGGCTCTTCGGCGACCCGGTCGAGCGGCGGCAATGGCTGGCGCTGCTCCTCGGCGGTGGCGGGCTCGCCCTGCTCGCCGTCACCGTGCCGCAGCTGCACGGCAGCCACTCTGAATTCTCGGTCGGGGCGATCCTCGGCTTCGAGGGCGGGCTGGCGCTGCTCGCCAGCGGCCTCGCCCTCGGCCATCGTTCCCAACGTCTCGCCCAGCGCCACGGGGTGCTCCTCGCCGCGCTCGCCGGAACGCTCATCGCCTTCGCGGGGATCGCGATCAAGGGGCTGTTCGGCGTCGGCGGGGTCTCGATCGCGCTCGTCGCCCCCTGGGTAGCGCTGATCGTCGTCTGCGGGGCCCTGGCCCAGTACACGACGGTGGCGGCGCTGCAGCGGAGCCAGGCGATCGAGGCGATCGGCTTGATCGGCCTGGTCGCAAACGCGAGCCAGATCACCGGCGGCGTCCTCGTCTTCGGCGACCCCCTCTCCGCCAATCCCCTCGGCATCGCCCTGCAGAGCGCCGCCTTCGCGATGGTCTGCGCCTCGGCTCTGCTGCTGCCCTCGCGCGCACCGCGCCAGTTGGCGCCCGCCTGAACCTGGCTGGGCCTCCCTCCGTACTCCGGGCAAACCTCGCGGCACGTCGCCGCGCCCGCGAACTCAGGAGGCAGTCCCGTGACCAGAACCCTTCCAGCCATCGCCATCCTCGCGATCGGAGCGCTGCTTGCCGTGGCCGGCTGCGGTGGCAGCAGCAGCTCCAGCTCCAGCTCGGGAGAAGGCGGCGCCTACGGATCGGGCGGCGGCGAAACCGGCACGACGAAGAGCGCCAAGAGCGAAACGGGCGGTGGCGAAGCCGCAACCAGCGGCGCCGGTGTCGTCGCCGTGGCCAAGAGCCCCGAACTCGGCACCGCGATCCTCGTCGACTCCAAAGGCTTCACCCTCTACGACTTCCACAAAGACAAGGGCACCCAGTCCGCTTGCTACGGCGCCTGCGCAAAAGGCTGGCCACCGCTGACGACCAGTGGCGCCCCGCAGGCGATGAGCGGCGCCGAAGCCTCGAAGCTAGGCACGACCGAACGCAACGACGGCACCATGCAGGTGACCTACGCCGGCCATCCCCTCTACACCTTCGTCGAGGACACCAAACCGGGCGAGGCCAAAGGCAACGACACCAGCGCCTTCGGCGCCCAGTGGTACGCCCTGAAGTCGAGTGGCGAGGAGGCCGGTGGCTAGCGATTGAACGACGAAGCTCTCGGTTTCCCGTCTATAGGGCGGGAAATCGAGAGGTCGCTATCGTCGTCCCATGCCGTCGTCGTGGCCAGCCGTCTCTTATAAGGACTGGACGGCGACCTGCGACACGCTTCACGCCCACACCCAGGTGCTCGGCAAGCTGGCGGCGGAGCTCGCCCCGCCCGAGCCCCAGTTGCAGCACGCGGCGCTGCGCCTTACCGCGCGGGGCTGGGAGACGGTGCCGTTGCCGGCACCCGACGGCTCCGGCGCGCTGGTCGTCGCGCTCGACCTGCACAGCCACGAAGCGCGGGCCGAGCACAGCGACGGGCGGGCACGGCGCATCCCGCTCACTCCCCACCGCGCGGTCGGCGAGGTGACGCGGGAGCTGCTCGCCAACGTCGCCGAGCTCGCCGGCCCGGTCGCGATCGACCCGACCCCGCAGGAGGTCGCCTGGAGCGTGCCCCTCGACGAGGACAGCGAGCACGCCACCTACGAGCCAGAGCAGGTAGCCGCCTACTTCGCCGCGGCGACTCGGGCGGCCCAGGTTCTCGCCGCCTTCCGCGCTCCCTACCGCGGCCGCTCGACGCCGGTCAACGCCTGGTGGGGCTCTTTCGACCTCGCTGTCAGCCTCTTCTCCGGCCTCCCCGCCGAGCCACCCTCGGGCGACTTCATCATGCGCAACGCGATGGACTCCCAGGAGGTCGCGCTGGGCTGGTGGCCGGGCGACGGCCGTTACGGCAAGGCCGCCTTCTACGCCTACGCGCACCCCGCGCCGGACGGGTTCAAGGGCGCGACGCTCGGGCCGGAGGCCGCCCGCTGGGATGACGCGCTCGGTGAGTACGTGCTCGATTGGGACGACGTGTGCGCCGCCCCCGACCCCCACGCCTACGCACTCGAGTTCGCCCGCTCGGCCTTTCGCCACGCCTGCATGGTCTGCGGCTGGGACGAGACGCTCGCCGCCAGCGCCGAGGGCACGCCGCCGCCCGTCAATTAGGTCAAACTCTTCAACCGATCTCTGTTCTCCAGGCAGGCCCCCAGAAAGGCGAGACGATGGCGACGATCACCGAGCGCGAGGCAGGTCAGATCGAGGCGGCAAACGCAGGCGGCCGCACCCCGGTCGTGTTCATCCACGGGCTCTGGCTGTTGGCGAGCAGTTGGGAGCGCTGGGCGACCCTCTTCGAGGAGGCGGGCTACGCGCCGGTCGCCGCCGACTGGCCCGACGACCCGGCGACGGTCGAGGAGGCGCGGGCGAATCCCCAAGCCTTCGCCGGCAAGTCGGTCGGCCAGGTCGCCGGCCACATGGCCGAGGTGATCGCGGCGCTGAACAAGAAGCCCGCCGTGGTCGGTCACTCCTTCGGCGGGCTGATGACCCAGATCGTCGCCGGCCGCGGCCTCTCCGCCGTATCCGTCGCGATCGACCCCGCGCCGTTCCGCGGCGTGCTGCCGCTGCCGATTGCCGCCATACGGACGACGCTGCCGGCGCTGCGCAATCCGCTCAACCGCAGCCGCGCGATCACCCTCACCCTCGACCAGTTCCGCTACGGCTGGGCCAACGCGCTCGAGGCCGATGAGGCCAAGCAGCTGCACGAGACCTACCACGTAGCGGCTCCCTGCATGCCGATCTTCCAGGCGGCGATGGCGAACCTCAACCCGGCGACCGAGGTGAAGGTCGACAGCAAGAACCCCGAGCGGGGGCCGCTGCTGCTCTTCACCGGCGAAAAGGACCATGCGGTTCCCCCGGCGATGTCCAACGCCGCTTACAAGAAGCAGCAGCGCAACGCGGGAGTGACCGAGCTCGCCGAGATGCCCAACCGCGGCCACACGCTGACCATCGACAACGGCTGGCGCGAGGTCGCCGGCCGCTCGCTGGAGTTCGTCAAACGCTTCGCCTAGATAATCAGCTTTACTTGAGTATCCTTGGTGGCCGATGGCGGTCACCTTCATCACCCTCGGGCCGACGGGCACCTGCCACGAGCGGGCGGTGGAACGCTACGCGGAGTTCCAGGGCATCGAGGATTACGGGATCGAGCTGATCGTCGACTTCTTCGCCGGCCTGGAGATGCTGCGCGAGACCCCCGGCGCCTTCCTCGTCCAGTGCAGCGCCCACCCGAAGGTGCACGAGATCACCGAGAAATACTGGACCGAGGTCTGGGTCGTCGACACCTTCATCTACCCGACCAAGCACCTGGTCCTGCTCAGCCGGCGCGAGGTCGAGCGGCCGCGCTCACTGGGGATCGTCCCCGCCACCAAGGGCTACGTCGACCTGTCGCAGTGGGACGAGGTGATCGACGTCGCCTCGAAGCCGATCGTCGCCGAGGAGCTGCTCGCCGGTCGCTACGACTCCGGCCTGACCCACATGGAGCACGTCGAGGAACATGCAGACGAGCTGCGCCTCGATCTCGACATCGGCGAAATCGACACCACCTGGGTCGTCTACGGGAAGCAGAAGCGCTTCGGTGGCGAGGTGATCGGCATTCCCTCGGCCGAGTTGTTTCGCGAGCCGCAGCCCGTCGCCTGAGCGCAGCAAATATCCTCAGCCGCGATGAAGGTCGCGGTGGTTGGCGGAACCGGGCAGCTCGGCAAGCCCCTCGTGGCCGAGCTGGCGTCGCGAGGCGACGAGGTGTACGTGCTCAGCCGCAACGCTCCGCGGAAGCTGCCCGACGGAGCGTCGCACCGGCGCGTCGACCTGACCTCGGGCGAGGGCTTGGACGGGGCGTTGACCGACGTCGAGGTGGTCATCGACGCTTCGAATTCGAGCCCGCGCAACGCCGCCCCGGTCCAGGTCGAGGGCACGAAGAGGCTGCTGCGCGCCGGGGGCGAAGCGGGCGTGCGGCATCACGTCGGCGTCTCGATCGTCGGTTGCGACCGGGTGCCGATCCCCTACTACAAGGTCAAGGTCGAGCACGAACAGGCGATCGCCGCGGGCAAAGTCCCCTGGAGCCTGCTGAGGGCGAGCCAGTTCCACACCCTGATCGCCTGGGCCTTCGAGCAGGCTGGGCGCTTCCGGGCCGTGCCGACGGGGAGGGCTCGCCTGCAGCCGATCGACCCCCGGCTCGTCGCCGAGCGCCTGGCCGGCGTCGCCCACGCCGAGCCCGCTGGACGCCTGCCCGACATGGCCGGGCCGCGGGTGGAGACCCTGAGCGAACTGGCCGCGGCCTGGCGCCGCGCCGGCCACCGGGGAGTGCCTCTGCGCCTGCCGACGATCGGCCGCATCGGCGCTCCGGTGCGCGAAGGCGCCCTTTGCGATCCCGCTGCGGCAGCGGGCGGCCCGACCTTCGCGGAGTGGCTCGACCGTGCCTGAGGCCGCGAGCATGCGTGCCCGGGAGATCGCCCGCATCGCCCTGATCGTCCTCGCTCTCTCCGCCGCCTCCGTCGGCATCCCCGCGGCGCTGGCGCCGCACGCCTTCTACAACGACTTCCCCTTCCTCGCCCACTGGGTCGACCGCATCCCCCCTTACAACGAGCACTTGGTCACCGACGTCGGCGGCCTCTACCTCGGCTTCACCGTCCTCTTCGCCTGGGCAGCCTGGACGCTGCAGCCGACCCTCGTCCGCGCCGTCTGCTCGGCCTGGCTGCTCACCGCCGCCCTCCACCTCGGCTTCCACGCCACCCACCTCGACGGCTTCGACACCGCCGACGCGATCGCCGAGCTCTCCTCCCTCGCCTTCCTGCTGATCCCGCCGCCGTTGGCGATCTGGGCGGTCGGTCAGAAACCGGCGACGCTGTAGAGGTCCCACTCGTCGGGGACGCCCTTGAGGGCGTGGCGGCCGACGGGCTCGAACTCGACGCCAGAGCCGACGGCGAGGTCGCGCACGGTGCGCGAGGCGAAGACCGCCCGGGCCCCGGCCAGAGCCGCGATCCGCGCGGCGAGGTGGACGGCGATCCCGCCGACGTCGTCGCCGATCAGCTCGACCTCTCCGGTGTGCAGGCCGGCGCGCACCTCGATCCCCAGCCCGGGCATGTCGTCGGCGATCTCCCGGGCGCACTGGGCGGCGCGGGTCGGCCCGTCGAAGACCGCGAGGAAGCCGTCACCCGTCGTCTTGACCTCGCGACCGTCGAAGCGACCCAGCCGGTCGCGGACCAGCCTCTGGTGCTGCTCGAGCAGGTCGCGCCAGCGCCGGTCACCCATCTCCGCGGCGAGCCGGGTCGAGTCGACGATGTCGGTGAAGAGGACCGTGGCGAGCACCCGCTCGGGAGCCGGTCCAGGGCGCACGCCGGTGAGGAACTCCTCGATCGCCGCGAGCGCCGCATCGCTGTCGCCGACCCAGGGGAAGTGGTCCTCGCCCTCCAGCTCGGCGTAGCGGCTGCCCTCGATCTGCTCGGCGAGCCAGCGGGCGGCGCGGTAGTTGACGGCGCGGTCCTGGCGACGGTGCAGGACCAGGGTGGGCGCCTGGATCAGCGGCAGCGTCTCGCGCACGTCGGTGTCGAGGAACATCTCGACCAGCTGACCGACCCGCATCGGGCTTGCCGCCTGGCGCTCGAAGCGGGCCTGAAACTCGCGCGCGCGAGGGTCGGAAGCCATGCTCGGCGAGAAGATCTCGATCGTCGCACCCTGCCCCCAGAGCGGCGCGACCAGCTCGGCCTGCGCTTCCAGCACGGCCTCCCGCTCCGGCGCCCAGGGGTAGTCGGGGGCCGCGGTCGAGCGCGCCATCGCCCCCCACAGCACCAGCGCCGAGGTGCGCTCGGGGTAGGTGGCGGCGAAGAGCATGCACATCGTCGCCCCCTCCGACATGCCGAGCAGCGCGGCGCGCTCCGAGCCGGCGGCGTCCATCACGGCGCGGACGTCGTCCATCCGCTCCTCGAGCGTCGCCGGGCCCGCCACCGGATCGGAGAGCCCGACCCCGCGGCGATCGAAGACCAGCACCCGGGCAAAGGAGCCGAGGCGGCGCAGGAAGTGCGACAGCGGCGGGCTTTCCCACATCAGGTCGAGGTGGGAGAGGAAGGGGAAGGCCAGGACCAGGTCCAGCTCACCCTCGCCGTACACCTGGTAGGCGATGCCGACCTCGCCGCTGCGCGCGTATCGGGTCTCGGGAACCATCCCGCCGATCACACTACGCGGCCCCGGGCCACCGTCAAGACGAGTGCGTCTCAGGCGCCGGCCGCGGTCGCGCGTCCGAGCAGCTCGCGAAGGGCTTGCTGGTCGGCCTCGGACATGCCGTCGAGCCAGGGGGGCGGCTTCTCCACCGCGCGCATCAGGCGCGCGCGCAGGCGACGCCCGCCGGCGGTGAGGGCGATCAGCTTCACCCTGCGGTCGCCCTCGGAGGGGGTGCGGCGAGCGAGGCCGCGCTCTTCGAGACCGTCGACGATCCCGGTTACGTTGGATCGGTCGCAGTGCAGCACGTCGGCGATCTCGCCCATCGTCCGCGGCTCCCCGAGCGCGCGGAGCGCGCCGAAGGAGGCCGGCCGGAGACCGAGCTCGCGCACGATAGGGAGGAACGGGGGCGGGTATACGAGCCCAGTGAGCAGACTCCACGCCTCAGCGGCCGGGTCCTTTACGCCCGCCCCACGCCCACGCTTTGCCTTCGCCTCGCCCATCGGAATGCATACTAATCCCAATCATGGTAAACCTCAACTATTGAGCTTCGCCCGCAACACGCAAAGGCTGGTGTGAGATGAGCGCAGACGTCGGAGAGCAGGCCGGGATCGAAGTCGAAGGGCTGGTCCGCGAGTTCAAGAACGGGCCGCGCGCCGTCGACGGGATCGACCTGCGCGTCGCGCCGGGCGAGATCTACGGCTTCCTCGGCCCGAACGGGGCCGGCAAGTCGACCACCGTCCTGATGCTGACGACGCTGCTGCCGCCGACCGCCGGGACCGCGCGTGTCGCCGGCTTCGACATCGCCCGCGAAGGCCCAAAGGTGCGCGGTGCGATCGGCGCCGCCCTGCAGGAAGCGGCGCTCGACCCGCTGCTGACCGGCAGCGAGCACATGCGCCTGCAGACCGCGCTGCACGGCCTGGCCAAGGCCGAGCGGATCGAGCGGGGGCGCGAGCTGCTCGCCCGCGTCGGCCTCTCCGAGGCGGCCGGCCGCAAAGTCGGCGGCTACTCGGGCGGGATGAAACGGCGGCTCGACCTGGCCCTGGCGCTGGTCCACCGGCCGCGGATCCTCTTCCTCGACGAGCCGACCACCGGCCTCGACATCCAGAGCCGCACCGCGCTCTGGGACGAGGTGGCGCGGCTCGCCTCCGAGGACGGCGTCACCGTCTTCCTCACCACGCAGTACCTCGAGGAGGCCGACGCGCTCGCCAACCGGGTCGGGATCATCGACCACGGGCACATCGTCGCCGAGGGCACGCCGGCCGAGCTCAAGGCGGAAATCGGCCGGCCGACCGTCGAGGCGGTTCCCCACGACCCGGCCGACCAGGAGCGGGTGGAGCGAGCGCTGCAGCCGTTCGGCGAGAGGTGCGGCGCCACGCACCGCGGCGGCGCCTCCGTCCTGCTCGCGGGCGGCGAGTCGCAGCTCGCCGACGTCGTCCGCGCCCTCGACGCCGAGGGGATCGCGATCGAGCAGTTGCAGCTGCACGCACCCTCGCTCGACGACGTCTTCCTCGCCAAGACGGGGCGCTCGCTGGAGGGCGCCGGGGACGAGGCGACCGAGGAGGACAGCGAGGAAATGGAGGTGGTGCGGACGTGAGCGGCGGCCTGCGCACCCAGGTCGGCCAGCTCGCCCGCCGCTCGGTGCTGCGCACCCTGCGCCAGCCGGCGCAGATCGTGCCGTCGCTGATCTTTCCCCTCTTCCTGCTCGCGGTGAACTCGGGTGGGTTGAAAAGCGCGACCAACCTGCCCGGCTTCCCGACCGACTCCTACATCACCTTCGCCCTCGCCGTGCCGTTCATGCAGGGGGCGCTGTTCTCGGTGATGAACGCCGGCACCGACCTCGCCCGCGACATCGAGACGGGCTTCCTCAACCGCCTGGCGCTGACGCCGCTGCGCGGGGCGGCGCTGCTCAGCGGCCTGCTCGCCGGCGCCGTCGTCCTCGGGGTGGTCCAGGCCGGCGTCTACCTCTCGGTCGGCTTGATCGCGGGCGCCGAACTCGCCGCCGGCTTCGGCGGCGCCCTGGTGATCGTCGTCCTCTCGGTCTCGATCACCGTCGCCTTCGGCTCGATCGGCCTCTTCGCCGCACTGCGCACCGGCTCGGGCGAGGCGGTCCAGGGCCTCTTCCCGGTCTTCTTCGTCTTTCTCTTCCTCTCGACGATGGCGCTGCCGCTCAACCTGCTGCAGACCGACTGGTTCCACACCGTCGCCAGCATCAACCCGGTCTCCTACCTGCTGCAGGCGTTCCGCTCGCTGCTGATCGAAGGTTGGAACGCCGGCGACCTGGCGCTCGGCTTCGGGATCGCGGCAGCGATCCTCGTCGTCGGCATGCTCGCCGCCTCGGCGGCGCTGAAGACGAGGCTGGTGAGGACGTGACCCGCAAGATCGCCCTCGCCGTCGCCTGGCGCAGCATCCACAACTTCCTCACCAACCCGGCCTTCCTGGTGCCGGGAATCGTCTTCCCGCTCTTTTTCTTCACCGCATTTGCCGGCGGCCTCTCGGCGATCTCCAGCGCCCCCGGGTTCGACTTCGAAGGCGGCTACACCGCCTTCCAGTTCGTCTTCGTCCTGCTCCAGTCGGCTGCCTTCGGCGGCGTCTTCACCGGCTTCGGCATCGCCCGCGATTTCGAGACCGGCTTCGCCCGCCGCTACCTCCTCGCGGCGACCGACCGGCGCGGGATCGTCGCCGGCTACGCGATGGCGGCGCTGGTGCGGGCACTGATCACCTGGACGATCCTGACCACGGTCGCGCTGATCGCCGGGATGGAGGTCGGCGGCAGCGGCGCGGAAATCTTCGGCCTCTACGGCCTCGCGATCCTGGTCAACCTGGCGGCGACGATGTGGGCGGCCGGCGTCGCGATGCGGGTGCGCTCGATCCAGGGCGGGCCGCTAATGCAGTTCCCCACCTTCCTCGTCCTCTTCCTCGCCCCCGTCTACGTGCCGCTCTCTTTGCTCAGCGGCTGGATCCACGCGGTCGCCTCGCTCAACCCGGTCACCGCCCTGCTCGAGGCAGGGCGCGGCTTCATCTCCGGCGATCCGACCGTGGTCGCGCTCGCCTTCGCCCTGGCCATCGCCCTGCCGTTCGTCTTCGGCCTCTGGGCACGCGGCGGCCTGCGCCGCGCCGAAGCCGCCGGCTGAGACCCTCCTAGGAGCCCTGGACGAGGCCGATCATGTTGCCCTCCGGATCCTTGAGCTGACCGAGCACCATTTCGCCCATGATCGTCTCCGGCCCCATCACTCGGGTGCCGCCGAGGCTCTCGGCCTTCTGCAGCGCCGCCTCGACGTCGGGGACGGCGATGTAGAAGGTGACGTGGCCCTCGTAGCCGTCGGGGCCGGTGGCGATGCCGCCGCCGATGCTCCCCATGCTCGAAGGGTTGTCCTCCCCTTTGACGATCCCGTATTTCATCGGGTTGCCAGCGTCGATCTCCCACCCGAACAGCTCCGAGTAGTAGCTCTGCAGCTTGGCGCCGTCCTTACCGATGACCTCGAAGTGCACGACTGGCTGTCCCATGTTCCTCCTTGGATGGGACGAGTGGACAGTTGACCACCGGATAAGGGGGCAAAGGGTTCACTCGTCTGATTTCAAGCTCTAGCTTGCCTCCGAGTAGGCGGGCTCGCGGGCGCCGCCATGCGCCTCCTCGCCGGCCATGCCCTCGGCCATCGCCGCCGGATCGGGCATCGGTTCGGAGCGCAGCACGAAGACGGCGATCGCCAGGGCGACCGCGACCATCCCGGCGCCGACCAGGTAGGCGAGGTGGAAACCGGAGTTGAGCGCCGCGGCGTGGCTGGCGCCGCCGTCGAGCAGCGTGCTCGTGCGCTCGGCCGCCAGCGTGGCGAGGATCGCCAGGCCGATCGCGCCGCCGACCTGGGCGCTGGTGTTGACCACGCCCGAGGCCAGCCCGGCGTCTTCCGGCGTAGCGCCCGACATCGCCAGCGTCATCAGCGAGGGGAAGGAGATCCCGATGCCGACCCCGATCAGGAGCATCGGCGGCAGGACGTCGGCCAGATAGCTGCCGTCGACCGGGGTGCGGGCGAAGAGCAGCAGCGCGGTGCCGACCAGGACCATGCCGGGTATCAGCATCGCTCGCGGCCCGAAGCGCATGATCAGTTTTTCCGAGAAGCCGAGCGAGAGCGTCCCCATCACCAGGGTCGCGGGCAGGAACGCGAGGCCGACCTGGAGCGGGTCGTAGCCGAGGATCTGCTGCAGGTAGAGGGCACCGAGGAAGAACATCGAGAACATCCCGGCGACGAGCAGCATCTGCAGGGCGTTGGCGCCGGAGACGTTGCGCGAGCGGAACAGGCGCAGCGGCATCAGCGGGTTGGCGATGCGTGCCTGGCGCACGACGAAGGCCACCTCCAACGCCAGCGAGATCGCGCCGAGGACGAGGGTCTGGGTTGACCCCCAGCCCTTTTCGGAGATGCCGAGGATCGTGTAGACGCCAAGCATCAGGCCACCGGTTATCAGCGCCCCGCCGAGCAGGTCGGCGCCTTCGCCGAAGCCGATCCCGGGCCGGTCGGCGATCAGCCGCCGGGTCATGATCGCGGTCGCGATCCCGATCGGCAGGTTGATGAAGAAGATCCAGTGCCAGGCGATCGCCTGGGTCAGCACGCCGCCGACCAGCAGGCCGATCGTGCCGCCAGCGGAGGCGACGAAGCCGTAGACGCCGATCGCTTTGGCCTGCTCGCGCGGCTCGGGGAACATCGTCACGATCATCCCCAGGATCACCGCCGAGGTCAGCGCGCCGCCGATGCCCTGGATGAAGCGCGCGCCGATCAACATCTCCTGGGTCTGGGAGATGCCGCAGAGCAGCGACGCGGTGGTGAAGACGGCGAGGCCGGTGAGGAAGACGCGGCGCTGGCCGAGCAGGTCGCCGAGGCGGCCGGCGAGCAGCAGCAGCCCGCCGAAGGGAACCAGATAGGCGTTGACGACCCAGGCGAGATTGCTCTGCGAGAAGCCGAGGTCGTCCTGGATCGAGGGCAGGGCGACGTTGACGATCGTGATGTCGAGGACGATCATCAGCATGCCCGCGCAGAGCACGTAGAGCGCCAGCCAGCGGTTTTGAGGTTCGTTGGTCATGTCGCCTCATCCTCGCAAAACCCGGACGTCGGCGGGCCGGCGAAAAATCTCCGCCGGCCCGCCCTGAAGCAGCAGGCCTCGCGGGCCTTGCTCTAACTCATTTCGCCACCGGGCCGAGGATGGCGGCGGCTCCCTGCATGCCCCTTTCGTTGGGATGGATCGGCGCCGCCGGGTTGCTCGGCACGACCGGCTCGACCCAACGCGTCGACGATCCCTTGCAGGCGTCGTGGCCGATGCTGGCTTTGTACCAATCGACCAGCGTGGCTCCGTTGGCCGCCGCCTGCGTGGCGAGCATCGCGTTCAGTTCCTGCTCCTTCGCCCGCAGGTAGGGAACGTCGCCGAAGCCGATCGGCATCTGCGGCCAGCAGCCGAAGCCCGTCTCCGGGAAGATCGCCGCGTAGTTGACGACGAAGACTTTCGCCGTCGGCGAGCGGGTGTGGATTCCCTGCAGCACCGCCGCGACTTTCGGCGCCGTCGCCGCGATCCGTTCGGCGATCTGGTCTTTGCCGCCGGAGTCGTATTTGTCCTTGCAGGGGGTGCTGAAGGGGTTGATCGTGACGCAGCTGAGAGCGACTTCGGAGAAGCCGATGTCGTTGCCCCCGATCGTCAGCGAGACCCTGGTCGTTTCCGCGTCGAGCGAGTTGAACTGCGGCGGGTTGGTGCCGAGTTCGGTGCTCTGCGGGTTGGTCATGTCGGCGGTCGTCGCCCCGCTGCAGCTCGGGTCGCGAAGTGGCAGGCCGATGGCCGGCGCGGCCAGATGGGCGTAGTTGTGGTCCGACTTGAGGCAGCCGAGCGGTGCGATCTGGTTGGGGATGATCGGGCCGGCGGCGTAGGAGTCACCGAGCGCGACGTAGTTGGCGGCGCGGGCGGCTCCGGCGAAAGCGGTGAGGACGGCGAACATCGCGATCGCCAGCACCACCGTTCGCCGCAGCCGTCGCGGGTTGGGCTGAATCGACTGGGTCATCTCCATCTCTCCTTTTTGATTTGAGACTGAACAGGTGACGAGCAGGCGGCCCGCCCTTACCCGTTTTCCCCTAAGTTAATCCCGATCAATCGAGTGCGTGCTCCGAGCTGGACGTTTTTGCGATTCGCGATCGCGGCATCCCCAGCTGTGACCGGGAGGGGCGACCTCGCGCAGCTGGGTGCGCTCGAGCTCCCGCACCTCGGAGACGAGGACGTTGGTCGTGCCTTCGCGGCGCTCCAGCCTTCCCTTGGCCCGGACGCAGCGGCGCGGTGCGGACCAGCGGCCCGGTGGCGGTCGTAGACGCGGCGGCGGCACGATCAGGTTGACGGTGCCGCGCTCGTCCTCGAGCAGCATGAAGACGATTCCCTTGGCGGTCTCCGGGCGCTGGCGGGCGACCACCATCCCGGCCACCTCGACGATCGCGCCGTCGTCGATCTTCTCCAGGTCGGTGCTGCGCACCAGCTCGGGGTCGAGACCGTCGCGCATCAGCGCCATCGGGTGCTCGCCCAGGGTCATCCCGGTCGAGCGGTAGTCGGCGATCATCTCGCTCCCACTCGCCCAGCGGCTCCAGCTCCGGCGGCCCCGGGCGGCTCGAGCGGCAGCGCCAGCTGCGTCGCCGCCGCGCGCCCGCCCGCCCGGCCCCGGTCACGCCCGACCCGCCAGAGTGCCCGCGCGGCGCTCGCCGCTCGCCGCCGGCCGGGATCGCCGTCGAGCGCCCCGGCCCAGGCCAGCCGCTCGAGGCTCGCGCAGCCCGCCCCCGAGCGCGAGGCGAGGTCGGCGATCCCTCGGTAGGGCCCGCCGCGCTCGCGCTCGGCGACCAGCGCCTCCATCTCCTCCTCGCGCACCCCCTTCACGTAGCCGAGCCCGATCCGCACCATCAGCCCGCCGCGCAGCTCCGGGTCCGGTGGCGCGGCGATTCGACGTGGCAGAGGACGCGGCTGCGGTTGACGTCTGGCGGCGCCACCCGGATCCCGCGCCGCTGTGCCTCGTGGACCAGCGAGTCGGGCGGGTAGAAGCCCATCGGCTGCTCGTTCAGCAGCGCGCAGAGGAACTCCGGCCCGTAGTGGACCCGCAGCCAGGCCGACTGGTAGGCGAGCAGGCCGAAGGCGGCCGAGTGCGCCTTGGGGAAGCCGAAGCCGGAGAAGCCCTGGATCTGCTGCCAGACCCGCTCGGCGATCTCCGGCGCGACCCCGTCGCTCGCCGCGGCCCCGGCGAGGAAGCGCTCGTGGTGTTCCTCGATCGCCTCCTGCGGAGCGCTTGCGGCTCATCGCCCGCCGCAGCCCCTCGGCCTCCGAGGGGGAGAAGCCGGCGAGCGCCATCGCCACCTCGAGCACCTGCTCCTGGTAGACGATCGTCGCCCAGCGTCTCCTCCAGCACCGGCTGCAGCAGCGCGTGCTCGTAGGGGACCTCGTAGCTCGGGTCCTCGCGCAGCCGCTTGCGCCGCTCGATGTAGGGATGGACGGCGCCGCCCTGGATCGGGCCCGGCCGGACCAGCGCCACCTGCACGGTGAGGTCGTCGAGGTTGCGCGGCTGGGTGCGCGGCAGCATCTGCATCTGGGCGCGGCTCTCGATCTGGAAGACGCCGGTGGTCTCGGCGGCGCGGATCGATTCGAAGGTCTCGCGTCGTCGAGTCGATGCGCGAGAGGTCGAGCCGCTCGCCCCGCGTCCGCGTCGACTTCTTCGACGCAGCGCTCGACCGCCGAGAGCATCCCCAGCCCGAGCAGGTCGATCTTGAGGAAGCCGGCGTCGCGCGCAGGAGTCCTTGTCCCACTGGACGATCTGGCGCCCCTCCATCGCCGCCGGCACGACCGGGCAGACGTCGATCAGCGGCTGGGTCGAGATCACCATCCCGCCCGGAGTGCTGGGAGGCGTGGCGGGGCAGGCCCATCGCCTCTCCGGGCGAGCTCGAGCAGCACCTGCCAGCGCGGCGCGGCGGCCCGCTCGGCGCCGATCGCGGCGCCGACGTCGCGCTCGATCTCGCCGCTGCTCTCGTGGAAGCCGACCGTCTTCGCCACCCGCTCGATCTCCGCCGGCGGCAGCGCCAGCGCCTTGCCGAGGTCGCGCACCGCGCCGCGCGGGCGGTAGGTGGGGAAGGCGGCGACCAGGGCCGAGCGATCGGCCCCGTAGCGCTCGTGGACGCGGGGGATCAGCACCTCGCGGATGTCGCGGGGGAAGTCGAGGTCGATGTCGGGCAGCGACGGTGTTCTCGTCGACTTCCGCATTGAGGAAGCGGCCGGAGAAGAGGTCGGTCTTCGACCGGGTCGATGTGGGAGAGGCCGGTCAGGTAGCAGACGATCGAGCTGACGCTGGAGCCGCGGCCGCGGCCGGGGGGCAGGATCGAGCGGGCCGAGCCGGGGCCGCGCACCTCGAGCGCCACCTCGCGGGCCAGCTCGAGCATGTCGCGGTGGAGGAGGAAGAAGCCGGAGAGGCCGAGGATGCGGATCGTCTTCAGCTCCTCCTCGAGCCGCGCTTCGGCCTCGGCCCGGATCGCGGGTCGCCGGCGTAGCGCTCGTCCAGCAGCGCCCGGCAGACCTCGGCCAGCTCGCGTCGGCGCCGCGTCCTCGGAGCCGGGGTAGCGGTAGCCGAGGTCCGCGGTCAGGTCGAAGCGGAGGCGCTCGGCGAGGCGCAGGGTCTCGGCGACCGCCTCGGGGTGCTCGGCGAAGCGCGCGGCCATCGCCGCGCGGCGAGGCCAGGGCGGAGGTCGAGTTGCCGCGCCGCAGCGGCTCGGACGCCTCCAGCGTCGTCGCCCAGCCGCGATCGCGACGAGGGCGTCCTGCAGGTGAGCGCGGCTGCGGGCGTGGGCAGTGGACGTTGCCGGTCGCGACGCGGGGACGCCGAGCCGCTCGGCGAGCACCGGCGAGCCAGCGGTTGCGCGCCCGGTCGCGCCGCCAGTAGGGGCGCTGCAGCTCGACCCGGAAGCGGTCGCGGCCGAAGGCGGCGAGCAGACGGCGGCCGAGCTGCTCGCCGCGCGGCCGTGTCGCCGCGCTCCCAGGCGCCGGCGAGCGCCCCGTCGCCGGCGCAACCCGACAGGCAGACGAGCCCCGCGGCGTGCGCTTCGACCTGCTCCAGCGTCACCCACGGCTGGCCGGCGGTCCGCGCCCGTGTTGTCGCGGGTATGCGAGTGGGCCGCGGTCAGCAGCCGGCAGAGATTGCGATATCCGCCCGCATCCTCGACCAGGAGGTCAGGTGAGATGGGCGAACGCCCGTCACGTCGGCACGACGGTCAGCTCGGCGCCGGTGATCGGCCGCAGGCCGAGCCCCTTGCAGCGCATGGGCGAACTCCATCGAGCCCCAGATCCCGTCGTGATCGGTGAGCGCGAAGGCGGGATAGCCGAGCGCCGCAGCCGCGGCGGCCAGCTCCGCCGGCGTCGAGGCGCCGTCGAGGAAGGAGAAGGCCGAGTGGGCGTGCAGCTCGACGTAGGGGGCGTGACCGGCGCGCCATCAGGCCCGCTGCCGGAACCAGCGCCCGCTCGCTGCGTCGCGGAAGACGACCAGCGTCGCGGCCGTCGGTGAGGACCAGCTCGAAGTAGTGCCGGCGCAGCGGCCGCAGCGTCCACCAGCGATCCTCGACCACCCACTCCTCGCGGATCGACGCCACCTCGACGCCCTCGACCGTCAGCGGCATCCCTTCGGAGCCGGCCTCGACCGCCACCCGTCGCGGCGCGTAGAGCCGGCGGATCCCCGGCGTCATCGGACCGGGACCGGGAAGGGGGTGAGCAGCACGCGGCGCTCGGGGACGCGCGAGGCAGCGTCGACCGGCAGGACCTTGAGCAGCGCGTCGGCGCCCTGGGCGGCGCGGACCTCGCGCACCGCCGCGCCGAGTCGGCGGCGACGGGGCTCGTCGCCGCCGACCGAGAGCTCAAGCTGGTCGGCCGCGCGCGGGCCGAGGCCGAGCGCCCGCAGCCGCAGCGCGTCGGCCGGCGCCGGCAGTTCCTCCAGCCGCGGCACCAGCACGGCGGCGCAGGGCTCGGGCCGACGGCGGTCGGCCGGCCGAGACCCTGCGTCGACGCTCCAGCTGCCGCCGTCGCTGAGCGCGGCCCCGAGGCGCAGCCCCGAGCAGCGTCCGCCCCTTGCGCCGCGGTGCGGCGAGCAGTCGGTCGACCAGCAGCTCCAGCGCCCGGTCGAGCTGGCTGCCGGCCGTCCCTTCGGGCAGCTCGATCTCCTCGACCAGCTCCTCCCGTGCGGGACGCCGCGGGCGCAGCGGCTCGTCCTCGCCGCGGGCGAGCCGCAGGGCGCGCAGGCCGGCGCGGCCCGAAGCGGTCGGCGACCTGGTCGGGCGAGAGCGCCGCCAGCTCCCCCAGGGTGCCGATCCCGAGCCGCTGCAGCGTCTCGACCAGGTTGCCCGCCTCGCGCTCCGGCAGGCCGAGCCGGTCCGCCAGGGCCGCAACCGGAAGCTCGGATACGAGGGTCGTCATGCGAACGTATGTTCGTATACTCGGAGGGGGAATTCAACCTACGAAAAGTTCCGCTCGGAGCGGAGCGGCTCCGAGAAATCGCGAACCGCGACGTTTACTTAAAAAGACTTGCGGTAATCGTGGGCCTATGAGAGGGTGGCGCCGATGCTGGCCCATATCGCGGGCATACCGGTGGAGGAGACGGCGCTCAATTTGGCGCCAGTGGCCTTTGTCGCCGCCGGGCTGACCAGCGCCCGCCTGCGCCGGCTCACCGCCCAGCGACGCCCGGGACGGCAGCGGCGCGGTGACCGGCGCGCGGAACTCGCGAGGCGACCGTGACCGTCGCCTCCCCCAGCGCGACCCGCGCCCCGGTCCACCTGCGCCACCGGCGCAGCGTCCGCCGCCTCAGCGAAGGCCAGCTTGCCGACCTGCGCCAGGCGGTGACCCTGGCGCAGAAAATCGGCGACGACCGTGGCTACCAGTACTGGGCGGGCATCCACGGCCTGCCGCTGCCGATGTACTGCAAGCACGGCAGCCCGTTCTTCCTCCCCTGGCACCGCGCCTACCTCTACTTCTTCGAGAAGGAGCTGCAGGACAGGGTCGGCGGGGTGACGCTGCCCTGGTGGGACTGGACGCAGAACCACGCCGAAGGCCTGCCCGGCGCCTACAGCCGCGGCCGCACCGCCGCCGGAACGAAAAACCCGCTGGCCTCCTCGCCGATCCAGCCAGCCGGGCGGCGCGATCCGAAAGAGACCCGAACCTGGCGCCAGTTCACCCGCGGCAGCCGGCTGCCCGAACCCTCGGAAGTCGAAGCCGTGCGCGAAAACCGCGACTACTTCACCTTCCAGAACCAGCTGGAGAACATCCACAACGGGGTGCACGGCGAAGTCGGCGGCACGATGGGGGACATCTCGGTCGCCGCCTACGACCCGATCTTCTGGGCACACCACTGCATGATCGACCGCCTCTGGTACATGTGGCAGCTCGACCATCCGGGGGCAAGCCTGCCGGCGGCCTACCTCGACACCGCCCTGCCGCCGTTCCCGATGACGGTGCGCCAGACGCTCGACATCAACGCGCTCGGCTACGACTACGCCGCCGCCACCGCGGCCGTCCCGGGGACCCGCCGTGGTTGACCGCTACCGCAGCAGACCGCTGGAGCTGCCGGCACCCGAGCACCATTTCGAGCGCGCCGACCTCGCCTTCTACGAGGTCGACCACTCGGGCCCGAGCTTCGAGGCCCGCATCTACATCGGCGCCGGCCGCGGCCTCAAGCGCGACGCCGGCATCGACCACCCCGCCTACGCCGGCTCGCTCTGGATCTTCGGCCACGGCAGCTGCCACGGCGAGGAGGGACACTGCGAGGTGCCCGACGAGCGCGACCCCTTCGACTACCGCCTCCCCCACCACCTCGAGCCGGCGCCGCGGATCGTCACCGTGACGCCGGCGATCAAACGACTTGTCGAGGCGGGCAAAGCCAAGGCCTCGGTCGACGTCTTCGTCCATGGGCCGGAAGACGAACCGCTCAAAACGCTCGACTTCTCGCAGCTGCGCCTGCTCACCTACGCCTGACGCGGGTCGTCAGGTCCGCGTCAGGACCAAGGCGATCATCGCCGCATAGCTACCAGACCGTCCGCTCGGGATCGAACTGGCGCAGGCGTTTGTCAGCGGTGACGAGTCGGGCGTCGTGCTCTACCGCGGTGGCATAGATGAGGCGATCCATGGGATCGCCGTGAAAGCCCTGGGGATCGAGCGAGCCGGCAAAGAGAGCGACCGACGCGGAGACGGGGAGAGCAACCGCTTCGATCGAGCCGAGCGCATCGCCCAACCACGGCCCGACCGGCTTATAGAGGTCGACCCTGCCACGGGCAACCAGATAGGCGACCTCCTGGAACGTGATCGCGCTGATCGCCCGCGCGTCCGCAGCGGAGATCGCCTCCTTCGCGCCCACGCTCACTCGCTCTGGCTCGAGCATGCGCCAGAGCAGGGTATGGGTATCCAGGATGATCACTCGTCCTGCTCCATGTCCCAGGGCCCCATCGAGAAATAGATCAACTCCTCGTCGGTCATGTTGATCTTGCCGCTGCCGCGCATGTCATCAGGGCCGAGCGGTGGCACAACCCGAGCGACAGGCCGGCCGTGCTTGGTGACGACCAGGGTCTCACCGGTTTCGGCGACCTCGTCGAGGAGGCGCAAGCAGCGAGCCTTGAACTGGCTGGCGGTGATTTCCTTCGGGGCCTGGGACATGACCATGGTCACCGTACCATGGTCACTTATACGGGGAGCGAGATGCATTCTCCTCTTAAGACCGTTGCTTCCGAACCTCTCCCCCCGGAGCGACGAATTCGTCCGCAAACTCCGGCAACCGATCGGCTTCGCCGGCCATCACGAGTTTGCCGGCCAGGGCGAGCATGCCGGCGGCGCGAACCCAGTCGGTTCCCAGCCGCTCAGCGAAGGCCTCGACCATCACATCGTGTCGCTGCACACCCTCCGGACCGGCGGCGAGGATCTCGACCGTCAGCAGCTGCACCGAGGGCGGGTCGGCGGCGAACAGGGCGAGGGCCGTTCGCACGGTCGCCCTGGGCATCGCCCCAGGGTCACCCTCTTCCTCGCGAGCCCGATCGACCACCTCCAGCAGCCGCCCCAGAAGCTGCCGGTGAGCGGCGAGCATGCAGTCCCGCTTGTCGGCGAACTGCTTGTAGAAGGTGAGCGAGGAGACGCCGGCTCGCTTCGCCACCTCTGCCACCGAAGCCTGCGCGTACCCCCGCTCGGCGCAGACCTCAGCCATCGCCGCAACCAGCCGTTCGCGCTGGTTGCGGGCGACGATGTCAGCCGGGATCCCGTGGGATCCTGGCGGAAGGCGGCGAGTCGTGGATTTTGCCATCGTCCCCACGATCGAAGGGTATCACCAGTACCCAAAAAGTATAGAAAGTTTAGAAGAACTCCGAAGCCCCTTCTGTATCCGGCTGTTGAAGAGTCGGCGACCCAGCCGTTGTCGTTTGAGTCATCGGCGAGGCCGAGCGGTTAGCTCCGTGGCGAACGCGGCTATCGGGCGGCCGAGGAGCGCCCGACCGTACGCATGCAAGAGGTGGGCAAGAAGGATGCGCTCCGCGTCGAGAGGGGCGTCAGGTCGTCTCGCCTCTCGTCCGGCCGAAGCGAGGCCGACCGGCCATGCGGTGGCTACCCACCCGCCGCGCCAGGCGCTGCTGACTTAGACCGCAGCGCGCACGGGCCTCACGAATCAGTTGCCCAGACGTCATCCACTTCCATGAATAACAAATATGCGATGGCACCTGGGAACGAGTTGACACTCCGGCAAGGCTGAGAGAGCCACGGACAAAGCCGTGGCTCTCTCAGCATCAGTTGGATCTTGGGGCGGCTACGGTTTCGACAGGTACAGCGGTTTCGGCGTCGAGACCGTGTAAGCGGCGGTGAAGGTCTTCTGGTTTTCACCGCAGGTGCCGTGAACGTCTTCTATCTTGACAAGCGGAACCAGGCTGGCGAGCAACCCGGCTGGGCTGCCGCCTTCGAACCCGAGGAACATCTCTTCTCCGGCCCCGTGTTTGCCGCTTTCGGCGACTCTCCACTTGCATTCGATGTTCCCGCCTGGGCAGACGACCTTCCAGCGCGGTGCTTCGTGTCCGGGGGACGCGCTCACCTCGAGCGTGCCGTTGCCGCCACTGCTTACCGCGAATTCACCCGCATAGGGCAAGCCGAGCGCCGTGACCGTGCAGGACCAGTTAGAGCCCATCGTGCAGTTCGAGAGCGTCGACGCGTAGATTTCCGCCATCTGCGGGTCGGCGCTTTCCTGCGGACCTTCCTGGAATTCGCCTTCGAGTTTTCCGCTGTTGCACTTGAGTGGCAGAGAGAAGCCCGAGATTTCGGCGAAATTGCTGAGCCCGGCGGTAAACTCGGTGCCTTCCTGGTAGAGGTTTCCTTCCGCACACGTTTCTTCGTTGGCGGAACAGAACGACGTCAGCCCCGGCCCAAGGATGCCATCGGTGACGTACAGCGGCGCCGGTTTGGAGACGTCGTAGCTCGCCGACAACGTACCCGCGCCTCCGCAATTTCCGTGTGCGTCAAATTCTTTTTTCAGCGCGACAGCGGAGACGATGGTCGCCGAGCTGCCGCCTTCAAGGCTCAGCTGCCCGTTCGAGGCGCCGAAGATGCATTCGGCGTTCCCGCCTGGACATGTGAATCGGAGGCTGGGCACCCCGCCGCTGCCGGACGTCAGCGTCAGTTTGCCGCTGCCGCCTCCACTGCGTTCGATTCCGGCTTCGTAGGGCAGGTTGAGTGCCGTGCTGGTACAGCTGATGGTGCCTTTCAGTACGCTGCATTTGCCGAAGCTCCACGCGGTGACTTTCGCCGAGAGCGGCGCACCGCTCTGCGCGTTCGTCTGTACGGTGAGAGATGAGGTCGAGCATTCGACCGGGAGCGCAGAGCCTGTAACGGTCGTCTTCGTCCCTTCTTTCAGTTTTGCTTCCAGCACGGTGCTGGTCGCGTAGGCGTCTTCGCCCTCGCACTTCGTGGCGTTTTGTTCGCAGAGAACGGTCTTTGGGGCGGCCGATGCCTGGCCGGCGCCAATCAGAAAGAGCGCTGTCAGCATCGCGCTCACCGCCATGATTCTAAGAGCTGTCATTTTTCCCTTCCTCGCGGGGGACGTGGGTGGTTGCTTCTTGCGAGCCTCCCGCATCGACTCTGCCTCCCGCGCTCACAATGTGACGTGTTCGGTATGCGCCTGGTTGCTGATTGTTAACCGTCACTCCCAGGCCAGACGACAATGTGATCTGGAGAACCGGTCCCGGGTGTCACTGTCAGGGTTGTGAGGTCTTCAAGGTGAAGGGCGGCCTCGATCTCCATTCTGTAACCACTTAGGGGACGCCCAAGCCTCCCCTCGACAGCTTGGAGGCGCTTGGCGACCGCTTGCCGGCTGACCCCCAGCGCCGCAGCGGCGGATGAGACGTTCTGTTCGGCCGCTATATAGGCACGCAGGGTCTCGCGCAGGACTGCGCCGCCGTCCCGCTCTCTTGACAGAGGCTCGAGGTAGAGCCGGCGCAGCGAGGCGACCAGCAGGTCGTCCTGGAGGACCGAGGCGAGCAGGGCGACGTCCGCGTAGCGAACGGTGGCCCGTCTGCGCCCGGCGATCGGCCAGGCGGCGACCGCCTGGCGGTGAGTCAGGCGCCAGCCGGCGAGGCCCTCGGCGGGCTCGCCCAGCGCCAGCGGCAGGTTCGCGATCGTCTGGAACGCGCCAAGGCGAGCCAAATCGGCGACGGAAATCGCCTGACGACCGCCCAGCCAGGCCCAGACGGTCTCCCCGCCTGGGCGTGTGAGCAGCAGGCGGCGGTCGAGCGCGGCGGCAAGCTCGCGGATCGTCCGCTCGGCCGGCGCGCCCGCGCCGACCAGGGCGAGGTGCCAGGCGCCGACGTCGTAGGACAGCTCGGCGGTGTCGGCGAGCTCGCCGTCAATCAGCGCTTTGACAAGCTCTGCGCGCCGCTGGTGGTGCGAGCCGGCCTGCCCGGCCTCTCGCCCGTACTCCTCGCTGACCGCCATCACGAGGCGATCGAAGCGCGCTGCCTGGGCGCGCATCATGCCCCGCAGCTCCCGCGGCGACTCGTCCTCCTGCGCTGCCTCGGCGATGAAGTCGCCGAGCAATGTGTAGCCGGCGAGGTAGCGGCGCAGGACTGTGGCGAGGCCAATTCCATTGCGCGCCGCGTGGCGGGCTTGGCTGAACAGCACCACCGGGATCGCCTCGGAGCGGCCGGCGCCACCCTCGAGGCCGTCTAGCCCGTAGCTCACCGCGGCCGACACGGCCGCACGCAGGCCCTGTGCGTACTCCGGATCCTCGGCACCGGAGCCGGGTGGGTCCGCCACGGCATAGACGCGCGCGAGAACCGTCTGCTCGATCTCTCCGCGACGCGCCTGCAGTCGCGCCGCCACCCTGGCGCTGATCGGTTCAGGCATGTCTACCGTTTCCGATTGGGGCGGCCCGAAGGCGGCTCGGCGGCGCCCACGTTGATCGTGGGGGGCGCCGCCGAGCCGGTTGGTAGGCGCGTGAGCTAGGGAGCCGTCACAGCCCAGCTGCCGGTGACTACGTTGTTGTTATTTCCGAAAAAGGCAACAAGAAGTCCGGATTTCTGGACAAACGGATAACCGAAAAATTCGGTATAAGTCATTCCAGAGTTCGCACGGATGTAAAGGCAAGCGTGCCCGGCTTTTGCTTTTGGTTCGGTGAATTTGCCCGGGCAGTCTTCTCCTTCGACTCCTTCGAACCCTTCGGGTTTTACGTGCGCTTCGTTGAACGCCGGAGCACTCGTAAGAGGGATAGAGAAGGAGATTGGAACTGGAGTTATTGCCCCGAATTCAACCAGTTCTCCTTCTTCGTTGAGTTGGTACCCCGACGTCCCGTGGGAAGACCACATTCCCGTCTCAGTCTTGCCCGAAGGCAGCGTTTCGGTGAAGCCGGTGGTGCCGTTGGTGCCTTTCACGCCGTTGCAGGCGAAGGTGGTGTTGGCGCCTTTGAATTCAACGCCGCCTTCTTTGCAGCCGTGCTGTTCGCCGCCGAATGCGGTCCCGGTCGGGCTGACGCCGGGGGCGCCGTCTTTGCCGTTGGAGCCGTTGGAGCCGGCGTCGCCCTTGGCCCCGGCCGGCCCCTGCGGCCCCGCCGGTCCGGGGTCGCCCTTCGGCCCCTTCGGGCCCCTGGGCCCCGGCGGGCCTTTCTTCGCCTTGGCCGAAGCGGTCGCCTTGGCGCCACCGTTGCCATTGGCGGCGTAGGCGCCGCCTAGCATCGCGAAGACGAGCGCGATCACGGCGATCACCCCCGGTATCCCAAAGCGGTTTTTCAGTGTCGAGAGCATTGCTTTGTTTCCCTCCCTGTGGGGTTAGTGCTTGGTCGCGTGATGACGTTTGTGCTTGCGCTGCTTGCCGCAATCCGCCCGCATCTGCGGATGCAGCTCGAGCTGCGCCCCGTTGTGGGCGCTGAGCTGCACGTCGGTGCGATGAGAGCCGCGGCAGAGGTCGGTGGAGTTGACGATCAGGCCCTTCTTGCCTCCCTGCATCTGCACCACGACCTTGGTCAAGGGCGCATCTGGCACCTGGGCGAAGGTGGCGCGGATGCCGCCGTGAGAGGAGTCGATCCTCGCCACCGCTTCGACGTCGATCAGGCCGTGCAGGTCGGCGACGAAGTCGGGAAGGTTGTGGTTGGAGGAGCGGAGGTAGACCGGGCCTTCCAGCGGCTGGTCCAGAAGCGGCGTGATCGCCTTGGCGTGCCCGTAGACCGCTCCTTCCGGGCACTGCTTTGCCGCGAACTGCACGCGGGTGCAGATCGTCCTTATGTGGGCCTGGTCGAGGAAGGCCGAGTGGGGGAAGCGGACGATGAGCCCGGCGAGGTTGGCGTCTCCTGGTCTTGGCGTATAGGTGCCGGCGAGGGCGGGGTGTCCTCCCCGCTTCGTCCCTCCGCTCAGCTTCAAGTCGAGCTTCGGCTTAAAGCCGAGCGATGCGCAGGCCGCAGCCTGGAAGCGAGCCGCCAGGGAGACCGGGGAGTCATCGAGGGCACTGAAGATGTCGTTGCCCCCTCCCCAAAGCTGCGCTCCCACTTGGGAGGGATCGCAGGAGGTCGGGTTCAGGGTGAAGCTGGGCTTGTCGACGTAGACCCTGATGTCCCTGACCTTCAAGGGGATGCCGACGAGGATGTGGGGGATCGGGTCCGAGTGGGCGCCGTCGACGTGGACTTCTGCGGTCAGCGGGTCGATCTGAAGCGCCACTCTGGTCAGCACGGTGCCGACGTCAAAGGGCCCCGCTACCGCCGGGGTGATCGCCACCACGGAGAGTGGGGCGCCCCGGTAGGGTCCGGCCAAATAGACCTTGCCCGGGACGTAGGTGAGGACCGAGCCGACCCCCGCCCCGGCCAGGGTGTGGCCGATCTCTGAGCTTGCGGGGCAGGAGGGAGATGCCAGCTCTTCCTTGCCGCTCTTCGTCTTGGCCTGGGCGATAGCCCCCTCCGGGCACTCGGAGGTCCCGGCCAGCTTCGCCACCATCCCCGGCGGCAGGGTGGCTGAGAACTTGGTCAGGTCCTGGTCACCGTCGCGTCTGGTCAGGCGCATGTAGAAGGGGGAGTAGGAGCCGGCGTTGTTGTTGAGCGAGCCGGCTTCGAAGCCCGGCTGGAACGGCGGCGTCCCGTTTGGGCAGGGGCCGCCGTTCACCCCCCTGGTCACTTCGAAACTTGAAGTCGTGGTGATGACTTCTTCGGGCGCCGACCATGGGGTGAAGTGCGAGACGGTCTGATAGCTGCCGCACCTCGGTGGCGTAACCAGCGGCGCCCTTGCCCCTTCGCGGAAGTGGAGACGGAAGTATGAGATCGGCAGCTGGGGCAGGTCTTCGAAGCTGGTGATCAGCTGCCCGGTCTTCGGGTCCGGTGAGACCTTGCCCGCCAGCTTCACGATCACGCCCCGCTCGGGGATCTTCAAGACCATGTAGAGGGCGAGGAGGGAGCCGAAGGGGTTCTCGTTAGGCTTGGCCAAGAAGAGACCGCCTTCTGCCGCTTCGTCCAGCAGCGGGCTCTTGGCGATGACCGTGCCGATCTTGGAGCTCTCCGGGCAGCCTTCGTTCGGCGCCGAGGTCGCCGTCTCCCTGGCCAGGTCGGCTTGGGAGCAGACGCCCAGGCCCTCCGCCGCGGAGGGGTTGACTGTCACCCCTTCGGGCAGGGTCACTTCTGCCTTTTTCAGATGCGATTCGGCGAGCAGGTTGGGGTGTTCGAGGCCTTCCTGAGGGAAGTTAAGTTCGACGTCGAGGCCGGTTCCCGACTCCGCCGTGGAGGTGGTCGGCTTGAGGCTGAGCTGCGGCTTGAAGTCGAGCAAGCCGCAGCCGCCGAGCTGGGGCATCGGCGCGGTCCTCGTCACCGGGTGTTCGAAGTCTTCGTAGCTCGCCACGAGCGCCGTCGCCGTGCCCGGGTCTCCGCAGCTGGTCGGGGTGCTGATGAACGGCCTCGGCAAGAGGCTCGAGTGGCGCGCTTCTTTGCCCGGCGCCGTGCAGGGGGTGCCGTCGCATTCGAAGGCCTCGTAGGGGGTGATCCGATCGGCGTCGTGAATGGGTGAGGTCGGGTCCCCCCAGAAGGTGGTTTTCGCCGACGTCACCAGCGCCGACGCGGAGAGGCTTTCCAGGGTCGCGGTCAGCCCGTAGTCGCTCGCCGGGTCGAGGCGCACGTCGACCAAAACCGGCAGGATCTGAGCGACGAAGCCGAAGCGCGCCGCCTCGCCCGGGCCCGGGGTCATGTTGTATACGGGCTCGTTGAGGACGACCAGGGAGGTACCACCGCCCTGGCTGATGATGGTGATTTCGGTTACTCCCACCTGGGAGTCGATCGGGCAGATTTCGGCGTCTTTGGGCACCGCTTGGAAGCTGATTGCGGCGGTCAGCTCGGCCGCCGAGCATTGCGGGAAGGCGGCGACCTCGCCGGCGATCCCCGGCGGCAGGTGGAACTCGACCCTCGCGGTCGAGCCGAAGGGCCGGTGCGTGGTTTTGTCGGTGTTGATCGCGAAGGAGGTGGTGAAGTCGGCATGGGCCCCCGCCTGCTGTTCGGAGTAGGAGAGGCCGAAGGCTTCGATCCCGTAGCCCGCTTCGGCGGCCCGGGCTGCGCCGGCGAAGGCCGTGACGAGCAGCGCAACTGCGAGGAGTGAGGTTGCGAGTCGCTTCATCGAGCCGTCCTCCTGTCGTGGTGGGTGTGCCTTCGCGCATGGCGGTGGTGAGGGCCTTTGCGTTTGTGCTTGTGGCGCCTCTGAGCTTTCTTCGCGTGCGCGTTACCGACACCGGAGAAAGTCGAGCTGGCCGGGGTCTGGTCGTCGGGAGCCACCGCCGCCGGCTGGCAGGCTTCGCCCAGGCATTCGCCGTTTGGCTGTGTCGGCGGCGGGAAGCCGCCGCCGACACGGGCGTCGTAGATCGAGGGAATGCCGCCGTCGCTGTCTTGGGCGACGAGGCTGTCGACCGTGCGGATGAAGACGTCGTCGCCGCTCGGGGTGGCAGCGTAGAGGTAGTCAGAGTCCCCGTTCGGCCCGGCCGAGATCAGCTCGACGCAGCCGGCGGCACGCTTGCAGCCGCCTTCGCCGTTCGCCTCCCACTCATAGACGTCGGAGAGGCCGTCCGTGTCGCGCAGGGCGAGGCGTTCGTCGCTTTGGAAGAAGGCTCGCTTGCCGCTCGAGCCGAGGCTTGCGACCGGGGCCGCCTGGACGATCGGCGCGGTCTGGCCCGGCTCTTCGGGGGCGAGGCTCTGCAGCTTGGCGTCGGAGCTCGCCGGCTCCCCGGTCGGGTTGCAGGAGAGGCAGGCGAGGCTGTTGTCGTCGGCGTCGTAGCGGTAGACCTCGATGTGGCCGGCGTTGTCGTAGGGGGTGAGCTTCGCCCGCGACTGGAAGAGCAGGACCGAGCCGTCGGGCGTCGTGCGCGAGGGGTCGTCGGCGGCGTTGGCGCGTGTCGCTGCATCTTGGGTCCAGAGACCTAGCCCGCCTGAGTTCGACGCTCCGGAGGCGGGCACACCGGTGACGTCTTCGGCGGTGACGGTGGCAAGGAAACGGATCGTTTCGCTCGCCGCGTCCCAGAGATAGAGGTTCTCCTCGCCGGCTTCGGCTTTGGCGCCCTGGTCGTTTGCTTCTTCGCCGGTGAGGACCGTCTTGGAGGCGAAGTAGAGGCGGGAGCCGTCGGCGGAGATGTTGACCACTTCTGATTCACCGCCGGAGCCGATCTGGGTCGAAGGGCTCGATCCCGGCCCGGCGCAACCAGAGACACGGACCTCGCAGGCAAAGATGTCGCCGCCTTCCAGGTAGAAGACGCGGTCGCCGTGCTCCGAGGTCCCGGCGAAGGTCCAACCCGGTTGGCCGGCGACCTCGACCGTGGAGGCGTTATCGATGCGGGCGTAGAGGGGGACGGAGTGACCGACGCTGAACAGCACCATCGAGCCGTCGGCTGAGGCGCCTGCATATTCGGCATCTTCACTTGGAGTGACGTCACCCGGCAGCAGCGAGACGACGTGGGTCGGCCCGCCGGGGCTGCGATCGTAGACAGCCGACGTTCCTTCCGGCGGGGCGTCGGGCTCGAGCTGCTTTGCAAGGTGAATCGTATTGTCTTCGCAGGAGGCGGTCTTGCTCCTTCCCGTCTCGAAGACGACGTGGCTCGCCCCCGCGCTCATGAATCGCACCACGGCGGTCGGGTCTTCGCCGAGGCTGCCGCGGCCGAGCAATTCGAAGCTGCCGTCGGGGTTGCGCAGGTAGTGGCTGCTGCAACTGGTGTCGAGGCTGCCGCCGAAGGGAGAGTTCACCAACCAGTCCGAGTAGCCGTGATCGGGGCTGAAGAGGAACACGAACGGCAGGTGGGCTTGCGCGGCGGAGGGCCCGGCGTTGGCGCTCTGCCAGCCGCCCGGGCCGCGACGGGCTAGGTAGGCGTCTACGGCGCCGTTGCCGCCGAGCCCCGGCAGGGCGCCGTTATGGCTGCCGAAGAGGAGGCTTTCACCGTCGGGGGTGGCGAGCGAGCTGTCCAGGTCGCTCGCCCACACGGCAACCCGCCCGCCCGAGTCGGCGGGCGTGACCAGCTCATAGGCGCGGCAATCGGGCAGGTTGGCAGAGGGACCGAGGCGAAGCGCTTCGTTGGGGCATTCTTCGGCTTCGAACACCGGGTAGGTGGCAAAGCTCGCCGCTTCGCCTTCTTCGCCGGGTTTGCCTTCGCCCTCGGTTTCGCAGATCGCTTCTTCTTCGAGCGGTTTGCAGTGGTTGGCGGCGACGAGGCGGAAGCGGTATGACGCGCCTGGAGTCAGGCCCGAGATCGACGCCGAGAGAGTGCTCGGCGACGCATCGGCGGCGAGACTGCCGTCGGGGAGCGGGATGCGCTTGGCCGTTTCGAAGCCGCTCGCTTCGAAGCTCGCCTGATCGACGTATTCGAAGCGGTAGTCGGTTTGCACCCCGGCCGGGTCCAGGGTGCCGTGCAGGGTCGCCGCCGTCCTCGTCACCTGGGAGACCGACTGCCCGCTCACCACCGGCGGGCCCACTTCGAGCGGCGCGAAGGCGTAGAGGTGGGTGTTGGCGGCGATGAAGAGGTCGCCGTGGTTGGGCGATTCGGGGGAGCCGTCGACCGCGACGTCGTCGCCGCTGAACGAGGTGAGGCTGTGTTCGATGACGCTGCACGGCCCCGAGCCGAACCCACCGCTTTCGGGATCGCGGCAGAACTGGTTGACGCGGATCGGCGGTACGGCCACTTCGGTTATGTAGACATCGCCGTTCGCCTGGTCGACGGCGAGCTTGAACAGCTCGTTGCTGGATGCGTCGGTCACCGCCACTTCCGGGATCGTCTGCTCCAGTTCATGCGGCGCTTCGCCGTTGTAGACGCGGACTTCGGCCTTTACCCCGGGCTTTCCCGAGGCGTAGACATCGAAGTGCTCTTCGCCTTCCACTACGGCGTGCCAGACGTCTACGTCCTGTGCCCCCTCCGCGAACGTCCCATCGGTGCCCGCGGTCGCCGTCGTGACCGTGACGGGGACGGCCAGGTTCGTGACGTTGAAGGTTTGCGGTTCGGGGAACGGATCCGTTTCGACAGCGCCGCTCGGCCGGACCACCGTGCCGCCGCCGTTGGTCGCGGTGACGACGCACTGGAAATTGGCGCGGGTAGAGAGGTCGGCGGCGCTGACCACGTAGCTGGAGGAGCCGGCGCCTTCGATCGGGGAGCCGTTGCGATACCAACGGTAGGCAAAGCTCGGACTGCCGGTCCATTTGGCCGCCTGCGGGTCGCAGGTCAGTTCCTGCCCACCGGGGCCGCCGACCACGAGTTCTGCACTCTGGATTACTTTGACCGCGACCAAGACCGGGACGCTCGGCGGCGCCGTGGCGGGCGGTGGCTGGACGATCGGCGCGGGCACCGTGAACGAGACGACGCCGGTGAAGCCGCCACCTTTGTCTTCGACCGTGTTGGTGGCGGTGGCCCGGCACTGGACCACGGCCCCCGCGTCGGCGGCTTGGAGCGTGTAGATGGCGGAGCCGGCGCCGGCGATCGGGGCGCCGTTGCGCAGCCACTGGAAGGCGTAGGAGGGCTGTGGGGATGATCCTCTGGCTTCGGGCAGATCGGTGCAGTTCAGCGTGTTGCCGGCGCCGACCGCGAGGCCGGTACCGTCAACTGCGAGCGGGCTGATGTTCTGCTTCGAGAGGGCGCCGGTGAATTCGACCGTCCAGGGGCCACCGTCGGGGCCGCTGACGACGACGTCGCCGGGGGCGATTGCCGCCAGCCCCTCTAGTGCTTCCTGAACCGAGCCGGCGCCGGTCGCAGGGGCGTCGAAGGCGATCGGGCCGGTAAGGCCATTGAACCCCAGTTCAAAGGTGCCGCCCGTGGCGTCGACTGCCACCCGCTGGATCTCGTTGACCCCACCCAGCAGTTCGCAGTTGGCGTTGTACTCGCGGATGTGGTTGGCAGCGACGTAGAGGTGGTCGTTGGTCGGGTCGATCGCCACGCCTAGGACTTCGTCGGGGTGGTCCACGCACACTTCCTGGGCGCCGTAGCCGGCTTCCTTGCTCGGCGGGTAGGAGTTGGGGGTGTAGCGGAACACCTTGTACGGAGCGCTCGGTTCGAGCTCGCCCGCCACGTAGATCCGTCCCGCCGAGTCGACGTCGAGCCGGCAGCCCTGTTCTGGGGTGTGGGCGATCTCGGTGACGAGCTCGCCGTCAGGTTTGAAGACGTCGATCCGTTGTTCGCCTTGGGGGCTGTTGTTGGCGACGTATATGTATCCCTTGGGGTCGGTGGCGGTGCCGCAGGCGTTGATGAAGGCATGCGGGCCGCCTTCTGCGGGCGTCGGATACGGGCAGCTCGGGTCGGCGACTTCGTCGAGGACCGAGGTGTTGCACGTCCCGGTCAGCGAGAGGTGAGGGTCGAAGACGTGTTCGCTGGCGGCCAGGGCAGGGTTGACGTGGGCAAAAAGGAGAGCACAAAAGAACGCGGCGATGGCGCCCGCGAAGGCGACTCGCCTGACGGCAACCCCGGCCGAAGGGTGCGATCCAGCTCTTGATGCCCTGGCGCGATCTCTCACTGACTCTCCTCATCCCGTGAGCCCCTCTGCCGACCGCTTCCCTTGGCGGCCCCTTTGGCGAAGCTCGGTTATGTAGTCCCTGTACCTCGTGTTTCCCTGATGTCGGATAGATGCGACTAGTTCCTAGAAAGTACTAGCCGTACCGCCGACAGCGCAAGGAAAGCACTCCGTCACGGAGTTGTCAAGGAAAGTTCCCAAAAGAGAAAACGCGTTCCTAGATGCGTTCCCTGAGGGGACGAGGGGGTACCAAACGGCTGTACCGCTTCCCAGCTGGGCTACGCCGCTTGGCGGGCGAGGCGGGATGCTTCGGCGGGGCCCAGGTAGGGCAGGAGGACGAGCTCGGCGCAGTCGGGGAGGAGATCCTCCAGCTGCATCGCTTCGCCGGCGGCGACCTTACGGTGGGCGAGGGAGACGAGGGAGCCGACGGTCGAGTCCTCGGTGGACTCGGGGAGGCGCTTGCCCTCGGGGCGCTCGGCGCGGCCGATGCGCAGCAACGGCGCCATCTCCGCCGCCGCCTGGTTGAAGCGGGTCGTCACCGCCGGTCCCGCGGCGCGCGATTCGACCAGGCAGAGGCGGGCGAGGTCGGGCTCGGAGGCCAGGAAGGCAAGCACGGCGCGGGTCGCGGCGATCGCCTGCCCTGACCAGCCCTCGATCCCCTCGACCGCCTCGGCGACCAGCTCGCGTAGATGGTCGACCACAACCTCGAAGGCGGCGAGGAAGCACTGCTCCTTGCTCTCGAAGTTGGCGTAGAAGACCCGGCGCGACACCTTCGCCTGCCTGACGATGTCGGTCAGCGTGACGGCGGCATAGCCCTTTTCGGCGACCGCTTCGGCGAGGCCGGCGATCAGCCGCTCGCGCTGGTGGTGGGCGACCTGCTCGCGGCTGAAGCCGTGGCGGCCGGCGGGGAGGGGGCCGAGCTCTTCGGCGGGCATCGCTGTGGGCGGGGAGGGCTAAGCCGAGATCGCGTCGGCGACCTCGCCGGCCTCCCGCGCCGCCTCGTCCTCACCCACATAGGGGCGGAGGACGAACTCGAGGGTCTCGGGCAGGAGGCCGCGCAGCTTGTCGGCTTCGCCGCCGATCAGTCGCTGTCCCAGCACCCAGACGATCCCGCCTGCCAGCGTCTCCTCGAGGCTCTCCGGCAGCTCCGCCTGGCGCGGGTTGAGCTCGCGGCCCGGTCGCAGTAACGGCGCCAGCCGTTTCAGCGCCGCCTCATGCTTGGCAGCCGCCTCGGGGCCGGCGGCAACAGCCTCGACCAGGGCCGCGCGGGCGGCGGCGGGGTGGGCGGCGACGTCTTCGAAGAGGACGCCGAGCGCCGCGCCGACGCGGTCGGTCCAGGGGCCTTCTTCGCGCTTGTAGGCGTCTTCGACCCGGCCGACCGTGCGATCGGTCGCCGCGTCGAGCAGCGCCAGAAAGGCGGCCTCCTTGTCGGGATAGTGCTTGTAGAAGGTCGCGTAGCCGACCTTGGCGCGGCGGACGATCTCCTCCATCGTCGTCTCCTGATAGCCCTGCTCGGCGATCAGCTCGGCGGTCGCCTCGAGGATGCGGCGGCGCTGGTCGGCGGCAGCGGCATCGCGGCTGACCGGCTCGGGGCCGGGAGGCTGCCGGTTCTCCTTTCCGGGCAGGGCTCGCACAGGTCCAGGATAGCGCCAGTTCCCATTGGTACGAAACTGGTACTTGAGATGGGAAAAGTTCCCAAACATAAGCTATGGTATCCTGAATGGAAGCACCTGGGCCACTCCGCGCCGTTCGCTCTTGGGAGGATGTCGGGCCCGACCCCAGCGGCGACGAGGACGTGCTCGAGGCGATGTTGCTGACGGTCGGCGAGAAGGGCTACGCAAAGGCGACGGTGCGCGAGGTTGCCGAGCGGGCCCGGATAACCCAGGACCGCTTCCACCGACGATTCGGCAGCAAGGAGACCTGCTTCGCCCGCGCCTACGAAGAGGCGGCCGATCGCTTCGGCACACAGATCCTCGAGGCCTGCGAAGCGGCGTCGAGCTGGCGCGAGGGCTTCCGCGCCGCGCTGGCCGAGCTGCTGCGCTTCGTCGCCGAGCAGCCGCTGATGGCGAAAGCGCTGCTGCTGGAAGTGAGGGCGGCGCGCGGCAGCTCCTGGACCGTGCACCAGGAAGTGGTAGATCGCCTCATCACAGCGCTCGACACGGCGCGCGGTGAGCCTGGCGCCCGCGCCGGCACCACCCGCACAACCTCAGCCTTCGTCGCCGGCGCGATCGAGGAATCGCTCTGCCTCGATCTCGCCGCCGGCCGCGCCGACGGCGTTCAGTTGCAGCTCAACGACCTCACCCGCCTCGCCTTCCTGCAGCTCTTCGGCGAGGAGTAGTGAGAGGCGGTCAGCTCAGAAGATGTCCGCGGCGGTGACCGCCAGGACCTGATCGGCGCCATCGACCAGTTCCCTGGCACAGATCGCGTAGCGGGGGTTCGCCGCCAATCGAGGCAGGGCGGCCGACTTTCGCTCCAGCTCGGCGCGCAACCGCGCCGCGCTGACCCGTTTGGCCCACTTTGCCTCGCCGAGGAGAACCGCCTCGCGACCACGGCCAGCGAGGGCCACCGCATCTATCTCCGCCGGATCGTCGGCACTCGTCCAGAACGGCCCGATCGCGACGACGTCCTCGCCAAGCTCACCGGCGGCGGCGCGGCGGCGCAGATGGTCGCGGAACGCCTCCTCCCAGGGCCCCCCCATGTGGTCGTCGAGCGACTTGAGCAGAACGGGCAGGATGCTCTGCCCCAGGCCACGCTCGATCTCCGGCCGGTAGCGGTCGAGCGCGCCGAGCCAGAAGGCGAGGAAGTTGTCGGCGATCCGGTAGATGCGCCTGCGGGTGCGGCGCGGGTCCTCGGTCACCGGCACGACGCGGTCGATCAAGCGCAGGGCGACGAGCCTGTCGAGGGTGCGGCCGGGATCGGCGCGGACCGTCTGCTCGATCTCGTTGAAGCGGCTGCGGCCGGTCGCAATCGCGTAGAGCACCAGCCGAGCCAACTCCCCTCCCTCCCCCTCGGTGGCCAGCACCAGCTGCCCCTCCGTGAGGAGCTGCCCTCCGGGCGTGCAGGCCAGGCGGGAGAGATTGGCGCGGAGACTCGCACTCTGATCCCACCAGCGCAGGTACAGGGGCATGCCGCCGACCAGCCCCCAGACCAGGGCGCGCTGTGCCGGCGGCAGCGCGGGCAGCATCTCCGCCGCCTCGTGAGGGCGGAAGGGGTGGAGCAGAAGCAAGAGATCGAGGCGGCCGTAGAGTGGAGCCCGCTCCTCCTGCATCGCCTCCATCGTCCTCACGGCCGAGCCGCAGAGCAGGAGCTTGAGCCTGGTACGGGAACGGAGTCGGTCCCAGGCGGCGCGAATCAGGCTCGGCAGCTCCGGAGAGGTCTCGATCAGCGCCGGGAACTCGTCGAGGACCAGCAGCAGGGGCCGGTCGGCAGCGGCAAGTGCCAAGGTCTCGAGGGCATCGTCCCAATCCGCGAACGGGCGGACATCCAGGTCGCGGACCCCGTCGGCGAGCAGCGGCGCGGCCGCGCGAGCGAGCGCCGCCAGCTCGGCGGCCGCCGGTCGCCCGCCGCCAGTGTGGAAGACGGGCGGGCGGTCGCTACCGAAATGCTGGATCAATGCCGTCTTCCCGACCCTCCGACGCCCCCAGACGACCCCGAGCGCCGCCCCTTTGCGCATCCACCACGTCTCGAGTTGCTCCAGCTCCTTGCGCCGGTTGACAAACATGGTAACAGCTTACCGACGTTAGATGTCGGCGACATCGAATGTCGGCGACATGAGGAGTCGGCGACCGGGGAGACAGAGATATACGCTTCGATCATGGACCGGGTCGACTCCTGCGCCGAGCTGCTGGTGGCGCACTTTGTGCGGGGACGGCATCTGGTGGTCGGGTTGGACACCGACCCCGCGCGGATTCCGGAGTCGGTGGCGCCGGGAGCGTCACCCGCCGAGCGGGTCGCCGAGTTCAACCGGCGGATCGTCGCGGCGACCGCCGGCGTGGCCTGTGCCTACAAGCCGAATGCTGCCTTCTACGAGGCACTGGGCGCCGACGGCTTCCGCGCCCTGGAGGAGACGATCGCGACGATCCGGGCTGAGGCCCCCGACGCCGCGGTGATCCTCGACGCCAAGCGCGCCGACATCGGCTCGACTAACGCCGGCTACGTCACCGCCGCCTTCGACCAGCTCGGGGCCGACGCGGTCACGGTCCACCCCTACCTCGGCGGCGAGGCACTCACTCCCTTCCTCGAGCGCCGCGAGAAGCTCGTCTTCGTCCTCGCCCGCACCTCCAACCCTGGTGCCGGCGAGTTCCAGGACCTGGTCGCCGGCGGCGTGCCGCTCTACCGCCACGTCGCCCGCACCGTCGCCGGCAGCTGGAACGCGGCGGGCAACTGCGGCCTGGTCGTCGGCGCGACCTACCCGGACGAGATGCGGGCGATCCGCGAGGACATCCCAGCCGAGATGCCGATCTTGATCCCCGGCGTAGGCGCCCAGGGCGGCGACGTGGCCACGGTCGTAGCCGCCAACCGCGGCGCGGGCAGCGACGCCTTCCTGATCGCCGCCTCGCGCTCGATCGTCTACGCCTCCCCGGGCGAGGACTTTGCGGAGGCGGCGGGCGAGGCGGCACGGACTCTCGACGAGGAGATCCGCGCCGCGTAGCCGGTCGTCAACCGACTGGCCAGTCCTCGATCTCCAGCTCGTCCATCGGGAAATCGCACGGATTGCCAGTCGCGAGGCGAGCGCCGACACCGACCGCTGCTGCCGCAATAAGGCAATCCGCCTGGCCGAGGGTGACGCCGTCAGCGGCGAAGCGTGCCCTCCAGCGCCCCGCACGCTCTCCCTCCGCTCGCCCGAGCGGAGCGATGCGCAGGGCCGCGAGGAGACCCCCGACGGCCTTCTCCTCGCCCGTTCTCGTCCCCCGCCACACCTCCTCGACATTGACCGCGCAGATGTAGGGCGGTGGCCCCTGGTCGCGCAGTTCCCGAAGTCGCTCAGCCGCCTTACGACCCCGTAGCGCGTCGATAAGCACCGTCGTATCGAGGAACAGCGGAGCCATCTCAGTCCCGACGCGGGGTGCGCGCGCTCATCCAGCGCGACGGGCGTCTTCGCGACGGCCACGTCTCACCCAGGCGGCGGGATCCTCATCCCATTCGTGGCCATGATCGTCAATCGCGCCGAGCGCCGCCTCAATCCCGCGCCAGCGCCGTTCTTCATCCAGAGTGCGCTCGACCGCACGGGTGATGAAGGCACTCCTCTGGCGGCGCCCCGCGAAGCGATCGAGTTCGCTCACCAGCGTGTCGTCCAGGCTAATGTGCAAACGCATGTGTGTAAGTTAGCACACAAGGATGGGCCGCGACCCAGTAGACAACCACTTACTGGCTGATTTTCAGCCACCTGGTGGCTAAATTCCGGTACTACTTCGCCTTGGCGATCTCCGCTGCCTCGGCGCTGCCGAGGTACGGAGTCAGCGTGAACTCGACCAGGTCGGGGAGCAGGTCCTCCAGCTCCTCGGTCTTGCCGGCGATGATGCGGCGCGAGATCAGCGAGACCATGCCGCCGACGAGCGCTTCCTCGGTGGTCGGCGAGAGGCGCGAGAGGACCTCGGGCGGGCGGCCCTCGCGGCCCTCCTGGAAGTAGGGGACGAAGCTTTGTATCGCCGCGTCGTAGCGCTCGACCACGGCCGGGCCGGCGACCAGCGCCTCGACCATGCAGAGGCGGGCGAGGTTGGGCTCGGCGGCGAGGAACCGCAGCATCGCGTCGATCCCGGCCTTGATCGCCTGAGGCCACTCCTCGCTCTCCTCAAAAGCCGCGGAGACCCGCTCGCGCAGCTCTTTCATCACCGTGTCGTAGGCGGCGACGAAGCACTCGTCCTTGCTCGAGAAGTGCTCGTAGAAGGTGCGGCGGGAGACCGCGGCGGCGCGGGTTATATGGGCGATCGTGGTGCCCGAGTAGCCGTGCTCGGCGATCGCCTCGGCGATCCCGGCGATCAGGCGCTCGCGCTGGTTATGAGTAACGAACTCGCGGGGCAACCCATGGCGGCCCGGCGGCAGGCGCGCCAACTCGGGCGGATAGTCCTCCGCGCCGTCGACTGGCGCCTTCTCCGATTTGCCGACGCGTTTCTTTGCCACACCGCGAGCATATCCCTCTGGCACGGCGGATTCACGACTCAACTCGGCCATAGCCGCCTCGATACCCAAATACGGCATCACCGCCGCCGACATCAGCTGCGGCACCAGCTCCGGCAGCTCCTCGACCGCCCCGCGAACGACCCGCGAGTAGATCTGGCCATAGGCCGAGCCGGCCAGCGCCTCGGCAGTTGTATGGGGGACGGAGTCGGGATCGTCCATCTCCTGGCGTCCGGCGTCGATCAGCGAGGCGATCACCCGCATCGTCATGTCGCGGCGGGCGCGGGCGGCGTCGCCGGCGGCCAGCACCTCGACCCCGAAGGAGGCGCGGCTCGGATCGTTGCTGAGGCCGGCGATCACCTCGTAGGCGACCGCGCGCAGGCGGTCGGGCCACTCCTCGCAGCTTTCATACGCCCTCACCATCGTCCCCAGGCACTCCTCGTTCTGGTCCTGCCAGGCGGAGAGGAAGCAGTCGTACTTGCCGCGGAAGTGGCGGTCGAAGGCGGGGCGGTCGAGCCCGGCCCGTTCGAGGATCGACTCGATCGTCGTTTCGCCGTAGCCTCGCTCGGCGGCGACTTCGATCAGGGCCGCGACGATCTCGGCACGCTCGGAGCTGCCGGTCTCCTCGCGGATCTCGGTGGTGGGCACTAGCGCATGGGACCCCCGATCCCTGCCCTGGCTCAGCCGGTCGCTTTGGACGGCTGTTCGGCTGCCGTGCGCTTCGCGGCCCCGGCACCGACGTACGGGGTGAGCGAGAACTCCACCAGCTCGGGGAGGAGCTGCTCGATCTCCTCCACCTGCCCCATCACGATCCGCTGGTAGATGATCCAGAAGACCCCTCCGACGATCGTCTCCTCGAGTGTCCCGGGCAGATCCTCGCCCTTCGGCGCGACCTTGCGGCCCATGCGGAAGAGCGGCACGAAGGCCTGGATCGAGCGTTCGTAGCGCTCGACCGCGGCGGGGCCGGCGGAGAGGGCCTCGACGATGCAGGTCCGGGCCAGCGCCGGCTCGGTCGCCACGTAGTGGAGAAAGGCGGCGAGGCCGGAGTTGACCCGGGCGGGCCAGCTGTCGACCCTGCTGGCGGCATCGACGACGCGGCGCAGCGCCTCTTTGACGGCGAACTCAGAGGCGGCGAGGAAGCAGTCTTCCTTGGAGGAGAAGTTCTCGTAGAAAGTGTTGCGAGCGATGCCCGCGCGCCGCACGATGTCCGCGACGGTGACCGCCCGATAGCCCTTCTCCACCGTCTCCTCGGCGAGGGCCGCGATGATGCGGGCGCGCTGGTGTTGGGTGATGAACTCACGAGGCAGTGGGTGCCTTCCGGGGGGCACCCTAGTTGCCTGAGGTACACGTTCAGCCACGCCAGCCAGGCTACTCCGGGGCCATCGAGATTCAAGCTGGACGGATTGGTGATATACCGCTACAGTACCGGAGTCCAGACAACCTGTTCCCTAGATCACGAGGAAGGGGTAGCGATGGGGAAGCAGGCCGCAACCAACGTCCAGGCAGGGGCTGAGGGGACCGGCAGCATCAGGGCAGTGGAATCACTCCCCCACTCCCCCAAGCTCGAGCTTGTGAATTCTCCCAAGCGCGAAAAGATTCTTCGAGGGAATGCTCGAGGCGGTTGGCGCTGAGGGCTACGACTCGACCTCGGTACGCACGGTTCTGGACAGAACCGGCCTCTACCGGCAGGCGTTTTACGACAACTTCGCCGACAAGGACGGCTGCTACCTGGCGGCGCTCGAGATGGGAATCGCGCGCTTCGAAGCGCTGGTCGTGCGAGGCGCGGCGAGCGAGGAATCGTGGCGTGGCAAGCTGCGGGCCGGCCTCGGGACGCTGCTCGACGAGCTCGACGCCGAGCCCGATTTCGGCCGCGGGGTGATCGTCGGGGTCCACGCGGCGGGCCCAGAGGCCCTGGCAAGACGGGCCGAAGCGATGAAAAGAGCCGCCGATTTCATCGATTTGGCACGGGACGATTCGGAGGAGTCGGAGGAGCCCCCTCAGATCGCTCCGGAGGGGATCGTCGCCGGCATCCACGCGATCGTCCATTCACGGCTCTCCACCGGGGCAACCGACGGCTTCCGCGCTCTGCTGCCGGAGTTCATGTACTTCGCCGTGCTGCCCTACTTCGGCGCCGACGCCGCGAGCGCCGAGATGCAGGCCGCGCGCGCCTAGCGCCGCAAGCGTTGGACAGGTCGCGGGTCCTGCCCTACATTGGGTTGGATGGATTCGCCATCTACTTCGAATCCACAGCGACCCCCCGGCCGTGAAGGATTGCCCCGCGCTTACGAGGTTCGTTCCGAGCGCGAGCGCCTGCTCGAGGCGATGGTGAAGATGGCCGCGGCGAAGGGCTACGAGGCGACGACCGTGGCCGACGTGATCGAGTTCGCCGGCGTCTCGCAGGACGCCTTCGACGAGATGTTCGAGAGCAAGGAGGCCTGCTTCCTCGAGGCCTACGACGCGGTCTTCGACGTGCTCGTGGCGCACGTCACGGCGGCCTTCGAGGCGGCCGCCGGCGAGCCCTGGCCGGAGCAGATCGCCGCTGGGCTCGGCGCCCTGGTCGAGCTGCTGGCGATGGAGGCCGACATCGCCCGGATGGCGATGGTCGAGGTGACCGCGGCGGGCGACGACGCCCGTGAGCGCTACCGCGCGATGCTGACCCGCTTCACCCCTTTCCTGGAGCAGGGGCGCAGCTGGTCGGGGCAGGGGGAGGAGCTGCCCGCCGACACGGCGCGCTTCGCGATCGGCGGCGCCACCTCGATGATCTTCGACGAGGTCCGCGCCGGCCGCGGCCCCGAGCTGAAGCGGATCCTGCCGGACCTGGTCTTCGCCGTGCTGATGCCCTACCTGGGGCCGGAAGCCGCCGAAGACGAGATGCGCCGCGTTACACGCGAGAGCTAAACGCCCTCGCCGTGACGGCCTTGGCCAGAAGCGAAACGGGATGCGCCCTCAACGGCCACGTGGAGGGTCTCGCGGCCTAGCTTGTGCTCCAGGGCTATGCCCTCCTCGAGCGGGAGGCCGAAGCCTTCTATTGCCGCCCGGCGGTCGGCGAGCATCGTCTCTTGGGGGAAGCTTGCGATCTTCTCGGCCAGCTCGAGAGCGCGGTCGAGGTGCTTGCCCGGGTCGACCAGCTCGTTGACCAGGCCGATGCGGTGGGCCTCCTCGGCCGGGACCGGGCGGCCGGTGAGGATCAGCTCCAGGGCTCGGCCCATGCCGACGACGCGGGGGAGGCGTTGGGTGCCGCCGTCGACCAGGGGCACGCCCCAGCGACGCTCGAAGAGGCCGAAGGTGGATTGGGGGGTGGCGATGCGCAGGTCGCACCAGAGCGCCAGCTCGACACCGCCGGCGAGGCACCAGCCGTCGACCGCCGCTATCGCCGGCTTGGCCGGGGTGAGGCGGGTCGGGCCCATCGGCCCGTCCGGATGGTCGACGTCGAGGTCCATCGCCTTCAGGTCGGCGCCGGCGCAGAAGGCCTCGCCGCCGGCCCCGGTGAGGACGAGCACCCGGGCGCCCTCGTCAGCCTCGAAGTCGACCAGCCCCTGGCGGAACGCCTCCGCCGCGGCGGCGTCGATCGCGTTGCGCCGCGCAGGGCGATCGATGGTCAGGACGGCGGCGGCCCCGACCCGCTCGTAGCGCAACTCGTCAGTCACGGTGAAGAGAGTATGGGAGTAGGCGGGCTAGTTGCTGGGCAAATCACGGGATAGCCAAGCAACGCCGACTCCCAGGTGCGCCCCGGTACGCGGGTCAACGGAGGCAGGCCGCCCGATGACCGCCGCCCAAGCTAGAGACACGTTCGGACAGCGATTGAAAGAAGGCACGAAAAAGCGACCGGGGACGGCGCCCAAAGCCTGCCCGCGCGTAGCCTTCGCGCTAGAAGCTCTTTGCGCCACCTTCAAGACGGTGTCCCGCTGGCTTCCGCGGAGCCTGTCTTTCCCAGTCGCAGGATCAACTTAGCCCGCCGCCCTGGCGGCGTCTAGGGGTAGCCCGGAAACGATCCCGCAAAATCCGGTGAAATCGATACTGTCGCGGCTGGGATGAGCGACGGGTTGGAGGCCTCACGGCGCCGAGCGCGGCGCAACGTCGTGTTGACGGCGGCGATCGCCGGACTCGGCGGGCTGCTCTTCGGCTACGACACCGGCGTCATCGCCGGGGCGCTGCTCTTCATCAAGGGCGACTTCGACCTCGGCAGCTTCGCCCAGGGCCTGGTCGTCGCCGCGGTCCCGATCGGAGCCGTCGCAGGAGCGGCGATCGCGGGGCCGGCGGCCGATCGCTACGGGCGCCGCCTGATGATCCTGCTCGCCGCCTTCGTCTTCATCGCCGGGGCTCTGGCCAGCGCCGCGGCCCCCGGCGTCGAGGTGCTGGTGGCGGCCCGCATAGTCATCGGCGTCGCGATCGGCCTCGCCTCGGCCGCGGCCCCCGTCTACATCTCCGAGGTGGCGCCGCCGGAGAGTCGCGGGCGCCTCGTCAGCTTCTTCCAGCTGGCCGTGACGATCGGCATCCTCGTCGCCTACCTGGTCGGGCTCGCCTTCAACGGCATCGAAGGCTGGCGCTGGATGCTCGGCCTCGGCGTGGTGCCGGCGCTGGCGCTCGCCTTCGGCATGCTGCGGATGCCGCAGAGCCCGCGCTGGCTGGTGATGACCGGCGACGACTTTGCGGCGCGGGCGACGCTGGCGAAGATCCGCATCGACGACCCCGACACGATCGACCGCGAGATCGAGGAGATCAAAGAGAGCATCGACGAGAAGCCGGGCGCCTGGAGCGAGCTGCTGGCGCCGGTGGTCAAAGCGGCGTTGGTGGTCGGCGTCGGGCTGGCGATCCTGCAGCAGGTGACCGGGATCAACACGGTCATCTACTACGCGCCGACGATCGTCGAATTCACCGGGGTCAACTCCTCGGCCGGGTCGATCCTCGCCGCGGTCGGGGTCGGCGTCATCAACGTCGCGATGACCGTGGTTGCGCTGCGACTGCTCGACCGCGCCGGGCGCCGCACCTTGCTGATGATCGGCGTCTCGGGGATGTCGATCTCGCTGTTCGCGCTCGGCGGCGCCTTCGTCGGCGGTGGTGGCAGCACCCTCGCCTCGGTGGTCGCGATCGCCAGCCTGATGCTCTACGTCGCCTCCTTCGCGGTCAGCCTCGGGCCGATCTTCTGGCTGCTCAACGCGGAGATCTACCCGCTCGCGGTGCGCAGCAAGGCGGCCGGGCTCGGCACGATGGCCAACTGGACCTTCAACTTCATCGTCTCGCTGACCTTCCTGCTGCTGATCGAAGCGGTCGGCCGCAGCGGCGCCTTCTGGCTCTACGGCGGGATCGGCCTGCTCACCCTGGTCTTCTGCTGGGCGCTCGTGCCGGAGACCAAGGGCAAGCGCCTCGAGGACATCCAGGCGATCTTCCAGGCCCGGGTGGACCGCCGCAAGGCCTCCGCGTAGCGCCGCACCTGGCTACGCTGCCTCGATGCGCATAGACCAGATCCTCGCCTCGAAGCAACCGCTCTTCTCGGTCGAGTTCTTCCCGCCGAAGAGCGAGGAGGCGACCGAGCAGCTCTACGCGACCGCGCGCTCGCTGGGCGAGCTGGAGCCCGACTTCGTCTCGGTCACCTACGGCGCGGGGGGCTCGACGCGCGACGGGACGGTCGAGATCACGCGGGCGTTGAAGGACGACCTCGGCATGGAGACGATGGCCCATCTGAGCTGCGTCGGCGAGAGCGCCGAGGGGATCTCCGCGACCCTCGACCGGATCGCCGCGGCCGGGATCGAGAACGTCTTCGCCCTGCGCGGCGACCCGCCGCGCGGGCAGCCCGACTTCGTCCAGCCCGAGGGTGGGCTGGGCAGCGCCGCCGAGCTCACCGCCTTCATAGGCGACGGCTGGGACTTCGCCGTCGGCGGCGCCTGCTTCCCGGAGGTACACCCCGAGGCGCCCGACCTGGACACCGACCTCGACTACCTGAAGACGAAGGTCGAGGCCGGCGCTTCCTTCCTGATCACCCAGCTCTTCTTCGACAACCAGGTCTACTTCGACTTCGTCGCCGCGGCACGCGAGAAAGGGATCGAGGTGCCGATCCTCGCCGGCGTGATCCCGGTCGCGAGCTTCGCCCAGACGAGGCGGATCTGCGACCTCTGCGACGCCTCGATTCCGCCGCGCCTTGAAGCGGCGTTCGCGGCCGCGGACGGCGAGGAGGAGGCCGAGTTCGAGCTTGGCGTCGCTTACGCGGCACAGCAGTGCGCCGAGCTGCTGATCGCCGGCGCGCCAGGGATCCACTTCTACGCGCTCAACCGGGCGCCGGCGACGCGCGCCGTGCTCGGTGCGCTAAAAACCGGTAGACCATGGGATCGCTGACCTATCAGGGACACCGGATCGGCTTCGACGAGTACGGCGAGGGGGAGCGGCCGATCGTCCTCGCCCACGGCCTGCTGATGAACCGGCACATGTTCGACAAGCTGGGGCCGGCGCTTGCCGAGCGGGGCAACCGGGCGATCTGCGTCGACCTGCTCGGCCACGGTCGCTCCGACCAGCCCGACGACCTGCGGCTCTACTCGATGCCGCTTTTCGCCGAGCAGGTCCTTGCCCTGCTCGACCACCTCGGGCTGGAGCGGGCGGTGGCCGGCGGCACCTCGCTCGGCGCCAACGTCGCGCTCGAGCTGGCCGTTCGCCATCCCGAGCGGGTCGAGGGGCTCTTCATCGAGATGCCCGTGCTCGACAACGCGCTGGCGGGAGTTGCCGCGATCTTCGCTCCGATCCTGCTCGGGCTGCGGCTCGGCAGGCCGGCAGTCGAGCTCAGCTCGCGGCTAGCCTCGCTGATCCCCCGCACCAACTTCATCCTCGACATCGGCCTCGACTGGGCGCGGCGGCGACCGGACCCCTCCATTGCCGTGCTCGAGGGGCTGCTGCTCGGCGAGACCGCGCCGCCGCGCGAGCAGCGCCACCTGATCGACCGGCCGGCACTCGTCGTCGGTCACCAGCGCGATCCCCTGCATCCCTTCAGCGACTCGGGGATGCTGCTCGAAGAGCTGCCCCGGGCACAACTGGTCGAAGCCAACTCGATCCTCGAGTGGCGCACTCGCCCCGGGCGCCTCAACGCCGAGCTGGCGCGGTTCCTCGATGAGGTCTGGGACGGGGTTGGTGGCGGCCCGGCGGCAAACGGCAACGGGCAAACAGCCGCTCCTGTGGCAGGATAAGGCGCGCAGATGGCCAACCGCAGGGAGGAAGAGAGAGAGCGGCTCCGCCAGGCGCGGCAGGAACGCGAGTCCAGCCAGCACAAGGCGGACAGGCGACGGCTGTACGCGGTCTACGGCGTCGCCGGGCTGATCGGCCTCCTCGTCGTCGCCGGGATCGTCGCGCTGATCGCCGGCTCGGGTGGCGGCGACAGCGGCGAATCGCACATCAACCTGGCGAGCGGCTCCTCCAACGGAGTCAAGCCAGACGAACGCAGCGGGACCGCACCGCCACCGGTGAAGATCGCGGACCTGCAGCAGGCAGCGAAGAAGGCCGGCTGCACGCTGCGGCTCAATTTGAAGGAAGAGGGTCACACCCACATTCCGCCGACCGCGCCCACGCCTCACTACGAAACCAACCCGCCGACCTCGGGCAACCACGTCGAACCGCCCTACCAGCAGGCGGACGGCGCGTACAGCGAAATGCCCGGCGAAATCTTCTTCGTCCACTCGCTCGAGCACGGCCGGCTGGAGATCCAATACAGCCCCGAACTGCCCGACGAAGATCAGCTGGCGCTGAAGGGACTCTACGACACGATGTACAAGGGGACGCTGCTCTTCCCCAACGAGAACATGGACTACGAGGTCGCGGCGACGACCTGGCGGAACCTGATGGGCTGCCCCAAATACAAAGGCGCGGTCACGCTCGACGCGATCCGCGACTTCGGCAAGGCGCACTGGGGGCAAGGCCGCGAGCCGGCGACCGCCTTCGGCTTCAGCGAACCGGGACCGACCCCGCTGGAACCGAAGGAAGCTAGTTAGCTAGCTTCAGCTCGCGCGGTAGGCCGGGAAGAAGTCCCCTACCTCGCGTCCCGTCGTGAGGCGGTCGTAGGCCTCGCGGTCGCAGACGATCTCGGAGCTGTGCCAGGGCTGCTCGCGGTTGGCAAAGCCGCGCTTGAACTCCTCCAGGCGGTCCCCGGCAGAGAGGCCTCCGCCGAGGTTGAGCGGCAGGCCCAGCTCGGCGGAGAGCTCGACCAGCGCCGCGAGGACGTTCTTCATCGGCGAGTCGCGCAGATGAGCGTCGGCGCTGCCGCTCAGGTAGTAGTGGAGGAAGCCGTCGCTGCGCACGGTCAGCGAGGCGGCGGCGATCTCGCCGGTGGGGGCGCTGGCGACGGCGAGCCAGGAGCGACTGGATTCGAGCAAGCGGTCGAAGTAGGCGGCGGCGAAGAAGTAGCGCTCGGCGGCGCCGGTGCGGCGCATCGTCTGCTCGTAGGCGGAGAGGAAGCCGGCCCGCTGGGTGGCGCTCGTCTCGGGACCGGGAACCAGCTCGACCGCATAGCCCGCGCGGCGGTTCTTGTTGATCTGGTTGCGATCGCTGGAGCGGCTCTTCGGCGGCAGCTCGGGGTCGGCGATCTGGACGATGTTGCGCTTGGCTGCGCCGGCGAGCGGTGGAGCGCTGAGCGTGTGGCGGATAAAGAGCGAAACGAGCCCGGTCGCCGACCAGTCGACCGTCGCCGGATCCAGCGCATCCGACATTGACCCACTTATGGTGTGGTCAATGTCGGATGCGCTGACGACGCCGGGGTATCCGTAGGGAGAGATCGCATCGAGTGCATCGGTGCCGGGGATCTCGCGGGCGATCAGCGGGGCGAGCAGCTCGGTGTCTCCGGTTTCGATGCGCAGCGTGTGGGTGACGCCCTCGGCGTCGAGGAACGGGCGCGAGCGGAAGAACTCATCGCTTTCCGCCGCCGCGCCGCGATCGGCGACCAGCTCGGCGCTTGCGCGGCCTTCGCTCACGGTAGGAGGCCGGCGGCGGCGGCGCGGAACTCGTCGGGCAGCACGCCCCAGACCTCGCAGTCGTCGACGCCGTCCGGACCACGCAGGTGGCCGCGCATCGTGCCCTCGTGCACCCAGCCGAGACTGCTGACGGTCTTCTTGGCGATCTCGTTGCGGGCCGGTATGCGCCCGTAGACGCGGTGGGCGCCGAACTCATCGAAGGCCTTGGCGATGGTCAGCGCCTCGGCGCGGCGACCGACGCCCTTGCCGCGCACGTCATCGCCGATCAGCGCCCCAAGCTCTGGCGCCGTCTGGCGAAAGAGGCCGTAGAGAGCGGTAAAGCCGACCGGCTCGTCGTAGCCTCCGACGAGGATCGCGTACTTGCGGTCCTCGTCCGGACCGTCGATCGCCCGCCCCACCCAACCTTCGGCCTCCTCCAGCGAGAAGCCGTCGCGCTGCTCCATCAGCGTCTTGGTCGCCTCCGGGTTGTTGAACCAGCGGTGCACCGCCGCGGCGTCACCGGGCTCGAACGGTCGCAGGGTCACGGTAGGCAGATCGCTCACGGCAAGAACCCTAGTCCGGGGCGAGGCCGTGGCCGGTCACCAGGAGCCAGGCGGTCTTGGTGAGGATGCGTAGGTCGAGGCTGAAGCTGCGGCGGTCGACGTACTCGACGTCGAGCTCGATCCGCTGCTCCCAGGGGATTCCAGCGCGGCCCTGGACCTGGGCCCAGCCGGTCAGCCCGGGACGCACCTCGTGGCGGCGGTGCTGATGCGGCGTGTAGTCCATCACCTGGGCGGGGATGGTCGGGCGCGGACCGACGATCGCCATCTCGCCGCGCAACACGTTGACCAGGTTGGGGATCTCGTCGAGCGAGGTGCGGCGGAGGAAGCGGCCGGCGCCGGTGACCCGGGGGTCGTCACGAGCAACGACTGTGCCGACTCCGACCGGATCGGAGCCCTGCTCCATCGTGCGCAGCTTCAGCAACTCGAACTCGCGGCCGTCCTTGCCGACCCGGCGCTGGCGGTAGACCACCGGCCCGCGGCTGCCGAGCTTGATCGCGACCGCGGCGATCAGCACGACCGGCGAGAAGACGACCAGGGCAACGGTTGCGATGACGATGTCGAAGGCTCGCGGCACGGCTAGCGAGTGCCCTCCGCCTTGTCCCAAGCACCCGGTGCGCCCCTACGCATTCGGTCCCAGAGGCCGAGGGCTATCGAGGCCGTGGTCTGCACGTAGTAGCGGGCGATCCGCAACGGCGCCAGGGGCACCGCTTTGCCGAGTAGCGCGGCGACGAGGAGAGCGACCTGGGCGATCAGCGTCACGACGTAGACCCAGCCCTGACCGAGCAGCGCGACGTTCGCCACCAGCGCCACCATGTGCAGGAACGGCGTCGCGTAGCGCAGCAGCCGGTGCGAGGCGATCTCGAAGGCGTAGAGCGGCGGGTAGCCACCGGGGCGCAGCATCCCTTCGCCGACGACGATGTCCCAGATCCCGACCATCATCCGCCGCTTGCGGGCCAGCTCGCCCTCCAGCGTCGGCACCATCTTCTCCTCGGCGCCGGCCCACGGCACGTAGAGCGAGCGGCGGCCCCGCTTGGCGAGCAGGAACGGCAGCGAGAGGTCGTGGCTGCCGGCCGGCGGCAGGGGGATGTAAGCGTCGCGGCGCACGGCGTAGATCGCGCCATTGCCCGCGGTCACCCCCGCCAGGGCGGACTCGAGCTCGCGCAGCGCCATCTCGTAGCGCCAGTAGGAGCCCTCGACGTTGTCGCCGTCGGAATCGAGGAAGCGCACCTGGCCGCACACGTAGCCCACCCCGGGGTCCGCGAAGGGCTCGACCAGGTGACGGAGGGCATCCGGCGACCAGATGCTGTTGGCGTCGGAGAATGCGAGGACATCGCCGCCAGCCCGCTCGGCGGCGGCGTTCTGCGCGGCGACCTTGCCACCGCGGGGCAGATCGAGGACGAGGTCGGCGCCGGCAGCCCGGGCACGCTCGACCGTGGCATCGGCGGAGCCGTCGGAGGCGACGATCAGCTCGAGCCGGTCGCGCGGATAGTCGAGGGCGAGGGCGTTGGCGACCTTGGCCGCGATCACCTCCTCCTCGTCGTACGCCGCCACGATCAGCGAGACGCGTGGGGGCTCATCCCAGGTACTCGGGTTCAGCGTCGGCTTGCGGCGGCGTGAGACGAGCGCATAGAGGACGAGCGGGTAGCCGAGGTGGGCGTAGAGGATCAGCGCGACGCTGATCCAGAAGACGACCGCGACGGCGATCATCGTCGCGCCTCCAGCAGCTCCGCGTAGAGGGCGAGCGTCTGCCGTGCCGACTCGTCCCAGGAGTAGGAGCCGGCGGCGGCGCGAGCGGCGGCCGTCCCCAGCTCGGCTCGTGCGCTCTCGCTCCCGACCAACCCGTCCAAAACCGCGGCGAGCGCCGCCGGGTCCTCAGGCGGCACGAGGCGGGCCGCGCCCTGCTCCGCCACCTCGGGAAAGCCGCCGACGGCGCTCAGCACCAGCGGCTTGCCGAAGGCGAGGGCGGCGTAGAGGACGCCGGAGTGCTCGACGTCGCGGTAGGGCAGGGCGACGACGTCGGCGCGGCGCAGCAGCGCCGGGATCTCGGCGTCCTCGACGAAACGGTTGAGGAAGCGGACACGGCCCGGGGCTTCGGCGGCGAGGCGGTGCAATGGCTCGACGTCCATTCGCGGGTTGCCGACGACCCAGAGCTCGGCGCCCTCCACCTCGCGGAAGGCTTCGAGCAGGGTGTCGACGCCCTTGTAGGGGCGTAGCAGGCCGAAGAAGAGGATCACCGGGCCCTCCACCCCCTCGAGCTCGGGCGCCAGCGGCTTCTCCTCCGGCAGCCGCGTCAGGTAGTCGAAGGCGCCGTGGTGGATCACGTGGATGCGCCCGGGGTCGAGACCGACCTGGTTACGCAGGCGGCGGGCGCCGTGCTCGGAGTGGGCGATCACGGCGTCCATCGCGGCGAAGGCACGACGGGCGATCGCCAGCCGGCGGCGACTCGGCCTGGGCGGCAGCACGTAGTGGGCCGTCATCAGCCTGGGACGGCGCGGTGGCAACAGCATCGTGTCGAGCGCCGGCGTGGTGAGCCACTGGTAGTGGACGACGTCGGCGTCGGCTTGGCTGCGGAAGCGCAGCATGTCGGGAAGGTGCTCGGCCAGCTTGAAGGCGCGCCGGGCGGGGGCATCGAGACCACGAGCGGCGCTGCGGCGGTAGAAGCACTCCCGCACCCGGTAGCCCTCTGCCTCCGGGACCGGCCCGTAGAGAAAGTGGCTGGTCAAGAGCTCGACCTCGGCGCCGCCACGCGCGAGCGCCGCGGCAAGAGCGCGGTCGTAGGGAGGCGTGAAGGCCGAGGGGTCGACCAGTTGCACACGGATCGGGTCCTGCATCGGGGCGATTATGGTGACCGCCGTGGCGCCCACGCTCTCCTACTGCGTTGTGAACACGAATGGCCGCGAGCTCCTGCTCGCCTGCCTGAGCGCGATCGAACGCACCCATCCGGCGGGCGTCGAGCACGAGATCCTCGTCCTCGACAACGCCTCCGAGGACGGCTCCGCCGAGGCGGTGCGATCGCTGGGGGGCAACATCCGCCTTATCGCCCTCGACCAGCGCACCGGCAAGGCCGAGAACGACTCGACCCTGCTGCGCGAGGCGAAGGGCCGCTACTGCCTGATGCTCAATGAGGACTCCGAGCTGCGACCGGGTGCGGCGGGAGCGTTGCTGGCGGCACTTGATACCAACCCCCGCGCCGCCGCCGCGGGCGGCCAGTTGCTCGACTCCGCGGGCGCTCCCGTCGCCTGCGCCTGGCGCTTTCCCGGAGTGGGGACGGCACTCGCCGGTGCCCTTTTCCTCCACCGGCTGCTCACCGTGCAGAGCAAGGGGCACGACATCCGCGCGGTCGACTGGGCGCAGTCGAGCGCGCTGATGGTGCGGCGCGAGGCAGCCGCCGAGATCGGCTACCTCGACCCGGCCTTCTTCGTCTACTACGACGAGTGCGACTTCTGCAAGCGCCTCGCCGATGCCGGCTGGCACACCCTCTACGTGCCCACGGCGGAGGCGGTCCACCACGACCAGCTCTCGACCGATCTCACCGCCGGCCTCCCCCGCATCGTCGAATTCCACCGCAACCGAGATAGGTACATGCGAAAGCACCACGGGCGGGCTGGCGGGCTGGCGGTCCGCGTCCTTACCGCTTGGTCATACGCCATACGCGCCCTGGCCGCCGCCGTCTTGCCGAGCCAGCCAGCCAGCATCTACCGAGCCCACGCCCGCCAAGCCCTACTCCCCAATCGCGGCCATGGCCTTCGGGAGAAGGCCGAATCGCGTTGAGTGTGAAGTTGGCATCGATATACATGGTCAACCTCACACGCAACTAGAAGCGGGCGTCGTCGTCCATTCGCTCGGCCTCGTAGGTCTCGGGGATCTGACCATCGACCGCGGCCGGTTCGGCGCGAAGGGTCCGCAGGCTTTCGAGCAGGTCGCCCGGATGTCGAAGGCGGGCCAGCCAACCGCGCTCCTCAGCCGTGAAGAAGCCACTGAAGAGGAGCACTGCGGGGTAGGCGAGCCAGAGGACGATCCTGGCGGCGAGGCCGACGAAGCCCTCGGTCGGCAACAGCAGTTCACCGAGGCCGACCAGGGTGGCGGAGACGAACAGCACCCGCGCGAGGCGTCCCCACTGGTAGGGAACCGGGAAGAGGCGCTGGGTGAACACGTACATCAGCGCGACGACGACGACGTAGGAGGCGACCAGGGCGAGGCCCGCGCCGACGATGCCGAGCGACGGCACCAGCGCCAGGTTGAGCGCGAGGTTGGCGATAAGCGCGGCAATCGTCGCCGGGAAGTTGAACTCGGTGCGGCCGGTGCGGCCGAGGATCACGACCAGGACCATGTAGAGCGCGTAGAGGGTGACGCCCGTGGCGATCAGGCCGATCGCTTCGTAGGAATCGAAGAACTGCGGCGCGGCCAGGACACGGACGATCCAGCGCGAGAACAGCCACATGCCGGTGACGACGAAGGCGCAGCCGGTGACGAACCAGGTGACGACCGCGGCGTAGGCGCGGCGGGCCTCGTCGTCGTCACGGATCGAGTAGGCGAGCGGCGGCCAAGCGAGCTGGAAGCCGCGCACCAGCACGTTGACCCCCTGCGCGAACTTGACCGCCAGCGAGTAGAGCCCCGCCTCAGCGAGCCCGGCGGAGCGGACGATGACGATCCGGTCGACGAAGTTGAGCAGGTAGAGCGAGAGCTCCGCCGGCATCGTCGGCAGGCCGAAGCGGGTCATCCGTCGCAGCAGCGGACCGTCGATCCAGAGCGAGAGGCGCCGCCGGTGGATGAAGATCAGGCCGAGGACAAAGGCGGCTCCACTGGCGTAGCTGCCCAGCAACAGTCCACGGGCACCCTCGCCCTGGCCGACGACGAGGATCACGGTCAGGCCGATCGTCACCAGCACGTTGAGGATCGTCGTCGTGAAGAAGGCGCGGGCGCGCTCCTCGAGCCGGAAGAGGGTGAGCAGGTACTCGAACATGGTCAGCACCCAGAGCCCGCCGATCGCGATCCGGCCGAGTTCGGCGGGCGATGCCACCATGGCGGCTTCTTCGGTGAGCAGCGCTTCCGCGATCGACCCGGCGAAGGGCAGCGCGATCAAAGCCGCTGCGCTGGAGACCCAGAACAGCGCGGCGAAGGCGGTCGAGACGACGCGTGCCGGATCCTCGTCATCCTTGTAGTAGAAGCGCAGCAGCGCCTCGATCGTGCCGAAGCGGACGACGATGCTGGCCGTAACGACGGCGGCGAACATCACCTCGGCGGCGCCGTAATCAGCGAGGTTCAGGTAGCGCGTGTAGAGCGGCAGCAGCGCGACCGCGATCAGCTTCGAGAAGACGCTCGCCGCGGTGTAGGCGGCGCCGGTCGTCGCGAGGCGGCGAAGGTAGCCCGACACGCGTTGAGCCTAAGCCGAGGAGCGGACCGTCGGGACCGCCGCCAGCGAAGCGCCGACCGCGAGCAGGACCCAGGTGATCGGGTCCTCGTAGAAGCCGGCATAGGCCATCGTGTGGACCAGGAGGGCTACGAAGGCGGCTAGGACGGCGGCCCGGGGTGGGGTGTCCCCCTCCGCAAACCCGCGCTGGGGGGGCCTTTCGGGCTCGTTTCGGGGTGAGCTCACAAGTTTTCGGAGGGGGACACCCCACCCCAAACCAGAGCCCATCGTCCACAGGGCCACGACGATTAAAGCTCCGTAAGCGAGGAGGCCGATGATCCCTTGCTCGGCCGCGACGGTGACGGGCTCGGTGTGGGAGACGGAGACTGGGACTTTCTTGGTTGCAGCGTGTTCGCGGTAGGCGCGGGGGAAGCTGCCGGCGCCGTAGCCCCAGATGGGTCTCTGCTCGAACAGCTTGGTGCCTCCTGAGACCAGGTGACCGCGACCGCCAGTGTCGGAGTTGAGGCGATCCGGGCTGAGCTTCGAGACACCTCCGGCAAAGAGGACGATGACGACAGCCAAGACGGCTCCTGCACCGACGGCAGCAAGCGTCCAGCGCCAGCTCCAGCGCAAGGCGGCGAGAACGGCTAGGCCCGCCAGAAGCGCGGCGAAGCTCGACTGCGAGAAGGTGACCGCGAGGCCCAACCAGAGCACAGCCACCAGCCCGGTCAGCAGTGCCATCGTTCGACGCTCTTTCACCCACAGCAGCGCGGACATCGCCACCACGATCACCAGCGCCAGGTAGCGCCCGTAGATGTTCGGGTCCCAGAAGATCGAGTTGACCCGGAAGTAGGTGTGGAATTCATTCGACCTGATCACCTGGTCGTTCCAGAAGAGATCGCGGCTGAGGTACTCCACGCCGCCCACCAGCACGAAAGCCACCGCCTCGATGGCAACCACCCACAGCACGAGCACCAACAGCTTCCTGTCCCACCTCACATCCCGCAGCAACGCGTAGACCAGCGAGAAGGGCACGAAGAAGAAGCACACGTTCTGAAGCGATTTCGAAAAGTCAGGGGAGTAAAGCGTCTGCAGCGCATAGAGGAGCACGACCCCGGCCAGAACGTATGGCAGCAGCGTGGGGGGGTCGATCCGGGCGCGGCGTCCTGTTTTTCGCACCGCCGGCTCGGCGAGAGAGGGCCGCCGCAAGGCGAAAAACCCAGCACTCGGATCGACCCCCCCACGCTGCTGCCACTCGCCCAGCACCACAGAGAGCACCCCCCCGGCAATCACGAGATAGAGCGGCACCAAGAGGTTCGCCGTATCGCCGCCAGCGTGCAGCGGGACTCGGAAGGGGAGCGCGGCGACGATCGGCAGCGGCAGCAGGATCGGCCAACGACCGAAGACGGCCGTGAGGATTGCGACTGCCGACAGACCGGCGATCCCCAGCGCCGCGAGACGTGTCGAGCTGTCGCGCAGATCGACGATCTGGGCCGAGTGCCACTGGTCGCCGAGGATCAGGATCGGGAAGAGGGCGAGCGCCAGCAGCATCGCCACCGAGCGCGACCGGCTCGGAGGCAGCACGATCGTCGCGGCAGCTGCACCAGCCGCGACCAGGACACCGGCCGCGGCGAGGAAGGCGCTCAACCCCTCCGCCCCTTCGAGCAGCCCTTCATCGGCCTGCTCGGGGAGCGATGCAGGCGCATCACACCACCGGGAACCAGCGTCCGTTCCTGCCCCAGCAGTTTGACCCGCAGCTTGTAACGGCCGGGGGGGGCGATGCCGTCGTTACGTTCCCGGCCGTCCCAGTAGTAGGTGAAGAAGTGGTAGCGCTTGAGATAGGTGTCGCGGGCGAGCGTGACGATCAGCTTGCCCCCCGGCTTGACTATCTGCACGTCTGCCTGGTCGGACTTCGTCACCCGGAAGCGGATCCGGATTTTGTCGAAGCGGCAGTCACCGTTCGGCGTGAACGAGCGGCTGACGGCGGTGCCGAAGGTGACCCGGTCGAGGACGAGGGGGTCGCGCTTGAGGCGCTGCGACCAGGCGAAGGCGGCAACCGTTGCGACGACGAGCAGGGCGAAGACGACCGCGGCGGTGCTAACCCGTCGTCGAGGCATTGTCTTCGCCGACGACGACCGCGACGGGGGCCCCGGCCGAGAGCGAGGCGATCTCGGAGGTCATCGCCTGCACTCGCGAGATTTCCAGCGAGTCGGCCACCCGGTGCGCAGCGCGCGCCTCGCCCTGCTGGAACATGACGACGCTTTCGGCAAAGCTCGAACGACTGTTGGTGACCGCGCCGAGCTGGTAGCCGCGGCGCTCGACCATGTTGCCGTAGGTGCCCGCCAGCCCTTCCACCGCCGTGCCGTTGAGCACCGTCACCTCGATTTCGCTCGGCTTGAGCGCGCGGGAGGCCTGCTTGCCGCCGTTGCCGCCGCCTTCTTCACCGGAGTCATGCAGAACCGCGTAGGCGGCTCCACCCCCAATCACGACGAGGACGACGAAGAGGCCGGCCAGATAGCGGGGGTCGCCGAGCCGCGCCCTCAGCCCACCGCCACCACCCTCGCCCTCACCACGTGAGAAGCGCTCGCGCAGCCGTTCGCTCCGCGTCAGTTCGGGCAACCCGGCCTCACGCCGCTCGCGCCGGTGCTCACGCAGATCGGCTGCTTGGCGCTCCGCGTTACGAGCCTCTTCCAGCTTGCGCATCTCCTCCGCCCGCTCTGCCGCCGCGGCCGAGGTCGAGTCCTTGCGCTCGGCATCGCGCTCCGGCGCCGACCCGGCCCACTCCCGCAGGCGGCGAATATCCCGGCCCTGCGCAAATGAGAGCAAGGCGAGCAGGGCCAGGCCGAGAAAGGCAAGGAGACCCGCGTAAGCCCCGATTTCTTTGATCAGCTGCAAGTTGGCTGCGAGAGGCTATCCGTTAGGACGGCTCTCAGCCGACTGCCGCCGCATCGCCGCCCTGTGCGGTGATCAGCTCGACCACGCGCTCGGCGAGATTGGCCTCGTCGCCGGCCATGACCAGGTGCTCCAGCGAGTTCAGGGTGGACTCGACCCAGTCCGTGTCGAGCGGTGCGATGCGGACCGCTCGATGGATCCTCTTTGCCGCCGTCGGGCGCAGCTCCTCGCCCTGGCCGAAGAGCTCCTCGTGCAGCTTCTCGCCGGGCCGCGGCTGGGTGAACTCGATCGCGATCTCGGCCCCGGGCTCATAGCCGGCCAGGCGGATCATGTTGTTGGCGAGATCGACGATCTTCACCGGCTCGCCCATGTCGAGGACGAAGACCTCGCCCCGGCCGGCGCCGATGTCGCCGGCGCGGATCACCAGCTGCACCGCCTCGGGGATCGTCATGAAGAAGCGCGTCATCTCCCGGTGGGTGACGGTGACCGGTCCGCCGCGCTCGATCTGGCCGCGGAAGATCGGCACGACGCTGCCCGAGGAGGCGAGCACGTTGCCGAAGCGGACGCTGGCGAAGCGGGTGCCGGGGTGCTTGTCGCCGGCGGCCTCGACGATCCACTCGGCCATCGCCTTTGAAGCGCCCATCACCGTCTGCGGATTGACCGCCTTGTCGGTGGAGATGAGGACGAAGCGCTCGACTTCTGAGGCGGCAGCCGTCTCGGCGGTGATCCGCGTCGCGATCGCGTTGTTGCGCACCGCCTCCAACGGGTTGGCCTCCATCAGCGGCACGTGCTTGTAGGCGGCGGCGTGGAAGACGACACTCGGCTTGAAGCGCTGCATCGTCTCCAGCATCCGGTGCGGCTCCCTGCAGTCGGCGAGCACCGACTCGACATTCGAGAAGTGGCGCTCGTCGACCATCTCGCGCTCGATCTCGAAGAGGTTGTCCTCGGCGTGGTCGAGCATCACCAGCAGCCTCGGGCCGACCCGGGCGATCTGGCGGCAGAGCTCGGAGCCGATCGACCCGCCGGCGCCGGTGACGAGGACGATGCGGTCGCGCAGGTAGGCGCCCACCCGATCCAGCTCGACGATAATCGGGTCGCGACCGAGCACGTCCTCGACCTGGACCTCGCGCAGCTGCTTGCTGAGCTGGACGCCACCGCGCAGCAGCTCGAACACGGTCGGCAGGGTGCGGACGCGGACCTCGCGCTCGCGACAGGCGGCGACGACCTTGGCCCGCAGCGTGCCGGGGGCCGAGGGGATCGCGATCACCACCTCGTCGGGCTCGGTCTCATCGAGGATCGTCTCGATCTGCGCGGTCGTCCCCAGCACCTTGAGGCCGAGCATTCGCATTCCCTGTTTGCGCGCGTCGTCGTCGACGAAGCCGATCGCGGTCGCGCCCAGGTTCGGGTTGAGGTGCATCTCGCGGACGACCATCTGGCCGCCCGAGCCGGCGCCGACCACCAGCACCTCGTGCTTGGGCAGGCGGTGGCCGTGGGTCGGCCGCTCGACGATCAGCCGCACCGCGAGGCGGGCGCCGGCGACCAGGAACAGCGTGAGCAGGAAGTCCATCACCGCGACCGAGCGGGGCAGGTCGTGTTCGAAGGGCTTCAATACCGTGAAGAGGACGACGATGATCGCGCTGCCCGCGGCGACGGCGCGGCCGATCGTGAGGAAGTCGCGACCGCTGACGTAGCGCCACCACTTCTGGTAGAGCCCGAAGGCGGCGAAGACGGTCACCTCGATCAGGGCGACGAAGCCGACTGACTGGGCGAAGAGGACCCAGTAGCGGTGCGGAAGGTCGTTTCGATCGAGGAAGCGCAGGCGGAACGCCAGGTAGTAGGCGAGCGCGACGAGAGCCGCATCGGCCGCAGCCTGGAGCAGCCGAGTGCGGTAGACGGGGTGGTTCAAGCGGCGCATGACGACCAGGCGAGTTTAGTTGGTGTGGGACACGCTCCCTACAATCCCCGCTTCGCGCATGCTGATCCCCTTTGCCGACATCTCGGGCCCCGTCGTCGACTTCTGCGTCAACGTAATCGACGCCATGGGGCTTGGCGGCGTCTTCCTGTTGATGGCGGCGGGGAGCGCCTGCATCCCGATCCCGAGCGAGGCGGTGATGCTGTTCGCCGGCTTCAACGTCTCCAGCGGCGACCAGACGCTGCTCGGAATCGTGCTCGCCGGGCTGGCCGGGAACATGGCCGGCTCCTGGCTGACCTACGCGGTCGGCTACTACGGCCGCATCGATCTGCTGGAGAAAAACCGCCTGATCCACCTCAGCCCCTCGCGGCTGGCCTGGGTCGACGGCTGGTTCAAACGCCACGGGGACGCGACCGTCTTCCTCGCCCGCCTACTACCGCTGGTGCGGGCCTTCATCTCGCTGCCGGCGGGCCTGGCCAAGATGCCGTTCTGGCGCTTCACCTGGCTGACCGCGCTCGGCTCGCTGCCCTGGGTGCTCGGCTTCGGGCTGATCGGGCGGGCGGTCGGCGACAACTGGGAACAGTGGCGCCATCACCTGCAGATCCTCGACTACCTGGTCGTTGCCGTGATCGCCGGCTTGATCGTCTACGCGATCGTCAGGCGCCGCCGAGGCGGCGGGTCGGGCGACGCCGGCGATCCCATCGTCGAGCCCGCCCGCACCGGCGGGGGCGTTTGAGCGAGGCGGCCGACGGCAGGATCCCAGCCGCCCGCGCACTGGCGCTGGGGATCGTCCAGGGCCCGGCGGAGCTGCTGCCGGTCTCCTCCTCGGCCCACATCGTCCTCGTTCCCTGGCTGGCCGGGTGGGACTGGGAGCGGATCGACCCGGAGGTGCGCAAGAGCTTCGAGGTGGCGCTGCATGGCGGCGCCGCGGTGGCGCTTCTGATCGGCCAGCGGCAGACGATCCTCGAGGAGCTGCGCGCCTTCGATACGCAGCGCGCCCTCGTCCTCGGCCTCTCCTTCCTCCCTGCCGCGATCGTCGGCTACACCTTGGAGCGGCCGATCGAGCAGCGGCTGGGTGGCCCAAAGGCAACCGCGCTCGGACTGCTGGCCGGCGCGGCGGCGATGCTGATCGCCGATGCACGGCCGCAGCTACGGGGGCGCGGCGATGCGACTCCGGCCGATGGACTGGTCCTCGGCATCGCCCAGGCCGCCGCGCTTGCCCCTGGCGTCTCGCGTAATGGCGTCACCCTGGCGGCGGCGCGCTGGCGGTGCTTCTCGCGCGACCAGGCGAACCTGCTCTCGCGCACGATCGCCCTGCCGATCATCGTCGGCGCCACCATCCTCAAGGGCGAGCGGCTGCGACGGCGGGGCGCCTCTCCCTCGCTGCGCCGCTCGATGGCGATCGGGGTCGCCGCCTCCTTCGCCTCCACCCTCGCCTCCCAGCGCCTGATCGGCCTGGTCGAGCGGGACCGGGCGCTGTGGCCGTATGCGGCTTACCGAGTTGTCCTGGCGGCGAGCGTGTTGCGAAAGCTGCGACGATGCCCTTAAGGGTTCGCCGGCTGGAAAACCCGTCCAGCCTCGCGGCTAGATTTGTCCTTGTTGTCTTTCTTCTTCTGGCATGCTTTTCCTTCAAGTGAGCCGACAAACTCAACTGGCTAGCTGGAATTCCCCTCGCAAATGAACCCGAGCACGGCGGCATACTCACGCGCAGGCGTTGATCAAGACCTCGCTGATCGAGCAGTGAGCGCCCTTGTCAACGCGTTAAGGCCAACAAGCTCCTCCATGGAGACGAAGCAGGAGTTGGCGAATGGGCACTTCGCCAACATTATTCGCGTAGACACCAACCTCGGAATTGCCCTTTCTGCGGATGGAGTTGGAACGAAGCTTCTAATCGCTGAGCAGATGGATCGTTTCGACACGATTGGCATCGACTGCATCGCGATGAACGTAAATGACCTGATTTGCGTTGGAGCCGAACCGATGGCGATGCTCGACTATTTGGCCGTCGAGGTCGCCGACCCAAAGCGGGAGGCAGAAATTGGCACCGGCCTGCGGGAGGGGGCTGAGCTCGCTGGAATAGAGATCCCCGGGGGCGAGCTTGCTCAGCTTGGAGAGGTGATCCGCGGTGTCGACATCGCCGGAGCTTGCTTTGGGCGGGTGTCCCTTGATCAGATAGTCGCTGGAGAAGCGATATCTGCCGGAGACGTGATTCTCGGACTGCCTTCCAGTGGACTTCACGCCAATGGCTACACGCTGGCCCGGGAAGCACTGAAGGGGGTTTCGCTTGATGATGACCCGGAAGGTCGCCTTGGCAGACCCTTGGGGGAGGTGTTGATAGAGCCGACCAAGATTTACGTCAAGCCGATCATGGAGCTGCTGCACTCTAAGGTCGGAGTACGTGGCCTGGCCCACATCACCTCCAAGGGCTTCGACAACTTGCTCCGCTTGGTCGCCGAGGTCGGCTACGAGATCGACGATCCACTCCCCGTCCCCCCCATTTTCCAGTTGATCCAAGAGCGACACTCGGTGAGCAACGACGAGATGCGCGAAGTCTTCAACCTGGGATGCGGCTTTTGCTGTGTTGTAGCGCCCGAGAAAGAGGAGGAGGCTCTGGGGCTGCTGAGAGCCCATTATCCAGAGGCGAAGCGAATCGGGCATGCCGTTGGCGGCGCAGAAGAGGTCGGCTATCCCTCGGGCTGGCCAAGTTCGCCTTAAATAGCCGACCTCAGTCGCGCTATTGCCGGGTCGCACGAGATCGTCCAGTCCTTGGCGGGACTTGGCAATGCGATAGAGAATCTCTATCGACACCGTGCTCGACAATGGTCGCACCTAGATGAGCTCCCGCCCTTCCAGCTCGATGATCGGAACCGTCCTCTCCGGGCGCTACCGGCTGGAGGCGAAACTGGGCAGCGGCGGCATGTCGACCGTCTACCTGGCAAGTGACGACACGCTCGACCGGCCAGTTGCGGTGAAGGTGATGCACCGGGAGATGTCCGAGCAGGAGGACCAACTGCAGCGCTTCCGCCAGGAGGCACGCGCGGTCGCCAAGCTGACCCACCCCAACGTCGTCTCGGTGATCGACGCCGGCGAGGACGGCGGCTACCCCTACATCGTCTTCGAGTACGTCAAGGGGGAGACGCTGAAGCAGCGGATCGGCCGGGTCGGCGCCCTCGACACGCAGGAGGCAATCGCTTACGCGATCGAGGTCGCCCGCGGCCTCGGCGTCGCCCACGCGCGCAACATGGTCCACCGCGACATCAAGCCGCAGAACGTCCTGATCGACGAGGAGGGACGGGCCAAGCTGACCGACTTCGGCATCTCGCGCCAGCTCGAACAGGACGGCGTCACCGCCACCGGTCGCGTGCTCGGCACGACCGACTACGTCGCCCCCGAGCAGGCGATGGGCAAAGCGGTCGACCCGCGCTCCGACATCTACTCGCTCGGCGTCGTCCTCTACGAGATGCTGGTCGGCCAGGTCCCCTTCCACGCCGACAGCCAGGTCGGCGTGGCGATGAAACACGTCAACGAGGAACTGCCCGACGTGCAGCGGCGCCGCCCCGAGGCCTCAGCGGCGGTGGCGCTGGTGGTCGAGCGGGCGACGGCCAAGGACCCGGCCGAGCGCTACCAGACGATCGGCGAGATGATCGACGATCTCGAGACCGCACTCGAGGTCGAGGCGGCGCGGGCGGGGTCGACCACCGGCGAGGCAACCAGCGTGCTCGACGCGGTGCCGCCCCCGCAGCGAAAGCTCTCCAGCGGTGCGCGGTGGTCATGGGCGGCGATCGCAATCCTGCTCCTGGTCGGCGGCGGCGCCCTGCTCGCGGTGCAGCTGATCTCCAACGGCGGCATCGGCGGTGGCGGTGCCGACAAGGGCAAGGGCGGGAACGTCGCGATCTCGGGGGCAACCGACTACGACCCCGAGGGCGACGGCGAAGAGGTCGGCAGCAAGGTCGAATTGGCCACCGACGGCGACCCGACCGGGACCGCGTGGGAAACCGAGCACTACGACTCCGAAACGTTCGAAGGGACCAAGACCGGGCCCGACCCCGGCGTCGGCATATACGTCACGACGACCTCTCCGGCAACGCCGAAGAAGATGATCGTCCGCACCCCCACCCCGGGCTGGAACGCCCAGGTCTTCGCCGCCCCCGCCGGCCCCCCTTCGGACATCACCGGCTGGGACGAACCGGTCGGCGAAGTGAGCGAAGCCGAAGGGACCCAGGAGATCGACCTCGCCGTCCGCCAGCCCTCGACCTACTTCCTGCTCTGGTTCACCAAAGCCTCACCGGCCCGCGACCAGGAAGGCCGCTACCAGATCGAGATCAGTGACATCAAGCTGTTGGGCTGAATTGGGCCATGCGCCTGCCAAAGGCAATCGCGCTGGGCTTGGTTCTGATAGTTAGCCTTATGGGCGGTTGCCACACCGACGTCAAGCCTCCCGAGCCCCCACCGATTCACCCGGAGCCGCCTCGACTCCCGAAACCGGAGGAGCCACCCCTTCGGCCTCCGGTACCTGTTCCTGGCTCTCTTGAGAACGCCGAGCAGCAGGCCGTTCGCGCAGGCGAAGAAGACCAAGCTACGCGAGAGCTTCTGTGCTTCGTCTATAGCGAATTCTACGATCCGTCAACCGGCGAAGTCCGCCTTCCCTCAGCGGATGGATTCATCAATGACGTATTCGAAACGCTGCTGCCTCACAGTGAAGAAGAAGAAGTTGTAGGCACGGTCAGCAGCACATACGAACTGGTGCAAAACCTGGCTGCTGGAGAACTTTTAGCAGTTGCCGAAAGCTTGGCCTGTGCATAAAGGCTACGGATGACGGGCCGTCGCCTCACACCCTGACAACCGGATTCGCCTTCGCACGAAACTCAGTTCAGTGCAGCGTGGAGCTTTCGCCGAACGTGATGCCGTACAACTTGAGCCAGGTGTGGATGCTCCCGATCAACCCGGGCAGCTCTTCGCGAAGTCGCTCGACCTGTTCGCGAACTTCCTCGGCGTCGACGTCGGGTGAGGCGTGCTCGAGGCGGCCCTCCAGCACGTAGCTTTCGTTCAGTAGGACGACCTGCTCGGCGGTCAGTCCGCCGTCGCTTTGGACTGCTTCGAAAACCTGCTCCGCGTGGGGTCGACGGTGTGGCAGGAGGCCCGTCAACCGTGAGCCTGCGGCGGCCTTGAGAATCTCGACGTAGGCGTTGACGATCGCCGAGTAGCTACCCGTGACCACAACTGTCCGGATCGTGTCGGTGGGCTCGGAGGAGTCAAAGGCGCCCCTCCAACCAGAGGGGTCCAGCTCCCCGCCGAAGCTCTCTTCGACCGCGAAGTCCAGCGCGACCCGGTGCTTGTTGATCGACTTGAAGAACCGTGCCAGGCGAGCTTCCTCCGCCGCCAGTGCCGCCGGGCTGAGAGTGGCCGCGAGATTGCGCTTCATGCGGTCAACTCCTCGATCGCCTGCGCCGCTTCGCTCATCTGCCGGCGGTAGGAGCGTTTCGCCCGGGCGGCAATGGAGCGACTGCGGCTGCTGAGCTCTCCCCAGATCCCGTCTCGGTCGACCAGGACACGGCCCTCCTCCAGCACACGGTCGAGTAGGAGCGGCGTGCTGCTCTCAATTCTGCCCAGGCGCGCGACGTCGGCGTCGCGGCCGCCGACATGGCTCAGGCGCGCTGCTAGACCCGTGACCACCGCGGGCGCGTCATCCGACAATGCAACCAAGAAATCGAGGTCCGAGCCGGTGTCCTCATGCCCACGTGCCACAGAGCCGTAGAGCACGGCCAAGCGCACCTTGTGCTCGGTGCGCAGGGCTTTCCTGAGATCGAACAGGAGCTCCCAATGCTCTCGCAGGTAGTCCGCCTCACCCGCGGCGAGCTTGGTCCTCCGGGGACCCTGACGACGGCAGTTGATCGTGCCCTGCGCCACCGCGCGGCGCAGCGTGCGCTCCTCGGCGCCGAGTTCAGCCGCCAACTTCTGAATATCTCCCACCCCACCAGCTTAACGCCACCGTGTGTCCGTTACATGGCTATTTTCATGCACGCCTGCAGACAAGACATCTTGGTGCGGGCTAGAACTCGTGCGAGCGGGCCTTGGTGTGACGCTCTATCGCCAGCTCGAGCAGACGGTCGCACAGGTCCGGGTAATCGATGCCGCTTGCCTCCCAGAGCTTGGCGTAAACGCTCGTCTCGGTGAACCCGGGCATGGTGTTGATCTCGTTGACGAGGATCTCGCCGTCGGGCTCGACGAAGAAGTCGCAGCGAGCGAGGCCGGCGCAGCCGCCGAGCTGGAAGGCGGCGGTGGCAAGCTCGCGCAGGCGAGCCGTCTGCTCGTCGTCCAGCGCCGCCGGCACGATCAGCTCCATGCCGCCGGCGCTGTACTTGGTCTCGTAGTCGTACCACTCGCCATGGGCGACGACCTCACCCGGCAGCGAGGCCTCGGGCCGCTCGTTGCCGAGCAGCGAGCACTCGACCTCGCGGCCGTGGGCGGAGGCCTCGACGATCACGCGCGGGTCATGGCGCAGGGCTAGGTCGACCGCCGCATCGAGCTCCTCCCCCAGCCTCTCGACCCGGCTGATCCCAACGCTCGAGCCGAGCCGTGAGGGCTTGACCCAGAGCGGCAGGCCCATCGCCTCGCAGCGCTCGCGCCAGCCTGCCTCGCCGGCGGCGGCGAACTCGACCTGCGGCAGGCCGGCCTGGGCGAAGAGGCGCTTCAAGGTCAGCTTGTCCATGCAGACCGCCGAGGCGAGCACGTCGGAGCCGACGTAGGGGACGTCGAGCCACTCGAGCACGCCCTGGACGCTGCCGTCCTCGCCGAAGGGGCCGTGGAGCGCCGGGAAGGCGACGTCGGCGTCGAACAGGCCGGCGGCCGGCATCAGCTCGACCGGGGCGCCGCGGAAGCTCCAACCGCCGTCGCGCGCGATCGTCACCAACAGCGCCTCGTTGCCGGCCTGCTCGAGCCCGCCCGCGACCGCCTCGCCCGAGCGCAGCGAGACGTCGTGCTCGGAGGAGCGCCCGCCGCAGAGGACCGCAACTCTCATTCGGCTTCCGTTTCGCTTTTTTCCTTCGCCGGCTTGCCGACGACCACGGTCACTTCGGCGCCCGGTTCGACTTCGGAGCCGGGCGGCGGGAACTGGTCGGTGACCCGCCCGATCTTCGTCGTCACTTCCGTTTCCTCTTCCTGCACGGTCGGCGTGAGGCCGGCTTCGCGCATCGTTTCCACCGCTTCGGCACGTTCGCTGCCGATCACGTTGGGGACCTTCGTCTTCTGCTTCCCTTTGGAGACGACGATCGAGACCGAGGAGCCGCGGGGCAGTTCGGAGCCGGCGCTTGGGGCCTGGCGAATAACCTCGCCCGCCGGCTTGGCGCTTTCTTCTTCTTCGACGCCGGGGGTGAGGCCGCGGCCGCGGATCTGCTGCACGGCGACCGAGCGCTGCGTGCCGACCAGCACCGGCACCTTGGCCAGCTTCTGCCCCTTGGAGACCGTGAGGACGACGGTCGAGCCACGGGTCGCCGTCGTACCCCCGCCCGGTTCGGAGCGGATCACCTGGCCGGCTTCGACCTGGTCGGAGTTGGCCATTTCGACCCGCACGTCAAAGCCGGCTTCTTCCAGCTTTTCTTCCGCTTCTTCCTGGCTCAGGCCCGGGAGGCCGCCGGGAATTTTGGCGCTGCCAGGGCCTGAGCTGACCGTCAGGGCAACCTTCGGCTTCGAGCAGAAGAAGCTGAGGAAGGCGCAGTCGAGCGAGGCGCTGCCCGCAGGCGGATCCTGCTCCAGCACCGTATTGACGGCTACTTCGCGTTGCACGCGGCTGATCGCGCCGACCTTGAAGCCGTTCTGTTCGAGCACGGCGATGGCGACATTCAGGGGGTTACTGGTCACGGCGGGGACGTCGGTGCTCGTGTCGCGGGTCAGGGCGAAGCCGAGCAGGGCGCCGATGAGCACCGCGGCGAGGGCGAACCAGATCCATTTCCTGCGACCGTGCTCCTCGTCCTTGGTATCGGCCGGGGCCTCCCCGGCTGCGACCACGGGCGGTGGCAGGGGGGCAAAGGCAGCGGTGCCTCCCCCCTCGGCGCCGGGGTTGCGCAACGCTGAGTCCAGCGCAGCGATGAAGGCATCGGCGCTCTGGAAGCGCTGGCCCGGATCCTTCTCGAGGGCACGCATCACCACCGCATCGAGGGCGGGTGAGACGGCGGGGTTGATCGAGCTCGGCCGTTGTGGCGTGTGCGAGACCTGCTTCATCGCGATCGCGATCGCCGAGTCGGCCTCGAAGGGCACGCGGCCCGCAAGGGCCTCGTAGAGGATTACGCCGATCGAGTAGAGGTCGGAGACCGCGGTCACGGCCTGCCCCTGAGCCTGCTCGGGTGATAGGTAGTGCGGAGTGCCCATCACCGAGCCCGCCTGGGTGATTTCCGAGGCGCCGGCGCGGGCGATGCCGAAGTCGGTGACAGTGGCCTTGCCCTCATCGTCAACGATGACGTTCTGCGGCTTGAGATCGCGATGCACGACCCCATGACGGTGGGCGAAGCCGGCCGCCTCGAGCACCTGGCGGACCAGGGCGACCGACTGTTCCGGCGTCAGCCCCTGGTCGATCAGCTCCTTCAGCGAGCGTCCCTCGAGCAGCTGCATCGCGATGTAGTAGGTGCCTTCGATGTCGCCGCGGTCGAAGACGGCGACGATGTTGGGATGCGAGAGACTGGCGGCCGCCTCCGCCTCGCGGCGGAAGCGCTCGACGAACTCGCGATCCTGGGCAAAGCGGCCGTGCAGGATCTTGAGCGCGACGCGACGTTGCAAGTGCGAATCGCCGGCCAGCCAGACGTCTGCCATCCCCCCCGAACCGATCCGGCGCAGCAACCGGTAGCGGCCGTCGATCGTGCTTCCCTCGCCAACTTCAGGCGGCACTGTCAGCTCCCTCCGTTGAGAATGGTTTCGGCGACGTCGCGAAAGATCGGCGCCGCCGCGTCGTTGCCGAAGGCGGTCGTGCATTCGACCGTCGCGGCGATCGCGATCCGGGGATTGTCGGCCGGCGCAAAGCCCATGAACCATGCCTGGTTCTCTTCCGTGCCGCCGCCGCAACTTTCGTTGCCCGGCGTTTCCGCCGTGCCGGTCTTGCCGGCCACCGGAACGCCGGGGATCGCCGCGTTGGTACCGGTTCCTTCGCTGACCACCCCTTCCATCGCGGTGGTCAGCTCTTCGGCGGTCTGCGAGTCGATCGGGTGGCCGTACTGGGACGGGTCGAGGCGCTTGACGACGCGTCCGTCGGGGTCGACCACCCGGCTCCAGATCTGCGGCTTCATCAGGCTGCCGCCGTTAGCAACCGCGGCGGCGACCTCGGCCATCTGCAGCGGCGTGACCAGGAGGCGCTCCTGGCCGATCGCGACGCGGGCGATGTCGATCGGGTCGTTGCGGCCGAGCAGCTGCCCGCTTTCGAAGATCCCGCTCGGGTAGACCTGGTCTTCGGGCAGGTCAATCGCCGGGGTCGAGTTGAAGCCGAAGCGGTCCATGTATTCGAACAGCGTTTCCTCGCCGATCTGTTCGCCCAGCTGTGCGAACCAGGTGTTGACCGAGTTGGTCAGCGCCGTGTCGAGGGTGATCGGGCCGAAATTCTCGTTGAAGTCGTTCTGAAGGGGCTGCCCCTGGACGTCGAGTTCGCCGGGCGCGTCGATCGTGGTTTCCGGCGTGATCGTGCCGCTGTCGAGACCGGCGGCGGCGGTCACCACCTTGAAGGTCGATCCGGGCGGGTGCTGGCCCTGGGTGGCGCGATCGACCAGCGGCGATTCGACTTCGTTTTCGTTCAGCTCTTTGAGTTCGTAGGGAACCCGGTTGGGGTCATAGGGAGGGTTCGAGGCGAGCACCTCGATCCGGCCGCTGCTCGGTTCGATCGCGACCACGGCGCCAAAGCCCTGTTCCTGGAGATCGGCCATCGCCACCCGCTGCGCTTCGGTATCGATGTTGGTGACGATGTCGTTGCCTTCCTGGTTGCGACCGCGCAGCTGGTCGAGGATCGAGCCGAATTCGGATTCGTTGCCGACCAGTTCATCGTTGTGGTACTTCTCGAACTCGCTGTCGCCCTGGCGTACGAAGCTGTAGCCGATCGGGTGCCCATACAGCGACCCCTGCGGGTAACGACGCACGTAGCGCAGGCTGTCGCCGTGGCCCTTGGGCACCGAGCGGGCAAGCACGGTCCCGTCGGCGGCGAGGATCCGGCCGCGCTTGATCTGCTGCTGCTCGAGCAACGGTCGCTTGTTGGCTTCCTTGCCCTTCAGCGCCTTCGCGTCGAAGACCGCCCAGTAGGACGTGAAGCCGATCAGCACCGCGAAGAGGACGACGATGAAGCCGAAGAGCTTGACGATCTGGCGGTTCATCGCCTCACGCACCACCCTCCAGGGCGAAGGCGCCTCGCCGGGCGCTCGCCTCGCGGCGAGCCCGGTCGGAGATCAGCAGCAACAGCGCCAGGAGGACGAAGTTGGCGACGATCGAGCTGCCGCCGTAGCTGATGAAGGGCAGGGTGACGCCGGTCAGCGGGATCACCCGCGTCACACCGCCGATGATGACGAAAGCCTGGATCGCGAAGACAGCGGTGAGTCCCGTGGCGAGCAGCTTCGAGAAACCGTCGTCGGCGAGCAGCGCGATCTTGAAGCCGCGGGCCGTGATCAGCAGGTAGATCAACACCACCGCGCAGGCGCCGAAGAGGCCCAGCTCGTTGACGATCAAGGAGTAGATCGTGTCGGTCTGCGCCGCCGGCAGCAACGCGGCGTGGGTGCCGGGGATCGTGATCAGCGCCTGCCCGAAGCCTTTGCCGAAGAGGCCCCCGTCGGCCTGGGCGAAGATCGACTGGAGGATCTGGTACCCGCTTCCGGTCGGGTCGTGGTAGGGGTTGAGCCAGATCTCGACCCGGTCGTGGACGTGAGGGACGGTCGTGGCGAAGAACCAGGCGCCGACCAGGAAGAGGGCCATGCCGATGACGACGAAAGAGAAGCGCCCGGTCGCCACGTAGAGCAGAGCGAGGAAGGCGGCGAAGAACATCAGCGAGCTGCCGAGGTCGCGGATGAAGACGAGCATGAACATCGACGCCCCCCAGACGACCAGCAGGGGCCCGAGATGCTTGAGCGGCGGCAGCGTCACCCCCAGCACCCGGCGGGCGCCGACGATCAGCACCTCGCGGTTCTCACGCAGGTAGCTGGCGAGGAAGACGACGATGCAGATCTTTGAGAACTCGGCCGGCTGGAAGGCGAGCGGCCCGAGCTTGACGCCGAGGTAGGCGCCGTTGACCTGTTCGCCGATGCCTGGCAGCCGCGGCGCCAGCAGCAGCAGCAGGCCGGCCGCGGCGATCGTGTAGCGGTAGCGCTCGAGCACGTCGTAATCGCGGAGGAGCTGGATCGTCAGCGCGAAGAGGATCAGGCCAAGCACGAACCAGTTGGCCTGATCGCGGGCCAGGCCGGCGTCGATCCGGTAGATCATCACCAGGCCGAACGCGGTCAGCAACGCGACCAGCGGGAAGAGGTAGGGGTCGGCGTTGGGAAGGCGCATCCGCAGGTAGATGTGCGTGGCGAGGCAGACGGCGAGGAAGTAGGCGCCGTAGACGAGGCTGAGGTTGCCGAGGCGGGCGTTCTCCTGGGCGAAGACCGCGGCGAAGCCGGCGCTGAGCAGCAGGGCGACCGGGATCAGCGCAACGAGCTCCCGGTTTCGGGCTGCGCTCCTCAAGGAATCCCCTGGCTGCGTTCTATTTCTTCGATCAGCGAGACGGCGTCCTCGCGAGAACGGACATCGTGGCCGGTGACCGCGTCGCGGCGCCTGGTGGGCAGCGCCCCGGTCCGGACCGGGCTCGCGTAGTGCTCCTCGTAGAGCTTCAGACTGAAGGGAAGTTCGTAGGGGAGGCCGCGGTAGAGGGCGACGCGGCCGCTGCCGTCGGTGCCGAGGAACCAGACCTGGCGGTTGCCGTACCAGGCGCCGAAGGCAAGCGCGGCCAGGATCGCGGCGACGGCGAGCAGCTTTGCCGCCGTGCGCACGCGGCGGCGTGGCTGCTTGGCGGCGAGCTGCTCACGGCGCCCCTGCGCCGCTGCGGCGGCGGCGCGGCGGCGTACCTCGGTCGCGGTCAGGCCGGCCTCCTCGGCAGCGACGCCGACCAGGGTCGCATCCTCGGGCGCCTCCCCGAGCGGCGCGGCGGCGTCGCCGAGACGAAAGGCCAGCGCGGTGATGTTGTCCCGCCCGCCAGCGCCGTTGGCCTCGTCGACCAGCGTCCGCACCGCCTCCCGCATCGAGCCTGCGGCGGCGAGAACCGTGGCGATGCGATCCTCGGAGACCATCGTCGTAAGCCCGTCGGAGCAGAGCAGGAAGAGGTCCCCCGGGGCGGCTGGAACCGTCTGCAGATCGACCTCGACGTCCGGCTCGGGGCCGAGGGCGCGGGTGATGATCGAGCGCTGCGGGTGGTCCTCGGCCTGCGCGTCGGTGATCTGTCCTTTGCGCCGCATCTCCTCGACCAGCGAGTGATCGCGGGTGAGGCGTTCGAGCTTGCCCCGGCGCAGGCGGTAGGCGCGGCTGTCGCCGACGTGGCCGATGCCGACCTCTTCGGCCTGCGCGTCGACGATCGCCGCGGTGATCGTGGTGCCCATCCCGGCCTTGGAGGGATCGGCCCGGGCGAGCTCGTTGATGCGCCGGTTGGCCTCCTCGATCGTCTCGCGCAGGAAGCGGGCGGGCGGGCCCTCGGGTAGATCGCGGTCGAAGGCGTCGGCGGCGGTTTTCGAGGCGACCTCGCCCGCCTGCGCGCCGCCCATGCCGTCGGCGACGACGAAGATCGGTGCGCGGACGAAGAGCGAGTCCTCGTTCTCGCTGCGCTGGCGACCGGTGTCGGTGCGGAAGGCCTGGTCGTCGACGCGCAGCATCTAGGTTCCCGCCTCGAACCTGAGCTCGGTGTCGCCGATCCGCACCACGTCGCCGTCGAGCAGCTCCGCCTCGCCGTGCAGGCCGGCGTCGTTGAGCAGGGTGCCGTTGGTGGAGCTCATGTCTTCGACGTAGGCGCGCCCCTCGCGCGAGAAGATCCTCGCGTGCAGGCCGGAGGCGTAGCGGTCGTCGATCCGCAGGTCGGCTTCCTGCGAGCGGCCGATCGAGAGGCCGCCGATCAGATCGAAGCGCTCGCCCTCGCGCAGCCCACCGCCGCGCAGCGCCACCAGCCAGGCGTCGCCGCCCGCGGCGGAGCCCTCGAATGCGGGCAGCGGATGGAAGCCGGTCGCGTCGGGCGCCGGCGCGACCGTGCCGCGCAGGTCCTTCAGCGCGCTGCGCGCAATCCAGAGCAGAAACAGGTAGAGGACGGCGAGGAAGCCGAACTTCAGAGCGACAGATATGGGGTCGTAGGCCACGCGTTCAGCACACTAGATGCCTGACCCCACGGCAACGTGCGACTGGGGGCGTGCGTGGCCAAGCAGATCAAGGACGCAGGGTGCGGCCTTTGCTGGTTGCAAAGGCAAACCCGGGGGCGCAGATATGCGCAGTGCCACGCACGTCATCCAGGTGTGCGGGGTCGTGGGGTCAGGCATCTCGGTCTAGCGCTCGATGTCAAACTGGAACGTGGTCGTGCCCAGGGTCACTTTGTCGCCCGATTTGAGCCGGGTCGAGCCGACGCGGCGCCCGTTGACCTTGACCCCGTTGGTCGAGCCGAGATCGGCGATCGTCCACTCGCCGTCGGGCGAGCGGCGCAGCTCGGCGTGGTGGCGGGAGACGTTGGGGTCGCGCAGGACACAGTCGGCGTCGCGCGAGCGGCCGACCGTCGAACGCTCGCCGTCGAGCACGTAACGCCGGTCATCGACGGTGACCACGGCGCGGGTCGTCACCGCGGTGCGGTGCGAGGGGCCCTCAGCCGCAGGCGGAGCGTCACGCACCGCCGAGTAGACCATCGTGTGGCCCTCCTCGCCCTGGACAGGGGCCTCGCCCTCGTGGGCGGGGGGCTTGACCAGTCGCGTCTGGATACCGAACTCCCCCAGCCGCAGCCGCTCGTCGGTCTCGAAGGCCACGGTGGGCCGGGTCAGCAGGTCGTAGCTGCGCCGCCGCGCGTGCTCCAGGAGGTAGCCCGAGAGCTCTTGCTCCAGCGAGCGCTCATAGCCCTCCAGGCGGGTGCGGTCCTTGCTCGAGAGGTAGACCGTGTACTCGTTGGGGACGTAGACCCGCGCCACCCCGGCGGTCTTGTGGGAGTCCATCTCCTTGGCCAGTTTGCGGGCCAGCTCGACCGGCTGAACCTCCGAGCTGAAGGCGCGGCTGAAGACCCCCTCGACGAGGCCTTCGATCCGACTCTCGAGGCTGCGTAGGACGCTGATCGGGGAATCCTAGGGTAGGACGGCCAAGTGGCCCAGCGCCAGCCAGGCGCCGAGCATTGCGGCTGCGGCCACCGCACCGATGCGCAGGCCGAACGGCGCGTTGACCTGGGGGAGGTCGTCGGCGAGGTACTCGAGCGAGTCCTCGATCGCGCTGCCGAGCTCGTCCAGGGCCGGCCGTCGCGAGGGCCGTGGCTGCAGGGCGGCGTCGAGCGTGTCGCTGAGCTCACGCGGCAGGTCGGGACGGAGCCTTCGCAGCGGGCGTGGGCGGCCGCCGATCGCCCGCGCCGTCGCGGCGGGCGTGGCGCGGCGATTGGGGTTCTCGCCGCCCCAGCACTCGTAAAGGGTCAGAGCCAGCGAGTAGACGTCCGCTTCCGGGCCGGCGGTCTGGCCCTCGGCCTGCTCGGGGGACATGTAGGCAAGGGTGCCGACGACGTCGCCGGGTGCGGTCAGGGCGGCGCCGTCGGCGAGCCGGGCGATGCCGAAGTCCATCAGCTTGGCGCGGAATTCCCCCTCGGGAGCGACGAGGACGTTCTGCGGCTTGATGTCGCGATGGACGACGCCGCGTGAGTGGGCATGGTCGAGCGCCTCGCAGAGGTCGGCGCCGATCTCGCCGATCTCGCGGTCGCTGAGCGCCCCTTCGCGGCTCAGCCCGGCCAGCGTGCTGCCCTCGACCAGCTCGGTGACCAGCAGCGCGTTGCCGTCCTCCTCGCCCATCTCGTAGAGGGTGACGATGCCCGGGTGGTTGAGCCGGGCTGCTGCCTGAGCCTCGCGCAGCACGCGCTGTCCGGCCTCGCCGCGCGATTCGATCGCCTTGACCGCGACGGTCCTCTCCAGGCGTCCGTCCCAGGCCTCGTAGACGACGCCGAAGCCGCCGCTGCCGATGCGGCGCTCGATCAGGAAGCGGTTGAGAACGAGGGAGCCGACCATCGCTCTTCCGACTTCGCCGTGATTCCGCTTCCTCCTGCGACATACTCCCTGCTTCTTGGAGGATTCGCTCGCATCTCGGCCGGGGCGCCGACCGCGCCCGCCACGCCGTCCCGAACGGCAGCAGATCTTGCTGCGGCGGGGGCTCGCCCTTGGCGCCGGCCTGCTGATCCTGATCCTGATCGTGCTCGGCGTCCGCGGTTGCCTCAATGCTCGGAAGCACCGGGCGCTGAGCGACTACGCCCGCAACGTCACCCAGATCGTCGACGAGACCGACCAGACCAGCAAGTCCTTCTTCGGCAAGCTCTCCGACCCCGGCACCCTCTCGGTGACCGAGTTCGTCGCCGAGGTCAACGCCGACCGCAGCGCGATGGACAACTACGTTGCGCGGGTCGACGGGCTCGACACCCCCGGCGACATGGGCAGCGCCCAGGACGCGCTGAAGCTCGTCTACGAGCTGCGCGGTGCGGCGATGACCGAAATCGCCAACAAGGTCAGCACTGCGCTGGGCGAAGCGGGGTCGAAGAAGGCGACCGAAGTCATCGCCAAGCAGATGAACGTGCTGGCGGCGAGCGACGTCGTCTACGCGTCAGTCGCGCGCCCGGAGATCGACGGCGTGCTGGCCGACAACGGCATCGAAGGCGATGACGTGCCGAAGAGCGAATTCGTCCCCGAAGGCTCTACCTGGCTGGAAGAAAGCGCCGTGAGCAACGCGCTCGCCTCGGTCAGCGGCGCCGCCACGGGAGAAATGGGCGGCGTCCATGGCCTCGGTCTGATCGGGGTCAGCATCAACGGGACCGAACTGACGCCGGAAGGAAGCACCGCGGTGATCGCGGAAGAAACGCCGGAAGTCGAAGTCCAGGTGCAAAATCAGGGCGAATCGACCGAGAACGGGATCACGGTCTCCGTCACCGTCAGCGGTGGCAGCGCCGTGCAGGGAGACATCAACAGCATCGAAGCCGGCGCGACCGAAACGGTGACGATCCCGCTCACCCCCGCGCCGGAAGGCGAAGTGACGCTGGAAGTCGAAGCGGAACCGGTTCCTGGCGAGGAAGTCTCCGAAAACAACGAAGCGTCTTACACCGTCGTCTTTGAATGAGCCGGGCGGGTGGATGGGGGTCGCTGGAGCCTATGTTCGCTTCGCTCACTATGTTTGACCGCTTCGCGGAAGAATCTCTCGCCTAGGCCGCTCCGCGAGGCTCCAGCGACCCCCATCCACCCGCCCATGCCCAAACCAACCCGCCTCCTCGATAGCTCAGGGGGACGACCGGCGAGTCTCTCCAGATGCGCGTAGCCTTCCTCGGACCCGCCGGAACGTTCACCGAAGATGCGCTGCGGGAGGCATTGCCTGAGGGTGAGGAGGTTGAGGCGATGCGGACCGCCACCGTCCACGACGCGATCGTGGCGGTTGAGCGGGGCGAGGCTGAGCGGGCTCTGGTGCCGTTCGAGAACTCGATCGAGGGGTCGGTGCGGAGCACGCTCGACACGCTGGCGTTTGATACCGAGGCGGTGGCGATCATCGGCGAGTACGACTTTCGTGTGCACGCGCACCTGATCGCCCGCGAGGGAGTCGAGCTGGAGCAGGTCGCTGCCGTCCTCTCCCACCCCCAACCGCTTGCGCAGTGCGCCGGCTTCCTGCGTGAGCATCTGCCGGGGGTCGAACGGCGCAGCGTCAGCAGCACCGCCGAGGCTGTGCGGATGGTCGGCGAGTCGGTGCGACCGTGGGCGGCGATCGGGGCGCGCGCGGCCGCCGACCTCTACGGCTGCACGGTGCTGCGTGAGGGGATCGAGGACGCGGACGACAACATCACCCGCTTCGTCTGGATCGCGCCCGCCGGAACCGAGCCTGCCGGCGCGGGTCCCTGGCGAACGTCGCTTGTCTTCTCTGAGCTCGGCGCCGACCATCCCGGCGCGTTGGTCGAGGCTCTACAGGAGTTCTCCAACCGCAGCGTCAACCTCAGCCGCATCGAGTCAAGGCCGTTGCGCCAGGGATTGGGCCGCTACATGTTCTTCTGCGACCTCGAAGGGGCGAGCGACGAGCGGGCAGTCGCCGAGGCTCTGGATGCGCTCCGGGCGAAGGCCGAGAGCGTGCGGATTCTGGGCTCCTACCCGATCGGTTAAGCGGCGACCGGTAAGTACTGCTGCCAAGCCGGCGGGATGTTGGGGCTGGCTACCTGGATGAAGATGCTAGGGCCGGGGGCCTTGGGGCTCTTCTTCGGGTGCATCTGGATCTCGTGGGGGAGGCGGTTGCCCTTGCGCCTGTTGCAGCTCGCGCAAGCGGCGACGATGTTTCCCCAGACCGATTTGCCCCCGCGGCTGCGGGGGATGACGTGGTCGACGGTCAGGCCGGATTTGGTCGAGCCGCAGTACTGGCAGGTCCAGGCGTCGCGGGCAAGGACGGCACGCCTGGTGATCTTGCGCCTGTGCGCCTCGCGCGGCACCCGCACGTAGCTGACCAGGCGGATCACGTCGGGGCGCTCCATCGTCATGTGCTCGGAGTGGATCGCTCCCTCGCGCCGCTCCAACAGCTCGGCTTTCTCCTTCAAGAGCAGGACAGCAGCGCGTCTCAACGTGCAGACGTTGATCGGCTCATACGTCGCATTCAAAACAAGGACGCGTGCCATCTTGCTCGGGAATTCTACGCAGCCGCCCCCTTGAAGCTTGTAAACCGCCTGCGGTGCGCGTGCGGGCATCCCTAGCTACGCCCAAAGCGGAGGAACGGGCTGGCTCTGATGGAGCCTCGCGAAGCGGCTCCGCAGAGTGATTCAAGCCGCGAAGCGGCACCAGATTCGTGAGCGGAGCGTCAGCGGAGCGAACTTAGGCTCCATCAGAGCCAGCCCGTTCCTCCTGCTCGCTGAGCTCGTCCTGCGCCGGCGTATCGCCGTTGGTCGGCGCCGCCTCGTCGGACTCGACCACGAGGGCGACGGCGCTGATCCGGTCGTCGTCCTTGATGTTCATCACCTTCACTCCTTGCGTGGGACGGCCCATCAGCGAGATCCCGCTTGCCGAGGTCCGCTGCACCATGCCGAGCTGGGAGATGAACAACAGCTCCTGATGCTCGCGCACGATCAGGGCGCCGGCCAGGCCGCCCTTCTTCTCGGTCAGCTTGGCGGTCAGGACGCCTTTCGTGCCGCGGCCCTTGCGCGGGTATTCGGCGATCGAGGTCCGCTTGCCGTAGCCGTTCTCGGTGACGACGAAGAGCTCGGTGTCGTCGCGGGCGACGTCCATCGCCAGCACCCGGTTCGCCTCGCCGCCGACCTTGGCGCTGACGTTCATCCCTTTCACACCGGAGGTGTCGCGCCCCATCGGCCGCGCCTCGCCCTCGGAGAAGCGCACCGCGTGGGCCGACTTGGAGACCATCAGGATGTCGTCTTCACCTGAGGTCAGCCGCACCTGCACCAGCTCGTCGCCGTCGCGCACCTTGATCGCGATGATCCCGTCGGCGCGGATCGGCGTGTTGTAGGCGAGGAACTCGGTTTTCTTGAACTGGCCCTTGGCGGTGGCGAAGGCCAGGTACTTGTTCTCTTTGAAGTCCCGGGTCGGGATCACCGCCATCACCTTCTCGCCGTCACGCAGGGGCAGCAGGTTGACCAGCGCGCTCCCTTTCGCCGTGCGCGACCCCTCCGGCAGCTCGTAGACCTTGAGCCGGTAGACCTTGCCCTTGTTGGTGAAGAAGAGCAGGTAGTCGTGGGTCGAGCAGATGTGGAGGTGGGCGATGTAGTCGTCCTCCTTCATGTTCATCCCCATCACCCCGACGCCGCCGCGGTGCTGCTGGCGGTAGGTGGCGAGCGGCAGGCGCTTGACGTAGCCCGACGCGGTCAGCGAGATGACCATCTGCTGGTCGGCGATCATGTCCTCGATCCCGACGTCGCCCTCGAAGTGGGCGAGTTCGGTGCGCCGCTCGTCGCCGTAGGAATCGACGATCTCCGCCAGCTCTTCCTTGACGAGCGCCATCACCTTCGCCTCGTCGCCGAGGATCGCCCGTAGCTCGCCGATCCGCTCCATCAGATCGGCATGCTCGGCGCGGACTTTGTCGGCCTCGAGCGCGGTGAGTCGCTGCAACCGCATGTCGAGGATCGCTTGCGCCTGCTCGCGCGAGAGCTCGAATTTGGCGATCAGGCCGTCGCGCGCTGCGTCAGGGTCGGACGAGCCGCGAATCAGGGCGATCACCGCGTCGAGGTTGTCGAGTGCGACCAACAGCCCCTTGAGGATGTGGGCCCGGGCCTCGGCGCGGCGCAGTTCGTACTGGGTGCGCCGGGTGACGACCTCGCGCTGGTGGTCCACGTAATGGTGGATCAGCTCGCGCAGACTCAGCGTCTTCGGCACTCCGTCGACCAGCGCCACCATGTTGGCGCCGAAGGTCGTCTGCATCGCGGTTTTCTTGTAGAGGTTGTTCAGCACCACCTTGGCGGGCGGACCGCCGCGCTTGAGCTCGATCACCAGCCGCATTCCGGAGCCGTCCGACTCGTCGCGGAGGTCCGAGATCCCCTCGAGTTTCTTGTCGCGGACGAGGTCGGCGATCTTCGTGACCAGGCCACCGTCGCCGAGCTTCTTCACCGTGAAGGGCAGCTCGGTGACGACGATCGCCTCCTTGCCTCCCTTGAGCGGCTCGACGTGAGCGCGGGCGCGGACCTTGATGCTGCCGCGGCCGGAGGCGTAGGCGTCCCGGATGCCCTCGCGACTCATGATGCCGCCGCCCGGGAAATCGGGGCCCTTGACGTGCTCCATCAGGCCGGCGAGATCGACCTCAGGGTCGTCGATGTAGGCGGCGACCGCGGCGGCGACCTCGCGCAGGTTGTGCGGCGGGATGTTGGTCGCCATGCCGACCGCGATTCCCGACGTGCCGTTGACCAGCAGGTTCGGGAAGCGGGCGGGCAGGACCAGCGGCTCCTGGGTCGATTCGTCGTAGTTGGGGCCGAAGTCGACCGTGTCGGCGTCGATGTCGCGCAGCAGCTCGGTCGCGAGCCGCGTCAGCCGCGCCTCGGTGTACCTCATCGCCGCCGCCGGGTCGTCGTCGATCGAGCCGAAGTTGCCCTGGCCATCGACGAGCTGGTAGCGCAGGGAGAAGTCCTGCGCCATCCGTACCAGCGTGTCGTAGATGGCCGAGTCGCCGTGCGGGTGGTACTTGCCCATCACCTCGCCGACGATGAAGGCACACTTACGGTACGGCCGGGTCGGCTGCAGGCCGACGTCGTGCATCGCGTAGAGCACCCGCCGGTGGACGGGCTTGAGGCCGTCGCGGGCATCGGGCAGCGCCCGCCCCACGATCACGCTCATCGCGTAGTCGAGGTAGGACGAGCGCATCTCCTTCTCGAGCTCGCGCTCCTCGATGCGCCCGGTGAGAGCCTCGAGGGCCATCAGCCGATCGCCCCACCGAACGAGTGGTTGGCTCTAAACGTCAAGGAAGCGAACCTCCTTCGCGTGCGCCTCGATGAACTCACGCCGGGGCGCAACCTGGTCCCCCATCAGCATCGAGAAAATCAAATCCGCCGCGGTGGCATCTTCAAGCGTCACCCGGGCCAGGGTGCGGCTGGCGGGGTCCATCGTCGTCTCACGCAGCTGGTCGGCGTTCATCTCGCCGAGTCCCTTGAAACGGGTCAGCTGGACGCCGTGGCGGGCCAGCTCCAACACCGCCCCCCGCAGCGCCTGAAAGGAGAGTGCGACGTTGCGGCGCTCGCCCAGCTGAATCTCGAAAGGCGGCCGGCCGACCTGTTTGAGCAGCGCCTCGTGAACCTCGGTGAATTTGCGGTAGTCGAAGTGCGAGAAGAGCTCCGCCGGGAGACGGTGGGTTCGCGCCAGCCCGCTCTTGCGTTCGATTGCCTTGACGACCACCAACTCGTCGGAGACCTCGATCACCTCGGTGTCGAAAGGCGCACCCTCCAGCGTCTTCTCACCGAGCAGCTTGGCTGCCGCGGAGACGCTGGACACCCCCTCGTCGAGCAGGTTCGACTCCTCCAAGAAGCGGACCGTTTCGTGGCCGAACTCCGCCTGCAGGGAGGAGCCCCAACCCTCGTACTCCTTCGAGCGGCGGACGTATGCCTGCCAGCGGCTCGAGGTCAGCTTCTTCGCGTTGCCGCCCGCGTCGGTCAGCTGGAAGTCCTCGAGTTTGTCGCGCAGCAGCAGCTCCTCGAGTTCGGACTCGCGCTCGAGGTAGGTCTCCTGGTTTCCCTGCTTGACCCGGTAGAGGGGCGGTTTGGCGATGTAGACGTAGCCGGCGTCGATCAGCTCGGGCATCTGCCGGTAGAGGAAGGTGAGGACAAGGGTGCGGATGTGGGCGCCGTCGACGTCGGCGTCGGTCGCCATCACGATCTTGTGGTACCTCGCTTCCTCGATGTTGAACTCATCGTGGACGCCGGTGCCGATCGCCGTGATCAGGGCCTGGATCTCGTTGTTGGCCAGGACCTTGTCGATGCGGCTCTTCTCTACGTTGATGATCTTGCCCCGCAGCGGCAGCACCGCCTGGGTATTGCGGTCGCGCGCCTGCTTGGCCGAGCCGCCTGCGGAGTCTCCCTCGACCACGAAGATCTCGGCCAGGCTCGGGTCCTTCACCGTGCAGTCGGCGAGCTTCCCCGGCAGGGTCGAGTTCTCCAGCGCCGACTTGCGGGTCAGGTCGCGTGCCTTGCGGGCCGCAGCGCGTGCTCTCGAAGCGTCGATCGACTTGCCGATCACCCGCCGCGCATCGGCGGGATTCTCCTCGAAGTACTCGCCGAGCTTGCGGTTGACCGTCTCCTCGACCAGGCCACGGATCGGCGGGTTGCCGAGTTTGGTCTTGGTCTGACCCTCGAACTGTGGGTCGTGCAACTTGACCGAGATCACCGCGGTCAAGCCCTCGCGCACGTCCTCGCCGGCGAGGTTGTCGTCTTTCTCTTTGAGCAGCCCTTTGTTGCGCGCGTAGGCGTTCAGGGTGCGGGTCAGAGCTGCCCTGAAGCCGGAGAGGTGGGAGCCGCCCTCGTGGGTGTTGATGTTGTTGGCGAAGCTGAAGATCGACTCCTGGTAGGAGGTGTTCCACTGCATCGCCACCTCGACCTGCCCCTCCTCTTTGTCGCCTTCGAAGAAGATCACCTTGCGGTGCACCTCGTCCTTGTTCTCGTTGAGGTGGTGGACGAAGTCCTCGATCCCCCCGTCGTACTGGAAGGTGACGCTGTTGGTCTGGCCGCGCTCGTCGACCAGCTCGATCTTCAGGCCGCGGGTGAGAAAAGCGGTCTCGCGAAGGCGGTCGGCGAGGGTCTGGAAGTCGAACTCGACTTCTTCGAAGATCTCCGGGTCGGGCTGGAAGGTCAGGGTCGTGCCGGTCTCGCTCGCCTTCGCGCCCGCGGTCAACGGGTTCTGAGGCTTGCCACGCTCGTAGTCCTGGCTCCAGACGCTGCCACCGCGGCTGATCTCCAGGTGGAGCCGCGACGAAAGGGCGTTGACGACCGAGACGCCGACGCCGTGCAGGCCGCCGGAGACTTTGTAGCCACCGCCATCGCCGAACTTGCCGCCAGCGTGCAGCGTCGTCAGCACGACCTCGGCCGCCGGTCGCTTCTCTTTCTTCAGTTCTTCGACTGGGATGCCACGGCCATCGTCGGAGACGGTGCAGCTGTCGTCCGGGTGGAGGACGACGCGGACCGCGCTGCAGTGCCCAGCGAGTGCCTCGTCGACCGAGTTGTCGACCACCTCGTAGACGAGATGGTGAAGCCCCCGCGGCCCGGTGGAGCCGATGTACATACCGGGCCGCTTGCGGACCGCTTCCAGGCCCTCGAGGACGGTGATGTCCTTGGCGCCGTAGGAATCGTCTTTTTTCGCCGCAGCGCCGTCGGCGCTCTCATTCGTATCGGGCAACTGGTCCTTTCCGCGTCTCACAGAAAACCCCGACCGCCTGGCACTCTCCGCGCGCCTGGTCGGGGTGAAATTCGAGTTGACATAAGGATACCAGTTCGAGCCCCTGGAACGGCCGTGACTGGTTAATAAAAGGCCTGCAAATCACGGTAAATTATGGCTAGTCTCGATCGCCTTTCACACGAAAGCGCAAACTGCTCGGGGCATCGTCGCCGAGTCGCTCGCGAAGGCCCTGCTGGAGCTGCTCCTGCATCAGGTCGAGCTCCTGCGCCCAAACCGGGTCCGCGCAGGCAACGGTCACCTCTCCCCGCCGTTCGGATACCGGCTGCGCCACCGCCGCCACCCGTTCGCCGACGACCCCCTCCCAGACCGACTGCACAGCCGCAAGGCGCGTTTTCGGTGCGGCCTGGCGGAGTGCCGAGCGGAACGCCTCGGAAGCGGGACGGGGGACGCGACGCCGGCTCATGCCGCGGCTGAGCGGGCGACGTCGAACGGCATCCGCACCCGGCGCTCGCGGGCGGGCGCCGGAACCGACTCCTCCGCGGCAGCGGTGATCAGGGTCTGGCCGCCGCGGACCAGCCGTTTGACGAGGCGCTCGCGGCGAGGCGGGTCGAGCTCGCTCATCACGTCGTCGAGCAGGAGCAGAGGCACGACGCGGTGCGCGGCAAGGAGCGCCTCCCGCTCGGCGAAGAGCAGCGACAGGAGGGCTGCTCGCTGCTGACCCTGGGAGCCGAAGCGGCGCAGGGACCGATCCCCGGCGGCGACCTTCAGCTCGTCGAGGTGCGGCCCCCACGAAGTGCGGCCGAGACGGAGATCCGCATCGCGGCGCTCCGCCAGGCCGGCTCGGATCTCCGCAGCCGAGCCCGACGCCCGCGGCGCGTACTCGAGCGCGCCACCCCCTGCCAGCCCAAGATCGTTCGCGGCCTCGGCGAAGAACGGGGCCAGCTCGGCGACAGCCTCGGCGCGGGCGGAGATCAAAGCCTCTCCAGCCTCAGCCAACGCCGCGTCCCAGACGTCGAGGTCCCCGCCGGAGCGGCCGCCGGCGAGCCGTGCCAGCAGAGCGTTGCGCTGGGCCAGAGCCTGACCGTAGCGCTGGCGCAGGCCCGCGCGAGAGGGCCAGCGGGCCGCGAGGTAGCGGTCGAGGTGGGCGCGGCGTTCGGCCGGTGGGCCCTTGATCAGCGCCAGGCGATCGGGCGAGAAGACCGCCACCGGGGGACGGTGGCGAGCGAGCTCGGCGGGCTCGGCCGGGTTGCCGTCGAGCAGGTGACGCCGGCCCTCGGCTCGACTGATCGAGGCGAGAAAGCGGTGCTCGACCCCGTCCTCATCGCGGACCACCGCCTCGGCGCGGGCGAGCTGGTCGCCAAAGGGGATCAGCTCGCGCCTGTCCGAGGTCCGGAACGAGCGGCCGGTGAGAGCGAAGTAGAGAGCCTCGAGCAGGTTGGTCTTGCCGGCACCGTTGGGGCCGATCAGGCTGACGATCCCCTCCCCCAGCTCGATCCGCACGCCACTCAGGCTGCGCAGCGGCCTCGCTTCGACGACGGTGACCAGCATTGGTGCACGCCCTAGGTGGCCATCTAGACGTTGAGGCGGATCGGCATCACCAGATAGCGGAAGTCTTCGTTGTCGATTGGCTGCAGCAGGCCGGGTCGCAGCGGCGAGATCAGCCGCAGCAGCACCTCGTCGCCCTCGACGCTTTCGATCCCGTCGCGAAGGAACTCCGGGTTGAAGCCGATCTCCAGTGGCTCCCCCTCGAAGGCCGCCGGCATCGTCTCCTCCGCGTCGCCGACGTCCGGCGTCGAAGCCGACACCTTCAGCTCACCCGGAGAGAACGAGAGCCGCAGCGGCGCATTGCGCTGCGCAAGCTGGCTCACCCGGCGGACGACCTCGAGGAATTCGGGTCGGGGCAAACGGACATCGTGCTCGTAGGACTCGGGCAGGAGTTGTCGAAAGTTGGGAAATTGGCCATCGATCAGCCTCGTATTGAGGAGGATCGCCCCTGCCTTGAAGACGGCTTGATTCGGAAGCAAGCTCACCGCCACCTCCTCGACCTCGCCGCCGGCGACGAGGCGGCCCAGCTCGCGTAGCGCCTTGGCCGGGATGTTGGCCTCGAGCTCTCCGCCGATCGCGCCCTCCAGCTCGGTGCGCTTGACCGCGAGACGGTAAGAGTCCGTAGCGACCATCGTCATCTCCTCCCCCGCCGCGGTGACCAGCACGCCGGTGAGGACGGGGCGCATGTCGTCGCGCGACGCGGCGGGGGCGACCAGGTCGACCGTCTCGGCCAGCGCCGGAGCCGGGATCTTCAACGGCTCGTCTCCCTCGTCGGGCAGGTTTGGAAAATCCTCGCTGGGCAGAACGCGGAGGTGGAAGCTGGAGCCACCGCTGCGGATCTCGACGTCGTGCTCGGACTCGCGCAACTCGATTTCGACGCTCTCGTCGCCGAGTGAGCGAGCGAGCTCGGAAAGGAGGCGGCCTGGAAGCAGGACGGTGCCGGTTCCCTCGACCTCGGCCTCCAGCACGGTGCGCAATCCCATCTCTCCGTCGGTAGCCGCCAGCGCAACGCTGCCGTCGGAAGCGTTGAGGAGGATCCCGGAGAGAGCCTGAGTCGCAGCGCGGGTTGAAACAGCTCGCGAAACGATCGAAAGCTTTGAGACAAGCTGGTCGCGTTTGGTGGTCAGCTTCAAATGACTGATGTCCTCTTGAGTTGAGTTAGTACTTGTGGAAATAGCCGAAGCCATCGAAAATCGGCATGGTCATGGGATTTTCGGGCTGTGGAGATAGCTGTGGAAGGCATTGATTCTTACAGTGCCGGCGGCGGCGAGGCCGGTTTGGCCGGGGGGCTGTGGATAGAAGAGCGCAACTCGGCGACTTGGCGAGCGAGGCCGGCGTCGCCACTCAGTGTCGCTTCCGCACGGCGCAGCGAGTTGAGCACGGTCGAGTGGTCGCGACCGCCGTAGAGGCGTCCGATCTGGGGCAGGGAGAGATCGGTCGCCTCGCGGGTGAGCAGGATCGCGATCTGCCGTGCCCGCAACGGGGTGGCGGCGCGGCTGCTGCCGACCATCTCTGCCCTGGAGATGCTGAAGGCGCTCGCGACGCGGTCCTGGATTTCCTCGACCGTCGTCGCCTCGCTCGCCTGTGAGCGATGGGGGATCAGCTCGGCGATCAGCTCGGCGCTGAGCGGCTTGGCGCTGAGCGAGGCGTGTGCGATCACCTTGGTCAGGCCGCCATGGAGACGGCGTACGTTGGCGTCGATCCGCCGAGCGAGCTCGGAGAGGGCGTCGTCGCCATCCGTCTCGAGGCCCGCCTCGCGGGCAAGGCGCTGGAGGACGGTGAGGCGGGTGGCGAGGTCGGGGGGCCCGACCGGGACCGTCAGGCCCCACTCGAAGCGATCGCGCAGCCGCGACTCGAGGGTCGAGAGCTCGCTGGGGAGCCGGTCGGCCGAGAGCACGAGCTGGCTTCCCCCCTCATAGAGGGCATTGAAGGTGTGGAAGAACTCCTCCTCGGTGTGCTGCTTGCCCTGTAGGAACTGGACATCGTCGACGAGCAGGACATCCAGATCCCGGTAGCGGCTCTTGAACTTCTCCGCCCCGCTCGCCCGCAGCGCGGCGACGAACTCGTTGGTGAAGCCCTCGGCGGTGGTGTAGCGCACGCTGAGGCCGGGGGCGTTGGCTTGCAGGTAGTTGGCGATCGCGCCGAGCAGGTGCGTCTTGCCGAGCCCTGGAGGCCCGTGCAGAAAGAGCGGGTTGTAGGCCTCCGAGGGCGTCTCTGCGACGGCGAGCGCGGCAGCGTGCGCGATGCGATTGCCCTCGCCGATCACGAAGCGCTCGAACGTGTAGTTGGGGTTGAGCTCTACCGCGAGGGCCTTCGCCAATTTCCCCCCGCGGTCTCCCTCGGCACTGGAGAAGGCGATCTCGACCAGCGGGGTGACCGCCTCGGCCAGCGCTTCGCGAAGCAAGGGCGCGTAGCGCCGCTCGACCCAGGTCTGGATCCCGTCCGGCGCCGCGAGGAAGAGGGTCGTGCCCTGGATGCCAACCGCCCTGAGCGGCTCGAGCCAGATCTTGAAGGTCGACTCCGGAACGGCCAGTCGCAGGCGTCGTTGGATGTCCTCCCAAAGGGCGTCGAGGTCCTGTGCGGGCGAGTCGTCGGGCACCGGCGAGCGACCATAGCGTCGACCTCTCCGCTCGAATCTGGGCGGGTCGCAAATGCCGAAGAAATGATTCTCGGACGCCTCCGTATACTGCGACGCCCAATGAAGCGCACCTATCAGCCGAAGAAGCGTAAGCGGGCCAAGACCCACGGGTTCCGGGCGAGGATGCGGACGCGCGGGGGCCGCGCGATCCTGAAGCGGCGCCGCGCCAAAGGCCGGAAACGCCTCACGCCGGGATGACGGTCCGCCCAGCCGGGTTCGAGTGATGGCGGCGAAGCGACGGCGCCTCTCGCGGAGTGCCGAGTTCGATCGCGTCTACCGCGACGGCTCCTCCCACGCCACCCGCTATCTCGTGCTCTACAGCTTTCCCCGCAAGGACGAGGAGGAGCGCGATGTCCGGCTCGGTGTCTCGGTCAGCCGCAAGGTCGGCGGCGCAGTCGATCGCAACCGGGTCAAGCGGACTCTGCGGGAGGCCTTTTGGAGCCTCTCCGACAGGCTTCCGCCGCGACATGACTTCGTCCTGGTGGCTCGCTCCGAGATCGCCGCGATGATCGAGCGCGACGGGACCGAGGGCGCCAGGGCGAGCCTCGAAGAGGCACTCGAGCAGTCCGGCGCTGGAAGGCGTTCCACGTGAAACGGCTTCTGCTGGCACCGATCGCCGCCTACCAGCGCCTCGTTTCGCCCGCTCTACCGCGTCGCTGTCGCTACGAGCCGACCTGTTCCGCCTACGCGAGCCAGTCGATTCGCCGCTTCGGGCCGATCAGGGGCTCGCTGCTCGCCTGCTGGCGCCTGCTGCGCTGCAATCCCTTCAGCCACGGGGGCTTCGACCCCGTCCCGGACCGCTTCACGTTGCGAGTGGGGCCGGTCGATCCCGCCGACTATCACCGTGAGGCCCACTCTTGATGCCAACCGCCGACATCCTGCAGCCGCTGGTCGACGTTGCCAACTCGGTCCTCAAGTTCTTCCACGACGACGTCGGCCTCAGCTGGGGCGGCGCGATCATCGCGCTGACGATCTGCACCAGGGCGCTGCTGATCCCGCTCACCTACAAATCGCTGAAAGGGATGCGGGCCCTGCAGGCTCTACAGCCGCAGCTGAAGGAGCTCAAAGAGAAGTACAAGAACGATCAGCAGCGCATGCAGCAGGAGATGATGGCCTTCTACAAAGAGAACAAGGTCAACCCCTTTGCCTCCTGCATCCCGCTGGTCGCTCAGCTGCCGGTCTTCATCACCCTCTTCCACGTCCTCCGCAACGAGCTCCCCGCAGACATTGGCTGCGAAGCGGGCCATTGCGGCAGCGAAGCGTCGTTCCTCTTCATCCACGACCTGACCGCGAAGGCGACCGGCGGCGAACTGATCGCCCTGCTCATCCTCTACATCGGCACCCAGCTGATCTCCGGCATGGTCATGGCGGTCACCGCCGATAAAAGCCAGCGCACGATGATGATGGTCCTGCCCTTCGTCTTCGTCCCCTTCGTGATCAGCTTCCCGGCCGGCCTCGTCCTCTACTGGATCACGACCAACTTCTGGACGATCGGCCAGCAGTACGCGCTCAAACGGTTCATCCCGGCTCCCGCGATGGCGACGCCCGAGGCGATTGCGGCTGCCAAGCCTCCGCCTCCGCCACCCAAAAAGAAGAAGCGGCGGCGCTGACGGAAGCTCGTCAGGCAGCGGGAGAAGTCTCCAGAAGCTGCCTGGGTTCGCTCCGCTCACGGAGATGGACCGCTTCGCGGCTCGAATCACTCTGCGGAGCCGCTTCGCGAGGCACTTCTGGAGACTTCTCCCGCTGCCTGTGACCACCCCGTCTCTTGTTGAGCTTGTGGGGATGGGAGCCGGCTTCCCCTCCCCTCCCTCGCTGGAATAGGGTGCGGGGCGTGAGTGATGAGAGTAAATGGCCTGAGGAGCCCGCTGAGCGGGTTCAGGAGCTTGTTGAGGGCGTTCTCGACGAGCTTGACCTTGATGGCGAGGTTGAGGTCAAGGAGGACGACGAGCGGATCGAGGCTGTCATCACGGGGGACGACGATTACGGGCTGCTGATCGGCAAACGAGGGCAGACCATCGATGCGCTGCAGTTGCTCGCCTTCCAGGCCGCGTTTCGGGGCCTTAGGGACCGGAAACGGGTTGTGCTCGATGTTTCCGGCTACCGCGCGCGCCGCAGGGAGGTTTTGACCGCGCGGGCGGATAGGGCTGCCGAGCAGGCGCTGGACGGCAATGTCACGGTCGAGATGGACCCGATGAGCGCCCAGGAACGGCGCGTCGTGCACGAACACCTCAAAGAGCGCTCCGGCGTTGAGACCTACAGCGAAGGGGACGAGCCTCGGCGCTGCGTCGTTGTTGCTCCGCTTGTGTCGGAGTGAGAAAGCCCCCGGTGGGGCTTTCACTTAACTTTTTCGGTGGAGCCGATTTCGGCTGACGCCCGTGGGCCCACAGCGAAAAAGTACAAGACGTTCCAGCCCTACCGGGGGCTTTCTCAGCGAAGCGCAGGTGGAGGCTACGAGCAGGGTCCTCGAGCTGTTGGAGGGGGAGAGGGCTTCGGTCAGCTCGGTCACTGAGCCGGAGCGTGCTTGGCGGGTGCATGTAGAGGACAGCCTCACCGGGCTGGAGGTCGAGGAGCTGAGTCGGGCGGGGCGTATCGCGGATATTGGCTCTGGAGCAGGGTTTCCTGGCCTTGTGCTGGCGGTGGCGCTGCCTGATTCCAAAGTCGACCTGATCGAGTCTGTCGGCCGCAAGTGCGAGTTCATCCAGCGCGCTATCGACGAGGCTGGGATCTCCAATGCCAGCGTCTTAAATGCTCGCTCCGAGGAGATCGCCACCACCGAGCACCGCGATTCCTACGATGTCGTCACCGCCCGAGCCGTGGGCCGCCTCTCGACCCTGGCGGAGCTGGCGTCGCCACTCCTCAAAGAGAACGGTGTCCTGGTTGCCTGGAAGGGCAAACGCGACCCCGGCGAGGAGCAACAGCTCGAACGAGCCGCCGAGCAGCTCGCGATGCACTCGGAGCAAATCTTGGATGTCGGCGACCGCGCCGGCAGTAAGCATCGCCATCTTCACGTCCTGCGCAAGCGCGGCTCCACCCCAGAAGACCTTCCCCGCCGACCCGGCATGGCCAAGAAGCGCCCCCGTGGCTGAGGCCAAATAGTCTGCGCCCATGGGCCTTGTCTACGCGGTGGCGAACCAGAAGGGCGGCGTCGGCAAGACGACGACCGCGGTCAACCTGACCGCCTGCGTCGCCGCCGCGGGATCCCAGACCCTGCTGGTCGACCTCGATCCCCAGTGCAACGCCACCGTGGCCCTCGGCGGCGACCGCGATGCGCACCCCTCCTCCTACGACTGCCTGATCGGCGACGTCTCGGTTGCCGAGGCAGCCCGGCCGGCCGGGCCGGACAACCTCTGGCTCGTTCCGGCCAACCGCGACTTGGCCGGCGCGGCCGTCGAGCTTCCCCGCCTCGACGGCTCGGAGACCCGGTTGCGCGAACGTCTTGGCCCGCTGCGCAAGCGCTTCGCCTTCACGATGCTCGACTGCCCCCCCTCGCTGGGCCCGGTCAGTGTCAACGCCCTGGTCGCCTCCGATCGCGTGATCGTGCCGGTGCAGGCCGAGTATTTGGCGCTGGAGGGGCTGGTCCAGTTCCTCGACACGCTGGGGATGATTCGCCGTGAGCTCAACCCGGCGCTGAACGTGTCGGGCCTGTTGATCACCATGCACGACGAGCGCACGCGCCTCGCCCAGGACGTGGAGCGAGAGATGCGGGAGCACTTCCCCGAAATGGTCTTCGACACGGTCATACCACGCAGCGTCAGGGTCGCCGAGGCGCCGAGCTACGGCTTGCCCGTGACCGAGCACGCTCCCGCCTCGCGCGGCGCCACCGCCTATCAGGCGCTGGCGGAGGAGCTGGCCGGCCGTGGCTAGCGGCAAGGCAAAACGGGGCATGGGCCGCGGCCTCGCGGCAATCCTGCCCGAGAGCGTCGCCGGCGAGGAGGTCGGCGAGCTGCGCGAGCTACCGGTCGGCCTGATCAAGCCGAACCCGAAGCAGCCCCGCACCAACTTCGATGCCGATGCTCTGGCGGCCCTCGCCGCGTCAATCGAGACGAGCGGCGTGGTGCAGCCGCTCCTGGTCCGCCCCCTCCACGACGGCAGCTACGAGCTGATCGCCGGCGAGCGTCGCTGGCGCGCCTCCCAGCAGGCCGGCCTGGAGAAGGTGCCGGCGATCGTGCGCGACTCCGAGCACGCCGAGCGGCTGCAGGTCGCGTTGATCGAGAACATGGTCAGAGAGGACCTCAACCCGGTCGAGGAGGCCCGCGCCTGCGCGGCCCTGGTCGAGGACCTCGGCCTCTCCAAGGAGGATCTCGCCCGTCGCATCGGCCGCAGCCGCCCCGCCGTGTCCAACCTGATCCGCTTGCTCGACCTGCCCGACGAGGCAATCGCCCTGCTCGAGGCCGGCGAGCTCAGCGAGGGCCACGGACGTGCCCTCCTCGCCGTCTCCGGCAACGATGTGCGCCGCCGCCTCGCACGCGATGCAGCGAAGGGGGGCTGGTCCGTCCGTGAGACCGAGAACAGGGTTAAGTTGGCCAGCCAGCCAAAACAGGTGAAGAGCAACCGCCGGTCAGTCGACGCCGAGGAGGCGGCAGCGATGCGCGAGGCGGCCGACAAGCTGGAGACCGCACTCGGCCACGAGGTGAAGGTGCGTCCGCGTGGGGCAGGGGTGTCGGTCGAGATCCGCCTCGCCGACCTCGACGAAGCCCTTGCTCTGGCGCGCAAGCTGGGCCGCAAACGAGCCTGAGCACGCCGCGCGGGCAGCGCCGCCGGGTCGCTATCATCGCGTCGCCCCGGGCGATTAGCTCAGTTGGTTAGAGCGCGTCTCTGATAAGGACGAGGTCCCTGGTTCGAATCCAGGATCGCCCACTGCCGCGTAAAGGCGGCCCCTCTAGCCGTAGATGACCTGAAACTCAGGGTGGGTGGCAAGTTCGTCGGTTGGCTGTGCCTCAATCCAGTTGAGAAGGTTGAGGCCCCGTACAGCTTGGGCGACCTCGTCGCGAGATAGCGCCGGCGTCCGACGCTGCTTCCAGATCATCACCGCCTCAAGGATCTCGTGCTCCGAGGGGAGACCTCCTGTCGATGCCGCGAGCTCACTGGCGACGAAATGAACGGTCGCCGCAATCTCGGCATCTTTCGTCCTCATTCGGGCAAATAGATCCACCAGGCGTTCCACTTGCGATTCGTGATTTGCCAGCTCACCCTCGAAGGAGCGCTTAGCGGCCTCGTAGGTTTTCCCGAGCCTGACCTCGAACATCCGCCCGATGCGGACCTCCTCGATCAAGCCATTGTTGAGTAGATGGGACACGTACTGCTTTAACTCGGGTGCGTACGGCCCAAAGCTGCTGCGCGAGTAGTGGAGTCCTAAGTTCAGTCCAACCACCGTCGCGAAGTAGGCAAGCTTTTGAAACGAGGTCCGCCCGATGCGTGGCCTATAGGTTTGCCCTTCAAGGCGGTCGATAACGCTCAGTAGGGCCACCCAGTCAGGACCAATCCGTCCAAACGTCGGCGTAGGCTCGGTCATGAGAGAGCTTTGGAAGTACGTTGGCTTCAACTCCTCGTGTGGAGTGCCGAAAGGCACGTAGAGTTCGACCGGAATCCCAAGGCGTTCCAGGTGGCGATAGAGCGTCGGGCCCACGACTTGCCACTCAAGCCCGCCATGGCCAGAGCCAAGGGGCGGCACGGCCAGGGACTCGATTTCCCATTCTTGGTAGTGGGCCTCTAGATATTCAAGACCGGCCTCAATATCGGAGAGACGTGACATCGAGCGCCAGTGATCCTTCGTCGGGAAGTTGAGTATCCAGGGGCGCTCTGGGCGTTTGTACAGATAGGGTCGTCCAAGTTTGACTTCACCCTGTTCGCAGCGGCGCACGTAGTCGTCGTGCATCTCCAGGAAGCGCTTTCTGAACCCCAGCGCTATGCCTTTCCCCATTACGCCGACGCAGTTGACGGTATTGACGAGCGTCTGTGCCTTCGACTTAAAGATGTCGCCTTCACGAATTGTCACAGCGGAACTCATGATCTGTTGAAAAAGAGCTCGCGGTTGCGGCTGATGCTCAGCGGCAAGTCGGCGTCGCGCAGAGTCCCCTCTGCAGCGTAAGTACCCACGCAGATCCTGGTGAGATAGTGAGGTTCGATTTGGTGGGGAACCAGAATCTCGGTGAACTTTGAATCCCAGCAGCGTTCCCGCTCCAGGGCGTCTCCGTCGTTCCAGTAGGTGCGGGCAATGAGTTCGACATCGACATCCACCAGTCCCTCGGGCGCTGGTTTGAAGCGACAACCGAACGCTGCAGCGTTGCGGTCGGTGATCACAACATCCTCCAGGTCGAGCACTGCAGTCGAGACGCCCACGACGCAGAGCTCATCCAACAATCCGTCTTCGATTTTCTTGAAGAGCATTGGGTTGCGGGCGGTGATGTAGAGGTTGGCGTAGTCGTGCAGCAGGAGACCGCCGGGGACACGCTTCCCTTTGCGTCGGTCTTGGACTTCCGGGTCTGCAACGGAGCAGTGGTCGATCGAGCCTGCCTTTCGATGAGACAACAGCCCTCGCGAGCAAATTGAGGGCGCGTTGTCCACATGCGCGATGTATTGCAGTTCGCCGAGCTCCTCGCGGCGCATTTGACCCTCCGACCTAGCTCTGCTTGAAATGGCAGACTACGGCGCGTCCGGCCGCCGGGCTCATAGGCGTTATTTTTGTCCATGGCTTGGACAAAAATAGATGGAGCGCCAGACGCGACAACTACTGCGGCTTCTCGCCGACGACTTGGCGGACCGCCTTGTAAGCCGGCTTGCCATGGGCCCTGCTCTCGAGACCGAGTTGCAGAAGAACATGCCGGGGAGTCGCCAGACCATCGCCCGACGGCTTGAGGAGCTCGAAGGCTGGGGCATCGCAGTGAGCGAGGATCGCTCAACCCCTGGAAAAGGCCGACCCACGCGTTTGTGGTCACTGGCCGACGGTGGGATCCTGCCTTTTTGCGCCGAGGCTGATGAGCTCTTCCTTGGCTTGCTGGAACGTCGGACCGCGCGACACCGCGAGGCCATCGGACCGGCCGCCGATGGCCCGAGCGCACGGCTGCATAGCGTTTGAGCCGAACGATTCCCGGTTGGCCCCGTCGAGTCTGTCACGAGCCTCATCGTAGGGCGCCCGATCGCACGGGTGGTGCGCGCTTTGAATGAGAAGGTGCACGGCAACGTGATTTCTTTGAGCAGTTCGCCGGGTACAGGCTGCCATAGAGGCCTTGGGTCGGACCTATAATGGGCGATCCACCTCGGCGCGGAGCGAATTTTGCAGCAGATGCAGATCTACGGGGTCAGCTTTGACATGGTCGGCAAGCAGCCGATCGTTTTGTTGAAGACGGTTGACGGCAACCGCTTCCTGCCGATCTGGATCGGTCATCCGGAGGCGGCGGCGATCCTGATGAAGCTGCAGGGCGCCTCGACGCCGCGGCCGATGACGCACGACCTGCTCTCCGACGTGCTCGAGCAGCTCGACGCCAAGTGCGAGCGGGTCTCCGTCACCGAGTTGCGCGACAACACCTTCTACGCCTCGATCACCGTTTCCATCGACGGCTCGGAGCTGGAGATCGACTCGCGCCCCTCCGATGCTCTCGCGCTCGCTGTGCGGGTCTCGGCGCCGATCTTCGCGGCCGAGGAGGTGATCGAGGAGTCGGCGATCGAGTTCGAGCACGAGGTCGAGGACACCGAGGAGGTCGTCGACAAATTCAAGGAGTTCCTCGACGAGGTCACGCCCGACGACTTCGCCGAGGGAACTTCCTAGCCGGCTCTAAGCCGCGGCCGGCTTCAGCGCCAGCTCGAGGATTCGCTCCACCAGCTCCTCGAAGGTCAGCCCCTTTGCCTCGGCGGCCTGGGGGAGGAGGCTGGTGTCGGTGAGGCCCGGCACCGCGTTCACCTCGAGCACCTGGGGGCCGTCCGCGCCGAGGATCAGGTCGACGCGGCAGAACCCCGAACAGCCCAGCGCTTCGTAAGCGCTCAGCGCCGCCGCCGTAACCGCCGAGGAGTCACCCTCGTCCAGCGCGGCCGGGCAGGCAAAATCGGTGCGGCCGATCTCGTAGCGCGCTTCGAAGTCGTAGCGGTCGCCATCGCTGGGAATCGCCTCGACCACAGGTAGGGGCTCGCCCCCGACGACGCTCACCGCCAGCTCGCGACCGTCGACAAAGCGCTCGAGCAGCACGCGGCTGTCGTAGCTGAAGGCCGAGATCAGGGCCTCGGGCACCTCGAACCAGCTCGCCGCGAACTTCACGCCCAGGGCCGACCCGCCGCGGCTCGGCTTCACCACCAGAGGGAAGCCGAGCCGCTCCTCCAGCTCGCTCAGCGCATCGGCAGCACCGAGCTCGCGGAAGGCCGTCTCGTTGAAGGCGAACCAGTCCGGGGTGGGAACGCCGCTGTCGCGCAGCTCCCCCTTGGCGAGAACCTTGTCGATGCAACGCGCGCAGGCTGCGACGCCTGGTCCCGTGAAGGGAATGCCGAGAATCTCCAGCAGCTCCTGCACGGTGCCGTCCTCACCGCCGACGCCGTGCATGGCGACGAAGGCGACATCGGGCCGGCCGGCGGTCAGCCGCTTGACCAGGTCGGCGCCCGCGTCGATCGGCAGCACTTCGTGTCCGAGTCGCTCGAGTGCGTCCTCGACCCGGGCCCCTGAGCGCAACGAGACACCCCGCTCCAGAGACCGCCCGCCCTTGAGCACCGCGACCTTCACGCCGAGCTCTCCTTGCGGAAGGGAAGTACGTCGGCCGTCGCGTCCTCCTTGGCCGCCGCGTGCTGCGCCTCCGGCCCCGCGGTCTCCCGCTCGCCTGTCAACGCGCCATACAGCTCGACCTGCTCGGCGATCGTCCTGCCGATCCGCCGCACTCCCTCGCGGATCTCCTCGTCACCGACCCCGGAGAAGTTGAGCCGCATCGAGCTGCGCCCTCGACTCTCGTCGACGTAGGCCGCCTGACCGGGAACGAAGGCGACGTCCTCGCGCAGCGCCTTGGCGAGGAGGTCGCTGGTGTCGATGTAGTCGGGCAGCGTCGCCCAGATGAAGAGGCCGCCCTCGGGCTCGGTCCAGGTCGCCTGTGCGGGGAAGTGCTCGCGCAGCGCCGCGACCATCGTGTCGCGCCGACCGCGGTAGATCTCGACCAGATCGGCGATGTACTCGCGCCAGCGCCCTTCGCTGAAGTACTCGCGGACGAAGTGCTGGGTCAGGGTCGAGCTGCAGAGGTCGGAAGCCTGCTTGCCGAGGACGATCTTCTCCATGACGGGCGGCGGCGCCACCGCCCAGCCCAGCCGGATTCCCGGGGAGAGGATCTTGGAAAAGGTGCCGACGTAGATGACGAAGTCACCGCCGTCGAGCTGGTAGAGCGGCGGCAGGGGCTCGCCGCTGAAGCGCAGCAGGCCGTAGGGGCTGTCCTCGACTACGAGCAGCTCCCGCTGCCGCGCCAGCTCGACCAGCCGCTGCCGCCGCTCGAGCGACATCGTCACCCCGGCAGGGTTCTGAAAGCTCGGCACCGAGTAGACGAATTTGGGTCGCTTGCCTTCGCGGTCGAGCCGCCCCAGGACCGCTTCCAGCTCCTCGATGCGCATCCCGTTTTCGTCGCAGTCGATCTGGATCGTCTCCGCCTGGTAGCTGCAGAAGACCGGCACCGCGCCGGGATAGGTCGGCGCCTCGCAGATGACGACGTCGCCCGGGTCGACCAGCGTCTTGCAGATCAGGTCGATCGCCTGCTGCCCGCCGGTGGTGACGATCACGTCGTCGGGATCGGGCAGCATGCCCTCCGCCCCCATCACCTCGAGGATGCAGTCGACGGTCTCGGCGAAGCCCTCGGTCGGTCCGTACTGGAGCGCCTCCGCCGTCGATTTCTGCGCGATCCGCGTCATCTGCGCGGCGAATGTCCCCGCCGGGAAGGTCGAGGTATCGGGCAGGCCACCGGCGAGAGAGATCACCTCGGGCCGCACGGTGACCGCCATCAGGTCTCGCATCGCCGAGGAGCGCATCACTCCGGTACGGGCGGCGAAGAGGCCGGCGTAGCGCGCCAGATCGCGGCTGCTGGTGTGGGCCCGTCGTCGGTGCGGCGTCTCTTCCATCCCCGAAGTGTAGGTTTTCGTCGTGAGCTTCCTCGAAGGCACCGGGCTCGAGCTCGGCATCGGCATCGCGATCGGGATGCTCGCCGGCACCACCGGCACGCGCGGATCCGCCCGCGGCCGTATGACTCTGCTGGCCGCTGTGATCGGGCTGATCGTCGGCTTCTTGATCTCCGGCAGCGCCGATCTGAGTAGCCCCCTCGGCGCCGTCTTCTGCCTCGCCGGCGCCGCTCTCGGTTGCATCGTGATCAGCGACGTGGTCAGCGGCGCCAGTCGCCGCGAGAATGGCGGCAGCGGTGCGCTCGGCTTCCTAGTCGCACTGGCAGCGCTGATCGTCGTCGCTGCGGCCTTGCTGCTGCCGGTGCTGACGCTGCTGGTGATCATCGCGCTGGTCTGGCTGGGGGTGGCTCGCCACCGGCGCGCGCAGCGCAAGCACGCCGGCCTGCGCGTGCTGCGCTGAGCCGCTGCCCGGCGCCCTTCATCATTCGCGGCCGATGCCCGCGAAGAAACTGGTCCTGACCTACGTCGACTCGCTGCGGACCGACATGCTCGAACGTGCAGTCGAGGAGGGGCGTGCGCCCACCTTTGCCGAGTTGCTGGAGCGCGGCGTCCTGATCGGAGATTGCGTCTCCAGCTTCCCCTCGGTCACCCCGGTCGCCTGCGCCGAGATGGTCACCGGGGTGGCGGCCGACCGGCACTGGATAAGCGGCATGAACTGGTTCCACCGGCTCGAGCAGCGCTACGTCGAGTACGGGTCATCGCTGGAGGCGACGCGGGCCGTCGGGGTCTTCCGCGCCCTCTACGACCTCGTCTACAACATGAACCTTGCCCACCTCAGCCCCGAAGTCGAGACTCTCTTCGAGCGCCTCGACGACGCCGGCGTGCGGACCGCCTGCACGCCGTTTCTGATCTACCGGGGCCGTCACCGCCATCAGGTCTCGCTCGAGGGCCTGCTGCGCCGAGCGGTCGAGACGACCCGGCTCAAGTTCCGCCACCACACCTGGGGCCCGGCGGAGCTCTTCTACGGTGACCTCTATGCCAGCCGTGAGGTGCCCTGCAAGTCGACCTCGATTCCGGGCAGCCGCGACGGCTACTCGGCCTGCTGCGCCGCCGAGCTGGAGCGCGAGGGCGCCTACGACTTCCTGCTCTTCTCGCTCGCCGACAACGACAACTACTCGCATCGCCACGGGCCGGAGGCGAGTGTCGAGTCGATCGCCAAGGCCGACCACTGCTTCGCCAAGCTGGTCGAGGCGGGCGGTGGGCTGGACGCGTTCCTCGCCGGCCACGCCGTGATCCTGCTCGCCGACCATGCGCAGACTCCGGTCAGCCGCGGCCTGCCCCTGGCCGATCTGCTCGGACGCGAGTGGACGGTGCTGGCGCCCTCCGACGACCGGCCCGAGCTGGCGCAGCTCGCGGTCAGCCCGACCGGCCGCGCCGCCCACGTCTACCTGTTGCCCGGAGAGGGGGAGAGGGCCGGCCTCGACGAGGTGAGGCAGCGTCTGGCGGAGACCGAAGGGATTGACCTGGTCTGCCGCCTCGACGGGCAGACCGCGGTCGTGGAGCGCCGTGGCGATTGGCTGAGGTTTCGCCCGGGCGACCAGGTGACGGACCTTCGCGGCATGGGATGGGAGCTCGAGGGCGACCTTGGTGTGCTCGACGCCGTCGTGGACGAAGGTCGCATCGCCAGCAAGGAGTACCCGGATCCCCTTGCCCGTGTCTTCGCTGCTCTGACCGCACCACACGCCGGCGATCTAATCGTCTCGCTTACCCCCGGCTACGAGGCGGTCGACTGGGGTGGCGTCAGCCACGCCGGCGGTGGCAGCCACGGTTCCCTGCACGCCGGCGACTCGCTCGGCCCCCTTCTCTTCGTCGGCTGCGGGCCAGACGATCCAGACGAGCGCGAGCAGTGGGCCTTGCGCGACGTGATGCCGGTGGTGCTCGAGCACTTCGGGATTGAGTGATGGTGGTGGGGCCGAGAGGATCAGTCCCAGAGTGCCCGGGTTCGCTTCGCTCACGATGTTGGAGTCGCTTCGCGACGGGAATCACTCTGCGGAGCCGCTTCGCGAGGCACTCTGGGACTGATCCTCTCGGCCCTGTCCTCGTCGCCCTTCTTCTGGCTGCCCTCGTGTTGGTGGCTCCCACGACGGCTCGCGGAGCTGGGGTGAGCGAGGGGCAGGTGATCCGGGTCGCCAACCAGGACGCGAACGTGGTCAAGGAGCGAGCTAAGAACGGCGAGCTGACGCATAGTGCTTCGAAGGTCGAAGGGCACTGGGAGGTTGCGTACTTTGCGGGTGACGAGGAGGTGGCGCTGGTCCTCGTCGATCCTCACAACGGCGAAGTCACCGAGTCCTGGACTGGCTACCAGGTGCTGTGGAAGATGGCGCGGGGTTACTCCGGGGCTTTTGGTCACAAGCTGAACGCGCCGTATGTGTTCCTGCCATTTTGCGCCCTCTTCCTCATTGGGTTACTCGATTGGCGAAGACCTTGGCGTGTGGCGACGCTGGATCTGCTGGTGCTGCTGGGCTTTGGGGTGTCCAACTACTTCTTCAACCGCGCCGAAATCGGTGTGTCCGTTCCGCTGCAGTACCCGGTGCTGTTGTACCTGTTGGGTCGAGCCCTATGGATTGGGTTTCGCGGCAGGGGCGAGGGCATTCGCCCCGTCTGGCGAGCCAGTTGGCTGCTGGTCGCAGCGCTGTTCCTGATGGGCTTCCGGGTGGGCCTCAACATGGCCGACTCGGGTGCGATCGACGTCGGCTATGCGGGGGTGGTCGGTGCCGATCGGATAACGCACGGCGAACCCCTCTACGAAAACTTCCCGCCAGACGTCTCCCAGGGCGACACTTACGGTCCGGTCAACTACGCCGCCTACGTCCCTTTCGAGGCGATCTGGCCGTGGACCGGCACCTGGAATGATCTGCCCGCAGCTCACGGGGCAGCGGTCGCCTTCGACCTCGCCACCTTCGCGCTGCTGATCTGGCTCGGCCTACTCATCCGTCCCGGACCGGCAGGCCGCAAGCTCGCCGCCACCCTCGCCTTCGGCTGGGCGGCCTACCCCTACACGGCGTACGCGCTCGAGTCGAACTCCAACGACACGCTCGTAGCCGCGCTCCTCGTAGCCGTCCTGCTGGCGCTGGCTCGGCCCGCCGCGCGAGGTGTCGTCGCGGCGCTGGCGACCCTGACCAAGTTCGCCCCCCTGCTCCTGGCCCCGATGCTAGCCACCTACCGAGCCCGCCCCCGAACGATCGCCATCTTCTCCGCCGCCTTCCTGCTGACGGGCACCCTGCTGATGCTCTGGCCGGCCATAGACCCAGGCCTTCACACGTTCTACGACAGAACGATCGCCTATCAAGCAGACCGCGAATCCCCCTTCAGCATCTGGGGCCAAGTCTCCGGCCTCGAACCGCTGCGCATAGCAATCCTTGCTGCGACGGGCCTCATGTCCCTGGCTTTTGCCGTCGTCCCGAAGCACAAGACCCTCATCCAGGTAGCCGCTTTGGGCGCAGCCCTCCTGATTTCGCTCCAGCTAACCGCAGAGCACTGGTTCTACCTATACATCGTCTGGTTCTTTCCGCTGCTCCTCGTGGCAATGGCACATCCTGTGGACAATGGTAGGGACAATTTTATGGGTACGAATCCTTTACCTCAGCTATCATGCAATAAAGATGGGTCCCAGGCAGACGCTAATTCCGACGGTCAGTCGGACATATCAGGAAACCCACCCGTGGATCGACTTTCGGGTTGATCTCAGGCCGGCCTCGCCGGAGCTTTGGATGCTGCTCGGCGAGGCGAGGTCGAAAATTGCCCACATCGCAGGCTCGCTCCTCAACCCGACGGTAGCCCGGGAGATGCACATCGTCTATCTCGCGAAGGGCGCATTGGCGACTACCGCTATAGAGGGCAACACGCTCTCCGAGGAGGAGGCCAGGCGCAGAATCGAGAAAGACCTGGACCTGCCGCCTTCACGAGAGTATCTGGGTCGGGAGATCGACAATGTCATAACCGCTTACAACGAGATCAGCGACGAACTGGTTGCCGGTGTGGCTCCACCCATGAGCCGCACGACCATCGAGAACTACAACCGTCTTATCTTGGCCGGGCTCGAACTCGAAGAGGGGGTCGTTCCCGGGGAGATTCCCGCTCATCCCGTTGCTGTGGGGGGGTATCTCGGCGCTCCGCGAGAGGATTGCGAGTTTTTGCTCGAGCGCCTTTCGAAGTGGCTCAATGGTCCTGATTTTACGGCGCGGGACCCGGGGTGGGAACTTCCGATGGCGATCTTGAAGGCGATCATTGCCCATCTCTATGTGGCCTGGATCCATCCATTCGGAGACGGAAACGGTCGTACCGCGCGGCTGATGGAGTTGCGGATTCTCCTCGAGGCCGGGGTGCCAACCCCAGCAACGCATTTGCTCAGCAACCACTACAACCAAACTCGAACGGAGTACTACCGCCAGCTCCGTGATGCAAGCAGGGGCGCCGGGGGCATCCTTCCCTTTGTGCGCTACGCGCTCCAAGGTTTCGTCGACGGCCTTCAGGAGCAGCTGGAGACCATTCGCACGCAGCAATTCGCCGATCGGTGGGAGCAGTATGTCTACCAGCAGTTTGGTCGAACCACTACTCCCGCCCGGATGCGCCAGCGCCAACTCGTTCTGGAGATGTCGAAGGTGGATGGGCCTTTCTCGAAGAGTGAGCTCCGCACCTTGAGTACTGGACTGGTCGAGATGTATCACGGCAAGACCGGCAAGACCCTCACCAGGGACGTCAATGCCCTTTTAGAGATGGAGCTAGTCCGTCGTCAAGGCGGGGGATATACCCCGAACAAGCAAGTCATTGAGGCTTTCCGGCCGGTCGCTGCTGAGCTGAATGAGTCACAAGAATGATGAAGTCAAAAGCAACTACCCAGCTCTGGGAGCGGGCACCATGATCTGCTCGATCGAGTCAGCCAGCCCCGACTCGTTCACCTCGACCACCGCCCCCATGACCCAGACGTCCTCCTCGGCGGTCTCGAACCTGACCGGCATCTGAGTGGTCATCCGCTCCAGCACCTGCGCCGGCTTGACCCCGAGCACACTTGTCCGCGAGCCGGTCATGCCAACGTCGGAGATGAACGCGGTGCCGCCGGGTAGGACCCGTGCGTCGGCAGTGGGGACGTGGGTGTGGGTGCCGAACACGGCAGCGACGCGGCCGTCGAGGTGCCAGCCGATGGCGACCTTCTCGCTGCTGACTTCGGCGTGAAAGTCGACGACGACGAGGTCGGCTTCGATCCGCTCAAGGATGCTGTCGACCTCGTGGAACGGCAGGCGAGCGACCTGGAGGCCGACCGCACCGCTGAGGTTGATCACGCCGACCCGCCTGTCACCGACCTCGACCACGACGTGACCCTTGCCGGGGTTGGCGTGGGGGTAGTTGGCGGGCCGGATCACCCGCTCGGCGTTATCGAGGAACTCGTAGGCCTCGCGATGTCGGTAGACGTGGTTGCCGGTCGTGATCACATCGCAACCGGCATCGAAGAGGACGTTGGCGGTCTTCTCGGTGATGCCCATGCCACCGGCCGAGTTCTCGCCGTTGACGATGATCAGGTCAGGTCGGTATCGCTCGCGCAACTCGGGCATCGCAGCCTTCAATCCGCGCCTGCCCGGCCCGCCGACGACGTCCCCGATGAAGAGCACCCTCATGCAGTGACCCTACCCCGGGACGATCAGATGGAGGCGAAGCGGCGCATGGCGAGGCGCGCGAGCGCGCCGTAGCCGACGATCAGGATCGCCAGGTGAAGCAGCGGACCGCCGATTCCCGGCCCAGCCGAGTCGAGAGCTGCGGTCATCGCCTGCAGCGCCGGCTTGAAGGGAAACAGCGCGGTCACTACCCGGATGCCTTCATAAAGCCCGGAGCCGACGGCTCCCGAAGGGACGAGCGAGAGCAACGCAACCGGCAGCGAGATCATGAAGGCGAGCAGGGAGACGGCTCGCACGTCGCGCGCGGCCGCTCCCAGGGCCGCCCCGGCGGCCGCCAGCGCCGCACCTCCGGCGAGGATTGCCAGCAGCCAAAGCCCGGCGCGGCTCCACTCGAGCCCGACGAAGAGCTGCACTCCTCCCAACATCAACAGCGTCACCACCAGTCCGACTACGACGCCGAGGCCGATCTTCTCGACGAGTAGGCCCGTGCGCGAAAGGAGGCCGCCGGTGAGGCGAGGGAAGGTGTTTTCCTCACGCTCCAGAGCCAGGGAGCCGGCGACCAGGAGCAGGGTGACGAAGGTGAGCGTCAGCGTCGCCGCGACAGCGATCGCAAAGATTTCCAGCGGGGGAGTAGGGGCGCTGACCGATTGCTTGTGGACGGCGATCGGCTGCGCCAGCCGATCGATCAGTGGCGCCGTGACATCGAGGTTGTCGCGGGCAAGGGTGGCGAAGCGGATCACCCGGTCGAGCTCGGGCCGCTGCGACGAGGGCACAGCTGGGCGCAGCGATTGCAGGATCGAGGCGACGGCTCGCAGGCCGAGGATTTCGACCGGCTGGCCGAGCACGTCGAAGTTGCCGCCCTCGACGACCAGGTTGAGGTAGCGGCCGCCTTCCTTGGCGATCTGCTTGGCGATGAAGAGGTTGGCCTGTGCCAGCAGGGCCGTGATTCGGTCGTCGACCACCCGCGCCTTGAGCGGATTCTCCTCGTTGACGATTACGTCGACTTCGGGAGTTTCGGGGGCCAGGGTGGAGAGGGAGTTGAGCCGGTCGATCAGGTCGCTGGGCAGGATCAACGCCGCGAGCACGTCCCCTTCCCGCACTTTCGTTTCGGCCTGCGCCCGGCTGGCGACGTCGACACACTCGACCTGCTTGCAGATCCGGTCGTTGACCCCGACGGCCGGCAGCTTGCCGTTGCCCCCGGCGACCCGCGCCCCTGGCGGGATTTCGTTGAGAAACGCAACGCGGGGCTTGCCGGGTTCGCGTGAGATCGCGAAGCCGATCAGCAGCGCGATCAGGATCGGGTAGGCGATCAGCAGGACGACCTGCAGCGGCGATCGCCGCAGGATCTGAAGGTCCTTGAGCAGCAGCCAGCGCATCAGTGGCCCCGGTGCTGAAGGAAGGCGACGAAGGCGGTCTCGAAGTCCCTGCCGGCGGCCTCGGGCGTCTCTCCGCGAACCGCTTCGCGCAGGGCATCCGACGATCCGTCGAAGAGGCTCTCGCCATCGGCGAGGACGAGTAGCCGCTGTCCGTAGCGCTCGGCCTCCTGGATGTCGTGGGTGGAGAAGATCACCGTCGTGCCCCGATCGGCGAGACTCGAGACGAACTCCCACAAGCGCGCCCGCTGCCGCGGGTCGAGCCCGACGCTGGGCTCGTCGAGCAACAGCACGACGGGACGGGCGAGCAGGCCGATCGCGATGTTGATCCGCTGCTGGTTCCCCCCCGAGAGCTTGGCGACGATCTCCCCCCGGCGCTCATGCAACCCGGTCAGCTCCAGCATCTCCTCGACCGCCACACGCGGCTCCTCGTGCTTCTCCAGACGCGCGAAAAGCAAAAGGTTCTCCTCCACCGTCAGGCGCCGGTAGAGCGCCGCCTGTTGCGGCACCCATCCGACGTCGCCGTTGGGCGAGCTGACCGAACCCCCATCCGGCTTCACGGTCCCGGCCAGGATCGAGAGCAGCGTCGTCTTTCCGGCCCCGTTAGGGCCGATGATCGCCACAAGCTCCCCCGGCTCAGCGGTGAGGCCGACCCCGCGCAAAGCTTCCCGACCCCCGTACTTCTTCACCAGCCCCCGTGCCTCCACGGAGGGGAACGCTACTGGCTGGGCGTGGGGGTCTCCCGGAGGTGCCTCGCGAAGCGGCCCCGCAGAGTGATTCCAGCCGCGAAGCGGTCCAAATCCGTGAGCGAAGCGAACATAGGCACCCTCCGGGAGACCCCCACGCCCACTCCCCTAAACTCGCCCCGATGCAGTTCCCAAGCACCCGCCTGCGGCGCCTGCGCCGCACCGAGACTCTGCGCGGCCTGGTACGCGAGACCGAGCTGTCGCCGTCGCATCTGATCCAGCCAGCCTTCGTCGTGGCCGGCGAGGGTGTCCGCGAGGACGTCGAGTCGATGCCAGGCATCGAGCGCTTCTCGATCTCCGAGCTGGTCGCCGAGGCGACGGAGATCGCCAGCGCCGGGATCGGAGCGGTCCTCCTCTTCGGTGTTCCTGCGGACAAGGACGAGACCGGCTCCGGCGCCTACGACGACGAGGGCATCGTGCAGATGGCGGTGCGGGCGTTGAAGGAGGCCCATCCCGAGCTGACCGTGATCACCGACGTCTGCCTCTGCGAGTACACCACGCACGGCCACTGCGGCTTCATCCGCGACGGCGAGGTCGACAACGACCTCACGGTCGAGTTGCTGGCCAAAACCGCGATCTCCCATGCCGAGGCCGGCGCCGACGCGGTGGCGCCCAGCGACATGATGGACGGCCGGGTCGGCTCGATCCGCCACCAGCTCGACGAGGAGGGTCACGCCGCAACCCCGATCGTCGCCTACAGCGCCAAGTACGCCTCCGCCTTCTACGGGCCCTTCCGCGAGGCGGCCGAGTCGACACCCGAGTTCGGCGACCGGCGTGGCTACCAGCTCGATCCGGCCAACGCCGGCGAGGCGGTGCGGGAGGCCCAGCTCGACCTCGACGAGGGCGCGGACATGTTGATGGTCAAGCCGGCGACCCCCTACCTCGACGTCGTCCGCCGGGTCAAGGAGGAGACCGGCGCCCCGCTTGCCGCCTACCATGTCTCCGGCGAGTACTCGATGCTGAAGGCGGCTGCCGCCAACGGCTGGATCGACGAGCGCGCCGCGGTGGTGGAGACCTTGACCTCGATCCGCCGCGCCGGCGCCGACGCGATCGTCACCTACTACGCGAAGGAGGCCGCGGCTTGGCTCCGGTGAAAGTTCCCCAGTCGAAGGCGCGCTCCCGCAAGGGCGGCGCGGCGATTCCGCTGGACGAGACCGACAAGCGGCTGATGAACCTGCTGCAGTCGAGCTTCCCCCTCGACCCCGAGCCCTTTGCCCTGCTCGCCTCCGAGGCGGAGCTCGAGCTCGAGGACGTTCTCGCCCGCACCCGGCGCCTGCTGGACGAGCGGATCATCCGCGAGATCACCCCGATCTTCGACACCCGTGCGCTCGGCTACGAGTCGATGCTGGTCGCCGCCAAAGTCGACGCCGAGAACCCACAGCGCGCCGCCGCCGCGGTCAACGCCCATCCCGGCGTCTCCCACAATTACCTGCGCACCCACGACTTCAACCTCTGGTTCACGATCGCCGTGCCCCCGGACTCCGAGCTGGGCATGGAGGGCAGCCTGGAAGCGCTGATGCGCGAGGCCGGTGCCGAGTCGATGCGCCAGCTGCCCACCCTGACCCTGTTCAAGATCAACATGAACCTGGAGATGGAGAAGGGCACCGATGCGCTCGCCGCCGCGGTCGAAGCGGCGCCACCGCGGGAGCTGGAGCGCCAGCCCTACGACGAGCGCGACGTCGCCACGATCCAGGCCATGCAGGGGCCGATGGAGGCGGTCGGGCGACCCTATGACGCCGCCGCCGAGGAGTTGGGGATCTCGACCGACGCACTGCTGGAGCGGCTGCGGAGCATGGTCGATCGCAAGCTGCTGCGCCGAGTCGCCGCGATCCTCTACCACCGCCGCGCCGGCTTCTCGGCCAACGGCATGGGCGTCTGGAAGGTTCCCGAGGCGGAGATCATGGAGACGGGTGGCCGCATGGCCTCCTTCCGCGGCATCTCCCACTGCTACCAGCGGCCGACCTACGAGGACTGGCCGTACAGCGTCTTCACGATGGCCCATGGACGCTCGAAGGAGGAGTGCGACGCGATTCTCGACTCGATCGCCGAGGAGTGCGGGATGGGCCCCGAGGACCGCGCCACGCTCTACTCCTCGACCGAGTACAAGAAGATCCGGCTGCGCTACTTCACCGACGACTACGCGCGGTGGGACGCTGAGCATTCGTAGTTACGATCGGTCGGCGGAGCTGTGCCGTCGGGCGTCGAGGGTCATGCCGGGCGGGGTCAACTCCCCCGTGCGGGCGATGCGGCAGATCGGCCGCGAGCCGATCTTCGTCGAGCGCGGCGAGGGCTGCGAGCTGGTCGACGTCGACGGCAACCGCTACGTCGACTGGGTCTGCTCGTGGGGCCCGCTGATCCACGGCCACGCTCCCCCCGACGTGGTCGCGGCGGTGAGCGAGGCCGCCGCGCGCGGCACCAGCTACGGCGCCGCCACCGAGGCTGAGATCGAGCTGGCCGAGGAGGTGGCGGCGCGGGTGCCCTCGGTGGAGATGCTGCGCATGACCAGCTCGGGCACGGAGGCGTCGATGGGGGCCGTGCGGCTGGCCCGTGCCGTCACCGGGCGCGAGGTCGTGGTCAAGTTCGCCGGCGCATACCACGGCCACTCCGACGGCCTGCTCGCCGAAGCCGGCTCGGGCCTGGCGACTCTTGCCATCCCGGCCAGCCCGGGAGTGACCGCGGCGCAGGCGGCAGGCACCGTGGTGGTGCCCTGGAACGATCGCGATGCGGTCAGCCGCGCTCTCGCGGAGCACCCGGTTGCCGCTCTGCTCGCCGAGCCGCTGCCGGCCAACATGGGCGTGGTCCCCGCCGAAGACGGTTTCCTCGAGTTCCTCCGCGACGCAACCCGGGCGGCAGGCGCGCTGCTCGTCTTCGACGAGGTGATCAGCGGCTTCCGCGTCGCCGCGGGTGGCGCTCAGCAGCTCTACGCCGTCGCGCCCGACCTGACGATTCTCGGCAAGGTGTTGGGCGGCGGTCTGCCCGCCGCCGCCTTCGGCGGCCCCGCATCGACGATGGAACGCGTTGCCCCCGCCGGCGACGTCTACCAGGCGGGGACCCTGTCAGGCAACCCTCTGGCGGTTGCCGCCGGGCTGGCAACGCTGCGACGGTTGGACGCCGCGGCCTACTCCGGGCTCGAGGAGCTCACCGACCGGCTCGCCGAGGGGCTGGGCGAACTGACTGCCAACCGGCCGTTGCAGGTGGCCTCGGCCCCCGGCTTGCTCACCCTCTTCTTCAGCGCCGAGCCGGTGACCGACTTCTCCACCGCGGCTGCCTGCGACCTAGAGGCCCACGCCCGCTTCTGCCGCGCGATGCTCGACCGTGGGATCTACCCGCCGCCATCGCAGTTCGAGGCCTGGTTCGTCTCGCTTGCCCATGACGACGCCGCGATCGAGCGCACCCTCGAGGCCGCGGAGGAGTCGCTCGGGGAGGCGCTGAGATGAGCGTCGCACTGCAGCAGCTCGCACTGCAACTCCGCGAGGAGGACACGCCTATCTCCCCGCATGTGATCGATCCAGACGAGGCTGCGGCGTTTGCGCCGGCGGGTGAGTACGCACTGATCATCGAGGCCGTGCGCGAGGGCTACCTCCTCCACTACGGCGAGCCGCGGCTACTGGCCGGCCACGACCCCGACCTCGCCCTGCTCGCCGGCGACTACCTCTACGCGCTGGGCATCGAACGCCTCGCGGCGCTCGGCGACACCAAGGCCGTCCACAGGCTCGCCGACCTGATCAGCGCCTGCGCCCAGCTCCACACCGAGGGCCGCGCGGACGAGGTGCCGATCGCCTGGACGGAATCCATCCAGGCGATCGCTGGGACCTGAGCTCGTTCAGCTGACCGTGCAGTCGCGGATCAGCGTCGTGACCACGTGCTTGTTTTCCGCGAAGCCGAAGTTCGCCCTGGCGAACGGGTAGACGGCGCCAGGGAATCCTTCGGGGGCCGCGCAGCCGGCGCTGATGAAGCTGTGCTTCTGGCCTTCGGAGGTGTAGACGCGGCGCAGCTTCATGTCGAAGTGGGTGACGTAGGCCCACTCGCGGGCTGGCTTCGGAAGCGTCGTCTTGATCACCGTGCCGAAGGTGCCCTGCTTTTCGAGGACGTTGAAGGTGAGCACGAAGGCCGACGGCGGCTTGCGCCCGTAGACCTGGGCGAGCAGCCGCCGGTGCCCGTCGGCGGGTTTCGCGTGGAAGACGAGCAGCGGCCCTTTGAACGTGAAGGGCGCCTGGCTCGCCAGGTGGACCTGCACTTGGACGTGGCCACTGCCGACGATCGCGCTGCCGCAGATCCGCCGTGCCGCCTTGATCGTGGTCGGCTGAATCCGGCGGACCCGGCAGGTCGGCAGGCCACGGTCGAACACCTTGCCACCGCGGTTGATTCCGACAGCGATCGTGCGCAGCTGCGGAGGCGGGTCGGACCCGTCGGCGGTCTTGAAGGTGCTGTCGAGCGAGACGGCCACCGGCGCCATGCCGATCCTCGGAAGCACCCGCGGCGAGATGCCGCCGTCGATATTGACGATGATGTTGCCTTCCCTTATGACCTCGGCCCTTGCGACCCCCGCCACGGCCAGAGTCACCAGCAGGGCGACCGCGACCAGCCCGACCCGGCGCATTTAGAGGAACCTCGAGGAGTCGATCCGGCATTCGTGGAAGTTGAAGCTGATCACGGTGTTGTTGGCTTTGTTGTTGTTCCGGTTGAGTTCCCCCGCAAGCTTCTCCGCGTGGTACTTGTCCTTGGCCTTCAGCTTTTGACCAATCTGCTGCAGATAGGTCTGCTCCTTTTCCAGATAGCCGATCCATTTGGTCAGCTTCGCCGCGTCGGCACTCGGCTGCGGCACCGCGGCGATCTTGCCGACGGTCGTGCCGAGCGCGGATGCCGCCTGGATGAAGCGCTTGCCTGCCGGCACGAGCTTGTCCTGCTTTACCTGTTCTTTGACGCCCTTGAGGATGCGCGAGTTGGCCTGCGCGTTGGACTTGCAGATCGGCTCGACTTTGGCGACGTATTCGTCGCGGGTGAGTTCTCCTTCGGCAGCGAAGGCGGCCGGAACTATCACCAGCAGCGCCACGGCGACAGCCAGAGCGAGATTGGGCACAGACGACAACCTTCCGCTTCCCACTAGATCAATCCTCCTGTTTATTCGAGCTGGTCCGCCGACGACGCAAGGCCTCCAGCCGATCCCCTGTTCTCAAACCCTGGTATCAAAAATACACGAGTTCTTATGTCATGCACGTCTACTAACCCGCCCGCGAGCCATGAAGATCGATCTCGGGGAGAATTTTTTGCAGTGGGCGGGGCAGCCACCAGACCCGATCGCCGAGCAGCAGCATCAGCGCCGGCAGCAGGACGATCCTGACCACAGTGGCGTCGAGCAGCACCGCCACCGCCAGGCCGGTGCCCAGCTGGCTGACCGTCGCGATGTCGGCGCCGGCGAAGGCGACGAAGACGGCCATCATGATCGCCGCCGCGCCGGTGATCACCCGCGCGGTCTTGTCGAGGCCGAAGACGATCGCCTCTTTGTTGGAGGCGTTGTTCTCGTAGTGCTCACGCATCCGCATCAGCAGGAACACCGCGTAGTCGATCGAGAGCCCGAAGATGATCCCGAAGATCCCCGCCGCCCCGATCGCATCGACGTAGGTGTGCCCGCCCAGCGGCCACCCCTCGGGCACGTTGAAGAGGAGGGTGAGGACGCCGAAGGCGACGGCGACCGTGACCAGGTTGAGTGCCACCGCGATCGCCGCCAGCAGCAGCGCCCGCAGGATGACGACGAGGATCAGGAAGGTGGCGAGCGTGATCACGCCGATCATGATCGGGATCCGTTCCGAGATCACGTTGGTGTAATCGATCAGTTCGGCCGCGGCTCCGGTGACCCCGGTGGTGATCCCCGTTGCGGTCGCCAGCCCGCCGGCATCCTTCTTGAGTCGCTCGTTCAGCGCTGTCGAGCCGGCGGTGTTGAAGGTGTAGCGGGGGATCACGATGATCTGCGCGGCCTGGCCGCCGTTTTCGATGTCGACGACGCCGGATGCGCGCTTGCGTTCCTTCTCCGGCGCCCCGTCCAGGCTGGAGAGGACGAAGTAGCCGGAATTGAAGATCCCCGGCGAGTTGCGCCGCAGGCGGTCGACCTTGCGGTTGGCCTTGCGTGCACTGACGGACACTTCGACGTGGCCTTCCTGCAGCTTGCTCTGCAGCGGATGAGAGCGATGGAAGCCTTCCGCCAGATGCGCTTCGAGCGAATCGGCGCCACCGCGAAGCTGGCCCAGCCCATCGACCAGTTGCGACGCGCCGCCTTCGAGCTTGCCCAGCGCACCGGGCAGCTGGCCGGTGGCGCCGGCAAGCTTGGCGGCGCCTTTGTGCAGCTTGGCCCCGCCATCCGCCAGCTTCACCTGGCCATCGTGCAGCCGCGTCGCCTGGCCACTGAGCCGCCGCGCTTCGTTGCGCGCGATCGCCAGTGCTTCGACCAGATGTTCCGCTTCGCGCACCTGTGGTGCCAGGGACGGATCGGCGCTCACCCGCTGCTTCAGTTCCGCTCGCAGCCCCCGAGCCCGTTCGAGCCCGTTTCCTTCGATGCCGTCGAGGAGGTCCGCCGAGGCGCTTTCGACCGAGGAGGCCCCGAGCTGCGCGGTCCGTTGCCCTTCGGCCAGCTTGCCCGATCCAGCCGCGAGGCGATCGATCGCACTGGCGGCTTTTGCCGCGCCCGAGGCGAGTTTCGAGATGCCCCCTTCCAGTTGTTCGGCCCCCTCTCCGGCCCGCCCCGTTCCGTTGGCGAGCAGCCCAGCCCCATAGCTCGCCTTGGAGAGCCCGGAGCGAAGCTGCCCTACGCCGTTGGCTGCCTTGCCCAGATTCTTGCCCAGCGTCGTCAGCTGTTCCGGGTTGGCTTCGCCGCGCCCGGCGAGCAGGTCGTTGCCCGTCTTCTGCAGGGGCTTGACCTGCTTCCTGATCTGCGCCGGCCCGATCACCGCCTGCACTCCGGGATCGTCGGCGATTCGCCGTTGCAAGCGGGACAGCGCGGCAAGAGTGCCGGCTTCGGTTATCGGTCCCTTTTCGGAGACCGCGACGACGACGAAGGGGGCTTCCCAGCCAGGCCCGATCGCGTCGGCGAGCAGTTCCGCTTCCTGGCGGGCGGGGTTGGAGGAGGGCAGCTGTTCGGCGCTCGGCGGCCCCGTCTTCAGCGTCAGCGCCGGAGCCGCCAGCACCATCACGATCACGCCGATCAGGATCGCCGCCAGCAGCGGCCGGCTGAGGGCGCCGCGCACCAGCACCATCACCCCTTCACCGCCGCCGTTGCCGCCGATCCGCCAGCGGTTGACGTTGTGGCCGGTCACAACCAGCAACGCGGGCCCGACCAGGGCGGCGACGAGGACGCTGATCGCGGTGACGATGATCGCCGTTCCCGCCAGTGAGAGGAGCAGCGTGCCTGGCATCACGAAGAGCGTCACGAGCATCGCCAGGAAGAGAGTGGAGCCGGCAAACGCGATCGTGCGCCCGGCGGTCCGCCGGGTCATCCTCGCCGCCTCGAGGGGCGCCGTGCCGGTCGCCAGCTCCTCGCGGAAGCGCGAGACCATCAAGAGGGCGTAGTCGACCCCCAGGGCTAAGCCCATCATCGAGCAGACGGTCAGGGCGAAGCCGTCGATCGCGATCCAGTGGGCGGCGATCGAGAGCACGCCACGCGAGGCGGTCACAGCGACCGCGCCGAAGGCAAGGGGGATCGCCGCGGCGACCGGCGAGCGGAAGACGAGCAGCAGGACCAATAGGAGGAACGGGATCGCGATCAACTCGGCCCGGTCGGTCGAGTGCACGGCCTCGTCGATCAGCGCGCGCGAGAGGCTGGCGTAGCCGCTCTGGGCCGCCCTCACCGGGGGTTTGATCTGTTCTTCGAGCGTCCGGTTGAGATAGGGGACGGTGTTCTTCACCGCCTCCTCGGCGCTGACGTGGAAGTCGACCAGGATCAGCGCCTTGCGCGGGCTGGGGCGCAGGTTCCCGACGCTCCCCTTGTCCCAGGGAGAGACGGTCGAGACCCCCGGGTCGGTGCGCAGTTTGCGGATCAGCGCCGGTCCCTGACGATCGAGTTCGGCGGGCGGCCCTTGCAGCAGGATCGCGAAGGGAGCGGTGTCGCCGAAGTAACGGTGCACGAGCGCGCTGGCCTTGCCCGAGTCGGTCCCCGGAACGCTGAGCGAGGTCGGCCGCAGCTTGCCCTCGACGCCCTGCCCGAGCACGGCAAGAACGGCAATCACGATTAGAGCCGCGACGAGCACGGCCCTTGGACGCCGCAGCGAGAGCGGCATCCGCCTCTCCTCCCGGCGGCGAGTAAACACGCCTGGCGCTTATACCATCCGGGGCGGGTATGCGGCTGCGGGCATTAATCCTTTGTACACAAATGCCCAGGTCGCGACACCCGCGACTTCGGTCCTGCCGCCGAGCCAATAAACTGCCTGGCGCTGTCCGACTGGCGAAGATTGGCTGACGAGGCGAACAAGCGAAACGGTGCCGAGGGCGCGAGCCCGGCGGAGCGGGCGAAGCCCGACCCTCCTGGCTACTTCGAGGGCGAGTCGCTGACTCGCCGCCGCGCCTTCACGATCGCCGCCCAAGGCCTCGGCGGCATCGCCGGCGCCGCCGTCGTCCTGCCCGCGATCGGGTTCGCGGTGGCGCCGATCTTCCACCGCGGCAAGGAGCGCTGGGAGGCGGTCGGCCCGGTCGGAGACTTCGTCGAGGACACCTACCGCCAGGTCGTCTTCACCGAAACCGAGGGGATCGGCGACGCCGGCAAGACGACGGCCTACGTGCGCAAGGGGTCGAAGCAGCTCGGCGAGGACCCGAAGTCGATCGTCGCGGTCTCCAACCGCTGCGCCCACCTCGGTTGCCCGGTGCGCTTCGTCGAGGCCGCCGGCAACTTCATCTGCCCCTGCCACGGCGGTGTCTACGACTTCCAGGGCAAACGAATCGGTGGCCCGCCGGTCCGCCCGCTTGACCATTTCCAAGCGCGTATCCGCAATGGCCAGGTCGAGCTCGGCCCCCGCTACAGCGTCACCTCGCAGCTGGAACCGGTGCGTGCCCGCGATCCCGGCGAGTTCACCGGAGGCGTCTGGGAATATCTGTATCCGCCGCGTCCCTCGACCTTCCCGCCGCCATGAAACTCGACTCGCTGATCCCCGCCCCGCTGCGCAAACCGGCCAAGCCGGGTCAGGGCAATGGCACCAAGGCCGCCGCGCCTGCCGACTTGAAGACCGCACCGCCCGAGCGACCCTCCGACGCCCAGCGCCTCGGCGACCGCGCCAAGGACGCCCCCGCCGACGTCCTCGCCTGGGTCGATCAGCGCACCTCCGCCTCCGGCTTCCTCACCGGGATGCTCTACCGCAAGGTGCCGAAGGGGACCAACTGGTTCTACACGCTCGGCTCCGCCACCCTCATCGCCTTCGTCGTGCAGGCGACCACGGGCGTCTTCCTGGCGATGTTCTACACGCCGTCGACGACCCAGGCCTACGCCTCGATCTCGCACATCAACAACGACGTCTTCCTCGGCCAGTTCGTGCACGGGATGCACAAGTGGGGATCGAGCGTGATGGTCATCCTGGTCTTCCTCCACATGGGGAGGACCTTCTTCTTCGGCGCTTACAAGTACCCGCGAGAGCTCAACTGGGTGATCGGCGTCGTCCTCCTGATCCTGACGATGACGATGGCCTTCACCGGCTACCTGCTGCCCTTCGACCAGCGCTCCTTCTGGGCGTCGGTGGTCGGGATCAACATCAACGGCACCGGCCCGATCGTCGGTCCTTATCTGAGCGACTTCCTGCGCGCCGGCCCTGAGCTGGGGGCGACCACGCTGTCGCGCTTCTACGCGATCCACATGCTGCTCGTCCCCGGCGCGATCATCGCCCTGATCGGCGCCCACCTCTACCTCGTGGTCAAGCTGGGCACCACGGCGCCGCCGTGGCTGCGCGCCGACAAGCCCAAGGTCGCCGCCCCGGTCTCCCGGCTCGACGCCGGCGTCGAGGGCAACGGCAACGGCGCGGAGCCGGCGCGATGAAGCCCGCCGACAAGCAGGCATATCTCGAGGAGTACGAGCTGCTGAAGAAGAAGGGCAAGCCCTTCTTCCCGTACGCGGTGCTGAAGGACTCGGCGATGATGCTGATCGTCGTCGGCGTGATCATCACGATGTCGATCGTGCTCGGCGCCGAGCAGGGGCCGAAGGCGGACCCGACGACGACCAGCTACGTGCCCCGCCCCGAGTGGTACTTCTTCTTCCTCTTCGAGGTCCTGCGCGTGATCAAGCCGCCGGAGCTGGTCCCGATCGCGACGATCGGCATCCCGACCGTCTGCATGGTCCTGCTCCTTCTCCTGCCCTTCTACGACCGCGGCCCCGAGCGCAACCCCGCCCGGCGGCCGATCGCGACGACCGCCGGCGTGCTGACGATCGCCGCGATGGCCTATCTCACCTTCCTCGGCGCCACCGGCGGCTCGCCCACCGAGATCGACATGAAGGTCGCGCCTCAATACGAGGCCGGCAAGGAGGTCGTCGCCGGATCCGGCTGCCTCGCCTGTCACAAGCTCGGTGAGAACGGCAACAACGGGCCGGGGCCCGAACTGACCCATATCGCCCAGCGCATCCCGCGCGCCGCGATCGTCCGCTCGGTGGAGATCGGCCCGGGTATCATGCCCTCCTTCCGCGACCTACCGCCGAAGAAGCTCAACGAGCTCGCCGATTTCCTCTCCTCACTCGACTAAACCCTCCAGGGACTCCGCCCAGTTCGCGGGGCAGGTCAACCGCATGTTCGATCGGATCGCCGGTCGCTACGACCTGCTCAACTCGGTGATGACGGCGGGCCTGCACCACGCCTGGCGTGTCCGCGCCGCCGACCGGGCGGAAGTGGGGCCGGGGGATTCCGTTCTCGACGTCTGTTGCGGTACCGGCGACCTTGCCTTCGAGCTGGCAAGTCGCGTTGCGCCGGGTGGCCGGGTCATCGGCTGCGATTTCTCGGAGCCGATGCTCGACCTGGCGCGGGAGAAGGCGGAGAAATCGGCCGCGGAGTCGGTGCGATTCGAGTGGGCGGACGCGCTGCAATTGCCCTACGACGCGGGCCGCTTCGATGCGGTGACCGTCGGCTTCGGTGTGCGGAACTTTGCCGATCGCGATCGCGGACTGCGTGAGATGGCTCGGGTGCTGCGGCCGGGGGGCCGCTTGGTCGTGCTCGAGTTCACCGAGCCTCGCCGCCCTCCGTTCTCGACCTTCTACTCGCTCTGGTTCGACCGAATCGTGCCCGTCCTCGGCCGTCTCACCAACGATCCGGAGGCCTACGCCTATCTCGCCGAGTCGGTGCACAGCTTTCCGGATCCTCCCGGTCTGGCCACCAAGATGGATGCCGCCGGGTTGGGGCAGATCCGCTGGCTGCTCATGGCGGGCGGGATCTTGGCGATCCACAGCGGCGTCGCCGGCGCGGGGGAGTGACCCGCCACTCGGCGGTACCGCCGCCGGTCACCGCGGTCCTCGACGCTTCGAGCCGCTGGTTGCCGGCCCGGCTGGGGCAGGTCGAGCAGATTCTGCGCGAGCAGGGGACCGGCTACGGGGAGGCGCTGGCCGCCGATGCGGCGATGACCCTGGAGGCGGGGGGCAAGCGCCTGCGACCGCTGCTGGTCCTGCTCAGCGCCGGCGAGGAGGGGGGAGAGGAGGCGATCCGGGGGGCAACGGCGATCGAGCTGATCCATATGGCGACGCTGGTCCACGACGATGTCCTCGACGCGGCGCCACTCCGTCGCGGCAAGCCGACGGTCGCCGCCACCTCCGGTCGTGACCGGGCCACCGCGACCGGGGACCTGCTCTTCTCCCGGGCGTTCGCCCTGCTCGCCGACGCTGGGGATCTGCGCTCGATCGAGCTGCTCTCCAGCGCCTCAGTCGCGCTCGCCCGCGGTGAGCTGGCCCAGCGTCGCGATGCGTACGACATCTCGGTCAGCGAGAGTCGCTACCTGCAGCGCTGCCGTCTCAAGACGGCGACGCTGTTCGAATCCGCCTGCCTGCTCGGTCGCGACGAGGAGGCCCTCGGTGAATTCGGCGCCTCGATCGGCCTTGCCTTTCAGCTGCTCGACGACGTGCTCGACGTCTCGGGACCGCCGGAGCGGACCGGGAAGGCACGGGGCACGGACCTGCTCGACGGCACCGTGACCCTTCCCCTGATCATCGCCGCCGAGCGGGATCCGGGAATCGGTTCCGTCGACCTGCGCTCGCTCGACCCCGGCGACGCCGCGCGGCTCTGCGATCGGATCGAGTCCAGCGGGGCACTGAGGCAGGTTCGCTCCCGTGCCTTGGAGATGGTCGCCGAAGGCAAGCGCCGGCTCGGGTCGGCCGGCTTCGACGCGGAACGTCGCAAGCTGTTCGACCTGGTTGCCGACGGCGTCGTCCAGCGCTACAGCTGAGGACTAGCCGAAGTCGTCAGCGGTAATGAGGTCGGCGGCCAGCGCGGTGGTGAAGGTCTCGGCGATTTCTCGCATGCTCTCCCGTTCGAGCTCGTGGAGCTGACCGGCAAGCGCCTCGGCGCCGTCGTCGAGCGCCTCGTCGAAAGCGTCGATCTCGTTCTCGCCGTGGATGCCGTCGCAGTGCCACTCGCACTCGGGGCAGCGGCGCCAGAGGCGCCAGTGCCCGCGTTTTGCAGTCTGCTCCCAGCGGGTCGGCTGCACCAGCTTCGAGCGGCACTCGGGGCAGACGTGAAGTCCAGCCTCGATCTTCGTCTCTGTGCGGCTCGCGTTCTTCATGCTCTGACTATCGAACACACGAGACAGGGGTTTAATCCGGGGTTTCCCGCGTCATTTGCAGAAAACCCCAGAACCGGGTAGGCGCAACCCACAATTCGACCTGATCCACGGGCGCCCGGCGCCCGTTACCATGGGTCGATGCTTGGAAACGTCGGTCCCCTAGAGATAGTCGTCGTCCTGATCATCGCCCTGATCGTGTTCGGCCCGAAACGCCTGCCGGAGCTGGGGCGCTCGCTCGGCAAGGGCATCCGCGAGTTCCGTGGCTCGGTCAGCGGCGAGCACGACGACGACGAGGAGCCTCCTAGGCAGCGTGAGATCCCAGCCGGAGACCCCGGCCCCGTCGCGGACGAGAAGGCCGAGCCCGTCGCACACAAGCAGCCCTGAGGCCGGCACGGGATGTCCCGCCGCGTCAGGCCGGTCTCCCACGAAGACCGCCTCAGCCTCGTAGAGCACCTCGATGAGTTGCGCAGTCGCCTCATCGTCAGCGCAGCCGCGTTTGGCGTAGCCCTCGCGCTCTGCTTCTGGCAGAACCATCTGCTGCTGGAAATCGCCTCCGGCCCGCTGCCGAGCGGCCACAAGCAGTTGATCACCTTCGGTGTCACCGAGCCCTTCACGACGACGCTGACGGTCGCCGCTTACGGCGCGATCATCCTCTCGCTCCCGGTGCTGCTCTACCAGGCCTACGCCTACGTCTTGCCGGCTTTCAGCGACGCCGAGCGCCGTGTCGCCCTGCCGATCATGCTGATGGCCCCTGTGCTCTTCCTGGCAGGCGTCGCCTTCGCCTATTTCGTCGTCATGCCGGCCGCGGTCAAGTTCCTGCTCAACTTCAACGACAGCCAGTTCAACGTCCAGGTCCGCGCCCGCGACTACTACAGCTTCTTCTCGATGACGATGCTCGCGGGGGGCATCGTCTTCCAGATGCCGCTGGCGATTCTCGCGGTCACCCGGCTGGGAATCGTCAGCGTCGCCCAGCTCAGCTCCAATCGTCGCTATGCCTATCTGGTGATCGCCATCGTCGCGGCGGCGCTGCCTGGTGTCGATCCGGTTTCGATGTTGCTCGAGATGGTTCCCCTACTTGCTTTGTACGAGTTGAGTATCTTGCTTGCACGCGCCTTCGACAGGCCGAGGGCGGCGGGAGGAACGGCAAAACCCTCAACGCAGGAGAGATGACGGGCTGATGGCGTCAAGCGGCGAGCGGCGGTTGGTATTCGATACCCGGGGAAAACGTAAGCACGTTGTCCGGGTCGTCTACGCGATTCTCGCCCTGCTGATGGGCGGCAGCCTCTTCCTCGTCACCGGCGGGATCAACCTCGGCTCGCTCTTGGGCAACTCGAGCAGTTCCAGCAGCGCCAGCAAGTTGTTCGAAGAACAAGCCGAACGGCTCGAAGGGAAGCTGGTCAAAAGCCCCACCGACGAACAGCTGCTGCTGGCGCTGACCCGGGCGCGTATCAATTCCGGCAACGCGCAGATCGAAGTCGTCTCGGAAACCGAAGCCCCGACGGTCGGGCCCGAAGCGCACAAGGAACTCGAAGCGGGCTATGAAGCCTGGAGCCGCTACCTGAAGCAGGCCAAGGAACCGAGCCCGACGGCGGCGCAACTGGTGGCCGGGACCTTCTTCCGGCTGGCGGAATCGTCGACCAGCGTGCTCGAAGCCGAGGAAAACATTGCCAAGGCGACCAAGGCGCAGAAGACCGCCGCCGAACAGAGCCCCAGCCTGGGCTCGCTCAGCACCCTGGCGATCTACCAGTACTTCAACAGCGAATCCGCCGCTGCCGACAAGACGACCAAGCAGGCGGCGGCCCAGTCGTCCTCCAAGGCGGAAGCCAAGAACATCGAAAAACAGCTGGCCGAATTCCGCGAAAACGCCAAGAAATTCGACAAACAGAAGAAGGAACTCGCCAAAGTGCAGAAAGAAGTGGGCAAGGAACAGCTGAAAAACCCGCTCGGCCTAAGCGGCTCATCAGCAGGCTCGCTCGGCGAATAGCAGCAGCTTTCTCTTCATGTCGAAGCCCGACCCGATGTTGCTCAACGTTGGATTTCGGATGGCCTATGGCATTGGCGGGCTGCTTTCGCCACCGACGATGGCGAGGTTGCAGCTGGCGGCGGACACTCCCGAGCGTCCCGCTGCCTTGGCTGCCTTGGCGATCGATGCGGCGGACATGGTTGCCGCCGGGGTCGAGGCGGGTAAGCGGGGAGAGCTGGGGGCCGATCTTGCCGGAGGCTTGGTGTTCTCTGCCGCCGGCGTGGCCACCGCTTTGGCGGCTTTTCGGCTCAGCGGCTAGCTGCGAGTGGGCCGCGAAGGACTCGAACCTTCAACCTTGAGCTTAAGAGGCTCCTGCTCTAACCAGTTGAGCTAGCGGCCCGGGGTCGGCAATTATAGGAAGCTGGCCGGGGCGGGCGGCTCAGCCCTTGGGCCGGCAGGTCTTGAAGACGCTGCCGTAGATGACGTTGCCGTCGGCGAAGGAGAAGTAGCCCTGGGTCTGGAGGATGTAGTCGGAGCAGCGGGCCGAGATGTAGCTGCGCTGCTGGCCGTGGAACTCATAGAGGCGACCGAGCTTCGCGCTGATGTACGTGAGCGAGCCGAGGCCGCCGGCGATCGGCGGGATGTCGAAGGCCGCCTGGTAGCCATAGACGCCCTGATGGCGTTCGATCGGGATGACGATCACGTAGGTTTCGGAGACCGGGAAGGGCGCCTGGGCGTGGATGATCGCCGTCGGGTTGCCGTTGCGCCGCGGGCCGTTGAAAACGGTGAGTGGCGTGCGCAGTTCGAGGCGGGCGATGCCGGCAAGGCTGACCTCGGCGCCGAGCCGTCCGGTCCCGACGAGCGCCGCGGCGCAACGTCGACGGGCTTGCTGGGTGGTCGCCCCTTCGAGCTGCGAAGGCCTGCACACGGCTAGTCCCGCGGTGGTCAGATGCCCGTCGTGGTCGAAGTCGAGCTTGACGTGCTGGAGGGCGGGCGGCATCGATCCGTCCGTGGTCTTGATTTCGCCGTAGCCCTGGAAGTGGATCGGAGCGTAGGCGTGTTTCGGCAGCGCGTGCGGCTCGAAGCCCCCATCGGCGTGCAGGACGAGCGTTCCCACCCTCACCGTGGCAGCTCCGGCGGAGCCGGCGAGCAGCACGGTACCCAGTGCCAGCAGTGCTCCCACCATCAGTAGCCGCGTCCGCATCGTCGTCCTCCTAAACACCCGGGTACCCACCAGGGTAGCGCCGGCCCTGCCTGGCGCCTACTTCTTCACCTTGCAGGGCTTGAAGATGGTGCCCTGAACGAAGCTGCCGTCCTTGAAGCTGAATTCGGCCTTCGCCTGGAGCCGTCCGTCCGCGCAGCGGGCGTTGGCGTAGCTGAGCCGCTGTCCCTTGTACGTCCATTCCTTGCCGATCGTCAGGTGGCCGGAGATTGCCGAGCCGTAGTCGTTGACGATTTTGGGGAAGTTGGCGACCGTTTTGAACCCATAGCGACCGTGGTGGACTTTCTGGATCTCGATCTGGATGACGTAGGTCGTCGGCCCGGGGTAGTCGATGTGGGCGTGTCCGAGGACGGTCGGGTTGCCGTGCTCGACCGGACCGTTGAAGAGGGTCAGCGGCGAGGAGGCTTCGATCCCTTTTTGTTCAGGCAATTCGACGAGCGCGGTGCCGAAACCCGTGCCGACGATCGCGTTGGGACACAGCTTGCGGGCCGTCTTCGTCGTCGTCGCCACCAGTTTCGCCATCGTGCATTTTTCGAGCCCGCGCGTCTCGACCGCGCCATGCTTGTCGAATTCGAGCGTCAGGGTGCGCAGCGGCGAGGGGCGGGTGCCGTCGGTGGTTTCGAATTTCGCGTGCCCGAACAGCTTGATCGGCGCGTTTTCGTTCTTGGGCAAGGTGGTCGGCGTGAAACCGCCGTCACCGGTGATGATGATGTCGCCGACGCGTAGCTTGATCGCCTGCGCGACGCCCGCACCCACCAGCGCCATCGCGGCGACCACGACCAACGTTCTTAACAGAGTCTTCCGCATCTTCAGGCCCCTCCGTAATCCCCTACCGCCAAACTAGCACGGTGGGTTCGAGGGTGAGCAGGGACAAGGGGCGCGGTTCCGCGCCGGGAGATAGCCGCAGCCGCGGCTCCGTCCTGCTGCGCCATCCCCGACGTGTGCTCGTAGTGGCGTTGCTCGCCATCGTCGCTCTTGGGGCTCTCGGAGCCGGGGTCGAAGGGAAGCTCAGCCCGACCAGCCTCGAAATCCCCGGCACTCCCTCGGCCCGCGCCAACAACATGCTGCGCGAACATTTCGGCGACAGCGCGCCGTTCGTGATCCTGCTGCGCGGCCCGGCGAAGCAACTCGACCGCCAGGGCCCGTCGTTGGTCCGCGCTCTGCGCCGCAACCCCGACGTGACCACGCTCTCCCCCTGGGATCTGGGAACGGTGCAGCGCCTCCGCCCGACGCCGCGCGAGGCGATCGTGATCGCCGACTTCCACGTCGGCACCGAGGAGGCGGTCAACGAGACGGTGCCGGAACTGAACCAGATCCTCGAATCGACGATCGAGCCACCGGTTCGCTCGACCCAGACCGGCTACGCGACGCTCTCACGGGCGATCCAGGACGACTCGATCACCGCCACCCGGCGCGGCGAGCTGATCGCCCTGCCGATCCTGCTGATCGTTTTGCTGCTCGTCTTCCGCTCGCCGGTAGCTGCCGGGATACCGCTCGCTTTCGGCGCCGTCACCGTGATCGCCTCGCGCGGGCTGCTCTCGATCTTGACCGACTGGTTCAGCGTCGATGCCTTCGCGCTGGTCGTCTGCACGATGATGGGCTTGGCGCTCGGCGTCGACTACGCGCTGCTGATGGTCTCGCGCTTCCGCGAAGAGCTCGCCGGAGGTGCCACGCCCTACGACGCGGCTCGTGCGACGCGACGCACCGCCGGTCGCACCACCGTCTTTGCCGGCAGCACGCTGATGCTCTCGATGCTGGTGGCGTTCTTCATCGTCCCCGGCTCGTTGCTCGGCTCGCTCGCTGCGACGCTGTTGATCGTCGTCGCGCTCAGCGTCCTCGTCGCCGTCGTCGTCGGGCCCGCCGTCTTGATCCTGCTCGGCCCCAACGTCGATCGCTGGCGGATCGGGCCGGCGCCGGGCGAGGGTCGTTCGCGCCTGATGACGATCGTCAGCGCCGCGCTGCGGCGCCCGGCGCCGGTGGCGATCGCGATCGGTGTCGTGATCTTGCTTCTGGCGGCGCCGGCGGTGGGGCTGAAGACCGGGCCGCCGAGCCAGACCCAACTCGCCCACGACGACCCGATCAGAAAGGACTTCGAAACGATCGAGCGGGCGATCGGCCCGGGGTACGACGCGCCGTTCGTGATCGTCGCCCAGACGGACAAAGGCACCGTCACCGAACCGAGCCGTCTGGCGGCGCTGAGCCGCTGGCAGCACCGGATCGCCGCTCTGCCCGGTGTGCAGACGGTGGTCGGCCCGGCGCAGGTCTCGCGGGCGGTGGCGCCACTGCGCCAGGTCGGCGGCCTCCTCGCCGGCGGCACCGAAACGGGTCCGCTGGCCCAGCTTGGGCGGCTGGGCCGCAACCTCGGCCGCGCCGCGTCCGGGGTTGCCCTGCTGCGCGGCGGGATCTCGAAAGCGAGCTACGGCGCGGGCCTGCTTGCCGAGGGATCCGGCAAAGCGGCCGACGGCGCGACGCTGCTCGCTTCCGGGCTCGCCCAGGCCGGCGCCGGCAGCGAAAGGGCGGTCAGCGCCCTGGGGATCTTCGCCGACGGCACGCGCCGCCTGGCGGGTGCCCAGCACCGGGCCGCGCTGGCCGGTCTGAACCTCAAGTTCGCCCTGCAGAGCCTCGCCCCGAACCTGCGCCACAACGCGCTGAGCCGCTCACGTCGCCTGCGCCGCTCGCTCGAAGAGGAGGCGCACCAGACGCTGCCGCGCCTGCAGGCCCCGGCGGAAGACGCGGAAGGGCAGCTGAAGACGGCGCTGCAGCAGCTCGAAGGGATGACGACCGGCAAGGCCGACCCCAACTTCACCGCGGCGCTGGATGCGGTCCGCAACGCGCTCGCCGCGGTCAGCGGCACCAACCCGGCCAGCGGCGCCCCCTACGCCCCCGGCTACGCCGGGCTGCCGGCCGAACTGACGGCTTTGCAGGCGAGGCTGGTAGAAGACGCCGAAGAAGCGAAGGAGGTGACCGACTGGCTGGTCTCGGGAATCGTCTTGATCAAGCGCCTCAGCAACGGTGCGACGCGGCTCTCCGAAGGACTCCAGAAACTCGAAGGCGCGGGCAAAAAACTCGCCCACGGCTCCGCTCGCCTCGCCCGCGCCGCCGGTGGTCTCGAAAGCGGCGTCGCCCGCCTCGGCGCAGGCGCGACCGCCCTGGCCAGCGGCATCGCCCGCCTGCGCAACGGGGCGGAGTCGCTCGAAGAAAACCTCGCCAAGGGCTACAGCGCCTCCCGTCCCCTGCAAACCGGCCTGCGTCGCGCCACCGTCCAGGTGCTCTCGAGCAGCACCACGCTGAATCGCCGCGCGAAGCGCCTGCAGCGCGCCACGCCCGGCCTGTTCGACTCCGGCTATTTCGTCCTCTCGGCACTCGATGGCGCCCGGCCGAGGGTGCGCGAGCGCACCGCGACCGCCATCGACCTGAGCGGCGGCGGCCAGGCGGCGGCGATCCTGGTGATCTCCCGCTTCACCTTCAACTCACCCGGCTCGATCGCCCTCAACAAGCGGCTCCAGGTCGAGGCCGGCGACCTGGGCCGGGAAGCGGGCCTCGAAACCGGCGTCGCCGGCGGCGCCGCCCAGCTCAACGACTACAGTCGTGTCACCCGCGAGCGGATCCCCTTCGTCGTCGCCGCGATCACCATCGCAACCTTCCTCGTCCTCGTCTTGGTCCTTCGCGCCCTCCCCCTGGCGGCGATCGCGGTTGGCCTCAACCTGGCGACGGTCGCGGTCGCCTTCGGCATCCTCACCCTGCTCTTCAACCTGCCCGAAGACTGGCCGCTTGGCGGCCGTAGCTACGTCGATGCGGTCGGGGCGACGGCGATCTTCGGCGTCGTCTTCGGGCTCTCGATTGACTACGCGGTCTTCCTCCTGGTGCGGATGCGGGAGAGCTATGACCGCGATGGCGACAACGCCGCCGCGATCGAGTTCGGCCTCGAACGGACCGCGCGGGTGATCACCGGCGCCGCGGCGATCATGATGGCGGTATTCGTCGCCTTCGCCGGGGCGCCGATCGCAACCGTCAGCCAGCTCGGAGTCGGCCTGACCGTGGCGGTGTTGCTCGACGCGACGGTGGTCCGGATCGTCCTCCTGCCGGCGTTGATGCTGCTGCTCGGCGACCGGGTTTGGTGGCTGCCGCGGCGCCTCGAGCGAGTGTTGCCCAAGCTCAATGTCTGAGCGCCCCGCGAACATGCCCAGATGCAACGCGTTGACTTCGAGTTAAGCCAGGCAGGGGCGCATGCCTGGCGGCTGGTCGCTCGGATACGATTCGGCAGCTTGTTTTCCCGGTATGGAGGCGGGGGAACCGCAAGCGACGATCCGTGGCTGCTAATTCCTTAGGCGAGGAGAAAAGCCCGGCGAAAGCCCGGGGGATGGCCCCCGGGCGGATTGCGGCCATCGCGGCCCTGGCGATTGTCGTCATCGCCCTCGCCGTCGTCCTCTTCGGTGGCGGTGGCGGCCACAAGTACAAGCTCGTCTTCCAGAACGCCGCGCAGCTCGTGCCCGACAACCAGGTGCTCATCGGTGGCTCAGCGGTCGGCTCGGTCGAAAGCATCAGCCTCACCGACGACAACCTGGCCGAGATCGAAGTCAGCGTCGACCAGGAACTGCACGAGGGCACGACCGCGGTGATCCGCGCCACCTCGCTCTCCGGCGTCGCCAACCACTACATCTCGATCAGCCCGGGGCCGAACAGCAGCCCGGCGCTCGACGACGGCGCGACCCTCGGTCTCGGCTCGACCACGACCGAGGTCGACCTCGACCAGTTTCTCAACACCTTCCCGACGCCGGTGCGCCGCGCCCTGGGCCAGTTCATACGTGGAAGCGCCGAACAGTTCTCCCACCGCGGCAAGGACGCCAACCAGACCTTCAAGTACTTCGGCCCGGCGCTGAACCGTGCCTCGGCCTTCACCCGTGAACTGAACGCCGACCAGGGCCTGCTCGAACGGTTCGTCGTCAGCTCCAGCAAGCTCTCCACCGCGGTTGCCCAGCGCGGCAACGAGCTCTCCAGCGCGATCTCCAACGCCAGCACCGCCTTCGGCGCGATCGCCGAAAAGAACGAAGCCCTCGACCAGACGCTGCGGCTGTTGCCGCCGTTCATGCGCCAGAGCAACACCACCTTCGTCAACCTGCGCGCCGCGCTCGACGACCTCGAACCGCTGGTCGAAACGGCGAAGCCGGCGACGAAGAACCTGGCGCCGTTCCTGAGCGAATTGCGCCCGGTCCTCTCCAAAGCCGTGCCGGTCTTCAAGAACCTCCGCCTCAGCGTCAACCGCGAAGGCTTCGCCAACGACTCCGCCGAAACGCTTGGCTTTCTGCCGGCCGTGCAGGAACGCTCGGCCACGGCCTTCCCGCACGCCGAACAGGCGATCGCCGCCTTCCAGCCGACGCTCAACTTCGCCCGCGCCTACACGCCGGACATCTTCAACGGCCTCGGCCGGCTCGGTCAGATCACCGGCTACTACGACGGCAACGGCCACTACGCCCGCGCCCAGCTGGCGCTCAACCTGTTCAAACGCAACAGCGGCAACGGCAAACTGGAACCGATCACGCCCAGCGAACAGTTCAACGCCTTCGGCAGCTCCGCCGCCGTTCGCCGCCCCTGCCCCGGCGGCGCCACCCAGTCCGCGCCCGACCACTCCAACCCCTACACCGAACCGCCCTTCGCTGGCTCCGGCGTAAGCCCATCGTCCGCCTGCGACCCGGCTGACTCGCCACCCGGACCATGAGGAAATGGCTACTCGCAGCCGGGCTGGTCGCCGCAATAGTGGTTGTCGTGGTGCTGATCGGGGGTGGTGGCAGCAGCGGCGGCTATGTCGTCCGGGGCATCTTCGACAGCGGCGGCTTCATGGTCTCGGGCGAGGAAGTGCGGGTCGCCGGTGCGACCGTCGGCGAAATCGAATCGGTCGGCGTGACGATGCCGGGTGAAATCGACAGCTACAAGGACGGCAAGCCGCAGGCGGTGCCGGGCAAGGCCGTGATCGCGATGAAGATCGAAGACCCTGGCTTCCAGGACTTCCGCAGTGACGCGAGCTGCCTGATCCGGCCGCAGTCGCTGATCGGCGAGAAGTTCGTCGACTGCACGCCCACCCTGCCGCGCGCGCCGGGCTCCAAGCCGCCGCCCGAACTGAAGCAAATCCCAGAAGGGAAGCCAGGCGCCGGCCAGTACCTGCTGCCGGTGGAGAACAACAGCACCAGCGTCGATCCGGACCTGGTCAACAACATCAACCAGCTGACCTACGCGCAGCGCTTCCGCCTGATCCTCAACGAACTCGGCGCCGGCCTCGCCGGGCGCGGCGAAGACATCGAGGAAGTCGTCAAGCGCGCCAACCCGGTGCTGCGCGACGCCGATCGCGTCTTCGGCATCCTCAACTCCCAGCGCGACCAGCTGACCCAGCTCGCCTCCGACTCGGAGGAAATCCTCGGCCCCCTCTCGCGTCAGCGCAGCAGCGTCGCCGGCTTCTTCGCCAACGCCGGCGCCGCCGCGCAGGCCAGCACCGAAAAGGGCCCCGCGCTGGAAGCATCGCTGCAGAAGCTCCCCGCCTTCCTGCGTGAGCTGCGTCAGACGATGGGCAGCTTCGAATACTTCTCCAAGGCCGGCACGCCGGTGGCCGAATCGCTGGCCAAGGCCGCTCCGGCGCTGACCCAGGCGACCCGCGCCCTGACCCCCTTCTCGGCCGCTTCGACCGTCTCCCTGAAGTCGCTCGGCGCGACCGGCGAGGTCGCCGGCCCGAAGATCCGCGCCGCCGATCCGGTCGTCTCGAAGATCCGCGACCTCGCCACCAGCGGCGCCGCACCCACCACCGAACTGGCCCAATTCCTCGTCAGCACCAGGAAGAACCACGGCTTCGACGGTCTTGCCGATCTGATCTACAACAGCGCTGCTTCGACCAACGAATTCGACCAGTACGGTCACTTCACCCGCAGCCTCACGGCACTGACGAACTGCATCGACTACGTAACCGCGCCGACCTCCGGCTGCTCGGCGAACTTCAACGGACCCGGGGCCAGCGAAGAAGCCTCCTCCTCCGACGCGCGCGCTCTTTACAGGCAGATGCAGGAAAGCCTTGGCGGTCAGACCGGTGGCACGTCCGCGGGCGCTACGTCCTCCGTATCGCCGACCCCGGCCCCGCCGGCATCCACCCCGAAGGCCCCAAGCCTCGGCGAAAGCGAACAGCTCGGCGCCAAGACGAAGCCCGCCGCCCCGTCACGTGCCCTCCTCGACTACCTCCTGGGACCATGAGGAACCGCGGCGGAATACAGGGAGTCGCGAGCAGCCCGGTGATCGTCGGCGCGGTCACGGTCCTGGTCGTGATCGTCGCCGTCTTCCTCGCCTACAACGCCAACAACGGCCTTCCCTTCGTCTCCACCTACAACATCAAGGCGCGCGTGCCCAATGCCAACGCGCTGGTCAAAGGCAACGAGGTGAGGATCGGTGGCTCCCGGGTCGGCGTGATCAAGGAAGTGAAGCCGGTGCAGATCGGCAACGGTGCGATCGCCGCCGAACTCGACCTCAGCCTCGACAAGGGCGCCGAACCGATTCCGGCCAACTCGACGATGATCATCCGACCCAAATCGCCGCTTGGCCTCAAGTACCTGCAGATCGTCCCCGGCGATTCCCAAAAGGGCCTGGCGGCGGGCGAAACCCTCCCACTCTCCGCAGCTCGCCCGGAACCGGTCGACATCGACCAGTTCTTCGACATGTTCGACGAAAAGACCCGCACGGCGATCCAACGCAACAACGCCGGCTTCGGCAATGCCTTCGCCGGGCGCGGCCCGCAGATCAATGCCGCCTTCGGAGCCCTGCGCAGCTTCGTCGAACACGGTCAGCCCGTGCTGCGTTCACTGGTCGAACCGAGCACCAACTTCGGTGGCTTCTGGGAAGCGCTCGAGGACCTCTCGGCCACGGTCGCCCCGGTTGCCGAGCAGCAGGCGAGCATGTTCGTCGCCCTCGACCGCACCTTTGCCGCCTTTGCTCGCGTCTCCCGCCCATACATCCAGGAAACGATCGAAAAAGGAGCGCCGACCCTGGAATCGGTGACCGCCGACCTGCCGGCGCTGCGACCCTTCTTCCGCGATTCGGGCCGCTTTTTCACCGCGCTCAAGCCCGGCGCCCGCGCTCTGGGTGAAACCTCGCCAACGATCAACGCCGCCCTGCGCGCCGGGATCCCCGCGCTCAATCGCTCGCCGGCGCTGTACGCGCAGCTGACCCCGACGGCCGAAGCGCTGCTTGACTTCCAGGGGGGGGCGGGCGTCTTCAACGGCCTCGAACTGCTCACCGACACCAACGAAGTGCTTGCCCCGTCGATCAAGTACATCGCCCCCGCCCAGACCACCTGCAACTACCTCGGCATCGTCTTCAACAACCTCGCCGACGCCTTCAGCGAATCGAACGGCAACGGCAACTGGCTGGGCGCGATCGTCTTCGAGCCGCCCAGCGGGCCAAACGCGGAGTCGGCGCCTTCCTCGGCCCCCGCCAACGGCCCGGAAAAGAAGAACCACCTCCACTTCAACCCCTATCCGAAAACCGGCCAGGACGGGACCTGCGAAGCGGGCAACGAGCGCTATGCGTCCGGACAGACCGTGATCGGGCACGCGTCTGAACTCTGGGGCACGACGACGAGGGAAGGCGAAGGCTGATGGGGCGCCTGCCGGAGCGCGATACCAGGGTTGGGGCCACCGACAGCCGCTTCAAGTGGCGGCCGAGCAACGCCGTGATCGCCGTGATCTTCATTCTCGTCTTCACCGTCGGCCCCTACCTGGCCTTCACCAAACACGTGCCCTTCACCGGCTACGGCTACACGCTCAACGCGACCTTCTCCAACGGCGTCAACATCTCGACCAACTCGCCAGTGCGGATCGCCGGCGTCGACGTCGGCAAAGTGATCGAAGTCGGCCGCGACGGCAACAACACCAAGGTCACCTTCACCGTCGATGGCAAGGGCCGGCCGATCCACGACGACGCCTTCGCCGACATTCGGCCGCGAATCTTCCTCGAGGGCAACTTCTTCATCGACCTCGACCCCGGCAGCCCCAGCGCGCCGGAGATGGACAGCGGCGCGACGATCCCGGTCAGCCACACCTCGACCGGCGTCCAGCTCGACCAGATCCTCACCGCGCTGCAATCCCCTGTGCGCGCCGACCTCAGTCGCCTGCTGGAGAGCTTCGGAACCGCGCTCAACCGCAAGCCGACTGCTGCCGAAGACGCGACGCAGCTGCCCGAAGTGAAAGGCAAGACCGGCGCCGAAGGCCTCAACGGCGCCTTCAAATACGGCGGCGACGCCGGCCGCTACAGCGCCCAGGTCACCAACGCCCTGCTCGGCACCAGCCCCGGCGACCTTTCCCGTCTGGTGGCCGGCGCCGGGCGGGCCTTCGGCGCGCTTGCCAGGCGCGAGGCCGACCTGCAGGGCCTGATCGTCAACTTCAACACCTTCACCGGCGCGCTTGCCGCTCAGTCGAAGAATCTCTCGGCGACGGTGGAACAGTTGGCGCCGACGTTGAAGATCGGCCGCAAGTCGTTGGCCAGCCTCAACAGCACGCTGCCGCCGCTGCGCGCCTGGGCTATCGAGTTCCGGCCCGCGGTGGCGGAGCTGCCCGCCCTGATCTCCGCGGCGGAACCGTGGCTCGCGCAGGCCAGGCCGTTGCTCTCCGGCAGGGAGGCCGGGGGCGTTGCCAGGCTGCTGCAGGAATCGGCGCCCGGGCTCTCCGGCGCGGCCCAGGCCGGCAAAGCGAACACGATCCCGCAGAGCAACCGCATCAGCCTCTGCACCAGCCGGGTCTTCGTGCCGACCGGCAACGAGACGATCGAAGATCGCTTCCAGACCGGCCCCAACTACCGCGAGTTCTTCTACTACCTCGCCAACTTCGCGGGAGTCAGCCAGAACTTCGACGGCAACGGGCCCTATCTGCGGGTGCAGCCCGGCGGCGGTGGCACCCTGGTCAAACAGGAAAATCCCTCCGGGAATCTGACCACCGACAAACAGGATTGGGCGAACGTGGTCGCCGCGCCCGAAGGGGTGCAGCCGCAGCTCGGCGGGCGCCCACCGAAGAAGCCCGAAGTGCGCTGCTCGACCCAGCCCGTTCCTGACGTCAACGGCAAGCTCGGCCAAATAGGGCCGCCCAGCCTGACCCCGGTGAGTCGCCCATGAGCGAGCGGGAACCCAAAGTGGGTCGCCTGCGCCACCTCCGCGCTTCGCTCTCGCGGCAGTCGCGCGGCCGCGGCAAGGACTCGATCGCGATCGTCATCCTGACCCTGCTCGCGATCGTGATGACGCTGTGGATCTTCACCCAGCAGAAAGCCTCGCTGCCCTCATGGGCGCCCTTCGTCGGCGAAGACTTCGTCCACCTCAGCGCCGACTTCAGCGACGCCCAGGCGGTGACCCCCGGCCAGGGCCAGGCGGTGGTGATCGCCGGCATTCAGGTCGGCAAGATCTCCTCGGTCGACCTCGAAGACGGCCACGCCGTGATCGGCATGGACATCGAGCCCAAGTACCTGAAGTTGATCCATCCCAACGCAAGCCTGCTGCTGCGGCCGAAAACCAACCTCAACGACATGACCGTCGAGATCGAACCGGGCAGCGGCAGCGAACACGTCGAAAGCGGCTACCGCTTCCCGCTCTCGCGCACGGAACCGAGCATCCAGTTCGAAGCCTTCCTCTCGACTCTTGACACGGACACCCAGCAGTACCTGCAGCTGCTCGTCGCCGGCGGCGCTCAGGGCATCGGCGGCCGTGGCCGCCAGCTCTCGGGTGCCTTCCGTCGCCTCCAGCCCTTCTCCCACTACGTCGCCGACCTCAACCGGGCCGTCGCCCAGCGCCGCGTGGCACTTGCCCGGGTGATCCACGACTTCGGCCTCCTGACCACCGAACTGGGCCGGCACGACTCCGAGCTCGAACGCTTCGTCAGCGCCTCCAAGGGTGCCCTCGGCAACTTCGCCAACCAGCAGCAGGCGATTCAGGAATCGCTGGTCGAGTTCCCCTCCACCCTCACCGCCCTGCGCTCGGCGTTGGCAAGCTCCGACCGCTTCTCGACTGCGGCCCGCCCAGCCCTCACCGGCTTGATTCCGCAGGCGCAGGCATCGGTACCCGCCTTCAAGGCCAACGAGCAGTTCTTCAAGCAGACGACGGCGCCGATCCGCGATCAGATCCGTCCCTTCACCCGCCAGGTCCGTCCCGTGCTGACCCACCTCAACGAAGGCGCCTCGGATCTCAACACGTCTGTGAGCGAATTCGGCACCTCGCTGGGGGCGATCAACAGCCTTCTCAACGAGCTCGCCTACAAGCCGAAGGGCAGCAAGCAGAGCTTCCTCTTCTACCTGCCCTGGCTCAACCACAACATCAACGCCACCTTCAACCTGGCCGACGCCGGCGGACCGATAACCCGCGGCGTCGCGACGCTCTCCTGCAACGGATCCGAACTCGCCTATGGCCTGACGCTCGCGAAGCCGTACCTGAGGACCCTGCTCCAGGGCATCAGAATCCCGAGCCCCGAAGAAATCCCTGCCGAAACCCCGTCCGGCCACTGCGAGCGCAGCGCGAAATGAGCAAGCGAGCCCCCAGCACCGCGCAGCTACTGGTCATCGCCGGCTTCGCGCTGTCGTGCTTCGGCATCCTCCTCTTCCTCTGGATCACTTTTGGCGGCCCGACGCCGTTCAAGGCGAAGTCTTACGAGATCAAGGTTCCCTTCAACGAGGCGACCCAGCTCGCCCAGCAGTCCGACGTGCGGATCTCCGGCGTCTCGGTCGGCAAAGTGCAGAACATCGAAGAGTCCCCCAACGGCCAGCAGGCCCAGGCGACGCTCGACATCGACGACAAGTACGCGCCGCTCCCGCGGGGCACGCGGGCGATCCTGCGCACCAAGACCCTGCTCGGCGAGACCTATGTCGAATTGACTCCGGGTAACGCCAATGGGCCGCAGCTTCCCGACGGGGGCACGCTTTCGAGCGCCAACGTCGCCGAATCGGCGCAGCTCGACGAGATCTTCCGCACCTTCAACCCGCGCACGCGCGCGGCCTTCCAGGAATGGATGCAGGAAGGCGCCGTCGCGATCGCCGGCCGTGGCCAGTCCTTCTCCAATGCCCTGGCCGAGCTCGAACCGTTCTTCTCCGAATTCGACAAGGTCTTCCGCGTGCTCGACACGCAGCGGGTCGCGGTCAAGCAGCTCTTCAGCAATGGCGCCGTCGCCCTTCACGCCCTGCGCGGTCGTCAGGGTGAGCTGGCGAGCCTGATCCGCAATTCCAACGCCGTCTTCCAGACGACCGCCGCCCGCGACCGTGACATCGAAGCGCTGTTCCGCGCCTTCCCGACCTTCGAGGATGAACAGAAGCTGACCTTCAACCGGCTCAAAGAATTCGCCGTCAACTCCGATCCTCTCTTCCGCCAGCTTGTCCCGGCGGCCAAGCAGCTCTCGCCGACCCTGGTTGCCTTCTCCAATCTGGCGCCACAGGCGAAGGGTCTCTTCGAAGGGTTGGAAACGGTGATCGACCGCGCCCCCAGCGGCTTCCCCGCCCTGCGCAAGTTCCTCCGTGGCGACTTCCCCGTCCTGTTGCGAGCGCTCGATCCCTTCCTGCGCAACCTCAACCCGATCCTCACCGGCCTCGGCCTCTACAAACGAGAGGTCACCTCGCTTATGGGGAATGTCGCGGCAGCGACCAATGCGGTCCATCTCAGCTCGCAGGGCAAACAGACCCACTACCTCCGTCTGCTCGGCCCGCTCGGTCCCGAAACGCTGGCCACGTATTCAAATCGAACGACCACGAACCGCAACAACGCCTACGCCCAGCCGGGGGCGTTCAACCGCTTGGCCAAGGGCCTGCTCAACTTCGACACCCGCCAGTGCAGCTCGGGAATCACGGCGACCCTCGACTCCAACACCCCGAACGAAAAAGCGTTCAACGAAAGGACCGGGGGCGACGTCACCAAAGCCACCGACTTCTTCAACCGCCTGAAGCACTATGCCTTCGCCGAACAGCAAAGCTCCTCGAGCATTCCGGCACCCGGCTGCGAACCCCAGGCGCCCTTCCAGCCGATCTACGGCAGCGGCCCGGCGACGAGTTACCAGCACACCTTCGAACAGGGCGAATAGAGCCCGGAAGGGTTACCCGTACGGGCTACAGGGAACCGTTTGGCTGCCTTTGAGATTGAAGGCACTTTCCTGCCCCGGCGTGTGCGCTTCGTTCTTGAAGACAACGCTCGGCACGTTTACCTTGAAGACCCCGTCCGGGCATTTGGCTTCGAAGTAGCCGACCTTCTTGCCCTTGTAGGAGTAGGTCCTCCCGAGCTTGAAGCTGAAGCTGAGCAGAGAGCCGTAGCCGTCCGCGACTACCGGGACTTTCGCGATCGAGTGGAGCCCGACGCCTTTCCTGGCGATGGTCACGGTGGCGACGATCGCCGCCGGCGCCGGCACGGTGACGAAGGTGACGATCAGCAGCGTGACCTTGCCGCCCTTTTCGCCGCCGTTGAAGACGAGCAGCGGGCTCGGGACCTTGATCGGTTTCTGTTCGGGGAAGGCAATCTCGGCTTCCGCCTCGCCTCTACCGATGAGGGCGCTGTGGCAAGCTTTTTCTATCTTGCTTCTCCCGCTGTCCGGTTCACGTGTACGAGGGGATATGCGGCAGACCGGGTAGCCCTTGACGTTGACTTTCACGTCTTTGTCGATGTCGACGACCGCTTCGCGGAACGCGGGCGGATGGGTACCGTCGCTGGTCGAGACTTTGCCGAAGACGCTCGCGGTGATGGGTACATAGTCGTTCTTCGGCAGCTTGCGTGGCGAGACGCTGCCACCGAAGGTCGCCGCCAGAGGCGGAAACCCTGAGCAAGAGCTCAGCGTGCAACTCACCGCGCTCGCGGCGCTCGCAGTTCCCAAGACGACGGCGACCACGCTCAGTACCAAGATCAAACCCCTACGCATCCCCGCATCCTACGGGCCAAATCGAGCAAGAGAAAGGGGCGGCCTCTCGGCCGCCCCTTTCTGGCTTCGTCTTGCGACGAGCCCCTAGTGCCTGCGTAACTAGCCCTTGGGCGTGCAGGGTACGGCGAGCGCGCCTTTGAGGTTGAAGGAGCTTTCCTGTCCCGGCGTATGCGCTTCGTTCTTGAAGACGACGCTTGGGACGTTTACCTTGAAGACCCCGTCCGGGCATTTGGCTTCGAAGTAGCCGACCTTCTTGCCCTTGTAGGTGTAGGTCTTGCCCAGCTTGAAGCTGAAGCTGAGCGCGGAGCCGCTGCCGCCGGCGATGACCGGGATTTTCGCGATCGAGTGCAGCCCGGTGCCTTTCCTGGAGATGGTCACGGTGGTGACGATCGCCGTCGGTGCCGGCACGGTGATGAAGGTGTGGATCAGCAGCGTGACCTTGCCGCCCTTTTCGCCACCGTTGAAAACGAGGAGAGGGCTCGGGACTTTGATCGGCTTCTGTTCGGGGAAGGCGATCTCGGCTTCCGCTTTGCCTTCGCCGAGGATCGTGTTCCCACAGGCTGCTTTCGCGGCCTTGGTATCACGTGCCTCGAGCTGGCCCGCTTTGCAGACCGGGTAGCCCTTGACGTTGACTTTCACGTCTTTGTCGATGTCGACGACCGCTTCGCGGAACGCGGGCGGATGAGTGCCGTCGCTGGTCGAGAGTTTGCCGAACAGGTTCGCGACGACCGGCGTGTACTTGGTCTTCGACAGTGCCTTCGGCGAGGTGGTGCCGCCGAAGGTGGCGATCAGGTCGCCCGCCCGCAGCGTGGTGCTGACCGCGCTTGCGACGGCCGCTACGCCCAGCGACAGCACTGCTGCCAGGGCGAGTGCCAACATCAAGTTTCTACGCATGCTCTTCTCTCTCCTTTTGCCCCTGCCCGTCTGAGCGGAAGCCGTTTTAAAGCACGATTCGATGCCTCCGCTGGCAAAACTACCAGCCCTGGCCATTTCTTAAACCCACGCACACGGGCAAAAGAGCGGCCTTGCAACCGGCGCTCAGCCCTCGAGCATCGAGAGCCGCACCCGCTCGCGCTCCTCCGCCGCCCCCTCGGGGCCCAGGAACGGCAGCGTGATCCAGAACATCAGGTCGGGAAGGCGGCTGGGAAGGCGGGCGGAAGCGCCGTGGAGGATCTCGCTGTAGAGCAGCTCGTTGATCCCTCCGGCCAGCGAGAGCGAGGTGATCCCCGGCAGCTCGACCGAGGTCTCGGCCCGGCCGGCGTCGAGAAATCCGGTGAACTGACGCAGGGCCGCGTCGCGGCGGGCGAGCGCCTTCGGCCCCGCGGCCAGCACCTCGACGATCGCGAAACGGCCCTCGTCGGGATGCTCGGCGAGGTGTTTGAGCAGCTCCGCCAGGCCTGCCGCGACGCGCTCGGCCCAGGGCGAGCCGGGCTTCGACTCGAATCCCCGCGCCGTGTCGCCGAGCAGGTTGCCGAGCAGGACGTCGTAGGCGGCGAGGAAGCAGTCCTCCTTGCTGGCGAACAGCTCATAAAAGGTCTTTCTCGAAACGCCGGCGACGCCGATCACGTCGACCACGCGCGTCTCGGGGTAGCCACGCTCGGCGACGACCTCGATCATCGCCTGCAGAATCCGCCGCTGCTGGGACTCCGTCACCGCCTCCCGCGGTAGCCCGTGACGGCCCCGGGGCAGCCGCTCGTTCAGCTTAGCGGTGCGTCTACCGGTAGCCACACCACGACTTTAAAGCACCCCTGGTTCTCCGCCAATCCAAATCACCTGGTCGCGGCTCGGACCGACGCCTACCAGGCGGATCGGGACGTCGACGAAGCCGGCGATGAAGTCGAGATAGGCCCGCGCCTCAGCCGGCAGGTCGGCCTCGTTCCGGCAGGCGGTCAGGTCGGCATCGAAGCCGGGCAGCTCCTCGTACTCGGGCTCGGCCGAGTGGAGGATCGACTGGTGGTAGGGGAAGGTCTCGAAGACCGCCCCCTCGCGTGAGCGGTAGCGCACCGCGACCTTCAGCGGGCCGATCCCGCTGAGCACGTCGAGCTTGGTGATCGTCAGCGCGCTCATGGTGTTGAGGCGCACGGCGTAGCGCAGGGCGACCAGGTCCATCCAGCCGCAGCGTCGCTCGCGCCCGGTCGTCGTCCCGTACTCGTGACCGCGCTCGAGCATGTGCCGCCCCACCGCGTCGTCGAGCTCGGTTGGGAAGGGCCCGGCGCCGACTCGCGTCGCGTATGCCTTGGCAACCCCCCAGACCTCGTCGATGTCGGCCGGCCCGATGCCCGCCCCGACGGTCGCGGCGCCGGCGATTGGGTTGGAGGAGGTGACGAAGGGATAGGTGCCGTGGTCGAGGTCGAGCAGGGTCGCCTGAGCGCCCTCGAAGAGAACCGTGCGGCCGTTGTCGAGCTCTTCCCAGCAGAGGCGCGCGGTGTCGGCGATGTGGGGCTCGAGCCGGTGGCCGTAGGCGGTGAACTCCTCGGTCATCGCGTGCAGGTCGAGGCGGGGATCGGGCGCCGCGGCGACCGACTGGTCGGCCCCTTCCCGGGAACCCTCGCCGGCCTCCTTGCGCAGCTTGCGGCGCTGCACGGAGAGTTCGCGCAGCGCCTGCTGCTTGGGCTCGAGCGCCGCCATGATCTTCTTGCGCAGGATCTTCTCGTCGAGCAGGTCCTGAACGCGGATGCCGAGCCGCAGCGCCTTGTCGGCATAGCACGGGCCGATCCCGCGCCGCGTGGTGCCGATCGAGAGCTTGCCCAGCATTACCTCTCCCGCCGTATCGAGCAGGACGTGGTAGGGCATGATCAGGTGGGCGTTGGCGGAGATCCGCAGGTTGCCGACGTCGATGCCGCGGCGCTTCAGCCCGTCGATCTCGCCGAGCAGGATGGCGGGATCGAGGACGACGCCGTTGCCGATCGCGCAGATCTTGTCCGGGTAGAGGATGCCGGAGGGGATCAGATGGAACTTGAACTCCTCGCCGTCGCGGACGATCGTGTGGCCGGCGTTGTTGCCGCCCTGGAAGCGCACGATCGCGCTGGCGCGGCCGGCGAGCAGGTCGACGACCTTCCCCTTCCCCTCATCGCCCCACTGGGCGCCGACTATGACGATTCCGGGCATAGCGACCCGGGATTGTGCCTGGTTCTACGCTCCGACCGCGCGCGCCTGCTCGCGCCGGTCCGGGCCGAACAGGGGCAGGGGGTCGTCGCAGATCTCGATCAGGCGTGAGACCGTGCGCGATCCGATCTGGTCCTCGAGCTGCTTGCGCCCTTCCTCGACGTCCCGCGCGGCGTTGCTGGTGACCAGCATCGAGCGCTGGTTCTCGTAACGCTCGTTGACCAACGCATAGAGCTGCTCCACCACCCAGTCGGTGTGGCGCTCGGAGCCGAGGTCGTCGATGTAGAGCAGGTCGACCGAGGTCAGCCGCCTGAAGAAGGCGTCGTAGGCGTCCTCGGATTCGGTCGCCTGGTAGGTCTGGCGGATCTGCGTCAGCAGCTTGGGCGTGAAGTAGACGGCGACCGTCCGTCCTGCCGCCAGCGCCGTCTTTGCCGCCAGCATCCCCAGCGTCGTCTTGCCGGTGCCGGTGTTTCCCATCAGCCACATCCCCTTGCCCGCGGCGAGGTTCTCGTCGAGGTCGTCGACGAAGCTCTGCACGGCATTGACGACGTGACGGGTGCTCATGTCGCGCACCATGTCGCTGACCGGCGGGCGGTCGAAGGAGACGCCGCGGTAGCGCGGTGGGATCGCCGAGGCGACGCCGCGGACCCGCCCCCGTTTCAGCCGCGGCTCACGGCACTCGCAGGCTCGGGCGACGTCTTCGGGCCCGAGGATCCAGCCGGAGCCGTCACAGGCGCCCAGCGGGCAGGCCTGCAGGGCGAACGGTTCGCTGCGGGGGATCGCGGGCATCAGAACTCAGGCCCCGCGCCGGCGGCTTCCTCGAGCGGCGGCCCTTCTCCCGCCGGCTGCTCGACCGGCCGCTCGTGGCCGGAGAAGTCGGCGAATTTGGGGAAGCGGTCGAGGAAGACCAGTTTCGGCGAGCCGATCGGCCCGTTCCTATGCTTGGCGATGATCACGTCGGCCAGCCCGTCGGGCTCGTCCTCGGGATCGCGGTAGTAGTCCTCGCGGAAGAGGAAAGCGACCAGGTCCGCGTCCTGCTCGATCGATCCCGACTCGCGCAGGTCCGACAGCATCGGCTTCGGCGGGTGGCGCTGCTCGGGTGCGCGGGAGAGCTGGGAGATCGCCAGCACCGGCACCTCGAGCTCGCGGGCGAGGATCTTCAGGCCGCGGCTCATCTGGCCGACCTGCTCGACCCGGTTGGCGCGCAGGTCGTCGGCACGCATCAGCTGCAGGTAGTCGACGATCACCAGGCCGAGCCCACCCTGATCCTGAGTCTGTGCGTGCAGCCGCCGTGCCTTCGCCCGCAGGTCGAGCAGGCCCAGGTCGGAGGAGTCGTCGAACCAGAGCGGCGCCTCCTCCAGCTCGTTGCAGGCGCGCACCACCTTCGGCCAGTCTTTCTGCGCGACCTGCCCCTTGCGCAGCTTGTCGCCGGAGATCCGTGCCCGGCAGGCGATGAAGCGCTGGGCCAGCTCCACCTCCGACATCTCCAGGGAGAAGAAGGCGACCGGCATCCCCCGCTTCACCGCCACGTTCTCGGCGATGTTGGCGACGATCGCGCTCTTGCCCATCGCCGGGCGGGCGGCGACGATGATCAGGTTGCCGGGCTGGAAGCCGCCGGTGATCGCGTCGATGTCGCGGAAGCCGGAAGGGGTGCCGGTCAGCTCCAGCTCGCCGGTCGAGAGCTTCTCCAGCCGGTCGACCTCGTCGTGGAGGATCTCCGAGAGCTGGCGGAAGTCGCTCGCCTGCTCTTTGTGAGCGACTTCGAAGAGCAGCCTCTCGGCGCGCTCGGAGAGCTCGCGCGGCTCGCCCTCGCGCTCGTGGACCCAGCCCTGGATCTCCTGGCCGGCGCCGAGCAGCCGCCGCAGCAACGAGTTCTGCTGGACGATCTCGGCGTAGTGCTTGGCGTTGCCGGCCGCCGGCACCTTCGCCGCCAGCTCGGAGACGTAGTGCTTGCCGCCGGCCTCCTCGATCTCGTTGCGCTGGACCAGCGCCTCGCTGACGCTGAGCTCGTCGACCGGCTTGGAGGCCGCGTAGAGGTCGCGCGCGGCGCGGAAGATCGCCGCGTGCTTCTCCAGGTAGAAGTCCTCGCCGTTGAGCTTGACCTCGTCGATGACGCGGCTCAGCGACGGCTCGGCAACCAGCATCGCTCCCAGCACCGATTCCTCGGCCTCGATGTTCTGGGGCGGAACGTGGGTTGCGGAAGGCTGCGGCATCAACGTCTAGTTAAGGGGCCGGGGCGGCGGATTCGCTCCGGTCGCCAAGCAAACCAGAGTGCGCGTGCGGCCAAGGGAAGCCAGTCTGCAAATGACGAAGGAATCTTCCGTGCGGATGTTGTTGCAGAAAATTTTCAATCTGCGCACCACGCGTGACGCCGCAACGTTTACGGTGCAACAATGGAGGCGATGAGAGAGAGCTGGACCGACGACCGGATGGACGACCTCAACGGGAAGGTCGACGCTCTGCATCTCGAGATGCGAACCGAGTTCAAAGCGGTCCGCGGCGAGATGAAGGAGGAATTCGGCGCGGTTCGGACTGAGATGAAAGAGGAATTCGGCGCGGTCCGCGGCGAGATGAAAGAGGAATTCGGCGCGGTTCGGACTGAGATGAAAGAAGAATTCCAAGCAGTCCGCGGCGAGATGAGAGCAGGGTTCGACAAGCTCGAGAAGCGCTTCCAGAGCATGGACCAGCGCTTGCTCGAGACATACCGGATGATGTTTGGGTTCTGTGGGCTGATGCTGGCTGCCCTGATCGGCCTCATCGCCACCCAGCTCTAAAACTCGGCCGGCGGGATCTCGCCCGCGGCCTCCTTTTGTCGCTCGCCTCTCCGTAGCATGCGCTGGGTGAGGATCGCGATGCTGAGGATCGCCGTCGCGCCGAGACTCAGCTGAACGCTGAGCAGGCCCTTGCGGGTCCAATAGACATCACGCAGGTCGAGCAGCAGCGCCGCCTCGTCGAAGGTCAGCCCCATGCCGGCGCCCATCGCGATCGCGAGGCGGTCTTCCTGAGCTTCGTCGTCGGTCAGCAGCGCCGCGGTACCGGCGCCGAAGGCCAGCAGGATCCCCGGCACGAAGTGGTGGATGTGGCGGCCGCCGACGCTGACCTCGCGAAACGGCCACCACTGGTCGCGAATGCCCCAGGTCGACACTCGCACCAGCGCGAAAGAGCCGAGGAAGCCGGCAAGGAGGTTGAACAGCACCGTCTCGCTACGCGGCGTCGCCGCATAGCCACTCACCGCGACTCCGACCGTGTCGAGGGCCGCCGCCGGCGCCGCTTCGACAAGTGGCTCGCCGTGGTCGTGGTCATGGGCGCGCCGCTGCAGTAGGCGCCCGTACTGGCCAACCACGACCGCTCCGACGCCACCCAGAGCCACCGCGGCCAGACCCACCGTCGCCCGCTCGGACCGGGCCCAGCCGAACCGCGTTCGCGCCCTGGCGCGACGGGTCAGGCGAGTTGGAAAGCGCAGCGAGGCCACCCGGCGGAGCCTAACGCCGGCAAGCCCAGCGCTCTTAGCTCTCCTCGGCGACGATCGTCTTCACTGAAGCGACCGTGCCGTCGGCGAGCTCGATCTCGACCATGTGGGTGCCGATCTCGCGGATCGGCTGCTCGAGGCGGACTTTGCGACGGTCGATGCGCAGATCGCGTGCCTCGCGGATCGCATCGACGATCTCCTTGGCGCCGACGGAGCCGAACAGTTTGCCGCCGTCGTCTGCGCGCTGATGGATCGTCAGCACGGTTTTGGAAAGTAGGGAGGCCGCCTGCTCTTCCCGCTCGGCGCGCAGCCGTTCGGCCTTTTCGGTTGCCGCCTGGCGCTGCTGTGCCTGCTCCAAGGCCCCCGGCGTGGCCGGTGCGGCGAGCTTGCGGGGGATCAGGTAGTTGCGCAGGTAGCCGGGCGAGACGTCGATCGGTTCGCCGCGCTGCCCGAGGCTCTCGACGTCCTCGAGGAGGATCGCCTGTGCCATCAGCGCTCTCCGACGTAGGGCAGCAGGGCGATCTCGCGCGCCCGCTTCACTGCCACCGAGAGCTGCCGCTGATGCTTGCGCGAAAGTCCGGTCACCCGCCGCCCGCGCGTCTTCCCCTTGTCGGAGAGGAAGCGCCGCAGCAGGTTGAGGTCCTTGTAGTCGACCGCCTCGGAGTTGATCCGCGTGTATTTACGCGGTCTGACACGGTCTGCACCACGCCGTCCGCGGCGTGGTGCGTCGCCGCTGTTCTCTCTAGCTCGGGCCATTGCGGCCCGGGATGCTACAGACCGGCGCTAAAAGGGGATGTCGTCGTCGCTGCCACCGCCGCCGGCCCCGGCCGGGGCAGCATCGAAGTCGCTGGGATCGGCCGGCGTATCGCTCTGCGGGGTGAAGCCACCGCCACCGTTGCCATTGTCGCCACCGCCCCCGCCGTCGCGAGAGCCGAGGAACTGGACAGAGTTGGCGACGATCTGCACCGCCTGTCGTTTGCCACCGCCGTCTTTTGCCTCCCACTCGCGCCAGTCGAGTCGACCTTCCACTGCCACCGGGCGGCCCTTGGAGAGGTAGTTGGCGCAGTTCTCGCCCTGCGCTCCCCAGACGGTCACGTTGAAGTAGTTGGGCTTGTCTACCCATTCACCGGTGGAGCCGTCCTTGCGGCGGCTGTTGACCGCCACTCGCAGCTCGCAGACCGCCGTTCCGCTACCCAGATGGCGCAGTTCGGGGTCCTGGGTCAGGTTCCCGGTGATGACCACCACGTTGATGTTCGAAGCCGCCACGGCTCTCACTCCTCAAGATCGTTTGTCGAGACACCAGTCTAAGAGCGCACGCGGCGCGACTCTCCCCCCAGAAGCCGGAATCTGCGCGAAAAGAGGAACTAAGCGGCGGAGTCGCCGGGGTCGCCCTCGGCCGGGGCTTCGGAAGCCTCGGGCTCGGCGGCGGGCTCAGGGACCTCGGCTGCCGGCTCGGGCGTCTCAACGACGGGCTCCGCCGTCTCGGCGGGCGCCTCGGCAACGGCGACCGGAGCAGGTGCCTGGGGTACGGCATCCTCAGCCACAGTGTCTGCGGGGGCTGCCTGGGGTGCGCTCTGAGAAGGCCGCTCGCGGGATGCCGCGGGACCGGGGGCGCTGGTCGCCGGCGGTACAACGACGGGCGTGTCCGCGTCGACTTTGAAGATGCGGAAGCGCAGCACGCCGTCGGCGATCTTCAGGTTGTGATCGAGTTGCTCGAGCAGCTCGGCCGGCGCCTCGAAGCGGAACCAGCGGTAGTCGGCCTCGTTGCGCTTGTTGATCTCGTAGGCCATCTTGCGCAGGCCCCAGACGTTCTCGTGCTTCAGTGCCCCCGCGGCCTCGATCTGGCCCTTCGCCTCGTTGGCGACAGCGTCGCGGGCCGCGGCATCCTGCCCCGGGTCCAGCATCAGAACCAGCTCGTATTCGCGTGGTGCGGCCAAAGCGGCGTCGGACTATAGCTAGCGGGGCGCAAACTCCATGGACCCGTCGTCCGGAGGCGCGGTTGGGGGCGCGGGCGGGGCTGCTTCTGGGGCGGGCGGAAGGGCGGCAGGGACGGGGGCTTCGGCGGGCGGGTCCTGTCGTCGGATGGGGGTGCCCGGAGGGGGCTGGGTTTTTCGCCTCGGCTTTCGCGGCCGTCCGAGGTTGCGGTTGGGGCGAAAAACAGGACGCCGCCCCGTCCGGGCACCCCCATCCGACGCCACCCGCCCGAGATGCCTCTTCGGCTGACGCTCTTTCAGCTTGGGTGGCGCAGCTACCACCCGAGGTAAGCCCACGTCAGCTGGCAGGGGTTCGGGAGCTGGCGGCTCTAGGAGAGCTGGAACAAGCTGAAGAGCAAGTAGGGCAGCAATCACCACGGCAGCTCCCTTGGCCGCAAGCTGCCAGCGGATACGAAGTCCCATGCAGCTAACAAGTCCTCAGCTCGCGGAGTTCGCCCCCTGAAAGCTGTCGAGTGGCTCCTCTCTAAGCAGCCGCCTCGCGAAGTTCCGCAATGTCCTTCAACTGCTCGTCGACCCAGTCCCCAGGATTGCGCGAGTAGATGATCTCCTTTAGATGCTGCGCCCGCAGCTTGCGCTCCTCGGGCTCCATCGTCAGCGCCCGGTGGATCGCGTCGGCCTGCTCCTGGATGTCGAAGGGGTTGACCGAGAGGACGCAGTCGGCCAGCTCCTCATGAGAGCCGGTGTTCTCGGAGAGCATCAGGACGCCGTCGCGGGTGTTGACGGCCGGCGCCTCCTTGGCGACGAGGTTCATCCCGTCGAAGATCGAGTTGACCATCAGCAGGTCGAAGTGCTTGTAGCGGGCGACGGCCTCGGGGAAGTTCTCGTAGATCTTCAGGTCGATCGGCATCCAGTCGGTGGTGCCGTGCTTGTGGTTGACGACGGCGACCAGCGCCTCGATTTTCTCCAGGTACTCGGCGTACTCGGGCACGTCTTGGCGCGATGGCTGCAGGTGGGCGATGAAGGTCACCTTCTCGCGGAACTCCGGGTGCTGGGCGAGGAAGGTGTCGAAGGCGGTGAAGCCGCGCAGCACGTTCTTGGAGAGGTCGGCGCGGTCGACGCGGATGATCAGGTGCTCGCGGCGGCGCTCCAGCACCTCGCGCTCCGCCGCCGCCACCTCGGGCGAATCCGCCGCGCGACGCAGCCGCTCGGCGTCGATCGAGAGCGGATAGGCACGGGCCACGGTCTCCCCGCCGGCGTGCCGCACGAGAGCGCGGTCGTAGTCGACGTCGACCTCGAGCAGTTCATCGCAGCAGCGGATGAAGTTGATGCAGTAGGCGTGGGTGTGGAAGCCGATGATGTCGTTGGCGAGCATGCCGCGGAAGATCGCCTCGCGGATCCGGCCGGGCAGGATCCGCCAGCTGTCCGGCTGCGACCAGGGAATGTGGACGAAGTGGTGCAGGAAGGCGTCCGGCCGCTCGGCCCGGATCATCCCCGGCACCGTGTAGAGGTGGTAGTCGTGGAGCATCACCAGCGGCCGCTCGCGCCCCTCGATCTGGCCGAGCACGGCGCGGGCGATGTCGCCGTTGACGGCCTGGTAGCCGTCGTCCCAGGCGTCGAGCTCCTCCTGGCGGATGTCGGGAGCGTTGGAGAGGTCCCAGAGGTAGTGCTGGATGAACCAGAGGATCGGGTTGGCGATCACGTTGTAGAAGCCGTCGTAGGCGACGGGGTCGCTGCCGACCAGCAGCACCTTGTAGTCGATCCCGTCGATCGAGAGCTCCACCGGCCCGCCGCGCTCCTCGGAGACGGCGACGTCCTCGTCGGTCATCGCCGAGGCGATCCAGAGCGCCTCCCGGTGTGAGACCAGCCCGGAGAGCGCCGTCACCAGGCCACCGCCACCGCGCCGCACTGTGCGCTCGCCTTCCTCGTCGCGCTCGAACTGGGCCGGCCCGCGGTTGGAGACGATGATCAGCGGATCGGATTCGGGCATCGGCCTCTCAGCCTACCCGCCCGCCGCCGCCTATTCGTCGAGCTCGGTCAGCAGCTGCAGCCAGTCGCGCAGCAGGCGCGGCGAGAGGAACTCGCGGCGGGCGTGTTCCTTGCCCGCCTTGCCCAGTCGCTTGCCCAGCTCCGGGTCGGCGAGGATCTCGATGCAGCGCTGCGCGCACTCGGCCGGCGAGTTGACCAAGTAGCCGCTGGTGCCGTCCTCGATCTGCAGTGGGATGCCGCCGACGTTGCCGGCCACCGTCGGCCGGCCCTTCCAAAGCGCCTCGGTGACGGTCAGGCCGAAGCCCTCGCGGATCGACTTCTGAAGGCAGACGTCGGACTGCGACTGGAAGGCATTGACCTCGATCGCGCCGACGTTGTTGAGGTTGTTGAGGATCTTGATGTCTTCGTCGCCGTCGGCGTATTCGACGGTCTGCTGGAAGAAGTCCCAGCCCTCGGGATCGTCGGTCGCCATCGAGCCGACCAGCGCCAGCTGCACGTCCGGCATCTCGGCGGTCACCTCGCGGTAGGCATCGATCACCCCTATCGGGTCCTTCCAGGGGTCGAAGCGCGAGACCTGGGTGATCAGCGGGCGGTCGACGTCGATCCCGAACTGGTTGCAGACGTAGGCGGCATCGTCGGGCGAGAAGGCCATGTTCTTCGGCGAAAGAGGGTCGATCGCCGGCGGAATGATGCGAATGCCGTCGTGGCCGTTCATCCCGTTCGGGACGTAGGTGGGCATGTGCCAGACGGTCGCGTCGTACTCCTCGATCAGCGGCCGCAGGCGGGCGATCGGCGCCGGGTTGGGCTCGGAGAGATCGATGTGACAGCGCCAGACCCAGTTGCGGCTCTGCTCCGTGGCGCCGCGGCGCAGGCCGATCGGCTGTGGGTCGTGGACGATGATCGTGTCCCACTCGCCTTTGAGGCCGTCGGCGTTTATCGCGTTGATTTCGTCGAACACAGCCCACTGCTCGTCGCTCAGCGTCTCCTCGGCGCCCTGTAGGGAGTTGTGCAGGAGCTTGGTCGCGTTGAAGAACTCCTCTTTGCCGAAGATCACGTGCCAGTGGGCGTCGATCCCGGCGTCGCGCATCAGCGGCACGATCGTGTAGAGGATCTCCGAGACCCCACCGCCGAAGGCCGTCGCGCTGACGTGGAGTACGCGCTGTCCCTCGAGCGGCTTGGCCAGCTCGCGGATGCGTTCGCTCAACTCCTTCCCAGCGATGTGGGTGTAGTCGGAGAGGGACTTCTGGCCGAGGGAGACTTCCTGAAGCATCGGCGATTTCTACAGGCAACGGCGGCTGGACGACGGGCGACTGCTCAGCCGCCGGGCCCGGCGACCGGGCGCTTACTCAACGTGACCTCCACGGTTTCCCGGTCGCCATTGGCGTGGAGAACCTCGAGCTTCACCTTTTCGCCGGGCTGGAAGTCGGAGATGAAGCGGGCGAGGTCATCGGGTTCGACGACCGGGTGGCCGTTTACGGCGAGGATCGTGTCGCCGCCTGCCTGGTACGGGATTCCCTGGAAACGGACCTTTTCGTCGCCACCCTTCAGACCGGCTTCGTCGGCCGGCCCGCCGGGAATCACTTCGGCCAGCAGCCCCCCGTGGTCGGTGTCGAGGCCAAGCTTGGCGGCGAGTTGCGGGTAGAGCGCCTGGGTGCTGACGCCGATGTAGGCGTACTCGGCGCTGCCCGTCTGCTCGAGTTGGGCGAGGGAGCGCTTCACCGCTGAGATCGGCACGGCGAAGCCGACCCCGTCGTTGGAGCCGGAGTTGGTCTCGATCTGCTGGTTGATGCCGACGACGCGGGCGCCGGCTTCGAGCAGGGGCCCACCGGAGTTGCCCGGGTTGATCGATGCGTCGGTCTGGATCGCACCCTCGATCTGGAACTGGGTGAGCGAGCCGACCGAGCGGTCGATCGCCGAGACGATCCCGACCGAGAGCGACGACTGCTCGCCGAACGGGTTGCCGATCGCGGCCACCGGCTGGCCCACCACGAGGTCGTGATCGTCGCCGAGCTGCAGCGGGTGCAGGGCGAAGCCGTCGGGCTTCACTTCGAGCAGGGCGACGTCGGCGAACGGGTCGAAGCCGACGATCTTCGCCGCCACCTCGTTGCGATCGGGGAACTCGACGAAGACCGCCTTCGCCTCCTTGCGGTCGCTGCCTTCGCCATCGGTGACGACGTGAGCGTTGGTGACGATCCTGCCCTTGGTGTCGAGGACGAAGCCGGAGCCTTCGGCGGCGCTTTCGTCGAAGATCGAGCGGATCGTGACCACGCCCGGCGAGGCTTCGCGGTAGACCTTCGCCGCGTCGAATCCCTCGCTGGCCGTCTGCACGACGACCTGGGTCGTCGTCTTCGCCGCTTCCACAGAGCCGGTTCCCGGACTATCGGGGTTACTCCCGCCGCAGCCCGCGAGCAACGCCAGAGCCAGCAGCGCCGCGGAGGCGGCGCGGCGCCTGCTCATAGGCCAACCTCCCCTTTGTTCTCCTGAGATTGAGAGGCCGAGCGCAGCGAGGCCGTCGAAGATCCCGGGGGAACGCATAGAGAAGCCGACCCCCGCCGGGAGAGCGCCACGCTCGCTAGCCGCACAGACGGCCCGCGTGAGACCAGCGCCTCCCGGCGGTGCGAGGTGCCAGAAGCGCCAACAGGACGTGGCGCCGGTAAACGCCACCCTATGAGCACGCGCAACGGCTCCTCGTGGCCGGCAGCCAGCCGACGTGAATCGACCGAGGAGGAAGCATGGCACCAACCGCGGGAATCGACTGGGCCGCCGAGGCCCATGAGGTCTGCATCAGCGAAGAGGGGCGCGTCAATGAGCGCTTCTCCGTCACCCATGACGAACGTGGGCTCACCGAGCTGGCGCGCGGGCTCGAGAGGCACGGCGTAGTTCGGGTGGCGATCGAGCGCCCCGACGGCATCCTGGTCGAGCGCCTGCTCGCCGCCGGCCTGGAGGTGTTGGCGATCCACCCCAATCAGGTCAAAGCCGCCCGTGCCCGCTTCGCGGTCGCCCACGGCAAGTCCGATCGCTTCGACGCCTACGTCTTGGCCGAGTTGGCCCGCACCGACGCCCACCGCTTCCGGGCGCTGGTGCCCGACGGCGAGGAGACCAAGGCGCTGAAGGCGCTGACCCGGGCCCGCGAGGGCCTGGTCGGGGTGCGGGTGGAGCTCGCCAACCAGCTGCGCGCCCAACTGCAGGCCTTCTGGCCCGGGGCGCTGATCTTTGCCGCGCTCGACAGCCCGATCTCGCTGGCCTTCATCAAGCGCTATCCGAGTCCCGGTGACACCAGAGGCCTGGGTGCCGGGCGCATGGCGGCATTCCTGGCTCGCAACTCCTACAGCGGCAGGACCGACCCCGCCGAGCTGGTGGCGCGGCTGAACGCGGCGCCCAAGGGGACCGCGGGGAAGGCTGAGTGCGAGGCACGTCGGGCGGTCGTCCTCGGCCTGGTCGGCGCCCTGGAGCCAATCGTCGCCGAGATCGCCGCGCTTGACGCCCAGATCCGCGAGCGGCTTGCCGCCCACCCCGACGCGGCCATCTTCCGGGCGCTGTTTCGCGACCCCAAGACGGCGCTCTCCCCGGCGACCTTGATCGCCGAGCTCGGCGACTGCCGGGAGCGCTACCCGACCGAGGCCACGATGGCCGCCGACGCTGGCATGAGCCCAGTCGCCCTGGAGTCCGGCAAGCTGCGCATCGCCACCTTCAGGCGGGCCTGCGACAAGCGCCTGCGGGTCGCCGTCGCCAGGCTGGCCGACTCCACCCGCCATTGGCATCCCTGGGCCGGCGAGGTTTACCGCAGAGCGCGGGCCAGAGGGCAAGACCACCCCCATGCGATCCGCACTCTGGGCCGTGCCTGGATCAGGGTGCTCTGGCGTTGCTGGCAGAACCGGGAGCCCTATGACCCCGCTCGACATGGCAACTTCAACCGCCTGCAGACGGCGGGGGGTTGACACAGGACGTCTCACGCGGGGGCCTTCGCCGGACCGGCGGCGACCGCCGCCGGTGCTCCGGGAGGCGCGTGGGGAAGGTCTAGCGTGAAGGCGGTGAAGCGGCGGCTGGAGGAGATCGCGATGTGCCCTTCCATCCGCTGCACCAACTCGCGCGCGATAGCCAGGCCGAGCCCGGAGCCGCCGGCCGAGTCGGCCGTGTAGAAGCGCTCGAAGATGCGCTTTTGCACCCGCTGTGGGATGCCGCTGCCGTCGTCGGAGACGGTCAGCTCGGCGCGCTGGTTGACGGAGTAGATGGTCACGGTGACGCTGGTGCCCTCCGGGGTATGGGTGAGGGCGTTGTCGAGGAGGATACGGATGATCTGCCGCACCCGATCGGGGTCGGCGACGGCGATCACCGGCCGGTCCGGCGTACGCAGCTCCAGGCGTGAGCCGCGCAGGTCGGCGCGGGCGCCGAACTCGCGCGCCACGTCGCGGGCCAAGGGGCTGAGGTCGACGCTGCGGATCGCCATCACGATCCCGCCGGCGTCGAGCTGGGAGAGATTGAGCAAGTCGGCGGTGAGCTTCGTCAGCCGCTCGATCTGCTGGCGCATCGTGCGCACGAACTCGGCCCGCTCCTCCGGGCTCGGGTCGTCCTCGTCGAGCAGCTCGACGAAGCCGCCGAGGCTGAAGATCGGCGTGCGCAGCTCGTGCGAGGCGTTGGCGATGAACTGCTTGCGGGCGCTGTCCAGCTCGGCGAGCCGGCGCTGCATCTCATTGAAGGTTCGTGCGAGTTGTCCGAGCTGGCCCGAGGAGTCGACCGGGATGCGGGCGGCGAAGTCGCCGTCGGCCACGGCGCGGGCCGCATCCTCGATTCGCTTCACCCGCTGCGCGACCACCTGGGCGGAGTAAATGCCGACGGCGAGGGCCATCAGCAAGGCGAACAGGGCGCCGACCAGAATCGGCCCGCCGGCGCTGTGGTCGCCCTCGATGACGACGACCCAGACATAGACGATGATCGACGTCCCGGCTCCGATCGACAGCGATGCGGTCGTGATCCTGCTGCCGAGCGGGGTGAGACGCAGTCCCCTCATTCTCTGAAGCGATAGCCGACGCCGCGCACCGTGAACAGGTACTCGGGCTGCTTGGGATCGGTCTCGAGCTTTTCGCGCAGGTGGCGGATGTGCACGTCCACCGTGCGCGGATCGCGATAGTCGGAGTCTCCCCACACGTGCTCGAGCAGCGTCTCGCGGCTCAGCACTTTGCCCGGCGAGCGGGCGAGTGCCGCGAGGATCTCGAACTCGACATAGGTGGCGCCGACCTCCTCCTTGCGCAGGGTCACCGAGCGCCGGGCCGGATCGATCTTCAGCTCGCCATGCTCGATCGGCTCTTCCTCGGCGGGGTCGGCGACCATCCGCGAGCGCCGCAGCGCCGCCTTGACCCGGCTGCGGAACTCGCGCATCGAGAAGGGCTTGGTGATGTAGTCGTCGGCGCCGACCTCGAGCCCGGCGACCTTGTCGGTCTCGCTGCCTTTCGCGGTCAGCATGATGATCGGCACCTGGCTGTGGCGGCGCAGCTGCCGGCAGACCTCCACCCCGTCGAGCTTGGGCAGCATCAGGTCGAGGACGACGAGGTCGAAGCGGGCCTCGGTGAAGCGTTCCAGCGCCTCGCGGCCGTCGAGCGCGGAGGTGACGTGGTAGCCGTCCTTGCGTAGCGGGTAGCTGAGCAGGGTCTGCACCGACTGCTCGTCGTCGACGAGCAGGATTCGCGTGGACCCGTTAGGCATAGACGAAGAGTAGTCCGGCGAGAGCGGATGCCTACTTGGACGGATGTGCTAGTACCAAGAACTAAGGTTGCCGGGTACGGAGCCGATATGAAGCTCATGACGCAGCAGCTACACCTGAAGAGCCTGATCGAGGATGGCCGGTACCAGCCCCAGCCGGAGCTGGTGGCGGAGGCCATGTTGCGCCGTCGGGGCGTGCGAACCCTGCTCGCCGTGGCGGCGATCAACCCAGCTGGTCGAATCCCTTCGGCTCCAGCAGTTCGCCGCCAGGCAGCCTGATCTCGACCCCTTCGCCGGCGACGACCGTGCCGATCCGCGTCAGCCCCCCGTGGTTCTCGACCGCCGCCACCGCTTCGGCAAGCCGCTCCTCGGGTAGCGCGCCGAGCAGCTCGTAGTCTTCGCCGCCTGAGACGGCCAGAGTCAGGTCGGTGACCCCATCGGCAAGGGGAAGCGCCGTTGCGTCGATTCTTAGGCCGGCCCCGCTTGCCTGAGCAAGGTGATTTGCGTCTCCGCCGAGCCCGTCGCTGAGGTCGATCATCGCGGTGGCGCCAGCGGCTGCCAGGGCACGACCGGCGTCCAGCCGCGAGCGAGGTTCTAGCTGCCGGGAGATCAGCGAGCGCTTGCGGTCGTCATTTGTATCCCCACGGGAAACAAGCGACGACCGCGCTCTCTCGCCTTCCTCCAAAAGCAGCAGGCCTGCCGCCGCCCCGCCGAGCTCGCCGGTCACCACCAACACGTCGCCGGGCCGGGCTCCTGATCGTGTCACCAGATCATCTGCGCTCTTCGCGTGTCCGACGACCGTCATCGCCAGGGTCAGGACCGGCGCGCGCGTCACGTCTCCGCCGGCCAGCGTCGTGCCGGTTTCCTCGGCGACCCGCGCGATTCCGTCCAACAGCTCCAGGCAGCCGCTCTCGTCGAGGTCGGCGGGAATGCCGAGGACGACGTAGGCCTCGCCGGGCTCGGCGCCCATCGCCGCCAGGTCGGAGAGCGCTACGGCAAGCGCCTTGGCGCCGATCTGGGCCGGGCTGCTCCACTCGCGCCGGAAATGGACGCCGTCGACGAGGGCGTCGACCGAGGTGGCGGTGGCCCCGCCCGGGATGGTTACGGCGGCGTCGTCGCCGCTGCCGAGCAGCACGCGAGGGCCGGGTTGCGGCAGGCGCGCCCGTATGCGATCCAAGAGCTCGAACTCGCCCATGCGGCCATTCTCCCCGCTGCGGGTATCGGGTAGCAGCCCCCGATCTCACTAAGGTGCGACAAACGTGGCAGAGGACCGACCACTCCTACATAGGCTCGGCGAAGCGGGCGCCCGCTTCGGCACTCGACCCCCCCGCAGCAAGCGCGTCCGCCTTGCGATCCAGCTCGGCATCGCGCTCGTCATCTTCGGCTTCCTCGTCCTCACCGTGGTCGACCAGTGGTCCGAGATCAAGGACGAAGGTGTCCACTTTCACGTCCTCTGGCTGATCCCCGCCTTCGTTTTCCTGCCCCTCTTCTACGCGTTCAGCGCCGTTGGCTGGGACCTGATCCTGCGCTTCCTCGGCTACCGGATCGGGCACGGGCGGGCGCAGGTCGCCTGGGGGCAGCCGCTGCTTGCCCGCTACGTGCCCGGCAGCGTCCTCTATGTCCTCGGCCGCGTGCTGCTCTCCGAGCGCGCCGGTGTGCAGCGACGGGTGACGATTGCGAGCATCGTCTACGAGCAGGCGATCTCCGCCACCTCGGCGATCGTCTTCGCCGCCTACTTCCTGATCAGCCATCCGGACCTGCAGGGCCAGCCTCTGCGCTGGGCGGTGCTGCTGCTGATTCCGCTGGCGCTGGCGGTGCTGCACCCCCGCGTCTTCGGGCCGCTGGCCAACCGGGTGCTGCGCGCCTTCGGCCGCGAGCCGCTGCCGGAGGTGATGCCGATGCGCGGTGTCATCACGATGACGCTGTTCTACCTCTGCGTCTGGGGGGTGGTTGCGCTGGGGATGTACTGCGTGGCGCGCTCGGTCACCGACATCCCGCTCACCGTCAACGAAGTGCTCACGGTGGGCTCGGCGCAGGCGGTCGGCTACGTCGCCGCGCTCGTCACCCTCGTCGCTCCCGCCGGCCTCGGCATTCGCGACGCGGCCTTTGCCTGGGCGGTGAAGGGCGCGGTGGGCAACAGCTTCGCGGTCGGCTCGCTGATCGCGATCGCCGTGCGCGGCGTGCTGACCATGGTCGAGCTGATCTACGTCGGCCTGGTCACGGCGCTGGGCAAACGCGAGGGTTGGTCGATCCCGACCGGCGTTGTGCATCCTTCGGCTGAGGAGCAAGCTGAGGGTCCGCCTGAGCGCAGCGAGACGCCTATTCACACGCCTGAGATTCTTTAGGCGTCGGTTGGGGAGGCGCGGGCCGGTTCGGGTGGAGCCCGGGTTCGCTTCGCTCACTATGTTGGACCGCTTCGCGAGGCTCCCCCCGAACCGCCCCGCGCCTCCCTCGGAGGGCTTAAAGAGGTAGGCGGGCTGGGAGCTGGTAGGCGGTCAGGGCGAGGGTTAAAAGCTGTAGGGGGCGGTCTCTCGAGAGAGCTACTAAGGGCAATGCCCAGATCAGGTACCAGGGTAGGAGCCAGGCGGTGGCTATTAGGAGGGCGAAGCTTGCCCATGCCGCTGCTCTGAGCCAGTCGTTGCCGCGCCAGGTCCAGGCCAGGAGGTAGATGAAGACGGCTGCAAAGATCGCCAGGGCCGCAACGCGGACGGCGGTTGCGTCGAGGCCGGTGAGACGGGCGAAGGTGGTCGGGATGCTGAGGTGGCTGGTCTTGTGCTGGTGGGCGCCGGCCAGCTCGATGCCGTGCAGCCAGTGCCAGCCGAAGGCGGTGTACGCGGCCACGCCGAGCGCAAGTGCGGCAGCGGCGGCGCCGAGCAGGAGGCGGGTGGCCCGGCTCCGCGCGTATCCGACATTGACCCCCCTCTGGTGGGGTGAAAGTCGGATGCGCGCAGAGCTCACGAGGGCGAAGGGGGCTGCGAGTGCCGCTGGGGCCTTTATGGCGAAGGCGGCTATGAAGGCTGCGCCCGCGCTTGCCTCGCGCGAAGAGAGCATTGCGGCGATGCCGACCGTTGCCATCAGCATTGCCAGGCCGTCGTTGTGGGCGCCGCCGGCTACGTGGATCAGGACCAGCGGGTTCAGAGCTACGAATGCGGCGGCGCCCAGTGGTGAGACGCCGCGCGCGGGCGCGAGGCGGGCGATGAGCACGGCGGTTGCCAGCACCGAGAGCGCGGCGATTGCCTTCAGTACCGCGACGCCCCACCACACGGGCAGCCAGGCGAGCGGATAGGTCGCAAGGGTGAACAGCGGCCCGTAGGCGCTCCTTGCGCCGATCCAGGTGACGCGGGCGTAGGCGGGGTCGAACGGCGCTGCCGCCGGTGGGTGGACGTAGGGATCGAGGCCGTGCACGACTCCCAGCCGCGCGTAGTCGACGTAGCTGTAGACGTCGTGGGAGAGCAGGACGGGGGCGAGGGCGAAGGCGGCGAGGAGGGTGACGACCGCGGCCCAGAAGAGACGCGGCGTCAATCTTCGCCGGCTGCCTTGCCGCTGCCGACACCCGCGCCGCCACCGGACCCGTATTCCGGCGGGGGCGGTGGGACCGGCGTCGGTTCCTGGCCGGCGCCCGGCGCGTAGGCGTTGGGGTTGTAGCCACCGGTGGCTTCCCTCCCGAGCCTTTCGGCTTCGCTTTCTTCTCCGCCTTTCGCGGCGGAGGAGGAGCTGCCGTGGATCGGCGCGGCCGAAGCGGTGAACTGGCCGTAGAACGGCGCCCAGCTGACCGGCGTCTTCGGCTGGCTGAATTCCTCGCAGGGGATCTCCGCGTTGGAGTAGAGCGAGTGCCAAATTTCGGCCGGGAAGGTGCCGCCATAGACGGTCGTGCCGTGGACGCTGGTCATTTCGATCGCGTTCGACTGCGGGTAGCCGACCCAGACCACGGTCGCCAGGTTGGGCTGGATGCCGGCGAACCAGGCGTCGGTGAAGTTGTCGGTCGTCCCCGTCTTGCCGCCCTGGCCAGGGCAGCCGGTGTAGGCGGCGGTGCCGGTGCCTTCGGTGATGTTGTCGTGCAGGAGGCGCCAGACCTGGTAGGCGACCGGTTCGGCCACGACCCGCCTCGGTTCTGGGTGTTCGGGGCGCTCGGTGCGGCCGCCGGGGAAGACGACGCGGCGAATCGCGATCGGGTTGCGGTGGATGCCGCCGGAGGCGAGGGTCGCGTAGGCGTCGGCCATTTCCAGCGGCGACACGCCGATCCGCAGGCCGCCGATTCCCTCGGCGGGGATGCCGTCGAGTTCGCTTTCGATCCCCATCGACTTCGCCGTCGCCGCGACGTTCTTCGGCCCGACGTCGAGGTCGAGCTGGGCGAAGACGGTGTTGTCGGAGGCGACCGTCGCCTGCTGCAGGTTGATCCGTCCCAGGTAGCCCTCGTCCGCCGTGCTCACTTCCCAGTGGCCCCACCGGGGCAGGTTGAGATCGAGGTGCTTCGAGGTGTAGTAGGTCGTGTAGGGGTCGATCCCCTGCTTGATCGCCGTGGTCAGGACGAAGGCCTTGAAGGTCGAGCCGGGCTGGCGGTGGCCCTGGGCCGCGAGGTTGAACTTGCTCTGCTCGTAGTCGGAGCTGGAGACCATCGCCTCGATGTGCCCGTTGCTCGGGTCGATCGAGACCAGCGCCGAGGAGGGGTCTTCGGGGTAGGGGAGCGCCGAGCGCGCCGCTTCCAGGCCGATGTCCTGCAGTCGCGGCTCGATCGTCGTGTAGACGTCGAGGCCGCCCTTGCGGACGGTGTTCACCCCGTAGGCCTCGATCAGCTTGTTCTCGACGTAGTCGAAGAAGTAGGGCTGGCGCTTGTCGAAGTAGCCGTGGTCGAGGTCGAGCTCGAGGCCGCCCCGCTCGCCCCGCTGCGCTCGCTGCTGCGAGACGTAGCCGAGGTGGGCCATCTCCCCGAGCACGGTGTTGCGGCGGGCTTTTGCCTCGCGGGGGTTGAGGACCGGGTTGTATTCGGACGGCGCCTGCGGCAGCCCGGCCAGCAGCGCGGCCTGCTCCAGGGTCAGCTTCCAGACCGGCCGCGAGAAGTAGATCTTCGAGGCCGCCTGGACGCCGACCGCGGTGGCCCCCTCCAGCGTCCCGTAGGAAGCGGTGTTGAGGTACTGGCCGAGGATTTCCCGCCGCGAGTGACGTTCGGCGTACTCGATCGCCAGCTGTGCCTCGATGATCTTGCGTTCGAGGCTGCGGGCCGGGTTGGAGATGCAGAGGTTGCGGACGAGCTGCTGGGTGATCGTCGAGCCGCCCTCGACCGTCTTGCCGGCTTCCAGGTTCTTCAGCGCCGCGCGGGCGATGCCCTCGGGGTCGATGCCGCCGTGCTCGTAGAAGCGCTGATCCTCGATCGCGACGGTCGCGTGCTGGAGGCTCTTGGGGATGCGGTCGATCGAGACCGGCGCGCGTGCTTCTTCGGACTGGATGACGCCGAGCTTGCTGCCGTCGGCTGCGTAGAGGGTCGAGTTGCCGCCTTTGTCGACCGTCTTGCAGTCGGCGAGCGGCGGCGCCTTGGCGGCGACGTCGAGCACCCAGTTGGCGACGCCGATCGCACCGATCACCAGCAGCGCCACGACGCCCAGGCCGACGAAGAGCAGCTTGCCGCGAGCGCCCCCCCGGTGCCGCTGACGGCGACGATTGCGCTGCGTCATGCGAGAAGCGTACTTCGCCTTCGGCGACGCTCAGGCCTGCGTGTCGGCGGTGGAGAGGTTGTGGACGATCCCCTCGACCAGGAGCTGGTTGGGGATCACCACCGCGGTGCCGTCGCCAGGATCCACGTAGGTGTAGGAGAGGGTGATGTCGAGGACGCGGCCCTCGACTTCTTCGAAGGAGATCCGGTCGCCGATCCGGATCGGCTGGGAGATCGCCAGCTGCACTCCGGCGACCATGTTGGCGATCGTGTGCTGGGCGGCGAAGCCGATGATCGCCGCCAGCACCGCGGTCGAGGCGAGGATGCCGGTGGCGAGGCGCTTGAACTCGGTGAACTGGCTCAAAGCGATCGCCACCAGGACGAGGAAGACGATCAGGATCGCCAGCCGGCGCAGGAAGCGCAGACGCGTCTTCGTGGACCGCGAGACCTGTGAGACTGGCGGCGTCATGAAGCCCAAACTAGCCTTTCCCTACGCGACGTGGGGGCCTCAGCTGGCGATCGGCGGGGTGTTCCTGGCGCTTGGCGCGGGGATCCTGCTGGGGATCCCGGCGGTCATCATCGACGGCCCTGGCAACGGCGACCTCAGCACCGCGGCCAACGTCGTCGTCCAGCTGGCGACGGCGCTGGGCTTCCTGCTGGTGCCGATCGCGATCGCGAGTCGTTGGGGGGAGTCCTCGGTCGGGCAGGCTCTGGCGCGGCTCGGCGTGCGTCGCTTCAGCCCCTCGGCGCTGAAGTGGATGCTGGCGGCGATCGGCGCCTACATCCTCTTTGCCGCGCTCTACGCCGCCATCTTCGGCTCACCGCACCAGGAGGACATCGCCGAATCGTTCGGTGCCGTGCCGATCCAGATCCTCTTGATCGTGGTCGCCGCGCCGATCAGCGAGGAGATCTGCTTCCGCGGCATGCTCTTCGGCGGCTTGCGGACCCGACTGCCACGACTCGCCGCGGCGCTCATAAGCGGCCTGATTTTCGGCGGCCTGCACGCCCTCACCGGCATCAGCGCCGTGCCCCCGCTGATCGTCTTCGGCTTCGTCCTCGCCCTGCTCTACGAGAAGACCGGCTCGATCGTCCCGGGCATCGTCCTGCACATGCTCAACAACTCGATCGCGCTGATCGGGCAGTAGGGATGGGAGCAAAGAAACGGCCCGCGCGAACGGGCCGTTTCGGGTGAAGTCGGGGGCAGAATTGCCTTCGACAAACTGATTGACACCCAGGACTTGATCGTACAACTTAGCGGAGGGCGGGGGACTCGAACCCCATCCGGGCCGATGCCCGAACTCCTGGGTGTCAATCAGGCGCCGTTACCCAACGGCTTCACCCTCCGCTACCGCCGACCGTAGCCGAGGAAACCGGCATTTCAAGCCATGTTTCACTCTTTTTACAGACAATTGACTGCGCTGTTACAAAGTCGTGACAAACCGGCCAACCGAGCCATCCGCAAGAATGCCGGACCGATGAATCGCCACCTCGTCCTCGCGCTGACTTTTCTCGCCCTGTTGGTGCTTCCGGCTGCCGCTTCGGCAAAGCAGCCCGCTGGGTCGCAGACCGGTGCCGGCCAAGTGCCGCAGACGCCCGACCAGGCGACGGTGAAGATCAGCCTCGGCAAATTGAAGGCCGGCAAGGCGCCGATCTACGGCACCGTGCCCGTCTACGGCACGGTCGAGCCGTTCGCGCCCGGGCAGAGCGTCGACGTCACCTTCTACCTCGACGGCCACAAGCTGCTCAAACGCGAGGCGCACGTCAGCCAGGGCTCGGGCGATGCCGGCGTCTTCAAGGCCTCGATCCTCGTCCGTAAGGACGGCAAGTACGCGGCGAGCGCGCACCTGTCGGCGAGCGGTTCGCTGCGCGGCGACACCACCGTGCGCAAGAGCTGGCGGGTCAGCTTCCCGTCGCTGAGCCAGGGCGAGTGCGGCCCGGTGGTCAAGGGCTTCAAAAGCGCGATGGCGAAGATGGGCTACGTCTCGGGTGGAGGCAAGTGCTTCAACGGCCGCACCGCCCGCGAGGTGCTCGCCTACCGCAAGGTCAACGGCATGTCGCGCAACGAACACGCCGGCAAGGGCCTCGTCCAGCAGGTCTTCGGCGGCCGCGGCGGCTACCGGGTCCGCCACCCCGAGGCCGGCGAACACGCCGAGGTTCCGCTCGACAAGCAGGTGCTGGTGCTCACCAAGGGCGACAAGCCGTTCGCGATCTACCCGGTCTCGACCGGCAAGCCCTCGACCCCGACGATCACCGGCGAGTACAGCTTCTACCGCCAGGAACCCGGCTACAACTCGGAGGGCATGTACTACTCCTTCTACTGGCACAACGGCTACGCCGTCCACGGCTACGCCGAAGTGCCCAACTACGCCGCCAGCCACGGTTGCGTGCGCACCTTCATCGCCGACCAGCCGCGCATCTACGAACAGCTTCACTACGGCGAGCCGATCTTCGTCTTCTAGCGTGGCCGATCTGGACGCCGCCAAGCGGACGCTACTCGCCGAGTTGCGCGAGCACTCGCTGGTGATCGGCGAGGTGACACTGGCGAGTGGGGCGACGGCGCAGTACTACGTCGATGCGCGGCGGGCGCTGCTGCGGCCGGCGGGGTTCCGCGCCGCCGGCGAGCTGATCGCGGCGGCTGCTGTCGAGGCCGGCGCAAGCGCCGTCGGCGGCCCGGCAACGGCGGCGATTCCACCCTCTTGCTCCGCGCTTGCCGTGCCCACCGGAGACGATCTCGTCGGCTTCTTCGTCCGCGGCGAGCGCAAGGCCCACGGCCTGCAGCGCTGGGTCGAGGGCCCGGTCAACGAGGGTGACAAGGTGCTCGTCGTCGAGGACACGGTCACCACCGGCGGCTCGACCGTGCAGGCGATCGAGAAGATCAAGGAGCAGGGCCTCGAGCCCGTCTCCGTGATCGCCGTGGTCGACCGCCTTGCGGGCGGCGGCGAGGCGATCGAAGCGGCCGCGGCCGCCCCCTACCGGGCTCTCGTCACGATCGACGAGCTGTACCCGGACCGGCCCGACCGCGGCTGACGCTCGCAACGCCGAAAAGCTTCACCTACCCCTGCGGTACCTATTGACGAGTCCGTGCTTTGCAGGATTTTTCGCCCCGCGCGGGACAGCTGCCTTTCTCTCAAAAACATTCCTCTTGACTTTATAAAGGTCTCTGTTTACAGTTTCGCCACGCTCGTTTAGGCGGGCAGGGAAGCACCAACAGGGAAAACGGAGCCCAAGGGTTGCCAAAGGGAAGGCGGCCGGCAGAGGGGCTCGATGGGACAAGGAGAGAGCTACGTGAGAAGCCACGCGAAGGCGTCGTCTGCGGGATCGAACTCGGATCGGGGCAAGAGCCATCGGTCGCTGCGTCGTTCAGGCGCTCTTGCCGGTCTCCTCGTCGCTCTGATGGCGGCAGCATGCCTTCTTCCGGGCTCGGCTTTTGCGATCGAATTCCGCACTAAAACCAGCGCCTTCGGCCCCGACGGGACCTCCGGCACCTCCTTCGGATGGCCCACCGCTCTGGCCTTCGACCAGAGCAGCAAGCGCCTCTACGGGATCGACCAGCATGCGCATGCGATTGACGGCTTCGACGCCTCCACGCCGGGCAGCCACCCGCCGCTGGCCGGCTTCCCGATCGGCCCGGCGACGGTCAACTACTTCGACGACCTCGCCGCCGACAGCGCCTCGCACGACATCTACCTCGCCAACGACTCCGGGGGCAAGCTCTTTGGCTTTGACGACACGGGCGCCGCGCTGGCCGGTTTCCCGGTTGCAAGCGAATACGTCTGCGGCGTCGCCGTCGACACCTCCGGCAACGTTTGGGCGGCGACGGCATTCGAAGGCAAGGTGAGGGAGTACAGCCCCGCCGGCGTCCTACTCAACACCTACTCTGCCGGCGTACACGCCTGCCGCATCGCGCTCGACTCCGAAGACAACCTCTACGTGGCCGAAAACTACGGCGCGACCAAGGAGCTCACCAAGGCGAGCGGGTACACCGCGGGCGGGACGATCGACCACGAAGAAACCTGGGCGCTCACCGTCGACCGCTCCACCGACGAACTCTTCGTCGTCCACGAAGCCTCGGTCTCCGTCTATGACACGATCACCGGGGCGCTCCTCTACGAATTCGCCGGCGGCGGCGGCGGCGAATACTACGGCGAACTCGGCGGCATCGCGGTCGACGAAGCGACCGAAGAAGTCTTCCTCTCGGACTCACTGACGCTGAAGATCGACGTCTTCGGGCCACCCCTCTCGGTGCCGAAGCTGAGCACCGAAGGCGCCGGCGGGATCGCCGCCACCGGAGCGACCGTGCATGGCACGGTCAACCCCAAGGGCCAGGCGGTCGAAGACTGTCACTTCGAGGTCGTCCCGGCCAAGCAGTTCATCGAAACCAAATACGACAACGTCACCGGCGCCGAGAAGTACCCCTGCGTGCCCGCCGCCGCGTCGATCCCGGCCGACTCCAACCCGCACGCGGTCAGCGCGGCGGTCACCGGCCTCGAACCGGCGACCGTCTACCACTACCGCCTCCTTGCCAAGAACTCGATCGGCGAAGGCAAGGGCGGCGACCGTCAGTTCACCTCCGGCGCCGGGACGCCTTTGATCGAAGCGGAGTCCGTGGAAGCGGTCGGCGACTCGGGGGCGACGCTGGCGGCAAAGATCAACCCGCGCGGCGGGCAGACCACCTACCACCTCGAGTACGGCACCACGAACGCCTACGGCAAGAGCACGGACGAGAGCGCCGCCTTCGGCTTCCCGGCCGACAACAGCAAGCATCCGGTCAGCGTCCACGTCGGCGGGCTCGAAGCGGGCACCGCCTACCACTTCCGTTTCGTCGCAACCGACGAAGCCGGGATAACCGACGGCGCCGACACGAGCTTCGCCACCTACCCGGTCGGCCAGCCCTTCGCCCCCTGCCCCAACGACGGGTTCCGCACCGGCGCCGGCTCGCGCCTGCCCGACTGTCGCGCCTATGAGCAGGGCACGCCGGTCGAAAAGCACGGCGCCAACGCCCAGCTCCTGCCCGGCGCGGCCAGCCCCTCTGGGGACCGTTTCACCTTCTTTTCCAACGGCGGCCTGCCGACCAGCGGCAGCAGCGCCACCCTGTCTCCCTACCTCGCCACGCGTGGACCCGACGGCTGGAGCACCGACGGCTTCCTGCCCCTGACCGAACCCGGCATCGAAGCGCAAATCATCGGCGCAAACGAAGACCTCTCCGCGGCCCTCGTGTCAGTGGGCGAAGGAGCCGGCAGGCAGGTCTTCCTGCGCGACAGTGCGACGGCGAGCTTCCAGCCGCCCCTCGCCGCCCCGGGCTTCGACGTCCTGAACGTCCAAGGGTTCGCCGGCGATCCCTCTCACTTGATCCTCTCAACGGAAGATCAGCTGCTGCCGGAAGCCGCGCCGTTCACCTACAACCTCTACGACCTCGACCACGGCACCCTCACCTTCGCCGATCGCGTCCCCGCCGGTGCGGCGACGAGCTGTGACGACGAAGGCGGCCCGGCCTGCGTGCTCGCTCCGGGGGGCAGCTCCAGTGCCAGGATTTCCAACGGGCTGACCAGCTATATCTCTGAAGACGGCTCACGCGTCTTCTTCATGGCCAAGCCCTCGGGCTCCTCCTACATAGAAGGCCGCGTCTACATGCGCGAAGACGGCACGAGGACGACCTGGATCTCGGCCTCCCAGCGCACCACGCCCGATCCCGGCGGCGAAAAACCAGCCGAACTGGTCGGCATCACCCCCGACGGATCGCAGGCGTTCTTCCTCAGCTGCGAGAAGCTGACCGACGACTCGACCGCCGTCTCCAATGGGGCGAACTCATGTGCCAGCAACTTCTTTGAACCAGTTCAGGGTCAGGATCTCTACTCCTATGACGTAGGCAGCGGAGAGCTCACCGACCTCACGGTCGATTCCAACGCTGGAGATCCGCTGGGGGCAACCGTGCGGACCGTCCTCGGTACTTCCGAAGACGGCTCTTACCTCTACTTCATCGCCGACGGCGTGCTCGCTCCGGGTGCCTCGCCGAAAGACAACCTCTACGTCTACCACGACGGAGCCACGGCGTTTATCGCGAAGCTGCCTCCGTCTGAAATTTCAAACGGAGCCTTAACCGGCCGTTCCCGCGTCTCAGAGAATGGCCACGCGATCATCTTCAGCTCACGCAAAAGCCTGACCGGCTACGACAACGTCGGCCCCTGCCTTAACGGTGGGGCGATCGGAAACTGCCAGGAGTTCTTCCGCTACAGCGCCCCTGAGGAAAAGCTCGTCTGCGTCTCCTGCAACCCGACCGGAGTCTCGCCCAGCGGGGACACCCGTCTGGAAGCGACGGCCATCAGTTTCAATACGAACATCCCGTTCTTCGCGCGACGTAACCTCTCAGCTGACGGCAACCGCTTCTTCTTCGACAGCCCGGAAGCCCTGGTGGCGGGCGACACCAACCACGTCGAAGACGTCTATGAGTGGGAGGCGAAGGGAGAAGGGAGCTGTGAATCCGAAAGCCAGGACGGCGGCTGCCTGTACCTGATCTCAGGCGGCACCAATCCCGAACTCTCCCAATTCCTCGGCGCCTCCAGGAACGGCGACCACGTCTTCTTCTTCACCGAACAGCAGCTGGTGCCGACCGATGAAGACGCGCTCTTCGACGTCTATGACGCGGGCGCCGGCGCGGGCCTGGCATCCCAACACACGCTGACCCCGCCCACTTGCTCCACCACGGCCTGTCAGGCGAACCCGGCACCGCCGCCCGACCCGAGCCTCGCCAGCGCCGCCTACTCGGGCGCCGGCAACGTGCACCCGGCGACCAAGGGCCGTGAGTGCCCCAAGGGCAAGCACAAGGTGCAGCGCAAGGGCAGGACCAGTTGCGCCAGCCGCCATGCGAAGCGCCACAACAGGCGCCACCACAACCGAGCAAACGCCTACCGCGGAGGTTCCAAGTGATTCCGGCAAAGCGAGCATCGACCAAGCGGCGGCTGCCCCGCGCCGCCCTCTGCCTTGCCCTGATCGCGCTCCCGGCGCTGGTGGTGCCAGCCGTGGCCGGAGCCGCCGAACCGGGACCCGCCTGGAACATCTCCACGAAGACCCTCACGCCGACCAACCTGATCCCCGGTGACGCCAGCGGTGAAAGCCTCTATGCGATCGTCGCCACCAACGTCGGCTCCAAGACCGCCAACGGCCCGTTCACGGTCACCGACGAACTGCCCGAAGGGGTCAGCCTCAACGCCAGCGCTCCATACCCCTTCTCTTTCGAGCTGTTCGATGACGGCGAGCAGAATGGAATCAATAACGAAGTCTACACCTGCAACAGCGCCACGGTCAGCTGTGGCGGCATCGTCAATCTTCACCCCGGCGAGCGCCTCTACATGTACGTGCCGGTCAACGTCGCTCCCGACGCGCCGCCGCTCGTCACCAACCGGGTGACGATCACTGGTGGTGGCGCCGCGGCGGCCTCCGACAGCATGCAGACCCCGGTCAGCTCCGAACTGCCGCCGTTCGGTTTGGAGAGCTTCGACAGCGCGCTGCTCGACAGCGGCGGCGGTGCGCAGACCCAGGCGGGCTCCCATCCCTACCAGCTGAAGACCGGCGCCCAGTTCAACGTGGTCAAGGGCGGCAACCCGGTCGAGAGCCCGCACGACGTCGTCGCCGACCTGCCCGCCGGCGTCGTGCTCAACCCCGAAGCGACGCCGGTGCGCTGCACTGAGGCCCAACTCGAGATCGAAGGGATTTGTCCAGCCGCCTCCGCCGTCGGCATCTCCCACGTCACCTGGAACTTCGACCTTTTCGCCAACCCTGAGTACCTGACCCAGGCCGTCTACAACATGGTGGCGCCGCAGGGACGCCCGGCCGAGCTCGGCTTCGAAACCGCCGGTATCGGCATCCCGGTCCACTTGCTCGGCAAGATCCGCAGCGACGGCGACTACGGGCTCACCTCCGAATCGCTCGACATCCCCCAGTACAAGAACATCTCGGGCGTCACGGTCGAACTCTGGGGCGATCCCTCGGACCCCAGCCACGACTACAGGCGGGGAGAATGCGCGTTCGGCTTCGCATTCGGAAGGACCTGCCCGGTGACGCCCACCCATACGGCCTTCTTGACGATGCCCACCGCCTGCTCGGGGCCGCTGAAATCCTCCTTCACGGCCGACTCCTGGCAGCACCGCGGCGACTTCATCTCGGCGAGCGACGAAACGAAGGACAGCGCCGGGGACCCGGTCGGCGTGAACGAATGCAAGAAGCTCGGCTTCGACCCGAAGACCGAAACGACGGTCTCCACCGACCAGGCCGAGACGGGCACCGCCTTCGACCTGAACGTCGACTTCCCCAACGACGGGTTGGCGAACCCCTCGGCGCTAGCCGAATCGATGGCCGAAAAAGTCGTCGTCACCCTGCCCGAAGGCGTGACGATCAACCCCTCGGTGGGCGAAGGCCTGGGCTTCTGCACGCCTTCTCAGTACGCCAAGGAGACGACCTTCTCCTCTGAGGGCGAAGGCTGCCCGAGCGATTCCAAAATCGGCACGCTCGAACTCGAAACCCCGTTGCTGGGCACCGAAAAGGTGAACGGCTCGGTCTACCTCGCCGAGCAGGACAACCCGCTGACCACCGAACACGGGGCCGAGAACCCCTTCGACTCCGACATCGCCCTGTACATGGTCCTCAGGAACACCACGAGGGGCATCATGGTCAAGAAGCCGCTGAAGGTCGAAGCGGACCCGAAAACGGGCCAGCTCGTGGCGACTCTGGAAGACATCCCCCAGTTGCCCTTCAGCCACTTCAACTTCCACTTCCGCGAAGGGGCGAGGGCGGCATTGATCAGTCCTGCTGCCTGTGGCAAATACACGACCCAGGCCAAGTTCTATCCCTCGTCCGACCCGACTCACTTCAAGGAAGCCAACTCCAGCTTCGAAATCACCAAAGGCGTAAACGGAGGGCCCTGCCCCACCGGAGGCCTGCCGCCCTTCAACCCAGAATTCCAGGCAGGCTCGGTCAACAACGCCGCCAAGTCCTACAGCCCCTTCGACATGCGCCTGATAAGGCACGACGGCGATCAGGACATGACCAAGTTCTCGGCGGTACTGCCGCCGGGGGTTCTGGGCAAGCTCGCCGGGATCAGCAAATGCTCCGATGCCGCGATTGCCTCGGCAAGAACGAAGACCGGCCGCCAGGAGAAGGCAAGCCCTTCTTGTCCCTCAAGCAGTCTGATCGGCCACACCTACGCCGGAGCGGGAGTGGGCGACTCACTGACCTACGTCCCAGGCCAGCTCTACCTGGGAGGTCCTTACAACGGCGATCCCTTGTCAGTCATCTCGATCACCCCAGCCCTGGCAGGGCCGTTCGACGCCGGCACGGTTGTCGTGAGGGAGGCACTGACCCTGAACCCGGTGACCGCAGAAGTAGAAGTCGACGGAGCCCACTCAGACCCGATCCCCCACATCCTCAAAGGGATCGTCTTGAAAGTCAGGGACCTACGGGTCTTCGTAGACAAGCCCGAATTCATCCTCAACCCGACCGATTGCGAACGAAGCTCGGCCAAGTCGACCCTCTTCGGCGCCTACAGAAACGTCTTCGACCCAAGCGATGACGTCCCAGTCGATCTCTCGACTCCTTACCAGGCTGCGAGCTGTGCAAGCCTCGGCTTCAAGCCAAAGCTCTCCTTGGAGCTGCACGGAGGGACCAGGCGAGGCGACCACCCGGCGCTGAAAGCAGAAGTCACGGCAAGGAGCGCAGACGCCAACATCGGCAAAGCCGTAGTCACTCTGCCGCAATCTGCATTCCTCGACCAGGCCCACATCAGGACGATCTGCACCAGGGTCCAGTACGCGGCAAACGGCGGCGCCGGGGGAGGCTGTCCCAAAGCGGCCCAGTACGGCTACGCCAGGGCCTACACGCCGCTCTTGGACGAACCGGTCGAAGGACCCGTCTACCTCAGGTCCTCAAACCACAAGCTGCCCGACCTGGTCGCAGCTCTGCACGGAATCGTCAACGTCGACATCGTCGGCAGGATCGACTCCTTCAAAGGCGGCATCCGCTCGAGCTTCGAAACCGTCCCCGACGCACCCGTGAGCAAATTCATCCTCAACATGCAGGGCGGCAAAAAGGGGCTTGTGGTCAACAGCCGCAACCTCTGCGCCGGGACCAACAAGGCAGATGCCGCCTTTGACGGACAGAACGGAGTGCCCTATGACTTCAAGCCGGTTGTGAAGCCGAGCTGTGGGAAGGCTCGGAAGGGCAAGCGTCATCATTAGTTGACCAGCCGCATTGAAGTAAGCAAACGGCCCGCTCTGCGGGCCGTTTTGCTGAGATGCCCCGAGCTGGATTCGAACCAGCGGCCTACTCCTTAGGAGGGAGTATTTGTCAAGTCCGGATTTGGCTTGAATCCGGAGTTTCCGCTTGGTCATGCGATGTTCGGAGGGGACACGAGCGGACCCTGGCGGACTCAAGCGGTCGAATCTGTCCCTACCTTTGTCCCTACCCATCCCGGCAAAGATTGGCGGCCTTGGGCGCTGGTGTCTCGATCGCCCAGCGGGATTCCAGGCTCGGGCTCATAACCCGAAAGTCGCGCATTCGAACCCGCCCCGCTATGGACGCGCGACTCCCCCTGGGTCTGTCTGATCCTTAGTTGGTGCGCCTCGGGGCGGCGATCGAGTCGATCAGTCGCCAGACCCCCGTACTGGGGTTCCCCGGGGCCTGCCGATCGTCGAGGCGGTGCTTGCGGGCAAGTGCGATGGCCCTAACTTTCGCGTCCGCATAGCGCTCGGCCAGGGCATCCAGATCACCGTCGGTGAGTCTCTTGCCGCCGGAGAGGTATTCGGCGGCCCGGCGCTGGGCGGCCCTGGCGTCGATGTGAGCCGTCTGGTCATCGAAGTGAAGGGCGAACCACAGCTCTATGCATGGGTTCGATATCGCCACCTTGATCCCGTTTTCGGCCGCCAGCATCGTCGCCTCGTCGATCCGCGGGTGGGTGTCCACATCGAAGACGCACCAGATCTCGTCGGGTGCCCAGTTCCGCCCTCGACGCTCCTCACGCTCTTCGTTCTTCTTGGCGACGGCGGCTCGCTCGACCAGCGAGAGCGGCGGTCCATGAAATCTGTCGACGGTCACGTTTACGCCCCGGTGGCGACGACGATAGAAGTTCAGGTACACCTCCTCCGTCACCTTGCCCTCGGTGAAGACCAGGAGCGAGCGGCGGCTCGGCCTGACCGGCACCGGCCGTCGCGGGCGAGCCATCTAGACCTCCGGGTCGCCCACCGGTTCGGCGATCTGTTTGATCCGTGCCGGAGAGATGATCGGGACACCACCGTAGTGACCCGCGAGGTAGCGGCGACCGACCGCCTCCTTGCGCCTGGGTGCCTCCTCGGAGAGCGGCCTGAGATGGCTTGCGCCGTCCTCGTCGCGTTCGGTCAGCCAGACCTGGTCACGCCCGAGAAGCCGTCCGGCGGTGTCACCCATGAGGGTGACCTCGTGGGTGTTGAAGATGAGCTGCGCGCCGCGAGGATTGCTCCGATGGGACTGGAAGAGGTCGACGAGCGCGGCCACCAGGGAGGGATGCAGGCTGGCCTCGATCTCGTCTGCCAGGAGGACGGTGCCGTTTCGGAGCGCTTCGACCACGGGGCCGATCAGGCCGAACCAGACGACCGTCCCCCATGACTCCTGGCCGAATGGCAGATCGACGGATCGCTGACCCTGGTGGGTCAGACGGACCTCGAAATCGTCGAGTTCGAACTCCTCTAGATCCTCGTCAGGATCCTCGCCGCGGAATATGTCCATCACCCGTGCCAGCTTCTCCTTGAGTTCAGGGTCCAGCTCACGGCGACTTACGTCGGTGATGCCCAGATCCGCTGCGCGCAGAAGTTCGAGCATCTGATCGCGCACCTGGTCGTCTTCCATCAGCTCCGTCGTGAAGGCTCTGCGTGCCGCCCGCGTTTGCACGTCGGCGAGGATCAGGTTTCGCTTGAACCATTCGAACAGCGGCAGGAAGACCGGATGACCGGTCACCGCCGCGGTCGACAGGAAGAGGGCGTTCGGTCGGAGGATCTCCTCGGTGGTCCGGCCTCTCGTACGCTCGCGGGGGCCGAGGCGAACCTCACCGTCGATCCGCTCGAGCAGGAGAGAAGGCCTTCCGTGAGGGTAGTTGCGTGCCCACTCGTGGACGACCTGCTCGGAGTCGATCTCGAAGCCGTACTCGTAGCGGACCCCCTCGAGGACGAGATCGATGGCGAAGGTCGACGGTAGCTCACCTTCGTCCTCGCCGAGCAGGAAGGGGTTCCTGTGTAGGCGTGCGCCCGGTCCTCGACGAAACGAATCGAGTACCAGGCTTCTCATGTTGGCCATCGCGAAGAGGAGGTTCGACTTCCCCGAGGCGTTCGCTCCGAAGATCCCTGCGGCCGGCAGGACTGAGATGAGTCGACCGCCCTCCCGCCACGCAAGTTCCCGTGGCACCCCCTCCTCGGAGAGACGGGTCGCCATCAAGGAAAGCTCGAACTGGTCCCGGAACGAGCGGAAGTTCTGCGCCTGGAATCCGAGGAGCATCGACGTGCGCCGATCGGTCCGATGACGATGGCCTGTTTCCATCAGGCGTGGAGTATCGCGAAAAAAGCGCGGAACGGCAACGGGGAGTGGGACGCTGCCCCTCCGATAGGGGGATCGGTACCCCTGCTGCGAGCTGGTGACTCGACCGTGACTAATTTCCATAAATACCTTGGAAACAATAGCGATTGCAGATCAAAACGTATCTTTCGCGAAAAAATAGCGTATATCTCCATTAAGCTGCTAGACTCGACTCATATTCGGTCGAAGTAGACCGGAGATCCATCAACGAGAAGGGAGGACGGATGAACGAGACGCAGACAGAGCAGCCGGGCGGGCCGGGCGATGCCGCTCGCCACGTGAAGCAGACCGAGATCGTCGTGAACGGAAGGCCGAAGACCGTCGCGGGCGACGTGATCACCTTCGAGCAGGTGGTGGCGCTCGGCCTCGACCCGGTCCCCGAGGGTCCCAACGTGGTGATCACCGTGACCTACAGCCACGCGCGAGGTCCCAAGCATGAGGGGACGCTCCGCCCGGGGCACTCCGTCGAGATCAAGAACGGCACGCGGTTCAATGTCAAAGCGACTGATAAGTCGTAGCGGCGACCTGAAGCGCCTGCAGGATGAGGGCTACGCGATCGAGGTGCGCGGCTCTCACCTGCTCGTCCATCAGGTCCCCTACGTGACCCCGACCCGCGAGGTCGCCCGGGGAACTCTGATCTCGACGCTCCAGTTGAGCGGCGAGATCACCGTTCAGCCCGACCAGCACGAAGCGCATTTCATCGGCGAGATCCCCTGCGACGCCGTCGGCACCCCCCTCGAGAAGATCATCAACCAGAGCGCGACCAGGGAGCTGGCGCCAGGCCTCATGACCGACCACTTCTTCTCCTCGAAGCCGACCGAGACGGGACGCTACGTCGATTACCACGAGAAGATGACCTCCTACATCGCGATCCTCTCGGGTCCTGCAGAAGAGCTGGAGCCCGAGGTGAGCGCCCGGGTCTTCCCGGTGATCTCGGAAGAACTCGAGGAGGCCGAAGAGTCAGGATCGGTCTTCGTCTATCGCGACACTGCCTCGAGCCGGGCTCAGATCGAGGCCGTCAACGAGAAGCTCTGGGTGGGGCCGATCGCCATCGTCGGGGTTGGCGGGACCGGCTCCTACATCCTCGACTTCCTCTCGAAGACGCCGGTGAGAGCGATCCATATCTTCGACGGCGACCTCTTCTCCCAGCACAACGCGTTCCGGGCCCCCGGCGCGGCGACCTCCGCCGAGCTCGAGGCGCGGCCGCGGAAGGTCGACTACCTTCGCGACCGCTATGCCGAGATGCACCGCAACGTCGTCCCACACGGCTACTTTCTCGACGGCTCGAACGTCGCCGAGCTGGACGCGATGCAGTTCGTCTTCCTCGCGGTCGACGACCCAGCGGCAAAGCGACCGGTCATCAGGCACCTGCAAGAGAACGGCACCCCGTTCGTGGACGTCGGCATGGACGTCGGCGCGATCGACGGCTCGCTCCGCGGCCTGATCCGGACCACCACGGCCAGCGCCGGCAAGCGCGACCATATCGGTGACCGCATCTCCCTGGAAGATCCGGGCGGCGCGGGGGACTACAACAACAACGTCCAGATCTCCGAGCTGAACGCGCTGAACGCGGCGCTCGCCGTGATCCGTTTCAAGCAGCTGTGCGGCTTCTACGCGGATGACGTCGGCGCGCACAACAGCGTCTACGTCCTCGGCGAAGGCCTGCTCATAAATGAGGACGAGGCATGAGCCGCCGGGAAACCGTTCGCCACGAGTTCGTCGAGACGATCCCGGATCATCTGCAGGAAGGCGTGATCTACATCTCGATCCCCTACGCCACCGCCCTCCACCGCTGCCTGTGCGGTTGCGGTTCCGAGATCGTCACGCCGCTTTCGCCGACCGACTGGGAGCTGAGTTTCAACGGCCAGACGATCTCCCTCAGTCCCTCGATCGGCAACTGGAGCTATGAGTGTCAGTCTCACTACTGGATCCGGCGCAACCGGGTTCATTGGTCTCGTCGTATGTCGGCACGCCAGATCGAGCGGGTCCGGCGACAGGATCGCGTCGAAAAGGAAGGAATCGGCAATCGGCAGCCCGACGAGGCGCTCCCCGACGCCGATGATTTGCCGATGACGGAGGATGAAGAGGCACCTGGAGCTCTTCGGCGGGTGTTGGCACGTCTGCTGCGCCGCTGACTACAGGTTTGACACTTCAGGCCGCCGAGGCCCGTTGAGAAGGGCTATCTCCGCGGTGGGAGTAACTCTATCCCCAGTTGCAGGCAGGCTTGTGTCTGCGGGTAGGGACGAAAACAGCGCGGGTGGGGACAAGGTAGGGACGGGTAGGGACATCGCTCGGCGATGGCCGCGGCCATCGACTTGGCTCTGCAAGCGGCCTTGAGAACGCCCCGAGCTGGATTCGAACCAGCGGCCTACTCCTTAGGAGGGAGTCGCTCTATCCAGCTGAGCTATCGGGGCTCGATGACTAATCGTAGACGCTGGCCAGCTGTGTTCGGCCAGACTCGATCACGAGAATGCCTCCGTCGCTTCGGTCGCTCGGCGCGGCTCTTCACGCGGCAAGGGATCCTGAGCTATTTTGGTACACACTAGTTCTACTTACGAACGCGGTCGGCCCTACAGTGTTAAGCCTCGGAAAAGGATCCCCTGCGCACTTTGCTTGCACTAGGCAGTGGAGGGAAACTAACTCTCTGGTCGTCCGGCTCATAGTCGGGCTGCTTTTGGTCCCCGCTTGGGCACGGGGAATCGAATAAAACTCAAGACAGGGGAGAGGTATCGCGATGAATGCGATCCGCAGGAATCTGAGCCTGCCCACCGCTATTGCGGTTGTGGCGCTCGTCTTTGCAATGTCAGGCGGGGCCTTTGCCGCCAAGAGCTACGTCACGGGCTCGGCGAAGGACTCGAAGGGTAAGACGGCCAAGCGTGGCCCAAGGGGCCCGAAGGGGAAGCAAGGGCCTCAGGGGCCGAAGGGCGCCACCGGACCCAAGGGCGACGGCGGCCCGCAGGGGCCGAAGGGCGCCACCGGCGATCCCTGGGCGGCTGGCGGAGTCCTGCCCAGCGGCAAGTCGCTGGGCGGCACCTGGCTCGCCGGCGTCGGACCTGAAGTCGCCGCCGGCAAAGGCGCGGGCGGTGCCTCTATCTCATTCAACATTCCGCTGCCGTCAGCACCGGAAATTGTGATCGTGAAAAAAGGAAAAGAAGGCGAAGAACACGCCGCGGAGTGCCCCGGGAGCCTGGCGGTTCCGCTGGCGGCGCCTGGCAAGCTCTGCCTCTACACGGTGGCGGAAGCAGGTTTGGAACTCCAGGCGGCAGTTCCAACGCCGGTCGGGGCACTGCTCAGCTACACCGGCCCCCCCGGTGCCGGCAACGCCGGCATCTGGGCCGTGACGGCTCCCTAGGCCCGTCGCATGGCTTCCCTTTCCGCGGTCGGCCGTCCTGGCCGGCCGCGGGGCAGCCGGGGTCACCGCGCCTGTCCGCCGAGTAGATCAGGAGAGCACATGGCAACTCGCTACGCAATTCGACTGGCTCATCTCGAGCTGGTTGCGCTGCTTCTCTGTGTCGCCGCCATAGCCGCGACGCTCGCGCCACCCGCTGAGGCGAATGTGGGATATGAACTGGACTCCGCGCACCCTTCTGCGCCGCTGACCGGACTCTTCGCCAGAGGGCTTGCTGTCGATCAATCAAACGGGGACATCTACGTGGCGATCACAAGCACGAATCTGACGGCGGGGGCACGCGGCGAGATCCTCCGCTTCAACAGCGATCTCTCCACCGATGGGACCTTTGCCGGCGGGGGCGGTTTCTATGACGGTGTCGCCCCCAACTCGGTGAGCGGCGGCTTCTTTGCGGCACAGATGGAAATTCACACGGTCTTCGGCAACTTTGGGACATCCAAGCTCGACCGGTTCGACTCCAGCGGATCGTTTCTCGGTTCCTTCCCGATCTCTTTCTCCGACTCGCTCCCCCCCATTGTGTCGGATTCGGCAGGTCACATCTATATCCCCAATGTGACCACTCACTCGGTGCAGATCTATAGCTCGGCGGGAACGCTCTTGGAAGAAGTCACGTGTGTTGGGTGTCCCGGAGGGTTATTCGGCCAACCCGGAAGCGTCGCCGTGGACGCTTCCGGCAACCTCTATGTGGCCGACACGAATCCTGATCGTGTGGTCAAGCTGACGCCCTCTGGGGGTTCATATGCTTTTGGCTCGCTGGTGCAGAGCGGGCGAGGCGCCGGAGCGGTTGCCGTCGATCCGGGAAGCGGCGACATCCTCGTCGGCGATATGCCCGGAGGCAACAACTTTCATGTAGTGGCATACAACTCGTCGGGCGCTCAATTCGATGACTTCGGAGCCGGGATGTTTCCCGACCTAGCCGAACGCGGATACGGAGCTCTCTCCACGTACCAGATGGCGGTGAACGGAGGCACGCACAAGCTCTACGTTGGATCCGCCGACAAGTTCTATGCCTTCGAAAAGACGACGATCTCCCCGCCGAGCGCGACAGTTGAACCGGCGACGAGCGTTGGCCAGCAGGGCTCCACGCTGAACGCTACGGTGAACGCCAACGGTCACGCCGTCCTCCAGTGCGAATTCGAATATACGGATGAAGGCGATTTCCTCGCGAACGGATTCTCCGCCGCTTCGCACGTGCCCTGTTCTCGGAACCCGGATGGGACGGGCGACGTTGCGCTCACTGGCCACGCCTCCGCGCTCTCGCCCAGCTCGGCGTATCGCTACCGAGTCACGGTGACCAGCAACGGTGGCACGGTCAGCAGCGACGACGAAGCCTTCGGCACCCTGCCGGAACTGCCGCCGCTGGTGACCACAGAAGCGGCGCAGTCGGTGGCGCAGACCACCGCAAAAATCAAAGCGTCCGTCAATCCTCGCGGCGGCACGGTCAGCGCCTGCCGCTTCGAGCTCGGAACGAGTGTGGTCTATGGCACGAACCTCTCCTGCCTCACTCCCCCCAACGGTGCCTCCACCGATGTGAGCGAGACCCGATCGCTGACAGGCCTCTTGCCGGCGACGACCTACCACTACCGCCTGGTTGTCACGACCAACGCCGGAACGGCCGAAGGGGACGACGTCGAATTCACCACCAGCCCCCCGTCGGAACCGGAACCCGGAGGAGGCTCGTCCCCCCCGCCCGGATCCACGCCCGCCCCGGCGGCCGGCGCGCCGCCATCGCCCGCCGGCCCGGTTGTCACGCCGCCCGCGACGCAATGCAAGAAGGGGTTCCGCCGCACCCGGGTCAAGGGCCAGACCCGCTGCGTGAAGGTGTGCCCGAAGGGCACCCGCGCAAAGCTTTCCCGGGGCAAGGTCAGCTGCGTGCGCAAGAAGCACGCTACCCGCGGGCGCGCCGGCGGGTAGCTCGACATAGCATTGCGGCCGTGGAGCCCGATGCCGTCGAGATCCGGGTTGTCGGTTGCCTGCTGGAGAAGCAGCGCGCCACTCCGGATGCCTATCCGCTCTCGCTGAACGCGCTGCGGCTCGCCTGCAACCAGGCTACGAATCGGGATCCCGTCGTCGACTACGACGAGGCGACGGTGGTCGAGGCGCTGCGCAGGCTCGCCTTGCGGGGATGGACGCGGCTGGCCAGTGGCGCCGGCAGCCGGGCGCGCAAGTATCGGCATCTGCTGGGTGAGGCGCTCGGTCTCGACGATGCCGAGCTGTCGCTGCTGGCGGTGCTGATGCTGCGTGGCGTGCAGACGCCGGGCGAGCTGAAGCAGCGGGCGGACCGGCTGCACGGATTCGCCGCCCTCGCTGCCGTGCATGAGAGCTTGGAGAAGTTGGTCGACCGCGGCTACGTCGAGCGCCTGGCGCGGCGTCCGGGCCAGAAGGAGGAGCGCTACAGGCAGCTGCTCGGTGAGGCCGGCGATTCCGGGTCGGTGGATGAGGAGCCGGCGATCCCCGACGACCGCCTCGGTCGCCTCGAGCAAGAGCTGGCGGAGCTGCGTAGCCAGGTCGGCCAGTTGCGGGAGGCTTTGGGTGAGCCGAACGAGCCTCAGGCGTAGAGGCTCTCGCTGGCCAGCTCCTGAGCCTTGCGGCTCCAGAGCTTGACCTCGAGGAAGATGTCGTCGCCGTAGCCCTTCAGCGCGTCGAGGGCGATCAGGGTGAAGCGCTCGTCGGAGACCACTTCCTGGTCGACCGTCTCCGCCTCCAGCTCGGCGCTGGCGGCGACGGCGCCGCGGACGAGCGGCCGGCCCCAGACGAGGGTGACGGCGCCGGTGCGGCCGTTCTCTCCCCGCCACTGGCCGATCACGTCGTCGTTGATGTCGATCTTCCAGCCGGGATTGCTCTCGGCGAGCACGTCGGTGAAGTCGGCGGTGGCGCGGAAGGCGTCTGGCTCGCCGCCTTCCGGCAGCTCGTAGGAGACGTGGCCGAACAGCTCCAGCGTGCCCTCCGGCCCCTCCGTCCGCGCGGCGGCGGGAACCCAGACCCGGCCTCCCCAGGCCCGCTCCGGGAACCAGTCGACCTCTGCGGGAATCTCGGTTCCCTCCGGCAGGTCCTCGATCCCCTCGCAGGCGGTGCGGAACTCGGAAACGAGCCTCTCGGCGAAACGTCCGTGCGGGATCCCCTCCTGGGTCGAGTCGGCGACAAAGCGCGGGATCGGTCGCGGGTTCGGTGGCATCAGAGGCACTCACGCAGGTCGGCCGCCGCGCGCTCCGGGGGGTAGATGTTGATGTCGACGCCGGTGCCGAGCTCGAAACCTGCCTTGATCGTCAGGCGGGGAGCGATGTCGACGTGCCAGTGGAAGTGCTCGGCGCCGCGTGGGGCGGTGGCCACCCAGAGGTTGAGCTCCGGCGGGCCGTCGAAGCGCTTGGCAAGGAGCTGCATCGCGGCGCGAATCATCGCGGCGCCCGCCGTGTCCTCCTCGAAGCGCGCTGCCTCGCGACGCGGCACGACCCGCAGCTCGTAAGGAGAGCGCGAGGCCCAGGGGCAGATCAGCGCCGCCTCGTCGTCGATCGCGACGAGCCGGTCGCGCCGCCGCACCTCCTCGACCAGGACGTCGCTGAGCAGCCCGCTGCCGGCCGTGCGTTCGCTGTAGGCGCCGGCGCGCTCGCGCTCCCGCGCGACCGCGGCCGGAACGAACGGCAGCGCGTAGAGCTGGGCGTGGGTATGTGGCAAGGAGGCGCCCGCCCCCGCGCCCTCGTTGACGACGAGCTGCACGTAGGCCGCGTCGGCATGGGCGCGCATGCGCTCGCGCCAGGTGGCGATCGCGCCGAGGAAGCGCTCCTCGCTCAGCTCCGCCATCGCGGTGACGTGATCGGGGGCGTTGATCAGGACCTCGTGCCCGCCGACCGCCGGGCGGGAGGCGAAGAGGTCCGGCTCACCGGCTCGCCTCGACTCCAGCAGCGGGTCGCCGGCGCTGGCAAAGGCGCCGGCTTCGCCGCTGCGTGGCGCCGCGTCCGCGTCCTCACCGTCCCCCAGCGCGGGATAGAGATTCGGCACCACGCGGCTGGTCCAGCCGGGAGTGTTCGTCTCACCACCGCCGGGCCGCACTGCGTAGACCTCGGGCGGCGTCTTCTCCTCGTGCCCTTCGCAGAACGGGCATCCCTCGGCGCCCTTCTCGTCTCCCGGGGCTCGCCCGAACCCGTGTGGGCGGTCGGCGCGGCCGGGCGCGAGGATCGTTCGCAGCCCGGAGAGCTGGTCGATGCGTATCTCTGGCGCGCTCAGGACTGTGAGGGGGGGAGGTCGCCGGCGTCGGGCTGAGCCGGCGGCGGAGGGTTGGGGGCTTTGGCTTTGCTCCCTCCGGCGGCATGATCGGAACGCCCGATGAACGGCTCGAGCATGTCCATCGGTAGCGGGAAGACCACCGTCGTGTTCTGGTTGCTGCCGATTTCGAGCAGCGTCTGCAGGTAGCGCAGCTGCAGCGAGGCCGGGTTGGTGCTGATGATGTCGGCCGCGTCGGTGAGCTTCTGCGCCGCCTGATACTCGCCCTCGGAGTTGATGATCTTGGCGCGGCGCTCGCGCTCGGCCTCGGCTTGGCGGGCGATCGCCCGCTGCATCTGCTCGGGGATCTCGACGTCCTTGATCTCGACCGCGGTCACCTTGACGCCCCAGGGCTCGGTCGACTCGTCGATGATTTTCTGTAGCTCCTCGTTGAGCCGCTCGCGCTCGGAGAGCAGCTGGTCGAACTCGGCCTTGCCGAGCACCGAGCGCAGCGCCGTTTGCGAGATCTGCGAGGTGGCGAGCAGATAGTTTTCGACCTCGACGATCGCTTTGCGCGAGTCGACCACGCGGAAGTAAGCGACCGCGTTGACGCCGGCGGGAACGTTGTCGCGGGTGATCACCTCCTGCGGCGGGATGTTGAGGGTGACGGTGCGCAGGTCGACCTTGACCATTCGGTCGATCATCGGGATCAGCAGGATCAGGCCCGGGCCCTTCTGGGCGATCAGCCGGCCGAGGCGGAAGATCACGCCGCGCTCGTACTCGCGCAGGACCCGCACCGAGGACCCGAGCACGATCGCCACGAAGATCACCAGTACGGCCAAGACCACAAGCGCTGCCATCAGGTTGTTCCTTCCTCAGATCGGACCACGAGGGTGAGCCCTTCGACCGCCTCGACGGTGACTCTATCCCCCGGCCGCAGCGGTGCCCCCCCGTCGCCGGCCCGGCGCGCCCGCCAGATCGCCCCCGCGATCGCCACCTGGCCCTCGGGGTCGGGTGGGGTGCGGACCTCGGCGCTGGCGCCGATCAGCTCCTCCTGGCCACCGCGGATGGGCTGGTCGCGGTGGGCCTCGAGCACCTTGCGGGTAACGAAGTAGAAGCTGGCGATCGAGAGTACGCCGAGGGTGATCAGCGCCGGGCCCGCCCAGTCGCTGGCGCTGGAATCGGCATCGGCGGTGAGGGCGAGCACCCCACCGGCGATCAGTCCGGCGGCGCCGAGTGCCGCAAGCACGCCTCCGGTCGAGAGCAGCAGCTCCGCGAGCAGCAGCCCGACCCCGATCAGCGCGACGACGACGAAGAGGTCCATGTCTCGATTATCCGCTTTCGGTAGTGCGGGGGAGCGCGTAGCGTTCGATGTCCGCCCGCAGCTCTGCTTCGTCGTCGTAGGGACCCTGCTTGAGGTAGACGAGCTTGCCGCGGCGATCGTAGAAGGCGGTGTCGGGGAAGCCGAGCGAGGCGCCGAGCGAGTCGGCGATGTCCTTGCCGGGGTCGGTGTAGCTTGGATAGGGAACCGGCGCCTCTTCGAGGAAGGTGCCGGCGGCGTCGTCGGAGTCTTCGCTGTTGACGCCGAGGAAGGCGACTCGCTTGCCGTAGTGCGCCGCGGCCTGCTGGAAGTGGGGGAACTCGAAACGGCAGGGCCCGCACCAGGAGGCCCAGACGTTGACCACGGCGGGGTAGCCGTGCAGCGCCGCGATCCGTCCTTCGTAGGCGTCCCTGCCGCCGGGCAGCAACTGGTCGGCCTGGCGGTGCAGCGCCGCGAGCGGGGCCGGCAAGCCGGCCAGGGCTTTCGCGTAGTCAGGGTGCTTGCCGCCGTAGTCACCACCTTGCGCGGAGCCGCAGCCGACAATGGCCAGCGCCATGAATACGAGCGCGAACAAGTACCGGTGGGCTTTGAAGTCACTCATCCGGGTTCCCTGTTTACAATAGGTGAGTCCGGTTCGCCGTATGCGAGCCGCTCGAGTGCGCTGGGGGGAAGGAAGAGCCGACCTCCCGGCATCCTCGTCTAAGTCTCCCGACGGCACGCACCGCGTCGCTGCGGGAACGGAAGCGCACAAGCCTTCATGGCCAAGACCAGCGAAGTTGCCGCGCAGGCGGCAGTTCCTTCAGGCGCCGATATCGATCGGGCGGCGGCGTTTGCCCGCGAGCCGCTGCTGCTCGACGGCGAGGGGCCCGAGGCGCTCGCGCCGGGGACCGCACGACGGCGTGCGCTCGATGCCGCGCTGAAGGAGCTCGACGAAGGCCGCGAGGAGCCATCGATTCAGTGGCGCCGCGATTTCTCGCTGCTGCTCGGCCTGGAGCGGCTGCTTGCCGACGAGCCGCCGAAGCTGCGCGACGGCGCCGAACTCAACCCGCACCAGGTCGACGCGCTCTCCGGCACCCTGACCGAGCTGATGTCCGAGCAGCAGACGGCGGCAGCCAACGAGGGCGAACCTGCCCCCGTCGAGGTTGCCGAGCCCGCCGCCGAGGGCAATGGCGCCTCGGCCGGTGACGACGGCGAGGAGGACGAGGAGCCGGAGGACCTGGCGCCCGACGAGGAGCCGCAGGACTGGGAGGAAGAGCCGGCAGAGGACGAGGACGAGGAGGCCGTCACCGAGGCCGCCGACGACCCCGGCGCCGCCCGCCGCTTCTGGTTCGAGCACGCGACCGGGGCGGGCAAGACCGTCGCCGCGGTCGGCTTCATCGACGCCACCCGCACCGGCGGCGTCCTCATCCTCACCCACCGCCGCAACCTGGTCGACCAGTTCATCGGCGAGATCTCCGACCGGGGCTACAAGGAGCGATTGCGCCCGCCGCTGCTCGGCGACCGCGACGATCCCGACGGCCCGGTCACGGTCGAGACCTACCAGTGGTTCGTCCGCAATCACAAGAAAGTCTCCGACGCCTACTCGATCGTGATCTGCGACGAGGCGCATACCGCCCTCGGCGAGAAAACCAGCGCCTGCATTCGCGCTTGGACCGGCCCCGTCTTCATCGGCATGACCGCGACCGGGGCGCTGATCGCCCGCCACGTCGCCGACCTCTTCCCGACCCAGACCTCGCGCTTCGACCTCGCCCAGGCGGCGCGCCGGGGCGTTATCGCGCCGCTGCGCTGCATGCGCATCCCGCCCGGTCCGGGGGTGCGGACGATCGCCAAGGTGCCGCTGCGCAAAGGCGAGGTCGACCAGGACTTCGACCAGGAGGAGCTGGCCGCGCTGCTCGATCAGGAGCCCTTCAACGTGGCGATCGCCGACCTCTACAAGACGCGCTTCTCGAAGACGCCCGGCGTCCTATACACCGCCGGCGTCCAACACGCCAAGAACGTCGCCAAAGCGCTGCAGAGCGCCGGCATCGTCGCCCGCGCGGTCTCCGGCGAGACGCCGAAGCGCGAACTGGCCGAGATCCTCGCCGCCTTCGAGCGCGGCGAGGTCGACGTGCTCTGCAACGCGATGCTGCTCGCCGAGGGCTGGAACTCGCCGCGGGCGACGATCTGCATGCACCTGGCGCCGACCGCCTCGCGGCGGATCTACCAACAGCGTGTCGGCCGCGTGACGCGGCGGGCGCCCGGCAAGGAGGCCGGCCTCGTCATCGACTTCGTCCACCCGGCGACGACCCACGACGAGACGATCGTCACCCTGCACAGCCTGCTCGACCGCGACGTCTACCGCGGTGGCGCGATCGTCGTCGGCCCGGTGCGCCGCGGCCGCGGCCGTCGGGTGCGCGTAGAGCGGCGCATCGTCCCCGTCTCCGACGACTCCGAACGCCGCACCCAGGTGCTCGAACGCGAGCTCTGGCGGATCGCGGTCGAGAACCTCGACTACCCCGAGCAGCACGCCTGGGCGGCGCTGGCCGGGGCGCGGGTCAACCCGCAGAACTGGCGTCGCGCCCGCTCGATGCTGCAGAACGACAAGACCAAGGAGCTGCGCCGCCGCTTCCTGCTCACCTGCGTGCAGCGCAACCGCAACTCGCAGCTGCGACTGAAAGCGCTGGCCGAGATCGCCGACCTGCGCGACCCCGACGCATTCGACGACGCGATCGACATCGTCGGCACCTGGAGCCGCGACGACAAGCGGGCGGGGACGAAAACCCTGCTGCAGGCGCTGGTCGACAAACGGATCGGCCGCCGCGACCAGGCCCAGGCATGGGTCTGGCGGCTCGCCTCCTACACCCCGGAACTGCACGAAGAGTACGCCGTGCAGCGCTGGCCGGAGACGAAGCGCCTGCTCGGCTTGCTGGTCAACTCCTCCGGCCGAGCGCACGGGCGCAATGCGCGCCGTCTCGTCCACGCGGCGCGCAAACAGGACCGCCGCCTCTCGGTGTCGCTGCTCGCCGGCGCCGTCTCGCATACCCCGGAGGGAGAGGAGGTGCTGCGCGGCGCCCGGATGCGTATGGCTCGCAAACCTTCGGCGACCGCGCGCGAATTGCTGCGCAACTTTCCCAAAGGCGGCAAACGGCGCCGCAAACGCAAAAAGGGCAATGCGGGCGCGGGCACTGGCGAGAACGGCGCGAAACCGGCCAAGCAGCGCGCTCGGCGGGCGAGGAAAAGCAGCGGCGGGAACGGCGCGGCGCCCGACTCAGAGCCGCAGATGGACCTCGCCGGCGCCGAGGACGACGCGGTCGCCGCCGGCAGCGACGACGACTAGGTCGCCGGAATCCTCGATCCCGTCGGCGACGCCAGCGCCGCCGTTCCAGGAGACCTCGCGGCCGCGCAAGGCGTCGCGGGAGCGCCAAGCCCTAAGGATCGTTTCGCGGTCGGCTTCGACCCAGCGATCGAGCGCGGCACCCATCGTCTGCTGCGCCTCGCCGGCCGAGGCACCGGCGCTCAGTGAGGTTGCCGTGTCGCGTAGCTCCTCAGGGAACTCGTCGCGAGAAATCGCCAGGTTGAGGCCGACGCCTATCACTGCCCAGCCGTCTTGCGGCTTGGCCTCGATCAGGACCCCGGCGAGCTTGCGTCCTTCGACCCAGACGTCGTTCGGCCACTTGACCTGGCACTCAACCCCCGGTTCCAGCTCTTCAGCTGCCTCGCAGACGGCGAGTGGGACGGAGAGCGGGAGGAGCAGATGGCGCTCGTCGAGCGGTCGCAGGATCGCCGAGTAGAGCAGCGCTTTGTCGGGGGGCGTGGTCCAGGTGCGGCCCTGGCGCCCGCGTCCGGCGGTCTGCTCGGTTGCGGTGACGACAGTGCCGTGCGGCGCGCCGGCCTCGACCAGCTCACGAGCCCGGGCATTGGTCGAGTCGGTGAGGCGAAAGTGATGGTGGGGCGCCCCGAAGGCCATCGCTAGCGGGCGCAGTCGTTATTTGTTTCCCATCGGGATACAAGCGACGATCGCGACGCCGTTTCGATCATCTCACCGAATCTTCCAGCAGGGCCTGGATCAGGCCGTCGATGTCGTGGCGCTCGGCTTCGACGTGCACCTCGAGGCTGGCCTCGCGTGCTGCCTCGCTGGTCACGGGGCCGATCGAGACGATGCGGGCACCGACGGGGAAGCGGTCGCCGAGGGCCTCGGTCAGGTTGCGCACGGTCGAGGAGGAGGTGAAGGTGACGTAGTCGGCGGCCTGCGCGGCCTCGACCGCCGCGGGGCCGGGCAACTCCCGCACCGTCGCATAGAGAGCGACGACGTCGACCTCCGCGCCGCGGTTGCCGAGCCATTCCGGGGTCACGTCGCGCGCATCGGCGGCGCGGGCGACGAGCACTCGCTTGCCCCCCACCTCCACCGTCTCCAACGACTCGACCAGCGACTCGGCGACGAAGCGCTCGGGCACGATGTCGGCGACGATTCCCCGCTTGGCCAATGCGCGCGCGGTTCCCGGGCCGATTGCGGCGACGGTCACGCCGGCGAGCGAGCGCGTATCGAGGCCCGCCTTGTCCATCGCCTTGAAGAGGAGGCGCACGCCGTTGGGGCTGGTCAGGCAGATCAGCGCGTACTGGCCGATCTGCTCGATCGCGTTCCGCACCTCGTCGGTCTCGATGGTCGGCTCGATCCGGATCGCCGGCAGCTCGACCACTTCGGCGCCGAGGTCGCGCAGCGTCGCGGCAAGGCCGCTGGCCTGGGCGCGTGCCCGGGTGACGACGATGCGCCGCCCGTACAGGGGCCGGCGCTCGAGCCAGGCGAGCGTCTCGCGGCGCTTGACCACCGGGCCGACGACGATCAGCGCCGGTGCACCGATCCCCTCGCGCTCGACCGCCTCTGCCAGGGTTCCCAGGGTCGCGACAACGGTGCGCTGCCCGCCCATCGTGCCGCGCTCGACCGCGGCGGCGGGCTCGTCGGCATCGCGACCAGCGGCGATCAGGGCGACGGCGTTGTCGCTCAGCCGTTTGACCCCCATGTAGAACACGAGGGTGCCGGGGAAGCGCGCCAGTGCCTCCCAGTCGAGGGCGGTCTCGGCCTTCTCCGGGTCCTCGTGGCCGGTGACGAAAGCGACCGCGGAGGCGTCGTCACGGTGGGTCACCGGAATGCCGGCGTAAGCGCTTGCCGCCACGCCCGCCGTGACGCCGGGCACGACCTCGAACTCGACCCCGGCGTCGCGCAGCGCTTCTCCCTCCTCGCCGCCACGGCCGAAGACGAATGGGTCGCCGCCCTTCAGACGCACGACGCTCTTGCCCGCCCGCGCCGCCTCGACCAACTGCTCGTGGATCTCCTCCTGCGGGACAGACGTGCCGGTGGAGAGAGGTCCATATGGACCTCTCTCCACCGGCACGTCTGCGGGAGCCTTGCCTACGTAGATGAGTTCGGCGTCGGCTTGGGCGCCGGCGAGCGCACCGAGGGGGATCAGGCGGTCGTGGAAGATCGCGTCGGCAGAGGCGATCAGCTCCAGCGAGCGCGCCGTCATCAGTCCGGGATCGCCGGGACCGGCGCCGACCAGGTAGACGACTCCCGGTCGAGCGCTCACGCCATTTCCTCGGCACGGTCGAGGACGTCGCGGGCGCCGGCGCTGAGCAGGCGCTCGGCCAGGAGCGCTCCGGCCGCCGCCGGCTCCCCGGCTGCGCCCTCGACCCGGTCGCGGATCCACTCGCTGCCGTCGGGCAGGCCGACGAAGCCCTCGATCGTCAGCCGCGCACCCTCGACTTGGGCGTGGGCGCCGACCGGCGTGGTGCAGGTCGCGTCGAGCAGGGCAACCACGGCGCGCTCCGCGGTCAGCTCACGCAGGGCCGTCTCATCGCCGATCGCCGCGGCCGCCTCGACCGCGCCGGCGTCGTCCCCGCGCGCCTGCAGGACCAGCGCACCCTGGCCGGCCGCCGGGATCATCGTCTCGGCCGTCAGTGCGAAGGAAACCTCACCCTCGCGCCCCAGCCGCTTCAGGCCGGCGGCGGCAAGCACGATCCCGTCCAGCCCCTCCTCGCCGAGCTTGCGCAGTCGCGTGTCGACGTTGCCGTGCAACTCGCTCACCTCGAGGTCGGGCCGGGCGGCAAGCAGCTGCGCGCGACGGCGGAGACTGGCCGTTCCCACACGAGCGCCCTCGGGCACCTCATCGAGTGAGTCTCCGGCTCCGATCCAAACATCGGCCGGATCCTCTCGCACAGGCACCGCCGCAATCACCAGCCCCTCAGGCATCTCCCCCGGCAGATCCTTAGCTGAATGCACCCCGATCTCAGCTTTCCCCTCCAGCAGCGCCCGCTCAACCCCCCGCACAAACCGCGCCTTATCCCCAGCCTCGCCATCCGAAGAGACTTCCACCAGCTCTCCTCCTCCCAAGAGCGCGGCGATATGACTCGCTTGAGCTTTGGCAAGTGCGCTGTTGCGGGTAGCGATCCGAATCATGGAGCCCATCACGGTAGGGGTGGAACGTCTTGTACTTTTTCGTCGACAGCCTCCGGGCGACAGCCGTAAGGCGATCCACCGAAAAAGTTAAGTGGAACCCCTACCGTGATGGGCTCCACCCCGACGCAGCTCGGTCACTTTCCCTGGCGCCTCGCCCTCCGGCTCGGTCTCAACGTCCAACCCAAACAGCTCACGCAACGCGCTCACGTACACATACGCCTCGTCGCTGCCCGCCGACCGCTTCATCCGCAGAGTCGGCTCGTGCAGAAGCCGTGAGGCGACCGCCTTCGCCATCACTGTGAGCCGTTCGCGGTCGGCCTCGCCGAGGCTCTCCCAGCGGCCGTCGTTCTCGGCCAGCACGCGGGCGACGATCTCGTCGGCGCGCTCGCGCAACGAGGCGATCGTCGGCACCACCTCCAACGAGGCGAGCCAGCGCTCGAAGCGATCGAGCTCGGCGGCGAGGATCGGCTCCGCGCGTCTCGCCTCGCCCTCGCGACCGCTGGCGTTGCGCTCGACGATCTGCTGCACGTCGTCGATGTCATAGAGGCTGACCCCGTCGACCTCGCGGCACTCGGGTTCGATGTCACGCGGCACCGCGATGTCGACCAGGAGCAGGGGCCGGCCCGAGCGTGTCTCCATCACCTGGGCCAGGCCGTCGCGCTCGACGATGTGGTGGGGGGAGTTGGTCGCGGAGACGACGATGTCGGCGGCCTGCAGCTGCTCCGGAAGGTCCTCGAAGCGGACCGCCTCGCCGTGGAAGCGCTGGGCCAGGCCGATCGCCCGGTCGTAGTGGCGGTTGGCGACGAAGACGCTGGCGGCGCCACGGGCGACCAGGGCCTTGGCGACAAGCTCCGCCGTCTCGCCGGCGCCGATCACCAGCACCCGCCGCTTGCCCAGGTCGCCGAGCGTGCGCCGCGCCAGCTCCACCGCCACCGAGGGGATCGAGACGCCCTTCTCGCCGACCGCGGTCTCCTCGCGAACCCGGCCGCCGGCGGCGAGGGCGCCGCGGAAGAGGCGGTTGAGGATCGGCCCGGTGGCGCCCTCGACCAGCGCCAGCTCGTAGGCGCGTTTGACCTGGCCCTGGATCTCGGCCTCGCCGACGATCATCGAGTCGAGCCCGGCCGTGACCCTGAAGAGGTGCCGGGCGGCATCGCCGGAGCGCAGCGAGTAGAGGTGGCCGAGCAGCTCGGTGGGGCGAATCTCCGCCTGCCGGGTCAGCACGCCCAGCGCCGTCGACTCGGCTTCGACCGTGTCGGAGACGATCAGGTAGAGCTCCGTCCGGTTGCAGGTCGATATCGCCGCCGCCTCGTGGATGCCCTCGACCGCGGTCAGCTCGTGCAGCGCGCCGACCGCGCGACCCTCGGTCAGCGAGAGGCGCTCGCGCAGGTCGAGCGGCGCCGTCTTGTGCGAGACGCCAAGGGCGAGAAGCTCAGACATCGGCGGTCACCTGCTCCCGATCCTGCTCGGCTTTGCGTTGCTCGACGAATCCCGCCAGCTCGCCCAGCTCGCGCTCGATCCGCTGCAGTTTGGCCGCCATGATCGCCACGTAGACGACGATCAGGGCGAGGAAGACGACGTAGGCGCCGGCGACGTACTTGCCGGCCTCGTCTAGCGGCAGCGCGGGGGTTGCGGCGAGCAGGCCGAGCACTAGCTGACCTCCGGGGCGACACGCGAGCGCCCGCCTGGAGCCGGCGCATCGAGGGCGCGGCGCAGCCGCTTCACCTGGCCCGAAGCGCTCTTCGCGGTCAGCTCGAACTTGACCAGGGTCACCCAGAGCAGGCCGATCGCCAGCAGGCTGACCAGGAAGGTCAGCATCATCGAGCCGGGCAGGCCGCCGTTGGCCGTGGCGAAGACCCGCGGGTGGACGAGGCTCTGCGCCATCCGCACGGCCATGAAGTTGAGCGGCACGAAGGCGCCGGCCACGATCGCGAAGACCGAGGCGTAGCGCGCCTGCTGGTCGCGGTCCTCGATCGCGTAGCGGAACGGGTAGTAGGTCGCGTACATCAGGAAGACGATCAGGAAGCTGACCAGCGTCGGCTCGTCCCAGACCCACCAGTGCCCCCAGGAGGCCTTGGCCCAGATCGAGCCGGTGATCAGCACCGCGACGCCGAAGATCACCGACATGTGGATCGAGACGTAGGAGTAGGCATCCCAGCGCGAGTTGCCGCTGCGCAGGTGCGCGATCGCGAAGATGCCGCCGATCACGAACCCGACCAGCGCGGTGATCGCCAGCGGCACGTGCAGGTAGAAGATCTTCTGGATGAAGCCCTGGTCGGCGTCGAGCGGCGCGTAGAAGAAGACCAGCGAGAGCGACACGACGATTGCCGCGACGGTCGCGATCGAGAGTGGTCTCAGGCCTTTGCCGTACATGCTCGTGGCGCGGTGGGCGGGGGTGGGCGCCTCAGTCCTCCAACAGGAAGTCGAACACCGCGTATCCGACCAGGAGGAAGATCAAATCGTATAGGCCGAGCACCGCGAGCCAGGTACCGAAGCGGTGGTAACCGGGACCGCCCAGCGCCAGCAGTGGCTCGATCGCGCCGGTGGCGGCGATCGAGAGCGGCACGACGAGGGGCAGCAGGACGAGCGGCGCGAGCAGGTCGCGAGCGCGCGAGTTGACCGCCATCGAGGAGATCAGCGTGCCGGTCGCGGCGAGCCCGAGGTCGGCGAGCAGGAGGACCAGGGCGAGCGGCGGCAGGGCCGCTGCCGAGTCGAGGAAGAAGACGGCGAAGACGGGGACGACGACCAGCTCCAGCGCCAGCAGGTAGACGAGCAGCGCCGACGCCTTGGCGGCGAAGAGGGCGCTGCGGTCGATCGGGGCGAGGCGGATCGCGTCGAAGCCGCCCTCCTCGCGCTCGCTGACGAAGAGACGGTTGATGGCGAGGATCGCGGCAAAGAGCACGGTCACCCAGAGCACCCCGGCGGCGAGGCTGCCGGAGAGGCTGGTGCGATCGAGGCCGAAGCGGAAGATGACGAAGGTGGTGACCGCGAACAGCGCCATCGCCGGCAGCGACTGCAGGGTGCGCAGCTCGGCCCGCAGGTCCTTGCCGAGGATCGCCGCGAAGGCGAGGCGGGACGGAGTGATCACAGTCGCGCCTCCCTCGCGGCGCGAAGAGTCAGATATGGACGCTTGCTCGCTCGGCGCTCCACTCACTTTGAGTCCAATCTGAGAATTTGGTCGGCGTCGGGCAGCGCCCGCTCGGGGTCGTGGGTGACGAGGACACGGGTGCGGCCCTCGCCGGGGCCGATCAGCTCGCGGGCCAGCTCGCGGCCCTCGGCGTCGAGGTTCGAGTCGGGCTCGTCGAGCAGCAGCAGCTCCGGCTCGTGCAGGACGCAGCGGCAGATTGCCAGGCGCTGGCGCATTCCCGCCGAGAGCTCGGCGACGCGCTGATCGGCACGGCGCTCCATCCCGATCGAGGCCAGCAGTCGGGCGATCCGCTCCTCGGCCGCCGCGCCGCGCAGCCCGTGCAGCCGCGCCTGGAAGCGCAGGTTCTCGCGCCCGCTCAGATCCCTGTAGAGCAGCGGCTCGTGGCCGAGGAAGCCGATCCGGCCGCGGATCTTCCAGGCCTCGCCGGGCAGCTGAGCGCCCAGTACCCGCACCTCTCCGCCGCTCGGGCGCAGCAGGGTGGCGAGGATGCGCAGCAGGGTCGTCTTGCCGGCCCCGTTCGATCCCAGCACAACCAGCGATTCGCCGCCGGCGAGCGTCAGGTCGACACCGTCGAGGGCGGTGTGGTCGCCGAAGTCGCGGCGCAGCCCGGCGAGGCTGAGCGCCGGTTCGTCTTTCGCCGTGCCGGGCTCCACGTCGGGGCATTGTGAACGTCTAGGCTGCCGCGGCACAAACTCGAAGGAGGAATGGATGCGTACGAGCAGGATCAGAGTGGCCCGGCGGTTGGCAATCGGCGCCGTGACCGTGGCGGCGTTTGCCGTTCCCGCGGCCTCGGTTGCGGCCACGCCGGCGACCTTGCAGATCAGCCCCTACGGCTACTTCGGCAAGGTCAAGTCGTCGAGTGCCTGCACGGCGGATCGCCAGGTCGTGCTCAAGCAGAAGGGACACGGAGTGCTGGGCCGGGACGACTCCGACGAAGAAGGGCGTTGGAAAATCGATCCCGAAGACCTTCACTTCAAGGGCCAGCTCCCTTACAAGATCTACGCCGAAGTCAAGGCGACCGGTAAATGCGCCGGCGCGACCTCGAAGACGATCGAAATCGCCGGAGGCTGATCAACGGCGCTTGCGCAGGGTCCGGGCGCCGACCTTGAGCAGCGGCCCGGCACCCTCGCGCAGGGCCTTGGTCCGGGTCTCGCCCTTGCCGTAGAGCAGCTTGGCCGAAGCGCGCACCGCTTCGCCCAGGGTCTGGTCGTACGGGTGCCACCAGAAGTCGCGGGTGAGGCCCGGCTCCCAGGCGTTCATCTTCACGTTGACGCACTCGTAGAAGCCGAATTTGGAGTGCGAGCGACCCACTCCCGAGTCCTTGACGCCGCCCCAGGCGCACTGGCAGGCACCGTGGCTGAAGGAGTGGTCGTTGATCCAGACCATGCCCGACTCGATCCGCCGGGCGATCCGCGCCCCCTTCTGGCGGTCCTTGGTCCAGACCGAGGCGCCGAGGCCGAACTCGGAGTCGTTGGCGAGGTCGATCGCCTCCTGCTCGGAGTCGACGACGACGATCGGCAGTACCGGTCCGAAGACCTCCTCTTTCATGATCCGCATCTCGTGGGTGACCCCGGTCAGCACGGTCGGGGCGATGTATTTGTCGGAGAGGCCGGCGACCTCGGTCGGGCCACCGCAGAGCTTGGTGGCGCCGGAGGCGACCGCGTCCTCGATCAGGTCGACGACGATCTCGTACTGACCGTCGGAGGTCATCGGCCCGATCTCCGTCTCCCACTCGATCGGGTTGCCGAGTCGCAGCTTTTGCGCCTCGCGGGCGACGCCCTCGACGAAGCGGTCGGCGATCTCGCGCATCACGTAGACGCGCTCGATTCCCGAGCAGGTCTGGCCGGCGTTGGCGAAGCCGCCCCAGACGGCGCCGGAGATCGCGTTGCCGAGGTTGGCGTCGGCGCAGACGATCATCGGGTCCTTGCCGCCCAGCTCGAGCACCGAGCCCTTCAGCCGCTGCGCGCAGACCTCGCCGACCTTGCGGCCTACCTCGACCGAACCGGTGAAGAAGATCTTGCCGGCGCTCGATTTGGCCAGCGCGTCGCCGACGGCGCCGCCGCCGTGGACGACGCGGACCAGCCCCTCGGGCAGGCCGCCCTTCTCGAAGACGCGGCGGATCGCCTCGCCCAGCAGCGGCGTCAGGCTGGCCGGCTTGAGGACTACCCCGTTGCCGGCCATCAGCGCGATCGCCACCTCGCCGAAGGGGATCGACCAGGGGTAGTTCCAGGGCGCGATAACGCCCACCACGCCGATCGGCTCGTAGGTGAAGCGCGATTTCTTGCTTGCCAGGAAGGCCTGGGACATCCGCACCTTCTCGTCAGCGAGGATCTTGGGACCGGCCTTGGCGCACCAGTGCAGCGCGTCGACGGTCGGCAGCAGCTCCATCGTGTAGGCCTCGGCGCGCGGCTTGCCCTGCTCTGAGACGAGCAGTTCGGCGAGCTGGTCGATGTCGTCCAGCAGGGCGTCGGCGGCGCGCTTCAGGTAGGCGCCGCGGGTCTCCAGGCTGAGCTCGGCCCAGGCGGGCTGGATGCGGGCTACGTCGTCTACTACGGCCTGCACTTCGTCCGGGGTGATCGTGGCTACCGATCCGACCAGCTCGCCGGTCGCGGGATTGAAGCTCTCTAGGGTGGACTGGGCAGTGGGGCTCTGCGTAGCGATCTCCATGGCGGCGATTCTACGCTGTGTTTACGTGACCGATCGACTATTCGACAATCGAGAAGACCCGCGGCCTGCCGAGGTAGCTGCCGATGCTCCGTTGGCGGTGCGGATGCGGCCGCGGTCTTTGGATGAGCTCGTTGGGCAGGAGCACGTGCTTGGCGAGGGGTCGGCGCTTCGGACCGCCATCGAAAGCGGGCACCCGCACTCGGCAATTCTTTATGGGCCTCCTGGTTCGGGGAAGACGACGCTGGCTCGGATCGCGGCGTCGACTGCTGACGGGGCGTTTGAGGAGGAGTCGGCTGTCAATGCCGGGAAAGCCGAGATCCGCGGGGTTGTCGAGCGGGCTCGCGAGCGGCGGCAGGCGAACGGGCGGCCGACGATCCTGTTCTTGGATGAGATCCATCGCTTCAACAAGGCGCAGCAGGATGCCTTGTTGCCGGCTGTCGAGGAGGGGCTGCTGACGCTGATCGGCGCCACCACCGAGAACCCGTACTTCGAGGTGAACTCGGCGCTGCTCTCGCGGTCCCAGATATATGAGCTGCAGCCGCTCGCCGACGAGCAGGTGGAGGAGCTGCTGCGGAGGGCGCTCTCCGATCCCGAGCGCGGCTTGGCGGATCCGCCACCCGTCGATGACGCGGCACTGGCGATGCTGGCACAACGCTCCGGCGGCGACGCCCGGGTCGCCCTCGCGGCGCTTGAGCGCGCAGTGGTACGCGCATCCGACATTGACCACACTGGGGAGGGGTCAAAGTCGGATGCGGTCGACGTCGCCGCGGTCGAGGACGCCCTGCAACGCAAGGCGCTCGACTACGACCGCCAGGGCGACCGCCACTATGACTTCGTCTCGGCCTGGATCAAGGCCACCCGCGGCTCCGACGTCGACGCCTCGCTCTACTACCTGGCGGTGATGCTGGAGGGCGGCGAGGACCCGCGTTTCATCGCCCGTCGCATGGTCATCCTCGCCTCCGAGGACGTCGGCAACGCCGACCCGCAGGCTCTGCTCGTCGCCGACGCCGCGGCGCGCGCCGTCGACCGGGTCGGCCTACCGGAGTGCGCGCTCAACCTCGCCCAAGCGACCGTCTACCTGGCCCTCGCGCCTAAGTCCAACGCTTCCTACAAAGCTCTCGGCCGGGCTCGGGCCGAGGTGCGCGAGAACGGCGCCAAGACGCCCCCTGGCTATCTGCGCGACGCTCACTACCCCGGCGCGGGGGATCTCGGGCGTGGCGAGGGCTACCGCTACGCGCACGACGAGCCGGACGCCGTCAGCGACCAGCCGCTGATGCCCCCCGGGTTGGAGGAACTGCGGTTCTACGAGCCCAGCGACCGCGGCTTCGAGGCAGAGCTGGGCAGCCGCCTCGAGGCGCTTCGCAAGAGGTTCCTCGGCGGCAAATCAAACACCTAGTCGCAGGCGCAACTTCTTCATAGACGCCGTGTTTCAGAGGTCGGCTTTCCAAGTTAGAGCCAGGGAGAGCCGACACACCGGCCGGAGGCCTGGACTGGGGGTCTCCGGCCGGTACTAAAAGGGGAATCAGGGGGGAATCCGACGACCGCGCGGGACTGCGCGGTCGTCGGCCGTGCGTGGACCCGACGCCTCCTTCGGCGAACGCCGGTAGGGTCTCGCCGATGCCAGCGCAGCCGCGGCTCGTCCTCCACGTGGTCCCTTTCTCGCACCCATGCCTGGCGGTGAGCGCGGCCCTCGACCGGCTCGGGCAGGAATACGAGACGGTCACGCTCGAAACCGGCAGGCAGGGTGACGAGGTCGAAAAAGTCTACGGCGAGGGGCGCCGCACGGTCCCCGGTCTGCTTGTCGACGACGAGCCGGTGCACGGCACGTCGACGATCTTCGCCCGCCTCGACGAGCTGCACCCCGACGCCGGCCTCTACCCGCCGGCGAGCGCCGGCGAGATCCGCGAGGCCGAGGCCGGGATTACGGAGGAGCTCCAGACCGCTGCCCGCGTGCTCGTCTTTGGCGCGATGCACTTCCGCCCCGAGTCGATGGGGACCTTCGCCGGCGTCGACCAGCTCGACCCGGGCGGCGTCGACTTCGCGATCAAGACGATGCGGGCCTCGTGGCGCTACCTGGACATCACCGCCCAGCGGATCCACGACACGTTGCAGGCCCTGCCGGCGCAGCTGGACGCGGTCGACGCGCTTCTCGACTCGGGCGCGCTCGGCGGCGAGACGCCGACCGCCGCCGGCTTCCAGCTCGGCTCCTCGCTGCATCTGCTCGTCCAGATCGGCGACGTTCGTCCCCTGGTCGAGGAGCGGCCCGCGGGGAAGATCGTCTCCACCCTGTTCGAGCCCGGCAGGGGCAACGTCTCAGCCGGCGCGTTCCCGCCCGGCTGGGTTCCGTCGACGCGGTCCTGAGCGGGACCCCAATCGCCGCTGCGGGCACGTCTCTATCGTCTGACCTGTGAGCGACGAGAAGCTGCGACTCGGTGGGATGGCCTTGAGGAATGGGCTGCTCATCCATGGGCCGACGCATTGGGCTGCTGCTGTGCGGGACTCGGATGGTGAGGTTGTCGTGGCTTCGGAGCGGAAACCTGAACTGGCGCCGAAGCTCGTCGGCAAGGTGCCTGGGCTGCGGGGGCCGCTGAAATTGGTCGAGGCCATGGTCGTGCTGCCGCTGGTGCGGCGGCGGATGCCGGCGGCTCGCTTGCCCTTTGAGGACCGCAGGGTGCTGGCGACGATCGGGGCGACGCTGGTCACCACCAGCCTGCTGCGTCGCCGCCTGGGCAGCTCCGCGTTGCGCGAGGGCCTGGTGCAGGTGCTGGGTGCCGCCCCTGCCGTCGTCGCCCTCACCGATCGTGACCTGGCTGCCTACCACGGGGTCGAGCACAAGGCGATCGCTGCCTACGAGCAGGGGATCGAGGACCCGGCATCGGTGCCAAAGGAGCACGATCGCTGCGGCTCCAACCTGCTGGCGCCGATGATGCTGCTCTCCGCCGCCGGCACGGTGGTGCTGGAGAGGCTGGTCGAGCGGCCGAGCCCGCTGGCGCGTGCCGCGGTCGGCCTCGGCGTCGCCTCTATCGCCGTCGAGATGTTCGCCTGGAGCGACCGCAATCACGGCGCCCCGCTGGCCGAGGCGTTCCACACGCCCGGTCGCGAGATCCAGCGACATCTGGCGACCAAGGAGCCGACGCCCGAGCAGCTCCAGGTCGGCATCGCCGCGCTGGCCGAGATCCTTCGCGTCGAGGGCTCGCAGGCCGGCGAGGGCGAGCCCCCGCCGGCGACGTAGACTCCCGCCGATGTTCGGCAAGATCGACCACATCGGCGTCGCCGTCGAGGACATCGACGCGGCGCTCGAGCTCTACGAGACGAGCTTCGAGATGACGGTGGCACACCGCGAGACGGTCGAGTCCCAGGGTGTCGAGGCGGTGCTGCTCGACGTCGGTGACGGGCACGTCGAGCTGATGCGGCCGTTGGCCCCCGACTCTCCGGTCGGCAAGTTCCTTGCCCGCAAGGGCCCCAAGCTGCATCACGTCGCCTACGCGGTCGACGACATCGATTCGACCCTGGAGAAGCTCAACGACGCGGGGCTCGAGTTGATCGACAGCAAGGCGCGGACCGGTATCGGGGGAAGCCGGGTGGCCTTCATCGAGCCGCGCTCTACGGGCGGCGTGTTGACCGAGATCGTCGAAGCGAATGGAGAGGAGCACTGATGGCGGACGCGCAGAAGGTGGAGATCGGCTTCGAGGGCGGCCAGGTCGTCGCGGTGCGGCTCAGCGAGGACGAGTTGAAGGACCTGCGCAAGCAGATCGAGAAGGGCGGCTGGCACGACGTCAAGACCGAGGACGGCGTCCTCTCCGTCTATGTCGACAAGGTCGCCTTCCTGCGCATAGATTCGGGTGAGCAGCGCGTCGGTTTCTGAGGGCCGGTGCCGATGCGCGCTAGAACGGCGATCGGACTCGTTGGAGCGGCCGTCTTGGCTGCCGCTCTGTGGTGGCGCAAGAACCCGTCCGCCTGTCCCTACGGCCAGCGATTCTGGGTCGAAGCGCCGCACCCGATCATCAGCCGCGATCGTCTGCGCTCGGTGCTGGCGCCGGAGCCAGGGGAGCGGTTGTTGGAGATCGGCGTAGGCACCGGCTACTACTCACTCGACCTGGCCACCTGGGTCGGGCCCGAGGGCCGGGTCGAGATCTTCGACCTGCAGCAGAAGTTCCTCGACCATGTCACCGGTCGCGCCGGCGAGCGCGGGCTTGCGAACCTCGTCCCGACCCAGGGCGATGCGACCGCGCTGCCGTACGGGGACGCCTCGATCGACGCGGTGGCGCTCACCGCGGTCCTCGGTGAGATCCCCGACCCGGTTGCTGCACTGCGCGAGATCCGCCGCGTGCTCAAGCCCGACGGCCGCCTCGTCGCCGGCGAGCTGTTCGGCGATCCCCACTTCACCACCCTTGCCAGCCTCAAGCGCCAAGCTGGCGAAGCGGGCCTCACCTTCGAGACCCACTCCGGCAACTGGTTCGCCTACTTCGCCCGGCTCTCGCCGGCCTGACGCCCGGGCGTCAGATAGCGAAGAGCGGCAGTACCGGGACGGTGGGAGGGCCGCCCCGGTACCAGGCCGTCAGTGCTTCTGCTTGCCCCCGCCGCAGGCGGGGATGTTGAGCCGCAGGTTGTTCCTCTTGAGCTGTCGGCTGTTCTGCGCTTTCAGGTTGAGGAAGCCGTTGGTCTGTCCCGAGCAGAGGTTCCGGGAGTTGACCAACAGCCCCTTGTCGCCGCCCTTCATCGTGAGGACGAACTTGCTCACCGCCACGTCGGGGGTGTTGTTGAACACGGTCTTGAGGCGGCCGTGCTCGGAGCTGATCACACCGCGCAGCTGGATCGGCACTTGGCCGCGCAGATTGACCAGCAGGTCGGGCAGCGTGTTGCTGGACGAGGTCAGGTAGACCGGTCCCTTGAGTTCCCCGTCAAGCAGCGGCGAGGTCGCCTTGGCGTGTCCGTAGATGGAGTTCTTCGGACATTCGTTGGCGGCCAGCTGGACCCTCGTGCAGATCGTCTTGATGTGACTCTGATCGAGGATCGTCGCCCGCGGCAGGATGAACGCTGCTCGCCGCAGGTTGGCGTCCCCGCCGCGGGCTTCGAGAGTTGCCTGGAACTTCGGGTTGGCCGCTCGCTTGGTCGCGTTCTTGCCGCCGAGGATCTTCGGGAAGAACTTCGGCTTGAACTGCAGCGCCTTGCATTCGGTTGCCCGGAATTCGCTCGACTGCTTCGATTCGAACCAGGCGCCGGGGTTGGCCGGATCGCTACCGCCGCCGAAGATCGACGAGCGGACCGAGAACGGTTCGCGGCAGGTCGTCGGGTTGACGGTGAAGTTCGGGCGGTTGACCGAGATGTCGATCGACCGGATGTCGAGCTTCACACCTCCGAATATGTACGGAATCGGGTCGGAGACGGCGTGGACTTCGGCCGTTTCCGGATCGACGAACGCGGCGGCCCGAACGACGTCGGTCCCGAGGTCGTAGGGACCGGCGACGGCCGGGACCACGAACACCATGCTGATCGGGGCGCCTTTGTATGGACCCGCCAGGTAGGCGGTGCCCGGCGTGTGGAACGGCGTGCCCGAGCCGACGCCGATGTCGACTTTGCCGATCTGGCTGTTGCTCGGACAGCTCGGGTGGGCAATCTCATTTGCTCCAGATTGGCTCCCGGCTGCGTCGATGCTCGCCTGCGGGCAGTATTCGGTGCCCTTCAGCTTGGCGACCATGCCCGGAGGCAGCGTCGCTTCGATCTTGCGGATCTCCTGGGCGCCGTCCGGCCGGGTGACGTGCAGGTCGAACGGGCTGAACGCACCCGCCTTGGTCGCCTGCGTGCCGGCGTTGTAGGTCGGGCTGAACGGCCGTTCGCCGAGCGTTTTCGGACAGGGCCCGCCGCCGGCTTTGTTGTCGAGCGTGAATTCGCCGCTCGGAGTCGCGTCGGCGTTGCCCGACCACGGAGTCAGCGCCGTCGTGGTTTTATGTGGCCCGCAGGTGTCCGGCGTCGTCAGTGCGCCTCTTGGCCCACCGGTGATGTGAATCTGGAATGAGCTGAACGTCGCCTGCGGGTTTTCTTCCACGACCGCGGTCAGCTGGCCGGTCTGCAGGTTCGGGAAGATCTGTCCTTTCAGCCGGACGTTGACGCCGTAGCGTTCGGACTCGACCGTCAGGAAGACCCGGAACTGCTTGCCGGTGGTGGGGTCGTTGCTTTCCGGCTGGGCCGCGTAGACCTTGCCGTGCAGCGAGCCTGGCGGCAGCGACGGCGTTTCCACGTCGACCGTGCCGATCTCCGATGCCGCCGGGCACTGGATCGGGTCGTTGGTGTGGTAGGCGAACTGATTGTTGGTGCAGGTCTCCAGTCCGTTGGCGACGGAGGGGTTGAGCCCCATCCCTTCGGGCAGCTTCACTTTCGCCACTTTGAGATAGGAGTTGGCGATCGGTTCGGAGGGGTCGAAGGGGATTTCGATGCTGATCGTCGACGGATCGGGCGAGTCGGTCGAGCTGTTCACGGTCGTTTCGATCGTCGGTTCGAAGGGGACTTTGTCGCAGCCTTCACCGGCGAACGGCGTGGTGAAGCTTTTGGTGACGAATTTGCCGGGTTCGGTCTGCTGGTCGACGTGGAGTTCCGCCGTCTGCGGAGCGCCGCAGACGCTGGGGTTGGTCAGATAGGTCCCATTTCCGAATGGCGCCCCTTTGTTGCCTTCGAAGACAAGGCGGGAGCCGATGATCGGCGGGTGTTCCGCGGTTCCGTCGGGTGGATGGATGTTGCTTATCGTGAAGGTTACGTGCTGATCCACCGGGCTCAGCGAACCGACGATGATGGTCGGTTCACCGGGTGCGCTGGTCGGGAAGCCGACCATCGAAGGGACGCCTTCGAAGGGCACGAGGTTGTAGACCGGCAGTTTGGCTCGCGCCACCGGGCAGGCTTCGACCGGCAGTGGGGGAGACGTACATGGTGGCCCCTGTCCCGCCACGGTCAGATATGCGGAACCGACGAGCGAGAGCGGTGAGCACGTCGGCGGGTTCGCTTTCAGTTCTTCCACCGTGCACTTGGCGGCGGTGGCCTCGGGGTTGACGCTGAGGCCTTCGGGCGTGTCGACGACGATGTCTTTGACGAAGCCTTCAGGGAAGTTGACAAATGGAGCCGTCGAGGAGGTGTTCAGCATGAAGTCGGTGATCGCGAATGGAGGGTGACCCGCCGCCTGTTTGAACCATTTCAATTCGGAGGGTGGTTCTTTGTTGCACTGCAGCGGCGATACCGGGGGAGGGAATCCGATCACTTTTTCCCCAAAGTTCGCCGGCGTTTCCGTGTCTTCTTTGCAAGTCAGCGCTTCCCAGTTCGCGATGCCGAATGCGGCCTGGGCGCTGGATGCGCCAAATGCGAGAACAAGGAATGCGGCCATAAAGACCAACAGCCCGATTGGGCCTCGCGCACTTCTCATATAAGAATCTCCTCCACGACGGGTTTTTCAAAAACTGAACTACCCGCCTCCCGTAGTTTAAAACGGTACACCACGGCATACCCGGGCTCCATCGGGGATAACTACGGATTGGCCAAAGAGCCCCAGAGGCGCTCCTCCGCCGTGGCTACGCGTTTGGCCGTTACGTCGATCTGACGCCAGAGAACCGCCTCGGGCTCGTCGTCCTCGCTCGCGGCGTGGAAGGCATTTGCCAGGTCGGTCCAGGCGGCAGCGGCGTCCGCGGCGAGCGGGGCCTCGGGGCGGCCCGCCTCCTCGAGGAAGCGCGAGTACATCAGCCTGAAGGCGCCGCCGCCGGTGCCGCGCCGCTCGATCACCTGGTAGCCGAAGCGGGCGCACCACTGCCAGTCCTCGGCTACCTCCGGCCAGGACCCTGCCTCCTCGGCGAGGCGGCGCACCGCGTCGAGGCCGGAGAAGCCGCGGAACTCGGGCTCGACCATCGCCCGCGCGGCGCGCTCGATCGCCGCCGGGATCGCCTCGCGCAGCCGGTCGGGCGAGATCTCGCCCGCGACCGTGAACATGTGGCCGGAGAGCGGGTAGGCGGGGTGTTGGCTGTAGCGCGCCTTGTCGAGGTTCTCCAGCCGGGTCGTCTGCAACTGCTCGAAGCCGGTGTCGGAAAGGTGGGCCAGATCGTCGTCGTAGCCGGCGAGGACGACGGCGTGGCCCGGGAAGTGGGCCGAGTTGCCGTAGTGGTCGAGGTAGTAGAGGTCGGTGAGGAGCAGCACCGGCCTGCCGGCGTCGACCTCGGCGCGGGCGGCGGTCCAGGCCCCGCCGTCACCCTGATCGAAGGTGCGCAGCTCCAACGCCGCTGCCCCGGTCAGCTCGTCGAAGTTCTCCTCGAGCCGGGCGGTGCGGCCATTGAACCAGCGGGTCGGCGAGGCGTCCTCGATCGTCACGTAGTAGAAGCAGGCGCCGGCGCCGAGGCCGAACGCCATCTCCTCGCTGATCTCCACGCCGTGGAAGGCGAGGAGGTTGCGCAGGGCGGTCGAGCCGCAGTGATGGCCGGGCGTGTGCGTGTAGCCGGGGACGAAAGGCATGGCAAGCGGATTATCCTGCTCCGCCAGTGGAGACCGCCGACCTCAGATTGCTGCGCGCGATGCGGACCAGGGGGCATTCCCCCTCGGTCGAGCGCGCCGCCAGGGCATTGGGGAAGGCCGGTAACAACGGGGCGATATGGGTTGCGGCCGGGGTCGTGCTGGCGATCGTCGATGGCTCGAATCGGGAAGCCTGGTTGATCTGCGCCGCGCTGGGGCCGATCGCGATCGGGCTCAACTACGTGGTCAAGCTGATCGTCAAGCGCCCGCGACCGGTCTTGGAGGGACTGCCGCCGCTGGGCGGTGCGCCCAGCTCGCTGAGCTTTCCCTCGGCGCACGCGACCTCTTCGTTTGCCGTCGCTACGGCAATGACTCGGGTTGAGCCGTGGGGGGCTCTGGCGTTCGCTCTGGCGTTCGCTCTGGCCCTGGGGCGTCCCTACCTAGGGATGCACTACCCGTCCGATGTCCTGGTCGGCGCCGTTCTCGGCGTCGCCCTCGGCCTGATCGTTCCGCTCTCGCTGTGAAGGTCGGAATCGTCGGGTTGCCCAACGCGGGCAAGTCGACGCTCTTCAACGCCCTGACCAAGGGCGGGGCCCAGACGGGCGACTACCCGTTCACGACGATCGAGCCCAACGTGGCGATCGCCCAGGTGCCCGACGAGCGCCTGGGGCAGATCGGCGAGACCGTGCGCAGCTCCGAGCTCGTGCCGGCGACGATCTCCTTCCATGACATCGCCGGCCTGGTCAAGGGCGCCTCCGAAGGGGAGGGGCTCGGCAACCAGTTCCTCGCCTCGATCCGCGAGACCGACGCGATCTGCCATGTCGTTCGCTGTCACGACGATTCGGGCGTCCCCCATCCCGACGGCCGCGTCGACCCGCTGGCCGACATCGAGACGATCGAGACCGAGCTGATCCTCTCCGACTACGACGGGGCGGAGCGGCGCCTGGACCGGGTGCGAAAGGGGGCGAAGTCGGGCGATGCCGAGGCAATCGCCGAGCGCGACTGGCTGGAGCAGGTGGTCGAGGCGCTCGCCGCCGGCAGGCCGGCCCGCTCGGTGCCGGTCCCCGACGCCGCCGCCCACGGTCCCGCCAACCTGCAGGCCCTGACCACGAAGCCGATCCTCTACGTGGCCAACGTAGACGAGGGCGATGCCGAGCCTCCCGCGGAGGTCGCCGCGCATGCGGCCCAGGTCGGCGCCGGCGTGGTCGCGGTCAGCGCCCGGATCGAGGGCGAGCTGGCTGAGCTGGACCCCGCCGAAGCGGAGGAGATGCGCGAGTCCTACGGCGTCGAGGGCTCCGGCCTGGCGCGGCTGGTCCGAGCCGCATACGACCTGCTCGAGCTGATCACCTTCTTCACCGCTGGCGAGGACAAGGAAGCCGTGGCGCGGCCGCTGCCGCGCGGCGCCACCGCCCTGGAGGCGGCCGGGACGATCCATACCGAGATCCAGGACGCCTTCATCAAAGCCGAGGTGATCGGCTGGGAGGCGCTGGTCGAGTGCGGCGGCTATTCCGCCGGTCGCGACCGAGGCCTGCTTCGCATCGAGGGCCGCGACTACGTCGTCCAAGACGGCGACGTCATAACCATCAAGGTCTAAGCGCCCGGCCCATAGTCCGAAAGTCGCGGATTTCGAAACCGTGGCCCCCCACCGGCCTTATGTCACTAATACGTGTACTCGAGAGCGCCCTGAAGAGAGAGATGGACGGGGTCCGCAACCTCGACGAACTCGTGCCATGTATGAACTTACGGTTAATTCCGGTCCATTACACAGACAACCAGCATCTTCTTCACTTGATGCTCTTGACAAGCACCCCTTTGAATGGAATAGGTTCTCGGCAGTTCCTAGATCCAATCTCATAGGTATCAAAAGCCGGGGAGGCATGCATTGAGTTCGACGGTAGGGGTTGCGGGAAGACGCATGCGGCGGTTGCCGGCATTCAGAGGACAGAGGTTGGCGGTGCTGGTGTTGTTTGGGGCTTTGATCGGGATCTCGACCGCCGGCGTCTCCACCGCCGACGCGCAGACCTACAGCGCCGCCATGCATGCCGATGCCCCCGTCAGCTATTGGCGCCTTGGCGAGACCTCGGGCACGACCGCCGCCGACGATTGCAACATCGACAACGACGAATGCGGCAACAACGGCGAACACAACAACGGCACCTACCAAAACAGCCCGACCCTGGGCGCGACGAGCCTGCTGGCGACCGACACCGCCAACAAGGCGGTCAGCTTCGACGGCACCAACGACAGCGTCAAAGTTCCCAACTCCTCCTCGCTGCAATTTCCCACCACCCTCACCCTCGAGGCCTGGATCAAGCCCACCTCGCTGCCCTCCGCGGGCAGCTTCGCCACGATCATCAACAAAACGGAAGCCTTCGCGCTTCAGTTCAACGGCCCGCGGCTCGAGCTGCGGATCAACCAGGGCGAAGAAAAGAGGCGCCTGCAGGCCCCCGAAGGGGCGATCGTCGCCGGGCAGACCTACCACGTGGTCGGCACCTATGACGGCAGCGCCGAGCGCCTCTACGTCAACGGCACCCTGGTCGCCGGCGCCGCCCTGACCGGCTCTGTCAACACCAATTCAAACGCCCTTTACATCGGTTCCTCAGACGGCAGCGGGAACCTCTACAAAGGCACGATCGACGAGCCCGCCGTCTACAACACGGCGCTGAACGGCACCCGCATCGGCGCGCACTATGAAGCCGGCAGCGGCAAAGCGGCCCCGCCACCAAGCGCTCCCGCCGCCGTCCTCGCCGACGCCCCGGTCAGCTACTGGCGCCTGGGCGAGACTTCGGGGACGACGGCGAGCGACGAACGCAGCAACAACCCCGGCACCTACCAAAACAGCCCGACCCTGGGCGCGACGAGCCTGCTGGCGACCGACACCGCCAACAAGGCGGTCAGCTTCGACGGCACCAACGACAGCGTCAAAGTTCCCAACTCCTCCTCGCTGCAATTTCCCACCACCCTCACCCTCGAGGCCTGGATCAAGCCCACCTCGCTGCCCTCCGCGGGCAGCTTCGCCACGATCATCAACAAAACGGAAGCCTTCGCGCTTCAGTTCAACGGCCCGCGGCTCGAGCTGCGGATCAACCAGGGCGAAGAAAAGAGGCGCCTGCAGGCCCCCGAAGGGGCGATCGTCGCCGGGCAGACCTACCACGTGGTCGGCACCTATGACGGCAGCGCCGAGCGCCTCTACGTCAACGGCACCCTGGTCGCCGGCGCCGCCCTGACCGGCTCTGTCAACACCAATTCAAACGCCCTTTACATCGGTTCCTCAGACGGCAGCGGGAACCTCTACAAAGGCACGATCGACGAGCCCGCCGTCTACAACACGGCGCTGAACGGCACCCGCATCGGCGCGCACTATGAAGCCGGCAGCGGCAAAGCGGCCCCGCCACCGCCCCAGACGACCCTCACGTCGCCGCACCCCACCTACACGAGCGGCGAAGTCTCCTCGATCTCCTTCGCCTCTGACCAAACGGGCTCGACTTTCAAGTGCAGCCTCGACAGCACCGCTCTGCAGGCATGCACGAGCTCCTACGCGCTGCCCTCCCAGCTCGGCGCCGGCTGGCACACCTTCACCGTGGTGGCCACCGACACTGAAAATAAGACCGATCCAACCCCGGCGACGTGGACCTTCAATCCTGCTCCTTACCCAGCGGCGCCGCCTGGAAGCAAGCTCACCTCTCCTGAAGAAGGCCGGCTCAGCACCGACTACTTTCCGCTGGAGGCCGAATGGATCGGCATGAACTCAGGCCAAGTCAAAGAAGGCACGCCGACGGGGGTCACCTTCCAGCTCAAGCTGGACAAATGGACTGACTTCAAAACTATTCCCGCCGCCTACGTGATCAACGGCGAAGGCAAACCCGTGAGCTGGCCGCTGCCGGTGACCTCGATTCCGGGCCACACCGAACCGGTCTACTTCAACTTCACGGCCGCGGCGAGCGCCCTCGGCTGGGGGTCGACGGGGCCGGGCGTCAAGCTGCGGGCGGTCTTCGACGGAGACGCGCAAGCGGCCGGCGCAAGCGAGCCGGTGAGCGCCGTCTATGCCCACGAATGGAACGCCCCGACCGACGCCGTCGAAGGGATCGGCCCGGTCAACGTCGACCTTCGCACGGGCATGATGACGCTGAGCCGCACCGACGTCTCGATCCCGGTGCCGGGCTATGAATCCAACCTCGAATTCACCCGCGTCTACAACTCGAGCCGCACCTACGCGGGTACCGAATTCAGCGAAGTCGTGCCGAAAGCGCTGGGTGAAAAGTGGTCTCCCTCGGCGCCGGTGGAAGCCGAATACGAAGCCGAAGCCTGGCAGAAGGCACTGGTCCGCCACGAAGACGCAGTGCCGGCCAAGTACGACTCCGGCTGCGTACACGAAGAGGAAGAAATCGAAACGGAAACCGGCGAAAAAGAAGACCGCGAAGAATGCCTTGAAGAATACGAAATCCCGGCAGCCGATTGGGTCGAAGTGCTTGACAACGAAGGCGCCGGTCTTTCCTTCGACAAGTCCGGCGAAAGCTACATCTCGCCCGAAGAAGCAAAGGAATACACGCTGACCAAAGCAGAAGGCCACTTCGTCCTCGCCGACCCCAACGGCACGCACACGGTCTTCACTCAAAACGGCACGACGAACGAATACCAGCCGAGCAGCATCTCCTTCCAGGGAATGCCGACCGAAGCACGGATGGTCTATGACGTCGCAAACGGCGAGCGGCGGCTGAAAATGATCATCGCCCCGTCTCAGGTCACCTGCAAAGACGTCAAAGGCCAAGGAAGCTATGCCCCCGAAACGGCCGGCTGCCGCACGCTCTACTTCCAATACAACGAGAACTCCGGCCGCCTCGAATCAATCACCTACTACAACGCTTCGGGCAACGCCGGCAGCGCCCAGGTGGTGGCCAGCTACGCCTACAACTCCTCCGGCCAGCTGGCCGAAGAGTGGGATCCGCGTACCAACCTGAAGGAGAAATACACCTATGAAGGGCGGTGGTTGAAGACCCTGACCCCGCCCGGCACGGAACCCTGGGAATTCGCCTACCTCAACGGCAGCGCGAGCTACCCGACGCCGCTGACGAGCGTCAGCCGCGCCAGCCTCTTGAAAAGCCCCTCCAAAGCGACGACGACGATTGCCTACGGAGTGCCCCTCAGCGGCTCGGGCGCGCCGAACGACATGAGCCTGACGACGATCGCCAAATGGGGCCAGACGGACTATCCGGTCTATGCCACGGCGGTCCTCCCGCCCGGCCACAGCGGCAGCGAATACTCCTACGCCACGATCCACTACCTGGACCCCGAAGGGCGTGAGGTCAACACCGCCTCGCCCTCGCCGCCGGGCGTGGAAGGAGCTTCGATCACGACCGCTGAAACTGACGCCCACGGCAACGTCGTGCGCGAACTGAGCGCCCAAAACCGGCTGGTGGCGCTGAAAGCCACCGACACCGTCGCCCGCTCCAAAGAACTCGACAGCCACTCTGTCTACTCCGCCGACGGCACCGAGATGCTCGAATCCTGGAGCCCGCTGCACAAAGTGCGCCGTGAAAACGGCGAAACTGTGGAAGCGAGGGCGCACACCACGATCAGCTATGACGAAGGTTTCCAGGGCCAGGGCGACAACGAGCACGACACTCCGCCGCCGCACCTGCCGACCAAGGAAACCGTCACCGCCGCGATCCCCGGCGTCGGAGACGTGGAACCACGCGTCACCAAGACCGGCTACAACTGGGAATTGCGCAAGCCGAGCGAAGTGGTCGTAGACCCCGAAGGCCTCAACCTGATCAGCAAGACGGTCTACAACTCTTCCGGACAGGTGATCCAAGAACGCCAGCCCTCGAATACGGAAGGCGGCACGGCGGGTACGACCAAGACCATCTATTGGACGGCGGGTGTCAACTCCGAAATCAGCGCCTGCGGCATGGTGCCAGCCTGGGCCGGGCTACCCTGCATGGTCTCCCCGGCTGCGAATGCGAGCCCTGCAGAAAGCAACCCGAGGCCGACCACGGTGGCATACGACGGCTACACCAACCTCGGTCAGCCCAAAGAAATTGTGGATATAAACGACCAAGGAATCAAGCGTACGACCACGATGGAATACGACGCTGCCGGCCGACTGGTCAAAGCCCATCAGAGCGGCGAAGGTTTCGAAGTCCCCGCGATCGAAACCACCTACAGCTCTACCACCGGTGCCCCGCTGAGCCAGCAGTTTGTCTGCGAAGCCAAAAGCTGTAGCGGATTCGATTCACAACAGGTAACGACCTCCTACGACGCCCTCGGCCGCCCGATCGAATACAAAGATGCCGACGGCAACGTCTCCGGCGTAGGCTACGACCTGCTCGGGCGCCCTGCCGTGGTCTCCGACGGCAAGGGCATTCAGGAATTCACTTTCGACGAAAAATCAGGTGTCACGACCAAACTCGCGGATTCCGCCGCGGGCACCTTTCAAGCCACCTACAACGCCGACGGTCAGATGACCGAACAGCTGCTGCCCGATGGTCTGGCCCAAAGGATCTCCTATGACCCGGCGGACACCGCAGTCTCGCTGCGCTATGAAAAGCAGACGTTCTGCTCCAGTGCCTGCACCTGGCTCTCCTTCAGCCGCGAAGACTCGATCGGCGGCCAGGTGTTGTGGGAAGAAAGCACCCTCGGCAACCACGGATACAGCTACGACAAGGCTGGTCGGCTCACTCTGGCCAAGGAATTTGGCCTCGGTGGTAGCTGCACGACGCGCAGCTACGCCCTCGACCAAGACTCGAACCGAACCTCGCTGACCACCAGGGGACCGAAAGCAAACGGCGCTTGCGACACCGAATCGGCGGGCACTAAAACGTCATATAGCTACGACACCGCCGACCGACTGATCGGCGAAGGCGTCGAATACGACGGCCTCGGCCGGATCACGAGCCTGCCGGCGAAATACTCCGGTGGCGGGAAACTGACGACGAGCTACTACGTCAACGACCTGACCCACAGCCAGACCCAGGACGGGATCACCAACACCTACAATCTCGACGCCTCGCTGCGAGAGCGCGAACGGGTTCGCACGGGCGGCAGCGAAGCGGGAACTGAGATCTACCACTACGCGACCGGCTCGGACTCCCCCGCCTGGACTCAGGAAGGCACGGCCTGGAGCCGCAACATCGCTGCGTTGGATGGCAGCCTCGGGGCGATTCAGCGCAGCAATGGCGAAGTCACCCTGCAGCTCGCGAACATGCACGGCGATGTCGTCGCTAGCGCGAGCATCAAACCCGAAGAAACGAAATTGCTATCGACCGAGAAGTTCGACGAGTTCGGCAATCCGGTGGAAGGCAACCCGCTGCAGGGTGGCAGCGCCGAATACGGCTGGCTGGGCAGCAAGGGCCGCCGCACGCAGTTGCCCTCCGGCGTGATCCAAATGGGGGCACGGAGCTACGTCCCGACCATCGGCCGGTTCATCTCGACCGATCCCGTGTCGGGCGGATCAGCAAACGCATACGACTATGCAAATGCCGATCCGATCAACAGCTTCGATTTCGGAGGCCTGGCGCCTCATATTCACTGCGACATCAAAGCCGCACATCCTCATCGCTCAACCCACAGCGGCGGCCGCCGGGTCAATGCTCAGATAGAAGGTGACTGTAGGGGACGAAAAGGAGGTCGCGGCCCTGTGAAGGTTGTAGTTCATTCCGTTAACTTGTATCGAAATGGCCGCAGTGTTTCTCATGCGCACGTCGAACGAGTGGCGCCCGTCATTCAGGCGACGCCAAAGAAGGACCCCGTTGTAGTCGCGCGGGTCAATGCGCCTTGCGAGACGGGCTTCTACCGCGCGACTGCCAAAATCACCCTTTTCGCCCCACCGAGTGACCCAGCCTATGCGCCCCCGAGCCTGAGCGGCACCACGACGAGCAAAGTCTCGTACGTTGAATGCGGACTACAATGAATTAATGCTCATGTTGGCACCCCTGTTCACAGCTCCCCATGATAATTCGGCTGCTAGGTGGCTTTCTACAGCGCTAGCGGACTTTGGTTCAGGTGTGGTTGTAAGTCTCGTGCCAGACATGTTTGACGCTTACGTCAGGATTCTGCATCCAGGCCGCATCTTTGACGGAAGTACCCCGGAAGGCAGGTCGGTTACCTGGGCTGAGATCGCGCGTGCCGAAGGGCGTGAAGCGTCTGCTAATGCGCAGTGGTATTCCTCTGAAGGTGCCGGAGATTCGCGACATGTCATTGGAGCGAATTGGAGCGGGTCAGGTCCAGAAGTAGGCCTAGGAAGAGAGGTTGTTGAAAAGCTCTGCAAAGTTCTGGCAAAAGGTACGGCCGAGGCGGAGCGCTGCTACTTTGGCATTTGGACCGGTTGGGGCGCAGAGGACTATGCTGCGCTATGGCGGGAGATGGGAGAGAAAACGGGTAGCCGGATACCGCGGTTTGGGCTTCCCCGTTACGCCGGGCGTGACTACCTACTCTTGGGTGGACCGTTGCAATCCGCCGTGAAACTGGTTGAGATGGGTCTGATGCATACTTCACCAAATTACATTTGGCCGTGTGACATGACGTGGTGTCTCGCAACTGATATCGACCTTGATTCGACGCTTGTTGGCGGTAGCGATTCGCTCATCGAGGGGATCGTTGCTGAGGACGGGGTCGAGGCGTGGCGTGTCAAGCGCTCAGATGCCGTAAAGGGTTTCTAGGCGTGGGCGGCGATGGGAACCGGATCCGGGGGAAGGGTTTTGATGAGTAGAGTCGCACTTGCGAGAATCTGTGGTCTAGCGGCGCTGGCGGTGCTTTGCCTTGTATTCGCAACGGCTGCCAGTGCAAGGGGAGCGCGGCCATTCTCAGCTGAGTTTTCCCTAACGGCGAGCAACGGTTTTCTGATCTATGTGTCGGCTGGCCGACACGAGCTGACGATAACCGTCGCCGAAGGGAGACCGCGATCAAGCCGTGTTGTGGAGACTACCTATAGTGTTACGGGGGTGGCGTCGCCGAAAGGAGTGGAAGCGAACCTCGGTGCGCTGGGAGAAATCTCGCTGCGATTCGTTCCATCTGGGAGGGTGATCACTAGGAGACGGCCGAAGCTCCCGAAAGGATGCAAGGCACCGCGAACTGTGGTACGGAGAGAGGGAACCTTTGTCGGCGTCATGCGATTCGAAGGGGAGGCTAGTTACACGACTGTTGAAGTCACGGAAGTCGATGGGTCGGTTGGAACTCCTGAAGGGGTATTCTGCGCCACCTTCAGCAGTGGTTCCGGTGGGGGAAAGCACCACCACCACCCTCATGTTTCTTTCCCGCCCTATTTGAGTGCTACTACTGCGCACAACGCATTGGGCTTCGCGGCGACGGCGACGCGCCACCAGGGTGGAGGCGTTGGCTTTGTCGCCAGTTCGACCGAGAAGAACGGAGCGATTTCGATTTCCCGCTGGGCCTCGGTGGTCGCCATGCCGTCGGACTTCAAGTTCGACCGTCGACTCACGATCGCGACGGCGACCCCGCCACCGCCTTTTTCCGGAACCGCTACTTTTCACCGCCGACACAAAGGGCCGCCGTCGTGGACCGGCTCCTTGGCTGTGTCCTTCCCGGGCGCCCCGGAAACTCCGCTAACGGGTGCGAACTTCACGTCGGTGATTCTCACGAGATAGGCAAGCCAGCTCCAGCCTGGGTGGCGCCGACGGTCCGATCCCAACCGACCGGCCGAGGACGCTAGGCCGGTCGATGGACGTGCTCTCCACCGCCTTCGGGGAGGGGACCCTCTCACTCAGTGATGAGGCGTAGGGGCTGTGGCTGTTGGGGGTGGTGCTGTTGGAGTTTGAGCTGTGTGGCGTGAGGGTTTGTTGGATAGAGCGGTCTAGCTCGACTACTGCTAAAGAGCAGCAACCTGCACATAATGGCCAAGTACGAAGTCGGCTTCGATGGGCGCTGGCAGGAAATGTTCGACGATCGTGCCGAGGCGGTCCAGTGGGCTCAGGAAGTCGCGGGGACGGGGCGAGTGGTGGACGTCGTACTGAAGCGCCGCTTATTGCCGCGAAGGTTCGTGACGGCATTTCCCGAGTCCGAGCGTGCAGAGCGCGAGGCTGCTTGGTCTGTACCATGGACCGACGCGGGCGCGACCCAGCCCTACGGTGGTCCCTGAGCCGACGGCCGTGGTCATTTTAATCCTCTGTGGAAGGGATCGTAAGCGGGGCTGGTCTCGGCGAAGTTTTGAGCTTTCAACCAGGCGAGAACTACCAGCGCTGGCGGTAGAGGCCAGGCCCGCTGCGGTAAAGGCGCTGGCGGAGTGTGGCTATAGAAAGCCCCGGCAGAAGACAACGGCGAAGCCGGTGTCAGCTAAAGGAATACTATTGCCATCTGGTAGGTCGACGGTGAGATCGCTGGTCCAACTTGGCGAGGCGTTTGGGCTTCGTGTGTAGAGGTGCGCCTCAGGCACGCACGAGTGAGCCATGAGCAGAAAAGATGGAGACAGGCGCCGCCCGGATCGAGGGCGAGCTGGCCGCGCTCGAGGCTGAGCAAGTCGAGGAGGTGCGCGAGTCCTTACGGTAGAGGGCTCGGTCCTGGCACGGCAGGTCCGCGCCGCTACGAGCTGCTCGGCCTGATCACGATTAAGGTCTAACGATGGATCAGGGAGCGCGGTTCCCGCGGGTCGCCGAGAAGGCCGGCCACTACGAGAGCTTCTACGTCAAGGCCTGCCGGCCGGGTGGGGGCCAGGGGATCTGGATCCGTCACACCGTCCACAAGCGGCCCGGGGCCGAGCCGAACGCCTCGATCTGGTTCGTCCTCTTCGACCGCGAGGCCGAGGGACCGCGAGCGACCAAGGTCACTGTGCCGGTGGCCGAGCTGTCGGCGCCCCCGCAGTCTTGGGTCAAGGTCGATGGGGCGGAGATCGGGCCGGGGCGAGCAGAGGGCGCCGTGGACACCGATGCCGTCAAAGCCAGCTGGGAGCTGACCTTCTCCGGCGACGCCGAGCCCTGCCAGTACCTCCCGTCCGACCGCCTCTACGAGACCCGCCTGCCCAAAACCAAGTTCGTCGCACCGTTCCCGGACGCGCGCTTCGACGGCCGCCTGGAGATCGGCGGCGAGACGATCGAGCTCAGCGGCTGGCCGGGAATGATCGGCCACAACTGGGGCAGCGAGCACGCCGAGCGCTGGGTCTGGCTCGAGGGAACCGGTTTCGCCGACTCTCCCGACACCTACTTCGACGCCGGTGCAGCCCAGATCAAGCTCGGCCCCTGGACGACCCCGTGGGTCCCCTCCGGAATGCTGATGCTCGACGGCAAGGCGCACCGCCTCGGCGGCTTCGGCCAGATCCGCGACGCGAAGATCGAGGAGTCCGCGGGCGAGTGCTCCTTCGTCCTGCCGGGCAAGGACATAGTCGTCCGCGGCAGGGTCTCCGCCCCGAAGAAGGACTTCGTGGGCTGGATCTACGCCGACCCCAAGGGCCCCGAGCACAACACGATCAACTGCTCGGTGGCAGACCTGGAGCTCACCGTAGAACGCCCCGCCTTACCCCCACTCCAGCTTTCCCTTCCCGCCGGCGCGGCTTACGAGCTGGGCATGCGAGAGACGGATCACGGAATCCCGATTCAGCCCTACCCAGACGGCTGACTACCCGCCAACACCGCCGGAAGGACCGCCGGGCTCGCCTTCTTCCTTGCCGCCTCCGGAGACTTTTCCGTTGACGACCTTCTGGAATTCCATCCAGGTGCTGTAGCTGCCCAGCGCCGTCTCGAGTTGTTCGCCGCGGACCTTGGTCACCCCACCCGTCCCGATCAGCTTCGCTTCGACGATCCGCGGCGAGACGCCGCGCTTGGTGATCACGACCTGCTTCAGCTTCCCATGCAGGTAGGCGCCCAGCCTGGAGCTTATCTCCGGCCCGCTGAATTCGAGCTTCCAGTTGTGCAGCGGGCAGGCGCCGTCGTAGGGGTCGGGAACACCAACGAGGTAGGGGACGGCGGGGCCGAAGAAGACGTTCTGGACGCTCTCGGTATGGCCGCCGGAGCAGGCGGAGAAGTAGGTCTCGGCGATCTTGCCGCCGTACATCACGACTTGCCCCCGGGTCGCTTCAGCGGCCTCGTTGGTCGCCGCGGTCTCGCTAGACAGCCCTTCGTAGACCTGGCTGCGCGTGTCGTCGTAGAGGTCGAAGCCGTTGCCGCCGACGGCGCCGGTGAGGGCGAAGGAGCGGGCTGCGACCGCCTGCGCTCGCAGCGCCGCCTGCGGCCAGGAGGGCGGCGACTCATTGGGAATCACGCCTTTGACGTACTGGTCGACCGGCAGCGTGTTGACCTCGTTGAGCGAGCCGGCATCGCTTTCGGTCGGCACCACCTCGAGCGCGCCGCGGTAGGGGCTGCCGCCGATCGTGACCTGTCCGCTTCCGGCAGCCCGCAGAGTGTGCCCGCAGTTGGCGATCGGGCGTCCGCCGGAGCTGCGCAGCCTGACGCTCGAGCCCGCCCGATGCGCCTCATAGCTGCGGCCCGCGTCGAGCGCCTTGCCGCAGGCGCTGGTGGCGCCGCTGAAGCCGATGTCGCCGCTGGAGACGTCGAGCAGCACCCGGACGATCCGCGGCCCCGCCAGCTTGCCGATCGTCGTCCCCGAGTAGTAGTGGCCGAGGATGAAGCGGTAGCCCTTGCCGTGCGTGGCGTAGCCGTAGGCGCCGTACTGGCTCATCCCCACCCCGTGGCCGAAGCCGTGGCCGAGCACGACCCAGCGCACGCTGGCCTGGGCATTGGGGGCCAGGAGGAGGAAGAGGAAAAGTGCGGTTAGGCGGAGTCGCATCTCTGGGTGAACAGGTTCGGGAAAGGGGAGTCTCGGCCTGCACTACGCTTATCGGGATGGCGACGCAGACGGTGCAAGCAGTCGACCACGAGCTTCTCGCCGCCGGCGAGTGGACGGCGACCGGCGAGTGGGGCGAGGTCGAGAGCCCCTACGACGGGACCGTAGTCGGTCGGGTCGCTCTCGGCGACGCGGCGCTGGTCGACCGCTGTGCGATCGCAGCTCGCGCCGCCTTCGAGTCCGGCGACTTCCCCCAGCACGAGCGTGCCGCGGTCCTCGACCGCGCCGCCGAGATAACCGGCGAACGGGTCGACGACCTGGCGCTGACGATCGCCGCCGAGGCGGGCAAGCCGCTGAAGACCGCGAGGGCCGAGGCCGAACGCTGCGTCGACACGCTCACCTTCTCCGCGGTCGAGGCGCGCAAGCTGAGCGGCGGCACGGTGCCGATGGAGGCCTCGGCTTCCGGCGCCGGCAAGCTCGGCGTGATGATGCGCGTCCCCTACGGCGTGGTCGGCGCGATCAGCCCCTTCAACTTCCCGCTCAACCTCGTCGCCCACAAGCTCGGGCCCGCGATCGCCGCCGGCAACGCGGTCGTCCTCAAGCCGGCCGGGCAGACGCCGATCTCGGCCCTGAAGCTGGCCGCGATCCTGCTCGACGCCGGCCTGCCGCAGGGTTGGCTCAGCGTCGTCCCGGGCCCCGGCTCGGAGGTCGGCAACGCGATCGTCGAGCACGAGCTGACCGGCGCGCTCAGCTTCACCGGCTCGGCCAAGGTCGGCTGGGGCATCCGCAGTCGCGTCCCGCACAAGAAGGTCAACCTCGAGCTGGGTTCCAACGCACCGCTGATCGTCCACTCCGACGGCGACTGGGAAGCGGCCGCCGACAAAGCCAAGCTGCACGCCTTCTCGCACGCCGGGCAGAGCTGCATCTCGATCCAGCGGATCCTCGTCCACGAGGACGTCGCCGGCGCCTTCACCGAGCGCCTGGTCGCCAACGCCAAAGCGCTGCGGGTCGGCGATCCGCTCGATCCCGACACCGACGTCGGCCCGCTGATCTCCCCCGGCGACCGCGACCGGGTCAAACAATGGGTCGAGGAGGCGGTGGCGGAAGGCGCGGACCTGCTTGCCGGCGGCGAGCTGGTCGACGACGGTCGCTGCCTCGCCCCGACCCTGCTCGGCAGCCCGCCGCGCGAGGCCAAGGTCTGGTGCGAGGAGATCTTCGGTCCGGTGGCGACGATCGACCGCTACGCCGACTTCGGCGAGGCCCTGCGGATGGCCAACGACTCCAAGTTCGGCCTCCAGGCGGGCGTCTTCACCCGCGACATGGGCCGCGGCCTCGAGGCCGCGGCGACGCTCGAGTTCGGCGGCGTGCTGGTCAACGAGGTGCCGACCTTCCGCGCGGATCAGATGCCCTACGGCGGCGTCAAGGACTCCGGCAACACCCGCGAGGGCCCGGCTTTCGCGGTCTTGGAGCTGACCGAGGAGCGCTTCGTCACGCTGCAGGGCTAGCTTCTTACCGAGCTTATCTAGAATCGCGGTAAGATCACTAAGTTCCGGTAAGCTCGGTTGAGATGGACCCCTTCGAGAACCCTTTCTCACCTGGCGCCGGTACTTCCCCACCGGCTTTTGTAGGTCGCGATGACCTCGTCGCCAGCTACCAAGTAGCCCTACGGCGCACGGTCTCAGGGCGCCCTGGAAAGAGCATCATGCCCATTGGCTTAAGGGGTGTAGGCAAGACGGTTCTGCTCAACCGGTTCGATCAAATGGCCCAGGAGGAGGGCTTGGTGAGCGCATTTATTGAGGCTCCAGAGACGGGGGACTTCGAGCACCTGCTGGCTGCGCGTCTTCGCTCGGTGCTCTTGGAGCTCGATCGAGGATCGGTATCGGGAGCAGTCAAACGTGCATTGGGGACGCTCAAGTCGTTCTCATACAACTTGCCCGATGGAACTTCAATTGCCCTCAGTGTCGATGCCATCGCAGGAAGCGCAGACAGTGGTGTGCTCGCAGAGGACACCACCGATCTACTCGTTGCGGCGGGAGAGGCCGCCAAAGATCGTGATCGAGGGTTTCTGATCGCAATAGATGAGGTGCAGTACTTGGCCGCCGAGGAGCTTGCAGCGTTGATCACGGCCATCCATCGAACGGTGCAGTTAGGTCTTCCGGTGATCTTGGTCGGTGCAGGTCTTCCCCAGTTGCCAGGCTTGGCCGGAAACGCCAAGTCTTATGCAGAGAGGCTCTTCGATTTCCCCGAGATCGGATCGCTCGATGATGAAGATGCCCGGGCCGTTCTTGCCACTCCAGCCAACGAACACGGAGTCGAGTTTTCAGCAGATGCACTCGACAGTCTCTTGGGCTTCACGCAGGGCTACCCGTACTTTCTCCAAGAGTGGGGCTATCACGTCTGGAATACCGCACCCGAATCCCCGATTACGCTCGACGACGTCAATCTCGCGGCTCGTGACGTTCAACGGAGGCTGGACGAGAATTTCTTTCGCGTCCGCATGGACAGGCTGACTCCGGCGGAGAAGCGATATCTCGCCGCGATGGCTGAGCTTGGACCTGGTCCTCACAGGTCGGGGGACATTGCGGCGAGGCTCGAGGTGAAGGTGGAGAGCGTGGCCCCCAGGCGTTCAAGCCTGATTCAGAAGGGAATGGTGTACAGCCCAGCCCACGGCGACACCGCTTTCACGGTTCCTATGTTCGACGATTTCCTTCGCCGAACTCCGCAGGACTAGAGCGCTGGGGCTGCTCCTGTCCGGCTAGTCGTGCGGGCGGGCCATTCGGCGGTGATCCAGCGCCTCCTCGAGCACCGTGGGCTCGACGCCCTGCTCGAGCGCTACCTCGCGCAGCGAGCGCCCCGACTCGGCCGCCGTCTTGACGATGTCGGCGGCTCGGTCGTAGCCGATGTGGGGGTTCAGCGCGGTGGCCGTGGCGAGGGTCGCCTCGGCGTGGCGCTCGGTCATCTCCTCGTTGGCCTCGATCCCGGCGACGCATTTCTCGTTCAGCAGCCGTGAGGCGGAGGCGAGCAGCTTGATCGAGTCGATCAGGTTGCGCGCGATCAGCGGCACCCGTACGTTGAGCTCGAACTGGCCCTGGCTGCCGGCGACGGTGATCGCCGTGTCGTTGCCGATCACCTGGGCGGCGACCTGGATCACGACCTCGGGCATGACCGGGTTGACCTTGCCCGGCATGATCGAGGAGCCCTTCTGCAGCTCCGGTAGGCGCAGCTCGGCCAAGCCGGCGCGGGGGCCGGAGCCCATCAGGGCGAGGTCGTTGGCGATCTTGTTGAGCGAGACGGCGTAGACCTTGAGCGCGCCCGAGAGCTCGACCAGCGCGTCGCGGTTGCCCTGGGCCTCGAAGGGGTCGAGCGGTGCGGAGATCGTCAGGCCGGTGTCCTCGGCCAGCTTCTCGCGCACCTTCGCGGCGAACTCGGGATGCGTGTTGAGCCCGGTCCCGGTCGCGGTGCCGCCGAGCGGGATCTGGCCGACGCGCCGCAGCGTCCCCTCGACCCGCTGGATGCCGAGCCGGACCTGCGCCGTGTAGCCGCCGAACTCCTGGCCCAGGGTCACCGGCACCGCGTCCATCAGGTGCGTGCGGCCGGCCTTGACCACGTCGGCGAAGCGCTCGGCCTTCTCGGCCAGGGCCTCCTGCAGCCCCTCCATCGCCGGCAGCAGGTCGTGGGTCACCTCGTCGAGCGCCGCCAGATGCACGGCCGAGGGGAAGACGTCGTTGGAGGACTGACCCATGTTGACGTGGTCGTTGGCGTGGGCCGGCTCGCCGGCGAGCTTGGCGAGCACCTCGTTGGCGTTCATGTTCGAGGAGGTGCCGGAGCCGGTCTGGAAGACGTCGACGGGGAACTGGTCGTCGTGCTCGCCGCCGGCGACCGCATCGCCGGCGTCGGCGATGCGGGCCGCCAGCTCGGCATCCAGCTCACCCAATTCGCCGTTGACCCGCGCCGCGGCGCCCTTCAGCCGTCCCAGCCAGCGCACGACGGGCACGGGAACGCGCTCGCCGGAGACCGGGAAGTTGTCGACGGCTTTGGTGGTCTCGCCACCCCAGAGCTGCTCAGTCAAGGTCAGGCCTCCATCACGGATTCGTAGGAACCGGCAGCGTATTCGAGCGGTCGTGGCGGTGGTGTCGGTGCCCGGCTGCGCAGCGGGCGCGGCGCTTGCCAGAGCGACGCCGGTGAGCCCTGCAGCGAGTGCCACCCTTGCGGGCCGGCCGGCCCTCCGCACCGCGTTTGCCGGCCGGTCCGGTTGCTCCGGCAGGTCCGACCGGGCCCTCCCGAGTAGCCAAGGCCGCGCCCGAGCTCGGGGCGGCGCCGAGGCGCAGCGAGATCGTCTCTCCGAAGCTAACCGGCTGCTCCCCGGCGAGCACTTGGCTGCCACGGTCGAGCCGCAGCAGCCATGCTTCGTCCTCGCCGGCGGGAGCGATGCCGTCGATCGAGGTGAGGTGCCCGTCGAGCATGGAGAACGAAGTCACGCAGCCGGCGGGGAAGGAGCCACCGGCCCTGGCCTCGTTCAGAACCTGGCTCAGCTGCGCTCCCTCCGGCGCGGTCACCTTGCACATCCTCACGTTGCCGGGGGCGAGCTCGATCGCCAGCAGGTGGGGGACGGGGGTCCCGGCTGCAACCATCGGCACCGGGCGGACGCTCGGCTGCGACGGATCGCTCCGGGCCGGGGGCGCAGCCGTGAAGACCCCGCCGGCGATCGCCCGCAGCGCGTCCTGGGTCGAGTAGAGGTTCGCTTCGCTCGTGTTTTCGTATCCGAAGCCGCCAGCTTCGGGGCCGGATGGGACCTGAAGCGAGAGCAGGTGGTCGATCGGCGTCTTGCCCGCCGCGGTGGTCCAGGCTGCCGATTGGGGGTCGATCCCGCAGGCGGTGAGGCCGCTGACCGCCCAGGCGGTGGCGTCGGCGTTGTCGCCGAACGCGTAGTGGAAAGCGCCGGTTGCGTTGACCAACAGGCCGTGCAGGTAGGCGAGTGCGGGCGCCACGGAAGGGTCATATGCGGGGGCTCCGGCTTCGCAGAGCGCCGCGATTGCCGCCCCGGTCATGTCGGGTTCGCTCGGTTCGGCCTTTGCCGCCGGCGTCATCGCCGACGAGTAGGTCCAGCCACCGTCGTCGTGCTGGCGCAGGCGCAGGTAGGAGGCCGCCGGGGCCAGGGCCCAGGCGGGAACCGGAGCGGTTTTCAGTGCCAGGATCCCGAAAGCCGTGCTGTTGATGCTCGGTTCGCCGAAGCTGCCGGCGAGCGGGTTCCAGCTGCCCGCGATCTGTGCCGGCAGGTTCAGGCCAGCCGAGAGCCGGGCGGGGTCGAGCCCGGCCGCGTGGGAGACCAGGGTGACGCGCTCATAGTCGGTGACCGCTTTCGTCGGTGGGCCGCCCCAGAAGCCCGTGTAGTCGTCGAAGAGGAAGTCCTGCAGGCTCGGATTGCCGGGGGTGTGGACGTCCGCGGCGCTGACTCCCGCCGCGGCCAGCGAGGTCGCGACCCAGTCGCTGCTGAAGGAGCCGTGTTCGAAGCCGAAGGGCTCACCGGTCAGAGGGTCCTGCTGACCCCGCACGTATTCCACCGCCTTGCCGACGGCGGTGTCGATTTCTTCCTGGCTGGAGGTGGCCGCCGCACTGCCCGGAAAGACTGCGAGAGCGGCGAGAGATAGGACAGCTGCGCAGAGCGCGGACAGGCGTCGAAACGAGACTGATTGCATCCGTGAACCCCTTTCCTCGAGGGCTTGGTGGAGGGATCGGAGGGAGGTCTCCTGGCTTCCGAGCTTTCCCGCCGCGCCTTCCCAGCCGTAGAGGCCAGTGGCTGCCGCATGGGCGTGCGGCGGGCTTTTGCTCGGTCACAGTGGCGGGCCCGCGCCGGTTTCTCACCGGCTTCCCCGTCCACCGATCCGTGGATTTGGTTGGCGCGAACCTATCGGAGATTCGGCCAAAGCGTTCGCCGCGCCGCCGCCCGCCTCATTAGATTGCAAACGTCAAGCGATCGAGGGAACCCGGTGCGAATCCGGGACTGACGCGCAACGGTATGGAGTAGGCAGCACTGGTTTGGGATGCCGACTCCGAGTCCGAATACTCGCCGCCTGACGCACACATAGGAACCCTGTTCTCGCGACCAGAAGGAGATCCATCTATGCGTCCCATCACCTGCCGCGTGGCGTTGATCGCCGCGGCGCTCGGCTCACTGTTGGCGCCCGCTGTGGCGTCGGCGACCGCAACCCCTGAACAGATCGAAAAAGCCAGGAACGAAGGCGTCACCTACCTCAAAGGCCTGCAGAAAGAAAGCGGCGAAATCCCCGGCTTCGGCGGCGACTGGGCGCTGACCTCGTTCGCCGCGGCAGGCGTGGCCCCCGCCGACGTCAACAAAGCCGGCAAAGAAACCAGCGACGCTCGCAGCTGGTACGAAGGGGTCGTCGGCGCGGTCGGCTGGCCGGGGGAAGGAGCCGTCGCAACCGACTTCGAGCGGGCGGCGTTGATCGCCTACGCGGCGGGAACCGACCCCGCCCGCGTCTCGAAGCGGCAGAACCTGATCGCCAAAGTCGCCTCCTACTACCAGCCGGAAAGCCCCGGCTACTACGGCTCGACCTTCAACGCGACGGTCTTCGGGCTGCTGGCGCTGGCGGGCGCGAAGACGACCGGCGGCGTCCAGCGCGTGCCCCAGGTCGTCCTCGACCAGGCGGTAACGGCGGTGAAAGCCAACCAGCACACCGACGGCGGCTGGACCTGGGAAAAAGCCGCTGGCAACGAAGCGGCGCTGAAAAAAGCCTCCGAACCCGACATGACCGGGGCGGCAATGGCGGCGCTCTGTGGCGCCGGAGTCGCCAATACGAACGAATCGATCGTCAATGCGAAGAAATACCTCGTCTCGAAATTCGTCAAATCAAGCGGCGCCTTCGAATCGGAATTCGGCGTCAACACCGACTCCAACGCCTGGGCGGTGCAGGGGCTCAAAGCCTGTGGGATCGACCCACAGGAAGCCGAATTCACCGGCACGGCCCCGGCAAAAAAGACGCCGCTCAACTTCCTCATCTCCCAACAGGTGAGCGGAGGCGGATTCAGATACGGGACCTCCGGCAGCAGCGCGGAAGAGTACGCAAGCCAGGATGCGGTTCGAGCTCTCGGCAGCGGTGGGTTCACTGCCGCGCCGCCGAAACCGAGCAAAGGCGAACAGTGGAAGGGCGTGACCGAATTCGCCACCGGCAAAACGGAAACCGGTTCGCTGGCGCTGATCGTCGACAACGGCTCCTCGCCGCTGAAGGTCTGTTCGGTGTCGCTGGCGCCGGAAGCGACGACGACGACCCTGGCAACGGTTCTCAACGCCGCCGTCGCTGGGACCACGCCGGCGTCCTGCGTGACGGGCTTTTTGCCCTCGAGTGGCGAAGGGGCGATCACCCAGATCAACGGATTCCCCGCAAGCCCAGCCGAACGGTGGAACGTCACGATCGACGGTGGCGCGAAAGCGACGGCGAGACGCAACACCACGATTCATGTCGGCGACACGATCTACCTGAGGTACGAATAGACTGAGCTGAAATTCAGGATCGGTGGACGGGGAAGCCGGTGAAAGACCGGCGCGGGCCCGCCACTGTGACCGAGCAAAAGCCCGCCGCACGCCCATGCGGCAGCCACTGGCCTCAGATCGGCCGGGAAGGCGCGGCGGGAAAGCTCGGAAGCCAGGAGACCTCCCTCCGATCCATACACGTCGATCGCCCTCGCGGAAAGGGGCCAGGCATGCGCACAGTCATTGCGGCGTTCACCGTCGCCCTTCTCTTAACCGCCTTCGCCGTACCCGTGGCGCCGGCGGCGCCGACCGAAGTCAACGTTCGGATCGAGGGCCGCAGCGAAACCCTGTTCGAGGGGCCGGTCCTGACCGAAGGCCACGACGTCAAGGCGTCCTCCGACACTGAACCGAATCGCTGCGACGGGGTCAACAACGGCAGGAACCCCGTCCCGGGCCCGACCGCGACCGCCGCCTCGGTCGACGCAATGAGCATCGCCGGCGAAGGCTTCGACGGCAACTGGTATCCCGGCTACGACGACTACTTCATCACCCGCTGGGGCCCCGGTGGGCAGAACGCGACTCTCGGCGAGTACTGGGGCCTGCTCGTCAACAACGTCTACACCAACGTCGGCGGTTGCCAGTACCAGGTGGACGGGGGAGACGAGGTCCTCTGGGCATACGACGCCTTCAAGGAAAAGCCGTTGCTGGCGCTCTTTCCGGCGGGTTACGCGGGTGGCGCCAGACCGCTGATCGCCAGCGCAGAATTGGGCGAGCCGTTCGAAGTCGAGGTCGACGCCTACGAAGACGACGCCGAGGGCGTCCCGCCGGCCAGTCCGCAGCGGACCGGCGCCAACCCCTTCGAGGGCGCCGAAGTGGCGCCCGTGACCACCGGCGCCGGGGGGTTCGAAGCGGTCGACACCGCGAGCCCTTCAACGGTTGAAACCGACGCTGACGGGCGGGCTGAGATCGACTTCGCCGAAACCGGTTGGAACCGGATCAAGGCGACCGTGGCCGGCTCCGGTGGCGAGGAAAGCGCGATTCGCTCGAACCGCCTCGACGTGTGCGTGATCGATCCGCCAACCAAAACCGATTGCGGACCGCCTCCCCCGGATGACCTGGCTCGCACCCCGCCCGCGGAGGTCGAAGAACCCGGGCCGGGGAATCCCGGCGCCGGCGGGGGACAGCCGGGATCCGCTTCAAAGGACTCCGGCGCCGGGCCATCCCCGGCAACCGATTCTGGCCAGGTTCATCTGCAGCTGCCGCATCTCGACCGCAGCCGCATAGCACGCGGTCTTCTCAGGGTCAGCTGGCGTGTGCTCGACGCGGGGGTGGGAATAGCGAAGTGGACGATCTCCTCGAAGACGCTCGGCCACAGGGGCAGCCGCTACGTGACCAGGGCAAGCGGCACGAGCGGGAGCTCGGCGGCGTTGCGACTACCGGCCGGCGCCGCCTACCGGTTGCGAATCACGATCGTCGACACCCTTGGCCGCAGCTCGACCGCCACGATCGGCAAGGTCCAGGTGCCGGCTTAGACCGTGCGTCTTCTTGCCTCGACCTTCGCGTTCTGCGCCGTGATCGCCGTCGGCCCGGCAGCAGCCAGCGCGCCGAACCCGGCCAACCGGGCACGGCTCGACAGCACGATCCGCTACCTGCAGGAGGCGCAGAACCCCGACGGCGGTTTCGGCGGTGCCTCGGGCAGCGAATCGGGTCAGGGCTTCAGCGCCTGGGTCGCGCTGGCACTGGCGGCTGCGGGGATCAACCCCCGCTGCCAGGCGAGGCCAGGTGGCGTCGACGCCTATGGCTTCCTGGTCGATCACTTCCACAAAGGCCTCGAAGAAGAGATCCCCTACCCGTCGATCCCCACGACCGCGTTCGAGCGCGAACTGATGGTGGTCGACGCTTCGGGAACCGACCCGCATAACTTCGCCGGCTACGACCTGGTCAAGGAAATCCTCGCGAGGGCGCTGCCGGACGGTTCCTTTCCCTACGTGTCAGGGGGCCGGGGAGAAATCAACGACACGATCTTCGCGATCGTCGCCCTCGACCCAATTCAGGATCCCGAAGCCCAGGCCGCGATCCAGCGCGCCGCCGACTGGCTGATCGCTCAGCAAGGCGACGGGGGCGGCTGGTCGTTCGAAGTCAAGGGTCGTCGCACGGAAGCCGACATGACCGGCGCCGCGATCCAGGCGCTCCGCGCGGCGGGCCGGCCGGATACGGAAGCCGAGCGCAACGGGCTCCAGTACCTGCGCGGCATGCAGGGCTCCGACGGCGGCTTCCCCGAGTTTCCCGGCGAAGCGGAATCGAACGTCGCTTCGACCGCCTGGGCGGCACAGGGCATCTGGTCGGCTGGGCAGGATCCCGAAACCTGGCTCAAGGGCGGAAACGACCCCCTCTCCTACATGGCCTCCCTCCAGCAACCCGACGGGCACATCCGTTGGAAGGCGAGCGAAGACACGAACGGCGTTTGGATGACCGCCTACGTGGCCCCGGCCTTCGCCGGTCAGGCCTGGCCGATTCCGGCTTCGCCGTGCGATCCCCAACAGCCGCCCGCGTCTCCGCGGCCGGGCCAGGGCGAAGGCACCCAGTCGGGTGGGGGCGTGATTGCGGGTGGGGGCGGCAGGGGCGCGCCACTGTTCAGTCGCCCCAAACCGCAGAGCAAGGGCCGGACGCCAGGGGGCACGCGCCAGGTCCGCCGCAACAGGTACGCGATCGACCACAGTGAAACCAGGCGCGGTGAGAACGCGGAGCAGCCCGGCATCACCGCGACGTCGGAAGCTCGCCGGCGGCACGACGAAGCGCCGGCCAAGGCTCGTGAGAACGACGGAGGAGACGGCGCCGGTTCGTCCTCTACCGGCGGGGGCGGGCAACAGAGCAGCGGACGCGAAGTGACCGGCACCCTCGTCGGGGGCGGCGCCCCCGGCTATGGCGCCCCCGGCCTGCACGGCGCCGGAGCGAGTAGCGATGGGACTTCGGGGCTGGCGATAGCCATTGGCGCGGCCGCGCTGCTGTTCGGTCTCGGGGGCTTTCAGCTGGAGCGGTGGCGTGGGGTTGCCCTCCCGTGAGTGCCGCGATCGATCTCGGCAACGCCCTGGCGGACATCGCGACGGCCCTGCGGGTCCCGGTGCTGATCGCGGCCGTGCTGATCCTGCTGCTCTGTGCCGTCGAGCTGGGCCGCTTTGGCGCGGAGCTATGGCGCCGGCGGGTGCGAGCCCGCCACGCCGACCTGCTGGAGCTGACCGCACGCGCGATAGCCGACCCCGCCCACGCCTCGCACTACGCCTACAGCGCCCCGGGCTCGGTTGCCTCCGAGGCCCTTGCCGCGCTCGCCGTCGCGGCCCACGCCCCCGACCAGCCCGCGGCGACCGAGCGTGCGCTGGTGCGCTACGAGCTCACGGTGCAGCGACGCCTCGACCGCACGCGGCTGCTGGTCAGGGCCGGGCCGGCGATCGGGCTGATGGGCACCCTGATCCCACTCGCGCCAGGGCTCGCCGCGTTGGGCAACGGCAACGTCGCCGTGCTGGCCGAAAACCTTCGCGACGCCTTCGGCGCGACCGTGGTCGGGCTGCTCGTCGGCACCATCGCCTTCGCCCTCACGCTGGCTCGCACCCGGATGTACACCGAGGATCTGGCGGCGCTCGAGCAGGCAGCCGGGGCGCTACCCCCTGCCCCGCCGGCCCCCGCCGCCCAGGGCCAGGCTCTGGCACGGAATTGGAGCCGCTGACATGAGCAGGGTCGGACTCGGGCGCCACGGCAAGATCGCCGAGAACGCCGGCGACCCCCTCGACGGGCTGGTCAACCTCTTCGACATCGGGATCGTCCTCGCGGTGGCCTTTCTGATCGCGGGGCTGACCCTCACCGTCAGTCCCGGCAGCGGCCGGATCCAGCGACGCCCCGGCGCCGAGCAGGCTCATGTCCGGGTTCTTCCCGCCCCCGGTGCGGAACGACAGGCGCGGGGCAAAGGGAAGCCGGTCGGCACCGCCTACCGGCTCGCCGACGGACGCCTGGTGATCGTCTCGCCGCGCTAGGGCCTGTCTTCTCAGCCGTGAGCTTGGCCGGCGTCGAAGCCACGCTGGTAGGCATCGAGGAAGGTGGCGGGAAGAGGCTGGTTGTCGGGGCTGTAGCGGGCGGCCGCGGAGAGGCGGCGGATCAACTCGGTGTGGATCCCTTCGGTGCCGTCGGCACCACGCTGGGCGGCGCCGAGCAGGTAGCCGAGCTGCAGGTTGGCCGCACCTCCTGGTTCGGCCCGTGCCTCGACGTTGAGCTTGGTGGTCGCGGTCAGCATCGCCTCCCCCACCGTCGCCAGATCACCGCCGGTCTGGTTTTGGGCAAGGCAGTCAGAGATCGGCGTCGCACCCCCCAGCTCGACCTCTCCCGGCGCATCTACGAGTGCATGCAGATAGACCGGTGCACCTTCGAGGCAGGCAACCGGAGTCGAGTCATCCGGCCCACCACAGCCCACAAGGACAAACAAGCTGACGACGGAGGCGACCAGTAGGCGGGGACGCATGCGCCGCATCCTACGTTGGCCGTGTGCCTGGGACCCATACCGGTAGGGCTGAAACGTCTTGTACTTTTTCGCTGAGGGCAGGCGGGCGACAGCTCAACCGCAATCCACCGAAAAAGTTAAGTGGAAGCCCTACCGGGATGGGTCTCGATCCCTAATCACCACGAGGGGACACCCCGCCGACCTGGGTGACGGAGATGCCGCCGACGGGTCCGCGCTGATAGTTCGGGCTGGGCTGCGACTGCTGGGGGATTTCCCCACGGCTGACCGGGAAGACCTCGACCCATTCGGCCAGATGGAACATCGGCGCAGGGGCGTGTTCCCAGGAGAGGTGCAGGTGGTTGCCGCAGCCGTGGCCGGCGTCGCCGTCGTAGCCGACCCAGCGGAAGGGCGGCCGGGGTTTGTTCTGGACCGGCTCGGCCCAGTGGGCGAGGCGGGTGATCGGGGCCCAACTCGCGTCGCATCTGCCGGGCGTCCCGTTGAGCGGCACGAGGTCGACCGCGAGCCCGTTGTAGTGATCGGAGTCGTGGACGTGGCACAGGTTGCAGCCAACGTGTTCGCCGTTCGGCAGCGGGCCCGAGTAGCCGTCGGTGACGTAGATCGGGTAGTTGGCTGCGATCCAGCGCAGGTCGGGAACGATGCGGCGGTCGACCATGTCGCCTGCTTCGTGGGGAACCGAGGCGGGGATCGGGACGATTTCCCCGCTGGCGTGGATAAGTCGCGTTGGGATCGGCGTGGCAGTCGCGGGTCCGGCTGCGCAGGCGAGCAATGCGGCGGTGGCGATCGCGACCAGCGCGACCCGGCCTCGCGCGCCCCGCTGGAGCCTGTCGATCTTCCCTGACACGGTCCCCTTATCGACCATCGCTCGGACCCGACTTGAGCGCTGCAAAGGTAGGGTCCCAGGCATGCTGACCGTGCGCGACGCCAGCTTCGACTTCTTCCGTACCCAGGGAATGACGACCATCTTCGGCAACCCGGGATCGACCGAGCTGCCGATGCTCGCCGACTTCCCCGGCGATTTCCGCTTCGTGCTCGGCCTGCACGAGGCGGTCGTGGTCGGGATGGCCGACGGCTACGCCCAGGCCTCCGGCCGCACCGCGCTCGCCAACCTGCACACCGCGCCCGGCGTCGGCAACGCGATGGGGGCGATCTTCAACGCGCAGGCGAACCACACGCCGCTCCTGGTCACCGCCGGCCAGCAGACGCGGGCGCAAATGACCCTGCAGGCGAACCTGACCAACCGCGACGCGATCCGCATGCCCCACCCGCTGGTCAAGTGGGCTTACGAGCCGCCGCGGGCGCAGGACGTGCCGCTCGCACTCGCCCACGGCGCCCACCTCGCCTCGTTGCCGCCGCAGGGCCCCGTCTTCGTCTCGCTGCCGATGGACGACTGGTACGCCGAGGTCGAGGAGGCCGACGCGCGCGAGGCGATCGGGCGCACCGTTACCGGCCGCGCCGTCGCCGGCCCCGAGGTGGTGAAGGCGCTTGCCGAGCAGCTCGATGCGGCCGCCAACCCGGTCTTCGTCGCCGGCCCGGACATCGATGCCAGCGGTGGCTGGGACGCGGCGGTTGCGCTGGCCGAACGCCAGCGCCTGCCGGTCTGGGCAACCCCCGCGCCGGGTGGCGGCAAACTCGGCTTCCCCGAGGGCCACCCCAACTTCCGCGGTGTGCTGCCGCCGGCGATCGGGCCGGTCGGCCAGACCCTGGAGGGGCACGACCTGATCCTTGTCGCTGGCAGCTCCGTCTTCCCCTATTACCCCCACATCCCCGGCCCGCTGCTTCCCGAGGGAGCGAAGCTGGTCGCGATCACCAGCGACCCCGACGAGGCTGCCCGGGCGCCGATGGGGGACGCGATCGTCGCCGACGTGAAGCTGACCCTGGAGGCGCTGCTGGAGACGGTGCCCGAGTCCTCGCGCCCGGTGCCCGAGCCGAACCCGGGGCCGAGCGAAATCCCCGCCGAGGATCCGCTCAACTCCTCCACCGTGCATTCCGCCCTGGCCGAGGTCTTTCCCGAGGACGGCATCGTCGTGCTCGAGTTCGCCCTCCAGCACCCTGGCGCTGCGCAACCAGCTGCGTCTCTCGCGACCCGGCAGCTACTACTTCAGCGCCGGCGGCGGGCTCGGCTTCGGTCTCCCCGCCGCCGTCGGGGTGCAGCTCGCCCAGCCGGACCGGCCGGTGGTCTGCGTGATCGGCGAGGGGTCCGTGCAGTATGCGGTCAGCGCCTTCTGGAGCGCCGTCGCCTACGACGTGCCGGTCACCTTCCTCGTCCTGCGCAACTCCGAGTACGCGATCCTCAAGTGGTTTGCCGAGGTCGAGTCGGTGCAGGGGGCGCCCGGCCTCGACCTGCCCGCGCTCGACGTCGCCGCGGTCGCCGCCGGGTACGGCGTCTCGACGCAGGTGGCGAGTGGCCGCGACGAGGTTCGCGACGCGCTCGCCAGGGCGCTCGCCTCTTCGCGGCCCGAGCTGGTCGAAGTCCCGGTGGCACCGGGGATGTCGCTCTTCTAGGAAGATATGACCGTCGCCGCCCTCGACCGCGCTCCGGAGTCGCTCGCGGGGGGAACCGCCCAGCCGCTGCGCGGCGAGCTCGAGGCGCTGCTCGGTGCCGATCGCGTCCTCGCCCGGGCCAGCGACATCGTCCGCTACGCCTCCGACGCCAGCCCGTACCGGCTGCTGCCACGTGCGGTGGTGATGGCGCACGATGCCGACGAGGTCGCCAAGACCCTCGCCTACGGTCGCGCCAACGACATCCCGGTCGTCTTCCGCGCCGGAGGCACCAGCCTCAACGGCCAGGGCCAGAGCGACGGCATCCTGGTCGACGTGCGCCGTCACTTCGGCGGCATCGCGGTCGAGGAGGAAGGTGCGCTGGCACGGGTCAAGCCCGGCATCGTGCTCGGCCACGCCAACAAGGCGCTCGCCCCCTACGGCCGCAAGCTCGGCCCCGACCCGGCCAGCACCGACATCGCCACGGTGGGCGGCGTGATCGCCAACAACTCCGGCGGGATGCGCTGCGGCACCGTCCGCGATTCCTACTCGACCGTGCGCTCGATGACCTTCGTCCTGCCCTCGGGGACGAGGATCGACACCGCCGCTCCCGATGCCGCTGCGCGCTTCGCCGCCGCGGAGCCGGAGCTGGCGGCGGGTCTGGCCGCGATCCGCGACGAGATACGCGCCGACGCCGAGCTGAGCGAGCGCATCCGGCGCAAGTTCGCGATCAAGAACACGACCGGCTACCGGCTCTGCGCCTTCCTCGACGCCGAGCAGCCGCTGGAGATCTTCCGTCGCCTCGTAGTCGGCTCGGAGGGGACGCTCGCCTTCGTCGCCGAGGCGGTCTTCGAGACGGTGCCGCAGCCCGCCCGCACGACCACCGCCTGGATCCACTTCCCCGGCATCGACGCGGCGATCGCCCCCGTGCGCGACCTGGTCGCGAGCGGCGCCACCGCGGTCGAGCTGATGGTCGCCCCGGCATTGATCGTCGCCGCCTACAACATGGTCGGCGCGCCGGAGGAGTGGAAGGAGCTGCCGCCGGAGTCGGCGGTGCTGCTGGTCGAGTTCGGCGCCGAGACCGATGCGGAGCTGGACCCACAAGTCGCCAGGGCGGGGGAGATCCTCGCCGCCCACGAGACGATCCGCCCGATCGGGTTCACCCGCGACGCCGAGGAGATCGAGCTCGCCTGGCGAGTGCGCGAGGGGTTGCACGGCCTGGTCGGGCGGGTGCGGCCGCCGGGCACGGCGCTGATCGTCGAGGACGTCTGCGTGCCGCCGGAGCGGATCGCCGAGGGCGCCCGTGACCTGCAGGCGCTGCTCGGCGAGCACGGCTTCCTCCCCGGCGTCGCCGGTCACGCCTCCGCCGGCAACCTGCACTTCATGCTCACCCCCGACTTCGCCAAGCAGGAGGACCTGGAGCGCTACGAGTCCTTCATGGCGAAGCTGGTCGAGCTGATCGTCGGCAAGTACGACGGCTCGCTCAAGGCCGAGCACGGCACCGGGATCAACATGGCGCCCTACGTCGAGCGCGAGTGGGGGGAGAAGGCGACCGAGCTGATGTGGCGGGTGAAGCAGCTCGCCGACCCAGATGGCGTGCTCGCCCCGGGAGTCGTCCTCAATCGCGACCCTGACGCCCACCTGCGCAACCTGAAAACGACGCCGGAGATCGAGCAGGTGGCGACGACCTGCGTCGAGTGCGGCTTCTGCGAGCCGGTCTGCCCCAGCCGCGACCTGACCACGACGCCGCGGCAGCGGATCGTCCTGCGCCGCGAGATCGCCCGCCAGCCCGAGGGGTCGCCGCTGCGCCAGGTGCTCGAGGAGGAGTACTCATACGACGGGCTCGACACCTGCGCCGCCGACGGCTCCTGCCACCTCGCCTGTCCGCTCGGGATCGATACCGGCAAGTTGGTCAAGGAGCTGCGCGAGGAGAAGCACTCGCCACGGGCCAAAGCGCTGGCCCTGCGGGGCGCGAAGAACTGGGGCAGCCTTGAAAAGGCTTCGCGCGCGGGGCTGCGTCTCGGTGGCCCGCTGGCGCGCCGCAGCAAGCGCGGCGCCGGATTGCCCGCGGCGGCATCCGGAAAGCTGCCGGCAACCCAGCGCAAGGGCGCGAGCGCCGTCTACGTCCCAAGCTGCACCAACCGAATCTTCGGCGCCTCCGAGGCCGACGGGCCGAAAACCCACCGTATAGGCGTAAAAACGGCCCGTCGGCGGAGCCTGGCGGAGGCGATGGTGAAGGTCTCGGGTCGGGCCGGGTTGCCGGTTTGGATTCCGGATGAGGTGGCGGGCTCGTGTTGCGGCTTGCCGTGGAGCTCGAAAGGGTTTGGCGATGCCCACCGGCACAAGGCGAACGAGATGGTCGAGCGGCTCTGGCGCTGGAGCGGCGAGGGCGAGCTGCCGGTCGTGATCGACGCCGCCTCCTGCACCCACGCCATCGCCGAGCCCGGCGAGGGAGTGCTCGGCGAGGAGAACGCCGAGCGTCTCGCCGGGTTGACCATTCTCGACTCCGTCGCCTGGGCTCACGACCGTCTGCTGCCGCGGCTGGAGGTCGCGCGCAAGGTCGGCTCGGTCACCGTCCACCCAACCTGCGCGACGCGCCAGATGGGCCTCGCCCCGCGCCTGCGCACCCTCGCCGATGTCCTCGCCGAGGACGTCTACGTCGCTTCTTCGGCGACCTGCTGCGGGTTTGCCGGCGACCGCGGCTTCAGCCACCCTGAGCTGACCGCCGCCGCGACCGAGGACCAGGCAGCGGAGCTGTCGGGTCGCGATTTCGATGCCTACCTGAGCAGCAACCGCACCTGCGAGATTGGCCTCGCCCGCGCCACCGGCGAGAGCTACGAGTCCTTCGTCTTCCTGCTCGAGGAGTTAACGCGAGGCGGCTGAGACCGCGGCGGTGCCCTGCTCGTCGGCATCGGCCTCGACCGCGCGGATCGTCTCGAACATACGCGGGTCGCGATCGAAGCGGCGATCGAGCAGTGGGTTGAGGATGCCGCGCAGGTAGCTGGGAATCGCCCACCACTTTGGCGCGAAGGTGCGTGGTGCCCGCTCTTCGATGCCGCGGATCAGCGCCGCCGCCGCTTCGTCGGGCTGGATGCGCTTGAGCAGCCAGGCGGGCAGGTTCTTCTGCATCCGGTCGGAGTGCTTGCGCTCGAAGCCGTCCTGAACCAGCCGGGTGTCGACCCAGCCGTAGTAGACGACCCCGGCACTGGCGCCGAGCGGCATCAGCTCGGTGCGCAGGCCGCGGCCGAGAGCCTCGACCCCGGCCTTGGCGACCGCGTAAGGGCTGTTGAGCACGCCGTTCGCCCAGCTATAGATGGAGCCGGTGACAACGATGTGGCCCTTGCGGGCGACGATCTGTGGCAGCGCCGCGCGCACCGTACGCCAGACGCCCATCATGTCGACCTCGAAGACCCGCTCCCACTCCTCGCCGCCGATCCCGCGCACCGTTGCAACCTGCGACTGGGCGATACCGGCGTTGGCGACGACGACGTCGAGACCGCCGAAGCGCTCGACCGTCTCGGCGACAGCCTGCATGATCGCGGCGTGGTCGGTGACGTCGGAGCCGATCCCGATCGCCCGCGCGCCGATCCGCTCGGCCGCCTCGCGCGCCTGCTCGGCGTCGAGGTCGACGACGACCACAGAGGCGCCCCGCAGGTGCATCTGGCGGGCGGTCTCGAAGCCAATCCCGCGGGCGCCGCCGGTCACCAGCGCCACCTTGCCGTTGAGGTCGAAGACGGGGGTCATGGGCCGGGGAGGGTAGACGAACCTAGAATCACCCGCTCATGCCCGGCTTCAAGCCAGTCGACCCCCGGCAGTCCTTCCCCGAGCTCGAGGAGCGGGTGTTGGCGCGCTGGCGCGAGCGCGACGTCTTCGACCGTTCGCTCGCCAACCGCGAGGGGGCCGAGGTCTGGAGCTTTTACGAGGGCCCGCCGACGGCAAACGGACGGCCCGGCTCCCACCACGTCCTCTCCCGGGTCTTCAAGGACGTCTACCCGCGCTACAGGACCATGCGGGGCTACCGGGTGCCGCGCAAGGCCGGTTGGGACTGCCACGGACTGCCGGTCGAGCTCGAGGTCGAAAAAGAGCTCGGGATCTCCTCCAAGCAGGAGATCGAGGCGTACGGGATCGCCGAGTTCAACGCGCGCTGCCGCGCGTCGGTATTCGAGTACGTCGAGGAGTGGAACCGGCTGACCGAGCGGATCGGCTTCTGGATCGATCTCGACGACCCCTACGTCACGCTCGAGGACGACTACATCGAGTCGGTCTGGTGGTCGCTGCGCAAGCTCTGGGACGACGACCGCCTCTACGAGGGGCACAAGGTCGTGCCCTACTGCCCGCGCTGCGGCACCGCGCTCTCCTCGCACGAGGTGGCGCTCGGCTACCAAGACGTCTCCGACCCCTCCATATATGTGCGCTTCCCGCTGCTCGCCGGCGACGGCAGCGAGGCGGGCGAGTCGCTGCTCGTCTGGACGACGACGCCCTGGACGCTGCCGGGCAACGAGGCGGTCGCGGTGGCGCCGGACGTCACCTACGTCAAGGCACGTGTCGACGGCGAGACGCTGATCCTGGCCGAGTCACTGGTGGAGCGGGTGTTGGGCGAGGGGGCCGAGATCGTCAGCCGACTGTCCGGATCGGAGCTGGCCGGCCGCAGCTACAAAGGACCGGTCTTCGCCCTCTCCGATCGCGAGCCAGGTGCTTTCCCGGTAATCGCCGGCGACTTCATCACCACCGTAGACGGCACCGGCCTCGTCCACATCGCCCCGGCCTTCGGCGAAGACGACTATCGCGTCGCCGCCGAGAACGAGCTGTTCGACCCGACCGACCACGGCAGCCTCTACAACCCGGTCGGGCTCGACGGCCACTTCGACAGGCGGGTCGCCGGCTTCGAGGACGAGTTCGTCAAGGCCCCCGAGGTCACCCGCGCGCTGATCGACGACCTCGACCGGCGCGGCCTGCTCTTCCGCGAGCAGGTCTACGAGCACGCCTACCCACACTGTTGGCGCTGCGGCACGCCGCTGCTCTACTACGCGAAGTCGAGCTGGTACGTCGCCACCTCGCAGGCCCGCGAGCAGCTCCTCGCCAACAACGAGGGGATCGGCTGGCACCCCGAGCACATCAAGCACGGCCGCTTCGGCAAATGGCTGGAGAACAACGTCGACTGGGCGCTCTCGCGCGACCGCTACTGGGGCACGCCGCTGCCGATCTGGGAGTGCGCCGCGGAGGGCTGCGACGGGCGCTTCTGCGCCGGCTCGGTCGCCGAGCTGCGCGAGCGCGCCGGGGCCGAGATCCCCGACGACCTGCACCGTCCTTACATCGACGAGGTGACGGTCGAGTGCGAGCAGTGCGGTGGCGAGATGCGGCGGGTCGAGTCGGTGATCGACACCTGGTACGACAGCGGCGCGATGCCCTTCGCCCAGTTCCACTACCCGTTCGAGAACGAGGAGCTGTTCGAGGAGCGCTTCCCAGCCGACTTCATCTGCGAGGCGATCGACCAGACGCGCGGCTGGTTCTACACCCTGCTCGCCGAGTCGACGCTGCTCTTCGACACCTCCAGCTACCGCAACTGCGTCTGCCTCGGGCTGATCCTCGACCCCGAGGGCCAGAAGATGTCGAAGAGCAAGGGCAACGTGGTCGAGCCCTGGGACGTGATCGCCGCCCACGGCGCCGACGCCTTCCGCTGGTACTACCTGACCGCGCAGCAGCCCTGGTCGGGCTACCGCTTCTCGGTCGACACCGTTGGCGAATCGGTGCGCCAGTTCCTGCTGACGCTGTGGAACACCTACTCGTTCTGGGTCCTCTACGCGAACGCCGAGGACCTCGGCCCGGGGGACTTTGGCAACGCGTTGCCAGGCGACCTCAATGACCTCGATCGCTGGGCGCTGTCGCGGTTGCAGGCGACCGTGGCGAGCGTCACCGAGCACATGGACGGCTTCGACTGCACCGCCGCCGGGCGCGAGATCGCCGAGTTCGTCGAGGAGCTCTCGAACTGGTACGTGCGCCTCTCGCGCCGGCGCTTCTGGGAGGGCGACCGGGCGGCATTTGCCACCCTGCGCCACTGCCTTTTGGAGACCGCGGCGCTGCTCGCTCCCTTCACCCCGTTCCTCGCCGACGAGATCCACCTCAACCTCGCCGGCGGCGAGACCGAGAGCCTCGGCGATCTGCCCGACTCGGTCCACCTGCGCGACTTTCCCCAGCCCGACCCGGCACTCGCCGACCCCGGACTGGAAGCGCAGATGGAGCCTGTCCGTCTCACCGTCAAGCTTGGTCTTGCCGCGCGCGCCCAGGCAACGATGAAATTGCGCCAGCCGCTGCGCAAAGCCGTGATCGTCGCCAACGAGGTGGAGCGTCAGGCGATCTCCGCCGGCGCCGAGCTGGTCAAGGAGCAGCTGAACGTCAAAGAGCTCGACTTCGTCGAGGAGGAGTCAGAGCTGATCAGCTACGCGGTCAAGCCGAACTACCGCTCGCTCGGCCCCCGCTTCGGCAAGCGGATGCCGCAGGTCGCGGCCGCGATCGAGGCGCTCGACCCGGTCCACGTCGCCGCGGTGATGGCGGACGGAGGGCAGGTCGGAATCAGCATCGACGGTGACGAGCACGCACTCAGCGCCGAGGAGGTGACGCTCTCTCTGCAGCCGCTGGAGGGGTACGAGGTCGAGGCGGAGGCCGGCCACGCCGTCGCCCTGCAGCTCGAGCTCGACGACGAGCTGCGCCGCGAGGGGCTCGCCCGCGAGATCGTCCACGCGGTGCAGAACGCGCGCAAAGAGGCGGGGCTGGAGATCACCGACCGGATCGCCCTCAGCCTAGGCGGCGACGAGGAGCTGCTCGAGGCTGTTCGAGTCCACGAGAGCTATCTGACCGGCGAGGTGCTTGCCACCGATGTCAGCTTCGACGCCAAGGGCGGTTTCGAAGCGATGCTCGATGGCCGCCTCCTTCTTATCCTCCTGGCCGTGAACAAAGCCACGTTCTCCTGAGTTCGAGACGGAATCCGATCGGTACTAGATTTCGCACCGATCAGCATTGACATATCCGGTTTGGTAGGAGAGGGTTCCAGTTCTGGTACGGATCGAATCTTCAACTTGGTCGGTGGCGAAAAGACGCCGACTGCCAAAAGGATGAGCCTCGACATCCGCTCGGTGCTGGTGACCGTGGTGGCGTTGCCACTGGTCGTCTTCGCCTTCAAACGGATTCGGAAATTCCTTCAGGAGCACCTCTCCCTTGCCCTCGATGCGGTGTTCTGGGTGATCGGCAGGCTGTTTGTCGAGTCCCTCGCGATCCACTTCAGCCTCAGACGCTACTGTCGCCTCAAGCTCAACGATTCGACCAACAAGTACCTTCGGGTTCCCGGCAAGGCGCCGACCGCTTTGGAAACCGACGCGATCTTCGTGCCTCTCGATTTCGAGGCCAATGGGCGGTACGAGGCAGATATGTTCGGCACCCCTCTGATCGAGCCCGGAAGCCGGATCAGGGTCATTGGTGATCCCGGCTCCGGAAAGTCGTCGCAGACGAAGCAGATCTTTCGAGAGGTCTGCAAGCGAACCGAGTATGCGGGTAGGCGTTCGGAGTTCCTGCACCTGCCGATCCTGATTGACCTCAAGCGCTTTACCCCACCCGAGTCCGTGGTCGGCGAATCTGCGGCTGGGGATTGGGCCGTTCAGCGGCTTCAGGAAGAGGTGGAAAGCGTTCGCGGCTTCGAGATGGGCAAGCTTTTCAAGAGCTTCATAGAAGGACGTGGCCTCGTCGTCTTGCTGGACGGCTTGGATGAGGTGGCAAGCGACGACTACCCACAAACGGCGAATGCGATTCTGGGGCTCAGCAAGCGTCTTGCGGGAGAGAGCGGGAACAACCAGATCATCCTCACCATGCGCGCTCAGTTTCACCAGCAGACGCACAGCCACTTCGATGAGGACTTTCCGGTGGTCTGCAAGATTGTTCCGTTTACTCCCACTGACATCTTTCGGTTTCTGGAAAGGTGGCCTTTCAAGAGAGACCGCTTCGACGAAGTGTCGCGCATCTACTCAGACCTGACCGATAGACCGACCCTCAGAGAGATGTGCAGCAATCCCCTGGTTCTGGCGATGTATGTCGCCAACGATCAGGAAGCCGACACCCAGAGCGCCCCCGATACGCGAACGTCATTCTACGACCAGGTCGTGGACGAGTTGCTGGTTGCCCGCCGAAGCCGCCAGATGGGTATCACCGCGCGCACCACTCTACGAGAGCAGCGGGAGGCGATCTTGGGTCAGCTCGCATTGGGCAACTTGCTTGACGAGAGCCAAGGCGCGAACGCCCTGTCTTGGGAGGATGCCGTCGGGTTGGTTTTGGAATTGACCTCCTGCGGGACCGAGGCGGCCGCAGAGAAGGCGATCAGGGATCTCGAACGAGATACCGGAATAATCTCCGAAGAGCGATCGAAAGAGTCCCTGCGCTTCATTCACCTCACCTTTTGCGAGTTCCTTGCGGCGAAAGAGGCTGCGGTCGGCAAGAAGAACGGTTGGGCCGATCTCCTTGCACGTCATGAAGAGTTTCGGGGCTCAGAGTTGGCGCAACTTCGGTCACGACTTGATGAGGTAATTCCGTTCGCCGCCGCACTTCTACCCCGCTCGCATCGCCAGGACGCGATCGAGGCGGTGTCCGCGCTCGACAGCCCGGAGATCCTCGGCCGCTGTTTCTTGGAGACCCAGGCCTACAACGGCGAGGCTTGGCGTGAATATGTCGACAAGGGCCGCGCGACCCTAACCGACACGCCGCCAGAGCAGTGGAACGCCGAGTGGCTGAGGCGGTTGCACCTCTTCAACGTAGTGCTTCACGACGCCGAGGATTGGGCCGGGCTTTCTGGCCAGGAGCTTGGATTTAAGATGGACACGCTGTTCGCGGATCTCGTCGGCACGGATCGCGAACGTCTTGTGCGCCTCTTCAGCTCCTACGCAATAAACGATTCGGCAGCGGCTTTGCGGCTTGCCGAGGCGTGTGGAGTGGACCTCGCGACTGAGCATCCCGAGCTTGTCCTTGAAAACTGTGAGTTTCCTCCCTTTCTCGCCACCGCACTTCAGCGGACGATAGGCGAGGGTGAATCTCACCGTTGGGTAGCTCTGCTTGCCGAGGCTGGCCTGAGAAGTCCGCTCGCCGCTCGTGTGATGAATAGCCGCGACGCGCCTGAGCGCCTCATCCAAGAGTTCAAGGCGGTTCCGCCGAAGCGGCGCTGGGCGCCGTTGCGCGGCAGCGTGTACGTGGACAACGGGAGAATTGTCAGGACCAATCTCCAGGAATCTGTGTCTTGCTACAGCGTTGTACTCACCCTCGGGCTGGAGCAGGACCGCGAAACGCGAGCTGACCTTCCCAGCCTGAGCCTGCTGGAACAGGCGCCGCCACCGGGATCAGCGGTGCGCCCCATCGTCGTGCGGATGGGAGCGATAGCGCTTGGCGTCGTGGGGTTTGCCGCCCTGTTCAAACTGATGACGCCATGGGGATTGGTACCCTTCCTTTGCATCTGGCTGTGGACGACGTTGGCCTGGATGATTTCGATGTTCCCGACCTTTCGCAGCAAGTATTACCAAGTCGCAGCAAATCTCGACTGGTTCGTGACGGACAGGAGAATCTTTGAACATCGTCACGGATCGCGAGTTGTGCCGTTGGCCAATAGGGAAAGAGTCCTCCACGCTGCGCGCGAAGTGACTGCAAAAACAACCTTGCGAAGGTTGAGCGTAACGGTGAGGGCCTTGAATGACTTGCGATTCGAGGGAGCGGAAGATGTGAAACCTACCGAGCCCACATTGGAGGCCGCGTCTGCAGAGGTGTCTTCGTAGCGGCCGTTAGTCCTTAGGCCTCCCGATGATGAAGTCGGTCTTCGCCGAGTCGGAGAACTTCACCCAGCAATGCTCGGGGGCGACGTCGGCCACCTCGACCAGCGCCGCCTCGATCCGCTTGGCGATCTCGGCCTTCTGCTCGTCGGTCCGGCCCTCGAACCAGTGGATGTGGACGAACGGCATCGGAGCGGGCGCCGCGCTCTAGGCGAGCGCCGGCTCGAGCTCGGCCTCGAGGCGCCGCTTCGGCATCGCCCCGACGACTTTCTTCGCGATCGCCCCGTCCTTGAAGAGGAGCAGGGTCGGGATCGAGAGGACTTCGTACTCGGCGGCGGTCTGCTGGTTCTCGTCGACGTTGAGACTGACGATCGTCAGGTCGTCGCGCTCGGCGTCGATCTCCTCGAGGACCGGGTGGACGACGCGGCAGGGGCCGCACCAGGGAGCCCAGAAGTCGACGAGCACGGGGCCCTCGGCCTCCAGAACGTCGGACTTGAAGTTGCCGTCGGTCACGTCGGTGAGCTTGCCGGTCACTGGTATCCGTCTCCCGTTGGTCGAAGTTCAGCGCTCAATACTTCAGAAAGTATAGCGAGGGTATGCGATCTTCGCCAAACCCTCCGCAGTGCAGATCCTTATGTTCTCCCGAGTATGACGAACGCCGAGATCGCCGCCGCCCTCGAAGAGCTGGGGGTCCTCTACGAGCTGGACGGCGCGGTCAAATACCGGGTGCTGGCATATTCGACCGCGGCCAAGGCGATCCGCGAAAGCCCGGTCTCCGTCGCCGATTTGGCTACCGCGGGCCGCGCCACCGAGATCCCCGGGGTCGGCAAGACGCTGGCGGAAAAGATCGATGCGCTGCTTGATACCGGCGAGATACCCGCCGCGGTCAAGTTGAAGGCGAAATTCCCGCCGACCCTGATCGAGGTGACGCGCGTCCCCGGTGTCGGCGCCAAAACCGCGCGGCTGCTCTTCGAAGAGCTGGACGTGACTTCGCTCGACGACCTCAAGGCCGCCGCGGAGGCGGAAAAGGTGCGCGACGTCAAGGGCCTCGGGCCGAAGGCGGAGGAGAACGTGCTGGCCTCGCTGGAGCGTCTCGGCGAGCCGGGGGAGGGGCCCGGGCGGGTGCTGCTCTCGGCGGTGCGACCGATCGCCGAGGAGCTGGCGGCGGCTCTGCGCGAGCACCCGGCAGCGAACCGGGTCGAGGTGGCGGGCTCGGCGCGGCGCTGGGCCGAGACCTGCAAGGACATCGACCTGATTGCCACCGCCGAGCGGCCGAAGGAGCTGGCCGAGCACCTCGTCGCCCACGAGCTGATCGCCGCAGCGGGCAAACCCGGGCCGAACGGCGTCCGGGCGCAGACCCACAACGGCATCTCGGTCGACCTGCGGATCGTCGCCCCGCAGGCCTTCGGCAACCTGCTCCAACACTTCACCGGCTCGGCGGCGCACAACGTGCAACTGCGCGAAGAGGCCGTGGCCCGCGGTCTCTCCGTCTCCGAGCACGGGATAACCGAGACCGAGAGTGGCGAGACGACGCTCTGCGAGAGCGAGGAGGCGGTCTACGAGCGGCTCGGATACGCCTACATCGAGCCGGAGCTGCGCGAGGGGCGTGGCGAGCTGAAGGCGGCGTGCGCGGGCGAGCTGCCCGACCTTGTCTCGGTCGGGGACATCCGCGGCGACCTGCACTCGCACACGACTCTCTCCGACGGGCGCAACACGCTGGAGGAGATGGCGGAAGCGGGGCGCGAGCGGGGCTACGCCTACATGGCGATCACCGATCACTCGGCCAGCCACGGCTTCGGCGATCACGTCACCGCCGAGCGGCTCTGGCAGCGGATCGAGGAGGTCGCGGCCTGGAACAAGGGCAAGCGCGGCTTCCGCCTCCTCGCCGGCTCGGAGGTCAACATCGGCCTCGACGGCGAGCTCGACTACCCCGACGACCTGGTCGAAGCACTCGACTGGGTCGTCGCCAGCGTCCACACCTCGTTCTCGATCTCCGCCGCGGCGATGACCGAGCGCGTCCTGACCGCGATCGAGAACCCCAACGTCAACTGCATCGGCCACCTCACCGGCCGCCTGATCGGGCGCCGCGAGCCCTACGACGTCGACGTCGAGGCGGTGGTCGAGGCGGCCGCCCGCGCGGGCACGATGCTGGAGATCAACGGCAATCCCAACCGCCGCGACCTCTCCGAGCACCACGCCCGCCTCGCCAATGAAGCCGGCACCACGATCGTCCTCAACACCGACGCCCACGGCGTCGACACGCTCGACAACATGGCCTACGCCGTGGCCACCGCCCGCCGCGCCTGGCTCACCGTCGGCGACATCGCCAACACGCGCGGTTGGAGCGAGTTCAAGAAGCTGCTGCATTGAGATAGTGATTGTCTGTTAGACATTCGTCTGCGAAACGAGTAAACTGCAGGAGTCGCGAGAGCGGCGGTCGCCCCCGCCGGCGGATCCGGTCCTCGATATCGCAATTGGGGGATGAGGGTTCGACTCCCTCCGGGGGCGCTATTTTCTGTCTGCGAAGCTCATGGCAAATTCGCTATGATCGACAACGCGATATCGGGGCACGGATTCACCATTCACCGGGCTCCCCCAAGATTTGCGAACGACCCGCTACGGCGGGTCGTTCGCTTTTGTTCGTGCCTCAGTGCGCGTGCAACCTGTCGCTGCGCAACCCAGGCGTCCGCACCAGCTCGACCGGCTGCAGGGCGGAGTTGGGGACGACGTAGAACTTGACGCCGTCGCGGTGCTCGATGCCGAGGACGGCTGCCTCGCGGGTGCGCATCATCAGGGCGACGAGGAGGGCGTAGCCGGCGCCGATCGCCGCCACACCGGGGAAGAGGACGCCGAGGACGCCGGCGGCGATCGCCGTGAGGCCGATCGGCCAGAGGCGCCGGGCGACGATCCGGCCGGGGGAGTCCTCGGGCAGCGAGGTGGCGGTGCGGGCACTGGCGAGGGCGTCGTGGACGCCATCGGCGGCGCGTGACGGCCGGCCGAGGTACATGCCGAGGATAAGAGCGATCAGCCACCAGGCGGCGGCGACGAGGACAGTCGTGGTGTCGTTGTCCCGGCCGGCGGCCAGAGCGGTGATCGCGCCCAGGGCGGTCGCCTCGGCGCCGGTGAGGAAGACGGTGGTTCGCAGCAGGTCCGTGTAAGGCATCGCCGTCCTACTCTGCCAGTGCCTCTAGAAGTGCCAGCCAACCGGCGGGGCCGCCGACCGTCAGATCGGCCTCCTCGGCGATCTCCCGCGGGCCCTCGTCGGAGACGACCCCGACACAGACGGCGGCCTCCAACTCGCCACTCTCGGACAGCTCGCGCAACCGCCGGAAGGCGTCGAGGTCGGTGCGGTCGTCGCCGGCGTATACGGCTGCCGTCAGGCCATCGGTGGCCAGCAGCGCCGCCACCGCCGCATCCTTGCCGCCACCGCCTGGCGGGCGCAGCTCCAGGACCTTGCGCCCCCAACGCAGCTCCAGTCCGGCTCGCCCGGCCTCCGCGGCGATCTCATGCGCCCGCGCTTCGGCTACCCGGTCGTCTTCGACGCCGCGCCAGTGCAGCGCCTGGATCGGGCCCTTGTCCTCGAGGCGCAGCCCGGCCTCGCTCAGCGTTGCGTTGCCCAACCCGGCGACGAAGCGGGCCGCATCCCCCTCGCGCCCTTGCAGTGAGGGATCCAGGCGGGGCGCCTCCTCGCCGGGCAGCAGCAGCTCGAGGCCGTGGTTCCCGGCGTAGGCGATGCGGTCGACGCCAACCAGCTGTCGCGCCTCCTCGGCCTTCCGGCCGGAGACGCAGGCGACCAGGCCGTAGCGCTCGCTCAGCTGCGCGAGTAGTTCCGAGGCCCTGGGCGGCACAGCCGCCTGCTCGGGACGGGGGACGATCGGCGCCAGGGTTCCGTCGACGTCGGTGAGGATCGCGGCGTGGGCGGGGTCGTCGCGCAGCCGCGCGAGTGGCCCGAGGCCCAGCCCGCGCTCCCCTCTGCCGGATTCGGGAGACACGGCGCTTAGTATCGCGCGATGCCATCGGAGCGGACCCTGAAGCTCGCCACGATCGGCACCCTGGCCGGCATCTTCAGCGGCATCTTCGGCGTCGGCGGCGGCACCGTGATCGTGCCGTTGCTGATCTTCTGGTTCGGCTACGGGGAGCGGCTGGCGACGGGGACCAGCCTCGGCGCGATCGTCCTGATCGGCCTGCTAGGCACCATCGCCCAGGGCGGCTTCTACGGCAACGTCCACGTCGGTACCGGGCTGCTGCTCTCGGTTCCCGCGATCCTCGGCGTCCTGATCGGAACCGCGATCCAGCAGCGCATCCCGCAGCGGGCCGTTTCCCTGCTCTTCGCGGCCCTGCTCGTCGGTGTCGCAATCGAGCTGATCGTCCGATGAGCACGGACATGCTCTTCGCCGCGTTGATCGCCGTTGCCGGTGGCCTTGCCGGTGGGCTGGTCGGGGTCGGCGGCGGCGTTCTCTTCGTCCCTGCCCTGACGATCTTCATCGGCCTCTCCCAGGTGGAGGGCGAGTCGACCTCGCTGCTGATGATCGTCATCGTCGCCCTGGTCGGGGCGGCGCGCCAGAACTCCTACGGCAACCTCAACCTGCGCGACGCCCTGGTGATCGGAATCCTCTCCCCGCTCGGCGTACTGATCGGGGTCGTCGTCGCCAACGAGGTCCCGCAGCGCGCGCTCGAACTCAGCTTCGCGGCGTTGGTCCTCTTCGTCGCATACGGCCTCGTTCGCCGTGCGCTTTCGCAAGAGGCCTAGAAGCGGGCGGCGGGGCGCTACGCTCAACAGGTGGATTCGCTCACCTGGCATGGGGATGTTCCCCAGCTTCGCTCTCCCGTCCTCGTCTGCGCCTTCCGGGGCTGGAACGACGCTGCCGGCGCCGCCTCGGCGGCTCTCGGTGCGGTGGCCGACTCCTTCGACGCCGATCCGATCGCCGAGATCGACCCCGAGGACTACTTCGACTTCCAGGCGACGCGGCCGACGATCGTGCTCTCCGAAGGGCAGACGCGCAGCATCGAATGGCCGCAGAACGACCTGATCGCGATCCGCATCCCCGGCGCCGATCGCGACCTCGTCCTCTTCGACGGCACCGAGCCCAACCTGCGCTGGCGCACCTTCTCGGAGACGGTGGCGACCGCCGCCGACACGCTCGGGGTGGAGATGGTGATCACCCTGGGAGCGCTGGTGGCCGAGGTCTCCCACACCCTGCCGGTGCCGATCACCGGCCTCGCCTCCGACGAGCAGCTGATCGAAGAGCTCGACCTGCAGCGCTCCAGCTACGAGGGCCCGACCGGGATCGTCGGCGTCGTCCACGACTGCTGTCGGCAGATCGGCATGACCTCCGCTTCGCTGTGGGCGGCGGTGCCGCACTACGTCGCCGCTGTGCCCAACCCAAAGGCGGCGCTCGCCCTGCTGCGCCGGCTCGAGGGCCTGACCGGGATCGCCGTCGACGCGACCGAGCTGGAGGAGGAAACGGCCAGCTACGAGGAGCAGATCGGCCGTGCCGTCGCCGCCAACCCGGAAATCGCCGAACTGGTCGAGCGGATCGAGGCGGAGCAAGCCGAGCAGCTCGGCGAGGAGGGCGAGGACCTGCCGTCCGCCGACACGATCGCCCGCGAGTTCCAGCAGTTCCTGCAGCAGCGCCGCGGCGAGTCAAACTAACTCTCTGCTGCGGGACAGATCAGCTTGTAATCGCACCAGCCGCACACGGTCGGCGAGGGGCGCGGCTCGAAGTCCTGGCCGAGAATGCCCTCGCCTACCTGGAAGACGGTGCGCTCGACCCGCTCGGCGTCGTCGGGCCGGACCGGCGCGGCGACCTTGTCGGCGTCGAGCACGTAGTAGTAGCTGCCGGTGTTGGCGTCCAGGTCCCAGGCCTCGCCAGCGGCGAGCCGGTAGAGGGAGAGCTGCAGGTCGCTCTCCAGGGCCGCTGCGCTCTTGCGCTCGCCGGTCTTGTAGTCGATCAGCTCGTGGCTGCCGTCGGGTAGGCGGTCGACCCGGTCGATCCTGCCCCGCACGTGGTGCTCGCCGATGCGGAAGTCGAACTTGCGCTCCAGCCAGACCGGCTCGCCCTCGGACTCCCTCTCCCGCTCCCAGTAGAGGCGCATCGCCTCCCGCGCCCGGTCGCGGAACTGCAGCTCGTCGTCGCTGCTGCCGAAGCCGGTGCGCCGCCAGCCTGCCTCGAACAGGCCGATCAGGCGGCGCAGTCCCTCCTCGCTGCCCTGGTCGTCGCCTTCTTTGTGGAAGCGCTCGAGGACGTTGTGGATGAGGATGCCGAAGCGCTGGTTGATCGTCGGCTCCTGGGGGATCCCGAAGACCCGCCGGAACTTGTACTTCAGCGGGCAGGTGAGGTAGAGGTCGAGGTCGGAGGCGGAGAGGCTGAGCGCACCGTCGCCCCGGCGTGGCAGGAAGGCCTCCAGCGAGGGCTCTTGGCGGGCGCCGATCAGCTTGCGCCGGCCCTCCCGCTCCCGCTCGGAGCCGAGCAGGTAGGCGTCGAGCGAGGAGGCGTCGAGCTCGGCCTGCTGCTCGGGGGTCGCGACCTGCCGCAGCAATCCGTTCACCGCCTCGATCGCCTCCTCCGTCGCCTCGTCGCCGGGCCGCTGGGCGAGCGCCGCCAGCTTCAGCAGCTCCAGGTAGCGGGCGATCGCCCGGTTGACGTCGACCGCGGTGTCCAGTCGCGGCTCCGAGAGCTCCCGACCGGCTTTCCAGGAGACCTCCAGCATCTCCTCGCGCAGCATGCGGTAGGTCGCGTGCAGGCCCTCCGCCGGGCCAAACAGCTCCTCGGCGTGGGGCTCCTCGTCACCGCCTGCCTTCGACAGCGCGGCGGCGTAGAACTCCGAGGGCCGGCTCTCGCCGTCATCGCCGCGCTCGACCCGGGCGAAGACAAGGCCCGTGCGGGCGGGCCGGCCGATTCGCTCAGCTCCAGCCGCGCGCTCCAAGCCGAGCATAAAGACATGCCCGAACTCCATCCCCTTGACTGCGTTTCGAGCCAGACCCTGCACGGCCCCCGGTGCCGGCGGCTCGACCACCCCTGCTGGCTCAACCCCGGCGTCCGCAACAGCGCTGAGGTGGCGAATGAAGTCGCGGGTCGACCCGTTCGGCTCGCGCCGCGCCCAAGCCGCAGCAAGCTCTGCCAAGCGCGAGAGGCCGAGCAGTCTCTCGGCGACCTCAGGCTGCGCGGCGAACAATCGCTGGCGGCGCAATCCGACCGCCTCGATCAGGCGCCGCACGAAGACGTCGGCGCGGCGCTCCTCAATGACGGCTGAAGCGGTTCCGTAGAGCTTGAGGAAGGACTGAAGCCGCTCGCGGGCCTCGGGCGAGATCTGTGGGCTCTCCAGTGCTGCCTCGCAGCCAGAGACGAGATCGAGCTTGCGCCGCCGGGCGATCGTCGTCAGCCGCGCCAGATCTGCTGAGCGCAGCTCTACCGGTGGCCGGGTCAGCGCCCGCGCCGCCGCCGCGGAGTCGTCGGGATCCGCGAGCACGCGCAACCAAGCGATCGCATCGCGAACCTCGGGACGCTGGAACAGCGCGGCCGGTCCCGAAAGATGAAACGGGATCCCCCGCTCTTCCATGGCCGCCGCGACGGGACCACCGCGGGCTGGGTCGTCGACCAGCACACAGATCTCCTCCGGCTTGGTCCCCCCAGCCAGCAAGTGCTCTGCCTCTCGCGTTACAGCCTGAGCCTGCGCCCGCTCATTCGTACAGCGCCAGAAGCGCGTCGGCGGGTCGCGGAACTGCTCGTCGAGTTCGACCGTAGCCACAAGCGATGAGGAGGGGGTGTCCGAGTGGGCGCGGCGTCCTGTTTCTCGCCCTTCTGGCTCCTCGAGAGCCGTACCACCGCCCGGCGAGAAACCCAGCACCCACTCGGACACCCCCTCCTCATCGCCTCCAGCATCCAAGGCGTAGAGCTGATTCGGGTTGTCTTCCCGCAGCGCCGCCAAAATCGCCCGCTGGGCTGGGGTCGTGTCCTCGAGCTCGTCGACCATCAGGTACTCGAAGCGGTGGGCGATCTGGGCGCGGATGTCGGGGCGCTCGTCGAGGAGCTTGTTGAAGGTGAGGTAGACGTCGCCGCGATCGAGGCTGCAGGTGCCGGCGAGAATCCGGTCGTGGGCCGCGATCAGCTCTGCCAGCTCGGGGTCGGGCAGGTCGGAGCCGGCCTTGACCTCATCGATCTGCTCGAGCAGGCGGGCGAGCAGCCCCGCCGGGTTGCCGCGGATCTCGTGGCCTCGCAGCGGCAGGTCGTCGAGGCGATCGAGCAGCATCGCCAGTCGCTCGGCGGGGCCCAGGACGTCGAAGAAGGGGTCGAGCCCGGCCGCGGTGGAGTGCTCGCGCAGCAGTCGCTCGCTGAGCTGTTCCCAGGTGCCGATCCAGAGCTCTTCGAGCGGGCGGTCGAGTAGCTCCTCGACCCGTTCGCGCAGTCGCTGAGCGGTGGCCCGAGTCGAGGCCAGGAGGAGAACCCGGTCCGGCGCGATCCCCTCCGCGACCACGCTCTCCAAGCGGCGGGCCAGAACCTCGGTCTTGCCGGTCCCCGCCTCGCCGATCAGCAGGAGCGGGCCGGAGCGGTGGCGGATCGCGCGCTCCTGGGGCTCGGCGAGGGCAAGCATGATCCAACGCTACCGAGTGGCAGCCGTCCATAGGATGAGCGTGATGGACATCTTCACCGCAGATTGGACAGAGATCTGCCGCCGCATCGTCTCCGCGCAGCAGCGCCTGTTCGAGCAGACCCCCGGACGGGAGGCCCGCACCGAGTACGAGGGGGTGGGCGAGGGCGGCGATCGCAGCCTCGTCATCGACCGCCGCTGCGAGGACATCGTCTTTGCCGAGCTGGAGCATCTGGCGGGTGCGGGGGCATCGTTTGTGGCGATCTCCGAGGAGCGGGGCGAGGTCGTCTTCGGCGAAGGCGGGCCGGCCCGCGTCGTGATCGACCCGATCGACGGCTCGCTCAACGCCCGCCGCACGCTTCCGTCGCACAGCCTCAGCATCGCCGTGGCGTCGGGTCCCTCGATGGCCGACGTCGAGTTCGGCTACGTCTACGACTTCGGCGCCGGCGAGGCCTTCGCGGCCGCCAGGGGCGAGGGGGCGACCCTCGGCGATGGCCAGATCGAGGTTGCCGCCGATGCTGAGAAGCTGGAGCTGCTCGGGGTCGAGTCGGCCGAGCCGGGACGTCTGCAGCCCGTGGCTGCGGCACTCGAGGGTGGGGTTTACCGATTGCGGGTGATCGGCTCGATCGCGATCACCGCTGCCTACGTCGCCGCTGGGCGGCTGGACGGAATGCTCAGCCTGCGGCCCTGCCGTTCGGTCGACGCCGCCGCCGCGCAGTTGATCCTCCGCGAGGCAGGCGGCCTCGTGGCTTTCGGCGAGCTGGCGTTGAGCGAGGCCGATCTCGGCCTCGACGCCCGCTACCCGATCGCCGCGGCAGCGGGGGAGCGGGGTCTGGAGGTCATCCGTAACGCATCCGGGGAGCCGGTTTAGAACAGGTGTTCGGAAGAACGTATGTTCGCTACACTCGCGAACTCCCCCCGCCCAATAACCACCCCGAAGGGATGATCTTCATTGGCAACCAAAGCCACTAAAGCAAGCAGCAAGAGCTCCAAACCGAAATCGCAGGCCAAAAGCGCCCCCACCTCAGCTCCGTCCCGTGTCGAGCAGGCCCGTGCCGCGGCCCAAAGCGCCGTCGACGTGCCCGTTGGCGCCGTGCTCGAGGTCAGCGACCGCGTCGCCGAGTTGGTCGAGCCTTTCAATGGCCGCACGGCGGCCCAGAAACAGCTCAAGTCCTACGGCACGCAGCTGCGTCGCACCGTCAAGCGCAGCGAGCGTCGGGGCGCCACCGCCCGCCGCAAAGCCGCTACCGAAGCGCGCAAGACCCGCAACAAAGTCGAGCGCGAGGCCCGCAAGCGGCAGCGCCGGGTCGAGACGACCTTGAAGCGCAACCGCACCGAGGTCGAGCAGCGCGTCCGCGAAGTCGCAGACCGGCTGCCCATTCTGGGCTAAGGGCCTGTCCCGGTAGGGGCTCCACCCCTACCGGGATTAACGCTTCACTTCCCACGCACGAGTACGGGACGTGAACCCGCTGCCTCGTATGGCCAGTCAGCTTGTTTGGCGGCGTAAGCCCGGAACTGGAAGCGGGCGCCACGGCTGTCGTCGTCGCTGAAGCGGTAGGCGTAGCGGAAGCGACCGCGGCTGTCGGTCTGGACCGTGCGGAACTCGGCCCAGGGCAGCCCCGGCAGCCTGAACTGCAACTCGATCGATTTGCCGCCGTCAGGGATCTCGCCAGGCCTGGCGACCAATCGCCCGCGAAAGATCAGCGGCGCCCCGCCGACCGTGGCGACGCTCGCTGACGCCCGCAGGCGCACCCGGCCAAGCACTCCGAGTTGGAGCGAACGTGCGGCTGAGCGAGCCAGGGTTGGGCCGCCGTCGAAGCTGACCGCGATCGTCCGACTTGGGCCTGGGTCGGTGCGGATCGAGAAGGCTCCGTCAGGGGCGGTCGTCACCGTCAATGCCTGGGATGCCGGATGCGCGCCGGGGGCGAAGCGCTCGACCACCCGAACGGGCACGCCGCCTAGAGGTGAGCTCCTGCCGGTGATGAGCCGGCCGCCGAGAAGAACGCGGCGGCCGTAGGGGACGGTTCGCCGCAGGCCGTGCTGGCGGAAACCTGCACGTAAGGTCGTCGTCGCCTTGAGCGGGTTCGAGAGCACCATCGACCCACCGTTCAGCCGGCGGGTCGTGGCTGCGGCATTGCCTGCGGCGTCGTATCCGATCGCCCGGAATTCGTAGTTGCCGGCGGGGAATGCGTCGGAGTCCCAGCGGGCACGCAGTTCACCCCCGCCTCCGGGTACGGCGGGGAGCGCCTCGAAGCGGTCGCCTGAGCCGGCCGGCCGCATGCCAATCGAGCCACGCGAAGGATCGGGCCCCGCGAGCCGGTCGGCGATTCGCACCCGCAGCAGCTCGGGGTCGCGCGGGTCCTCGGCGTTGGCGAAGGCAACGCTGGGTGGCGTGCGGTCGATCTTCACGGAAGCGGTCCGCGGTGCCCGATCGGCGATGCCGTTGGTCTCGGCGCCGTCGTTGACGTTGCCGGCCAGGTCACGGGCGTAATAGGCGATCCGATGGACACCCTCGTCGACCACGCTGGCGGTGGCTGTTCCACCCGGCCCGATCGAGGGGGCGCCTCCGTCCACCTGGATCGCCGTGAAGGGCGCCGGTCCCTGTCCGTCGCCGACCATCCCCGAGCCGGTATCGGCGGCACTCGCCGTGAGCCGCACCGCCCGGTTCGTCCAGCCGGGCGGTAGACCGGTCAGCTGAGTGACCGGGTCGGTGGTGTCGGCCCGAAGCACGGTCCACCCGCTCCTCGTCGACTTCATCCCCGAGCCGGAGACGGCGACCGCATGGAGATAGCTGGTTCCCTCCGGCAGGGTGCCGATCTCCAGTTCGTCGCTCGCGACGCCACCCCGCAGCGTCGTCTCGGCGTCGCTGCAGCGATCGGCAGCGACGCAGGCGCCCCCGCCGGGTGCCGTATCGATCGCGATCGCGTAGCCGCGAATTCCCGAGAGGGGCAGCGGACTGGGTGGGTGACCGAGGCGGACGCGGAGAGGAAAGGCTGTACGGCCGATCCAGCCGGCAACGGGCTGGGGCTCGCTTGCCGCGGGCCTGACGTCGTCGAAGCGCAGCGGCACGGTTGTCGCCGGGCCCTGCTCGCCGCCGGCGTCTTCGAACCAGACTTCGGCGCTGTAGGCGCCGGGTATCGCGGGCACGATCAGCGGCCCGATTCCGTCGCCGATCCAGCCGAGGCGGCTTTCGCCGATCGTCGTTCCCTGTGGATCGCGGATCCGGTAGCGGGTCGCGGTCAGCGCCGGGATGCCCGGTGCCGGGCTGGTCCAGCTGAGCGAGAAGCGGTTGTCCGGGTGCCAAACGCTGTCCTGCCGGCGACCCGAAGGTCCGCCGGACGCGGAGGGCTCGCCGAGGCAGGGCTCGCGATGGTGGCCAACAGGGCAAGCCCTGCGGTGGCGACCAGCGCCCGGCGCTTGATCATGGCCCGAACTCCCCGGCCGCACCGCCACTCGATCCTTCTGCAGGCGCGGCTGCGGGCGGCGAAGCAGCAGTTTCCGTTGGCGGTGCGTATTCGACCGCGCCCGCTTCGCTCGTTTCCGGTGCTGGTGAGGGCGGCTCGGGCTCGGGTTCCGGTTCCGGCGCGGGTTGGTGCTGTGGCTCAGGCGCCGGTGCCGGTTCGTAGACAGCGGGAGGCGCCGTCACCTCCCCGACCGCCTGTTGGGACACCCGCTCGATTCTTGCCCGGGTGGCGTGTTGCGGCTCTATCCCGAGTGGCGCCGGCGCTACCCCGGTCGCAACACAGGCGGCGGCGCCCACCGCGCCCGCGCAAATCGCCAGCGCCTTGGCGAGGGCGGCCATCCCCGCCCCTCGGGTTCCACCAGCGGCGGCAATCTGGGAGACGCCGGTTTCGCCCGAGCCCCCGCCGCCGGGGAGGCGCGAGTGCAGTCCGAGGAGGAACTCCTGCGCTCGATCCAGCAGAGAGCGCGAGACGGGCAGGGCGGGAGCGAGGGCGGCGACGGCTGCGGGGGTTGCCCGGTAGGCGCGCATGGTCGTGCGACAAGCCGCGCAGGCCCGCAGGTGCTCGCGCACCGCGACTTCGCCCTCATCGCTCGCCTCTCCGTCGGCATAGGCAGACAGCAGCGGCGCCAGCTCGGCACAGCGGCCGCCGCTCTCGCTCCGTGCCAACGCGCGGCGAAAGCGCTCGCGTCCCTCGGCTAAGGACCGATTTACCTTCGTGTGGCTGAAACCGGTGATCTCACCGATCTCGGCATACGAGTAGCCGGCCGCGAGGAGAGTCAGCGAACGCAGCTCCGCCGGCTTCAGCGCCTGCAGCGCCTCGCGGCTGCGGGCGACCTGCTCGCCCAGCTCGAGGCGCTCTCCGGGCCCGGCACCACTTGACGCGATCCCCGCGATCGGGTCGTCGGCTTCGTGCCCTCCCCGGCCCAGCATCCGCTCGCGGTAGCGGCGAATCGCCAGCGCCTCATGCTTGACCACCGTCTTCATCCAGCGAATCAGTTCGCGTGGGCGGTCGCTGGGTGCTTTGACGAGGAGGATCTCCAGCGCCCGCTGGTAAGCGTCCTCGGCATCGTCCTCGCAGAGCGAGAAGCGGCGCGCGGTCTGCCTCAGCTCGGCGTCCTCGCGAGCGACGAGTTCGACGGCGGCGCGCTTGCGCCCGGCTGTTGCGATTCCCCCCTGCACCGGTTCAGCTCCCTCGTCCGAACATTCCACGTAGAGCGTGGGACGGGGGCGGGCTCTCCCCCCTTTTGGACGGGTGGACGGGTCAGAAAGCCGGAAATTGCGTACCGCCGTGTTTGCGGGGGGTCGCAACGCCGCCCCCTGTAGCATCCGCCGCGATGAGCACCTGCGTAATCACCGGTGGCGCCGGCTTCCTCGGCTCCCACCTCTGTGAGCACCTGCTCGGCAAGGGGCACCGGGTCATCTGCGTCGACAACCTCGAGACCGGCTCGCTGCAGAACATCGAGCACATCCGCGACGACGCCTTCGACTTCCGCAACATCGACATCACCGAGCGGGTCGACATTCCCGAGGACGTCGACTTCGTCTACCACCTGGCCTCGCCGGCCAGCCCGATCGACTACCTGCGCCTGCCCCTGCACACGCTCAAGGTCGGCTCGCATGGAACCCATCACATGCTCGGCCTGGCCAAGTTCAAGCGCGCCCGCTTCCTGATCGCCTCGACCAGCGAGGTCTACGGCGACCCCCAGGTCCATCCGCAGAAGGAGGACTACTGGGGCCACGTCAACCCGATCGGGCCGCGTGGCGTCTACGACGAGGCGAAGCGCTACGCCGAGGCGCTGACGATGGCCTACCACCGCCAGCAGGGCGTCGACACCTCGATCGTGCGCATCTTCAACACCTACGGCCCGCGCATGCGCGCCCACGACGGGCGGGCGATTCCGACCTTCCTGCGCCAGGCGCTGAAGGACCAGAACATCACCGTCTTCGGCGACGGCAGCCAGACCCGCAGCTTCTGTTACGTCGATGACCTGATCCGCGGCATCGTCGGCCTCGCCGAGTCCGACGTGCACACCCCGGTCAACGTCGGCAACCCCAACGAGTTCACGCTGCTCGAACTCGCCAAGACCGTGATCGAGGTGACCGAGTCGCGCTCGGAGATCATCCACGAGCCGCTCCCGGTTGACGACCCCCAGCAGCGCCAGCCGGACATCACCCGCGCTCGCGACCTGCTCGGCTGGGAGCCGAAGGTCGAGCTGCGCGAGGGCCTGCGCAAGACGATCGAGCAGGCCGGCGTCGAGCAGCTCGCCGGCGCCTCGGACTGATGGCCGAGCCCAAAGAGGGCCAGCGCACGATCGCTCCGCTGGTCGGGCCCGACGACGAGCGGATCTTCACCGACTCGGGGATCGAGATCGACCGCCTCTACGACGAGGACGACGTCGCTCCGGGCCTCGAGCAGCGACTGGGAGAGCCGGGCGAGCCGCCCTTCACCCGCGGCATCCACGCGGGGATGTACCGCGATCGGCTCTGGACGATGCGCCAGTACGCCGGCTTCGCCTCCCCCGAGGACACCAACGAGCGCTACCGCTACCTGATCGAGCATGGCTCGACCGGGCTCTCGATGGCCTTCGACCTGCCCACCCAGCTCGGCCGCGACTCCGACGACCCGCTCTGCCACGGTGAGGTCGGCCGTACCGGGGTCCCGATCGACACGATCGAGGACATGCGGATCTGCTTCGACCAGATTCCGCTTGACGGTGTCTCGACCTCGATGACGATCAACGCCCCGGCGGGCATCCTGCTGCTGCTCTACGAGCTGGTCGGCGAGGAGCAGGGGGTTCCCAGCAAGAAGCTGCGCGGCACGGTCCAGAACGACGTGCTCAAGGAGTACATGGCCCGCGGCAACTACATCTATCCCCCCGAGCCGACGATGCGCCTGACCACCGACATCTTCGAGTACTGCCGCGAGAACGTGCCGAAATGGAACACGATCTCGATCTCCGGCTACCACATCCGTGAGAAGGGCTGCTCGGCTGTGCAGGAGGTCGCCTTCACGCTCTCCAACGCGATCGCCTACGTCGAAGCGGCTATCGCGCGTGGCCTCGAGATCGACGAGTTCGCGACCCGCCTCGCCTTCTTCTTCAACTGCCACAACAACGTCTTCCAGGAGGTCGCCAAGTTCCGCGCCGCGCGGCGGATGTGGGCGAAGATCGTCGAGGAGCGGTTCGGGGCCAAGGACCCCAACTCGATGAAGATCCGCTTCCACACCCAGACCGGCGGCGTGACGCTGCAGGCGCAGCAACCCGAGGTCAACATCATCCGCGTCGCGCTGCAGGGCTTCGCCGCGGTCAGCGGCGGCACCCAGTCGCTGCACACCAACGGCTTCGACGAGGCGCTGGCGCTGCCGACCGAGCGCTCCGCGCGGATCGCCCTGCGCACCCAGCAGGTGCTCGCCCACGAGTCCGGCGTCGCCGACACGGTCGACCCCTTCGCCGGCTCCTACTTCGTCGAGTCGCTGACCGACGAGATTGAAGAGCGCGCCTGGGAGCTGATCGGCAAGGTCGAGGAGATGGGCGGCTCGGTCGAGGCGCTGGACTTCATGCAGAAGGAGATCGAGGAGTCGGCGCACTCCTACCACGAGCGTTACAAGTCGGGCCAGGACGTGATCGTCGGCGTCAACAAATACGTCACCGACCAGGTCGATGACGTCGACATCCTCCGCGTCGATCCCGAGTCCGAGCAGCGCCAGCTGGCGCGCTTGGCGGCCTTCAAGGAGAACCGCGACCAAGCTGTAGTCGGCGAGAAGCTGGACGAGCTCCGCGCCGTCGCCCGCGGCGAGGGCAACCTGATGCACCCGATCCGCGCCGCGCTCGCCGCCGACGCCTCGATCGGCGAGGTCTGCGGCGCGATGCGCGACGTCTTCGGCGAATACAAGGGCGGCGCTTTCTTCTAAGTCCAGGCGCGCGTATCCGACATTGACCCAGCTCAGGTGTGGTCAATGTCGGATACGCGCGCTTTGAGCATTGCGGCGGCTCGTCTGAGCTCCTGTCGGACCTGGGTGGGTTCGTATTTGACCTCGTAGTGGGTGAAGCGGAGCGGGGTCATCCCGACGAGCGCGTGGGCTCGGTCGCGGCGGGCGTCCCGCGTCTGCGTCGAGGCCGTGCGGTGATAGCGCAGGCCGTCCGTCTCGACTACCAGCCCGAGGTCGGGCCAGAAGAAGTCGACTTTCCAACCATTGACGATCTGTTTGCTGAGCGGGAACGGAAGTCCGGCTTCGGCGGAGATAGGGCGGAAGAGAATCTCCAGGTCAGAGTCGGAGAGCCGGAAGGTGCGCTTGTCGAGGAGCGTGCGGAGTGGTTTTACGCCGGGCTCTCCCTTGTAGCTACCGAGTCGAGAGCGCAAGGTCTCTGGATCGATGAGGTCGTGCTTGTCCGCCTCGTTGATCGCTCGCTCCACCCTGCGCGGCGGGAGTTCCGTTGCCAGGTCGACCAGCGTTTGAACGACCTCGGTAACCGGGATCCCGTCTTTCACCACGATCCTGGCGACGTCGAGCTTTGCGCGGGCTCTGACCCTTAGCCCAGGGCGCTCGAGTTCACTGCGCCGTCTCACGCTGATGTCAAGACGACCGCGCCGCTCCTTGCCGATGCCCCAGAGCGCCGCCGCACTTTGGTGGCTCAGCGCGGCACCCTCCCCGCACGCCAGAACCGCCGCCATCCAGCGTCGTCTTTCAGTTAGCTCAGGCCATCCCACGGCGTAGACGCCGCGCATCACGACATGCAGACGGCCCCGTCCAATGCGATGCTCGATTTCCCGCGAGTTGAAGCCGAGCGCCAGCAGCTGTCGCCGCGCCACGATCCCATGTTGCCTCCCGGCCAATTCCCAAGCTCGCCCGCTGCGTTTGTCTTCACGCGTATCCGACATTGACCACACCTGAAGTGGGTCAATGTCGGATACGCGTGAACTCGCCCCTGGGAGGTCTTGCCCAGCCTGCAAAGTGGGGGAGGAACCTGTGGTGCTGGGTGGAAGCGGGGGCAATGATCGAGGTCGCCAGGACGCTGATGAAGTCCGAGCCGGAGCTGGCTGAGCTGCTGGCTGAGGTCGAGGGCGTCGAGGTGACGATGGCCGAGAAGGGCTTTGGCACGCGAGTTGCGATCCGCGCCGACGAGCGAACCGGCCTCGAAGCGGCCGACCTCGAGCACTACCTCGATCGCCTCGCTGAGCCGCAGAAGAAGCCGTTCGTATAACCACAAGGAGAAGACCGACTTGAAGCAACTGGGCAAGCACCTGACCTTCGCCAACGCGATCTCCTGCATCGCCCTTTTCGTGGCGCTCAGCGGCGCCGCCTACGCGACGACGACGCTGGGCAAGAAGTCGGTCAAGACCCAGAACCTCGCCAACGGCTCGGTGACGACGCTCAAGCTGAAGGGCGGCTCGGTGACCAACCTGAAGCTGCGCAACGGCGCCGTGACCGGCCCGAAGATCGGTCCGGGGGCGGTTGGCTCGGGCGCCATTGCCAAGGGCGCGATCCGCTCCGAACAGCTCGGCGGTGGAGTGGTGACCAGCACCAAGCTGAAGAACGGCGCGGTGACCGGCGAAAAGCTGGCCGGTGGCGCCGTGAGCACCGGCCAGCTGGCGACCAACTCTGTCTCCAACGGCAAGATCCAGGACGGCGCGGTGACCAGCACCAAGCTGGCGTCGAGCGCGCTTGCCCCGCTGGTCAGGAACGTCGTCACGGTGTCGAAAGCGCACGTCAGCGAAACCGCCGAATCCGAGTCTGCCGCCGCGGAATGCCCGTCCGGTAGGCAGGCGATCGCGGGCGGCGCGAAAATTGTCGGCGGCGGTCCGAACATCGCGCTCACCGAATCCACCCCGATCGTCGCCGGTGGGAAGCTGACCGGCTGGATCGCCGGGGGCAGTGCTGTCAACCCGCCCAGCGCCTGGTCGATCGAAGCCATCGCCATCTGCGCCGAATTCTGAGTCTTAAATAGACTCCCGCGCCGCGATGCGCGAGAGGAATCCGGTCACCCACGAGGAGAAGCTCTCCTACCTGCGCGAGTTGCGCGAGGCGGCGGTCAACTCCGCCTCCGAGGAGGCGGTGGAGAAGCAGCACGCGAAGGGCAAGATGACCGCCCGCGAGCGGATCGAGAAGCTGCTCGATCCGGGTTCCTTCGAGGAGCTCGATACCTTCGTCCGCCACCGCACCTACGACTTCGAGATGCAGAAACGGCGTCCCTGGGGCGACGCCGTCGTCACCGGCCACGGCACGATCGACGACCGCACCGTTTTTGTCTTCTCTCAGGACTTCACCGTCTTCGGCGGCAGCCTTGGCGAGGTGATGGCGGAGAAGATGTGCAAGGTGATGGACCTCGCCGCTCAGGTCGGGGCGCCGGTGGTCGGCATCAACGACTCCGGCGGCGCCCGCATCCAGGAGGGGGTCGTCTCGCTCGGCGCCTACGGCGACGTCTTCGTCCGCAACGTGCAGTGCTCCGGCGTGATCCCGCAGATCAGCGTGATCATGGGGCCCTGCGCGGGCGGCGCCGTCTACTCGCCGGCGATGACCGACTTCATCTTCATGGTCAAAGAGACCTCGCACATGTTCATCACCGGCCCGGAAGTGATCAAGACGGTGACCGGCGAGGAAGTCGAGTTCGAGGAGCTCGGCGGAGCGATGAGCCACAACTCCAAGTCCGGCGTCGCCCACTTCGCCGCCGAGGACGAGGAGAGCTGCCTCGAGGACGTGCGCTACCTGCTCGGCTTCCTGCCCTCCAACAACCTCGAGGCGCCGCCCCGCTTCGCCCCCTCCGACGACCCGGATCGCGAAGACGAGGAGCTGGAAACGGTCGTCCCCGACGATCCCTCCAAGCCCTACGACATGCGCGAGGTGATCACCCGCATCGTCGACGACGAGGAATTCTTCGAGGTCCACGAGCACTTCGCCAAGAACATCGTCTGCGGCTTCTCGCGGCTCGACGGCTTCCCGGTCGGCATCGTCGGCAACCAGCCCGCCTTCCTCGCCGGCGTGCTCGACATCGAGGCCTCCGAGAAGGCTGCCCGCTTCGTCCGCACCTGCGACGCCTACAACGTCCCGATCGTCACCTTCACCGACGTGCCCGGCTTCCTGCCCGGCACCGACCAGGAGTGGAACGGGATCATCCGCCACGGCGCCAAGCTGCTCTACGCCTTCACCGAGGCGACCGTGCCCAAGCTCACCGTCGTCACCCGCAAGGCCTACGGCGGCGCCTACGACGTGATGAACTCGAAGCACATGCTGGCCGACTACAACGTCGCCTGGCCGACCGCCGAGATCGCGGTGATGGGCCCGGAGGGCGCGGTCAACATCATCTACCGCAAAGACATCGGCTCCTCGCCGACCCCCGACGAGCGCCGCCAGAAGCTGATCGACGACTACAAAGCCCACTTCGCCAACCCCTACTCGGCGGCGGAGCGCGGCTACATCGACGACGTGATCGAGCCGCGCCAGACGCGCCCCAAGCTGATCAGGGCGCTGCGCATGCTGCAGTCCAAGCGGGTCGAGCAGCCGAAGCGCAAGCACGGCAACATCCCGCTGTAGGGAGTGGCAGGGTCTACCGCTCTGGGGAGCCCTGCGCCGCCGCTTCCCGGCGCGCCTGCCATGTAGCCAGCGGAGCCGCGGCCATCTCCTCCCAGGCGGCGCTCTCGCCGAGATACTGCATGACGACGAAGTGGAGCAGGCCCGGGAGCATCTCCGGCGCCCGGGCCGCGTCGCCGTCGAGCAATTTCGCCGCCAAAAGGGTGTCGATCGCCCCTACAATGAAGTCAGACGTAATAGGAGGTGGAGCTTGGCGAGAGGGGATCTCGCGGCGCGCGCTGTCCAGTGCGCGGGAGAGGCGCTCCATCAAATCGCGCCGCTGGGCGAGCGACCGCTCGCCTGCCGCGTGCACCTCGACCACCAGCGCCTTGGCGATCGCCGGCTGGTTGGCGCAGAACTCGAGCAGCTCGGCCAGCGCCGCGCGCAGGCCCTCGCGCCAGGAGGGCTGGCGCTTGGCGGCGCCGATCATGCGCCGGTAGACCCACTCGCCAGCGTCGCCGTATGCCTGCGCGAAGCAGTCCTCGCGATCGACGAAGTGCTTGTAGAAGGTCGCGCGGCTGGTCTGCGCGCGTTCGATCACGTGCCGGACGGCGACCTGCTCGAAGCCCAGCTCCCCGCTGACGACGAGCATCGCGGTGAGGATCCGCTCCCTTGGGGGGCGGCGCCCGCGCGGGCCCGGGAAGGCGATTACCGAGCCGCTGTCGATATCCGAAAACATAAGCCTTTTGTCTAGGTATAGCAGCTTTTAGAAACGGAGTTGCCTAGAACGTCATGTTTTCTGTAGAAAAGGAAAGTAGACATCAGATATATGTTTTGGTACCGTCTTGGAATGGCCGACTCGCGGTCGCTCTCGGAACGCCTCTCGAAACTGCCTCCGGGGAGACACCTGATCCCGCGCGATTTCGTCTCCCAGAACCAGCGCGAGCGGATGCTGCTCGCGACCGCCGAGCTGGTCGCCGAGCGCGGGTATCAGAAGACGACGATCGAGCTGATCGCGAAAACGGCGAAGGTGGCCCTCGTCACCTTCTACGAGCACTTTGCCAACAAGGAAGAGTGCTTTCTGGCGGCCTTCGACGAGAGCGTCGCCGCCGCGGCGGAGGTCTTTGCCGAGTTGGTCGACACCGAACAGGCATGGGTCGATCAGATCTCAACCGGCCTCGAGGTCTTCCTGGAGATGGTCGTGGCCGAGGAAGCACGGGCCAAGCTCTGCATCGTCGAGAGCCAGGCCGCGGGTGGGGCGGCGCTGGCCCGCTACCAGTCGATGCTGGAGAGCGTCGCGCCGAAGCTCCGCGAGGGACGGGAGCACAATCCGCGGGCGAGCCGGCTGCCGGAGGGGCTCGAGGTCGCGATCGCCGGCGGTCTGATGTGGCTGGTGCACCAGCGCCTCATCTCCGGCCAGGTCGACGATCTCAAGGGTCTGCTGCCGGAGATGCTGCAGGTGACCTTGACGCCTTACGTCGGGGAGGTCGAGGCGGCACGCGCCGCGGAGGCGGCCCAGGCCCGGGCGGCGGCTTAGTGACTTGCCGGAGAGGCGAAGCTAAGGCGGGGAGCAGGGCCAGGACGATGTGAGCGGTCCGCGCAGAGGACGCGATCCAGCCCGCGAGAGGATCGCCGCCGCGATGGTGGAGATGGTTGCCGACCATGGCCTTGCGGCGGTCGAGATAGGGACGGTCTGCGAGCGGGCCGATGTGAGCCGTGCCCACTTCGATCGCTGCTTCGCCGACCTCGAGGACTGCTTTCTCGCCCTCCACGACGAGGCGATGGAGGACCTCTGCGCGCGGGTCGACACCGCCTGCAACGGGCGCGAGGCCTGGCACGATCGGATCTGGGCGGCTGGGATGGCGGCGATGCGCTACCTGCAGGAGGACTCCGCCCGGGCCCGCTTCCTCGTCGTCTCCGTCAACGGCGTCGGTGGCGGCGCCCAGTCGCGCCGGGACAGGATCGTGCGGCGAATTGCCGACTTCCTCGACGGCGGCCGCGGCGAGGTCGAGGGGCGGCCGATGTCCCGCTGCACGGCCGAAATCGCCGCTGGCGCCGTCTACGGCACGATCCTCAGCAAAGTCGAATCGGGCTCGATCGAACGCGGCGAGGAGTTCCTCCCTGAGCTGATCTACCTGGCGACGATGCCGTACCTCGGCGCCCGCGCCGCCGAGGACGAGCTGCTGGTCCAGCCGCTCCGGTAGGCACGCCGCAGCCGCCCGTCTCTGGGGTATCGTCGGTCCGTGGCAAAGGGGAAGGCGAAAAGCGCGGACGAGGCAGAGGCGGCAGCCGTCTCACCGCGCCTGCCGGCCGGACGCCACGGCCTGCCGCGCGAGTTCATCGTCCAGAACCAGCGTGAGCGGATCGTCACGGCGTTGGTCGACACCGTCGCCGAGCGCGGCTACAACGCGACCACCGTCGCCAACATCACCAAGGCCGCGTCGGTCTCCCGCCGCACCTTCTACGAGCACTTCGACGACAAGGAAGCCTGCTTCCTCGCCGCCTATGAGATGGTCGCCGACCACATCGCCGCCTCGATGCGAGCCGCGGCCGAGGCCTTCGAGGAGTGGCCGCAGAAGGTTCGGGCGGCGCTGGCGACGATGCTGCGCTTCCTCGCCGGGGAGCCCGAGCTGGCGCGTCTCTGCATGATCGAGCCGGTCGCGGCGGGTGGCAAGATCGCCGCCCGACACCGCGACTCGATGCAGGGACTGATGGAAATCCTCAAGGCGGGACGGCCCGAGCATGGTGGCGAGCACCCGCTTCCCGAGGCGACCGAGGAGACGCTGGTCGGCGGCATCGTCTCGCTGGTCGTGCGCGAGATCAGCGCCGGCCGCACCGAGCAGCTCGAGTCGCTGCTGCCCGACCTGGTCGAGCTGACCCTGTCGCCGTACGTCGGCGCCGAAGAGGCCGAGCGTCTAGCTCGTCAGTAGCGAGCGCAGGGCCTCGGTCGCCCGGTACCTCGTACCGGGCCCGCGGCCGCGCTGCTCGACGAGTCCGCTGTCCAGTAGACGGCGCAGGTCGGCGCTCACGGTTGCCGTCGATACGCCTGCCTCCTCGCCGTAGCGGGCACGGTCGGCGCCGCCGATCAGGCTCTGCTCGAGCGCGATCACGAAGCGGTCGGGCCAGCCACGATCCTCGGTCTCCCGTTCGAGGCGCTCCCATCGGGCTCCCGCCTCGAGAATTTGACCGAGCCGGCGCTTTGCCTGCGAGATGTGGGCCTCGACACAGAACCGGACCCAGCCGGACGCATCGTGATCCGGTTGGTAGCTGCCGCCCTGCGCATCGCGCAGCGCCGCGTAGTAGGCGGGCGTGTTCTTGCCCAGGTATTCCTCGATCGAGGAGAACTCCGGCGAGACCATTCCCTCGCGGGCGAGGACGAGCGATTGGACTATTCGCGCGACGCGCCCGTTGCCATCGCGGAAGGGATGGACCGAGACCACGTTGAGATGCGCCATCGCCGCGCGAACGACGACGTCGGCGTCGCTTTCGTCCGCCTCCAGCCAGTCGACGATCTCCGCCATCAGCTTCGCGACGTCTTCGCCATCCGGCCCCTTGTAGTCGATTCCCCCATCGGGACCGGTCACCGATATCGGCCCAGTCCGCCAGAGCCCGGGGGACTTGTCCCGCTGGAAGTGGCAGGCGTCGAAATGCAGGTCGAGGATGACCCGGTCGGTCCAGCGGAACCGCGGGTCCCGGGCCATCGCCCCGACGTGGTCCATCGCGCGGGCGTAGCAGGCAACCGCGAGGCGGCTCTCGTCTTCGCCACCGCCGGGCACCTCCCCGCTCAGCAGGGCGATCGCTTCGGTGGGGCCGACGCTGTAGCCCTCGATCGAGGTGGAGCCCGCGATCGAGCTCGCCGCCACCACGCGCCGCAGCGCCCCCATCCATGGGGTCGCCCGCCCGAGTTCGCCGCCGAGCTCATGGCGCAGGCGATCCAGCTCGGCGAGTTTGGCGCGGAGGCCCTTCGCGATGGGGGGGGTCGCAAAGATCATGCCCAGTATCTTACATGCCTAGCAGATCAGTATGCTAGTACGCTAATCAAATTAGCGTTAAGGCACCGCGGTGGCCTCGGTCTCGACGCCGCCACCCTCTATCCGGCCGCCGCGGACGCCGCGGCCGGCCGCGGCGCCGCCCTCCTCACGGGTGAGGCGGTGGGCGAGGTAGACGGGGACGATCGAGATCAGCACGACTATCACCGCCACCGCGTTGACGACCGGCAGGTTGTTGGGTCGGAAGAGGTGGGAGAAGATCCAGATCGGCAGCGTTTCTTCCCCGGCCCCGATCGTGAAGTTGGTGACGATGATCTCGTCGAAGGAGAGGGCGAAAGCGAGCAGCCCCCCGGCGACGAGGGCGCTGCGCATTCCCGGCAGGGTGACGCGGCGGAAGGTCTGCCAGGTGTTGGCGCCAAGGTCCGCCGAGGCTTCCTCGAAGGAGGTCGAGAGCCGCCGCAATCGCGCCGTTGCGTTGTTGTAGACGACGACGATGCAGAAGGTCGCATGGCCGACGATCACGGTGAGGAGGCTGAGCGGGACGCCGAGCACCTGGGTGAAGGTATTGCTGAGGGCGACGCCGGTGACGATTCCCGGCAGCGCGATCGGCAGGACGACGAGGAAGGAGATGGTCTCGCGGCCGAAGAAGCGGTGGCGGACGACCGCCAGCGAGGCGAGGGTGCCGAGCAGGATCGCGATCGTCGTAGCCACGGTGCCGGCCTCGACCGAGGTCAGGAACGCTTCGCGCACGGATTCGTTTTCGAAGGTCGCGGTGAACCACTGCGTCGTGAAGCCGGGTGGGGGCCAGGCGAGGATCTTGCTCGAGTTGAAGGCGTAGACGAGGATCACGACCAGCGGCACGTAGATGAAGGCAAGGCCGATCGCAACGGCGATTCGCAGCAGGATCCTCGCTCGCCGAGAGAGTCGCATGGCTAGATGTGCTCGAAGGCTCCCAGCCGCCGAGCAACCAGGAGGTAGGCGATCATTACGACTATCGGGACTAGCGCCAGCGCCGCCGCGAATGGCTGGTTGTTGGCGATGTTGCTGTAGATGACGTTGCCGATGAACTGGTCGTTGGAGACGAGCTTCGGGGTGATGTAGTCGCCGAGAGTGAGGGCGAACGTGAAGATCGAGCCAGCGACGACCGCCGGGAAGGCGAGTGGCAGCAGCACCCGGCGGAAGGTGGTGAAGGGCGCCGCGCCGAGGTCCTCGGAGGCGCTGATCAGCGAGTTCGGGATCCGCTCCAACCCGGCGTAGATCGGCAGGATCATGTACGGCAGCCAGAGGTAGCTCATCACCAGCCAGACCGCCACCTCGCCGTAGCCGGGACTGTGTAGACCCAGCGGTTGCAGCGCCCAGTCGATCACCCCGTTGGCGGAGAGCATCGTGCGCCACGCGTAGACCTTGACCAGGTAGCTCGACCAGAGCGGCAGGAGGACGCCGACTACGAGCAGCGCCTTGCCGCGCCTGCTCGCGACCTTCGCCATGTAGAAGGCGATCGGGAAGGCGATCACCGCGTCGGTCAAGGTGACGAGCAGCGCCGTGCGCACCGTGCGCCAGACGATGTCCCGGTAGACCGGTTCTTCGATCAGCGTTTCGAAGTTTTCCAGGCTGAAGCCCTTGATGACTTCGCCGCTGAGCGCGTCGACCGACCAGAAGGCGGTGATCAGCAGGATCGCCAGCGACCCCAGATAGCCGATCACCAGCCAGCCGACGGGGCCGGCGAGCAGGCTCCCGACCTGCAGCCGGCGGCGGCCGTGGAGGAAGCCGGAGAGCCTGTGGCCCACCGACCCCCTCTGCGCGACCGCCGCTTCGGTGCTCACCTGCTCAGCCCCCGTGGGTCAGCCTTTGATCGCGGTCCACGCCTGGACCCATTCGTTGTAGTCCTTGCAATCGCTTTCGCCGTTGCCGCATTCGGAGACCGGCGTCTCCCAGTAGTAGACGCGTTTCCAGAACCCCGGGTTTTCGGCGTGGTATTTGGCGCAGAAGTCCTTTTCGGCGGTGTGTTCGCAGGCCAGGCTTTGCGCAGGCGCCTCACCGAAGAATTCGGCCACTTCGGCGTTCGCCCGCGGCGAGACGATCCAGTTCATCCACATGTACATGCAGTTGGGATGCTTGGCTTCGGAGCTGATCATCCAGGTGTCCGACCAGCCGGTAGCCCCCTCCTTCGGTAGGAAGCCCTGGCTGGCGGGGCTCGCCGCCATCGGCTTGCCTTCGGCCTTGAGGGCGAAGTACTGGTACTGCCAGGTCGTGCCGACCAGGTTGTCGCCGCTGCCGAAGGCCTGGATCTGCTTGGCCGCGTCGGACCAGTATTCACCGACGTTGGCACGCTGTTCCTTCAGCAGGCCGACGGCCGCTTCGAACTGTTCTTCGTTTAGCTCGTAGGGGTTTTCGATTCCCAGATTTGGTTCGTGGAACTTCAGGTATACCGCCGCTTCGGCGATCGACATCGGATCGTCGTACTGGCTGATCTTGCCCTTGTACTTCGCCGCCACCTTCGGGTCGAGGGTCACGTTCCAGGAGTCGGGGGCGGGCTTGACGTCTTCGTTGTTCCACATCAGCAGGTTGGCGCCGCGTCCATGGGGGATGCCGTAATGGACGCCTTCGAAGGTGTTGTAAGGCTGGTTCTTCAGGTCGCTGAAGATCGTCTTGTAGTTGGGGACGAGGCTGACGTTGACCGGGGAGACGTCGCCGCCACCGACCAGGCGCGCGGTCGCGTTGCCGGAGGCCGAGACGCCGTCGTACTGGCCGGTGCGCATCAGCTCGACCATGTCGTCGGAGGTGCCGGCTTCCTTGTCGCTTACCTTGCAGCCGGTCTTCTGTTCGAACGGCTTGACCCATTCGGGCTCGACGTAGCCGGCCCAGGAGATCAGGCTGAGCGCCCCCTCTCCCTTGCCGAGCTTGGTCATTTCTTCGCCGCCCGAGCTGCTGTTGCCGCTGCTGCCGCAGCCGGCAATCAGCAGCATGAAGGCGAGTAAGCCGGCGACGACGAGCCACGCCGCTCCTACGGGGTGTGCGTCCTTGGTCCTCACGGTGGATCCTCCTCTGTATTCGATTTGCCACGGACCGCGACCGTGTGCTCCGGACGCCAGCCCACCTGCACCTCCCTGCCCTGCTCGGCGGCCGCCTCGGTTGAGGCGCCCTCGACGTTCTGCCGCACGAGTTGAAGCTCTCCGCCCGCCTCGAGGGCGACCGTGTAGCGGGTCACCATTCCCGCGTAGGCGACCTCGGCGATCCGGCCGCGCTCGGTGCGCAGGCCGTTTGGCGTTGTCGCCGGGTCGAGCAGTTGGATCTTCTCCGGCCGGATCGTGAAGCGCGAGCCGTCGCGCTCGATCAGATTGGAGACGCCGACGAAGCCGGCGACGAACTCGGTCTGGGGCTGCTCGTAGAGCTCGATCGGCGAGCTGACCTGCTCGATCCCGCCCTCGTTGAAGACGGCGATCCGGTTGCTCATCGTCAGCGCCTCGTCCTGGTCGTGGGTGACGTAGACGAAGGTGATGCCGACGTCGGCCTGGATCGTCTTCAGCTCGCTCTGCATCTGCTCGCGCAGCTTCAGGTCGAGCGCGCCGAGCGGCTCGTCGAGCAGCAGCACCCGGGGCCGGTTGACGATCGCGCGGGCCAGGGCGACGCGCTGGCGCTGACCGCCGGAGAGCTCGCTCGGCTTGCGGTCTCCGTAGCCCGGCAGGCGGACCATCTCCAGCGCCTCGTCGCGCCGCCGCGCCCGTTCAGCCTTGGCTACGCGGGCGATGCGCAGCCCGTAGGCGACGTTCTCGCCGACCGTCATGTGGGGAAACAGGGCGTAGTCCTGAAAGACCGTGTTGACCGCTCGGTCGTACGGGGGGACCCCGGTCATGTCCCGTCCGGCCAACTCGATCGTGCCGCTGCTCTGATCCTCGAAGCCGGCGATCATCCGCAGCGTCGTCGTCTTGCCCGAGCCGGAGGGGCCGAGCAGGGTGAAGAACTCGCCGGCCTCGATCTCCAGGTCGATGCCCGCAACCGCCCGAACCTCGCCGTAGTACTTGGTGAGGCTTACCAAGCGGATGTCAGGTGGAGTAGCTACACCATGACGTTATCCGAGTAGTTCAGGAGGTCAAGGACAAAGCCGCCCCGGCCAGTTGGCCGAGGCGGCGTACGGGACACCCCTGCCCCGAAGTGTTTCTAGAAGCCGGCGGGGTGGCGGGCGACGAAGCCTTCGTTGCTGAGAAGTTCTTCGTGCCAGCGCGGCCCGGTGCCTTCCGAGTCGCCGGCGGTGTCCCAGCGATAGCCGGCGATCACCGCATAGGCGTGGCCTGCGTTGGCGTAAACCGTGATCCAGCGCCCTTCGCCTTCCAGGCCCCAGCTCTCCATCGGACCTGAGGGAAGCGGGCTTTCGAGGAATTCTCCGCCGTGCAATGCGTAGCTGACCGAGCCCGAGCAGTCATAGCCCCGGTCCCACCAGCGGCCGTGACCACCGCCCCAGATGTAGGGCTTGGTGCGGATCCGGTTGGCGGCCGAGATAACGGCCTTGACCCGGGCGGGAGCCGCTTTCGGCGGGATCAGCATGCCATTGGGCAGCAGTCGCGCTTTCGGCGTGGGAGTGCAGATATCTACTTCGGCAGGCGTCAAACCGCCACTACCGCAGTTGGCGCTGGCGCCTGATGGTACGAGAGCGAGGACCACCAGCGCCGCAATCGCGACCAACCCCGCCTTGAGCTTTGAGCTGTTCTTAGGCAAACCGATCTCCTTCGTCGGCCTACGGGGTTAGCTGTCGGGCTGGCGCTGATAGGAGCCTGCGCCCCCGCCCTATGTCGGGCGGGTTAGCCCCGAAAACGTGGTTCCCCCGCTCCCGCGTCGCCAGGTGGCTTGCGGGACTCGGCGTTTCGGTTGTTCGGAACGGCGGGCAGTGTAGACGATTGCCCGGCTGGATGCTCACAAGAAACAAACATTTTGTGGCCCTTCGCACTTTCATCCCAGATTCCTCTCGGCGGGCCGGCTGTTAGCTTGCAGCCCTGGGATGGAACTTTCAGGCCGCACAACCCTGCTCACCGGCGCTACTGGCGGCCTCGGTCGCGCGATGGCGGCGGCGCTGGCCGCAAAGGGCGCCAGGGTGGTTCTCAGCGGGCGCAGCGCGGAGGCGCTGGAAGCGCTCGCGGCGGAACTGCCGGGGGAGGGACATACGGTGCTTTCGGCCGATCTGGCGGAGCCAGGCGCTGCCGAGCAGCTGGCTGCCGATGCCGGGGAGGTCGACGTCCTGGTCGCCAACGCCGGCCTCCCGGGGATGGGCCTGCTCACGGATTTAACTTCCGAGCAGCTGACGCGAGCGCTACGCGTCAACCTTGAGGCGCCGATGCTGATAGCGAGAGCGCTCTACCCGTCGATGGTGGAGCGCGGCAGCGGCCACCTCGTCTTCGTCTCCTCGCTCTCGGGCAAGGTCGCCAGCCCGCGCAGCTCGATCTACAACGCGACCAAGTTCGGCCTGCGCGGCTTCGCGTTCGGCCTGCGCACCGATCTGGGCCCGCAGGGGATCGGAGTGTCGGTCGTCTCGCCGGGCTTCGTCCGCGAGGCGGGCATGTTTGCCGAGACCGGCGCCAAGCCACCACCCGGGATGGGAACCACGACCCCGGGGAAGGTGGCCGCCGCGACGGTCAAGGCGATTGAGCGGAACAAGCTCGAGGCGGTGGTCGCGCCGCTGCAGCTCCGCGCCATGTCCCACTTCGCCCTCGCCACCCCATCCATCTCAGATCGCGCCCAGAGCGGCTCAGCTGGCCAGAAAGCAGCTAAAGCCGTAGACGACGGCCATCCGCCCGGCAAGCGCTAGCCAGCGGCCCTGCACCGTTTGCCTAGGATGAAGTCGTGAGCAGTCTCGACTCCTTTGGCGCCCGTTCGGACCTCGACGTAGGTGGCCGGTCTTACGAGGTCTTCCGCCTCGACGCGTTGCAAGAGCGTTTCGACGTGGCACGTCTGCCCTACTCGATCAAGGTCCTGCTGGAGAACGTGCTGCGGCTCGAGGACGGCGTCTCGGCGAGCGCCGAGGACGTCGAGGCGATCGCGAGCTGGGACGCGGCGGCGGAGCCCAGCGCCGAGATCCCCTACCAGCCGGCGCGGGTGCTGATGCAGGACTTCACCGGCGTGCCGGCGGTGGTCGACCTGGCCGCGATGCGCGACGCGATGGCCGAGATCGGCGGCGATCCGGAGAAGATCAACCCGCTCGTCGACGTCGACCTGGTCATCGACCACTCGGTCCAGGTCGACGCCTTCGGCAACGCGCGCGCCTTCGCGGTCAACGCCGAGCGCGAGTTCGAACGCAACCGCGAGCGCTACTCCTTCCTCAAGTGGGGCAGGGAGGCCTTCGACAACTTCAGCGTCGTGCCGCCGGCGACCGGGATCTGCCACCAGGTCAACCTCGAGCACATCTCCCAGGTCGTCTACAGCTCCGAGCGCAGCGGCACGCTCCAGGCCTACCCCGACACCCTGGTCGGCACCGACTCGCACACGACGATGGTCAACGGCCTCGGCGTGCTCGGCTGGGGGGTCGGCGGGATCGAGGCCGAGGCGGCGATGCTCGGCCAGCCCGTCTCGATGCTCTTGCCGCAGGTGGCCGGCTTCAAGCTCGACGGCAAGCTGCCGCCGGGGGCGACCGCGACCGACCTGGTCCTGACCGTGACCGAGATGCTGCGCGCACATGGCGTCGTCTCCAAGTTCGTCGAGTTCTACGGTCCCGGCCTGGCCACGCTCGGGCTCGCCGACCGGGCGACGATCGGCAACATGTCGCCGGAGTTCGGCTCGACCTGCGCGATCTTCCCGATCGACGCCGAGACGCTGCGCTACCTGGAGCTGACCGGGCGCCCGACCGAGACGCTCGAGCTGGTCGACGCCTACGCCCGCGCGCAGGGGATGTTCCATGACGCGGATTCCGAAGACCCGGTCTTCTCGGCGACGCTGGAGTTGGATCTGCGCGAGGTCGAGCCGAGCATCGCCGGGCCGAAACGTCCCCAGGACCGGGTGCCGCTGGTCGAGGCGAAAGAGGCCTTCCTCGAGGCGATGCACGAGTTCGACCCCGAGGCGGCCGAGCGGATGGGCAACGGCGTCGACGAGGCGGGCGATGAGTCCTTCCCCGCCTCTGACCCGCCCGCCGAGGATCACGACGACGAGCGCGGCAGGCCGCGACCGGCTTTGAGCGGTGGCGTCAGCGCGACGATCGGCAGGGGCAGCGGCGACGAGATCGAGGTCACGCTCGAGGACGGCACGACGATGGAGCTCGACCACGGCCGCGTCGTGATCGCGGCGATCACGAGTTGCACCAACACCTCCAACCCCTCGGTGATGATCGGCGCGGGGTTGCTCGCCCGCAACGCCGTGCAGCGGGGCCTGAAGCGCAAGCCGTGGGTGAAGACGTCGCTCGCCCCGGGCTCGACCGTGGTCACCGACTACCTCGACAAAGCCGGGCTGACCGAGTACCTGAACCAGCTCGAGTTCAACCTGGTCGGCTACGGCTGCACGACCTGCATTGGCAACTCGGGCCCGCTTCCAGCGGAGATCTCGGCCGCGGTCGAGAAGAACGACCTGGCGGTCTGCGCTGTGCTGTCGGGGAATCGCAACTTCGAGGGCCGCATCAATCAGGACGTCAAGGCGAACTACCTTGCGAGCCCACCCCTGGTCGTCGCCTACGCGCTGGTCGGCCGCATGGACCTCGACCTCACCAGCGAGCCGCTGGGTGAGGACGCCCAGGGCGAGCCGGTCTACCTGCGCGACGTCTGGCCCGACCCGGCCGAGATCAAGGAGCTGGTCGGTCGCTCGATCGCCTCGGAGATGTTCACCCGCAACTACGGCGGCGTGCTGGAGGGGGACGAGACCTGGAAGGCGGTCGAGGTGCCGGAGGGAGATCGCTACACCTGGCCCGACTCGACCTACGTGCGCAAGCCGTCCTTCTTCGACGGAATGCCGCCCGAGCCGCCCCCTGTGGAGCCGATCTCCGGGGCCAGGGTGCTGGCCCTGCTTGGCGACTCCATCACGACCGACCACATCTCACCCGCCGGGGCGATCAAAAAAGCGAGCCCGGCGGGACAGTGGCTGATCGAGCAGGGGGTGGAGCCGCGCAACTTCAACTCCTACGGTTCTCGGCGTGGCAACCACGAGGTGATGATCCGCGGCACCTTCGCCAACATCCGCCTGCGCAACCTCTTGGTCGAGCGGGCCGGCGGCTTCACCCGCCACTTCCCCGGCGGCGAGGAGACGACGATCTTCGAGGCGGCGATGGCCTACTCCGAGGAAGGAGTGCCGCTGGTCGTCCTCGCCGGCAAGGAGTACGGCTCTGGCTCATCGCGCGACTGGGCGGCGAAGGGGACGAAGCTGCTCGGCGTGCAGGCGGTGATCGCCGAGTCCTTCGAGCGCATCCACCGCTCGAACCTGATCGGCATGGGTGTCCTGCCATTGCAGTTCCCCGCCGGCGAGTCGATCGAGTCCCTCGGCTTGACGGGGGAAGAGACGATCGACGTCAGCGATCTCGAAGGCGGCGAGGCCAAGGCCGTCACGGTCACCGCCGGCGACGCCGAGTTCGAGGCGACTGTTCGGCTCGACACCCCAAACGAGGTTGTGTACTACAAGAACGGTGGGATCCTGCAGACGGTGTTGAGGAGCCTGCGAGGGTAAGCCTCTGTCTGAGTTCTGGCCAGGCGGCGCAGGAGGGCCGCGGGAGGCAGGGGGTCCGCGCGACCCTCACTGCACCTATGCGTCGGTAGCCAGGGAGGGATGCCGACGCGCTCTGTTCACTCGAACGGGACTGTTCGAGACGAACAGTCACTATCTAGCTATAGCGCCTGCGAGCGCTGAGGTCAAGGCATCTTGAGCGGATCTACGGAGTTTTCCGCGACTTTTTGCGGAGAATCCCGGATACCCCAGCCACGTCGTTCGATCAACTCGATCCCGATCACGCTGCCCACCGGGCCGACCGGGGTAAGGGTCGCGGCGAGCAGGGTGTATGGGGCCTCACGCCTGATGCAGGCGATCCAGATGACGATGCAGAGGACGACGAAGCCGAGGCCGTGCGCCCAGCCGAACACCATCGTCTCGGTTTCGAAGCCGGGCACGAGCCAGAAGACGATCAGCGCGGTGAAGATCGCCAGCTCGATCCAGGAGAGGACCTTCACCCGGGCGAACAACGGGCCGGGAACCGGCTTGCGCATCAGGCGCCCGGCGTGAGCGCGGTGAGCACGATCCGCTCCTGCTCGCGCGCGTGGGCGATCGAGTAGCCCTCTCCGGGGCTGGCCCGGGTCGGACGGCCGACGTAGCCGAGCTCGACACCCTCGGGCATCAGGTCGGGGAGGCGGCGCGACATCACCTTCCAGCAGCCCATGTTGCGCGGCTCCTCCTGTGCCCAGACGATCTCCTTCAGATTGGGGTAGGAGGCGATCAGCTCGCTGAGCTGTTCCTTGGCGAACGGATAGAGCAGCTCGACCCGGGCGATCGCCACGTTCTCGGCCGCCTCGCGCCGCTCGCTGGCGTCGATGTCCCAGTAGACCTTGCCGGTGCAGAGCACGAGGCGCTCCACCTTCTCGCGGCGCTCAACCGCGGCGGGGTCGTCGAGGATGAAGTGGAACTGGCCATTGGTCAGCTCATCGGCGGTGGCCGAGGCGCGGTCGAGCCGCAACAGCCCCTTGGGGGTGAAGACGATCAGCGGACGCGGCTTGCGGATCAGCGCCTGGCGCCGCAACAGGTGGAAGTACTGGGCGGCGCTGCTGGGATTGGCGATGCGGATGTTGCCCTCCGCGGCCAGAGCCATGAAGCGCTCGATGCGGGCGCTCGAGTGCTCGGGGCCCGAGCCCTCGTAGCCGTGCGGCAGCAGCAGGGTGAGGCGGCTCGTCTGTCCCCACTTCGCCTCGCCCGAGACGATGAAGCTGTCGATGATCACCTGGCCCGCGTTGGCGAAATCGCCGAACTGGGCCTCCCAGAGGACCAGGGCGTTCGGCGTCGCCGCCGAGTAGCCGTACTCGAAGCCGAGGCAGGCGATCTCCGAGAGCGGGCTGTTGTAGAGCTCGAACGGCGCTTTGGCGTCGCTGAGGTTCTGCATCGGGCAGTAGGCAAGGCCGGTCTTCTCGTCGTGGAGGACGAGGTGGCGATGGGAGAAGGTGCCGCGCTCGGTGTCCTGGCCGGTGAGGCGGATGTGGACGCCCTCGGTCAGCAGCGAGGAGAAGGCCAGCGCCTCGGCATGGCCGAACTCGATCCCACCCTCGGTGAGCGCCTGCCCCCGGTTGCCGAGGGGTTTGCGCAGCTTGCGGTGGATCGTGAAGCTCTCCGGCACCTCGAGCAGCGCCTCGTTCAGCTCGGCCAGCTTCGCCGCTGGGACGGTGGTTTCGACCGGCGGGCTGGCGCTGCGGTCTAGTTCGCCGGTGCTGGAGGTGGTCACGGTCGGGTCTTCGTACTCGCCCAGCTCCATCTTCCTGCGCAGGTCCTTCAGTGAGCCCGACATCTCGTCGTGGCGTTCCTGGCGCGAGCGCTCGACGTCCTCGCGGGCGATCGTCCCGTCCTCGATCAGCTTCTCGGCGTAGATCTCGGAGACCGGCGGGTGGGCCTTGATCTTGGCGGCGATCGCCGGCTGGGTGTAGGCGGGCTCGTCGGTCTCGTTGTGGCCGAAGCGGCGGTAGCCGATCACGTCGATGACGATGTCGCGGCCCCAGCGCTCGCGGTAGGCCATCGCCAGGCGGATCGCCGAGGAGCAGGCCTCGACGTCGTCGGCGTTGACGTGGACGATCGGCACGTTGAACCCCTTGGCCATGTCGGCGGCGTAGGGGGTGGACCGGGCGTCCTCTGGGTCGGTGGTGAAGCCCACCTGGTTGTCCTGGATGATGTGGATCGTGCCGCCGGTGGTGTAGCCGCGCAGCGCCTGCAGGTTGAGCGTCTCGGCGACGACTCCCTGGCCCGGGAAGGCGGCGTCGCCGTGGAGCAGCACCGGCACCGCGTACTTCGGCTTGTGCTCGAGCTTCGCCCCGTCGATCTCCGACTGGAGGAAGCGGGTCGCGCCCTCGACCACCGGGTCGACGAACTCGAGGTGGCTCGGGTTGGGGAAGAGCCGCACGGCGATCTTCTCGCCCTCGCTGGTTTCGTAGACCCCTTGGTGGCCGTAGTGATACTTGACGTCGCCGGTGCCGCCGTGGGGGATCGCGGCGACAGCCTTGACCATCTCGATCTGCTTGGAACCCTCGAACTCGGCAAGGATCGACTCGATCGAGCGGCCCAGGTTGTGGGCAAGGACGGCGAGCCGGCCACGGTGGGCCATGCCGAAGGCGACCTCCTCGGCGCCGGCGCGGCCGGCGAGGGTGACGAGCTCGTCGAGCATCGGCACGATCACGTCGAGGCCCTCGATCGTGAAGATCTTCTGGCCCAAATACGCTTTCTCGACGAAGCGCTCGAACTCGAAGACGTCGATCAGCCGGCCCAGCAGGCGGCGCTTCTCGTCGTCGTCGAGCGGCTGGCGGTGGGCGCCGGTCTCGACCATCTCGCGCAGCCAGGTCCGCTGCTGGTGCGAGGAGAGGTGCTCGAACTGGTAGGCGATCGAGCCGCAGTAGGCCTCGCGCATCCGCGGCAGGACGTCGAGCAGGGTCTCGCCGGGAACGCCGATGCGCAGGATCGAGGCCGGCACCCGGGCCATCAGCTCCGGCGTCAGGTTGAGGCTCTCGGGCTGTATCGCGGGGTCGCCCTGCGGCTCGCGCCCAAGCGGGTCGAGGCGCGCGGCGAGGTGGCCGTGGGTGCGGTAGCCCTTGAGCAGCGAGGTGGCCGCCTGCACGGCGCCGAGCAGCTCCTCGTCTGGCGCGCCGGGGGCCGATGGCGGCGGCGCGGCGCCCAGCGGCGGCGCCGAGGCGGAGGCCGGGTGGGCGGCGGCGAGCGGGGCCGCGTCGATGCCGAGATCGCCGGCGACCGTCTCGTAGAAGCCGTCTTCGCCTTCGAGCAGCTGCTCGATCCGGCGCAGGAAGGCGCCGGACTCGGCGCCCTGGATCACCCGGTGGTCGTAGGTCGAGGTCAGCGTCATCGTCTTTGAGACGCCGAGTTGCCGTAGCCGCTCCGGTGAGGCGTGCGCCCACTCGGGCGGATAGGCGATCGCGCCAGCAGCGATGATCGCGCTCTGTCCCTTCATCAGGCGGGGGACCGAGGCGGCGGTGCCGATCCCGCCCGGGTTGGTCAGCGAGATGTTGGTGCCGAGGAAGTCGTCGGCGGTGAGCTTGCTCTCCCGCGTCTTCGTGATCAGGTCCTCGTAGTAGGTGTGGAAGGCGGCGAAGTCGAGGCCGTCGGCACCCTTGATCGCCGGCACCATCAGGCTGCGCGAGCCGTCCTTGCGCTCGATGTCGACGGCGATGCCGAGGTTGACCGGGCCGTTCTCGATCGCAAAGGGCTTGCCCTCGCGCTCCTCGAAGCTGCGCACCATCACCGGCCATTCCTTCGCGGCCTGCACGATCGCCCAGGCGATCAGGTGGGTGAAGGAGACCTTCAGCCCGCGCTCTTTCAGCTGTCCGTTCAGCGCCTTGCGCTTTGCATCCAACGTGTCGACCGCAACCGTCCTGAACGAGGTCGCCGTTGGAACCTCCCGGCTCTCGCCCATGGCCTGAGCCAGCATCGCGGCAGGCCCCCGCAGCGGCTTCGCCTCGCCGGTCGTGGCCGCGGCAGCTCCACTGCCGTTGGCAGCGGCAAGCACATCGTCCTTGGTCACCTTGCTCCCAGGACCGCTACCAGCTACCGAGCCAAGGTCGACGCCGTTCTCCTCGGCTACCCGTCGCGCAACGGGGGTCGCTCGGACTCCATTGCCGGCACCGTTCCCGGTGGAGGCTGGCTCAACTGGCGCCTCCTTCTTTTCTGGGGGCTTGCTGCCCTCGCCGGGCTCCATCTCGGCAAGCGGCGCCCCAACCGGCACCTCGTCGTCAACCGAGGCGATCAGCTTCGTGATGACGCCGTCAGCCGGCGCAGGGACCTCCGCGTCGACCTTGTCGGTCGAGACCTCGACCACCGTGTCGCCCTCGTTGACGAAGTCGCCCTCGGCGACGTGCCATTCGAGAACGATGCCCTCGGTGACCGACTCGCCCATCTCGGGCATCTGGATCTGGACGGTCGCCGTTTGCGCCATTCGTAGATTGAGTGTATGAAAGAGCGATGAACTACTTCGTCACCGGGGCCACCGGGTTCATCGGTCGCAACCTCGTGGCCAGACTCTTGCAGCGCGAAGGGACGGTTTACGCGCTGGTCCGGGCGGGTTCGCGCGGGCGCCTGGAGGAGCTGCGGACCGCCTGGGGAGCCGATGGAGCACGGGTCGTGCCGATCGCCGGCGACCTCGCCCAGCCCGGTCTCGGCGTCTCCGAGGAGGACCTGTTGACGCTGCGCGGCGACGTCGATCACTTCTTCCACCTGGCCGCGATCTACGACATGGCGGCGGGCGCCGAGGCCCAGGAGGTCGCCAACGTCGAGGGAACCAGGCACGCGGTCGAACTGGCCGGCGCGATCGAGGCAGGCTGTTTCCACCAGATCAGCTCGATCGCCGCCGCCGGCCTCTACAAGGGAACCTGGACCGAGGACATGTTCGAGGAGGCCGAAGACCTCGACACCCATCCCTACTTCCGCACCAAGCACGAGTCCGAGCGGGTCGTGCGCGAGCATTGCGGCCGGCCCTGGCGGATCTACCGGCCTGGGATCGTCGTCGGCGATTCGCGCAGCGGCGAGATCGACAAGATCGACGGCCCCTACTACATGTTCAAGCTGCTGCAGCAGGCGCGGCGGGTGCTACCCGCCTGGCTGCCGACCGTCGGCATCGAAGGGGGAGAGATCAACATCGTCCCGGTCGACTACGTCGCCGCGGCGATCGACCACATCGCCCACGAGCCGGGGCTCGACGGTCGTGCCTTCAGCCTCACCGACCCGAGGCCGAAGACGGCGGGCGAGGTGCTCAATCTCTTTGCCCGGGCTGCCGACGCGCCGCAGGCGGCGCTGCAGCTCGACTCCGGCATCACCGATCCGGCGACCAGCCTGGTGCGCACGGGGTTGAGGTTCTTCCCGCCGGCGAAGCGGGCGGCGAAGGTGGCCCTGAACCAGGTCGGCATCCCGGCCGGCGTGCTCAGCTACGTCAGCTACCCCACCCATTTCGACTCGACCGAGGCGGAGGCCGCGCTGGCCGGCTCGGGGATCGAGGTGCCGCCGCTGGAGAGCTACGCCGCCCGGGTCTGGGACTACTGGGAGCGCAACCTCGACCCCGACCTGTTCAAGGACCGCTCGCTCTCGGCGGCGGTGCGCGGCAAGGTGGTGCTGATCACCGGTGCGTCCTCGGGGATCGGCAAGGCGGCGGCGGTCAAGGCGGCCGACGCCGGCGCGACCGTGCTGCTCGTCGCCCGCTCGGTCGACAAGCTGGAGGAGACGAAAAGGGAGATCGAGACAGCCGGCGGGGTGGCCCACATCCACCGCTGCGACATGTCCGACGTCGAGGACGTCGAGCGGATGGCCGAGGAGGTGCTCGCCTACCACGGGCAGGTCGACATCCTCGTCAACAACGCGGGACGCTCGATCCGGCGCTCGGTCAAGCTCTCCTACGACCGCTTCCATGACTACGAGCGGACGATGCAGATCAACTACTTCGGCGCCCTGCGGCTGATCCTGGCGCTGCTGCCCTCGATGCAGGCGCGTAAGTCGGGGCACATCATCAACATCAGCTCGATCGGCGCCCAGACCAACCCGCCGCGCTTCTCCGCCTACGTCGCCTCGAAGTCGGCGCTGGACGCCTTCAGTCGGGTGATCGCCTCCGAGGTGTTCGACGACGGTGTCGACATCACGACGATCTACATGCCGCTGGTGCGGACGCCGATGATCGCGCCGACCCGGATGTACGACATGTTCCCGGCGATCACGCCTGAGGAGGCGGCGGAGATGATCGCCGGGGCGATGATCGGCAAGCCGAAGAAGGTGGCGACCCGGATGGGCACCTTCGGCGAGCTGCTCTACGCGGTCGCGCCGACGGTCAGCGACAAAATCCTCAACACGGCCTACAAGCTCTTTCCTGAGTCGCAGGCTGCGAAGGGCAAAGGGGACGAGGCGCCGGATCGGGCTCCCACCACCGAGGCGGTTGCCTTTGCGCACCTGATGAAAGGCGTGCATTGGTAGGAGGTGGGGCGCCATCCCCATCATGAGACGGCTCAAGCACTGGGGGTGGGGGTACGAGGACCAGGCGCCCTCTGCGAAAGAGCTGGGGGAGGCGGCGCGTGGGATCAAGGAGCGCTTTGGCTTCGGCGGCGAGATAGAGGAGCCCGTTTCCTTGGATCAAGTCGAGATCCGGGCGGCTCGGTTGAAGTCGCCGAACGGCTTCGGCGACTTGTTCACCGACGACAAGTACGAGCGGGTCAGTCGGGCGTTGGGGAAGGCTTATCGGGACGTCGTGCGGGGGTTTCGGGGGGAATTCGCGAATCCGCCCGATCTGGTGGCGCTGCCGCGGGACGAGTCGGAGATCGAGACCGTGCTCAACTGGGCCGAGTCCGAGGGCGCTGCGGTTATTCCTTTTGGGGGCGGGACCAGTGTGGTCGGCGGGATCGAGGGACGGCTGGGGGATCGGCCCTTCGTTTCGCTTGATCTGCGGCGGCTGGACCAGGTGTTGGAGGTGGATGCGGAGTCGATGGCGGCACGGATCCAGGCCGGGGCCACCGGGCCGGTGCTGGAGGAGCAATTGCGGGAGCACGGCTTGACCCTGCGCCACTTCCCCCAGTCCTTCGAGTACGCAACGCTCGGCGGTTGGATCGCGACCCGGGCCGGTGGGCACTTCGCCACCCTCTACACGCACATCGACGAGCTGGTCGAGTCGGTGCGGGCGATCACGCCGCGCGGGACCTGGGAGAGCCGGCGGCTGCCGGGCTCGGGGGCGGGACCGTCGCCGGACCGGGCGCTGATCGGCTCGGAGGGAATCCTCGGCGTGATCGGGGAGGCCTGGATGCGGGTGCGACCGCGGCCCGAGTTCAAGGCGTCCTGCGGGGTCGAGTTCGACGACTTCCTGAGGGCGGCGGGCGCCGTGCGCGAGATCTCCCAGTCGGGCCTCTACCCGAGCAACTGCCGGCTGCTCGACGCGACGGAGGCGGGCATGACCGGTGCGGGGAGCAGCGAGAAGAGCCTGCTGGTGCTCGGCTTCGAGTCGGCCCACCACCCGGTTGACGTCCCGATGGACCTGGCCCTCGCAATAGCCCAAGCCCACGGCGGCATCCCCAACCCCCCGCCGACGGGCCGAAAAGACGCCTCTGGGGCGTCAAATCGGCCCGTCGGGGCTGGAAATGAGGACTCGGTGGGGGCCTGGCGCTCGGCGTTCCTGCTCGCGCCCTACCTGCGCGACACGTTCGTTGCCTGCGGGGTGCTCTCGGAGACCTTCGAGACGGCGATCACCTGGGATCGGTTCGAGGACTTCCACGCGACGACGATGGAGGCGGTCCGCGCCAAGGTCGCCGAGGTCTGTGATGTGCCCGCGGATAGCCTCGGCGCGCCGCGGGTCAGCTGCCGCTTCACCCATGTCTATCCCGACGGGCCGGCGCCATACTTCACCGTGATGGCGCCGGCTGTGCGCGGCGGCGAGGTCGAGCAGTGGGATGAGATCAAGGCGGCTGCGGCGGAGGCGGTGATCGAGGGCGGCGGCACGATCACCCATCACCATGCGGTCGGCCGTGATCACCGCCCCTGGTACGACCGCCAACGCCCCGCGCCGTTCGCGGCGGCGCTGCGAGCCGCCAAGGCAGAGTTGGATCCAGCCGGCATGCTGAATCCCGGCGTTCTCATCGACCCATAGGGAGGAGGCGACCGCCGAGCGGCGCTACCCTGTCGCGACCGATAAGCACCTTGTCGGTCCCTCGTCCCCACGTCCCGATCATGGAAACGATCACTTCCGAACAGCCGACCGTCCCGGCAGCCGCGGGGCACGCCGCCGCCGAACCGGTCGTGCCGCGGCGCTCGCCGCTGCGGGCGGCAATCAAGACCGGGCGGCCTCAGGAGTGGATCAAGAACACCTTCGTCTTCGCCGGCCTGCTCTTCTCGGGCAAGTTCAACCAGCCGCACGACGTGCTGGAGGCGTTCCTCACCTTCGTCGCCTTCTGCGGGATATCCAGCGCCGGCTACTACGTCAACGACCTGGTCGACGTCGAGCTCGACCGCAAGCACCCCAAGAAGCGCTTCCGCCCGCTCGCCGCGGGCGAGCTCTCCGAGGGGGCGGCGAAGACGATCGCGCCGCTGCTGGCGCTTGCCGCGATCGGCCTCGCCTTCGCCACCGTCAACTGGCAGGTCGGGCTGATGGTCGTCGGCTACGGGGTTGCCCAGGTTGCCTACAGCCTCGGCCTCAAGCAGATCGTGATCATCGACGTGATGACGCTGGCCGGCCTCTTCATCCTGCGCGTGGCGGCCGGTGCCGTCGCCGTCGACGCTCACGCCTCCGAATGGCTCCTCCTCTGTACCGGCATGGTCGCCCTCTTCCTCGGCGTGACCAAGCGGCGCCAGGAGGCGGTCTCCGAGTTACATCAAGGCACCAACAGCCGCCCCGTGCTGGAGCATTACTCGCTGCCCTTCCTCGACCAGATGGTCGCCATGGTCACCACCGGGACGGTGATCAGCTACTCGATCTACGCTGTCAACTCGCCGATCATCGGCAACAAGATGATGTGGACGATCCCGCCGGTCCTCTACTGCATCTTCCGCTACCTCTACCTGATCTACGACCGCGCCGACGATCGCTCCACCGCCGCGATAGTCGCCGAAGACAGACCCCTGATCGCCGGCGTCGCCACCTTCGCGATCGTCGCCTTCGCCCTGCTCTACATCTTCAAGTAGCCGCGGCTCAGGAACCGACCGGCAGGTCCGAGAGCAGCTCGGTCTTGCCGTTGCGCTGGAACTGCAGGTCGATCGTCTCGTTCTTGCGGTAGGTGCCGAAGAGGCCGAGGTACATCGCCAGCCAGCGGCCGGTGCCGACTTTCTCCTTGACGATCTCGCGGGTGAAGACGATCTCGCCGGCGCGGACGTTGTAGTCGGCCTCCTCGCGCTGCTCGACGCCGTTGATGAAGACGGCGTAGGGGGCTTCGGCGCCGGCCGGCAGCTTCACGCGTCGCCCGGCGGGGTAGCTGCCCTTGGGGATCTCGTTCTCGCTCATGCTTCGAGAGTCTCGCGGACCAGGTCGAACGGCGTCTCGTAGGCAGTCGGGTCGAGCTCCTCGCGGGTCACCCCACCTCGGAAAGGCATGAAGGTGCCGTCCCCGCGCACGTCGATGCCGGCAACCGGCTTGCGAAGCAAGCCCTTCCCGGTCAGCTGCAACCGAGCATGAACCTGCTGCTCGGGCCCGAAGTCCCGCAGCGAGGAGATCGGCTTGGCCGGTCCCTCGGCGCGGATGGCCAAAGCTCGCTCACGCATCGCGGCAACAGCTTCGCCGAGGTCGTCGAAGCTCTCGTGCTCCACGTCGGAACCGTGCCGGATCGTCAGCTTCCAGCGAGACACGCCGCAAGCGTACGCGAGCTATAGGAATGCTCAGGCGCCGCGTCGCGGCCGTTTCGGCCGTCGCGCCGGAGGCCCGACGATTTTCTCCGGTCCGTCGCGATCGTCTATGGCGACGTAGTCGCGCTCGCGGTGACCGGTGTAGATCTGCCGCGGCCGGGCGATCTTCTGCTCGGAGTCGTCCTTCATCTCCATCCACTGCGCGACCCAGCCCGCGGTACGGGGGATCGCGAAGATCACGGTGAACATCTCGGCCGGAATCTCCAGCGCCTCGTAGATGATCCCCGAGTAGAAGTCGACGTTGGGGTAGAGCTTGCGCGACGTGAAGTACTCATCGTCGAGCGCCTGCTTCTCCAGCTCGCGGGCAATCTCGACGATCGCGTTGTACTCGGTCGCCTCGAAGACCTCCTCCATGTGCTGCTGGATGATCCGCGCCCGCGGGTCGTAGTTCTTGTAGACGCGGTGGCCGAAGCCCATCAGTTTCTCTTCGCGGTTTTTCACCCGCTCGAGGAAGCCGGGGATGTTGTCGGTCGAGCCGATCCGCCGCAGCATCCGCAGCACCGCCTCGTTGGCGCCACCGTGCAGCGGGCCGTAGAGCGCCGCGACTCCGGCGGCCACGGCCGAGTAGGGGTCGACGTCGGAGGAGCCGACGCCGCGCACCGCGTTGGTCGAGCAGTTCTGTTCGTGGTCGGCGTGGAGGATGAAGAGCACGTCGAGGGCCTTCGAGAGGGCCGGCTTGGGCACGTGCTTGGCTTCGGTCTTCTTGAACATCATCGAGAGGAAGTTCTCGGCGAAGTTGAGGTCGTTGTCCGGGTAGACGTAGGGCAGGCCCATGTTGTGGCGGTAGGAGAAGGCGGCCAGCGTCGGCACCTTGGCGATCAGCCGCACCGCCGCCATGTAGCGCTCTTCGGGGTCTTCGGTGTGCTTGGCGTCGGGGTAGAAGGTCGAGAGCGCCCCGACCCCCGCCAGCAGCATCCCCATCGGGTGGGCGTCGTAGCGGAAGCCCTCGAAGAACTGCTTGAGGTCCTCGTGGACGAAGGTGTGGTGGACGATGTCGTAGGTCCAGCGGTCGAGCTGGGGCCCGGTCGGCAGCTCGCCGAAGATCAGCAGGTAGGAGACCTCGAGAAAGCTGGAGCGCTCGCAGAGCTGCTCGATCGAGTAGCCGCGGTGTTCGAGGATCCCGGCCTCGCCGTCGATGTAGGTGATCGCCGAGCGGCAGGAGGCCGTGTTGGTGAAGGCCGGGTCGTAGGCAAGCATCCCGAATTCGTCCTCGTCGACTTTGATCTGGCGCAGGTCCATGGCGCGGACGGTGCCGTCGGTGATCGGCAGCTCGTAGCTCTTGCCGGTGCGGTTGTCGGTGACGCTGAGGGAGTCGCCTGCCATCGAGGCGACTATTTTCGCAGTTCGGACGTTTCGACTCGTTAACGCACGGGCAAGGGCTCGAACTGGGTCATCTCGTGCAGCGTCGCGAAGCGCTCGTCGATCTCCTCGCGAGTCAGCTGGGCGACCCGCTCGGTGCCGAAATCCTCGACGTTGAAGGAGGCGAGCACGGTGCCGTAGCCCATCGCCCGCCGCAGGCTCGCCTCGTCGAGCTCGCCGTCGCAACCGTCGAGGTAGCCGAGGAAGCCGCCGGCGAAGCTGTCGCCGGCGCCGGTCGGGTCACGCACGTCGTCGAGCGGGATTCCGGGCAGGGCAAAGAAGCGGTCGCGGGTGAAGAGGGCCGCGCCGTACTCTCCCTGCTTGGCGACGACGGCGCTCGGGCCGAGCTCCATCGCGGCGCGGGCGGCGCGGGCCAGGTTCGACTCGCCGGTCAGCTGGCGGATCTCGGCGTCGTTGACGATCAGGCAGTCGACCTCGGCGATCGCCGCCAGCAGCGAGTCCTTGGCGGTGTCGATCCAGAGGTTCATCGAGTCCAGCCCGCAGAAGCGGGCGCCGTTGCACTGGGCGCGGACCTGGCGCTGCAGGTCCGGCTGGATGTTGGCGAGGAAGAGGGTGTCGGCGGCCTTCGACTCGGCGGAGAGCTTCGGCTCGAACTCGCCGAAGACGCCAAGCTGGGTGTCCTCGGTGTGGGCGACGTTGAGGTCGTACTCGTAGCGACCGCGCCAGAAGAACGATTGCCCGCCTGCGACCCGCTCGATGTCGCCGGTCTGCACGCCGCGGCCTTCCAGCACCTCGAACTCGGCGGCGCCGAAATCGTCGCCGACCGGGCCGACCGGCCGCACCTCGGTGAAGAAGCTGGCGGCGAGCGAGAAGTGGACGGCGGCGCCGCCCAGCATACGATCGCGCTCCCCGAACGGGGTCTTTACTGAGTCGAAGGCGATTGAGCCGACTACGGTCAGTGACATGGGCGGCAGAGTAGCGGGGGTCGGGGGTGTCTCGGCTGGTGCCTGGGTTCGCTTCGCTGGCGCTCCGCTCACTATGTTTGTGCCGCTTCGCGGCTGGAATCACTCGCCGGTGCGCCGCTTCGCGAGACACCCTCCGAGACACCCCCGACCCCCGCACTGGGCCCGGGATGTCGCTGCGACTATGGTTCTCCGCCTTGAAGGCGATTCAGATACAGGAGTTCGGGGGCCCCGAGAAGCTGGAATTGGTTGAGCTGCCGGACCCCGAGGCTGGTGAGGGGCAGGTTGTGGTTGAGGTTGCGCGGTCGGGGATCAACTTTGCCGATACGCATGCGACCCGGAACGACTATCTGGCCGAGCAGTCGCTGCCGCTGATCCCCGGTGGGGAGGTCAGTGGGCGCACCCCCGACGGCAAACGCGTGGCGGCGGTTCTCGGAACGGGTGGCTACGCGGAGAAGATCGTCGTGCCCGAGGCGATGCTCGTGCCCGTCCCCGATGGCGTCGACGACGACCAGGCCGCAGCGCTGCTTTTGCAGGGCATTACCGCGATGGCCCTGGTGCGGCGCTGCGCCCGGATCGAGCCCGGCGAGACCTTGCTGGTCGAGGCTGCCGCTGGCGGCACCGGCTCGCTTGCGGTGCAGCTCGGCAAGCAGGCCGGGGCGAAGGTGATCGGCCTTGCCTCCAGCGAGGAGAAGCGGGAGCTGGTCGAACGCCTTGGCGCCGACGCCACCGTCGACTCCCGTGCTGAGGACTTGAAGGAGGCGATTCTCGCCGCCAACGACGGCCAGCGGGTCGACGCCGTGCTTCACATGAGCGGCGGCGACGCCTTCGACGCCGAGCTTTCGGCGCTGGCGCCGCTTGGCCGCATGGTCGTCTTCGGCATCGCCTCACGCGAGCAGCGCGAGGTTTCCACCGCGGCCCTGTTGCGGGGCTCCAAGGCGGTGATCGGCTTCTGGCTCGTCCATCTGATGATGCGACCGCAAGAGGTTGGCCCGATGGTCGGGGAGCTGCTCGAGGCCGTCGCCGCCGGCAAGCTCGAGGTCAGCGTCGGCGAGGTCTACCCGCTCTCCGAGGCCGCCCGTGCACACGAAGACCTGATTGCCCGCCGCACCAGCGGCAAGCTCCTCTTGGATCCGTCGCAGTGATCCCCTTCAAAGACCTGGGGTTGGCGCCGGAGATCCAGCAGGCGCTGGACGAGCTCGGCTACGAGGAGCCCAGCCCGATCCAGGAGAAAGCGATCCCGGAGCTGCTCAGCGGCCATGACGTGATCGGCCAGGCGCAGACCGGGACCGGCAAGACCGCCGCCTTCGGCCTGCCCCTGCTCCAGTACGTCGACCCCGCCGTCGACGAGGTGCAGGCGGTCGTCCTCACGCCGACCCGCGAGCTCTGCATCCAGGTGACCCAGGCGCTGCGCGCTTACGCCGAGCACCTCGACGTCGAGATCGTCGCCGTCTTCGGCGGCGCACCGATCAAATCGCAGCAGGCGCAGTTGCGCGCCGGCGCCCACGTCGTCGTCGCCACCGTCGGCCGGATGATGGACCTGATGGGGCGCCGCTCGCTGGTCCTCACCGCGGCCCGCTACATCGTCCTCGACGAGGCCGATGAGATGCTCGACCTCGGCTTCATCGAGGACGTCGAGAAAATCCTCCGAATGTGCCCGAGCGGACGCCAGACGGCGCTCTTCTCGGCGACGATGCCGCCGCCGGTCAAACGGCTCGCCGAGAGCTACATGTACGACCCGACGACGATCAAAATCACGCCGAAAAAGCTGACCGTGGACGCGATCGCCCAGGCCTTCGTCGAGGTCCCGGCGAACGAGAAGGCGCCGCGCCTGGTCGAGTTGCTGAAGACGGAGGAACCGGAGCAGGCGATCATCTTCTGCCGGACCAAAATCGGCGCCTCGAAGCTGGAGAAGACGCTGAAGGACAAAGGCCTCGACGTCAAGGCGTTGCACGGCGACATGAGCCAGGGCTCACGCGACGGCGTGATGATCGCCTTCAAGGACCACCGGGTGCGCTTGCTGGTCGCGACCGACATTGCCGCCCGCGGGCTCGACATCGAGCACGTCACCCACGTGATCAACTACGACGTCCCCGCCTCCTCGGAGGTCTACGTGCACCGGATCGGGCGCACCGGCCGCGTCGGGCGCACCGGCCGCGCGATCACCTTCGTCACGCCCGCCCAGCGCGATGAGATCGAGCGGATCGAGCGCGACGTGAAAACCTCGATCGGCGAGTGGGAGAGCCCGGAGGAGCGGATCGAGCACGCCCCGCGCCCGCGTCGTCGCGAGCGCGCCAAGGCAGTGCCCGCCGACCCCGACAAAGCCGAGGCGGTCGACGAGGAGACCAGCGAGGATTCCAAGCCCGAGGCGCCCGTCGAGAAGACGGACAACGGCAAGTCGGTCAAGCTCTTCGTCAACCGCGGCGAGCGCAGCGGCATCGAGGAGGAGGATCTGCGCTGGGCATTGCGCGAGGGTGCCGTCCTTCCCGAGGAGGCGATCCACGACGTCCGCGTCCTGCACCGCTTCTCCTTCGTCGAGGTCGACCCCGACCAGGCCGACCGCACGGTCGAGTTCCTCGACGGGACGAAGCTGAAGGGCAAGGAGATCCGCCTGGAGATCGCCAAGAGCTGAGCCGGACGCCAAGGCACGGCTCCCGGTAATTACGAGTTCCCGGTCCGGAATTCAATAGGTTTCAGCCTCTTCAGATCACTAAGGAGGCTCATGACCGCTCGAATAGGGAAGGCCCTTTCCTTCTCAAACGTAATCGCCTGCCTGGCGCTTTTCATCGCGCTTGGCGGCACCGTCTACGCGGCGGGGAAGATCAGCGGCAAGCAGATCAAGCCGAGCTCGCTGCCGGGCAACCGTCTGAAGCCACGGTCGATCACCGCCCGCCGGATCAAGGTGAAGACGCTGACCGGCAGGCAGATCAAGAAGCATTCGCTGACCGGCAACGAGATCGATCAGGGAACGCTCACCGGGATCAGCGCGGCCGCCCTCGCCGACGTGCAGTATCAGGTCACGACGGTGCCGCTTGCGCGCAACTCGGCCGATGGGACGACCGCGACCGTCGGATGCCCTCCCGGCACCTCTGCCATCGGCGGCGGGGCGACCGTTAGCGATGACGAACATGCCTTCGTCAACGACAGTGGCCCAGGCCCGCAGCAGGCCGGTTGGACGGCAACCGGCTTCGTGCGGTTCGGGCCCGGCGGCACGATGACCGTGACTGCGATCTGTGTGGTTGTGAGAAAGCCCGGCACCACCGTCAGCTCGGGGAGCGGCAGCGCGCCCCACCCATTTCCCATCTATGGATCGGCCGAATAGCGCTCGGTCCGCCAGAGATCCCGGCCCCGCTCAGGCAGCGGGGCCGGGCTTGGTCAATTCGGCGATCTTCTCGAAGAGCCGATCGAAGTCGATTGGCTTGCTGACGTAGCCGTCGATCGCGAGGTCGGCGTGGTCGGAGCCGTTGCCGCCCTCGGTGTGGGCGCTGACTATCAGGACGGGGGTCTCGATTCCGGCGGCGCGCAGCTCCCGCAGCGCGTCGATGCCCGATTTGCCGGGCATCATCGCGTCGAGCAGGAGGATGTCGGGTGGGCTGGTGGCATCCACCTTGTCGACGACCTCCTGGCCGTCGGCCGCGGTCGTGACCTCGTGGCCCTCCATCTCCAGGCGCGTGCGCAGGAGGAGCAGGATGGTCTCGGAGTCGTCGGCTATGAGGATCCTGGCCATCAGGTTGCCTCTACCCGGTCGGAGGCGATTGTCGGTAGGCGGATGCGGAAGGTGGAGCCCTCACCGGGAGTCGATTCGGCGCCGATCGTGCCCCCGTGCAGATCGATCAGCGATTTCGAGATCGCCAAGCCGAGGCCGGTGCCACCCACCCGCTGGGTCTCGCCGGCGTCGCCGCGCGAGAAGCGTTCGAAGATGTGCTCCAGTTGCTGCTCGGGTATGCCCGGCCCGTCGTCGATCACGTCTATCTCGACTTCGGCATCGACGCGACGCGCCTTCACCCCGATTTTCGCTCCTTGCGGGCAATACTCGTTTGCGTTCGTAAGCAGGTTCACCAGTACTTGGCGAATCCGATCCCGATCGGCTTCGATCTGAGGCAGGTCGGGCTCGATCTCCAGGCTCAGCTCCTGCCCGCGGGCGTCGAGCTGTGCTCGCATCGTCCGCACCGCGTCTTCGATCAGCCCCGTCGCGCCGGTCCGCTCCGGCCGGATCGTCAGCCTTCCGGCGTCGCTGCGGGCGAGGTCGAGCAGGTCGTTGAGGAGGCGGACCAGGTGACGGGTGTTGTCGAGGATCACCTCGACCGTCTCCGCCTGCTTCGGGCTGAGCTTCTCGCGCTCCAGCAGCAGCAGCTCGGCGAATCCCTGCACCGAGGTGAGCGGGCTGCGCAGCTCGTGCGATGCGGTGAGGACGAACTCGTCTTTCATCCGGTCGAGCTGGTCGCGTTCGCCGGCCCGGCGTTGCAGCTCTTCGGCCATCTCGTTGAAGGCGCTGCCGAGCGTGGCCGTCTCCGAGAGGCCGCCGACTTTGACCCGGGCTTCGAGGTCGCCGCCGGCCAACCGTCCCGACGCATCGACGAGATCCTCGAGCGGGCGACGCATCGAGGAGATCAGCCCGGTGAAGAGCAGCGCCGCTCCGGTCAGACCGGCGATCAGCCCCGCCCCTACCAGCAGCGCCGTGTCGCGCGTCTCGCTGGAGATTTCGTCACGGAGCGCCTGCCTCTGATGCTGCTGGGAGATCACCGCCGCTCGTGCCGCGGCGGGGTGCCTTCCCTGGGCCAGCTGGTTGCGGGCGACGATCTCGCGCTGGTAGGAGCGGGCGGTGGCGTTCTCGTAGTCCTGGCGCTGCTGCAGGAAGCGGGCGACGCCGATCACCGCCAGGCCGGTCAGCACCGCAAAGGCGATCGCGAAGCCGATCGTCAGGCGGTTGGCGAGCGACGGGTTGAGTCGGAATCGTCGTCGGGAATATGCTTGCGAGCCGATGGGCGACGAGGCTACAGGCACCCACGACGGCATTGCGGCGGCGCCGGAGGGGATCGACCGGGCCGGGGTCGAGGCCTGGTTCGGAGAGCACGTCGAGGGAACCGTGTTGCCGCTCTCTTTCGAGCGAATCTCCGGCGGCCACTCCAACCTCACCTACGGCGTCAGCGATGCCACCGGCCGCCGCTGGGCGCTGCGCCGGCCGCCGCTCGGCAAGCGGCTCGGCTCGGCCCACGACATGGGGCGCGAGCACAAGGTCGTCTCGGCGCTGGGGCCGAGCCCCGTGCCCGTCGCACCCGTGGTCGGGCTCTGCGAGGACGAGAGCGTAAATGAAGCCCCGTTCTACGTGATGGAGTTCGTCGAGGGCCCGATCCTGCGCGGCCTCGCTGAGGCAGAGGCGTTCCCTGATGAAGCCGACCGGCGGGAGATCGGCGAGCGCGTCGCCGACACTTTGGTCGAGATCCATGCCGTCGACCCCGACGCGGCTGGGCTCGGCGACCTCGGCCGCAAGGAGGACTACGTCGCCCGCCAGCTGCGCCGCTGGCAGGGCCAGTGGGAGAAATCGAAGACGCGCGAGCTGCCGGCGATCGACGCCGTGCACGAACGCCTGGAGGCGCGTATCCCCGCGCAGGGCCCGGCGACGATCGTCCACGGCGACTACCGGCTCGACAACATGATCCTCACCCCGGGTGGAGAGGTCGCAGCGGTGGTCGACTGGGAGCTCTGCACCCTCGGCGATCCGCTCGCCGACGTCGGCCTGCTGATGGTCTACTGGCCTGTGCGGGGCGAGGACCCGGTCGCCCTCGGCCAGCCCGCCAACCTGGCCCCGGGCTTCCCCACCAACGAGGAGCTGCGCGACCGCTACGCCGAGCGCTCCGGTCGCGACCTCTCCCAGCTCGACTTCTTCGTCGCGCTCGGCTACTGGAAGCTGGCGATCATCCTCGAGGGCGTCTACGCCCGCTACGCCGCCGGCCAGTACGGCAAGGTCGATCCCGGCATAGAACACTTTGCTCGCCTGGTCGAGCGCCTGGCCGAGGCGGCCGGCGAGGCCGAGCGGCGGGACTGAGCCGCTCCTTTGCGTCGAACCGCTTGGTCCAAAGCCCTTGACGGCGGCCGACCGACCTGATTGTGTCCTGCAATTGGGAATGGAGGCTCGTCCGATTCCCTCCGCCCGCGATCAAGGAGAGACTCTTGAAGCAGACCCGTAGACACTTCACGTACGCAAACGTGATGTCGTCGCTCGCCGTTTTCCTCATCCTCGGGGGTGCCACCGCCTTCGCAGCAGTCAGCAAGGTCGGCGCCAACGAAATCAAGGCCAACTCGATCAAGACCGGCAAGATCGTCAAGGAAGCCGTCACCGCCGGCAAGATCAAGAAAAACGCTGTCACCGAAAGCCGGATAGCCGACGGTGCCGTGACCACTAACAAGATCGCCGACAATGCGGTTACGACCGCGAAGATCGCAAATGACGCTGTGACCGGCGATAAGGTCAAAGAGTCCAGCCTCGGACAGGTTCCGAACGCTGCCAATGCGAACAACGCCAACACGGTCAATCATCAGTCGATTGTCCCCTTCTTCACTCAGGTGCCAAACAATGGGGCCGAAGCCACCGTGATCAATGTCGGTGGCGTGAAACTGACCGCGACGTGCAACGCCGTGAAACCAGTACTGGTTGCGACCAAGGAATCTGGGGAATCCGCGGCGGCCCGGCTCGGCAGCATCGAAGAAACTGCCGAAGCGTTCGGTAACGGACAGTCATCTTTCTCGACCCTCACGCTGGGGAACGGAAAACTGTTGGGTGCTGGGACGCTTGAGGTTGTTTTTGAACATGGAAATGTGACCTCCGTGTTCTATGCCTTCCGCGATGATGCCTTCAGCGGAACCGGCTGTCGTTTCTTCGGACGCGTGATTGCCAGCTAACGTCGATTTAGAAGGACTTCGAGAAGGGCCGGGCATCAGCCCGGCCCTTCTTCGAGGATCTCGCCGGAGATGACGAAAGCGAGTCCTGTGAACCGATCGAAGGTTTTTTGGGCCTTCTCCGTAATGGTCGGGGGCGCGCTGGTTTTCTTGTTGAGCTCTTGTGGAGAGTCCAGCCAGGACAAATCACTACCGGCAAATCCAGTATCGGCACCTATCACTCAAGACAAGCGACCCCCATCACCCACCAGGCATGAACCACTGGGGTCGTCGCGCCAAGGGAAGGCGGCTGGCACTCCCTCCGTGCGCTCAAGCAACAACCCTCGAAGTACTGAGCGCACCCGGACCAGAAGACTGAGCGAGGTAGCTTCACCACACTCCGATAACCAAATTTCGAGCGCCACCGAGCCACGCGCCCGCTCGGGCGCCTCGGTTGGCGTGTCTCCCACGCGGGCATATCCGACCGATGCGGACCATACGAAGGAGGCGCAGCCAGCGGACCCGACCAGAGCGCCCGCATCCACTGACGCAGGGCAGGCGCCGCGGTAGAGGTTGGATCACGACGAAGACCGTGATCGACAGGCTGAGGCGGAGAGCCGAAGTTGGCGGTACTCAAGTCACTGTCGACTTAGAAGTTTCGACGATCATCCTCTTCAGCCCGCCAGGGCGGTGACAGCTCGCTCGTCAGCGGGATCGATCCGTTCCAGGCCTCGACCCTGTCGAAGGCTCTATCCGTGGCAAGAATCGCGTCGATTCCGCGGGTGCTGTAGAGAACCGCCTCAAGCGCCCCGCCGCCTGCTCAACCGAGCATCGCGCGACTCCTGCTTCTGATCTTCCCAATTGGGCTCGCGACCATCACCTTGCGGCGGCGACATCGCCTGCAGCTCTCGACTCGCATGCTCGTGTTGGGCGACGTGTCGCATTCGTACCAGCAATGCGGCAGAAGGGGTCACCCTGCCAGTGACATAGGTGGACAGGCGGGAGGCGGAGGTGCCGATTCTGGACGCGAACTCGGTGCGAGAAAGGCCCGATTCGCGAACGAGTCCGTCGATCTCGGCGGCGACCGTCTCGCGCTCCGATTTCTCTGTTTCCTCGCGTGCCATTCCGATCACTCGCCCGATCGCATCTGCGACACCGTAGGGACGGCTGTAGGAGAGGACCTCCTCAACTCGGCGGGCGACCGGTCCCCAGGGCGCCGCCTGTATTTCCTTGGCCAATCGGCGCCAGTGGGAGATCCCGCCGCGCTCGAGCGCGGCCTGAATCGCCTCCTGGGGCCACTCCGATACTGGGTCGTCAGGCGAAGCGTCGACATTGCGGAAGGCAAGGGCGCTCATCGGCTCACCATTCGTGCTGCGACGGCTCCGAGAACCTCGCTGACAGCACTCCAATCGCTCCAGCGCCGGCGCAGGCGCCTGTAGGACGAGAGCTGATCGATGACCGTGCGGTCGGCGGGCTGCGGATCGGAAAGTTGCCGCACCAGCTGAGACGCGACACCATCGCCTTGCCCGTGCTGATCGGTGTAGTAGTCGTCGATTCTCGTCAGGACCTCGGCCGCCCGATCTACACCGAGGTGCTCCGACAGGGCGGCGAGGTCCAGGTAGTCGCGGGTCTGATTGCGCCGCACGATCAGGAACGCCTTGATGCGCAGCGTCTCCTCGATGGTTGGCACCGTGAGCTCGGCCCCTGAGGGGAGGCTGACCGTGGCGACGTCCAACGGGGTCTTGCGAATCATCTGCCGGACTCCCGCCTCGATTCCGTCGAGGCTCCCCAGGATCACCTTGCCCGGGGTAACCCGGTTCGTTGCCCAGCCTTCGTCTTCCTCGACCGCTTCGAGCACCATCTCGAAGCGGTCGGAAAGATCGGCAAGGACGTGATCGTGGTCGCTCGATTCGCGATGGTCCGCGTAGAGGATGGCTGCGGTTCCGCCTACCAGGACTGCCCCTGGAACTAGTCTCTGTAGGTGCGCCGCGGACTCCAGCAAGGCGACGAACTGCGGATCTCGCCCTTGGCCATCTGCCTTCGTCTTGTGACCAGGCATTTAAGTATATTATCAGATCAGATAATCCACTCAAATCGGTCGCGGGGCGTGCCTGGGCTCCAGCTCGCCGGCCGCTTCGGCTTCGGCTCGCTTGGACCAGCGGTTTAGCTCGCGGCGGGCGAGGACCATCTTGTGGACCTCGTCGGGGCCGTCGGCGAGGCGCAGCATGCGGCTGAAGCGCCAGAGGGCGGCGAGGGGGGTGTCGTCGGTCATGCCCAGCGAGCCGTGGATCTGGATCGCCCGGTCGAGCACCTCCATCACCATGTTCGCGGCGACGATCTTGATCGCCGAGATCGACTGGCGGGCGGCGCGCTTGCCCTCGGTATCCATCTTCCAGGCTGCGTACATGGTCAGCAGGCGGGCCTGGTCGATTTCCATCCGTGAGGTGGCGATCGCCTCCTGGACGAACTGCTTGTCGGCCAGCGGGCCGCCGAAGGCCTGGCGCTCGTTGGCGCGCCGGCACATCATCTCGTGCGCCCGCTCCGCCGTTCCGATCGCGCGCATGCAGTGGTGGATGCGGCCCGGCCCGAGCCGGTCCTGGGCGATCGCGAAGCCCTTGCCCTCCTCGCCGAGCAGGTTAGCGACCGGTACTCGGCAGCCTTCGTAGCGGATCTCGCAGTGGCCGGGCCCCTTGTCGTGGCCCATCACCGAGATCGGCCGCACGAGGTTGAAGCCGGGCGTGTCGGTCGGCACGCAGATCATCGAGGCCCGCGCGTAGGGAGGCGCCTCGGGGTCGGTGACGACCATCGCGATCGCCAGATCGGCGCCGACCGCGCCGGAGGTGAACCACTTGTGGCCGCTGACCACCCACTCCTCGCCGTCGCGCACGGCGCGCGCCTGCAGCAGCGTGGGGTCCGAGCCGGAGACCTCGGGCTCGGTCATCGAGAAGCAGGAGCGGATGCGGCCTTCGAGTAGGGGCTCGAGCCAGCGCTCTTGCTGCTCAGTCGTACCGTGCTCGGCGAGGATCTCCATGTTGCCCGTGTCCGGCGCCGAGCAGTTGAAGGCCATCGGCGCTGCCGCCGGGCTGCGGCCCATCTCCTCGCAGAGCAGCCCGTACTCCCAGTTGCTCAGCCCGGGGCCGAAGCGCTCGTCGGGCATGAAGAGGTTCCAGAGCCCCGCCGACTTGGCTCGCTCACGGATCTCGACCAGGACCTTCGGGTAGGGGACGCCGCTCGCCACCTCGGCATCGAGCCCCTCCATGATCTGGCGCTCCTGGGGGTAGACCTGCTCGTCCATGAAGTCGAGGATGCGCTCGCGCAGCGTCTCGACCTGGGGGCTCGGCTTGAAGTCCATCGGTGGGGCGTCCTCTCCTCGGTTCCGGTCGGGGAACGGTACCGGGGCGGTGCTCAGCGGCGGGTGTAGCGGGCGAAGAGCTCGCCGTCCTCCTCCAGCAGCCAGGCCAGCTCCAGTGGCTCCACGCCCGGCAGGTCGCCCTCGAGGATGCGCGGCGCGACGCCGCCGACCAGCTTCGGCGCGATCGTCAGGAAGAGGTCGTCGACGAGGCCGGCGGCCTGCAGGGCGCCGTGAAGCGTTGGGCCCCCCTCGCAAAGAAGTGCCCTCACGTCTTCGTTGCGCAGGGAGCGCAGGAGCGCCGGCAGGTCCGCTTTCCCCTGCGGCCCGCTTTCGACGACGACGAGCCGCCTGCCGATCTCCCCGTAGCCCTCGGCCCGCATCGTGCCGGCGCCGATCATCACCGCGTCGAAGCGGGTGCGCAGACCGACGAGCATCGCGGTATCGGTGGCCGAGCCGATCGGCCCCGAGACCCCGCCGATCGTCGCCCGCCCGTCGACCGTGGCGGCGAAGTTCATCGCCACGTAGGGGCGATCGTCGCGCGGTTGCTCCCAGGGCCGGTAGGTGTCGAGCTGTGCCTCGACGGTGGTGGTGCTGGGATCGGGAAGGAGGCGCCGCACAGGCGCAGCGTACTCAGCGGCTCAGGAGTAGTCGTGCCAGCCCGCGAACTCGCGGCCGGCGAACTCCTGCAGTCCGGCGACGTCGGCGCCGAAGCGCCCGCGGACCGTCTCGAAGAGATCGTCGGGCAGCTTTGGCTTCGGCGCCGGAGGCTTCTCGGGATCGTGGACGACCTTCTCGACGATCCAGCGCAGCGACTCGGGCAGACGGTCGAAGTTGCGATCGAAGGAGCGCAGGCCCGGCAGTTTCACCAGCTTCTCCATCACCTGGTATTTGTCGCCCTGCTTGGCGCTCGACTTCTCCCACTCGCGGTCGAACTGCTCCGATGTGAAGGTCTCGTCGACACCGGCGAAGCGGAAAGCCTTGCGCATCGTCTCTTCTCGTTCGGACTGCAGCTCCTCCTGCGTGATCACCTCGATCTGCGAGCGGTCGAACAGCTCGAGGTAGGGCTGCAGCTGCCTCCAGAACATCGAGCGCTGGATGTATGAGGAATCGGGCTCCGACAGGGTGGGGACGAGCTCGCGGGTCTCATAGCCAGCGCCGGTCGCGTGCACCCAGTGGGAGAGGATGCGCTTGATCGGGTCGCGGACCATGTAGAGCAGGCGGGCATCGGGGCAGTGCTCCTTGATCCGCTCCGGCACCCCCTCGAAGCGGGGCAGGTTGGTGTAGTGGGGCGAGGACTCGCCGCGCACCTTGAAGCGATCGTCGAAGCGACTCGCGTACCAGTCGAGGCCGAGGTCCCAGTTCAGCTCCTCGACGAAGAAGTTGAGCTCCTTCGGCTTCGACATGTGGATCTGCGGATGCAGGCCGAGGTAGTGGTGGATGCTCGTCGTGCCGCACTTCAAGCCGCCGATGATGATCAGGTTGGGCAGCTCGGCGTGGCGCTTGCGGCGGCGCCGGAAGCGGCTGCCGCGGTCGCCGGTGAAGCGCTCGCGGGCACGCGCGCACATCGCCTCATCGGCGGGATCGGGGCGGGCCGCGGGCATGGTCGGAGTCGTCCTGGGCTCTGACACGAGCGGGCTAGTCTAGCTGCGATGCCACTCGCCGACTTCGCGTCCAGCGCCGAATCCTTCGCCCACGCGGCGACGGCGTTCTTCGCGCACCTCTCGGACATCCGCTGGACGCCTTTCGCGCTCGCGCTGGGTTGCCTGGCGGGGATGCAGCTGGCGCGCGCCTGGGCCTGGCGCAACGTCCTGCATGCGGCCTACCCCGGGGTCCGGATCTCCTTCCTGGAGCTCGCCGCCGCCTACCTGGCCGGCGCGGGGATCAACGCGATCATTCCCGCTCATGCCGGCGACGTGACCAAAGTCTTCCTCGTCAAACGCCAGATCCCGGGCTCCTCCTACCCGGCTGTCACCTCGTCCTTCCTCGTCCAGACGGTCTTCGACACGACGATCGGGGTGCTGGTGCTGCTCTACGCGGTCTCACAGGGCCTGCTGCCCAAGCCGCCGGAGTTACCCGACCTGCCGGCATTCGAGATCTCCTTCTGGGCAGAACACCCGCAGGTCTTCCTGATCACGCTCGGCGCGTTGCTGGTGGCGATAGCGATAGCGATCTACCTGCTGGCGCATCGGGTGCGTCGTTTCTGGGACCGGGTCAAACAGGGTGTCGTCATCCTCACCAAGCCGCGCCGCTACCTGCGCGAGGTGGCGGCCTGGCAGGGGTTCGGCTGGCTCCTCCGTTTTGCCGCCTTCTGGTTCTTCCTCGAGGCCTTCGGCATCGGCGGCTCGGTCGGCAACGTGATGCTGGTGATGAGCGTGCAGGCGATCGCCAACATCGTCCCCTTCACGCCCGGTGGCGCCGGCGCCCAGCAGGCGCTCCTGGTCGCGACCCTGCACGGCCCGTCGCGCTCGGCCGTCCTCTCCTTCTCGGTCGGGACGCAGATAGCGATGGCGGCCTGGTCGGTAGTGCTCGGCTTCGCCGCGATCCTGCTCGTCTTCCGCACGACGGACTGGCGAGGGCTGATCAAGCAGGCGGAAGAGGACCGCGACGAGGCGCCGGTCCCCGTGCGGAACTGACGGTCAGCTCGACCAGCCCGGGTAGAGACCGCGGACGTGCCATTGCCAGGGCGGTTGCTCGCCCGGCGGGAACTCGTAATGGTCGCGACCCGGAAGGGTCTCGAGGGGGACCAGCGCCGGGTCGTCCTCGAGCAGGACGCGGACATGGCTTGCCGCGTCGATTTGCGCCTGGCCGGCCCGGCGCATTATCCGTTCCCAGCCAAGGCTCGGTAGATAAAGCCAAGTAGTAAATGGACGCCGCCGGGTTTGGAGCATGCAGTCGAGTAACGGCTCTATCCGACCTGGGTACGGTCCGGTATGACCACCAAGGCTCGTATCGTTCTGACGGCAGTTCTCGGAATTGTGATGGCGGTGTGCGCCTGGCTGAGGGTCGACAGCGCGGATGTCATATTCGCCTCAGTAGTTCTCCTACCCTTGATCGTCGGCCGATGGTGGGTCGTGGCCGCCCTCGCCGGTCCGTTCATTGCTTTGGTGGCTCTCGATCTGACCGGCCACGTGTATGAAGGCGGCTCTGATCCCATTGATTCGTCTTTACTCCTGGGAGTTGTCGGTCTGGTCTTTTTGGGGCTCATCATGCTGATCTTGGTCGGTATCCGGAAGGCGTTCGATTTCTTGCGCAAGCGCTGGCTGACCGCCACTTCGTAGACATCGCGCTTGCTTGTCGAGCGGCGGCAATTCCTAGCTGGACCATCCGGGATAGCGGCCCTCGACCCGCCACCGCCAGGGCGGCTCTTCGCCGGCGGGGAAGTCGTAGTGGTCGCGGCCGGGGAGGGTCTTGAGAGGCACCAAGGTGGGGTCATCCTTGAGGAGCACGGGCGTGCCAGAAGCCGCTTCCACGTCTGCCTGGGTGGCTCGCCGGGTGACTTTTTCCCACCCGAGCGTCGGGCGGTAGAGCCAGTAGGTCAGCTCGACCCAACCCAAGGTGCGGCGCCGGTCCTCGACCTGGGTGAAGGCGGTGACGCGCCGTCCGGACACGGTTACGTGAGGCCCTGTGGCCACGGCGCAGCTCGGGCGCCGGCAACGACGGAAGTCGACCGGCATCAACGGCAGGCCTTCGGAACCGGCCAGGGCGTCCGGGGACGGGGCCAGGGCGCGAGCGAGGCGGGCCAGCGGCCAGCCATAGGCAGGCACCAGCGGGTGGTGGTGGCAGGCATCGGGAAGCCTGGGCGCACAGGCGATTCGCCGCCCGATCGCGCTGCCGAGGGCATTCCGGGGATCGACCTCGCCACCCGAGGCGAGCGCCGCGATCGTCGCCAGCAGGAGCAGCGCGATCAGCGCCGTCAGGCCGGCCTGCTCGACGCTCGCCGATCCCCCTTCACCTCGCATGGGCGCGACGCTAGGCCGTGGGGGCGCACGTGTGGCGCGCTAGATGAAAAGACTCTGTGCCCTCATTGACTCAGTCTGCTTACATTCCTCTCGTGGAGGGCTTCAACCTCTTTGGCGACCCCGACGAGTTCCGCTCGCGCATGGAGGAGCTCAGCGAGCAGATGCAGTCTTCGCAGCGCGTCGCCTGGGCCGACAATGCGATCCGCCTCGCGGCCGACCTGACCGTGGCCTCGATCGAGCGGATCGAGCTGACCGGCAGTAGCGATGAGCAGGCAATGCAGGTTCGCGACGCGATCCGGGTTCTCTTCCCGGAGGCGGTGACCCTGGTACGCGAGGCCAGGGAAGGCCTCTCCTAGAGGAGCTCGAAGCGGAGGGTCTGGGCGCCGCCGCGGCGCAGGGCTGCCCCCGCTAGCTCCAGCGGCAGTGCAATCAGCAGCACTGGGATCGCCACGACGACGTCGATCAGCGCGTCGAGGCGCCGTTGCCATGGCTTTGCGGCAGGAACCGCGCCGGCGCGGCCGAGTGCTCCAAGCGCGCCGTTGCGGCCGAAGGTGAAGGCATTGAGGATCGTCTGCCACATCGTCGCAATGCCGATGCCCGGAGACCAGCGGACGGACTTGACTATCTGGTCGCGTCCGGCAACGAGACGGCGCACTGCCTCGATCGTGAACAGGTAACGGCTGCCCCGCTCCAAGCCGGCCCAGCCGGCGCCACCGATCCAGGCGGAGAAGCTCCCTCGATTGACGATCGTCACGCCCCCCTCGGTGCCGAGCCGGTCGAGCTCGCGCAGGGCCTCCCCGGCGCTTCCCGGCCCGCCGACGACACCGAGCCCGCAGCTCTCGCAACGGCTCACCGGCCCGCCCAGCCCGGGGCGGCTGTCGATCCAGCCGAATAGTGGCTCGCCGCAGGCGGGGCAGGGGGGGTTGTCGGGCCCGGCCCCCGCCTCGAGTGGGACGACCGGCATGCGCTCCGTCTTATCCATAGGGCGGTAGCGTACGCGGAGTGCAGCTGAGCGAGATCATGACCGCCGGAGTGGTGACCGCGGCGCCGGAGGCGAGCGTGGTATCGGTGGCCCGGCAGATGCGCGATAGCCGCGTCGGTTCGGTGGTGATCGTCGACTCCGCCGGCTCGCCGGTGGCGATGATCACCGATCGCGACCTCGCGGTGAGGGTCTTCGCCGACGGTGTCGATCCCGAGACGCCGGTTGGCGAGCACGCTTCGCGGCCGTTGGTCTGCGGCGAGCCGGAGATGGAGCTGGACGAGGCGGCGGCGCTGATGGTTCAGCACCGGGTGCGACGGCTGCCGGTGGTCGATGGCGATAGCCTCGCGGGCATCGTCACTCTCGACGACATCGCAGTGCGGACCGGCAACCTCGAGGTCGCGCAGAGGATGACCGCCGAGGTGATCGAGGGCGCGCTGCCCCAGTTCTATTTCCACGAGCGGGGCTGAGCGAAGCTTGCGGCCCGACAAGGCGGCGATCTTGGCCTGGGAGGAGCGCTGGTCGCGGCCGGTGGCGCTGGCAACCTTCGCTTCGATCCTTTTGATCATCGCCGCGATCGTCGTCGCCAGCCAGGGAGTCGGCAGCGGTGGCGGAGAATCCGAGCTGCTGCGCAACGTCGACGCCCACCGCAGCGCCCAACTTCTCTCCAGCATCCTGCAGGCGTTCGGCGTCGGCCTCCTGGCCGCCCCGCTCTACTACCTCTTCCGCGCCGCCAAGGCGCGCAGCGAGAAGATGCGCGGCCAGCTGGTCGGCGTCGTCATCGCGGCGCCGCTGTTCCTCGCCGCCCTGGCGATCCTCGGCGGTATCTCCACCTTGCACGCCGCTTCGGACTTCGTCGCCAACGAAGTGCCGCGGCTGACGGCAAAGGGCATCGCGCTAAGCAGCGACCACGCCAACGAAGCCGCCAACGACACGATCACCGAAGCGCCGCTACGGCCGCTCGCCGCGGGCTTCGGCCTGGGTGGCCAGATCGGCTTCGTCGTCGCCATGGTCTACACGTCGCTGTACGCGATGCGGACCGGCTTGCTGACCCGCTTCTGGGGCTCGGCTGGCATCGCCCTCGGCGCCGTCTCCTTCATCTTCTTCCAGTTCACGCTGCTCTGGTTCATCTACCTCGGCGTGCAGCTGATGGGCTGGGTCCCGGGCGGAAGACCACCGGCCTGGACATCTGGAGAAGCTGAGCCCTGGCCTACGCCAGCGGAAAAAGCCGCCGCCGAATTGGAGCAACCTTCAGATGAGGAGACGCCCCGGTAGGGGTGGGGCTTCTTCGAAGCTAAGCGGAACCCCTACCGGGGCGTCTCCTTTTCCCAAAGGGTTCGCCTCCCCGGAGATGTTCTTGCGATAGGAGCGCCAGCCGCGAAAGTTGCCACTCCACTCGTTCGTTTCCAGGTCCGCGGCGCTCAGGGGTTGCGCGGGGTGCTCGAGCGGAGACATGTGGCCACTCTCGAGCAGGCGGTCGTGGAGCTGGATGTCGGCCTCGAGGTCGCGTTGGCCGGCGTGGGTCAGGTAGCTGACCCGGGCGCAACGGCCGGCTGAGATCTTGATCAGGTCCTCGATCGAGGTCGCCTGCCCCCGATCCTCGGGGCGGATCAGGGGGAGGTGCCAATCGTCCCAGTCGAGCTCGGCTGGCTCCGAGCCCATCGTTGCGGTGCGCATGCTTTCGGCCACCAGCCTGATCTCCGGCTGGGCGTCGGGATGGCAACGCAGGTTCCAGAAGTTGTCCCACTCGGTCGCGGTGACGATCACCGTGTGCCACATGAAGGGCTCCAGCAACCGGTTGGCGACCTGCTTGTGCACGTTCAGCCACTCGGCGGGCTGAGCGCGGTTTCTGATCGCCTCTTCGACCTGCCCCAGGACCTCGAGCAGGTCGTCGCCGGCCGAGATCGCATCCGGATCGGCAACCAGCCCGAGCACCCGGCGCACCGCGTCGTCGCGAGCGTGCAGCCACTCGAGCTCCGCTGCATCCCGTTTCTCGCCACTGAGCGCAGCACCCGCCTGCATGCCCGGTTGATTCGAGCCGAACTCGATCGGGATGTAGGGGTCCTTGAGTACCCGGCGCAGTTGCTTGGCGATCGGGATCGCGCGCGAGCTGGCGGAGTTGCGGGAGAAGACGCGATGCGTGTTGAACTCGGCGAGGACGAAGCGCGGGAAGGTCGCCTCGAGCGTCGTCAGCCGATATCCGGCGGGCGATTGCGAGTCGGCGAGGACTTTGGCGTCGAAGCTCATGCGCCTCTCAAACTCTCAATCCGCGCGGACGGAAACCAAACCTCAAGTGGGCGGGTTTTCCGTGCTTTTCGGCCTCGGCGGGACGGCCATGAACTCGACTTTGTGGCCGCCCGGGGCGATGACCTTTGCCCGCGGCGCGCCCCAGTGTTCGCGGCCCGGAGTCACCTCGAAGCCGGCCTCGCGCAGTCGCTCGACCGTCTGCTCGAAGTCGGCGACGACCACCGCGGCGTGGCCGTGCGGTGGGACGGTCGGTGACTGGTTGCGTTCGAGGTGGATCTGGGTGCCGTCGCGCTCGACCCATGTGAAGGTATGGGCGAGCGCGGGCGGCGGCTCGACCTGCCGGAAGCCGAGCAGGGCCCAGACGTCGAGCGAGCGCTCGATGTCCTCCGGTGCGACCTCGAGGGTGACGTGCTGGAGCATTCGCTCAGGATAGGACGTGCCGGTGCTGCGAGGTCCATATGGACCTCGCAGCACCGGCACGTCAGAACAGCAATGAAACGAGGGCTGCGAGGACGACGATCGCGGTCGACCAGGTGACCGCCTCGGCGGTGATCTCCATGTCGAGGCCATAGGCGTGGGCGACGACCATCGAGTTGACACCGGAGGGCATCGCCGCCATCAACCGGTAGGCGGCGGGGAGGTCGATCAGCGGCGCTGCCAGCAGCATCAGCAACGCTGGCACGAGGGCGAGGCGCGAGCCGAGGGCCACCATTACCGGTTTGGTCAGCGGTGGCGGTATGGGCAGGTCGCCGTGCTGGGCGTTCTCGGCCAGGGTCGCGCCGACGGCGAAGAAGCCAATCGGCAGGATTGCCACCAACAGCGCCTGGGAGAGGTCGACCAAGACCTGCGGGGCGAGCGCGTCAGGCGCGAGCAGGCCGGCGATCGCCGCGTAGAGCGGTGGGTTGCGGGTGAAGAAGGCGCGCACCCGGTCGCGCGGCCCTTCGCCGGCTTTCGTCCCCAGGGCCGCACCTACCGCGAAAGCGCCGAGCAGCAGGCAGGGCCCGGTGACGAGGACGTCGTAGAGGACGGCGGTCGAGAGCTGGTCACGGCCGAGCAGGGCCACGGTCAGCGGGTAGCCGAGGTAGCCCGTGTTGACGCTGAGCACGGTGCAGACGACCGCCCCGGTGCGGGCTCGCGAAAGATGCAGGACACGGCTCGACAGCAGGTAGGCGGTCATCGCCCCCAGCGAGGAGGCGACGAGTCCCAGCAGCAGCCCGACCCCGTGGCTGACGTCGATGTGGCTGGAGGCGATGTTGAAGAAGATCACCGGCGGCAGCAGCACGTAGAGCATCAGCGTCAGCGAGCGCCGGGCTGCCCCAGCCGCCGCCTGTGGCCTGCGTCGCTCGGCCCAGACACCCACGGCCGTAGCGGCGGCAATGGTCGCGGCGGTCAGTAGGACGATCACGCGGGGCAGTCTGACTGCGTGTGGAGGAAGGCGCCGCTAGAAGAGAGACGAGCCGGCGTGCTGCGCGAACTCGACCAAAGGCTGGGGAACGATCCCGAAGAAGACCGCGCCCGCCGCGGCGAGCAATGCCGGAGCGACGAGGTAGGGACGGCGACCGGCCTCGGGGTCGATCGGATCGGCCTCGGGAGAGGCACCCGCGATTGCCGGCGTCGCGCCAGGTGCCGTCTCGCCTTCTGGCCGCATCCACATCGCCGCCACCACCCGCAGGTAGTAGGCGAGCGAGATCATCGTGCCGACGGCGATGAAGACCGCGAGCCAGGTGTAGTCGCCTTCGACCAGGGCCTCGATCAGGTAGAGCTTGCCGATGAAGCCGACGGTGGCGGGGAGGCCCGCCAGCGCCAGCATCGAGATCGTCAGCGGCCAGGCAAGCAGCGGCCGCTCGCTCCCCAGCCCACGCACGGCGCGGATGTCGTCGCCGAAGGCGGTCTCGCGCTCCCGCGCGACGATGACGCTGAAGGCGGCCAGGTTCATGAAGAGGTAGCCGGCGAGGTAGAAAACGAGTGCGTTGACGCCCGCTTCGCTGGCGACGACAAGCCCGCCGAGGATGTAGCCGGCCTGGGCGACGCCGGAGTAGCCGAGCAGGCGCTTGAGCGAGTCCTGGCCGAGGGCGCCGACGTTGCCGATCACGATCGAGATCGCTGCCAGCACGGCGAGAGCCGGTTGCCAGTCGCTCGCCTCGCCCACCAGGGCGACGTCGAAGAAACGGACGAAGACGGCGAAGGCCGCCGCCTTGGTCGCCACCGCCATGAAGGCGGTGATCGGCGTCGGGGCGCCCTCGTAGACGTCGGGCGTCCACTGGTGGAAGGGGGCGATCGAGGTCTTGAAGGCGAGGCCGACGGCGACCATGCCGATGCCGACGAGGACCAGCGGGTCGCCGAGCAGGCCGGCGTGGCCGATCCCGGCGGAGATGCCGAGGAAGTCGGTCGAGCCCGAGCCGCCATAGAGGAAGGCCATGCCGTAGAGCAGCGTCGCCGAGCCGAGCGAGCCGACGATCAGGTACTTGAGGCCGGACTCGAGCGACTTCTCCCGGATCATGTTGGTCGCGCAGAGGATGTAGAGGGGGATCGAGAGGGTCTCGATCGCGACGAAGAAGCTGACCAGGTTCTGCGCCTGCGCGAGCAGCACCATGCCCAGTACCGAGCCGAGCAGCAGTGCGTGGTACTCGCCCGAGCCCGCCTGCTCGGCGGCCGGCTCGCGGATCGAGAGCAGCACGGCGAAGGCCGCCGCGGCGATCGCGATCAGCGAGATCGATATCGCCAGGTCGTCGAGCCGCAGCGCCCCGGAGACGAGGTTGGTTGGGTCGTCCCACTGCAGGACCAGCCGCGCCGCCGTCACCGCCAGGATCGACAAGCTCAACCAAGGCGCCATCCGGCGCGAGGGCTTGAACACAGCGCTGAGCAGCACGACGCAGACGCCAGCCGTCAGCGCAATGACTGGCGAGAGCGCGGCGTAGTCGATGTGGGGGGCGTTGAAGTTCATCGTTTGGCCAGCTGTGCCTGTGGTGCCGGACCGCGGGTCGCTGCCGCGACCGATTCCTGAACCGAGGTGTCGGTGCGCTTGAGGATCAGCTGCGGGTAGAGGGCAAGGCCGATGATGCAGAGGACCAGCGGCACGAGCACGAGGCCGTCGCGGAGGCCGATCTCGCGCGACGGGACCGCGTCGGGCTTACGGTTGTGCATCGTGCGCTGGTAGAGGCGCAGCGCGTAGTAAGCCGACATCGCCACGCCCGATATCGCCACGAAGGCGAAGACGATCTTCGCCTGGAAGAGGCCGTTGAGGATGTAGAACTCGCCGATGAAGTTGGCCGAGCCCGGCATCGCCAGGGTCGCCAGGGTGACGATCAGGAAGAGCGCCGCCAGGACCGGGGCGCGCATCGCCATGCCGCCCATCTCGCGCAGGTCCTCGCTGCCGCTGCGCTCGGCGAGGATCGCGACGATGATGAAGAGCGGCGCGACGACGAGGCCGTGGTTGACCATCTGCAGCACGGCGCCGTCGGCGCCGTCGGCCCGCAGGGCGAAGATGCCGGCGGTGATGAAGCCGAGCTGGGCGACCGAGGAGTAGCCGCCGATCAGCCGCACGTTGGTCTGCGTGAAGGCCATCACCGAGCCGTAGAGGATCGAGGCGAGGGCGATCAGCAGCACGACGGTCTGGAACTGCACGGTCGCGGCGGGGAAGAGCGGCAGGACGACGCGCAGGAAGCCGTAGGCACCGACCTTGGCCAGCACCCCGGAGAAGACCGCGAGGACCGGCAGCGGCGCCGCCCGGTAGGCGTCGGGCATCCAGCCGTGCAGGAGGAAGGCCGGCATCTTGACCAGGAAGGCCGCGGCGAAGAACCAGAAGATCCAGCGTTGGCTGCCGTCGGCGATCGGGTGCTTGGCCAGCTCGGCGATCGAGAAGGTGATGTGGCCGCCGTCGGCGGCGATGATCGCCGTCGCGATCGCCCCGACCAGCATCAGCAGCGAACCGATCAGCGTGTAGACGATCATCTTCAGGGTTGCCGCCGCCGCGGTCGGCCCACCCTCCCGGTCAGTTCCCCAGGCGCCGAAGAGGAAGTAGAACGGGACCAGCATCAGGTCGAAGAAGAGGACGAAGAGGAGCAGGTCCTGGGCGATGAAGGCGCCCAGGGTCGCGGTCTCGCCGAGCAGCATCATCAGGAAGAAGAGGTGGGGACGCTCCTGCTCGCGGAAGGCGGCGAATGCCGTCCCGCCCAGCCAGACCACCGCGGTCAGCAGCACCAGGAAGACGTTGAGCCCGTCGATGCCGAGGCTGTAGTCGACGCCCAGACCTGGGATCCAGTTGACGTCGACGGTGTCCTGCAGGCCGGTGGCGCCGGAGTCGAAACCGGCGAGCAGGGCGATCGCGATACCCAGGGTCGCCACCGTTCCCAGCACCGCCCACCAGCCGGTGTAGCGCTTGGGCAGGAAGAGGCCGATGAGGCCGAAGGCGAGGGGAGTCCAGAGCAGCGAGTTGATCATGAGCTGCTCAGCAGGAAGTAGAGGGCGAGCCCGGCGAAGCCGGCGACCAGGAGCAGCGCGTAGCTGCGCACGAAGCCGCTCTGCACGATGCGGACGATGCCGCCGGCGCCGGAGACGGTCTCCCTGGTGCCACTGACGAGGCCGTCGACGACGAAGCGCTCGAAGGTGCTGTTGGCGAAGCGGCCGATTGCCAGCGCGGGCCGCACGACGAGGAAGTCGATCGCCTCGTCGAAGTACCACTTGTTGACGGCGAGCAGGTAGACGGGGTGGAGGCGCTGGCGGAACAGCCCCGGCAGCTCAGGACGCGCCACCCAGAGGACCCAGGCGAGCCCGATCCCGACCAGCGAGATCACGGCGCCGATCGCGAGCCCCCGCCACTCCTCGCCCACCGTCGGGTGGATCGCGCTGAGCGGCACGTCGGCGAAGGCGGGGTCGAGGAAGCCGAAGAGCACGTTGTCGACGCCCGGCACCTGGATCAGGCCGGCGAAGAGGGCGCCGACGGATAGCACAGCCATCGCGACCGCCATCGGCCATGACTGCTCGGCGATGTGGTGGTGGGCGCCGGGGAAGCCGACTTCGGTGTCCTCGAGCTCTTCGTTGGCCGGGTTGATCGCCGGGCCGTGGTAGAGCTCTCCCGTGTCGATCAGGTGCTGTGCCTCCTCGCAGGGCTCGCCCGGCAGCACCCGGAAGATCAGGCGGAAGGTGTAGAGCGCGGTGAGGAAGGCGCCGACGTAGCCGCCGATCGCCATCCAGGTGTACATCCCGCCGCGCGCCTCGGCGTAGGCGAGGATCGAGTCCTTGGAGAAGAAACCGGAGGTGAGCGGGAAGGCGGCCAGCGCCAGGCCGCCGATCACGAACATCAGCGAGGTGAACCGCATCGCCTTCCAGAAGCCGCTCATCCGGTCGATGTCCTGGCGGTTCGCCATCGCCGAGATGATCGAGCCGGCGGTCATGAAGAGCAGCGCCTTGAAGAAGGCGTGGGTCATCAGATGGAAGAGCCCTTGCGCGTAGGCGCCGATCGAGACGCCCATGATCATGTAGCCGATCTGGCTCATCGTCGAGTAGGCGATCGCCCGCTTCAGGTCGGTCATCGTCAGCGCGATCGTGCCGGCGATCAGCAGCGTGCCGAGACCGACGAAGGCGGCGATGTCGGCGGCGGTCGGAGCGAGGTAGAAGAGGACGTGGGTGCGGGCGATCAGGTAGACGCCGGCGGTGACCATCGTCGCCGCGTGGATCAGCGAGGAGACCGGGGTCGGCCCCTCCATCGCGTCCGGAAGCCAGGTGTGGAAAGGGATCTGCGCCGACTTGGCGAAGGCGCCGACGAGCAGCAGCAGGCAGATCGCGGTCACCGTCCACTCGCCGCGGGCGAAGACGTGCGGCGCCTGGGCGAAGACGGTCCCGTATTCGAAGCTCCCGAGTTCGCGGAAGATAAGGAGCGCAGCGAGGACGAGGCCGATGTCGCCGACGACGTTGATCACGAAGGCCTTCATCCCCGCCCTGGTCGCGGTCGTGCGCCGGTACCAGAAGCTGATCAGCGCGTAGGAGGCGAAGCCGACGAATGCCCAGCCGGCGATCAGGAGGACGAAGTTGCCGGCGAGGACCAGCAGCAGCATCGAGAAGACGAAGAAATTGAGATAGCTGAAGAAGCGGTGGTAGCCCTCGTCCGACTTCATGTAGCCGAACGAGTAGAGGTGGATCAGGGTCGAGACCCCGGTGACGACGAGCATCATGAAGACCGAGAGCTGGTCGACGTAGATGCCGAGCTTGATGTCGAGGCCGGCGGCGGCGGCGTAGGTCCAGAGCGAGGAGGCGTGGTGGCGCGCCTCGGGCTGATCGCCAAGCAGGTTGAGGAGCGCCGCGACCGCGCAGACGAAGGCGAGGCCGACCGCGGCGGTTCCGACGATGCCGGCGACCCGCGCCGGGATCGCCCGGAAGCCGAGCGAGACGACGATCGAGCCAAGCAGCGGCAGCAGCAGGACCAGCCAGGCCCAGGTGGTGGCGCTCATCCGCGCAGCTCCCGCAGCTCATCGACGTCGAGCGGCAGCTTGCGGCGGAAGATCGCGACGATCAGGCCGAGGCCGATGACGACCTCGCAGGCGGCGACGACCATCACGACGATGGCGAAGACCTGCCCCTGCTGGTTGCCGACCATGCGGCTGAAGGCGACCAGGGCGAGGTTGCCGGCGTTGAGCATCAGCTCGAGGCAGAGCAGGATCACGACCGGGCTGCGGCGGATCAGGATGCCCATCGCGCCTACCGCGAAGAGCAGCGAGGAGAGGACGATGTACCACTCGATGTTCATGCGGACTCGCCTTCACGCCTGCGGCTGGCGAGGACAATTGCTCCGACTGCGGCGAGCAGGAGCAGGATCGAGCTCGCCTCGAAGGGCAGCAGGAACTTTTCGAGCAGCAGGTGGCCGATTCCGGCCGGGTCGCCGAAGCCGGGCTTCACGTCCGGCCCCTTTTGGCCGAGAGCCAGGAGGGACGAGGCTAGGACGGCTACCGCGAGCTCTATGAAGATGGCGATGCCGAGGAGCGGGGCGATGAATTGCTGGCCGGGGATCGGCTCCCAGGCTGACTCCTCGCCGCCGCCGACGTAGGCGACCACGAAGACGTAGAGGACCATCACCGCGCCCGCGTAGACGACCACCTGGGCGGCGGCCACGAAGGCCGAGCTGAGCAGCAGGAAGAGCACGGCGAGCGAGAAGAGGTGGACGATCAGCGCCAGCACGCTGTAGAAGGGGTTGCGCATGGCGACGACCCCGATCGCGCCGCCGAGGGCGCCGATCGCCGCAGCGAAGAACAGCACCGCTTCCACTTACTCGCCCTCGGCTTTCAGCGGCGTCCGCTCGAGCGGCTCGGCGAGCAGCATCTCCTTGGTGAAGATCAGGTTTTCGCGGTCGTAGTCGGCCATCTCGTAGTCGTGGCCCATCGTGATCGCGTCGAAGGGGCAGGCGATCTCGCAGTAGCCGCAGAAGATGCAGCGCGAGAGGTTGATCTCGTAGACGGCGGCGTAGCGCTCGCCGGCGGAGACGCGCTCGCCGGGGATGTTCTCGGCGGCGACGACGCGGATGCAGTCGGCGGGGCAGGCGGCGGCGCAGAGCGAGCAGCCGACGCACTTCTCCAGGCCCGTGTCCTCGAACTTGTGGAGTTTGTGGCGGCCGCGGAAGCGCGGGTAGACGGGCGTCTTCTCCTCCGGGTACTGGATCGTCAGCGGCCCCTCGATCAGCCGTGCCATCGTCGTCTTCAGCCCGCGCAGCGTCTCGCCGAAGGCGCGGTAGGCGCCGCCGACCCCGCCTGGCTCCGGCCCGCGCTGGACCTCGACCACGCTGTCGTCCTTCAGGTAGGGGAACTGCTCGCTCATAGGCCAACCTCCCCTTTGTTCTCCTGAGATTGAGAGGCCGAGCGCAGCGAGGCCGTCGAAGATCCCGGGGGAACGCATAGAGAAGCCGACCCCCGCCGGGAGAGCGCCACGCTCGCTAGCCGCACAGACGGCCCGCGTGAGACCAGCGCCTCCCGGCGGTGCGAGGTGCCAGAAGCGCCAACAGGACGTGGCGCCGGTAAACGCCACCCTATGAGCACGCGCAACGGCTCCTCGTGGCCGGCAGCCAGCCGACGTGAATCGACCGAGGAGGAAGCATGGCACCAACCGCGGGAATCGACTGGGCCGCCGAGGCCCATGAGGTCTGCATCAGCGAAGAGGGGCGCGTCAATGAGCGCTTCTCCGTCACCCATGACGAACGTGGGCTCACCGAGCTGGCGCGCGGGCTCGAGAGGCACGGCGTAGTTCGGGTGGCGATCGAGCGCCCCGACGGCATCCTGGTCGAGCGCCTGCTCGCCGCCGGCCTGGAGGTGTTGGCGATCCACCCCAATCAGGTCAAAGCCGCCCGTGCCCGCTTCGCGGTCGCCCACGGCAAGTCCGATCGCTTCGACGCCTACGTCTTGGCCGAGTTGGCCCGCACCGACGCCCACCGCTTCCGGGCGCTGGTGCCCGACGGCGAGGAGACCAAGGCGCTGAAGGCGCTGACCCGGGCCCGCGAGGGCCTGGTCGGGGTGCGGGTGGAGCTCGCCAACCAGCTGCGCGCCCAACTGCAGGCCTTCTGGCCCGGGGCGCTGATCTTTGCCGCGCTCGACAGCCCGATCTCGCTGGCCTTCATCAAGCGCTATCCGAGTCCCGGTGACACCAGAGGCCTGGGTGCCGGGCGCATGGCGGCATTCCTGGCTCGCAACTCCTACAGCGGCAGGACCGACCCCGCCGAGCTGGTGGCGCGGCTGAACGCGGCGCCCAAGGGGACCGCGGGGAAGGCTGAGTGCGAGGCACGTCGGGCGGTCGTCCTCGGCCTGGTCGGCGCCCTGGAGCCAATCGTCGCCGAGATCGCCGCGCTTGACGCCCAGATCCGCGAGCGGCTTGCCGCCCACCCCGACGCGGCCATCTTCCGGGCGCTGTTTCGCGACCCCAAGACGGCGCTCTCCCCGGCGACCTTGATCGCCGAGCTCGGCGACTGCCGGGAGCGCTACCCGACCGAGGCCACGATGGCCGCCGACGCTGGCATGAGCCCAGTCGCCCTGGAGTCCGGCAAGCTGCGCATCGCCACCTTCAGGCGGGCCTGCGACAAGCGCCTGCGGGTCGCCGTCGCCAGGCTGGCCGACTCCACCCGCCATTGGCATCCCTGGGCCGGCGAGGTTTACCGCAGAGCGCGGGCCAGAGGGCAAGACCACCCCCATGCGATCCGCACTCTGGGCCGTGCCTGGATCAGGGTGCTCTGGCGTTGCTGGCAGAACCGGGAGCCCTATGACCCCGCTCGACATGGCAACTTCAACCGCCTGCAGACGGCGGGGGGTTGACACAGGACGTCTCACGTCACCACCACCAGCACCGCGGTGACGAGGACGTTCAGCGTCGCCAGCGGCAGCAGGACCTTCCAGCCGAGGCTCATCAGCTGGTCGTAGCGCAGTCGCGGCAGCGTCGCCCGCACCCAGATGAAGAGCAGCACCAGGCCCATCATCTTGGCCAGCATCCAGATCGGGTCGAGCCAGCCCGGCCCCGGCCCCATCCAGCCGCCGAGGAAGACAGCTGCGGCGATCCCGGAGACGACGAGGATCTCCATGTATTCGACCAGGAGGAAGCTGCCGAAGCGCATGCCGCCGTACTCGGTCATGAAGCCCTGAACGAGTTCGGCGTCGGCCTCGGGCATGTCGAACGGCGTCCGGTTGGTCTCGGCGAAGCCGGCGAGCATGAAGATCAGGAAGCCGGCGAACTGCGGCACGATGAACCAGATCGTGCCCTGGGCCTCGACGATGTCGACCAGCGAGAGCGAGCCGCCCATGATGATCGCGCCGAGCAGGGCCAGGCCCATCGCCACCTCATAGGAGATCAGCTGGGCGGCGCCGCGCATCGCGCCGAGCAGGCTGTATTTGGAGCCCGAGGCCCAGCCGCCCAGCAGCACGCCGTAGAAGGCGATCGAGCCGACGGCGAAGAAGTAGAGGATGCCGATCGGCACGTCGATCCCGTAGAGGCCGACGCCGTCCTGGACGTTGCCCCAGGGGATGATCGCCAGGGCGAGGACGCCGGAGAGGACCGGCAGCAGCGGCCCCAGCACGAACAGCGATTTGATCGCGTTCGCCGGCATGAAAGCCTCCTTGCTGAGCAGCTTGCCGACGTCGGCAAGCGGCTGCAGGATGCCGAAGGGGCCGACCCGGTTGGGCCCGTAGCGGTGCTGGAAGCGGCCGATCAGCTTGCGCTCGAGGACCGTCATCAGCGGCAAGATCCCGAAGATCACGGCGAAGATCACCAGCGACTTGACGACCATGATCCAGGTCGCTTCGACGAGCTGGGTGTCGGCGAGCGGGATCACGCGCCGGCCTTCTCGATCTTCACGCTGACCGGGGAGCCGTTGAGCAGGCCGTTGGCGTTGTCCTCGGCGGTGCCCTCGATCAGGAAGCAGACGCCCTGCTCGATCCGTTCCCGGATCTGCACGCGGGCGAGCACGCTGCTTCCGTTCTCGCCGACCTTGACCTCGTCGCCGTTGCTCAGCCCGAGGCGCTCGGCGTCGGGCAGTGAGAGCTCGACGCGCTGTTGGGGCTGGAGGAACTTCAAGGGCGGGTTCAGCTCGGTGATCGGGCCTGCCCAGAGGTCGCGGTACGTGCCTAGCGTGAGGGCGTCGGGCGCAGGGTCTCCAGGCTCGCGTTCGCGAGGAGTTCCTGGAGACCCTGCGCCCGACGCCCCCTCAGTGTTCGGAAGCTTCGAAGCCGCGTCGCGGTCCTGCCAGCGGACGCCTCGGCCTGCGATCTCGGCGTCGTCGATGCCGTCGTAGAAGGGGACCGCGTCGGTGAGAGCTGCGAGGGCTGAGGGCTGGGAGGCGATCCCGGTGTCATGTCCCAGCGCCAGCGAGAGCTCCGCGAGCACTCCCCAGTTCGGGCGGATGTCGCCGGGGCGCGAGGCGCTGGGGCGCACGCGTTGGAGGCGGCCGTCGGGGTGGGTGACCGTGCCGTCTTTCTCCGCGTGCGTCTCGAGTGGGAAGACGATGTCGGCCATTTTGGTCGTCGCGTTCTCGAAGGTGGAGAAGACGATCAGGTGGCCGGCTGCGGCGAGGGCTCGTTGCCAGGCGGGGGTGTCCGGGAAGTCGCGCAGCGGGTCGGCGCCGAAGAGAAGGAGCGTCTTCAGCTCGCCGGACTCCAGCGCCGCCCGGATCTCCTCGGTCGACTTCCCGGTCCGACCTGCATCGGACCCCAAATGGGGGTTCGATGCAGGTCGGGTCAGGCCGGGGCCGGCGTCGGGTAGGCAACCGGCCTCGCGCAGGCCGCGGGCGTTGCTCAGGTCGGGGATCTCAAGGAGGCCGCCGCCCTCCTTGCCTGCCAGATCAAGGGCACTCGCCAGGTTGAGTAGGGCGACCGTCGCGCCCTCGCCCTCGCGGGCGATGCGCTCTCCCCAGAGGACCACGACCCGCTCGGCATCGCGCAGAACGTCGTCCTGGGTGAGCTTGGTGAGAGTGAAGGTCGCGTCGCCGGGCGCGTATCGGTAGACCGCCTCGGCACCTCCGTCGAGCGTCGTCGGGCGGTCGGTCGCGACGACCAGCTTGGCGCCGCTGCGCCGCATCGCCTTGCGGATGCGCAGGTCGAGGATCGGCGAGCTGTGCAGCGGGTCGCTGCCGATGAGGAGGATCGCGTCGGCGTCGTCGATGTCACGGACCTTGGCCGAGAGCTCGGGCTGGGCGAGTTGCAGAAGCGTGTCGCGGTTCGGGCCGCGGGAGATGCGCGACTCGACGTGGGGCGAGCGGAGGGCCTCACGCAGGATGCGCTGGACCAGGTAGCCCTCCTCGTTGGAGGCGTCGCCGACGATCGCGGCGGTCTCGGCGCCGCCGGCCTTCAGCGCAGCCGCGGCCTTGGCTATCGCCTCGTCCCATTCGACAGGGCCGCCGCGCAGCCGCGGCTCGCTCACGCGCTCCCCTGCGGCGAACATCTCGAAGCCGTAACGGCCGCGGTCGCAAAGCCAGCCGTCGTCGACGTCGGGGTTGTCGCGGGCGATCACCCGCTTCACCTGCTCGTCGCGGACGGTGAAGCTGACGTTGCACTGGCTCGGGCAGAGCGTGCAGACCGAGCCGGCCTGCTCGATGTCCCAGGGCCGCGCGCGGAAGCGGTAGGTGTAACTGGTCAGCGCACCGACCGGGCAGAGGTCGGTGATGTTGCCGTGGAAGGGGTCGACGTAGGGGCGGTCGTCGAAGGTGCCGACGAAGGTTCGGTCGCCGCGCTCCAGGAGCTGCAGTTGGGAGTCCTCGGAGACCTCTTGGCTGAAGCGCACGCAGCGGTAGCAGAGGATGCAGCGCTCGCGGTCGATCGCGACCAGCGGCGAGAGCTCGACCGGCTTCTCGAAGTGCCGCTTCTGATCGGTCATGCGGCTCTTGCCGGGGCCCCAGCCCTGCGTGATGTCCTGCAACGGGCACTCGCCGCCTTTGTCGCAGACGGGGCAGTCGAGCGGGTGGTTGACGAGCAGGAACTCGACCACCGCGCTCTGCGCGTGCTTGACCTGTTCGGTGCGGGTGTGGACGACCATGCCGTCGCGGACGGGGGTCGAGCAGGAGGTCTGCAGTTTCGGAATTCCCTCGACCTCGACCAGGCACATGCGGCAGGCGCCGACCGGGTCGCCGAGTTTCGGCTCGTAACAGAAGACCGGGATCTCGATGTCGCCGCGCTTGGCGGCGTCGTGCAGCATCTCACCCTCGCTCGCGGCCACCTCGCGGCCGTCGATCACGATCGTCACCTCGCGGCTCACGCGGCCACCGCCTGAGCCGCCATCACGGCCTCGAACTCGGGCCTGAACTTCTTCACCATCGCGCTGACCGGCATCGCCATCGAGTCGCCGAGCACGCAGAGGCAGTGGCCCATGATGTTCTCCTGGACCGAGCTGATGATGTCGAGGTCCATCGGGGTCGCCTCGCCGCGCACGACCCGTTCGAGCATCTTCACCGTCCAGTTGGTGCCCTCGCGGCAGGGGGTGCACTTGCCGCAGGACTCGTGGTGGTAGAAGCGCGCCGTGCGCAGCGCCATGTGCGGGATCGAGACCGTGTCGTCGGCGACGATGATCGAGCCCGAGCCGAGCATCGAGCCGGCTTCGGCCATCGCCTCGAAGGAGTAGGGAAGGTCGAGCTCGGCAGGGGTCAGGACCGGGGAGGAGGAGCCGCCGGGATAGAAGGCCTTGACCTCATGCCCCTCGAGCGGGCCGCCGGCGAGGTCGTAGATCAGCTCCCGGGTCGGCACGCCCAGCTCGACCTCGAAGTTGCCCGGCCGCCGCACGCCGCCGGAGACCGAGACGACCTTGGTCCCGGGCGACTGCTCGGTGCCGAAGCCCTTGAACCACTCGGCGCCGTGGGCGACGATGCGCGGCACGTTGGAGAGCGTCTCGACGTTGTTGATCAGGGTCGGCCCGCCGTAGAGGCCCTGCACCGCCGGAAAGGGGGGCTTCAGTCGTGGGTTGCCGCGCTTGCCCTCGAGCGCGTCGAGCAGCGCCGTCTCCTCGCCGCAGATGTAGGCGCCGGCGCCGCGGTGGACGATCAGCTCGAGGTCGCGGCGGGAGCCGAGGATGTCCTTGCCCAGGTAGCCCGCCTCATACGCTTCGGCTACGGCGGCGTCGAGGATGCCGGCCTGCGAGTCGTACTCGCCGCGGATGAAGATGAAGGCGTGGCCGGCGTCGGCCGCGATCGCCGCGATCGCGATCCCCTCGATCAGCTGGTGTGGGTTGCGCTGCATCAGCTCGCGGTCCTTGAACGCCCCCGGCTCGGACTCGTCGGCGTTGCAGCAGAGGTACTTGGCCATCTCGCCGCGGGGCAGGAAGGAGGCCTTTTTCCCCATCGAGAAGCCGGCGCCGCCGCGCCCGCGCAGGCCGGAGTCTTCGAGCTCCTTGAGGATCTCGTTGGCCTCCATCTCGCGATAGGCCTTCTCCAGCGTCGCGTAGCCGCCGTAGCCCTTGTAGCCGTCGATCGTGCGCAGCGCCGGGTCCTCGGCGTGCTCGAGCAGGACTCGTGTCTCAGGCACGGGCGTCACCCGCCAGGGGCCGCTTCTCCAGCGCTTTGCCGGGCAGCACGTCCTCGCCGGCGAGGAGCTGGTCGATCGCCGTCTTTGCCTCCCCAGTCTCCAGCGGCCCGAAATAGCGCTCGTCGATCGAGGCCATCGGGGCGATGTCGCAGGCGCCGAGGCACTCGAACCCGGTGACGAAGATGTCCTCGCTGTCCCCGGCGGCGGCACGGAAGGCGTCGAGCAGCTCGTCGCCACCGCGCATCCAGCAGCTGATGTTGGTGCAGACGGCGACTTTGTGGCTGCCGACCGGCTCGGTGTGGAGCAGGTCGTAGAAGCTCGCCACCGACTCCAGATAGGCGGGCGTCACCCGCATCACCGCGGCGGCCTGCCGGATTCCCTCCGGCGTGCACCAGCCATACAACCGCTGCACGGCCCACAGCGCCGGGATCGAGACGGAGTGCCGGTCGGGATACCGACCCATCAAGGTCTCGATCTGCTCGCGCAGCTCGGCCGGGCAATCGACTTCGTGCAGCTCGGGAATCGCCTCGGGGGAGCGGTCGGGAACCCGTCCCTCGCTGACCGCACGATCGACCGGGAACTCGCTCATCGATCGACCCCGCCGAGGATCGGGTCGAGCATGCCGAGGCTGGCGATCATGTCGGCGACGTAGCTGCCCACCGACATGTCCCTGAAGGCCTGCAGGTTGACGAAGGAGGGGTCGCGGAAGTGGACCCGGGCCGGCTTCGAGGAGCCGTCGGCGAGGACGAAGCAGCCGAGCTCGCCGCGCGGCGACTCGATCGCGTAGTAGACCTCGCCCGCGTCCACCCGGTAGCCCTCGGTGACCAGCTTGAAGTGGTGGATCAGCGACTCCATCGAGGTCGAGAGCTCCGAGCGCGGCGGCAGCACGTACTTGCGGTCCTCAGCGATGAACGGCCCTTCGGGCAATCCGTCGAGTGCCTGCTCCATGATCCGCACCGACTCGACCATCTCCGCGACCCGCACCCGGTAGCGGTCGTAGTTGTCGCCGACCGTGCCGACCGGGACCTTGAAGTCCATCTCGGGGTAGGCGAGGTAGTCGAAGGCCTTGCGCAGGTCCCAGGGCTCGCCGGCGGCACGCAGCAGCGGCCCAGTCACACCCAGCTCCAGCAGTCGCTCGCGGGGGACGATCCCGGTCCCCTTGGCGCGCGAGAGGAAGACCTCGTTGCGGTCGAGCAGCGCCTGGTACTGCTCGACGCGGATCGGCATGTCGGTGAGGAAGCTGCGCAGCTTCGCCTCGAAGCCGCGCGGGATGTCCTCGATCACGCCGCCGACCTGGAAGTAGCGCGTGTGCATCCGCTGCCCGGTCGCCATTTCGAACAGGTCGAGGATGCGATCGCGCTCCCGGAAGCAGTACCAGAGCATCGAGATCGCGCCGAGGTCGAGCGCCGTCGTCCCCAGCCAGACCAGGTGGGAGTGGATCCGGTTGAGCTCGAGGAAGATCGTCCGCAGGTACTTGGCGCGGGGCGGGATCTCGAGGTCGACGAGGCGCTCGACCGCACCGCAGAAGGCCTCCATCTGGAAGAAGTAGGAGACGTAGTCCATCCGCTCGACGAAGGGGATGACCTTCCAGTAGCTCTTGTCCTCGCAGGACTTTTCGATCCCGGTGTGGACGTAGCCGATCACCGGCTTGAGGTCGCGCACGACCTCGCCTTCGAGGTCGACGACGAGGCGCAGCACCCCGTGCGTGGCCGGGTGGTGCGGCCCGATGTTGATCGTCATCACCTCGGTGTCGAGGCCGGGCGTGCCGTTGGCGTGTGCGAGCTCAGCCATAGTTGCGCTCGTTGTAGGTGAAGGTCACCGGCTCCCCACCGATTGGGAAGTCGCGCCGCTGCGGCCAGCCGACGTAGTCCTCGGGCAAGAGGATCCGGGTCAGGTCCGGGTTGCCCTTGAAGGCGATTCCGAAGAAGTCGTAGGTCTCGCGCTCCTGGAACTGGGCGGTTGGGAAGAGCCCGACGCAGGAGTCGATCTCCGGCAGCGCATCGTCGCCCGGGTCGGCCAGCATCGCTTTGACGCGTAGGCGCTCGACCCGATCGCGGTTGAGCAGCTCGTAGTGGACGGCGAAGCGCGGTTCGGCGGGCAGGTAGTCGGCGGCGTGCAGGCTGGAGAGGAAGCGGTAGCCCTGGCCCGGCGCGTCGCGCAGCCAGGCGAGCACGGCGAGGATCTGCGCCGGGTCCACGACCAGCGCCGGCTGGTCACGGTCGAAGCTCGTGTCGAGCACCGCGCCGGGGTGGTCCTGCTCGATCTCCCCCCGGATCAGCTCCAGTCCAGGGGCGTCAGGCACGGATCAGCCCCCGTGCTTCCTCATATGCCTCCGCCGCTTCCGGGCTCGGTTCGCTGCGGGGCCCACCGCGCGCCCACTCCTCGGTGCCGGCGGCGTTGTAGCGTTGGCGCCAGCCCTGGTCGGGATTGCCCATGATCTTGCGCTGCAGTTTGGTGAAGCCGTAGAGCACCGCCTCCGGCCGCGGCGGGCAGCCGGGGATGTGGAGGTCGATCGGCATGAACTTGTCGGCGCCCTGGACGACGGCGTAGTTGGAGAACATGCCGCCGCTGGAGGAGCAGGCGCCCATCGAGATCGCCCATTTCGGCTCCAGCATCTGGTCGTAGAGGCGGCGGACGACCGGCGCCATCTTGATCGAGACCCGGCCCGAGAGGATGATCATGTCGGCCTGGCGGGGCGAGGCCCGCAGCGCCTCGGCGCCGAAGCGGGCGAGGTCGTAGCGGGCGGTGACCAGCGAGATCGGCGCCTCGATCGCGCAGCAGGCGAGGCCGAAGGTGAGCGGGAAGCAGGAGTTCGCCCGTGCCCAGCCGAGCAGCTTGTCGAAGTTGGTCATCACGACTTTTTCCTCGACGTAGCGCTCCAGCTCATCGCCCTCCAGGTCGCCGCGCAGCATGTCGCGGGCACGCAGCTGACGGTCCCGCATCGTCTGTCGCTCTACCTCCAATCGAGCGCACCCTTTCGCCACACGTAGACGAAGGCGACCAGCAGCAGGGCGACGAAGGTGACCAGCTCGCCGAGCACGAAGAGGCTGTCGGCGCCCTTGAAGATGACCCCGATCGGGTAGAGGAAGACGACCTCGATGTCGAAGAGGATGAAGAGCATCGCGATCAGGTAGAAGCTGACGCCGAAGCGCATCCCACCCGAGGGCTCGACCGGGATGCCCGACTCATACGGCTCGGTCTGGCGGCGGCTCGCCGCGGTCGGCTTCTTCGGCCGCTTCGGGCCGATCAGGTGGTTGAGCATCACGAAGGCGCTGCCGACGCCGAGGCCGAGCAGGGCGAAGACGAGAATCGGTAGGTAGCTCTTCAGCATTGGGGTGGAGGTGCGGCGCCTGTCCCGGCGGGGCGTCCCGCGCCTCGCCGTCGTCGCCTGCACTCGCTGTTATACACCCACCTTGTGACAACTTGCTACATAGTGCTTTTCCGCATCAGCAAGCCGAATCCCGACCCTTTCGGGCGGAAATAGGCCCGATGCTTGAGGTCCACCTCGTCGTCGGTTGTGCGCTAATTGCGCTCAACCTCGCAGCCTTCGCCGCCGGCGGTGTTGCATGGCTGCGCTCCCGCCCGTCGATCCCCTTCTGGTATCTGCTGCGAGCCGCCCAGGTGTCCGTCTTCATCCAGGCGATGCTGGGCGGCCTGCTCGTGCTCACCAACCACAAACCCGCCGACAACCTGCACTACCTCTACGGGATCCTGCCCCTCGTCGTCTCCTTCCTCGCCGAGGGCGCTCGCGCCGGCGCCGCCCAGCGCGAGCTCGGCGACGTCGATTTCGAATCACTCCCCACCGACCACCAGCAGACCCTGGCCCTGGCGATAGTCCGCCGCGAGATGGGCATCATGGCGGTCAGCTGCGGCGTGATCTTCTTTTTAGCCCTCCGAGCCGCCGGCACCAGCGGGGCCTTCTAGCCCAAACAGCAGGATGAGCGATACGGCAAACAGCAGCGCAACACCGGCGACCGTGAGCGCGGCGAGGAGGACACCGAAAGCGATGGTCGTCACCACGGTCAGCAGAATGCCAACGACGCTGAGGACCCCGGCGGTGCCGCCGATGTGGGACCTGTACGACCTGGCGAGGCGGCGGATCGGCGTCGATCCGAAGGCCACGATGACGCCCAGCAGGGCGAGGGCCGGGAGTGACCAGCGCCCAACCGCGTCGATTTGATCGTAGGGAAAGTGCCGGGGCCCGTAGGGAGATTCATCCGCCTTCGCCGCCGGGGCTTCGCTCTCATCGGGAGATTTGAGATATTCGGGGATCTCGGCCTTGTCGACCAGATCGGGTGCCTGACAGCCAGTCGAGCCGAGTTCTTCGCCTCCGGCTGTGAAGGCTTCGGCAAAGACGACCGCGTTTGCTTCCGCCTCGAAACCCGGTACCTCGGCGTACCCCTTGCTGTCTTCGAGGACGGCATTCCCGTTGCTGAAGGTTTCAACGTCCCATGAGGGGTTGTGGTCACGGCTGATCACGCTGACGAAGATTCCCTCGTCAGACGGTATCCGGCCCAGGTCCAGCTCACGGGCTTCGCCGGTCGCGACCACGGCCGCCTGCTCGCAACCGACGAAGACCTGCACGGTGCCATCGACGTTGAAGATCTTGGCTACGACATGGGGCTGGGTGTGCAGGTCGAACTCCCTGCCAACTGCAAGCGCAACCCCGGCCATGCCGATCGCCAGCAATAAGAGCCCGATTGCGATCTGCGACCCGCGCCCATTCAGCATCGGTCGCTTTCAGCCGGCTCTCCCTGCAGGGTCGTGTTGACTTCGAGCACCTGGACCCTGAATTCGAGGCTGCGGCTCCAGCCGGCCAGGTCGACGTTTACTTCCAGCGTGTAGTTCTTGTGGCACTGCGGAAGGCTGGAGAGGGTCAGCCTTCCTCCGAAAGCGCCGCCGTTCGACCGGCTGCCCTTGACGACGAAGAGGCTGTCGAGGCGGTCCTGCAGGAGGACGCTCATCTGACCCCGCACCAACGGGAGCGCGCTTCCGCAGTGCCCGCCGGCGGTGAGACCGACGAGCCTGATCAGCGCGTCGTAGGTCGAGCTGTTGCCGTTGCTGCTGTTCTCCTCAGCGGCCTCGAAGCGGTATTCGCCGGGACACGGGACTCGCGAGAGACGGGTGTCTACGCTGAAGGTTTCGGAGTCTTCTCGGTCGATGCTATGCCCGCGAAGGTCGAGCGTTGGGCGCAGCGAGTTCGAGTGGATGGCCTGAAGGCCGATTGTGACGCTGGGATCTCCTGCCCCGACCCCCCGCGCACCGGCCGGTGCCCAGGCCAGTGCGAGCGCCATCAGGCTGGCGCTTGCGAGCAAACGCCAGCCCCCTCTATGAGAAACAGCGAAATTCGTAGAGCCTCTCTTCCCTGCTGATTCCCCAATCAGCGCCATCACTGTACCGAGACGTGATTTGATTCGTGTTGTCGCACCGATTTCTGTCCCCCCGGCGATTGCGAGGCGAGCGGCAGGCGCCGGCGCCGGGATCAGGTGGACGTGATGCGGAAGGCGGGGTGATCCGGGGCGATGCGGCGCAGCTCGTCTTCTGGGGAGTCCGCGCCGACGCCGTCGAAGAAGGCGCCGACCTCCCACTTCCACTTCTTCAGGTAGGCGCGCAGAAGGGTGGGCTTCTCCTCTTCGCCGACCTCGCTCGCGTCGAACTCCTCGGTGTGGCGGCCGAGCACGAGACGTCCGTTGCCGCTCGCCCTCAGGTTTTTCACCCACTGCGTATGACCGCGGGGGGCCACCAGGTAGCGATTGCCCTCGTGGGTAAGCAGGTTGACCGGCGTCCGCCGCCACTCGCCGCTCTTGCGCCCCTTGACTTCGAGCACCCGCGAGCCGGCGACGCTGATGCCGAGCTTGGTCAGCCCGGCGACGAGCCGGTTGAAGACTTGCTTGGTGAACCAGCCGGGCTCCTGGAAGCGTTTTTCCATAGCTTCGATGTTGGCACAGAGAATTGACATTCAGCGCGCCACGCGTGCGTCCGGCTTCGGAACGATCGAGGCGTGCTCGCTTCAACGCTTCCCGATTTTGGCTCACCCGGCCTGCCCGCGGTGTTCTCCGTCTGGGGCACCATCTTGCTTACCGGTGTTGCTCGGTCGGTGACAGGGCTATACTAATTGTCATGCAGACAAAACAGCTAATAGCCGGGCTTTTAATTCGTTTTGGCTTGCTGATGACCGCAATCGCACCATTCGTTGTCGGCGGACAATTTCTGGCCCTGCCAGAAATTGTCACCTCTGGGGTTGTTGTCGGGGTTGTCTTGACCTTTTCGTGGTTTCAGGAGGCGCTGGTCGCCCGACTCTTCCCTCGCTTTGCGGCTCCGTCCGGGCGTGGATCCGCAAGGGCGCGGTAGACGCTCGGATCTCTCGGCACCGACCGCTCCACCCCTGGGCGCTCAGCTCAACGGCCAATAATCGCCGTTGTGGAAGACGAGCGGGTCGCCCGCGCTGGTCTCCAGCCCCGTTACCTCGCCGGTGACGATGACGTGGTCTCCGCCGGCGATCACGTCGCGCAGGTCGCAGGCGACGAAGGCGAGGGCGTCGTCGATCGCCGGGATGCCGTCGCGCTCGCCCCACCCGACGCCCTCCCACTTGTCCGCCACCGGCGCCTTGGTGGCGAAGGCGCGGGCGATCGACTCCTGGCCGGCGTGCAGGATGCTGATCCCGAAGCGGTTGGCCGCCTGCACGGCGAGCAGCGTGCGTGAGCCCCGGTCGAGACAGGCCAGCATCAGCATCGGCTCGATCGAGAGCGAGCAGACCGCATTGGCCGTCGCACCGGCCGGACCCTCGGGCCCGGAGGCGGTCACGACGGTCACTCCGGTGGGCAACGTCCCCATCGCTGCACGGAAGCTGGCGGGGTCGGGCGGACTCACGGCTGCTAGGGACAATATGATGCGCGCCGCGTGCGACCTGTACTAGCAATCGCTCTGGCCGTCGTGGCCGCGCTCGCCCTCGCCGCCTGCGGCTTCGGCGAAGAGGGCATCTCGGTCTCCAAGAACGACCCCAACTACAACGGGGCCGTGCTCTTCGCCACCCACTGCAGCGGCTGCCACACGTTGAGCGCCGCGGGCACGCAGGGAACCGGGAATCGCAGCGTGCGCACGCAGGGGCCGAACCTCGACCAGCGAACCGAGACCTACGACGATGCCCTCTTCGCGATCCAGAACGGCGGCTTCTCCGGTGCGATCATGCCCCAGAACATCGTGGTCGGCTCCGACGCGGAAGCGCTGGCCCGCTTCGTCGCCAAGTACGCGGGCGACGAAGCCGAAGAATCGCCGCGCCCCGGCCAGCCCTCTCCGTAGCGCGATCTTCGATGCTTGACCTGAAGCTGATCCGCTCCGATCCCGAGCGGGTCAAGCGGGCGCTTGCCCGCCGCGGTGCCGCCGAGGAGGTCGACGCGCTACTGGCCTTGGATGCTCGGCGACGTGAGCTACTGCCCGAGATCGAGGGTGCCCAGGCCGAGCGCAAGACGCTCTCCAAGCAGATCGGCGAAGCGAAACAGCGCGGTGAGGACGCGGCGGAGCAGATGGAGGTCGTGCAGACGCTGAAGGAGCGGATCGAGGCGGGCAAGGCTGAGCTGGAGGGAGTCGAGGCCGATCTGGACCGGGTCGCCGCGACCCTGCCCAACCTGCCCGATCCCGACGCTCCCGACGGAATGACCGAGGAGGATGCGGTCGTCCTGCGCGAGGCCGGCGAGCGGCCCAGATTCGATTTCGAGCCGCGCGACCACCTCGAGATCGGCACCAGGCTGGGCCTGATCGACGTGGAGTCCGCGGCGCGTCTTTCAGGCTCGCGCTTCGCCTACCTGAAGGGCGACCTGGTGCTGCTCGAGCTGGCGCTCGTCCGCTTCGCGATCGATCTGGTTCGCGGCGAGGGCCACGAGCCGGTCGTGCCGCCGGTGCTGGTCCGCGAGGAAGCTCTCTACGGGACCGGCTTCCTGCCCGGCGACCGCGACCAGATCTACGAAGTGCCGAAGGACGAGCTCTTCCTGGTCGGCACCTCCGAGGTCGCCCTGGCGGGATTGCACGCCGGCGAGATCCTCGACGCCGAGCGGCTGCCGCTGCGCTACGCGGGCTTCTCACCCTGTTTCCGCCGCGAGGCCGGCGCCGCCGGCCGCGACACCCGCGGTATCTTCCGCGTCCACCAGTTCGACAAGGTCGAGATGTTCTCGTTCGTCGAGCCCTCGGAGTCGGCCGCCGAGCACGAGCGGCTGCTGGCAATCGAGGAGCGCATCCTGGGTGAGTTGGAGATCCCCTACCGAGTCGTCAACGTCGCCGCAGGCGATCTGGGGGCTTCGGCCGCGAAGAAGTACGACTGCGAGGCCTGGATCCCGAGCCAGGAGCGCTACCGCGAGCTGACCTCGTGCTCGAATACCACCGATTACCAGGCACGTCGCCTCAATTGTCGGTACCGGACTGCCGATAACGAAGCGATTCAGGCAGTGCACACCCTCAATGGGACGGCGGTAGCCGTAGGACGGACCATGATCGCTCTGATTGAGAACCGGCAGGATCGGGAAGGCGGATTCACGCTACCTAATATTTTGCATCCCTATGGCTGCCCTGAGAGGATCGCCCCACTATGAGCACCAGCGTCCGCGACGCTAAGAGAGTCGTCCTCTGTGACGACCACGAGATCGTCCGCGATGCGATCAAATCGCGCATGGCCAACTCCAACGCGCTGCAGATAGTCGGCGAGGCGTCGAACGGCCGCGACGTCGTCGACGTGGTCAAAGAGCTCGAACCCGACGTCCTGATCATCGACGTCGAGCTGCCCAAACGCGATGGGATCGAGGCGACCAAGGAGGTGCTCAAGGTCCGGCCGCGGACCAAAGTCATCATCTTCACGGCGCATGCCCAGCCGGACCTGCTGGCGCTGGCCCTTCGAGCCGGTGCCTCCGGCTACGTGCTCAAGTCGGCACCGGCCGAGGACATCGCCCGCGCTGTCAAAGCGGTCACCGGTGGCGGCACCTTCCTCGGCGGCGACTTCGCCGGCGGCAAGCCCTCGGAGGTGGAGAAACTGCTCGACCTCTCGCCCCGCGAGCGCCAGATCCTCGAGCTGCTCGCCGAGGGCCTGCGGGTGAAAGAGATCGCCGAGCGCCTCGGCCTCAGCCCGGCGACCGTGCACACCCACGTGCGCAACGCGATCGCCAAGCTGGAGGTCGACACCCGCACCGAGGCCGTCGCGCTTGCCGTGCGCTTCAGCTACCTGGGCGCTGGCGGCGGCGTCAAATAGATCAGGCTGACTGGGCCTTATCCAGCGTGAGCGCGCAGCCGTTGATGCAGTAGCGCTGGCCGTTCGGCCCCGGTCCGTCGTCGAAGACGTGTCCGAGGTGGGCGTCGCAGTGCTTGCAGACGACCTCGGTGCGGCGCATCAGCAAGCCGTTATCCGGTCGCAGCTCGACGTGCTCGAGGTTGGCCGGCTCGGTGAAGCTGGGCCAGCCCGTGCCCGAGTCGAACTTGGTGTCGGAGGAGAACAGCTCGGTGTCGCAGCAGACGCAGCGGTACATGCCCTCGCTCTTCTCGTCGACGTACGGTCCGGTGAAGGCGCGCTCGGTGCCGGCCTTGCGGGTCACCTCGTACTGCTCCGGGGTCAGTTGTTGACGCCACTCCTCGTCTGACTTCTTGATTTTCTCCATGGCTCAAGGGTAGAGGGCGTTGGGAGTCGTCTCGCGAGTGCCCAGGTTCGCTTCGCTCACTATGTTGGACCGCTTCGCGGGGGAATCACTCTGCGGAGCCGCTTCGCGAGGCACTCGCAAGACGACTCCCAACGCCCATACGATGCGCCGCTGTGGAAGAAGAAGCGTTCTACTCGGTAGCTGGTGATGGGTTCGTTGCCACGGAGCTGACCCGGGGTCCTTGGGATCCCGGGGCTCAGCATGCTGGGCCGCCTTCGGCGCTGCTGGGGCGTGAGATTGAAAGGGTTGAGGGGGGCGAGGGGTTTCAGGTTGCTCGGGTGACCTTTGAGATTCTGCGGCCGGTGCCCATTGGGCCGGTTCGGGTTGAGGCTGAGCTGGTGCGGCCGGGGCGCTCGGTGCAGATGATCGAGGCGACTCTCTCCGGTGAGGAGGGGGAGCTGATGAAGGCTCGGGCCTGGCGGATCCGGAGCGGTGAGATCGAGATTCCCGATGATGTGGTCTCCACGCCCGCGCCACCGCCTGGCCCTGAGACCGGAGGCAAACCCGAGTTCTTCGAGACCGCGCAATCGGTCGGCTACCACACGGCTATGGAATGGCGGTCGGTTCATGGCGGGTTCCGCGAGCCGGGCCCGGCCACCGTCTGGATGCGGATGGGATGTCAGCTTGTCGCCGGGGAGGAGCCGACGCCGCTGCAGCGGACTTTGGTCGCCGCCGACGTCGGCAACGGGATCAGCGCCGTGCTCGACTGGCGCCGCTACCTCTTCATCAACGTCGACCTCAGCGTCCACCTCGAGCGGATGCCCGAGGGCGAGTGGATCTGTGTCGACGCCGCCACCCTCCCGCAGCGCAGCGGGATCGGTACTGCCGAGTCGGTCCTCTCTGACGAGCGCGGTCGCATCGGCCGCGCCGCCCAAGCCCTCCTGATCGCCGAACGCCCCTGAGCCCGAGCAGACGTGCCGGTGGATAGAGGTCCATATGGACCTCTATCCACCGGCACGTGCCCCGGCGAGCAGGGCGCGGCCACGGTTGGAGATCGCCAGGACGGTGGTCGCTGAAGAGACGAGGGCAATTACCGCGGCGAAGAGGAAGGCGCCCTCGTAGTCGGTGAGGGCGGCTGCGATGCCGGCCAGGGGGGCGCCGAAGCCGATGCCGGCGTCGAAGAAGGCGGTGAAGGTGCCGAGCGCCGCGCCGCGCCTGGTCTCCGCGACGCGGTCGACGACGATCAGCGAGAGCGAGGGATAGAGCAGGGAGAAGGCCGCCCCCATCGCCATCGCACCGACGATTGCGACGCCGAGGCTGTGGGCGACGCCTATCGTCACCAGCCCGACCGCCTCGACGATCGCGGCAGCCGCTGCCACTCGGGGTGGGCCAATCCGGTCGGGAAGATCGCCACCGGCCAGGCGGGTGAGGACGACCATCGTCGCGAACACGCCGAAGACGACCGCCCCGTGACCGACCCCCCGCTGGTCGAGGTGGAGGACGACGAAGGAGGCGACGGTCGCATAGCCGAGCGAGCCGAGGGCCAGAGCGGTTCCCGGCCTGACCGCCTCGGGGGCGATCAGCGGCTGGTGCTCGTCCTCGGCGGGCTTGGGATGGAACGGGTCCGGCAGTCGCAGCGCGATCAGCGCTCCCACAAGCGGCGCGGCTCCGGCGAAGATCCAAACCGCGGTGTAGCCAGAGGCATGGAGGAGCAGCTCACCGACCAGCGGCCCGATGCTGAGCCCGGACCAGACCGCCAACCCGTAGAGGCCGATCACCCGTCCGCGCCGCTCGGGCGGGGCGATGTCGACGATCCAAGCCGAGCCCGCGGTGAAGACCGTGCCCTCGCCGGCGCCGAGGATCAGGCGGGCGCCGATCAGGCCGATGACCCCGAACGGCAACAGGTAGAGGAAGCCGGCGACGGCGACGAGGATCGAGCCGAGCAGTACCGCGGGCTTACGGCCGCGACGGTCGGCAAGGCGACCGGCGAGCGGGCGCAGGAGGAGGCCGGTGATCGCGTATGAGCCGATCACCACGCCCACCGCGATGTTGCCGCCGTCAAGCGGGCCGTGGACGTAGCGGGGCAGGACGGGGAGCACGGCACCCACCGCGACCAGCCCCGAGAAGGTGACGGCGAAGACGCCGGCGAAAGCGGCGCCCGGTCGCGCGACGGTTGGCGGCTCCGCCACTGTCGCGCTCACCGCAGGGCCAGGGCGGCCAGATCCTCGACTACGTGATCTGGCGCTGGATCGGCGTCCCCGGCCTCCTCGGGCGAGGTCGCGCCGCTCAGCACCAGCACGGTCTCCAGGCCAGCCCGCCGGCCCCCGCGATGTCGGAGGAGACACGGTCCCCGACCATCGCCACCCGCTTCGCGGTAGCGATCCGCTCGCGGGCCATTGCGAACAGGTGGGGCTCGGGCTTGCCGCCGATCTCCGCCGTCGCGCCGCTCGCGGTCTCCACCGCCGCGAGGATGGCGCCCGTCCCCGGCCAGGCGCCGCCGGGCATCGGCAGGGTCGGGTCGTGGCTGGTCGCGAACAGCGCCGCGCCACGCTGCAGTGCCAGCGTCGCCGTCAGCAGCTCCTCATAGTCGAAGCCGCGATGGCCGGAGACGAGGACGACCTCCGCCTCGCGGGCGCCCTCGCCCTCGAGCAACTTCAGGCCCGCCGCTACGACAGTGTCGTGAAAGGCGGAAGCGCCGATCACGAATGCGGTGCTCCCAGCTCCCGCTCGTTCCGCCGCAAGTGAGGCGGTGGATTCCCCGGCGGTGACAACGCGATCGCCGGCCACGGGAACCCCAGCATCCCGCAGCCGCTCTACGTACGCGCCCGCCGGCTTGCCCGGGTTGTTGGTGACGAAGACGATCTCCTTGCCGGCCTCCAACAGGGAGCTCAGCGCCTTGACTGCTCCTGGCACCATCTCGCGCCCGATCCAGACGACCCCATCGAGATCGACCAGCAACCCATCGAATTCATCCGCAAGTGCCATCGCGTCGCCCAGGCTATTACCAGGATGGCCCCCTCAACCCATGAGATCGATACGGTGCGCACTGTGAGTCAGAACGGGCAAGTGGTGACGGCGACGGACATCTCGCGCCGCTACGGCTCAGGCGAGGCAGCGGTGGACGCGCTGGTCGGTGTCTCGACCGGCTTCGAGCAGGGACGCTTCACCGCGATCATGGGACCGTCGGGCTCGGGCAAGTCGACGCTGATGCACATCCTCGCCGGCCTCGATACCCCCAGCTCGGGCTCGGTCACGCTCGACGGCAAGGAGATCACCGGCCTCGACGATGCGGCGCTGACCAAGCTGCGCCGCGACAAGCTCGGCTTCGTCTTCCAGTTCTTCAACCTGCTGCCGGTCCTCACCGCCGAGGAGAACCTGGTGTTGCCGCTCTCGATCGCTGGCCGCAAGCCGGACACCGAGTGGCTCGAGCGACTGATCCGCACCGTCGGCCTCGAGGACCGCCGCACCCACCGCCCCTCCGAGCTCTCCGGCGGGCAGCAGCAACGGGTTGCCGTCGCCCGTGCGCTGGTCTCCAAACCGGCCGTGGTCTTTGCCGACGAGCCGACCGGCAACCTCGATTCGAAGGCGAGTGCCGAGGTGCTGAAGCTGCTGCGCCAAGCGGTCGACGAGTTCGGGCAGACGGTGATCATGGTCACCCACGACCCGGCCGCGGCAGCGCACGCCGATCGGCTGATCACCCTGCGCGACGGCCGCATCGTCCACGACGACGCCCCCGGCTCCGCCGACGATGTGATCGAGCTGATGAAGACGATCGATTAGCTCGGTGACCGGGCTCGCCGTCAAGAGCCTCTGGGCGCGCAGGGTACGAGCGCTCGGAACGACCTTCGCCGTCGTGATCGGCGTCGCATTCGTAGCCGGCTCCTACGTCCTCACGGACACGATCTTCGCTGCCTTCGACGAAATCTTCACCGAGTCGTTGAAGGGGACCAGCGTCGTGATCACGGCCAATAATCCGGTCAAACAGGAAAACAACGAAGTGCCGACGATCAGCGCCTCGCTGCTGCCGAAGGTGCAGCGGACGGCGGGTGTGAAGCTGGCGGCGGGAACGATCTTCACCCCCGGGGGCTTCTTCGACGCAAAGGGAGACGCGATCGGGACGAAATTCGCGCCGAAATTCATCTCCTCGAACCTGCCCGGCAGGCTTGAGTCGATCACCTATGTCAAAGGTCACTCCCCGCGTGGGCCGACGGAAACGTCGATCGACGAAGCCGCCGCCGAAAGCTCCGATCTGAAGCTGGGCGAAAAGATCCGCATCGTCGGTCAGGCCAGCGCCAAGTCCTACCGCCTGGTCGGCATCACCAAGCTCGGCGGCAACGCGTCCTTCGGCGGCGCCAGCATCGCCAAGCTCACCCTGCCCGAGGCGCAGCTGATCACCCACAAGCGTGGCCGCTTCGACCAGATCTCGGTTGCGGCGCAAGACGGCGTATCGGCGGAGACCCTAAAGCGGCGGATCGAACGCGTCATGCCCCGCTCGGCGCGGGTCGAGACGGCAAAGGAAAGCGCCGACCGTGGCTCGGAAGAAATTCAGGAAAATCTCGGCTTCCTACGCACGATCCTGCTGGTCTTCGGCTTCGTCGCGGTCTTCGTCGGCGCCTTCCTGATCTTCAACACCTTCTCGATCACGGTCGCCCAGCGGGTGACGGAGTTCGGACTGCTGCGCACGCTCGGCGCATCGCGGCCCCAGATCCTCATCTCGGTGCTGGTCGAGGCGATTGCGATCGGCTTGCTGGGGGGGCTGATCGGAATCGGCGGCGGCTATGTCATGGCGCTGCTCCTGAACGCCCTGCTCACGGCCTTTGGGATAGACCTGCCGACGACGAGCTTGGTGATGGAGTCGCGAACCGTCGTCGTCGCGCTGCTCGTCGGGGTCGTGGTCACGGCCGTTTCCTCGATGGTGCCGGCGCTGCGCTCGACCCGGGTGCCGCCTATCGCTGCCCTGCGAGCCTACGCGCCACCGACCAGCCGCAGGCGCTGGCTCATCTACCTGGCCATTGCCCTCCTGCTCGGCCTCGCCGGCCTGGTGATGGTGCTCGCTGGCCTGTTTGGCAGCGGGGCGGCCGGCACCCGGGCCGGTTTGATGGGCGCGGGAGCGGTGGTGATCGTGCTCGCGGTCTCGCTCTTCAGCCCGCGCCTCGTGCCGCCGCTGGCCGCGGTCGCCGGCTGGCCCCTGGAGCGCATCCGGCGGCTCACGGGACGCCTCGCGCGGGAGAACTCCCAACGCAATCCGAGCCGCACCGCCGTCACCGCGGCCGCGCTGATGATCGGCCTCGCCCTGGTCACCTTCGTCACCGTCTTCGCCGCCGGCCTGAAGAGCTCGGTGGCTCAGGTCATCGACGAAAACTTCGAGGGCGGCCTCGTGGTCCAGAACACCGATGGCTTCTCGCCGATCCCGGCCGGTGCCGCGACGCTGGCGCGGAAGGTGCCGGGGGTGAGCCGCGTTGCCACTATTCGAGCAACCGAAGCAGAGCTGCTCCCGGGGAGGTCGAAGACGAAAGTGACCGCCGCGACCCCGGACATCGGCGACGCGGTCTCGATCGAATGGAAGAAAGGCGGTCCCGCGACGCTGCACAATTTGCGCGACAACGAAGCGGTCGTCTCGGACTCGTTCGCCTCCGATCACGATCTCGAAGTGGGCGACAGCTTTCGCCTGCTGGGCCAGACCGGTGCGAAACCTGCCTTCCACGTCGCGGGAGAGTTCGACTCGAAGGCCGGAGTCTTCGGCAGCGTCGTCATCACCCAGGCGGTGATGACTCGCGCCTTCGACCAAACCCAGGACACTGTCGATTTCGTCATCGTGAAACCAAGGGCGAACGCCGCCAAGGTCCAAGCGGCTCTCACCGCCGGAGCCGAACACGCCTTCCCCACGGCCGAAGTTCTCAACCAGCAGGAACTGAAGGAAAACCGCGAAGAACAGGTCGATCAGCTCGTCAACCTGTTCTACGCGCTGCTGTTGTTGGCGGTCGTCATCTCGCTGTTCGGGATCGCCAACACGTTGGCGCTCTCGATCCACGAACGGACCCGCGAGCTGGGGATGCTGCGGGCGATCGGCATGTCGCGGCGCCAGGTGCGGACGATGATCCGCTACGAGGCCGTGATCACCGCGTTGATCGGCGCGATCCTGGGGATGGTGCTCGGCGTGATCTTCGCGGCGCTGATCTCCCAGCCGCTGAAGGACGAAGGCTTCACGCTCTCCTACCCGATCGGCTCGCTGATCGTGCTGCTCGTCCTCGCTGGCCTCGCCGGTGTGCTCGCCGCGATCGCGCCCGCCCGCCGTGCCTCGCGGCTGGATGTGCTGGACTCACTGCAGTACGAGTAGCGAACCGCGGCGCTAGCCGTGGCGTAACAGTCGTTTGACCGTCGCCATCAGCTCATCGGTGCGCTCTGCCTGTTCACCCGGCTCGGCGCCGATCACGCAGTGAGAGGCGTGATCGGTGAGCAGCTCCAGTGCGACCTTGTCGAGAGCCGCTTGTATCGCGGTGACCTGGGTGACCACGTCGATGCAGTAGCGATCCTCCTCGACCATCCGCTCGACGCCGCGCACCTGGCCCTCGATCCGGCGCAGGCGCTTGAGCACCGCCTCCTTGTCCGCGCTGTAGCCGCGGGCTTCGGCCTTGCTCACGACAGCGCTTCCGCGATCAACACGGTGGCGCCGAAGATCCCCATCACGGCGGCGACGTAGGCCACCGTACGTACCGGCGGCCCGCCGTGGACGCCGGTCTCGTGAACGACGGCATGTCCCTTTCCGCGGGCGATCAACCAGCGGTTGACCGGGACCGCGAAGGCGCCGGCGAGGACCAGCGAGAAGCAGAGGCTGCCCCAGAAGAGCAGCGAGTCGAGGCCGGCGTTGATCGCCCCCGGGATGGCGACGACGACCGCGTTGTCGACGACCTCCATCGTCGTGATGCTGAGCGTGTCCGAGGCGAAGGCGATCGGGATCACGGCCGCGAGGACGAGGCCGGAGCGCAGCAGGGGCAGGCTGGTCAGGCTGTAGCCGAAGATGAAGGCGAGGGCGATTGAGAGGATCACCGTTCCCAGGTTCGAGAGGCCGGCAGCGGTCCCGATTGCCATCCCCGCCACCTCGCCGATCGCGCATCCGGTCAGGCAGTGAAGCGTGGCGCTGATCGCGACTCCGGTCAGCGCCGCCCCCTCGGCGGGCATCGCGTGATGGTGGGCGTTGGCGGTGGCGTCCATGCGGTCTCCTCGGGCGGCAGGGGAGGTTCGACCGCAGCGTACCAGATACCCCCTGGGGGTATTAAGCCAGGGCCACGCGAAGGGCGCTGGCAAGTTCGAGCATCGCCCCGTGGGCGGTGCGGCTGATCGCCGTCATGTTGGCGAAGCCGTGGATCAGCCCCGGGTGGCGGCGAAGGGTGACCTCGACCCCGGCCTCCCGCATCCGCGCCGCGTAGGCCTCACCCTCGTCCCGCAGGGGGTCGAAGCCGGCGGTGGCGACGTAGGCGGGCGGCAGGCCGGAGAGGTCGGCGGCGCGAAGCACGGAAACGCGGGAATCGGATCGATCGAAGTCGGGCGGTAGGTAGTGGCGCTCGAACCAATCCATGTCCGCGCGTGCCAGCAGGAAGCCCTTGGCGAACGTCTCGCGCGATTGCTGGCCTCCGCCGACGTCGGTGACCGGGTAGATCAGGGCCTGCATTGCCGGGTTTGGGCCCTCCTCGCGGGCGAGCAGGCTGACGGCGGCGGCGAGGTTGCCGCCGGCGCTGTCGCCGGCGACGGCGATCCGGGCGGGGTCGACGCCCAGCCGAGCGTTGTCCAATGCCGCCCAGCGGTAGGCGGCCAGCGCATCCTCGACCGCTGCTGGAAAGGGATGCTCGGGAGCGAGCCGGTAGCCCACCGAGAGCACCGTGGCGGGGGTGTTGAGAGCGAGGAAGCGGCAGACGCTGTCGCTGGTGTCGAGATCGCCGATTGTCCATCCGCCGCCGTGGAAGTAGACGATCAGCGGCCGGCTCTCCAGCCCGATCCCGTGTGGTTCGTAGAACCGCGCCGGGATCATTCCCTCCGACCCTGGGATTGCCATGTCGAACGCGGTGGGCGCCGAGCGCTTCGGTCCCGCCGCCGCCGCGGCGCCCGCTCGTATTCTTGCCCGGCCCTGCTGCGGGGAGAGCTTGCCGTAAGCCGATGCCGACTCGTCTCGGACCAGGTTCGCCAGTCGCCGCAGGGCCTGCATCTCCGTGGCCAGCTGCTGCCCGTCGATCCGGGGTGGCGTGCCGAAGATCGCCCGGTTCAATCCGCCGGGCAGCCCGCAGACGACCCGCAAGATGTGGTGCTCGATGCGCGGCGGCAGCCGGGGAGGTGCCAAGACGGGGCGGCAGACTATGCGATTCGAGGCCACCGGTCCATGTCGAGTTTCGGTTAAGTAATGATGGATCTCACACGGTGGGCATGGCGGCAGGTGTACCGTCACGCCCAGAGGCGCGATGGAGGCAGCGACGACAACGGCTCCACAGGCTGTCACCAGGCCGGCGGAGCGGCGCCTTCCACCCGGTCCGGCGCTGCCGCGCCCGGTCCAGACGGCAATCTGGTCGCGGCAGGCCCGGCGGATGCTGTTCTCCTGCCAAGACCGCTACGGCGACGTCTTCAGGCTGAAGATCGCCTACGAGGGAACCTGGGTGATGCTGGCCGATCCCGATGCGGTCAAGCAGGTCTTCACCGGCGACCCGCGCGTCTACCACGCCGGCGAGGGGAATCAGATCCTTGCTCCGGTCCTCGGTCGGAACTCGATCCTCGTCCTCGACGAGAAGCCTCACATCAGCCAGCGCCGCCTGTTGTTGCCCCCCTTCCACGGCGAGCGCATGCAGGCCTACGGCAAGACGATGGCCGAGATCGCCGCCGCCGAGATCGCGACCTGGCCTACCGGTACCCCGTACGAGCTGCGGCCGCGGATGCAGGCGATCACCCTCGACATCATCCTGCGCACCGTCTTCGGCGTGAGGGAGGGAGAGAGGATGGCCGAGCTGCGCGGTGCTCTGCGCGACTTCCTCGACCTCACCACCAACCCACGCCTTCTCCTGCCTCTCCTGCTCGTCGGCCCGGGGCGGGTCCGGAGCCTGGGCGCCTTCCGGCGGCGGATCGAGCGGGTCGATCGCCTGATTCACCGCGAGATCGCCGAGCGCCGCCGCGTCGGCGACCTCGAGCAGCGCGACGACATCCTCTCGTTGCTGGTCGGCGCCCACCACGAGGACGGCAGCCCGATGCGCGACGAGGAGATACGCGACGAGCTCCTCACCCTGCTCGTCGCCGGGCATGAGACGACCGCCACCTCGCTTGCCTGGGCGGTCGAGCGCTTGAGTCGTCACCCGGAGAAGCTCGATCGCCTGCGCGGCGAGGTCGAGGCGGGGTCGGAGGACTACCTGACCGCGACGATCCAGGAGACGCTGCGCCTACGCCCGGTGATCTCGATCGTCATCCGCCGCCTCACCGAGCCGGTCGAGATCGGCGGCTACGAGCTGCCCGCCGGCGTCTCGGTCACCCCGTCCGTCTACCTCGTCCACCGCAATCCCGAGATCTATCCCGAGCCGGAAGCCTTCAGGCCGGAGCGCTTTCTCGAGACCCCGCCCGGCACCTACACCTGGATCCCCTTTGGCGGCGGCGTGCGCCGCTGTCTCGGAGCCTCCTTCGCCCAGTTCGAGATGGCGGTGGTGCTGAAAGAGCTGGTCAAGCGCCAGCAGATCCGTCCGGCGGACCCGAAGCCGGAACGAGTCTTCCGCCGTGCGATCACTGAGACCCCGCGCCACAACACGCGGGTAGTCCTCAGCTAAATATAACATATATGTTATATTTGTCGCATGGCAAATGCGGCGAGAACCGTGCGCTGTGGTGCCTTGGTCAGAGAGGCGCGACGACGTCACGGGCTTGGGCAGGCTGAGCTGGCAGAGCGCCTCGGCACCAGCCAGCCGGCGATCAGTCGCATCGAGCAAGACCAGGGGTCGCCGACCGTCGAGACGATCGAGCGGATTCTCAATGCGATGGGTGAGACGCTCCGCATCTCAACTCTCCCTCTCAGCCAACCGGCGCCGGGGGCTGGCAACCAGTCGATCGCCGAGCTTCGGGCCGACTACCGGCTGAGCCCGGAGGAGAGGCTGGCACAGGCCGCGCAACTAAGCGAAATCGCAACTGAACTTGCTTCCGAAGCCGAGCTCCGGTGAGCCGGGAAACACCGGACGCTGAAACCCAGGCGAGCGCCTTGCGGCCGCTCCGCCCGGAGCCGCTGATTGCTGCGCTCGTCGATCATCGGGTCGACTTCATCGTGGTCGGCGGTTATGCCGTCGCTGCTCACGGTTTCCCGCGAGCGACCAAGGACATCGACATCTGCCCCGACCCGGGCGATGACAATCTGGGACGGTTGGCGAAGGCACTCGCCACGCTGGAGGCAACCCCGATTGGCCTAGATGAGTTCGAGGGAGAGTTCGACCTCGAGCCCAATCTCGACGGTTTGAAATTGGGCGGAAACTGGACTCTGCTGACCAAGCACGGCCGCCTCGACGTGATGCAGACTTTCAGCTTCGAGGGAACTGCCGACGGTCAGGGCGAGTATCGAGATCTGGCGCGTCGCGCGGTCGATCGCCGCTTTCTAGGCCATCGGGTCAAGTTCTGCAGCTACGACGACCTATTGCGAATGAAGCAAGCCGCCGGCCGGGCCCAGGACAAGGTGGACGTGGAGAGTCTGAGGAACGCCCGCGGCGAACTCTGAGGCCCGGTTTACGACCTCAGCCGCAGCCGGTGTTGTTGCCGCAGCTGCTGCACGTGTAGCAAGAGCCCGTGCGCTGCATCATGCCGCCGCACTGCTCGCAGGCGGGCCCGAGATCCAGGCCGGACATCTTGGCCGGGACGACCGGCGGGGTGTCGGTGAAAGCTGCCGCGGCGGGAACGGCTTTGCCGCTCGTCGCCTTTGCCTTCTCAACGCCATTGCCCCCGTTGCCGTTGCCAGGCTTGGAGTGGCCATTACCGCCGTTGGCCGGCCCAGCGGTATCGGTGGCGATGCCGAGCCCGAGCTGGGAGGTCTCCGCCTCCTGCTTGGCCCGAACCTCCCTGGTCATGATCCCCAGTTCCTCGAGCGTCTCGGTGTCCTCGATGAAGCGGCTCGCCACCCAGCGCATGATGTAGTCGGGCAGCGATTTGGCGAAGGGGATCTCCGGGTTGCCGGTAATCCCCTCCGGCTCGAAGCGCATGTAGCTGAACTTGCGCACGAAGTCTTCGAGCGGCACGCCGTACTGGAGGCCGAGTGAGATCGCCGTCGCGAAGGCGTTCATCAGCCCCCGCATCGTCGAGCCCTCCTTGCCGATGTCGGTGAGGAAGATCTCGCCGACCGAGCCGTCGTCGTATTTGCCGGCGGTGATGTAGCCCTCGTGGCCGGCGATCGAGAACTTGTGGGTGATCGATTCGCGCTCGCGCGGCATCCGGCGGCGCTCCGGCGGCAGCGCGACGACCTCCGCCTCGGCCCCCTTTTCGTCTTGGGCGTCGGTGCGCAGCGCCTGCGCGGTCTTGGAGCCGTCGCGGTAGATGGCCAGAGCCTTGAGGCCACCCTTCCAGCCGCGCGTGTAGGCGTCGGCGATGTCCTCGACGCTCGCCGACTGCGGCAGGTTGACCGTCTTCGAGATCGCGCCGGAGATGAACGGCTGCGTCGCCGCCATCATGTCGATGTGGCCGGTGTGGGAGATTGCCCGCTCGCCGACCGCGACGTCGAAGATCGGCAGGTGCTCGTCCTTGAGGCCTGGCGCTCCGACGATCGTCGCGTTCTCGGCGATGTGGGCGTTGATCTGGTCGATCTCGGCGTCTGAGTAGCCGAGCGTGCTCAGCGCCAGTGGCACCGATTTGTTGACGATCGTCATCTGCCCGCCGCCGACCAGCTCCTTGAACTTGACCAGTGAGAAGTCGGGCTCGATCCCAGTCGTGTCGCAGTCCATCAGGAAGCTGATCGTTCCGGTCGGCGCCAGCACCGTCGCCTGCGCGTTGCGGTAGCCGTGCTCCTCGCCGAGCTCGACCGCCTCGTCCCAGGACCGCTGCGCGGCCTCGAGCAGCTCGCCCTTGATCCCGGTCGGGTCGACGTCGTAGGAGGCGTCGCGGTGCATCCGCATCACCCCGTTGTGGGCGTCGCGGTTCTTCTCGTACTCGTCGTAGGGGCCGGTCGCCTCGGCGGCGATCGTCGCCGACTGGCGGTAGGCGCGGCCGGTCATCAGCGCCGTGATAGCGGCGGCGACGTTGCGGCCCTCGACCGAGTCGTAGGGCAGGCCGTCGGACATCAGCAGCGCGCCGAGGTTGGCGTAGCCGAGGCCGAGCTGGCGGAAGGCGTTGGCGTTCTCGCCGATCTCATCGGTTGGGTAGCTGGAGAAGCCGACGACGATCTCCTGGGCGAGGAAGACGATGTCGACCGCGTGCTCGAAGTCCTCGACGTCGAAGCTGCCGTCCTCGCGGCGGAACTTCATCAGGTTGAGCGAAGCCAGGTTGCAGGCCGAGTCGTCGACGTGCATGTACTCGCTGCACGGGTTCGAAGCGTTGATCCGACCCGACTCCGGGCAGGTGTGCCAGCGGTTGATGATCGTGTCGTACTGGACCCCCGGATCGGCGCATTCCCAGGCCGCCTTGGCGATCAGGTTCATCAAGTCGCGGGCGGGCAGCGTCTTGGTCGTCTCGCCGCTGGTACGGGCGAGCAGGTCCCAGTCCTCGCCGGCTTCGAACGCCTCCATGAACTCGTCGGTGACCCGCACCGAGTTGTTGGCGTTCTGGTACTGGATCGAGGTGAAGCCCTCGCCGTCGATCGACATGTCGAAGCCGGCGTCGCGCAGCGCGCCCGCCTTCTTCTCCTCATCGGCCTTGCAGGTGACGAAGTGCTCGATGTCGGGGTGGTCGACGTTGAGGACGACCATCTTCGCCGCGCGCCGCGTCTTGCCGCCCGACTTGATCGTCCCCGCCCAGGCGTCGGCGCCGCGCATGAAGCTGACCGGGCCGCTCGCGGTGCCGCCCTTCTTCAGCTGCTCCATCGAGCCGCGGATGTTGGAGAGGTTGATCCCCGAACCCGAGCCGCCGCGGAAGATCCGCCCCTCTTTCGTGTTCCAGTCGAGGATCGACTCCATCGTGTCCTCGACGCTGAGGATGAAGCAGGCCGAGCACTGTGGCGTCTCCTCGAAGCCGACGTTGAACCAGACCGGCGAGTTGAACGCTGCCTTCTGGTTGAGCAGGATCGAGGTCAGCTCGGCTTCGAAGGCTTCGGCGTCCTCGTCGGAGGCGAAGTAGCCCCCTTCGCGCCCCCAGCCGGAGATCGTCCCCGCGACCCGGCCGATCATCTGTTTGACCGAGGACTCGCGCTGCTCTGAGTCGAGCTGCCCGCGGAAGTACTTCTGGGCGACGATGTTGGTCGCGTTCTGGGACCAGCTCTTGGGGAACTCGACGCCGCGCTGCTCGAAGGCAGGCGCGGCGGGATCGCCGATCACCGCATCGCGGGTCTCCCACTCGATCTCGTCGAAGGGATGCGTGCCTGGGGAGGAGAAACGACGCTCTATCGCTAGCCCCTTGAGACCGTTTTTCAAAGCACTGGTGGCGGTCTTGGACATCGAACTTCTCCTCTCGGGGCGGCTTTTAGGGGGAGCTGCCCAGGATCGTCAACGAGTCGGACAGACTTTGTGACGTCTGACTCCGCAAAACGCCACGAATTTCACGAAATCGCGCCCGTCTCCCTCTATGGTGACAAGGAGATGGTGCGGGCGAGGGCCGCTGAGAAGGCGGAAACTGCAAAGGAAGTTGCGAGCGAGGCGATCGCCGCGGTCAAGCCGCGGCTGCGCGGCGTCTCGCACGAGTGGGCCTTCTTCGTCTCGCTGGTCCTCGGCGCGGCGCTGATCCTCGCCGCGAAGACGCCGAAGGCGACCCTGGCCGTCGCGATCTACGCGGTCAGCCTCTCGGCCCTGCTCGGCACCAGCGCGCTCTATCACCGGGTCAACTGGACGCGGCCCGAAGTGCGCCGCTGGATGCGCCGCCTCGATCACTCGATGATCTTCTTCCTCATCGCCGGCACCTACACGCCGTTCGCCCTGCTCGTCCTCAACGGCCCCCTCGCCGACGCGATCCTCGTCGTCGTCTGGGCCGGCGCGATCGCCGGCGCCATCGTCGAGACGATCTGGATCGACCACCCGAAATGGGTCGCGGCGCTGATCTACGTCTCGCTCGGCTCCGTAGCCGCGATCGCCTTCCCCGGGCTCTGGAACGACATGGGAGTCGCCGGCACCCTGCTCGTCGCAGGCGGCGGCATCCTCTACACGGCCGGCGCGGTCGTCTACGCGACCCAACGGCCGAACCCGAGCCCGCGCGTCTTCGGCTACCACGAGGTCTTCCACGCCTTGGTAATCGCTGCGGCCGCAGCCCACTTCGCCGCGATCGCCTTCTTCGCCCTGCCCGCCGCCTAGGGTCCTCTGCGCTCTAGCGGGAGTCAGGCGCTCGCTCGGCTTTTTGACTCAAATAAAATGCAGGATTACCTTCCACTAGTTACAAGAACTCTCGCATTTACTTCTAGTTTTAGGTATTGCTTGAAGATATTCGGAGTTGATAGACACCGCCGGTCTTGTCCAACGCACGACAGGGGAGGGACCGCCGGTGGGGGTAAGTAGGGACGCAGTGCGGCACCGAATGCGCTGGGCAGTTCTCTTCGCGCTTTTGCTGCTGGCTTTGTCCGCCGTTCCCGTGCTTGCTGCGGAACCGGAGCAAACGCCACCACAGCCTTCCGGCCAAGCCCCTGACGCCCACCAGATCGGTGCGGCTATCGGTAAAGCCGAACGCGAAGAAGCCGAACACGAAGAATGGCTTGCCACCCCCGAAGCCGAAGAACAGCGCGAAGACACCTGGCACGCTTTCAGCGCCATCCCCGCGAGCCAGTCCGAAGAACTGTTGCGTGTGCTCTTCGGTGAAGAGCTCGAGGCCCTCAATTCAGATCCGAGCAGGTTTCTCAGCGACGCGCAGCTGGTCCGCCCTCTCGGCGACTCCGGCGCCGTCGTCAAAGACGAAGGGGAAAGTTCGCTGCTCGAAACGAGCGTTCCGGTACGCACCGAAAACGACGAAGGGGAACTGGCCAAAGTCGACCTTTCGCTCGTAGCGACCCCTGAAGGCTTTCAGACGGAAAACGCGATATCCGAAGTCGTTCTCCCCGAATCGGCTGACGAAAGTATCCAGGTCGGCGAAGAAGGCTTCGAAATCTCGCAGGCCGGCGCCTCCGAAAGTGCAGCGAATCGCTTCGGGGACAAGAACCTCTTCTATCCCTCCGCCTTGCCCGACACCGATCTCTTTGTCGCCCCCAACAGCTTCGGGACCGAGCTCTTCGACCTCCTGCGCTCCAAAGAAAGCCCCGAGGACCTGAGCTTTGAAATCAGCGTCCCGGCAGGAGCCGAGCTGCGCTCAGACGGGCGGGGAGGCGCGGAAGTCGTGCGGGAAGGCGAAACGATCACCTCGATTCCCAAGCCCACCGCGGTCGACGCCCAGGAAACCGAAGTCCCGATCCAGACCGAAGTCGACGGCGACTCGATATCCCTGCACATCAATCACCGCAGCGGCGAATACGCGTACCCGATCCTCGTCGACCCGGTGATCGAGGACTGGGTCAATGCGGAAAACAACTGGTACAACGGCCACAACCTGGAAGCGCTCACCAACGGCGCTTGGACATGGAGCCCGGAAAGTAACTCGGACTTCCACCACGACGTCTGCTGCTGGGAAGGCTCCCACCCGGGTCTGCTGACGATCGCGGAACCGGTCTTCTTCGGCCCCGAACAGTTCGGCCAGTGGGAATACCGCACGCAGGACAGTGCGGTCTGGATCACCCACGCGTGGCTGATCCCCTTCAACCGCGCCGACGGGGGCTGCGGCTCCCAGCAGCCCCACGACTACGCCGGCCTGTGGAACGAAGGCCAGAAAGTCTGGAGCCCGATCTGGCTCGACTATGCCAAGAACAACGGCAACATCGCAGGGGATGGGACGGGCAACCGGCTGGTAATCGGAGAGGGCAGCGGCCCGCCGGGCGTGTGGCTCGCCTGCAAACGCATCCTCTACGCAGGCGGTGCGGGGATCTGGATGGGCGACGACTACCCGCCGATCGTCTTCGGGGTCAGCGGCCTTCCTCCGAGTGGGGGATGGATCAGCAACGAAACCCCGCTTCACATCGAAGTCTCCACCGGCGATGAGGGCCTCGGCGTCCGCTACGTCGCGCTCCTCCCCGAAGCCGGCAACGAAAGCAAGAGGGACCTCGGCTGCACCGGCCTCTACGGCAACCGCTGTCCCAACAACTACGTCGCCCCCTTCGACATCACCGGCGCCAGCTTCAAACCTGGAATCAGGACCAACAGCGTAAGCGTCGAAGACCCGGCCAATAAGGCGGTGACCTCCCACTTCGAAACCAGGGTCGACTTCAACGCGCCCAAAGTCGAATTGAGCGGCCAGCTGGCGAAAGCGACCAAGGAGGAAGTCGGCTTTGGCGAAAACCAGCCGGCGCAGAGCGAAGGCGACGACGAACTCAGCCTCCCCGTCTACCGACTCCACATCAGGGCCCAAGACGGTGCGCCGGGTGCTCCTGCCTTGGAAAAGCAGTCGGGCATGAGGAACATTGAACTCCTCCTCGACGGCAAAAAACTGACCGTCCCCTGGGCGGCACAGACCTCCGCCGAACACAGCGAAATGGATGAGACCTATCCCCTGCAGATGACCGGCCTGGAAGCGGGAACGCACACGCTCGAAGTCAAGGCCACCGACTGGGTGAACCACGAACGTTTCCTCAAAATCGAATTCGAATACATCCCCGCCACGGGGATCAAGGACGAATACGTGATGCAGCATTTCCCGCTGCCCGACGGCGGGGACGAATCTGGGCAGCCCGAAATCGCGGTCAACGTGATGAACGGCAACCTCGTCTACCACCAGCGCGACATCGACGTCGCGGGTCCCGCGGTCAACCTCGAAGCCGAACGCTTCTACAACTCCCAGCTGCCCAAATCGCAGAGCACCGAATGGGGCAAGGGCTGGACCCTGGCACAGACTCCGAAGCTCGAACCGGAACCTGAAGAAAAAGAAGCGCCGCCCTCGAAGGCCAACATGGTGCGCACGAGCGGCGCGATGACGAACGCGATCACCCTGCCGACGCAGACCGGCGGGGAACACTACGACTCCAAGCTCCGGGCGACGATCACCAAGGAACCGGGCGGCGGCTACCAGGTGGCCGACCAGAGCGGGGAAACTGAAGACGCGCTCGCCTTCAACGCATCCGGCAAGGTCACCGAACTGCGCACGCCCGGCTACGCGAAGGTGAACTACGAATACGAAGCTGGCAGGCTCTCCGAAATCGCGGTCGCGGACCCGGCCACCTTCAGCGCCGATCCCGAAGAACTGAACGCGTGGGTCGGGGCATCCGGCGAAGGCTCAGGCCCCCCGACTTTCATCTCCGCCTTCGGCTCGGCCGGCTCAGGCCCGGGCCAGCTCAGCGGCCCCCGCGGCATCACCGCAGACGGCAAAGGCCATGTCTGGGTGATCGACGCCGCCAACAGCCGCGTCGAGGAGTTCAATGAATCAGGCGGATACATCGGCCAGTTCGGCTCCGCGGGAACCGGCAACGGCCAGTTCTCAGAACCCTGGGGCATCGCCGTCACCCCCGCCGGCAACCTCTGGGTCATCGACACCGGCAACAAGCGCGTCGAGGAGTTCAACTCCGAAGGCAAATTCCTGCAGAAGTTCGGCACCAAAGCCTCCGGTGCCTCCAAAGGCACCGAATTCGTAACGCCCGAAGGAATCGCCATAGCCCCCGGCGGGATGATCTGGGTCTCCGACACCGGCGGCGCTCGCATCGGCGAGTTCCGTGAATCGGTATCGAGCGAATCCGAACGCTTCGTCCGAAACGTCGCCACCACCGGCACCGGCAATCCCGGCCTCACCGCCCCGATGGGCCTTGCGGTCGATGCCTCGGGCAACCTCTGGGCCACCGACCAGACCCCCAAGCGCATTCTCGAGTACTCCCCGGAAGGCGCATTCCTCAAATCCTTCGGCAAAGCAGGCTCCGGCGAAGGACAGCTCGAAACCCCCAAGGGCCTCGCCATCGGCCCCGAAGGCGATCTCTACGTCGTCGATCGCGGCAACGAGCGGGTCGAGGTCTTCAATCCCCAGGGCGAATTCCTCGACCAGTTCGGCTCCTCGGGCACCGGCAACGGCCAGTTCTCCGAACCGCGGGCGATCGCGATCGGCGCCGAAGGCGCGATCTTCGTCTCCGACAAGGGCAACAACAGGGTGCATCGGTGGGCGCCGGGAGGCGCTTCGCCATCCGGCGAAGGCTCAGGCCCCCCGACTTTCATCTCCGCCTTCGGCTCGGCCGGCTCAGGCCCGGGCCAGCTCAGCGGCCCCCGCGGCATCACCGCAGACGGCAAAGGCCATGTCTGGGTGATCGACGCCGCCAACAGCCGCGTCGAGGAGTTCAATGAATCAGGCGGATACATCGGCCAGTTCGGCTCCGCGGGAACCGGCAACGGCCAGTTCTCAGAACCCTGGGGCATCGCCGTCACCCCCGCCGGCAACCTCTGGGTCATCGACACCGGCAACAAGCGCGTCGAGGAGTTCAACTCCGAAGGCAAATTCCTGCAGAAGTTCGGCACCAAAGCCTCCGGTGCCTCCAAAGGCACCGAATTCGTAACGCCCGAAGGAATCGCCATAGCCCCCGGCGGGATGATCTGGGTCTCCGACACCGGCGGCGCTCGCATCGGCGAGTTCCGTGAATCGGTATCGAGCGAATCCGAACGCTTCGTCCGAAACGTCGCCACCACCGGCACCGGCAATCCCGGCCTCACCGCCCCGATGGGCCTTGCGGTCGATGCCTCGGGCAACCTCTGGGCCACCGACCAGACCCCCAAGCGCATTCTCGAGTACTCCCCGGAAGGCGCATTCCTCAAATCCTTCGGCAAAGCAGGCTCCGGCGAAGGACAGCTCGAAACCCCCAAGGGCCTCGCCATCGGCCCCGAAGGCGATCTCTACGTCGTCGATCGCGGCAACGAGCGGGTCGAGGTCTTCAATCCCCAGGGCGAATTCCTCGACCAGTTCGGCTCCTCGGGCACCGGCAACGGCCAGTTCTCCGAACCGCGGGCGATCGCGATCGGCGCCGAAGGCGCGATCTTCGTCTCCGACAAGGGCAACAACAGGGTGCATCGGTGGGAACCCCCAAGCGAAGCCTCTCACGAAATCGAAGTCACCGACGGAGACCCCGCGGTCTCGGTCGAGACCGCCAACGGCCTCGTCACCGAAGTGAATGGGGCCGCCGCCGGGAAAAACACCTACAAACACGAAGGACAGCTGCTCACCGCCTACGACGGCCCCCAAGGGGAAGCGCACTACGACTACGACTCCGCCGAACGGCTGAAGAAAGTCACGCTGCCCAACGGGACCTGGGGCGAAGTCGTCTATTTCGCCGACGGCCGAGTCAAATCGGTAGCGGTCAGCATCGAAGGCGGCGCCGCCAAGACGACCAAATTCGAATACGCCGACACCCCCTCGCGCAGCACGCTCGTGATCCCACCCGAAGCGCCGCAGGTCACCTATGACATCGGCGAAGACGGCTCGGTCTTCAAATCCCAGAACGCGCTGGAACCGCCAACCATCGATGCCCTCACCGGCACCCTGGGCGATGAAAAACACCGGGAAAAAGACGGGGTGCTGGAAGCGGGAGTCCAGAACCTCGAAATTCGGGCCTACTCGCCATTTGGCATCGCCTCGACCAAGGTCGTCGTCAACAACACCGACCTCGTCGACGAAGCGACTTGTCCGGCCGAAGAACCCCTCCAGGCATGCAAAGAACCACCTGTCGACGAGTGGGTGATGGAAACCCAGAACTTCCCGCGGGGCCACCTCTACATCGAAGTTCTCGTGACCGATCGCCTTCATCACACCACGAGCGAAAGGTTCTGGGTCGACATTCCTCCTCCGCCACCTCCACCGGCGCCAGGAGCCCTGGCCGCACCGACGTTCGAAGACACGAAGAAGTTCCGCGAAGAATATGGTCTCGATGTGGTCGATCCGGTCAGAACCGAGGTCGAACGGGATGAACGGATCTACAGGCTGATTAACGCCTGGCATGAACCGGATACGCCCGAAGGCCAGGTCGCGCGGGCGACGACGGAACGCTGGGGCGTGCCGCTGCGGCCCGCCGATGTCGCTGAGCTGGAATATCGAGAATGGTTTTATGGACTCAACGCGGAACGAATTGACCAGTGGGTCGAAGAAAATAAACCGAGCGGCTTTGCCGGGTACTACATGGACCATGCAGCCGGTGGCATAATGCATATTGGATTTCTCGGTAATCAAGCCGAACAGTTGGCGAGCTTGAAGGCATCGTTGTCGTTGGCGGCAGGTGACAGGTTGCAGGTTTACCCGGTAACCCCAACCGTCTCCTACCTCTCAGTCCAGGAAGCATCCCAGTCGGTTTCTGATGCGATTGAAGCGAATGCCACTCTGGACCAACTGGTCGTTAGCGTGGAAGCAGATGAAGCAGGAAGAGCCGTGCACGTTAAAACGACGAACGTTACTCAGACCGAAAGTATCCTGCATCAGGCGCTTGGCCCGAACGCACCCTTAGTGGTCGAATACGATGCTGGCGGAGGAAGTCTTCTGTCGGGCCGTTTCCGTAATGAAGGCAGGATGCGGGCTGGCGACGCAATGTTCATCAAAAATTACACCCATGCTTATCCGTCCATACACAATGGTAACGGGATGTGTACTGCGGGCTTTGGCGCTAAAGACAAGGCTGGCGAACGAGCTGGACAAGATATCTGGCGACTCTTCGTGCTAACGGCGGGTCACTGCAATGAGTTGAATGAAAAGCACGTGTATCGATCGACCAGTTCTAATTGGGAAAATGAAAGTAGCTGGAAGGAAGTCGGCGAAGTGAGCCGCAATGCGCTTTATCACTTCGAAAGGGCAAGCACGGATGCCGAGGCAATTGGGGTAGATGGTGATGGGATCGTGCCTCAGGGGATATTCGGATGGAATGGCAATCTGATACCCACCCGACCAGCAGGGAAAGTCAGGATAAAAGACGCGGTCTGCTTTTCCGGGGCTAGGACGCAAACGCTGGGCTGGGGCAAGGTTGTCGCTCGCTCGACACGTTGGACTGGCGCTCCTGATGGATATCCCAGAGCCGGATATTGGGTCAAGTTCAATCAACCAGCTCTCCCAGGAGACAGTGGTGCGCCCGTGTGGGCGTGTGGATCGGGCGCTTCTATTGGTCTGGTGACTGCTAGCCGAGGGTACGGCAGCGAAACCCTTGTGGAGCCGCTGCTGCATCCGCCTAATATGGCATCAAACCAAGTTGTGGGAATCCTCAATAACCAGTACATGGCACCACTTAGCCTCAAGCTTGGCGAGTGACATATCAGGTCTTATATCGTCGTGTCATGGTGAGTGCCAAGAGAATGGGATCAAAAGATGAGCTTAAGTAGACTCGGCAATGGTGGACGGATCATGGCCGTCTCGGCGATCCTCCTCCTCGTCTTTATGTTCTTTGATTGGTTCGGACTTAAAGACGCTGGCGAGTTGCGGCTCTTCAGCTTCGGTCACAACGCTTGGGAAGCGCTCGACTACATTCCGATCGTTCTCGGGATAACGATCTTCACTGTGCTCGGCATAGTGGTGTTACAACTCACCGCCGTCTACAAGCCCCCCGTTCCGGCCTATGTGCTGGTCGCCGTCCTCGGTACCCTCTCGGCGATGCTGATTGCCTATCGGATCGTTGACCCACCGAACTTCGGCTCCTTTCGAGAAGTCTGGGGAACCATCACGATTGAAGGAACTGTCCAATTCCCTATCTTCCTCGCTCTAGCTGCTGCCGCTGGGATTGCCATCGGCGGCTTTTTGGCAACGTGGGAAGAACTCCGGGTGGGCGGCAGCGGCTGACTTGTTGCGTCGCCAGGCGTCAGGCGGCGACCAGCTCGGCGAGGGTCTCGTCCAGCCCCTCGGCTTGCGCCTAGACGGCTCCGAACATCCTCGTGGGGGCACCGGTCTTTGCCACCGGGATCCCGTTGAGGGAGCTTTCGCCCCCAGCAGCGAGGCCCAGTCGAGCGCGTTCTTGAGATGACCGGGATCGAGTGTTTGTACTCGTGTCTACATTTTGGCCGTTCCGGGTGGGGATAAGGTGATGAGTTCTCGGGCTGGCATCATAGGACGTGTTCAGCCAGTTCTTTTGTGCTCCCTTCTGTTTGTCGCCTTCGGTGCGGGTACTGCTGAGGGATGCGGCAACGGGCGGGATGGTACCGAGAGTGGCGTGAGTCAAGGAAAAGCCATTAGGTCGCGGGTTGCCATGCGTGAAGGGGCATTGCGGCCTGTCAAATGGGATGTGGTTGCAAGAAAAGGGGTGAGTGTCCAAATAGGTGCCTTCGTGCCGTACAGCGAAAATCTTCGACCAAAACCTCATATCGAGCGGGTAGTACGCCAGCGCAAGCGTAGGGGCCTAATTCTTACGATGCTGGTGCGGTTTCCGAAAGGACAAACTGCAAACGGCATTGGCTACGATCTTGCGGTCACGAAGTGGGTAAGATTGGGACGCGCCGGCGAGCACCGGCGAGTCTATGACGGAAGCACTCGCCCCCCAGCATTGCGCACGCGTGGTTAGCACTTGTTGCTAGCTCGTTCGTCGCATGTTATGAGCTCTTCGACGGAAGTACGTCACCCACCCGCTCGGGGAAATTAATCGTTAAATGGAGCTAGGCAGACTCAGCAAGGGAGAGCGGATCGCGGTCATCTCGGCGATCCTCCTCTTCGCCTTCATGTTCCTCCATTGGTTCGGCGTTAAGGCCGTCAACACTTCCAACCTGCTTTTTGCCATTCAGAGTGTCGAGCCGGGGAAAAACGCCTGGGAAGCGCTTGACTACATCCCGACCGTCCTCCTGATCACGATTCTCGCCACGCTCGCTGTGGCGGCGCTGCGCGCCACGAACGCGCTTCGCAAGGATTCCGTCCCAGTCAACGCGGTGGTCGCGATTCTCGGCGTCGTTTCGGTGCTGCTGATCGGTTTCCGGATCATCGACCCCCCCGTCTTCAACGTCGAACCAACGATCACGTTTGAAGGAGCCGTCCAATTCCCGATCTTCCTCGCTCTAGCGGCTGCCATTGGGATCGCCGTCGGCGGCTTTCTGGCGCTGTGGGAAGAACTCCGGGTCAGCGGCAGCGGCTGACCTGCTGCGTCGGCAGGTGTCAGGCCGCGACCAGCTCGCGCTCGGCTGCCGCGACCAGCTCGGCGAGGATCTCGTCCAGTTGCTCGGACTGCTCGGGCTCAAGCTCGAGGCGATCGCCGTGGCGTAGGTCGGCTGCGTGGGCGATCGGCAGTTCGGCCTCCAAGACACGGCCGCCCATCGCTCCCAGGACCTTGCGCAGCTCGGCCTGCGCCCACACGGCGCCGAACATGCCGGTCGAGGCGCCGATGGTCGCCGCCGGGGTCCCGTTGAGGGAGCTTTCGCCCGCCGGCCGCGAGGCCCAGTCGAGGGCGTTCTTGAGCTGGCCCGGGATCGAGTGGTTGTACTCGGGGGTGGCGATCAGCACCGCGTCGGCCGCGCGGATCGCCTCACGCAGCTCTCGCACCACCTCCGGCACGCCCTCCACTTCGACGTCCTCGTCGTAGGCCGGGATCTCACCCAGCCGCTCGAACGGGATCAACTCCGCCCCGGCGGGCAGCCGCTCGGCGGCCGCCCGCAGCAGGGCGCTGTTGTGGGAGTCGTGGCGCAGGCTGCCGGAGATGCCGAGCACCTTCATCGCTACTCGGCCTCCTCGACCAGCTCCAGCTCGACCGCGATGGTCACCTCGTAGTCGAGCACCTCGCCGCCGCTCGGCAGCTCGGCCTGCCAGTCGAGGCCGAAGCTTCTGCGGTCGACGCTGGTCTCGAACGAGAGCCCAACTCGGGACTGTCCGGCGAGGTCGGCGCCCAGAGACACGAAGCGGCCGTTGGTCTCGACCTCGCGCACCTCGCCGCGAATATTGAGATCGCCGCGGATGGTGGCCGTGCCGTCCTCGCCGACCTCCAGGGCGCTCGACTCGAAGCGCAGCTGCGGGTAGCGCTCGGCGTCGAAGAACTCGGGGGAGAGGAGGTGGCCCTTCAGGTTGGGCTCGTCGATCTGGATGCCGGCCACCTCGACGCTGCCCCTCAGCTGCGGATTCTCGCCGCCGCTGAGTCGCGCCTCGTAGGCGCCAAAGCCGCTGCGGAAGGTCGAGACGCCGTTGTGGACGACGGCAAAGCCGATCGAGGAATGGACCGGGTCGACCACGTACGTGCCGGCCGGGATCTGCTGCTGAATCGCCTGGGTGCTCATCGCTAGTCCTCTCTAAAGTGATTGTCTTATAAACTGTTGCCGCAGAAACAATCATAGCAGAAGTAGTTAGCTTGTCAACTATTGACTCGACAAGGTTACTCTGGGATCATGGGTCCATGAACGAGGCCAGCGCCACCGTCGAGTCGGGAGTCCCGCGCTCCATGGGCAGCCCTCATGGCGACGCCTGGGGGGCACTGACGCGCACGCACTCGGCGATCGTCCAGCGCCTGCAGGAGGCCCTGGCGGCCGGAGACCTGCCGCCGCTCCCCTGGTACGAGGTCTTGGCCACGGTCGCCGATGCCCCCGAGCAGCGGCTGAAGATGGGGGAGCTGGCCGAATCGCTGGTGATCACCCGCGGTGGCCTAACCAAGCTGGTCGACCGGCTGATCAAGGCGGGCCTGATGGAGCGGACCTTCTGCGAGACCGATCGCCGGGTCAGCTACGCGACGCTGCTGCCGGCCGGCGAAGAGATGCTCGAAGAGATGCGCCCGGTCGTGATCGCAGAGCTGCGCAGCGCCTTCTCCGCCAAGCTCAGCGTCGCCGAGGCCGAGGGCCTGCGCGACACGCTGGAGCGGGTGAGGGTCTCAGCCTGCGGCCAGGGCTGAGGCGGCACGCTCCTTAGCCGCCTCGATCAGCGCCAGGACCTGGACCTCCTGGCCCTCGCGCAGCAGCTCGACCGGGTCGGGGGCGCCGTTGACGATCCCCTCGAAGAACTCCTTGCGGTCCTGGTAGGTCGGCAACGTCCCCTTGGCCCAGCCGCGGGCGTCGTTGAGGATCACGGCCAGGCGGGCGTACTCCTCGCCGAACAGCTCGGCGACCTCGCGCTTCATACGCTTGGCCAGAGCGGGGGAGGCGCCGGCGGTGGAGATCGCGATGGCCAGAGGGCCGGTCCTGACTATCGCCGGCAGGATGAAGTTGCAGAGCGGCGGCACGTCGACGATGTTGACCAGCATCGCTCGCTTCTCGGCGTCGTCGAAGACGGCGATGTTGACGTCGGTGTCGTCGGTGCAGGCGATTGCCATGAAGGTGCCCTCGAGGTCCGCGGCGCCGGCGTAGTCCCGCTTCTCCCACTCGATCGAGCCCTCCGCCGCCAGGGACTCCAGCTCGGGGTGGGCGACCGGCGCGATCAGGGTCACGCCGGCGTCGCAGGCGAGCAGGCCCTCGACCTTCTCGAGGCCGATGTCGCCGCCGCCGATCACCAGGCAGCGCCGCCCCGTCAGTTTCAGGCAGGCGATGTAGAAGGGGGTCTCGAGCATGTCGCGCACGCACGACTGATCGCAGATCCCCTTGCGGAGCTGGCAGACGCACTCCTTGCCGGCGTAGGCCTGGGCTGGCATGCGATGGAGATTAGAGGGAGTCGAGCGTCAGCTTCAGGCCATCGGCGACGCTGGTCGTCGCTCGCCAGCTCAGCTCTCGCTCCGCGCGGCTTGCGTCGAGCGCGATCCGCTGCACCTCGCCGGCACGAGGGGGGGCGAGCTCGGGCTCGAAGCTCTCCTTGCCGGCGATCTCGGCCAGCTGTTCTGGCCAGGGTCAGCACGTCGGTCTCGATCCCGCTACCGAGGTTGATCGGCCCGGTCGCGGCCGACTCAGCCGCCGCCAGCGCCGCCGCGACCACGTCGCCCACATATATGTAGTCGCGGGTCTGGCTGCCGTCGCCGAACACGGTCGGCCGCTCGCCGGCCTGCAGCTTTCCGCAGAAGATCGCGATCACGCCCGCCTCGCCGAGCGGGTCCTGGCGCGGGCCGTAGACGTTGCCCAGCCGCAGGCTGATGCCGGAGATCTCGTAGAGCCTTTCGTAGAGCGCCAGGTAACCCTCGGCGGAGAACTTGCTCTGGCCGTAGGCGGAAAAGGGTTCGATCGGCGCGCTCTCGTCGAGCGGCAGCTGCTTGCCCTCGCCCTCGCCGTAGATCGCGCCGCCGGTGGAGACGAAGACGATCCGCGGGGTTTCGGCGGCCCGCATCGCGTCGAGCAGGTTGGCGGTTCCGCCGACGTTGATCGAGGCATCGAAAGCGGGATCGTCGAGCGAGCGGCGGACGTCGATCTGGGCGGCCAGGTGGAAGACGACCTCCGGCCGCGCTGACGCAACCAGCCCGGCCAGCGCCTCCGCCTCGCGGATGTCGAGCTCGACCAGCTCGGCCCCGGCCGCCAGCGCCCCGTCGAGGTTCTCGCGCCGGCCGGTGGAGAGGTCGTCGACTACGGTCACCGAGTCGCCGCGCGCGAGCAGCGCATCGACCAGGTTCGAGCCGATGAAGCCGGCGCCGCCAGTGACCAGAGCCCTCATACGCGCGCCGATCCTACGGGGATCGGCGACAGGCGGCCCGGCAGGGGTCGCCGAACGCCCCTGCTACCCTCGCCGCCCCATGCGACTGATAGTCACCGAGAAGAACAACAGCGCCAAGAAGATCGCCGACATCCTCGGCCGCAACGAGGCGAAGGCGGACAAAACCTTCAAAGTCCCGTTCTACACCTGGACCGACTCCGACGGGGTCGAGCAGATGACGATCGGGCTCAAGGGCCACGTGCTCGGCCCGGCCTTCCCCGAGGGCTACTCGAACTGGCAGAAGACCGACCTGCACGACCTGATCGACGCCGAGCTGATCAAGGAACCGACGGACAAAAACGTCGTCAAAGCGATCAGGAAAGTCGCCAAAGAGGCGGACGAGCTGGTGATCGCGACCGACTTCGACCGCGAGGGCGAGCTGATCGGGCTCGAGGCGCTGGAGGAGATGCTCGACGCCAACCCGGAGCTCGGCACCCGCGAGGAAGCCGACGCCGGCACCCTGCGGATCAAGCGCGCCCGCTACTCGGCGCTGACCAAGGAAGAGATCGAGCGCGCCTTCAACGAGCTCGACGAGCTCTCCTACCCGCTGGCCAACGCCGGCGCCGCGCGTCAGGACATCGACCTGCTCTGGGGCGCGACCCTGACCCGCGCGGTCTCGCTCGCCAGCCGCCGCTTCGGCTCCAACTTCCTCTCGGTCGGTCGCGTGCAGAGCCCGACCCTCGGCCTGATCGTCGAGCGCGAGATGGAGCGCCGCGCCCACGTCGCCAAACCGTTCTGGGAGCTGTTCGCCAAGTTCGAGCACCCCGACGGGACTTTCGAGACGCACCACAGCGTCGACAAATTCTGGGACAAGGCCGAAGCTGACAAGGCGCTGGCCGGTACCTCCAGCCCCGGCGTCGTCAAATCGGTAACCGCCCGCAAGAACACGCGCAAGCCGCCGACGCCCTACAACACCACCGCCTTCAGCACCGACGCCTCCAGTCGCCTCGGCATCACCCCCGCCAGCGCGATGCGGATCGCCGAGGACCTCTACATGGACGGCTTCATCTCCTACCCGCGCACCGACAACACGGTCTACCCGGCCTCGCTGCCGCTGCGCGAGCTGGTCACCTCGCTGGTCAGGGTCAAGGAGTTCTCGGCCGCGTCCGGCCTGCTCGACGGTGAGCTGAAACCGACCCGCGGCAAAAAAGAGACGACCGACCACCCGCCGATCTACCCGACCCAGGCGATCCACCCGGGCGCCCTCGAGGGCCCGAAGAAACGCGTCTACGAACTGGTCGTGCGCCGCTTCCTCGCCACCTTCAGCCCGCCGATGATCACCGAGTCGACCCGGGCCGACATCGAGGCCGGCTCGGAGACCTACTTCGTCCGCGGCTCGGTCGTCGTCGACCCCGGCTACGCCGGCATCTACACCTACGCCCGCTCCTCCGACGAGGAGATCCCGGCGTTGAAAGAGGGCCAGAGCCTCGCCATCGACGGCGAGCCGTGGATAGTCGACAAGGAGACCCAGCCGCCAGGACGAATTTCGCAGGCCAAGCTGATCGAGCTGATGGAGGAGCGCGGCCTCGGCACCAAAGCGACCCGGGCCGACATCATCCAGAAGCTCTTCGACCGTGGCTACGTCTACAGCAACCCGCCGGTTCCCTCCGAGACGGGAATCGCCCTCTATGAGGCTTTCAAGAACTACGTGCCGGCGATGGCGACGCCGGAGATGACCGCTCAGCTGGAGGCGGAGATGGACCGCATCGCCGGTGGCGAGATGACCAAGGGCGCCGTGGTCGGCGAGAGCCGCGACCTGCTGCACAAGACCTGGACCGAGATCGACGGCAGCCGCGAAGACCTCGCCAAAGTCATCTGGAAAGGGATGGACGAGGACCGCATCCTCGGCCCCTGCAAGGTCTGCGAGGAGGCCGGCCGCAAGAAGGAGGACGGCTCGCCCCACATGCTGCGGATCATCCGGGCGAAAAAATCGGGGAAAAGGTTCGTGGGATGCACTGGGTGGACGCTCGACGATCCCGAGTCCTGCGACCAGACCTTCCCGCTGCCGCAGCGCGGCGACGTCTTCAAGCTCGAAGACCGCTGCTCGGTCTGCGGTGAGACGCCGCGGCTCAAAGTCGTCCCCTTCCGCGGCCGCCCGTGGAACCTCTGCCTCAACGACGATTGCGAGTCGATGCAGGAGATGAAGAAACGCCGCGCCGAGCGCGAAGCGGCGAAAGCGGCGAAAAAAGAGATGGAAAAGAAGCCGCTGCCGGACAAATCCTCGACGGCGACTCGTAAACGGAAACGGGCCAAAACCACCGTCAAATGACGTTCATCTCCCTCGAGGGAGTAGACGGCTCGGGGAAGAGCACGCAGGCCGGCCTGCTCGCCGCGGAGCTCGGGCCGGGCACGGTGGAGATCCGCGAGCCGGGCGGGACCGACGCCGCGGAGCGGATCCGCGAGATGCTCGCCGACCCGGCGCTGGAGCTCGACCCCTTCGCCGAGCTGCTGCTCTTCTCGGCGGCGCGGGCCGACCTGCTCAGCCGCGTCGTGCGCCCTGCCCTGGAGGGCGGCGGCACCGTCGTCGCCGATCGCTTCGCCGATTCCAGCGTCGCCTACCAGGGCGGTGCTCGCGGGCTTGGCACCAGCTACGTGCTCTCGCTCGTCGACACGACGATCGACGGCCTCTGGCCCGACCTGACGATTTACCTGCGGGTCGATCCCGAGATAGGGCTTGGCAGGGCCAGCGGCGAGGATCGGTTCGAGGCCGAGGGGCTGGAGTTGCAGCGGGCGGTTGCCGAGGCCTACGACGAGATCGCTCAGATCGCCTCGGACCGGGTTGTCGTGGTCGATGCCGAAGGGAGCGTCGAGGAGGTTCATGCGCGGGTGATGGAGGCGGTCGAATCTCGCCGCTAGGGGCCGCCCGTCAGCCGCGGGCCGAAATGGCGTTGTCCGCGGCGCTGAAGTCGGGGCCGTCGCATGCTTACCTTTTCCGAGGACCCAGGGGCGCTGGGAAGCGAGAGCTGGCCAGGGCCTTTGCCGCGGAGATTCTTGCTGGAGCTGCTGAGGATGGTGAGGATGCGCGCCGTCGGGCTTTGCTTGATCCGTCGCCTCATCCGGACCTCGTCTGGCTCGCTCCCAAGGGGGCGCAGCACATGGTTGAGGAGGTGCGGGAGCAGGTGATTCGTGCTTCCGCCTACCGGCCTTACGAAGGCGGTAAGCGGGTCTTCGTGATCGAGGCGGCTGAGGCGATGCGTGACGAGAGCCAGAACGCGATGCTGAAGACCCTCGAGGAGCCGCCCGAGTTCGTCCACCTGATCCTGCTCACCGCCGAGCCGGCGGCGTTGCTGGAGACGATCGCCTCGCGCTGCCAGCCGGTCGACTTCGCCCCCCTGCCTCCCGAGGCGCTGGAAGCGGTGCTGCGCGAGGACGCCGCGGCCGGCGCGGATGCGGAGGAGATCGCCGCCGCCGCGCGCCTCTCCGCCGGCGACCTCGAGCTTGCCCGCCTGCTCTTCGGCGAGCAGGGGCGCAAGCTCCGCGAGCAGGCGGTCGCGATGGACTGGGGCGCGATGCTCAAAAGCGCCGAGCGAGCCGGAGAGGAAGCGGAATCGGCCGTGCGCGAAGCGCTGGAGGGAGAAAAAGAGGCGGGGATGAAACGCTCGGCCCGCGACATAGCCGACGCCTCCAAACGCGCCGGCCGCCGCCGACGCACCGAGCTGCTCGACCTCGGTCTGAACCTCGTCGCCGCCTGGTTCCGCGATCTGGCGGCCGCCGCCTCGGGGGCTGCCGGCGTCGTCTACAACCGCGATCGCCTGGCCGAGCTCCAGTCGCAAGCCGCGGGCCTCGACCCCAACAGCGCCCGCCGCGCCGCCGAGCTGGTCCAGGACACCCGCCGCCGCCTCGATCTGAACGTATCCGAGGAGTTGGCTCTCGAGGCACTCTCGTTCAGGCTCGCGCGAGAGTTGGATTAGAGAATTTTCAGAGACGTGACTTTCAGCGCGCCACACGTGCGCCATAGCCACCTACGGTCGCGGGGACATGAGTCTTCTCGCCTCGCATGTGTTCCCGCTGGCGTTTGTACTGGACATTGTCTCCGACCTCGGCGGGTCTCTCTTGGTTGTGACCGGAGTTCTTGCCGGTGCCTTTCGTAGTTGGGCCATCCTGATAGAGCTGCCATCGGATCGGGTCGAGTGGATGACAGCGTTTAGCTTCGGGGTAGGCGTTTTAGCTACGATACTTTCTGTCTTAGTAGAACAAGTCTGGAGATGATGTCGATGATCCGCGGTCTGCCGATCAGGGTTTTGTGCTTCCTCTGCGGGGTGATTCCGCTAGCGGCAGTCCCCCATCTCCTTGATGTTTCGTCCGAGCTTCGAGGGACTCTGGAGCTTCTCTACCTGGTTGTCGGAGGAAGCTACCTCGCCCACTACTGCGTCAGACACCAGGACGAAATCCCAACCCGAGAACGCCCGTAAGGAGGCTCAGGCATCCATTCGCTTGTCGGCGGGCCGCCGGTCCGGTGGTGCGTCACCGTTGCGTTCTCTCACTGCCTGCTCGCGTGCCTGCTCCAGCGCTCGCTCTTGCGCCAGCCTGGTTATCTGGGCGGCCTGGCGGGACATGATCACGCTGAAGTTGAGCGCCAGGCCGAGCAGCAGCAGGAGGATGATCGAGAAGAGGGCGACGTTGGTGTCGCGGACGCCCATCGCGTCGGCGACGAAGCCCAGCAGCCCCGGGAAGATGGCACCGGCGAGCATCCCTAGGCCGGCGATGAACCAGACGACGCTGAAGCGCTCCTGCAGGCGGTCGCGGCGGATCAGCTCGAGGATCATCAGCATGAAGCCCACTGCGATCACTGCGGCGAGGATTCGCGTCTGCGAGGTCAGGTGGACCTTCGGGTCCTGGGCCGCGATCAGCAGTGTCGCGCTCATCGCTCCGTCCCCACCTTGCGCGGCCTGAACTGGCCGACCAGCAGCACGATCATCCCCTTGAAGATGAAGAAGGCCGAGCGTACCGGCGTCAGGAACGAGGAACCTCCGACCCGCTCCAGCATCCGCACCGGCACCTCCTCGACTCGCAGCCCCTGGCGCACCGCCAACTGCAACGACTCGATCTCGGCGAAGTCGGGCGAGTAGTTCTCGCTGAACAGCTCCATCACCCGCCGGTTCGCGGCGCGCATGCCACTCGTCGTATCGGTGAAGCGCTGCCGGGTGGCCAGGGTGAGGAAGAAGCGGAAGACGCTGGTGCCGATCCGCCGCGAGATCGTCGGCTTGTAGTCGTCCCCGCCGGCCACGTCTCCGCTCTCGCCGGCCGCAGCCGGTGCGCGGTAGCGCGACCCGATCACCAGGTCGGCATGGTCGGCACGGACCTCCTCCAATAGCCGGGCGACCTCAGCCGGCGGGTGCTGCCCGTCGGCGTCGAGGTGGGCGCAGAAGTCGTAGCCCTCGCGCAGCGCGTAGAGGTAGCCGGTCTGCAGTGCCGCCCCAAGTCCCTGGTTGAAGGGGAGGGAGGCGACGATCGCGCCCGCCTCGGCCGCCCGCGCGGCGGTCTCGTCGGTGGAGCCGTCGTCGACGACGAGCACGTCGGCGCCCGGCAGGCGCTCGCGAACGTCGGCGATCACGGCCGCGACCGAGCCGGCCTCGTTCCAGGCGGGGATGAAGACCAGCGTCCTCATGCGGCGATTCTCCCACGCGGGGCCGCCGTCATTGTGTTAGTAAACCTTCATGGAAAGGACAGCGACAGGTTTCGCACCAAGATGAGACGGATCGGGATCAGGCTCTGGCTGGTCGGCGCCTTCGCCGCGGTGACGCTGCTGACCGCCGGCGTCGTCTACCTCTTCGGCGACCGTCCCCGGGCTGTGCTCGGCGCGATTGCCCTCGGCGTCCTCGCCGGCTTCCTGATCGCGGTCGGCATCTCGCACCGGGTCAGGCGACTCTCCAGCGCCGCCGGCGAACTCGCCGCCGGGGCCTTCGACACCCACCTCGAGGTCGGTTGGCGCGACGAGATCGGCGATCTCGCCCGCGCCCTCGACTCGATGCGCGCCTCGCTCAAAGAGAGCTTTGGCGTGCTCACCGCCGATCGCAACAAGCTGAAAGCGATCTTCGACGGCCTCACCGACGCCGTGATCGTGGTCGACGAGACTGGCGACGTGCGCTTCTCCAACAGCGCCGCGGCGAAGCTGTTGCTGCCGCTAGGCCAGCCGCCCGTCTCGATGCGCGCGCCGCTGAGCCGCGCCGTGGACGTCGGCTTCGCCGCCCATCCGGCGTTGCGGATCGGCGACCGCGCCTACGCGATGACCGCCCGCGCGCTGCCCAAAGAGCGCGCCGTCCTCGTCGTCGCCCGCGACCGCACCGACGAGATGCGCCGCGAGCTTGCCGAAGCGGACTTCATCTCCAACGCCGCGCACGAGCTGCGCAACCCTCTGGCGGGCATCTCCAGCGCGATCGAGGTGCTGCAGGAGGGCGCCAAGGACGACCCGCAGGCGCTCGACCACTTCCTCGGCCGCCTCGCCGAGGACGCCGAGCGGATGAACCGGCTAACGCGCTCCCTGCTCACCCTGGCGCGGGTCGAGTCGATCGGCGCCGGGGAGACCGAGGTGGTCGACGTCGAGGCCGCGATCGCCGACACGGTCGCCGCGGTAGAGACGCCTTCGCACATCGAGCTCGCGACCGACGTAGAGCCCGACCTGGCCGCCAAGGGCGACCCGACTCTGCTCCGCCAGGTGATGGTCGGGCTGCTCACCAACGCCTTCAAGCACACGCCACTGCCAGGGCGCGTTACCGTTCGCGGCCGCCGCGACGGCGAGAGAGAGGTGGTTCTGGAGGTGATCGATACGGGCCCAGGCATTCCCGAGGTGGAGATCGAGCGCGTGTTCGAGCGCTTCTACCGACGCGACGAGTCGCGCAAGCAGGAGGGCTTTGGCCTCGGCTTGGCGATCGCCCGTCGCATGGTCAGCGTCATGGGCGGCGAGATCGGCGCCCACTCCGTCGAGGGCGAGGGCAGCACTTTCTGGGTCCGCCTCCCCGTCGCCCAACCCAGCCCAACGCCCGTCGCATGAGCAGCGGACGGATTCTGATCGCCGACGACGAGCCGTCGGTGCGCGACTCGGTCGGCTACGCGCTCGCCCAGGAGGGCTTCGAGGTGACCCCGGTTGCCGACGGCGACGAGGCGGCGGAGCGGGTCAACGACGGCATCCCCTACGACCTGCTGATCCTCGACATCATGATGCCGGGCCCGAGTGGGCTTGACATCTGCCGCGACGTGCGCTCGCGCAGCGCCGTGCCGATCATCCTGCTCACCGCCAAGGACGCCGAGGTCGACAAGGTGGTCGGGCTCGAGGTCGGCGCCGACGACTACGTCACCAAGCCTTTCTCGGTGCGCGAGCTGCTCGGCCGGGTGCGTGCCCAGCTGCGCCGCCGCGAGCTCGACCGCGCGCCGCTCTCCCACGCCGTCAAGGTCGAGGCCGGCCCGGTCGCGATCGACCTCGTCCGCCATGTCGCCACCGTGCGCGACGTGCCGGTCAACCTGACCCGCTCCGAGTTCCAGCTGCTGCGCCTCCTCGTCGGCCGCGCCGGCGAGGTCTTTCCCCGGCGCCAGATCATGGAGGAGCTCTGGCAGACCGAGTTCGACGGCGACGAGCGCGCCTGCGACGTCCACATCTCCAACCTGCGCCAGAAGGTCGAGCGCGACCCCCAGAACCCCGAGCTGGTCCTCACCGTGCGCGGCGTCGGCTACAAGTTCGACGCCGGCGGTGGTTGACTCTTTGTTCGTTCGAACGAACAGGTGATAAACTGGCGGGTATTCCGCCCGCTCGAGTAGATACCGAGGCACCTCCTGCAGGCGGCGCGCGCCAGCAGATCCTGCGTGCCACCTTCACCTTGGTCGGGCGGGAGGGGATCGCCGCTTTGAGCAACCGGCGCATCGCCGCCGAGGCCGGCGTCTCGCTCGGCTCGCTCACCTACCACTTCACCAGCCAGACGGAGCTCCTGCGCGAGAGCCTCAGCCTCTACGTCGAAGAGGAGGTGACCCGCCTGGAGACGATCGCCGCCGAGCTTCGTGCCCGCCACCCGGCGCCCGATGAGGTGGCGGCCGAGGTGCAGCGACTCGTCGCCCAGAGCGCCGGCCGCCCGCAACAGGTGGCGGAGCTCGAGCTGCATCTCCAGGCCGCTCGCGATCCAGCCCTGCGCGAGGTCTCCGGCCGCTGCTTCGCCGCTTACGAGGGTGTCGCCGTTGCGGCGCTCGCCGCGCTCCGTATAGACGATCCTGAGCGCCACGCTCCCGCGGTCGTCGCCCTGATGATGGGCATGAGCCTCAAGCGAGAGGGCACGGGCATCAACGACGCCGCGAGCTTCGTCGACGCCCTGCGGACGATCCTGCGCGGCGCCCGCCGCCGGAGCCGATGAAGACGAAGATCTTCATAGCCGCGGTGCTGGGCTTGCTTGTCGTCGCGGGAACCGCGAGCGGGTTGAAGATTCGGGTCGGCGACCTCATCCTCAACGCGGATGGGGGCTTCTCGCCGATGGCGCTGCCAAAGCATCGCGATGCGCCGATCACGCTTCATGGCGGCGGCAGGCTTTCGACCGTTTCCGGCGAGCTTCCGCCGATCATGGAAACGCTGACGATCGAGTTCGACCGTCATGGCTCGGTGCAGACGACCGGCCTCCCGGTCTGCAAACCGGGTCAGCTCGAGGAGACGACCGTGGCCACCGCCCGGCACAACTGTCCGGAGGCCATCGTCGGGGAGGGCTTCGGCCGGGCGGTCGTCAAATTCCCCGAACAGCCACCGATTCCGATCTCCTCGCCGATCACCATCTTCAACGGTCCCAAGAAGGGCGGCGACGACACGGTTCTCGCCCACGCCTACACCACCGTTCCGGTGCCGACCACCTTTGTGATCCCGATCGTGATCGAAAAAATCCACAAGGGGGTCTACGGCTACCGCACCAAAGCAAGGATTCCCCGCATCGCCGGGGGGGCCGGCCACCCGATCTCAGGCTCGCTGAAGATCGGCCGCAAATGGACCTACAAAGGCGTGGACCACAGCTATGTCAACGCTCGCTGCGAAACCGGACACCTGCAGGCCCGTGCCGAAGTCACCTTCAATGACGGGACCTTTCTCGCCGGCACCTTCCTCAAGCCCTGCAAGGTGCGGAAGTAGAGGACCTGGATGGAGGGAGCGATCTCCTCAGATGCGGCGGCGCCCCGGGCAGCCGCGGAGCACTGCTTTCGCGGCTTCACCGTCGCTCTTGGCATGGGGGATCTGGACGCCGCCACGGCCTGCTTTGCCAGGGACGCCTGCCTGGTCACGCCGGACGCCACCGCGGTTCGCGGCCGCAACAGCATCCGTCCCGTCCTCGCTCAGCTGATCCTCGTTCGCACTGAGATCGTGCACCAGGTCTCCAGCGTGCTGATCGCTGCCGACTCTGCCCTCTTCCGCGGTCGTTGGACGATTCGCTCCAATGGCGTGGGCCGGGCGCGCTTCGAGCAGGTCACGAACCCGATCCTGGTCGCGCACCGGATCGAAGCCGAGTGGAAGTTGCAGATCGCGGCACCCTGGGGGTAGGGCCTTCCGGCCCGCGCCCTTGCGGGCACCATCTTCACCCAGCTCAATAGTCTCTAGGCATGGACCGGAGCCCGAGTGCGGACGAGGCGGCCGCGATCGCCGCCGCGATCGAGCGGTTTCAGGCCGAGACGGCTCCGGCGGAGGCTGCTGAAGAGGCTGTCAGCCCGTGGCAGCGGGCTGCGCTGGTCGAGGGAGTCGGCGCGAAGGGCACTGTCCAGAGGCATCTAGAAGGAGGGTTCGAATGGCTGTCGTGAAAATCATCGAGCTGGTCGGCAGCTCGAAAACGTCCACCGACGACGCGGCGAAACAGGCGCTCGCCCAGGCCCAGGGCACGCTGCGCAACATCCGCGCCGTGGACATCGTCTCGACCGGCATCCGGGGCGAGAACCTGGACGAGTACCGGGCGCACGTGCGGGTTGCGTTCCTGGTCGAGGGAACGGACGTCGACTAGATGGCGGACGAGGCTAGAGAGGTCTCCCGCGAGGAAGCGCAGAAGTTGATCGAGGACGGCGCGCAGCTGGTCGACGTGCGCGTCGACCACGAGTGGGGCGCCGGCCACATCGCCGGCGCCAGCACCTGCCACTCGCCGAGCTGGCGCAGCGAACGGAAGAGCTCGATCCGGAGCGCCCGGTCGTCCTCTACTGCCGCGGCGGGACTCGCTCGACCATGGCGACCGAAGCGCTTGCCGAGGCCGGCTTCGATGCGGCGAAGCTGAGCGAGGGGATCGTCGGCTGGGAGGATGCGGGCCTGCCGCTCGAGCCGGAGGGTGGACGAGTGGCCGAGTCCGGCGAAGCGGCCGAGGTCCTGCACGCCGCCGGACGCTTGCCGCCTGGCAAGCCTGCCTGAGGGCGCCTCTCGAGTTAAATACCCTAATCCCTGTCAGGTTTTGCTATTTTCTTGGCATGGAGGTAGTCGTAGACCAGGACAAGCCGCAGCGCGGCAAGGGCCGCACCGGCACGCTCGAGAACCCTGAGACGTACGAGAACGTCCCGGGGCACATCATCCCGATCATCGAGCGCGAGTTCGACGACTTCGACAATGAAGCCGAGCAGTTCCTCTCCGGCGCGCTCGCCGAAGAGCAGTTCATCGGCTTCCGCCTCAAACAGGGCGTCTACGGGCAGCGCCAGCCCGACGTGCAGATGGTCCGCGTGAAGCTCCCCTTCGGCGGCGTCACCCCTGAGCAGATGGAGGCCTTCGGCAGCGTGGTCGAGAAGTACGCCCCGCTCAACAAGGGCCACATCACGACCCGGCAGAACATCCAGATCCACCACGTGCCGCTGCGCGACATGGAGTCGCTGATCCGCGAGATCTCGCCGACCGGCCTCTCCTCGCGCGAGGGCTGCGGCAACACGATGCGCAACGTCACCGGCGATCCCTGGGCCGGCATCGCCGCCGACGAGGTCTTCGACCCGACGCCCTACGCCGGCGCCTACGTCCGCTACTTCGTCCGCCACCCGACCACGCAGCTGATGCCGCGCAAGATCAAGACTTCGTTCACGGGCTCCGACGAGGACCGCGCGATCAGCGGCATCCACGACATCGCCTTCCTCGCCCGTGAGAGGGACGGGGTCAAGGGCTTCGAGATCCGCGTCGGCGGAGGCACCTCGATCATGGCCCGCGTTGCCCCGACCCTGTATGAGTTCGTCGAGGCCGACAACGGCGACTACATGAAGGTCGCCGAGGCGGCGCTGCGGATCTTCGACCGCCAGGAGTGGTTGCGCGTCAACCGCGCCCGCGCCCGCATCAAGGTCCTCGTCGACAAGATCGGCATCGATGCCTTCCGCGAGCAGGTCGACGCGGAGCTCGAGGGCGACTGGGTCGAGGAGCGCGACTTCGACGTCGAGCGACTGCGCTTCGACGACGAGGAGGAGGAGAACGCCCCCGCGGCTCCGGCGGCGCCGGTCTCGCCCAACGGCGATCGCTCCCAGTTCGACCGTTTCCTCCAGGGCAACGTGCAGCCGCAGCGCCAGGAGGGCTTCGCCTCGGTCGAGGTCAAGATCGAGCGCGGCGACCTGACGCCGGAGCAGTTCCGCGGCCTCGCCGCGATCATGCGCGAGTTCACCGGCGGCTACGCGCGCAGCACCGTGCAGCAGAACCTGGTCCTTCGCTGGGTCCGCGACGAGGCGCTGTACGAGGTCTGGCAGCGGCTGGGCGAGCTCGGCCTCGCCGAGGCGGGGGCCCGCGAGATCACCGACGTCGTCAGCTGCCCCGGCACCGACAGCTGCAAATTGGGGATCACCAGCTCGATGGGCCTCAACCGGGCGATCAAGCAGCGGGTCGAGGAGATGGAGATCTCCGACGAGCTGACCCGCAAGATCCATATCAAGATGAGCGGCTGCCCCAACGGCTGCAGCCAGCACCACATCGCCAACATCGGCTTCTACGGCGCCTCGCTCAAAGTGGGCGGGCGGCAGATGCCCGCCTACATCCCGCACATCGGCGGCAACTACGAGGGCGGCGAGGTGATCTTCGGCACGCGGCTGAAGTCCCGCCTGCCCGCCAAACGCGTTCCCGAGGCGGTCGAGCGCTGGATCAAGCTGTATGAGGCCGAGCGCACCGACGGCGAGGAGTTCAATGCCTTTGCTGAGCGATCCGGCGCGGAGCGCTTCGAAGCGGAGGTCAAGGAGCTGACCCTGCCGGCCGAGTTCAGCCTCGAGACGATGCAGCAGTTCATCGACTGGAACCGCTCCAGCCCCTACAAGGTGGAGCGGGGCGAGGGCGAGTGCGCGATATGAACCCGATCGCCGTCACCACCATCCCGGAGATCGACGCCGAGGAGGTCGCCGCGCGCCTCGAGGAGGGCGGCGCGACCGAGGCGATCGAGTGGATGTTCGAGACCTTCGGCCAGAGCCACTACATCGCCTGCTCGTTCCAGAAAACGAGCGCGGTGACGGCGCACCTGGCCAGTCAGATCAACTCCGACGCGCGCTTCTTCTACCTCGACACCGACGTCCTCTTCCCGGAGACCTACGAGACCCGGGACAAGCTGGCCGAGCACCTCGGGGTCGAGTTCGACCGCTTCCACAACCTGACCCTGGCCGAGCAGGCCGAGCAGTACGGCGACGAGCTCTGGAAGAGCGACCCCGACGCCTGCTGCGGGCTGCGCAAGGTCGAGCCGATGCGCCGCGCGCTTTCTTCCGTAGACTGCTGGCTCGCCGGCGTCCGCCGCGAGGACTCCAAGAGTCGCGCCAAGACCCCCAAGTTCACCTGGGACAAGCGATTCGAGCTATGGAAGCTGAACCCGATCGCGGACTGGACCGAGCGCGACGTCTGGAACTACATCCGTGAGCACCACCTCCCGTACAACCCGCTCCACGATCAGGGCTACCCCTCGATCGGTTGCACCCACTGCACCAAGCCGGTCGGGCCCGGAGGCTCGCCGCGCGCCGGGCGCTGGGCGGGCCTGGAAAAGACCGAGTGCGGAATCAACTAGGCGCTCGGTAACGCTTTCTGAACATCCCTTCCCCAACCGATTGGTGAGATCCCCCGCATGAGCGAGACGATGACTGAGCTTTCCCTGACCCTAGACGAGCGCCACACGGCCGACTTCGAGATGATCGGCAACGGCGGCTTCGCGCCGCTGACCGGCTTCCAGGGCTCCGCCGACTGGGAGCGCGTCTGTGCCGAGATGCGCACGGTCGACGGCGAGTACTGGCCGATCCCGATCACCCTTGCGACCGACCTCGAGTGCGAGGCCGGCGACACGGTCGAGCTGTCCAGCGACGAAGGCAAGCCGCTGGGCCGGATCAAGGTCGAGGAGATCTGGGAGCGCGACGCGAAGAGTGAGGCGGAGCGCGTCTATGGGACCACGGATGAGGCCCACCCCGGCGTCGCCGCGATCTACGCCGAGGGCAGCCGTTGCATCGCCGGCCCGCTAGAGGTCGACGCGCTGCCCGACCACGAGGATGCCTTCATGCGGCGCTACAAGACGCCCGCCGAGCACAAGGCCGACTTCGAGGCGCGCGGCTGGAAGAAGATCGTCGCCTTCCAGACCCGCAACCCGATCCACCGCGCCCACGAGTACCTGACCAAGGCTGCGTTGGAGACCTGCGACGGGCTCTTCATCCACCCGCTGATCGGCAAGACCAAGGCCGGCGACATCCCCGCCGACGTGCGGATGCGCTGTTACGAGGTGCTGATGGAGAACTACTACCCCGAGGATCGTGTGGTGCTGGGCGTGAAGCCGGCGAAGATGCACTACGCCGGGCCGCGCGAGGCCGTCCTGCACGCGATCGTCCGGCGCAACTACGGGGCGACCCACTTCATCGTCGGTCGCGATCACGCCGGTGCCGGCGACTACTACGGCACCTACGACGCGCAGAAGATCTTCGAGGAGATCGACATCGACGAGCTCGGGATCGAGCCGCTGATGTTCGAGCACACCTTCTGGTGCAACGAGTGCGAGGGGCTGGCCTCGAACAAGACCTGCCCCCACGACCAAGAGGCGCACCTTTTCCTCTCCGGAACGAAGGTCCGCGAGATGCTCGGCAACGGCGAAAGGCCGCCGCACGAGTTCTCGCGCGACGAGGTCGCCGACATACTCATCGACGCTTACAAGGAGGACTGACGTAACGATGGCTGACGAGAAGGGCTTCACCCTCTGGTTCACCGGGCTCTCAGGGGCCGGCAAGACGACCATCTCCAGGCTGCTGGAGGGCCATTTGCTCGAGCGCGGCTGCAAGCTCGAGATCCTCGACGGCGACGTGGTGCGTGAAAACCTCTCGAAGGGCCTCGGCTTCTCGAAGGAGGACCGCGACATCAACATCCGCCGCATCGCCTTCGTCGCCGACCTGCTCAGCCGTAACGGCGTGCCGGTGATCACCGCGGCGATCTCCCCCTACGCGGAGATCCGCGACGAGGCGCATGAGCTGATGGGCGACCGCTTCATCGAGGTCTACGTCAAGGCTTCGGTCGACACCTGCGCCGAGCGCGACGTCAAGGGCCTCTACGCGAAAGCGTTCTCCGGCGAGATCAAGGAATTCACCGGCGTCTCCGACCCGTACGAGATTCCCGAGAGCCCCGCCTGGGTCTGCGACACCGAGAACGAGTCGCCCGAGGAGTCGGCGCAGAAGCTGCTCGAGTACCTCGAGTCGCGGGATCTGATTCCTGCGGCTGCGGTTACTGCTTAGGGACGACTTAGGGACGAGGGCTTGGGGAGGGGAGGGGGCGGGATGCCCCTCCTCCGGAACCCGCGCCCGCACTGGTCAGCAGGATCGAGGTTTTGTTGCTCACAAGTTCCAGAGGAGGGGCCTCCCGCCCCCTCCTTGACGGATCTCGCCGATTCCCTAACCTGCGGAGCGTGAGGTGGGGAATCAGATTCGTGCTGCTTTTGGTGGCTTTGGCGCTGGCTTTGCCGGGGAGCGCTGCGGCGTTTGGACCGCTTGCGAGCTTCGGGGAGTTTGGTGGGGGGCTTGGGCAGCTGGACGCGCCTAAGCAGCTGGCGGTCGCTTCTGATGGGGACGTCTATGTCGCCGACAGCGGCAACGATCGGATCTCGGTCTTCGCCGGGGACGGGGCCTTTCTGCGGACGTTCGGTGGGGCCCAACTGTCCCAGCCCGGAGATGTTGCGCTGGATGGCGGCGGACGGGCTTTCGTCGCCGACAGCGGCCATGATCAGGTCGCCGTCTTCGGTAGCTCGGGTGAATTCCTTTTTGCCTTCGGCACGCCCGCCCTGAACGATCCCGCCGGTCTGGTTGTCGATGGCTCGACCGTCTATGTCGCCAACCGCGGCAACGAACGTATCGCGGTCTTCGACACTGTCGGGACCCCGCTGACGCCGATCAAACCGGCCTTCTCGTTCTCTCCCCGGGACGTGATGGTCGGTGTTGACGGCAATCTCTACGTTGCCGACTTCACCAACGAACGCATCGATGTCTTTAGCCCCGCCGGCACTTTCCTTCGATCTTTTGGCGAAGTGGGATCGGGTGCGCTGGATGGTCCGGTCGCGCTCGCTCTCGACGGCGCGGGTGGGATCTATGTCGCCGACCAAGAAGGCGAACGGGTCGAGCATTTCAGCGAAGCTGGCGGGTTCCTCGGCGGCTTCGCCACCGAACCCGGTGTTGCGGGGGTTGCTGCCGCCTGTGGGGGCAATATCTTCGCGGTGGAGGAAGCGGCGACGCTGGCCCGCGTTGTGCGCTTCGGCGAACCTGGAACCCCGCCTCCGCCGTGCACCCCGACCAAGCAGGAACCGGAACTGATCGTGGACCCGGGCGCGAAACTGCCCTCGAACAAATTCCACTTCGCCGGGCTGGTGAAGAAACGCAGCAACGGCTTTGCGGTGCTCTATGTGCGCGTGCCGGGGCCGGGGAAGGTGAGCCTGACCGGCAGGGGCTTCCGCCGGCTGTCGCGGACCGCGCGCCAGGCTACGACGGTGGGCCTCCCGGTCAAGCCCAAGGTACGGCTGCGGCACTTCCTCAAGCAGCACGGCAAAGGGCGGATCCGCGCCGTGGTGACCTTCACGCCGGCCGGCGGCATTCCCCGCACGCTGGAAAAAGTGATCGTGCTGCGTCGTCATCGCGGCTGAGCGCGCGCTCAGCCGCTACAGGCGCGGTACTTGGGGCTTGGCGAGGCCGTAGGTGTCGTAGGCGCCGAACTCGGCGAAGGTCTTGTGGGTCGGACCGTGGTAATCGGAGGACGCGGTTGGGATCAGGTCGAGCTCCTCACAGAGCGCCAGCAGATGTTCCGTTTGCTCCTTGCCGTGGGTCGGGTAGAAGGTCTCGACTCCATCGACGTCGAGGGCGCGGATCAGCTCCTCGACCTCGGCCGGCGTCTGAGATGTCCCAGTAGGGGTGGGCGACGACGGCGATGCCGCCGGCCCCCTTGATCGTCTCCACGGCCTGCTCGGCGGTCGGCCAGCGGCGCGGCACGAAGGCCTTGGCGCCGGGCACCAGGTACTCCTCGAAGAACGGCCCGAGGTCGCCCGTTGCGCCGGCCGCCCGAGCGATGTGCGGCCGCCCGATCGAGAGGGCGTCGCCAGCCTCCTTGACCGCATCCTCGAGATGAAGATCGAAGCCCTCTCCCCGCAGCTTCTCGACGATCTCTCCGGCCCGAGCGACCCGTTCATGCTGCGCCCGCTCGCAGGCAGGAGCGATCGCCCCCAGATCCACCCAGTAGCCGCAGACGTGCAGGTCTTCCGCGTACTCGTGCACGCAGGACATCTCAATGGCGGGAACCAGCTCGATCCCCACGCGCTCGGCAGCTTCCATCGCCTCCGGCACCCCCGCAATCGCATCATGATCCGTCAGCGCCAGCGTCGTGACGCCAGCTTTGGCAGCTTCAGCGACGACCTCGCCGGGCGCCAGCTGCCCGTCGGACACCGTCGAATGGCTCTGCAACTCGATCAACATGACGGCGCACCCTATTGCGCCTCGTCTCCGCCCGCTGTCTGAATAGACTGCGCCGCCGTGTTCGAGAAGGTCCTAATAGCCAACCGCGGCGAGATCGCCATCCGTGTCGCTAGGACGCTCAAGGAGATGGGCATCGGGTCCGTCGCCGTTTATTCGGAGATCGACCGCGACGCGCCCCACGTGCGCGAGGCCGACGAGGCCTTCTTGATCGGCCCGGCGGTTCCGGCCGAGAGCTACCTGAACATCGCGAAGATCATCGATACGGCAAAGCAGGCGGGTGCCGAGGCGATCCATCCCGGCTACGGCTTCCTCGCCGAGAACGCCGGCTTCGCCAAGGCCTGCGCCGACGCGGACATCGTCTTCATCGGCCCGCCGCCGGAGGCGATCGAAGCCATGGGGTCGAAGACGCGGGCGCGGGAGATCATGGCTGAGGCCGGGGTGCCGATCGTCCCCGGGGCCACTGAGCCGGCGGTGGACGTCGAGGCGGCTAAGAAGCAAGCTGAGGATGCCGGCTACCCGGTTGCGTGCAAGGCTGCGGGCGGGGGTGGCGGCAAGGGTTTCCGCGTTGCGCTGACCCCGGACGAGCTCGAGGAGGCCTTCGAGGGCGCCGCCCGCGAAGGCGAGAAGTTCTTCTCCGACGACCGGGTCTACGTCGAGCGCTACCTCGAGGACCCCCGCCACGTCGAGGTTCAGGTGCTCGCCGACTCGCACGGCAACGTGATCCACCTCGGCGAGCGCGATTGCTCGATCCAGCGCCGTCACCAGAAGGTGATCGAGGAGGCACCGGGCCCCCAGGTCGACGAAGAGATGCGCGAGCGGATCGGCAAGATCGCCACCGATGCGGCTGCTGCCGTCGGTTACCGCGGCGCCGGCACGGTCGAGGGGATGCAGGTCGGCGACGAGTACTTCTTCCTCGAGATGAACACGCGGGTCCAGGTCGAGCACTGCGTGACCGAGATGGTCACCGGGGTCGACATCGTCCGCGAGCAGGTGCTTGTCGCCGCCGGCGAGCCGCTGACGATCGCCCAGGAGGACGTCGAGCTGCGCGGCCACGCGATCGAGTGCCGGATCAACGCCGAGGCCGCCCACAAGAAATTCGCCCCGGCGCCGGGCGCGATCACGACCTATCGCGAGCCGGCGGGTCCCGGCGTGCGGGTCGACTCCGGGGTCGAAGCGGGCTCCGAGGTGACGCCGATGTATGACCCGATGGTTGCCAAGCTGATCGTCTGGGACGTCGACCGCGAGCACGCGACTCGACGCATGCTGCGGGCGCTGGGCGAGTATGAGGTCGGCGGCCTGACCACGCTGATCCCCTTCCACAGCGCGATCCTCGCCACCGAGCAGTGGGCCGGCGGCGAGACCTGCCGCGACCTGATGGAGGATCGCGATTGGCTGAAGACGACGGCACCCACTGAGGCCGAGGCGCCTGAGGTGCCCGAGGGCGCCGAGGTCGTCGCTCGCGACTACAAGGTCGAGGTCTCCGGCAAGCTCTTCGACGTCAAGGTGATCGGCGAGGCGATGGCGGGTGGCGCGGCGCCCGCCGCGGGCGGCAAGAAACCGCCGAAACGCGAGCGCAAGGCGGGGGGAGCCTCCAGCGCCTCCAGCGAGTCGCTGCCCTCGCCCCTGCAGGGCACCGTGCTCAAAGTCGCGGTAGAGCAGGGCGCCGAGGTCTCCGAGGGCGACCTGATCTGCGTGATCGAGGCGATGAAGATGGAGAACGAGATTGCCGCCCACCGTTCCGGCAAGGTCACCGCCCTCAACGTAGCCGAAGGCGCAGCGGTTAGCAGCGGCGACGTTCTTGCGGTAATCGAGTAACGCCCGCCGGCTATTTGCCGGGGTGCCGCTTTTCCCGTTCCCGCCGTTCCTTTTCCCGTTCCTGTTCGTGTTCGAGGATTTCCTTCTGGCGCTGCGCGCGCAGGCGCTCGAATTCAACCCGGGTCAGCGGCAACGGTGGCGTCGGTTCGCGGCATTCCCGCCCGACGCAGTTCTCGTAGCGCCGCAGCTGCCGGTGGAGGAAGTTGCGGATCGGGTAGAAGTTCGGCTCCCTGACGATGTTGTTGAGCTCGTTCGGGTCCTTGTTGATGTTGTAGAGCTCCTTCTCCCCGTCCGGCCAGGCGATGTACTTGTAGGGGCCGAGGCGAATTCCCTCGTAGTTGAGCGGCGGCGCCAGGAGCGAGGCCTGCGCGGTGTCGTCCGCGCTGGAGGCGCCTGCCTTTGACTTCGGGTCGGTGCTCCCGTCGCCGCCCGGCACGCCGCCGTCGCCTTCGCCAGTGGAGGAGATCGCCCCGTTGGCTTCCACGTCGCTCGTCTGCACGAACGACTCGAAGAGGATCGGCCGGCGGGTGCGCAGTTCCGGATCGCGCAGGAACGGGACCATCGAGCGCCCGTCGACGCTCTTGTCCGGTTCGACCCCGGCCAAGTCGAGGATGGTCGGCGCGATGTCGATGTTCGCCGTCAGCTCCCCGGTCGACGTGTCGGGCTTGATTCCTGGCCCCCGGATCAGGAAGGGCAGGTGCGTCGACGGCTCGTAGGCGAGGAACTTGCCGCCGATCAGGCGATGCTCGCCGTAGAAGAAGCCGTTGTCGGAGGTGAAGAGGATGTAGGTGTTGCGCAGGCGGTGCAGCTGGCCCAGGGTGTCGACGATCTCTTTGACCCCGTCGTCGACTGAGCGCAGCGACTCCAGCGCCTTCTCGTAGTAGACCTTGTAGGTCCGCGTGTCGCTTGGGGTCAGATGTTCGGCTTCGCGGATGAAGCTCGGCTTGTCGCTGACGTTGCCCTCGTCGAACCCTTCCGAGCGGTCATGGGGCAGCTTTGCTCCCTTGAACCAGTTGTAGTGGCGAACCGCGGGCTCGGGCCCGGCCGGTTTGCGGAAGTCGCCGTGCGGGGCGGTGTAGTCGAGCTGCATGTAGAAGGGCTGTTCGGGCGAGGTGGCGAGCAGTTCTTCCCGCGCCATCCAGTTGAAGACGTCGGTCTCGTACAGGCACGGGCGCCCTTCTTCAGGTGCGAAGGGGCAGCCGGCCGGGTCACGTTCGGTGTATTCGCGTGGTTCCCAGGTCCCTGAGTTGCCGTAGGGTTCGCTGACTTGGCCGTTGTTGTTGAGTCGGTAGCCGTAGAAGTAGTGGTCGGTGTCGGCGTTGAGCACGGTGTGCCATGAGCTCCAGCCCGGTGGCACGGTGGTCCCGTTGTCGTAAGGTTCGTCGCCGTAGCCGTTGAGGAACTTGCCGATGTGGATCGTGCGGTAGCCGGCGCCCTGCAGCCAGGTGGCTAGGTTGTGGCTGTAGGCGGCGCGGAAGGAGAAGCCGTAGTAGCCGCCGTTGGGCTGCACGTTGCCTTTGACGCCGGTGTTGTGGGCATAGCGGCCGGTCAGCAGGCTGACCCGCGAGGGGCAACAGAGCGGGTAGGAGACGTAGTAGCGGTTGAAGGTCTCGCCTTTTCCGGCGAGCAGTTCGAGCGTGTTCGGCATCGCGCGGATCGCCGCCGCTCCGGGGAAGGGGGTGAAGGCGGCGTAGAGCTCGTCGAGGGTCTGGTCGTCGGTCTGGATGACGACGAAGCTTGGCGGTTCGGAGTTGGGATCGAGCGGCGGTTCTTCTTCGACTTCCAGCGCGTGCGCGCGGGCGACGCTGAGCACGAGCGCGCAGAGCAGGGCCAGCAGCGCCGCCGCGACGAGCGCGCGGGCGCGCGAGGGCATTCGGCTGTGGCTGACTCGGTCCATCGAAATCGGGGACGCCTCCGGGCGGCCTACGGTCGTAACCGCAGCCCTGCGGCGAAGTTGCGAAAACGGAACGCTAGAAGACGGCTAGGACGGGCCGGCTAGCCCGCGCCAAGCTTTTTCGCCGCTTCACGGAAGTTCTTGACGGTCGCGCTGGGCGCTTTGCGGCCGTCGAGCTTCTCTCCGTGGCGGTTGACCCAGATGACCGGGACCTTCATTTTCAGCAGCGGCGCGACGTCGGTCGTGTAGTCGCAGCAGATGTGGAGCCAGCCTTTTTTGCCGCCGATCCGTCGGGCGCACTCTTTGAAGTGGACCGGGTCGGGCTTGTAGCTGCGCACCTGCTGCGCGGTGACGACCAGGTCCAGTTCGGTGCGCAGATGACGGCGCGAGATGCCGAGCAGTTTGTCGTCGATGTTGGAGATGATCCCGATCTCGTAGCGTTTGCCGAGCCGGTCCATCGCCGCGTTGGCCTCACGGAAGGGCAGCCAGTAGGCGACGCTGTCAGGGAGGAATTGGGCCCTCGAGGGCTCGATCTCCCAGCCGACCTCGCGGGCGACTTTGACGATCGTGCGGCGCAGAACCTCGGCATACAGTTCGTAGGAGCCGGCCATGATTTCGGCCTGCACTTCCATGAAGCGGGCCAGGAACGGCCCCTCTTCGAAGCTGAAGCCATCCTTGGCGGCCTCTTTCTTACAGGCCTCGATGATCCCTTTCTCCCAATCGATCAGGGTTCCGTAGCAATCGGTGGTCACCCAGGTGATGGATTTGAGAGCGGGAAGAGGCACGGGGCGCGGCATCTTATAGGCTGCCGCCCGGCCCAGGCAGGGCTCCTCTCTCATGGACCTTCTCGAGTATCAAGGCAAGCAGCTCTTCGCCGCTCACGGCATTGCCGTGCCGAGCGGCGAGGTCGCCTCCACGGTCGAGGACGCCGTCGCCGCCGCGGAGCGGATCGGCTATCCCTGCGCGATCAAGGCCCAGGTGCTGATCGGCGGCCGCGGCAAGGCCGGCGGGATCAAGATCGCTGCCGACGGGGACGAGGCCGAGCAGTACGCCGGGGCGATCCTCGGCATGGACATCGTCGGTCCCCACGGCGAGGGACCGTTCCGGGTCGAGCAGGTCTGGATCGAGGGCGGTTCGGCGATCGCCGCCGAGTACTACGCCTCGGTCATCCTCGACCGTGGCGAGAAGAAGCTGCTGGCGATGGTCTCCGCCAAGGGTGGGATGGACATCGAGGCGGTCGCCGCGGAGGATCCGGAGGCGCTGGTCAAGGAGCACGTCGACCCGACCCGACCTTTTACTGCTGCCGAGGCGCGGCCGATCGTGGCGGCCGCTGGGCTGGCTGAGGACGCGCTCGACGAAGCCGCCGGGGTGCTGGCGAAGCTCGCCGAGACCGCGCAGGCCGAGGACGCGACGCTGATCGAGGTCAACCCGCTGATCGTCACCGAGGACCGCCAGGTCGTCGCCCTCGACGCCAAGGTGACGATCGACGGCAACGCCCTCTACCGCCACGAGGGATTGGCCGAGCTTGACGCGGAGTCGATCGACGATCCGCAGGAGGCGATGGCGTGGGAGAAGGGCCTCACCTACGTCAAGCTCGACGGCAACGTCGGCATCCTCGCCAACGGCGCCGGGCTCTGCATGTCCACGCTCGACGTCGTCGCGCAAGCCGGTGGCGCGCCGGCAAACTTCCTCGACGCCGGCGGCGGCTCCAAGGCCGAGGCGATCGTCGACGCGCTGACCGTGATCACCTCCGACGCGAAGGTCACGGCGATCCTCTTCAACATCTTCGGCGGCATCACCCGCTGCGACGAGATCGCCAAGGGGATCGTCGAGGCCTCGGCGCAGCTCGACCTCGGCGTGCCGCTGGTCGTCCGCCTCGACGGCACGAACTCAGAGGAGGGGTTGGCGATCCTCGCCGAGGCGGGCCTGGCAAACCTGCATCAGGAGACGACGATGCTCGGCGCCGCGCAAAAGGTCGTCGAGCTGGCGGGGGCGAGCGGCTGATGTCGATCATCGTCAACGAGGACACGAAGCTGGTCGTCTCTGGGTTGACCGGCCGCGAGGGCTCCTTCCACGGGCTGCGCAACCAGGCCTACGGCACCGATTTGGTCGCCGGGGTCACGCCGGGCAAGGGCGGCCAGGACGTCGAGGGCGTGCCGATCTTCGACTCGATTCGCGAGGCGGTCGAGCAGCGGGGCGCCAACACCTCGATGATCTTCGTTCCCGCCCGCTTCGCCGCGCCGGCGATCGACGAGGCGATCGAGTCCGGCGTCGAGACGGTGATCGCGATCACCGAGGGCATTCCGGTGCTCGACATGTTGAAGACCTACTGGAAGGCGAAGCAGGCTGGGGTGCGGTTGATCGGCCCCAACTGCCCCGGCGTCCTTTCCCCCGGCAAGGCCAACGTCGGCATCATCCCCGCCCAGTTCTTCGACCCGGGCAAGATCGGCGTCGTCTCCAAGTCGGGCACGCTGACCTACCAGATCGGCAACGAGCTGAAGCAGGCGGGAGAGGGCAACTCCTCGATCGTCGGCATCGGCGGCGACCCGATCATCGGCTCGGACTTCATCGACATCCTCAAGCTCTACGAGGCCGACCCGGAGACCGAGATGATCGTCATGGTCGGCGAGATCGGCGGCGACGCCGAGGAGCGGGCCGCCGAGTTCATCGCCTCCGACATCTCCAAGCCCGTGGTCGCCTACATCGCCGGCTTCACCGCGCCTCCCGGCAAGCAGATGGGCCACGCCGGCGCGATCATCTCCGGCTCCTCGGGGACCGCGCAGGCGAAGAAGGAAGCGCTCGAGGCCAAGGGCGTGCGGGTCGGCGAAAGCCCCACCGAGACGGCAAAGATCGCTGTCGAAGTGCTGAGGGGCACGGGTAGGGGTTCCGCTTAACTTTTTCGGTGGTTCGCGGTTCGTCGTCCGCCATCCCGACGGCGAAAAAGTACAAGACGCTCCGCCCCTACCCGTGCCCCTCGGCAAGTAGGCGGCGCAACTCATTCGCGATCTTCGCCGGCTCCGCATCCAGTCGCCTCGATGTAAAGCGCACGACGCGATAGCCGGCTGCCTGCATCTTGGCGTCGCGGGCTCGGTCGCTCTCGAAGGCGGCACGGTGGCTGTGGAATTCCCAGCTGTCCATCTCCACGACGAGGCGGCGAGCGGGCCAGTAGGCGTCGACCTCGTGGTCGAGGATCGAGACGTTGGTCAGCGGAGCGGGCAGGTCGGAGAGGTGCGCATGGCAGAACTCCGCGAAGCGGTTCTCCAGTGGTGAGCGGCCCTCGACCGGCTCCTGGCCATCTGCGGTCAGGCGTCGGATTGCGACGAGGCCCTTGCGCTTTCCGGCCCTGGCGCAAACCCGTTCCATCTCTGGCATCCGCAGGAGCTTCAACCGGTCGGCCTCATCGAAGGCGCGCTTCAGGCGCTGTTCGTCGATGACTTCCGCCAGATCGAGGAGCGTGCGAGGTAGGGAGGTCAGGGGGATCCCGGCCTGGACACCACGTTCGTCATCGCCGACTGAGGACCGGTGTAGGCGGATGCCCTTTCGGCCGGGTCTCCCCTGTAGGCACGTCACGTCGACTGGCGACCGCGGGCGCATCAAGCCCCATAGCGCCGCTGCGCTGCGATGACTGAGAACTGCCCACCCGCCGTACGCGAGCACGGCGGCCATCCAAAGCCCTCGCTGGCCCACCCGCTGATGTCCGTAGGCGTATACGCCGCGGTGAAGAGGATGCAGGCGCCGCGACTGGACGCGCGTATCGATGGCGCCCCTTCCCAAACCCAGGGCCACGAGTTGCCAACGCGCCACCACGCCATGCTGGCGCGTCGCAAGCGCGGCAAGTCCTCTTTCGCGTTGCCTGTGAGTTTGACCATCCATATCGATGTCAAGCTCACAGACAACTGCTCTCTCCCCCACGTGGCCGTATTTTCGAAGGCGTTGCTAGGCTCGGAGGCGATGGCTCAGGACACGATTTCATTCGCTCGCGGAGCTCCCAGCGCGGACATTCTTCCGCGGGAGGCTGTGCGGGACGCTGCTGCCGTCGCGCTGGCGGAGGATTGGGAAAAGGCGCTCTCTTACGGGACGGGGATCGGGCATCCTGGGCTCTGTCAGTGGGTCGCCGAGCGGCACGGGGGGCTGGATGCCGGGCAGGTGATGATCGCCAACGGCTCACTGGAGGCGGGCTGGATGTTGTTCGAGCATCTGCTCGAGGCCGGCGACCGGGTTGTGGTCGAGCAGCCGACCTATGACCGCACGCTGCTGATGCTGCAGCGGCTCGGGGTCGAGCTGGTGCCGGTGCCCTTGGAGGACGACGGCCTTGACCTGGGGGGGTTCGAAGCCGCGCTCCAGGACGGCCCGATCAAGCTTGCCCACATCATCCCCAACTTCCACAACCCGGCCGGCTGCACGCTCTCGGCTGCGAAGCGCACCCGCCTGGTCGAGCTGGCCACCGAGCACGGCTTCTGGATCTTCGAGGACGATCCCTACCGCGAGCTTCCCTTCGAGGGCGAGGCGATGGAGTCGATGCTCGAGATCGACTCGGCCGACCGCGTGGTCCATGCCTCGTCCTTCTCGAAGACTGTCAGTCCCGGTGTGAGGGTCGGCTATCTGGCCGGTCCGGCCGCGGAGATCGCCCAGCTGGCCAAGCGCGCCAACGAGACCTACATCTCGCCCAACATGCTGGCCGAGGCCGTGGTGCTGGAGCTCTGCCGCTCCGGCAAGCTCGACGCCAACATCGACTTCGTCAAGGGCGCGCTGCGCGATCGCCGTGACGCCCTGGTCGAGGCGCTGGGCGAGCAGATTCCCGAGGCCGAGTTCGTCGTCCCGGGCGGCGGCTATTTCCTCTGGCTCGACCTCGCCGAGGGCACCGACACCTCTGCGCTGCTCGCCGAGGCCAAGGGCGAGGGGGTCGCCTTCGTCGCCGGCCCCGACTTCATGATCGAGGGTGGGGAGAACAGCCTCCGCCTCTCCTTTGCCAGCGTGCCTCCGGAGCGGATTCCGGAGGGCGTGGCCCGCATCGCCCGCGCCTTGGAGCGGGTCCGCGCCGCTTCGCCGGCTTAGCTGCCCTCCCTGAAGCTCACCGATCCCCGGTTGATCCGATCGCGGCTGTCTGCCCGTAGTGGGGGGAGAAGCCCAACCGCGACCAGGAGGCAGCAGCATGGCCGTTCCCAAAGAACCGAACGCCTTGGCTCGAATCGCAAAGGACCCAGTCTCGCGGCGCAAGTTCATTGCGTTGGGCGGAGGCTCTGCCGCCGCCGCATTTCTAGTTGCCTGCGGCAGCGACAGCAGCTCGACCACGACCACCGCAACCACCGCCGCAGCGGGTGGTGACGCTGTGATCGAGGAAAAATTCGGCAAGGGCGACGTCGGCATCCTCAACTACGCCCTCACCCTGGAGTACCTGGAGACCGCCTTCTACGCCGACGTGATCAAGAGCGGCCTCTTCAAGGGTTCCGACCTGGCAACCATCCGCAAGTTCGGCAGCGAGGAGGCCGAACACGTCGCCGCGCTCACCGGGTTCGTCAAGAAACTTGGCGGCAAGCCCGCCCCGAAGCCCAAGACCGAATTCCCGCTGAAGAGCGCCAAGTCCGTGCTCGAACTGGCCGGGACCGTCGAGAACCTCGGCGCCGCTGCCTATCTGGGTCAGGCGACCAACATCAAGGCCGCGGAAGTCCTCGCGGCGGCGCTCTCGATCCACAGCGTCGAGGGCCGCCATGCGGCGACCCTGAACACGCTGCTGGGGGAATCGATTACGCCCGACGGCGCCTTTGCGGTGCCGGCCGGCGCGCCTGAAGTGCTCAAGTCCGTCGAACCCTTCATCGTCAGCTGAACCGGCGAGCGAAGCGAAAGGAGAACGAGATGAACGACCAAGAACTGGCACAGCCCGAGCTCGCCGGCGTCCACATCGACGCGGCCGACGATGGCGACTTTTCCCGCAGCGAGGTGATCCTCAAGGGAGCCCTGGCCGCGGGCGCCGTCTACGGCGCCATGTCGGTCGCGCCGTTCGTCAGCCGAGCGCTGGCGATGTCCGAAGGCGGCGATGTCGGCATCCTCAACTTCGCCCTCACCCTCGAGTACCTGGAGTCGACCTTCTACAAGGAAGCGAAGCAACGGGCCGGAGCAAGCGGCGAACTGAAGAGCCTGATCGACCTGGTCGCCCGCGACGAGGACGAACACGTCGGGGCGCTGACCGAAACGATCAAGAAGCTGGGCGGCAAGCCGGTGGCGGAGCCGAAGTTCGACTTCCCCTACAACGGCACCGCCGGCTTCCTCAAGCTCGCCCAGACCTTCGAGGACACCGGCGTCAGCGCCTACAACGGCGCCGCGCCGCAGATCAAGTCCAAGGAAGTGCTTGGTGCGGCCGGCTCGATCGTCCAGGTCGAGGCACGCCACGCGGCGGCGATCCGCCTGCAGAACAAACAGGAACCGTCGCCGGAAGCGTTCGACCCATCGCTCGAAGAAGCCGAAGTCCTCAAGGCGGTGGAACCCTTCATCGCATGAAGCCCGAGCGCCTCGCAGACGAGGAGCTGATGCCGCTGATCGGTGAGAAGGATGCCGCGGCTTTCGAGGTGTTCTACGACCGCCACGGCGCCGCCGCCTACTCGCTGGCCTACAGGATCGTCGGCGAGCGGGCGGCAGCCGAGGACGTCACCCAGGAGGCCTTCGTCTCGATCTGGCGCAGCGGCGCCCGCTACGACAGGGCGCGTGGCAGCGTCCGCTCCTGGATGCTGGGGATCGTCCGCAACCGGGCGATCGACCTGCTGCGCAGCCGCTCCAGCCGGGCGCCGAAGCTCGGCTTCGATGACGAGGCGGTGCTCGAGCAGCGGCCCGCGGATGAGTTCACCGACACGGAGGCGCTGCGTCGCGAGACCGCGCGGGAGGTGCGTGGCGCCCTCGACGAGCTGCCCGGCGAGCAGTCGAAGGTGATCGAGCTCGCCTACTTCGGCGGCTTCAGTCAGTCTGAGATCGCCACGATGGTCGGGGCGCCGCTGGGCACCGTCAAGGGCCGCATGCGGCTTGGCTTGGAGAAGATCAGGGGACGACTTGCGGAGGGCTTGGCATGAACGAGAGAGAGCACGAGACGCGGCGGGACGACATTGCCGCCTACCTCCTTGGCTCGCTGGAGCCGGGCGAGGCCGCGGATATGGAGCAGCATCTGGCCGCTTGCGAGGAATGCCGCACTGAGCTCGAGTGGCTGCGGCCGGCCGTGCGGGTACTGCCCGAGTCGGTGGAGAGAGTCGAGCCACCGGCGCAGCTGCGCTCCCGGATCATGGGCGAAGTCGAGGCGGACGCGGCCCAGAAGCGGTCGGGCATTCGCCTCGGCGGCAGGATGCGCGCCCTCAGCCTGCGTCCCGCCTTAGGGCTGGCGGCACTCGCGCTCCTCGTCGCCGGGGTCGCCGGCTACGCGATCCGTGACTCCGGCTCGGGCAGTAGCACGACGACGGTTGCCGCCGGCCACGCCCCCGGGGTGACCGCGAAGATGGTCAGCGACGGCGACTCGGGGACTCTGCGACTGGCCAACGTCCACCAGCTCCCCTCTAGCGAGGTGCTCCAGGCCTGGGTTCAGCGCGGCAAGCGGATCGAATCGGCAAAGACGCTGTTCGTTCCCAACCGCGACGGCACGGCAACCGCGGTGATCGACGACATGCGGGGCGTCAACACGGTAATGGTGACCGCGGAGCCGCGCGGTGGCAGCAACTACCCGACCTCGGAACCGATCGTCTCGGTGGCGCTCCCGCAGTAGGCGGCTGAGCTCAGCGGCCGTAGCGGTCGCGGGAGAGCACCAGCTGCTCGGGGATCGCTGCCCGCGGCGGCGGCGCTGGGTCGGCGCGAACGGAGACCGTCTCGGCGACGCTGCGCGAGACGCGGTGCGAGCCGTCGGCGGAGGCGATTGTGATCTCGTCCTCGTCCGAGCTCTCCAGCGTGCCCTCCAGGCCGGGCTCCAGCCCGGCCGCTTTGAGGTAGTGGAGCAGCTCCTCGGCCTCGTTCTCGAAGCGCAGCACGTGGACCTTGGCGCCGACCTCGACGTCGGCCAGGAGCGCGCCGGTCTCGCGCACGCCCTCGACGATCGGGTGGCCGTGCGGGCAGGTCGTCGCGTCGCCGATCGCCGCCCGCATCCGCTCCTCTAGCACCGGCGACATCGCGTGCTCGATCCGCTCCGCCTCCTCGTGCACCTCGTCCCAGGGGATGCCGAGGACGTCGGTGAGGAAGCGCTCGATCATGCGGTGACGGCGGACGATGTGGCTGGCGTGCTCGCGCCCCGACCCGGTGAAGGCAAGCGATTTGTCGGCATTGCGCTCGACGTAGCCGTCGTCGACGAGGCGGCCGACCATTTCGTGCACGGTGGGTGGCGAGAGCTGCATCGCGCGGGCGATGTTGGCGCCGGTCATCGGCAGCCCGGCCTCCTCCAGCCAGAACATGATCTCCAGGTACTCCTGCTCGGCGACGGTCGCGGTCTCCATCGGCTCGATATTAGTCACCACCCTCAGCTGCGCTCCATCAGCGTCGAGACGACCGCCTCGTAGAAGCCGTCGCCCATCGCCCCCTCGGTGACCGTGGCGTTGTCCCAGACGGCGAGCGCGGCTCGCAGGCCTGGATCTCGCTCGGGCCCGTTGGCGACGACGAAGAAGCGGCCGACCGCGGCGGCGACCTCGAGATCCTCGACCGAGTCGCCGACGGCGATGCACTCGGCCGGGTCGAAGCCACGGGCGCGGGCGTGAGCGGCGACCGCGTTTGCCTTGCTGACGATTTTCGGGACCAGGTGGTAGGCGTGAGTGGGACCGTCGATCGCGGCCATCTCGCGGCCGATCGCGCCGTTGTCGAGCAGGCGCAGGTTCTCGTGGCCCTGCGCGGCGAGCAGCTCGTTGGCCTCCTCGACGTCGACCTTGCCGCGGAAGAGGTGGGAGAGGACGCGGCCGTGGTGCCAGGGGGAGTGGTACTCGAGCCGCCCCTCGAAGTGCTCGAAGAGCAGCTTCGGGACGCCCTCCCGCTCGAGCTTCTCGTAGATCGTGCCGTCCTCGTCGGGGACGAGGTCGCCGGTCAGCAGCGTCGTCTCGCCGTCGATCGCGAAGGCGCAGCCGGCCTCGTAGATGTAGGAGGCCTGGCCCATCAGGCGGGCTGCCTCGTGGACCTGGGGCTCGCGGCGGCCGGACATGATCACCACCTCGACTCCGGCACGGTGGCAGGCCTCCAGGCCGCGCGACTGGGCCAGCGAGAAGCCGCCCTCGGCGTCGCGAAAGAGCGAAGCGCCCTGCCCGAGCAGGGTCCCGTCGAGGTCGGTGTAGACGCATCGCAGTGCCATGGTGCGGTCGCTACGGTAGCCGGATGCCCTGGCGCCTCGCCGATCGGACGCTTGACCTGGAGCAGCCGGTCGCGGCGGGGATCGTCAACGTCACCGCCGACTCGATGTTCGAAGGGGCGCGGAGCGGGACGCCGGAGCAGGCTGTCGCCGACGGGCTGGCGCTGGTCGAGGCCGGCTTCGACATGCTCGACGTGGGCGCGGTCGCGGCGCGCAGCGGGCCGCCCGTCGGCGCCGAGCAGGAGGCGGCGGCGCTGGTTCCGGCGATCGAGGGGCTGGCCGGCGCGGGCGTGCCGATCTCGGCCGACACCTTCTCGGTCGAGGTGGCGCGGCGGGCGTTGGCGGCGGGGGCGGTAGCCGTCAATGACATCTCCGGTGGCTCGGAGGAGATGTTCGAGCTGGTCGCCGGCGCGGGCTGTGGCTATGTGTTGATGCACATTGAGGGCCCGCCGCGGGTCGATCGGCCGCCACGCGTCTACGACGACGTCGTCGAGCACCTCAAGTCGTGGTTTGGGGGGAGAGTCGAGCTGGCCTCGCGACTTGGGGTGGCCGAGGAGCAGATCGCCATCGACCCCGGGCTCGACTTCGACCTAACCACCGAGCAGGACCTGGAGATCCTGCGACGGCTCGGCGAGCTGCGCACGCTCGGCCTGCCGCTCTACGTCTCGCTCTCGCGCAAGGACTTCATCGGCGAGGTGCTCGCCGGGAGCTGGGAGGGGCGCCTGTCGGCGGGTGAGCGCGAGTGGGGCACGGTCGCGGCGGCGACGCTGGCGGTGCGGGAGGGCGCGGACGTGCTGCGGATCCATGATCGGTCGACCCTGCAGGCTGTGCGGGTTGCCGGGCGGATCGCGCCTGGCGACTTAGTCGCAAATAGTGCGACTAAGTCGCCAGGTGGGGGTGCGGGGTAATGGCAAAGAGCCTGTTGGAGGCTCCCTGGTCGATCGCCATTGACCCAGCGAGACGGGACGGGAGGATCGTCGCCGAGAGCAGCGAGCCGGAGCGCAAGGCGAAGCCGGTGGCGATGCCGCGCTCGCTCGACTCCGGCTTGGTCGAGGCGTTGGGCAGGGCCGGGATCGAGCGCCTCTACTCGCACCAGCGCGAGGCGCTGAAAGCAGCGGCTGCCTCCAACCTGGTGATCACCAGCGGCACGGCATCGGGCAAGAGCCTCGCCTTCAACCTGCCGGTGCTCGACGGCATCGCCCGCGACCCCAAGCGTCGGGCGCTCTACCTCTACCCGACGAAGGCGCTCGCGCAGGACCAGGCGCGCAAGCTCGCCGCGCTGCGCCCACCGGGCCTGCGCGAGGCGATCTACGACGGCGACACCCCGCGCGAGGAGCGCCCGGCGATCCGCCGCCGCAACAACCTCGTCCTCACCAACCCCGACATGCTGCACGTCGGCCTGCTGCCCAACCACAAGGGCTGGGGGGATTTCATCGCCAACCTCGGCTGGGTCGTCGTCGACGAGGCGCACACCTACCGAGGCGTCTTCGGCTCGCACGTGGCCAACGTGCTGCGGCGGCTGCGGCGGGTGGCGCGGGCTTACGGTGCAGAGCCACGCTTCCTGCTCGCCTCGGCGACGATCGCCAACCCGCTGGAGTTGGCGGAGCGGCTGGTCGGCGAGCCGTTCGAGTTGATCGACGACGACGGCGCGCCCGGCAGCGGGCGCGAGATCGCGATGTGGAACCCGCCGCTGATCGACAAGGCGAGCGGGACGCGGCGCTCCGCCCTCTCCGAGGCGGCGGACCTGCTGGCCGAGCTGGTCTCGCAGGGGGTGCGGACGATCTGCTTCCTCAAAAGCCGCCGCGGGATCGAGCTGATCCAGCGTTTCACCGGGGAGGCGTTGCAGCGGCGGGGCAAGCCTGAGCTGGCCGCCCGGATCGCCCCCTACCGCGGCGGCTACACGCCGCAGCAGCGGCGCGATATCGAGGCGCGGCTGGCGGCGGGCGAGCTGCTTGCCGTGGTCGCGACCGACGCCCTGGAGCTGGGGATCGACGTCGGCGAGCTCGACGCGGCGATCTGCGTCACCTTCCCGGGCACCGTCGCCAGCCTGCGCCAGATGTGGGGACGGGCGGGACGCCGGCGGCGCGGCCTGGCGGTCTACGTCGCCGGCGCCGATGCGCTCGACCAGTTCTTCTGCCGCCACCCCGACGAGTTCATCGGCCGGCCGGTGGAGGCGGCGATCCTCGACCACGAGAGCGAGCAGATCGCCTCGCGACACATGGTCGCGGCGGCCTACGAGCTGCCGCTGAGCGGCGAGGACGACGAGGTCTTCGGCGAGGGCTGGCGCGAGCGGGCCGAGCGGCTGACCGCGGCGGGCGAGCTGCGCCGCGCCGGTGGGCGGCTGCTCCCGGCCGATAGCGGGTTCGTCGCCGCAAAGATCCCGCTGCGCTCTGCCTCGGCGGACTCGGTCGCGGTGATCGAGCGCGACTCGGGCGAGATGCTCGGCCTGGTCGAGGCCGAGCGCGCCTTCACCACGGTCCACCCCGGCGCGATCTACCTCCACCTGGGCCGCTCCTACGAGGTCGAGCAGCTCGACGTCGAGGGACGGCGGGCGATCGTCTCCAGCTTCGACGGCGACTGGTACACGCGGCCGAAAAAGGAGACCGAGATCTACATCGAGCGGGTGCGGGAGCAGCGCTCGACCTCGGGCGTCGAGCTGCACTTCGGCGAAGTCTCGGTGAGCGAGCAGGTGATCGCCTTCCAGCGGGTCTCGATCTCCGAGCAGGAGCCGATCGACATCGTCGCCCTCGAGCTGCCCGAGCAGCACTTCGTCACCCAGGCCCTCTGGTACGTGCTGCCCGACCGGCTCAGCGCCGCGCTGCCGACCGAGGCGCTGCTCGGCTCCCTGCACGCGACCGAGCACGGCCAGATCTCGGTGCTGCCACTGATCGCGATGTGCGACCGCTGGGACATCGGCGGGCTCTCGACCAACGTCCACTTCCAGACCGGCCGCGCGACGATCTTCATCTACGACGGTCACCCGGGCGGGGTCGGCATCACGCTGCGCGGCTACGAGCAGTTCGAGCGCTTGCTCGGCGACGCCGAGCGCCTGATCGGCGAGTGCCCCTGCGAGTCCGGCTGCCCCTCCTGCGTGCAGAGCCCGAAGTGCGGCAACCTCAACGAACCGCTGCACAAGGCCGGCGCGCTGGAGCTGATGAGGACGATGCAAGACTCCGGGCGATGAGCGAGGACAGGCGGGCAAGGCAGGTCTCGGTGATCGGCTCCGGGGGCTGCGACGAGGAGACCGAGGCGTGGCGTCTCGCCGAGGAGGTCGGGCGACTGCTGGCCGAAGCCGGGGTGACGGTGGTCTGCGGCGGCGGTGGCGGGGTGATGGAAGCGGCTGCCCGCGGCGCCGCGGGGGCCGGCGGTAGCGTGATCGGCGTGCTGCCCTGGCTCTCGGTCGATGACGCGAACCCCTACTGCACGCAGGCGGTCGCGACCGGGATCGGCCACGCTCGTAACCTCGCCGTCGTCGCATCCGGGGAAGCCGCGATCGCGATCAGCGGCGAATGGGGCACGCTCTCCGAGATCGCCCACGCCCGCAACCTCGGACGGACCGTTGTCGCGCTGCGCAGCTGGAGCGTCTCGGGGCGGGAGCAGATGGAGGGTGGTCCGGGCATCGTCTCGGCCGAGACCCCCGAGGAGGCGGTTGCCGCCGCCCTTGAAGCCCTCTAGTCCGGCCAGAGTTCGCGCAGAGCGAGAATTGCGAAGGCGTGGGACCAGGCGAGGGGGGTGGTCGAGGTCGGCAGGCCGGTGCGAGCGTCCACGCGCTCGGGGAGCAGGCCGAGGGGCGTAGCGGCTCGGCGCAGGTCCGCCATCAGATGTAGCGAGGCCTGACGTTCGCCCAGGGCGGCCAGGCCCCAAGCGGTCCAAGCGGTCGGCGCCGTCCACGGGTCTTCGCCGCCGTGCCAGTTCTGGGAGGGGACGATGCCGAAGCGCCCGCTGTCTGCCGCCGCCAACCGCATCAGGGTGCGACGGATCGCCGGGAAGAGCGCGGGATGGGGGAAGGGACGAACCGCCCACGCCGCGGTGGAGTCGAGGCCGGAGCTCGGATCGCCCCCGATACGGACGAGCTCGCCGTCGAATTCGAACATCGAGCCGATGTGGCGGGAGCTCAGGCCGGAGGCGATCGCGTTGCCGAGGTAATCGCCGGCGTCCCCCTCTTGGTAGTCAGCTCGGTCTCGCCATGCGAAGGGGAGCCGGCGTGCTCGCAGCCCCGCTGCCCGCGCTGCTGCTGCGACCCAGCCCTCCGCATCGCCCTGTGCGGCGCGCCCGGGAACGGGAGCGCGGGTGCCGTCGAACCGCGCCGCGGCGCCCAGGTCGAGTCCCGCGAGGAATCGTGCGATTCGCCGCGCCTCAGGTCGGTATCCGGCCGCAGCGAGGGCGATCGCAACCGCACCGGCATCGCGCGGCCAGACGTACGCCCAGCTGTCGCGGGCGCCTGCCGCGACAGCGCCGCTGCGCCGGTCGGTCAACGCTCGCAGCACCAGCAGCGAGCGCCGGTACATAGCTCGCGCCCAGCTCGGTGCGCCGGGGCCCAGCGGTCGCGCTCGCGAGAGCCAGCTCCGGTCGGCCTGGACCTCTCCTGGCCCGCCGGAACGCCGCACGACCACCACCCGCCGGTCGCCGAACCGCGCAGTCGTCTTCAGAACGTTGGTGCCCGGCACGTACCGCTGCTGGACGGAGTCGGCGCGCCAGAAGGGCAGCGTTCGTCCATCCCCGAGTCGCGCTCGCGTGACGATCGCCGCCCCGGGCGACACCGACCCGGCGACCTGCCGCCTCGCCGAGACGGCAACCAGCGGTTGCCCCAAGGGTCCGGGCGCCCGCAGGTCGACGACGTCGCCGTAGGCGTCGACAGCCGCGGTTCGCCTGCCCTGACCGACCACCGCCACCCCGAGGAGCGGCGGAGGCATCCCCGGCAGCCCGGCCGGCGTTCGGGGATCGTCGCGATGCCCGCCGGACAGCGTGACCGCCGCGAGGACCACTGCGCCAAGCGCGATTCCTGCACGAGCCCAGGTCACGCCTCAATCCAAGCAGCCCGATGTCCCGCCGGTCGCTAGCCTTCCACCGCGCGGCCAACCCCGCGCATCAGCTACGGCGAGGTAGCTCAGTTGGTAGAGCACACGACTGAAAATCGTGGTGTCGTGGGTTCGATTCCCACCCTCGCCATCAACAAGCCAGGTCGGCCGCCGTGAAGGGAACCGTGAGTCGCAGTAGCCGCAGGCGCAGCGAGTCGCCGCGTGCCTCGTGTAGTAGGGCGACAACGTCCGTTGGCTCGGACTGACGCGCCCGCAGTTCCGCGGCCTCCTTCAGCAGCTCGGCGACGACCCCTGGATCAAGCCTGACCGCTCGTACGCCGGCGGCCCTCAGAGCCTCACGGACGACTTGGCTCTTGGTCTTTCCCGAGCGCCGGGCCCGCGCGTCGATTCCCTCTGCAAGCTCGTCGGGAAGCCTGACTGAGAGGCGGTGCCTCATGGAGGGAGCCTAGGCCGGTTGCGGTCTCGGTGATGGTTCGTCCCGTCTCCGAGACAACAAGGTGGCAGCCGATACAATGGCGACCGATGACTGCGAAAGAGATGGTTCTGGAGCACGCACGCAGCTGGACCGACGAGCAGGCCCGCCGCGCCCTGGACGCAGCTGCGAGCAGCCAGCCCACGCAGCGAGAGAGCCGCATCGCGGAGCACCGCGCCCTGATGGAGGAAGCCGCCGCTCTGCGAGCGCGACAGTCGAAGCCAGCGGATGTGGTTGCCCTGGTGCACGAGGCTCGCGACGAGCTGGAGCAGCGCGGCTCATAGCTTCCCGTCTCGTCATCGACGCCAGCTTCATGCTGGCGCTGGTACTCGACGAACCTCATACCGAGAAGGCCACGGACCTGCTCGACGGCTGGGTGGTCGAGGGAAGCGAGCTGCACGCCCCCCTGCTGGCGCAATACGAGGTCGCCAGCGTGCTGACCCGCAGGCGTGCCCACAAGGAACTGTCGCGCGAGGACTCCGACCGGGCGCTCCGCGTCGTCGATCGACTCAACGTGATCTTCCACATCGCTCCTGACAAGGCTCGCGCGATCGAGATCGCGCTGGAGCTGAAACGGCACTCGGCATACGACGCGGCCTACCTGGCCCTGACGGAGGAGCTAGACAGCGAGCTGTGGACGCTCGACGGGCGGCTTGCCCGCAACGCCGGCAGTCGCTATCGCGTCAAGCTGATCGACTGATCGAGCGCCGCGGAGATCAGCTCGGGCCGTTCGATCTGCGGGTAGTGGGCCGCGTCGGGAAGCTCGATCGTCTCGACGCCGGGGCGCAACGAGCGAAGGCCGTCGAGGACCTCGACGCGAGCGACGGGATCGAGCAGCCCCCAGGCGAAGGTGAGCGGGCCGGGCCAGTCGCGGATCGCGCCGTGCCAGCGCTCGGTGAAGCGTTCGCGCTCGGCCATGTAGTTGATCGTCAGATGGGCGATGCGCTGGCCACCTTTACGGGTGAGTAGCGACCACTGGTCGGCCGCCTCCTCGGCGCTGAGCGGGTGCTGCGGGGAGAAGATGCGCGAGAACTGGGCGCGGAAGCTGCGCTCGCTGGTCAGTCGGGCGAAGAGGGGCCCGAGCCGGCTGCGCAGCAGGTTCTGGCCGAGGGTCGGCTTGGCCAGGTGCAGCAGCATGCTGCCGTTGAAGAGCAGCGCTCCCGCCAAGCTCACCCCGAGCTCGCCGCGCAGGTCGCGCGCCATCAGCTCGGTGGCGACCGAGGTGCCCATGTCGTGGCCGACGACGAAGACCGGCGGCGAGCCGGCGCGGCGCACCAGCTCTTCGGTCGCGTCAGCCTGCCAGGCGAGCGTGTAGGTGTGGTCGCGCGGCTTCTCGGAGAGCCCGAAGCCGAGGAAGTCGAAGGCCAGCGTCGCCTCCCCGGCTGGTCGCAGCTCGAACAGCGGCCGCCAGTCGTAGGAGCTGGAGGGGAAGCCATGCAGGAAGAGCAGCAGGACTCCGTCTCCGCCGCCACGACGGCGGACGAACAGCTTGCGGCCGAGTACCTCCTCGATCGCCCCGTCGTTGCGCCAGCGCTGCACACGCTCGGTCAGCACAGCTCGTCCTACTCGCCTGCGAGGAACCCGTCGGGCTCCTCGACCACGGTGTTGACCAGCTCGCCGATGCCCTCGATCTCGACCCGCACGGTGTCGCCGGCGTGGAGCAGGTTGTCGCGGACCGGCTGGCGGCCGAGGCCGACGCCGGACGGAGTGCCGGTGGCGATCACGTCGCCGGGCTCGAGCGTGAAGGCTTCGGAGAGGTGGGAGACCTGCTGGAAGCAGTCGAAGACCATCTCGCTGGTGCGCGCATCCTGTCGCGACTCGTCGTTGACGAAACAGCGGATCGCGAGGTCGTTGGGATCGCCCAGCTCGTCGGCGGTGACCAGCCAGGGGCCGAGCGGCCCGTGGGTGTCGAAGGACTTGCCGATCGTCATCGTCTGGGCGCGGCCCTGCCAGTCGCGCACGCTGACGTCGTTGGCGCAGGTGTAGCCGGCGATGACCTCGTGCGCCCGCTCGACCGGGACGTGGCGACAGCGCTTGCCGATCACGATCGCCAGCTCCGCCTCGTAGTCGAGGAAGGTCGAGACCTTCGGCATGTGCACGCCGGCGCCCGGTCCGACCACGCAGGTCACCTGCTTGTTGAAGAAGACCGGCACCTCGGGCGGCTCCATGCCCATCTCGGCGATGTGGTCGCGGTAGTTGAGCGCGATCGCCAGGTACTTGCGGGGAGTGGCCGGGGCCAACACCCGCACGTCGGCGACGGGACTTCTCGGTGCCCCATTCACCAGCTCTGCCAGGTGGACCTGCCCGACGTCAGCCAGCGCGGCGGCTGGTTCGGATGGCAGGTCCTCGCCGGAGAGGTCGACTACCTCGTCGCCCTCGACGGCACCCAATCTGGGGGCACCGTCGCCCGTTGCGAATCGACAGAGCTTCATCGTCGTCAGGACTCTTCCAGATCGGCTCAGGGTAAGTCCAGCTCGCTCGATCTCCTTTCGATCTAATCCGTGACAACTAGTTCGACTATTGTGATCGCGACATGGGCTCGGGCACGGGGGAGAGGCTCTCGACGACACGTGTCGGAACCTGGCGGACCGAAGTGCAGGTTCGCATCCGTGAACTGCGCCACCGGCTCGCCGCGGCCGAAGAGCTCAAGCCGAAGAAACGGCCGCCCGGCCTGAGTAAGAACTCGAGGCGCGCGGCAATCGCTGCCGCTGGCGATTGTCTCGACACCGCGCAGACGGCGGTCGGAGCAACGCGTCGACTGCACAACTGGTGGACCGGCTCGGCGCTCACGGCAGCGTGGGAATCGGTTCACGAAGCAGAGCTGAACGTGATGCAGCTCGAGCGCGACGAGGAGGTCCGGACGACCATTCCAAGGCTGCTCACCTGGATCCAGCAGGTGATGGATGGGGGATACCTGCGGACCCGTTACGAAACATCCCTCAAGGCCGAGATCGGGGAGGGGCGGGCTGGGGAGAAAGAGGTCGACCGTACGACCGTCCGGCAGGCGTTCAAAGACGTGGTTGTCGCCAACAGGGAGCGTTACGCGAACCTCCGCGCCTTCCGCAACACCCTCGTCATGGTGACCGGAGTGCTGGCGCTGTTGATCGTTCTGCTCGCGGTCTGGCATGCCGTCAACCCAGACTTCCTCTCCTTCTGCGCCTGCGTGACGGAACACAGGTGCACCGGGTCGGGACACGGAGCGGACGTTGCCCTGGTGGCCCTGGTCGGCGCCGTCGGGGGCTCGCTTGCGATCGCCTTTAGCCTGGCCGAGACCGACTCCCCTCCCTCCCGCTATGACCCGAGGGCCTGGCAGGCGCTGCTGAAGCCAGTTGCCGGCGCCGCAACCGGGCTGGCTGGGGTGATCCTGATCCAGGCGGAAATTCTGATCGGAGGCCCGGGCAAGTGCTCGGAGTGCCTGCTCCTGGGCTACGCCGTTCTGTTCGGCTTCTCGCAGCAGCTCTTCACGCACTTCGTCGATAAACGGGCCGAGAAGCTGACCGGCACCGATGGCAAAGAATCCAAAGACGCGACGACGAAATAGAACGGCCTACTCCAGCTCGCCGGTCAGCTCCACGACGCGCCGCTCGATCTCCTCGCGGGTGGCGCGGACCTCCTCGAGCGGGCGCCCCTTGGGGTCGGGCAGGTCCCAGTCGAGGTAGCGCTTGCCGGGGATGTAGGGGCACTCGTCGCCGCAGCCCATCGTCACCACCACGTCGGCCCACTCGGCGTCCTCGCGATCGAGCTTGCGGGGGATGCGCCTGGACAGGTCGATGTTGAGCTCGGCCATCGCCTCGACCACCTCGGGGTGGACGCGGAGGCCCGGCGTGGTCCCGGCCGAGCGGGCCTCGTGGCGGTCACCAACGGCCTGGGTGAAGAGAGCCTCGCTCATCTGCGAGCGCCCGGCATTGTGCAGGCAGACGAAGAGGACGCGGGCCATCAGGCTGGGTCCCGGGCACCGCGGTCGAGCTTTGATTCGGTGAGCGGTTCAAAGCTCGACCGCGGTGCGCCACGGACGAGTTGGTAGGCGAGCGCACCTATAGCGGCGCCGGCGATCGGCGCGACGAGGTAGATCCAGATCTCGTGCAGTTCGCCCGAGACGAGGCCTGGGCCGAGCGAGCGGGCCGGGTTCATCGAGGCGCCGGTGATCGCGCCGCCGAAGAGGGCGTCGAGGCCGACCGTGCCGCCGATCGCGATCGCCGCCCCGGCGCCGACGGCTCGGGTGTCGGTCGCGACGGCCATGATCACGAACATCAGGAAGGCGGTCAGCACCGCCTCATAGACGAGGGCGCTGCCGGCGCCGACGCTGGGCACGGTGGCGCCGAGCGAGGCCGGCTCGCTGGGCCAGACGGCGAGTAGCAGCGCCGCCGCTGCGAGCGCGCCGAGCAGTTGGGCCGCCACGTAGGCGAGCGCCTCGCGGCCGGGGAAGTGGCGGGTGAGGGCGAAGGCCAGCGTCACTGCCGGGTTGAGATGGGCACCGGAGAGGTGGCCAGTGGCGTAGACCATCGCCATGATCACCAGGCCGAAGACGAGTGAGACGCCGACGGCGCCCAGCGTGCCACCGTGGACGGTGTCGGTGACGATCGCGCCGCAGCCGGCGAAGACCAGCGCGAAGGCGCCGATCGCCTCGGCGGCGCAGCGGCGCAGCAGGTCGGGGCGGGCGTTCACGCGAAGACCTCGCGCACCGAGTCAAGCGCCCCCGGCACGAGGCTGAAGTAGCTGTAGGTGCCGCGCGTTTCGCGGCTGGCGATGCCGGCCTCGACGAGCTGCTTGAGGTGATGGCTGACCGTTCCCTGCGCGAGGCCCAGCAGCGGCTGCACCTCGCAGACGCAGACCGGCTCGCCACCGGCGCGCAGCAGCAGGTTGACGATCCGCAGCCGGTGACGATCGGCGAGCGCCTTGATCACAGTCTCCAGCTCGGCCGCACGCTCGTCGGAGAGCGAGGATCCCGCCAGCGGGGTACAGCACTCGATCACGGGCAGCTCGACCGGCATCGATTCGCACGGTACCACCATTCATCGATAGTTATCGATGAAATCTCGGCTACAATTCGCGGCGAGCGATGGGGCTCGCTCCCTCATAAGCGCGGTTCGATCCGCTGACGGTCCCTACCACGTCCATCGACGCTGATAGGAGACCTGCGCAATGCGAGTAACGCGATTCGACCTTCGCCGCTTGGCCGCGATCTACGTCGGCGGGGTGCTCGGGGCGCTGGCGCGGGTGGGCCTGTCCGAGGCGACGCCGCACGGGCCGGACGGGTGGCCGTGGGCGACCTTCGCCGTCAACATGGCCGGCGCGCTGCTGCTCGGCTACTTCGTCACCCGCCTCCGCGACCACCCCGAGGACAGCCTCACCCACCCGTTCCTCACCACCGGGATCTGCGGCACCCTGACGACCTTCTCCACCCTGCAACTGGAGCTGTTCGAGATGATCGACGCCGGCCATCTCGGCCTTGCCGCCGCCTACGTCGGCGCGACCCTCGTCGCCGGCTTCGCCTTCGTCCGCTTGGGAATCGCGCTCGAGCGCCGGCCGGAGGCCGCCGGGTGAGCGCGCCCGCCTGGATCGCGGTCGGCCTGCTCGGCGGAGCCGCTGCCGCCGCGCGCTTCCTGATCGACACCGAGATCGCGGCGCGCACCGACCACCCCTTCCCGCACGGCATCCTCGCGATCAACATCTGCGGCGCGCTGGCGCTGGGACTGGTCGCCGGCGTGGCGCTGGAAGGTGAGGCCCTCGTGATCGTCGCCGGCGGTGGCATCGGCTCCTTCACCACCTTCTCCACCTGGATCCTCGACTCGCACCGGCTCGCCGAGGCCGGCCACACCCACCTCGTCTGGCTCAACCTCGGCCTCTCCCTGGTGGCCGGTTTCGCCGCCGTCGCCCTCGGCCACTGGCTCGGCGGCGTGCTCTGAGAGCGCGGTCGTCGTTTCTGTCGCATAGCGGTACAAACGACGACCGCGCTCGTCGTAACGAAGCGTCCGCGCTCCGCTCTAACTTGGAAATAGATGGAGCAGCTCGATCCAACCATGTTCCAAGAGGCCTTGATCGACACCTCGGGGGGGTCTCTCGCCAATGCCGCCGAGCCCGCTGCGCCCCCGGTCAGGGTGTGCCTGCGCGAGCTCGAGGATGGCCAGCGGGTGAAGGGCGTCTACGCCGTGCGCCAGCGCGAGCTGCGCCGCAAGCGCAACGGCGAGCCGTGGCTGCGCCTGACGCTCGGCGACGCCAGCGGCGGCGCTGAGGCTGTCGCCTGGGAGGACGCCGAGGAGCTCTACGCGCTCGCCGCGCCGGGGACCCCGGTCGAGGTCGCCGGCGTCTTCGAGATGAGCGATCGCTGGGGGCCGAAGATCAAGCTCTCCGGCCTGCGCGAGGCTTCCCCAGACGAGTACGACCCGGCCGATCTCGCCGCCGAGTCGGACGTCTCCTGCGAGGATCTGGAGGGCAAGCTGCGCCAGCTGCTCGAGACCGTGCAGGAGCCGCAGCTGCGCGACCTGCTCGGCCGCTTCTTCGGCGAGCGCTCGGAGATCTGGGCGCGCTTCCGCGACGCGCCGGCGGCGAAGGTCTACCACCAGGCATACCGCCACGGCCTGCTCGAGCACACCGTCTCCGTCGCCCAGGCGGTCAGCGCCGCCGCCAACTTCTTCCCCGGGATCGACCGCGAGGTCGCCGTCGCCGGTGCGCTCCTGCATGACATCGGCAAGACCGTCGCCTACAACGACGATCCGCTGGCGATCGACCTCACCGATGCCGGCCGGCTGCAGGGCGAGATCCCGCTCGGCTACTACACCGTGCGCCGCGAGATCGAGGAGATCCCAGGCTTCGACCCTGGGCTGGCCCAGGCGGTCCTCCACATCATCCTCAGCCACCACGGCTCGCTCGAACACGGCTCCCCGGTCGTCCCCGCCACCCGCGAGGCGGTGCTCGTCCACATGATCGACAACCTCGGCGGCCGCCTCGGCAGCTTCGACCGGCTCGAGCGCGAGCTGCCCGCCGGCGAGTCCTGGTCCGGCTTCGACCGGGCGCTGTCAGGCTCCGCTTACTTCGGCACCCGCCAGGCTGCCTGACGCTCTACCGCTAGAAGCGCCTGGTGCAGCGTTCTATTCGCTCGATGTCCTGATGGGCGTGCTTGATGCAGTGGATAAGGCGTTGCGGGTTGCCGCCCTGTGACTTGGTCAGCTTGAACGAGTGGCGGATCTGTCGCTGAACCTGGACGCTCACGGTGTCAAGGGTCTTGCCGATCTGATCCAGGCCGGATGAGTGGAAGGCCTCCTCGGTGGTGTTGAGGACCGGCTTGACGATGAACAGATAGGCGCAGAAGAGGATGCCCGCGGCGACGGCGAGCCGGATGATCCCGTTGGTGACGTTGCCGAAGAGGTTGCGAAGGATGTCCATGCCGGCGCACTCTATCCGGCTCGAATGGGCCAAAATGCGGGTTTCCGGCGGTCGGGGCGGGGGGCTCGCCAGGTCGCTCTCACTATCCTGGGCTCGTGGCAAAGGACACCGAGAAGCTGATCCGCCAGCTCTCGCTGATCTCCTTTCTGATGGCGCAGGGCAGACCCGTCTCGGCGCTGGAGATCAAGCGCGAGGTGGAGGGCTACAGCGACATGAACGACGACGCCTTCGCGCGTCGCTTCTACGCCGACCGCGCCGAGCTGGAGAGCCTCGGCATCCAGCTCGGGGTGGAGAAACCCGGCGAGGGCTTCTTCGAGGCCGAGCTCTACTCGCTGCCGCCGGAGAACTTCTACCTCGACCCGATCAAGTTCGAGGACGAGGAGCTGGCCTCGCTGAGCACGGCGCTCTCGTTGCTCACCGACGGCGGCTTCGCCTACGCCGAGCCGCTGCGCCTCGCTCTGCAGCAGGTTGCCTGGGGCCACCCGAACCCGGTCAGCGAGGGCGACCGGGCGCCGGTGGAGATGGCGATGACCGCGTCTGCCGGGGGCCGCGACCTCTCGCAGCGGCTGTCCAAGATCGAGACCGCGATCTCGCGCCGCAAGACGATCGAGTTCACCTACTACACGATGGAGCGCGACGAGACCGAGAAGCGCAAGGTCGACCCCTACCACCTGGTCTTCCGCTCGGGCCAGTTCTACTTGATCGGCCACTCGCACGAGCGCGATGCAGTCCGGGTCTTCCGCCTCTCCCGCATCCAGGGCAAGGTCGGCTACGCCTCCAAGGCCGAGCACGACTTCTCCCCGCCCGAGGACTTCGACCGCCGCGACTACGGGCAGCGCGCCGATTGGCAGCTGGGGGAGATCCGCGGCACGGCGAAGATCTTCGTCCGCGACCGGATCGCCTGGCTGATCGAGCGCGACTTCGGTGGCTACGGTGAGCTGCGCCCGGCGCGCAAGGCCGACGACGCTCCGGGCAAGGGCTCTGTCCTGGAGACGGACTACGCCTCGCCTCGCGAGCTGATCGCCTGGGTGTTGCGCTGGCGCCAGAACGCCGAGGTGCTGGAGCCCGAGGAGCTGCGCGACGAAGCCCGCGAGCGGCTCGATCTCCTCCACGACCGCCACCGCAGCGACTTCGAAACGGCCGAGACCGTCGAGCGGCCGCTGCGCGAGGCACCGCCCCGCTCGCGCAGCAACGGGCGCGGCGAGGCGGCGATCCGCCCGGAGCGCTTCGCCCGCCTGGTGACCCTGGCCGGAATGCTGATCGACTCGGCCAAGAAAGGCGAGCGCCTCAGCGTCACCGATCTGCGCCAGCGGCTCGAGCTCACCGGGGAGGAGCTGCAGGAGGACATCGACCTGCTCAACGTCGTCAACTTCGGTGGCGGCACCTACGTGCTCTACGCCGAAGTGCGCGGCGACGAGATCGAGGTCGACTCCGAGCCCTACGGCGACAACTTCGCCCGCCCGGCGCGGCTGCTGCCGCTGGAGGCGAAGGCGCTGGTCGCCGCCATCGACCTCTTCGGCGACCACCTGCCGCAAGGGGGTCTGCAAAGTGCTCGCGAGAAGATCGTCAAGGCGCTCGGCCACGACCCGTCCGAGGAGGGCCTGGAGATCGCCTCCGGCAGCGGCGGCGACACCGAGGTGGCGCGCGTCGTCAACGAGGCGATAGCCGAGCGCCGCGTGCTGGAGATCCAGTACTACAAGGAGAACGAGGACCAGTTCACCAAGCGCCGCGTCGAGCCCTACCGGCTGGAGAATGGGCGCGAGGGCTGGTACGTCGAGTGCTTCGACCTGACCAAAGAGGGAATCCGCCACTTCAAGCTCGACCGCGTCAAGGAGGCGGTGGCGAGCAACGAGAGCTACGAGCCGCGCCAGGAGGTCGAAGAGCTTGCCGGGGTCGAGGGTTGGATGACCGACGGCGAGGTCCCGACCGCCCAGGTTGCCCGCGTCTGGGTCTCGCCGGAGCGCGCCCGCTGGCTGCGCGAGGAGCGCACCGTGGTCGAGGAGCTCGCCGACGGCGCGGTCGTCGTCGAGCTGCCCTACGCGGGAACCTCTTGGCTGGTGCGCGAGATCCTGCGCGGCGCCGGCGACCTGGTTGTGCTCGAGCCTGACGAGGCGCGCGAGGCGATCGCCGCGGAAGTCGCGGCTAGCGTGGCGTGAGAGCACATCCGGTAGGCCTTCCACTTAACTTTTTCGGTGGTTCGCGTTTGGGCTGTCGCCCGATGCCCTCGACGAAAAAGTACAAGACGTTTCAGGCCTACCGGATGTGCTCTAAACGAGGCGCGGTTACGTGACTTCTGCGCCTGGACACGCGGAGATTCTGAGGATTGTTGCGCCTAATCCAGGGCCGATGACCCTGGAAGGGACCAACACCTACTTGTATGGGTCCGACCCCTGCACGGTGATCGATCCTGGGCCCGACGATGCCGGTCATCTGGATGCGGTCCGTGCGGCCGCCGAGGAGCGGGGTGGGATCGGCCTGGTTCTGCTCACTCATAGCCATGGGGACCATGCTGCCGGGGCAGATGGGCTGGGTGTCAAGGCGGTGGTGCCGACCGGGGGGGAGGAGCATGGCGGTCTGCGCGCTATCGCCACGCCGGGCCATGCCGCCGACCATGTCTGCTTCCTGAGCGGGGACGGTGTCTGCTTCAGCGGCGATCTGGTGCTGGGCGAAGGCTCTACCTTTGTCCCGCCGGACGGCGGTTCGCTCGCCGCCTACATGGAGTCGCTGCGCCTGCTCCAGGCCGAGCCGATCGAGTTGATCTGCCCTGGCCACGGTTCCTGGGTTACCGACCCGGCGACGAAGCTGGCCGAGTACGTCGAGCACCGCGAGATGCGTGAGCGCCGTCTGCTCGCCGCCCTGGAGCGGGGCGAGCGCTCGAAGGAAGTGCTGCTGAACGAGGCCTGGGCCGACGTTCCGGTCGAGCTTCGCCCGGCTGCCGCACTTGTCATGGAGGCCCACCTTCAGAAGCTCGACGCCGAAGATCTGCTGCCCGCCGGCATCTGGGAGTGACCGGAAGCAAAACTGGCTAGGCAGCCAGTAAGGTGAGCGGATGAACGGCGGGAAGGCGATGCGGGCTGGATTTGTGGCGGGGGCCGCGGGCACGGGCCTGGCCGCCGCCGCGACCGCGGCCGCCTGGCATTGGCTGGCGCGTCGGCCGCTGCCGAAGCAGAAGGGCACGATCGAGCTCGCTGGCCTGGCAGGCCCCGTGCGGGTGCGGCGCGACCGCTGGGGCGTTCCGCACGTCGAGGCGGGGAGCGCGGCCGACCTCTGGTTCGCCGAGGGCTTCTGCCACGGCCAGGACCGGCTCTGGCAGATGGACTTCTACCGCCGCGCCCTCTCCGGTCGCGTCTCCGAGTTCGCCGGTGCCGAGGGCTTGCCGGTCGACCGGCTGATGCGCACCCTGGGCATGCGGCGCACGGCGGAGCGCGAGGCGGCGAGCCTCGACCCGGACCTGCGCGCCCTGCTCGAGCGCTTCTGCGAGGGCGTCAACGCGGCGGCGGCGAGCGCCAGGGCGCTGCCGTTCGAGATGCAGCTGCTGCGGCTCGAGTTCGAGCCCTGGCGCCCTGCCGACATCCTCGGCCTCGGCAAGCTGCTCGCCTTCGGCCTCTCGACCAACTGGGAGAAGGAGCTGCTGCGTGCCGACATGACCCGCGAGCTGGGCCCCGAGCTGGCCGCGAAGCTCGACCCCGCCTACCCGGCCGGCAACCCGGTCGTCACCCAGGAACCGTGGTCCGGCGACGGCCTCGGCCTCGCCGAGCAGATCGACGCGGTGCGGCGTTCGATCGGCATGGCCGCCGAGGCGAGCGGCTCCAACAACTGGGCGGTCAGCGGCGCGCTGAGCGCGACCGGATCGCCGCTGATCGCCGGTGACCCCCACCTGCCGCAGAGCATGCCGGGCATCTGGTACCAGGTCGGCCTCACGCTCGGCGACCGCACCGTGCGCGGCGCCTCGCTGCCGGGCATGCCCGGCGTCTACATGGGCCAGAACAACGACGTCTGCTGGACCTTCACCAACGTGATGGCCGACGTCCAGGACCTCTTCGTCGAGCGGGTCGAGGGCGACCGCTATCTGTTCGAAGACGAGTGGCGGCCGCTCGAGATCGTGCGCGAAGAGATCGTCGTCAAGGGCCGCGACTCGCCCGTGGTGCTCGACGTCCGCATCACCCACCACGGCCCGCTCGTCAACGCGGCGCTCGGCGCCGACGAGGCCGAGCCGCTTGCCCTGCGCTGGATCACCCTCGACCAGCCGACCGCCTTCAGGGGGATGTTCGAGCTGCACGGGATTGGCTCGGGCCCGGAGCTGGTCGCCAAGCTGGAGGGTCATACCTCGCCCGCCTCCAACCTGATCTGGGCCGACCGCCACGGCTCGATCGGCTACAAGCTGATCGGCCGCCTGCCACTGCGCAAGGGGGGCTGCCCGGACCTGCCGAAGCCGGGCTGGGAGGGCGAGTTCGAGTGGGAGGGGGCTGTCCCCTACGACGAGCTGCCCGAGGTCGTCGACCCCGAGAGCGGCTTCCTGGTCACCGCCAACAACCGCATCGTCGGCGACGACTACCCCCACCACATCACCAGCGACTGGCTCGACGGCTTCCGGGCGCGGCGGATCGAGGAACTGCTTAAGGCGAGCGACGAGCACGACGTCGAGAGCTTCGAGGCGATGCAGTCGGACAACCTCTCGATCCCCGGGCTGGAGGCCGCGAGGCGGCTCGGCCGGCTGAGCCCGGCGGGGCAGCGTGAGACGAGTGCGCTCGAGCGGCTGCGCAGCTGGGACGGGCGGCTCGACCCCGACACGATCGCCGGCACGATCTACCAGGCCTTCCTGCTGCGCCTGGCCCGCGAAGTCGCCCGCGCCGCGATCGGCGACCGCGACCTCTGCGAGCGCTGGCTCGACCGCGCCGACAACGGCTTCACCCCGCACGTCACCTCGCCGTGGCGCTGGCACTCCCACCTGATGAACCTCTGGGAGGAGGGTGACGAGGAGTTGATCGGACGCTCCTGGGACGGCCTCGTCTTGGAGGCGCTGGCTGGCGCCCTCGACGACCTCAGCGAGCGCTTCGGTCCCGACCCCGAGGGTTGGCGCTGGGGCCACGTCCACGAGATGGAGTTCCCTCACCCGCTGGGCGAGGCGAACCCGCTCCTGCGCAAGCTGCTCAACCGCAGCCTGCGGGCTGGCGGCGCCCAGGAGACGGTGAGCCAGATCGCCTATGACCCCAACGACCCCTACAAGGCCGTCTGGGCGCCGAGCTGGCGCATGGTTGGCGACCCGACTGACCCCAGCCGCTCACGCTGGCAGATGTTCACCGGCCAGTCCGGTCACCCCGCGAGCCCGCACTACGACGACCTCCAGGCCGGCTGGCTGGAGGGTCGCACCCAGCCGATGGCCGGCGAGGGGCCCTGGCGCGAGCTGGACCTCGTGCCTGCCTGAGCGTTCTCTTGCGGCTCAGGCCTTAATTCGCCGAAACGTTCGCGGGATGGAATTGTTGGGGGGTAGATGCGGCGTGTTGCTCTATGCCTGCTCGCGCTTGCGGCGCTTCTGCCTGCAAGCGCCGGCGCCAAGACGATCCACTTTCGTGGTGAGAAGGTCGGCGTGCCCGCGGGCTGGCCGGTCTACCGGCTGGCCGAGCGTCCCCACATGTGCGTGCGCCTGGACCGCAAGGCGGTCTACCTGGGCAGGCCGGGACCCGTGCAGCGCTGTCCGGCGAGCGCGATGGGACGGCGGCGGGCGATCCTCGTCGATCCCGGGGCTCGGGCACGCGCCAGCGCTGAGGCGAGCCGAGTCCCGCCAGCCCACATCTCGACCGCGGCATACACCGGCCTCGGCTTCGACGCCTGCACGGCGCCCTCGAAGCGTTCGATGTCGGCCTGGGCTGGCTCGCCCTACCGGGCGATCGGCGTCTACATCGGCGGCGTCAATCGCGGCTGCTCACAGCCGAACCTGACCGCGAGCTGGGTCGCCGAACAGACCGCGGCAGAATGGAGCCTGATCCCGACCTACGTCGGCCTGCAGGCGCCGACCTCGAGCTGCAGCTCCTGCGCCAAGCTCAGCACCTCCACCTTCACCGCCACGACCCAGGGGACCGAAGCGGCGAGCGACGCGGTCGCCCAGGCCGCGATCGCCGGGATCGGCGAAGGCAGCCCGATCTACTTCGACATGGAGAGCTACTCGCGCACTTCGAGCGCGAGTAACGCGACCCTGGCCTTCCTCGCGGCCTGGACCGCGCGCCTGCACGCCCTCGGCTACCAGTCCGGCGTCTACAGCAGCGGCGCCTCGGGGATCGCCGACCTCGCCGCCAAGTATGGGACCACCTACCTCGAGCCGGATGAGATCTGGTTCGCCAACTGGAACGGGCGAGCCTCGGCCGCGTCCGACCCCTACGTGCCGACGACGGCCTGGGTTGGTCACCGGATCCACCAGTACGCCGGCGGCCACGACGAGACCTATGGCGGGGTCACGATCAACATCGACAACAACTACGTCGAAGGGGCGACGGCGGGAGGGGGGACGTCCTCCGGCGACAACCCGAGGGGCAGCTTCGACCTCGTCAGCTCTCCCGCTCCGGGCCAGGTGCAGATCTCCGGCTGGGCGATAGACCCGAATGCGCCGACGACGCCGGTCTCGATCACGGCGTACCTTGGCGGCAAGGTCGATGAAGGCGGGGCCTCCGGCTATGAACTGGGCCCGATCGCGACCCAGGAACGCTCCGACCTGCTCGCGCTCTTCCCGCGCGCCGGCGCGGCGCACGGCTTCGACTCGAGCTTCCCCGTCGTCGGCAGCGGCAGACAGCGCCTCTGCGTCTACGCGCTCAACATCGGGCCGGGCGCGGACAAGCTGCTCGGCTGCCGCACGGTCGCCGTGCCGGTGCCGATCGCCGTGCTGAGGACGAGGTCGGCCGGCAACAAGGTGCGGATCAGCGTGCGCTGCGAATGGCCGGTGGGCATCGCCTGCCCCGGTCAGTTGCTGGTTCGCGCCCGGGTTCCGCAGCGCCAGGTCGTCCGCCACGGGCGCAGGCGCGTGCTGAGGACGAGGGTGGTGCGGCGCCTGCTCGCCCACCGCGCCTTCCAGCTCGCCGGCGGTGGGTCGCACACCTTCACCCTCGGCCTCGGCGCGTACGGCCGCACCTTGACCGCGAGTCGCGAAAGCCCCCAGGCGCACCTGCTCGTCGCGATCCCCGGCGGTCGGGTGGGGCGCGAACTCCAGCTCAGATAGCCGACGCGGTCAGCGTCGCGATGGCTTAGGTCCTTAGTCCCAGGCTGCCAGGGGAAGGTGCTCCCGGATGGTCTCGTCCGCGGTGACCAGGGGAGCGTTTGCGACGATCGCGTGGGCGGAAATCAGCCGGTCGAAGGGATCGCGCGTCCAGGAGATGCCGATCGCCGCCTCGACCACTTCGGCAAGCGATACGTCGGCGATCTGCAGGCCGAACTCTCGTCGTAAGGTCGAAAGCGGTGCCGAGGCCGGTTCGGAGACCCGTCCGATTTCGTAAAGGTAGGTCAACTCCAGTTCGACGATCGGCGAAACGGCGACGGCCTCCTTCTCCAGGCGCGCTCGAATTGCCCGCGGTATCCGCTTTGCCTGACCCTCATACAGCCAGCCGACGATATGGGTGTCAATTTGGATCAGGGTTCCACTCCGAGGACCAGTCCATGTGGATCAGCTCATCGGGATCGCCGATGATGAAGCCCTCGCGCCGCGGCAGGTTGTCCAGCTTCGACCCTTTTTTCTTCTCTTCCTTGGGGGCGATCGTCAGGAGCTTGCCATTGCGCTCGATCTCGAGCGGCTTGCCGGTCTCCAGGACCTCGTCGAGCAATCGGTAGACGTTGGCTCGTAGTTTCGACGCGGTCAGCGCCATCGGAACCTCCAGTCGAAGAAGCGTACGTACGTAAGATGTATTATCCGTACGTACGATACCATCTACTGGCGGTCGCGTTGTGGGGATCGCTTGGAGCTCCATACAGCCAGGCTAGGGCGCCCAGACGCACGCGTGGTGCGCAGAATCAAAAAGTTGTGTGACGGCTTGGCGTCAACTCGGCAGGCCTCAGGTAGCGGTGCGGCTGAACGAGGTGACCAGCTCGACGATCTCCGCCGGGGCCTTCTCAGGGGAACCGGAGTTGAACGGGGGGTCGGGGTCGTACTCGATCCCGAGCTGGACCGCCTGGGCCACCTCGGGCCCGGCCTCGCGGCCGACCAGGTGCAGGGCCATGTCGATGCCGGCGGTCACGCCCGCGGCGGTGATGGTCTTGCCGTCCTCGACCCAGCGGCCGCCGACCGGGTCGGCGCCGTACTTGGCCAGATCGCCCAGGGCGAGCCAGTTGGAGGTCGCCCGTTTGCCCTGCAGCAGGCCGGCCGCGCCGAGCAGCAGGGCGCCGGTGCAGACGGAGGTCGTCCATTTCGTCGTGGCATCGATCTCGCGCAGCCAAGCGAGCACGGTCTCGTCCTCGAGCAGCGCGTCGCTGCCGCGCCCGCCGGGGACGAGCACCACGTCCGCCTCGGTGGTCTGATCGAGGGTCTGGTCGACGGTCAGGCCGAGGCCGCCTTCGGCGCGGACCTCGCCGGTGCGCAGGCCGGCAAAGTGGACGTCCCACCCGGGGACGCAACGGAACACCTCGTACGGACCGACGGCGTCCTGGGCGGCGAGCTTCTCGAAGAGGAGGATTGCGATTTTCATGGCTCGATTCTGGCGCTCGGCGCTGCCCCTGTCGAGTGGCAGGATTGCCAATGTTCGATAGATTTCTGCCATGACCGATCCACACCGGGTTGTCGCCCTCTGTCTCGACGGCCTCGTGGCCTTCGACCTGACGGCGGCCACGCAGGTCTTCATCGCCGCCTCGGCCGCTGATGGAACGCCGCTGTATGAGGTCGCCTGTTGCTCCTCTGACGGCGCTCCGGTCGCCACCACCAGCGGCTTCGAGCTCGTCCCGCGGCATGGCCTCGAGGCGCTCGCCGGTGCCCGCACCATCGTGGTCCCAGGCTACTTCGCCGTCCTCGACCGCCCGCCGCAGGCGGTGCTCGACGCCCTGCGCGCGGCTGCACCGGGTGGCGCCCGCATGCTCTCGGTCTGCACCGGCGCCTTCGCCCTCGCCTACGCTGGCCTGCTCGACGGCCGCCGGGCGACGACCCACTGGGCCCACGCCCGGCAGCTCGCCGAGCTTTTCCCCGGCGTCGAGGTCGACCCCGCCGCGCTCTACGTCGACGAAGGGGAGGTGATGACCTCGGCTGGGCTCAGCGCCGGCATCGACCTCGCCCTGCACGTCGTCCGCCGCGACTTCGGCGCTGCCGCCGGCGAGCGCGTCGCCCGCCGCATGGTCGCCGCGCCGCACCGCGAGGGCGGCCAGGCGCAGTTCATCAAGCGCCCCCCGGCGGAGGAATCCGGCTCGCTCGAGCCGACCCGTCGCTGGGCGGCCGAGCGCCTCGGCGAGCCGCTCGACGTCGCCGCGATGGCCCGCCACGCCGCGGTCAGCCCGCGCACCTTTGCTCGCCGCTTCCGCGAGGAGACCGGCACCACGCCGTTGCGCTGGCTGCTCTCCCAGCGGGTGCTCGAGGCGCGGCGCCTGCTCGAAGGAGTCGGACCTGCCGATCGACGAGATCGCCTGGCGCGCCGGCTTCGGCACCGCGGCCTCTCTGCGCGAGCACTTTCGCCGCGCGACCGCGACGACTCCCACCGCCTACCGTCGCTCGTTCCGTCCCGCACACGAGGACGCGGTCGAGGTTTGAGGCGCATACCGGCTCAAACCTCGACCGCGGCGGCATAGAGTCCCCGTCGATGAGCCGCCGCGACCAGATCAAGTTGAGCGAGGGGGAGCTGCTCGAGTTGCTCGACGCGGAGCGGGTCGCGATCGTCTCCTCGAACGGGCCGCGCGGGCTCCCCCACTCGATGCCGCTCTGGTTCGTGCCGCGCCGGGGCGAGATCTGGATCTGGACCTACGCCAAGTCGCAGAAGGTGCGCAACCTCGAACGCGACCCGCGCGCGACCCTGCTGGTCGAGACTGGCCACGAGTACGGCGAGCTGCGCGGGGCGATGATCGAGGCCGAGGCGGAGATCCACCGCGACTTCGAGACGGTGATCGGCTTTGCCGAAGAGCTGACCGTGCGCTACGCCGAGGGGATCGACTCGGTGCAGGGCGACGCCAAGGCGGCGCTCGAAGCGCAGGCGCCGAAGCGTGTGGCGATCCACTTCAAGCCGCTACTGACGGCGACCTGGGACCACCGCAAGCTCGGCGGCACTTACTGAGACTTTCAGCCGGGCTCGGCGACGAAGTGCCGTAGCGGTGGCACTTCGTTCCCACTGACCGCGATCGCTGCCGCAAAGCCGGCTCCCGCGTCAAAGGTGGCGACGGCGACGGGAGCATCCGGAAGGGGCACCCTCAAGCCCACGCCGTGGCACTTCGCGACCGCCTCCCGCCGGGTCCAGGCTGCGTAGAACTCCGCCGGTTTGGCGCCGATCAGCTGAACGTCGACGCCGACCTCATGCTCGCCCGCAACCGCGATCAGGGCCAGCTCGCCGGAATGGCTGAGGTTGAAGCGAAGCGAGTCGTAGTCGCCGGTGAGCATCGGCTTGCCGCGACTCCCGAAGCGCAGCTCGATCTTCGCCGGCTCACGTTCGAGGTAGAGCCCGAGCACCTCGCGCAGCGACCAGCGCGAGGCAACCCATCGCCTGCGTGCTTCTGGGCGCTGGATCCTGGTGGCCCGATCCCGCTCCGCGGCCGGCAGGTCGCTCGCCGTCCGCCATGCGCCCGAGTCCAGCCGAGCCCGCCACAGATGAAGCTCGGCGATCGGCGTGCGTATCGGCGAGGTCAGCTCCAATCCCCTTCGAGCCTACTATGAGAGCGAGATGATGAGAGCCAGATGAAGATCCTGCTCGCCACCAATCATCTCGGCTTGGGGGGCAGCGAGTCCTACCTGCTTACCGTCGCCGAGCAGCTCGACCGGCTCGGCCACGAGGCGGTCGTCTTCAGCCACGAAACGGGCGGCGGCGCCGAGGTTGCCGGCGCGCGGGGAATCGCGACGGCCGACGGGGCGAAGGTGGACGGGGACTTCGACGCGGCGCTGGTCCAGGACGCCGGCATGTCCTATGAGGTTGCCGACCGCTGCCCGTCGACGCCGCAACTGTTCGTCTGCCACAGCAGCAAATTCGACCTGCAGGCACCCCCTCAGCTCGATGGCATGGTGGGCGCGATCGTCACGCTCAACGATCGCGTCGCGGAACGCATGCGCAGCTTCGCCACCGATGTCGAGATAGTCCGCCTGCGCCAGCCGATCGACTCCGAGCGCTTCACCCCGCGAGGTGCGCTCGCCGAGACACCGCGCCACGCCCTGCTGTTCAGCAACAACTCCAACGCCGATCGCCTGGGGATGCTGGAAGGAGCGTGCGCGGAGGCCGGTCTGGTGCTCTCGCGACTCGGCGGCCTCACTCGCCGCGCCACAGACATCAGGCCGGCGCTGGCCGGGGTGGAGATCGTGATCGGCTATGGGCGTTCGGTGCTCGAGGCGATGGCCTGCGGGCGCGCCGTCTACGTCTACGACTGGAAAGGCGGCGACGGCTGGGTCACCGCCCGGAGCTATGCCGCGATCGAGGCGGACGGCTTCGCCGGCGGCGCGACCGACGGCGCCCTGGACGGCTCCGATCTAGCCGCGGACCTTCGTGCTTACTCAGCCGCGATGGGCCCCGTCAACCACGACCTCGTGATCAAGCACCACCGTGCCGCGATCCACGCACAGGAGCTCGTCGGCCTGTTCGAGAAGCTCGCCTCGCCGGCCCCGCGGCGGCGCGAGCCGATGCAGGAGATGGCCCGGCTGGTGCGGCTCGAGTGGCGGGCCAGACTCGACGTCAACGCCCTGGCGGACGAGAACGTCCACCTGCGCGGCCTCCTCGACGCGACCGAGGCGGAGCGCGTCAAGGCGATGGAGGTGGCGACCCGGGCACAGCGCCGGGCCGAAGAGACGGCGGCGGAGTACGAAGCCACCGCCAGCTGGAGGTTGACCCGACCGCTGCGCGTGCTCAGCGCGATGCGGCGCTGGCTCGCCGTCCGGCGGGCGGCCCTCAGCCGATCAGGTCGGCTGGATCCACCGCGCGCAGCCGCGCCCGGTAGCGATCGCACCACGAGTGGAAGAGGCTCAGCGCCTCCATCCCCAGGCGGAGGTGTGGAGAAAGCTCCCCCCGTCCGGGATCCCTGAGCCAGGCCAGCAGCTCGGGAGCGATGTGCGCTGCCAGCGGCCCGTCTTCGAGCCGGCGACGGTGCATCGCCAACGCCGGCTCCGAGCGCCAGCGGCGCGGCAGCACCGGCGGCGTGCGCTCGGTGTCCCCGGTCGACGGCAGCGCCAGCAGCCGTGGCTCGACGTGCGCCTGGATCGCGCCGTGCATCGAGCCCTCGCGCTTCACCGCCGAGGGCACCGAGAGCATCGCCGTGGCGACCCTGTCGTCGATCCCCGGTGCGAGCACCTGGGCTCCCGTGCCGAGCAGCCCGCTCGGGTAGGTCGAGACGCCGCGCACGGTCCTGGTCGCGTAGAGGGAGAGCACCGGTTGGGAGGGATGGCCCTCGAACGGTTGCGCCGTGGCTTCGAACTGGGCGCGGGCGCGCTCGACGAGCGGCTCCCCGAAGCGCGGTTCGAGCGCCTCGTGGGTGAGCCCGTACAGTCGCAGGCGGTCGAACAGCGCCCGCGTGCCGGCTCGAGGGTTTGGCGGATCGATCACCTCCGGGCTGTGGAAGCGGGCGCCGGTCTGCAGCAGCGAGTCGAGCGCGAAGCCGTCGAGCGCCGGCCCGGGCGCGGATTCGATCCGGCGGGCGAGCGGCACCAGCCAGGCATGGTCGACGAACTGGTGCTCGACCCGCCGGGCGCGCTCCTCCCAGTCCGCCGGGTAGTCCTCGACCGCGGCGCCGACCTCCTCCCACGGCACCTCCAGCGCTCGCGCGACCATCTCCGCCGGCTCCTGCTCGAAGCGGGCCCCCTCGTCGTCGCTGACGGTCAGCGCCAGCGGCGACGCCCGCCCGAGCGAGACGACGGTGGAGAGCAGCAGGCGCGAGTCGAGCCCGCCGCTCAGGGGGAGGGCGAGCTCGCCGCCGAGCTCCGCGACCATCTCGCGCAGCGCTACCGCCGTGGCCTCGGCGCCTTCCGCGTGGTCGAGGCGCGGTTCGATCTCCGCCCAGGGCCAGCGGTGCGCCCGCACCCGGTTACGGCCGAGGCGGCGGCGCAGCGTGGAGTGCGGGCCGAGGCGGCGGACCTCGGCGAACGGCGTCCGCTCGCCGAGCGCGTAGCGCAGGGCGATGATCGCCGCCCAGGCGTCCCAGTCGACCGAAAGCGGCGCGGGCGAGGTCTCGACCAGCGGGTCGATGCGCGTGGCGAAGTAGGTGGCGCCGCCCTGGTCGATCCAGTAGAGCGGACCGAGGCCACTGATAGAGCTGTGCAGGTACCGTCGCCGCCCTTCTATCGCCAGTCCGCAGGCGCCGCCCTGGGAGGCCTGCTGCCACTCGGTCGCGCCCTCGCGCCAGAGGCTGCCGCAGGTCCAGCCGAGGCCGCGCCGGTGCCCGCCGCCCCAGCGCAGCGGCTCGCGATCGAGCAGCAGGATCGAGCCGGGATCCTCGTGGACCGGGCGGGGATCCCCGCCCAGCGCTGCCGACATCGCCAGCACCCGCTCGCGGCTGTAGTCGCCCAGAGCGCCGCAGGCGAGGGGCGCTCGGCTCGGTGCGTCCATTGCTGCCGGCCGCCCTTAGAGCGCCGCGGTCCCCTCCGCCGCCTCCGGCACGCTGCGGCCCTCCCGCCGCCGTTCCCGCAGCAGGGCGATCATCGCGACCGTCGCGTCGATGGCGGCGAACAGCAGGAGGCCGTTGCGGACGAGCATGACGAAGGGCGAGCCGTAGACGTTGTAGGACGTGCTGTAGGCACCCATCGGTCCGTATGAGCTGGTCGTGACCAGTGCCGCCACGATCACCGTCCAGGCCGGCCGCTTGAGAGCACTGGTCCTGGCGGTGAGGACGACGGCCGATAGGGCGAGCATCCAGATCATGTACTGAGGGCTGAGCACGCGACTGGTCACCACCAGCAGCAGGACCACGGTGAAGATGAAGTCGCGGCTCACCGCCGCGGCGGCCAGGTCCTCCCGGCCGCGGCGGATGCCGCGCGCCCGCGCCCACCACCAAACTCCCGACCCGATCAGGGCAGCCAGCGAGAGCCACTTGAGCAGGTTGGCGATCGTGTCAGCGGTGCCGCTTTCGATCTCCCAGGCCCGGTAGCGGAGCGCGGTATGCGGTTCTTCTCCGGTCACGTACTGGTTGAGGTGCCAGGGCAGGCTGGCGACCGCTTCGACCTGCAGGCCGCGCCCGTTCTGTTCTTTGAGGAAGTTGAGCTGATCGCCTTCGAAGGCGATCGCGGAGATCGCGAAGACGAGCGCGACCGCCGCCGCGGCCCCCACGCAGGCGTGTAAGAGCCGCCGCCGGTCCCACTCGCCGAAGAGGAGGGCGATCGGCCAGGCCTTGATCATCGCGCCGAGCCCGGCCAAGGCGCCGAACCAGGCCGGGCGGCGGTGAATGACGACCAGCGCGCCGATCGCGATCACCGCCGGCACAAGGTCGAACCTCAGTACCGGCAGGGCGCGCAGCATCGGCATCGCCAGCAGCCAGACCCAGACGCCGGCGTCGCTCCCTTCGCGGCGGCCAAGGGTCGCCAACAGCACGAGGCCGATCAGGTCGAAGATCAGCATCGTCGCGACGAAGTGGTCGAGGAAGTCGCCGCCGCCGATCCGCGGCAGGACCATCAGCAGCGCCGCGCCGGGCGGGTACTGCCAGGCTGCTTCGTTGGGCAGCATGTGGTGCACGCCGAGCTGTTCGGACCAGACGCCGAAGATCGAGACGTCTTCGGCCTGGATCCCGGTGGAGTCGTTCCAGAAGCCGACGTGACTGAGGATCAGCCCACGGGTGAACAGCCAGACGGCCGCCCAGATCCAGATCTTTCGGTTGCCCAGCGCCGCCCGCATTGGCCGCCGATCCTAGGCCTTAGTGTTCCGCCGCGACTTCCGTCCCCGCTCGGGGTTCAGCCGAGGAGATGAGCATGAAGATGAAGAGAGCCTCGATCGTCATGGCCCTCGCGGCCCTTGCCGCGATCGCGGTCGTGACGGCCACCTTGCTCTCTTCCCCCGAGAGCGCCCAGGCGGCGCCGCGCAGCTTCTTCGGGATCGTTCCGCAGGCTTCCCTCTCCGAAGAAGACGCCGAATACATGCACGCGGCGAGGATCGGCAGCGTCCGCCTGCCGATCGGCTGGGAAAGCGTGCAGCCGACCAAGCGCGGCGGCTACAACTGGGAAGGCACCGATCGCGAAGTCTCGACGATCGCCAACCAGGGAATGGAAGTCCTGCCCTTCCTCTCCGGCGTGCCGCGCTGGGTCTCGCACAAGACGACGACGCTGCCGATCGACAGCGCCCGCGCCCGGCAGGGATGGACCGCCTTCGTCAAGGCCGCGGTGCAGCGCTACGGGCCCGGCGGGGCATTCTGGGCCGAACATACCCCGGCGGCCGCCAACCCGGACGGGATCGTCGTGCGCCGGCCCAAACCGTTCCACCTCTGGCAGATCTGGAACGAGGCGAACTTCTTCTATTTCGCCTACCCGGTCTCCCCCAGCCGCTACGCGCGTCTCCTGAAGCTCAGCTACGGGGCGATCAAGTCAGCCGATCCCTCGGCGAAGGTCCTCCTCTCCGGCCTCTTCGGCGAACCCGACCAGGGCGGCAAGCGCGGCATGCCGGCGGCGAGCTTCCTCTCGGCGCTCTACAAGGTGCCCGGCATCAAGCACTACTTCGACGACGTCGCCCTGCATCCGTATGCCTTTCACGTCGAAGACCTGGAAGCGATGGTCGAGCGGATGCGGCAGGTGGTGGTCGAAAACCACGACCCGGGCGCCGGCCTCTACATCACCGAGATGGGCTGGGGCTCCCAGAACGACCCCAACGTGGTCGCCTTCGAGCAGGGCATCGGGGGCCAGGCCCGCGAACTGCGCGGCGCCTACCGCTACATGCTGGCCAATCGCAACCGCCTCAACCTCAAGGCCGCCTACTGGTTCACCTGGAAAGACTCCCGCTACTACTGCAACTTCTGCGACTCGGTGGGCTTCTTTCGCGAAAGCAACCGCTTCCACGCCAAGCCCGCCTGGCATGCCTTCGTCAACATCACCGGCGGCCAGGCGCGACCGTAGGCCTGTGCGCCCGACCAGCAAATAGCATCCCGCCGATGCCCCCGCCTGTACCAGAGGGTCCGGCCTGGCTCGTCCTGCCGACCTACAATGAGGCCGGCAACGTCGAGGCCTTCGTCGAGGCCGTTTTGGCAAAGCTCCCCCCGACGGCTCGCGTGCTCGTCGTCGACGACAACTCACCCGACGGCACCGGTGAGATCGCCGACCGCTTGGCGGCGCAGCACGAGGCCGTCAACGTCCTGCACCGGCCGCGCAAGGAAGGTCTCGGCCCGGCCTACATCGCCGGCTTCCGCCGGGCGCTCGAGGGGGGCGCCGGGCTGGTGCTGGAGATGGACTCCGATTTCTCCCACGACCCGGCCTACCTGCCGCGCCTGCTCGAGGCCGGCGAACGAGCCGACCTGGCGATCGGCTCGCGCTACGTTCCCGGCGGCGGTGTCGGCGACTGGAGCACGTTGCGGCGGGCGATCAGCCGCGGCGGCAGCGCCTATGCGCGGCTCGTCCTCGGCGTCCACGTGCAGGACCTCACCGGCGGCTTCAAGTGCTTCCGCCGCGAGGTGCTGGAGGCGATCGACCTCGACTCGATCCGCTCCCGCGGGTACGCCTTCCAGGTCGAGATGACCTACCGCGTGATCGAGCGCGGCTTCACGGTCGTCGAGGTGCCGATCGTCTTCCGCGACCGCCGCACCGGGACGTCCAAGATGGACCGCTCGATCGTCGCCGAGGCCGCCTGGCGCGTTCCCCTGCTGCGCTTCGGCGGAAAGCAGCGCCGATGAGCGACGCCCCATCGCCCCCCGCCTCAAAGGCGCCTTCTCTATGGCGGGAAACCTTCGAGGACCCGGCGGTCCGCGCGATCGCCCTCTACGCGCTGATCGCGATCGGCGCGGTGGTCGCCGCCTACATGGCGATCTTCACCACCTTCGTCGACTACGACGACGAGGGGACGCTGCTGGTCTCACTCAACGCCTTCGCCCACGGTGACGCCCTCTACAAAGACGTCTTCTCCCCCTACGGCCCGTTCTTCTTCGAGTTCTTCGGCGGCATCTTCTCGCTCGGGCTGCATGTCACCACCGACACCAGCCGCCTGATCGTGATCGTCATCTGGGTGGCGACGAGCTTTCTGATCGGCCTCGCCTGCCAGCGCCTCACCGGTCGCCTGGCACTTGGCGGGGCGGGGATGATCGTCGCCTTCGCGGCGCTCTACGCGCTCTTTCCCGAGCCGATGCACCCACACGGCCTGCTCGTCCTCCTCCTCGCCGGTTTCGTGCTCGCGGCTGTGCGTGGGCCGGGGCGGCGCGTGGCGCTCGCGGGCGCGGTCGCGGGCGCCCTACTGGGGGCGGCGCTGATGACCAAGATCAACTTCGGCGCCTACGCGATCGCCGGGGTGGCGCTGGCGGCGGCGCTGACCTGGGAGCCGGTGAGCCGCCGTCCCTGGTTGCGCTGGCCCGTGATCGTGGCCTTCCTGGCGATGCCCCTCGTCGTCATGTTCTCGGACCTGCGCGAAGGCTGGGTGCGCTCCTTCATCACCATGGAGGCCCTCGGCTCCGCCGCGATCGTCGCCGCGGCCTGGCCGCTGCTCCCGGCCCGGGGGGAGCGACAGGTGGAGCTCGGCCGCTGGCTGATCGCGGCGCTCGGCGGTTGCCTCGCCACGATCGTCGCGGTCCTCGCCACGATCATGTTGCTCGGTACCAGCCCGAGCGACCTCTACAACGGCATGATCGTCCAGGCGATCAACGTGCGCAACGTCGCCAAGGGCGCCTTTCCGACGCCGGATCAGGCCGTCTACTGGGGGGTCGCGGCCCTCGCGGCGGCCGTCCTCACGGTCAAGCTGCGGACTGCCGGCATCGGCAAGCCGGCGCTGTGGCCCGCTCTCCTGCGCGGCCTGGCCGGCCTGACGATGTGGCTGACGATCTCCCACGCGTCGCCGTTCGGGCTCAACCCCAGCACCAACCCGGACATCCTGCCGCTGCTGCTCTCCTGGGTCGCGGTAGTTCCTCCGGCAGGACCGCTGGAGCCGCCATACAAGCGCTTCCTGCGCGTCGCGCTGGCGGCGATTGCGGTCGCCGGAGTGCTCGGCGCCTACCCGGTCCCCGGCGCGCAGATCGGCGTCGCCTCGCTGATGTTCGCGCCGGTCGGAGCGCTCTGCATCGCCGACGCCATCGCCTCGATGCGGGCCTGGAGCGCGGCCCGTGGCGAGCTCGAGCTGCGGCGCTTCGGGTCGATCGTAGCCGTCGCCGGCGCCGCCCTGGTCGGGATGCTGGCCTGGGGCCAGATCGTCCTGCCGGCGACGAGCGACACGATCACCTACGACGAATGGCCTGCGCTGCCCTTCGCCGGAGCGGGCGACGTCCACCTCGCGCCCGAACAGGTCGAAGAATATGAACAGGCGGTCGGCTTCATCGAACGCAACTGCTCGAACTTCATCGGCTACCCCAACGTCGACAGCCTCTACCTCTGGTCCGGCACCACGCCGCCGAAGCCATCTGCGCCGGGCGCTTGGGTTGCCGCCCTCGACGACAAGGGACAGGCGCGCATCCTGGCCCAGCTGCGCCGCACGCCGCGCCCATGCGTACTGCGCAACGAAAAGGTCGCCGGGATGTGGCTCAGCGGCAAGGAACCCCCCGACACCCCCCTGGCCCGCTACATCGAAGAAGACTTCGAAACCGTCGAAGAATCGGGCCAGTTCCAGCTCGAGCTGCCCAAACGAGGCTCCTGATGCAGCGGTGGGTCCGGTCGATCGGCGAGGACCGGCTCGCGCTGCTGTTGCTCGTCGCGGCGATGTGCGTATCGGCGACCTGGCTGATGATCGCCGGGGACGGCCTCACCTTCGTCAACGACGACATCTTCTACTACGCCCAGTTCCTCGTCCACGGGACCGGGGACATCAGGCCCTCGCACGGCCTCGAATACTTCCTCGCGCCGAGCAACGGCCACCTGCAGGTTCTCGGCAAGTTGATCTACCGCGGGATCTTCGAAGTCTTCGGCGCCAACTACGCGGTCTTCCGCGCCTTCGACGTCGCCGGCGTGATGGTCTGCGTCGGTCTCTTCTTCGCCCTCGCCAGGCGCAGGGTCGGGCCGCTCGTGGCGCTCGTGCCCTGCCTCTCGCTGCTCTTCCTCGGCTACGCCTGGGAGTCCTTCCTCTGGGCCTTCGACCTGCACACGATCTACGCGCTCGCCCTGGGCCTGGGCGCGATCCTCGCCCTGCAGCGCGGCGACCGCAGGGGCGACGTCGCCGCCTGCTGCCTGCTGATCCTCTCGATCGCGATGATCGAGCTGGGCCTCGCCTTCGCCGCCGGCATCGCGATCGCCGTCCTGCTCCGCCCGGACCGCTGGCGGCGGGTCTGGATCTTCCTCGTCCCGATCGCCCTCTACGGCGGCTGGTGGCTCTGGGCGCAGCACTTCGACCAGCCGTCGATCGAACTGGCGAACGTCAAGCTGATCCCGCTCACGGTGACCAACGCGATCGCCGCGATCGCGGGCTCGGTCTTCGGCCTCAACCCGACCGGCGCGGGTGTCTTCCAGCCGACTACCGGGATCACCGGCTGGGGCTCGGCCCTCGCCGCGCTCGCGGTCGTCGCCCTGGCCTGGCGGGTCTTCCGCGGCGGCGTGCCCCGCACGCTCTGGGTCTTCCTCGGTGTCGCCGTCGCCTACTGGATCCTGATCGCCCTCGGCGGCCGTGCCGCCGATTCCTCGCGCTACATCTTCGTCGGCACGCTGCTGGTCTTCCTCGTCGCCGCCGACGCCCTATCCGGAGCGCGCCTGCCGGCCGTGGCCGTGTTCGTCGCCCTCGGGGTCGTCGCCTTCGCCATACCGCCGAACGTCGCCAAGCTCTACGACGGTCGCGGGCCGCAGCTGAACGATGCGACGACCAGCCGCGTCGAGTACGCGATGCTGGACCTGGTCAGGGGCCCGATCCCGCCGGAATACGCTCCCGGCAAGGACAAGCGGGTGACCGATCTCGGCGGCAGCGTCTTCACGCCGCTCGAAGCAGGCGACTACCTCGAAGCCGCTGATCGCTTCGGCCATCTCGGGATGCCGCTCGACGAACTCCGCGAACAGAGCCTGGAACGGCGCGAGATAGCCGACGCGAGCCTGGTCGGCGCGCTCGGCTTGGATCTTCGTCCGTCCCCCGCGCCGGCAGAACCACCCGCTTGTCCGAGCTCGCTCGACGGAAAGCCCCGGCACGGCGTCTTCTTCACCGCGCCGCGCTCCGGCGCGCTGCTCGGCTCGCGCGCGAAGCGGCCGATCGAGGTCGCGGTGGGTCGCTTCGGCACCGGTGGCCCGGGGGTGAGGCTGGGCAGGCTCGAGCCCGGCGAGTGGGCGAGCCTGGCGCTGCCGGCGGACTCCGCACCGGATCCCTGGTTCGTGGTCGTCGACGGCCCCACTTACGTCTGTCCGCTCGCCGCGGCCAGCGCCGGCTGAGCTTGGCCAGTCCCTTCCTAGGGGGCGAAGCAGACCCGCGTCGGCGTGTCGATGACAGCGCGCCAGGGCTCGGCGGCGGCGTCCCTGGGAATCGCGAGGCTCCTCCAGGCGCCCGGCGGCACTTCTTCGAGCACGCCGCTCTGTTCGCCGGCAAAGCGCCGCAGGCCGATCGTCACCGGCTTCGCGCGGCCGGCCCGTACACGGTCGTCCCTGGGGGAAGCGGGAACGACGCGGAGGTGGAGCCCGATTTCGGCGAGAACACCGGGCAGCCCGCGACCCCGGCCGGTTTGCGGACCGCCTGCGGTTCGAGCCCGACCGCGTCGGCCAGGGTGATGTCGGCGATCTTGCGCAGTTCCTCCGGCTGCTCGCGCAATTCCGCCAGGTCGAAGGCGGGCGAGCCGTTGCGCTGCACCGAGCTGAGGTAGGCGCCGGCGGGGATGCCGATGAAGAGGCCGCCGCCGGCGTTGGTCACGTTGGGGTCGGCGGAGGCGATGTATTCGGGGTCGACCCGGTTGCCGGCGAGCTCGAGCATCGCGAACTCGGTCCTGCTCACCCCGGCGTCGTGATGGAGCGTGTCGGTCTCGTGGCCGCTGCGCAGCTGGGCGATGTTGGCGGGCAGGGCGAGCAGGGCGATGACCGCCACGCCGGCCGTCATCCGCTTGCCGATCCGGCCCGCAACCGCCTCGGCCGCGAGCAGCAGCACGCCGACCGCGCCGAAGAAGACGTAACGCATGCCTTCGGCGGGTCTGCCGGCGGCCCCCATCGTCACCCAGTAGAAGAGGACCACGGCGATCCACGCCCAGAGGGTGGGAGGGATCGCCCGGCGGCTGAGGCGCAGGGCTAGCGCGGCCGCCGCGAGGACCGCCAGGCCTTTGCCGAACCAGGTCACCGCGGTGATGTAGGTGGCCGGGATCACCGGGTTCGTGCCGGTCAGCGAGCCGAGCACCGCCGCCGCCGAGTAGAAAACGGTCCTCGGAATCAGGTGGACGTTGTCGATCGAGATCGCGCTCTGGTCCTGGTGGAATTTGCGGGCCCAGATCCACCAGGCGGCGTAGAGGGCGGCGGGGAGGATGAAGATCCAGGCGCGGCGCAGCCGGTCGGGCCGCAGCATCACCAGCACGGCGATGCCGGCCAGCAGGGCGATGCCGACCTCGATCGTGGCGACCGAGAGGGTGATCAGGACGCAGGCGAGGATGTCGCCGCGCCGGTCGTCCCTTTCCAGCGCCAGGAAGGCGCTGAGCCCGAACGCGATCGCGGCCAGCGTGTGGACGTCGAAGGGCCAGAGCAGGACCTCACGGGCGAAGCCGAGGAAAAGCAAAAGGACGCAGGGGGCAAGCGCGGCCAGTGGCCCGACCCGGCGCCGCGCCAGCTCGAAAGCGAGGCCGGCCGAGGCGCAGAGGGCGACGACGTTGACCAAGACAAAGGCGGTGTAGTCGGCGCCGAAGAGGGCGAAGGTCGCTTCATAGATCAGCTTGCCGCCGAGCTGCAGGTGGCCGTTGTAGGGGCCGAGCAGGTATTCGGGGCTGAGCGAGTGGAACTGGACGACCTGGCCGGAGTCCTGGACCATGCGGCCGAGGTAGAACATCTCGTCGATGCCGAAGCTCTCGCCGTGGGCCGTGGCGAGGATCAGGGCGGCGGAGAGCGCCATCGCGATGGCCAGCACGATCCAGGCGCCGCGCGTGGTGCGCAGGAAGGCGATCAAGGCTCGGCGCGGCGGTAGTCGCCGCGGCTCAGGTGGTGCTCGAGGAAGACGTAGAGGACGATGAAGAGGTAGCGGCTGCCCATCTCGTTGAGGCGCAGCTTCGAGACCCCCGCTTTGCGGTTGGCCCAGGAGATCGGCACGATCCCGTAGCTGTAGCCGCGCACCACGGCCTTCAGCGGCAGCTCGACGGTGAGGTTGAAGTGGTGCGAGAGGAACGGCTGGACGTTTTCGATCACCTCGCGCCGGTAGGCCTTGAAGGCGTTGGTGGTGTCGTTGTAGCCGTGGCGGAAGAGGGCGCGGATGCCCCAGTTGACGATCCGGTTCATGATCAGCTTCGAGCGCGGGTAGTCGATCACCGCCGAGCCGTGGACGAAGCGGGAGCCGAAGGCGCACTCGTAGCCTTCTTCGAGCAGGCGCTGGTAGGAGACCAGGTCGCGCGGGCTATCCGAGCCGTCGGCCATGACGATTGCCACCGCGTCCCCCTCGAAGGCCTCCAGCCCGGCGCGGACGGCGAAGCCGAAGCCGTTTTCGTAGGGCGAGGGCAGGCAGCGGACCTGCGGATGCTCGGCGGCGATCCGTTCCACCACCGCGGCGGTGCTGTCGCTGCTGGAGTCATCGACGACGATCACCTCGTGCGCGATCTTCTCCGCGTCCAGGGTGGAGACGATCTCGTTCACCGTCTCGGCGACGGTGCCCTCCTCGTTGTAGGCGGGGATGACGACGGAGAGCTTCACCGGGCCGCCCTTTCGAAGCCCAGGGCCTCGCCGACGGCGTCCTCGTGGGCGACGGTCCAGTCGAGCAGGTCGGCGAGGACGTCGCGGGCGCTGCGTCGCGGGCGCCATGAGGTCCGCGAGAAGAGGCGCGAGCAGTCGGAGAGGTAGATCGGCACGTCGCCAGGCCGGGTCTCGGCATCGGCGCCGATCTCCACCTCGTTGCCGGTCAGCTCGCGGCAGAGCGCGGTCGTCTCCAGCAGCGAGAGGCTGCACTCGCGACCGCCGCCGACGTTGGCGACCGAGCCGCTCCAGCCCTCGGGGTCGCCGAGCTGCTCGTCGACCAGGTCGACCAGGTCGTCGACGTGGAGCAGGTCGCGGACCTGCTTGCCGCTGCCGCCGAAGCCGATGTAGTTGAGCGGCCTGCCGAAGTGGTGGCTGAGCAGCCACCAGGAGAAGACTCCCTGGTCGACCTTGCCCATCTGCCAGGGACCGGCGACCACGCCGCAACGGTTGACGACGGCGCGCAGGCCGAAGGCGTCCGCGTACTCCTCGATCAAGAGCTCGGCGGACAGCTTGGTGGCGCCATAGAGCGTGCGCGCTCCCGGCAACGGGAAGTCCTCGGCGATGCCGAGCGGGCCGGCGCCGGCGACCGGCTGCTCAGTCGCCAGCTCATAGCGAGTCTCACCCTCCTCCAGCTTCAGCTCCAGCTGCGGCGCGACCGGATAGACGCGGCTGGTCGAGAGGAAGACGACGAAGGCGCTCTCCTGGCGGGCGCGCTCGAGGCAGTTGAAGGCGCCGACGAGGTTCGTCTGCACCGAGTAGGAGGTATCGGCGAAGCCGGCCAGAACCGAGGGCTCGGCCGAGCACTCGACCATCGCGTCGAAGGGCCCCGCCGCGGCCAGGTCGTCCTGCTCGCGAACGTCACCGTGGACGAACTCGACCCGGGCATCACGCAGCCGCGAGAGGTTCAGCTCGGAGCCGCGCCGCATCAGGTTGTCGAGCGCGACCATCTCCCACTCTGGGTGGCGCGCCGCCAGCGAGATGCCGAGGTTGGCCCCGACGAATCCCGCCCCACCGGTGATCAGGATCCTCATAGGCTGCACTCTATGAAACTGTGCCTGATCTCCTCCGAGCACGACCCGCACGGCGGACTCGGTGCGTCTGTGCAGCAGCTGGCGAGGCTGCTGGCCCGCGAGCATGAGGTGACGGTCGCCTACGCCTTCGAGGGCGGTGCTCCGCAGGCGAGCCCGGACGACCCACCGGGTCTACGGCACATCGTCGCCGACCTCTCGCGGCTGCCACCTATCGCCTTCTCCTGCGACGACCACGCCCGTTCGGCGGCGGTGATGGCGGCGATCGAAGGGGCCTACGGCGACACCCCGCCCGACTATCTGGAGGCGCCCGACTACCGCGGGCACGGGCTGGTGCCGCTGCAGGCGCGCGACAGCGGGCACCGCTCGCTCCGCGACTGCACGATCGCCGTGCGGCTCGTCGGGTCGGCCGAGGCGATCTGCATGCACGACGGCACCTGGCGGGACCCGGCCAACCGCATCCTCTTCGATTTCGAACGCGAGGTCCTGCGCCTGGCGGACCTCGTCCTTTGGCCTGGCGGGGACGTGCTGGCTCTCTATCAACGGTTTCTCGGCTTCGATCTGCCGGTCGCCGAGCGGGTGCGGTTGCCACTCGAGCAGCCCGTGAAGCCACCCGACCCCCGCGCAAGGGCAACCGGGGAGCCGTTGCGCGTCCTCTACGCCGGTCGCCTGCAGAGGGTCAAGGGGATTCTGGAGCTGGCCGAGGCCTGTTCCCGCCTTGCCGGCGAGTGGCGCCTGGCGATGATCGGCGGCGATACCGACACGGCCCCGCTGGGACGCTCGATGCGGGACACGATCGAGACGATATGCGCGGGCGATTCCCGCCTGTCGCTCCTCGACCCGGTGCCCCGCGAGGAGTTGCAGGGGGTCTTCGCGGACCACGACCTGCTCGCGGTCCCTTCGCGGTTCGAGGTCTGGCCCAACGTCGCCCTGGAGGCGATGCGCGCCGGCCTTCCGGTTCTGGCAACCCCCGTCGGCGGGCTGACCGAGATCGTCGAGGACGGCGTCAGCGGCTGGCACACCACGGACACGGGTCGGGCTGCCATCCAGGACTCGCTCGAACGTCTGCTGGCGGACCGCGATGAGCTGGAGACGGTCAGATTGTCGGGGGAGCCCTTCCGCCGCTTCGAGCAGCTCACTGCTCCGCAGCCGATCCTCGCCTCCTACCGCGAGCTGCTCGACCGGCTTCACCGCCCCGTCTCGTTCAGCATGTCCAGGCAGGCGCCGGAGCCGCTGGTCACCGGGATCGTTCCCTACTACCGCGAGCACGAGTGGGTGGGCGAGGCGGTCGAGTCGCTGCTCTCTCAGACCCACCGCAATCTCGAGGTGACGATCGTCAACGACGGTGCCTTCGACCCCGAGGACGCGGTGCTCTTCGAGCTGGCGGAGGATCCCCGCGTGCGGGTCCTGACCCAACGCAACGAAGGCGACCAGAACGCCAGGAATCTCGGCCTGGCCGACGCGGGGGGCAAGTACGTCGCGATGCTCGACGCCGACAATACGCTCGAGCCCGAGTTCGTCGAGCGCGCTGTGGCGATGCTCGAGACCGATCCGGAGCTGGCGTACGTGACCTGCTGGCTGCGCTTCGTCGGCGAGCGGGCCGCGCTGGAGGCAAAAGGGACGCAGGGCTTCGCGCCGCTCGGCAACGGCGTGCGCAGCGACGAGGCGATCAACTCCGACGGTGACACGATCGCGGTGATGCCACGCCGTCTTTTCGCCGAGCTTGGCTATCGCTACGAAGAAGAGGCCGCAATTGCCTCCGACTGGGCGCTCTACCGCGTGCTCAAGGACGACGGCCGGCTCGGCGCCGTGATCCCGGAGCGGCTGGCGCGCTACCGCCTCCGCGGCGACTCGATCACCAATACCACCGCCCCTGTGTCGCACACGCTCTCGTGGGACGAAGTCCTCGCCCTTCGACTTGCCAGGAAGGTGCAATGGACGCAGGAGACCGCATGACCACGGACCCCGAGCAGCGCCTGGCGGAGCTGGAGCGCCAGGTCGCGGAGCTGCGCCGCGTCAACGAGCAGCTCGGTCGCGATCTGGTTCAGGGCGCCGGCTCGCGCCAGCCCCGTTCCTCGGTCGCCGTCGGGCGCGCCCTGAGCAAGCTGACCGAGGAGCGCGACCTCGCCCGGGCCGAACTGGAGGAAGCGCGACAGCAGCTGCGGGACGCCAACTCGGGCCTCGACCACTATCGCCGCGAGAACGAGCAGCTCCGCTTTGAGGCTGCCCGTCTGCGCTTCGGAGCGCTCGGCTTCCTGCGTCGCGCCCAGGCGCGATTGCTGCGTCGCTGATCGTTAACCTGCCCGCTATGCCAACCGCAATAGTCACCGGATCAGGGGGCCTGATCGGCTCCGAGTCAGTTCGCCGCTTCATCGAGGCGGGGTGGGACGTCGTCGGGATCGAGAACGACATGCGCGCCCGTTTCTTCGGCGAGGAGGCCTCGACCGCGCACGTGACCGAGGAGCTGCGCGAGGGCTACTCCGAGTTCCGCTCGCTCGACCTCGACATCCGCGACGCGGAGGGGGTCAGTCGCGCCTTCGCCGACCTGGGAAGCTCGCTCGAGGCCGTGATCCACACCGCCGCGCAGCCCTCGCACGACTGGGCCGCACGCGAGCCGCAGACCGACTTTGGCGTCAACGCCCTGGGCACGCTCAACCTGCTCGAGGCCGCGCGCGAGCACGCCCCGGACGCGCCCTTCGTCTTCTGCTCGACCAACAAGGTCTACGGCGACACCCCGAACTTCCTGCCGCTGGAAGAGCTCGAGAAGCGGCTCGAGCTGCCCGAGTCCCATCCCTTCCACAAGGGCATCGACACCTCGATGTCGATCGACCGCTCCACCCACTCGCTCTTCGGCGTCTCCAAGGCCGCCGCCGACCTGCTCGTGCAGGAGTACGGCCGCTACTTCGACATGCCGACCGTCTGCTTCCGCGGCGGTTGCCTGACCGGCCCCCAGCATGCCGGCGCGCAGCTGCACGGCTTCCTCGCCTACCTGATGAAGTGCACCGTCACCGGCACCCCCTACACGGTGTTCGGCTACGGCGGCAAGCAGGTCCGCGACAACATCCACAGCGCCGACCTCGTCGCCTGCTTCCAGTCCTTCCAGCGTGCTCCCCGCTCCGGCGCCGTCTACAACATGGGCGGCGGCCGCCGCAGCAACTGCTCGATGCTCGAGGCGATCGACGTCTGCGAGCGGATCAGCGGCCGCGAGCTGCAGTGGGAGCTGAGCGACGAGAACCGCATCGGCGACCACCGCTGGTGGGTCTCCGACGTTTCCGACTTCGAGGAGCATTACCCCGACTGGCGGCCGCGCTTCGGCATCGACGAGATCCTCCAGGAGATGTACGAGCAGAACGTCGAGCGCTGGATGGCGACCACGGGTTGAACTTCGCCTGTGATGCATCGAGCCCCTATTTGGGGCTCGATGCATCACAGGTCAGCGTTCGAGCGCGCAGACAGTCGCCGGACCGCCTTCGAGCCACAGCTTCCAGGGCACGGTCGAGAGGTCGTGGGGGATCGCGAGCCTCGTCGCTTCGCCGGACCCGACACCTGCCTGGAAGTCGACCGGCAGGGGGGCGTTTTCGCCCGGGGTGGCGAAGCGGGTCATCTTGATGTCGGTCACCGGCTTCGCGCCCGCGGCGATCGCGACCCCGCCGGGGGGCAGCGTGAACAGCTGGGAGTCGCCGACCGTCGAGCAGCGGTCGTTGGGCACCGCTGAGCGTGGAATCGGTTCGAGTCCGACCCGCAGCGCGTTGAGCAGCACCTTGTCGGCGGCGAAGCGGGCGGGCTCGCCACTCTGCTGCAGTTCTTCGACCGTGTAGGCGGGTGAGCCGAAGGCGTCGACGGCGGAGAAATACGAGCCGGCGTCGATGTGGTCGAAGCCGGTGTCGGCGGATTCTTCTTCGAGGTAGAAGCTGGGGTCGACCGTGTTGCGGGCGATCTCCAGCGCGGTGAGGTTGCCGCGCACGATCTGGGTGCTCCCCACGTAGCTTTCGTACGCCTCGTGCAGGAAGAGCATGTTGCTTGCCACCGCCGCGACGACGACGACCAGCGCCGGCGGCAGCAGCCGGCGGCTCAGGGTCACACCCTTCAGCAGCTCGGCCGCGGCGAGCAGCACGAAGACCGCGCTGGGAAGCTGGTAGCGGCTGGCCCACGGCACCCGGCCGGATTTGAGGTCGAAGCCGCCCAGGATCCAGAAGGCGAGCCCGATCGCGAGCACGACCCAGAACGAGCGGGGGATTCGCTTGAGCGTGTACACCCGCCAGGTCGCGAGCCCGCCGAGGAGGACGGCGAGCGGCCGCCCCCAGTCGAGGCCGGAAGGGGAGGCCATCCCTTCCACCGGCGTCGCCAGGCCGAGCAGCGCGGCGATCGCGGAGCCGAAGGAGTCGAGGACGAAGAGCGGCGAGGCGGCGATGTTGTGGAGCGAGATCGCGTTTTCGGCGTCGTGGCCCCAGCCAAGCCACCAGATCACGTAGAGGACGAGCGGCAACCCGACGATGTAGGCGCGCCGGCGCCAGTCGCGATCGCCGCGGCGCAGGGCGATGTCGATCGCGGCCCCCAGCGCGAACGGGACCCAGAGGCTGGAGAAGAGCATCGTCCCCACCAGCCAGGCGCAGGCAAGCCGATCGCCGAGCCGGTCGCGGCGGTCGAGGGCGACGAGCATGCCGAGCCCGCAGGTCAGCGAGCCGAGGAAGGTGATCGAGGCGAACCAGAGGAGGTCTTCGAAGGCGGCGCCGAGGAAGATCACCGGGACGGTCGCGATCAGCGCAGGCCAGCTGCCCAATCGCCGCCTGATCCAGACGAAGAGGAACCAGTCGCCGAGCAGGAACATCGCGGTCGAGACCAGCCGGTAGGGCAGCATCGAGCCCATCCCGAAGCCGTCGAGCAGCAGCTTCCAGACGACGACCGCGCCGCCGACCAGATGCTCGTTGGCCGGCATCAGGAAGGCGTCGGCGCTGAAGTCGCGCCGGTAGAGGATGTAGGTCCAGTCGTCGAGGATGAAGGTCAGCTTCGATCCCATAACGACGATCGCCACGCCGGCGACAGCCATCGCCGCCGCGAGCAGCAGCGAAGCCGGATCCTTCAGTCGGTATGCCCCGCCCACGCGGGTAACCTATCTACCCCTCTTGATGCCCCGGATCCCGTTCCTCGACCTCGATCCCGGGCCGGAGCTGGAAGCCGGCCTGCAGGCCGCGCTGGCGCGGGTGCTCGCCTCCCGCCGCTACCTGCTCGGCCCCGAGCTGGATGCCTTCGAGAGCGAGTTCGCCGCCTTCTGCGGCGTCCGCCACTGCGTTGGCGTGGCCAGCGGCCTCAGCGCGATCGAGCTGGCTCTGCGCGCCGCCGGCATCGGTCCCGGCGACGAGGTGATCGTCCCCGCCTACACCTGGATCGCGACCTGGCTCGCGGTGACGCGGACCGGCGCGCGGCCGGTCGGCGTCGACGCGATCGAGGGCACCTACAACATCGATCCGGCGGCGATCGCGGCGGCGATCTCGCCCCGCACGGCGGCGATCGTCCCCGTGCACCTGCGCGGCGAGCCGGCGGAGATGGGTGCGATCGGTGAGGTCGCCCGAGCTCACGGACTCCTGGTCGTCGAGGATGCCGCGCAGGCGCACGGGGCGACGTACGGGGGCCGGCGGGTCGGAAGCCTCGGCGACGCCGCGGCCTTCTCCTTCTATCCCTCGAAGAACCTGGGCGCTTTGGGTGACGGCGGCGCGGTCGTCACCGACGACGACGAGGTCGCCGCCCGCGTGCGGCTGCTGCGCAACTACGGGGCGCGGGACCGCTACCGGCTCGAGGTCGGCGGGACCAACTCCCGCCTCGCCGAGATCCAGGCTGCGGTTTTGCGGGCAAAGCTGCCCCACCTCGACGAATGCAACGCGGCGAGGACGGCGTTGGCGGAGGTCTACCTGCACGCCTTCGAGGGACGGGAGGGGATCGAGGTTCCGCGGACGCCCGCGCGGATGCGGCCGGCCTGGCACCTGTTCGCGATCGGCCACCGGGAGCGCGATCGCCTCGCCGAGTCGCTGGCGGGGCAGGGGATCGAGACCCTCGTCCACTATCCCGTGCTGCCGCACCTCTCGCCCGCCTACCGCGACGGCGGCTGGGGCGAGGGGAGCTTCCCGGTGGCGGAGAGGCTCTCGGCGGCCACGCTCAGCGTGCCGCTCCACCCGCGGCTGCCGGTGGGGACGTGCGAGGCGATCGCCGCCGCCGTGCTCGACGCCACTCCCGTCTAGCATCGGCGCACATGGCCCCGCGCCGTCGCCGCTGGAATCTCCTCCGCCGTGCACTCGATTGGGCGGCCCGCCCCTACCTGCGCGATCTGCAGGCGCGCCTCGACGCCGCCCAGCGCTCGATCGAGAACCTGCACGGCGACCTCGGCCGCGTGCATAGGGAGCTCGAAGGGGCTCACGGCAGGATCCACCGCACCGAAGTCGATGCCCGGCGGGCGGCGGGCATCGCCCGTCACATCTACGACGAAGAGCCGGCCAACCGGCGACGGCTCAACGCCCTGCGTGCAGGCGAGGAGTACGAGCCGGCTTTCACCGAGCCCGAGCCCCTGGTCAGCTTCATCGTCCCGACCTACACCTCCTACGAGACTCTGCGCGACGTCGCCCTCCCCTCGATTCTCGGCCAGACCTACGCGAACCTCGAGGTGATCGTCGTCGGGGACTGCGCCCCGCCGCAGACCGAGGAGGCGATCGCCGCGGTCGGCGATCCCCGGGTGAGCTACCTGAATCGCACGATCCGGGGGCCATATCCCGACGATCCCGCGCGGCGCTGGTACGCGATCGGCGGCCCGCCGGTGAACGAGGGCCTGGCGCGGGCCCGAGGACGCTGGATCGCCACCCTTGGCGACGACGACGCCGTGCGGCCGACCCACACCGAGCATCTGCTCGCCGCCGCGCGTGAGCATCGCTGGGAGCACTGCTACGGCCTCCAGCTCGTCCACTTCGCTGAGGGCGAGCCGCTGACCCTGGGCAGGTTCCCGCCCGAGCTCGGCCAGTGGGGCACGCAGGCAGCGATCTACCACGCCGGCCTGCGCTTCTTCGAAGCCGAGCTCTCCGACGCGATCTACGAGGAGCCGAGCGACTGGTCGAAGTGCAGGCGGATGCTCCGCGCCGGGGTCCGTTTCGGCATGGTCGACGAGGTCGTCGTCGACAAGCACGAGACGCGGCGACGCTCGGCCGGGGAGTGGCTGCGCGGGCCGGTGCCCCGGGTCGGCTAGAGGGCCCGCGACGAGTCGTCCGCCAGGCGCCGGAACTCCTCGTAGCCCCGCACGTACTCGGCCTCGTCGTAGAGCCCGGAGGAGAGGACGTAGTAGGCGGAATCGGCGGCGAAGCCGGTCAGGTCGTGCCAGACCATCGGCGGCAGGTAGAGGGCGAATCGAGGGTCTCCGACGGCGAAGCTGCTACGACTGGAGCCGTCGTCGACCGCGACCTCGAACTCGCCGCGGAGGCAGACGACCAGTTGCTCGATTTCGCGGTGGGCGTGACCGCCGCGCTTCGCGCCCGCCGGCACGCCGTAGACGTGGTAGGCGCGCGCGATCTGGAAGGGCACGTGGCGGCCGCCCTCGGCAAAGGCCAGATTCCCCTGCGGGTCCTCGATGCCCGGCAGCTCGATGAGCCTGCATTGATCGACCCCCATGGGCGGGCACGCTAACAGCGCTCTGGCGCCCGTCCTGCCGGGTCGGGCCGTTACCATCGCCGCCGCCCCGCAAGTGGGGCAACCGCGCCGATGCCGACCATCCACCCAAGCGCCGTAGTAGAGACCGATGCGATCGGCAGCGCGACCTCGATCGGCGAGTTCGCGGTGGTCAGGCCCGGGGTCGCGATCGGCGAGAACGTCACGATCCATCCCCACGTGGTGATCGAGTCGGGGGTCGAGATCGGGGCGGGCACCGAGATTCTCCCCGGCACCTATCTCGGCCGCCGTCCCCGGGCCGTTGGTGCGATCTCACGAGAGCCGACCTACAGCCACGAGGCCGTCCGGATCGGCGCCGGCTGCTCGATCGGGGCGGGCGCGGTCATCTACTGCGACGTCGAGATCGGCGACGACACTCTGATCGGCGACTCGGCCTCGCTGCGGGAGACCGCTCGCGTGGGCAACGGGTGCGTGGTCGGCCGCAGCGTCGTCCTCGACCGCGACGTCGAGGTCGGCGACGGCACCAAGATCAACTTCGCGACCTCGCTGGCCGCCAAGGCGCGAATCGGCAGGGGGGTCTTCATCGCCCAGCACCTGGTCACGACCAACGACAACTCGCTCGGTCGTCACGGCTGGGTCGAGGAGCTGATCGCGGGCCCGACGATCGAGGACGGCGCGATGATCGGCGGCAACGTGACCCTGCTGCCGGGAGTCACGATCGGTCGCGCCGCGGTGGTCGGCGCGGGGTCGGTGGTGACGAAGGACGTCGAGGCCGGCGTCACGGTTGTCGGCAACCCGGCCCGCCCGCTATGAGCAGCCCCGTCGCGATAGAGGTGCAGGGGGTCGAGAAGACCTTCAACATCCCCACCCACAAGGTCGACTCGCTGAAGGAGCGGCTGACCACCTTCAACAAGCAGGACTTTCGCGAGCTGCGCGCCCTGCGCGAGGTCTCCTTCGAGGTCGAGCGCGGTGAGTTCTTCGGCATCGTCGGCCGCAACGGCTCGGGCAAGAGCACGCTGCTGAAGATCCTCGCCAGCATCTACGCGGCGGACGGAGGCAGGGTGCGGATGGCCGGCCGCCTCGCCCCCTTCATCGAGCTCGGCGTCGGCTTCAACCCGGAGCTGACCGCGCGCGAGAACGTCGAGCTGAACGGGGTGATGATGGGCTTGACCCGGCGCGACGCGCGCAGCCGCCTCGGCGCCGTGCTCGAGTTCGCCGAGCTGGAGGAGTTCGTCGACCTGAAAATCAAGAACTACTCCTCCGGGATGCTGGTCCGGCTCGCCTTCTCGGTGATGATCCAGTCCGACGCCGAGATCCTCCTCATCGACGAGGTGCTGGCGGTCGGCGATGCCTCCTTTCAACAGAAGTGCGCCGACGTCTTCCACGAGATCCGCGACTCCGAGCGGACCGTCGTCTTCGTCACCCACGACATGAGCGCGGTCGAGCAGTACTGCCACCGGGCGATGCTGCTCCACGACGGCGAGATCAAGGCGATCGGGGACTCGGGCGAGGTGGCGCGCAGCTACCTGCGGCTCAACTTCGAGCAGGCGCCGAGCGGGGGGGACGCCGACATGGGCGGGGTGGCCGAGATCACCCTGGCCGACGTCTGGCTCGAGGACGGCGGCGGCGAGCGGATCACCAACGTCGAGACCGGCGCCGGCCTGCGCTTCGGCGCGACGCTGGAAGCTCACCGGGCGGTCGAGGGGCCGAGCTTCGGCTTCGCCTTCACCAACGCCGACGGGGTCGAGGTGACCGGCTTCGGCCTCGGCCTGCCAAAAGACGTTCCGGACCGCTTGGAGCCGGGCCAGCGGGTGCGTCTGAGCGGGGAGCTCGAGAACCGCCTGCTGCCGGGCCGCTACGTGGTCAAGTGCTGGATCCACCGCGATCACAACTTCGCCAACCTCGTCCTGCACTCGCCCCACGTGCTCGACTTCGTCGTCTTCGGCAAGGACGGCGCCGGCGTCGTCTCGCTCGAGCACCAGATCGACGCAAGGGTGGAGAGCGCGTGAGCGTCGAGCCCGAGACCTTGGAGCTGCGTGAGGTCGGGGGGCCGTCGGCCGTCGGCGGCGGTCGCAGCCGCTTCTTCGAGCTGCTCTGGCTGATGTCGGTGACCGAGTTCAAGAAGACCTTCTTCGGCACCGCGCTCGGCTACGTCTGGTCGCTGGTGCGGCCGCTGATGCTCTTTGCCGTCCTGCTGCTCGTTTTCACCCAGATCTTCAAACTTGGCAGCACGGTTCCTCACTATCCGGTGCTGCTGCTCCTCAACATCGTCGTCTTCGGCCTTTTCCAGGAAGCGACCGGGGGGGCCGTCTCCTCGGTCCTGGCGCAGGAGGGGATCGTCCGCAAGACCCAGTTCCCACGGCTGGTCATTCCATTGGCCGTTGTCCTCACCGCACTCTTCACTCTGGCGCTCAACATGATCGTCGTCTTTGCTTTCATGCTCGGCTTTGGCGTCACGCCGATGTGGACCTGGCTGCTCTTTCCGCTGATCCTGTTGCCGCTGCTCGTCTTCATCTGCGCCCTGGCGATGCTGCTCTCGGCGCTCAACGTGCGCTTCCGCGACGTGGCGATCATCTGGACCGTCGTGGCGCTCGCGCTCAACTACGCGACCCCGATCATCTATCCGCTTGAAAAAGTCCCGACGAGCCTCAAACACGCTCTGATGGCCAATCCGCTGACGCCGATCTTCCAGCAGGCCCATGTCTGGATGATCGACTCGCACGCGGAAGGGGTCTACGCGGCCGCCGGGGGGCCGCTGCCGCTGATCGTCGCGGCGCTGATCTACGTCACCGTCTGCGTGCTCGGCGTCTGGGTCTTCAACCGCGAGGCGCCGCGGATCGCCGAGCAGCTCTGAGAAGCCGCTACTTTGCCTTCCGGGTGCGTTTCCGGGAGATGCCTTGATGCGAAAGTCGACACTGCTCACTCTCATCCTCGCCGCCGCTCTGTTCGCGCTGCCGGCGCGGGCCGGCGCCATTGGCCCGGCTCCGCCGGGCTTCATCGTCGGCATGTCGCCCCAGACCCCGGCCGGCGAATCCGACTACGCGCTGATGGCCGAGGCGGGAGTGAAGAGCCTGCGCCTGCCGCTCGGCTGGGGCAGCGTCGAGCCCCAGAGCCCTTACTTCACCGCACCCGACTGGTCGGAATTCGACCGCTCGGTGGCGCTCGCCGCCGAATACGGCATGCGGGTCTTCCCCTTCGTCTGGGGGTCGCCATCGTGGGTCGCGAGCCAGGGGCTGGTCGAACCGGTTCGTCATGCCTGGACGGGTCGCGCCTGGGCTTCCTTCCTGCGCCAGGCGGTACGGCGCTACGGCCCCTACGGGTCCTTCTGGCGAGAAAACCCCGAACTGCCCTTCCTGCCGATCCACGACTGGGAGATCTGGAACGAGGAGAACATCGTCACCTTCTCCGCCCGCCCAGACCCGTCGCGTTACGCCCGTCTGCTGCGCCTCGCCGGTCGCGCCATCCACGGCGCCGACCCGGAATCCAAGGTGATCCTCGGCGGCCTTTTCGGGCACCCCCTCCAGATCCCGCCCAACGTCGCCTCCGGCGCCTTCCTCGACGGCGTCTACCGGGCCGGTCACGTCAAGCCGTTCTTCGATGGCGTGGCACTGCACCCCTATGTCGCCGACGCCAGCGCGATGGAACCGCAGATCCGCAACCTGCGCCGCATCATGCGCCGCCATCGCGATGGCGCCACCCCGATCTACGTCACCGAGCTGGGTTGGGGATCGGACAGCTTCCAGACCCGCTGGGAGCGCGGCATGCTCGGCCAGGCACGGGAGCTCGACCAGGCCTTCTCGATGCTCACCAGCCATCGCAGCTCCTGGCGGATCGCCGGCGCCTGGTGGTTCTCCTGGGCCGATGCGGGCCACCTCTGCCAGTTCTGCGACTCGGCCGGGCTGTTAACCGACAACCGCGAAGCCAAGCCCGCCTGGTACCGCTTCACCGAATGGACGGGCGGCGATCCGGAAATCGTCCCCCGGGCAGCCTTCGGCGAATGACCTTCGCGGGATCGGCTCAGCCAGCGCTGCGGAACAGGTTGACCGAGCCGATGCGGCGCATCGTGTACTGGTCGTAGGGCAGGTCGCCGCGCCAGCGGTTGTGCGCCTCGGCGGAGACGAAGTAGGTCTCGGGGTCGCGCTCCATCTCGGCGATCTTCTCGGCCAGGTCACGCTCGGAGAGGCCCAGCGCCGCGACGATGCGGTCGAGTTTCTCGCGGTGTTCGCCGGCGCCCCAGCCGGCCAGCACGTGATCGACGGCGTGGATCGAGCAGCCGCCCCGCTTCTGCACGAGCGCATGGCCGGCTTCGACCACGTTCGCGACATGCTCGAGCGGCACGTGCTCGAGCACCGAGATCGAGAAGACCGCGGCGAAGTCGTCGCCGATCGGCTCGCTCGGCGGGAACAGCTCGCGGACGAAGCGCACGTCCGGGTAGGCCGCCTTGAAGCGGGTGAACTCACGCGGGCCGTTGCCGCCTCCCTGGTAGTCATCGACGACCGTCACCTCGTAGCCGAGGCGGGAGAGCATCCCGGCCACGAGCGGCTCGCCGGCGCCGATCTCGAGGATGCGCGAGCCGCGCTCGACGTTGCCGAGGATCGCCTTGATCGTCCAGCAGCGCTGCAGGTCCTTCATGTCGAAGCTGGCTCCGGCGAGGCCGGTGACGTGGTCGGCGCTGTCGGCGAAGTCGCGGACCGTGCCGTAGGAGATCGGCGGCAACGGGAAGGAGTCGCTGTAGCGCTCGGCGATCGGCCAGAGCGAGCTGTCGGCGATCGTCCAGGCCGAGGCGTTGGCGCCGGGGGTCGCCCCGGGCGGCGCGTAGAGGGCCGCCTTGCCGGCGATCTTGCGCAGCAGCGGAGAGCGTGCCGCCGCCGCTCGCAGGCGCTTCGTCGTGCCGGCGCTCACGCGGCGGAGCCCACTGGCCGCCCGGTGGCCGAGCACTCGCTCAGGAAGCCGGCCAGGCCCGCGGCGTTCGCCTTCCAGCTGAGCTGACCGGCGGCGAAGCGGCGGGCGCCCTCGCCGAGGCGAGCGGCCAGCTCGCGGTCGGCGAGCAGCTCTTCGATCCGAACGACGATCTCCATCGCGTTGCCCTGCTCCAGCAAGAGTGCGTCCTCTCCGTGCTTCAGGTCGTTGCCGATGTTGCAGTGCGGCAAGATAACCGGCCGCCCCATCGCCAGGAACTCCGGCAGCTTCGAGGGGAGCCGGTAGCGGTTGAAGTCGTCGGGGGGGCCGGGCTGGACGTAGGCGTCGGCGACGGCGAGGTAGGCGGGGATGTCGCGCCAGGGGATCGGGCCGAGCTCGATCACGCCGTCGCCGAGGGCACGGAACGAGCGCGGGTCAGGCCCGCCGAACTCGGTATGGCCGAGCCGGACGAGGCGCACCGGGCGCCCGCGCCGCTGCAGCAGCTTGACCGCGAGGTAGAGGCTCAGCATCTCGTGCTGGTTGGCGTAGTGGATGGTGCCGTGGTAGACGAGGACGAAGTCGTCGGGGGCGAGGCCCAACTGCTCCCTCGGCCATGGCGCCAGGTCGGGCCGGAAGCGCTCGAGGTCGATTCCCGGGCGGGCCACGGCGTGCGGCCGTCCGGCCAGGTTGAACTCGTTGAGCGCCTCGGTGATCACGGTGATCCCGGCCGCACCGTCGAGGAACTCGCGGTGGTGGGTGGGATGGATCAGGCCCGGCGGCGCGAGGCTGTCCTGCTGGCTCAGGGGCAGCCGCTGCAGTTCGGCCAGCGAGCGGCCCGTCGCCGACTCGATCAGCAGCTCCTCGTTGTCCTCTAGATGGACGACGTAGGGGGCGCCGAGCTGCCGTACCGCCTTCATCGTCATTTGCCGCACCGTCTCGCGCGGGGTCCAGCCGACGACGATCGTCTCCTTCGGGTCGCGGCGCATCTCGCCGAGCTTGCGGTCGAGGTCGTCGTGGGAGATGCACTCGAAGCGCGGCTCGCCGACGGCCAGGGCGCGGGCGGGGTCGCCGTGCCCGGCGACCGTCACCTCCCAGCCCAGGTCGGTCAGCTCGTTGCCGAAGTGGTAGGCCTGGATCCCGCTGTTGACGTCGAACGGGCCGAAGTAGACGAAGAGGACTCTCATCGTCTGCCCTAACGCTTCCCCAACGGCGCCGTTGCGCGGTAGACGCGTTCGCGCCAGGCCGCCGGCACGTAGTCAGCCAGCTGCTGGGCGAAGCCGGGGTTGAAGTAGGGGTCGCCCCGCATCAGCTCGTCGTACCAGCAGTCGACGAAGAGGGCGCGGTCGACGGCGTCGGTGGCGGCGCGGCGGGCCGCCGGGGTGCGATGGTTGACCAGCCGCGGCCGCGGCGCATAGACGGACTTGAGCCCTCTCCTCGCCAGGCGCTGGCAGAGGTCGAAGTCCTCGTACTGGGAGCGGTAGAACTCGTTGAAGCCGTCCTCGGCATCGAAATCGGCTCTGCCGACGAGCAGGCAGTCGGCGCCGAGCGCCGAGACCTCGCGGGCGCAGGGCAGCGCGCCGTAGTAGCCGTCGCCGTCGGCGGGAAAGCCGCTCAGCATCGGGCTGGCGGGATCGCGCAGCCCGATCGCCACGCCGGCCTGGTCGACCAGGCCGTCGGGGCGTGCCAGCAGCGGGCCGACTGCCCCCACGCCCGGCAGGCCGGCGTGGAGGAGGAGCTGCCCGACCCAGTCGGGATCGACGACCTCGACGTCTTCGCCGAGGAAGAGCAGGTACTCGCCGCCGGCCGCCGCCGCGCCGGCGTTGTTGGCGTGCCCCCGCCTGAAGGGGCCGGGATCGCTCGCGACCCAGGTGACTCGGGCGTCCTCGCCCTGGCCCGCGCGGCCGGCGCCGTCCACGACGATCGTCTCGAAGTCGGGATACGTGGTCCGCTCGAAGAGCGAGCCGAGCAGCCGCGCCAGGCCACCATCGCCGCCTCCCCGGGCGATGACGATGCTGACCTTCGGCGTCGACGCGGAGCCGTTGCGCGGGGCGAGAACGGCGCGGTGGGGGATGGCCGGGTGGGGGACAGCCTTGGCGTCGATGCCGCGCCGTCCCAGGTGATCGCTTACCGCTCTGGCCTGGAGCTCCTCGACGCCGGACTTCTGGTCGGTCCCGGCGGCGATGCTGCCCGGGATCGCCCGCCAGTGGTAGAGCGTCTGGGGAATGTGGTGGATGCGGTCGGTGCGCTCGGAGACCCGCAGGAAGAACTCGAAGTCCTGAATCGTGTCGAAGGCGGAGTCGAAGCCACCGGCGGCCTCGGCGACCGTGCGCCGCACCACCAGCAGGTGGCCGATGTACATCGCGCCCAGGGCGTATACCGGCGACCAATCGGGCTTGAGGAAGGGATCGGCGCGGACGCCGTGCAGGGTCAGCTTGTCGGAGTCGGAGTAGACGGCGTCGAGCTCGGGGTCCGCGACCAGGGCCTGGACGACCCGCAGCAGGGCGTCGGGCGTCAGCTCGTCGTCATGGTCGAGGAAGCCGACGAACTCGCCGCTGCACATCGCCAGCGCCGCGTTGGTGGCGCCGGAGATGCCACGGTTCTCGGCCGCCTCGAACTTGATTCGGGGATCGGCGTCGGCGTAGCGCTGGACCGCCGCGACCAGCTCCGGCTGCCCGGAGCCGTCGTCGACGATGCACAGCTCCCATTCGGGGTAGTGCTGCGCTCGCACCGACTCGATCGCCTTGGCGAGGTAGCCGAGGTCGGACTTGTAGGTCGGCATCGCCAGCGAGATCGCCGGCCGCGCCTCGAGTGCCTCGACTTCCTGCAGGGCGGCTTCGCGGCGGGCCCGCGGCCGCCTGAGGTGAAGCTCCTGACGCAGGCGGCGACTCAGGTCCCTGAGCCGCCGCAGGAAGGCGAAAAGGCGCGGCGGGAGGATCGATTTGAGCATCCGGGCGTCTCTTGGCATCGGCTCAGCCCCGGCGCAGCTTCGCCAGCACGGTCTTGGCCGAGCGCACCGGCCGGGTGATCCGCCAGCTCAGCGAGGTCTCATACGTCTGGGCGACCTTGTGCACTTCTTCCTCGAGTTCGCCGATGCGGAAGGCGCGGCGACTGAGCTCGCGGTGGAACTCCTCGCGCTGGGCATCCAGCTCGGCCCTGTGCCTGGCCTCGGCCTCGTTGCTCGTCTGCGCTGCGGCGCTCATCGCGGCCTATCGTAGCCACGGTAGGGTTGCTGCCTCGTGGAGCCGCTGAAGGGACTGATTCTCTCCGGTGGGGCAGGCACTCGCCTGCGACCCATCACTCACACCTCGGCGAAGCAGCTCGTGCCCGTCGCCAACAAGCCCGTGCTCTTCTACGGGATCGAGGCGCTGGTCGACGCCGGTGTGACCGAGATCGGGATCGTCATCGCGCCGGAGACCGGCGACGAGATCCGCGAGGCAGCCGGCGACGGCTCCCGGTTCGGCGCCGAGATCACCTACATCGTCCAGGGCAAGCCCGCCGGGCTTGCCCACGCCGTGCTCACCGCCGAGGAGTTCATCGATGGCTCGTCCTTCGTCATGTACCTCGGCGACAACCTGCTCGCCGACGGCCTGCGGGGCCTCGTCGCGACCTTCCGCGAGGCCGGGCCGGATGCGCTGATCCTGCTCACGCCCGTCTCCGACCCCAGCTCCTACGGCGTCGCCGAGCTCGACGGGGACCACGTCGTCCGTCTGGTCGAGAAGCCGAAAGACCCGCCCTCGAACCTCGCCCTGGTCGGGGTCTACCTCTTCGGCCCGCCGATCTTCGAGGCGGCCCGCGCGCTGGAGCCCTCCTGGCGCGGCGAGCTGGAGATCACCGAGGCGATCCAGAGCCTGATCGAGGACGGCCACAAGGTCCGCTCGGAGGTGGTCAGCGGCTGGTGGAAGGACACCGGCCAGCTCGCCGACATGCTCGAGGCCAACCGCCTCGTCCTCGAGGAGATCGAGACACGCCTCGACGGCGAGATCGACGCCGGCTCGCGGGTCGAGGGGAGGGTTGTGGTCGAGGCGGGCGCGAAGGTGACCGACTCTGTCGTGCGCGGTCCGGCCGTGATCGGCGCCGGCGCCAGGATCGAGAGCGCCTACGTCGGCCCCTACACCTCGATCGGCGAGGACGTGAAGATCTGCCGCTCCGAAATCGAGCACTCGATAGTCCTCTCCGGCTCCGTCGTCGAAGACCTCGGTACCCGCATGGAGGCGAGCCTGCTCGGCCGCGAAGTGAAGCTGACCCGCAGCGACGGGATGCCGAAGACGCTGCGGATGCTGGTCGGCGACAAGTCGGAGATCAAGATCATCTGATCCCAGATTGTCGGCTTCAAAATCCCAATCTGTCGCAGATTTGATCCCAATCTGTCAGACTCTAAATCCCAATTTTTTGGGACACCGTGGCTCTCGTCGACCGACATATCCGGCCGTCGCTCGTAAACGCCCTCTCCGAGGCGCGGGTTGTCTGCCTGCTCGGTGCTCGCCAGTCCGGCAAGACCACGCTCGTCCGGTCGGTAGCTGACGAAGAGCATCCGGCCCGGTACGTCTCGCTGGACGACCCCGCCGCGCTTGAGGTGGCGCACGCGGACCCCGCCGGGTTCGTCGCGGGGTATGAGCATCTCGTAATCGACGAGGTACAGCGGGCGCCGGACCTGCTGCTGGCGGTAAAGCGGGTCGTCGACGCGAATTCCGCCCGCGGACAGTTCCTGATGACCGGCTCGGCGAACATCCTCACGCTGCCGCAAATTGCCGATGCGCTCCCGGGGAGGGTCGACTATTTGACTCTCTGGCCCTTCTCCCAAGCTGAGTTGGCCGGCACGCGCAGCGTTTTCCTCGAGAACGCCTTTGTTGGCAGGGCGCCGAAGCTGCGAGGAGCCGCGATCGGCAGGTCCGCCTACGCCGAGCGGATCGTTCGAGGTGGGTTCCCGGAGGCCGTCGATGCCGATGATTCGCGTCGGCGACGGTTCTTCTCCGGATACGCGGACTCGATCCTTGGGCGCGAGGTCAACGAGGTCTCATCTCTCAGGGATTTCGAGGCCTCGGGCCGGATTCTGCGCCTCCTCGCCGCTCGCTCGGCGGCATTGACCAACTTCTCATCGATCGGGCGCGAACTCGGCATCGACCACAAGACCGTCGCCAGTCACATTCGTGCCCTGGAGCAGCTCTTCATCGTTATCCGCCTGCCTGCCTGGCACGTCAACCTCGGGCATCGAGTTGTCCGCAGCGCCAAGCTGCACGTCGCGGACACGGGGATGCTTTGCTCGCTGATCGGGGTCGATGCAGCCCGGCTTATTGAGGACGGCCCGGTCGCCGGAAGCATCTTCGAGACGTTCGCCGTCAGCGAGATCGCCCGGTTGGCGAGCGTCAGCGAGCTGGGGCCGCTGCTCAACCTGCACCACTATCGCGATCAACGTGGCAATGAGGTGGACTTGCTGATCGAACACGCCGGAGGCGATGTCGTCGGGGTCGAGGTCAAGGCTTCGGCAACTCCCCGCCTAGGCGATGCGGCCGGGCTTGCCCTTCTTCGCGACCGCCTTGGAGACCGGTTTCGTCAAGGGTTCGTGCTGCACCTGGGCCCAGAGACGGTTCCACTTGGCGACCGGATATCAGCCGTCCCGCTCGCGGGCCTGTGGAGCGATTAGCCTGTTCGACTCCGTGCAAGAGCCGGAACTCAAGATCGCTGGGGCTAGATGAAGCTGCTGGTCACCGGCGCCGCCGGGATGCTGGGCCGCGACGTGATGCTCGCCGCGGGCAACGCCGGCCATCAGGTGGTCGGCTACGGCCACGCCGAGCTCGACATCGCCGACGCGGCGGCGGTCAGCGCCAAGGTCGAGGGCGAGCGTCCCGACGTCGTCATCAACTGCGCTGCCTGGACCGACGTCGACGGCGCCGAGGAGTCCGAGGAGGAGGCCACGGCGATCAACGGCGCGGGGCCGGCAACGTGGCGGCCGCGGCCTCGGCGGTCGGCGCCTCGGTCGTCTACGTCGGCAGCGACTACGTCTTCGACGGCAGCAAGGGCGCGCCCTACGTCGAAACCGACCAGACCGCGCCGCTCTCCGCCTACGGCCGCGGCAAGCTGGCCGGGGAGGAGGCGACCCGTGCCGCCAACAAGCGCCACTTCGTCGTCCGCTCCGCCTGGCTCTTCGGCATGGGCGGCCCCAACTTCGTCGAGACGATGCTGCGCCTCGCCGCCGACCATGGCGAGGTCCTCGTCGTCCGCGACCAGGTTGGCTCGCCGACCTACACCTGGCACCTCGCCTACGGCATCGTCCGCCTGATCGAGGGGGTCGAGTTCGGCATCCACCACATGGCCGCCGCCGGCAGTTGCTCCTGGTATGAGTTCGCGCGTGAGATCTTCGAGCAGGCAAACGTCGAGTGCAAAGTGATGTCGGCGACCACCGAGATGCTCGGCCGTCCGGCCGCCCGCCCCGCCTACTCGGCGCTGGCAAGCCAGCGCGAGCACGCGATCGAACTGCCCTCTTGGCAGGACGGGCTCGCCGCCTACCTGTCCCAGCGACGGACTGAGACCGAGGCCGCGGCATGAAGATCCTCGTCACCGGCGCCGCCGGCTTCATCGGCTCCACCTACGTCCGTTTGATCGGCGCCGAGCACGAGGTGCGGGTGCTCGACAAGCTCACCTACGCCGGCCGCCGCGAGAACCTGCCGGAGGGCACCGACCTCGTCGTCGGCGGGATCGAGGACCCGGCGATCGTGCGCGAGGCGATGGAGGGTTGCGATGCGGTCGTCAACTTCGCCGCCGAGTCGCACGTCGACCGCTCGATCGAGGACCAGGACGCCTTCGCCCGCACCCACCTGATCGGCACCGGCACCCTGCTCGACGCGGCTCGCGAGCTGGGCATCGATCGCTACCTGCAGGTCTCCACCGACGAGGTCTACGGCTCGATCGAGTCCGGCTCCTTCACCGAGACCTCGCCGCTCGACCCCTCCTCGCCCTACTCGGCGACCAAGGCGGCGGGCGACCTGCTCGTCTCGGCCCACTTCCACACCTATGGCATCGAGGCCTCAATCGTGCGCGGCTCCAACAACTACGGCCCGCGCCAATATCCAGAGAAGTTGATACCCCTGATGGTCCTCAACGCAATCCATGGTGACTCGCTACCTGTGTATGGCGATGGAAGGCAGGTCCGCAACTGGCTCTACGTCGAGGACTTCTGCCGCGGCATCCACGCGGTGCTGATCAACGGCCGCCCCGGCGAGGCCTACAACGCCGGCGGCCCCGACGAGTGCGAGAACATCGAGGTGGTGAAGCGGGTGATCGAGCTGACCGGCGCCGCCGAGTCGCAGGTCGAGTACGTCAGCGACCGTCCCGGTCACGACCGGCGCTACTCGCTCTCCTCGCAGAAGCTCCGGGATGAGCTCGGTTGGGAGGCGCGGGTGCACTTCGCCGAGGGCCTCGAGCGCACCGTCGAGTGGTACCGCGAGAACGAGGAGTGGTGGGGCCCGATCCGCTCCGGCGAGTACCGCGAGTACTACGAGAAGCAGTACGGCAAAGCGCTGGGCTGATGCCGCGCCGGTTGGAGACGAAGCTCGACGGCGTCGTCCTGCTCGAGCCCGAGGTGCACGGCGACTCGCGCGGTTTTATGGTCGAGACCTACCGCAAGGACGGTTGGGCGGAGTTGGGGATCGACGTCGAGTTCGTCCAGCACAACCACTCGCGCTCCTCGCGCGGGACGCTGCGCGGCCTTCACTTCCAGACCGAGCCGGGTCAGGCAAAGCTGGTTCGCTGCCCGCGGGGAAAGATCTTCGACGTCGCCGTAGACCTCCGCCGCGACTCGCCCACCTACGGCCAATGGGAGGGGCATGAGCTCGATGACGAGGCCCACCGCCAGCTCTTCGTCCCGACCGGCTTCGGCCACGGCTTCGCCGTGCTCAGCGAGGAAGCCGACGTCACCTACCTCTGCTCCAGCACCTACGACCCGGCGACCGAGTCGGGAATCGCCTGGGACGACCCGGACGTGGGCGTCGAGTGGCCGCTGGACGATCCGCTGCTGAGCGAGCGCGACAAGCGGGCGCCGGTGCTCGCCGAGGTCGCTGATTCACTCCCGTTTTGACACCAAACTCAAAACGGAAGTGAAAAGTTAATGTGCCAATTTCTGTTTTGCGAGTTTGTAGGGCGAATTCACTGCTAGGTTCGCCTCGCGCCGGAGCGGATCGAGAATGGTGCAGTGCCGTGGTAGCCTAGGACCCGGATGTCAACTGTCCGCGGGGGTGGTTCCCCGCTTCACCAGACTCGACCCGCTTCGGCGGGTCTTGTCGTTTCAGAACGCCATACCGAGACTTTCGGCACTGGTGGTGTTACTGCGCTCACACAATCGGCAAGGGAGGCTGGGTGTGAAGCAGCAGACGAGGAGCAGGATTGCCACTGGTCTCGACCGGGCCAGGGTGTTGCGCCCGGCGGCGCGACTGCGTGAGGGCTGGCTATCGGTGCGTTCGGGGGAGTGCCGGGCGATTGCCCCTGACGGCCTGCCACTGCCACCACCCCGATCGCGGCTCCTGGTCGACGGGCGCAGCAGCGGTGTCGAGCATTTCTTCCGGGTCGGCGGCCAGATGGCCGACGCGATCCGCGCCGCGGTTGCAGGCACAGGAGCGGCGGTCGACGATTTGGGAGCAATTCTCGACTTCGGTTGCGGCTGTGGCCGTGTCGCACGCCACTGGGCGACGGTGGAGGGCCCCGAGATCCACGGCTGCGACTACAACGAGGAACTGGTCGCCTGGTGCGGGAGCAACCTCCCCTTTCTCCGAGCGACCCGCAACGAGCTCGAGCCCCCGTTGCCGTACGTGGCGCAGAGCTTCGACCTGATCTACGCCCTGTCGGTTCTCAGCCATCTCAGCGAGCCGCTCCAGCACAGCTGGATCGGCGAGTTCCGCCGCCTCCTGCGACCCGGGGGGCTACTCGTGCTGAGCGTGCTCGGCGAGCGGGTTCGCGACCGCCTGACCGAAGCGGAGCAGGAACGTTTCGAGCGTGGTGAACTGGTGGTTGAGCGGCCCCGGATGTCAGGTCGCAACGTCTGCACGGCCTATCATCCGCGTCGCTACGTCTGCGAGAGGCTGCTTGGCGATTTCACCGCAATCGAGCCCTTCGATCTTGGTTCCCCCGAGCTGGTCATGCTCCAGGACGCCTACGTCGCGCGCCTCTGATCTGCCTTCGATTTCAGCGCTGGCGCAGTGCGGTGATCGCCAGGCTCGTCGCCAATTTGGCGCCGATGCCGGCGTAGACCGCTGCATTGAGGAGCGGGTTGTGCTCGGGGGCGTCGAAGCGGCGGTAGAAGCGTCCCATGCCGCGGTGGAAGGCGATTTCCTGGCGGGGGGCGCGGCGGCCGGCGCTGGAGCCGCCCTTGACGTGCAGGGCCGTGCCGGCGGGCTCGTAGAAGACCTTCCACTCTGCGTCCCAGAAGCGGTGGCACCAGTCGAGATCCTCCATGTATAGCCAGTAGCCCTCGTCGAGCAGGCCGGCCTCGCGCACCGCCTCCGTCCGGCAGAGCATGAAGGCGCCGTTGACCGCGTCGACCTCGCCCGGCTCGTCGTCGCCCAACTGCGTCGCCCGGTATTGGCTGAGCGCGCCCGAGGCGCCGTCGGCGCGACCGATCCCGGTGAAGTGAGCCAGGGCGCTGAGCGGGGTGGGAAACGAACGCTTGCAGGCGTGGTCGAGCGCCCCCGACTCGGTCACCAGCTTCACCCCGACCATGCCGATCCGCTGCTCCGAGAAGAGGCGCGCCAGGGCAGCGTCGAGGGTTCCCGCGTAGACCTCGGTGTCGGGGTTGAGCAGCAGAACCGCTTGCGCCTCGCTCTCCTGCAGGGCGAGGTTGTTGGCGGCCGAGAAGCCGATGTTGCCGCGGCGGATCAGCCGCACCGCTGGGAACTCGTGCTCGACCATGTCCGGGGTCCCGTCGGGGCTGCCGCTGTCGACGACGGTGACCTGGACCCCGCCCCGCGCCGAATGCTCCTCGAGCGAGCGCAGGCAGTTGCGCAGCAGGCCTTCGGCGCCATGGCTGACGACGACCACGTCGAGCTCGGGCCCGGCGCTCACCGAGTGCCTCAGTGCGAGCCCTCGCCGCGCACGATCGCGGCGGGGGTGCGCAGCAGGATCGCCAGATCGCCGGCGACCGAGATGTTGTCGAGGTAGTCGCGCTCCATCGCCAGCCGCTCCTCGAAGGTCAGGTCGGCGCGGCCGTAGACCTGCATCGGCCCCGTCATCCCCGGCTTGACCGCGAGGCGGATCCGCTGGCGCTCGTCGTAGAGGGCGACCACCGCTTCCTCCTCGGGCCGCGGACCGACCAGCGACATGTCGCCGCGCAGGACGTTGACGAACTGCGGCAGCTCGTCGAGGCTGAAGCGCCGCAGCATGCGGCCGGCGCGGGTGACGCGGGGATCGTCGGCGATCTTGAAGGCGGGCTCCTTGAGCTTCTCGAGGTCGACCAGTTCGCCCAGCTGCTCCTCGGCCCCCTGCACCATCGTGCGGAACTTCAAGACGGTGAAGGGCTTGCCGTCCTTGCCCGCCCGTCGCTGGCGAAAGAGGATCGGGCGGCCGGAGTCGAGCAGGATCAGCAGCGAGCTGAAGAGCAACACCGGAGAGAAGAGCACCAGCAGGAATCCGCTGATCGTCACGTCCATCACCCGCTTCAGCGCTTCCGTCGAGCGTGGCGGATCGGAGAAGCGGAAGTCGAGCACTGGCAGCTCGGCGAGCCGGTTCAACTCGATCCCGGGGCCGAGCAGGCCAAAGTGCTGGGGCAGCAGGGTGAGCGCCAGGCCGGCCGCCTTGCACTGCTCGATCAGTCGCTCCGCCGCCGCCTCGCTCATCTCCTGCTCGGTCACGATCACCCGCTCCACTTCGTGATCGCGGGCGACGCGGGAGATGTCGGCGATCGAGCCGAGACGGGGCAGCCCGCCCATCCCCGGCGCCGCGTCGTCTCCGCGCGGCGTCAGGTACCCGACCAGGTGCAGGCGGGTCTCGGGGTGGGTGGCGACCCGGCGCGCGACCACCGCGATCGCCTCCGCCGGCCCGACCACGATGCCGATCGCGGCCCCGGCCAGGCGGTGCCAGAAGAAGCGCAGGACGGCGCGCGAGGCGAAGGCGCCGGCAAGGGCGCCGAGGCCGACGGCAATCGCGCTGGCCGCCGGCAACGGCCCGACCGGGCTCAGCGCCAGCAGGCCGTCCAGCGCCAGCGTGCCCAGGGCCGCCGCCGAGATCAGGCTGGAGAGCTCGTCGAGGGTGCTGTGGCGGATACGGCGGTGGTCGTTGTCGTAGAGGCCGTGCAGCTTCAGCACCAGGATCCAGACCGGGCTGAACATCGTCGCCCAAAAGAGCGTGCCGACGTCGGTGTCCGGGCTGGCCGCCGTGACGGCGCAGAGCGTCGCCACCATGGTCAGCCAGTCGCCGGTGGCCAGCATCCGCCGCAGCAGCGAGCCCCGCCGCCGCGCCCCGCTGGGCCCGGTCAGCCCCAGGCGCGTCGCCCGTTCGGTCCTGCCGCCGTGCGGTTGCGATCCCGGCGGTTGCGCCGGCGAGGACGTGCGCGATGCGGTCTCCTGCGCTTTGGTCGTCATCGTGGGATCACCCACAGCTCGGTCTCCCGCGGAGGCACTTTTCCAGAGGATTCAGATGGCGGGCGTGGTCGAGATCGGCTCTGGCCGCCGCCCGGTCGCCTGCCTCTTCCTCGACTCTAGAGCGTAGGTAGTAGAGCTGCCAGTTGCGGTCTTCGCGGTCGATTGCTTGCGTCAGCCGTTCGCCCGCGGTCGCGTAGTCGCCTTCGGCCTCCGCCAGGAGGCCGAGCTGGACGTATGGCGAGGCGGCGAACGGCTCGATCGAGCGCGCCGTCTTGGCGTGGCTGACGGCGCTGGTCAGGTCGCCATCGGCGGCGGCGCTCTGGCTGGCGTTTATCTCGCGGTCGACCAGAAAGGGGCCGATCAGGGCGACCGCGGAGATCCAGGCGATTGCCAGGCCGGCGACGGCGAGCCCGAAGTGGCGATCTTCGCCGCGGGCGACCAGGCGGGGATCCGGTGCGGTGGCCAGCTGGGAGCAGCGTGCCGCCGCGAGCACCCCCGAGGCGAGGAAGAAGACGCCGCCGAGCCCCGGCAGTTCCCAGAACCAGTCGAGCCCGGCGCTGACGGCGAAGGCGAGGGTCGCGGCGAAGAGCGCCGCGTAGCGCTCCCGCTGCGGGTGGGGGGCGGCGCGCCAGGCGGCGAACCCGGTCCAGAGCAGCACGCCGACGAGGGCGAGGACGAGCAGCCCGCCGGCGATGCCGAGCTCGGCGAACGACTCGAGGTAGAGCGAGTGGGCGTTGTGCACCGGCATCGCGATCGAGCGGTTCTGGTTCCAGGCGAACTGGTAGGTGCCGGCGCCGCTTCCCAGCAACGGCTTTTCCTCGAAGGTGTCGATCGCGACGCGGTAGAAGTCGTGGCGGCCGGCGCCGCTGAGCTGGGAGAAATGCTGCTCGGGCTGGTTGGGGAACTGGACGTCGGAGCTCGAGAACTGGTCCCAGGCACGGCCACCGATCGCGATCGCCACGCCGATCGCGATCACCGCGGCGACCGCTGCGACGCTGCGCAACAGGGTGGGGTTGCGCGAGAGCTCCAAGGCGCGACCGGTCAGCCGCCCTTCGCGCCGCTCGGCCCAGCGCAGAGTGGCGAACAGGGCCAGGGCGACGGCGGTGCCCGCGAGGAGGATCAGCAGGACCGTCAGGCCCTGGTCCACTGCCGCCTGGTTGCCGACGTTGTCGGCAAGGCTGTGTCGCGCCTGCACGGCGAGCACGGCCGGCAATGCACCGATTGCGCCGGCCGCCAGCGTTGCGAAGAGCCAGAGCCGGTCCCTGGAGAGCGCCAGCGCGCAGACGACGGCGATCACGAGGGTCAGCAGGCCTCCGCGCGAGTAGGTGAGGTAGAGGGCGAGCAGCACCGCGGGCAGCAGCGCCGCGGAGAGCCAGCGCAGGCCGTTCCAGGCCGCGTGACGGCTGCTCCAGAGCAGCAGCACTGCCGCGATGCCGAAGGCGGCGCCGTCGGCGTTCCAGTAGCCGAGCGGGTAGGCCAGGCGCGCGGTGGTGTTGAACGAGGCGTCGACCGTCAGCACGTGGGGCAGCAGGCGGCTGATCAAGGCGAGCAGAGCGACGACGGCGAGAGAAATTGCCAGGCCTTCAGCGAAACGTTGGCGCCTCTGGTCGGTTTGGGCGATGAGGAACGCGGCTAGGAAGAAGCCCAGGTAGACCAGAGTTCGGTCCGCCTCGATCACGCTCAGCTCCACTGACCCCGACCAGAGGGATGACATTGCAGACAGCAGGGAAAACCCGAGGATCAGGCCCGTCGCCCAGTAGAACGGCCGCGCCAGCGCCGCGCGTGAGGCGAAGCCAAGCAGGATCAGGGCAACCACTACCAACCATGCGGCGAGGCCGGCGAGATGCCGATCGCCGACGTCAAAGCCACCTCCGGCGAGCGCTAAGCCCACAATCAGGACGACTGGCGCAAGTAACGCCGAGCTTTGCTCTAACCTACCGCGCCATGTTTGGGACGCGCCAAGTTTCGGCTCCCGCCCGGGGCCGCTCGATACTCGCTCTGTCAACGCTTGCTCTGCTCGCATTTTGCTGCCTGCCGATGCTCGCACAGGCCGCTTCTTCGGCGGGCGCCGAATACATCGAAGCTCCGCCGACGGCGACGGGAGGCAGCACCCCTACCAAGTCGAACTTGCACGGCGGCTCTTCGTCGACCAAGGGCATCGGCTCACCCGCCAAGCCGGCCGGCCACGGCTCGGGGAACGGGTCTGGTGGACAGAATGGCTCATCCGGAAAGCCGGGTGCTTCGAACGCCACCGGCAACGGCCAGGGTAGCCAAGGCAACGGCCAGGAAGGCGCGGCCGGCTCCGGCAATGGCGTCGGGAGCACTGCCGAACCGGGCTCGGAGAGCGGCGGCTCCTCGCCGCTGGTGCCGATCTTGATCGCAATCGTCCTGCTTGCCGGGGGCTCGATCGCCTACGTGGTGATCAAACGGCGACGTGCGGCCGGCGGCGATGCCTCTGATTCGGGTGGGCCTTCGGGTTCCTCCGACTCCTCCGTGACGCCCGAGGCGGGCTAGGCGGATGCGTCAGCTACGGATCGGCCCGCCTTCGCGGGCTCGCCTTTGGCTCGCCTCTTTTGCGATCGCCATGCTCGGCGCGCTCGCGTTTGCATCCGCGGCCTCTGCGCTGCCGGCGAACTTCTGGGGCGTCGTGCCCCAGGTTGCCCCGAACGCCGAAGAACTGCAACGGCTGAAACGCGGTGGGGTCGACAGCATCCGTGTCCCGATCTCGTGGGGGTCGATCCAACCCACCAGACGCGGCGGCTTCGACTGGTCGAGCACCGACTCGTTCATCGCCGCCGCGGTCAAAGCGCGGATCGAAGTCTTCCCGTTTCTCTCCACCGCGCCGAGCTGGGCGGTGCCGGTCGACCGCCGCTTCGGCAGCCCGAAGACGCTGCCCGTCCGCAGTGGCAAGCAGCGCTCGGGCTGGAAGCAGTTCGTCACCCAGGCGGTTCTGCGCTACGGGCCGCACGGCACCTTCTGGGGCGAAAATCCCGAACTGCCGGAACGCCCCGTCCATACCTGGCAGGTATGGAACGAGCCCAACTTCAAGTACTTCGTCGCGCAGCCCGACCCGGCTGACTACGGCAAGCTGGTCAACCTCACCTATGCCGCGGCCAAAGCGGCCGACCCGAGCGCGACGCTCGTGCTCGGGGGGCTCTTCGCCCGGCCGATCGAGGCGACTTTCAACGTGCGCCCGAAGCAGGCTTACTTCGCCTCCGAATTCCTCGAACAGATGTACAAGAGCACCCCGGGGATCAAGTCCAAGTTCGTCGGCTATGCCCTGCATCCGTACACCGGCAGCTACAAGAACCTGCCCAGCCGCATCGAAGAAGTGCGGCGTGTGCTGGCGCGCAACGACGACGCGGGCAAGGCGCTCTACATAACCGAGCTGGGCTGGAGCTCGGAACCGCCGCAACCGCACAACAGCTTCGCCAAAGGCGTCGCGGGCCAGGCGAGGGAACTAAAGGGTGCCTTCCGACTTTTGAGCGCAAATCAGCGCAAATGGAATCTGCAGCGCGTCTTCTGGTTCTCGGTCGGCGACTATGCCGGCCTCTGCAACTTCTGCGGTGGCTCCGGCCTCTTCCGCAACGGCTTCAAGCCGAAGCCGGCCTGGAACGCCTACGTGCAGTTCGCCGGCGGCCGTCCGTAACCCCACCGGCGTAAGATCGGTGGGTTGAGCACTCGCCCGAAAGCAAGCGCCAAAGCTGACCCTCTGGCCCCGTTCAGCGCCCCGGTCAGGCGCTGGTTCGAGGCCTCCTTCGAGGGGCCGACGCCTGCGCAGGCGGGCGGCTGGGAGGCAATCGCCGGCGGCGCCAACGCGCTGATCTGCGCTCCGACCGGCTCCGGCAAGACGCTCGCCGCCTTCCTCTGGGGCATCGACAAGCTCGCCCGCGCGCCACAGCTGGGCCAGGGAGTGAAGATCGTCTACGTCTCGCCGCTGAAGGCGCTCTCCTACGACATCGAGCGCAACCTGCGGGCGCCGCTGCGCGGGATCGGGGCCGACATCTCGGTCGGCCTGCGCACCGGCGACACCAGCCAGAAAGAGCGCCGGGCGATGCGCAAAACGCCGCCCGACATCCTCATCACCACCCCCGAGTCGCTCTACCTGATCCTTTCCTCCGGCGCCCGCGAGATGCTCACGGGGGTCGAGGCGGTGATCGTCGACGAGATTCACGCGGTCGCCCAGAGTAAGCGCGGCTCCCATCTGGCGCTGACTTTGGAGCGGTTGGACCATTTGGTTGGGGAGGCGGGGGACGGGGTGTCCGGCTCCGCGCTGGGTTTTTCGCCGGACGGCGGTGACTCTCTCGCTGAGCCGCCGGGGCGAAAAACAGGACGCCGCGCTGCGCCGGACACCCCGTCCCCCGCCTCTGTCCAGCGCATTGGGCTCTCCGCAACGCAGCGCCCGCTCGAGCGGATAGCGAAATTTCTCGTGGGCCCTAAACGGGATTGCGAGATCGTGGATGCGGGCGTTGCTAAGGAGCTGGACCTGGAGATCGTCGTCCCTGTGGAGGACATGTCGGAACCGGGAGCTCCAAGCTTTCCCAACGCGGACGGCAACCCCACGGAGGGCGAGCCCCTGGCTCACGTCCGCTCGATCTGGCCCGCCATCTACCCAGAGCTCCTCAAGCTCGTCCAAGCACACAACTCAACGATCATCTTCGTAAACGCTCGTCGAGCAGCTGAGCGCTTAGCGAAGCGTCTAAATGAGCTCGCGGCCGAAGAACCGGAACGTGAGCTGCCGGCGACCGAGCAGGGGGGGCTGGGGTCAGGTCCGTCAGGAACTCCTCGCGAAAGCGAGCCTGACGGACCTGACCCCAGCCCCCCCGCAACCGAGGAGATTGCGCGGGCGCATCACGGATCGCTGTCCCACGAAGAGCGCCTCGTAGTAGAGGAGATGCTCAAGTCGGGGCAGCTTCCCTGTCTCGTCGCCACGTCGAGCCTGGAGCTGGGAATCGACATGGGGGCGGTCGACCTGGTGATCCAGGTCGAGTCGCCGAAGTCGGTCAGTCGAGGGTTGCAGCGGGTCGGCCGCGCCGGCCACTCGCTTGGCGAGGTCAGCCGCGGGCGGATCTTCCCCAAGTTCCGCGCCGACCTGCTCGAGTGCGCAGTGGTCGCGCGGCGGATGCGCGAAGGGGCGATCGAGGAGACGGTGATCCCCCAGAACCCACTCGACGTCCTCGCTCAGCACCTGGTCTCGATGGCGGCGCTCGACGAGTGGGAGATCGACGAGGTCGAGCGCCTGGTCACCGCGACGCAGCCCTTCGGCGAGCTCTCCCGCGAGCAGCTGGAGAACGTGCTCGACATGCTCGACGGCCGCTACCCCTCCGACCGCTTCGCCGAGCTGCGCCCGCGGATCGTCTGGGATCGCACGCGCGGCACGATGCACGGCCGCAAAGGCGCCCGCCAGCTCGTCGTCACCAACGCCGGCACGATCCCCGACCGCGGCCTCTACGGCGTCCACCTGCCCGACGGTCGCCGTGTCGGCGAGCTCGACGAGGAGATGGTCTACGAGGCTCGCCCCGGCCAGACCTTCCTGCTCGGCGCGACGACCTGGAGGATCGAGGAGATCACCCGTGATCGCGTGATCGTCACCCCGGCGCCCGGCCTGCCGGGCGCGGTGCCGTTCTGGAAGGGCGACGGGATCGGCCGCCCGGCCGAGCTGGGGCGGGCGATCGGCGCCTTCTCGCGCGAGGCGGTCTCGCGCGAGCCGGCCGAGCTGGCCGGCGAGTACGACCTCGATCGCCGCGCCGCCGAGAACCTGGTCGCCTACCTGCGCGAGCAGCAGGCGGCGACGCGGGTCGTCCCCTCCGACGAGACGATCGTGGTCGAGCGCTTCCGCGACGAGATCGGCGACTGGCGACTCTGCATCCTCTCGCCCTTCGGCGGCCGCGTCCACTCCGCCTGGGGCCTGGCCCTGGGCCAGAAGATCCGCGAGGAACACCAGCTCGAGGCCGACGCGATCTGGTCCGACGACGGCATCGTCATCCACCTGCCCGACGCCGACGAGCCGCCATCCGCCCACCTGATCATGGTCGAGCCCGACGAGCTCGAGGACCTGGTCGTGCGCGAGCTCTCCGGCTCCGCGCTCTTCGGTGCCCGTTTCCGCGAGAACGCCTCGCGCTCGCTGCTGATCCCGCGCGCTTACCCGGGCAAGCGCACGCCGCTCTGGCAGCAGCGCCTCAAGGCGCAGAGCCTGCTCGAGGTCGCCCGCGACTTCCCCCGCTTCCCGGTCATCCTCGAGACCTACCGCGAGTGCCTGCGTGACGTGCTCGACATCCCCTCGCTGCGCCAGATCCTCACCGACCTGCAGTCACGCAAGCTCAGCCTGGTCGAGGTCGAGACCCCGACCGCCTCGCCCTTCGCCTCCTCGCTGCTCTTCGACTACGTCGCCACCTACATGTATGAGGGGGACACGCCGAATGCCGAGCGCCGTGCCGCAGCCCTCTCGCTCGACCGCGACCTGCTGCGCGAGCTGCTCGGCCAGGAGGAGCTGCGCGAGCTGATCGACCCCGAGGCGCTCGTGGAGGTCGAGGCACAGTTGCAGCACCGTACCGAGGCCGGCCGCGCGGGCGACCGCGACGCGCTGCAGCAGGTGCTGCGCAACCTCGGCGACCTGACCGCGGAGGAGTGCGCGGAGCGGGTCACGGAGGGCTACTCGGCGACCTCGATGCTGGGGAAGCTGGTCGCCGAGCGCCGCGTCGCCATGGTTCGGATTGGCGGCGAGGAGCGCTACATCGCCGGCGAGGACGCCGGCCTCTACCGCGACGCGCTCGGCGTGCCGCCGCCGCCCGGGCTGCCCGAGACCTTCCTCGAAGACCACCCGGACGCGATGCGCGCCCTGGTGCGCCGTTACTCCCGTACCCACGGGCCCTTCCCGACCGCCCAGCTCGCCGGCCGCTACGGCGTCGATCTGGCTCCGGCGCTGCGCGAGCTGGAGCGCGAAGGGGCGATGATCCGCGGCGAGCTATTGCCGGGAGGGAGCGAGCGCGAGTGGTGCGACTCCGACGTCCTGCGCCGCGTCCGGCGGGCCAGCCTCGCCCACCTACGCCGCGAAGTCGAGCCCGCCGCCCGCGACCGCTTCGCCCGCTTCCTGCCGAGCTGGCAGAACGTCGACTCCCATCGTGCCGCCGGTGCTGGCCCCGACCGGCTGCGCGACGCGCTGGTGCCGCTGCAGGGGATCGCGCTGACGCCCAAGACCTGGGAGGGAGACGTGCTGCCGCGCCGCCTCGGCGCCTACTCGCCGGCCTGGCTCGACGAGCTCTGCACCAGTGGCGAGGTGGTCTGGATCGGCGCCGGCTCGCGCGGGCGAAGTGACGGCCGTATCGCCCTCTACTTCCGCGAGGACGTGCGCCTCGCCGGCCCGCCACCGGCCAATTCAAAGCTGGAGCGTGCTGAGGGCGCAGCGCAGGAGGCGATCCGCGAGCGGCTCCTCGCCGGGCCGTCGTTCTGGCTCGATCTGCTCGCCGACCTCGACTTCCCCGCCGAGGAGCTGCACAACGCCCTCTGGGATCTGGCCTGGTCCGGCGAGGTGACCAACGACGCCTTCGCGCCGCTGCGGGCGCCGCGGCTGCGTGCCGTGCCCGCGCACGAGCGCCAGGGGCGACGCTTCGCCCGCCGCCGCTCGGGGGCCGGCGCCGCCGTGCAGGGGCGCTGGTCGCTGACCGCGCCGCTGTTCGCGGACGCTCCCGGGCCGGGGGCGAGGCTGCGCGCGCAGGCGGAGCTGATGCTGGAGCGCTACGGGATCGTCACCCGGGAGACGGTGCTGGCCGAGGGCGTTCCCGGTGGCTTCTCCACCCTCTATGCCGAGCTGGGCAACCTCGAGCTGCTCGGCACCGCCCGCCGCGGCTACTTCGTCGAGGGCCTCGGCGGTGCCCAGTTCGCCCTCGCCGGCGCGGTCGAGCGGCTGCGCTCGCTGCCTGAAACCGACGGCTCCTTCCAGGTCCTGGCCGCAACCGACCCCGCCAATCCCTTCGGCGCGGCGCTGCCCTGGCCGAAACCCCCTTCGGGGAGGCGTCCCGCCCGCGCCCCCGGCGCCCACGTTCTGCTCCGGGACGGCGAGCCAATCGTCTACGTCGAGCGCGGCGGTCGCAGCATCCTTCGCCTTGGAGAGTTGAGCGATGCCGAGCTGGCCACCGCCGCCCAGGCCCTCGCCGACGCGGTCTCCGCCGGGCGCCTGCCGAAGCTCGGGATCGAGAAGCTCGACGGCGAGGCGGTGATCGGCTCCGGCCACGAGGAGGCACTGCTCAGCGCCGGCTTCAGCCGCGGCCCCCGCAAACTCACCGCCTCGGCATCCTAAGGATCAATGCCTTTTATGGCATAATCAAGCCTATAAAGGCATCGGAACTGATAAGGCAGGTGCGACGGCAGCATGGCCTGAGCCAGCGCAGCCTGGCGCTGCGCGCGGGCACCGACCAGGGAGCGATCAGTCGCATCGAGCGCGGCGAGATCTCGCCCACTGTCGAGACGGTCGAGCGCCTGCTTGCCGCAATGGGCGAGACGCTGCGGCTGGAGTCGGCGCCGTTTGAAGCGCACCATGACCCACTCCATCTGTCCGCATTGAGGCAGCGGACCCCGGCCGAGCGGCTCGAGCTGGCGAGCTCCTGGAATCGGCTGGCGGGGCGCTTGTCGGATGCCGGAAGGCGCGCGCGTGCCGGCTGATCCCAGTGTGGGTCCGCTTGACGCCGAGCGGATCTTCGAGGAGCTCGCTCGGCACCAGGTCGATTTCGTGGTCGTTGGCGGAATGGCGACTCAGGCGCATGGCAATACCCGCATGACGAATGACGTCGACCTGATTCCAGAGCCCGATCCTCGCAACTTGGCTCGGCTGGCCAGTGCGCTGCGTACGCTCGAAGCGCGGGTGCTCAACCCCGGCCATGAAGACGTCGAGATCGATGCGGCGATGCTGCCCCGAGCGACGATCTGGCAACTCGCGACTCCGTACGGGGGCATCGACGTGTTGCACGATGCGCCCGGCGCTGCCCCCTACGATCGGTTGCGGGAGCGCGCGTTGGTGATTTCCCTCGACGACGTGCGGATTCAGATCGCCGGCCTCGACGACCTGATCCGGATGAAGCTCGCCCGGGGGCGCCCGGTCGATCGTGCCGACGTCGCGGCCCTCGCCGCACCTGAAGTGGGCCCGGAGGCCTGAGAGCCAGTTCGAGGCCCCTCGCCGGTTGAAACTTCTCATCCCGTTCTCACCGGCCAGCGGCATGGGGTCGATCAGGCGTCCATGCCCTCCCTAAGACACTCGTCCAAGCCCTCGAGAACCCCGATCGTCCTTCTTGCCATGGTCTTCACGGTCCTGGCCGTGATGGCTGTGCGTCCGGTTGCCGGCCTCGCCGCGCCGGTCGAACCCGAACCGCCTCAGCTCGCGATCGAACCGGGCAGCTACGACTTTGGCTTGCTGCCGTTGAATTGGGGCTCGCGCGAAACGAATTTCACGCTGCGCAACGCCGGCAGCGAAGCCTTCCAGGTCGGATCGCCCGAAATCGCCGGCCCCGGACACGAAGCTTTCTGGGCCAACAACAGCCCCTGCTACGGCTCCTACCTGCAGCCCGGCGAATCCTGCTCGGTACAGGTCTACTTCGGCCCTCGCGACGCGGTCGAATACGCCGCCCAGTTCAGGGTGAGCGTCGGGTCGTACTCGTTTGGCGCCGATCTGACCGGCATTGGCGGCCGGGCAGCTTTCACTCCCACTTCCAATCCGACCGATTTCGGCGTGGCGAAAGTCGGCTCTGCCGGTGTGACCCGCGAGATCGAGGTCACCAACACGGGCAACATGCCCGGTGGCATGTTCATCGCCGTAATCGCCGGTGGCGCCATCGGCAGCTTCCAGATCCTCGATGAGAACTGCACCGGCGTCGAACTGGTGCCCGCCGCCACCTGCACGGTGCAGGTCCGCTTTCAGCCGCTCAGCGAAGGCGTCAAGAAAGCGACGCTGGGCCTCTTCGGCGAAAGCGAAGGCCCCATGCCGATCGCCCTCACCGGCGTCGGCACGGCCCCCGATCCGGTCCCTGCAGCGGCCACGACCTCGCCCGCGACGAGCGCGATCGCTGGCGCCAGCCCGCCCAAGAGCGGCAAGCACAGGCCAAGGGGTCATCGCAGGCACAAGCGCCACCGCCTCGCGGTCCATGACGCCCGCCTGGTCCTCAGGGCCCGGTAGGCCGCCGGGCACGCGATAATCAGCGTGTGCCCGATTCGGAGGAGAGTCAGAGCCCGGTCGAGCTGCTGCGCAGCGTGCCGCTCTTCGCCGACCTCGAGCCGGGTGAGCTGGAGAGCTTCTCGCACGTCGCCGTGCCCCGCTCCTTCCCGGCCGCCACGCGGGTCTTCCACGAGGGCGATCATTCCGATGCCTGCTACATCGTCCGCTCCGGCAGCTTCCGGGTGACCCGCGAGCACTCCGACGGGCGGGCGATCACCCTCGCAACCCTCGGCCCCGGCGACATCTTCGGCGAGCTGGCGATGCTCGACGGCGAGGTCCGCTCGGCCAGCGTCGAAGCGCTCAGCGACGGTGAGCTGCTGGCCTTGCCCGCGGGCGAAGTGCGGGCGCTGCTGGCCCGCCACCCGGAGATCACGGTGAAGCTGGTCGGCGCCCTGGTGCGGCGGCTTCGCGCGGCCAACGAGCGCATCTCGCGCCAGTCCTTCCAGACGGTCCCCAGCCGCGTCGCCGGCGTTCTCTCCCAGCTCGTCGCCGAAGAGGCGCCGCGCACAGCCGAGGGCGGCGAGATCACGATCCGCATGAACCAATCCGACCTGGCCCAGCTCGCCGGCACCTCACGCGAGAGCGTCAGCCGCTTCCTCGCCGACCTCGAGCGGTCCGGCATCGTCCGCCCCGGTCGCGGCCGGGTCACCGTCCTGGCTCCGGCCAAATTACGCAACTACATCTTCTAGGTGGCCGATTTTTCGGAGCTGCGCGCGCGAATGGTCGAGCGCCAGCTGCGCCGTCGGGGCATCGCCGACGAGCGCGTCCTCGCGGCGATGGGGGAGGTACGGCGGGAGGAGTTCGTCGCCGAGCGCCAGCGCAGCCGCGCCTACGCCGACTCGGCGCTGCCGATTGGCGAGGGGCAGACGATCTCCCAACCCTGGATCGTCGCCGCGATCTGCCAGGCAATGGAACTGGAGGGGAGCGAGCGCGTGCTCGAGGTCGGCTCCGGCTCCGGCTACTCGGCGGCTGTCCTCTCGCGGCTCGCCACCGAGGTGACCGGCGTCGAGCGATTCGTCACGCTCGCCGCACAGGCCCGGCGCGCGTTGGACGCACTGGGCGTGGAGAACGTCGAGCTGCTGGTCGGCGACGGTACGCGCGGCGTGCCCGAGCGGTCGCCGTTCGAGGCGATCGCCGTCCACGCCACCGCGCCGGCGCCGCCGCAGACGCTGCTCGCCCAGCTCGCGGACGGCGGTCGCCTGGTCGTGCCGATCGCCGCTGAGGGCGCCGACCTGCTCACCGTCTTTCGCCGCGCCGGAGCCGAGCTGACGCGAGAGGAGATCGCGCCCTGCCGCTTCGTCCCGTTGATTGGCGAGGAGGGCTTCAGCCCGGGCTAGGACGTGCCGGTGGATAGAGGTCCATATGGACCTCTATCCACCGGCACGTCTGCGCAGCCTGTTGCGGCCGCCATGCCCGATCAGGCTGTCGCGATGGCTGCCGATCAGCGTGTCGGGCCCGGGTGAGCCCTCGAGCTGCTCGACCGAGGAATCGATGTGACCGGGGGTGCAGGGGCTTCCCGCACGGCTGACGGGCCCGCCGATTTCGGCAGTCACGCCGGGCGTGAAGCGGAAGAAGTTGGCGTCGTCTTCGCCCGGCCCGCCGTCGAAGAGGTCGCCGTCGCAGGGGTCGCCGCCGACCATCACATCGTCGCCGGGGCCGCCGATCAAGGTGCTTTTGCCGCTGTTGTAGGGAACCGGCAGGTCAGTGCGGGCGCCGATCAGGGCGTCGTCGCCGGGGCCGCCTTCGAGCACGTCGGGGTCGCTGTCGTCGCCGGCCTCGATCACGTCGTTGCCGGGGCCGCCCTGAAGGTGGTCGGCGCCGGGCCCGCCTTCGATCCGCACTTCGATCTCCGACGGGACGCTGTCGTCGACGCTGACGGAGTCGTTGCCCGCGCCCCCGTCGAGCAGGATCGTCTGCACGTCGGCTGCGCATACCGCGTTGCCGCCGATAGCTTCGCAGCCGTCGACGTTGGCTGGGGAGAAGGAGAAGCCGGTATCCGTGATGACGTAGCTCGCGCCCTGCTTGGCGATCGAGATCGAGTCGTCCCCGGGCGTCCCCTGAACAGTGAGCGAGCCGCTGCCGTCGATGCTGCGGACGCGCGTGGCGCTCGGGCCGGGGCCGATCGGGGTCGGGGGTTCGCAACCTTCGATCGGGTCGCCGCCAGTGCAGTCGGCGCCGTCGGGACCGCCGAAGAGCTGATCGGCGCCGCCGCCGCCCTCGAGGTCGTCGAAGCCGCCGCCGCCGTCGAGGCGGTTGGCGCCGCCGTCGCCGATCAGGGTGTCGTTGAAGGCCGAGCCGACGACGTCCTCGGTTTCGGAGGAGATCGTGTCGCGGCCGTCGCCGTGGGCGGTGCCGGTCGCGAGATCCACGGTCACGCCTTCGGAGGCGGTGGCGAAGGAGGCGATGTCGCGTTCGCCCGGCCCACCGTCGAGGTGGTCGAAGCCGATGTCGCCGCGCAGCACGTCTTCGTTGCCCGGGCCGCCCTCGAGGTCGTCGCGCCCGTGGCTGCCGATCAACAGGTCGGTGCCGCCTTCGCCCTCGAGCGTGTCATCGCCGAGGCCGCCATCGACCATGTCGTCGCCTTCGCCGCCCTCGAGGGTGTCGTTGCCGCGCCCACCGTAGATTCGGTCGTCGCCCCCTTCGCCATCGACTACCCGCTCGCTGGCTTTGCCGGCGTAGAGGACGTCGTCTCCTCCACCCGCTTTCATCTCGTCCGGGCCGCGCCCACCGAACAGCTCGTCGTCCCCGCCGCCACCGAACTCGTCGTCGGGGCCCTTGGCGCCGAGGAGCTGATCTTCGCCTTCGCCGCCGATCAGGTTGTCGGCTCCCTTTTCGCCAAGCAGCCGGTCGTTGCCGCCTTCACCGTCGAGGGTGTCGTTGCCGCGCCCGCCGTGGATCACGTCGTCCCCGGGCCCGCCGCAGATCGTGTCGTTGCCGTTGGGCCCGCCGGAGATCTTGTCGTCCCCGCCGCCGCCGTAGATCACGTCGCTGGCCTTCTTGCCGACGATCACGTCGTTGCCGGGCGTGCCGACGATCGTCGCGTGCTTGCCGTCGCAGGTGGCGGCGGAGGCCTGGCTCCAGGCGGGGAGCAGGAAGATCAGCGCCGTCCCGAGCAGGACGGCGAGGAGCCGCGACAGGGTCGATTTGGCCGAGCGATCCATTCCGGGGCTTGCATCGACCGCCGCGGAGATCACTTCAACTGTGCAAAGCCGCCGTCCAATCCGTATTTCGTACGGTCGGGTTGTGCTGGGCGGGCTCAGCAGCCGACCGGGCTTGGATCGACTTTGTCCTTGATCACTTCGTCGTCGCCACCACCACCGCAACTGATCGATTTGTCCTGCTGGCCGTCGATGGCATCGATGAAGTCGTTGCCCCCTTTGCCGATGAAGGTGTCGGCTCCGAGGTGGCCGAGGAAGCTGTTGTTGCCGCTGTCCCCGATCAGCACGTCGGGCCCGTCGGATCCCTCGAGGCTCTCGTTGCTGGAGCTGACCTGGTCGGGGTTGCCGCAACCAGCGGGCCCACCGGTGCCTCCCAATTCCACCGTCAGCGCCGCGTCCGAGCGGCCGTAGGAGACGGTGTCGTCGCCCGGCCCGCCGTCATAGGTGTGTCCCTGGCAGACCGCCACGGAGGAGACGAGCAGGTCGTCGCCGGGCCCACCGGAGAGCTGGTCGGCGCCAGGGTCGGCGTAGAGCACGTCGCCGCCCCCGTTCCCGATCAGCGTGTCGTTGCCGTTGTCCGGATTGTTGTAGTTCTCACCGGCTTCGAGGACGTCGGCGCCCGGGCCGCCACTGAGCGTGTCGGAGCCACCGTTGCCGTTGGCCCGCACTTTGACTCCGGTCGGCACGCTTTCGGCGATGCTGATGTCATCGTTGCCGTCGCCCCCGGTGATCACGACGAGGCTGGTCGCGATCGCGGTCGGACAGGCAACCGCCGTGCTGCTGGTGCTCGAGCAGCCTTCTCCTGCATAGACCGGCCCGCTGTCCGAAACGGTCCAGCCGCCGTCAAAGGAGACGTTGATGTCGTTTGGGCCGGCATCGCCCTGCACGATCAGGCTCGACCCGTCGAGGCCCTGATTGAGGATCACGAAGGTGCCACTGCTGGGCGGGCTGGGTTCGGTGCCGCATGAATGCTCGGTGGTGAAGTCGTCGCATTCGTCGCTGCCAGCGCCCCCGAATGCTTCATCCGGGCCGCCGTCGCCATTGAGGTTGTCGTCGCCGACCCCGCCGTCGAGCCGGTTGACTTCGTTGTCGCCGACGATCGTGTCGCCCTGCGGCGAGCCGACCACGTCCTCGAAGCCCTGCAGCGTGTCGTGTCCGTCGCCTTTCGACTTGCCGGTTTCGAGGTCGACGATGACGCTGCCGCGGGTGGCACTCGCGTAGGAGACGATGTCCTGGGTTCCGCCGCCGCCGTTCAGCGTGTCTTCGCCGCTGTCGCCGCGGACGACGTCGTCGTTGCCTTCGCCACCGTCGGCGTTGTCGCTGCCGGCGCCACCCATGACCAAATCGGTGCCCGGCCCGCCTTCGAGGACGGGATCGTCGCCCGGCCCGCCTTCGATTTTGTCGTCGCCTTCGCCACCGTCGAGATGGTCGTTGCCCTTTTCTCCGTAGAGCCAGTCGTTGCCACCGCCACCAGCCTCTTCGTCGCTGCCTTTCTCGCCGATCAGCACGTCGCCTTCGGCGCCGCCGAGCATGCGGTCTGGGCCTTTCCCACCGCGGAGTTCGTCGCTGCCGGCCCCGCCAAGGAGACTGTCGCTGCCCTCTGCGCCTTTGAGGCCGTCGTTGCCCCCGCCGCCCTCGATGTGGTCGGAGCCGCTGTCGCCGGCGAGCCGGTCGTCGCCCCCTTCGCCATAGAGGGCGTCAAAGCCGCGCCCGCCATGGATGACGTCGTCCCCGGGCCCGCCGCAGATCGTGTCGTTGCCGTTGGGCCCGCCGGAGATCTTGTCGTCCCCGCCGCCGCCGTAGATCACGTCGCTGGCCTTCTTGCCGACGATCACGTCGTTGCCGGGCGTGCCGACGATCGTCGCGTGCTTGCCGTCGCAGGTGGCGGCGGAGGCCGAGGCTGCCGCTCCCAGCATCAGGAGGACGAAAGCGCAAGCGAAAGCTCCGGTCAGGGACCGCGGAGCGCGTAGGGAGGCAGCGTGCATCGTGCCTCTCATCGACCCGTTTGCGCCGTCCCTACACCTGAGTCCATACAAACGTCCACGCCGACTGCGCCTGGCGCCTTCAGATACGCTCGCAGCGCGATGCGAGGCGGGATCTACGTGCTCAACTTCTACTCCACTGTTTTCGTCGACCAGCTCAAGCGCGGTCGCAAGACGGCGACGATCCGGCTCGGCGACAAGACCAGCAAGTACGAGCGCGGCCAGGTGGTCTGGATAACCGTCGGCTTCCGTCACAGCCCGCGCGAGAAAATCTTCGCCGCCTGCATCGATGACGTCGAGGTGAAGAAGGTCGGCGACCTCTCGCCGCGCGACATCGAGCACGACAACCCCGAGTTCCGTCGGCTCGAGGACGAGGTCAAGTTCCTCGAACAGATCTACGGCCGTACGATCGGCCCCGACGACATCGTCACCGTGATCCGCTTCTCGCAGATCGTCGAGCCGCCCGGTGCGCACTTCGGCAACGGGGAGACTCCGCACCACAACTGATCGAAGAGCGCGCCGCTTCCGTATCCCGTCTCAATGGCCGACTACGCCTTTCTCACCACCTGGCTGCTCGACTCGCCACGCGAGCCCGTCTGGGAGGCGATCTACGACCAGGAGCGCTGGCCCGAGTGGTGGCGGGGGGTCGAGGAGGTCGAAGAGCTCAACGGCGGCGATGGCGGCCGTATCGGTGCCGTCTCGCGGATGGTCTGGAAGAGCCTCCTGCCCTACCGGGTCGAGTTCGAGGTGACGACGACGCACATCGAGCGGCCCTACCTGCTGCAGGCCGACGCGGTTGGCGAGCTGGCCGGGATTGGGCGCTGGCGGCTCTACGAGCAGGACGGCGCCACCGCCGTGCTCTACGAGTGGAACGTCTCGACGACGAAGCCGTGGATGAACCTGCTGGCGCCGATTGCCCGCCCGGCCTTCGAGTGGAACCACGACTGGGTGATGTCGCACGGTGCCACCGGCATAGCCAAGCTGCTCGGCTGCAAGCTGCTTGCCAGCGGCTGAGCCGTACCGCTATCTTTACATTCTGTTGGCACTCACCTGTATAGAGTGCCAAGTTCGCGGCGCCAGAAAACGGCTCTGCGGCGCGATTTCCCGACTTTGACCAGTAAATCACCCATAACGGAGGTTCACGGATGAAGCTGAAGCCCCTCGGGGACCGGCTGATCGTCAAGCCGATCGAGGAGGAGGAGACGACCGCTAGCGGCATCGTCCTCCCCGACACGGCCAAAGAGAAGCCGCAGAAGGGCAAGGTCATCGCCGTCGGCGATGGCGCAATTCAGGAGGACGGCTCTCGCCGCCCGCTCGACCTGAGCGATGGCGACGAAGTCCTCTATTCCAAATACGGCGGCACCGAGGTCACCGTCGAGGGCGACGACCTGCTCGTGCTGCGCGAGTCGGACGTCCTCGCCAAGCTCGGCTAGACCCCCCGCCATCAGGACTTAGAGACACCAAGGAGGAAGGAAACCAATGGCTCACAAGGAGCTGAAGTACAAGGAGGAGGCACGCGGGGCCCTGCAGGCCGGCGTCGATGCAGTCGCCGACGCCGTCAAGGTCACCCTCGGCCCGAAAGGCCGCTACGTCGTGCTCGACAAAAAGTTCGGCGCGCCGACGATCACCAACGACGGCGTCACTATCGCCCGCGAGGTCGAGGTCGAGGATGTCTTCGAGAACCAGGGTGCCCAGCTGGTCCGCGAGGTCGCCACGGCGACCAACGACGTTGCCGGTGACGGCACCACTACGGCGACCCTGCTGGCCCAGACGATCGTTCGTCACGGCCTCAAGAACGTCGCCGCCGGCGCCAACCCGCTGGCCCTGCGCCGCGGGATCGAGAAGGCTGTCGACGACGTCGTCGACAACCTGCGTAACAAGCAGTCCAAGGAGGTTGCCGGCAAGGAGCAGATAGCTCGTGTCGCCGCCATCTCCGCCGCCGACGACGAGATCGGCAACGTGATCGCCGACGCGATCGAGAAAGTCGGCAAAGACGGCGTCGTCAACGTCGAGGAGGGCCAGACCTTCGGCATGGAGCTGGAGTTCACCGAGGGGATGCAGTTCGACAAGGGCTACATCTCCCCGTACATGGTCACCGACCAGGACCGCATGGAGGCGGTGCTGGAGGACCCCTACATCCTCATCGCCAACCAGAAAATCGGCTCCGTGCGCGACATCCTGCCGGTGCTCGAGCAGGTGATGCAGGGTGGCAAGCCGCTGCTGATCGTCGCCGAGGACGTCGAGGGCGAGTGCCTCGCGACCCTGGTCGTCAACAAGCTACGCGGCACCTTCACCGGTGTCTCGGTCAAGGCTCCGGGCTTCGGCGACCGCCGCAAGCGGATGCTCGAGGACATCGGCATCCTCACCGGTGGCGAGGTAATCACCGAGGAGATGGGCCTCAAACTGGAGAACACCCAGCTGGCCCAGCTCGGCAAGGCGCGTCGCGTCGTCGTCTCCAAGGACACGACGACGATCATCGACGGCGCCGGCGATGCCGAGGACATCAAAGGCCGGATCAACCAGATCAAGCAGGAGATCGAGAACACCGACTCCGACTTCGATCGCGAGAAGCTCCAGGAGCGTCTCGCCAAGCTGGCCGGCGGTGTCGCCGTGGTCAAGGTCGGCGCTGCCACCGAGACCGAGATGAAGGAGAAAAAGCACCGCGTCGAGGACGCCCTGCAGGCGACCCGGGCGGCGCTCGAGGAGGGAGTCGTGCCGGGCGGTGGCGTCGCGCTGCTGAACGCGCAGTCAGACCTCGATCCCGACAAGCTCGACGATCCCGACGAGGTGACCGGTGCCCGCATCGTGCACCGCTCGCTGGAGGAGCCGGTTCGTCAGATCGCCGAGAACTCCGGCCTGGAGGGCTCGGTCGTGGTCAACAAGGTCCGTGACCTGAAGGCCGGTGAAGGCCTCAACGCGGCCAACGGCGAGTACGGCGACCTGATCAAGGCCGGCGTCATCGACCCGACGATGGTCACGCGGTCGGCGCTGCAGAACGCCGCCTCGATCGCCAAGAACATCCTCGTCACCGAGGCGATCATCGCCGAACCGCCGGAGAAGGAAGGCGCCGGTGGCGGCATGCCCGGCGGCGGTATGCCGGACATGGGCGGGATGATGTAGCCACGCCGCTCAGGCGTATCCTCGCCTCAACAGGCGAGTGGCTTTTCGAGGGGCCCGGGAGACCGGGTCCCTCGTCTTTATTAGGGCACAGAGGCGACAGCAATTCGGCGCATTCAGCGCACCACACGCGCGTCCTGACTTGCCAGTGTCGCCTCGTGTCTCGCGGCGACAACCCCCACCAGCCCGCCGACGGGCCGGAAATACGCCTATACGGTGGGAAATCGGCCCACCGGCAAGGCGGCAATGCTTCTGATCGGGTGATTGCGGAGCTGGCGGCACGCCAACACGGCGTTGTTGCGCTTGGTCAGCTCGTTGCTCGAGGGCTCAGTGTGCGTGCCGTGGACAAGAGGGTCGCGGTGGGGCGCTTGCATCGAGTGCATCAAGGCGCATACGCCGTGGGGCATCCTCACTTGACGACAAAGGGGCAATGGATGGCCGCTGTACTGGCCTGCGGTCCGGGTGCGGTGCTGTCACACCGATCAGCGGGAGCGCTTTGGGGGTTCTTTGAGGATCGCCACCGCTCAACAGATGTGATCGCACCGAATCGGCGCGGTCGAGGTCCGGTGAGGATAGGTGCGCATCGGGATGGTTCCTTGACCCAGGCCGACCGGGTTGTTTTGCATGGGATTCCTTGCGCCAGTGTCGCGCGGACTCTCCTCGATCTCGCCGGGGTGGTCTCGGTCTGGGACCTGAGGAAGGCGATTTCGGAGGCTGAGGTGCTCAGGATCCTCGATCACACCGCGGTGCGGCGACTGATCAAGCGCAGCAGAGGACGACGCGGGGTGGCTCGGCTGCGGATGCTGATGGACGATATCCATCCGGAGACAAAGCGCACCCGCAGTGAGATGGAGCGCTTGTTCCTCCGTATGTGCGAGCGGGCCAAGTTGCCGTTACCCCAGGTCAATGTGACGCTCTGCATCGGCGGTCGTCAAACCATGCCCGACTTCCTCTGGCGTGACGCTGGCCTGATTGTCGAAGCCGACAGCCGCCGCTACCACGACACTGACTCTGCCTTCCAGAGCGATAGGCGCCGAGAGCAACGCCTTCAACTGGCCGGTTGGCGGGTATCGCGATGTACGTGGGAGCAGATCGAACGCGAACCCCGGGCGCTTGCCGAGACGATTCGCGGCCTGATCACCCCAGCCAATCCGCCGCCGATGGGCTGAAAATACGCCTATGCGGTTGGGAATCGTCCCGTCGGCGGCTAGGGAATTGGGGTTGGCGTGGGCGTTACGAGTTTCTTGGGCTTCGGAGGCAGCGGCGGCAATAGGCCGGCGTTGTATTCGGCTTCGGTGAGGAACGTGGCGCGGCGGATCTTCAGCCGCAGCGTGTTGGTCGTGCGCGGATAGAGCTTCAGGTCATAGGGGTTGTAGCCCGGCCCGAAGCCCGTGTAGTAAACGAACATCTGCACCCGTGGGTGCTTGGTCACCCAGGCGACCAGCTGTTTGGCGAAGCGCGGTTCGTCTTCGCCGTAGACCGCCCACTCGGCGATCGCGATCGGCTTGCGCTTCCACTGCTTGGCTTCGTAGAAGCGATTGAGGTCTTTCCAGACGGGATACTGGGAGTAGAAGTCGGTGCCGGCCCAGTCGACCCAGCGGGAGCCGGGCCAGTAGTTGCCGGGGAAGTTGCCTTTCACCCGCGGCGAGCCGCCCGGCAGCGGGCTCCAGATGATGCTCACAGGCGCCCCCGGCAGTTCGGTCGGCGGCGGGCCTTTGGTGCGGTTGACGGGGGGCAGGCCGATTTCCGCCAGGGTCGCGTTGATCCCTTCCAGGGTGTCGCCGCCGCGCACGATCAGCGAGATGCGGCGGAAGGCCTGCTTGTACCAGCCGGTCGTGTGTTCGCCGCCTTTCTGGCTGCCGTCGCAGTTGACCGCCGACCATACGTTGAGGCAGCGGTTCGGCTCGCCGAGCGGCCTGATGTAGGCGGGCAGCCCGCGTTTGAAGAAGAAGTCGTTGAGTTGCAACAGGTAGTCGTCGCCCGCCCCGAGCGCGATCTGCTCGGGGGTGATGATCTCCTGCAGGGTCTGGTCGTCGGCGGTAGAGATGTGCAGGATCGGCCTGGTGCCGGTTTCGCGCCAGCGTTCGTAGGACGCGTTGAGGCTGTTGCCCCAGGGGTGGAAGGTCTCCAGCAGGGCCGGGTGCTTGCCGCCGAGCAGTTTGGTGAATTCGTTGAACTGTTGGGCCGTCCCCTGGTCGCTGACGCCGAAGAAGACGCCCGGCTTGGGTGGGACGAGGGAGAGTGCCGCAGCCGTCCCCGTCCCGAGCGCCGCGATGGCCGTGATCAGCGCCGCGAGCGCCCCAAGAGTGGCTCTAAGCCTCCGCCAGGACATCGCCCATCCTTCTCGGCTCTATGCCCAGTTCCTCCGCGTCCGCGGTGCCGCGTTCGCTCGTCATCGATACCTCCATCAGCTCTGCCTCCTCCCAGGTAGCGAACACGGCCTCGCCGAAGACGTTGCGGAGTCCGATCAAACCGGCGCGGATCAGTGGCAGGGGAACGTGGACGAGTGGCCGTGGTCGCCCCGCGACGCGGCTGACCAGATCCGACATCTCGTCGTAGCTGAGCGTCTCGGGCCCGGCCAGCTCGTAGCGGCCGCGCCCGTCGCGGTCGAGCGCCGCAACCACGCAGCGAGCGGCATCGTCGGCCCAGATCGGCTGGAAGCGGGCCCGGCCGTCGCCCGATACGGGCAGCACCGGCAGAAAGGAGAAGCGGCGCAGCAGCGTCACCCAGGGGTCACTGCGGTCGTAGACGATCGAGGGGGCGAAGATCGTCGTCTCCAGCGGCGAGGAAGCGATCGCCCGCTCCGCCAGCCACTTGGCGCGGAAGAAGCGGGTGCGCTGGGCCGCTGCGGCGTCGAGCGCGCTGAAGAAGGCGAAGCGCCGCACGCTGCTGCGCTCGGCGGCGCGCAGCAGGCGCACCGTCGCCAGCCCGTTCAGCTCCTCGATCCGGTGCGGCGGCTGGTCGCGGATCGTCGCGGCCAGGTGGATCACCGTGTCGACCCCGCGCAGCGCCTGGCGCAGCAGGTAGGGGTCGGACATCTCGCCGAGGTCGCCGAGAGCGATCTGCACGTCGACCCGGTGCGCCCCGAGCCGCCGCGGCTCCCGCACCAGGCAGCGCACGTCCTCGCCACGCTCCAGCAGCAGAGGCAGCAGGCGTGAACCGATGCTTCCAGTGGCCCCCGTCAGCAGCAGCATCGGAACATCATCCCTAAAATGCATGCTCGCGCCTGGCAGGGACGCTTCCCAGCCGACGCACCGCAAAGTCGAACCAGGAGAAAGCATCGAATGACCTACGTCATCGCCGAGCCGTGTATTGGCCAGAAGGACAACTCGTGCGTCGAGGTATGTCCGGTGGACTGCATCCACCCGACCCCGGACGAGCCCGACTACGACTCGGTCGAGATGCTCTACATCGACCCCGACGAGTGCATCGACTGCGATGCCTGCGTCGAGGCCTGCCCGGTCGACGCCTGCTTCGCCGAGGACCAGCTCCCCGCCGAGTGGGCCAAATACGCCGAGATCAACGCCGAGTACTACAAGAGCAAGGCTTCGGCGTAATTGTTTTCCGCTTGCTCAAGCGGTTTGCGAGCGAGTACCGGCCGTAGCTTCTCGTTGTAACCTGGCACCCATCGAACTTTCCTACCGTCATTTGGGCGGCGAGCTACACCGACACGGCGAGCTGACGCACGCCCATCCCCACTCAGGCCCGCACGGCCACGAGAGCGATGCTCACCACCACCACGGCGATCACGGCCATACCCACGGCTTGGTCGATCCCTCGATCAAACGCTCGCGGGCGGGAGTGCGGGCTGTCGCCCTCTCGTTCGCCGTGCTTGGACTCACCGCAGCCGCGCAGGTGGCGATTTTCGCCGCGACCGGCAGCATTGCCCTGCTCGCCGACCTGATCCACAACTTCGGCGACGCGGCCACCGCGATCCCGCTCGGCGCCGCCTTCCTGATGCGCTCGGAGACGGCCGAGCGCTACGCGGGCTACTTCGTCGTCTTCGCCATCTTCGTTTCCGCCGCTGTCGCCGGAGTCGAGGCGATCCGGCGTCTGATCCACCCCGAGGAAGTCACGCACCTAGCCGTCCTGATCGGCGCTGGCCTGCTCGGCTTCGCCGGCAACTGGCTGGCGGCGCTGATCCGCCTCGCGGCCGGGCGCACGCTTCACAGTCCCGCCCTCATCGCCGACGGCAACCATGCCAAAGCCGATGCCTACGTCAGCCTTGCCGTCATCGCCAGCGCGATCGCGGTGTCCTTCGGACTACAGCTCGCCGACCCGCTGATCGGCCTCGGCATCAGCGCGCTAATCATGCGGATCACCTGGCAGTCGTGGCGAACGGTCCGCGACGGTCACGCCCACACCCATTCCCACTAGCCTCCGCCGCCCCGATCATGGCCGCGACCGACGCCAGCGCCATCGAGTCGCCGATCCTTTCGAGGCGGCCGACTCGCCCGTCTCGATCTTCATTCGCTTCCTCAAGTTCGGCCTGCTCGCCTGGGGTGGACCGGCCGCACAGATCGCGATGATCAAGCACGAGTGCGTCGATGAGGAAGGCTGGATCGACGAGGCGAGCTTCAAGAAGCTGCTCGCCGTCTACCAAGTCCTTCCTGGCCCGGAGGCCCACGAGCTTTGTGTCTACTTCGGCCGCCTGCGCGGCGGCAAGCTCGGCGGCTTCCTCGCTGGCCTCGGGTTCATGTTGCCGGGCTTCATCCTCATGCTCGGCCTCTCGATCCTCTACGTCGAGGCCAATCTCGCCGGGCACCTGCACGGCCTGTTCTACGGGCTGACGGCGGCGGTCGGGGCGCTGGTCGCCCGCGCCCTGGTCCGCCTCAGCAAATCGTTCATCTCAGATGTGCCCTTGGCGATCATCGCCGTAGTCGGGTTCGCCCTGACCCTCTGGGTGGGGATCACCTTCGTCCTGGTCTTGCTCGGCGGCGGCATCGCCTACGAGCTGTGGACGAACGGGCGGCGCTGGACCCACCGCGCCAACAGCTTCGCGATCACTCCCCTCGCGGTCCTGGCCTTCGCCGCCGGGGCGATCACAGTCTCGCTGACGGCGACGATCTTCTTCGAGGGGTTGAAGGCGGGCCTGCTCACCTTCGGCGGTGCCTACACCGTGATCCCCTTCCTGCGCGAGGCCGCTGTCGAAAACCACCACTGGCTGACCAGTGGGCAGTTCAATGATGGCCTGGCGATGGGCGGCATCCTGCCAGCACCGCTGATCATCTTCTCTACCTTCGTCGGCTACATCGCCGGAGGACTCGGCGGTGCCCTGGTGATGACGCTCGGCATCTTCCTTCCCGCCTTTGTCTTCCCGATCTTCCTCCACCGCCAGCTCGTTGCAGTCTCCGAGAACGAGCGCTTGCACCCCTTCCTGCTCGGAGTTGCGGCGGCGGTGATCGGGCTGATCGCGGCGGTCACTGTGACGATTCTCGAAACCAGCGTCACCGATGTCTACACGGCCTTGATCGCGCTCGGTGCCTTCGCCGCTCTCAACCGCTGGCACTCGAAGCTCACCGTCGTCTATGTGATGGGCGTCGCCGGAGTCGTCGGCGCTGTCCTTCAGCACACCTTGGTCTAAGGGCGCGCGCGGCGAAGCGAAGCGCTGGCTTTCGGTGCCGAGCATGATCGGGCCGAACAATTGATACGAGAGCAGAGCGCGGCCTGAGTTAGGCTTTTCGCTCGGTGGAGGTTCGCCTCGCAACCGAGCGTGATGTCGACGGGGTCGCCGCGACGCTTGTCGCTGCCTTCGGCGCCGATCCGCTGTGGAGCTGGGCGTTCCCCGAGGGTGGTCTCGACGCGGTTTGGGGTCTCTGCGTCACGAGCGCGATGCGCTACTCGTCGGTCCGGTTCGTCGGCGACTATGCCGCCGCGTCGATTTGGATTCCGCCCGGCGGGACCGAGCTGACTGCGGCGGAGGAGGCATCGCTCGGGCCGATGCTCGAAGCTCAGGTCGGCTCCCGCGCGGCCGAGGTGCTGGCTCTCTTCGAGCGCATGGAAAGCGTCCATCCCGACGAGCCGCCGCACTACTACCTGAGCCTGCTCGGAACCCACCCCGACCACGGAGGGAAGGGTCTCGGGATGGCCCTGCTCGCCGACAACCTCGCCAGGATCGACTCCGAGGGGATGCCGGCCTACCTGGAGTCGAGCAATCCGGACAACGATCCCCGCTACGAACGCCTCGGCTTCGTGCGGGTCGGCGAGCTCGAGCGGCCCGACGGGCAGTTGACCTGCTCGACTATGTGGCGCGAGTCGCGCTGAAGGCCGGCCACTCGCGCTCGATCCTCTCGGTGACCGCGAGCGCTCCGTCGCTGCCGCCCAGCGCCACCGCCATCGTCTCCGCGCCTGCCTTCAGCGCTGGATCGCCGAGCGCTGCGGCGATCGCCCTCCGCAGCTTCGCCACCGAAGCCCCCTTGCTCACCCGCACCCCCGCCCTGGCGGCAACCACCCGGGCGGCGTTGTCAGGCTGGTCCCGACCGTCCGGGACGCAGACGAGCGGCACCCCGTCAGACAGGGCCGCGTTGATCGTCTGCCAGCCGGCGTGGGTCACGACCAGCGAGGCGTGGGGGAAGACGGTGCGGTGCGCGACGTAGTCGACCGCGCGCGCGTTCGCCGGTAGCGCCAGCTCCTCCCTGGCCAGCGCCGGGCCCCTCGTCAGCAGGGCTCGCACGGGAAGGCCGCCGATCGCGTCGAGGACCCGCTGCGCCAGGTCACGCTGGTTCATGTAGCTGGTCGAGAAGCTGACCACGACCAGCGGGTCGGTGTTGGCCTCCGGCCAGGGTGAGCGCCACTCGTCGGAATAGGGCTCGAAGGCCGGGCCGACGTAATGGACGTTGGCCGGTAGCTCGCCGCGGCTGGAGAAGTCGAGCTCTGGCGCGGTCATCACATAGACCGCCTCGGCCTTGAGCAGCTGCTCCTCCCATGCCCCCAACGGCGCCAGTCCCTGCTCTGCCCGGGCCCGGTTCAGGCGCGGCAGGCCGGCCGCGGCGAAGCGGGTGAAGACGCGGTTGAGAACGCGGTTGCGTGCCGCCCCCAGGGGACCGTCCATCCACCCGGCGCCGCTGAACAGGGGCGGCGCTCCCGCTACCGGCAGCGGGTAGGGGCAATGGACCAGCGCCACCGATGGCACCCCGGCGCGCTCGGCAGCCACCGCTGCGCCCGTCAGCATCCAGTCGAAGAGGACCACATCGGCGGGGTGGGTGGCCAGCAGGGCGGTGCATTCCTCGCTGATTGCGTCCAGAAAGGCGAGCAGGCCGCGGTTGCGCAGGCGAATCCCTGCCGCGTACTTGTTCCTGGCCTCCCAGTCGCGCAGGGTGTCGGTCTCGCGCCGGGTGATGTCGAAGTCGGGGACCGCCCGCTCGATCGGGACGAACTCCGCGCCCGTCGCCTCGATCCGCGATTGCGCTGCCCGGTGCGCCAGCACCCGCACCTCATGGCCTCGCTCGAGCAGCTTGCGGGTGACGGCAAGCTGCGGCGGCGCGTTGCCGCTGAAGGCCATCAGGGTTTGCAGGACTCGCATGGCATTTTGATTTTAGCTAAGATCAAGCGAATATGGCGAGCCCACAGAAGTCAAAGCGCGAGGCCGCCAGGCGCCCCTACCGGATGTCGGCTCGCGCGAACGCCGCAGCCGCGACCCGCGAGCGTCTGCTTGCCGCGGCTTGGCGGCACTTCGCGACGCTCCCCTACGAGGACGTTCACCTGCGCGACGTGGCCGCGGAGGCGGGGGTGACGGTGCAAACGCTGCACTTGCGCTTCGGCTCCAAGGACGAGCTCTTCACCGCCGCCTTCTCCTGGTGGGGCCTGCGCGAAATTGCCACCCGCGAGGAGGCGCCGGTGGGGCGTGTCCGCGAGGCGATCGCCAATCTCTTCGATCACTACGAGTCCCAGGGCCCCGCGGTCCTGCGCATGCTCTCCCAGGAGGAGCGGATTTCCGCTGTCCGCGATATGACCGAGGCTGGCCGCGCCTACCACCGCGCTTGGGCGGAGAAGACCTTTGCACCCCTTCTATCCGCCTTGGTGGGCCCCGCACGAGAGCGCCGTCTCGCCGCGATCGTCCTCGCCACCGACGTTCTCTCCTGGAAGCTGCTGCGTCAGGACATGCGAATCGAGCGCGATGAGGCCGAAACGGTCGTCGCCGAAATGGTCGAGGCAAGTCCCGGCCGCGAAAGGAGTGGGGGATGAGCGCCGAGATCAACGAGAGGCCGAGGGGCCTCGACGTCGAGTTCCTCGACGAGTGGAGCGGCCGTTGGCTTGCGGCCTGGAACGCCCAGGAAGTCGAGGCAATCGTCTCGATGTGCGGCGATGACCTCGAGCTCGACGACCCCGCCCTTCCCGAGGCGGTACATGGGCAGGGTGGAATCCGCGCCTTCGCGACCGACACCTTCGCGACCTTCCCCGACCTGCGGCTGGAGGCCTTGGAGCCGCCCTGTCCCTCGCGCGGCCGCGCCGGAGCCTGGTTTCCCTACCGGATGACCGGCACGATGAGTGGCCACTGGCGCCCGCTTGACATCGCCCCGACCGGGGCGGCCATCGATTTCCGCGGCGTCACCGAGTGGCGCTTCCGCGGTGAGCTGCTCGTCCGTTGGGACACCATCTACGACAACCTCGAGGGCGCTCGTCAGATGGGGATCGTGCCTAGACAGGGAAGCCGCGGCGACCGGCTCTTCGCCAAGCTCCAGCACCTTCGGGCCCCGGCTCAACGCCGCGCCAACGCCTGAGCCCGAACTGCGGTGGTGCAGGCCAGCTACTGAACGACCGGCAGCGGGATGCCGCTGACCGGCGGTGCTTCGGCTGGGGCCGGGGTGGCCTGCAGAACCGGCAGCTCCTGCGGCGTGGCGGCGATTATGCCGCGGGCCGCCTGGCGGATCGCCTGGGAAGCCGGTGAGTCGGGCTCGTCGGTGACCAGGGGGGAGCCGTTGTCGGCGTGCTCGCGCAGCGGCTCGGAGAGGGGGACCTTGCCGAGCAGCGGCACGTCGAGCTCGTCGGCGAGGAGCTGGCCGCCGCCCTCGCCGAAGATCGTGAAGCGCTCCCCGTCCGGGGTGGTGAAGCCGGACATGTTCTCGATCACGCCGAGCAGCTCGAGGTCGAACTTGACGGCCATGTCGGCGGCCCGTTTGGCCACGGTCTGCGCCGCCGGCTGCGGCGTGGTGACGATCGTGAACTTGGCCTGCGGGAGGAGCTGGGAAAGGGTCATCGAGACGTCGCCGGTGCCGGGCGGAAGGTCGAGCAGCAGGTACTCCAGCTCGCCCCAGGCGACGTCCTCGAGGAACTGCTGGATCGCCTTGTGCAGCATCGGGCCGCGCCAGACGACCGCCGAGTTCTCCTCGACGAAGAAGCCGATCGACATCACCTTGACCCCGGCGGCCCCCTCCAGCGGCAGGATCTTGCGCTCGCCGTTGACCTCCGGTTTGCGGTTGACGCCGAGCATGCGCGGCAGCGAGTAGCCATAGACGTCGCAGTCGAGTGCGCCGGCCGGATGGCCTTCGGCACTCAGCGCCGCCGCCAGGTTGGCGGTCATCGTCGACTTGCCGACGCCGCCCTTGCCGGAGGCGACGCAGATCACGTTCTTGACCTGGGCCAGCGCGCCCTCCGGCAGCTTGCTGCGGCCGAGCGTCTGCTGCAGGTTGCCTTTCTCGTCGTCGGAGAGGACGTCGAAGCCGACCGCTACCGCGGTCACCCCGTCCAGCTCGGAAATCTGCTGGGCGACAGCCTGTTCGAAGTGGGCGCGGATCGGGCAGCCGGCGGTGGTCAGCGAGACGACCACCTCGATGCGGCCGTCGTCCTTGATCTCGATCGAGCGGACCATGCCCAGCTCGACGATCGAGCGGCGCAGCTCGGGATCGATGACGGCGCGGAGCTTCTCGGTGATCTGGTCTTCGGTCGGGAGGGGCATCGAGGCCATTCTCGCAAAGCGCGAGTCCGGGCACGCGCAGCCGTCAGCAGCTCGTCCCGGACATCCGTCCGCCGGGGGGAGAGATCGTGTGGCTCAGCCCTTGGTCCTCCGTCTGCAACTCGAACGAAGGAGGGCCGATGTCGGGGACGCGCGGTGGGCTGGGGCGGATCGTCGCGATGGGGATCGCGCTGGCGCTGGCGTTGCTGCTGCTCGCGGCGCGCGAGGCGACGGCCGGGAACTACACCGTCGCGCAGTGCGGCTGGTACGTCGACGCCGATGCGGATTGGGCCGATACCACCGGCGGCACCAAGTTCCGCTCCGATGCCTGGTGCGTGCCTCCGTCGGGGGCCGACCCGTTCAGCGGGGTGCACATGAAGAGCTTCACCAAGGGTGGGGCGACAGTGTCGGGCACCCGTTTCGCCCGCTGGCGTTGGGTCGCGCCCGGCGGCACCGGAATCACCGGAGTCACCGGCACCTGGTGGCACACGCTGCACGACGGCATGGAGCAGCGCATCGGCGCCGGCAACTGGAGCGGTGGCTTCGATCCGTTCGCCAGCGCGTCGACGACCGACACGAATCCACACGGTTTCTCCGCCAGCTTCTCGGTGCCGCAGCCGGCGATCGAGGATCGGCTGCTCTGTGCCAGGGCCGAAGACAAGTGGTGCAGCATCGATCCCGATTCGTGGTCGGCGGTGCAGGGAATGACGATCGGCGTCTTCGACGGCTACTCGCCGGTGCCCGGTGACGCGGGCTCTGACCTCGCCGCGGGCGGCTGGCGCCGCGGGGCGCAGCGCGTCAACTACTGGGACACCGACGTCGGTGGCGGGGTTCGCTACAGCGAAACGCTGCTCGACGGCGCCCGCGTAGGGCTGACCGAGTACCCGTGCGCGAAGTCGATGATCGACGGCGAGTGGAGGGCGACCAGGATGCAGCCGTGTCCGACCGGCGCGGCGGACGAGGTGACGGTCCAGACGACGAATTTCAGCGACGGGCCGCATGCGCTCACGCGCTGCGCGACCGATTTCGCCGGCAACAGCGCCTGTCTGTTCCCAACCTCCGTCTTGATCGACAATCACCCGCCGGCATCCCCTCGCAGTCTCGTTCTGGCGGGCGGCGAGGGCTGGCGCAATGTGGACAACTTCGACTTCTCCTGGACGAACCCCGATCAGGGCCCAGCCAGTCCGATCGGTGGCGCCTACTGGCGCATCACCGGCCCGACCGGTTACGACACCGGGATCAACCTCGCATCGGCGCACGACATCTCCTCGCTCGCCGATCGCACACTGCCGCGACCGGGCGTCTACGCGCTCCATATTTGGCTGCGCGACGAGGCCGGCAATGCCGACTCGGGTACGGCGATCGAAATCCCGATGAGGCTCGACGACGTGCCGCCCGGAGTGGCCTTCGAGGGGATCCCCGACCCCGCCGGGCCGGAGCTCCCGGGCAAGGTCAGCGCGGCGGTCAGCGACGAGCACTCGGGGCCGGCGGGCGGCCAGATCGAATACAAGCGGCTCAACGCCGAGCACTGGATCGAGTTGCCGACAAAGCTGCAACTCGGGGGCGAGCCGGGCACCGCCAGCCTCACCGCCACGGTGCCGGACAGCCTCGACCCCGGCACCTACGTGTTCCGCGCCGATGCTGCGGACGGGGCCGGCAACACCGCGACGACGACGCGACGCGCCGACGGCACCGAGATGGCGTTGCGCAAGACGCCGCCACCTGTTGGCCCCAGCCGGCCCGCGGCCGGACAGGGAGAGACGTCTCGCCCGGCCCCGGGGGCGAAGACCAGGCTCTTCGCCAAGCTGCGCTGGCGCCAGCGTCACGGCTCGAGCGTGACGGTGCCTTTCGGCGCCGGGGCTGCGCTTTCCGGGCGCCTGCTCAATGCCGACGGCGCCGGGCTGTCCGGCCGGCGGCTGCGCATCGTCTCGCGGCCCTCGCGCGGTGCGCTGTCGGGCATTCGTGTCGAGACGGTCCAGACGGGCCCCCACGGTGGTTTCAAGCTCGCGCTGCCCGCGGGCCCCTCGCGCCGCATCACGGTTGCCTTTCCGGGCGGCACTGGCCTGGATGCCGCGCGTCGCCCAGCGCTGGCCCTGCGGGTGCGCGGCGCGGCCACGCTCAGTGTCGCCCCGAGGAGCCTCCGCACCGGCCAGTCGGTGCGGCTCTGGGGCCGCGTTCGCGCCCGCGGGGCGCCGCTACCGCGACGGGGCAAGCTCGTCGCGATTCAGTACTACGAGAACGAGGCGCGGCTCTGGCGACCCGTCCTCGTCACTCGCAGCGATCACAGCGGTCGCTTCCGGGCTCGCTACCGCTTCCGCTACGTCACCGGCATGGCGAAGATCCGCCTGCGGGCCGTCGCGCTGGCCGAGGAGCGCTGGCCCTACGCCCCGGGAGCGTCCCGCCCGGTCACCGTGCGGGTTTCGGGTTGATCGGTAGGGTCCGCGCCATGTCACAGGCGACGTTTCACACCAATGCCGGGGAGATCGTGCTCGAACTGCACGACTCCGACGCCCCGAAGACGGTCGAGAACTTCCGCAAGCTCGCCGCCGACGGCTTCTACGACGACCTGATCTTCCACCGGGTCATCAAGGACTTCATGATCCAGGGCGGCTGCCCGGAAGGCACGGGCCGCGGCGGTCCTGGCTACACCTTCGAGGACGAGATCAACGAGCACAAGATCGTCCGCGGGGCGCTGGCGATGGCCAATGCGGGCCCGAATACCAACGGCTCGCAGTTCTTCATCGTCACCACCGAGGCGGCGCCCTGGCTGGACGGCAAGCACACGGTCTTCGGCACGGTCACCGCTGGGATGGAGACGGTCGACGCGATCGAGGCGACGGCCACCGACGGTTCCGACCGCCCCGTGGACGAGCAGAAGATCGAGCGCGTCGAGCTCTCCGAGTAGTGCCGGCCTAACTCTTCAGGCCCGACCAGAAACCGACCCAGCCGCGCTCGGCGTCGATACCGGCCTCGAGCGAGAGGCAGGCTCCGGCCGGCAGCTCCTCGCCGGCTTGCGCGAGGATCTGCTCGTACTCGGCAAGCTTCGCCGCGTGAGCCTCCGTCTGATCGGGGGCCAGTGAGGCGGGGTCGGCGCCGAAGAAGACCTTGAGCAGCGCCAGGTCGCGCAGCTCGGTCAGCTGCCTCGTCGACTCTCCGAGCCAGTCGCGCATTGCCGCTCGGCCCTTCTCCGTCACCTTGTAGTGGCGCCGTCGCCGGCCTCGCTCCTCGCGACGCTCGCTGAGGTAGCCGGCAGCGGCCAGGCGCTCCGGCTCGGTGTAGAGCTGGGCGTGCTGCAGCGTCCAGAAGTTGCCGAGGCTGACAGCGACCATCTGCTTCAGGTCGTACGGGGTCGCCTCGCCGGCTGCTTCGAGCAGCCCGAGGACGATGTAGGAGGTGGGCGTGAGACGGATTTCGCTTGCCATCAGTGCGGGTTATACGGTACGTTCTAGACGGTCTAGAATAGATTGTCTAACGAGAGGAGCCAAAGATGCTGGAATCGAGGACCGTATCCCGCCCGGGGTACATCGCGGGCTTCGAGACTCTGCACGACGAGGTCGAGCTGGACTCCCTCTCGATCGAGGGTGAGATCCCGGCCTGGCTTTCGGGGACCCTCCTGCGCAACGGGCCGGCCAAGTACGAGGCCGGCGGGCGCAGCATGCGGCACTGGTTCGACGGCCTCGCGATGCTCCACAAGTTCTCCTTTGGCGCCGGCAAGGTCTCCTACGCCAACCGCTTCTTGCGCAGCGAGGCCTACCGGGCGGCAGAGCGGGGGCGCATCTCCTACAGCGAGTTCGCCACCGATCCCTGCCGCTCGCTCTTCAAGCGCGCCGCCACCATGTTCCGGCCCAGGCTCACCGACAACTGCAACGTCAACCTGACCCGGCTCGGCGACGAGTACGTGGCGATGACCGAGACGCCGCTGCCGATCGCCTTCGACCCCAAGACGCTCGACTCGCTCGGGGTTGCCTTCAGGCCGCCGGGGATGCACGCGACCGCTCATCCCCATCACGACCCCGAGCGCGACGAGCTGATCGGCTATGTGACCCATTTCGGCCCCCGCACGGAGTACAGGGTCTTCGCCCAGAGTGACCGCAATCGCCAGCGACGAATCGCCGCCTTCCGGGTGCGGGAGCCGTCCTACATGCACAGCTTCGCCCTCACCGAGCGCTACGCGATCCTCGTCGCCTTCCCCCTCGTCGTCAATCCGCTGCGGCTTGCGACCGGCGCCCGTCCCTTCATCGAGAACTACCGGTGGAAGCCGGAGCTTGCGACGCGGGTGCTGGTCTTCGATCGTGAGGACGGCGCTTTGCAGGGTGCCTACGAGGCGGAGCCGTGCTTCTCCTTCCACCACGTCAACGCTTTCGAGCGAGGGCGTGAGCTGATCGTCGACATGGCGGCCTACGAGGACGCCTCGATCGTCGACAGCCTCTACATGGATCGCCTGCGCACGGCTCCGCCCCCGCCGAGCGCACAGGCCCGCCTGCGGCGCTACCGCCTCTCGCTCGACGGCGGCCGTGTCGCCGAAGAGCAGCTCAGCGACTCGGTCATCGAGCTGCCGCGAATCGACTACCGCGAGCGCAACGGCCGTCCCTACCGTTACGTCTACGGGGTCGGCCTCGACGACGATCCGACCGACATCGACTTCGTCAACGAGCTGATCAAGGTCGACGTCGAGAGCGGTGAGTCTCACTCGTGGACCGAGCCGGGCGCATATCCCGGAGAGCCCGTCTTCGTTCCCTCCCCCGAGCCGGGCAGAGGGGAGGACGACGGTGTGTTGCTATCGGTCGTGCTCGACGGGCGCGGCTCCGGCTCCTACCTTCTCGTCCTCGATGCCCGCAGCCTCGAGGAGATCGGCCGGGCTCGTGTCCCTCACGACATCCCCTTTGGCTTCCATGGGCAGTACTTCAGCTGAGGCCCTCGCCCGAGCGCTTGGCGCGCCGCCGTAGCAACCCTTCGCCCGGCTTCCAGAGAGTGACCAGGCCGGCGACGAGGGTGACGAGGAAGACCTGGCCGAGCATCATCTCCAGCCCGGAGACCATGCGGCCCACTTGCCCGACGGGGACCAGGTCGCCGTAGCCGGTGGTGGTGAGGGTGGTGTAGCTGAAGAAGAGGAAGTCGCTTCCCTTGGTCGCCACGCCGGCGCCGAAGAAGCCTCCGCCTTCGATCCGGTCGATCAGACCGTAGGCCCAGGTGAAGAGGATGCCGAGGGAGGTGTAGACGCTGATCGCGCCGAGGATCGTGCGGGAGGAGACGTTGTCGGAGATGAGCACCCTGCGCAGCACCGCCCCCATCGCCACGGCCAGAAGGCCGATCTCGATGAAGTTGGCGGCGTTGAGGCCGAGCCGGCCTCCGAAGGCCGCCGAGACGGCGGCAAATACCGTCGCGATCGTCGCCAGGATCAGCGCTCGGCGGACAAACACGGGGCGAACGTGGGAGCTGGTCAGGGCGACCACCGAGGTGGCACCGGTGACGATCGTCAGCAGCACCGCCGACCAGCCCCGGTTCGAAAGCACCGACGCGAGCACGTAGGTCGTCAGGACCAGCAGGAGCACCAGCCCGAAGGCGTCGCTTGCACGCTGCGCACGCTGCCGCCACCGCTCACGGTTCATCCCAGCTAGTTCGGTCGCGGGGGCGACCCTCCTGCCCAGTAAACGGAGCGGAGGGGGTGGTATCCGGTTTCAGCACATAAGCCGCCTGACCTATCTTTGGTTGATGCCGCGGTCACAGCTTTCAACGGCGATGCTCACGGTCGCGATGGCTGCAGCCGCCCTTGCTCTCCCCGCTAGGAGCGGCGCGGAGCCAACTGGTGGTTCCATGCCGGGACACTGGGAACCGACCCCGACGACGGCCGCCTGGCAGTGGCAGCTACAGGGAAAGATCGACACCAGCGTTCCGGCAGGGGTCTACGACATCGATGGCTTCGAAGTCTCGAAGGAGACCGTGGAGCAACTGCATCGGCTCGGTCGCAAGGTTGTCTGCTACCTCGATGTCGGCAGTTGGGAGACCTACAGGCCGGATGCGAAGCAGTTTCCAAAGGCGGTCATCGGTCGTCGATACGAAGGCTTCCCGGACGAGCGCTGGCTCGACATCCGTCGCTTTCGCCTCTTCGCGAAGCCTCTGAAGCACCGCTTCGACCTCTGTGCGCGCAAGGGATTCGACGCCGTCGAGCCGGACAACCTTGCCGGCTGGGAAAACCGCACCGGCTTCCCGATCACACGCCAGGACCAACTCCGTTTCAACCGCTGGGTGGCCCGTCAGGTCCACGCCCGCGGGATGGCGGTGGCGCTGAAGAACGACGGTGCACAAGCCAAGGAACTGGTCGACGACTTCGACTTCGCCATTGTCGAGCAGTGCTTCCAGTACGAAGAGTGCGGTCCCTACCGCACCTTCGTCGAGCACCAGAAGGCGGTCTTCGAGGCAGAGTACGAATTAGGGCAAGAGCAGTTCTGCCCCGAGGCGAATCAGATCGACTTCAGCGCCATAGGCAAGTCCTACGATCTCTTCGCCGAGCCCTGGCGCCCCTGCCGACCGTAGCGGTTCCGCGTCGTGCACTCTTACCATTGGCGCGATGGCCGGCGCCGAGGACACCCTGCGTGCCGCTTACCGGGCGTTCAACGCACGCGATATCTCCGCAGCGGTCGAGCTGATGCATCCCGAGGTCGACTGGCCGAACGCCTGGGAGGGAGGTCGTGTGGTTGGCCACGACGCCGTCGCCGAGTACTGGACCCGCCAGTTCGAGTCGATCTCGAGCACGGTCGAACCCTTGCGCTTCGAGCACGAGCCGGACGGCAGCATCGTGGTGACAGTGCATCAGGTGGTCCGCGACGCGAAGACGGACGAGGTCCAAGCCGACACCCACGTGCTTCACCGTTACCGATTGCGGGACAGCCTGATCGTCCACATGGACGTACTCAGCCCGCCGCCATAGCATTCTTTCGCCGACCTCCGTACCGCACTAAAGCCTGTCCAGTAGATTTGCCAGTCTTATGTCGAAGCTGGGTTGTCGATGTCCTACAACCCCATCAACTTGCCGAGGATCTCCTTCATCACCTCGTCGGTGCCGCCGCCTATCGGGCCTAGGCGGGCGTCGCGGACTGCTCGCTCTATGCCGTACTCGCGCATGTAGCCGTAGCCGCCGTGGATCTGCAGGGCCTGGTCGGCGATCTCGAGGACGGCGCGCTGGGTTACGAGCTTGGCCATGGTCACGTCTTTGATGCAGTCGTGGCCCTCGTGGAAGAGGCGCAGGGCGTTGTAGGTGAGGGCTTTGGCGGCCTCGGCCTTGGTCGCCATCTCGGCGACGTGGTGGCGGATCGCCTGGAACTTGCCGATCGGGCGGCCGAAGGCTTCGCGGTCGAGGGCGTAGGCGACCGTGATCTCGATCAGGCGCTGCATCGCGCCGACGGCGCCGATCGCCATCAGCAGCCGCTCCCAAGCGAAGTTGAACATGATCAGTTTGAAGCCCTCGTTTTCTTCGCCGAGCAGGTTCTCCTCCGGCACCTCGACGTCGGTGAAAGCCAGCTCGCCGGTGTCGGAGGAGTGCCAGCCCATCTTCTCCAGCTTCTGCGCCACCTCGTAGCCGGGCATCTCGCGCTCGAGGACGAGGAAGGAGATGCCGCCGTGGCCGCCCTCCTTGGTCGTCTTGCAGGCGCAGACGAGGAAGTCGGCGCGGACGCCGTTGGTGATGAAGGTCTTGGAGCCGTTGACGACGTAGCCGCCCTCGACCCGCTCGGCGAAGGTCGAGATGCCGGCGACGTCGGAGCCGGCGCCGGGCTCGGTGATCCCCAGCGCGCCGATCTTCTCGCCGGCGATGCCGGGGACCAGCCAGCGCTGTTTCTGCTCCTCGCTGCCGAAGTTGAAGATCGGCGGCATCGCGATCGATGCGTGGGCGTTGAGCCCGGCGGCGACCCCGCCCGAGCCGCCCGAGCGGGCCAGCTCCTCGACCCAGACCGCGTCGTGCAGGTGGGTGCCGCCCTGGCCGCCGTACTCCTCGGGGAACTTCAGCCCGAGGAAGCCGAGCTCGGCGCAGCGGTTGTAGAGGTCGCGGGGGAATTCGCGCGCCGCCTCCCACTCGTCGACGTTCGGCGCGATCTCCTTGCTGACGAAGCGGCTGACCGTCTCGCGCAGCTCCTCGTGCTCCTCGCCGAAGGGCGGGAGGGTGGCGCGCGCACCCGTGTCCTTGACGACCGTCATCGTTCGGCGGCGAAGGCGTTACACTTTTTTTGCAGACAACGCGTCACATGTGCGTCTGTTCCCGCTAGCGTCGTTGTCATGGAGCGAACGATGTGGACTGATGAGCGGCTCACCGACAGATTTGACGGACTAGACAGGACCCTCGATCGGATCGATCGAGACATTCGCGACCTGCGAATCCTCATGTTCCAGCTCTGGGGCACGACGATGCTCGGGATCATTGCAACCATCGCCACGGTCATCGTCACGAATACCTGACCCTCACGTCTCATTCTTGCGCGCGACCACTGGGGCCTTCCAGTCCGTGAGCATCGTGTAGCCGCGGCCCGAGTGGTCGAAGCCGAGCAGGTCGCCCTGCGGGTTCTTCTTACCGCCGTGGTGGTAGGCGCGCACCTCGGCGATCTTGCCATCGCGCATGCGGAACCACTCGGTGCCGCGATCGAGCCGCTTCTCGTCGCTCTCGAGAGCGCGCCAGGTCATCGTCCACTCGATGACGACCTGATCGCCCTGCTCGATCGCGTTCTCGACGTACCACTGGGCGTCGATGCTCCCCACGCCCAAGGCGGCGTAGTCGCCAATCGCCTTGGCGCCCTCGTGGGGCCCCAGGCGCGTGTAGTAGTGGACCGCGTCCTCGGTGAAGTGAGCCGCTACGGCCTCTGCGTCGCCGCTGTTCAGCGACTCGTAGTAGGAGCGAATGTGGTCGACGTGCGACACGGTGCGCGCTCGCCCGGTCCCTACAGGCCGTAGCTGCGGCCGATCACGTCGAGCATCACCTCGTCGGTGCCGGCGCCGATGCGGTTGAGGCGGACGTCGCGGTAGGCCCGCTCGATCTCGTACTCCTTCATGTAGCCGTAGCCGCCGAGGATCTGGATGCACTCGTCGGCGACCTCGCAGCCGACGCGCGAGGCGAAGAGCTTGGCCATCGTGATCTCACGCACCGGGTACTCGCCGTTGGCGAAGCGCCAGGCGGTCGCATAGGTGAACTGCTTCGCCGCCTCGGTCTTCGTCGCCATCTCGGCGAACTTGTGGCGGATCGCCTGGAACTTGCCGATCGGGCGGCCGAAGGCTTCGCGTTCCTTCGCGTAGTCGAGCGTCTTCTCGATCATCCGCTCGCAGCCCGCATGGGAGCCGGCGGCGGCGACCAGCCGCTCGCCCTGGAGCTCCCAGGCGATGTGGTAGAAGCCTTTGCCGACCTCGCCCAGCACGGCGCTGGCCGGGACGCGGACGTCTTCGAAGGCCAGCTCGCCGGTGTCGGAGGCGTGCATGCCCATCTTCTCCAGCTCGGCGGAGACCGTGAAGCCCGGCACCTTCTCGCCGTTCTCGTCGCGCAGGTCGATGACGAAGAGCGTGATCCCGGCGTGGCGCTCCTCCGGGTCGGTCTTGCAGACGAGGACGATGAAGTCGGCGCGCGGGCCGTTGGTGATGAAGGTCTTGGAGCCGTTGATCACGTATTCGTCGCCGTCGAGGATCGCGGTGGTGCGGATGCCGGCGACGTCGGAGCCGGCGCCCGGCTCGGTGATCCCCAGGCTGCCGACCTTCTCGCCCTTGATCCCCGGCACCAGGTATCGCTGTTTCTGCTCCTCGGTGCCGAGCAGGTGGATGGGGGGGAGGACCATGTCGGTCTGCACGGCGAAGCCCATGTTGGTGCCGCCGGAGCCCGAGTAGCTCATGCACTCGGCACGGACCAGCGAGTAGAAGTAGTCGCCGCCCTGCCCGCCGTATTCCTCCGGGAGGCAGAGGCCGAGATAGCCGAGCTCGCCCGCCCGCACCATCTTCTCGGTCGGCCAGTAGGTGTCCTCCCACTCGTTGCGGTGCGGCCACAGCTCCTTCTTGACCCAGGCCTGCATCGACTCGCGCAGGTCTTCGTGCTCCTGACTGAAGATGAAGTGCTTGCGGCCCGCCTCGTGGTCGGGCTTGATGACGGTTGAGCTGCCGTTCGTCGCGGTCGCCACTGGTCTCTCTCCTCGATTCGAAGTTGCGAGCGGGGAAGTTGTGGACAGTAGCACTTTCTACTTTCAGCTCAGGCCTGCTTTCGGCTATGGTCCCGCCGATGGACTACGAGGTCGTCAAGTACGAGGTCGCCGGGGGCGTTGCCACGGTCACTCTGAACAACCCGGAGAAGCGCAACATGCTCTCCGGCCAGATGCTGACCGAGCTGGTCGACGCGATGAAGCGGGCGCGGGACGACGAGGAGGCGCGGGCGGTCGTCCTCACCGGCGCCGGCGACAAGGCCTTCTGCGCGGGGGCGGACCTGGGCGGTTTTGCCGCCGACGTGCCGCTCGTCGCCAAACACTTCGCCTCCGACCTCTTCCTCGAGTTCTTCCGGTTGATGCCGCGCCTCGGCAAGCCCTCGCTCTGCGCCGCCAACGGCCACGTGCTGGCGGGCGGGATGGGTCTGGCCCTCTCCTGCGACCTGCTGATCGCCAAGGAGGGCGCCACCTTCGGCACGCCGGAGATCAACGTCGGCGCCTTCCCCTACATGATCATGGCGATCATCTACCGCAACGTCCCGCGCAAGAAGGTCAACGAGATGATGCTGCTGGGCGAGCGCCTCAGCGCCGAGCAGGCGGTCGAGCTCGGGCTCGCCAACAAGGTCGTGCCGGCCGCTGAGTTCGACGCCGCGGTCGCCGACTGGGCCGGCAAGCTTGCCTCGAAGAGCCCGGTGCTGATGCGGCTCGGCCACGACGCGATGTACCGCCAGCAGGACATGGCGGTGGACGACGCGCTCGACTACCTGCGCTCGCAGCTATCGCTCACCTTCTCGACCGAGGACATCGTCGAGGGCGTCACCGCATTCTTCGAGAAACGCGATCCGCAGTGGAAGGGACGGTAGGCGTGGCGACCGATCAAGGCGAGCAGGAGAAGAACCTCCTACCCGGAACGGCGCCGCTCGGCGACCTGACCGAGCAGCTGCACGAGCGTCGCGAGAAGGCGAAGCTGGGCGGCGGCGAGGAGAAGATCGCCAAGCAGCACAAGCGCGGCAAGCTGACCGCGCGCGAGCGGATCGCCCTGCTGGTCGACGAGGGGACCTTCGTCGAGATGGGGATCCACGGCCGCCCGCACTTCGCCCAACGGGCGATGGACGGCAAAGAGGCGCCTGCCGACGGCGTCGTCACCGGTTGGGGCGACATCGACGGCCGCCCCTGCTGCGTCGCCGCCTACGACTTCACCGTGATGGCCGGCTCGATGGGGATGACCGGCGAGCTCAAGGTGACCCGCCTGCGGGAGATGGCGCTCTCCAAGCGGATGCCGTTCGTCTGGCTGCTCGACTCCGCCGGCGCTCGCATCCAGGAGGCGGCGGGCTCGCTCTTCGCCGGCTCCGGCCACCTCTTCCGCGAGGAGGTCGAAATGTCGGGCGTGATCCCGATGGTCGCGGCGATGATGGGCCCCTGTGCCGCCGGGACCGCCTACATACCGGCGCTCTCGGACTTCGTGCCGATGGTCTCCGGCCAGGGCGCGATGGCGCTTGCCGGCCCGCACCTGACCAAAGCCGTCACCGGCGAGGACATCACGATGGAGGAGCTGGGCGGCGCCAAGGTCCACTGCCGCAAATCGGGCGTGGGTGACCTCGAGGTCAAGGACGACGAGGAATGCATCGCCAAGGTCAAGCAGTACCTCTCCTACTTTCCGGCCAACTGCGAGCAGAAGCCGCCGATCGTGGAGACCGCGGACCCCGACGACCGCACCTCGGAGAAGCTGCTGGAGATCGTCCCCGACTCCTCGCGCCAGCCCTACGACATGTACGACGTGATCGCCGAGATCGTCGACGACGGCGAGTGGTTCGACGTCAAGCCGAAGTTCGCCAAGACGCTGATCACCTGCTTCGCCCGCTTCGGCGGCCAGCCGGTCGGGATCGTCGCCAACCAGCCCAAGCAGCTGGCCGGGATCCTCGACAACGACTCAGCCGACAAGGCGGCCCGCTTCATCAACCTCTGCGATGCCTTCAACGTGCCGCTCGTCTTCCTCCAGGACGTGCCCGGCTTCATGGTCGGGGCGAAAGTCGAGCACGCCGGGATCATCCGCCACGGGGCGAAGATGCTCTACGCGGTCAGCCGCGCCACGGTGCCGAAGGTGACCGTGATCGTGCGCAAGGCCTATGGCGCCGGCTACTACGTGATGTGCGGCAAGGCGTATGAGCCCGACCTGATCGTCGCCTGGCCGGGGGCGGAGATCTCGGTGATGGGCGCCGAGGGCGCGGTCAACATCATCGGCCGCTCGGCGATCGAGGCCTCCGACGATCCGGATGCCACCCGTGAGGCGATGCTGAACGCGGTACGCGAGCAGATCGACCCCTACATCGCCGCCGGCAACGCGGTGATAGACGACATCATCGACCCGCGCGAGACCCGGCCGACGATCGTCAAGGCGCTGCGCATGGCGAAGAACAAACACGTGACCAAGCCGAAGAAACGGCACGGGGTGATGCCGGTATGAGTCGCTTCGAGAACCCGGTCGTCATCAGTTGCTCCATCTCCGGTGTGATCGCCAACCGCGACCAGTGTCCGGCGATCCCCTACACGCCCGAGGAGTACGCGGCCGAGGCGCGGCGCGCGGTCGACGAGGGCGCTTCGCAGATCCACATCCACGCCCGCAAACCGGACGGCACGCCCTCTTATGAGGTCGAGGACTTCAAGGCGATCACCGAGGCGATCCTGGCCGAGGTCGGAGACGTGATCGTCAACTACTCGACCGGGGCGATCGGCATCCCGATCGAGAAGCGGATCGAGTACCTGCGCGAGTGCAAGCCCGACGTGGCGGCGCTGAACATGAGCTCGATGAACTACGCCAAGTACTCCTCGCGGCGCAAGGACTTCGTCTTCAAGGCGGTCTTCGAGAACAGCTTCGACACGATCATCGAGTTCCTCACCGCGATGCGCGACCTCGGGATCAAGCCCGAGCACGAGTGCTTCGACGCCGGCCACGTCGCCAACCTCGATCCGCTGATCGACATGGGCCTGCTGGAGCGGACGCCGCTGCAGATCTCGCTCGTGATGGGCGTCAACGGCGGCATCCGGCCGACGCCGCGCAACGTCGGCTTCATGGCCGACCAGGTTCCCGGCGGCGCCGGGGGCGAGAACCAGTGGCAGGTGATCGGCATCTCCCGCGACCAGTGGAAGCTGCTCGGCGCCTCGCTGGTTCTGGGCGGCAACGTCCGCGCCGGGGTCGAGGACAACCTCTACCTGCCCAACGGGGAGATGGCGAAGTCGAACGGCGAGCTGATCGCCAAGGCACGCCAGATGGCCGAGGACATCGGCCGCCGTGCCGCCACCGTCGCCGAGGCGCGCGAGCTGCTGGGGGTCCCCAAGCGTGAGCGATCTGCCGCTTAGCGACGTCAAGGTCCTCGACCTGACCCGGCTCCTCCCCGGCGGCTTCTGCTCGCTGCTGCTGGCCGACCTCGGCGCCGAGGTGCTGAAGGTCGAGGACACCGGCATGGGTGACTACATCCGCTGGGCGCCGCCCTACTACGGCGACGAGGAGCAGCAGGAGCTGGGAACCCGCTCGGCGCTCTACCTCTCGCTCAACCGCGGCAAGCGCTCGATCCGCCTCGACCTCAAGAGCGATGCCGGGCGCGGGGCGCTGCTGCGCCTGGTCAAGCAATACGACGTCGTCCTCGACGGCTTCCGCCCGGGCGTCCTCGACCGGCTCGGCGCCGGCTACGAGCGCATGCGCGAGGCCAACCCGGCGATCGTCTTCTGCGCGATCACCGGCTACGGCCAGGACGGCCCCTACGCGCAGCGCGCCGGCCACGACATGAACTACCTCGGCCTGGTCGGGCTGCTCGGCCTGACCGGCGCCAAGGACGGCCCGCCGGTCCAGTCGGGCGGCCAGATCGCCGATCTCGGCGGCGGCGCCCTGATGGCAGCCTTCGGCGTGATGGCGGCGCTGCACGAGCGGCGGCGCTCCGGCGAGGGCCAGATGGTCGACGTCTCGATGGCCGACGGAGCTCTCTCCTGGCTGGCGATGGTCGCCGGGCGCTACTTCTGCGACGGCGAGGCGCCGCGCCGCGGCGAGCAGCAGCTCGCTGGCGGGCTGCTCTGTTACCTCCCCTATGAGGCCGCCGACGGTTGGGTCAGCTGCGGCGCGCTGGAGCCGAAGTTCTGGGCCGCCTTCTGCAACGGCGTCGAGCGTCCCGGCCTGATCGAGGCGCAGTTCGAGGCCCCCGGCTCCGACGCCTGGCGCGAGGTCGCCGAGGTCTTCCGCTCGCGCACGCGCGACGAATGGCTCGCCTTCAACGACGAGCACGACTGCTGCATCGAGCCGGTCCTCGACGTCGGCGAGGCGCTCGACTCCGAGCTGGTCCGCGCCCGGGGGATGGTGACCGCGATCGAGCAGCCCGGGCTGGGGACCGTGCGCCAGCTCGGCGTGCCGGTGAAGATGAGCCGCACTCCCGGCGACCCCACCCGTCCGGCCCCGGCCTTCGGTGAGCACACCGACGAGGTCCTGCGCGAGGCCGGCTACAGCGACGAGGAGATCGCGGCGATGCTGGAGTCCGGCGCCGCCGCCGGGCCGAGTGCCGATTCGGCCACGACCTTTCGAGCATGAGCGCCAGCGCCGAGAAGACCCTGCTCAAGATCGGCGAGCTGGCCGAGGCCTCCGGCGTGCCGGTGCCGACGATCAAGCACTACCTGCGCGAGGGCCTCCTGCCCGAACCGGTCAAGACGAGCCGCAACATGGCCTACTACTCGCCCGAGTTCGTCGACCGGATCAAGCTGATCAAGCAGCTGCAGGAGGAGCGCTTCATGCCGCTGAAGGCGATCAAATCGGTGCTCGACGAAGACCCCGAGCGAGCACGCGCCATGGTCGAGCTCGAGGATCGGATCCTCGAGCGGGCGCTGGGCGGCGAGCGCACCCGCACCAGCGCCGCCGAGGTGCGCGAGCGCTACGGCGTCCCCAAAGACGTCCTCGACCGGCTCGAGGAGATCGAGGTCCTCAGCCCCAACAGCCGCGGCTACTCGCCCTCGGACATCAAGATCATCGAGGCGATCGGCCGCTTCCGCGCCGGCGGCTACGACGAGCAGATCGGCTTCACCGTCTACGACACCCTGCGCTACAAGAAGGCGCTCGAAGAGCTGGTCAGCCAGGAGGTCGAGATGGTCATGGACCGCCTCGCCGGCGAGGTCCCGCCAGAACGCGTCGTCGAGATGCTCGAATCCGGCTCCCAGCCCTTGCAGGACCTGATCGCCGCTCTCCACACCAAGCTGCTGGTGGCGGAGCTAGAGCGCCACCGCGCCAGCCGTCCCTGACGAGCTTTCACTTTCCCGCCTATTTGGCGGGTAACTGAGAGTTCGACGTTCCCTTGGTGCCTCGAAGCTCGGCGAGGCCCTGCTCGTGGGTGACGATCGGGTTGTAGCCGAGCTCGGCACGCGCCTTGGAGATGTCGATCGTGCACTCCTGAGTCAGCAGCCAGGAGCGGAAGGCGGTCATAGGCGGATCGCCCTTGAGCGGCAGGAACTTCCAGGCCGCCTCGCAGACGCGGGCCATCGGCGCGGCGGCCCAGGCGGGGAGGTTGCGGTCCGGCGGTTCGACCCCTTGGGTCTCCAGCATCGCGGTGACGAGCTCGCGGAAGGTGACCCGCTCGCCGTCGGTGACGAAGTAGGCCTCGCCGGGCCGGCCTTCGCCGGCCGCCAGGACCAGGCCCTCGACGACGTTGTCGACATGGGTCGTGTCGGTGACGTTGCCACCGCCGCCGACCCAAGCCCATTTGCCCGCCTCGACCGTCTCCACCATCCCTGGCAGCAGCGTCGTGTCGCCCTTGCCCCAGACGAAGCGAGGTCTCACGACGACCGTCTCGAAGCCGTCTCGGTTTGCGTCGCGCACCGCTTGCTCGGCTCGCGCCTTGGTCGCCGGGTAGGGCGCCCGCGAGTCCGGCCTCAGCGGCGCCGTCTCATCGACCTGGACCAGCGGCTCGCCGGCCATCAGCGCCGCCTCGGTCCCGCAGTGGACGAAGCGCCGCACCCCCGTCTCGGCGCAGGCGGAGAGCACGTTGCGCGTCCCTTCGACGTTGCCACGTTCGAAGTCCGCCCAAGGCCCCCACTCGCCAAGGTGGGCGGCGAGGTGAAAGGCGGTGTCGGTCCCGGCGGTGGCGGCGGCAAGCGACGCTCGGTCGACGATGTCGCCACGCACAGGCTCGGCGCCCAGGGCGGCGACCCTCTCGGCGGAGGCGTAGGAACGGGCCAGAGCCCTCACGGGGCGCCCTTCGGCGACGAGCCGCTCGACCAAGCGCCCGCCGATGAAGCCGGACCCTCCCGTGACAAAGGCTGCTTCGCCCATCGAGGTCGATGTTAGCCTCGCCTGGTGAGATCGGTTCTGATCACGGGAGCCTCGACGGGGATTGGCCGGGCGACTGCCCTGCACCTGGACGCTGCTGGCTGGCGGGTCTTTGCCGGGGTGCGCAAGGAGGTCGACGCCGACTCCCTGCGCCAAGCTGGCTCGGAGCGGCTGGTGTCGCTGATGCTCGACGTGACCGACGCCGCTCAGATCGCGGCGGCGGCCGAGCGGATCGGCGCCGAGGTCGGTGGCGGTGGTCTGGACGGGCTGGTCAACAATGCCGGCATCGCCGTGCCGGGCCCGCTCGAGACGCTGCCGGTCGAGGACTTCGAACGGCAGGTCGAGGTCAACCTGACCGCGCATGTGGCGGTGACGCAGGCGCTGTTGCCGGCGATCCGCACGGCGCGCGGCCGCATCGTCTTCATCACCTCGATCGGCGGTCTGATGGCCTTCCCGATGTTCGGCGCCTACCACGCCGCCAAGTTCGGCCTCGAGGCCGTCGGCGACGTCTTCCGCCGCGAGCTGCGGCCCTGGGGGATCAAGGTCTCGATCATCGAGCCCGGCTCGATCGCGACGCCGATCTGGGAACGGGGCGACGAAGCCGTGGACACCCTCGCCGAGCGCGCTCGCGAAGGCCACGCCGATCTCTACGGCAAGGCGATCCCAGCCTTCCGCGAGGTGGCGAGGAAGACCGGGGAACGGGGCATCCCGCCCGAGCGGGTCGCGGTGAAGATCGAGCACGCGCTGAACGCGAGGCGCCCGCGCACCCGCTATCTCGTCGGCGCGGACGCCCGCGGCCAGGCGTTCGTCGCCCGCTTTCTTCCCGACCGCTTCGTCGACTGGCTGATCGCCCGCGTCACCTGAGCGCAGGGCTCAGCGGGTGCCCGCGGCGATCTCGCCACGCGCTTCTTCGATCGTCTCGAGGCTGAGCAGCGCACCGGTCCGCTCGGCGACCTCGGCGGCCTCCCCGAGTGCCTCGCCGACCCCCTCCAGTCCCGCCGCCGCTCGCGCCAGGGCAAGGACATGGAGGGTGAACGGCAGCGACCAGAGCATGCCGCGTTCGCGGGCCGTCTCGCTTGCCCAGTGGCTGAGCTCGACCGCCGCGTCGATCTCGCCCAGTCCCAGTAGTGCTTCGGCGCGGATCGCGGCACGCCAGGTCTCCATCTCGCCGCCGCTGCCCATCGCTTCGCGGTAGATGCGCTCCGCCTGCTCGATCGAGTCGAGCGCATCGGCATACTCCTCAGCGGCGAGTTGGGCGGCGCCGAGATTCGCCAGGGCGAGGCTCTTCGAGAAGACGTCGCCGAGGCGTTCGGTCAGCTCGCAATTGCGCCGCGCCAGCGCGATTCCCGCCTCGACCTCGCCCCGCATCGCCAGCATCAGCGAGAGGTTGCTGCGCGTCCAGCTCGCCGTCTCCGGGTCGCCCTCCTCGGTGGCGATCCGCAACGCGGCGTTGAAGAGCTCCTCGGCCTCCTCGATGCGGCCACGCTCGCGCCGCACCAGTCCCTTGCCCATCGTCGCCCAGGCGACGGGGCTGCCGATCACGATCCCAGCGCCGGCGCTGCGGTCGTCGCCGGCCAGCTCGAGCACCTCGTCCAGCGCGGCCTCGAAGCCGTCGAAGTCCCCGGCGCAAAGGAACGCGTAGGCGCCGGCCGCGCGCACCGCGATCCGCAGGTGCAGGTCGTCCGATTCGTCGGCGAGGCGGTTGGTCTCCGCCACGCCGGCGAGCCAGGCTTGGGCCTCGTGGGTGACGCCGGGACGGGCCGAGGTGGCCAGGCCGAGCATTGCCAGCGAGTGTCGGTCGCCCGCCCGCCTCGCTATCTCCTCGGCCTCGGCGATCAGTCGTTTCTCCTCGTCGCTGTCCATCCCGAGCCGCCAGGCGAACTGGAGCTGAAGCAGGCGCGAGGCGATCGCCAACGCCATCGTCTCCTCGTCCTCGTCGAGTCCCTCGACGAGCTCCATCACCCGGCGCCAGAGTCGCTGCGCGTCGTGGGGCCGGCTGGATCCAGTCCAGTACGCGGCGCGGGCCGACCAGCGTGCGGCCTCCCGTATCTCTCCGCCCTCCTCCATGTGATGCGCGATCAGGGCCGCCAGCTCGTCTTCGCGATCGGGGTTCAACTCGATCAGGGCCCCGGCGGTCGCCGCGTGGGTCATCGCGCGCTGCTCGGCCAGCTGGGTGCCGTAGGCGACCTCGCGGGTGAGGGGGTGGCGGAAGGCGAAGACGCGCTCCGGGTAGAGCTCGATTTCGTAGAGGAAGCCGGCGTCGGTCAGCTCACACAGCAGTGGATCCATCTCGGCTGGAGTCACGCCGGCGGTAAGGCGGATCGTCTGCTCGCCGAACTCCTTGCCGGCAACCGAGGCGACCTGGAGGAGGCGCTTCGTCTCCGCCTCGAGCCGGTCGATCCGTGCGGCGAGCACCGTCTGCACGCTTGCGGGGACGGCTGCGTCCTCGACCGGGCGCGCCAGGCGATAGGCGCCCCGCTCACCCACCAGGTTGCCGGCCTCGGCCAGCGCTCGCACGATCTCCTCGATGAAGAACGGGTTGCCGTCGGTGCGTTCGTGGATCAGCTCGCCGAGCCCGTCCAGCGATGGGCCGGCGCCGGCCAGGTCGCGCAGGAGCTCCGCGGTATCGGTCGCCCCGAGTGGCTCCAGTGAGATCCTGTGGTAGTCGGGGGGGCCGGTCCACTCCGGCGTGTATTCCGGCCTGAAGTTGACTACCACCAGCGTCTGGGTGCCCTCGACCGCTTCGAACAGCTCGCCGAGCATGGCGGCGCTGCCCGCGTCCATCCAGTGCAGATCCTCGATCACGGTGACGATCGGCTCGCGCCTGTTCGGCGCGCGGACGAGGTGGCAGACGACGCTCTGCAGGGCCCGCTGGCGCGCCTCGGCGCTGAGCTTCGGCAGGGGCCGGTCGGGATCCGGCACGCCAAGAAAGTCGAACAGCACCGGCAGCTCCTCGGCGAACCCCGGGTCGAGCAGCAGCGCCCGCCCGGCGATCTTCTCCCGCACGATCCGCTCCGCATCGCCATCGTGAATGCCGAAGTAGGAGCGCAGCATCTGCAGCACCGGCATGAAGGGAACCTGCCGGCCATGGGCTTGGGCCTGGGCCTCGAACACCTCGACCCCGCCGGCCCGCGCCCGCTCGGAGAACTCGTGACAGAGCCGGCTCTTGCCGACTCCCGGCTCGGCGACGATCCCGACCACGGCGCCCTCTCCGGCCTTGGCCCGGCCCAGCGCGGTCTCCAGCACCGCCATCTCCCTGCTGCGCCCGACGAAGCGAGAGAAGCCACGCTCGCGGGAGAGGTCGAGCCGCGAGCGCGCCGCGCCGACCCCGGCCAGCTCGAACACGCCCACCGGGCGGCTCGCTCCCTTGATCTCGAACTCGCCCAGATCCTCCAGCTCGAAATAGCCGTGGGCAAGCTCGGCGGCGGCCTCGGTCAGGTAGGCCCTGCCGGGCTCGGCAAGAGCCTCCATCCGCTGCGCGAGGCCGACGGTGTGGCCGACGGCCGTGTAGCCGCCATCGCCGCCCCCGATCGCCCCGGCGATCACCTCGCCCGAGTTGATCCCGATCCGGGCCGAGAAGTTGAGGCCGTGCCTGCGGCGCAGCTCGGCGGCGTACTCGGCGATGTCGTCGAGCATCCGCAGCGCCGCGAAGCAGGCACGTCGGGCATGGTCCTCATGGGCGACCGGGGCGCCGAAGATGGCCATGATCCCGTCGCCGGTGAATTTGTCGACGGTGCCCTCGAAGCGGTGCACCTCGTCGGCGAGGATCGAGAAGAAGCCCTGCATGATCTTGCGCCACTGCTCGGGGTCGTGCTGCTCCGCCAGGTCCATCGACCCCTTGACGTCGGCAAAGAGCACGGTGACCTGCTTGCGCTCACCGTCGGCCTCGATGCGATCAGCACTGCTCACAGAACCCCAATCGTACGCCCCAAAGACACCTATACTGGCCTCACCGAAACCGATTGACTGGTCAGTCAGCCAGTGAGAGAGGACTCGAAGTGCGTGTAGCGGCGGTGCAGCTCAACTCGAACGGCGAAAAGGCGCGGAACCTGGCCGCCGCCGAGCGTCTGGTGCGCACGGCTGCCATCGACGGCGCCGAGTTGGTCGCGCTGCCGGAGAAGTGGAACCTGCTCGCCTCGGGCGAGGAGATGGCGGCGGGCGCCGAGGCGCTCGACGGGCCCAGCCTCGCCGCCGCCCGCTCCTGGGCCCGCGAGCTGGGGATCTACCTGCTCGCGGGCAGCATCGCCGAGCGGGGCGCCGGCCCGGGCGAGAAGGCGTTCAACACCTCGGTGCTGATCGGGCCCGACGGCGAAGACCTCGCCGTCTACCGCAAGATCCACATGTTCGAAGTCGAGGCCGGCGGCGTCGCCTACCGCGAGTCCGCGTACGAGCAGGCCGGTGAAGAGATCGTCTCGGCGACGGTCGGCGGTCTGGAGCTTGGCCTGACCATCTGTTACGACCTGCGCTTCCCCGAGCTGTACCGGATCCTCGCCGTGCGCGGTGCGCGTCTGGTCGCGGTTCCCTCGGCCTTTACCGCCGCCACCGGCCGCGATCACTGGGAGGTGTTACTGCGCGCCCGCGCGATCGAGAACCAGGCCTTCGTCATTGCCCCCAACCAGGTTGGCGAGGCGGCGCCCCATTACAGCTCTTACGGGCACTCGGCGATCGTCGACCCCTGGGGCGCGATGCTCGCCGTCGCGTCCGGCGAGGAGTGCTTTGCCGCTGCCGATCTCGACCTCGCCGCCCAGGAGCGGACCAGGGAGCAACTGCCCTCGCTTGCCAGCCGCCGCCCCGAGGCCTACCGCTGGCCGCAACTGCTGGAGGCTCACGCCTGATGGCCAGCTCCAAGGCCCCGGCCATCGACAAGCGCCGCCAGATCCTCGATGCGGCGGTCCGAGTCTTCGCCCGCCAGGGCTTCCACTCGACTCGCGTTGCCGACATCGCCGACGAGGCGGGTGTCGCCTACGGCCTCGTCTACCACTACTTCAAGTCGAAGGACGAGGTTCTCAACGAGCTCTTCAGCGAGCGCTGGTCGCTGCTCCTGACCGCGATCGAGGAGGCCGATGGCAGCGAGGAGACCCCGCGGGCCAAGCTCGAGGCCGTCGCTGGCTTCATCGTCGACTCCTACCGCCACGACCCCGAGTTGATGAAGGTGATCATCGTCGAGGTCACCCGCGCCGCCAACTCCTTCGGCCGTACCCACCTGCCGGAGATCCGCCGCGCCTATGACTCGATCGCCAAGATCGTCGCCGACGGGCAGCAGGCCGGCGCCTTCCGCCGTGACATCGACCCGACTTTCGCCTCGATGTCCTTCTACGGCGCGATCGAGCAGCAACTCTCGGGCTGGATCTTCGAGTTGATCCCGGCCACCGACAAGGACTTCGCGCAGGCAAAGTCCCTTGTCACCGCGACGATTTGCGACGGGCTCGAGCCTCGATAGGTAAGGTCGGGCGCGATGGACAACGAGATCGTCAAACGCCTCGCTTGGAGCGGCCTTCTCGCCGCGAGTAGCGCGCTCGCCAGCATCGCCGCCTCCAGGCTCGCCGCGATCGTCTGGAAGCGCGTCTTCGAAGAGGACCCGCCGGAGTAGCCGGTCACAGTGGCCGACCCCACCGCGACCCCGCCGCAGGATCCAGAGGACCGCTCGGTCGCCGAGCTCGTCTTCGACGTCTCCGAACGAGCCTCCTCGCTCGTCCGCGAGGAGATCGAGCTCGCCAAGACCGAGATCGGCGAGAAAGTCGGCAAGATCCTGCGCGGCTCGGTGGTCGGCGTTGCCGCCGGCACCTTCGCTTTCCTCGCCCTGATCCTGATCATGGAGGGGGTGGCCTGGCTGCTCAACGAAGAGCTCTTCGACGGCAAGACCTGGCCCGGCTTCTTCATCGAGGCGGCGTTGTTCCTACTGGTCGCCGGCCTCGCCGGCCTCTTCGCCTACCGCTCGGTCCAGGCGGGCGCACCGCCGGTGCCCGAGCAGGCGATCGAGGAGGCCAAGCAGATCAGGAGCACGTTGGAAGGCGAGCCCGAAACGCCGATCCAGGCCGAGATACCGAAATGACCGAACGCACCGCGGCCGAGATTCGCCGCGACATCGACTTGCAGCGACAGGACCTCGGCCGTTCGGTCGAAGCCCTGCGCGGCCGCGTCACCGAGCTGACCGATTGGCGTCGCCAGGTCAAAGAGCACAAACAACAGCTCGTCGTCGGCGCCGCCGTCGTCGGCTTTGCGGTGGGCCTGCTGGCAATGCGTCGTCGCCGCAGGTAGTGCTCAGCTCAAGACGGACTTGCTGACGCTGCCGATGCCGAGCAGGCCCGGGCCGACGTGGGCGCCGAGCACGGCGCCGATCTCGGAGATGAAGGCCGGCTCGCAGCCGAAGATCTCGCGCGCGTCGTCGGCCAGGGCGGCGGCCGTCTCGTCGTCCTGGATGTGCTGGACGACCCAGGCATCGAGGCCGGAGCCGTGGCGCTCGCGGGCGTAGTCGCGCAGGCGCTCGATCGAGCGGGCTCGGGTGCGGACCCGCTCCACCGGCGTGATCTCCTCCTCCAGGGTGAGGATCGGCTTGATCTTCAGCGCCGAGCCGATGAAGGCGCTGGCGCCGCCGATCCGCCCTCCCCGCCGCAGGTACTCGAGGGTGTCGATCGCGAACCACATCTTCAGCTCTTCGCGGGTCTGCTGGGCGCGGGCGAGCGCCGCATTGGCATCGCTCCCCGACGCGGCAGCGGCAGCGGCGCCGAGCGCGCAGAGGCCCATTCCCCCCGCTGCCGAGCGCGAGTCGAAGACCTTGATCCGCTCGCCGCCCTTGCCCTCGTCGATGAGCTGCTGTCGGGCCTGGCCGGCGGCCTCGAAGGTGCCGGAGATCCCGGCCGAGATATGGACCGAGGCGATCTCACGGCCGGCGTCGAGCAGCGGTTCGTAGACGGCGAGGAAGTCGCCGATCGAAGGCTGGGAGGTCGTCGCGCCGCTCTCCGATGCGCGCAGGCGCTCGAAGAAAGCGCCGTAGTCGCCTACCTCGGTCTCTTTCTGCTGCTCACCGTCGATCGAGACGTAGAGGCTGACGAGCTGGATGTCGCGCTCGACGAGTAGCTCGGTAGGAAGATAGGCCGTGCTGTCGCAAACGACGGCGGTTGGCGCGGCGGCGGTCAAGGCAGCCGATTCTCGCAGACCTGCCGCTACACTTAATGAAGTGACTGAGACTCCACAAGAGGCGATCACCCTCACCGACAAGGCCGCCGGGAAGATCGGCGAGTTGCTGGGCGGTCAGGACGACGCCGAGGGCCAAGCGCTGCGCGTCGCCGTTCGCGGCGGTGGCTGCTCCGGCTTCCAGTACGCGCTCGCCTTCGACCGCGCCAAGGACGATGACCACGTCTTCGAGGTCGACGGCGTCGCCGTCGTCGTCGACAAAGTCAGCATGCAGTTCGTCTTCGGCTCGGAGGTCGACTACGTCGAAGGCCTGCAGGGCGCTGGCTTCCAGGTCAACAACCCCAACGTGGTCGCGGCCTGCGGTTGCGGCTCCTCGTTCCAGGTCAAAGACGACGCCGACGCGGCGCCCGCGGCCGTTTAGCGCCGTCCGGGCGAGCTATTCGATCTTCAGCGGCGGCGACTGCGCCGGTGGCGCGGCGGGGGCCGGAGCGACTTCTGGCTGCTCGACACCGAGCGCTTCGGCCAGCTCACCCGACTCGAACATCTCCTCGACGAGGTCCGCGCCGCCGACGAGCTCGCCGTTGACGTAGAGCTGCGGGAAGGTCTGCCAGTCCGATATCTCCGCGGTCACCTCGCGCAGCGGCTGCAGCGCGGGAAGGACGTCGATCGCGCCGTACTCGACGTCCATCGAGTCGAGCACCTGCACGACCCGCATCGAGAAGCCGCAGCGCGGCATCTCCGGCGTCCCTTTCATGAAGAGCAGCACCGGGTTGGCGGCGATCAGCTCCTCGACTTTCTCTTTCAGCTGGGGGTCGGCCATGGCCACAGGGTAGCTACCCCGCCACCTCGGTCTTGACCGAGAGGGCGTGGATCTGCCCGTCGTCGAAGCGCTCCTTGACGGCTGCCTTGACCAGGCGGTGCTGGTCGAGCCGCGAAAGCCCCTCGAACTGGGTCGCCTTCACGGTGGCCCGCAAGTGCTGACCGCTGCCGTCTTCGTCCTCGACCGTTACCTCGGCGCCCGGGAGTGCCGCGGCGATCATCGCTTCCAGCTCGCCCAAATCCACCATTGCCGCCGATTCTATGGTGCCCGTCCTCGCGGGCTAGGATCGGTCCGTGGGATGGGAGGAGATTCACTTCGCGTCCGGTGACGGCCGCTGCGTCGGGCGTCTTTTTAGCCCGGATGCCGGCGGGAAGGCGCTGCCCTGCGTCGTCATGGCCAGCGGCTTCTCGTGTGTGCGCGACCAGGGGCTCGACGCCTTCGCCGAACGCCTCGCCGAGGCCGGGTTCGCGGCACTCGCCTTCGACTACCGGCACTGGGGCGAGAGCCCCGGGGAGCCGCGCTCCCTGATGGACCCCGCGCGCCAGCGCGAGGACTGGCACGCGGCCCTCGCTTACGCCGGCGCTCAGGACGAGATCGATCCGGCGCGGATCGCGATGTGGAGCTACTCGATGGGGACGGGTCACATCCAGGCCCTGGCGGCCGAAGGCATCCAGGTCGCGGCGTTGGTCTGCGTCGCTCCCCTGCTCAGCGGCAGGCGCAGCTTGCTCCACATCGGTGGCCCGAGGCACATGGCCAGGCTGACCGTGGCGGGTGTCCGCGACATGGCTCGGAGGCTCCGCGGGGCCGCTCCCTATCGGATACCGGTGGCCGGGGAGCCCGGCTCCCTGGCCGTCATCAACAGTCCCGACACCGTTCCCGGCTTCGCCGCAATCACCCCGCCGGACTCGACCTGGCGCAACGAGGTCTGCGCCCGGGTCGCCTTGGCCCCTCCATACAGCCTGATGAGAAAGGTGAGCAGGATCTCCTGCCCGGCTCTCTACCTCGTCTTCGAAGCGGACGACGTCAACCCGCCGAGGCTGGGCAGGCGAGCGGCTCAGCGCGCCCCGTACGGCGAGCTGCGCGAATACCCAGGCGGCCACTTCGCCCCCTTCGCCAAGGCAACCTTCGAGCGGGTCATCGATGACCAGGTCGAGTTCCTTGGTCGTGTACTTGCTAAATACGACGCCTAGCTCGAAGCTCGCTGCGCAACGTTTACGCTGCATCGGGCGCTATGGTTGAGTTTGGTGGCTGAGCGCTGCGGCGTCCTGTCGTTCTCTCGGATCGGGTGCTCCCCGAGCTTGTCCCCGAGAGAAAGGAGGTCAGATGGGTGAAGCTGCGGTAGTCAATCTGCTGCTGCTCTGGATGATCATCCAGAGCTTGCGGCAGTAGTCCACCACCCGGCGTAACCCTGTGGCGTCGGGTCCTTGCTCAACGGAAAAGGCCCGCCGGAGCGGGCCTTCCGAGGATCCACAGATCCAACCTGCAGCTGATCTGGATGATCGATTGGAATGCTAGCAGCCTGTTGCAGACAAAAACCTCCAGACATCGGCTGCAGTGAATGCTTCAGCCGGAGATCTTCTCGCCCAGCGCCCCAAGCATCTCCTCGACGCGGACGAACTTGACCCGGGGGCGACCGTGGGGCTCGCCGCGGCCGACCTCGGCCTGGTCGATCGCCTGCCAGTCTTCGAAGCTGACGAAGCGGATGCCGCGCTCGGCGAGCAGATCGTCGACCGCGGATGCCTCGGGGTTGGCGGGGCTGAGCAGAGTCTGCGACTCGATGTCGGCGAGCAGGTGCTGGACGGTCTCCAGCGCGTCTTTCTTGTTGGTGCCGATCACGCCGGAGGGACCGCGCTTGATCCAGCCCGCGGTGTAGTGGCCGGCCTTGTGACCGGAGTCGTGGGAGTCGAGCACGCGACCGCCCTCGTTGAGGATCAGGCCGCGCTTCTCGTCGAAGGGGACGCCCTCGATCGGGATCCCGGTGTAGCCGACCGAGCGCAGGACCAGTCCGCACTCGAGCTCTTCGCGCTCGCCCGTGTCCTTGGCCCGCAGGCTTCCGCCATCCTCGACCAGCTCGTTGCGGCCGACGACGATCGATTCGACCTTGCCGTCGCCCTTGATCTCGACCGGGGAGGCGAGGAAGCGCAGCACGATCCGCTGCCGCTTGTCCTCGGGCCGGCGCTGGGAGAACTCGCGCAGCGTCTCGACGTTGACCCGGGTCGTCTTGTCGGCCTCGTCGGACTCGAGGAAGGCGGCGCTGGCCGGGTCGAGCTCGACCTCTGCCGGGTCGACGATCACGTCGGCATCCTCCATCTCGCCGAGCTCCTTGATCTCCGGGTTGGTGAAGGCGGCCTGTACCGGCCCGCGGCGGCCGAGCACGACGATCTCGCGGATCTGCTTGCGGTCGAGCAGCTCGATCGCGTGGTCGGCGGTGTCGGTCTGTCGCAGCTCGTGGTCGGTCAGGGCGAGCATCCGGGCGACGTCCATCGCCACGTTGCCGTTGCCGATCACCACCGCGCGCTCGCCGGAGAGGTCGAACTCTTCGTCGCAGTAGTCGGGGTGGGCGTTGTACCAGCCGACGAAGGACGTGGCGGCGTGGCTGCCGGGCAGCTCCTCGCCTGGGATGCCGAGCCGGCGGTCGGTCTCGCAGCCGACAGTGAAGACGATCGCGTGGTAGAGCCGCTCGAGGTCCTCGACCTCGATGTCGTGGCCGACCTTGACGTTGCCGAAGAAGCGGAAGCCCTCGCGCGCGGCGGTTTTTTCGTAGACCCGGATCACGGACTTGATCTTCGGGTGATCGGGGGCGACGCCGCCGCGGACCAGGCCGAAAGGGGTGGGGAGGCGGTCGAAGAGGTCGACCTGGGCGTGCGTGCCGGCATCTTTGAGGATGTGCTCGGCGGCGTAGAAGCCGGACGGGCCGGCGCCGACGATCGCGACGCGGACTGGGTTGTCTTCGGTGCCTATCTGGGTCATTGGAACGCGGAAGGATAGGGAAATGGGCTCGCCGCCTATGCGGCGAGCAATTGCCCGCTGCACTGCGGGCAGATGCCGTGGTCCAGCACCGGCAGCTCGCTTCGCCGGAAGAGCTCCAGCCGCTTCGCCGCCTCCTCGACCTCGACCCACTCGCCGTCGACCAGGAAGCGGTCGCACCAGGCGCACATCGGCAGGAAGTCGTCGTCGTCGCGCGCGGCAAGCGGATCGAAGAGCGGCTGCGGCTCCTCCCGGTCCTCTTCGGAGCGCAGCCGAGCGGAGAAGAGCACCACCCGGCCGGTGCTGTCGGCGGCGATGCGGATGTCCATCTCGCGGGTCACGTCCGGGCCGTCGCAGCGGAAGGGGAGTTCCACCTCGCGGACCCCTTCGCGGACGCGCCGCAGCAGCAGTCGCTGCAGCTTTTTCACGTCGTGGCCGGCGACGAAGTCCCATAGCGAGCGCCCGAGGCTGGCCCCGGCGCCATCCCAGCCGTTCTGCTCGGCGAAGCGGTAGAAGCCGTCGTCGACCCTGATCAGACGGTCCTCTTCGTCAATGGCATAGCTGAGGGTCTCAACGAGCATTCAGACCGATTATCGGTCACATCTCGGTACCACTCAAGGCTGCGGCGACGCTGGCGTTGCCGTCGAGCGCGTCGAGTGCCTTGCGCACCGACATCGCGACGCAGGTGAAGATCGGCGTCTCGCGCTCCGTGTACTCGCTCGACTCGGTCGGGCGCAGCTCGTTGACCAGGTCGAGGAACATCCCGGGGTCGTCGCCCTCGAAGCAGACGACGAACTCCTGGTCGTCGAGCCCGTAGGAGTAGGTGGTGTTGATCGTGATCTCCGGGTAGCGGCGTCCGACCTCGATATGGCTTTTCATGATCCGCCCGCGCTCCTCGGCCGGCAGCCCGTACCAGCGGCGCTGCTTGACCATCGGGTAGAGGAAGAGGTACTTGCGCTCGGAGACGCAGATCTCCGGTCGCGCCCCCTCCTCGCTGTAGGGCGAGCGTTTGGTCATCGAGAGGAACGAGTGCGGGGTCTTCGCCCACTTCGCCAAGCCGCTCTGCCCGAGCACTACGTGGAAGGTGTGCAGATCGTCCAGGTTGGGGCTCTGGGAGAGGATGACCAGGTCGACGTCGCCGCGCGTGCCTATGGTTGAGTAGGCGCGCAGAGAGCGGTCGAGGGCGAAGTCCTCACAAGCCGCGAGGAATTCCTGCTTGTCGGCCGCGCGCAACTCAGCGTCGCGGCGGCGCCACTCGGGGTCGATCTTGAAGAAAGTGAACTTGGCGAACGTGCGGTCGGCCATTCGGGTCACGATAGCGCCGGCGGCGCTGGTGATTGCCGCGATCGCGCTGTTGCTCGGTCTGCACGCGGCGGGCGCGGGCTTCCAGGGCAACCCCCATGCCGTCGTGCGTAACGCCGCGCCCGGTGGGCGGCTCTGGGACGTGACGGACCGTCGCGCCCCGGTGATCGGGGTGACGCTGCTCGTCTGGCTGGGGGCGTTCGGCCTGGTGATGGCCTTCGACCGCAAGCGCGCGGGCCGCGCGGGTGCACGCCTGCTCGCGCTCGCGCTCGTCTACCTGCCCCTGCTCTGCCTGGCCGCGGCGGCGCTGGAACCAAGTGTCGGCGTCGAACGGTTGCTGGTCATGCTCGGCTCTCCGGCGCTGGCGGCGGTGACGCTGGCGAGCCTCGGCGGCTACCGGGCGCTCGCCTTCGCCTGTGCCGCGACGTCGCTGGCCTATGCGATCGACCTGATCGGCGGCTCGGCTCTGACCCAGCTCTCGATCGTCGGTCCCAACCCCGCCGGCGGGCACCGCTTCTACGGCATCGGGAACGAGCTCGAGTCGTGCCTGGTGGTCCTGATCCTGGTCGGAACCGGCGCGGCAATGTCGGGAGCGTCGAGGCGCCGTCCCGCCGCCTTCCTCGTCGTCTCCGCGATCTTCACCTTTGTCTTCGCCTACGGGCGCTACGGCGCCGACGTGGGCGCCGCGATCAGCCTGCCGCTCGGCGCCGCGGTGGCCGCCGCCCTGCTTGCCGGTAGGCGGCGCCTGGCCCTGCTTGCGTTTCTCTTGCCGATCCCCGCGCTGGCGATCCTCTCCGCCGCCGACCTGGTCACGGGAGCAAACGCTCACCTGACCAAGACCGTGCTCGACGCGAAGAGCGGCGGCGGCGTCCTCTCCGTCATCGGCCATCGCCTCAGCGAGATGGTGAGCAGCTTCGCCCGCCCGATTCTCGCCGCCGGCCTTCCCGTCGTCATTGCCGCCGCCGTGCTCGCCTGGCTGCGCCGCGACCGCTTGGCGACTTGGCTGAGCGGTCTGCCGGCGATGCGTGCCGGCATGCTCGGCGCCCTCGCCGCAACCCTCGTCGGCACCGTCGCCAACGACTCCGGTGCCCTCCTGCTCGAGATCGGCGGCGCTTATCTGCTGGTCTTCGTCGGCTTCGTCTGGGCCGAATCTCGCATCTGAATTCAGCCAATCCCTCAGACATTCGTCTGCCAAGACAATAAGTTACACTTTCGTGTCCCACGCGTCACACCTTTCTCCCTAGCATGGTCGTATGGAGGCAATGGCAATGGCACCACAGAGCTGGACAGACGATCGTCTGGAAGAACGCTTCGACCACCTGGACGCGGAGATCGCGACGCTGCGCACCGAGGTCAAAGCAGGCAACGCCGAACTGCGGCGGGAGATCAAAGGCAGCAACGCCGAACTGCGGCGGGGGATGGAAGCGGGCAACGCCGCTCTCCGCGACGAGATGCAGACGGGCAATGCCGCCTTACGCAAGGAGATGCAGGAAGGCAACGCCGCACTTCGCAAAGAGATGCAGGCGGGCAATGCCGCCCTCCGCCAGGAGATGAAGGAAGGCAATGCCGCCCTACGCAAAGAGATGCAGGAAGGTTGTGCCCAGCTCCGCAAGGAGATGCAGGAAGGCGGCGCCGAACTACGGGCGGAGATGCAAGCGGGAGACGCGAGCCTACGGGCCGAGCTTGCCGCGCAGAACCGCGTCTTGATGCAGACCGGTTTCGGACTTGCCGCCGCACTCGTCGCCGCCGTCCTAGTTCATCTGTTCTAGGGCGAGCTCACCCAAGGCGGTTCCGGCGCATCCTCTAGGCTTAGTGCTTCGTGCGAATCGCCCTAGTCTCGCCATATTCCTGGAGCTACCAGGGCGGCGTGAACCGGCACGTCGAGTCGCTTGCCGAGGAGTTTCTCGGTCGCGGTCACCACGTGCGTGTGCTCGCCCCCTTCGATCCCCCAGATCGGCTCAGCCGGGCGCTTCACCGCGCGCCCGCGGAGGCCCGCGAGATGCCCGACTATCTGGTCCCGATGGGCCGCACTGCGGGGTTCTCGGCCAATGGCGCGGTCTCCAACCTCGCCCCCTTCCCGGCGGGCGGCGTCGTCGCCCCGCGTCGCGAGCTGCGTCAGGGCCGCTACGACGTGGTCCATATCCACGAGCCGATCGTGCCGCTGGTCGGCTGGAACGCTGCGCTTGCGACTCCCGTCCCTGCGGTCGGGACCTTCCACGCCTACTCGACCAAGGCGATCCCCAACCACCTCGCTTCGGCGCTGGGCGGAAGGCGGGTCTTGAACCGGCTCTCGGCCCGGATCGCGGTCTCCGAGGCAGCCGCCTGGACGGGGCGCCGCTGGTTCGGCGGGCACTACGAGGTGATTCCGAATGGCGTCGACGTCGACGCCGCGCCGCTCGGCCCAAAGCCGCCGAGTGGCGAGTTGCGGGTGCTGTTCGTCGGCCGCCCCGAGGAGCGCAAGGGCCTGCCGGTGCTGCTGACCGCTTTCGAAGCGCTGGTCGAGCACGTGCCCAGCCGCCTCACCGTGATCGGCGCCGAGCGCGAGGACGTGCTGCGCTACCTGGCCGATCCCGAGACGATGCGCTGGATCGACGTGCGCGGCCGTGTCTCCGGCGAGAGCCTCTGGACGGCGTTGCGCGAGGCCGATCTGCTCTGCGCCCCCTCGCTCTCCGGCGAGAGCTTCGGCATGGTCCTCACCGAGGCCTTCGCCGCGGGTACCCCGGCGATTGCCTCCGCCATCGCCGGCTACAGCGACGTCGTCACCGATGGCGTCGACGGAGTGCTGGTCCCGCCCGGCGACCCACAGCGTCTCGCCGAGGAACTGCAGCGTGTCCACTACGAGCCCGAGCGCCTGGCGGCGATGGGCGCGGCGGCGCGGCAGAGCGCCCAGCGCTATGCCTGGCCGCGAGTCGCCGATCGCGTCACCCAGGTCTACGAGCGTGCGCTTGAGGCGCCAGCGCCATCTGGCGCGGTCGAGCGCGCTGCGCACTGGGCCGGCATCAGACCCGCCGACGGCGCCCCTTCGAGCCCGCCGCGGCGCCTGCCCACACTCGACCCGCCGCTCGCGCAGAGCGGCAGTCGCAAGCGGCGCATCGCCCGCCGGGCCGGCCTCGGAGTCGCCGGCGTTCTCGGCATCGGCCTCACCGCGCTTGCCGCGCAGAAGATCGGCGTCGACAACGTGGTCGCGAGCATCGTCCGTTCCGATCTCACCTGGGTCCTGGTCGCCTGCGGGTTGATGGCCCTCTCACTCTTCTTCCGCGCGGCGTCTTGGTACGCGATCGTGCGCGCGGCCCTGCCCAACCGGCCGGTGCGGCGTCGCGACGTCACCTCGGCGACGATGATCGGCGTGCTGATGTCGGCGACGCTGCCGGCACGGCTTGGTGCAGCCGGCAAGGGCGATGACCCTCGCCCGGCGGATCGGGCGCATGCGCGAGACCTTCCCCGTTCTGCTCGGCACCCTCGTCTCGCAGACCGTGCTCAACATTGTCGCGCTGGCTCTGCTGGGCACGATCATCGTCTCCAGCACCGACCTCTTCCACTCCAGCACGGAGAAGCTGTTCGTCTTCAGCTTCGTGCCGCTCGCCCTCTTGCTCGTCGTCCTGATCGCACCGGTGCTGATGCGCCGCAACGGCAACGGCCGTTTCGCCCGGATCGGCGCCGCCATGCACCGGGCCCTGCTGCAGGTGCGGGCAGGCCTGGCGGTGTTCCGACAGCCGCGTTACGGAGCCGTCGCCAGCGTCGCCCAGCTCGGCGCCTGGGCGATCCAGCTCGCCGCCTGCTGGGCCCTGCTCGCGGCGCTCGGTCTCAGCGGCCATGCCGGCATCGGCGCCGCGGCGGCGGTGCTGTTCGCGGTCAACGTGACCGCGGTCGTGCCGGCGACCCCGTCCAACATCGGCGTCTTCCAGCTTGCCGTGATCAGCGTCCTCCACACCGGCTTCGGCGTTAGCACCGCCGACGCCCTCGCCTACGGCGTGATCCTGCAGGCGGTCGAGATCGCCACCGCCGTCGCCCTCGGCCTGCCCGCCCTCGTCCGCGAGGGCCTCACCTGGAGCGACCTCCGAGTACAAGCAATCTCAGCGGCTCCGGTTCGCCTCAAGCCCCACCCCTCAAGCTCTGAGTCTCGCGAGCGCATTGGGGCATGAAACCCGCCCCGGGAGGGGTGGAACGTCTTGTACTTTTTCGTCGAGGCCTTCGGGCGACAGCCCGAAAGCGATACACCGAAAAAGTTAAGTGGAACCCCTCCCGGGGCGGGTTTCACTCCTCACTGCTTCGCGGCACCTTTCCCCCTTCGGCGCCAGGTTCTTGAGCGGGGCCGCGGGGGGAGGCGATGCCCAGGACTCGCATCGCCTTGAGGCCGAGGCCGAGCTTCTCGCGGCCCTCAGTGGCTGAGACGTCATGGCCGCAGAGCTCGCGCACGCGCTCGAGCCGGTAGCGAATCGTGTGGCGGTGGGTAAAGAGCTGTTTGGCGGTGGCGGCGACGTTGCCGTCGTTGCCGAGATAGGCCTCGACGGTCGCAACGAGCTCGGTCTCGTACTGGTCGTCGTAGGCGGCGAGCGGCTCGATCGTCTCGGCGAAGAAGCGCTGCAGCTCACCTGGGTCCTCGCTCATCGCGGGCAGCAGCAGGCGGTAGGCGCCCGTGTCTTCGAAGGCGAGCAGGGGACGGTCCTCGGCTTCGCCGACGTTGACCGCGAGGTGGGCCTCGTTGCCGGCCCGGTAGAGGTCGACGGGATCGGCGACGCGGCGGCTCGCGCCGATCGTCAGGTGGAAGCCCGCGAGGGCATCCTCCAGCTCGCGCGCCAGGCCGGCGGCCGCGCGCTGCAGGCGCTCGTCCTCCTCCACGGGGACGATCACGGCGATCTCTGTCGCGACCTCGCCCTCCTCGACCGCGGCGAGGGCGCCGGAGGCGAGCGAGCGCAACGTCCGCATCGCCAGGGTCAGCACGCGCGCCCGCCACTCGCCGGTCTGCGCCGTCCGGGGCGCGGCACGCAGGACGATCGCCCCCGCTCCCTTCTCCAGATCGGTACCAAGCTCGCTGGCGCGGGCGACGATGTCGCCGCGGTCGGTCACCTGCCGGGCGAAGACGGCGGCGACGAAGACCCCCGCCACCTCCTCGTTCTGCCAGTCGGGAGAGCGCGAGCGCTCTAGCTCCAGGGCCAGCAGCGTCGTCACCATCCGAGCGATCGCCGGATCGGGGGGAGCTTTCGCCCGGTAGCGCAGCTCACCGACGGCCGCGTCGGCGACGCGCAGCTCGACCGAGGTCACCCGCTCATCGCCGGCCAGCAGCTTCTCCTCCTGGTCCGGCGATGCGCCCGCCACTGCCAAGACCGCCCCCGAACGCTCGATCAACGCGACGCTGGCATCCAGCACCCGCGCCGCCGCCCGCGCCACGGCGGGAAGTCCAGCTCCCGATTCAACAGCTTCGGAGAGCGCACCCAACGGCTCCTGGTCAGCAGGCTTTGCAGGGCTTTTCGCCCCTTTTGCGCTGGTGGACATCGCCTCATTATCCCCAGGCGTTCCATTTAGGGACCATCCGGTAGGGCTGGAACGTCTTGTACTTTTTTTGCGGCGGCGCCCGCGAACGACCGCCAACCGTCTTCAAAAAAAGTTAAGTGGAAGCCCTGCCGGATGGTCCCGTCAACCGATCACTTCGACAATGTCGTTGTAGTAGTAGACGATCGCAAGCCCCACGACGACACCCGTGAGCACCAGCGCCACAAGCACGATCACCGAAAGCACCCCCGCCGCCGCCTTCTCCCAGATACGGCCGTAGGAGCCGATCGCGGGGACGAAGATCAGAGCGACGAAAGCGACCAGGCTGACCAGCCCGGCCGCGCCGAAGAGCAGGTACTCATTTTCGATCTTCTGCAGGGCGAGCGGCAGCACGGTGCCCATTCTGCCGCAACGTGGTGATGACGAGGGCGACGGCGGCACAGAGCGAGAAGGCAGCGGCGCCGAGCGCCCATCCGGCGCTGACGTCGCTCATGTAGTGGACGCCGAGGTAGACGCGCGAGAGGCCGATCAGGGCGGTGAGGCCGATCCCGGCTGCGATCACGAGCGCTCCCCGCGCCATCCCGACCCGCAGGCGCATCACGATCGTCACCGCCAGCCAGACGTAGAAGGTCGAGTAGGCCGCGTGGGCGCTGGGGAAAGACGACCCGGAGACGTCCACCAGCCCGTCCATGGGCCGCGGCCGGTCGACTGCGTCTTTGATCTCGTGCACCCCGGTGATGACGATCGCCATGCCGGCAATCAGCACACCGAGCTCGGCCCAGCGGCGGCGGGCGGCGAGGATCGCCGCGGCGATCGCGGCGAGCGGCCAGCAGATGGCACTCGAGCCGAGCGCCGTCACCACCTTGGCCAGATCGATGAGCCAGGCGGTGCGCAGTTTTTCGGCGATTTCCATCGCGGTGATGTCGCCCGGCGTGGGGCCGGGATTGCCGTTGACGATCACCGTGTAGGCGACGAGGACGAACGCGGCGACGGCAAAGGCTGCCATCAGCGAGGTGAATTCGAGCCCGAAGGTGCCGCCCGGCGTCACCCGGTCCCAGAGGAAGCTGAGCTGCGGTTGGAAGCGGCGCGCGAGGACGACGATCCATCGCGTCGCCCAATGGCCCTCCATCCAGCGCACCGCGGCCCGCCGGTTCGCCTCGACCCGGAAGTGGCGCACCAACACGACCGTGCCGACGATGACGACGATCAGCGTGCCGAGCAGGAAGGCACCCCGGCCGGCGTACTTGGCGGCGGTGTCGATGCTGCGCGAGAAGAAGTAGCCGATCAGGATGTGGGCACTGGCCCAGAGCCCGGTGCCGAGGATGCTGTAGGGGACGAATGCGCGGTAGCGCATGCCGGAGCTGCCGGCGATGAAGGGGGCAAAGGCGCGCACGAGGCTGATGAAGCGGCCGATGAAGATCGTCTTGCCGCCGTGCCGGGAGAAGTAGTCCTCGACTTTCTCGAAGCGCTCGTGGCTGATCCCGAAGCGGGGGCCGTTGCGCATCACGAACTCGCGGCCGAGCCTGCGGCCGAGGAAGAAGCTGGTCGTGTCGCCCGCCCAGGCGGAGAACCAGGCGACCGCGATCAGCAGGTAGATGCTGATCGCGCCCTGGCCCGCGACCGCGCCGCCCAGCAGCATCACGGTCTCGCCGGGGACGACGAGGCCGACGAAGGCGCCCGTCTCGGCGAAGGCGAAGGCGCCGACCAAGAGGTAGGTCCAGGCGCCGAGTGCGTTGGAGATGTCTTCCAGCAGCTGCTGGAGTTCGTCGTGCGGGATCACCCGGCTGAGCAGGTAGTAGCCGGCGGCGATAGCGGCGGCGATGAGCGCGATCAGCAGGCGTTTTCGCCGACGGCCCTCGGGGAGCTGGAGCTTCACGGCGCTCGCCCTGCCTCACAGACGATCGCGTCGTCGCGTTCGAGCTGCGCCGCAGTCGACTTTGCCGGGGCCAGGGAAGGGAAAAGTCCGACCGCGGTGGGCCCGGAGCCGGTGAGGAAGGCAAGTGGGGCGCCGGCCTGACGCAGGGCGTCGAGCGCGTCGCCGATCTGGGGACGCAGCGAGCGCGCCGCCGGCTCGAGGTCGTTGGCGAGCAGCGTGGCGTAGTCGAGGGGAGAGGCACCCGTGCCGGCCGCCTCGCGCAGGCGCTCGGCAAGCTCGTCGAGCTCGCTCTCGGCACGGCCCAGCCCAAGGCGGTCAGCCTCGGCGAAGACATCCGCCGTGCTCAGCCCGCCGCCGCCGGGCAGCAGCACCACGGCATGGGCAGCTGGGTCGGGCAGCCGCTCGACCCTCTCGCCGGCCCCCTGCACCAAGGAGAGGGAGGGGACCAGCTGGGACGGGACGTCGGCACCGAGCTCGGCGGCGATCTCGCCGAGGTCTGGAGTGGGGCCAGATGCTCCCAGCGCAGCGTTCCGCGCGAGCCGCAGGATTGCCGCGGCGTCGGCGCTGCCGCCGCCGAGACCCGCGGCAACGGGGGTCCGCTTCTCGATCGCGACCCGCAGCGGTGGCCCGTCCCAGCCGCGCTCGCGCAGGGCCGCCAGTGCTCGGGCTGCGAGGTTCTCGCCCTCCACCCCTGGGCAGATGACCTCGTCGCTGCTGGCCTCGGAGACCTCGATCGTGTCAGCCAGGGCAAGCGGCTCGAACAGAGAGCAGAGCGCATGCAGCCCGTCGGCGCGGCGCGGGCCGAGGTAGAGGCAGAGGTTGAGCTTGGCGGGTGCTTGGATACGCATCGGGGCGGGCGTCACTCGCTGCCACCCAGTTTCCCCGCCAGGGCGGCGAAATTCGCGGGGGAGAGCGCCTCGGCACGCGCATCCTCGGCTATTCCCAGCTCGCGCAGGGCGTTGCGGGTGGCGCTCAACGAGCCGGGGCGGACGTGCTCCAGCGAGCGGGACAGCGACTTGCGGCGGTGGGCAAAGGCGCCGCGAACCAGCTCACGGGTGGCCGCGTCGGCGCCGATCCCGGTGCGGCGCAGGCTCAAGATCGCCGACTCGACTCGTGGCCGCGGCCGGAAGACCGCCGGATCGACCGTGCGCAGCAGCTTCACCTCGCAGGCCAGCTGCGCCTGCACGCTCGGCGAGCCATAGGTCCGGCTGCCCGGCGCGGCTCGCAGGCGGTCGGCGATCTCGCGCTGCACCATCACCGTCCAGCACGACACCCCGGGTAGATCCTCGATCGTGCGTAGGAGCAACGGCGTGGCGATCGAGTAGGGCAGGTTGGCGACGACCGCGCTCGGCGGGGGATCGAAGCCGGCCAGGTCGAGCTTCATCGCATCGCCCCAGTGCAGCTCGACCTCGGGGCGCGCCGCGAGCGGCGCCAGCACGGGCTCCAAGTTGCGGTCGATCTCGATCGTGTGCACATGTGCGGCGACGGCAACGAGGCGCTCGGTCAGCACCCCTTCGCCGGCGCCGACCTCCAGCACGACGTCGGACGGCTCGAGCTCGGCGTCGCGGACGATCGCGTCGAGCAGGTTCGGGTCGGCGAGGAAGTTCTGCCCGAGCCTGACCATCGCTGGGGAGCCCTACCAGCCGAAGAGGGCGTGGGCGTTCGCCTCGACGGTCCGCTCCAGCTCCTCGTAGGCGACCCCGCGCGCGGCGGCGACGACACGGGCGGTGTCGACGACGTAGGCGGGCTCGTTGGGCTTGCCGCGTACGGTCTGGGGCGCCAGGTAGGGGGCGTCGGTCTCGACCAGGATCAGCTCGTCGGGTAGCTGGGCGGCGGCCTCGCGCAGATCGTCGGAGCCGGGATAGGTGGTGTGGCCGGCGAAGGAGCAGTACCAACCGCGCTCGGCGGCGTCGGCGGCGCGCCAGGGGGCGGAGAAGCAATGCAGGATCACCGGCGTGTCGCCGGCCTGGGCGTCGAGCACCGCGAAGATCTCGTCGATCGCCGCCGTCTCGCCGTCCTTGTCGCGGCCGTGGATGACGATCGGCAGCTGGAGCTCGCGAGCGATCTCGACCTGCGCCTCGAAGGCACGCCGCTGGTCGGCCGGGCTCGCCGTCTCGTGGTAGTAGTCGATCCCGGTCTCGCCGATCGCCCGCACCTTCTCGTGTGCCGCGAGGTGGGCGATCCGCTCCGCTTCGGCGTCGTCGAATCCACCCGCCTCGGTCGGGTGGCGGCCGACGCTGGCGAAGACCTCCTCATGGCGCTCGGCGGCTCCGATCGCGATGGCGTTCTGCTCGCCGCCGAGGCCGACGTTGAGCATGCGCTTGACGCCCGCCGCGAGCGCGTCCGCGACCAGCTCGGCCTCGGGCCGCTCGCAGAGGAACAGGTGCGTGTGGGAATCGATCATCGCCGCGTCAGCCTAGTCCAACGAGTGCGGTCGTCTTTTTGCTCGCATAGCGGCTCAAAAGTCGACCGCACCCACCTCGGTAGCCTCTTTCATCCATGCCCGAGCGCGACTACATAGCTGCGACCAGGGAACGCGTCGTCGTCTTCGACGGCGGCATGGGCGCGACCCTGGAGCAATTCGACCTGACCCAGGAGGACTACGGCGGCCTGCTCGGCAAATGCCACGAGGCGCTGGTCCTCAACCGCCCCGACGTGATCGAGGGCGTCCATGCCTCGATGCTCGAGGCCGGCGCCGAGGTGGTCGAGACCGACAGCTTCCAGGGCTCGCGGCTGAAGCTCGAGGAGTGGGGGCTGGGCGAGCACACGCACGAGATCAACGTCAAGGCGGCGCAGATCGCCCGCAAGGCGGCGGGCGAGGATCGCTTCGTCGCCGGCTCGATCGGGCCGACCGGCTTCCTGCCCGCGTCCGACGACCCGACCCTGGGCGACATCTCCTTCCGCAAGCTGGTCGAGGTCTTCGCCGAGCAGGCGAAGGGCCTGGTCGAGGGAGGCGCCGACCTGATCATCATCGAGACCGCGCAGGACATCCTCGAGGTCAAGGCGTCGATCTTCGGCGCCCGTGAGGCATTCGCCGCGACCGGCCGCACGCTGCCGATCCAGTGCAGCGTCTCGCTGCTGCCGCAGGGCGGCAAGATGCTGCTGGGCACGGACATATCGGCGGTGTTGGCGACGCTGACCGCGCTCGACGTCGACGTGATCGGGCTCAACTGCTCGACCGGTCCCGAGGACATGCGCGAGGCGATCCGCTTCCTCGGCGAGCACAGCCCGCTGCCAGTTCACTGCATCCCCAACGCCGGCCTCCCTCTGCAGGGGCCCGACGGCGAGACGATCTTCCCCGAACGGCCCGAGCCGCTGGCCGCGACGCTGGGCGAGTTCGTCGAGCGCTACTCGGTCGGGATCGTCGGCGGCTGCTGCGGGACGACCCCCGAGCACATCGCGGCGATCCGCGCGCGGGTCGACGGCCGCGTGCCCGGCGAGCGCCCGGCGCCGGGCCCGATCGAGGTCTCCTCGATGATGACCTCGACGCCGCTGGTCCAGGAGCCGCGCCCGACCCTGGTCGGCGAGCGGGTCAACTCGCAGGGCTCGCGCAAGGCCAAGGAGCTGCTGTTGGCCGACGACTACGACGGCCTGGTTCAGGTCGCCGAAGACCAGGTCGAAGGCGGCGCCCACGTGCTCGACGTCTGCGTGGCGCTGACCGAGCGCGCCGACGAGGACGAGCAGATGGTCGCCGTGGTCGAGCGGATCTCACTGACCCAGCCGGCGCCGATCCAGGTCGACTCGACCGAGCCCAACGTGATCGAAGCGGCGCTGGAGAAGATCCCCGGGCGGGCGATCGTCAACTCGATCAACCTCGAGGCGGGCGAGGACAAGGCCAACGTCGTCGCGCCGCTGGCCAAGGCCCACGGGGCGGCTCTGATCGCGCTGACGATCGACGAGGTCGGCATGGCGAAGACGGCCGAGCGCAAGGTCGAGATCGCCAAGCGGATCCGCGACCTGGTCTGCGAGAAGCACGGCCTTGACCCCGAGGCGCTGATCTTCGACGCGCTCACCTTCACCCTGACCACCGGCGACGACGAGTGGAAGCCCTCGGCCGTGGAGACGATCGAGGGAATCCGCCGCATCAAGGCCGAGATCCCCGGCGTCAAGACCTCGCTCGGCGTCTCCAACGTCTCCTTCGGCGTCGGCCAGCCGGCTCGCGCCGTGCTCAACTCGGTTTTCCTCCACCACTGCGTCGACGCCGGGCTCGACCTGGCGATGGTCAATCCCAACCACATCACCCCCTACGCGGAGATCTCCGATGAGGAGCGCGAGCTGACCGACGACCTCGTCTTCAACCGGCGCGAGGACGCGCTGGAGCGTTTCATCGGTCACTTCGAGTCCAAGGGCGAGGAGGCCGTCGAGGAGGCGGACGACCCGACCGCGGGGATGGAGCCCGAGGAGGCCCTGCACTGGCACATCCTGCGCCGCAAGAAGGACGGGGTCGAGGAGTGGATCGACCGCTCGAACGAGAAGATCGGCGCCGTCCCGACGCTGAACGAGGTGCTGCTGCCGGCGATGAAGGAGGTCGGCGACAAATTCGGCGCCGGCGAACTGATCCTGCCCTTCGTCCTGCAGTCGGCCGAAGTGATGAAGCGCGCCGTGGCGCGGCTGGAGAACTACCTCGACCGGATCGACGGCCACACCAAGGGCAAGGTCGTGATCGCGACCGTGTTCGGCGACGTCCACGACATCGGCAAGTCGCTGGTCAACACGATCCTCACCAACAACGGCTACACCGTGGTCGACCTCGGCAAGCAGGTCCCGGTCGAGACGATCATCGAGGCCGCGGTCGAGAACGAGGCCGACGCGATCGGCCTCTCAGCGCTGCTCGTCTCGACCTCGAAGCAGATGCCGATCTGCATCCAGGAGCTGCACCAGCGTGGCCTCGAGTTCCCGGTGCTGATCGGCGGCGCCGCGATCAACCGCGACTTCGGCCGCCGCACGCTCTACCCGCACGGCAAAGAGTCCGACGACGTCTACGCGCCCGGGGTCTTCTACTGCAAGGACGCCTTCCAGGGTCTCGACACGATGGACGCGCTGGTCGACGAGGCTGCGCGCGGGGCGCTGGTCGAGCGGATCCACGCCGAGGCGAAGACACTGCGCGAGAAGCCCGTCGTCGTCGACGACTCGCCGCCGACCAGCGACGCCAGCGTGCGCTCCGCCGCCGTCACCGACAACCCGATCCCCGAGTCGCCGTTCCAGGGCGCTCGCGAGGTAGAGATCGACCTCGACGAGGTTTTCCCCTACCTCGACCGCCACGTGCTCTTCAAGCTGCACTGGGGCGGCAAAGGCGTCAAGGGCGAGGCCTGGCGCGAACTGATCGAGGGCAACGGGGAGGAGGAGGGCTTTGCGCCGCGCCTGGAGCGGATGTGGCGCGAGCAGGACTACCTTCACCCGCGGGCACGGCTCGGCTACTTCCCCTGCAACTCGGAGGGCAACGAGCTGATCGTCTTCGATCCCGAGGACCCCGAGCGCGAGCTGGAGCGGCTCGTCTTCCCGCGCCAGCCCAAGCACGACCGCATCTGCCTGGCCGACTTCTACCGCCCGCTGGAGAGTGGCGAACGCGACGTCGTCGCCCTGCAGGGCGTCACCGTCGGCCCCGAGGTGACCGAGCTGATCGAGCGGCTGGAGAGCGAAGGCGAGTTCGCCGAACAGCTCTTCGTCCACGGCCTCGGCGTGCAGTCCGCCGAGGGCCTGGCCGAGTGGCTGCACGCCCAGGTGCGCCGCGAGCTCGGCATCGACCCCGACCAGGGTCGCCGCTACTCCTGGGGCTACCCGGCCTGTCCGGACCAGTCCGAGCACGAGAAGGTCTGGCGCCTGCTCGACCTCGAGCAGATCGGCATGACCCTCTCCGACGGCTACGCCGTGACGCCCGAGCAGTCGACGGTGGCGATAGTCGCCCACCATCCTCAGGCCGTCTACTTCGGCATGAAATCCGGCTTCATCCCCGAGGACAAGGCCCCGGACGAACTGATCGCCGACACCGAGCGGGGCGGCCAGCTGCCGCCCGAGCGCGAGCCGGTCAGCTAGCGATTGCGAGTTCCGGGGGAAGGACTCGAACCCTCGCTTCCTGGACCAAAACCAGACGTGCTAGCCGACTACACCACCCCGGATCGTGGTCACGAGCGTAGCGCCCACGTCGGGGTTGACCCCGTCCGGGCAGGGGCTTAGGGTCGTTTTCATGGAGATGAGCGGAGCCACCCTGGACCCGGAAGTACGCGCCGGGCTGGCGCGCAGTTGGAAGGCTCTGATGACGGTGGGCGTACTGGCGATAGTCGTCGGCTGCGTGGCGATCGTCGTGCCCGCGGTGGCATCGGTCGGCACGGCGATCTTCATCGGCTGGATCTTGGTCATCGCCGGGGCGTTTCTCGTCGCCGGCGCGTTCACCGCGCACTCGATCGGGTCGGTCGTCCTGCGCCTGCTCTGGGCCTTCCTCACGGTCATCGTCGGCCTCTGGCTGATCGTCGAACCGCACAATGGCACCCTGACCCTGACCCTGGTGCTCGGCATCTACTTCCTCTTCATGGGCCTCACCCGCATCTTCGTCGCCTTCGCCGGCCGGGGCCAGCAGGGCGCAGGCTTGGTGGGCCTAAGCGGCTTCGCCGGCCTCCTGATCGGCATCCTCGTACTGGCCAAGTTTCCCAGCTCCGCCGACTGGGCAATCGGCCTTCTAGTAGGGATAGACCTGATCTTCGCCGGTTGGACCCTGACCTCAGTAGCTCTAGTAGGCAAAGACCTCGCTCGCTCTTCCTGAAGCTTTCCAGCGTCGGCCGTTCTCGCTTGAGCTGATAGAGCGAGGATGGGGCATCCCGGAGTGCGCGGCGTCCTCTTTTCGCCCGGCTGGTCAGCGAGAGCTGTACCTGTCTGGTGGCGAAAACCCAGCAAACGGAGGGATGCCCCATCCTCGCTCCCCCGGCATTACGATCCTAAGGTGAGCTCCCCCCTAGTGCTCGTCATGGCGGCGGGCGAGGGCACCCGCATGCGCTCGTCGACGCCGAAGATGCTCCATCCCGTCTGTGGGCGGCCGCTGGTCGCCTGGCCGATACTTGCCGCACGCGAGGCCGGCGCGGGCCGGGTGGCGGCGATCGTCTCTCCGGGAATCGACATCTCCGCCGGTCTGCCCGACGGCGTCGAGACGGTCGTGCAGCCGCAGCCGGACGGCACCGGGGGCGCCGTACGCGCTGCCCTGCCGCTGATCGAAGCGGCGGGGACGGTTCTCGTCCTTTCCGGAGACCACCCGTTGATCTCCGCCGAGATCGTCTCCGGCTTCCTCGAGGCGCACGCCGCTTCCGGCTCCGCCGCGACGATGATGACGATCGAGCTCGACGATCCGGGTAGCTACGGGCGCGTCGTGCGCGGTGCCGACGGGGGCGTTGAGCGCGTGGTCGAGGCGAAAGCCGCCGGCGACGCCGGCGCCGAGGAGCTTGCGATCCGCGAGATCAACGCCGGGACCTACGCCTTCGATGCGGGGCCGCTCGCGATCGCCCTGGCGGGACTATCGAATGACAACGCCCAGGGCGAGTACTACCTCACCGACGTCTTTGCTGTCCTGCGTGAGGCCGGCCATTCCGTCGCCGCTCACCGCGCCGAGGACTTCGCGGTGACGATGGGGGTCAACAACAGGGCTGAGTTGGCCGCGGTCGAGACGGAAGGCCGCCGCCGAATTCTCGAGAAGCACATGCTGGCCGGCGTCACGGTCGTCGATTCCGGCACGACCTGGGTCGACGCGGACGTGGAGATCGCCGCCGACGCCCGGATCGAGCCCGGCACGAGCCTGCGTGGGGCCACTGCGATCGGCACCGGCTCGGTCGTCGGCCCGCTCAGCACGCTGATCGACACCCGCCTCGGCGCGAACGTGAAGGTCCCGCACTCCTACCTGGTCGAGTGCGACGTCCTCGACGGCTGCAGCGTCGGCCCCTTTGCCTACCTGCGTCCCGGTGCTCACCTGGACGCGGGCGCCAAGGCCGGCACCTTCGTCGAGATCAAGAACTCGCAGATCGGCGAGGGTGCCAAGGTCCCTCATCTCGCCTACATCGGCGATGCCGACGTCGGCGCGGGCAGCAATTTGGGCGCCGGCACGATCACCGCCAACTACGACGGTTTCCGCAAGCACCGCACGACGATCGGCGCCGATGTGCGGCTCGGCGTTGACACGATGCTGATCGCCCCGGTACAAGTCGGGGACGCCGCCTACACTGGCGCCGGAGCGGTGATCAAGAAGGATGTCCCCGAGGGGGCGCTAGCAGTGAGCGAGAACGACCAGAGGAACATCGAGGGCTACGCGGAGGGCAAGTCCGCGCGGGCCCGTGTGGAGGATTCGTGAGCACGATCGAGCAGCGTCCCGAGGCGGCGCCGACCGCCATCCCGCACGATTACTCGAAGCGGATGATGGTCTTCGGCGGCCGCAGCTCGATGGAGCTGGCCGCCAAGGTCGCTGGCAAGCTCGACCTCGACCTCGGCCAGGTGACGCTGAAGACCTTCGCCAACGGCGAGGTCTACTGCCGCTACGAGGAGTCGATCCGCGGCGCCGACGTCTTCATCGTCCAATCGACCTGCGCCAACGAGCAGAGCGAGATGACCCCGAACGACGCCCTGGTCGAGCTGTTGACCATGATCGACGCCGCCCAGGGCGCCTCCGCGCACCGCATCATCGCCGTGCTGCCCTGGTACGGCTACGCGCGCCAGGACAAGAAGTCCGCCCCGCGCGAGCCGATCTCCGCCCGGATCATGGCCAAGTGCCTGGAGGGCGTCGGCACCGACCGTGTCCTCACCATGGACCTGCACGCGGGCCAGGTCCAGGGCTTCTTCCACGTCCCGGTCGACCACATGACGGCGATGCCGATGCTGACCCAGTGGTTTGCCGACCAGGAACTGACCGAGGAGCTCGTGATCGTCTCTCCCGACGCCGGCCGGGTCAAGACCGCGCGCAACTTCGCCCGCCGCATCGGCACCCACTGGGCGGTGATGGAGAAGGAGCGCCCCGCCCAGCAGGTCGCCGAGATCGGCTACGTGGTCGGCGACGTCAAAGGCAAGACCGCGGTTCTCGTCGACGACATGATCGACACCGCCGGGACCCTTTGCGCAGCCGCCCAGACGGTGCTCGACGAGGGCGCCGCGCGGGTGATCGCCTGCGCCACGCACGGCGTCTTCTCCGGTCCGGCCTACGAGCGGCTGGCGGGCTCGGCGATCGAGCGGATCGTCGTCACCGACACGATCCCGCTCCGCCCCGGCGCCCCGGACAACATCACGGTGCTCTCGACCGCGGGCACCTTCGCCGACTCGATCCGCCGCATCTTCACCGACGACTCGGTCTCCGAGATCTTCGCCGGCGAGAACCAGCTCTTCTAGCGCCCTGGCCACCCAGGGATCAGCCGGGCTGCGCCTGGTCGGCCACAAGGGCGCCGGCCTGATCGCCCCCGGCAACACGCTGGAGAGCTTCGCCGCGGCGGTCGAGGCGGGCGTCGACACGATCGAGTTCGACGTGCTCTGGACCCGCGACGGCCATCCTCGCCTGGAGGCGGCGGAGCGAACGCCGCTGATCGCCGCCCACGACTGGCATGACGCGGAAGGGCGCGAGCCGCTGACCTTGGCGAAAGCGCTCGATGCCTTCACGAAGCCGCCGCTGGACAGGGTCGAGATCGACCTCGACATCAAGTTGCCCGGGCGGGAGGAGGAGATCGTCGCGGCCATCTGCGAGCGTAGGCTGCTTAGCCGGGCGATGGTCTCGACCATGGAGCTCTCGACCCTCGCTAGGATCGGCCAGCTGGAGCCGGGCCTGCGGCGCGGCTGGACCTATCCCAGGGTGACTAAGGACTGGAACTCGAAGCGCTGGGCGAAGTTGCCGATGCTGGCTGCTCTTGTCTGGATGCGCAAACGGCTTCCCGGCCTTGCGGCACGCGAACTGCCGAAGATGGGCGTCGATGCGATGTGGGTCTACCACCCACTGGTCAGCCGTCAGCTGGCCAAGATCACCGACCTCGCCCGCGTAGAGCTGATCGCCTGGACCGTCGACGACCTCCCCCGCATGCAGAAGCTGGTCCGCGCCGGCGTCGACGGCATCTGCTCCAACGACCCCCGCCTCTTCGAGCGCATCCGACATTGACCCCAGTGGGGTGTGGTCAATGTCGGACGCAGTGATTCAGACCGTGCCGGGCGTCGCCGTCGGCGGCGCGTTGCGGCCGCCCTTCTTGATCTTCACGGCCGACTCCATGTCCTCGGCGCTGAAGCCGCCGACCGCCTGGCCGTCGAGCGTGTAGCGGTAGAGGGCGACGCCGAAGATGCCGCTCAGCGCTTTGCTGATCAGCAGGGAGATGGCGAGGCCAATGGCGCCGATGACGACCAGCAGGGCGCCGGCGAAGCTGGCCGAGGCCCAGACGACGACGCCCGCCGCGATGACGATCGCGCTTGGCAGCACGCCGAAGAAGAAGATTGCGCCGCCGATCGCGATGTTGCCGGTGATCTGCGCGCCCCAGCGTGATTTGAACAGGTGTGCCGAGCGCTTCAACGTCTCGAACGGCCCGGTGCCCTCGATCGCGATCACGGGCACGGCGAGGAAAGTGACCAGCGACCAGGCCATGCCGACCAGCCGCGCGGCGATCGTCCCGGCGATGCCGCCCTGGTTCTCCAGTGCCCCCATCAGCACGCTGATCGCGGTCGAGACCGCCGCCCAGCCGCAGATCTGGGAAAAGCGGCTGCGGGCCACGGCGAGCCCGTCGCTGACGGTCGCTTGCTCGCCGCGAAAGATCATGTCGGCGGCAGCCGCGAGGCCGACGCTGAAGTAGAAGCCGACCACGCTGAGCACGTAGACGCCGATCACCAGCAGCGGGATCGCGCCGGCGAGCACGTCCTTGTCCAGGAAATAGAGCCCCGGACCGAGGAAGACGAAGGCCAGCGGGATCGTGGCGACCGCCCCGTACAGGGGGAAGCGGGCCAGCTCGCGGTGACTGTTCAGCACTCCCCAGCTCTTCTTCGTCAAGGCCCAACCACGTTTGATCCTGCTCATCGCTGATCTCCTTCCAGGGATCGCTCGACAATCGGGGTCTGCCTCACGCCTCTTCCCTCGAAGTACTCCCACTCCTGCTCGCCCAGCTCGGTTGCGGGCGGGTCGGCGTAGATCCACTCGCGCATGATCCGGTGCCAGTTGCGCTTCGCGCGCAGCTGCCCGAGCACGGCGACGACGCCGATTTCCATCCGCCGCCCCATCAACTCCTCCGCTGGCATCGACTCGCGACGCATCAGGTCGTAGTACTCCGAGCGAGGGTCCTGGGTCGACTCGATGATCTTCATCACCCGCTCCGGGCTGATCTCGATCTCGCGGTCTTCCACGAACCAGCCGCTGACCGCCAGCATGTGCTCCATCAGCCGTTCGGCGTCGAGCTTCGAGGGGTTCTTGATGAAGCCGAGCTCGTGCAGGGCGCTGCGAAAGCGCTCCGGGTCGTCGTGGAAGGCGGCGTCGAGCACCCGCTGCTCGAGCACGATCTGCTCGTGGTCGAGCTTCTTGGTCATGCCGAAATCGAGGAAGGCGACGCGACCGTCCTCCATCAGGAAGTAGTTGCCAGGGTGGGGGTCGGCGTTGAAGTGCCGCAGGTGGTAGATCGAGCCGAAGCTGCCACGGAAGACGATCTCGCCGAAGCGGCTGCGCTGCTCGTGCGGCAGCTCCTTGACCTGCTCGAAGGTCATCCCCTCGACGAACTCGGTGACGAGCACCCGGCGACGCGAGAGGCGGGGGATCACTTCCGGCACGTAGATGAAGGGGTGGTCGCGGTAGGCGCGGGCGAAGGTGCGCTGGTTCTGCGCCTCGTACTCGTAGTCGAGCTCCTCCATCACCCGCTCACGGATCTCATGGGCGATGGCTTTGGCGTCGAGACCCGGGGCGAGCGCGCGGGCCAGGCGGACGATGGTGCCGGCGTTGCGCAGGTCGGCGTCGAGCGCCTCGGCGATCCCCGGGTACTGGATCTTGACCGCGACCCGGCGCCCGTCGAGCAGCTCGGCACGGTGGACCTGGCCGATCGAGGCAGCGGCGAAGGCCTCGTGCTCGAACTCGGCAAAGAGCTCGGAAACCGGCTCGCCGTCGTACTCCTCGAGCAGCACCTTCTCGACCTTCTCCCAGGGCATCGGCGGCGCCGAGGTGCGCAGCTTGGCGAGCTGCTCCTGGTAGATCTCGCGTGACTCCTCAGGCAGGAAGTCGGTGTCGATGAAAGACGCGAACTGCCCAAGCTTCATCGCCGCCCCCTTCATCTGGCCGAGTGCGCCGACCATCTTCAGCGCCGTCTCCAGGTGGCGCTGCTCGAGCTTTTCCTTGCTGCTCTCCTCGGAGCGGGCGACGTTGGTCGCCTTGGTTCCGGCGTAGCGAGCGCCCTGCACGCCGACTATCGAGCCCAGCTTGGCCGAGCGGCGGAGCCGCCCCTTGGGGATCTTCGAGTCATCGGCCACGGCTGGCAAGGTTGTCACAGGTTCCTCGTGGCGGGCTCCGTTTCCCGGCTTTCTCTATCCTCTCCCGTCCGATGGCTCGCACCCGCGAAAAGCTGAAGGCCGCCGCACGCACCGATTTCGGCTCGCGCAGCTCTCGCCGCCTGCGTGGCGAGGAGCTGGTTCCCGGCGTCGTCTACGGCGGCGGTGCGGAGGCGCGGGCCTTCCAGGCGGGCGAACGCGAGATCCGCGCGGTCCTGGCCGGTGGCCAGGCGCTGTTCGACCTCGAGCTGGAGGGATCGAAAGCCGTACCGGTCGTCGTCAAGGAGCAGCAGTTGCACCCGGTGCGCGGCAACCTCCAGCACATCGACCTGCAGGAAGTGAAACTCGACGAGGCGATCCAGGCCGAGGTCGCGATCGAGTTGGAAGGCGCCGAGACCGCGCCGGGAGTCAAAGAGGGCGGGGTGCTTGAGCACGTAACCCGCGAGATCACCGTCGAAGCGCTGCCGACCGACATCCCCGAGCGGCTGGTCGCCGACGTCTCCGAGATGCAGATCAACGACACCGTGACGCTCTCGTCCATCGCCGCCCCCGAGGGCGTCAAATTCGTCGCCGAGGACCCCGACGAGGTCACGATCGCCACCCTCTCGCCGCCGCGCGTCGAGGAAGAGCCCGAGCCCGCCGTCGAGGAGGAGGCCGAGCTGGTCGGCGAGGAGGGCGAGGCCCCGGCTGCCGAGGACGGCGGCGATTCGGGCGACGGCGGCGATTCGGGCGACTCCGGGGAGTAACCCCGCCCCATGTCGATCTTCCGCCGCCGTGGGGCCCGCGGCGGAGGTGGTGCCGAGCAGGGCGACGGCGACCGCATCCTCATCGTCGGTCTCGGCAACCCTGGCAACGAGCACGCCGGCACTCGCCATAACGTCGGCTTCGACGTCGCGGAGGAGCTCTCGCGGCGCTGGGACCTGCCCCGCGCGAAGAAGAAATTCGGCGGCCTGATCGCCGAAGGGCGCATCCGGCCCGGCGGCCCGCGGGTGGCGGTCCTGCTGCCGCAGACCTATATGAACGCCTCCGGCGACTCGGCCGGACCGGCGCGCGGCTCGCTCAAGGCCGCGCTGGATCAGGTCGTCGTCGTGCACGATGAGATCGACCTTCCCTTCGGTGAGGTGCAGAGCCGCCTCGGCGGCGGCCTGGCGGGTCACAACGGCCTGAAGAGCCTCAAACGGGGCCTGGGCAGCGCCGAGTTCTGGCGCGTACGGGTCGGCGTCGGGCGCCCCGAGTCGACCGACCCGGAGATCGTCTCCGCTTACGTCCTGGGCCGCTTCCGCGAGCCACGCGCCGAGGTCGAGGCCTTGATCGGCCAAGCGGCCGACGAGGCCGAGCGCCTCGTCGAGCAAATAGTCTCAGCGCCCGAATGAGTGCTGAGCGGACCAGCTACGAGGTCGATGCCCAGGGTGTCGCGCTGTTGCGCCTGGAGCGTCCCGAGGCCCGTAACGCGATCGACACGCAGATGCTGACCGAGATGCTCGAGCACCTGGCGGTCGCCCGCGAGGACGATTCGGTCCGCGTCCTCGTCATCAGCTCCTCCGACCAGATGGGCCTCTCGGCAGGCGCCGACGTCAAGGAGCGGCTCGACGAGGAGGGCAAGGTCCGCCGCATGCAGCTCTTCGCCGATCTCTACGACACGATCGTCACCTTCCCCAGGCCGACGGTTGCCGCCTGCCACGGCGACGTGGTCGGCGGCGGAGCGGAGGTCGCCGTCGCCTGCGACATGAGGGTGGGCGGCGCCAACCTGCGCATGCGCTTCCCCGGGGCGGCGCTGGGCGTCCCGGTCGGCCCGGCCCGCCTCGTCACCCTCTGCGGTCTGGCCACCGCCAAGTACCTGCTGCTGACCTCGCGCACGATCGGTGCCGACGAGGCCCTGCGCCTCGGCCTCGTCAACCGCGTCGCCCCCGCCGCGGCGACCGAGGAGGCGGCACTGGAGCTGTCCGCATCCGTCGCCACTCACCCACCGGAGGCGGTCACCCAGCTGAAGCGGATGCTTCACGAGTGGGACGACATCGAGGGTCGGTCCAAGGTGGAGGGCGTTGGCCAAGTCGAATGGGCCCGAACCGGGCCGGGACTGCCCCAGCCGGACTAGGCGGTCCAGCTGGTCGAGTCGAGAGTCGCCTCGCCCATGAACGCCTCCGGGTGGGCGAGGACGTGCTCGGCCGCCTGGTCGCAGCGCGTGAGCCATATGTCGCCAGCGGAGAGCTTGTCGAGGAGCGATGCCAGGTTGGGCTCGCCCAGCCACTCGAGCAGCGGGAGGTGGAGGACGAAGGTGGCGAAGCCGCCCTCGTGGGCGAGGCGCTCGATCTCCGTTTCGAGGTAGGCGAGGAAGGCATCGGGCTCGATCGGGCCCGGCGAGCCGGTCATCTGCCTGCGAACGGCGCCCAGCGGCGGCAGCATGCAACTGGCATCGACGTGGCGCCATTGGAAGGGAAGCAGGGCGACGCCGTCCTCGACGCCCACGCCCGCTCCGGCCGGCGACGCGTAGGTCAGGCCGGCCTTGCGCAGAACCTCGGTTCCACCGGCCCCCAGTTGGCCGCCGGGCGGGCGCAGGCCGGCGATCTCCAGGCCCAGCTCCGCGAATGCCTCGACGCCGCGGGCGAGGTTCTCGGCTTGCTCCGCGGTCGAAAGGTCGCCCCACGTCTCATGGCGCCAGGCGTGGTAGGCGACCTCGTGACCCGCTGCGCCGATCTCCTCGAGCGCCCCGGGGTCGAGCTCCGCGTTGACACCCTCGGCGAAGAAGGTCGCCGTCAGGCCGCGCTCGCCGAGCCGCTTTAGCAGGCCCGGCAGCGCCTGGGCCGCGCTCGAGTCCTCGTCGACGCCGAGGTTGTCGAAGCTGAGGCAGAGTGCGCCGCGGGCACCGCCCGGCCACTGCGCCACCGGGCTCAGTCCTCCAGCAGCGCCGCGCTCCAGCGCTCGGGTTCGCGCTTGGCCTGCTCGCGCGCCCAGCGGAAGTGGTGGTCGGCGGAGGCGAGCAGGATCGGGAAGTTGAGCAGGCCGGCGATGGCGAAGCCGCGTGAGCCGCGCTTGGTCTCGGTCAGCAGGCTGAGGGCGCTGGAGATCCCCCAGGCCCAGAGAACGGCGTTGTAGGCGGGGAGCTGGTCCTCGCGCAGGCCCTCGGCTTCGTCGAGCATCGGCAGTCCGCCGTGCAGCGACCAGGGCCAGGCCTTGAAGTGGACGGCGACGCCGGCCACCCCAATGCCCGCGTTGAGCGCGGAGAGGCGCTCGTCCCACTTACCGCCGCGGACCGCCGCCACCAGCCCCAGCGGGATCAGGGCGCTCCAGAGCGCGTACGCCCCCCGCCGGCCGAGCTGCGGCTCGAAGACCAAGCCGACCCCGGCACGGGTCTCGAAGGCGTTGTGGGCGAAGAGCCCGAGGGTCGAGCCCGCGGCGAATGGGCGTCGCAGTCGCATCTCTCGAGCAGCGTAGCCCTTGGTCTTAGAATCGGTCGCCGTGCCCGGATCGTTCGATCCGGGCTCTTCGCCTGCCATGAGCCTCCGCCCATTACTCGAGATCGCCGCCGAGAACGAGCGCCTGCACGCGCTCGCGGGCGAGGTGGGCGCGGCAAGCGGCAGCTCACCGGTCGAGATTGGCGCCTCCACCACCCTGCGCCCGCTGCTGCTGGCGACCCTGCTCGAGGACGATCGTGGCCTGGCCGGCCGCCCGGCGCTGCTCGTCAGCGCCGACGATCGCTCCGCCCGCGACCTCGCCGCCGATCTGCGCGCCTACCTGGCGCCCCGCCGGGTCCGCTTCTACCCCTCGCGCGGAACGGGCTACGCCTCGCACGTCACCCCGCCTCCCCACCTGGTCGGATTGCGGATCGATGCAATCGAGGCGTTGCGCAACGAGGAGAATGCGGTTGTAGTCGCCGGCGCCACCGCGCTTGCCGAGGCGGTGCCGGACGCCTCGCTGCGTCCAGCCGGCTTCACTCTCGAGGCGGGCGGCGAGGTCGAGCTCGACACCACCGCACGCGATCTGGTTGCCGCCGGCTACGAGCGGGTCGAGCAGGTCGAGGAGCGCGGCCAGTTCGCCGTCCGTGGCGGCATCCTCGACGTCTATCCGGCGACCGAGGAGCGCGCCGTGCGTATCGAGCTCTTCGGCGACGAGATCGAGTCGATGCGCTGGTTCTCGACCTTCACCCAGCGCTCGCTCGGCGACGCCGAGCGAGTCGAGCTGGCGCCGGCTGCCGAGCTCGACGCCGAGCACCGAGAGCTGGCCGAGCTTGTCGCTATGGAGGCGGCCGAGGAGGGCAAGGAGCCGCCGAGCCCGGCCGAGGTCCTGCCGCTCGAGCATTTCGGCCCCCCGCTGGATCTCGTCCCCGCCGAGGCGGCCGTGATCCTCGCCGCCGCCGAGGAGATCGAGCCGGCGCTGCGCGATCACTGGGAGGACGCGACGGCGGCGATGCACGCCGACGACGCCCGCCACCTCTACGTCGAGGTCGCGGCACCTCTCAACGCTCGCGCGATCCTCGCCGTTAGCGGGGCCGGCGAGGACGACGAGGGCGCGTTCCGCGCCTCGCGCGCCGAGTCGCCGGCGCGCAGCGTCAAAGAGGCCGAGGGCGAGCTGGAGAAACACGTCCGCTCGGGCTACCGCACGGTCGTCGCCTTCGACAACCGCGGCGAGGCGGAGCGCTCGCGCTACGGCCTCGAACGCCTCGACGCCGCCCTGCTCGACGCCGCCCGCCTCTCGCCGGACCCAGGCCTCGCCTTCGCCGAGGCGCGCCTGCGCGAGGGCTTCGTCAGTCCGGAGCTGCGCCTCGCCGTCTACCCGTTCCGCCGCCTCGTCCACCGGCGGAGGCGCGCCGAGGAGCGGGTGCCGGGCGCCGACAAGGGCCGCCTCGCCTTCAGCGACCTTCGCGTCGGCGACTACGTCGTCCACGAGGATCATGGCGTCGCCCGCTTCGCCGGCTTCGAGACGCGCGAGGTCGGCGGCATCAGCCGCGACTACCTCTACCTCGAATACAAGGGCGAGGACCGCGTCTACGTCCCCACCGACCAGCTGGCGAAGCTGAGCCGCTACGCCGGCTCAGGCGCCGCGCCGACGCTCTCCGCGCTCGGCGGCAAACGCTGGCAGAACATGAAGGCCCGCGCCCGCAAAGCGGCGGGTGCCCTTGCCGGCGAGTTGCTCAACCTCTTCGCCGAGCGACGAACCCGCAAGGGCCACGCCTTTTCGCCGGACGGCGAATGGCAGATCGCGATGGAGACGGCATTCCCCTACCGTGAGACCGCCGACCAACTGGAGGCGATCGAGGCCGTCAAGGGCGACATGGAATCGGAGCAGCCGATGGACCGGCTGGTCTGCGGCGATGTCGGCTTCGGCAAGACCGAGGTGGCGCTGCGCGCCGCGGTCAAGGCCGCCTCCGACGGCAAGCAGGTGATGATGCTGGCGCCGACGACGATCCTCGCCCAGCAGCACTTCGGCACCTTCCGCGAGCGCCTCGCCGACCTTCCCTTCACGCTCGACTGGGTCTCGCGCCTGCGCAAGCCGGCGGAAGTCAAGGAGGTGCTGAAGCGATATGAGGCGGGCGAGATCGACGTCCTGGTCGGCACCCACCGGCTGCTCTCGCGCGACGTTCGCGCCAAGGACCTCGGCCTCCTGATCGTCGACGAGGAGCAGCGCTTCGGCGTCAAGCAGAAGGAGCTGCTGCGGCAGCTGAAGCTGAAGGTTGACGTGCTGTCGCTCTCGGCGACGCCGATCCCGCGAACCCTGCAGATGAGCCTGGCGGGGCTGCGCGACATCTCGACGATCGAGACCCCGCCCGAGGGGCGGCGGCCGGTTCGCACGTACGTCGGCCCCTACGACGAGGACCTGGTGCAGCGGGCGATCGAGCGCGAGCTCGAGCGTGGCGGCCAGGCCTTCTTCCTCCACAACCGGATCGAGAGCCTGCCCGAGGTCGCCGAGCAGTTGCGCGGGCTCGTCCCCAAGGCGCGCGTGGTCGAAGCCCACGGCCAGATGGACGAGGGGGAGCTGGAGAAGACGATGATGGGCTTTCTGCGCGGTGAAGCCGACTGCCTGGTGACGACGACGATCATCGAGTCGGGCCTCGACATCCCCACCGCCAACACGCTGATCGTCGAGCGCGCCGACCGGCTTGGCCTCGCACAGGCCTACCAGATCCGCGGCCGGGTCGGGCGCTCCCGCGAGCGCGCCTTCGCCTACCTGCTCTACCCCTCCGCCGAGGCGTTGACCGAGGACGCCGCGGCCCGCCTGACCACCCTCGCCGATCACACCGAGCTCGGTTCCGGCTTCAAGATCGCGATGCGCGACCTCGATATCCGCGGCGCCGGAGACCTGCTCGGCGACGAGCAGTCGGGCCACGTCGCCGCGGTCGGCTTCGAGCTCTACTGCCAGATGATCGACGAGGCCGTGGCCGAGGCGAGCGCGGCGGGGGAGGAGGGCGAGGAGGCGCCGGAGCCGTTGCGCTTCGACGTCCCGGTCGACGCCTACCTGCCGGCCTCCTTCATCCCCTTCGAGGCGGCGAAGATCGACGTCCACCGGCGCATCGTCGCCGCCCGGGCGCCGGGCGACCTGCGGGCGATCCGCGACGAGCTCAGTGACCGCTTCGGTTCGCCACCCGCTGAGGCCGAGAACCTGTTGGCGTTGCAGCGGGCGCGGATCGAGCTGCGCCTGGCCGGGGCCCGCAGCGTCGAGCTGCGCGGTGGCCGCCTCAGCGTGGTCGGGATCGAGCTCGATTCCGAGGGGGCGAGCGAGCTGCGCGAGCGGGTCGAGGGGGCGCTTTACGAGTGGCGCGAGAAAACCGCCTCGGTCCGCGTTCCCGACGAGCCCGAGGCACGGCTCGCCGCGGTGCTGGCGATGGCGGAGGGGCTGCGCGAGGCGGGCCGCTCAGATTTGGTCGAAAAAGATATGCTCCCAGCTTCGTGAGTCCGGACCGGGGTAGGAAAGGGACGTCTGGCAAGGGCGGAGGCGGCAAAGCCTCCGGACCTGTGGCTGCGCACCGGCTGGGCCTGCTCGTCTTCGGCGTCGCCTTCGTCGCCCTCTTCGTCATCGTCGCGATCGCCGTCGGCGTTGGAGATCCGAGCGTCCCCTCAGGCGATGCGGCGGTGGTTCAAGACACGCCCGGAGACATTGGCACGGTCCCGGCCTCCAAGGTCGAACACGCGATCGAACTGGCGGCGGCGCAGGCGGGCGAAAAAACGATCCCGAAACCGGGCGATCCCAAATACGACGAAACGAAGGAAACGGCGGTCAACTCGGTCCTCGAAGGGATCTGGATCCAGGGCCTGGCCGCTCAGTGGGGCATCGAAGTGAGCGAAAAGGAAGTCGCCGCCGAAGTCAAGAAAGTGAAGAAAGAAAGCTTCAAATCGCCCGCCGAATTCCAGAAATTCCTCAAGGAATCTCACTACACGCCCGCCGACGTTCACGAGCGGGTGCTGATCCAGATGCTCAGCAAAGAACTTCAGGAACAGCTGAAAGAAAAAGTCCCGACGCCGAGCCAGAGCGAAGTCAAGGCCTACTACGAAGCGGCAAAGGACACCCAGTTCACGACGAAAGCCAGCCGCGACATACGCACGATCCTGACCAAAAAACAGGATAAAGCGCAGGAAGCGGCGGATGCGCTCGCAAAAGACAACTCGGCAAAGAACTGGGAAAAAGTCGCCAAAAAGTACTCGGAAGACCCGACCACGAAAGAAAGCGGCGGGCTGCAGAAAGCGGTCCAGGAAGGCACCCTCGAAGAACCGCTGAACGCGGAAGTCTTCAGCACGCCGGAAGGCGAGCTCAAAGGGCCGACCAAGGGCAAGGGCGGTTACGTCGTCTACGAAGTGGTCAACTCGACGCCAGAAAGCGTGCAGGAACTGAAAACGGTCGAAAGCCAGATCCAGAGCACGCTGGCGCAGCGAGACGAACAGGAATACTTCGCCAACTTCGTCACCAGTTTCCAGACCGAATGGAAGCAGCGGAGCTTCTGCGCTGCCGAGTTCACGACCGAACGCTGCTCGAACTACGGGGGCAACGGGCACACCAAAACGGCGCCCGAAGGCTGTTACGAAGCCAACCCCAAAGGCGGCCTGCCCGAAGCTTGCCCGGCGCCAGTGTCCCAGTTGGTCCCGGCGCTGCCCGGAACGGTGACGCCGCTGGAACCAAAGGGCAAACCGCTGGCCCAGCGCCCGATACCGAAAGCGGAATCCGGCAAAAAAGAAGCGGGCGCCACCGGCCTGCCCGAAGGCGCCGTGCCGGCGCCCACCGAAGAAGCACCGCCCGCCGAAACCGGCGAATAGCCCGCGGACGCGACCGTCGGCCGTCGATAGACTGGCGCGCCTTCCATGAGCGCCATCTCCTCCATCCACGCGCGGCAGATCCTCGACTCGCGCGGCAACCCCACGGTCGAGGTCGAGGTCGTCCTCGACTCGGGCGCGCGCGGGCGGGCAGCGGTGCCCTCCGGGGCCTCCACCGGCGAGTTCGAGGCGGTGGAGCTGCGTGACGGCGGCGCCGGCTGGGGCGGCAAGGGGGTGTCGGGGGCGGTCGGGAATGTCAACGGCGAGATCGCCGCGACTCTGACCGGAGCGCGCGCCGCCGAGCAGGGCGCGCTCGACGAGACGATGATCGAGCTCGACGGCACGCCGAACAAGGGCCGGCTGGGCGCCAACGCGATCCTCGGCGTCTCGCTGGCGGCGGCGAAGGCGGCTGCGGCCGACTCCGGCCAACCCCTCTACCGCTACCTGGCCGAGCTTTACGGCGGCGGCGAGCCAAGTCTCCTGCCGGTGCCGATGATGAACGTGCTCAACGGCGGCGCCCACGCCGACAACTCGGTCGACTTCCAGGAGTTCATGGTGGTGCCGGCCGGCGCAGCGAGCTTTGCCGAGTGCCTGCGGGTCGGCACCGAGGTCTTCCATGCGTTGAAGAAGAGCCTCGCCTCTAAGGGGCTCTCGACCGCGGGTGGCGACGAGGGCGGCTTCGCGCCCGATCTCGACTCCAACGAGGCAGCCCTGCAGGCCGTCCTCGCGGGCGTCGAGGCCGCCGGCTACGAGCCGGGCTCCGACGTCTTCATCGCCCTCGACCCGGCCACCAGCGAGGTCTACGAAGGCGGCGCTTACGTACTCGAGCATGAGGGTCGTACCCTCTCGCCCGAGGAGATGGCCACGTACTGGGAGGATGCCTGCTCGCGCTACCCGATCCTCTCGATCGAGGACGGCATGGACGAGGAGGATTGGGACGGCTGGAAGCTGCTGACCGAGAGGCTCGGCGAGCGGGTGCAGCTCGTCGGAGACGACCTCTTCGTCACCAACCCTGAGCGGCTGCGCCGCGGGATCGAGCTCGGCGTCGGCAACTCGATCCTGGTCAAGGTCAACCAGATCGGCACCCTGAGCGAGACCCTGGAGGCGATCCGCATCGCCCGCGAGGCCGGCTACACGGCTGTGATCTCGCACCGTTCGGGCGAGACCGAAGACACCACGATCGCGGATCTCGCCGTCGCCACCGGCGCGGGCCAGATCAAGACCGGCGCCCCATCCCGCTCGGACCGGGTGGCGAAGTACAACCGGCTCCTGCGCATCGAGGAGGAGCTCGGCGCTGCGGCTGAGTTTCCCGGCCTGCAGGCCTTCGCCCAGACCAGGCGATAAATGAAGGAATGCGGGGCTCGGTCGCGTAGGACCGGGTATGGCAGCTCGCGCCCGGCCGGCAGGAAGCGCAACCACGACGCGCAGGGCTGCCTCTCGGAAAACCACGTCCCGGCAAAAACGGCGTCCGGCCGCTCGCCGCAAACCTGCCGCACGGCGCGGCGGGAGTCGCATCCGCTGGGATCGTGTCGGGCGCATCGCCCTAACCCTGGTCCTCGCCGCGGTCCTCTACTCGTATCTGAACCCGGCGATCGACTTCGTCAAGACCTACACGGCGACCACCGCCGCCAAAGCCGAGTTCCACGAGATGCTGCGCGAAAACAAGCGCCTCCACAGCCGCATCCAGACGGCGGACGAGCCCACGGTCATCGACCGCCGGGCCCGCGCACAGGGCATGGTCGCCGAAGGCGAGACGCCGATCGTCGTTCACGGGCTCGGCGGGTAACGGCCTTTCTCGGAGCGGCCGGTGGTTAGCGCCGGTTCCTACATCCTCAGCGCTGCCCTGCTGGTCGTCTTGGTCCTTGCGCTGGGGTTCTCGGCGGTTTGCCTGCGGAGGAGGTTGATGCCCGAGTGGGAGGGGGCGCCTGCGCATCTGGTCGAGGCGATTCTCGGTGTGGCCCTGCTGATTTGGCTGAGCGAGCTGCTGGGGGTCGTGAATCTCCTCTACGCGGGGACGCTTGTCGCCTCAGCTCTCCTCCTGGTTGCTGCCGTCGCTTTCGGCCCGCGGGTCCTGTCACGGGGAGGGGGTGCCGGGCAGCCGCTGGGTTTTTCGCCTTGGAGTGGGAAAGTCGTCCGAGATTCTGGTCGGGGCGAAAAACAGGACGCCGCGCCGGCCCGCCACCCCCTCCCCGTGCCACCCGCGGGAGGAGCGATGACGGCGATTGCCGTTGGGGTCGTGGCGTTGGTGTTCGCGCACTGGGGACTCACGGCGAAAGATGCGCTTAGTCGGGGCATCTTCAATTTCGATTCGCTCTGGTACCACCTGCCGTTTGCGGTCGAAATGGCGCACAGCCACTCGGTCACGGGGCTGCATTACACGGAGACGATCTTCACGAATTGGTTCTATCCGCAGAACGGGGAGCTGCTGCATGCGGACGGGATCCTGCTTACGGGGCGGGACACGCTGTCGCTCTTCCTGAACTTCGGCTGGCTGGCGATCGCTTTTCTAGCTGCTTGGTGCATCGGTCGGCCCTACGGGCGTGCGCCGCTGACGGTGGTTGCCGCTGCGGTGCTTTTGGAGTGCCACACGCTTGTAGTTCGCGAGCCGGGAGCTGCCAAGAACGATCTGATGGCCGCAGCGCTACTGCTTGCCGCGATTGCGATCCTCGTCAACGCCGGTAGGCGGCCAGGTTGGCCCCTTGCAGCGGCCGGATTGGCCGTTGGGATGGCGGTCGGGACCAAGTCGACGGCCTTGGCGATGGCCGCTGCCCTCACTGTCGCCGTGATCGTGCTCGCCCCCGCCGGGCGGAGATGGGCTGCCACAGGGTGGTGGTTCGCGGCGGCCGTTGCGGGCGGTGGCTACTGGTACCTGCGAAACCTGATCATTTCCGGCAATCCGCTACCCCAGTTAGAGCACCTGGGCCCGATAACTCTGCCTCATCCCGAGCGGATTCAGGAAGGCCGTCCCGACTTCAGCATCGTCCACTACGCGACCGACACCGGTGTCTGGAGCAAGTACTTCGAGCCCGGCCTCCACCAGGCCTTCGGCGCCCTCTGGCCCCTTGTAATCGTCGCCGCCATAGCCGGTGGCCTGACCGTCCTCCTCTGGGGCCGTACGCGCGTCCTGCGCTGGATGGGCGGCGTGGCGCTGTTCGGCATGCTCGCCTACGTCTTCACCCCCCTAAGCGCCGCAGGAGCCGAGGGCGCCCCCGTCGGCTTCGCAATAAACATTCGCTACGCAATACCAGCTCTTCTAGCGGGCCTCACCCTGCTCCCTCTGGCACTGCGGCGAGAGCGAGGCCGGTGGGTGCTGCTCGGGGCGCTCCTGCTGGTCCTGCTCGCCACCGACCGCTCCGACGCCGCCCTGCGCGACCCCGACCGGCTCTTCGGCTGGCTGATCGCCGCCCTGGTGGTGCTGATCCCGGCAGCGCTGCTGTTCGCCCGGCATCGCGGCGCATCGCGGGCGGCGATCGTCGCAGGATTCGCCGGCCTCGCCATCGCTGCGGTCGCGATCGGCTACCCGGTGCAGCGGGACTACCTGCGCGACCGCTTCCTCAACACGGATGCCGAAACGAGCATCCCCGGAATGCATCTCAATTCGGCCTATCGCTGGGCCCGCGGGATCGGCGATTCCCGTATCGGCCTCGCCGGCACCACGGCCGGCTTCCTCGAGTACGGCTTCTACGGCACCGATCTGTCAAACCGCGTGCGCTACCTCGGCGCCGAAGGACCGCACGGCGCTTTCAACGCGATCCCGAGCTGCTCCGAATTTCGCGCCGCAGTCAATGCCGCCGATCTCGACTATCTGGTCACGTCCCCGTTCCTCAACTTCATCGAGCCCGGCAAGCCGATCGCATCGCCGGAGGCGCGCTGGTTGCGCGGCGAGCCGGCGGTGATCCCGATCGAGCGCAGCGGCCAGGTGACCGTCTGGCGCGTCCGTGGCCACCTCGACCCGTCGGCCTGCGGTCCCCGGAACGCTCCGCTCCGCGGGATTCCCCAGCAGCCGCCTGGGTAGTCTCGTCTCGTGAGCTATCCGCTCGAAGAACGCGCTCTTCCAGTGGGAGGAAAAAAGCAATTCGGCCTAAAATGGCTTCATAGAGCCGAAACCGCCTTTTTATGCGGTAAATCAGGTGCCCCGATTTACCCCTATTTTCCCATCCTTCGTTCAATATCCGTTCTATGGTGCTTGGAGCGCGGTCCTCTAACTACCCAAGACAAAACCGTTCGGGATCTATCTATCTTCGAGGAATGTTCCAGCATCAGTTGGGTGCTCGACGCATGTTGAGCTATAAAGCACCGAGCATTGTCGAGAACAGGAGGTAGGACGTGCGGGTTGGGACGGGAGGATGCGAGTTCCGGAAGGCTGGCGATGTGGCTCTGATCAGTTGTCTGCTGGCTGGACTGACGTCGGCGTCGGCAAGTGCAGTTCAGAGACCCTGGTGCTTCATTCCCGCCTGATCGAGATGCGCGCCCGATTCCTGCAGGGCGTTGTTCTGGGGGCGATGCTCGTCGGCTTGATCCTGCCCTCGAGCGCGGCCGCGCTCAGCCAAGGCACGCTGTCCGGCGTCGTCACCGGCCAGAACGGCTCGGTCTCGGGTGCCTATGTGTATGCCAAGGGCATCAACAATCCCAACGGGAACACCACGACGGGCCCGGACGGGTCCTACACGCTCACGCTTTGGCCGGGGACCTATGAAATCGGGGTCGAACCGTCAGCCGGAAACCCCGATGGGTTCACGGTCAAATCCGGCGTCATCGTCACCGAAGGGGCGACCATCGAAAACATCAGCCTCGGCCAAGAACACGGGAACGCGCAGGTCTCTGGCAATGCCAGCTATAGCGACCACGCGCCTGATGCTGGGGTCGAGATCAATCTCTTCGAAGAGCATTTGACCGGAGGCCCCGTCCAGGGCAGGACCGTCTACACGGATGAAGGCGGCAACTGGGAAGCTGGCGAACTTCCAGCCGGGATCTACTCGCTCAGCTACTCCGTGAACACCGTCAATCCGGCCAACGGACAGACGAACAACGAATATCTGGGTGGAGAAATCGTGTTTCTCACCCCCGGCGCTCGCGCTTTTTCTCAGACCCTCTCTGGGACGAGACCCGAGGGGTTCATTGAAGCGAGGATCACTGCCGCCGAGGGTTGGCCTGCGACGGCAGCGAGCATGGCTCTCAGCTTCCCCAGCGGTCCTGAGATCGCCTTCGCTGCGAAGGATGGCGTCTACCGGCTCTGGGCTCCAGCCGGGACCTATCCACTTCGTGTTGAAGGCGAACTCAATCTCGATGACGCGGAGTGGTCGCAGCCGGTAACAGTGAGCAATGGGCAGGCGACCAAACTCAACATCCAGCTTCAGCCGTATGCAATCCCGGGCGGGATCAGCGCGTCGAACGAACAGCAGGACTTGGCCTTGCTGAATTCACAGCGCGAACGTTGGGGACTACCCGGAGGAATTACCTCTCTTCCCCTCTGGTCCAATGCTTGTGCTGCGCACAACGCATATTTGTTTCGCAACCACATTCTCGAACACCCTGAGAATCAAACCCTTCCGGGCGCATCATCCGGAGGTGCCTGGGCTGGTGAACATTCGATTCTCTCCGAGGGCGACGCTTGGAGCGCGACTGGAAACCCGTGGGTTGATGCTCCGATCCACTTCAATCAGATGTTTACGCCGGGGCTTTCGATAACCGGCCTGGATGATAGTCACGGATATCAGTGCATGACGACCTGGCCGGGCATGCGGCGAAAGGGGGTCCCCAAAGGGATGATCTTCACTTTCCCCGGTGATGGGACGACGGGACTACCTCCGGTCGAGTTGGCTAATGAGAGCCCAACGACCCCCAACAAAGAACTTGGCGTTCCCGAAAAAGCTGGGCGGCAATTAATGGTCTACGAGGAAGGAACCGAGGTCGGTGAGGCGTCGTTGCATGTGCTCGCCGCGTCCTTGCAAGACCAGGCTGGCAACAAGGCGGCGGTGAAATGGCTCGATCAGGAATCGAACCTCGGTGGATTCCTGACGGGCGCGATTATCGTCCCTGTCGAACCGCTCAAGCCGTTCACCACTTACTCGGCCACGGTTCGGCTCGCGACTGTCCATGGCCTCAACGGCACGAGCCTTCCCGAAGTCACGCACACCTGGTCATTCACGACTGGCCACAACAATCCGGGTGGCAACTGGGGCGAAGGGGTTCCTAAGCCGAAGCGGGAAAAGAAACGGGGCCCGCAGCGCAGGATCAGCACGAAGTGGAGCAAGGGCCAGATCATCGTCAAGGGCTGGCATTTCAAGAAGGGCCAGGTCGTGATCAAACGGAAGGTCTTGCTGAGGAGCAAACGGCGCTTCAACGGCAAGGTCATGGCCCGGGCCCACGTTGGTGTCAAGGGCACGTTCCTCACTCGCTTTCACTGGCCAAAACGGCATATCGCCCTGCGCATCTACCAGGACGGCAAATCCATCTTCGGGATCTACACCCCGCCGCACCCGCCCAGCTGGTATCGCCATCACCACAATCACGGCTAAAGGAGATTCAGGCTCGTCCAAATACTGGGAACTGCGGTCGTGATCGGCGTCGTTATTGCCGACTGTGGAGGTAGCTCGGGGCTGTCGGCCAGCTCGACCTGCAAAGACTTTTCGACGGCGAGTTTAGAAGAACAGGCGGAAGCGATCTCCTCGTTCTCGTCGGAATTCGACATGCCGGAATACGCGACGCCTTTGGGCAGCCCTGAGGTCGGCTACTGCTGCTCCAGCAACTCCGACACCACGCTCGAAATGCTGTTCAAACAAGAGCACAAAACGAAACTGGCGAAGGGGTCTCGAGCGAAGCGGAAGCCGGTGGAGTGGAGAACTTTCTGGCGTGAGCGAAGTCGAAGAACTGCTCGAAGGCATTCCCCAGAAGGGCCTGGTTCTCGGTCAGCCCAAAGCCCCGTTGAACTGATCGAGTTCGCTGACCTGCAGTGCCCGGTCTGCAAGGCCGCTGCCGGAGAAGAGCTAAGCCAGGTGATTCCGGACCCAGATCTCCGAAGGCACGGCCAAGCTTAGCTTCCGAAACTTCGTGATTATCGGCCCCGAATCAACTCCAGCCGGAGCTGCCGCCCTCGCCGCTGGTGAACAGGGCCGAGGCTGGAATTTCATCGAACTCTTTTTCCGCAACCAAGGGACCGAGGTCTAGGGCTACGTGACCGATGAATTTCTGACCGAAATCGCTGAAGCTGCCGGTGTGCCTGACATCGCCGAATGGAATGAAGCGAGAGAATCCCCGCATCCATGCAGACCACGATCTTCCTCGCGGCGGTGCTGGCGATACTTGCGCTCGCCGGCTCCTCAACGGCGGCACCAGTATCGGCGAGCTCGAAGTGCGCTCGAAGAGGGGGGCCGGGGTTGATCGGCTACGAAGCTCTTGTCGAACAGGGCTTCACGACCGGCGAGACGACCGCGATCACCAGGTTCGCGCACACGGTCTGCCCGCTTTCGGTCTCGATCTCAGAAGGCGACCGACGAGAGGTACGGAAGCTCTGCGAGCGATTCGGGCTTGAGGACGTTGATCCGCCGGTTCAAGATCGGGCTGAGGAATATCTGCTTGTGCTTTGGCGCCGAAACAGGTCCTGAGAGACCCTCGCCGCCCGCGAGAGCCTTGGGCCTGTGTGAGCTTCAATTCGAGTCTGGAGCCATTCTGAGGCCCCCCAGAGCAGGCGAGCTACTATCAGTCGGTGGATCTCGGTGACCACGGCCCCGAAAATAGCTCCCCAAGGCCTCTCAGGCGTGGATTTCGGGTCTTTTCGTTCTATATCTGTTCTATGAGCCCCATTTCAGCGGCCATATAGAGGCCGCAAACCGCTCTGGAATGCCGTATCCTCTGGCAAATGCGCTGTTCCAGTGGGAGGAGGGATGGCGGGGGCTGCAAGCGATCGAGGACGTGCGTGAGCGTCGCCAGGCCGATCGCGTAGTTGCCGCCGTTCAGGACGAGCTGCGGCGACGGATCGGGCCGACCTTTGCGGCCGCGGAGCTGGCGGAGCTGTATGGGCGGGGCACCGACTGGTGCCTGCAGGTGGCGATGGATGCGGCACCTGCGCTGGGCGGCGATTTGCGCTCGCTCGCGGACGCGGCCTTCTGGCTCTACCTACGGGGCGCTACGGACTTCGCTGGCGGTCGCCAGCTGCTCGTCTGAGCCGGCTCAGTCGTCGGAGTCGTCGCCATCGTCGCCGGCCGGGGCGCTCTCGCCCGCGCGGCGGATGACGATCTGGTCCGCGTCGATGCGGACCGTGACCTCGCGTTTGCCGGCCCAGTGCTCGGCGTAGACGGGGTTGTCCTTGACGGCGGCATCGAGCCAGAGGCCGTAGCCGTCCCGCTCGCCATGGTCGAAGGTCGCCTCGAGATCTTTGCGCCGCCCACGGCCGCCTCGCCGCCCACGCCGCCGCCTGCGCCGGGGGCGCGCTCCGCCGGCCTCGTCGTCGTCGCCGTCGTCCTCGGCGGCTTTGGATACTTTGCGGGCCGGCTTCTCCTCGTCGCCCTCGTCCTCATCCGGCTCGTCCTCGTCTTCTTCTTCCTCCTCGGCGGCCTCTTCGGCCGTCGCCGCCTCGACCTCGGCCTCGATCTCGTCGCGGAGGTCGACCTCGCCGCTACCGGTGTCCTCGCCGTCGGCGGTGAGGTCATGCTGTTTGCGGAACTCGCGCAGCTCCGAGGCGGAGACTTCGAGCTGGTGGGCGATCCAGGCGTCGGTGCGACCCTGCCGCACCCAAGCGCGGATCTGATTGAGCTGTGGCTTCAGTGAGCGTCGTGCCATCGGCGCGCGAGTCTATTCAACCTGGACAGCGGTTCGCGGAGTCACGGTCGGGCGAGCGGCTCTAGGCCATCAGAAAGGAGAGCGCCTCGAACATCGAGACGACGACGACGACGACCGTGGCCGTGAGGCAGACGGCGAGCACGCTGAAGCGCACTTTGCCGTGCTGCTCGTTGCGGGTTATGCGGCGCTCGCGCGACCGGTTGGCGGCGCGGCGGCGCAGCTGCTCGCGACGGCGGCGCTCCAAGGTCGTCTCCTGCTCGAAGGCGACCTCGAACTGGTTGATGCTTTGACGCATTCTCATAGAGGGGCGGTCTGGGGACCGCGGGGCGGACCGTAGCAAAGGCGCACGAGCGCTTGCATGACTTGAGTTGTGACGTTGGTCACGATCAGCAGACGCCCCAGAGGCCACGCCCGGCCCGTGCCGCGACCAGCTCGAGGCGCCGAAAGCGCGGCGCGAAGCGGTCGTTCGGCGGGATCGTCAGCGAACGGGCGAGGCCGCGGCGGACCAGGATCGGGTTGAAGAAGCGGTCGTGGAGATAGACATAGGCCAGCAGCCGTCCGTAGATATCGCGCCGCTCGACGCCGAAGACCAGCCGCACCCGCCTGCCGGTCAACCGCCGTTTCGTGAAGTGCGAAGCCCGCTCGCCAAAGCACTGCACCGGCGTGTCCGGCTTGACGGTCTCCGGCGTATCCACCCCGATCAACCGCACATCCTCGCTCTGCCCACCAAGCCGCACTTCGATCGTGTCCCCATCGACAACCCGCGTCACCAGAGCCACAGCAGACGCCGGTCCCGCCTCAAGCTCCCCCTCCCAAGGCCGCAGCATAACCACAGCTACAGCCAGGAAGAGAACAAAGCTGCCAAGCCAATGCCGAATCACGCCACCTAAAGGCTGTAGCGGCTATTTCTCGCCCCCCACGAAGAGCCAATCCGGTAGGGCTGAAACGTCTTGTACTTTTTCGGTGTTGGCTACGGGCGTCAGCCCACCGGCGATTCACCGAAAAAGTTAAGTGGAAGCCCTACCGGATTGGCTCTTACGGAATACGTCGAACATTCGACAGCAGCGTCTCTTTGATCTGACCGATGATCTCCAAAGCCTCGCTCCACTCGCGCTGCCAGACGTTGCGGCCGAAGATGACGCCGCTGCCGCCCGCCTGCATGACCTCGCGGCAGTGGTTGAGGACGACGTCGTCATCGACCTTGGAGCCACCGGAGAGGACGACGAGAGCCCGTCCCGCCGACTCGACGCAGTGGCGGATCGCCTCGGCCTGGTCGACTTCCATCTCGTTGTAGGGAGCGGGGGCGTCCTTGTCCTTCTCCGCGTCGATCTTCGGCATGTTGAGCTTGACCACGTCGGCGCCCATCTCCATCGCCATCCGCGCCGCGTAGTCGATCGCGTAGAAGGAGTTGGGGCCGCCCTTGCCGTCGACCGCTTCGCCGCGCGGGTAGGACCAGACGATCAGCGGCATGCCGTAGCGGTCGCAGTCCTCGCGCACGCCGCGCAGCTGGGCCAGGTCCTGGTCCTGGCGCGGGGAGCCGACGTAGAGCGTGTAGCCGACCGCGTCGGCGCCGAGCCGCACCGCGTCCTCGACGCTGGCGTTGCAGGTCGAGAAGGCCTGCGCGGACGAGGGGATGTCCGTCTTGCCGTTGACCTTGAGGATCAGCGGCACCTGGCCGGCGTAGTCGGGGTAGTACTTGCTCGCCATGCCGATCTGGCAGGCGAGGGCCGAGTAACCGGCCTCGGCGGCGAGCCGGAACTGGTAGTCGGGATCCTTGGAGGCGGGGTTGGGGAAGAAGTCGCGCGGGCCGTGCTCGATCCCCTGGTCGATCGGCAGCAGCATCAGGGTGCCGTTGCCCGGTCCGAACTCGAACAGCAGGCGGCGCAGGCGGGTCCGTTTGCCGGGCGCCAGCTCGGCCAGAAGCGATTTCTGCTCGGTCAGACTGTTCAACTCCACGCTCTTTTCCTCCTCGAAGATGGGTGTTCCCGCAGTATGCCACCGGCGGCACGCTGTGAGCGGCCGCGACAAGGCAGTTATCCTCGACTGACCATGAGCGAGACTGAGCTCAGCGTCATCTGCAAGAACTGTGGCTCCGAGGTCAGTCCATACGTCACGGAGTGCCCCTATTGCGGAGCGCGGCTGCGCAAGCGGGCGCCGAAGCTGGAGCGACGCGGCGACGGCCTCGAGGCGAAGCCGCGACGCGGCCCCGCCAGCCGGCTCTTCCGGATCAAACTGCGCTCCCGCGGCGCGGCCGGCTCCCACCGGCCCTACGCGACGCTGGCTGCGGTCCTCGGCTCCGCCATCCTGCTCCTGGTCGAGCAGGCGACCGGTGCCACGCTGGTCACCCTCGGCGGCCTCACGGTGCCGCTCCACGGCGAGTGGTGGCGCTTCTTCACGGCCCCGTTCGCCTACGCCGACGTCGGCTACCTCTTCGTCGTCGCGGTCGGGTTGGCGATCTTCGGGGTCGGGATCGAGCGCCGGCTCGGCACTCCGGCAACCGCCGTGCTGCTGCTTGCCTGTGGCTCGCTGGGGATGCTGGCGGCCAGCGGGATCGCCAGCGCGCAGGGCGACATCGTCGTCATCGCGGGTGGCAACGGGATGGCGCTGGGCGCCGTCGCAGCCTGGTTCGCGATCCGCCGCGCCGAGGCGCACCAGGCGATCGACCAGGACTACGACCGGATCGGCGTCGCCGTCGCGGCGGCGGTGCTGCTCGCCCTGCCGATCTTCGAATCGACCGCGAACGTCTTCGCCGGGCTGGTCGGCGGTGCCGTCGGTGGCCTGGCCGGTCTCGCCGCATCCGTGGTGCGACCGTCCGAATAGGCTCACCGGCATGGCCCCCGACGATGTCGATGCCGAGCGACTCGAAGCCGCGATCGAGCGCCTGGCCGAGGCGGACCGTTTCGCCGAGGCCGAGCTGATCGTCGCCCGCGCCGCGCCGAAGCTGCAGCGGGTGCTGGGCGCCGCCCTCGCCGAGGGCGGCTGGTTCGGCGAGTCGCACGAGAGCGAGTCCTTGAAGGCGGCCACCGTCCCCGACCCGGAGGAGCGGATCGCTGCGGTGCGGACGCTGCTGGCCGAGGAGGCGAGGATGGGGATGATGGTTGGAGTTGCCGTCGGCTGGGCACTGAAAGAAGAGATGAGCGCGGGCGATGCCCCGGAGACCGAAGGAGAGAGCTGAAGATGGAGATCAAGTTCCACGGCCAGTCGTGCTTCGAGCTGAGCGAGGGGGACACGACCGTTCTGGTCGATCCGTTCCTCAAGCCCAACAACCCGGCCGCGGTCCATACCGCGGAGGAAGTCGAGCCGACCCACATCGCGATCAGCCATGGTCACGCCGACCACATCGCCGATGCGGTGCCGGTCGCCAAGCGGACCGGCGCCCACTGCGTCGCGATCGTCGAGCTCGCCAAGTGGCTCGAAGGGCAGGGCATCGAGGGGGTCAGCGACCCCAACTTCGGCGGCACGGTCGAGTTCGACTGGGGCTACATCTCCCTCGTCCCCGCCTGGCACACGAACACGATTCCGGGCTCCGCAGAGTCCCCCTTCAGCGCCGAGCACGGGATCGCGATCGGTCCGGCAGCCGGCCTCGTGATCGAGCTCGGTGGGACGACCGTCTACCACGCCGGCGACACCTGCCTGTTCAGCGACATGAAGCTGATCGCCGCGCGCCGCGACATCGACGTGGCGCTGCTGCCGATCGGCGGTCACTACACGATGGACCGCCACGACGCGGTCACCGCGGCCGAATTCGCCGGCGCGGGCACGGTGATCCCGATGCACTACGACACCTTCCCGGCGATCGCGACCGATAGCGACGCTTTCAAGGCCGACGTCGAGTCGAAGACCTCGTCGCAGGTCGTCCTGCTGAAGCCGGGGGAGACCCATACGGTTTGAGCGCGGTCGAGCTTTGAACCGCCAGGCGACTCAAAGGTCGACCGCAAAGATTGGCTGACTGGCCAGTTCTGCGCTAGTCTCGGCTCGACCGCCGCAGCCGAGCCGAGGAGAGACGATGGAGGCCAAAGAGGCAACCGGAACCCAGTCGCGGACCGATCGAGCCGACTTCCAGGCGACCGCCGATCCGGCGCTCAACGAGGCCGCCGACCGCACCGCCGACATCAAGCTGCTCACCTACGAGGAGCTGTATTCGCTCTGGGAGCGCCAGCAGTGGCAGACCCAGGAGCTCGATTTCAGCCAGGACAGAGAAGACTGGGCCGGGTTCCCGGAGGAAGAGCGCTTCCAGCGGATGTACGGGCTGTCGTCCTTCTTCATCGGCGAGCAGAAGGTCGCCGAGGAGCTCGGCCCGATCATGCGCGCCGCGCCGACCGAGGACCAGAAAATCTTTCTCTGCACGCAGATCGCCGACGAGGCCCGTCACGTGCGTTTCTTCGAGCGCTTCTACCGCGAGGTCGGCGTGCTCGACGCGGACGGCCTCAGCGAGATGCTCGCGCAGACCTCAGAGCACCTCAACGACAACTTCGGCGTGCTCTTCGACGAGATGCTGAAGAAGCGCACCGACCGGCTCTCTGCTGAGCCCGAGGACACCGAGGCGCTGGTCGAGGCGATCACCCTCTACCACATGGTGATCGAGGGGATGCTGGCACTCACCGGGCAGCACTTCATCATGGATTTCAACGAACGCGAAGAGACGCTGCCGGGCTTCGTCGAGGGCTTCCAAAACGTCGCCCGCGACGAGCACCGCCACGTTGCCTTCGGCTCGGTCTTCCTGCGCGAGAAGGCTCATGAGGACGACCGCTACAAGCAGGCGATCCAGCGCACGCTGGAGGAGTCGTTGCCGGCCGCCCAGGGCGTTCTATCGCCGCCGTGGGCACCGGACGACGAGGACTACGAACTGTTCGGCTTCTCGATCGCGGACACCCGGGCGTTCGCGGCGAAATGCCTGATGCGCCGGCTGAAAGTGATCGGCCTCTAAGCGTTAAGCGTCAGCCGGCTTCGACGCTGCTGCCCGACGGCGGGGGCGATTCGGCCGGCGGTTCGCTAGCCGGTGGTTCGCTGGGAGGAGCCGATTCTGCCGGCGGGCTTTCCGCGGCCGGCGAGCTTTCAGCCGGCGGGGTCGGCGGCGGGGTCGAGCCACCCACGGTGACGACGACGGTTTCCCCTCCGCTGGGCGCGCCGGCGGTGCTGGTCGGCGATTTCGCTCCGGTCACGTTCGGCACAGCAGTTTTCGCCGGGACGATCGTTTCGCCGGCGACTTCGATCGTGTTCGACTGATCGGCAGCATCCGGGCTGGGTGAGGTTTCGGTGGCGCTCGGCGCGGGGTCGGCGGGAACCGCGGTGGGCTCCGGGGCTGGAGCCACGGTCTCCTTGGCCGGCTGCGGTTTGGGTTGAGGCGCCGCTACCTGGCGTTGGGACAGCGAGAGCGGGCTGTGGTGCATCGCAGAGACCTTGGCGGGCGCGCTGCTCTTGGGCAGGGGAGTCGTGTTGACGTTCTGGTTGACCTCGACCGCGCCGGCGGTGAGGACCGCGGCGGTGACGACGCCGGCGACGGCCTTGGTGCCGATCGCGCCTCCGACTGCCCCGAGCCCGCCGGCCGCACCGCTACCACTGAGCGCTGCGCCGACGCTGCTGACCGCGCTCGCGCTGGTCGCGGCGGCGCCGGCACCAGCTCCGGTGCCGGCAGCTCCGGCAGACGCTCCACCGGAGGCGCCGCCAAGGCCGAGCTTGGAGAGGATGAGGCTCTTGAACGCCACCAGTGCCCCGACGGGGAACAGCGCCGCCATCACCTTCTCGTTGGAGCGGACCTGGGAGCGGAAGTCGGAGCATTCGTCGCAGTCACGCACGTGGCGCCGCACCGGGCCCGAGACCTTGCGCAGGCCCTCGGAAGCCTCGGCCAGCTCCAGCCGTACCTCGCCGCAGGTCAGCTGGCGGGCCTGGCTCGCCTCGGCGAGGGAGATCCGCGCCCGCACCAGCAAAGACTTGACCGAGGGCACGCTGGTCTCCATCGCGGCGGCGATTTCCTCGTAGGACATCGCATCCATCTCGCGCAGCAAAAGCGCTGATCGCTGCGTCTCGGGCAGCTTGCCGACGTCGTTGAGCAGCTGGCGGAACTCCTCGCGGTTGCTGACCTTCTCGGCGGTCGTGGCGGCCTCGACGACGGGCACCATGTCCATCGATTCCTGTGCGTCCGCGGTCGGCTTGCGCAGGTGGTTGAGGCTGCGGTTGCGGGCGATCCGGTAGAGCCACGGGCGCAGGTTGATCTCGCGCTCGTCGGCGAGCATCGCCCGGTAGGCGTTGACGAAGACCTCCTGAAGCACGTCTTCGGCGTCCTCGGTGGAGCCGAGCATCTGCCGGCAGAAGCCCAGCAGGCGACCCTGGTAGCGATCGACGATCGTCTCAAAGGCCCCGGTGTTGCCGCTGCGGGCCATCGCGATCAGCTTCGCGTCCCCCTGCAGCTTGAGCAGAGGGGAGCGGCGGGCCAGAAGTCCGCGCTGACTGGCGTGGGTTAGAGCCGATGCCTCCAAGTTTCACTCTCCAGGGAAGGCGTTGCGAATGGGACTGTCTTCGTCAATAGGGACACCGTAGCAACGAGATAGTTGCGGTCCGTACAAATCTTTATCGGCGTTTTAGACACCATCGACGAGCCCATCGCGCTCGGCAGTCGCACTCACCGCTTCGCGATCTCGAATTCCGTTGGCGGCACCTTGGCGATGCAGCCGGTTTCGGCTTCGCCCAGGACGTCGAAGAAGGAGCGGGCGATTCGCTGCGCGCACGCGTTGGCTTGCGGCGAAGGGCTCGCAAAGGCGACATGGGCGACGTTGGGGATCGTGACGACCGTCGAGTTGGGCAGGGTGCGGGCGACCAGCGGCCCGAAGGAGGCTGCCGTCTGCCCGTCGTACTGCGCCGAAATGACCAAAGTGGGGATCCGACTGTGGGTGACGTCCCGCACTTCGGCCGGCACCTTCGGGACTTTCCAGGCGGCGCAGTTCTGGCGCATGAACGGCAGGTTCGGCGCGTTTTTCCAGATCGATCGGGGGAGCGTCGGGAAGGCGCGGCGGGCCGCCGCGATCACGCTCGCCTCACTCTCGTAGGGCACCCACTCGCCGCAGGACACGCCGTAGAAGAGCCCGTTGCTGAGCACGCCGATGCCGGCCGGGTTCAGCTTCGGGGCCGCCCAGCTCGAGGCGATGGGCACCGGGTTGCCGTGGGCGAGCGCGTCGACGTCGGCGGGCACTTTGCCCGCCAAGTGGGTGCCCGGCGAGACCGTCCACTGCAGCAGCATGCCGCCGCTGATCTTCACCGCCACCTTGCCCTTCACGCCCTGGACCGGTACCCGCACGGTACGCGGCGCAGCCTGGTACTTGCGAACGAGCCTGCGCCAGGTGGCGCCGATGTCGCCGTAGCGGCGGTGGCACCTGGCGTCTTCGGAGCAGGCTTTGGAGACCGCGTTGATTCCCTCCCCAGCGCTGGTCTCGGCGGCGACACCACCCGCCAGCGGCGGCGGAAAGATCCCGTCGATGCCGACCGAGCGGATGCCCTGCGGGTGCATGCGCATGTAGTTGAGCGCCAGGTCGGTGCCGTAGGAGATCCCGTAGACGTTCCATTCCTTGACTCCGAGGGCCCGGCGGAGCTCGTCGAGATCATTCGAGCTTTCCAGCGAGTTGTAGGCGCTGAGGTCAACGCCTTTCTTGAGCAGCTGGGCGCGGCACTTCTTCGTCGCGGCGACGTAGGCGTGGCCGGTAGCGGGTGCGTCGTAGGGCAAGTTCAGCGTCTTCTCCGCCCAACGGTCGACCACCGGGCAGGTCAGTTTCGGCCTCGCCGAGTAGGTGCCGCGCTGCGACATGAAGATCACGTCGCGGTTGCGGTTGAGGCCGCCGGCGATCGCCCAGGGGATCTCGGTGATCGCGTCGTCGCCGGGGCCGCCGGCAAGCCAGACGATCGGGTCCGGCTTGGGGGTCGCCGCCTTGGCCGGGATGACCGCGACCGAGAGGCTGATCGTCTTCCCGTTCGGGTGGGCGCGGTCTTCGGGGACGAAGAGCTTGCCGCAGCGCGCGGTCTTCAGCTCCGGGATCGGGCTGGGGGGCTTCGGGCAGGGACCGGGGACGAAGTTGGATGCGAGGGCGGTCGAGGTGGCGGGCGTTTCGGCGACGGCGCCGGTGGCGAGAGGGTTCGCCGCAGCCGCGCCGGAGACGAGGACGACAGCCAGGAGCAGCAGCGCCGCAGCGCCGAGGAGCGCGACGCGGGAACGGTGCTTCGCGGCCTTCGACGGCGTTCGGTTCATGCGGGTCATCGACTCACCTTTCAATCGGGAAGGACGCCTGGGCCTTGGCGGCGCAGGCCGTCTGCGGGCCGGTCGGCCGGACGAGGAAGGACTGGAAGATCCGCTGGGCGCAGGGCGACTGGACGATCACCCAATGCGCGATGTCATCGATCCGCACGTAGGTGGACCGAGTGAGCGACCGTGCCGCGTAGCGGCCCCACTTGGAACCCGTTTTGGAGTCGACGGCGCCGGAGACGACCAGCGTCGGGATGTCGCTGTGGACCCGGACTCGCTGGGAAGCGGGTGCCTTCGGCACCTTCCATTCGCGGCAGAGCTCCTTCAGGAAAGGGAGCTGCGGAGCGTTGACCAGGACCGACGCCGGGAAGCTGGGGAAGACGCGGCGGCCGGCGCGGAGGATCGCGGCCGGGCCCCCGTATGGCTCCCACTCCTGGCAGATGAAACTCTCGGTCATGCCGAGCGCCTGCTCTGGGTTCTCGGGGACGACGGCGCCCGCGGCGCGCGCCTCGAGGAAGCGGTGCGGGTCGCCTTCGGCGAGCTCGGTGATCGACGCCGGGACTTCGGGCCAGCGGGGCACGTTGCCGACCAGCATGTTGACGAGGGTGCCGCCGTCGAGCACCACCTTGACCGGCGGGCCGCCATGCGGCGGGCCGACCCGGCGGACCAGCGGATGAGCCTCGAGCCGGCGGACCTCGTGGATGAAGGTCGGCAGCAGGTGCGGGTAGTGCCGGTCGCAGCTCGGTTGCGCTTCGCAGGCCTTGAAGATCGTCGTGATGCCCTCGCGGGCGCTGCTCCAAGTCCAGGGCAGGCTGACGATGTTCGGCGGGACCACCGAGTCGATGGTGACCGTGCGGATCCCTTCCGGGTGATCGCGCATGAACGAGAGCGCCAGGTCGCTGCCGTATGAGTAGCCGTAGACATTCCATTCCTTGACTCCGAGGGCCTGACGCAGTTCGGCGAAGTCGGCGGTGTTTTCGGTCGTGTTGTAGGCGGACGGTTCGGTGCCCCGCTTGACCAGGCGGTCGTGGCAGGCGCGCGCGGCGGCGGCCTGCTTGGCTCCGGTCGAGGGCGCGTCGAAGACCATGCTCACCTGGCGCGCGTAGAAGCGGTCGAGCTCCGGGCAGTAGAGGTCGGGCTTGTCGTAGAGCGTCCCCCTCTGCGCCATCACGATCAGCTCGCGGTTGCGGTTGATCCCGGCGTCGACCAGGAACGGGATGTCGAGGATCGCCGCCGCCCCCGGCCCGCCGGTCATGAAGACCACCGGGTCGGGCTTCGGGTGCTTCGACACCGCCGGCAGGATCGCCACCGCGTTGCGGATCGTCCGCCCGTTCGGGTGAGCGCGGTTTTCCGGCACGACCAGGTAGCCGCAGCGGGCCTTCTTCAGCGCTTCGATCGAGTGCGGCGTCTTCGGGCACGGCGCCGGCTCGAGGCGCGGCGTCGATTCTGCGAAGGGCTCTGGGGGGGCGGGTGGCGCACCGGCGGCCAAGCCGATCGCAGCGACCGCCGAACCGAGGGCCACGATCCCTACCACGAGCGCCGTCAGACGGAGTAAACGCAACCGCATGAGCGGTGCCATTCTTAACTAAATCGGGGCGGACTGGCGTGCGAGCCGCATCTATCTCCGATGTCGCGAGGCGTCACAGAGTGCCCGGGGCGGGACTCGAACCCGCAAGCCCCAAAAGGGGCAGCGCATTTTAAGTGCGCCGCTTTTGCCAGTTTCGCCACCCGGGCGTCAGCGATGGTACCCCCGTCGATAGGCTCACTGAATGTCCGTGCACGGGGGGCGACTCGTGGCAAAGGCGCTGAAATCGAGGGGCGTGACGCATCTGTTCACCCTCTCCGGCGGGCATCTGTTCTCCATATACGACGGCTGCAAAGCCGAGGGAATCGAGATCGTCGACGTAAGGCACGAGCAGTCGGCGGTGTTTGCGGCCGAGGGCTTCGCCAAGGCGACGCGGCGGGTCGGGGTGGCGGCGCTCACCGCCGGGCCGGGAGTGACCAACGGCATCAGCGCGATCGCCGGCGCGCAGGCCAACTGCTCGCCTGTCTGCATACTGGGCGGGCGGGCGCCGGAGCTGCGTTGGGGCTCGGGCTCGCTGCAGGAGATCGACCACCTGCCCTTCGTCTCACCGCTGGTCAAGTCGGCGGAGACGGTCAAGGAGACGGGCGCGATTGGGGCGCGGACGGCAGCGGCGCTCGATCTGGCGCTCAGCCCGCCGTTTGGGCCGACCTTCATCGACTATCCGCTCGACATCGTCTTCAGCGAGGCGGACGAGGAGATCTCGGATCCCGACGGGGGCGACACCCAGCCCGCTGCTGGGGTCGAGGAGGCGGCGGCCCTGCTGGGCAGCGCCGAGCGACCGGCGATCATGGCCGGCAGCGGTCTCTACTGGGGCCGTGGCGAGGTCGAGCTGCGCGCGCTTGCCGAGGCTCTCGGCATTCCGGTCTTCCTCAACGGGCTCGGCCGCGGTTGTCTCGCCGCCGATCACGAGCTGGCCTTCAGCCGGGCGCGGGGCGCCGGGCTGAAGGGAGCCGACGTTGCGCTGGTCGTCGGTGTGCCGATCGATTTCAGACTTGGCTTCGGCGGCAGCTTCGGCGAGGGGACGAAGCTGATCCGGCTCGACGCCGCCCCCAACGCGCTCACCGCCAACCGAACGCCCGAGGTCGATCTGGTCGGCGACGTCGCCGTGACTCTGGCGGCGATTCGTGAGTCGGTCTCTGCTGGGCGGGGGCGCACCGATGGCTGGCTCGAGCAGTTGCGCGGGGTGGAGGCCGAGAAGCGGGCGGCCGAGGGGGAGGAGCTGAACGACGGCCGCTCGCCCCTGCACCCGGTCCGCGTCTACAAGGAGCTGGGGGAAGTTCTCGACCGCGACGCGATCGTGATCGGCGACGGTGGCGACTTCGTCTCCTACGCGGGTCGCTTCATCGAGACCTTCGAGCCGGGCTGCTGGATGGACCCGGGGCCGTTCGGTTGCCTTGGCGCCGGCCCCGGCCAGGCGATCGGCGCCAAGCTCGCTCACCCCGAGCGGCAGGTCTGTCTGCTGCTCGGCGACGGGGCCTTCGGCTTCGCGGGCATGGAGTTCGACACTTTGGCGCGTCACGGCCTTCCAGTGGTCGGCGTGATGGGCAACAACGGCATCTGGGCGCTCGAGCATCACCCGATGAAATTCCTCTACGGCTACTCGGTCGCGGCTGAGCTGCGACCGGAAACGCCCTACGAGAAAATGGTCGAAGCGCTGGGCTGCGACGGGATCGTCGTCAGCGATCCCGGGCAGCTGCGACCCGCGCTGGAGCGCGCCTTCGAGTCGGGCCGGCCGACCTTGATCAACGTCTTCACCGACCCCGAGGTCGTCTACCCACGCAAGTCGAATCTGGCTTGAGAGAGCCAAAAGCTGGCTGGCTGGCCAGATTGGCCAAACTGTCCCCAAACAAGAATCGACCGCCATCGCTGGCGGTCGATTCAAGTTGGTCCCTCAGGACGGGCAGGGGTACGTCTTCAGGGACCAGTTCTTTATTCGATGGGCCCAGACGGCGGGAGGCGCCATGATGCGGCAATCGCCTGAACCCTATGACGGGTTCGTGGTGGAGACTCTCGTCCTCACCTCTTTCCCGATGTGACGAGTATGCGCTCGCCTATCCGAAATGTCTAGGTGCTCGGTTTGCCCCTACCGATAACTCGGTAGTAAAAGTCTACCTAGTTTTTGGGGTTAGGGCAACACGTTTACCCAACTGGACGGGTCCCGAAAACTCACCTGTACACCGGGTCCCACGAGTTTTACCCACGGGCGTTCATCTAGAGCTATCCGGGGCGGGAGGCGGTCTCGAGCGCCATCCCGTAGAGGATGTCGTGCTCGGAGGCCTGGATCTGGTCGAGGCCAAAGGCGCGCATCGCCTCGATCAGGATCACGCAGCCGGCGATGATCGTCGGCGCCCGGTCGGGGTGGAGGCCGGGGATTGCCGCCCGCTCGGCAAGGGAAGCTGAGGCGAACTGCGAGAGCAGGCGTTGGATCGTGGTTAGGGAGAGGACGTGGCCGTGGACGCGAGCCGGGTCGTAGGGCTCGAGCCCTAGCTCCACCGCGGACAGCGAGGTGGGGGTGCCGGCGACGGCGATGCCGGCAGAGGCACGAGTGTTGACGTCGTCAGCGAGGGCATCTGCGATCAGTGTCTGAACGTCGCCGGCAAGTTCCTCGAGCTCGACTGCCGTGGGCGGGTCGCTGGAGATGTGACGCTCGGTGTGGCGGACGACGCCGGCCTGCAACGACGTATGGAAGGCGATCTCGGTGCCAGTGCCGACGACCATCTCGGTCGAGCCCCCGCCGATGTCGATAACCAGCGTCGGAACCGATGGGGTCTGCTCGGCGGTGGCGCCGCGGTAGGTGAGGCGCGCCTCTTCCTCGCCGTCGAGGACGCGGGCCGAGAAGGAGAAGCGCTCGCGCAGCTCGGCGACGAAGGCGTCGCCGTTGGAGGCATCGCGCACGGCGCTGGTGGCGATCGCGGCGACCTGCTCGGTTCCCGAGTCGCCGCAGATCTCGACGTAGTCGGCGATCGCCACGCAGGCGGCCTCGATCGCCTCGTCGGCCAGCTGCCCGGAAAGGTCGACCCCGCGCCCCAACCGGGTCACGCGACTCTGCCGCTCGAGCACTGAGATGCCGCTGTCGACGTCGGCGATGAGCAGCCGCGTCGAGTTGCTGCCGACGTCGATCACCGCGACCCGTTGAGAATTCTCAGCCATGTGGGCCGGGCACTCTAAAGAGAGTGGCGCCCGGTCTCCGTCCCGCCGCCAACCCCACGCAAGCGCCCATGCGACCCTCGCCCGCAGCCCTAGGCCGGCCGACCCACCATTGCTAGCATGGACAAACCGCCGCGGGGTGGAGCAGCCAGGTAGCTCGTCGGGCTCATAACCCGAAGGTCGCGGGTTCGAATCCCGCCCCCGCTATTTCACGAAAGCCCTGCAAATCGCAGGGTTTTCGTTTTTCTAGAGGCAGCCAATAAGTGTCAAAAATGGCCCTGGGGCAAGCCCTGGGGCAAGGTGAGGTCTGAGAGAGATCGTTTCAGGCCCTTGCGCGGCGCCTCCAACTTCGGCTTGCTGAAGGACATCGGCTGGGACGAGCACGACGAGCGCGAGACGTTCGATCTGACCATGCCGGCGCACGACCTGATGGAGCTGCTCAAGCGCCTGCACGGAGAAGCCGTGAAGATTCTCGTCGGGTCGGGCGGCAGCGAGGCCCGGTCGCGCCGCGAAGACGCCGATACCGATCGGCGCTTCCAGCTCGGCTACGAGACCTGCGAAAAGGTGCTAGCTGAGGTCGATCCGCGAGGCGGGCAGCCGGCGTGACCGCGCCGGAGGAGGCCGGACAGGAGCTGGGCCCGTACACCGAGGTCGCGGACAGCCTGATCTTCGCGGCGGTCGAGCGGGCGATGCTCCACGAGCAGGAAGACGAGGTCTTGACCTCCGAGCTCACCGAACACCTCGGATTCAAGCCCGAGCCCTCCACGAATCGTCTGCTTTGGCCGCGACTCGAAGGGTTACGTCGGGCCGGCTTGCTGACCACCACCGAGCGCCGGGGCGAGCCGTTCTGGGCCTTGACCGACGTGGGGCGGGAGCGATTGGCGAGCGTTCGCGAGGCCGGCGAGGTCGATGAGCTGCCCGAGTCGCCGCAGCATCGCGCCTGGAGGCACGCCCGGGTGAAGGCCGCCGTGCGAATCGAAGGATTCGGGTCGGACCTGCTCCGCGCCGTGGAAGAGGCCTACAGCCTGATCTACCAACCCCAGTCCGCGATGTCGGGGGAATGGTACGAGCTGAGCGAGCGTCTTCGTTTGGCCGCTTGGCGCGTGGCCTCTGCCACCTATTGCCTAACCGAGTGGGTTGAGCCCGACGACGAGCTCCCCGACGAGGACGAAAACCCAGGGCCGAGGCCGGGGCGGCGGGCGACTTGGGCCTGGGACCAGGACACCCCGACCGGAGACGGATCGTGGACGCGAGGTGGGTCATGAGCGGGTTTCGCGCCGGACGGCGCAACGGCTACCGGCTGCGTCTGCCCGACTCCACCCCGCCGGGCCTCAATCACTCGGTCTTGACCGGGACGCTGCTCGATGACCCGCGCCCCGGCCGGAACCCGATCGGCGAGCCGGTCACGCTGTTGCGGATCGAGTTCCCGGTTGCCGACCCCGAGCACCCGCAGATGCTGCTGACGTGGGCGACCTGCGAGGTCGAAGTGTCGGCGACACTCGCCGAGCGGCACGGCATCGGAGAGCTGGAAGGCGGCGCGCCGATCCTCGCGGCAGGACAGCTCAGCGAGCGGTGGGTGAGCTCAGGCGGGCGTAGCGGCAAGCGCAGCGCGATCGTCGCCGCGCTGATCCATCTCGGGCCTCCGGCCGGCGACGAGGAGCTGTTGATCCCGGGGGATCGGTCATGACCAACGAGCGATCAAATGCGTCGAGGTCAGAGCGCTGATGGAGGTCGCCAGGCGGTTCGGAGAGAACCTACGCCGCATCCACAGGGAGGCCGGCATTTCCCAGGAAGAGCTGGGGCTGCGCTGCTCGCTTCACCGGACCGAGATCGGCCTGTTGGAGCGAGGTGCGCGGGTCCCTCGTATAGACACGCTGGTCAAAATCGCAAGCGGACTGGGCGTCCGGATCGACTGCGCGTTGCTGGACGGAATCAGTTGGACGCCGGCCACCACCGAGGCCGGTGCGTTCACGGTGTTGTCTCATTCCGAGAAGGAGTGAGCATGCGGGAACATCAGGATACCGAACCAAGACCCTGACCGGCTGCCGTTTTCGGAGGGATCGCTTCCCGCACTGAGCAGCGGCACTACCCGAACCACCCGGAAAGCTTTAACACAGGAATCGTCGGAACAGGGGATGTTTAGACCCCCCAGCCAATCGTCTTTGCATGACATCTGCATGTTGACAAGCACTCACGGAAGCGGATAAGAAGATCCCGTGTAGCAGAGGGTTGAGTAATACAAACTAGGCCGTTTATTGTGTTCCACAACCGCAGGGGAGGGACGCAGTGTCCAAGCTGGAGGCGTCATGCCGAGGTTTTCGAGTTGGCTGTGTGCGGCAGAAACGACGCGCCGTGCCGTATTCCCGCAAGCCTTTGGTCCGCTCCGGATTCCTGGTCGCCCTCGTTTCCGTGTTTTTCATACTTGCACCTCCAGGCGCCTCCGCGACCGCCCTCCCTGAAAAAATCACGGAAAACATGACGCTCACCGCTGTCGGCAACCCCTATACCGGCAGTCCGACGATCGAATCCGGCGTTACCCTCAAAGCCGAACCGGGGGTCAAATTCAACGTCGGCAAAATGATCGTCAAAGGTACGCTAAAGGCCGAAGGCACCGCTGAAGCCCCCGTCGTCTTCACCACGGCGGCGAAAGAACCCAAACCTGGTGGCTGGAGCTACATCAAGTTCGAACCCGGCAGCGGCGCCTCGGTTCTCGATCACACCGAAGTCAACTACGGCGCCTCCGGGGAAGTCGGCGCCCTCGAAATCTGGGGCTCCTCGCCCAAGATCACGCACACGACCCTGCGCGAAAACGAATCATCGGCTATCAAGGTTCACGGCAGCAGCCCTGAAATCGCCTACGACACGTTTACCCATAACGGCCATTATTTTGCCGGCCGCGACACGGTCACCTACAGCCTGACCGCGACCGAATCCGGCGAAGTCAACTTCCACGACAACACGATCACCGGAAGCGGTGGCGGCGGCCTCAGTGTCTCCGACTCCGTGGCAGGTGAAGTCAACGTCAACAACAATACCGTCGAAAGCAGCGGCGGATATGGCATTTCCGTTTCGGATACGCCCACGACGGGAGCGGCCGGCAGCATGGGCGGCAACATCTTGATCAAAAACAGCGGCGAACAAGCTCTCTCCTACTCGGGCACCAACATCCCCAACAACATCACGGAAAACACGCTCAAAGAAAACAGCAACAACCTGATCAAGGTTTCCGGAACCGTGGCCTACAGCTCGACGTGGGGTAAAGGAAGCCCGGTCAGGATCGGCGAAGTGACGATCGCCAAAGAAGTGACGCTGACGGTCAAACCAGGGGTTGTCCTCTATCCGGGCAAGATCATCGTCAAAGGCACGCTGAAAGCAGAAGGCACCGCCGAAGAACCGATCGCTTTCACGTCGAGCGCCAAAGAACCGAAACCGGGGGCTTGGAGCTACATCAAGCTCGAACCGGGCAGTGGCGCGTCGGTGCTCGACCACGCCGAACTCGACTACGGCGCCTCCGGGGGGGAAGGCGCGCTTGAGATCTGGGGCGCCTCGCCAAAAGTCACCCATACGACCTTCCGCGAAAACGAAGCCTTTGCGATCAGGGTCCACGGCGGCAGCCCCGAAATCACCTACGACACCTTCACCCACAACGGGCACTACTTCCTCGGCCGCAACACGGTTGACTACAGCCTGACGGCGACGGAACCCGGCGAAGTCAACTTCCACGACAACACGATCACGGGGAGCGGTGGCTGGGGCATCAATGTCTCCGATTCGGTAGCCGGGGAAGTCAACATCAACAGCAACACGATTGAAGGTAGTGGCGGTCCCGGTATCTCGGTCTCAGATACTCCGACCACGGGAGCTGCCGGCAGTATAGGCGGCAACGTCCTAGTCAAAAACAGCGGCGAACAAGCTCTCTCCTACTCGGGCACCAACATCCCCAACAACATCACGGAAAACACGCTCAAAGAAAACACCAGCAACCTGATCAAGGTCTCGGGGACCGTTGCTCAGACTTCCACCTGGGGCAAAGGCGCCGGGCCAGTCAAGCTGGGCGAAGTAACGATCGCGAAAGAAAAGACGCTGACGATCAAACCTGGGGTGACTTTCTATCCCGGCAAGATCATCGTAAATGGCACGCTGAAGGCAGAAGGCACGGCCGGGGAACCCATCGCCTTCACGTCAAGCGCCAAAGAACCGAAACCCGGCACCTGGAGCTACATCAAGTTCGAACCCGGCAGCGGCGCCTCGGTTCTCGATCACACCGAAGTCAACTACGGCGCCTCCGGGGAAGTCGGCGCCCTCGAAATCTGGGGCTCCTCGCCCAAGATCACGCACACGACCCTGCGCGAAAACGAATCATCGGCTATCAAGGTTCACGGCAGCAGCCCTGAAATCGCCTACGACACGTTCATCCACAACGGGCACTACTTCCTTGGGCGGACGACCCTGAGCTATAACGCGACCGCCTCGGAACCAGGCGAAGTCAACATCCACGACAACATCGTCGAAGGCAGTGGCGGGGCGGGGATCTCGGTTTCGAACACCTCGGCGGTCGGCGCCGGTGGAGTCCTTGCCGGCAATCTCGTGACTGGCAGCGGCGGGGCGGGCCTCACTTATTCCGGGAACGACATACCGGGAGACATCACTGAAAACACGCTCGTTGCGAACGCCAACAACTTCATCGGCGTCTCCGGAACCGTCGCGCACTCCTCGACTTGGAAAAAAGGAGGCACGATCGTCCAGGGCACCGGGGAAGTGACGATCGCCTCTGGTGTGACGCTCATCGTCAAACCCGGCGTGATCTTCCTTCCGAACTCGGTCGTGGTCAAAGGAACGCTCAAGGCCGAAGGCACCACTGCCGAACCAGTTGTCTTTACTGGAATCAACGAAAAAAGCGCTGGCGAATGGTACTACATCAAATTTGAACCCGGCAGCGGCGAATCGGTACTAGACCACACCGAAATCGCCTACGGAGGCTTTGGCAGCGGCGCCGGCATGATCGAAGCGAAGGGCTCTCATCCGACGATCACCAACTCAACCATTCGGAAGTCGAGCAACTACGGGATCAAGGTCACCGAATCAGGCTCTCCGAGGATCGAATGGGACCGCTTCCGCAACAACACGAACGGCATCTCTTACAGCGGCACCGGCAACCTCTTTGCTCCCAATAACGATTGGAACTGCGCAAGCGGGCCGAAGCCGGCTGGCTGCGGGGACTCGGTGACGACGAACGTGAGTTGGAAACCCGCCGTCGAACTCCCAGAATTGGCCGGTCATTGTCGCGGCAAGGAATCGCAGTGCGGCGAAGGCGCCGATCCTGTCAGCCTGGCCACGGGTCAGCTCGACTATTCCCACCAGGACCTTCTGCTGGCCAACAAGAGCGAAATGCCACTCGAATTCACCCGGGTCTACAACTCCGGCAGCACCTCGGACACCGGCCTCGGCCCCGGCTGGTCGCAGACGGGACTCGCGAGCGCGATGGAACTGGCATTCGGCGAAGTTCTCGTCGTGCGACAGGATGGTCGCCAGGACATCTTCGAAAAAACCGAAAGCGGCTTCAAAGCTCCTTCGGGTGTGACCGATACGCTGGCAAAGGTCGAAGGCACCTTCCAGCTAACGACCCTCCAGGGCGCTGTCTACCGCTTCGACTCAAGTGGCCGGATCGCCTCGATCACCGACAGCCACGGCCTCAAAACGACCTACGCCTACAACGTAGAAGGACGCTTGGCGACGATCACCGATCCCTCGAGCCAGACGCTCACCTTCTCCTACAACGGCTCCAACCACATCACGCTGGTCAAAGACTCGACCGGGCGCGAAGTCAAATTCGCCTACACGGCTGCAGGCGACCTGGAAACCGTCACCGACGCCCTGGGCGGCGTGACCAAATACGCCTACGACTCCCAGCACCGCCTGACGTCGATCACCGACCCGCGTGGCAACCTGATCCTGAAGAACGTCTACAACGGCGAAGGTAAAATCACCGAACAAGAAGACGGTCTCAAACATCTTTGGAAGCTCGAATACAAACCGAGCGAAGCGATCGTCACCGAACCCGAAGGCGGCAAACGCAAATACGGCTTCGACGGCCAGGATCGCGTCGTGTCGGAAACCGATCAGCTCGGCCACACGACGACGATTGGCTACGACGAAGCCGGCAACGTCCACGAAGTCGTGAAACCAGGCGGAGCCAAATGGATCTACGGCCACGACGGCGCTGGCAACTTAACCTCGGTCAAGGATCCCGAAGGCGGGGAACGCAAATACGAATACAACGCTCAGAACCGGCCCACCGCCTTCACTGACGCGCGCAGCGATGCCTGGAGCTACGAATGGTCCAAAGCGGGCGACCTGGAAAAGATCACCGATCCCGAAAAAGGCGAAACGACCTTCACCTACAACGAATCGGGCCAGCCGCTGACCAAGACAGACCCCGACAAACACAAAACCGAATTCAGCTACGACTCACGCGGCAACATGCTCAGTGAAACCGACCCGCTCAGCCACAAAACGAGCTTTGAATACAACAGCCGCAACTACCTGACGTCGAAGACGGCGCCGGGCCTGAAAGCCGAAAGCTATGAACGCGACGCGCTCGGCGATCTCCTCGCCCGCACGACGCCCGAAGGCCACAAAACGAAATACGCCTACGACGCCAATGGCCTGCCGACCCAGATCACCGATCCTGGCGAAGACGTCTGGAAAATCGAACGCAACGCGATGGAGCGGCCCACGATCTACGCGGACCCGCTCGAAGGGCAGATCAAAGTCTCCTACAACGGCGACCTCAAGCCGACCAAAGTCGTCAATCGCCGAGGCAAGGAAACGACCTACGCCTACGACCTCGCCAACGAGCTGACCGAAGTCAAACGGCCGGAAGGCGAAAACTGGCACTTCGGCTACGACAGTCGGGGCAACCGCACAAGCGTGATCGACCCGCGCGAACACGAAACGACCTACGAATACGACCTGCTGAACCGAATGACCAATGCCAACGAGCCACTGGGAGTGAGCACCGAATACGGCTATGACGCCGACGGCGACCTCACCTCGGTCAAAGACCCGCGCGGCAACACGACGAGCTACGGCTACGACAAACTGCGCCGGCTAACCGAAGTCGCCCAGCCGCTCGAAAAGACAACCACCTACAGCTACGACGCGGCCAGCAATCCCCTGACAAAGACCAACGCAGCCGGCACGCTCGAATACGGCTACGACGCCGACAACCACTTAGCCGAAGTCAAAGCGGGCGAATCGACGCTGCGAGCGCTCGGCTACAACGCAGACAACCTTCTCTCCAGCGCCACCGATGCCAAAGGTCACAAAATCGAAATCGGCCACAACGAAGACGGCCTCATCAGCTCGATCAACGACGGACGCGGCCAGTCGCTCACCCGCTCCTACAACTCACGCGGCGAGCTGACCAAACAGGTCGACGGCCGGGGTACGCTCGAATATGGATACGACAAACTCGGTCGGCTGACGTCGCTGACCGATCCGCAGAGCAAATCCCTCGGCTTCGGCTATGACCCCGAAGGCGACCCGACTGAAGTCAAACGGCCGAGCGGTGTGGCGACGACCAATGTCTACAACAACGCCGGGAGGCTCGCCGAAACGACCTCCAAAGAAGAAGGCGGTACCGTTCTTGAAGCGCTGAAATACGGCTACGACCCAGCAGGAAACGTGACCAGCAGGATCGATCAGCGTCTCGAACAAGAAACCACCTATGCCTACGACGCGCTCAACCGGCTAACCGAATTCAACCCCCCCGGCGAAGGGGCGACGAGCTATGGCTACGACGAAGCGGGAAATCGCACCGAAGCCGGCGGAACGACCTACAACTACAACGCCCTGAACCAGTTGACCGAATCGTCGGACGGCACGACCTATGGCTACGACGGCGCCGGCCGGATGACCGGGAAGATCAACGGCGCAGAAGAAACGTCCTACGAATGGGACCTTCTAGACCATCTGGCCAAAGTCGAAGGCCCGAGCGAAACCACGAGCTACGCTTACGACGGTTTGGAACGACTGAGCGAACGCAAAGGCGAAACGGGAACGCAGGTGCTCCACTACGGCGACCTCACCGACCTGCCTACCTACGTCGCCAATGGTGAAGGGGAAACGACAACCAGCTACGTCCAGGGCGCACACGGGCTGATCGAGCAGCGCTCAGGCGAAACGACGAGCTACCCGCTCGCCGATGGCCACGGCGACATCACCGCGATCAGCGGCCTGGCCGGCGGCGTCGAATCGCGCCAGGAATACGGTCCCTGGGGAGAACAGCTCTCAGGCCCGAACCTGGAAATGGGCTATCTCGGTGCTTGGGAGCGGCCGACCGACTCGGCGACTGGGATGATCCAGATGGGCGCCCGGACCTACGATGCCTCGCTAGGGACCTTCGCCTCCGAAGACCCAGTGCTGGGGTACCTCGGGATTGGTACCTCGTTCAACCGCTATCTCTACGGGTGGGACGATCCGGTCAACATGTTTGATCTCACTGGCCGCTTCCCGTCGTTTAACATACCCGGAACGCCGATAGAAATTCACCTACCGATTCCGACGCCAGGAAACCCGGTCCCGGAATTGCCGGTTTCAATCGAAGGACTTCCAAATCCAGCACACTGGATCAATTCGCAAATCCCTAACCCGTCCTTTGAAAAGACCGGCGAAGAATTCATCTCTCACAGAGCGTCAGATTTCGTAAAGACTGCGAAGAGTTGGCTTTCACACATTAATCTCGATCCGTTTGGACATAAAGGTTGCGAAAAGAAGTTCATTGCGTCAACTAACAACTTCTTCCCTTGCCTTGAAGAAGGTGGCGCACCCGAAGAGGGGTCTGAGACCCCGACCTTTGCCCCAGGGGTAGATCCGCCGGGTGGCGTGCCCGGCTTCACGGTTCCGGTCCCCTCCGTTCGTGCACCAACTCCGGCCCCGGTTACGGGTTTCGAGCCCTAGCTTCTGGCCGGATAGAACAATGACTCTAACCCTGCTCGGTCTCCTTGTCTCGGCAGTTATTTGGTGGGTCACGGCTCAGGGGATCGTATGGTCCTGGGGACGTAGGATTAACGTGGCCGCCGCCAATGGCGTCCTCACGGATAAGCGCTTGGCTACGCCGACTGTTGCTGAGGTCATGTTCCGACGCAGCATCGGATGGACCGTCGGGTTCATGTTCCTGTTCGTTCTCTTGACGGTGACCGATTTTCCTTCCTGGCAGCGATTGGGCATCGCTGGGACGCTGGCGATCGTTTATGGCTCGATTTGGCTTTCTCAGAGCGACCGGGGGGGTGCGGCCGAGGCCGCACCTTTTCTACAACGAAGCGGAAGTGATGTCTGGTACTGGCTTCTCGCAGTCGGCGAGTGGATGGGATATCTCGGTGTGCTTTATTTTGCGTCGGAGGTAGTCATTGCCATTCTGTAGGAGCTCTTTCTTCGGCTGTCGGCGTGCAAGCCGAAGTGCCGAGCGTTAACCAACCTTGATCGAGCTGGCCAATGGGACTCTGGGTTGCACAGCCGAAACTTGAAGCGGCTGAGGAGATTCGCTGGAAATCGTCGGCTGGCCGTTCGCTGAATAGATGGATAACCTCAGGGGGCCAGTTGGTGGTGACGAATAGGCGTGTTATGTTTCAGCCGAATCGCTTCGATATGGTCATCGGTAGAAGGCCGTGGAAATGTCCACTCGCTTCAGTGACAGGGTTCGAGGCAGTCGACCGAGACCTCACCGTTCTGGCGGGAGGAATACGCGAGCGCCTGAGAATTCAGACTACGGATGGTGCGGAGACTTTCGTCGTCAACAAGTTGAAGGAAAAGATTGCTGAGCTTCAAGGTCTGCTTCAGTAATAAACTGATGCCTTCGAGCGGCGACTTTCGGATAGGCGAGTTGATCGGATTTCGGTTCGTTTTTGAATTAGGACGGAAGGTCGCCTGATCGGCCAGCGGTTCTCGTTGCCGTGGGGTCTTGCTGGTCTCGATCTTCGTGTCGGAATAGGGTTCCGTTGAATGACCGAGGATGTGAAGCGGAACGCCCGTGCGGACCTCCGCAAAGCCCAGGCCGCCTTCGAGCAAGCGGAGGTCCAGCGCGAGAAGATCAGCGCCGCGCGACGCGCGAGCTTTGAACGCGCGCAGAACGCCGGTCTGACGCTGCGCGAGATCGGCGAGGTCGTCGGCCTGCACCACACGCGGGTCGGCGAAATCCTGCGCCGCGAGTAGCGATTCCGGCAGCCGGAGGGGCAACCCCTCCAAACCTGCTATCGTCCATCGAAAGACAAGCGGCGACCCGCCGCGCTAGAGACGCAACGGGCCGCCTGACCACAAGGAGGCTGAGCTCCTCATGGCTGATGCCAACCCTACGGATTGTCCCCAGGACAGCCCCTCCTCGGCAGAGGAAGACAGGAAGGTCGAGCACGGCGTTTTGGCGTTCCTGCTCGGCGAGCACCCGACCCATCTGACGGTCGCCGAAGTCGACCGGGCGCTGAACGCGGGACGCCAGCGCTATCCAGGCGACGCCGTCGAGCGCGCAGTCCCGCGTGACCGGACCCCGTTCATCGGTCCCCCCCGCGTAAGAGTCCGGGGTTGATTGGGACGTTCGTGTTGCCGATTCGCTGCCAGCTGGCAGCGAATCGGGCGGGAGACATCATGCCAAGCGCCGAGTGTGGGTGGTTGGCGTTGTAGTCGGCTCGCCAGTCGGCTGCAAGGACCTGGGCCTCATCCAGGGAGGTGAACACCTCGACGTTCAGCAGCTCGTCGCGCAGACGGGCGTTGAAGGACTCCACGTAGGCGTTCTGCCAGGGCGAGCCAGGCTCGATGTAGGCGGTGTCGGTGGAGCCGCGTCGGCACCATTCGCGTAGGACGGCGGCGGTCAGCTCCGGGCCGTTGTCGGCACGAAGGTTGGCCGGGGCGCCGCGCTCGAGCACCTTGACCGTCTCCTCGGCGTTGATCGTGCGGTCGACCTCGATCGCCAGGGCCTCGCGGGTGAACTCGTCGACGACGTTCAAGAACTTCAGCTCGCGACCGTCGTCGGTGGCGTCGTGTTGGAAGTCGAGCGCCCAGACGTGGTTGGGGCGCTCGGCCTTCAGCCTGTCTGCCGGCGTGGTGGACTTGCCGAGGCGTCGGCGCTTCTTGGCCTTGGCAGGCACGCGCAGGCCCTCCTCGCGCCAGATCCGCTGCACCCGCTTGCGATTTAACGCCCAGCCCTCGGTGAGCAGGTGGCTGTGGGCGCGGCGGTAGCCCCAGCGGGGGTAGTCGGTGGAGAGCTTTCGCAGCCGAGCCCGCAGGGCTTGGTCCTCTGGGGTGACCTGGGGACAGTGGCGCTGTGTGGAGCGGTTCTGGCCGGCAACCCGGCACGCCCGACGCTCGGAGAGGCCGAGGCGGTCCTGCAGCATGCAGACCGCCCGGCGCCTCCGGGACGGGCTCAGAAGTTTCCCTTCGCGATCTCCTTGTAGGCGCGGATGTCGAGGGTCTGGTCGGCCACGATCTGCTTGAGCTCGCGATTCTCCTTCTCCAGCTCCTTCAGCCGCTTGACGTCGTCGGCCTTCATCCCGCCGTACTGGTTGCGCCAGCGGTGCAGGGTCTGCTCGGAGACCCCTAGGGCCTTTGCCGCTTCTCCTGCCGTCTTGCCCTCCGAGAGCATCTGCTCTGCGGTGCGCAGCTTGCGGATGATCTGCTCGGGGGTGTGCCTTTGCCTCTTCACCTGCTTCAGTCCTCCTTTGCCCATTGTCGCGGGCGGGAAGGACCCTCAAACAGGGCGGACCGATTTCAGGGGGTCGGGCCACGACAACCATCGCCGGCGAGGGACGGTGGAGTATCCCCACCGATCTCGATCTCGCAAAAACCGCTTGAAACCGTGCCCCACGGAGTCCGGCGGGACTCTAGGGCCGGGCTCATAATCGGACCGTCCTTGTGGGAACCCGAAGGTCAACTCTTCGCCCAAGCTCGCTGGCTTGGAAGAACGTCTGGGACTCAACCACGACTAGACTATCGTGAGCAGCTTCTTGAGCGAGATCTCAATCTCCGGGTGATCGTCAAGAAGAGGCGCTGGCAACGCGCTAAAAAACAGGCAACCGGAACCTGCGCCTTGTTGGAACGAGTTGAGACTGCGCTAAGCGGGCCGCAGTCGGGCAGAGTGGTCTTGGCTTCTACTGACCACAGATCCCCGGTGCGGAGATGCTTTCTTCATGCATGGACCAACTCGCTCCCGACCCAGATTCGGTCACTTCCGATTCTTGCATGATCGCGATGCGGTATTGCGTTGGTTCAGGGGTTTCTCGCTGAATCGTCCTGGGTTCGACATCGTAGATCCTCAGTTCGAAGGCACGGGTGCAGGCCTCGATTACGACTCTCAGGTGAGAAACGGACGAAGTCCGAGCGCCACCGAATTGTGGGCCAACGGATTCGAAGCGGCCCTTGCTGAGGAAAACCACCGGGCACGGCCCGGTTGCTCTACAGAAGAACCCCACGGGGGTGAAAGACCCATCGAGCGATCTGCACGAGGTATATCCCAAGCTCTGCTGAAAGAGGCTTTCGCGATCCACTCTAGTGACGATCTCAGTGGGACCGTCAGTTGGACCGAGTTCACAAGACGCCTTGCTCCTGAATCTGACGCTCGCTTCGGCACCGGCCTCAGCTCGGACTTTGGTGAACGGAGATATCGCTTTTTGTTTTCGGCGCAAAGCAGCTCCGGCGAAGGAATCAGGGCTACCCCCCTCCCAGAGGATAATTGGCCCGCGCTTGAGGCAGACCCAGTCATTATACGGCGTGCCGCATTCCGCTCGCGCCACCAGCTTTTGAGCTGTCGCATCGCCGTTATCAGTTGCAAAAAAACCCACCGACACTAGGACCGAGAGCAAAAGTGCCGCTGCCATCCCCCATCTTGCCGTCGCCATGACGGGAATGTTAGTCGCGTGCGGGAACACGCTCGAGGAAGACAGACAGCAGAACTCCTCCGACCATGCCAAGAATTAGAAGCCAGTAATCCATGTAGCTCGAAAGGGCGCTATGGAGCATGGAATCTCCAGATACCTCAATTTCATCTGCCGAGGGCGTTGAAAAAGTAACTTCGAAGCGGTTTCCGGTTTCTCGATTGTCGATGTCAGCCCGCACCTCGTGGGGTTGCTCCGAGCCGATCTTGACTGGAATCTGGCCACCTCGGAGCATGTGTTCGCTATCTCCTACAAGCAGGAGGCCCCGGTCTACTGAAAGTGTCGCCTTCCTGCCAGCGGCTTCAAAATGGGATGGCCCTAATCCAGTAAGGAAGAGTTCCGGAATCAAGCGGCTGTCGAGCGTGAGCGTGAGGTGATGTGTCGCCCTGCCAGGTTCGCACCGCTGTGGCAAGGGATGTCCCTTGAATACCAGCGTGAACAAAGCTTCCTGTGGGCATTCGAATTCGACCGTCGTCACGGGGGCATCAAACTGGAAGTTCCAAGCGTTGTCGCGTGCCGCTCCTGACACAGGGGTTGGTGCCGCCGAAACGAGCGAAGCGGAAGGGGCCCGAATATTGACCTTTCCACCGCTCGGCCATTCGAGCGTCAGGGGAGCCGCAGCCTGGGGGACGGCCTTATCGGCGGTGTCGCAGCTACCGCCAATGTTGGCGATCAACTGAGCACATGCGGCCTTTGAGATCGGCAAGGCCAACTTGACTACGTCAGGGCGGTTGACATCGCTGGATCTTGGGACGCTCGGGACGACTCCGTGGAACGCCAGCACTCGGGTCCTGGCCTGTATGAGGCCCGATCCATTGCCGGCATCTGCTGTGAGGGTCATTGCCTTGGTGGGCGTTGACTTATCAATCGCCAAGACCACACCGGACGACGAGTCGACCAGCGCTAAAACTCCTCCCGCTAAGACTGGCACTAGCAGGACAATGAGCGCCGCGCGCTCGCGTTTGCTGAGCTTGGGAAAGTGCCTAGCGATCCAGCACCTTAGACATCGTTTCCATCCGCTTGCGAGCCGACTCACTAGCCGAAACTGTCGCACCTCCGAGTCCGGGTTGTCGAGCCAGGTGCTACCGAGTGGACCACTTTTGGGGTCTTGATCTACCTCCGATTTTTCGGAGTCGCGGTTCTGGAATCCGCAATGAGGATTCAGATGTCTGGGTGCAGACTGTGAACCGCGACCAGATTCGCAAGGGCCTCTGCAACTTCCTGGCGCGGGTAGAAGGGAGTGCTGTACGCCCACTTCGACGACCACACGCCGGGAACGTCGTCAGCCGATTGGTAGCTCGCTTTCCATTCGGCATACGTACCGTTCGGCGTGGGCCTGGCCGGATTGCAATAGAGAACGTCGTTGTTGCCGAGGTACAGCGGATGCTCGTCGACTGAGAAGGTGTCGGCTACGCCGCTGCCGGTCCGCAGGGTCGCCCCGGTGTCCCAGGCGGGGACGGCCAGCCGGTCGACGACGGCGTTCCACTCGGCCAGGATCCGGTCTTGTTTCCTCTTCCAGCCTCGGGGCTGCGGCCATCGCGACGGCAGCTCCTCGAGCCTGCGGTCGTCGAGGACCATGATGTCGGCCGGAGGGTCCTTCGCCCCAACCGCGGCGGAAACCGTGATCCAGACGTCACGCAAGGGGAGCCGGCCGCCCTGCCCCGGCGGACCGAGCGAACCGCCGACATCGACCAGGCCCAGCTCGTGATCGCGAGCCGCCTCCTCCGCCCGCATCCGTTTCTGCGCCACCCGGCTTTCCCGGCAGCTCTCGCATAGGAATTCAGCCTCGCCGGTCCCGTGAAGACCGCACAGCGGGCGTTCGCAGCCGATGCACTTCCCGATCGATTCTCGCCCGCAAGAGCAGGGCGCGGTCTTGGCGGCCGTGGGGATATGAAAGAGGTGGCCGCACGGACGCATCGGCGGGGTGGGGCTCGCTTCAGGGGGAGCGAGGCCGGTTGGGAGCGGCGTCACGCATTCGAACTGACTCGGCGTGATCTGGCGGATCTGCCTGCCTCCGCAGTGTGGGCATATCGCCTCCTGCGGCACGAGGCGAAACTCTATCGACACCAAGCGGACACCCGCTCCTGTCCTTGCCTTGGCCACTTGGCCACCGAGATGTGTACGCGATGATGTACACTCACCGCATGGCCAAGACCGTCCCGGTGCGCGAGCTGCGCAGTAACCTCAGCAGACTGCTCGATGATGTAAGCGATCGCCGCGACCACGTGCTGGTCACCCGCAACGGGACCCCAGCGGCGGCTCTGGTGCCGATCGACGAGTATGAGGCGCTGGAGGAGACCGCCGAGATCCTGTCCGACCCCGACGCCCTCTCCGCCTTGGAGGCGGGCCTCGCCGAGGTCGAGCGCGGGGAGACGGTCACGCTGTCTGAGCTTCGCAGCGAGCTTGCCGAGCGCCTGGCCGACCATCAGCTGATCGTTGGCGCGGCTTGTCCTCGCCCGACGCGCCCGTCACGAGTTGCTCGAGCTGGGCTGGCCGTTGATCGACGCTATCGAGGACGCTCTGGGCCTGCTGGAGCGCCAGCCGCAGGCGGGTCATGCGCTGCGGGGGAGGCTCCGCGGCCTGTACTCGCTGAGGGTCGGCTCCTATCGAATCCTCTACCAGCTGACCGATGGCGGGCAGACGGTGCGAGTTGCCGCCATCCGCCACCGCTCCATCGCCTACGGCAGCGATCCACGTTGAGGTCCAGCGGGCTCAGGGGTGCAGCTTCCCTGGGGCAAGAAATGGGGCAAGGAGCCCCACAGATCCCAGCCGATCCCAGCCGATCTCGATCTCGCGAAATCCGCTTGAGGCCGTGCTCCACGTAGTCCAGCCGAACTCAAGGTTCGGGCTCATAAGCGGACTGTCCGTGTGGGAACCCGAGGGTCGCAGAGTTTGCCCTTCCGAATCATGCGCCAGCTCCCACGCAGCCCAGGGAACAGAGTAGCGCGGGCGGGGGTGTGCGAGCGCCCAAAAGGGCGCCTGACTGAAGGGGGTTGAGAAGCGAAAGACGGCGGCGGAACAGAGACGGCGCCGTCAACCCCTGCCATAGGATTGATAGCGATGGTACTGGCCGGAAAGCCAACCGCCCCGAATTGGCGCGAACTCGAAGACGCCGCCTGGAAGGCCTGCGGGCAGGCACATGTGCATGGCCCAACCCGCGTAGGCGCCGCAGTCCTCTCGACCCAAGGCGGCGTCTTTGCGGGCTGCAATGTTGAGCATCGCTTCCGATCCCATGACGTTCATGCCGAGGTCAACGCACTAACGACCATGGTGACCGCTGGTCACCGCGAGGCGAACTCGCTGCTAATCGTGAGCGCTCGCGCCCGCTTTACCCCATGTGGTGCGTGCCTCGACTGGGTATTCGAGCTCGGGGGCCCAGAGTGCCTCATTGCTTTTCAGCGTTCGGAGGGAACAGCTATCGAGCCCCTTAGAGCGGATGAATTCATGCCCTACTACCCATATTGACCGCTTCGACGCTCGAAAACCTAGATAAACAACATAGTGACAACAAAACTTAGTATACATACCGCATGACTCGGGGGCGCATAGGAACGGCTCGTGTCGGCGTCCTAACGATCATCGACGAGGAGTTCGAGTGTGCCCAGAACGCGCTTCAAGCCACGAAATGGGTTCAAGGCGCCTACTACACGACGAACAAAAGGACGCATGAGGTGGTGCTGCGCCAGGCGGCCGACCGCGGCAACATCCAAGCCGTTCATCCAACTCAAGACATCATCGAGCGCTTTCAGCCTGAGGTGCTGATGATCATCGGTATCGCCGGCGGCATATACGGCCGGGACAGCGTCCAACTCGGCGACGTAGTTGTCGCTGACTACCTTCACTATGCCGAGTTTAGGAAGATGAACCAAGAGTCGGATCGACCCAGGTTCGCTGCGTACGACCATCCCGCAGTCAGCTTGCGCGAGGACCTTGTCGATCCGGCGAGAAGGCGAGGCTGGCAGGAACGTATCCAGGCACCCCGCCCGCAGGATGGTGAGCCACGGGTCCACATCGGGGGCGTGGTTGCGACCGAGAAGGTCATGGGATCCCCAAGCCACCCCGAGCAACGCCGTCTCGTCTCCACCTTCGACGACGCACTCGCGGTGGAGATGGAGTCGATCGGCGTCGGCCGAGCAGTGCACGAGGCACGCGGCGACGTAAGCTACAACGTACGATTCCTTGTCATTCGGGGGATCTCCGATCTCGTTCACGCGAAACGGAGCCGGTTTTTTGGGTCGCTGGCCCCCCGGGACGACGGTGTCGCTGTCACCAATAACAGCAATGAGCGCGCAGAATGGAAGCAATACGCAGCGTCCTCGGCCGCAGCGTTCGCTGCTGAGTTGGTGGACATCATGCTATCGACCCCCAATCCACGCCCGTGATGACCGACAGGACGGCAGACGAGATCCTGAAGCGTACGAGTGAGGCCGCGGCGAAACTAGACATCCCCGAGCCGTCGTTTGAGTTCGAGCTCGGCTGGAGCGATTGTTACGAGGCTCTGTCTGCCGGGAGATATCAGGGAGCTTGGAGCATCCCAGACCTGCTCCAAGAGACTCTCAATCACGGCAGAGTGCTTCTCCATGCGGACGGTGGCGCCGGAAAGTCGACGATCGCTCGTCGTCTTCTTCAGTGTGCGGCTAACCAGCAGATCGCAGCCTTCTTAATCAGCTTGCGACTGTGGACCGAGGAGATAACGGAGGTCTGGCAGGCCCGTCTGGAGGATGCTTCTCGAATCGAGATTCTATTCGGACTGATGGAGCCAAAAGTCAGCGAGGCGGTGATCGCCTCGCTCGCGGGTAGTACGAAGGGCGTTCTTGTCGTGGACGGTCTCAACGAAGTGCCTGCCGACATCGCTCCGGAGCTGCTTTCAGTGGTAGACATGATCGCCCGCCGTCACCCGCACGTCGGCGTTCTCGTCACCGATCGCCTTAATCGCCATGTCTTGTCTGCCGACCGGTGGATTCTCGCGACGATTACGTCCGTCGCGCCGCCGGGCCCGACGAAAATGGAAAGCCGGCTGCCTCGCCGGCTGGAACTTGCGCTGTTCCTAGACATGGCGCGCAAAGTCGATCGGGACAGTAGGTCAAGCAGCGTGTTTCTGCACGCGTTCTTCACCGACGACCTTGGCCTCGGTGATGACGAGCTGAAGGCGGCGGCCAACGCGGCTCTTGACGCCTATCGCTCCACTCGAGCGCGGCGCTTCCCCATCGATCAGTTTAGGCAGAGTGCGGGCGGGGCCGCGACCGACAAACTCCGTAGAGGTAGCGCCTTGCTCGTAAGTGACGGAGAAGCGTATTTCGCCCATCACCTCTATCACGACTTCCTCGCGGGACTTGCTTTGGCATACTCGAACCCGTCGCTGTGGACCCATTCGATATTCGACGCCGTCAGCTTCCGCGCGAGTTCCTTTGAGCCAATCGGGCTAGCGCTTGAGCAGATTGGTGGAACCAGTAGAGCCGATGAATTCCTTCTCAGGGTGTATGACTGGAACTTCTACGGCAGCGCCTTTGCACTTGCGCGCGGGCGAGCGGAGGAAGACTGCGCTGTCAGCGAGCACTTGGAGCTTGCTCTAGTCGCGCTTCTGGCCGAACGCAGATGGGACGTTATCGAGGAAACGAGGCAGGAAATCGCCGATGCCCTGCGAGCCTTCCAAGGTGGACCCGCAGGTGCCCTGCGAGAGGCTCAGGGGATTCAGGGGATCATAGAGATAGTGGGCCAAGCCTCCCATGCCGATTCGCGCTTTCAGAGTTGGCAGTCAGCGTTCACTGCAAAGCCAGGGCACCCGGCCTCTGACGATCTCTTGTCAATGCTTTCCGATGACGATCCCTTGCTGGGTTGGACCGCTTCTAACGTTCTCCGGCGGGCGGAGGTGGGGGTCGGAGGTCAGCGGGGGATCCGGCAACTGCTGCGCAGGCATCGCAAGAGCGTGATTCGCTGGCGCGCTGCGCATACCCTTGGCATGCACGGTGGGCGGGCCAACGTCAAGGCTCTTCTAGCTGCCCTGGAGGATGCGGACCACTGGGTCCGCGCAGGCGCTATTCGTGCGCTCATTGAGATAGCGGGAACGAGCTGTGCAGAGCGCGACGCGGTGCTAAACGAAGTGGTGCGGCGAGCGGACGAAATCGCAGTTGACCCGACGATGGCAGAATGGCTACGCAGTTCGTTGCTGCTGGCATCGCCGCCAAGCGACTGGGAGGAAGCCGCAGCGCCGGTTGTAGAAGAACTCTGGGCGCGAGCCCCGAGTAAAGAAGAGCAAGAACGGTGGCGCGAACAAGGCTTTCGCATCAGAAAGCACGCTAGAGACCTACAGCACACGGATCGATCTCGTCGCGGGGCTCCGTGAAGTTGCGTCAGGCAGGCCTTGGTTTCGTGCTGGAGTCGACCCACCCTGAATTTTGCTGCCCGCTCAACGGCAGGTGCGGGCTCCCGTCACGGCAATTCTTTGCTTGGTTCGACGTACTCCTAGTAATGGGCTGCTGCACCATCGGTGAGGGAGAGCCCGGATGTCTGAAACCTAACTGACATGGGAGGGGGGTCCTACGGATGAGTTGGCGTGGAGCCATCGCGATTGCATTTGCTGTCTCCCTTCCCGTTGTCGTTGGTTTTCTGGGGTTCTGGTATCAGGAGCGGGAAAAGCGACGCGCGGCGCACTCCGAACGTCGTCGGGCCTTGTACGAGAACCTCGTTCGGTCCCTCGTCGGGTTGCTGGGCGCAAAAACGCCCGAGGGGCGATCTCATCTCCTTACTGAAATAGAGACGGGATGGCTCTTCGCGTCCGATGGGGTCCTGAACGCCTCCTACCAATATCTGGCCGCATACGACCGAGTGTGCAGTTCTGAGATGGGCGAGGAGACTCTGAACTGCAACTCCGCCTCGACCAAGATCAAATTCGACGATGCGACCCGCGAGGAATTGCAGAATCGACTGGCCGATGTTTTCGCGGAGATGCGTCTCGATCTAAAGCGCAAGCGCAAGACGACAATCACGGGGGACTGGGCACGACAGAACGTCAAGATCTACAGCTGGGGAATCATCTCGGATAGGCGCGCCCGCGGCCCCCGCACAGGGTAGCTGCCAGTTCTGCGCCGTCTTTGATCCATTGGCTCACGGCGCGATAGGAATTCGCGGGATCGCAGAGAGGAAGCCACTCTCCGGTCTCCACGTAGTCCAGCCGATCTCAAGGCTCGTGCTCATAAGCGGACCGTCCTTGTGGGAACCGAAGGTCGCGCAAGTCTCCTTCTGGATGCGTCTATCTGGGCCCACGACGTGAGTAGCGCGCCGCCACAAATGCGACTGGCTGACCCTGGGTCCCGATACGGCTACGGACTGTTTCGAGTTGCGCTCTAAGGCGAGGCGGCGTATCAGCCCGCCGACAGCCTTGAATTGACGCGCGCGGAGCTCCTCGTATCCAGGTTCCCCGGGCGATACAGCTCGGGCGGTGAGGACGACCTTCAGGTCGCCGCCTTGGGCTTTGCTCTTTCCCTTGTTGCTCGCGCGGGCCATTGGACTCCCGACCCCCCAAGCCCGCCCCGGCGCGTATGCGCTCCTTGATGATGGCGCAGGCTCTTTACTCTCGCGAGAGGAGCCTGCAATTTCCTCTACAGGGCCAACGTCTCGACCTCGGTTGCTACTCCAAGGCAGGCAGTTGACTCAGGTCGGTGGCGCGACCTTGATTCATGCCCTACATCGTGCCCTATACTGGTAGGCATGCGTAAGACCAGCGTCTATCTCGATGACGAGCAGGCCGAGCGCCTTGCCCGCCTCTCCCAGGCAGAGGGCCGCTCGCAGGCCGAGATCGTCCGCGATGCGATCTCCTGTTATCGGCCGCGGCCAGGACGGGATCGAGACTTTGCTCTCGCCGGCAATTTCGAGCGCATCGATGCCGATCCGCGACCGATCTCGGCAATCCCGGATGACGAGCTGATGCGCGGCTTCGGCGAGTGACCCTCATCCTCGACGCGGCGCCGTTGGTCGCCTTGGCAGATGCCAAGGAGCCCAAACTCGAGGCATTGCTTAGGATCCGCGGTGAGGAGGAGGGTTCGCTGGTCTTGCCGGCGCCGGTTGCGAGCGAGGTCGACTACCTGCTCGGGGCCCGCTTCGGCGAAGCAGCCCGGCGCGCCTTCCTCGGCGATCTTGCGGCGCGGCGCTACGACGTCGCCTGCTTGGACGCCGGTGACTACCGAGCAGTGGCCGAGCTCGATGCCAGGTATGCCGACTTTGGCCCGGGGCTCGCCGACTGCTCGGTTGTTGTTCTGGCTGAGCGCTACGAGACACGGCGCATCCTTACCTTCGACGAGCGCCACTTTCGCGCCGTGGCGCCGCTTCAAGGCGGTGCTTTTGAGCTCTTGCCGGCCGATTTCTGAGGCCGATATGCGAGCTGGAACAGGTTTCACGGAGACCAAACCCGGCCTGGCTCATCAAGGGCAACATTCCCCCTCCCGTCCTCGCATTCGCGAATGAGTTCCTCGGCGCGGGCAGCAATCGACGCGGCGTCGAAGCGCTCGTGCGCCCGGTGGGCGGCCAGATCTCCCTCGCGACGCATTCGCTCAGGGTCGCCGGCGTATTCGCGCAGCACGGCCGCCAGCGCGCCGGCATCGTTCTCCGGCGAGGCGATCTTGCCGATACCGTCTTCGATCAACCCTGCGGTACCCTCCGCCGCGGTCGAGACGCAAGGGCGCGCCGCGAGCATCCCAAGGATCACCGATGTCGGGCTGCCCTCGGTCGGGCCAGGACAGAAGACGCAGACGTCGAAGGCCGAGAAGAGCTCATTGGCGTCGTTGCCCGGGGTTGGGAGGAAGTGGACGCGCTGCCCGAGGTCGGCCGCTCGCCGCCGCAGGTCAGGCTCGTTATCCCCGTTGCCGGCGAGAATCAGTTGGGTCTCCGAATCGAGCTGCGCCAACGCCTCGATCAGCACGTCGAGCCGTTTCTTCGGGTGAAAGCGCGAGGTGCAGCCGATGACGAAGGCCTCAGCGTCGATTTTCAGTTCCTCTCTGATCCGCTTGCGGCCGCCGGCGCTGAAGCCGAGCTTCGTCGTGCGCAGCGCATTCGGCAGGACGGCGATCCGAGCCGGCTCGACCCCGACGTCGATGATCGAATGCCGGGTGTTCTCAGATATGGCCAGCACCGCTGCCACTTGCCGGGACGCCGCAACGTAGAGCAGCCGCCCGGGACCTCGCCTCATCTGGCGCGGGACCGGCCCCCACTCAGCCCAGACGATCCGCGGTCGAAGCCCGGTTGGAAGCCCTCTCGCCAGCAGTTGCTCCTTCTTGTAGTGGAGCAGCAGCAGGTCGTAGGGCGGCTCCTGCTCCAGCGCTTGGCGCAGCCGGCACCGCAGCAGGGGCCAACGGGCTATCAGCGAGGGCCACGTGCGCTTGGAAAGCTTTGGGCCGAGATCCAGGCGGCGGACCGTGACCCGGGTGTCACGGCCGATTCCCTCCCAGTCGCTGAGCATCACGGCTTCGTGGCCACGCTCTATCAGTGCGTCGAGCAGCTCGACCGCTGCGAACTCGGCGCCACCGCGCTGCGCTCCGGTCATCACCGAGACGATCCTCACCGTGGCCCTGACCCCCTTGCGAGCACCGCGCTCGCGGCAGAGGATCGCTCCGGACGAGGCCCGGGAGTGTCGCCGCCTGCCCGCCCGAGCCAGCGTAGGCCGAGGAGCAGGGCGGCGGGGATGACGAGGGCGCCGCTCACCGCAAGGAACCAGATCTGGGCCGCGTCGCTTCCGGCCCCGATCGTGTGCCCGACCGCCAGCAGCCAGAAGACCGCCGTTAGCCGGTGGAGTCGCCGCCAGCGGGCGGCGCCGATGCGGTCGCGGAGGTAGTAGGTGAGGCCGAGGACCGCCAGGCCGTAGCCGGCGATGATCCCGAGCCCGGTCCAGAGCGGTCGGTAGGCGCTCGCGAAGGGAACGGCGATTCCGCTCAGGCCGGGGTTGAGATAACTGTCGCCGAGCAGCGCGACTCCGTGCAGCGCGACCATCGCCAGAGTGGTGAGCGAGAGGGCCTCGTGGATCGCGCGCAGATCCCGCTTGTTCGAGCCCCTCCGTTTCGAGCTCATCATCAAACCGACCGTGACACTGGCGCTGGCCAGGAACAGGGCGGCTCCGCCGGCGGCCCGGCTGGTGATCCAGAACAGGTGCGGTGCGACGTTTACGATGCCACCGCCAGCTGCCCCAGGGACCGCTCGGCGGCAACCACGTCGACGCTGCCGTCGTCGCGGATGACGACGCCGCCGTGCGGCAGCCACTCGGCGGCGTGCTCGGGCCCGGAGAGCAGCGCCGCCTTCGCGTAGACCTCGGCTAGCAAGGCCGAGGGGGCGAGGGCGGTCGCCTGGACGACACCGGTGAAGGCCGGTTCGCCGCTGCACGGGTCGAGGATGTGGTGGGCGGTGGCGCCGTCGGCGCCGACCCAGCAGCGCCGGCCGATGCCGCTCGTCGCCACGGCGCCGTCGCGCAGCTTCAGCTCGTGAACGGGACCCTCGCCGAAGGGATCGTCGACCCACACCCGACGGTCCAAGCTGGCGCGGCCGCCTACGCGAATGTCTCCGCAGCAATCGACTGCGTAGGTCCGGTGTTCGCCAAGCTGGTCGGCGAGGAGGTCGGCGAGAAGGCCCTTGGCAATGCCGCCACTGTCGATCTTCACTCCCGGTGGCCGGATCACCATCCTGCCGGCTTCGTCAACGCTGATCGAGCGCCAGAGACGGTCCGGGTGCTGCTCGCCGGGTGCCCGCTCGGCCCGGCTGGCGAGCGCTTCGGGCAGGGAAATCGCGGGCTCGCCGTCGAGAGAGTCCCGGTAGCCGGCGCGCTCGATGCGGTCGAGAAGCGTTGCGTCGACGAGGCCGCCGCTGAGCGAACCGGCCTTCCCCACGGCGTCCGCCAGGGCTCGCATCAGCGGCGTCGCCGGCACCTCCCAGCGGGGGTCGTCGTTGAGGCGCGTCAACTCGCTCTCGTCGCTGAACCGTGAGAGCCGGCGATGGGCGTCGAGAAGCCTCGTCTGCGCCAGGTCTGCCGCCTTCTCTCCGGCGGCTGTGTTCGCACCGCAGACATGGATCGTCGTGGTGCCCCCGAAGCACTCGAAGCGGCGGTGCGCTTCCCCCTTCACGATTGGCTGGTGGTGACGGGAGCGGGTTCTTCTTCAATGAATTCTTCTTCGACGGGTTCGGCTTCCGCTTCGACCGGTTCTTCTTCGACCGGTTCTTCCGCGACGGGATCTTCAAGTTCTTCGGGTTCGGTCGCACCGAATTCTTCGGAGCCGCTGCTGGCCCCCGCTTCCGCCGGTGCCGCTTTGGCGGCATGACGGTTGCGCCCGCTGCTCCCTTTGGCGACGGTCGATGAGGAGTCGCCGAGCACCGGATCGTTGCCGGTCGCCATTTGTACGAAGACGACTCCCCAGAGCAGTGCGAAGCAGACCAGCGAGATCGCGACGACGCGGCCTCGCAGTTCCCCCGCCTTCTCGCGCTGGGCGCGGAGGCGCCGCTGGGCCTCGCGCTTTCGTTCCTGTATCTCGAACGGATCCATGGTCACACATTCGTCGGGGTGCGAAAACGGCCCCTAAACGGACGCTGAGAATGCTCTTAGCCTTAGAACCATGGGTTGGCAGCGGAATAGGTGAGCAGCGCCAGCGCGGTGCCGGCGAGGATCGCCAGCCCGAGTGCCATCGTGCGACCCCCGGCGCCCGCCAGCCGCGCCTCGGGTGGGCCGTTGCGCCGCCAGTCGGGGAGCGCTAGCGCCGGGACCTCGAGCACGTGCCCGAGGACGTGCAGCGTCATCAGTGCGACCCAAGCGATGAAGCTCAGCTTGTGGGCAAACTTCAACGTGTCGCTGGGTGGTCCGGCCACGAGCAGCGCGACGCCGGTGCCGAACAGCGCCAGCGTGGTGAACACCACGCCCGGCGCCAGCACCCGCAGGGCGATGCTCGGAGGTCCCTTGCGAACGTAGGCGGGGTTGCCGGAGTAGTAGCGGACGAAGCGGTAGCCGGTGCTGCCGAGCTTGAGCAGGACCGGTGGGATCAGAAGCATGCCGATGAAGATGTGCGGGCCGAGAAGCTGACCGATGAAGGGGATCGTCGCCCCCTCGGCGGCCAGCAGCACCAGCAGGGCTGCGGCGACCCCGCCGGTCAGGCGGGCGTTGCCGACGACCCCCGGACTCGTCTGGACCTCGTTGGACTGGTGGTACACGAGAGGAATACTGGCCCCAACGGCTGCGCCGAAACTAAGCGCTGGGTTAGAGATCTCTTATCGTCGAGACGAAGTCGGGCAGCCCGAAGCAGACCCTGGCGCCGCCAAGCGGCGATTCCTCGACCCAGATCCGGCCGTCGTGCATCTCGACGATCGACCGGGCGATGCCCAGTCCCAGCCCGCTGCCGCCCGAGGCGCGATCGCGCGAGGCCTCGTTGCGGTGAAAGCGATCGAAGACGCGCTCACGCTGCTCGGATGGGATGCCCGGCCCGTCGTCGTCGACCACGATCAGGAGGCTCCCACCGTCGGCTCGTGCCGAGAGGGCGACCCGGCCATCGGGTCCCGCATGGCGACGGGCATTGGTGAGCAGGTTGCGGACGACCTGGGCAATGAGGTCGGGATCGACTTCGATGCTTCCCTCGGCCAGCTCACCCAGTTCGGCGATCTCCCCATCTGCCCCAGCGGCGAGACCACGCAGGAGGGACGCGGTCCGCACTTTGCGCGGTGCTGGGCCAACACCCTCGTCGAGCCGGGCAAGGGCGAGGAGGTCGTCGACAAGGCGTTCCACTCGTCCCATCTCCGTCATCGTGATCTCCTCGACGCGGCGTATCTCCTCGACGCTCGGGCTGTCGCTGCGGGCGAGCACTTCGAGCTGCCCGCGGATTGCGGTCAGTGGGCTGCGCAGCTCGTGGGATGCGTCCGAGACAAACTGCCGCTGCCTCGCGAACGCCTGGTCAAGACGATCGAGCATGTGGTTGAAGGCCTCGGCAAGGGTTCGCAGCTCCGCCGCATCGGCAGGGCCCGACTCGAGCCGAGGGGCGAGGTCTCCGGCGTCGACCTTGGCCGCGGTTGCCGCGAACCGTCGCAGGGGGGAGGCCGTGCGCGCCGCGAGCAGGTACCCGGCCAGCAGGGCCGCGGCCAGGGCCACGCCACCAACCACCAGGAACGTCTTCTCCACGTCTGACTGGGCGTCCTCGATCGGCGAGATCGCCGAGCCCTCTTTCGACTCCCGTCCCGCGGCTCCCGGTTCGCTCTGCTCCCGCGCCTCCTCGTGCTTGATCACACTCGACTCGTGCGCCATTTGCGCCCGCACTGCCACCAGCACGATCGCGAACGCGATCACGACGATGGCTCCGATCGAAAGCGCCAGCCTGCCGCGGAGGCCGAGCTTTGACCAGCGGGTTCTCATTCGCTGTCGCTGAGTCGGTAGCCCACCGAGCGCACCGTCTCGATCGGGGCCGGTGAGCCGGGCAGGCCGAGCTTGCGGCGCAGGTAGCCGACGTAGACCTGAACCACGTTGGTTCCGGGATCGTGCTCATAGCCCCAGACCGCGGAGAGGATCTCGTCTCGGTCACAGACCCGTCCCGCGTGTCGCATCAGGTGGGCGAGCAGCTCCGCCTCTCGATTCGGAAGCCGAACCACGTGGTCGCCCCGCGTCGCCTCCCGGGAGAGCAGGTCCAGCCGTATCCCGCCCGCGTCCAAGGTCGTCTCCGACGCGTCGCCGGCCTCGCGCAGGCGTGCGCGGATGCGAGCCAGGAGCTCGTCGAAGGCGAATGGCTTGGTGACGTAGTCGGTGGCTCCAAGGTCAAGTCCCTCAACCCGGTCGGCGATCTCGGCCAGTGCGGTCAAGAGGATCACCGGCAATGCCGGCTTCGAGCGCCTGATCGTGGCCAGCACCTCGATCCCGTCGCGCCCGGGGAGCATCCGGTCGAGGATGACGAGATCGGTATCCGGGGCCAGCGCCCGCCGCTCCCCGGAGATGCCATCGGCCGCGATGGTGACGCCGTAGCCCTCGGCTTCGAGCCCTCGCGCCAGGAAGTCGGCGATCCCTGCCTCGTCCTCGACGATGAGGATCTCCATCCTGTCGATGCTACGCGCTGGAAGCCCGTCGATCGCCGGGCCTCGACTCAGCTTTCGATTTCGCGGTAGTGGTCGCGCCAGATCCAGCGGTAGACACGTAGGTGGCGGGGCAGCGTCCGCAGCCCGGGGATGAACGGGATGCAGACGAAGGCGAGGCTGAGGATGCCCATCAGGACGAAGATCAGCGCGTCGGCGTTGGGTGATTCCTTGAACGGTTCCACCTGATACCAGAAGGTGTAGAGCCAGAGCCAGACCTGCCCCGGATAGCTCCCCGTCTCGTTCATCATTCCCCACTGAGTGCCGAGCAGGTGCTGGCCTTCGGCGCGCCCCTCGAAGTATTCGCCGCCGGAGAGGAAGAGCAGCGGCTTGGTGTAGTTGGTCTGGTAGAAGCGGTGGCTGCCGGCGACGAGGGCGCCGTCGAGGCCGCCGCTCTGGGCGAGGCCGAGCAGCGATGACATCATCGGCGCGACCGGGCCGTAGCGGCCAGCGGGCAGGATCGGGATGCCACGGAGGAAGCGGGCCTTGGGCAGAGCTTCTTCGTAGGTGCCGGTCCAGGCTTCCTGCAGCTTGAGGGGCGCCGCCTCGTAGGCGGCGAGGGCCGCCTTCAGGCGCGGGTCGGCGGGGATCTCCTTCAACGGTTCGATCACGTAGTTCTGCGCCGTGTCGATCGGGATCTTGACGCCGGCCGCTTCCTGGAGTGAGATCGGCCCTATCTTCTGCGCCGACCCGGAGGTGCTGTTGTAGGGGGGGCCGTAGGTGGCGATCTCGCTGGTTCCGTTCAGCTCGGTTACGGCGGTGGTGAGGAAGTCGCCGGGATCGGCCCTCGCCCAGCTCTGGATCGTCGTCGGCGAGTCATCGGGAGAGGAGAAGAGGACAGTAAGCAGGATCGCCAGCCCCGCCATGACCACCAGTGCGACGAAGAGCTCCTTGACCAGGTCGTAGCGGACGAAGGGGCCCGGCCAGGGAGCGGCGTCGTCGGGCGTGGCCGTCGTCGGGGCCGGAGCGCTCACGGCGCGCCGCCTTTGCTCGGCGTCGCCTGGGGTGGGGCCGGTGTCGTCGGCTTGGCTGTCTTCGCCGGGTAGGGCGGCACCACTCCGTGGCGGCGCACCAGCAGCACGTGCCAGACGACCAGGGCGACCACGGCCAGCGGCAGCAGGATGATGTGGAAGGTGTACATCTGGCCGAAGTCGACGACGTTGAAGAACGAGCCGATCCCGACAGAGTTGAGCCCGTCCTTGCCCTCGCTGGCGATCCACTGCGAATCGAAGTTCTGCTGAGAGAGGTAACCGGTGAAGGCGGCGCCGATCGCGACAAGGAAACTGACCGCGCCGGTCACCCAGGTGCGGCCACGACCGCCGCGCCAGGCGCCCATGAAGAACTTTCCCCAGAGGTGGACGACCATCGCGAAAAAGAACAGCTCGACCGCCCAGAGGTGGATGCCGTTGAAGAAGCGCCCGATGCTGGTGACGTGCCACCATTCCGGCCCCTTCAGGCCGAGGATCATGCCGGAGGCGACGACCACGACCAGCGCCGCGATCGTGGCCACGCCGAAGACGTAGATCCAGGAGGACACGTAGGCGGGCTGGCGGTCAGGGAGCAGTTTCTCCGGCGGCAGGGCGCTGACCGCGCGCTCGCGTACCCAGGTCGTCCACATCCGGCGCTCCTCGGGGGAAACGGGTCCCCGCTCGGTGTCGCTCACGACTCGCGCCGCCGCTTCGGGAACGGGATCAGGATCGCGGCGACGAAGACGGCGATCATCAGCAGGATGACGATGACGTTGGCCACCGACATTTGGAAGAAGTGCCAGTGCAGGTAGTGCGCCGGGTGACTCAGGTCGAACAGTGCGGCAAAAGCCACGTGTACAACGGGTGCCATCGCGCCCCTCTAATCCCTTCGACTGGTTGAAAGACGCTACACCCGGAGCTCACATTGTCAACAACCTAAGTAAATACTCATTTTCACTACGCGAACCGTATCTCCGGTCTCGTCGTCGATGCCCCTACAACGGCAAAGGGATGACCAAGCCTCCGCCAAGGGGCCTACAAATCAGGCGCCGTGGCCTTCGCTGGTGCGCTGCGTCGGTTCCCCCCGCGCTGGCCGGATAAGTTGCCGCGGTGTCGAGCGCTCCCCAGCCCAGCCTCGGTGAGATCGCCAGAGAGTGGGGACGGATCGGTTGCATCGGGTTTGGTGGCCCGCCCGCCCATATCGTCCTCCTGCGCGAACTCTGCGTGGAGCGCGGAGGCTGGCTCTCCGCGCACGAGTTCGAGGACGCGATCGCCGCCTGCAATCTCCTCCCCGGCCCGGCCTCGACTCAGCTGGCAATCTTCTGCGCTTGGCGGGTCCGGGGCAGGTCTGGAGCGCTGATCGGCGGTCTCGGCTTCATCGTGCCCGGCCTGCTGGCGATCCTCTGCCTGTCCGTCCTGTTCCTGGCCCACTCGCCGCCGGTCTGGGTGCGCGGCGCTGGCGCGGGGGCGGGAGCCGCCGTTGCCGCGGTGGCGGTGTCGGCCGGAGCCGCTCTGATTCCCTCCAGCTGGACCCGGGCGCGGGAGCCGGTCCGTTGGGTCTCCTACGCCCTGCTCGGCGGCGTGGCGGGGGCACTGGTCGGCGCCTGGCTGGTGCTCGTCCTGATCGTCTGCGGCTTGGCGGAGATCCTCTTCCGACGCGCGAGGACGCCGGGGCAAGGGGTCGGTCTCCGCGCCTGGCCGCTGCTGGCGCTGGCCGCTGGGAGCAGCGGCGGCTTGCTGGCGCTGGCCTGGACGGCGCTCAAGGTCGGTGCCCTCTCCTATGGCGGCGGCTTCGTGATCGTGCCACTGATGCAGGGCGATGCTGTGCACCGCTTCCACTGGATGACCAACCCGCAGTTTCTCAACGCGGTCGCGCTCGGCCAGGTCACGCCGGGGCCGGTCACTCATACGGTCGCCGTGGTCGGCTACGCGGCGGCCGGCATCGGCGGTGCCTTGCTCGCCGCTTTCATCGCCTTCCTGCCCTCGTTCTCCTTCGTCCTGTTCGGCGCCCGCCACTTCGACCAGCTCCGGCGAGACCCGCGGGTCCTCGCGTTTCTCGACGGCGCCGGCCCAGCCGCAATCGGAGCGATCATCGGCTCCGCGGTCCCGCTCGGCCTGGCATTGACCGAGCCGTGGCAGGCAGCCGTCCTGGCTGTCGCGGCCGTTGCGCTGCTCCTAACTCGGCGTAGCGTCGTCTTGGTGCTCGTTGCTGCGGGGGCAGTGGGGGCGTTGGTCGGTCTGTTCGGCGCCGGGGTTCCCGGTGGCTGAACGTAGTAGTGGTGGTAACGATTGCCGACAACTTCGAGAGCTACGTCTTTGAGCCCTATGCAGCGCTGATACTCGACACGCCGTACAACTCCTGGGCAACGAGCTAGAGACCCAAGTCGGCCGACGGTACCCACTTGCAACCCTCTAGGCGGACTCGCCAGCACTCTCAAGCTGGCGCGCTTTGCCGCTGTAATGTGAGGCATGGCCCGAACCTCATCGCAGGGCGCTTCTAGGCCGAGGGCGCTCATCATCGGCGGCGGCGTTGGCGGGGTCGAGGCAATGGTCGCTCTGCACGACCTCTGCGGAGACCGCGTTGAGATCGCCGTCCATGCGCCGCGCCGCGAGTTCCTCTACCGACCCCTGGCTGTCGCCGAGCCCTTTGGCGTTGGCGAGGTGCTCAAGTTTGATCTTCAGCAGCTGACCGAGCGCTGTGGCGCTTCCCTTTCTCTCGACAGCATCGTCTCCGTCGACACTGATGGACAGCGCGTCACAACGCACGATGGAGCGGAGGTTGAATACGACTATTTGGTTGTGGCCTGTGGTGCGCGGATGCTTTGGACCGTCCCCGGGGCTGCGACGTTCTGGGGGGTTTCAGATGAAGACGCTTCCGTTGATGTGGTGCGCGAGCTCCAGGCCGGCGCGCTGCGGAAGGTGGTCTTCACGATGCCAGCGGGTTGCGGGTGGCCGTTGCCGATCTATGAGCTGGCCCTCCTCGCCGCGGCGCACTTGAAGGGTGCAGACAACCCGAGCGCGGAGTTGAGAATCGTCACCCCTGAGGAAGCGCCCCTCCAGGTGTTCGGGGTACGCGCCAGCGAGCAGATGGCCCAGTTGCTCGCTGAGCGTGGCGTCGAGACGGTCACCGGCGCCAGTCCCGTCAAGTTTGAGAACGGTCAGCTAGATGTAGTGCCAGGAGAATCCATTGAAGCCGATGCCGTAATCAGTGCGCCACGTTTCCAGGGAAGGAAGATTGAGGGTCTTCCTCACGACGAGGACGACTTCATCCCCGTTGACGAGCACAGTCTGGTTCGAGACCACCAAAACGTCTTCGCCGTCGGAGACGTGACGGACTTTCCCGTCAAGCAGGGCGGCATCGCGACCCAGCAGGCAGACGGGGCTGCGGAAGTGATCGCAGCGCAGATCGGTGGCCAGCTCGAGCCCCAGCCGTTTGAGCCGATACTGCGTGCGGTGTTGCTCACTGGGGAGGAGCCGAAATACCTCTATGGGAGGCTGAGCGGCGGCCACGGAGAAACTTCGACGTTCAGCGACGATCCACCGTGGCGCGACGAAGGCAAGATCGTCGGGAAATACCTGGCGCCGTTTCTAGCCTCGACCTCCGACGCCGCTGCGCGGGCTCTTCGGTCTTCGCCGGATCGCTCCTGACATCTCGACATGTCGCAGGTGGTCGTATTGCTGCTTGCCGCCTGCGGCACGACCCTTGCCACCGGCCTGGGTGCGATCCCGGTCTTCTTTCTTGGTCATCGCGCGGCCCAACTAACGCCCCTTCTTCTCGGCTTCGCGGCGGGAGTAATGGGCGTGGCCTCGATCGCCGGCCTGTTGATCCCGGCCACCGAAGAAGGCTCGACCCTGGCGGTCGTCAGCGGGCTCGCGGTGGGAGCTGGGCTGCTGGGCGTAGTCCGTTCGCGGCTGGACCCTCACACCACCTTCATGGGGCGCTCCGGTCCCGGCGCCAGCACCTCGGCTCTGGTCTTCCTCGTGCTCTTTGTCCACAGCCTCCCCGAGGGGTTCGCGGTTGGCACGGCTTTCGCCTCTGACCGTGCCGGACTCAGCCTGTTCGTGATCCTCGCGATCGCGATTCAGAACATTCCCGAGGGGACCAGCGTCGCTATCCCGATGGCAGCAGCGGGTTTCAGCCGACCCCGTCAGTTCTGGGCGGCGGTCGCGACCAGCTCCCCGCAGCCGGTGGGTGCCCTGATCGCTTACCTCGCGGTGGAAGAGGTGAGCGGCCTGCTGCCCTTTTCCTTCGCCTTTGCGGCCGGAGCGATGCTGACCCTGATCGTGGTCGAGATGCTGCCCAAGGCCTTCGCTCCAGGCGGTCGGGCCGGGCCGGGTGCTGGGCTCGCGGCGGGCGCCGCCCTGATGCTGGTGCTCAGCCTTCTCCTCGGCGTCTAGCTCAGGCGATCGCCAGCGCGCCCAGCACCAGTACCGAGGCGGCGATCACGGCCAGAGCGACTCCCGTCGCGATACGACCTCCGCGGCCGAGGGCGTGGGCGCCCATCAGGTCGTGGTCACGGCCGAGCGAGCGCATGAAGGGGAGCAGGACCAGGAGCAGGACGGCGTTCAGGGCCTGGGTGAGGAAGAGGATCTGGATCAGCGCCGCGCCGGGGATGAGGACGATCGCCGCCGCCACGAGGACCACGGCGCCAAAGCTGAGGTAGAAGGAGCGGGCCTCGGCGAAGCTGTCGTTGAGGTCGGCTTTGCGGCCGAGGGTCTCGGAGATCGAGTAGGCGGTGGAGAGGGGGACGATCGCCGCCGCCAGCAGCGCGGCGCCGAGGAAGCCGAGGCCGAAGAGGGTCGCGGCGGCGCTGCCGGCGAGCGGCTCCAGCGCATTGGCGGCGTCGCGGGCGTCGTTGACCTCGACGCCCTGGACGTGCAGGGTCGCGGCACAGGCGACGATCACGAAGAGGCCGATGACGCCGGTGAGGACAGCGCCGGTGATCACATCGACCCGCTCGAAGCGCAGGTCCTTGACGCTGAGCCCCTTGTCGACTGCGTAGGACTGGATGAAGGCGAGCCCCCAGGGCGCCAGCGTCGTTCCGATCGTCGCCACCGCGACCAGGACGGCGTCGCGGGTGAGGGGGATGCTGGGGACGACGGCGCCCTGGGCGGCGGCGCCCCAGTCGGGGTGCGCGAGGAAGCCGGAGATCACGTAGGCGACGAAGACCGAGCTGAGCGCCAGTAGGAAGTGCTCGACGTGGCGGAAGTTCCCACGCAGGACCAGAGCCGAGACGCCAGCCGCGGCCAGCGGCACGCTGAGGTAGCGGCTCATCCCGCCCAGCAGTTCCATTGCCGCGGCGACGCCGGCGAACTCGGCGCAGAGGGTGCCGGTGTTGGCGATCACCAGGGCGCCGAGGACGAGCCCGGCGGCGCCCTGGCCGTAGCGCTCGCGGACCAGGGTCAGCAGCCCTTTGCCGGTGACGATCCCCAGCCGCACGCCGAGCTCGTGGAAGACGATCAGCGCCGCGGTCGAGAGCAGCAGGACCCAGATCAGCTCGTAGCCGTACTTGGCGCCGAGGATCGAGTAGGTGGTGATCCCGGCCGGGTCGTCGTCGGAGAGGCCGGCGAGCAGACCGGGGCCGACGACGGCGAGCAGGGCGGCCAGGCCGCCGCCGCGCAGCAGCAGCTTGCGCCGCCGAGTCAGGTGCCAGTGAACGTGGCGGCCGGGGGTGCGATGGGCGCTGGTTGTCGGCATGGGGCCATACTCGCGCCTGCGCTCGACGACGGTGCGATCTCCAAAACCGGCGATTCCAGATTCGAGTCCTGGCTGCTGGCAAAAGTGCCTGAAAGTGGAGATCATCTAACTGAGCTCAAGCCCATCGACCCGTAGTCGATTGACTTGAACAGAAGGTGGCCACGCTGCACCCACCCCGGCCGCCTCACAAAGCGACGTATCAGCAATGTCGCAGTCGCCCTCGCGGCGACATTCGATCACTTGTCCAAGTCAATAAAGGACATCGATTTCAGTGAGGCTCTTTCCAGACAGCATGCGACGATTCGGTCGACGGGCGTCGGTACAAAGCTTGGGCTCAACCCTCCTCCTCGCCGGCTGCTTGACCATCGCCCCTGCTTCCCTCGCGGACGCTGGAGGGCCTACCTGCGGCGGCAAGCAGGCGACGATCGTTTCCAGCGCCGCCAAGATCGTCGGCACGAAGGCACCCGACGTGATTGTCGCCGGAACCGGGGACAACGTGATCTACGGGGCGGGCGGCAACGATGTGATCTGCGGCGGCGACGGCAACGACACGATTTATGGCGAACGTGGCAATGACACGGTCTTCGGGGAAGCCGGCGACGACACGATCTACGCCGAACGTGGGTCCGACGACCTTGACGGCGGATCGGGCGAAGACCGCGTTTTCGGAGAAACTGGCAACGACACGCTGAGCGGCGGTCCGGGCAACGGCGACAACGTCGACGGCGGTCCTGGCGATGACACCGTCTCGGGTGGCCCCGGTGACTTCGACATCGTCACCGGCGGAGTCGGCAACGACCACATCGACGGCGGGCCGGGCGCCCACGACGTCGCCTCCTACAGGGGCGCCGGCGGGCCGATCGCGGTCAACCTGGGGAGCGGCTCCGTGACCGGGGCCGAGAACGAGCAGCTGACCGGGATCGAGGACGCGCTGGGTGGCTCGGGCAACGACACGTTGACGGGCTCCGAGGAAACGCCGAACCGGCTCGACGGCGGACCCGGAGACGACCGTTTGGTGGCCGCCGGCTCTGGGGATCAAGCCTTCGGGGGTCCTGGTGACGATATGTGCGACGGACCGCTCGCCTCTGAAGACTCCTGTGGTCCTGCGGACGGCGGGAGCGGGACCGCAGTCGAGCTCTACAAGAGCATCGCCGACACCTCGAGCCTGGTGATCGCCGGCAGCGAGGGGGCCGACAACGTGATCGTGAGCCGCTCCGCCGATGGCTACATGGTCCAGAGTCAAGCCGGAGGGGTCCAAGTGCGGCTCGGCGACCGAGACTCAAGCGCCTGCACGAGCGATCCGGCAACGAACTCGATCTCCTGTCACGGCGACCCAACCTCAGTCCTTGCTTCCCTTGCCGGTGGCAACGACACGCTGACGATCGCCGACAGCGTTCCCGTGAGCGTCTCAGCGACTATCGACGGCGGGCCGGGCAGCGACACCCTGCACGGGGGAGCGGGAAACGACACGATCTACGGCGGCGATGACCACGAACCCGACACCCTCGAAGGCGGAGAAGGCGACGACGTTCTCTTCGGGGTGAACATCGCCCACCCTCAACGTGACAGCGGCGCGGCTGGGATGTTCGGTGGTCCTGGCGACGATCTGCTGGTCGGCGGCCAGCCGTGTGACGGCGATCTGTTCGACGGTGGCCCCGGGGAGAATGACAGCGCCTCTTTCGCGCGGGTGCGAAACAGCGGCACCTTTGTCATGGCGACGATCGGCGGCTCCGTGCTCGACCCCGATATCGCCGGCTGCAATGCTGGGCGCATCGAACAAAGCATCGAGAAGATCGAGGGCTCGCCCGGGCCCGACGTCCTGGTCGGTGACAGCGGGCCCAACGTGTTGCTCGGCCGCGGGGGGGATGACTCCCTCGATGGGAGCGGTGGCTCCGACGACTGCATCGGCGGCGAGGGCGCCAACCGCGTCACGAGCTGCGAGTCCACCCCGTCGATCCCGTAGAGGCCATGACTAATTGCCGCTCTCTCAGGCGGCCCCCGCCAAGCTCGGGCTCTGCAGCTCGTTTACCACGCTGGCGCAATAGTCGTAGCGACCAATGGTCTCGCGGTGATGACTCCCGGTGCCCAGCAGCAGTGGGACGCCGTGTCGCAAAAAAGGCCGCAGAGTGCGCGCCGTCGGACACCTCCGGCGCTCGTCCACCACGATCCGAGCATCGGATTCCGCCGCCGCAATCGCAAGCAAATCGACCAGCTCCGGCGACACGTCTCCCTCCTCGAGTCCGAGCGTGGGAAGGACACTGAACAGATGCCCTATCACGACGTGCTCGTGACGGTGGAGCGCGGCGGCCGTCCCGTCGACCATCCAGCGGAGAATCATCTGGGGGTCAAGCTCCCCCGCTTCGATTCGTTCGCGAGTGGAGCGGGGATTCATCGGTCCGTCGGGCGACGGCGCGTGATGGCCAACTACATACACCGCATCGATCCCCGTCAGCTTGTCGGGAAGGTCGAGGCAGCCGTAGATATCGAGGATCGTCGTCTCCACTGCGCAGTGCAAGACGATCGACGTCTGTTCTCTACTCTTTCTTACCGCTGCGACATAGGTAGGGATCCACTTGGAGTCTGCCCGCACGCGGTCGGCAAAAACGAGTTCCGTCAAGCCGATCCGCTCGGCTTCGGCGACGTTCTCCTCGATCGTGTTGTGACCGTCCGAGAAGGTTGAGTAGACGTGCATGTCCTGGGTCAAGGCGGGCTCAGCCATCGGCGACGCCCTCCGCGGTACTGTCGATCTGCCGGTCGCGAATCATCGCCAGCTCCTCGATGGGAGCGATGTCCTCGGGCAGCGGCAAGTCGAGTGCCTCATCGACGCAGAACTTCGGCATGTTCACGCCGCTCGCCATCGTCAGCGGCATCGTCCCCCGGAAGCACGGGTTGACTTCGAGCAGGGCGGGTTCGCCGTCAGAGTCCTCCTTCACCTGGATGCTCGCCACGGAGGTGAGCCCGATCCGCTCGGCGATCCGACGCCCCAGTGCCTCGAGCCGCTCATCGCGCACGGTGCTCCCCCTCGCCACGATTCCTGAGCCGACTTTCGACCGCTCCCACGGCACCACGGCTATCACCTGCCCATCGGACCTCGCCAGAATGTCGAGTGAATACCCGACGCCGGGCAAGTACTCCTGAACGATCAGCGAGCCATCGCGATCGATCTGCTCCAGATCTTCGCGCCGCTCGATCAATTGGATTCGGTGCGATCGGGTGCTCATCCTTGGCTTCACGATCACCGGCAGTTCGGGGTGGAATGGATCGAAAGCCTCATCTGCGAGCGTCGAGTCAGGCACCCGTACCGCCCCCTTGCAGTGCCGGTGCAACGCCCACTTGTCGAGGCACATTCGCAGCGTTTTCTCCGAAGCGAGGACGATCCTCGTGCCGATGTCGGCGAAGAACACTCGCGCGCTCGCGAGCAGCAACAACTCACAATCCGCGGTCGGAATCAAGACGTCAATTCGATGGTGCTCGCAAAACGAGTAAACCAACTCGGTCCATGAGTCTCTGCTTCTCCTGGGAATCAGCAGCTGTCGATCTCCCTCGAGCGAGGAAAGGCCCGACACGTGGGGATCGACATCCGCCAAATAGATCTCAAGCTTCTCCCCGCTCAGCGCCTTCATTACTGCGATGCCAGATGGTTCCCCCGTGCCCGTGACGAGCACGCGCGGGCGTCCCGATGAGTTTTGCGGCGCCATCCCCCCTCGATGACCGAGTCTGTTCATCACTGGAATCAAGCCTCCTATCGAATTAGCAGCGGCGTGCCGATCGGCATCAGGCGCCATAGCTGACGCACCGCCTGATTTCGGACGCGAATGCAGCCGTGGGACGGGCGACCGGGGATCAGGAAGGGTTCGCTGGTGCCGTGGATGCCGATGATCCCGCCGCCGGGCCAGTCGCTGAGAACGGAGTAGTCGCTGCTGCCAAACGCCACTGGCCCATAGAGGCCGCCGGGGCCGGGGGTCCTGAACTTCTCGCGTATCCAGAAGCGGCCCGCTGGCGTGGGCGTGCTCGGCTTGCCGATCCCGACCGGCGCCCTCCAGATCGGGCGGCCCCGCCTGAAGAGGATTGCGCGCAGATTGCGACGAACCACGACAAGCAGGGTCCTCACGCGGTAGTGAGGCCCGAGGGCCGAGCGACGGACCCATCCCATTCGTCCGTTCGGGCGCATCGGGATGCGAACCTCGAGCCAGGTGTGCCACTTTGAATCCCTCCAGCTGCGCAGGATCGGATAGACCTCAGGAAACCCGTCCTCGGTGAGATAGTGAGTCCGCACGATCGGCCGGGCCTGCGGCGTCGGCAACCAGCGGATAGGTGCCCTTCGCACGGGGTGCGCCCAGCGGGTGAAGGTCCATTCGTTTGAGAGGCGAACGCTGCTGCCGGCGCCAGGCGGAATGGCGGCAGTCGCCGCTGCCGGAAGCACGAGGGCTGCCAACAGGGCGATGAAGGCCACCACGGCTCAGCCCGTGAAGCCTGGGTTCGGAGCAGCCCGACCGCAACGTCGGAAGCTCCGGCTGACGATGTCGCGGCGGCCTCTGCGATCGACAGCCACCACCCGAATCGTGTTGCGCCCGGCGCGTAAGCCGACGACGCTGACCCAGGCCGAGAACTGCTTACTGGTGCTCTGCTTGATCAGCTTGCCGTCAAGGAAAACAGAGACTCGTCGCATCCCCACCGAGCTGTGGATCCTGAACCTCGCCCTGAAGCCGGTGTCGGTGCAGGGCGTGCCGCGGCCCGGACTGCGCGGCCGCCCGCCAGGGCTGGGAACTCCAGCGATCTGGATGTTCGGCGCGCCATTGCCATTGCCGCCTCCACCAGCGCCAGCGCCTTTCCCTCCTGCTTTTTTACCGCCGCCTTTTTTGCCGCCTTCGCCACCGCCACCACCGCCCGTTCCGCCGGTCCCACAGTCGGCACGCGTAATCGTGTCGTTGATCAGCGTCACCGAGGCGTTTCTGGCCAACAGCCGGCCGCTTACGGTGACCCCGTTGTTCAGCGAGATCGATTCCAGCGCGAAGATGTTCCCAGCGAACGAGGAGCTCGTGCCGAGGGTCGCCGATGAGCCCACCTGCCAGAAGAGATGGCAGGGCTGGGCACCATTTATCAGGGAGACCTGAGAGGCCGACGCGGTGATCAGCGTGCTTGCCATTTTGAAGATGAAGACCGCATCCGGATTGCCTTGTGCATTCAGCGTAAGCGTGCCCGTGATGCCAAACGTTCCGGCTTCGGAGTTGTAGACACCGGGCGTCAGGGTCTGGCCACCGAGCTCGGTGGCAAGCGTGTTGGCTGGGCCCTGTCCAGCCGCATCGTTGTACGCGGTCGTCAGGTCATCCTTGGCCTGCCCGGCCAAAGCATCGGCTTGGTGGATTGATCCGTTGACCGTTCCGTTCGGCGCGCCGCCGAAGCCGGTCACCGCCGGAGTTGGAGAGGTACCGAGATCGCCGTTGATCACGCTGGGTCCGGTGTTAGTGACCCCAGCTCCGGCCAACACCGCAAAGCTGTCCGCCGTTCCGAGACCAACGGACGTAGCTGCCTGCGAGCTGCCTGCGAGTGCCAAGGACGCTATCGACGCGAATGAAGCAATCCAGATCTTTAAACACCACGCCTCTCATCCCAGACCAATATCGATGCGCCGTCCAAGAAGCGCAATCCCCCGGACGTATGAGGCGTTACAGATATCCCCCAGAAGGGCTAGCCAGAAGATGTCATCGATGCTCCTTGGCTATACCTCCCAGGTGATCTGCCCGGTAACCAACGCAATCGCTACGGCGTGTGCGCGGGTGTGTGCGCCCAGCTTGCCCAGCGCGTTGTGAACGTGAGACTTGACCGTCTCCGGGGAGAGAAATAGGCGCTCCGCAATATCACTGCTCTGGAACCCGGAGGCGACCAACGTCATGACTTCGCGCTCGCGCTCACTGAGTTGCAGCCGGCCGCTCCCCTCCACCACGACCGGGGCCCAAGTTGCTTCATGAGCCAAGGCGCTCTTTGCCTGCTCGGTCGAGGCATCGTCGGGCGGGATGAAGACAGAAAGGTGGCGTGCGGGCAGCACGTTGGCAGTCGCGCTGAACTCGACGGGCATTGGTCCGCGGTCTGGAATGTACAACTGGTACCAACCCTCCGCGCCCCCACTGGCCAAGAATGCTCCCCATTGCTCCTCGAGCCTCTTACGCTCGTTTGGAGCCGTGAAATCGTCCATCGTGTGCCAAGGGATCTCCTCCCAAGCGATTCCCAGCAGGTCACATGCGGCGGCGTTCCCGGTCACCCAGCGTCGCTGGTCGTCGGCGATCAGCATCGGATGTCGTGAGCGCTCAAGCGCCGTCCGCAGGCGCATTGCTGCCTGCGGGCCAGACTCACCGTTCGCAAAAATCTGCGTGTTTTCTCCTTCGGCGGGCGGATCAGGAGTAACCACCACGACCTCCTCGACTCTCGGCCTATTCACGCTGATTACTTGCTCTGTTTCGACAATAAGGGACGAGACCATGAGGATGCAACCCATCGCCCAATGTCGCCGCCCTGCTCGCGTGGCCGGGGGATCCCAGAGCGCGATATGCGGCCCCGACAGCCAAACCATAGGGTCGGGGCAAGGGTGATAATCGATACCGCCTGCGCGGTCAGGCACAACACTGTCCGGTCGATTTCCTGAATACCATTACGTTTATCGGAGTGCCTTTTAAATCGGCGTACCCTCATGTGACTGTGACCTCCTCAACGGAGCGCGCCGAACGCCCGTCACGGCGCGAAGTGGATAAGGCGACTCGCCGTCTGTCCCGCACTTATCAGGACGCGCTTACGGTTGCCGACGCCGGGGGCGCTGGGCGTGTGGCCAGGCAGGCGCTGGGCGAGGGCATGGGTGTCGCGGGCCTCTACCAACGGGTGATCGCCCCGGCAATGTGGCGGATCGGCGAGCTCTGGGAACAGGGGGCGATCTCGGTCGCCGACGAGCATCTAGCAACCGCGCTCACGCACCAGACGATGGCGGGCATCTATGGACCCAGCCTTGGCCACAAGGTCAAGCCGGGCCGGATACTGATGGCCGCGGTGGAGGGCGAGCAGCACGCTCTCGGGTTGAGAATGGCGGCTGACGTACTCGAGCTGGCGGGATACGAAACGATCTACCTCGGGGCAGATGTTCCGACCGCCGATCTCCTCCAAGCCGTAGCAGCTCGCTCACCCGACCTGGTCGGTCTCTCGGCAACGATGCCGAGCTCGATCCACGCACTCGATCGGGCTATCGCCGAGATCCAACGTGTCAATCCCAATCTGATCGTCCTCTTCGGAGGCCAGGGTGTGCGACCGCGAGAGAGGAACGACGGAGCAGTGCTGGTTCGGGATCTCGAGCAGTTGTTGGGAATGGTCGAGGCCGCCCTCGACGTCGCGGCCCCGGGTCCGAAGGACTCCTCGGCACCCAGAGAGCCACCTCCGGAGCGCGTAGTTCCGCTGGACGACCCGCAAGGCGCCGATCCGGCGGTGTCCGGCGAATCGGCGCAGGAGGGCGACTCGGTCGAGCGCCACCTTTCAGGCATTGCCGCCGAGACGGCCGATCTGGCACGGGATCTAGCTCGCCAGGCGAACACCTACAAGGACCTCGCCTACACCGACACGCTCAGCGGACTGCCCAACCGCCGCGCGTTCGAGGATCGCGCCGCTCGTCTTAGGGATTTCTCCGATGCCAAGCCTCTCGCTGTATTGATGATCGACTTGGACGGCTTCAAGCCAGTGAACGACTCCGAAGGTCATGAGGCGGGAGATCGAATCCTCGCCTTGATAGCCCGAACACTCGCCGGGGGGCTTCGCGAAGGCGACTTCGTCGCTCGCTTCGGTGGCGACGAGTTTGCCGCCCTTTTACCCCGCACTGATTTGAGTGAGGCGGAGGCACTGGCAGAGCGACTGCGCGCGCGAGTACAGGACGCCGGCTCTGATGCCTCGGTCACCGCGAGCATCGGTGTCGCCATGCTGGAGGACGATGTCCGGCGAGCGCTTCTGAGAGCAGATGTCGCTCTTTATGAGGCCAAGAACTCAGGCCGCAACATGGTTAAGCGTGGCTAGACGACCGACCCGCGGCGAGCGGCATCGTCTCAGGGACGAAGGGAAGTGCCTTGTCGAGCGCGGTCAGGTGGAATATGTCTGCCACGCTGCCCCTGCCGCGCGTTACCTGCAGGCGGTTGCCATCTGCCGATGAGCGACGCCAAGCCGAGACGAGGGCACTGAGCCCCGCCGCGTCGATGAACGTCAGCCCTTCAAGATCAAGCAGGATCCGAGTGACCTGGCTCGCCTCGGCCTCTCGCAGCGCACTCTCCAAGCGTGGGCACTCGAATAGATCAAGTTCCCCGCCGACGCATATGACAAAGGCGTCACCCTTCTTCGCAGCGCTGATCGCAAATAACGGCGGTAAAGGTACGGAACGCACTGTGCACGTCTCTTTTTTGTGGCCCCCTAGGTCCAGCAGGGGTTTGAGACCTAGGGGGCCAGGGAGGCAACCTCATATCAGGCACCCGGCGATGGGCTTCACGGATCGCCGCTGCGCCTCAGCTGCTGCCGCACTATCTGAGCTTCAACCGGGCCGCACAATCCCCCGGACATATGAAACGTAGAGAATATCCCCCAAAGGAGCTAGTCAGTAGGTACTGTCACCACACCGGAAGCCTGTTGTATTTGAGTGTCAGAGTGCCTAAGGTCTATCGAATAGTCAAGTTTATGAGAACCTGACCAGGGCAATCCAACCGGCTCGAGAAAGCGTGACCCGTGAACCCCAACCCGACGGGGTCGAGGCCAACGTTCTACCCCGCAAAGACCCGGCCAGGGCTAGCGCGCATCCTGGTAACGGACGACCAACCCGAGATGCTGCGGTTGGTCGATCGCGCTTTGGGAGGGCAATACCGGTGCGAGTTCGCGGGCAGCGTTGCTCAGGCTCACAAGAAGCTTGCATCAACTCACTTTCACCTCGCCCTTTGCGATATCCAGATGCTGGACGGGTCCGGACTGGCCCTGGCCGAAGAAATCACCGAAGAGCATCCCGAGACCGCCGTGGTCCTGGTCACCGAGAAAGACGATCCGGATGTCGCGAGAAAGGCATTCGCCCTCGGTGGTCACGGTGTCCACGGCTACTTGATCAAGCCATTCTGGCCGGGGCAGCTCTTGATCACGGCAATGAATGCGCTGCGACGGCGCGAGCTCGAAAACTTCGAGAGCGCGCACAGACGCAACCTCGAAGAGCGACGCCAGACGATCATCGACATGGCGCCGATGCCTGTCTATGTAAAGGACGAAGATCTCCGCTACGTCTTCGCAAACGCACAGGCCGATGACCTGGCGGGCCAGGGGAGGGGAGGCCTCCTCGGTAAGACCGACGAGGCGATCATGACTCCCGAGGCGCTGGCACACACTCGCGCCGTCGATCGCGGAATCCTCAAGAAGGGCACGACGTATGAGGCAGAAGAAACGCTTGGGATCGGTGGGGTCGAGCGTACCTTCCAGACGGTCAAGTTCCCCCTTCTCGACGAGGACGGGCGGGCCACCGCGGTCTGTGGCATCTCCACCGACATCACCGCCCAAAAAGAGACCCTACAACTGCGCGACGAGCTGGTAGCCGAGCAAGAGCACTCGATCGCCGAGCTGCGGCTATCTCGTCAGGAGACGGTCGAACGACTCGCCAAGGCGATCGAGCTCCACGATTTCTCCACCGGAAAGCACGTCGACCAGATGGCCATGGTTGCCTCTTTCCTGGGATCCAGACTCGGCCTCGACGCCGAGCGAGTCCATCTGTTGCAGTTGGCAGCTCCGATGCATGACGTCGGAAAGATCGCCACGCCGAGCGAGATCCTGCGCAAGCCCGGCCCCCTCACGCCCGAGGAGCGTGAGGAGATGAAGCGCCATACGACGGTTGGCCGTGAAATCCTCGCCGACTCCGAGAGCAAACTTCTCCGTATTGCGGCGACCATCGCTCTGACCCATCACGAGCGCTACGACGGCGGTGGGTATCCACGGGGCCTGAGCGGGGATGAAATCCCACTCGAGGGACGGATCACCGCGGTCGCCGATGTATTCGACGCGTTGCTCAGCGACCGCCACTATCGACCGGCGCTCACTGTGGAGGAAACCGTTGAGGTCATCAAGAAGGGCAGGGGTAGCCAATTTGACCCTCAGATAGTCGACATCCTGCTCGAGCACCTCGCCGAAGCGCTCTCAGTGCGTGGATATGCTGTCTGAGCTATAGATCGGAACTAGGCGGGAGTCCGCGCGTCAAGCACCTCAAGTAGTCCGTCAATGGTGAATGGCTTGACCAAGTATTCGTTTGCGCCGGCGGCGAGCGCTCGCTTCTGCTGCCCCGGCGCGGCGTCGGCACTGACGACGACGACCGGCACATCGACCCGATCCTCACGCTCGCGAAGCGCCTGCAGTACTGCCAAGCCCTCCATGTCGGGCAGGTCGCGGTCGAGCAAGATCAGATCGAAGCGTGTCGCGAGTGCCAGCTCGAGCCCGGAGACCCCGCCCGCTGCGTGCGTCAGGCTCCATGCGGGCCGGCGTTGGAGGATTCGTTCGACCAGGCGAAGGTTCGCAGGTTGTCCTCGACGTAGAGCACCTGGGCCGATCCGGCTGGGATCGCGGGGGTCGGTTGCAGCACCGATCGGTCGACCGGGGGCGGCAGTGCCGCGACGGGCGCGGTGGTTTCGGGCAGCGTGATCGAGAACGTCGCGCCCGCCCCCTCCGACGTTTTCACTGTAAGCGAGCCGTCCATCGCTTCGGCCAGCCCGCGTGAGAGGGCGAGCCCCATGCCACTTCCTTCGATCCCGGCGAGCGCGGCGCCCAGTCGCTCACATTGAGCCCACTTGGTCCGAAAAACGGCTTATTTAAGCCAAATTCCAGGTCATTGTGAACTGGTAGATGGTCGCGGATATCCGTTCAAGTCCCGCCCCGCCATAAGACGGAAACCCGCTCATCAAGCAGGCTTTCGCCGTTTTGGGAACCTCAAAACGGCGAAAATGGCCTTGGGGCAAGATGCGGTCTGACCTGGTAGCGCCGCCAGGAAGGAACCTGGCACCGCGGCGCTTGACGCATCAGATCGGCGACCCAGCCAGGGGCCATAGAATTGCGCCGTGCCGTTCACTCTCAAGAATCTCAAGGAGGACTTGGAGGATGTTGGGTCCAAGTTCGATGGTGCGCCGGACTTGGAGTTCCGTATGGCGACCGGGGCGCTCGAGCTCGAGAAATCCGGCTTGAGCTACCAGCGCGTCCCGCCCGGCTATCGCTTTCCGTACGGCCACACGCACAAGAAGCAGGAGGAGGTGTACGTGGTCCTGCGCGGGAGCGGCCGGATGAAGCTCGACGACGAGATCGTCGAGTTCAAGGAATGGGACGCGGTGCGCGTCCCGCCCGGTACGTGGCGAGGCTACGAGGCGGGGCCGGAGGGCCTCGAGATCCTTGTCATCGGCGCGCCCAATCTCGGCGAGGCTCCGCGCGAAGACGTCGATGGCCAGCGCGACTGGTGGGCTGATTAGCACCGATCCCATCGACGCTCGATCTCGCGAAAACCGCTTGTCTCTATGACGCGCGGCTGGGGTGGTCAAATCTCAGGACGAGAGCCGCGGTGCGCCCGGGCTTCTCGACGTTCGGCGAGTGCCCCGCTCCTGGGATCAGGACGGTCTGCGCGCCGGGCACCTTCGCGTAGGCGGCCAGGGCGGCTTCCGATTCGTAGATTCGGTCTTCGGCGCCAAAGATCGCCAGCAGTGGGGTTCCCGTTCGCTTGATCCTGCGATCGAGCGGCTCGGCGTCCATGTAGTCAACCTCCTCGCCGTCAGAGTCATAGGAGGTGTAGGTCATCCGGTTGAATTCGTCGACGAACTCGTCGGGTACCTCGTATCCCGGCGCGAAGGCGACCTCCAGTCCGTCTTTGATTGCGGAGTCTGGGATCACCCGCCAGAGCGCCGGCCCGACCACCGGTGCGGTGCTGAGCTCGGCGGTGAGGCCGAGGCCCTTGGAGAAGCGTTCTTCGGGGGCCTGGTCGAGGATCACCAGCCGGTTGACGTAGTCGCCTGGGATTTCGGTGAGGGCCGTTCCGACGGTCCCTCCCAGTGATTGGCCGACAACGGTCGCCCCCATGCACGTCCAGTCGCTTCAGTGCTTCAGCTACGAACGTTGCTTGGTCTTCCATCGAGTAGCCGGAACCCGGCTTTTCGGATCCTCCGAAGCCTCGCAGGTCCACCGCGAGCACTCGGTGATCGCGGTGGAGAAGCGGAATCATCTGCTGCCACCACGCGATCGAGCAGGTGTAGCAGTGGAGCAGCACGATCGGAGCGGCGTGGCGCGGCCCTTTTTCGAGGACCTGCATGTCGCCGTCCGGCAGGTGCAGGATGCACCCTATTGGGTCGTTTACAGTCGAGCGTATGACGATCCGGCGCATGGAGCACGTGGGCATCGTGGTCAACGATCTTGCGGCCGCGGTGGCGTTCTTCGTCGAGCTCGGACTCGAGCTGCAGGGCGAGGGGTCGGTCGAGGGCGGTTGGGTGGACCGCGTGGTGGGGCTTGAGGGCATCCAAGCGGAGATCGCGATGCTGGAGACTCCGGACGGCCATGGCCGACTCGAGCTGGCGAAGTTTCACGCCCCGTTGGGCGGGGGCGGCGACCAGCGCGCGCCGGCGAACACCCCGGGCATCCGCCATGTCGCATTCGCAGTCGACGACATCGACGCCGCTGTCGCCGGCTTGCGAGCCCGCGGCGCGCAGCTCGTCGGCGAGGTGGAGCGCTATCGGGACAGCTATCGGCTCTGCTACGTCCGCGGCCCGGAGGGGATCATCGTCGAGCTGGCGGAACAGATCGGCTGAGGGCTCCGGCCGGCCGCCAACCGTCTCGCCACGGGGCGGGCGCGGCGCTGTTCGGGCAGGATCGCGGACATGAGGTTCACGCGTGCGGAGTTAGAGGCGTTCCGCGGCTGCGAGGTCGACGACCTCGTCGGGCCGGGGCTCAGGCTGCTGTTCGTCGGCATCAACCCGGGGTTGTGGACGGCCGCGGTTGGAACCCACTTCGCGCATCCCACCAACCGCTTCTACCCGTCGTTGGCCGCGGCCGGCATCACCGACTACGAGGTCGATCGGGTCGGCGGGATGACCGCTGCCGATCGGGCGCATCTCGTGGCGCGGGGCGTCGGGATCACCAACCTCGTGCGGCGCGCCACCGCGCGCGCCTCCGAGCTCTCGCGCGAGGAGCTGCACGAGGGTGGCGAGCGACTGTTGCGGTTCGTTGCCGATCACCGGCCCAAGGTCGTCGCGATCGCCGGCATCTCGGCCTACCGCGACGCGTTTGGCGAGCGTAGCGCGGCTTTGGGTCGGCAGCCGGACACGCTCGACAGCGCGATCCGCTGGTCCGATGCGGCACTCTGGGTGGTTCCCAACCCGAGTGGTCTGAACGCCCATGAGACCGTCGCGACGCTCGCCGCCGCCTATGCGGCGCCGGCCGCCGAGGCCGGTGTCATCGTCCCGGCCGCGGTCAAGCCGCCCGGCAGGTAGGTGAGGAGGACCACTCCGGAATCGAACCGCTTCACGTCGTCGAGCTTCATCCGGACAGTTCCCTGTCGCCAAGCACATGGATGCTTCCCTTGCCCCAGACGAGCGGGTCAGGTAGACCTCGTACAGCGGGTCGGCGACGGGCGCCAGGCGCCGAGCTTCGGTGCCGGCTGGGAGATCTGCCTCGACGCGCTTCCCACCGCGATCGATGGGAGCCGCGAGCGGCCCCGCGCCGACCGCCAAGAGGCGCCCTGGCCCGAACTGAACGCCGCCTACAGCGCCGCTTCGGGACCCGAACCGACTGACCGACTTCCACGGGAGCGGGCGACCGTCATTGAGTGCCGCCCGCCGGCCTTGCTCGTTTCGCGACCCCGCCTGCTCCCCCGACTACGAAGTATTTAGCCTGGCCATCATGGGAGGTCGTGGCCAGGCTGCCCGCAAATGCTACTTATAAGTCTGTAGACCGTCAAGTAGCAGTCAGAGAGCGTTCTCCGGTGTGGAGGGCGAGCTGCAACAGAGCTTTGGCCGGAACCTCTTGGCATATCGCAAGGCCAGAGGTCTGAGCCAGGAGGCGTTTGCTGACAGGTTGGGCTTCCATCGCACCTACATGGGAGGGGTAGAGCGTGGCGAGCGCAACTTGACGCTTAAGAGTGTTGAGCGGATTGCCGGACGGCTTGGCGAGGAGCCGTTGGCCCTGCTCCAGAGCCCCAAGTAGCCGATCCAAGGCCGAGCGACTTAATGCTACTTATAGGTCTGTAGACTCCTAAGTAGCAACGCGGGAGCGTCTTCCCCTCATGGAGGGCGACCTGCAACGCACTTTCGGCCGTAACCTCCGGGCCCACCGGAAAGGGTGCGGGCTGAGCCAAGAGGAATTCGCCGACGCTCTCGGCGTACATCGCACCTACATCGGAGGAATTGAGCGAGGCGAGCGCAACTTAACTCTGAAGAGCATGGAGCGGATCGCCCACCAGATCAAGGTGTCCCCGCTCGAGTTGCTGGCTCCACAAGACGCTGAGTAGCTACGCGCTGGCGTAGGCAGGGCACGGCGGACTTGGAAATCCGTGCAGCTTGAGAGCGGTGGGGACGGCAAGGGAGGAGAGAGTAGAGATGGAGGCAGGAACAAGCGATGAAGGACGCACAGACTTTGATCCTCGGCTCGAAGCAGCGCTCGCACACCCGCTGCGGGCCAAAATGTTTGCCGAGTTGAGCGTGCGAGCGCTTGACCAGTCAGAGCTCGCCGATCTCCTAGAGATGCCCATGGGGGAAGCGAGCTACCACTACCGGGTGCTGGAGAGGCTGGGCGGCATTCGAGCGGCCGATGAGACACGCGCTGACTGAACGTCTGGCTGGCTAAAGGCACCCCATGGCGCTCGCCGGGGTCGCTCCGGCCGGGGTCACGTACCCGGCTGGGTGCCCATGCAGGTAGATCGTGGTGACTGCCGGTCTGCGCCTGAGATGGCCGCGGGTGATTTCCCGTGCCGCGGTAAGGATCTCCGACGGCCAGCCCTGACCGTGGGGTGGCAAGGCATTCCCCTTGTAGCCCTTTTCCCGGACCATCTGCAGGAGGGCCGGCCAGTGGCGGGCCGTGCCCATCGCGTCAACTGCTTCCTGAGCCGCGGCGCCATCTCCGGTTCGGGTCGCGGACAGCCAACGCTGAAGCCAGTCGCAGGCGATTGCTCCCGTCAGCGACTTCGCGAGCATGAAGCGATCCGTGAGCACGCTTTCGCTTTGTAGGGCGAAGGCATCGGAGCCCGGCGGCGCAGGGATGCTTTGGAAATGCATGGCGGAGGTGTCGAAGCCCGGCGGCACAGGGATGCCTCGGAGCATCTGTGCGATCGCCGCCGAGCGTGCCGCGGGACGAAGGACTTCGGGTGGCATCGCACCGAGCCAGGCCTCGACGCCTACCGGCCGCAGCGAGTGCAGCAGGGCCTCGTATTCCTGCCTGCTTCCGAGCGAGCCGTTGACCTCGATGAAGACGTTCCCTTGGGGCGAGAGGACCGTCGCGTAGTTCGGATGTTGTCCGTCGTAGGCGAAGGTGGTCGCTTTCTGGCCGAGGAGAGTTGAGGTCGCCGGCGCGCTGACATGGCAACAGGCATGACTGTCTTCGCGCAGCATGTCGCGGTAGAAGCGAGCGGGGTACCAGGTGAGGTTGAGCTGGCGCCCGCCAGGGCCGTAGGGGGGGTGCTCGCCACCGCCGTAGATCAGTTCGCCCTTGTCGACTTCGAAGCTGCGGGCATGGACGATCGACCAGCCGGGCGCGGTGACGAGTAGGCGCGGATTTGCTTCGGCCACCTTGACCGCAGCGGCAGCGAAGCTGGGGTGAGCGCCGTCTCTGACGGAGCCGCCTGAGAGGAGGATCAGCGCAGCGACCGCAGCGATGCAGACGAGGCCACCGAGGCTGATGCCGAGCGAGGCGCCGCGATGCCGCGAGAAAATCCCCCTGCGGTCCGAGCGGGGGCGGGCGGCGTGCTCGCAAGCGACGCGGTCACCAGCCGGAATCGGCTGCGCAGGAGATCCTCCGGCGGCGATTGCCTGCCGCATGGCGCGCGAGAGCTCGGCGTCGGTTATCGCCTTGCGCAGCTCCGTTGCGGAGAAGGGGTTGGCCGCCCGCATCCGGGCGAGCACGTCGTCGTTTCGGCTCTTGCGGGTCATTGAATCTCCTCGGCGGGGTTGGATACCGCGGCGCGGTCCTCTCGGGGTGGGCGTTCGGCCGCCTCGAGTTGTTTCGCGAGCTTGCGGCGGGCACGGTGCAGCCGCACCCGAAAGGCGCCCGGCGAGCAGCCGAAAACTCGTGCCGCATCGCGTGTGTTGAGCCCGTCCCAGGCGATCAGGCTCAGGACCTCGCGCTCTGGCTCACCGAGGAGAGCGAAGGCGGCCGAGAAGGCGTTACGGCGATCGAGCGACTCGGCGGGATCGGATCCCGCCGCGACGGCGGCGGTCTCGTGCGCCAGGCGCATATCGAGGTTGTGGCGGCGACGGGTCGACCGATATTGGTTGGCGATGACGTGGCCGGCGATTGCATACAGCCAGGGCAGGGCGGGATCGGGAATGCGGTCGCGCCGGCGCCAGGCGACCGCGAAGGCGTCTGCGACTACGTCCTCGGCAATCTCCCGACCGGAGACGCGCCGCATCGAGAAGGCAAGCATCTGCGCGTAGTGGTCGCGGAAGCAGCGCTCGAAGCGGTGGCGGTAGATGTCTGAGACCGCGTTCGGCGGATCGTCAACGGGAAGCATCTGAGAGTAAATGTGCGGCCAGGCACGGTTGTTACAGAAGGGCCTCCCATTTTTAGGCGCTCATAATTCGCGCTGCAATCAAGGCGGTCGGCGGGGATACTCAAAGTGTGGGGCGAGCGACGACAAACCATAGAAAGCGACAGCAAACATGAAGAAGATGAAGAGCGGCTCGCAGGAGGGAAAAGGCGGAGACTCTCCCGCTCAGCTGATAGACGCGAGAATCAAGGAGCTGGGCGATTGGCGGGGCGAGACGCTCGCTCGGGTCCGAAGTCTCGTCAAGCAGGCCGGCCCCGAAGTGGTCGAGGAGTGGAAATGGAGAGGGGTGCCGACCTGGTATCACGACGGGAAGATCGTCTGCACCGGTGAGGCGTACAAGAGTCACGTCAAGATGACCTTCGCCAAGGGCGCCTCGTTGGAGGACCCGTCAGGCCTCTTCAACTCCAGCCTCGAGGGCAACACTAGGCGTGCGATCGATTTCCATGAGGGCGACAAGATCGATGAGAAGGCGTTGAAGGCGCTCATCCGCGCCGCCGTGGCACTGAACACGTCCTCAGCCGGTTAGAGCTGCTCGGGCTTGGCGACGGTGCTGACGTAGTAGAAGCCCGCTGGGAAGCGCTCGGTCTCGACTGCGCCGTAGTTCATGCAAAGATCAGTCGAGCTCCGCGACAACCAGGCGCAGGCCGACGTCGAGCTCCGACCTCTCGCGAAGGTGCCCGTAGCGCTCATCCCAGATGCCGTTCTCGAGGTCCGCGGCGAGTCGCTCCCGGCCCACTCGCCTCGCTTCCTCCGAGATGCTCTGCCAGACCCACATCGGCCGCACCACCTCCTCGTCGAAGAGCAGCTCCGGCCTCGCCCAGAGCGCTGCGAAGAAATGGTCCTCGCAGTCTCGTGGGACTGGGAGGGGGGAGCTCGTGGACGCCGGCAGCATCGTCAACAGGTTTCGGCTGCTCGCCCCGGTGGGTCGCTTGAGCCCGAGCATCTCTGGGAAGTAGTCGGCGGTGATCCAAAGCTCCTCCAGCGCCTCGGGATCGAACGTCACCATCACGACGCGTAGTCGTGCCACTCGCAGCATCTCGCTCAGGCCGGCGCTCAGGTCATGCCAGTGATGAGCGGTCAGCACCGCCATCGCCGCGTCGAAGGAGTCATCGCCGAACGGCAGGGATTCGGCGCTCGCTTGCACGACCGCCGCCGATCCGGCCGGCCGCTGGGCGATCATCTCCGCCGAGGGCTCGACGGCTGTCACCTCGCGGTCCGATGGCTCATAGGAGCCTGCCCCGGCTCCGACGTTGAGGACCGAGTGCGCGTCGCCGAGCGCCGCTTCGATTCGCGCGCCGATCCGTGGATCGCCGCGGCGGAACTCGCTGTAGCCCCGTCCAATGCGGTTGTAGGCGGCCTCCGTCACGAGTTCAGATGGGTGACGAGGTAGTCGCCGACTCAGCTGAGGATCTTGGCCTTTTGGGCGGCGAACTCTTCCTCGGTCAGGACGCCCTGGTCTTTGAGTGCGGCCAGCTCTTTGAGCTGCTCGATCGTCGACTGTTCTACCGGGGGAGCGGGCGCTGGGGGCGCGGCCTGCTGGACGGGTGCCTGCTGTTCTTCCTGCCCCTGCCAGCGCTGTGCCTGACGTCGGGATACGCGGTTGCTTACGGTCGTTGCGGTTCCGGCGATGACCGCCGTTCGTGCGACACCTCTCAGTAGTCCTGGCATCGTTCCTCCTCCTTGGTTATTGGGCCGGCTCTGCGGCGTCGAGGGCGGCCAGGACTGCGTTGACGGGTATGCGGCCGCTGGCGACCAACTGGCCGCCCGAGCTGCGGACGGCGGTCGCGAACGGCGCCGCCCAGCTGTTCTCGTAGACGAGCAGCGCCGCCGAGGTGCCCGGTTCGAGCGCCTGCGCCGCCTCGCCGATGTCCTCGTCGGAGAGCAGACCCGAAGAAGCGCCCGCGAACTGCGCGAACTCCTCGACCTGCTGGCCGAGCTCCGAGATCTCGAGGGCGACCACCGAGCCATCCTCGCCCTTGGCGATGAAGGCGAGATCGAGGATCCTGATCAGGCCGCGGTCGACGAGGTCGATCAGGTGCGGAACGGCTGCGCCATTCGGCTGGCGCCCCGGCCACTCGACAATGATGTAGTCGATCGGGCCCATCTCGATTGCATCGGCGTCCATTTCCAGCTCCCAGGTAGGCGGCGTTTGCGCTCTGCGACTGACGATTTCTACCACAGGGTCGGAGGCCGGATGTAGAGGCGAAATTAGGTCAACGAGCTGAATCGGTGTCGAGCTGGGTCAGGCGTCGTTCGAGCAGGCGGCGCTCGGCATCGTCGTCGACCAGCTCCAGAGCACGACCGTAGGCGGTGCGGGCGTCGTCGGTTTGGTTGAGCCGGCGCAGCAGCTCGGCGCGGGTGGAATGCAGGTAGTGGTACTCATCTAGGTCGAGCCGGTCGACGATCGCCAGGCCCGCCTCGGGGCCCTCCGCTTCGGCGACGGCTGCCGCCCGGTTCAGCGCGACCACCGGTGAGTCGGTCACCTGATTCAGCTCGCCGTAGAGGGCGGCTATCTGTGGCCAGTCGCGGGGCTCGTCCGTGTGCAGCGAGGCGATCGCCGCCTGGATGACGTAGGGGCCGCGGCCATGCAGGGCGAAGGCGCGGTCGAGCGCTGCCCGTCCGGCGGCGATCTTCTCCCGGTCCCAGAGCGAGCTGTTCTGGTCGGCAAGCAGGACCAGATCCTCGCCCTGGAAGCGGGCCTCGCGGCGGGCGTCGAGCAGTATCGTCATCGCCAGCAGTCCATGTACCTCTGGCTCGTCGGGCATCAGTTCGGCCAGCGCTCTACCCAGGCTCAGCGCCTCGGCGGTCAGCTCGTTGCGACCGCCGTAGCCCTCGTTGAAGATCAGGTAGACGACCGCGAGCACGGCGGCGATGCGGTCGGGCAGCAGGTGGTCGGGGGGAACCCGGAAGGGGATCCCGGCGGCCTTGACCTTGCGTTTCGCTCGCACCAGGCGCTGCGCCATCGTCGCCTCGGGGACGAGGAAGGCGCGGGCGATCTCGCCGGTGCTGAGGCCGCCGAGCGTGCGCAGCGTCAGCGCGACCTGCGCCTCGGTTGCAAGCGCCGGGTGGCAGCAGGTGAAGACGAGCTCGAGCCGCTCGTCCGGGAACGTCGTCGCTTCCATCGTCTCCTCCGTCGCCTCCGCGACCTCGAGCAGCCGGGTCTTCGTCGCCAGCGTGCGATCGCGTCGCATCCGGTCGATCGCGCGGTTGCGCGCCGTGCTGACCAGCCAGCTGTTGGGATTGGCGGGTTCGCCGTCGCCCGGCCAGCGTTCGGCGGCGACCGCGAAGGCCTCCTGGGTGACTTCCTCGGCGAGGTCGATGTCGCCGAGGAAGCCGATCAGGGCAGCGAGGACCCGTCCCCACTGGTCGCGGAAGGTCTGCTCGAGGATCGCTACCGCTCCACGACCGGGCGCACCTCGATCGCGCCGCCGAGGCGGGCCGCGGGGATCCGGGCGGCCAGCTCGATCGCCGCATCGAGGTCGCCGGCCTCGAAGAAGAGGTAGCCGCCGAGCGCCTCCTTGGTCTCGACGAAGGGGCCGTCGGTGGTCAGCGCCCTGCCGTCCTCGACCCGGACGGTGGTTGCCGTTTCCGGCGGCTGCATCTGCACGCCGGGGTTGACGCCGGGGGTTTCGTTGATCCCCTGGTAGTCGCTGTAGATGGCCTTCTGCTCGTCCTTCGAGAGCCGGCCCAGGCCTCCGGATCGTTGGGCGTCGGGGTCGTGCCCTGATGGATCAACAGCATGTACTTCATCGCTTCCTCCTTTTCGGGGATGGTCCCCTATTAGACGAACGGGAAGCGGCTGAATCGACAGCTACTTGCGGAACGTGTTCAACGGCCGACCACGCCATTTGCTTCAATCGGAGGACCAGAGAAAGGAGGTGGTCCTAACTTGATTCACATGCTTGAGGGGACTCTGGAGGTGCAGGGCCGCTAGGCGCCGCACTGTTTGGGGGCGCCCGGCGGAATCCACCCCGGGCACCGGCGATCGTAGGGAGGCGGGTCTTGTCCCACCCGTTCGCTGTTCCCGCGTTCGTTTCCGAGCACCTGGCCAGGGCCGCCTTTGGGTGGCCCTGGCTATTTCAGAGCAGGCTCTGGGCGCACTCGACGATCGTCTCGTCGATCGGCCTGGGTGACCAGCCGAGGCGGGTCCTGGCCCGCTCGCTCGAGGCCTCGGTCTTCCTGCCGAGCTGACCGACTATCGAGCGGATGCCGGGGTCGAAGATCGCCATCGCGCGGACGAGCAGGTTCGGCACCGTCCGCGTCGGCACTTTCGCCGCGGCCTCGCCCATGCGCTCGCGCAAGACGGCGGCAACGTCCCCCATCCACTGGAACGACTCGACCGCGACGAAGCGCTCGCCGCCGGCCTCGGGTGCGGTTATCGCGCGTATCTCCAGGTCGGCGACGTCGCGGACGTCGACGAAGCTGAAGCCGATCCGCGGCACCCCCGGCATTCCTCCGAGCAGCCGTTCGATCGCCTGCAAGGAGAAGGAGCGATCGTCGTTCAGCACCGGGCCGATGATCGCGCCGGGGTTGACCGTCGCCAGCTTCTCGGTCGCGCCGCGCTCGCGCATGAAGTCCCAGGCAGCGCGCTCGGCGATCGTCTTCGAGCGTGCGTAGGGCGACAACTTGGGGTTATCGGGGTCACTCCAGTCCCGCTCGTCCAGCGGTCGCCCGGATACCGCTTTGCCGCTGCCCGAGATCGCGGCCACGGAAGAGGTGACGACGATGCGATCGACCCCGGCGTCGAGGCTCGCCTCGAGGACGCGCAGGGTTCCGTCCCGCGCCGGCACGATCAGCTCGTCGGGGTCCTTCGGCTGCGCCGGCGGGAACGGCGAGGCGACGTGGAGGACGTAGTCGCAACCGCCGGCCGCCTCTCCCCAGCCGGCGTCGTCGAGCAGGTCGGCGGCCAGCACGGTGAGGCGATCCTCGGCGTCGACCTGGGTTCCGACCGTGGCGCGCACCTCCGCCTCGCGGGCGAGATCGCGCACGGTGGTGCGAACCCGGTAGCCGCGCCGCAGAAGCTCGACCACGCACCAGCCGCCAAGGTATCCCGAGCCACCGGTGACCAGAACGGTCTTCATCTCTTGCTGGCCCTCCATTGAGTCCCAGCAGTATGAACGTGAGAACATCCGAGCACCGATGACGGACTTCCTGATCAAACGTGACGATCTGCGCGAGTGTCGTATTGAGGAGTCGGCACCGCCGGAGATCGAGGCCGGCCAGGCGCTGCTCCGCGTCGACACCTTCGGCCTGACCGCCAACAACGTCACCTACGCGGTCTTCGGCGAGGCGATGCGCTACTGGGACTTCTTCCCGGCCGAGCAGGGTTGGGGCCGGGTGCCGGTGTGGGGCTTCGCCGAGATCGAGCGGAGCGAGGCCGAGGGAGTGGAGCCTGGGAAGCGGGTGTTCGGCTACCTGCCGCCCTCCTCGCATCTGGTCGTCGCTCCTGCCAACGTCGGCGAGGGTGGCTTCGTCGACGGCTCGCCTCACCGGGAAGCACTGCCGTCCGCCTACCACCGCTATCTGACGACCGGCGCCGATCCGTTCTACCGAGCGGACACCGAGCAGATCCAGATGCTGTTGCGGCCGCTCTTCTTCACCTCTTTCCTGATCGACGATCAGCTCGCCGACGAGGGCTTCGCGACGAGCGGCCCGGTCCTGATCTCCAGCGCCTCGAGCAAGACCGCGATCGCCGCCGCCTTCCTACTCGCGCGGCGTGAGGGGGTCGAGCTAGTTGGTTTGACCTCGCCGCGCAACGCGGACTTCGTCGAGGGCCTGGGGATCTACGACCGCACGGTGAGCTACGAGTCGATCGAGTCGCTCGAGCCCGGCCCCGCCACCTTCGTCGACGTCGCCGGCGACGGCGAGGTGCGCCTCGCGGTCCACTCGCACTACGGCGACCGGCTCGTCCACAGCATGACCGTGGGCGCCTCGCACTGGGAGGAGCTTGGCGTCGGCGAGCTGCCGGGTCCCAAGCCGGCGTTCTTCTTCGCTCCCGATCGTGTGACCAAGCGCTCTCAGGATTGGGGACGCACCGGCCTCGAGACGCGGGTGGCCGATGCATGGCACCCCTTTTGCAAGTGGACCGGCGGCTGGCTCGAGATGATCCGCGGTCAGGGCTTCGAGGCTCTGCGGGACGCCTATATAGACGTGCTCGAGGGTCGCGTCGATCCGGCGCGCGCCCACGTGCTCACGCTCTAGCGAGCCAGCGCCGCTCCTTCGAGCGCATCACCGGCGTCGCCAGGAGGCTGCCCAACCGCCGCCGCACGGCCCGTGCGCGGGAGTCGTGACCGGGGGGGAGCAGCTTGGCCAGCTGCCGGTACTCGCGCGAGACTTGGCTCGAACGAAAGACGGTGGCGATGGCGGTGAGCAGCTCTCCGGGCTCGGCCACGCTGGTTTTTGCCAGCTCCTCGTCCTCGACCGTGATCCGCAGCTCGGCTGGATAGCTGCGGGCGGGCGGAGGGACAAGCGGCGCAGAAAAAGCCGCGGCGATCGACTCCGCCAGCTCAGCGTGGACCATGCCGACCTCACGCGAGCGCGCCCGCGCCCGTCCCTGGCCCTCCTTGGTCGCCACCCGCCGGGCACTGCCCAGCTCAGCCTCGCCGAGCTCGTCGAGCATGCAGCGATCGCCGCTGGCGACCAGCACCGGGATCCCCTCGGCCGCGAGGCCCTGCGCGTAGACCTGCACCTCGTTCAGCGACTGCCCGTCGAGCAGCACCTCCATGTCCCAGACGAAGGTGTGGGAGCAAAAGCCGCGCGGATTCGTCGTGCCGGCGTGGTGGCCGAGCATCACGACCGCGTCGAGCGGGCCGCCGTTCGCCTTGGTCATCGAGGGGTCGGCCTCGGCCAGCGCCAGGTCGGCGATCGGGCGTACCTCGACTCCCTCGGGCATGCGCTCGCGTTCGATGTTGGTGCCGACCATGTGCCAGTCGCCGACCGAGATGCGTTCCGCTCCGGCATCGCGCAGAGCCTCGATTGCGACCAGGACCTCGTCGGTCATCAGCCTGCGGCCCCGCGCGTAGGCGGCGGGATGCGAGGGCAGGCAATCGCCGTAGTCGTCGATGCCCGCGACCCCCTCCATGTCCGCCGCGATCAGGATGTTCACGCGCCCAGCGTATCCGCGGGGGTAGCCTGAACACACGCTTCTGACCGATTCCGATCTGGAATGGAGGGCAACATGATCAGCAAGACCGACTTCATCGGGATCCCTTCGACCGACAGCGAGCGCTCGCGCCGCTTCTACGTCGAGACGCTGGGGCTGCGGCCGGACGAGCGCGGCAAGTTCGAGTTCTGGGCCGGCGACACTTGCTTCGGCATTTGGGAGCCGGAAAAACTCGGCATGGAGTTTGCGCCGCAGAAAAACGCCCACCCGGCGCTGCACGTCGACGATGTCGCAGCAGCGCGGGCGGATCTCGAGGAGAAAGGCGTCGAGTTCAGCGGCGAGATCTTCGACACGGGCGTCTGCCATATGGCCTTCTTCACCGACCCCGACGGCAACGACCTGATGCTGCACCATCGCTACGCGCCGTACGAGTGAGGCCGTGGGCCGCCGCCGTCAGGGCCCGTGGCGGCTGCCTGAAGCGGGGTCGTCGATGCTCAGCTGTGCATCGGGGGCCCTGCGGATGAAATAGCGCTTGGGGCGGGCCTTCACGTCGGCCCGGCCTTCGGCGACGGCGTGCTTCAGCCAGGCCCGGGCCTGCGTCAGCTGCAGCTGCAGCTTCTCCGCGACTTCACGCTCTCCGAGTGGCTCGCGCAGGTGCCGCTCGAGCACCGGCCACACGGCGAAGAACGCATCCTCCATGGCCTCAGGCGTGTCGCCGGTGGGGGGGTCATTCCCCGTCCTCTCAGGCGCCGGGGGGGCCGCGGGAAGGGCCTTGCGCCGCGCCACCTCGCCCAGCTTCATGACGTCGATCTCGGCGGCCGGCTCGTGGGCGCGAAGGGGGATTGCTCCCTCCTCGACCAGCTGCCTGTTACCGGCGCCGCCGTCGTCGCGGACGTATAGGGGGACCCACTGGGCTTTGAGGTTCTCGCGCGCCCCGGCACGCGTCCCCCCTTTCTCCACGGAGCTCGCGACGACCACCGCCGCTTGCGAGAGCGCATAGACTAGGCGGTTTCGCCGCATCGCGTTGCCGGCGTGCCAGCGGGCCGAGGGGTGAAACGGCGTCGCCAGCGTCAACAGCTCGTCGGCGATCGCAGCGCGGAGCTCACGCCGCCGCACGAGCCGCTCGAGCGGGTCAACGGTAACCCCGATTGCGGCCCCTCTGCGCGAGAGGGCGCCGTCCATCGCGGCGGCGTCGACCCCACGCGCCGCGCCCGAGACGACGGCGAACTCCTGCTCGGCACAGCGGCGACCGAGCGAGGCCGCGAACTCGAGGCCCTCGGCGTCCACGTCGCGAGAGCCGACGATCGCGATCGCCGGAAGCTGGAGGCCCAGGCGCGGGCCCGCCCCGAACAGCAGGGGGGGAGCCGTCCTCCCGAGGCGCCGCTTGAGAGCCGGTGGATAGTCCTCATCGGCGCGGCTGACGATCCAGATGCCGAGACTGCCGAGCCGCTCGATCTCGAGGGCGAGCTGCCCGCCCCGCGCCAGAAGGGCCGAGACGCGGTCGGCGAGATCCGCGTGGACGCCAAGCGCTTCGCGAAGCTCGTCGGAGCTGAGCCCCGCGAGGTCGCGAGGACGCATGCCGGCGGAACGCAGCGCCAGCGCCAGCGCGTGCCACTCGGTCGGCGGAAGCGGCTTCAGGGAGGCGTCGCCTTTCGCGGCGAGGGGAGAGCAGACGAGCGCGATCACCTGGCCGTCGGCCGAGACGGGAAGGGTCGTCACGATCCGCCACCCGTGGTGGTCTGGCCGAGCGCAACCGGGTACACCGGGCCGGACCCGGCTTCAGCGAGCGCCACGCCGCAGACCGTCAGCGACCAGCGTGAATCGACCATGTCGTCGACGAGAAGGACCGGTCCAGCGGCGACCTCATCGCGATCCGCCTCGAAGGCGTCGATCGCGTTGCGGGCTTGTTGGGCGCTGTTTTCCATCTCCTTCTGGGGAGGCGTATCGCGAACCTTCACCAGGGCTGAACGGTACGGCAGGCCGAGGCGGCCGGCGAGCCGGCGGGCAAAGCCGGGGACGAGGTCCGGGTTGCGGCGCGAGGGCACCGAGGTCACCCAGGCCGGGAACGGTTTCGGTGCAAGCTCGTCGCGGACCATCTCGGCCACCGCCTCGACGAGCTCATCGGCAAAGCCGTCGCCACCGTACTTCCCATCTTTGACGAGCTTGCCCCAGCCTGCGTCGCCGTAGACGGCCAGGGCGCGTCCCTCCCGCAGTTGCAGCTCCTCCGGAATCCTCCCCACCTTGCTGTCGCCCAGGCCGGCCGGCCATTGCTTGCGCGGCTCGATCGGGCGATATGCCCGTTTGAGGAAGCGCTGTGCCTCCAAGACGAGACCCTCGTCCACGGTCGCCGCGGCAAATGGCTCCGCGCAGTTCGCGCAGCAGCCGCAGGGATCGTCGTCCGGATCGTCGAGCTGTTGGGTGAGGAAGCGCATCAGGCACTGGTCCGTCTCGACGAAGGCGCTCATCTGCCGCTGCTCGGCGCGGCGCGCATCGGTGACGGCCTCGATCCGCGGGTGGTCGTACCGCCAGGGGTTGACGGTCCGCCCCCAGGCCGGCCCGTCGCGGGCCACCGCGCCGTCCACCTCGAGAATCTTCAGCGCCTGGGCGATCGTTCCGGCGGTTGCGTTCACGTGCGACTCGAGCGTCTTTTGGCGGGCGCCGTCCAGCTCGTCGACCGTGTCGAGGACGCCCAGCATCACCTCCTCTGAGGGAAACGCGCCGTCGATGAAGTGATCGGCGATCTCATCGTCCTCGCGCCCTGCGAGGAGCACGATCTCCGCCCGATCGACCCCACGCCCGGCGCGGCCGATCTGCTGGTAGTAGGCGATGGCCGATGGCGGGCGCTGGAAGTGCACGACGAATCCGAGGTCCGGCTTGTCGAAGCCCATACCGAGCGCGACGGTCGCGACCAGGGCCTTGACCTGGTTGTCGCGCAGGGCTGCCTCGAGGCGCAGGCGCTCGCCGTTGTCGAGCCCGCCGTAGTACGCCGGCGCCTCGATGCCCCGGTCGGTAAGCCAGTTGCTGACGCGCTGGGCATCGGCGACGGTGAGCGTGTACACGATCCCCGAGCCGCTCGCTTGCGGCAGGTACTCGGCCAGCCATGCGAGGCGCTCGGCCTGGTCCTCGAGGCGGATCACCTGGATGTGCAGGCTGTCGCGCCCAAGGGGGCCGCGGATGACGGTGAGATCGGGACCGAGCTGCCCCTCGACGTCGGCGATCACGCGGTCGTTGGCGGTGGCGGTGGTTGCCAGTAGGGGGACTTTGGGTGGAAGCGCTTCGACAAGCCCTCGAATACGCCGGTAGTCCGGGCGGAAGTCGTGCCCCCAGTCTGAGATGCAATGGGCCTCGTCGACGACGAAGAGCCCGATGCCGCGGCGAATCGCGGCGAGCGCTCCGTCCTGGAAGCGCCTGTTGGCGAGCCGCTCCGGCGAGATGAGCAAGAGGTCGACGCGATCCGCCGCCAGCGCCTCTTCGATCTCCGCCCACTGCTCCACGTTTGAGCTGTTGATCGTCTCCGCGTGCAGGCCAAGCGCCTCTGCCATTCGCAGCTGGTCCCGCATGAGGGAGAGCAGCGGGCTGATCAATATCGTCGGCCCAAGACCCTCGTCCCGCAGCAATCGGGTGGCCAGGAAGTAGACGACGCTCTTGCCCCAGCCGGTTCGCTGCACGACCAGAGCGCGGGCGCGGTTGTCAACCAGGGCCACGATTGCCTCCAGCTGTCCGTCCCGGAAGGTCGCATCCTTGCCGAGTGCCTGTTTCAGCAGCGCCTCCGCCGCGCTTGCGGTGCTCATGAGGCGAGCGTACTGCCGCGGCGGCGGGACTACGCAGGTCATGAGGCTCGTCACACTGGCTGACCAGCCAACATGCGAGAATCCGCTCCGTGGCCGAGGGGTTGCCCGAACATCTCGACGTGCTGATCGTCGGTGCCGGTCTCTCCGGCGTCGGCGCCGCCTGGCACCTGCAGGACCGCTCGCCCGGCAAGAGCTACGCGATCCTCGAGGCGCGCGGCGACCTCGGCGGCACCTGGGACCTCTTCCGCTATCCGGGCATCCGCTCCGACTCGGACATGCACACGCTCGGCTACCGCTTCAAGCCGTGGACGGCGTCGAAGTCGATCACCGACGGCGACTCGATCCGCGAGTACGTGCGGCAGACGGCGCGGGAGAGCGGGATCGACCGGCGGATCCACTTCCACCACCGCGTGGTGAGCGCCGCGTGGTCGAGCGCCGAGAGCCGCTGGACGGTCGAGGCCGGACGCACCGACACGGGGGAGACCGTGCGCCTGACCTGCGGCTTCCTCTGGGCCTGCAGCGGCTACTACCGCTACGACGAGGGCTACACGCCCGAGTTCGAGGGGGTCGACCGGTTCGCCGGCCCGGTGGTCCATCCTCAGCACTGGCCCGCGGACCTCGACTACAGCGGCAAGAAGGTGGTCGTGATCGGCAGCGGCGCCACGGCGGTGACGCTGGTGCCGTCGATGGCGAAGGACGCGGAGCACGTGACGATGCTGCAGCGCTCACCCACCTACATCGCCTCGCTGCCCGCGGAAGACCCGATCGCCGCCAGGCTGCGCCGTCGCCTCCCGGAGCGCGCCGCCTACGCGGTGGTGCGCTGGAAGAACGTGCTGATCCAGGCGGCCTTCTACCAGCTCAGCCGCCGCCGGCCGGAGCTGATCAAGCGCTGGATCCGCAAGGGCGTCGTGCGTTCGTTGCCGCCCGGCTACGACGTCGACAAGCACTTCAAGCCGCGTTACAACCCTTGGGACCAGCGCATGTGCCTGGTCCCCGACGGCGATCTCTTCAAGTCGATCTCCAAGGGCGAGGCCTCGGTCGTCACCGACCGGATCGCCACCTTCACCGAGCACGGGATCGCGCTCGAGTCCGGCGAGGAGCTGGAGGCCGGCGTGATCGTCACCGCGACCGGTCTCAACCTGCTCTTCCTCGGCGGGATCGAGCTCACCGTCGACGGTGAGGAGCTCGACGTGCCGAGCAAGATGACCTACAAGGGCATGATGCTGAGCGGGGTGCCGAACATGGCCTTCACCGTCGGCTACACCAACGCCTCCTGGACCCTGAAGGCGGACCTCACCTCCGAGTACGTCTGCCGCCTGCTCAACCACATGGATGCGCACGGCTACAGGCGCTGCGTGGCCGAGGTCGACCCGTCGGTGAGCGAGCAGCCGCTGCTCGACTTCACCTCCGGCTACGTCCAGCGCTCGCTCGACCAGTTCCCCAAACAGGGCTCGAGGGAGCCCTGGAAGCTGCGCCAGAACTACGTTCTCGACATCCGCACGATCCGCCGCGGCGCGATCGACGACGGCGCCATGCGGTTCTCCAGCGGTGCCTCCGAGGCGCGGCCGGCCGATCCAGTCGCCGTCTGAGCGCGAGCAGCCTGGATACAGTGGCGGCATGCTGACCGAGAGGCAGGCCGAGCTCTGCGAGAGCAGCGAGACCGACTACTCGGACCTCAAGGCGCTCTTCATCAACTGCACCCTGAAGCGCAGTCCCGAGGTGTCGAACACCCAGGGGCTGATGGACATCTCGATGGAGATCATGCGGCGCAACGGCGTCGACGTCGAGGGCATACGCGCGGCCGACCACGAGATCGCCACCGGGGTCTGGCCCGACATGACCGAGCACGGCTGGGACGTGGACGAGTGGCCGGCGATCTTCGGGAAGGTGATGGCGGCCGACATCCTCGTCCTCGGCATGTCGATCTGGCTGGGCGAGAAGTCCTCGGTGGCGACCCAGATCGTCGAGCGCCTCTATGGCAACTCGCACCTGCTCAACGACGCCGGCCAGTACGCCTACTACGGCCGCGTCGGCGGCTGCCTGGTCACCGGCAACGAGGACGGGGTCAAGCACTGCGCGATGAACGTCCTCTACTCGCTGCAGCACCTCGGCTACACGATCCCGCCGCAGGCCGACTCAGGCTGGATCGGCGAGGCCGGTCCCGGCCCGTCCTATCTCGACGAGGGCTCTGGTGGGCCGGAGAACGACTTCACCAACCGCAACACCACCTTCGCCGCCTGGAACATGTTGCACTTGGCGAGGGTCCTCAAGGACGCCGGCGGGATCCCCGCGCACGGCAACCAGCGCACCGCCTGGGACGCCGGCTGCCGCTTCGACTTCCCCAACCCGGACTACCGCGCCTAGCGACGCAGCCGACATTCACCCACCTGGGGTGGGGTCAATGTCGGCTGCGCTTCAGCCGGGGTTCGATTCGAGGCGCTCGGCGAGGCGGTTCATGCCGTGCTCGCGGGCGGCTGCTGCGGCGCCGGCCCAGTCGGTTTCGCGGTCGGCCGGCGGTTCGACCCCGGCGTCGCGCAGGGTGGCGATGTCCTTAAAGGCGAGCAGATCGTCGCGGGCGTCGATCAGGGCGGCGCGCAGTTTCGGCCGCGGCACGCGGATCGCGTTGTCGAGGATCGCCTCCAGCGAGCCGTGCTTGCGCAGCAGTTCGGCGGCGGTCTTGGGGCCGACGCCCTTGGCGCCGGGCAGCCCGTCGGAGGGATCGCCGCGCAGGGCGATGAAGTCGGGCACCAACTCGGGATCGATGCCATAGCGCTCGCGAACCTCCGCTGGGCCGACCTCTTCGGCGCCTTTGCTGCCGCCGGTCTTGACGTAGAGGACCGTGACCCGCTCGGCGGCGCACTGGTACATGTCGCGATCGCCGGTCAGCAGCAACGCGCGCCCACCGGCCTCGGCCTCGCGGTTGGCGTAGGTACCGAGCAAATCATCCGCCTCGAGCGAGTCGCTGGTTGCGACCGTCCAACCGAAAGCCTCGAAGAACCTGCGGGCGGCAGCGAACTGCGGCGAGAGGTCATTGGGCATGGCCGCCTCACGCTCAGCGTGGTACGCCGGATACAGCTCAGTCCGGTAAGACGCCGCATCCGGGCCAAAGCAAAGAACCACCGCCCGCGGCCCATGAACTTCAATCTCCCGTAACACCAGGTTGGCGGTGCCCAGCAGCGCATTCACCGGCTTCCCATCGGTCCCGACGATGGAGTCGGGCAGCGCGTAGAAAGCGCGAAACAACATCGAAGGGGTGTCGACGACGAGTAATGGGGGTCTGCTGACAGTCACCGAGAGAGCCTATCCGGGCATGGCTGAAACGTCTTGTACTTTTTCGGTGGAGGCTCCGGACGCCAGCTCACCGGCGCCCCACCGAAAAAGTTAAGTGGAAGTCCTGCCCGGATAGGCTCAACAAATGGGCTTCATCCAACCCACCCCACCGCCCTTCGAGTACGGCGAGTGGAAACGCCGCCCGCACCTGGAGCGGATCAAGGTCCTCGCCCAGGACTGGGCGCTGAACGGCTTCGGCACGCCGACCTTCGTCTACCTGCTCTACATCCTCAAGCTCGTCGTCTACGCCGCCGGCGGGCTGCTGCTGATCTCGGCGACGACGGCGGGGCTGGGCGGGCTCGGCAATCTCGGCGACTGGTGGACCGAACCGATCGTCTTCCAGAAGGCGGTGATCTGGACGATGCTGTGGGAGGTGCTCGGGCTCGGCGCCGGCTCGCTGCCGCTGACCCTGCGCTTCTCGCCGATGATCGGCGGCGTCCTCTACTGGCTGCGGCCCGGCACGACGCGGCTGCCTCCCTGGCCCGAGCGAGTGCCGCTGACGCGCGGCACGCGGCACACGCTCTTCGACGTCGCGGTCTACGCGGGATTGATCGCCGCCGCGCTCAACCTGCTGCTCTCCGACGGCATCGATGCGACCGCCATCACCGCCGGCCGTCTCGATCCGGTCGCGGTCGGCGCGCTTCTCGCTCTACTGGCCCTTCTCGGGCTGCGCGACAAGGTCCCCTTCCTCGCTGCCCGCGCCGAGATCTACGGCAACTTGGCGATCATCTTCCTCTTCCCGCTGACCAACATGATCGTCGCCGCCCAGCTTGTCTTCGTCTGCATCTGGTGGGGGGCGGCCTCCTCGAAGCTGAACCGTCACTTCCCCTTCGTCGTCACGGTGATGATCAGCAACACTCCCTGGAACCGCTGGCGGGCGGCGAAGAAGCGCCTCTACCGCGACCACCCGGAAGATCTAAGACCCTCGTCGATGGGCGCGCTTGCCGCTCACCTAGGCACGGCGATGGAGTTCACCCTGCCGCTGATCCTGCTCGTCTCCCAGGGGGGAGCCATCGGCACGATCGCCGTCGCCGGGATGGTGATCTTCCACCTTCACATCCTCTCCACCTTCCCCCTGGCGGTGCCGCTGGAGTGGAACATCTTCATGGTCTTCGGCCTGCTCTTCCTCTTCGGCCACTACGGCGCGACCTCGTTCTCGACCCTCGACGACCCGCTGCTCCTGGCGATCCTCGCCGTCACCTGCGTCGGCCTGCCGGTACTCGGCAACTTCCGTCCCGACCTCGTCTCCTTTCTGCCCTCGATGCGTTACTACGCGGGCAACTGGGCGACCAGCCAGTGGCTCTTCCGTAAACAGGGCGGGGCGGAGGCGAAGCTCGACCGCGATCTGGTCAAGCCGGCGCCGATCGTGACCGAGCAGCTGGCCAAGTTCTATGACCCCGAGCTGATCGACGTGCTGATCTACAAAGGCCTCGCCTTCCGCTCGATGCACTCGCACGGCCGCGCCCTCAACGGCCTCGTGCAGCGCGCGGTCGACGACGTCGAGGACTACTCGGTGCGCGAGGGAGAGCTGGTCGCCGGGGTGGTCCTCGGTTACAACTTCGGCGACGGCCATTTCCACGACCAGCGGCTGCTGGCGGCGATTCAGGAGCGCTGTCGCTTCGAACCGGGTGAGGTGCGGGTGGTCGTGCTCGAGTCCCAGCCCGCCGGCGTGCAGCGCCAGCGCTACCGGATCTTCGACGCTGCCACCGGACTGGTCGAGGAGGGTTGGGTGAACGTCGCCGACATGGTCGAGCGGCAGCCTTGGCTGGACGAGCGTCCCTTTCCGGTCGAGACTCTGGCATGAGCGACGCGATCGTCGTCGGGGCGGGCCCCAACGGGCTCGCAGCAGCGGCGACGCTTGCCACGCAAGGGGTGGGGGTGACGGTGATCGAGGCCGCAACGACGATCGGCGGCGGTGCCCGTACCAGCGAGCTGACTCTTCCGGGGCTGCTGCACGACGACTGCTCGGCGTCGCACCCTTTCGCGCCCGGCTCGCGGGCGCTGGCCGGGCTCGGCCTCGAGCGGCACGGCCTCGAGTGGGCCTGGCCCGAGATCGAGGTCAGCCACCCGTTCGACGACGGCAGCGCCGCCGTCATGCACCGCTCGATCGAGGAGACCGCCGCCGGGCTCGGCCCTGCCGGCCCCGCCTGGATGCGGCTCTTCGGCTCTTCCTCCCGCCACTTCGATGCGCTTGCCGAAGACATCATGCGGCCGCTCACGCATCTACCGCGCCACCCGCTCGCCCTTGCCCGTTTCGGCCCAGCGGCGGCGGCGCCCGTCTCACTGCTCGCGCGCTCCCTGCCGACGCCGGAGGCGCGCGCCCTGTTCGGCGGCACCGCCGCCCACTCCTTCAGCCCCTTCTCGCGGCCCTTCAGCTCGGCTGCCGGCATGGCGCTGACCTGCGCCTGCCACCGTAACGGCTGGCCCGTCGCCCGCGGCGGCTCGCAGGCGATATCCGACGCACTCGCCGCCGTCGTGCGCGAGCATGGTGGCCGAATCGAAACCGGCCGGTCGGTGCGCGGGCTGGACGAGCTTCCCGCGGCCGACGCCGTGCTCCTCGACCTGGCTCCCGCCGCCGTCGTCGAGATTGCCGGAGAGCGGCTGTCGAGCCGGGTGGCGAGCGCCTACCGTCGCTACAAGCACGGCCCGGGTGCCTTCAAGGTTGACCTCGCGGTCGAGGGCGGGGTGCCCTGGACCGATCCGGCTTCGGGCCGGGCGGGAACCGTCCACGTGACCGGCTCCTTCGAGGAGACCGCCGCGAGCGAACGCGAGGTCAACCGCGGCCGGATGCCGGAACGACCCTTCGTCCTGCTCTGCCAGCAGTACCTCGCCGACCCCTCGCGCTCGCGCGGCGACGTCCACCCGGTCTGGGCTTACGCCCACATCCCTCACGGCTACCCCGGCGACGCGACCGAGGCGTTGCTGGACCAGGTCGAACGCTTCGCGCCGGGCCTGCGTGATCGCATCGTCGCCCGTCATGTCCGTTCCCCCGCGGATTTCGAGTCCTACAACCCCAACTACGTCGGCGGCGACATCATCACCGGCGCCAACACGCCGCTGCAGTCGGTGTTCAGGCCCCGTGTCGCACTCGATCCGTACGCGACCGGCATCCCCGGCGTCTTCATCTGCTCGGCGGCAACCCCACCGGGCGCCGGGGCGTCGGGGATGAGCGGCTACAACGCCGCACTGTCGGCCCTCCGTACCCTCCGACGCTGAGGGGGACGTGCCGGTAGTTAGCCGCCCATATGGGCGGCTAACTACCGGCACGTCGTGGGGGCTTTTGGGCTCGGCGTGGGCGGTTGCATAGATTTGTCGGCATGAAGGCACTCGACATCGTCGACTTGCAGAAGCGCTACCCGACCGGGGTTGAGGCGCTGCGCGGGGTCTCGCTGGAGATCAAGCCGGGCGAGCTGTTCGGCCTGCTGGGGCCCAACGGTGCGGGCAAGTCGACGCTGATCCACTGCACGACCGGGCTGGCGCAGCCGACCGGGGGCTCGATCCAGGTCTTCGGCCATGACGCGATCGGCGACTACGGCGCGGCGCGGCAGGCGGTCGGGCTGGCGCCGCAGGAGATCAACCTCGACTGGTTCCTCACCGCCGAGGAGACGCTCGACTACCACGCCGGCTACTTCGGCATGCCCAAGCGCGAGCGGCGCGAGCGGACCAAGGAGCTGCTGGAGACCTTCTCGCTGACCGAGAAGCGCGACGAACGCACCCGCACCCTCTCCGGCGGGATGAAACGGCGGCTGATCCTGGCGCGGGCGATGATGCACCGGCCGCGCCTCTTGATCCTCGACGAGCCGACCGCGGGCGTCGACGTCGAGCTGCGGCTCGAGCTCTGGCACTACGTGCAGCGGATCAACCAGGAGGGGACGACGATCCTGCTCACCACGCACTACATCGAGGAGGCCGAGCAGCTCTGCGATCGGATCGCCTTCATCAACGAAGGCCAGATCGTCGGCGAGGGCACCAGCGCCGCGCTGTCCGCCCGCTTCGGCGTCGACAACCTCGAGGACGCATACCTGGCGCTGGTCGGCCGCAAGGAGCTCTCGCGCTCGTACATCGAGGAGCCGGTGCTGTGAGCGCCGCGCAGATCCGCTTCGCGACGCTGTGGCGGCGCGAGGTCAACCGCTTCATGAAGATCAAGAAACAGACGCTCGGCGCGCCGCTGCTGGAAACGTTCCTCTACATCTCGGTCTTCGGCGCCGCGCTCGGCTCGCGGGTCGGCGAACTGCACGGGATCGACTATGTCGTCTTCGTCATCCCCGGCCTGATCATGATGTCATTCTCGATCAACGCCTTCGCCAACAACTCGTCCTCGATCCTGCAGCAGAAATTCCAGGGGGCGATCCAGGACCAGCTCTCCTCGCCCGCCTCGCCGCTGGAGCTACTGCTCGCCTTCTCCCTCGGCGGCTTCATGCGCGGCCTGATCGTCGCCCTGCTGACCTTCATCGCCGCATCGCTGCTGGTCGACCTGCCGGTCGAAAACATCCTCGTCCTGATCCCCTCGCTGTTCCTGGTCGGCTTCTTCTTCTCGCAGTTGGGAGTGCTGATCGGCGTCCGTGCCGAACAGTTCGACGACGTTGCCTTCGCCCAGACCTTCGTCCTGCAGCCACTGATCTTCCTCGGCGGTGTCTTCTACTCGGCGACGCTGCTGCCGCAGCCGTTTCAGACCCTGACCCACTTCAACCCGATCTTCTACATGATCAACCTGGTCCGCTACGGGTTCGTCGGATATACCGAAGTCAGCATCGCGCTCTCGCTGCTGGCGCTGACCGCGGCGACCGGCGCCCTCTTCGCCGTCAACCTGCGGCTTTTCTCGAAGGGCTACCGGCTGCGCGCTTAGGGCCTCCTGGGCACGGACTGCACTGGACGCTTGATCGATGCCGCGCCAACCTTTACCGTTGCTGGCCTTTACTCGTTCGTAACCCCGCAGGGCGCCGCCGAGCGGCGCGGAAAGGAATCAACTTGAAGCAACTTCGTCTCGTTGTTGCGGCGACCGTCGTCGCCGCTCTCTGCGTGTCCGCCTCGGCGCTCGCGGCGCCCTACAGCCCGCCCTCGTCGACGGCGACGACCTCGGTCCCGACCGTCTTCATCTCGGAAAAAGGCGGCCTTCACTTCGAAGCGCCGAAGACGATCGTCAACGGCGAAGAGCTCGCGGTGGTCAACACGACCAATCCGAAAAAAGTCGGTCCTCACACGTTCTCGCTGGTCACCAAGGGATCGATCCCGACCACGGCCAAAGGGCGCCAGCTCTGCTTCACCCCGAACCACATCTGCAAAGCGATCGCCGCCTGGCACGGCGTCAAAGGCAACGGCCCGCCGAAAGTCAACCCGGCCGAAGCGGGCCCCGAAGGCTGGAGCACGCTGGGTAGCCTGACCAAGAAGGGCGACTCCTGGTTCACCGGCACCAAGCCGGGAAGCTCGTTCGAACAGAAGGTGAACGTCGACACCACGGCCGGAGCGACGCGCATCTACTTCATGTGCGCGATCCACCCTTGGATGCACGGCACGATCAACGTGCTGCCGGGCAGCTAGCCACGGACGACTCGCTTCAAACTCCGCCACGCCTGGGGCGCCGAGCTTTTCTCGGCGCCCTGGGCGGCGGTGCCCTCGCCGCCCTGCTGCCCTTCGACCTGCGGGTCAGCGACGCGGCCCCGATCGCCGCGCGATCGCGGCACACTGCTGCCCCGGCGCCGTTCCGGGAACCCCTACCGATCCCCGAGGAACTGCGCGGAGCGAAGCTGCAGATCCCGATCCGCGAGGCCGAGGTACAGATCCTGCCCGGCCGCCCGACGCGGATGTGGACCTACGGCGGCACGTTTCCCGGCCCGACGGTCAGGCGCCCCGCCGGCCACAGGACCGAGGTCACCTTTCACCACCAGCTGCCGTCCTCGGTGGGAGAGATGAGCGTGCACCTGCACGGCGGCCACAACCGCACCCAGTTCGACGGGCAGCCGGGCGGCCTGACCGCCTCGCATCCCAGGTCGTTCTACTGCGACATTCCGCGTGGCCTTTCGCCGCGCCAATCGGGCAACGACTTCCTGATCGAGCCCGGAGCGCGGAAAACCTATGTGTACGACCTGCGCGAGGATGGCCGTCCCGAACGGGCAGCGATGCAGTGGTACCACGACCACCGCCTCGACCACACGTCCCGCAACGTCTGGCACGGCCTGGCCGGCATCTGGATCGTCGATGACGAGCTCGACGCCTCGCTGCCGTTGCCCTCGGGCGAGCGAGACATCCCGCTGCTGGTCGCCGACCGCAGCTTCGATCGCCACAACCAGCTCACCGATCCCTTCACCGGGCTGCGCCCGCCGGCCGACGGTGTCGCCGGCCACCGGGTCCTCGTCAACGGCGCCTACATGCCCCATCACCGCGTGACGGCGCAGCGCTACCGCTTGCGCTTACTGAACGTCTCCGGCTTCCGCGCCTACAACGTCCATCTCTCCAACGGGGCGCAGATGACCCAGATCGGCACCGACAGCGGCCTGATGCCGAAACCGGTGCGGCGCAGCCACATCCTGCTCGGCCCGGCCGAGCGGGCGGATGTGATCGTCGACTTCGCTGGCGCGGCCGGCGAGTCGGTGGAGCTGCGCAGCGGCCCTCGCCACGACGGCCACGATGGCGCCGGCTCGAGGCCCTACGCCGGCGCGCTGATGCAGTTCCGAGTCGGTGCGCGGCGGCTGCCGGACCACACCAAGGTGCCACGCAAGCTGCGTCCCCTGCCTGGTTGGACCAGGCGCGTCTCCCACGAGCCCGTCCACACCTGGACGATCTCGATCGGCGGCCTCTTCAAGACGACCTGGGAGATCAACGGCAGGACGTTCAACCCGGCTCGCGCCGAAGCCTTCCCGCGGCTCGATACGACGGAGACCTGGGAGATCGTCAACCGCACCGGCGTCGCCCACATGATGCATCTGCACCACACCGACTGGTACCTCTTGGCGCGCAACGGCAAGCCGCCGCCAGCCTGGGAAGACTGCCTCAAGGAGACCTTCTTCCTCTATCCCGGCGAACGCATCCTCCTCGCCGGCCACTTCTCCGACTACACCGGCAAATTCGTCGTCCACTGCCACATGCTCGACCACGAGGACCACGGGCTGATGAGTCAGTTCGAGGTCGTCAAGGCCTGAGGCTTTCGCCGACCCAGGCGAGGTAGCCCTTGCTGCCGGCGACGATCGGCGTGGCGACTATCTCCGGCTCGTCGTAGGAATGCAGCTCGCGGATCGCCGCCTCGAGCTCCTGGTAGCGCCCGGCCTCGGTCTTCGCCAGGCAGAGCCACTCCCGCGCGGTCTCGACCTCGCCCTGCCAACGGTAGTGGCTGACGATCGGGCCGACGACCTGCACGCAGGCGGCGAGGCGGCGCTCAATCAGCGCCGCGCCGATCTGTTCAGCCTCCTCCTTGGAGCCCGCCGTGGTCGTCACCTGAAGGTACTCGGCCATCTATTGCTCGCCGGGGGCCCTGTGGACCTCGATCGCGGCAGCCTGGTCGCGGGGGCGGACGACGATCTCGTCGATGTTCACATGTGACGGTTGGGCGACGGCCCAGCGGATGCACTCGGCTACGTCCTCGGCGCTCAGCGGGGTCATTCCCTGATAGACGCGGCGGGCTGCCTCCTCGTCGCCGCCGAAGCGGACCAGCGAGAACTCGGTCTCGACCATGCCCGGCGCGATCTCGGTCACCCGCACCGGCTCGCCGAGCAGCTCCAGGCGCAGTACCCGCAGCATCGAGCGCTGGGCGTGCTTGGCGGCGATGTAGCCGGCGCCGCCGCGGTAGGCCTCGAGGGCGGCGATGCTGGTGATCGAGACGACGTGGCCGTCGCCCGAGGCGACCAGTCGTGGCAGCAGCGCCCGAGTCATCCGCATCGTGCCCAACACGTTCGCCTCATACATCGTGCGCCACTTGTCTTCGTCGGCCTCGCCCAGCGGTTCGAGCCCGTGCGCGCCGCCGGCGTTGTTGACCAGCACGTCACAGTGGGGCACCCGCGCCGCGAGCTCCTCGACCGAGCCCGGGTCGGCTACGTCGAGCGCGACGGCCTCGCCGCCGGCCTCGGCCGCGAGCTCCTCCAGTCGCTCCAAGCGCCGCGCCCCGAGCACGACCTTAAAGCCATCCCCAGCAAGTGCCCGCGCCGCAGCCGCACCAATCCCGCTCGAAGCTCCCGTAATTACGGCGATTTTTGCCATGCCGAGCGAGCCTATCCGCCCCAGAGGGGGAGAACTTTCGGTGCCCAGGACTTATGCAGGAATGGAGACGATGGCCCAGCTAAGCCCTGGCGCTTCCAGTCCCGTCGTGGGCGGAGTTATACTTTTCGGTATGACTTATAAGGTGGGGCCAAAAGGGCAGGTCGTTATTCCCAAGCCGATCCGCGATCGCCTCGGGATTTCACCCGGCGACGAGGTCCTCGTCGAACAGGATGGGAGGGAGGTGCGGATTCGTCGCCAGGCGGACGACGCAGAGGCCCGCCGCAAGCGCATCCAGGCGCTGCGCGGAAGCTGGGCCGGGATCCCAGGGCTCTCGACCAAAGACCTTGAAGCCGACCGTCGGGAAGAAAGGGAACGCGAGGAGCGCAAGATGCGCGAATACGAAGAGCGAAGGGCGCGGGGGCCTCGGTGAAAGTCGTTTTGGATGCCTGGGCGTTGATTGCCTTTTTCAATGACGTGGGCGCGGCCCCTCGGGTCGAGGCCGTGCTCGAAGAGGGCGGAGGGACGGTCTGCTCGATCAACCTGGGCGAGGTTCTCTACCGGCGGACCCGCGTGGCCGGCACCAGTACGGCGCGTGCGGATGTGGACGCATTGCGACGCGGGCTCGATGTCGTCGACCCGGATTGGCAACTGGTCGAAGCGGCTGCGGCACTCAAGGCAGAGGGCGGCCTCTCCTATGCCGACGCATTCTGCGTCGCCACGGCGACGCGCCTCGACGCTCCGATCTGGACCGGCGATCCAGAGATCATCGAGCTGCCCGGTGACCACCAGGTCGTGGATCTCCGCTAGACGCTGCTACTCGCCGATCAGCTCAATGCGGTAGCCGTCGGGGTCGCGGACGAAGCAGATGCGGTGGCCCTCGATGCGGCCGCCGGGGCGGTAGGGGGGCTTTTCGGGCTCGATGCCCTGGGCGGCCAGGCCCTCCAGGGTGGCGTCGAGGTCGTCGACGGCGAGGGCGATGTGGTTGTAGCCGCTGCCGTGGTCGTAGTCGGTGACGCCGTGGTTGTAGGTCAGCTCCAGGCGCGGATCTTCGCCCGGCATGCCCATGAAGACGTTGATCGCCTCATCGCCGATCGGCATCCGCGCGACCTCTTCGAAGCCGAGCTTCTCGTAGAAGTCGACGGAGCGATCGATCTCGCCGATCCGGTAGCAGGTGTGAAGGAAGCTGGGCATGCGATCTCCTCGGAAGGCTACTGTTTATCCGCATGTCCGAGATGAGGGTCAAGGCCGCCACCGTCCATGGACGCTCGGTCTCCTACGTGGAGGCCGGTGCGGGCCCGGTGCTGCTGCTGATCCACGGCATCGCCGGCACATGCGAGAACTGGCGCGAGGTGGTCGAGCCGCTGGCCCGCCACCACACCGTGATCGCCCCGGACTTCCCCGGCCATGGGGCGTCGGACGCCGGTAGCGGCGACTACTCGATCGGGTCGCTCGCCAGCGGCCTGCGCGATCTGCTGCTGTCGCTCGGCCACGAGCGCGCGACTCTGGTCGGGCACTCGCTCGGCGGCGGCGTCGCGATGCAGTTCGCCTACCAGTACCCGGAGATGATCGAGCGCCTGGCCCTGGTCTCCAGCGGCGGCCTTGGCCCGGAGGTGAGCCCGGTCCTGCGCGCAGCCGCGCTGCCCGGCGCCGACCTCTTCATCTCGATCACCGCGGGTGCCGGCCAGCGAGCCGGCTCGGTGCTCGGCCGCGGCCTCGCCGCAATCGGGCTGCGCCCCAACGCCGACGTCGCCGAGGTGGCGCGTGGCTACGCCGCGCTCCAGGATGCCGCTCGCCGCGCCGCCTTCCTCGACACGCTGCGTGCGGTCGTGGGCACCGGGGGCCAGCGCGTCGCGGCGGGGGACCGTCTCTACCTGGCCGAAGCGGTACCGGTGCTGATCGTCTGGGGCAGGCGCGACTCGATCATTCCCGTTCGCCATGGTGAGGACGCGCACCGGGCGATCCCCGGCAGCCGGCTCGAGGTCTTCGAGGACGTCGGCCACATGCCGCAGCTGGAGGCGCCGGGACGCTTCATCGCCGTGCTCGAACGCTTCCTGCGCGAGACCGAGCCGGCGCAGTTCGATCCCGAGGAGTGGCGGGCGAGGATCAGAGCGGCTGCTGCCTGAGACCGGACGGCACTGCAGGAACTGCCCGGGCGCACGCGAAATTGCGCTTGCCAGAGCGGAAAGGGCCGACTCGGCACCCTGAATAGAATTCTTGCGATGACGAATCGGGCACGGCGACAGCAGCGCAGGCACCATCGCCTGAGCTGGAAGAAGAAAGTGCTGATCCCACTCGGGATCCTCGCCGCCGCCGCCGCGGTTGCCGGCACCGTGGGCGCGAGCTGGGCGATCGACGTCTACAACTCGGCGCCGCCGCTCTCCAGCCTCAAACCGGTGCAGAAGGGCCGCTCCTCCGCGATCTACGCCGCCGATGGCAGCCTGATCGGCTTCATCCGCGCCAGCAGCGTGCGCCAGCCGGTCCCCTCGAAGGCGCTGCCGCAGAACCTCAAGTACGCCACGGTCGCGATCGAGGATCGCAACTACTTCAACCACGGCGCGCTCGACCCGGCCGGCATCGCCCGTGCCGCCTGGAAGGACCTGCTGGCAGGCGGCAAGCCGGTCCAGGGCGCCTCGACGATCACCCAGCAGCTCGTCCGCAACCTCTACATCCGCGATCCCGAACAGACGCTGAAGCGAAAGCTGGTCGAAGCGCACCTCGCCTACGAGGAGGAGGAAGCCCACTCGAAGCAGTGGATCCTCACCGCTTACCTCAACACCGCCCCCTACGGGACGGTCGAAGGCGAGACCGCGGTCGGCGCCGAGGCGGCAGCCCAGACCTACTACGGCAAGCCGGCCCGCGAGCTCGGCCTGACCGAAGCGGCGATGATCGCTGGCCTGCCCCAGGCCCCTTCCGAATACAACCCCTTCCTCGACCCGCGCGCCGCCCTCAAGCGCCGCAACGAGGTGTTGGAAGCGATGGTGGACCAGGGATACATAACCGCGTCCGAATACCACGGGGCGGTCCAAGAAGGCCTCAAGCTGAACCCGGGGCACAAGTACCGGGTGATCCGCGACCCCTTCCTCTTCGACTTGGTCCAGCAGGAGCTGATCGACAAGTACGGCCTCAACACCGTCCGCTACGGCGGCCTCAAGGCCTACACGACGATCGATCCCGAACTGCAGGAACGGGCGCAGGAAGCGGTCGACGCGTGCAGCGTCTGCTATTCGGAAGGCGGCCCGGCCGCCGCCCTCGCCTCGGTGGACCCTTCCAACGGCGAGATCGTCGCGCTCGCGTCCACCCCGGGCGGACCGGAAGAAAGCGAATTCAACTACGCCTGGCAGGCTCACCGCCAGCCCGGCTCCTCGTTCAAGACCTTCGTCCTCACCACCGCGATCAAGCAGGGCATCGACCCCTACAGCACCTACTACGACGGCACCTCGCCGAAGACCCTCGACCTGCCGGGCGGCGGTACCTGGACCGTCAACAACGCCGAGCCCGGTGGCGGCACGATGTCTCTCGCCAGCGCCACCTGGGACTCCGTCAACGTCGTCTTCGCCCAGCTCGACCTCGACGTCGGCTCCGAAAACGTGACCCACACCGCACACCAGATGGGGATCGAAGCGCCGCTCGAATCGGTGCCCGCGGAGGCGATCGGCGGTCTCGCGATCGGCGTCACCCCACTTGAAATGGCCGACGCCTACGCGACCCTCGCCAACGGCGGCATCCACCACGAACCGACCGCGATCGGCCGGGTCGAGTTCCCCAGCGGCAAGGTCGACGAACCGACCCCGGACTCCGGCGATCGCGTCCTCACCGAGGGCGAGGCCTACGACGTGACCAAGCTGCTCGAGGGCGTGATCACCCAGGGCACCGGCGCCGGCTACACCTACATGGGCTGTGGCGCCGAGGCGGGCAAGACGGGCACCTCGGAGGGCGAGTCGGACGCCTGGTTCGCGGGCTACACGCCGCTCTACTCGACCGCGGTCTGGGTCGGCCATCCCCAGTCGCGCGAAGCGACCGGCTTCGGTGGGCCGACGGCGGGCCCGATCTGGCGCTCCTTCATGGAATCGGCGGTGGCTGGCAACTGCCCCGAATTCGCCGAACCCACCACCCTGCCTGAACTTTCCGGATTGCACAGCGAACACACCACTGGCTCCTCGGGCTCCTACAGCGAAGGCGAAGAAGAATTCGAAGCCGGCGAAGAAGAAAGCGAAGAAGGTAAGGAAGAAGTGGAAAAGGGGAAGGGCGGAAACGGAAGCGAAGGGGCCGGGGAAGCCGAAGCCGCCCCCGAAGCCGCACCGTCCCCTGCCCCCGCGCCGGCCCCTCCCCGCCGGGTGGCGGAGCGCCTGCCGGCGGGGTTGCGCCCAGCGGTTGAGCCTCACCGGCAAAGGGATTGCTGACCCTGGTGCGGGAGCGCTTCGGTGGGCGCGCCGCCGCGATCGTGCTGGCCGTACTCTGATGGCCGAGTGAGGGGGGATGCCGACACACCGCGGGCTGCCGTGCGCACGCCGGCGCAGGCGGCGCTCGTCCTCGGGGCGCTTGGAGTCGTCTTCGGCGATATCGGCACCAGCCCGCTCTACACCGTCCAGACGGTCTTCAACCCGAGCGATCCGCACCCGGTCTCGGCGAGCACCGAGAGCATCTTCGGCGTCATCTCGCTGATCTTCTGGAGCGTGACGATCGTCGTCACGCTCACCTACGTGCTGTTGGTGATGCGCGCCGACAACGAGGGCGAGGGCGGCATCATGGCGCTGATAACCCTGATCCGGCGCGGCGGGGTCACCGGCGGGCGGCGGACGAAGCTGGCGCTGGCGGCGCTGGGCATCTTCGGCGCCTCACTCTTCTTCGGCGACAGCATGATCACGCCGGCGATCTCGGTGCTCTCCGCGGTCGAAGGGCTGAAGATCGTGCAGCCCTCCCTGGCGCACCTGATCGTTCCGATCACGGCGGCGATCATCGTCGTCCTCTTCGCCGCCCAGCGGCTCGGGACCGCGGCGGTGGGGCGGATGTTCGGACCGGTGATGATCGTCTGGTTCACCGTCATCGGCGCCTGCGGCATCTCGGGGATCGCGCTCCACCCCGAAATCCTCAAGGCGCTCTCGCCGAGCTATGCCGTCGAATTCCTCACCGGACATTTCTCGACCGCCTTCTTCTCGCTGGCGGCCGTCGTCCTGGCGATCACCGGGGCCGAGGCGCTCTACGCCGACATGGGCCACTTCGGCCGGCGGCCGATCACGCGCGCCTGGCTGTTACTCGTCTTCCCGGCCCTGATCCTCAACTACATGGGCCAGGGGGCGTTGATCCTGGGCAACCCGAGCGCCAACATCGCCAGCCCGTTCTTCCTGCTGGTTCCCGAGTGGGGGCGGCTGCCGATGGTCTTCCTGGCCACCGCGGCGACCGTGATCGCCTCCCAGGCGGTGATCACCGGCGCCTTCTCGGTCGCCCACCAGGCGGTGCAGCTCGGCTACCTGCCGCGTTTGCGGATCGCTCACACCTCGAGCGAGACCGTGGGGCAGATCTACGTGCCCTGGATCAACTGGGTGCTGATGGTCTCGGTGCTGACCCTCGTCTTCGCCTTCGAGTCCTCGACCTCGCTCGCCTTCGCCTTCGGCATGGCGGTGACGGGGACGATCACGATCACCACGCTGCTCTTCTTCTACATCGTCCGCCACCGCTGGGGGAAACCGCTCTGGCTGGTCGTGGGCGGGGCGGGGGCGCTGCTCACCGTCGACCTTCTCTTCCTCGCCGCGAACACGACCAAGATCGCGCATGGTGCCTGGCTGCCGCTGCTGATCGCGGTGACGGTGTTCACCGCGCTGACGACCTGGCAGCGTGGACGCGAGCTGGTCACCGCGCGGCGCGAAGGGGAGGAGGGCTCGCTGCGCGAGTTCGTCGACGCTCTGCACGAGCGGCGCCCGCCTCTGCAGAGGGTGCCCGGCACCGCGGTCTTCCTCAACCGCAACAAGACGACCACGCCGCTGGCGATGCGCGCCAACGTCGAGCACAACCGGATCCTCCACGAGCACGTCGTCATCCTCTCGATCGAGACGCTCCCGGTTCCGCAGGTCCCGCCCGCCGAGCGCCTCGCGATCGACGACCTCGGCTACGGCGACGACGGCATCACCCACGTCACCGCCTGCTTCGGCTACATGGAGCAGCCCGATGTCCCGGGCGCCCTGCGCATGGCCGAGCAGGCCGGCCTGGAGTGTCCGCTCGAGGTCGGCGAAGCCTCCTATTTCCTCTCGACGATCGAGCTGCGGCCCGGCGACGCTCCCGGGATGACCCGCTGGCGCAAGCGCCTCTTCGTCGCCATGTCGCACATCACCGCCGACGCCGCCGAATACTTCGGCCTGCCCCGCGATCGCACGGTGATCATGGGCTCCCTGATCGAGGTATAGGGAGCCCGCGGGGGAGCTGGGCCAACCCCACCGTACGCTGTAGGCGATGCGCGGGCGCGAATGGTCACTTCGCCTCGGGGGCGAGCCGCCCCCGCTCTGGCTCGGGCTGCTGGCGACGTTCGCCGCGGTCGCGGCGAGCACGCTGATCGTCTACCTGCTGAAGCCGGTCTCGCCGGTCGTCTCGCTGGGCGTCGTCTACCTGCCGGCGATTCTGGCGATCTCGATCTTCTGGGGCCTGCGCCTCGGCCTGCTCGCCTCGATCGCCAGCGTCGTCGCCTTCAACTTCTTCCACATTCCGCCCCTGCACCGCTTCACGATCGGCAGCGACCAGAACTGGGTCGCTCTGGCGATCTTCGCGATCGTCGCTGTCGCCAGCAGCGCGCTTGCCGGGCTTGCGCGGGCACAGGCAATGGAGGCGGAGCGGCGGCGCGAGGATGCCGACCGGGCGCTGGCGGAGCTGGCGGCTCTCTCCCGCGAGCGCGACCGGATGCAGGAGGAGATGGTCGAGGCCGAGGCACTGCGGCGCAGCGACGAGCTGAAGACCGCGCTGCTGCGCTCGATCTCCCACGATCTGCGCACGCCGCTCACCTCGATCATCGCCGGCGGCACGGCGCTGGGCTCGGTGACGCTCACCGGGGCAGAGAGGGCTGAGTTGAGCGCGGCGATCGTCGCCGAGGGCGACCGGCTCTCGCGCCTGGTCGAGAACCTGCTCGACATGTCACGACTGGAGGCCGGCAAGGCGGAGCCGCATCGCGAGCAGACCGACCTCGGCGAGGTGCTCGACGTCGCCCGGGAGACCGTCGTCCGGCCCGAGATGGTGAAGCTGGTGCTCGATCCCGAGCTGCCGACCGTGAAGGCCGATGCCGCCCAGCTCGAGCGTGCCTTCGCCAACCTGCTCGAAAACGCGATCCGGCATGGCGACGGCAGGCCGGTCACGGTGCGCTCGAGGCTGGTCGGTGAGAGGATCGCGATCCGCGTGGTCGACCAGGGCCCGGGCATCCCGGAGAGCGAGTGGGAGCGGATCTTCGAGCCGTTCCAGAGTGGGGCGGCAAACGGAGCCGGGGGAGGCTCGGGCCTGGGGCTGGCGATCGCCAAGGGCTTCGTCGAGGCCAACGGCGGCGAGATCGCGGTCGAGTCGGTGGTCGGCCAGGGATCGAGCTTCGTCGTCGGCTTCCCGCGCGACGAGCGAGCCGGCGCGTGAACGGCGCCGCGCGGGTGCTCGTCTGCGACGACGAGCCGCAGATCCTCCGTGCGCTCAAGGTCATCCTCCGCGACGCCGGCTACGAGGCGGTCCCGGTTGCCAGCGGCGAGGAGGCGCTCGACAGCGCCGCGGTCAAGCCTCCGGCGGCGGCGATCGTCGACCTGATGCTGCCCGACATCGACGGAGTCGAGGTGACCGAGCGGTTGCGCGAGTGGAGCGAGATGCCGATCATCGTTCTCTCCGCGGTCGGCGAGGAGGAGGCCAAGGTGCGCGCCCTCGCCGCCGGCGCTGACGACTACGTGACCAAGCCGTTCGGGCCGCCGGAGCTGGTGGCGCGGCTCGAGGCCGTGCTGCGGCGCGCCAGGCCCGAGGCCTCGGAGCCGAAGATCGTCGCCGATGGCCTCGAGATCGACCTCCCGGCGCGCAGCGTCCGCCGCGACGGCGAGGAGGTGCACCTGACGCCAACGGAGTTCGAGCTGCTGCGCACCCTGGCCCAGAACAGGGGCCGGCTGATGACGCACAGCGTCCTTTTGGCCGAGGTCTGGGGCCCGGCGTATGCGGACGACCTGCAGATCCTCCGCGCCCACGTCGCCAACCTGCGCCGCAAGATCGAGCCCCCCGACGGTCCCCATTACATACGGACCGATCCCGGCGTCGGCTACCGCTTCGCGGTCTAGCCGCTCGAAGGGTTCGGGACGCTCAGAGCAGTCGCATTGAGATCTTGCATGTGTACTTAATGATGTACACTTTGCCTCATGGCGAAGACTGTTCCCGTTCGCGAGCTGCGCAGCAACCTCAGCAGCCTGCTCGATGACGTCAGCGACCGGCGTGATCACGTGCTGGTGACCCGCAACGGCACCCCGGCTGCCGCCTTGGTGCCGATCGACGAGTACGAGGCGCTGGAGGAGACCGCCGAGGTTTTGTCTGATCCCGATGCCCTGATCGCTCTGGAGGCCGGTCTCGCTGAGATCGGACGCGATGAAACGATCACCCTCGCGGAGCTTCGTGGTGAGCTGGCGGAGCGTCGAGCCGCCGCCGGTTGATCGTTGGCGCGACTCGTTCTTGCTCGGCGCGCCCGTCGCGAGCTGCTTGCACTGAACTGGCCTCTGATCGACGCGATCGAGGATGCCCTGGGTCTGCTCGAGCGCGACCCGAAAGCCGGGCATGCGCTCCGCGGCAAACTGCGCGGGCTGTACTCGCTGCGAGTCGGTGCCTACAGGATCCTCTACCAGCTGACTGACACTGGGCAGACGGTCCGGGTGGCCGCCATCCGCCACCGCGGTGTCGCCTATCGCGCCGACCCGCGCTAAGAACCTGTCGCCGAGCTACTCGTCTTCACGAAATCTGTATGCGCAGGGGCGCTGAGTTCATGCGCTCTTGACGGGGTCGGGCGCATGATCGGTTCGTGCTCTCGGTCCTCGCGGACATCTTTCCCGGCGGTGGCGGTCCCCTCGCCGATGTCTTCTCGATAGCGATCGCCGTCGGCCTCTTCGCCCTCCTCTACTGGGCGATCGACCTGATCGACCGGATATGAGCGTCCTGCTGCCGCTGGCGACGCTCTCCGGTGCCGACCTCTTCGGCCTGGTCGTCTCGGCCCTGGTCTGCGTGTACCTCGTCTACGCGCTGCTGCGGGGGGAGAAGCTCTAGATGGCGCAGGGCTGGCTGCAGATTGCCGTCTTCGTCGCCGTGCTGGTCGCGCTGGTCAAGCCGGTCGGCATCTACATGGCGCGCGTCTTCACCGACCAGCGCGTCTTTCTGAGTCCCGTCGTCGGGCCGGTCGAGCGCCTCACCTACAGGGCGTTGCGTGTGCGGCCCGACGAGGGCCAGGACTGGAAGGGATACGCCCGCAGCCTGATCGTCTTCTCGCTGCTCTTTTGGGTCGCGCTCTACCTGATCCTGCGCACCCAGGGGATCCACCCGTTCAACCCCGAAGGGTTCAAGTCCGCCCCCTGGGACGTCAACTTCAACACCACCTCCTCCTTCATTACCAACACCAACTGGCAGTACTACGGCGGCGAAACGACGCTCTCCTACTTCTCCCAGATGGCCGGGCTGGCGGTGCAGAACTTCGTCTCGGCCGCGGTCGGGATCGCCGTCGTGGTCGCCCTGATCCGTGGGATCGTCGCCCGCAGCGGGCGGGCGATCGGCAACTTCTGGCAGGACCTGGTCCGGATCCTCCTCTACATCCTGGTGCCGATCTCGATCGTCGGCGCCCTCTTCCTCGTCTCCCAGGGCGTGATTCAGAACCTCAGCCACGCGACCGTGATCCACACCCTCGCCGGTGGCAGCCAGATCCTCGGCCAGGGCCCGGTCGCCTCGCAGGAGGTGATCAAGGAGCTCGGCACCAACGGCGGCGGCTTCTTCAACGTCAACTCGGCCTTCCCGTTCGAGAACTCGACCGGGTTGACCAACTTCTTCGAGATGCTGCTGATCCTCGTCATCCCGACCAGCCTCACCTACACCTACGGACGCATGGTCGGCAGCCAGCGCCAGGGCTGGGCGATCTTCTCGGCGATGTTCGTCCTCTTCGTCGCCGGCGTCGCCGTCGTCTACATGGCCGAGCAGCACGGCACCGTCGCCCAGCACGCCGCCGGCCTCCATACCCACGCCTTCGACGGCTCGACCGGCGGCAACATGGAGGGCAAGGAGCAGCGGTTTGGGATCGCCGATACCTCGCTCTGGACGGCGATCACGACGGTGACCTCGTGCGGGGCAGTGAACGGCGCCTTCGAGTCGCTGACCGGGCTTGGACAGGCGGTGCCCTTCGCCAACCTCGGCTTCAGCGAGGTGATCTTCGGCGGCGTCGGCGCGGGCCTGTACTCGATGCTCCTCTACGTCATCCTCGCCGTCTTCATCGGCGGCCTGATGGTCGGCCGCACCCCGGAGTACCTGGGCAAGAAGATCGGGGCCAAGGAGATCAAGCTGGTTGCCCTCGGGGTGTTGGTGACGCCGCTGTTCACCCTGCTCGCTTCCGGTCTGGCCTCGGCGACCAGGTTGGGGACGCGCTCGATCTACGCGGGCATCAACCCGCAGGGCTTCTCCGAGACCCTCTACGCCTATCTCTCGCAGGCCAACAACAACGGCTCTGCCCTCGCCGGCTACACCGGCTTCATCCAGCCGAACGCCCCCGGCAACGTCGGCGCCTACGGGATCAGCTTCGCCGACCTGCTCGGCGGTGCGGTGATGATCGGCGCTCGCTTCCTGCCGATCCTCTTCGTCCTCGCCGTCGCCGGCTCTCTCGCTGGCAAGAAGGTCTCTCCGGCTGGCCTCGGCACGATGCGCACCGACAACCCGACCTTCGTCTTCCTCCTGATCGGCGTCGTGATCTTGGTCGGTGCCCTCACCTTCTTCCCCGCCCTGCTGCTCGGGCCAGTCGTCCAGAGCCTGACCACGAGGTTGTTCTAGATGCGCAAGGACCTGATCACCTCGCTGCTCGCGATCGTCGTCATGACCGTCTTCCTCGGCCTCGTCTACCCGCTGGCGATCACGGGCATCTCACAGGTCGTCTTCCCCGGCAAGGCCAACGGCTCCAAGCTGAGCGTTGACGGAAGGGTCGTCGGCTCGAGCCTGATCGGCCAGGACTTCAAGGGCGACCCGCGCTACTTCCAGCCGCGGCCCTCGGCTACCGGTTACTCGGGCAACGTCACCTACTTCGGCAATGCCGGCCCCAACAGTGCTGAAGCGCGCGAAGAAGTCCGCGAATACATGAAGGCTTACCTGCACCTCGAGAAACCCTTCGACAACTCACTGACCAGCGAAGACATTCCAGTCGACGCCGTCACCCAGTCGGCCTCCGGAGTCGATCCCCACATCTCCGAGGCCAACGCCCGGATTCAGGCGCACCGCATCGCCGCCGTTCGTCACATCCCGCTTACCCAGGTCGAAGACCTGATCTCCGCCAGTACCGACGGACGCTTCCTCGACCTGCTCGGCGAGCCCGGCGTCAACGTCCTCGAGCTGAACATCGCCCTCGACAAGGAAGCGCCGATCAGATGACCACCGAGACGCAGCCCCGATCCCTCTTCGACCCCGAGATCCTCCGCCCGGCGCTGCTCGAGTCCGTCCGCAAGTTGGACCCGCGGGTGCAGGTCCGTAACCCGGTCATGTTCGTGGTCGAGATCGGCGCCCTGATCACCACCGTCGCCTGGCTGATCCAGGTCTTCGGCGGCAGCCCGCTCGGCGGCGGCCACGAGCCCTCGTGGTTCACCTTCAGCGTCACCGTCTGGCTCTGGCTGACCGTCGTCTTCGCCAACCTCGCCGAGGCGCTGGCCGAGGGACGCGGCCGCGCCCAGGCGGCGAGCCTGCGGGCGATGCGCACCGAGGCGACCGCGAAGATGCGCGACGGCAGCGAGAAGTCCGCCGCCGAGCTCGTCCGCGGCGACGTCGTGGTCGTCGAGGCGGGCGAGGGCATCCCCGGCGATGGCACCGTGATCGAGGGAATCGCCTCGGTCGACGAGTCGGCGATCACCGGCGAGTCGGCGCCGGTGATCCGCGAGGCCGGCGGGGACCGCAGCGCCGTCACCGGCGGCACCAAGGTGCTCTCGGACCGGATCGTCGTCGAAATCACCCAGGAGCCCGGCAAGTCCTTCCTCGATCGCATGATCGCCCTCGTCGAGGGCGCCGAGCGGCGCAAGACGCCGAACGAGATCGCGCTGGGAATCCTGCTCTCGGCGCTGACCCTGATCTTCGTCATCGTCGTCGTCTCCCTGCGCCCATTTGCCCTCTTCGCCGGCACCGAACTCTCCGAGACGACCCTGATCGCCCTCCTCGTGGCGCTGATCCCGACCACGATCGGGGCGCTGCTCTCGGCGATCGGCATCGCCGGCATGGACCGCCTGGTGCGCCGCAACGTGCTCGCCCTTTCCGGTCGCGCCGTGGAGGCCTCCGGCGACTGCGACGTGCTGCTGCTCGACAAGACCGGCACGATCACCCTCGGCAACCGCGAGGCCGTCGAATTCATGCCGATGCCGGGTGTCGAGGTCGAGGAGCTGGCCGAGGCGGCCCAGATGTCCTCACTCTCCGACGAGACTCCCGAGGGACGCTCGATAGTCGTCCTCGCCAAGACCTTCGGCATCCGCGAGCACACCTTCTCCGGCCACGAGCCCGAGTTCGTCCCTTTCTCAGCTCAGACCCGGATGAGCGGCGTCGACTACAACGGCACTCGCCTGCGCAAGGGCGCCGGCGATGCGATCGAAGATTGGGTCGCCTCCGAGGGTGGGCGTGCCCCAGCCGAGCTTCGCGCCGAGCTCGACCGCATCGGTCGCGAGGGAGGCACGCCGCTGGCGGTCGCCCGCAACGAGCGCGTGCTCGGGGTGATCTACCTCAAGGACGTGGTCAAGGAAGGGATGAGCGCTCGCTTCGACCAGCTGCGGGCGATGGGGATCCGCACGATCATGGTCACCGGCGACAACAAACTGACCGCAGCCAAGATCGCCGAGGAGGCGGGCGTCGACGACTTCCTCGCCGAAGCTACCCCGGAGCGCAAGCTGGAGCTGATCAAGGAGCAGCAGTCCGACGGCCGCCTGATCGCGATGACCGGCGACGGCACCAATGACGCCCCGGCGTTGGCGCAGGCCGACGTCGGCGTGGCGATGAACACCGGCACCCAGGCGGCGCGTGAGGCGGGCAACATGGTCGACCTCGACTCCAACCCGACGAAGCTGATCGAGATCGTCGAGGTCGGCAAGCAGCTGCTGATCACGCGCGGCGCGCTGACCACCTTCTCGATCGCCAACGACGTCGCCAAGTACTTCGCGATCCTGCCGGCGATGTTCGCCACGACCTACGCCATCGGCAACCACAGCGGGCCGCTCGACGCCCTCAACGTGATGTCGCTGGGCACCCCGGAATCGGCGATCCTCTCAGCGGTGATCTTCAACGCGCTGATCATCCCGCTGCTGATCCCGCTCTCCCTGCGCGGCGTTCGCTACCGGCCGATCGGCGCAACGGGGCTGCTGCGGCGCAACATCCTCATCTACGGCCTCGGCGGCCTGATCGTCCCCTTCATCGGCATCAAGCTGATCGACCTCGTGGTTCACAACCTGCTGGGGGCCTGAGGCCCCACGGGGCGCGGATGGAGCGCGGCCACTACAAGATCTTCCTCGGCATGGCGGCCGGGGTGGGCAAGACCTACCGGATGCTGCAGGAGGGTCACGCCGAAGCCGCCGCGGGACGCGACGTCGCGATCGGCTACCTGGAGCCGCACAAGCGCCAGGAGACGAGCGATCAGGCTCGTGGGCTGGAGATGCTGCCGCGTCGTTCCGTCCCCTATCGCGACGTTGCCGTCGAGGAGATGGACCTGCCGGCGGTGCTCGCGCGCCGCCCGGACCTGGCGCTGATCGACGAGCTCGCCCACACCAACCCTCCCGGGCTCGAGCACGAGAAGCGCTACGAGGACATCGCCGACGTGCTGGCGGCCGGCATCGACGTCTTCTCCACGGTCAACGTCCAGCACCTGGAGTCGCTCAACGACCGGGTCGCCGAGCTGACCGGCGTCACGGTGCGCGAGACCGTCCCCGACTCGGCGCTCGGCATCGCCGACGAGGTCGTCCTGATCGACCTCACGCCCGAGGCGCTGATCGCACGACTGCGCGCCGGCAAGATCTACCCCGGCGAGAACATCCAGGCAGCGCTCGACAACTTCTTCCGGATCGAGAACCTCGCCGCCCTGCGCGAGGTGAGCCTGCGCCAGGTCGCCGAGGACGTCGAGACCAAGCGGCTGACCCTGCACCGAGTCGAGCCCGTCGGGACGCGGGAAGAGCGCGTCGTCACCGACGCGCCCAAGGCCGTCGGCGAGCGGCTGCTCGCGTTGGTGCGGCCCCGCCCGAGCTCGCAGCGCCTCGTGCGGCGCGCCTGGCGCTCCGCCCAGCGCCTCGGCACCGACCTCGACCTGCTCTGGGTGAAGCCCCCGGGGCGGCCGATCGAGGGGGAGGAGGAGCGCCAGGTGACGGCGCTGCGCCAGCTTGCCTCGGTGCTCGGCGCGACCTTGCTGATCGAGGAGCACGACGACCTGGTGGCCGGCGCCGCCCGGGTGATTGCCGAGCGTGGGTCCACCTACGTGATGGTTGGCGAGTCCAGCCCGCCAAGCGGCCTGGCGCGGTTGCGGACCCCTCTGCCGCAGGCGCTGATGCGCGCGACTCCGCCGGGGGTCGACGTGAGGATCGTCGCCCACCGCAGCCAGAAGGAGGGGGGCTCGTGATCGAGCACTTCCTCGTCGGCTTCGCGCTGCTGCTCGGCCTCGGAGGGGGATATCTGATTGCCAGCTCCCAGTGGCGCGGCAAGCGCTCGGAGCGGCCGGAGGAGGTTCACCAGATCCTCCTGCCCTTCACCGGTACCGAGATCTCGCGCCGTGCGGTGGACGCGGCGCTGCGCCTGGCCCGGGCGGAGAGCGCGACCCTGATGCCGGCCTACCTGGCGGCCGTTCCCAAGCAGCTGCCGCTGGAGTGCGCGATTCCCGCCGAGGCGGCGAGGGCGATGCCGATGCTGGAGGCGATCGAGCAGCGGGCCAACACGCAGGGCGTACCGGTCGACGCCCGGATCGAGCGTGGCCGCTCCTACCGTCACGCCCTGCAGCGGCTGCTCGAGCGCGAGGAGTTCGACCGGGTCGTGGTTTCCGCAACCGCAACCGGCCAGGCCGGTCTCTCCGGCGACGATCTCGTCTGGCTGCTCGAGAAAGCCCCGGCCGAGGTCCTCATCTTGCGCCCGGCCCCGAGCGACGAGCGCCGCCTGACCGTCTAGGCGCGTCATGATGCCGGGGTGAGCGAGGCCGACGAGCAGGCGCTGATCCGGCGCTACCGCACGGCGCGACGCGATCCTCGGCTCGCCGTGCTCGAGGGGTTCCACGCCCTCAAGCACGCGCTGCGCTTCGGCGCCGAGGTGCTCGAGGCGGTGGCCGCCGATCCCGCGCAGTTGCAGGAGCTCGCCGCCGGGTTGGCCCCGGACCTCGCCGACGCGCTCGCCGAGCGCACTTCTCCCGTCTCCGCGGAGCTGATCGCCGAGCTGGTGCCGCAGGCGCCGCGCACCGGTGTGGTTGCGATCGCCCGCCGGCCAGAGATCGATCTGGCCGCGGTGCTCGCCGGACAAGATCCAGCGCCGCTTGTACTGCTCGAGGACCCGCGCACGATGGGCAACATGGGGGCCTGCGTGCGCGTAGCGGCCGCCGCCGACGCCGCCGGGGTGATGACCACTGGGCCAAACGATCCCTGGCATCCCGACGCGTTGCGCGGTGCCGCCGGGCTCCACTTCGCCCTGCCGGTGGTCGGGGTCGAGGAGTTGCCGCTCAGCGACCGGCCGCTGGTCGCTATCGACCCGGGGGGAGAGGACCTCCGCCCGGCCGAGCTGCCGCCGCGCGCGATTCTCGCCTTCGGCACCGAGCGCTACGGCCTCAGCGCCGAACTGCTCGACCGCGCCGATGCCCGGCTCGGCATCCCGATGCGCCCTGGCGTCTCCAGCCTCAACCTGGCCACCGCGGTTGCCGCGGTCCTATTTGCTCAGCGGCTTTAAGATCGCGTAGCTCTTTCCATCCATCGAAAGGAACACCCTTGCTGCCGTTTGCAGATATCAACTTTGGCGAAGCGCTCCTCGTCGCCTTCGAGGTCTTCTTCTTCGTCATCTGGATCTGGATCCTGATCACGATCCTCTCCGACCTCTTCCGCGACCATGCGCTCTCGGGCTGGGCCAAGGCAGCCTGGGTGCTGTTCCTCGTCTTCATCCCATTCCTCACCGCGCTGATCTACCTGATCGCTCGCGGCGCCGGCATGCGCGAAAGGGCGATCAAGGCGCAGGCCGAGGCAAAACAGCATTTCGACACGTACGTGCGTGAGCAGGCCCACAGCTCGCCCGCTGACGAGCTGCACAAGCTCAACGATCTGAAGGAAAAGGGCGCGATCTCCGGCGAGGAGTTCGACAAGGCGAAAGCCAAGCTGCTCGCCTAGACGGCCGTTTCGCCACCGCGGCGCCCTCGTCGCGGTGGCGATTTATCCTGCAAGAGGCGCGATTCTGCAAGAGGAGTTGCAAGTTATGAGCAATTCCTAACATTCTTTAGGCGACTTCGTTAGCGTGCGCCGCCGATGCGTTCTCCTGCCGGTACCTCCCGGTGGCTGTTGCTTCCGGCCGCCCTGCTCTTCCTCGTGCTCTGCCTCGTGGCGAGCGCGCCTGCCAAGACCCTGAGCGAAAAGCTCGATGCGACCCAGGGCAAGCTGAGCCATGTGCGCGAAAGCCAGAGCGCGCTTTCGGCGACGATCGAAGAACAGAACAAGGCGATCGACTCGATGCTCGGCGAAGTCTCGCGGCTGCGCCAGGAACAGCTCGCGCTCGAGGGGGAACTGGAAGAAAAGCAGGGGGAACTCGACAGCGCCACCGCCAAGCTGAAGGCCGAGAAGCACCAGTTGGCGCTGATCCGCGCCCGTCTGCAGCGAGCGCTGGGCATGCTGCGTGAACGGCTCGTCTCGATGTATGAGGCGGGCAGCCCAGACGTGCTCAGCGTCGTGCTCGAATCGGAGACCTGGTCGCAGGCCAGCGTCCGCGCCGAATACCTCAGCCGGGTCCAGGACTACGACAACTCGGTCGCCGACCGGGTCAAGGGCCTGCGCAACGAGGCCAAGGCGGCGGTCAAGCGGATGGCCGCGATCCGCCTGCAGCTGAAGGGCGCCCGCGACGAAATCGCCGCCAAGGAGCACGAAGCCGCTGACGCGCGGGCCGAAGCAGCAGCGCGCTTCGCCGACCTCAAGGAGGCCCAGGCGCAGCGGCAGGGAGAGCTCGAATCGCTCGAGTCGCGCGAACAGGCGCTGAGCGACAACCTCTCGGCGATCTCCGAACAGCTCGCCAGCTCAGGCGCGCCGGTCTCGACCGGGACGCCTGCACCGCTCACGCCAGGGGAGAGCGCCGAATTCATCTCCGAAAGCCAGGCCAGCGTGCCGAGCGCCGCTCCGCCCGCGGTGCAGGCCGCGATCGAAGCGGCAAACTCGATCGCCACCACCCCCTACATCTGGGGCGGCGGTCACGGTTCCTTCGAATCGGAAGGCTACGACTGCTCGGGCGCGGTCAGCTTCGCCCTCAACGGCGGCGGCTTCCTGTCCAGCCCACTCGACTCGACCGGCCTGGAGACCTGGGGCGACCCCGGCCCCGGCCAGTGGATCACCGTCTACGCCAACGCCGAACACGCCTGGATGATCATCGCCGGCCTCGCCTTCGACACGGTCGGCGGCCCTGGCCCGCGCTGGCACCCGGAACTCGTGGACTCTCCCGAAGGGTTTATTGCTCGTCACCCGAGCGGGTATTAGGAGTCCATCCCCTCGGTAGGGGTTCCACTTAACTTTTTCGGTGGATCGTGGTTGGGCAACGCCCAGGAGGTGTCGGCGAAAAAGTACAAGACGTTCCACCCCTACCGAGCGGATGGACTCTAAGTTCGGGCGCGGGCGAGATCGCTTATGTAGCTGGGGCAATCGATGCCGGGGAGCAGGCGGTCGTCGGGCTTGGGTGAGCTGGCGGCGATTCGGAGGCCTATGGCGCCCGCCCAAACCGGCAGGTCGTAGTCCTCGGCATCGTCGAGCGGCCCGCCGCTGCGTACCTTGGCCGAAGCCTCTCCCAGTGGAAGCCGCAGCACCCCGACTGCTCGCAGCTCCTTCTCGGTCGGTAGTCGCGCGTCGCCCCAGCGGCCCGGCACGAGCTTTTCGGTGAAGGCTTTGAGCGCGTCGCATTTGCCCTCGGCGTCCTCGATCTTCTCGGCTTGGCCGAAGACGACGACGGAGCGGTAGTTGACCGAGTGGTGGACTGCCGAGCGGGCCAGTACGAGGCCGTCGAGGAGGGTGGCGGTCAGGCAGATCTCGGCCTGCTCGGCGCGGCGCAGGGTCGGGCTCGCCGCCGAGCCGTGGATGTAGAGCCAGTCGCCCGCCCGTGCGTGCAGGGTGGGGATGACGATTGGGTGACCGTCGGGGGAAACCGTGCCGAGGTGGGAGACGATCGCCTCGTCGAGGATCGTCTCGATCGTCTCGCGCTCGTAGTCGGCGCGGCTGGGCATCCTCGTGACCCTGGTCCTCGGCTTCGTTGCCATCGCGTCTTTCTAAATCTGTTACAGTACAAATCTGTCTACTGAAGTGACACAGTATCGCATCACCGGGCATGGTGCCGCCGAGGTCGCCGCCAGCATCGAGCGCGGCATAGAGGAGGGTGCGTTGCGCCCCGGTGCGTCGCTGCCGGCGGTCCGCGCGCTCGCCACCGACCTCGGTGTCAGCCCGACGACCGTCGCCGCGGCGTTCAAGGATCTGCGTTCGCGCGGCCTCGTCGTGACGCGATCGCGCAGCGGCGCCCACGTCAGCTGGCGACCCCCGGTCGCCGGGTCATGGCTGGGCACGGTGGCGCCTGCGGGCGTCCGCGACCTGGCGAGCGGCAACCCCGATCCTGAGCTGCTGCCTGACCTGACCCCGATCCTGCGCCGGATCGAGCCGCCGCACCAGCTCTACGGCGGCGACCAGGCCGACCCCCAACTGATCGAGCTTGCCCGGGCGGAGCTCGGCGAAACCGGAATCGCTGCCGAGAACCTCGCCGTGGTCAACGGCGCCCTGGACGGAATCGAGCGCGCCCTGGCGGCGCAGTTGCGGCAAGGAGACGTGGTCGCGGTCGAAGATCCGGGCTTCGCCGGGCTCTTCGACCTGCTGCGTGCGCTGGGACTCGCGCTGCGGCCGGTGGCAATCGACCCGAAGGGCATGGTTCCCGCGGCGCTCGCGGACGCTCTCGACGATGGTGCGAGCGCGGTGGTGATCAACCCGCGCGGCCAGAACCCGACCGGCGCGTCGCTCAACGAGGAGCGCGCCGCGGAGCTGAAGCGCGTCCTCGATCGCAACCCGGAGGCGATGGTCCTCGAGGACGACCACCTCGGCCCAATCGCCGGTGCACCCCGCCTGACGCTTACCACCGGCCGGCGACGCTGGGCCGCCGCACGCTCTCTGGCCAAGTCCCTAGGCCCCGACCTCCGCCTAGCCGTCCTGGCCGGCGACCCCCACACGACCAGCCGCGTCCGCGGCCGCCAGGCCGTAGGCCCCGGCTGGGTAAGCCACCTGCTCCAACGCACGGCAGCAACGCTATGGGCCGACCCCAAAATCGCCCACAACCTACAAAAGGCCACCGCGACCTACAGTAAGCGCCGCGAGACGTTCATCTCGGCCCTGGCCGACCACGACATCGAGGCCCAGTCCTCAAGCGGCCTGAACGTATGGATCCCAGTCCCCGACGAGACCGGGGTAGTGCAAGCACTGCAAACCCAAGGCTGGGCCGTCGCCCCAGGAGCCCCCTTCCGCCTCCGAAGCGAGCCAGCGATTCGGGTCACCATAAGCTCCCTAAAGCCAGACGAGTCACCGCCCCTTGCCGCCGCAATCGCTGGGGCCCTGCAACCGTCCCCCCGAACGCGCCCCGCATAGAGACCATCCGGGTAGGGCTGAAACGTCTTGTACTTTTTCGGTGCCGGCACCGGGCGCCAGCCCACCAGCGATCCACCGAAAAAGTTAAGTGGAAGTCCTGCCCGGATGGTCTCCTACGCAGGCCCCGATCCCGTCTTGACCGGCCGCCCTTCGGACTCCCAAGTCCCAACGCCACCCCGCGCAACGTGAATCGTCAAGAACCCCTCACGCTGCAGCACCGAAGCCGCAAGCCCACTCCGTTTGCCGCCCTTGCAGATAGTCGCCAAAGCCCGGTCCCGTGGCAGCTCGTCGAGCCGCCGCGCCAGCTCCCCATAAGGGATGTGGAGCGAGCCGGCGATGTGCCCGCCGGCGTACTCGCCCGCTCCGCGAACGTCGAGGACCAGCGGCGGCTCATCACCATCCAGCAGCCCCGCGAGATCGTCGGGCCCGATCGGCTCGATCCGGGCGACCGGTCGCTCCTCAGCCCGCCAGGCGCTCATGCCGCCGCCGAGGAAGCCGCGCACCCGCAACCCGACCGCGGCGAGCAGCTCCGCCGCCTCCAGCTCGTTGCCGTCCGAAGCGGCGACGACGACGATCTCGCCGTCGGGCGGGACGACCTGGGCGACCTTGGTGGCGAAGCCGGTGTCATAGCCGGAGGCGCTGATCGCACCGGGGATGTGGGCCTCGTCGAACTGCTCGTTGGTGCGCGAGTCGACGGCGAAAGCACCGGCGGCGATCGCCGCCTCGAAGCGGCGCGGGGTCAGCGACGCGGGCGCGCCGATCGACTCGACCAGCGGGCCGCGGTTGAGAGCGACGATGTGCTCTACGTTGGGCGGGCGCTCGCCGATGCTGGCGACCGCGTCCTCGATGAACTCGGCTTCGTCGGTCAGGGCCAGCGCCCGGTTGTGGCGTCGCTCGAAGCCGATCGTCGAGGACGTCTTGAGGTCGATGCCGGAGCTGCCGCAGAGCGAGCCGCCGAGGTGGCCGGGCCAGACCTCGACCTCGTCGGGCAGGGAGAGCAGCCGCTCGTGCAGCGAGTGGAAGATGCCGGCGGCGCCCTCGCGTGGCTCCACCGCCAGGTCGGGACGGGCGACGTCGCCGACGAAGAGGCAATCGCCGCTCAGCACGGCGACCGGATCGCCGCCCCTCTCGGCGTCGCGCAGCAGGAAGGAGGTGTGCTCGGGCCGGTGGCCGGGGGTGTGGATCGCCTCGATCGAGACCCCGCCGCCGAGCTCGAGCGTCCAGCCGTCGCCGAAGGCCTCGTGCTCGTACTCGGCCCCGGCCAGCGCGTTGACGTGGATCGTCGCTCCGCTTGCCCGGGCGAGGCGGCCGTGGCCGGAGACGTGGTCGGCGTGGTTATGGGTCTCCAGCACGTGCTCGATTCGCACCCCGTGAAGGCGGGCGAGATTCACGTAGGGATCGATGTCCCACTGCGGGTCGACCACTGCCGCGACTCCTGCTTTCGAGTCGCCGACCAGGTAGGAGGCGCAGCCGAGATCCTCGTGGATTATCTGTCGGAAGAGCATTTGGGCTGTCCAGTTTGCTGGGGATCGTTGAAGGGGTAGCTTTCTCGCTCAGGGTAACGGCCGAGGAGGGAGCGCAATGGGAGTCGAAGAAGGGACGTCGCTGGAGCGGCAGCTGACCGAGCTACTCGAGGTGGAGCGCTTCGAGCCCCCCGCCGCGTTCCGCCAGGGGGCCCTTCTCTCCGACCCGGCGATCTACGAGGAGGCAGCCGCCGACCCGCAGGCCTGGTGGCTGCGCCAGGCGACCGAGCTGCTCGACTGGAGCCGGGAGCCGAGCGAGGCGCTCGACGAGTCCAACCCGCCCTTCTACAAGTGGTTCGCCGATGGCGAGCTCAACGTCTCCGCCAACTGCCTCGACCGCCACGTCGAGGCGGGGCTCGGCGAGCGGGTCGCCTATCACTGGCGCGGCGAGGAGGGGGAGGAGCGCGACGTCACCTACTCCGAGCTGCTTGCCGACACGCAGCGCTTTGCCAACGCCCTGCGCGACCACGGGATCGAGAAGGGCGACGTGGTCGGGATCTACCTGCCGATGATCCCGCAGGTGGTTGTCGCGATGCTCGCCTGCGCCCGCATCGGAGCCGTCCACAACGTCGTCTTCGGCGGCTTCTCGGCCGAGGCCGTGCGCGAGCGGATGGAGTTTTCGGAGGCCAAGGCGCTGGTCACCGTCGACGGTGCCCGCCGCAAGGGCAAGACGGCTCCGGTCAAGGCTCGCGTCGACGAGGTGATGACGGACGTCGGCTCGATCGAGACGATCTTCGTCGTCGAGCACACCGGCGAGGAGTGCGAGATGCGCGACGGGCGCGACGTCTGGTTCGAGGACGCGATGGAGGCCGCCGATGCCGAGTGCCCCGCCGAGCCGATCGGCGCCGAGGACCCGCTCTTCATCCTCTACACGTCGGGCTCGACCGCGAAGCCGAAGGGGATCCTCCACACCACCGGCGGTTACCTCACCGGCGCCGCCTGGACCCACCGTCACGTCTTCGACCTGAAGCCGGAGGAGGACGTGTACTGGTGCGCCGCCGACGTCGGCTGGGTCACCGGACACTCCTACATCGTCTACGGGCCGCTCGCCAACGGCGCGACCAGCGTGATGTACGAGGGGGCGCCGGACTACCCCGACAAGGACGTCTGGTGGAGCCTGATCGAGCGCTACGGGGTGACGATCCTCTATACCGCGCCGACGGCGATCCGCGCCTGCATGAAATGGGGCGCGGAGTACCCCGAGCGCCACGACCTCACCTCGCTGCGCCTGCTGGGCTCGGTCGGCGAGCCGATCAACCCGAAGGCCTGGCTCTGGTACCACAAGGTGGTCGGCGGCGAGCGCTGCCCGATCGTCGACACCTGGTGGCAGACCGAGACCGGCCAGATCATGATCTCGCCGCTGCCGGGGATAACCGCGACCAAGCCCGGCTCGGCGACCCTTCCGTTGCCGGGGATCGATGCCGCGGTCGTCGACGACGCAGGGGAGCCGGTCGAGGGCGGCGAGGGCTTGCTGGTCCTGCGCCGTCCCTGGCCGGGCATGCTGCGCACCCTCTACCGCGAGGAAGAGCGCTTCATCGAGACGTACTTCAAGCGCTTCGGCAAGGAGACCTACCTGGTCGGCGACGCCGCCCGCGAAGACGAGGACGGCTACCTCTGGGTGCTGGGGCGGATCGATGACGTCGTCAACGTCTCCGGCCACCGCCTCTCCACGGCGGAGGTCGAGTCGGCGATCGTCTCCCACCCGAAGGTCGCCGAGGCGGCCGTGATCGGGCAGAGCGACGAGGACACCGGCCAGGCTATCTGCGCCTTCGTCACGCTCGAGGGCGACCGCGACGGCGACGACGAGATGGTCGCCGAGCTCGCCGAGCACGTCGCCGCGCGGATCGGAAAACTGGCGCGGCCCAAGCGGGTCGTCTGGTCCGGCGACCTGCCGAAGACGCGCTCCGGCAAGATCATGCGCCGCCTGCTGCGCGACATCGCCGAGGGCCGCGAGCTGGGCGACGTCACCACCCTGCGCGACCCCGGCGTGATGCAGGAGCTGGAGTCGAAGATCGCCGCCCGTCGCGACGACGAAGGCTGATCCGCCTAATGCGGTGAGCGCTGATCGACCATCCGCTCGACCGCTACCTCCAGCGCCTCGAGTTGCTCGCGGACGTTGCGCAGCTCGCGCAGGGCGATCGCCTCGGCGCTGAGCGCCTCGGCCTCCAGCTCGGCCTCCACTTCGGCGATCTCGGGGCCGAGGAAGCGCTGGGCGATCGCGCCGGTGAGCAGGGCGACGAAGGAGATGCCGACGATGACGACGATGACGCCGACGACCTCGCCCCCGGTCGTCATCGGGTAGATGTTCGAGCCGAGCGTGGTCATCGAGGTGACCGCCCAGTAGATCCCGTCCCAGGCGGTGAGGTGCTGGCTGTGCTTCTCGAAGCCGACGAAGAGGGCGCCGCCGGCGACCGCGGTGAGCACGGCGAGCAGCGCCGCGTAATGCAGGCCGCGCAGCGAGAAGGCCTCGCGAGAGAGCTGGGCAAGGCGCAGCAGCCGGAGCAGGCGCAGCAGCCGCAGGACTCGCAGGCTTTGCAGGCCAGCCGGCAGCACCGGCGGCGTGAAGACAACGATGATCAGGTCGAGCGGGTGGTGCTTGAGCCAGGTCCCCCGTTCCGGCACGACCGCCAGCATCACCACGAGCTCGGTGAGGAAGGCGAGCCAGATGACCCAGTTGAGCGTGTGTGCGACGTCCAGCAGCCAGCCCCCCGGATGGGACTCGTTGATCGCCACCGCGGGGATCGTCAGCGCCGCGGCGAACAGCATCGGCGTGTTGAGGACTTCGGCGACGCGCGTGCTGCGCGCGTCCATCCCCGGCCCGTAGGGCACGAGCTTCTTGGCAACCTCGACGCTCATCCGCGCCTACTTCGACACGACGGCTTGTGTGCCTACCTCGAGAAACGACAAGACCCGCCGGAGCGGGTCGAGTCTGGCGAAGCGGGGTACCACCCCGCAGGCGGCTGAGAACCGTGCCTCAGGCTAGCACGAGCCGCGCCAGCACTCGACCCGCTTCGGCGAGCCATATGCGGAGGGCGCCGGACTCGAACCGGATCCGACGGTTGTTCGGACAGGGCGGTTCTCAACCGCCTGGAGACACCCGTCCCCTTCGCCCTCCTCCTCCCGACGCTAGCAACGAAATCCGGTAAGAAACCGAGGTGGGCCAAACTGGAACAGACATTTGACAGTTCCGTTTGAAAGTCGTAACCAATAATTAGTTTGCTAAACTAATTACCAAGGCTAATGACTTTGGCGACCAGCGACACGACGCTCACCCACTCCGCGGCACGTTTGCGGATGGCAATCGTGCGGACCTCGCGGCGCTTGCGCCAGGAGGCCGCGGGGGCGGTGGGCGAGCTGACGCCGACCTCGGCGGCGGCGCTGGTGACCGTCGAGCGGCGCGGGCCGCTCACGCCCAGTGAGCTGGCCGAGATCGAGCGCGTGAAGCGGCCGACGGCGACGCGGACGCTGCGCGTGCTCAGCGAAGCCGGCCTGGTGGAGAGGGCGCCGGATCCCGAGGACGGGCGCAGCGCCCTGGTCAGCATCACCGCGGCGGGACGCGAGCGCTTGCGCCGCATGCGGCGGCGCAAGAACGCCTACCTGGCGCGCCGCATGCGCGACCTGCCGGCCGGCGACGTCGAGACGCTGGAGCGGGCGGCGGAGATCCTCGAGGGGATCCTGGAGGAGCCAAGTTGAGCGCCGCGGTGAGGCGCAGCTTCCACTCGCTCTCCGTCCCCAACTACCGGCGCTACTTCGCCGGCCAGGTCGTCTCGCTATCGGGCAACTGGATGCAGACGGTTGCCGCGGTCTGGCTGATCCTCAGCCTCACCGGCAGCGGTGTCGCCGTCGGCCTGACCACCGCCCTGCAGTTCCTGCCGATGCTCCTCTTCGGCGCCTGGGGCGGGCTGTTTGCCGATCGCTTCCCCAAGCGGCGCCTGCTGATGGTGACCCAGGCGCTGATGGCGCTTCCCGCGATCGGCCTCTTCGCCGTGACCGAGGCCGGGACGGTCGCTCCCTGGATGGTCTACCTCGCGGTCTTCGCGATGGGCTCCGTCAACGCGGTCGACAACCCGACCCGGCAGAGCTTCGTGATCGAGATGGTCGGCCCCGGCCGGGTCGTCAACGCGGTCAGCCTCAACAGCGTCATCGTCCAGTCGGCGCGGATCGTTGGCCCGGCGATCGGTGGGCTGCTGATCGCGGCCTCCGGCGTCGGGCCCTGCTTCGGCGTCAACGCCCTCACCTTCGCGGCGATGATCCTCGCCCTCTGGCGGATGGACCCCGCGCAGCTGCGCGGGGCTCCCACGGGCGGACGCGAGCCCGGGGCAATCCGCGCCGGCCTTCGCTACGTCAAGCGGACGCCCGCGCTGGCGGTGCCGCTGGCGCTGATGGCGCTGGTCGGCACCTTCGGCTTCAACTTCCAGGTGGTGCTGCCGCTGCTCGCTCGCTTCAGCTTCGACGGCGGCGCCGGTACCTACGCGGTGCTGGTCTCGGCGATGGGCGCCGGCTCGCTCGCCGGCGCGCTGATCACCGGTGCTCAAGGTCGCACCGGGCCGCGCCTGATCGCCGCCGCGGCACTTGCCTTCGGCGTCTCGGCCCTGCTCGCGGCGGCGATGCCGGCGCTGGCACTCGAGATCCCGATGCTCGCCCTGCTCGGAGCCGCCGCGGTCACCTTCGCCGCAAGCATCAACTCGACTCTTCAGCTCGCGGTGGAGCCGGAGATGCGGGGCCGGGTGATGGCGCTCTACTCGGTCGTCTTCCTCGGCTCGACCCCGATCGGGGGACCGCTGACCGGCTGGCTCTCCGAGGCCTATGACCCACGGGTGGCGCTGCTCCTCGCGGCGATCGCCGGCCTCTCCGCCGCCTGGGCAGCCCACGTCTCCTTCGCCCGCCTAGCCGCCACTGCCGACGGGCCGAAAAGCGAAGCAGGGCTTCGCTTTTCGGCCCGTCGGCGGGCTGTGGCGGAGCGCTAGCCGGTGTAGCCGGCTTCGCTCAGGTATGCGGCAGCCGCCTTGGCCGGCGACTGCTTTTCGAGTTCGACCCGGGCGTCGAGCTCCTGCATGACCGGCAGCGTCAGGCCTTCCTGGACCTGGACGATCGTCTTTTCGTAATCGGGCCCGGCCTTTTCAGCCGTCGAGGCCTTGCTCACGAAGATGACGTTGCCCGCCGGGAAGACGTGCTTGTCGTCTTCGAGGATGACGAACTTGTCCTTCTCCGCCGAGAGCTGTGCGTCGGTGGTGAAGAGGATCGAGAGGTCGGCCTGACCCGTTTCGAGGACCTTGTAGCGCAGGCCGATGTCGACCGGAGTGAACGACTTGAATTTGAGCCCGTAGTACTTTTCGAGCCCGGCCAGGCAGTCGATCCGCTGGCGGCACTCGGGCGAGCCGTAGAGGCTGAGGTGTTCCGACTTGCCCTGCAGGTCGGAGATCGTCTTTAGCCCTTCCTTTTCAGCCGTCTTCTTCAGCGTCCCGACCGCGTTGGCGCTGGCGAACGGCGTCGGCGGGAAGGCCGTCAGGTCTTCCTTTTCGAATTCCGCCTTCGCCTTTTCGTAGGCGGCTTGCGCGCCGGCGGGGACTTCTTCGGGTTCGAGGCCGAAGAAGGAGGTCAGCGCCGTGCTCGCGTACTCCGGGTAGCCGGAGATCTGCCCTGACTTGACCGCCTTGTGGGCGACCGTTTCGGAGCCGAGGTTGAGCGCGCTCTTCACCTTGTAGCCGGCCGCTTTCAGCGCCTGGGCGTAGATTTCCCCGAGGATTTCCTGTTCGGGGAAGTTCTTCGAGCCGATCGTCAGCGTCACCTTGCCGTTGGCGGGGTTAGAGGCGATCGCGCCGCCGCCTTCGCCTTCGGTGCTGCTGTCATTGCTCGAGCCGCATGCAGCGACTCCGAGGCTGAGGAAGAGCGCGAGCAGCACTGCTACGGAGGCGCGCGCCCTCTGGGTCGTGTTTCTCACTGTGCTTCCTCTCTTGTCGATTGCATTGCGGTGATTTCTGGGAACAGGTCAGGTCGGACTGAGCTGCAAGCCTCTCGAAGTGAGCAGACGCTGAATTCCGGCAAGCACAGCCTCGAGCGCGAGGGCGAGCAGGGCGACGAGGATGCCGCCGGCGAGCAGGCCGTTGTCGCCGTAGACGTTGTTGTTGATGATGAAGTCGCCGAGAGTGAGCACGCCGGCGATCGGCCCGATGGTGGCGGTGGCGACGATCGCGATCGCGGCACTGCGGATGCCGGCCATCAGGGTCTGGACCGCCAGTGGCATCTCGACCTTGAGGAGGATCTCCGCCTCGTTCATCCCCATTCCCCGCGCCGCGTCGACCGGGGCGCGGTCGACCTGGCGGATGCCGACGAAGGCGTTGGTGAGGATAGGCGGGATGCCAAGAACCGTGAGGGCGATCGTCAGGTTGAGCAGCCCCACTCCTACCACCGCCGCCATCAGGGCGATCAGCGCCAGCTCGGGCACCGCCCGGCCGACGTTGCCCAGTCCCACTGCAAACAGCTCGCCGATTCCCCTGTGGCCGAGATAGAGGCCGATCGGCAGCGCGATCGCGGTTGCGAGCGCGAGGGCGAGGAGGGTGACTTCGAGCTGGTTCAGCGTCAGTTCGATCACCTGTTCCAGCCCTCCTACCTTCTTGCCCCCAGTGACGTTCGAACTCTGCGGCTCGAAGATGAATTCGATTGCGCCGCCGATCGACGCGGGCAGGAAAGGGGGGAGGAGCGCAGCGGTCATCCCGCCGCCGCTCTGCGCCAGGGGGTCGTGTAGCGCTCGATTCCTACCAGCGCCAGGTGGAAGGCGAGCGCCATCAGCATCGCTATGCCGCCGGCGATGATGATGCTGGTCGGAAAGGTGAGGTTGCTCTGCGAGTAGATCTTGCCCCCGAGGCCGCCGCCGTTGACGAAGACGGCGAAGGTCGCAAGGGCGACGGTGCTGACCGCTGCGATGCGCAGGCCGGCGACGATCTCCGGCGTCGCGAGAGGCAGCTCGACCCGCCAGAGAATCTGCCGCTCGGTGAGCCCCATGCCGCGCGCCGCGTCCCTGGTTGCGGACGGCACATTGGCGAGCCCCGTGATCGCGTTGCGGTAGATGATCTGCAGGGTGTAGGCGCTGAGGGCGATGATCACGGTGTCGCGGCCGAGCCCGGTGACCGGCAGCAGGAGGAAGAAGAAGGCGATGCTCGGCACGGTGTAGATGACGCCGGTGATCGCCAGCAGTGGCGTCTGCAGCCAGCGTCGCTGATGCGCGAGCAGGGCCAGGGCGATGGCCACCATGAAGCCGGCAAGGACCGAGAAGAGGACAAGTTCGAGGTGCTGCAGGGTGGGAGTCGCGAAGCTGTCGATGTTTTCCTTCGCCCAGTCGAAGCAGAACAGGTGGCTGCTGCTCGCCTGGCAGGGCAGCGTCTCCGAGCTGCGTTCGTGGAAGAAGCTTTCGCCGACTTCGCCGACCTTTGCCAGGGGGAGCGCGAGTGCCGCGGCACTAACCACGGGGTCGCTCCACGGCGCTGTTCTCCTCGGTCTTCGCTCGGGGTGAGGCGAGGAACTCGGAGATGATCTCGACCGAGAGCACGCCGGCGATGCGGCCGCCGTGGTCGGTGACGGCGGCGTACTGCGCCTCGCCCTGCAGCAGGTCGGCGAGTGCGTCGCGCATCACGTCGTCGCGGTCGAGCAGCGGCCCGAGCGGCGAGTCCGGTTGCGCCGGCACCGTTTCGGCGGCCAGGTCGCGCTCGGAGAGCCAGCCGAGCGGCCGCCGCTCGGAGTCGACCAGCAGCGGGTAGGGGACCTCGGCGCCCCGCAGCTTCGCCCGCACCTCGGCGGTCGGCTGGCCGACGTAAGCGAGCGGCGCCTCCCAGAGGTCGATGTCGGCGACGCGCATCAGCGCCAGGCGCTTCAGGGCCCTATCCGCGCCGACGAAGTCCTCGACGAACTCGTCGGCGGGCGCCATCAGCAGCTCGGCGGGCGTCGCGAACTGGGCGAGGTGACCACCCTTGCGCATGATCGCGATCCGGTCACCCATCTTGATCGCCTCGTCGATGTCGTGGGTGACGAAGAGGATCGTCTTGCGAATCTCCGCCTGTAGGCGCAGGAACTCGTTCTGCAGGCGCTCGCGGTTGATCGGGTCGATCGCGCCGAAGGGCTCGTCCATCAGCATCACCGGCGGGTCGGCGGCGAGCGCCCGCGCCACCCCGACGCGCTGCTGCTGGCCGCCGGAGAGCTGCGCCGGGTAGCGCTCGCCCAGCTCGGGGTCGAGGCCGATCAGCTCGATCAGCTCGGTCGTGCGCGCGGCGATCCGCTCCTTCTTCCAGCCCAATAGCTGCGGCACCGTGCCGATGTTCTGGGCGATCGTGCGATGCGGGAAGAGGCCGACCTCCTGGATCACGTAGCCGATCTCGCGCCGCAGCCGCGCCGGGTCGCGCTCGCGCACCGACTCGCCACCGATCGTCACGTCGCCTTCGCTCAGCTCGACCGTGCGGTTGACCAGGCGCATCGCGGTCGTCTTGCCACAGCCCGACGGACCGACGAGAACGCAGATCTCACCGGCCGCAGCCTCCAGGCTGAGCCGCTCGACCGCAGCCTCAGCGGAGCTACCGTAGCGCTTGGTCGCGTTCTCGAAGCGGACTGCAGCAGGCACTCAGGTTGAGCCTATACCCAACCTGACGGTTCTCTCACGGGCACGGGCGACGATCTCCGCGGTCTCCTCGACCTCGCCGCCGCGCATCAGCACCCGGCCGCCGACCACGGTCGTGTCGACGACCGAGCCGCTTGCCGCGTAGACGAGATCGGAGGCGAGGTCGCCGATGCCGAGCTCCGGCGAGTCGCCGCGCAGGAGCAGGAAGTCGGCCGGCGCGCCGGCGGTGAGGGGCTTGGCGCCGCCGCCGAGCAGGGGCGCGCGGGCGCCGGTGGCGATCTCCAGCGCCTCGCCCGCCAGGATCACGGTCGCGTCGCCGGCGGCGTGGCGTTGGGCCAGGGCGAAGGTCTTGAGGTCGGAGAGCAGGTCGAGCGAGTCGTTGGAGCCGGGACCGTCGGTGCCGAGCCCGACCGCGACACCGGCCTGGCGCGCCGCCGGGTAGGGGAGGACCCCGCCAACCGCCAGCTTCATGTTGGCGACTGGGTTGGCGACCACGGTGGCGCCGCGCTCAGCGATCAGCTCCAGCTCGGCCTGGTCGAGCCTGACGCCGTGGGCGAGCACCGTGCGCTCGCCGAGCAGACCGAGCCGGTCGAGGTAGGCGGCGGGCCGTTCGCCATGTGCGGCGAGGCAGTCCGCGACCTCCTGCTCGGTCTCGGAGAGGTGGATCTGGAGCGCCAGCCCGCGCTCCGCCGCCTGCTCCCCGGCCCAACGCAGCAGTCCTTCGCTGACCGTGTAGATCGAGTGCGGCGCGAGTGCGGCGTCGAGCTCACCGGGACCGCCGGCCAGCGCGTCGAGCTCCGCGCTCACCCGGGCCTGCGCCTCGGCGGTGCGGCCGTCGGCGTCGAAGAGCGGCCCGCCGATCGTCGCTCGCAGGCCGGCGTCCTCGACCGCCCGCGCCGTCGCCTCGGGCTGCCAGTACATGTCCCAGAAGCAGCCGGTTCCGGTGCGGATCATCTCGGCGCAGGCGAGCCGCGCGCCCCAGTAGACGTCCTCGGCCTCGAGCTTGGCCTCGACCGGCCAGATCTTCTCCTCCAGCCAGCGCATCAACGGCAGGTCGCCGCCGTAGCCGCGGAACAGCGTCATCGCGGCGTGGGTGTGGCCGTTGACCAGGGTGGGAAGGAGCGGCATCCCGCCCGCGTCGATCGTCTCGTCGCCGGCCTCGGCGACGACGTCGGGCCCGATGGCCGCGATCGTCCCGTCCTCGCAGCGCAGCCCGACGGTCTCGCCGTCGAGCGCCGCCCCTGTAACCGCCAGGGTCATCGCGCCAGCACCGGGAGGGCGGCGGCGAGGTCCTCACGCAGGCGCGTCGTGTTGCGCTCGCGATGGCCTTCGAGCTCGGTTGGCGACAACGGCTGCGCCTCGATCCCGTTCGCCAGGTTGTCGACCACGCAGACGGCTGCATAGGGCAGTCCCAGCTCGCCGGCGACGATGCACTCCGAGGCCAGCGTCATCCCGACCAGATCGGCGTGGGCGGCGATCAGGCCGATCTCGGCAGGGGTCTCGAAGCGCGGGCCGTTGGTCTGCCAGTAGACACCGCTGTCGCGCAACGGGCCGGCACCACTCGCCTCCCAGGCGGCGAGGACCTCGCCGCGCCAGGCCGCGTCGAAGCCGGACATCGCATGGCCGCGCGGATCGTCGAAGCTGGTGACGGTGACCTGCAGGGCGATGAAATCGTGCGGGCAGACGAAGCTGCCGACGCCGAGGCCGGCGTCGAGCGAGCCGGCCGAGCAGATCGCCAGCACTCGGTCGCAGCCGGCCTCGACGAGGTAGCGCAGGTTGGCCTCGTGGTCGATCCGGTGGGGGAGGACGTAGGCGCCGGCGGGGCCGTGGCGCTGTAGCGCGGCCGCGTGGCGCTCGGCGACCGCGGTGATCTCCGCGCCACCCGGGCCGGCGGCGCCGCTGCCGAGGATGACCGCGAGGCGTCCCACGCCGCGATCCTAAGGGCGCGGTCGACCTTTGGCCCGCATAGCGGCAGAAAAGACGACCGCGGGTATCTTGATCTCCTATGACCGACCGTCCCTCCGGCAGGGAGGAGACCGACGACCAACGCCTCGACCGCAACCTCGGCGAGCTGCTCCAGGAGCTGCGGGTGGCGCTGCCCGGCGTCCAGGTCCTCTTCGCCTTCCTGCTCGCGGTTCCGTTCCAGCAGAACTTCACCAAGATCACCCCGTTTCAGGAAAAGGTCTACTTCGCGACGCTGCTCTGCACCGCGATCTCGGCCGCTCTGCTGATCTCGCCGACCGCCTACCACCGGCTCACCTTCCATCTGCAGCAGAAGAAGGAGCTGGTGTTCGTCTCCAACCGGCTCTCGATCGCCGGCCTCTGCTTTCTGGCGCTGGCGATGACCGGCGCGATCATGTTGATCACCAACGTCCTCTTCGGCGGGGTCGCCACGGCGATCTTCGGCGCAGCCGCGGCGCTGATGTTCGTCCTGCTCTGGGGAGTCCTGCCGCTGCGACAGCGCCTCAGGCTGGCGCCGAACGAGGCGAATCGCTCAACATAGGGACGCCTGCTCGCCCTCGGCGCGCTGGCCCCACAGCCCGACCATCTCCTCGGCAAACTTTTCGACCAGCGGGGTGCCGGGCGAATTCGAGAAGAGCATTTCGAGGTCGAACTCCCAGACGAGGATCTTGGCATCGAGGGAGACCGGCAGATCCTCGTCGACTCCCTCGCCGAGAATGTCGTAGGCCTCGCGCAGGACCGCGACGTTGGTGGCCTTGTCGGCGGCGAAGATCGCCTGTGCGTTCGGCCCGGCCGCGGCCACTCTTTCGCGATGCTCCTTCTTGCGTTCCTCGTAGTCGGAGATCGTCGGGTCTTCGGTCAGGGCTTCGACGAGCTCGACGACCTCATCGCCGAAGCGGCCGCGCAGCGACTCGGGATCGACCTCGGTGTGCTCGGCGACGTCGTGCAGCAGGCCGGCGGCGAGCACCTCGTCAGGGTAGTTCTGTACCGCCAGCAGCTCGCCGCCGGCCAGCAGATGCTCGATGAAGGCGATCTCGTCGCAACCGGTCTGGCGGAACTGGCCGGCGTGGGAGCGGCGCGCAACCGAGAGGGCGCCTCGGACCAGCGCAGAGCGCTCAGTCCTGGAGTCGAGCCGACTGGAGGTGAAGGACATCCCGGGGTGCAGCGTAACGGACCAAACGAGAAAAGTACTCCATTCGTACCGAAACGGGACGGATGGTTTAGCTAGGTCGCCGGGAGCGGGCTCGCCGCCAGCGTACGCACATCCAACTCGGCCCCCTCGACGGCAAGCCCGACCGCCTCCGGAGTGCCCCCCGCGGCCACCCAGCGCTCCTGCGCTTCCGCCCCGAGCAGGTCGAGCCGCTCGTCGGAATGCAACGGGTCGTGGTGGAAGAGGACGGTGCGGCCGGCGCCGGTGCGGCGGGCGAAGCTGAGCGCGTGTGTGATCGAGGAGTGCCCCCAGCCGAGGTGGTCGGGGTACTCGGAGTCGGCGTACTGGCCGTCGTGGATCAGCAGCGAGGCATCGCGGGCGAGGCCGAAGCCGGAGATCCACTCCTCCTCGAGCGTGTCGAGGTCGGCGCCGAGAGCGGGCTCGTGGTCGGGGATGTAGGCGAGCGAGTCCTCGCCGTCGTCGATCCGGTAGCCGAGCGTCGGGCCGCGATGGGAGACCGAGGCGGCGCGGATCCGCGCCGGGCCGATCTCCCACTCGGTCTCCGGCGTGCTGCGGAAGGAGACGTCGCAGGGCAGCTCGCGCACCTCGACCGGCGATAGCGGCGCCGAGATGTAGCGGGCGATGCGATCGCGCAGCGAGGCCTCCGGCGAGGCGGGGCCCCAGATCACGATCTCGGTCTGCGGGCGGAAGGCGGGGGCGAAGAAGACCAGGCCCTGGATGTGGTCGAGGTGCAGGTGGGTGAGGAGGATGTGCAGGCGGGTCGGCTCCTCGGGGAGCGCCAGGCCGAGGTTGCGGATGCCGGTGCCGGCGTCGAGCGCCAGCAGCGAGCCGTCGGAGAGGGTGACGCCGACGCAGGAGGTGTTGCCGCCGTAGCGGATCGTCTCCGGCCCTGGGGAGGGGACCGAGCCTCGCGTGCCCCAGAGCTTGGCCTTCAACTCAGCCGCCCGTTCCGTTTTCGGCGGCCGGCCAGAAGACGGCGATCGCGCCGCGCGACCCGTGCGCGGTCTGGATCGGGAAGGCGGAGGCCTCGACCTGGTGGCGGGTGCCGTCGATCGAGTGGATCTCGAAGTTGGCGTGGGCCGGGCGGTCGTCGCGGACGGCGACGACCAGCGGCAGCTCGTCATAGGGGATCGGCTCGCCGTCCCGGTCGAAGGGGCCGAAGAGGGCGCCCCACTCCTGCGGCCCCACGGTGCCCAGCTCCTCCCAAGATTTGCCGAGCAGCATTCCCGCCGCCTCGTTGTAGAAGACGAGCAGCCCGCCCTCGTCGACCAGGAAGGCAGGGGTCGACAGGGCCGACATCAGATTGCGAGCAAGAATCAGCTCCAGGGGCTTCTGGGAAGCAGCGGGCACGAATCACCTACCCTCGAACGCGAGTGTGTATAGCGGCTGTGACTTTCGTCACGTATATCCCATCACTGTAGAAGCGAAATCCGTCTCTGACGCGCCCTAGCTTTTTCGCCGTCAACAGAAAAGCGGCCGGGGCGCTGCGCAAACAGCCCCCGGCCTGGCACAGGAAGGGGTACTTCCCATGCACGGCAAGGCTAACGGGGCGCGTCCCAAGCGCTCCCCACACGCGCAGGACATCCGCGATCAGAGCATCATGCTCATGCACGTCCTGGCGCTCCATCCAACGCACCTGATCATTCCCGATCTGGTGCGCGAGCTAATCGGTGATCCCGAGGACTTCGCCGAGGGCGACCGCTACGAGCGAGCGGTCCGCGATCTGACCGGCGTCGGGCTTCTCCATAGCGAGGGCGGCTTGATCCAGCCAACGCGGGCAGCGCTCCGCTTCATCGAGATTCTGGAGGCGTGAGGTGAAGTGCGCTGATCGCTTCGCCAAGAACCTGCGGCGCTGTCGTAGGCGGTCGGGGATGTCGCAGGAACAGGTCGGCCTCCGTGCCCAACTGCACCGGACCGAGATCGGCCTGTTAGAGCGCGGGGCGCGAGTCCCGCGCATCGACACGCTGGTCAAGGTCGCCGCCGCACTCGACGTCGCCCCCTCCGAGTTGCTGGAGGGGATCGATTGGGAGCCGGGCGAGATCACCGTTGGCCAGTTCATCGAAACGGACGTTCCGGGCCTAGGGATCGTCCATCGGCGGTTTGAGGTGGAGCGCAGCGGCTAGCCTTGACATATGGCAGAGCGGCCCAAACAGAAGACCGACAAAGGGCTTGAGATCCCGGTCCCGACCAAAGGGGACTTCGACGCCGCTCTGTCTAAGGTCGCTCCGCCAGCAGGTCGTAAACGCCCTGGCGGGAAAGACCGGCCTCAGAAGCGATCTGGGTAACCGGGATTCCCGCTCTCTGCGCTTGCTGGCAAAAGCCTCGCAGGTCTTCGGTCGCTTGTCGCTTGGCGGAGTCTGCCCGTTCACGACGTTTGGCCGCACCCCGGATACTCCGCAGGAGGAGCGCCTGGTCGCTCATCGGCCGGTCCGCGTAGCGTTGTCGAGCAGGGCGAAGAACATCCCGCGATGGTCGCGGCGCTGGTTGTAGCGCCAGGCATACTCGTCCAGGTAGGACTGAAGCCATTTCTGCGAGACCTTCTTGTAGGTGCCGCGCATCCCGGTCTTGAGGTTGCCGAAGAAGCCCTCAATCGTGTTCGTGTGGATGTCGCCGTGGACGTAGACGCCCGCCGAGTGGTTGATGATGCCGTGGCCCGCGTACTCGCGGCCGAGCGGCCGGTAGGAGCGCCAATCGTCCGTGAAGATGATCGAGTTCGGGTTGACGTTCGCCCGCACGGCTCCACTCAGCGGCTCGCCTCGGCGGGATTTGATCACGCGCAGCTTGACCCGCCCGCCGCGCTCGACCATGCCCAGCACCGAGACCTGGCGCTCGCGCCAGTTAGCGGCTTCTTTTTTGGTCATTCGCGGCCCGCGTGGGCGACCGTGGACGCCGGTCTCGTCAACCTCGACCTTGCCCTTCAACGGCTTGGCGTCGTCCTTCATCAGCTCGTTTCTGATCTTGTTGAACATGCGCCAGGCGGTCTTGTAATGGACGCCTAGCTCGCGCTCCAACTGTTTGGCGGATATGCCGCATCGCGTGCTGGCCATGAGGTACATGGCGTAGAACCAAAGCTGGAGCGAGGTTGAGGACTTTGTGGAAGATCGTGCCGGCCGTGGGATGGACGTGGTGCCCGCAGCCCGTGCAGGTCCACGACTGACGCCCCTGCTTGGTCGCGTAGCGCTTGAAGACGCGCTCGGAGCCGCACTTGGGGCAGTAGGCCGTGTTCGCCGTCCGGGGAGTGCCGGGTCCGCCACAGGTGCTCTAGGCAAGCGGCATCGTCGGGGAACTGTTGCTGGAACTCCGTCAGCGAGTACTCGGAAGTCGACGACTTCGCTCGCTTCGGCTCGTGGCGGTTGGCCGGTGGCATGATGTAAAGCTACTTGACGAAACGAGCCCTGTCAAGTTACTTGACATAGATCTTTTTTTGCCCAGGAGCTACACTGCCCTGCAGAAGGGTCGGTGCGTCGCTTCTAACGACGTTTAGGGACTTTGGTTCCGCTGGCCCTTTTCCTCTTTCTGCGTCGCCTTCTTTTGTCGCCCTCCTCAACGGCCCTGAGCGCTTTTCGGCCGTTGAGGGGGTTGACGAACGCAAGGTTTTCGACGATCTCCCAGTGGGGCTTCAAGGTGGGCCTGAAGTCTGGGTCGTGCTGATGCGCGGTGAGATAGGCAACTAAATCTGCTGCCTGAATCCCAGGACTGACAGCGCTCGGCGTGAAATGCGGAACCTGCATGAAGTGTCCGCGCCACTCCATTCCCACCCGGGAGATGAAGTTCTGGACCGCGCAAGCCGCGCTTAGATCCTCCTTAAAGCCGCGATTGTCAAAGAAGAGGAGCCCTTGTCTCCCCGCTCCTTTGGCCATGGCCTGCTTGTGTCGCATGAATTCCCTAAGCAATGTCTTGTAGAGCGGCGACAGCACGGTGGACTGCGGATTTCGGAGGAGCAGCCAGTCCTCATGGGTCGTCCAGACGGCAAATGTCGCCCCGCGATACTTCTCTATCGCGGAAAAGGTCTCTTCTGCGGCCTGGAGAAGCGTGGAATGCCCCGCCTTTTCCTTGCGCCGAAACGCTGACTTCGCGAAGCAGCTAGTTCCCTTGATCTCGCAGTCGCTTAGCTCGTCTGCCCCCAAAACGTTGTGCTTGATCTGCCAGATCTCCCGGCAAAAGGGGTTATAGCGCGCCCGCGGAATTGCGACCGCCGCGAGGGCTCCAACGCTTTTTCCGTTGACCTCCTGCCACGTCTCATCCACGAAATAGAGCATGGTGGGCGACTATATGTGCAATCGGGTACTTCAGGAGTTTCTGATCAGGGTCGTTGTTTAGGCTCGGGGTCAATCCGGGCCGAACCCAGAAGCCAAACTCAAGGGGCAACCTTGTCTTGGACGTAGGCTTCGGCCGGAATCCAGTCCCCTTGAAAGGACTGGAGCAGATGCGTCAGAGCGTCGTCAGGATTCTGATCCGCGCACGCAGCTTCCTCGGCGAATGAGCGGTTAGCCATGCCCTAACCAGCCCTTCCGAGCCGCTGAGCTTCTACAGTGATGAGATATACGTGACTTTCGTCACTTAGAGAATCTACAGCGCTGGGATGGCCATAGAAGAATCTGGTCCACAGGCGTTGCAGAAGTTTTTGATTGTGCGCACCACTCGTGACGCCGAAATCTTTACGGTGCAATCATGGAGACCATGAGAGAGAGAGCTGGACCGACGCTCGACTGGACGACTTTGCGGCACATACCGACCAGCGCTTCGACTCGCTTGAACGGCGGATGGAGAATGGCTTCGCTGAAATGAATACTCGCTTCGATGCATTGCAGCGTGTGTTGATTCAGGGCGTGATCGCGCTGTCAGGAGCTTTCATCGCCGGCTTCGCCGCTCTGATCGTCTTAGTCGCGACCCGGCTCTGACAGGAGCGCCATCTACAGCGAGGCGAGCAGGAGCTCGCTCAGCTCCGGCTCCAGATCCCGCAGGCGCTGCGGGTCGCCGCTCGCGGCGCGGGTCGAGACCAGCGCCAGCGCGGCGCCGATCAGGCGGCGCTCGAGCCCCGGCAGCGGCGTGGCGCCGGCGGGGTCGGTGAGCACTTCGCGCAGCATCGCGCCGAGGCGTTCGATCAGGTCGCGGCGGGCGCCGCTGAGCGCCGCGATTTGCGGCGGCGGCTCGGCGCTGAGCAGGCGGGCGACGTCGGGCGCGGCGGCGAGGAAGCCGAGCGCCGCGGCGATGCCGGCCCGCGCCCGGCCGCGCCGATCCGCTGCGGCGATCGGGCCGCGCTCCTCGACCAGCGCCGCGCACGCCCCCTCGATCTCCTCGCAGAGCCGGCTTGCCTCCGTCTCGTACGCCGCCAGCAGGCAGGCCCAGAGGTCCTCGAAGTGCTGGTAGAAGGTGCGGCTGGAGACACCGGCCAGCTCGGTCACGCGAGCCGCGGTGATGCGGCCGTAGCCCTGCTCGGCGACGACGGTCGCCGAAGCCTTCGAGCAGGCGCAGGCGCTGGTGGGCACGGACCAGGCCGGCGGGGATGCCGTGGCGACCGGGGGGGAGGCGCAGCGCCGGCACCGGCTCTGCCTCCGCGGGCTCGGCGAGGGCGGTGCCGCCAATCAGGCGCAGCTCGGTCATCTCTCCCCGCCCTCTTCCTCGGCCCCAATCAACCGCTCCCGTTCGCGCTCGAGCATCTCGCTGGCCCGCTCGAAGGCGCCTTCGGCCTCCTCCTTGCCCAGGTAGGAGCCGACTGCGAAGTGCATCAGCTCGGGCAGGGTGTCCCAGAGGCGCGCCGAGTCACCGGCGCCGAGGGCCTCGGCGACGCATGACTCGATCCCGCCGACGACGAAGACGCCGGTCGCCTCCGGTGGCGCCTCGCCCGGGTCGATGTCGGCGCGGGCGCTGTCGATCGCCGCGGCGAGGCGCTCGACCGCCGCCTCGTGACGGGCCAGCGCCGGCTCGCCGGCGATCTGAACCTCGACGAAGAGCGCCCGGGCAATCGCCGGCCGCGCGGTGACGAACTGGAAGAGGCGCACTATCGCCTCGCGGACGCCGGCCTCCCAGCCGGGAGTGGTCGCCGCCGCTTCGAGCACGCTGACGCAGAGCCGCTCGATCCAGACGGCATAGGCCTGGGCGAAGCAGTCCTCCTTGCTCTCGAAGTGCTGGTAGAACTGCGCCCGGTGCCCGCCGCTGTGCTCGAGGATCGCGCGCACCGACGTCTCGCGGAAGCCGACCTCGCCGCAGACCGCCAGCACCCCTTCCATTGCCCCCTCGCGCACGTCCAGCTCGGAGCCTCGGTTTGCTCCCAGCGAATCGACTCGATCGACGGCTGCTGAGGCTTTCGCTGACATACGCCCTATAAAAACTACTCCTTTTTTGCCAGATATGAAATCTTTCTCAAGTCGGCTACCCTCGAGTCATGCAGTACCTCTCGCAAAGACTGGCCTCCAAGCCGTCTCATGGGCGGGGGGAGGAGGCGGGGGCAAGGGCGCTCTCGGCGCCCCAGCGCGAACGGATCCTCGATGCCGCCGAGCGGCTGATCGCCGAGCAGGGTGTCGCCGGCACTTCGATCGAAGCCCTGGTCAAGGAGGCCGGTGTCTCCTCGGTCACCTTCTACGAGTTCTTCGAGGGCAAGGAGGGGAGCTTCGTCGCCGCCTTCGACCGGGCAGTCGAAGCGGGGGCGGAGGAGCTGGCGCAGCTCACAGGGCCCGAGGAGCTCTCCTGGCCCGAGCAGATCGCGACCGGACTTCGTGTGGTGCTCGAGCTGATCGTCGTCGAGCCGGAGCGGGCACGGCTCTGCCTGGTCGAAGCGCAGACCGGTGGCCCGCAACTGAGCGTCCACTTCGAGGCGGCGCTCGACCGCGTCGCGGCGAAGCTGCGCGAGGGCCGCGCGCTCGTGACCGCCCCGCAGGACCTGCCCGCCACCCACGAGGAGGCGACCGCCGGCGCCCTTGCCTGGCTGCTGCGCGAGCGGCTCGAGACAGGCGACGTCGAGGGGCTGGAGGCGCTCTACCCCCAACTGGTAGACATCGCCCTCGCTCCCTACCTCGGCGATGGCTGACGGCGGCCGGCAAGCGGCCGGGACCGTCGCCCGGGGCGACCGCCTTCCCCCCGGCCGCCACGGCCTGCCCCGCGTCTTCGTCGCCGAGAACCAGCGCGAACGCCTGCTCAACGGCGTCGTCGAGGCCGTCGCCGAGCACGGCTACAACGCGACCACGATCGCCAAGATCACCGCCGCGGCAAAGATCTCCCGCCGCACCTTCTACGAGTACTTCGAGGGCAAGGAGGACTGCTTCGCGGCGGCCTACGAGATGATCGAGGCCCACGTCCTCGACTCGATGCTGGCGGCGCCGGGGGCGGGGGAGGAGTGGCCGGAGCGAGTGCGGGCTCGCCTCGGCGCACTGCTCGATGTCCTCGCCCGCGACGCCGCGGTCGCTCGCTGCTTCCTGATCGAGCCGCTGGCCGCGGGCGGCGACGTCGCCGCCCGCTACCGCGAGGCGATGCAGCTCCTCGCCGCCGCCCTGCGCCCCGAGCCGCCGCCCTCCGAGCTCGACATGGAAGTCCGCGACCAGGCTCTCGTCGGCGGCATCGCCACCCTGATCGCCCGCCGCCTCAACAGCGGCGGTGCTCGTCGCCTCCCCGAGCTCTTACCCGACCTGACCGAGCTTGCGCTGGCGCCCTACCTCGGCCGCGCCGAGGCCAAGCGCAAGGCCGCCGCGGCCGCTTAGCCGCTCTCTTCCACCTGCTCCGAGGCTCCTTCTGGAGCCGAATTCCTTCATCTCAAAAACTTCTCCTTGCATTTGTAAACGGTTTCTTTTATCCTGCGACAGGCCGCGCTCAGGGAGAGGGCGGCGGAAGCACCAACAGGGAACAACCGAGCCCAACGGGTGCCGCAAAGGGAAGCGGCCGGCAGAGGGGCTCAGGGACAAGGAGAGAGCTACGTGAGAAGCCACGCGAAGGCATCGTCGCTGGGATCGAACCCGGGCCGGGGCGCAAGCAGCCGGTTCATCCGTCGTTCCGGCGCCCTCGTTGCGCTGCTCGTGGCTCTGATGGCGTCAGCCTGCCTTCTTCCGGGCTCGGCCTTTGCGATCGAATACCGCACGAAAGTCGGTTCCTTCGGCCCCGACGGCACCTCTGGCACCTCCTTCTCATACCCGACCGCTCTGGCCCTCGACCAGAGCAACAAGCGCCTCTACTCCGTGGACCAGGAAGGGCACAAGATCTACGGGTTCGACGCGTCCACGCCCGGCGCTCACATCCCGCTCGGCGGCAGCTTTCCGCTGAGCCAGCCGACGATCGGCTCCTATGACGACCTTGCCGTCGACAGCTCGTCGCACGACATCTACCTCGCCAACTACGGTGCGGACAAGCTCCTCGGCCTGAGCGAAAGCGGCTCAGCGCTCGTCGGCTTTCCGCTGAGCGTCAGCACCCCCTGCGGCGTCGCGGTCGGCTCCTCGGGCTCTATCTGGGTATCCGCTGGCGGCGAACGCAATGTCCACAAGTACAGCCCCGCCGGCATTGGGCTTTCGTCTATCCCCGTCACGAAGTTCTCCTGCCGCATCGCCCTCGACTCCGGAGACAACCTCTTCGTTGCCGAAGAATACGGCCCGACCTACGAGTACACGGCGGGGAGTGAATACAATACCGGAACAGCCATCCAGATCGACCCGGAAGCCACCTTCGCGCTCACCGTCGACCGCTCGACCGGCGAACTCTACGTCGTCCACGGAGAATACGTCTCAGTCTACGACAGTACCGGGACACTCCTCTACGAATTTGGCGCCGGCGGCGAATACTACGGCGAATTCGGTGGCATCGCCATCGACGAAGCCACCGAAGAAGTATTCCTCTCCGACGTCGGCAACCACAAGATCGACGTCTTCGGCCCGCCGGCCTCGCTGCCGAAGACGACCACCGAAGGCGCCGACGCCATCGCCGCCACCGCCGCGACCGTGCACGGAACCGTCAACCCCAGGAGCCTGGCGGTCGAAGACTGCCACTTCGAAGTCGTCCCGGCCAGTCAGTTCATCAACACCAAGTACGAAAACGTCACCGGTGCTGAGAAGTACCCGTGCGTCCCCGCCGCCGGCTCGATCCCGGTCGACTCGAATCCCCACGCGGTGAGCGCTTCCGTCAGTGGCCTCCAACCGGCGACGGTCTACCACTATCGCCTCGCCGCGAAGAACGCGATCGGCGAAAACCATGGTTTCGACGGTCAGTTCACCAGTGGCCCCACCGCGCCGCTGGTCGAAGAAGAGACGGTCGAATCGGTCGGCACGACCGAGGCGACGCTTGCCGCCAAGGTCAATCCCCGGGGCGCCGCGACGACCTATCACGTCGAATACGGCACGACGGGCGCATATGGACAGAGCACCTCCGAGAGCGCTCCCCTCGGATTTTCCTCCGACAACGGCCTGCACCCCGTCAGCGTCCAGGTCGGCGGCCTCGAACCCGGCATCGCCTACCACTTCCGCTTCGTCGCAACCAACGAAGTGGCCGGCGCCGCCGGCGCCGACGCGACCTTTGCCACCTACCCGGTGAGTCAGTCCTTCGCCCCCTGCCCCAACGACGAGTTCCGCACCGGCGCCGGCAGCCGCCTGCCCGACTGCCGTGCCTACGAGCAGGGGACGCCGATCGAAAAGCACGGCGCCAACGCCCAGATCGCGGCCGGGGCCGTCAGCCCCTCCGGCGACCGTTTCACCTTCTTCAGCAACGGTGGCCTGCCGACCACGGGCGGCCTCTCCAAACTCGTGCCCTTCCTCGCCTCCCGCGGGTCGGGCGGCTGGAGCACCGACGGATTCCTGCCCACCACTAACCCCGGCTTCGGAGCGGATGCCATTGGCGTGAACGAAGATCTCTCATCTGCTCTGGTCAAAGGCGAAGGGCCGGGCGGCGCCGGCACGCAGCTCTTCCTGCGCGACAGCGAAACGGCCGCCTTCCAGTCTGTCGGTCCCGTCGCCCCGGAACAGTTCTTCCCTTCCCTCGCCGGCTTCGCCGCCGACCCGGCCCACGTGGCTTTTCTGAGCACCTCGCAGCTCCTGCCAGCAGCGCCAGCGGGGAAGATCAATCTCTACGACATCGACCACGGCGCCCTCACGCTCATCGACCGTGTTCCCTCTGGCTCGGAAGTGAGCTGCGATGACGAAGCTGGTCCCGCCTGTGTCGTCCCCGCCGAAGGCACGGGCGAAGGTAGTCAAGGCAAGATCTCCCGCGACGGCTCGCGCGTCTTCTTTACGGTCAGGGGCCCTGGCCAGCCCTTCAATTCCGGCCGCCTCTATGTGCGTGAAGACGGCACGAAGACTATCCGGATCTCGGCCTCCCAGCGCACGACGCCCGACCCGGGAGGGGAAAAACAGGCCAGACTCGAAGACGTCACCCCCGACGGCTCCAAGGCCTTCTTCCTCAGCTGCGAGAAACTGACTGACGACTCGACCGCGCACTCAAGTGGGGGAAACGCCTGTACGGCACCATTGGGCAACGCGTCCCATGGCCAGGATCTCTATACCTATGACGCCGACACCGGCGAACTCACCGACCTCACCGTCGATTCCAATCCCGCCGACCCCTCTGGCGCCGGGGTACAGGAAGTGCTTGGTATCTCTGCCGATGGCTCCTACGTCTACTTCTTCGCTGAGGGTGCGTTGGCCCCGGGTGCCTCACACGTCGACGACTGCCACAGCTTCCAGGCCAAATGCAACCTCTACGTGTACCACAACGGCGTAACCACCTTCATCGCTAGCCCGCAGATCTCCTTCATTCAAACCAGGGTCAGCGCCGACGGCAGTGCGATTGCCTTCAGCTCGACCGAAAGCCTCACCGGCTACCACAACAGTGGCAAAGCAACCGAGTTCTTCCGCTACGGCGCTCCCGAAGAAAGGCTGCTCTGTGTCACCTGCTTGCCGACGGGAACGCCATCAACCGGTGGTTCCGGGTTGTCAACGAGCGGCGGGTTCATTGGCAGCCCCATCGAAACTACCAACGGTGCTTCGCGCAACCTCTCGGCTGACGGTAACCGCTTCTTCTTCGAGAGCGCCGATGCCCTGGTCCCGAGCGACACCAACCACGTCACCGACGTCTACGAGTGGGAGGCGAAGGGAGAGGGAAGCTGTGGATCCGAAAGCCAGGACGGCGGTTGCCTCTACCTGATCTCGAGCGGCACCGATCCCCAACCCTCCAACTTCCTCGGTGCTTCGAAGAACGGCGACCACGTCTTCTTCTTCACCGAACAGCAGCTGGTTCCCACCGATCAGGACCAGCTCGTCGACGTGTATGACGCCGGCGTCGGCGCGGGCCTTGCGTCCCAGCACACGCTGTCGCCGCCGACCTGCTCGACCACGGCCTGCCAGGCGAACCCTGCGCCGCCGCCCGATCCGAGTCTCGCCAGCGCCGCCTATCAGGGTGCGGGCAACGTGCACCCGCACGCCGTCGGCCGCAAATGTCCCAAGGGCATGCGCAAGGTACGTCAGGGCGGCAAATCGCACTGCCAGCGAAGGCGCCGCAACCGAGCGCAGAAGCGCCACGTCAACCGAGCAAACGCCAACCGCGGAGGTTCCAAGTGATTTCGGCAAAGCGAGTGAAGACCGCAAAGATGTTGCGCCGCGCCGTTATTACTATCGCGCTCATCGCCGCTTGCCTTCCCTGCACGGCAGGGGCGTCTCCGGCGGGACCGGCCTGGAAGATCTCCACGATGGTCCTCTCGCCGACCAACCTCACCCCAGGCGACAGCAACGGCGACGGCATCTATTCCATCGTCGCCACCAACATCGGCTCCAAAGCGACGGATGGGACCCCGTTCACGATCACCGACGAACTGCCCGAAGGTCTCAGCCTCAATCCGAAACCGCCTGTCTTCGGGCGCTATTTCCACATGTTCGACGATGGCGAAAAGAACGGCATCATCAATGAAGTCTTCACCTGCAACAACGCCTCGGTCAGTTGCAGCGGCGCCACCGTCGTCAACCCGGGCAGTCAGCTCTACGTGGAGCTTCCCGTCAACGTCGCTAGCGGTGCGCCACCGGTCGTGACCAACCGGGTGAGCATCTCGGGCGGCGGCGCTGTCGCCGCTTCCGACAGCGTGCAGTCGACCGTCAGCACTGAACTCTCCTCCTTCGGCCTGGAGGGATTCGAAAGCGCCATATTCGATGGGGGTGGCGGCGCCGAGACCCGCGCTGGCGCGCATCCCTACCAGATGCGGATCGACGCCCAGTTCAACCTGGTCACGGAAGGCCTTCCTGCCGAGAGCCCCAAGAGCATCGTCGCCAACCTACCGGCAGGCTTCGTCATCAATCCCGAAGCGACGCCCGTGCGCTGCAACGAGGTCGAACTCGATATAAGCAGATGCCCCGACGCCTCCGCCGTCGGCCTGGTCCATATCGCTCTCACCCTCTTCGGTGGTTTCGCCGCGCCGACCCTCACCGAGCCCCTCTACAACATGGTGCCGCCGCAGGGGCGCCCGGCCGAGCTCGGCTTCAACACGGGCGGCCTCGGCATCCCGATCCACCTGCTCGGCAAGATCCGCAGCGACGGCGACTACGGGCTCGGCTCCGAAGTGCTCGACGTGCCCCAGACCGGCGACATGTCGGGCGTCTCCGTCGACCTCTGGGGCGACCCTTCGGATCCCAGCCACGATCACAGGCGGGGTGCCTGCGGCCTGCACTTTGGAGAAGGAGGACCAGGCTGTCCCGTGCCTGTCACCCACACCGCTTTCTTGACGATGCCGAGCGCCTGCTCGGGGCCGCTCGAGTCGACTTTCAGCGCCGACTCCTGGCAGCACCGCGGCGACTTCGTCATTGCACACGACGAAACCAAGGACCTCGCCGGGAACCCGGTCGGCGTCATTGGCTGCGAGAAGCTCAACTTCGACCCAAAAACGGAAGCGAACCTCTCGACTAGCCAGGCCGAGACGGGGACCGCGTTCGATTTGAACGTTTACATGCCCAATGACGGGCTTGAAAACCCCTCGGCGATCAACGAATCGCTGGCGCAGAAGGTGGTCGTCACGCTCCCCGAAGGGGTGACGATCAACCCCTCGGTGGGCGAAGGCCTTGGCTTCTGCACCCCGTCGGAGTATGCCAAGGAGACGACTTTCTCCTCTGAAGGCGAAGGCTGTCCGAGCGACTCCAAGATCGGCTCGCTCGAACTTGAAACGCCGTTGCTCGCCAAAGAAAAGGTCTTCGGCTCCGTCTACCTTGCCCAGCAGGACAACCCGCTGACCAGCGAACACGGCGCCGAGAACCCCTTCGACACCGATGTAGCCCTGTACATGGTGCTCAGGAACACCAGGCTCGGCGTCATGGTCAAGAAGCCCTTGAAAGTCGAAGCGGACCCGAAAACGGGCCAGCTGGTGACGACCCTGGAAGACATCCCCCAGCTGCCCTTCAGCCACTTCCTCTTCCACTTCAAGGAAGGGGCGAGGGCGGCGCTCATCTCGCCGTTGGCCTGCGGCAAATACACGACGGTCTCGAAGTTCTACCCATCGTCTGCTCCCAACAACCCCAAGACGGTTACCGCGGACTTCGAAATCACCAAGGGAGTAAACGGAGGCCCCTGTCCAAGTGGAGGCCTGCCGCCCTTCAACCCAGAATTCCAGGCGGGCTCGGTCAACAACAACGCCAAGTCCTACTCGCCCTTCGACATGCGCCTCGTAAGGCACGACGGAGACCAGGACATGACCAAGTTCTCGGCGGTGCTTCCGCCAGGAGTGCTCGGCAAGCTCGCCGGGATCTCCAAATGCTCCGATGCTGCGATTGCCTCGGCGAGGTCAAAGACGGGTAGGCAAGAGCTCGCTTCACCGAGCTGTCCGTCCAGCTCCCTGATCGGCCACACCTTCGCCGGGGCGGGAGTCGGCGATTCGTTGACTTACGTCCCGGGCAAGCTCTACCTCGGCGGGGCCTACCACGGCGATCCGCTTTCGGTGATCTCAATCACCCCGGCTCTGGCCGGTCCCTTCGACGCTGGCACCGTCGTCGTCAGGGAGGCATTGACCTTGAACCCGGTGACGGCCGAAGTCGAAGTAGACGGAGCCAACTCAGACCCGATCCCCCACATCCTCAAAGGGATCGTCTTGAAGGTCCGGGACCTGCGCGTCTACGTCGACAAGCCCGACTTCATCCTCAATCCGACCAGTTGCGAACGAAGCACCGCCAAGTCGACGATCTTCGGCGCCTACCGCAACGTCTTCGACCCGAGCGATGACGTGCCTGTCGACCTTTCGACCCCCTACCAGGCGGCGAGCTGCGCAAGCCTCGCCTTCAAGCCCAAGCTTGCCTTGGAGCTTCACGGCGGGACCAAGCGAGGCGATCACCCGGCGCTGAAGGCGGTTCTCAACGCAAGGAGCGCAGACGCCAACATCGGCAAAGCGGTCGTGACCCTGCCGCAGTCGGCGTTCCTCGACCAGGCCCACATCAGGACGATCTGCACCAGGGTCCAATACGCCGCAAACGGCGGAGCCGGTGGCGGTTGTCCCAAAGCGGCCCAATACGGCTACGCAAGGGCATTCACGCCTCTGCTCGACGAACCGGTTGAAGGGCCCGTCTACCTACGCTCCTCAAGCCACAAGCTGCCAGATCTCGTCGCAGCTCTGCACGGCATCGTCAACGTGGACATCGTCGGTCGCATCGACTCCTTCAAAGGCGGAATCCGCTCGAGCTTCGAAACCGTCCCCGACGCACCCGTCTCCAAATTCATACTCAACATGCAGGGCGGCAAAAAGGGACTTGTGGTCAACAGCAGAAACCTCTGCGCCGGGACCAACAAGGCAGACGCCGCTCTCACCGGGCAAAACGGAGTGCCCTATGACTCCAAGCCGGTCGTGAAGCCGAGCTGTGGGAAGGTCAGAAAGCACAAAAAGCATCAGCGCAGGTAGAACTCCGGCTCCTTGAAGGAGCCTAGCCGCATGTACAGAGTCGCGATGGCCGTCTCCAGGCCGGTCATCGCGACGTGGGGTCGGCTCGAGGTCGAGGGGCTGGAGGCTCTGCCCGCCAGCGGGCCGGTCCTCGTCGCCGGCAACCACGACAGCCACTGGGATCCGATCGCCGTTGGCGTGGCGGCGATCCGGCGCCGTCAGATCAAGGCGCTGGCCAAATCGACGCTCTGGGACGTGCGCGGCCTCGCTCCCGTCCTCAACGGCATGGGCCAGATCCCGATCGAACGGGGCGCCGGAGATGTTGGAGCGCTGTCGCGGGCGATCGAGGAGCTGCGCGCCGGCGCCTGCATCGGCGTCTTCCCCGAAGGCACCCGCTCGCGCGGCAAGGTGCTGCGGGCGCGTAGCGGCGTCGGGCGCCTCGCGCTTGAAGTCCCCGAGGCGACCCTCGTCTGCGTCGCGATCGAGGGCACCTCTGACTTGACGGGCTTCCCGAAGCGTCCGCGGCTGCGGGTCCGCTTCTTCGAGCCCAGGGGAGGACAGGCTCGCCCTGACGAGGAGCCGGGCGAGATCGCCGTGCGGCTCGTTGAGGAGATCCGCGAGCAGGTCCCCCCGTCGATCTCCTTCCGCAAGCGCAGCTAGCTGTCTGCGAGTGGTTTTGTCTACAATGTGTAATTATGTACCGCATGGCATGGACCGACGAGCGAATGGACGACTTCGCGAAGCACACCGACCAGCGCTTCGACGCGGTGGACCAGCGCTTCGAACAGGTCGATCGACGTTTCGACCGGGTCGATGCGGACATACGGGCTGTGCGTGACGAGATAAAGGCTGGGTTCGGGAAGTTCGACGAGCGCTTCAACAAGATCGACGAGAAGCTCAGCAAAGTCGACGAACGCTTCGAAGCGATGGGAGAACGTTTTGAAGCGATGCAGCGGCTGATGTTCCAGTCCAGCGTCCTTGTCATCGTCGCCCTGATCGGGCTGATCGCGACGCAGGTCTGATCGCGACTTGGGATTCTACGCCGTGCCTGCGGAGCCGACCGGCGCTACGAAGGTCCGGTTTCCCACCCGCACGCCGAGTGCTCGCGTACGCGATAGATCCAGCGCCGCGCTGAGCACCGCGTCGGAGTCGTCGCCCCAGCGGTAGCGGAAGGAGCCGGCCGATTGGCGGACGCCGTTCGGGCCGCGCACGTAGACGCGGCAGAGGGTGCCGGATGGCGCTCCCTTCACGTACATGTGGATCTCGGTGCCGTAGGCGTGCGGCTCAAGCGTGGCGGCGATGTGGAGGCCCGGCGGCAGCGAGCTGAAGGCGACGTGCTGCTCGGGCGTGCCGCCGGATCCACTTGGCAGCACGAAGATCGCCAGGGCTGCTGCAGCCACCGCTGCGGTCACGCCGCTGAAGGCCAGGCCAAGCCGCAGCCGGCGTCGCCGGCCCTCGCGTCTCTCGGCGCGGATCGTCGCCACGACCTGGTCGGCGAGCGAAGGCGGCGGCACCGGCGCCGTGTCGAAGTGCTCCGGCTCGGCCATCGGCAGCAACCGTGCCACCCCGGCCAGCGACTCCAGCTCGGCGCGGCACTCGGGGCAGCCCTCCAGGTGCGCCTCGAGTGCCGCTCGCTCCTCCTCTGGCAGCTGGCCGAGCGCGAACGCGCCCAGCGACTCGCGCCATTCGCGGCATCGCTCAGTCGTCATAGCCGATCTCCTCCAGCGCGACCCGCAGTGCCCGCAGCCCGTAGTAGACGCGGCTCTTGACCGTTCCCTCGGGCACGCCGAGCTCCTCGGCAACCTCCGCGTAGGGGCGTCCGTGGTAGTAGGTCTCGACCAGGACGCGGCGGTGCTGATCGCCGATCCGCCGCATCGCCTCCTCGACCTGCCAGGAGAGCAGCGCCTCCTCGAAGGGCTCGACCGTGGGCTCGACGCCGCCCTCGGCGACCGTCGGCCGCGAGGACCGCGCCCGGCCGAGGTCGATCACGACGTTGCGCAGGATTGCGAACAGCCAGGTCCGCAGCGAGCCGATCTGGGGGTCGAAGCGGGCGCCGGCGCGCCAGGCCCGCAGGAAGGTCTCCTGCACCGCCTCCTCGGCCAACCCCGAGTCGCCGAGCGAGCGCACCGCGAAGCCATAGAGCTCGCCGGCGTGGGCCGCGTAGGCCTCACGTACGTCCCGCTCGCCACTGAGCGCGCCGGGTGGCATTCAGGCTGGTCTTGCGTCGATCGAAGCTGGTCGCATATTCAGTCTTACGGAGGATCCTCCATCCGCGTTCACTCGGCAGAACGACCTCTACGAACAGGAAGTGTTTTGTCTACACTGAGAGGTAATGGTCATTTCGAAGCAGAGGAGGACACATCGTGGCTGAGGACTGGCGTATCGATGGCATAGACAGGCGGCTCGATCGGATCGAACGAGAGATGAGGAATGGCGATGAGCGGGGCGAGCGACGTGTCGGCCACGTCGAGGGGCGCGTCAATGGCATTTACCAGATGCTTCTCGAGCGCATGCTGCTCCAGCTGGCTGCCTTTGCCGTGATCGCCCTCATCGTTGGCGTGGCGGCCAGCCGTCACTAGCGCATTGTTCTGTCTGCGGTTTGCGCTACCCTGGAGCGCATGCCCAGACAGACAACAGTCTGCGGAAGCCACTTCCGTCGCGAGCGGCCACTTACGGCGCTCCACAAGAACTTCGCCAAGGGATCGCTTGTCGCTTTGCTCTTTGTCGCAGCGATCTATCTGAGTACCCAAGCTGCCGTACCGGACCTTCTGCCTGGAGTTGCCTTGGGGTGGAAGGCGCTCTTCCATGTCGAGCGGGCCGGCGTGATGTTAGGCGCAATAGGCGTTGTTCTCTTGGTTGCCTGGCGTGCTTTGTCGGGTGAATTTCCGATCAAGTTCGGCAATGTCGAATACGCGACAAAGGACGTCACAAGCGAAGCTGAGGAAGCCTCAGGTTCGCAGGAGTATCGCCTCCGCCTTCTCGAGGTTCTGGCGGAACTGCGAAATCCAGCCACCCTCGAAGACGACGGACCGAGGGTATAAACTTGTTGTCTTCAATGAACTCTGCGGCCTACAAACCACTCTCCGACGAGGAACGAGCACGCATCATCGAGCTGGGACGTCGTCAGCTGCCAGAGCTGGACCGCCGCTACAAAAAGGCGATTGAAAACCTCAATCGCCTTTCGCGTGGCCTTCGACCTAGGGGCTGATTGAAGGCGACGCCCCCGACGGCGCCGCCTCGCTGGCCTATTCGAGTTTGCCGATCTTGAAGATTTTGGTGCCACAGTCGGGGCAGACGCCTTGTATCGCGGGGCGACCGTTTTTCATCGTCACCTGTTTGGCGTCCTGGATCTCAACCTTCTTGCGCTCTTTGACGCAGTAACCCTCGGGCATGGGGGTCTCCTTTCGTTGCCGGTCCCGGCAAGACTCGCGTTAGGCGCGAGGTGGATTGCGGCGAATGTAACGCAGAGTGGGGACGACCTCCAGGCACGAACGTGCCAATAAGCACAAGCTGCTATTTGTTTTGGCCGGACCCTTCTTTGGCCTGTTCGACCAGTTCCTGCAGTTTGGCGGCACTTGCGTCGCCGCCGGTCGCCCCGTTTGGGGTGCTACCGGTCGCGTCGTTGCTCGCGCCGCTCTTGTCCTTCTTGCCCGCTCCCGGCTGGGTTTCCGGCGCTGACTTCGGTGCCGGTTCGGGTTCCTGTTCAGGCACGGTTTCCGGCACGACCGCCGGCGCCGCCGACGCTGCGCCGAGTTCGTCGATACGCGTTTCGAGCTGCTGCTGCAGCGCCTGCACGTCGCTTTCGCTGACCGAGCTTTCGCGGGCGTCGATCGCCAGGTAGACCGCCGCACCGGCGATGCCGATCGCGATCACGGTGAGGACGAGGAAGACGCGGGTGCGCTTGGCGAGCTTGCGCTCGACCTCACCGATCCATGCCCTCAACCCCTCCAGCGACATCGCCCTAACCTAGTCGAGAACCGCGCCGGGTGGCCGGGTCAAATACCCTGCGGTTCGCACTTCCCATCCCGATATCCAAGGAGAACCACGTATGCCCGAGGCAGTGATCGTCGACACCATCCGCACGCCGATCGGCCGTGCCTTCAAGGGCTCGCTGGCCCAGCTGCGGCCCGACGAGATGGGCGCCTACGTGGTCGACCGGCTGCTCGAGCGCAACCCCGAGGTCGACCCGGCCTCGGTCGAAGACCTCTTCTGCGGCTGCGGCATGCCGCAGGGCCTGCAGGCCTTCAACATCGGCCGCATCGTCTCGCTGCTCTCCGAGAAGCTGCCCAAAGAGGTCAACGGCGTCACCGTCTCCCGCTACTGCTCCTCCAGCCTCGACGCGATCCGCCACGCCGGCAACGCGATCAAGGCCGGCGAGGGCGACGTCTACATCGCCGCCGGGGTCGAGTGGGTGAGCCGCTACAACGAGCGCACCGAGCCCGCCGGCGCCGCCGATCAGAACGAGAACCTGCAGGGCAACGACGGCCAGCCCAACGCCTACATCGAGATGGGCAAGACGGCGGTCAACGTCGCCGAAAAATACGAGGTCAGCCGCGCCGACATGGACAAGTTCGCGCAGCGCTCCCAGGAACTCGCCGTGCAGTCCCAGGAGGACGGCTTCTTCGACCGCGAGATCGTCCCGGTGACCCTGCCCGACGGCACCGAGGTCGCCAGGGACGACGGCCCGCGCGCTTCCTCCACCCTGGAGAAGCTCTCCCAGCTGGAGGAGTCCTTCGGCGGCGGCGGCGTTACCGCCGGCAACTCCTGCCCGCTCAACGACGGCGCCGCCGCAGTGCTGCTGATGAGCGACACCAAGGCCAATGAGCTGGGCCTGACCCCGCGCGCCCGCATCGTCACCGCCGCCACCTTCGGCAACGAGCCCGAGTACATGGGCGTCGCCCCGATCGGCGCGATCAAGAAGGTGCTGGAGCGCTCGGGCATGACGATGGAGGACGTCGGCACGGTCGAGCTCAACGAGGCCTTCGCCGCCCAGGTGATCCCGATCATGGACGAGTGCGACATCCCGCTGGAGAAGCTCAACACGCACGGCGGCGCGATCGCCCTCGGCCACCCCTTCGGCATGACCGGCGCCCGCATGATGGGCACCCTGCTCAACGTGATGGAGACCGACGACCACCAGGTCGGCATCGAGACCATGTGCGTCGCCGGCGGACAGGGCAAGGCGATGCTCGTGGAGAGGATGAACTGAGCGCCTTGGGCGCGTTTGTCGCCCTATGGGTGACAAACGCGCCCCGGCGAGCGAGATGGACCTGACGACTCTCACTTACGAGACCGGCGATCGGGTCGCCCGCATCACCCTGAACCGGCCTGAGCGTGGCAACGGGATCGTGCCGCGGATGCCGGCCGAGCTCGCCGCCTGCGTCGAGCGGGCGAACCTCGACCCGGAGGTTCACGTGATCGCCCTGGCCGGCAACGGCACGGGTTTCTGCGGCGGCTATGACCTGGTCGCTTCGGCCGAGGGCGAGATGAGTGGGCTCGGCGGCGTCGAGGCCCCGCCCGGCTCGCCCGTTGACCCGGCGACGATCGGCGCCAACCATGCGCCCGAGTCGAACTGGGACCCGGTCACCGACTTCCAGTTCATGTCGCGCAACGTGCGCGGTTTCATGAGCCTCTTCCACTCCGAGAAGCCGGTGATCTGCAAGGTCCACGGCTACTGCGTCGCCGGTGGCACCGACATGGCGCTCTGCTCCGACCTGCTCGTGATTGGCGCCGACGCCAAGATCGGCTACCCGCCGGCCCGCGTCTGGGGCTCCCCGACGACGGCGATGTGGGCGGCGCGGCTGGGGCCGATGCGGGCCAAGCGACTGCTCTTGACCGGCGACTCGCTGAGCGGCGAGCAGGCGGCCGAGTGGGGGCTGGCGACCGAGGCGGCGCCGCCCGAGCAGCTCGACGAGCGCTTCGAGGCGCTGCTGGAGCGCGTCGCGCGAATGCCGATCAACCAGCTGGTGATGATGAAGATGCTCGTCAATCAGTCGCTCTACTCGCAGGGCCTACACCAGACGCAGTTGCTCGGCACCTTCTTCGACGGCGTCGCCCGCCACACCGAGGAGGGCCACGACTTCGTCCGCCGCGCCGCCGAAGGCGGCTTCAAGGAGGCCGTGCGAGAACGCGACGAGCCGTTTGGCGATTACGGCCTCGGGGGCTTCGGTGTCGAGTAGCAACGGAACGCCGGCATGCACGCGCTCGATCGCCGTCGTCGGCGGTGGCTTTGGCGGGGTCGGTGCGGCGGTGATGCTGCAGCGGGCCGGCTACGAGGACGTGACCGTCTTCGAGAAGGGCGAGCGGGTCGGCGGCGTCTGGAACCACAACACCTACCCGGGCGCCGCCTGCGACGTTCCCTCGCACCTCTACGAGTTCTCCTTCGCGCCCAACCGCTGGTCGCGCCGCTACGCGCCGCAGGCGGAGATCCAGGCCTACGTCGAGGGGGTCGCGCGGCGCTTCGGCGTGCTGGACAGGGTCCGCACCGGCACCGAGGTGAAGAGCGCCCGCTGGGACGAGGAGCGCGGCAGGTGGTGGCTCGAGACCAGCACCGGGCCGCACGAGGCCGAGATCCTGCTGACGGCCTGCGGCCAGCTCTCGGTTCCAAAGACTCCGCCGATCTCGGGGCTGGAGGGGTTCGACGGTCCCGCCTTCCACACCGCCGAGTGGCGCCACGACGTCGACCTCGCCGGCAAGAAGGTGGCTGTGATCGGCACCGGCTGCAGCGCGATCCAGGTCGTCCCGGCGATCCAGCCGCGGGTCGCGCAGCTCGACGTCTACCAACGCTCGGCCGGCTGGACCTTTCCGAAGATGGACTACGCCTATCCGGAGTGGGCGCACTCGCTGTTCAGGCGCGTCCCGGCGCTGCGCCGCCTCGATCGCGCCTCGATCCTGGCCTTCATGGAGTTCGGTGTCGCGGCGATGACGCGCCACCAGTGGCTGCTGCCGGGCCTCCGTGCCGTCGGGCGACGCCAGATAACGCAGACGATCGAGGATCCGGAGCTGCGCCGCAAGGCGATGCCGAGCGACGAGTTCGGCTGCAAGCGGATGATGCTCACCGACGAGTGGTACCCGACCCTGACCAAGCCCAACGTGGAGCTGGTGACGGACCGCATCGCCGCGGTGACCCCGGGCGGCGTCCGCGATGAGACCGGCGTCGAGCGACCGGCCGACGCGATCGTGCTCGCCACCGGTTTCGCCACCCACGGCTTCGTAGCGCCGATGGAGATCGCCGGCCGCGACGGCGCCCTGACGCAGGAGTGGGCCGAGGTGGCACGCGCGTACCTCGGCCTCAGCGTCCCCGGCTTCCCCAACATGTTCCTGCTCTACGGGCCGAACACGAACGGCGGCACCGGCTCGGTGATCTACACGATCGAGGCCGGGGTCGGGCACGTCATCGCCGCGCTCGGCGAGCTCGATCGTGCCGAGGCGAACCGGATCGAGGTGCGCCGCGAGGCCGCGGAGAGCTTCGACCGCGAGCTGCGCGACGCCCTTGCCGGCACGGTCTGGCACAGCGGCTGCACCAACTGGTACGTCGACGAGGACGGCAACGACCCGCAGCAATGGCCCTGGCTGTGGAGCACCTACCGGCGGCGTACGGCGAAGCTCCAGCCGGGTGCATACGCTCTGGCCGCATGAGCGACGCCCCGGTTCACCCCAGCTCGCGAATCACCCCGGAGACCGCGCGGGCCTTCCTTCCCGGCAGCTTCCCCGGCGACCTCGGGATCGAGCCGCTGGAGATCGAGGACACGCACTCGCGCGGGCGGATCGTCGTCGACCAGCGCCATCTGCATCCCGGCGGCTTCGTCCACGGCGGAGTCTGGACGGCGCTCGGCGACACGGTGGCCGCCTGGGCGACCTTCCGGGTCATCCCGCCGGGCCACAACTTCACCACGATCGAGCTGAAGCTGAACGTCTTCGCCGCCGGTCTGCTCGGCGACGAGATCGTCGCCGTCGCCGAGCCCCTTCACACCGGCAAGAGCACGGTCGTGATCGAGGTCAGGATGGAGCGCCGCCGCGAGGGCACCGAGCCCCGCCTGGCCGCGAACCTGATCGTCAGCCAGTTCGTCCTACCGCCGGCTTGACCGCCCACGTCTTCGGCTACGCCTCGCTGGTCGCGCTTAAAGACGCCGATGCTCTTCCCGGCCGGCTGCGCGGTTTCCGCCGCCGCTGGGGAGTTGCGATGAACAACTGGGAGGGCGGGGAGGGGGCCAAACACTGGCTCGATCGCGAGACGGGGGAGAGGCCGAGGATCCGCGTTGCCTACCTCGACATCTACGAGCAGGCGGGTTCGGCGGTGAATGGGTTGGCGCTGCCGGTCGACGGCGAGCGACTCAGGGCGCTCGACGCACGTGAGCTCAACTACGAACGAGTCGACGTGACCGGCTCCTTTGAACCGGAGGTCGATGGGCGGGTCTTCACTTACGTGGGGCTCGATGCAGCCTGCGAGCGCTGTCGGCTGGGCGTAGCCGCCGGCGACATCTTCGTCAGCCGCGACTACGTCGCCGGCGTGCGCCGTGCCTTCGAGCAGCTTGGGCCACGCGACCTTCCCGAGTTCGACCGCACGACCGACCCACTCCCTTTCCCCCAACGCGGCCTCCGCATGATCCCTGCCGCCGCATCCTGAAGGGCTAGGGGGCGTACGGGACCCCTAACCCTTCAGGATGTCCGGGGAGCCGGGTTCGGGGCCGGGCGCTTCAAGCCGTTCTATCTGGGGGAGCCGCCACAGCAGGCTGGCGATCGTCAGGCCCACCGCCGAGCAGAGCAGGGCGAGGAACCACTGGCTTGCCGTCAGCAGCGTCATTTCGAAGAAGTCGCGCACCGGCGCCGCCGCGAGGATCAGCGCGAAGAGAGCGCCGAGGCCGGCGACCATTGCCAGCATGTAGCTCTGGATCGCGATGTGCTCACGGCCGGGCCCGCGCTCGAGCAGTAGGACGAAGGAGAGGCCGAGCACGATCAGCGTCGTCGTCGCCGCCGTGCGGCCGGCCTCCAGCGAACCGCCGAAGACGGTGTCGACGAGGAAGAAGCAGAGGATCGAGCCGAGCGCCGTCGCCAGCCCCGCAGGCACCGCGAAGGCGGCCAGCGCGCGCAGCAGGCGGCCGCGGTAGAGCGGCCCGTCGGAGGGCGCCAGGGCGAGCACGAACGAGGGGATGCCGATCGTCAGGAAGGCGGCCAGGGTGAGGTGGCGGGGAAGGAAGGGGAAGGCGAAGCCGGGCACGGCGACGAGCACGATCAGCGCCGCCGCGTAGACGCTCTTGGTCAGGTAGAGGCGGCCGAGGCGGTGGATGTTGCGGGCGATTCGCCGCCCTTCGGAGACCGCTTCGGGCAGCCGCGCGAACTCGTCGTTGAGCAGGACCACGTCGGCGACCCCCTTGGTCACCTGCGTGCCTGAGCCCATCGCGACCGCGAGTCGGGCCTGCTTCAGCGCGGGCACGTCGTTGACCCCGTCGCCGATCATCGCCGTGTAGCGACCGGAGGCGCGCAGCGCCTCGACCAGCGCTTTCTTCTGCTCCGGCGCGATCCGGCAGAAGATCGTGTTGCCCAGCGCCGCCGCGGCCAGCCCCTCGGGATCCTCGGGCAGCTCCGAGCCCTCGATCACGCCGGCGTCGGCCGGCACCCCGACCGCGTAGGCGACCGCGGTCACCGTCGCCCGCGCATCGCCGGAGATCAGCTTCAGGTCGACGTCGCCCTCGCGCATCGCGGCGATCGTCTCGGCGGCGTCGGCGCGCAGCGTCTCCTCCAGCACGACGAGGGCGACCGGGGTCAGGCGCGGCGGTGGGGTGTGGGACGGATCGTCAGGCAGCGCCTCGCCGGACTGCGCGAAGGCGACCACGCGGCGCCCCGCTGAGGTCTCCTCCTCCAGCTTGCGGGCGAGGCCCGGCGGCAGCGTCAGCGCCCCGCTCTCGGCAAGGATGTCCGGCGCGCCGAGGACGTAGCTGATGCCGCCCAGCCGCAGCCCGCTCCACTTCCACTTGGAGGAAAACGGCACTTCGCCACTGACCCGGCCCGGCTGTGCCGGGAAGGTCTCGGCGACGGTCTCCAGCGTGCGGTTGCGGTCTCCGGCGCTTGCCGCGAAGCGTCCCAGCGCCGCAGTCGCCTCATCGGCCTCGGTCCCCTCGGCGACCTCGATCCCAAGCAGGCGCAGCTTGCCGTCGGTCAGGGTGCCGGTCTTGTCGACGCAGATCGTGTCTACCGCGGCGAGGCTCTCGGTGGCGCTCATCTGCTGCACCAAGGTGTCTTTGCGCGCCAGCCGCACCGCGGCAACGGCGAAGGTGACGCTCATCAGCAGCACCATTCCCTCCGGGATCAGCGTCACCAGGCCGGCGGTCGCCGTCTGTGCCGCCTCCACCAAGTCGGTCCCACGCAGCTGGAAGGTGATCAGCAGCAGCACGGCCAGCGGCGCCATCGCCCAGGTGCAGGCGACGATCACCCGGTTGACCTCGGCCTGCAGCGGCGAGGGTGGGTGGCGGAAGGCCCTCGCCTCCCCGGCGAGCCGCCCTGCGTAGCTATCCTCGCGCACCGCGTCGACCCGGTAGCGACCGGAGCCGGAGGTGCAGAAGGAGCCCGAGAGCGCCCGCTCGCCGACGTCCTTGCGCACTCCGTCAGCCTCACCGGTCAGCATCGACTCGTCCAGCGTCATGCCGCGGCTGGCGATCGTCTCGCCGTCGGCGACCAGCTGGTCCCCCGGCTCGATCGCGATCACGTCCCCCGGCACGATCTCCTCGGCCAGCAGGCTGACCGCGGCACCGTCGCGGATGACGGTGGCGTGTGGGGCGACCAGCACCGCCAGCTCGTCCAGCGTCCGCTTCGCTTTCAGCTCCTGGCGGATGCCGATGTAGGAGTTGACGATCGCGATCACCCCGAAGATGGCGTCGGCGATCAGCCCCAGGGAGAGGATGAGGACGAAGAAGACGCCGATGATCGCGTTGAAGAGGGTGAAGACGTTGCCGGCGACGATGCTCGAGACCGAGCGCGAGGAGGTGTCCGGGGGATCGCCGAGCTTGCGCAGCCGTTTCGCTGCCTCGCTGCTGCTCAGCCCTTGCTCGGCGGTGTCCGGCATGTCGGTGTCGGTGGCGGACATCAGGTGACATTCAATAGGGTTCCCGGCGGATGGCCTTGAAACTCGGACTCAACCTGGGCTACTGGGGCATAGGCCCCGCTGGCGACGACGCGCTCGAGGTCGTGCTGGCGGCCGAGGCGGCCGGCTTCGAGTCGGTCTGGGCGGCCGAGTCCTACGGCTCCGACGTGGTCAGCGTGCTCGCCTGGCTGGCGCCGCAGACCAGCACCATCAATCTGGGTGCCGCGATCCTGCAGGTGCCGGCGCGCCCCCCGGCCGCCGCGGCGATGGCCGGAGCGACGATCGACAAGCTCTCCGGCGGCCGCTTCCTCTTCGGCTTCGGGCCTTCCGGGCCGCAGGTCTCCGAAGGCTGGTACGGCGTCCCTTACTCGAAGCCGTGGGGGCGCACGCGCGAGTACATCGAAGTCGTGCGTGAGATCGTCGCCAGGGAGGGCAAGGTCGACCACCAGGGCGAGCACTACCAGCTGCCCCTGCCGGGCGGCGAGGGCAAGCCGCTGAAGCTCAACTTCCATCCCGAGCGCTCCAGCATCCCTGTCTTCGTCGGCGCGATCGGCCGCAAATCGGTCGAGATGGCGGCGGAGATCTGCGACGGCTGGATCCCGATCTTCTTCAGCGTCGACGCCTTCGAGCAGACCTGGGGCGAGCATCTGGAGGCCGGTTTCGCCAAGGGCGGGCGGCAGCGCTCCGACCTCGAGGTCTCGCCCTCGCTGCAGGTGGCAATCGACGGCGACCTGGAGGCGGCCAAGAGCGTCGTCAAGGCCGGCCTCGTCCTCTACTTCGGTGGCATGGGCAGTCGCAAGACGAACTTCTACGTCGACCTCGCCCACCGCTTCGGCTTCGGCGACGTCGCCGACGACGTGCAGCGTCGCTTCCAGGACGGCGACCGCGACGGCGCCTTCCAGGCGATGCCCGACGAGATCGTCGAGGCGACCTCGCTGGTCGGCACCGAGGCCGAGGTGGCGGAGCGGATCGAGCGCTTTCGCGGCGCCGGCATCGACCGCCTGATCGTCTCGCCGGTGCACGTCGAGCGCGACCAGCAGCTGCACACGATTGACCGCTTGGCCGCCCTGGCGGGCGGCTGACCCGCTTCCACCCTCATCCCATAACCTTCCGCGCCGCATGAAAATCGGAGTGCCGAAAGAGACCGTCGATGGGGAGCGCCGGGTCGCGCTGGTTCCCGATGCTGTCAAATCGCTGGTGAAGAACGAGCACGTCACGGTTGCCGTCGAGCGCGGCGCCGGCGATGCCGCCGGCCATCCCGACTCCCAGTACGAGGAGGCGGGGGCTGAAGTCGTCGACCCCGACGTTGCCTGGGGCGCCGACGTCGTCCTTCGCGTCGCCGCCCCCACCGCCGAGCAGATCGGCAGCCTCAGCTCCAACCAGCTTCTGATCGGCCACCTCTCGCCCTGGACCGCGGCCGAGACCAACAGGGCGCTCGCCGCGGCCGGAGTGACCAGCTTCGCGATGGAGGCGATCCCGCGCACGACCCGCGCCCAGGCGATGGACGCGCTCTCTTCGCAGGCCGCCGCCGGCGGCTACGCGGCGATGCTGATCGCCGCCCGCGAGTCGGGCCGCTTCTTCGGCATGATGACCACCGCCGCCGGCACCGTTCCGCCGGCCAAGGTGCTGGTGCTCGGCGCCGGCGTCGCCGGGCTGCAGGCGGTCGCCACGGCGAAGCGCCTGGGCGCGATCGTCACCGGCTTCGACATCCGCCGCGCCGCCTGGGAGCAGATCGCCTCGCTCGGCGGTCGCCCGCTCGAACTCGACTTCATTCCCGACGCCGAAGGCGAGGGCGGCTACGCCCGGCCGCTCACCGACGAGGAGAACGCCAAAGTCGTCGAGGCGATCGGCGAGAACGCCGCCAAGCAGGACGTGATCGTCACCACCGCGGCGATTCCGGGCCGCCCGGCGCCGCTGCTGATCACCGCCGACGCGGTCCGCACCATGCAGCCCGGTTCGGTGATCGTCGACCTCGCCGCCGAGAGCGGCGGCAACTGCGAGCTGACCCAGGCGGGGCAAACCGTGGTCGAGGGCGGCGTCAAGGTCGTCGGCCCGCGCAACCTGGCAAGCGAGATGCCGGCCCCGGCCTCGCAGCTCTACGCCAAGAACCTGGAGAACCTGCTCGGCCTGCTCGTCACCGAGGAGGGCCAGCTGAACGTCGACTTCGAGGACGACATCGTCGCGGCCGCCTGCATCACCCATGGCGGCGAGATCCGCAACGAGAGGGCGGCTAAATGACGCTGTTCACCGAGATCACGATCTTCGTCCTCGCCGCCTTCGTCGGCTTCGAGGTGATCTCGAAGGTGCCGACCACCCTGCACACGCCGCTGATGTCGCAGACCAACGCGATCCACGGCATCGTCATGCTCGGCGGGCTGATCGTCGTCGGCTACGCCAACGACCCGCTCGAGTACGTGATCGGCACGATCGCGATCGCCTTCGGCGCGATCAACATCGTCGGTGGCTTCATGGTCACCGACCGGATGCTCGGCATGTTCTCCAAAAAGCCGAAACCGAAGGTCAAGGACAGGGAGGGCGGCTCGTGATCGAGGCCGTGTTCAAGCCGGGTGGCGACGCCGCCACCGCGCTCTACATCGTCGCTTTCTCGCTCTTCATCATCGGGGTCAAACGGGGCACCCACCCGACCTCCGCCAAGCAGGGCAACCTGATCGCCGCCGCCGGCATGGTGGTCGCGGTCATCACCACCCTGCTGCTGGACGGGATCGGCAACTGGGGCCTGATCGTCATCGGCCTCGGGGTCGGCTCGGCGATCGGCCTGATCGCCTCGACCCGCGTCCAGATGACCGAGATGCCGCAGATGGTCGCCCTCTACAACGGCGTCGGTGGCGGTGCTGTCGCCTTGATCGCCTGGTCGGAGATCCGCCACGGGATCTCGCTCGGCGAGGAGATCCCGCTCGACACGCTGATTCCGGTCCTCTTCGCCGCCGTGGTCGGCTCGGTCTCCTTCTGGGGCTCGAACATCGCCTTCGCCAAGCTCCAGGACCTGATCCCGACCCGACCGCTCGCCGTCCCCGGCCAGCAGGTGATCAACGTCGTCCTCCTGGTCGGCATCCTCGCCGGCTGCGTCGACATCGCCACCAACAACGGCGATCCCTCGCAGGCGATCTTCATCGGCATCCTGATCGCCGCGGCGCTGCTCGGCAACCTCGTCGTGCTGCCGATCGGCGGCGCCGACATGCCGGTCGTGATCTCGCTGCTCAACGCCTTCACCGGTCTCTCCGCCGCGGCGGCGGGCTTCGCGCTGGACAACGTCGCGCTGATCGTCGCCGGCACCCTGGTCGGCTCCTCGGGAACGATCCTGACGATGGAGATGGCGACGGCGATGAACCGCTCCGTCGGCAACGTCCTCTTCGCCGGCTTCGGCGGTGCCCCGGCGGGTGGTGCGGGGGGCGCCACGGAGGAGCGACCGCATACCTCGATCGGCGCCCAGGACGCGGCGATCAAGCTCGCCTACGCCGACACGGTCGTGATCGTGCCCGGTTACGGCCTCGCCGTCGCCCAGGCCCAGCACGCGATCAAGGAGGTCGCCGACGAGCTGGAGAAGCGCGGCGTCACGGTCAACTACGCGATCCATCCCGTCGCCGGTCGCATGCCCGGCCACATGAACGTCCTGCTCGCCGAGGCCGACGTGCCCTACGAGCAGCTGCGCGAGATGGAGGACATCAACCCCGAAATGCCCCGCACCGACGTGGCGGTCATCGTCGGCGCCAACGACGTCACCAACCCGGCGGCAAAAAACGATCCGGACAGCCCGATCGCCGGCATGCCGATCATCGAAGTCTCAGAGGCCCAGCAGGTGATCGTGATCAAGCGCTCCCTCAGCCCTGGCTTCGCCGGCATCGACAACGACCTCTTCTACGAACCGAACACGTCGATGCTCTTCGCCGACGCCAAACAGGCCGCAGCGGACATAGCCGGCGAGATCCAAAACCTCTAGCGCTTTAGGCGCCTGTATCTCTCGCAAACTCGTCGTAGGTCGCGCCGCCCGGGGGGCGAGTGTGGACGTGCCGGGACTTAACCGCCCATATGGACGGTAGATCAACGGCACGTCTGGCGGAGCGGCAACGCGCTCGTATTGGCGAGCGGGAACGTATGTTGAGCGCGCGTGCAGCAAGTCAGCATGGAGTGATTACGCGGGATCAATTGCTGGAGGCGGGCTTGGGGACGCGGACGGTCGAACGCAGGGTCGAAAGGAAACAGATTCACCGCCTCCATCGAGGCGTCTACTCATTTGGTGATCCGCGTCTTAGTCTGCGAGGAAATTGGCTCGCCGCGGTACTCGCCTGCGGTGAGGATGCGCTTCTCAGTCACAGAAGCGCCGCTGCGCTCTGGGGCTTGATACATCCGGGGAGACATTCGATTGAAGTGACTTCTGCGGCGGGTCGGGGTCGGCCGGGGCTGGTCGTCCACGAAGGAGGAATACATCAGGTCGACCGCTGTTCGGTCGACCGTATTCCGACGACCTCTCTCGCTCGCACCCTTTTCGATCTCGCCGAAGTGGTTGACGAGAAGCGTTTTGAGCGTGCAGCCGAGGAGGCCGACCGCCTTCATCTGCTCAACATGCACGAGCTCGAAGAGGTTTGCGCCCGCAGTCCAGGTCGCCGTGCCCTCGCACGGATTCGCCGCCTCATCGAGGAGGCGCGAGCACCGGTAGCGACTCGCACGCCGCTGGAGGATCGGGTCATCGCCCTTTGTCGTGAGTACGACCTGCCGATGCCCGTCACCAACGTTGACGTACTCGAACACGAGGTCGATGCCCTCTGGCCTCGCGAGCGACTAATCGTCGAGGCAGACAGCGTCGCCTTCCACAGCCACCGCGCCGCCTTTGAGCGTGATCGTGAGCGCGACGCCGCTAGGCAGGTCGAGGGCTACCGAGTCATCCGCCTAACTCACCGCCGGCTCGAACGCGAACCGCAGAAGGTGGCCGACGAGCTCCGTCGTCTCCTTGGCTCCAGTTTGGAGGATGGACGTGCCGGTAGTTAGCCGCCCATATGGGCGGCTAACTACCGGCACGTCTGGGTGTGGGCGCTTGGGGTGGGGCGAGCGGGGGCAGGGGACTGTGGAGTGGGTTGGGCTCGTAGCCTTGGTCGCGCTCTTGCTTGTGGCGCTCGTGGGGATCGGGGTGCGGGTGCCTGGGACGGAGCTGGCGCGAGCCGTGGCGTCACGGATACTCTGCGCCGCCTCGATGGCCGACGGATGTGGGGACGAGCCGGCGCTGATCGCCGCCTACGGGTCCCAGGTCGGCAAGCTGGTGCGGCAGCACATGCCGGCGATCCTCTTTGAGCAGGGATCGCGGGCGATGCCGGTCGACTTCCGGCGCTGCCGGGATGCTGCCTGTGCCGATGGCTCCGCGCGTGGCCTGGTGAGCCGCACAGACGTAGGCCTTCCGGTGACTGCGTTTGTCCATGTGATCGATTGTCGCCATGCGGGCTCGGGGTGCCCCGGCCCGCGCGTCGGCAACCTCTACCTGCAGTTTTGGCTCTATTACGCCGATTCAGCCACTCTGCGCGGCGTGCCGATCGCAGGGGATGCGGGCTATCACCACGACGACTGGGAAAGCGTCCAGATCCGCATCGGTCCCGAAGGCAACGTCGACGAGCGGGCCTCCTCTCACCATGGCTACAACTACGTTCAGAGCCTCGCCAACGCCGGATCCGACGCCGGCATCGGCCCGCTGAAGGATGTTGCCGAAGCGGTTGGTGCTCGTCCGGACAACGGCTGGGGACCCGAGACCCACCTGCTCGTCGTCTCGGGTGGCAGTCACGCCGGCAACACCAACGGCTTCCTGCGTATCGACCGCGTCACGCCGGGTCGCCGCGTGCACCTCGTCCCCCTGGAGCCGATCGCGGCCGATGAAGGCGCCGCCTATGGCTTCGCGATCAGCCCACCGTGGCGCAAGCGGGTCTGGCGCGATCCGGAGGCGGACGGGACGGACTAAGGCAGTTCCAACTACTTCGGTGGCATGCGCAGAGCACCGTCAAGGCGGATCGTCTCACCGTTGAGCATCGGGTTGGCGACGATCTGCTCGACCAGCTGCGCGTATTCCGCGGGGTGTCCCAGCCGTGGGGGGAAGGGAATGCCGGCGCCAAGCGCCTCACGAGCCTCCTCGGGCAGCGCTGCCAGCAGCGGCGTGTCGAAGAGGCCGGGGGCGATCGTCATGATTCGCACCCCGCGCGAGGCCATGTCGCGTGCCGCGGGCAGGGTCATGCCTACGATGCCGCCCTTGGATGCCGCGTAGGCGATCTGGCCGATCTGGCCGTCGTAGGCGGCGATCGAGGCGGTGTTGACGCAGACGCCGCGCTCACCCTCCTCGTCCGGCTGGTTCTCGCTCATCGCCGCCGCGGCCAAGCGCAGGACGTTGAAGGTCCCGATCAGGTTGACCTTGACCACGTTGGAGAAGAATTCGAGGTTGTGGGGACCGCCCTTGTGGGCGACGCGCTCGGCCCAGCCGATCCCCGCGCAGCAAACCGAGATCCGCAGGCCGTCCTCGCCCACTTCCCCCGCCCGCCCGACCGCTGCCGCAACCGCGGTCTCATCGGTGACGTCGGCCTCGACGAAGGTCGCGCCGAGCTCCGCCGCCAGCGCCTCCCCCTTCTCTCCGTTGAGGTCGGCGATAACGACGTTCGCGCCCGCCGCCGCCAGCGCCCGCGCGGTCGCCTCGCCGAGCCCGGAGGCTCCGCCTGTGACCAGCGCGCCTTTGGCTGAGATTTTCACGGCCGCGGCAGCCTACCCGCTAGGGTTTTCGCATCGCCACCGGGGTAACGGCAAGCTCCAGTTCCAAGGAAGCGATCGCGGACCGGCTCGCGGAGGCTCGTAGACGCACCTACGAGCTGATCGAGCCGCTCGACGACGAGCAGCTCAACCGCGTCTACTCGCCGATCCTCAGCCCGCTCGCCTGGGACCTCGGCCACATCGCCAACTTCGAGGAGCTCTGGCTGGTGCAGACGATCGGCGAGCGCGAGCCGCTGCACGGCGAGCTCGGCCGCTTCTACGACGCGATCGAGAACCCGCGCAAGACGCGGGGCGAGCTGCCGATCCTGCGCGACGCCGAGCTGCGCTCCTACCTCGCCGACGTGCGCGAGCGCACCCTCGAGGTGCTCGACGAAGTCGACATCGCCGCCGGCGCCGGCGATCCCCTGCTGCGCGAGGGCTTCGTCTACGAGCTGCTGCTCGCGCATGAGCAGCAGCACAACGAGACGATGCTGCAGCTGCTGCAACTGGTCGATGGCTACGAGCCGCTGCGCGAGGGCGACACCGGCCCCAGCGCCGCGCCGGCACCGCCGGGCCCCGAGACGGTCGCCGTCGAGGCAGGCGAATATGAGGTTGGCGCTGCCGCGATCGGCTTCGCCTACGACAACGAGCGCCCGCGCCACGCGGTCACGCTCGCCTCTTTTGAGATCGATCGAACTCCAGTTACCAATGGTGCGTATGTCGCCTACATGGAGGCGACCGGGGCGGAACCGCCCCTCTACTGGGAGGGCGACGCCGATGCCGGCTGGGTGTGTGTCGCAAGGGGCCGCCGCGATCCGGTCGACCTCGCCCAGCCGGTCATCCACGTCTCCTGGCAGGAGGCGGACGCCTTTGCCCGTTGGGCGGGCAAGCGGCTGCCCAGCGAGCAGGAGTGGGAGGTCGCCGCCGGCCGCCTGCACGCCGCCGGCCTGGCCTGGGAATGGACCTCCTCCGACTTTCTCGCCTACCCCGGCTTCGAGGCCTTCCCCTACCGCGAGTACTCCGAGGTCTTCTTCGGCGACGAATACAAGGTCCTGCGCGGAGGCTCCTGGGCGACCGACCGTGCCGTCATGCGACCCAGCTTTCGCAACTGGGACCTGCCGCAGCGGCGCCAGATCTTCTCCGGCTTCCGCTGCGCGAGGGACGCCGGCCGATGAGCCCCGGGGCCGCCGCCGAGCCGATCGAGATCGAGGTGCGCCTGCGCGCCGACGGTGGCCTGGCAATGGCGCGTGACATCCGCCTCGGTCTGACCGCCAAGCCGAAGGAGCTGGCGCCCAAGTACTTCTACGACGAGCGCGGCTCGCAGCTATTCGAGGAGATCACCGAGCTTCCCGAGTATTACCCGACCCGCGCCGAGCGCGAGATCCTCGCTCAGCGCTCGACGGAGATCGTCGCCGCGGCGGGAGAGCCGGGGACCCTGGTCGAGCTCGGCTCGGGCTCGGCGGCGAAGACGCGCCACCTGCTGAGCGCGATGCGCGACGCCGGCTGCCTCGCCACCTACGTCCCGGTCGACATCTCCGAGCAGATCACCCACGACACCGCCGAGTCGCTGGTCGAGGAGTACCCGGGCCTCGCCGTTCGAGGCCTGGTCTGCGACTTCGAGCACGATCTCGAGCGCATTCCCAACGGTGGTGGCGGCCGCCTCGTCGCCTTCCTCGGTGGCACGATCGGCAACCTCTACCCGGAGGCTCGCCGCGACTTCCTCGCCCGGATCGCAGCGCTGCTCGAACCGGGCGACCGCATCCTTCTCGGCACCGACCTGGTCAAGGAGCCGAGCCGGCTGGAGGCCGCCTACAACGACTCCCAGGGGGTCACCTCCGAATTCAACAAGAACGTCCTGCAGGTGCTCAACCGGGAGCTCGGGGCCGACTTCGACCTCGCCTGCTTCGAGCACGTCGCCCGCTATGACGCCGACGCGGCCCGCATGGACATCCGCCTGCGCTCGCTCGTCGAGCAGACCGTGCGGCTCGACGGGCTCGACCTGACCGTGCGCTTTGCCGCCGAGGAGGAGATGCGGACCGAGATATCCGCCAAGTTCACTCGCGCGGGGCTCGAGGGCATCTATCGCGAGGCGGGACTGCGCCCGGACGGATGGTTCACCGACGCCGCGGGGGATTATGCGCTGAGCTTGGCTTCGGTTTAAAGTCGTGGATCGTGGATACCGGGGAGAAGATCGAGGAGGACCAAATTGAGCCTTGACGTCCACCTGTACGGGGAGCGCGTCGGAACCCTGTTCCCCGCTGGTGACAACGACTACAGACTTGCCTACGACCCCGACCTGGTCGAGAGGTTCGGGCCCGGGAAGGCCCTGCTGAGCAACTCGCTCCCGGCTCGTCCCGAGCCCTATAGCGCCGAGGCCACCAGCGCCTATGTCGAGGGGCTGCTGCCGGAGGGAGCGCGCCGCGAGCGGATGGGACGCGAGCTCGGCATCGACGCAACCGACGGCTACCTGATGCTGGCCGAGTTGGGCCAGGACTGTCCCGGCGCGGTCACCTTCCTTCCCGCGGGGGAGTCCCCGCGGCCGCAGGATCCCGGCTCGCCGGCGTGGCTCGGCGAGGACGAACTGGCCGAAGTCGTCAAGCCGCCCCCGCCGCATTTCTTCAGCCCCGACTGCCAGCAGCGGATGCGCTTCGCCCTGCCCGGCCTTCGCCACAAGCTCAGCCTCGTCTACGACGAGGCTGGTGACCGCTGGGCCTGGCCCGACGCGGGCGCCCCGAGCACGCACGTGGTCAAGCCCGAGACCGGCGAATACCCCGAATACGTCGCCAACGAGATGTTCTGCATGACCGTCTGCCGCCAGGTCGGCATACCGGTCGCCAAAGCGACGGTGAAGCAGATCGCCGGCCGCTGCTGCCTGGTCTCACCGCGCTATGACCGGGTCGTCGGCGAGGGCCGCGGCGAGGTGCGGCGGCTCCACTGCGAGTCCTTCTGGCAGGCGCTCGGCATCCCGCCCGGAACGGATGAGGACCGCGAGGACAGCGATGCCCCCGGCTGGACCGAGGCCCGCGGGCTGCTGAACGCGGTCAGCCGTCCCGACGAAGTGGTGAACCTGCTCACCGCGGCCTTCTGCAACTACATCCTCGGCAACGGCGACGTCCACGGCAAGAACTTCGCCCTGATCGACCGCGACAGGACGACACTGTCGGGACCGGGGAAGAAATGGCGGCTGGCGCCGCTGACCGACATCACCTCGACCGTCGTCTACGACGATCCGATCCATCACGGCCTGGTGATCTCCGAGGAGTACCAGGAAACGTCGTACCTGCTCGAACTGGCCGAAGTCTGCGAAGAATGCGAGTTCGACTTCGAAGTCCTGCGCGGGCTCGCGGCGACGACGGCGAGCCGGGTCGGCATGGCGGTGGAGACGATCGCGACGCGCTCCAAGAAGGAAGGCTGGCATCAGCCGATCGTCGACAAAATCGTCGAACTCGCCGCCGACCGCTCATTCGGGCTAGGCGCTGAGGTGGAGTACTAGGGCGCCAGCGCGTCGATCGTCTCGGCCAGCGCATCCGGCGGAACGATCGGCGTGAGGATTGGGAGCGTCACTCCACCGGCGACGAAGGCGTCGAGGCGCTCGCGCATCTGCTCCGGCGTGCCGAAGATGAACATGTCCTCGATCAGCTCCCAGGGAGCCGCCGCGGCCGCGCCCTGGCGATCGCCCCCCTCCCAGGCGTCGACCATCGCGTCGATCTGCTCGCCGTAGCCGAGCCAGCGGTAGAAGGCGGCATAGACGGGGACGGTGATGTAGGAGGAGAACATGAACCGGGCCAACGGCTCGACCGCCTCGCGCTCGCCCGGCAGGCAGAAGAAGCGGCAGAGCAGCTCGAAGCCCTCTGGCGCCCCCTCGAGCTGGGCGGCGACCTTGGACAGGCCGCCGAGCGGGAGGAAGTTGGTGAAGGCGCCGTCGGCGCGCTCCATCGCCAGATCCAGCATCTTGCCGCGCAGCGCCGCGAGCACGATCGGCACCCGCTCGGCGGGCGCCGTCTCGAGCTTGAAGCCGCTCGCGGTGCGCTCGCCGTCGAGCGCCACCCGCAGGAACTCCAGCGTCTCGCGCACCTTGCTCAGCGGTCGCTCGAAGGGGATCCCGTTCCAGCCTTCGACGATGCGATCCGAGGAGGAGCCGATGCCGAGCACGAAGCGCCCGCCCGAGGCATCGGCCAGCGCCGCCGCCTCCTGTGCCAACAGCGCCGGCCCGCGCTGGAAGACGCCGACGATCCCGGTCCCCAACCGCGCCCGCTCGGTCCAGGTGGCGCTCAGCGCCAGCGGCGTGAAGCCGTCGGGCCCGTTGGTCTCGCCGCTCCAGAGATCGGTGTAGCCGGCCGCCTCGGCGCGCTTGACGTGCTCCTCGTGATCTGCCAAGCGCGTACCCGGCAGCGGCAGCGTCAGTCCCCACCTTTGAGCCATGCGGCGATCCTATCCACTCGGGGATGGCCGACCGGCGTTGTATCCTGCCGCGGCCTCGTCTGAAATACGCCCTAGTCGTCGGAGTAGAGAGAAGGGATCGGTGTTGGAGTGAGCTCACTGCGTAGGACCGGAGGATCGTTGCTCGTCGTACTGGGTCTGGCCTTTTCGCTCTTCGCGGCAACGGCGAGCGCGGCCGATTTCTCGGCGCAGCTGGGCCAGGAATACACCTTCGATACGAGCGCTCTGACGCTGACCGGCCCCGGCGGGCTGGTCGCGACCGGGGCGGATCAAGGCGGCATCGCGGTCTTCTCCTTCGACAACGTGAGCATCTCGGAAGGCGCGGAAGTATTCGCCGAAGGCAGCCGTCCCCTCGAGATCAAGGCCACCAATGCGTTCACCGTCGAAGGTTTCATCGAAGCGAGCGGCATCGAAGCGGAAGACGGTTCAAAAGTCGAATTTTCCGGTGGTCCCGGCGGCGGTGCCGGAGGGGCTGAAGTTGGCAAGGGGGGCTCGGGTCCCGGCGGCGGTGGCGCTGCCCTGGGGACGAGCGCCGGGGGCGCTGGGGGCGGATTCGGCGGCCGTGGAGCTGCCGGCGGCGGATCCGGGCCCGAATCCGGTGGAGCGCCGGGAGTGGCTTACGGCGACCTCAACCTTGCCTTGCAGGGTGGTAGCGGTGGAGCCGGCGGCAGCAACACCGGTGGCGGTGGCGGTGGCGGTGGCATCGAGCTTTCTGCCGCTTCCTTGACGATCGCCAAGTCCGGCGAAGTGCTTGCCGACGGCGGCAATGGGAATAGTGCCTCGAATGGGGCGTCGGGCGGCGGCTCGGGAGGCGCGATCATCCTCAATGCGTCGACGCTCAAGGTGGCCGGGTTCCTCGGCGCCGAAGGCGGGGCGGGCGGCGGCGGCGGCTGCTGCGGGGACGGCGGTGGTGGCGGTGGTGGCCGAATCGCCTACCAGTACGGGACTCTTGAAGGGGAAGGCGAAGCGAGCGTTGCCGGGGGCGAATCCGGTGTCGTCGACCTCTCCCATGGCGGCCTGAGCCCCGACCCGACCGGCGCGAGCGGCGTCATCACCAAGACCCAGGTGGCAAGTGCGGCCACCTCCGCGGCGAGCTCGATCGTGCCGACCGGGGCGACGCTGAACGGGACCGTAAACCCCAACGGGGCCGCGGCCACCTACCACTTCGAATTGGGGACCTCGACCGCGTATGGCACCAAGATCCCGGTGCCCGATGCCACGGCCGGCTCGGACTCGAGCGCGCACCAGGTCTCGCAGGCGGTGACCGGGCTCGCGCCCGGCACGACCTATCACTACCGCGTCGTCGCCAGCTCGCTCGGGCTGACCAGCGTGGGCGCCGACATGACCTTCACCACGGCGCCAGCGTTCGCCGGGGCGAAGCTCGGCAAGGGCAAGGTGAAGGTCAAGAACGGCGTGGCCTACATCAAGCTCTCGAGCGCGATCGGCTGCAAAGGCAAGCTCACCCTGTCCGGCCGGATCCCGCCGAGTAAAGCGAAAGGCAAAGCCCGCGCGTCGAAGAAGAAAGGCCATAAGGCGGTGAAGATCGGCAGTGCCTCCTTCTCCCTCGCCGCTGGCAAATCGGCGACGGTCAAGGTGCCGCTCTCCGCTGCCGCGAAGAAAGCGCTGAAGGCCGGCAAGAAGATCAAGGCCTCCCTCACGATCGCCGCGACCGACAGCTTCGGCGAAAAGAAGACGACCAGTGGCAAGGTCACGCTCGCGCAGAAGAAGAAAAAGAAGCCGAAGCGGAAATAACCGGCGACGCGCCCCCTCCCCCAGCCGGATAGCCTGCGGCGCGCATGAGCGAGATCTCGCCGCAGAAGCCGGACCGCAACCTCGCGCTGGAGCTTGTCCGCGTGACCGAGGCGGCGGCGCTGGCTGCTGCCCGCTGGGTCGGGCGCGGCGACAAGATCGCTGCCGACCAGGCCGCCGTCGACGCGATGCGCTTCGTCCTCGACTCGGTTTCGATGGACGGCGTCGTCGTCATCGGCGAGGGGGAGAAGGACGAGGCGCCGATGCTCTACAACGGCGAGCAGATCGGCGACGGCAGCCCGCCCGTCGTCGACATCGCCGTCGACCCGCTCGAGGGGACGCGCCTCTGCGCCCTCGGCATGCCCAGCGCTTTAGCTGTGATCGCCCTCGCCGAGCGCGGCACGATGTTCGACCCCGGCCCCTGCGTCTACATGGAAAAGATGGCCGGAGGCGAGGAAATCGCCGACTTGCTCGACCTCGACCGGCCGCTGCCGGAGACGCTGAAGCTGATCGCCGAGCGCAAGGGGGGGAGCGTCGGCGACGTGACCGTGGTCATGCTCGACCGCCCACGTCATAAAGAGGCGATGGTGGAGGTGCGCGAGGCCGGCGGCCGCATCCGCCTGATCACCGATGGCGACGTCTCTGCCGCGCTGCTCGCGGTCAGCGACCGCTCTCCGGTCGACCTGCTCTGGGGGATCGGCGGCACCCCCGAGGGTGTGCTCTCCGCCGCTGCGCTGAAGTCGATGGGCGGCCAGCTGCTCGGCCGCCTCTGGCCACGCGACGATGGGGAGCGCAGCGCCGCGGTCGACGCCGGCTACGACCTCGATCAGATCCTCACAGCCGGCGACCTCTGCTCCGGCGATGACGTCTTCTTCTCCGCCAGCGGCGTGACCGACGGCGACGTCCTCCAGGGCGTCCGCTACCGCGGCGCCGGCGCCAGCACCGAATCGCTGGTGATGCGCTCGCGCTCGGGCACCGTGCGCCGCGTGCACGCTCGCCACGACCGCTCGAAGTTGCGCGCGGTCATCGGCGAGCGTTACGGCTGAGCCAAGGATGGGTATGAAGGCCGCCATGGACGTAGGCATCGCACTTCCCAACGCGGTTCCGGGCACGACCGGCGCACAGCTGACCGAGTGGGCGCGACGCGCCGAGGCGCGTGGCTTCTCAAGCCTCGGCACGATCGACCGCGTCCTCTACGACAACTACGAGCCCTTGATCGCGCTTGCCGCCGCCGCCGCTGTCACCGAGCGAATCGGCCTGGCAACCACCGTGCTGCTCGCCCCGCTGCGCACCAACACGGCTGAGCTGGCGAAGCAGGCACTCAGCGTCAACGCGCTATCCGACGGCCGGCTGACCCTCGGCGTCGGGCTCGGCGCCCGCGAGGACGACTACGGGATCAGCGGAGTCGAGCTGGACGGTCGGGGCAAGCGCCTCGACGCGATGCTCGAGGAGATCAAGAGAATCTGGGCGGGGGACGATGTCGGCCCGTCGATCGCCGGCGCGCCGCAGCTGATCGCCGGCGGCCACGCGGATGCGTCTTACGCCCGTGCCGCCCGCTTCGCCGACGGTTGGATCGCCGCCGGCTCGGGTCCCGACCAGGCCCGCGACGGCATCGAGAAGGCGAAGGCCGCCTGGAGCGATGCCGGCCGCAGGGATCAGCCGCACCTGATGGCGCTTGCCTACTTTTCGCTCGGTGAGCGGGCTGAGGAGGACGCCCGCGACAACTTGGCCCACTACTACGCCTGGCTCGGCGAGGACGTCGCCAACATGATCGCCGGCAGTGCCGCCAAGGACACCGCGACCGTCAAGCGATACCTCGACGCCTACGAGGAGGCGGGCTGCGACGAGCTCGTCTTCTGCCCCAGCTCCAGCGATCCACAGCAGGTCGAGCTGCTCGCCGACGCCGCGGGGCTCTAGTCCAGCAGGCCGGCCTGGCGCAGGATCGAGACCGAGTCCGAGTAGACGTCCTTGCGCTTGACCAGGCCGTTCTCGAAGGGGATCGAGTCGATCCCATCCCAGCTGATCGTGCGGCCGGTCGGCGCCGCTTCGAGGTCGCCCCGGCGCATCGGGTTCGAGTGCGTGCCGCTCGCGGTCCACTCCTGCACGACCAGCCCCTCGCGCACGTAGAGCCGCCGCGTCTCGAATCGCAGGTCGGGCCAGGCCGCGAAGATCGAGGCGATGTGACCGCGCACCTCCTCGCCCGTCGCCGACTCGCCGGCGGTGTGGTTGGCGAAGACCATGTCGGGCGCGTGCATCGCCACGATCGCGTCGAGGTCCTGCGCGTTCCAGGCGTCGTTGTAGCGCCCGATCGTCGCGGTGAGGTTGTCGATGCCGTCGGCGTCGCTCACGCATCTCACTTTAACCGGGACAATCCGACGCCATGGCCGATGAGCTGCCGATCGTGCTGTTCGCGACCCCCGCGGAGCTGGAGGCTTGGTTGGAGCGGGAGGGGGCGAGCTCGGCGGGCGTCTGGCTGAAGATCGCCAAGAAGGCCTCTGAGGTGAAGAGCGTCAGCTACGCGGAGGCGCTCGAGGTCGCGCTCTGCTTCGGCTGGATCGACAGCCAGAAGCGTGGCTTCGACGAGGAGTGCTTCCTGCAGCGCTTCACGCCGCGACGCCCGCGCGGCCGCTGGTCGCGGATCAACCGCGAGAAGGCAGAAGGGTTTATCGAGTCGGGGCGGATGCGCGCCGACGGGCTGGCCGAGGTCGAGGCCGCCAAGGCCGACGGTCGCTGGGAGGAGGCCTACGAGGGCCAGCGCACCGCCGAGGTTCCCGCCGACCTGCAGCGAGAGCTCGACGCCCGCCCTACGGCACGCGAGTTCTTCGCGACCCTGGACAGCGCCAACCGTTACGCGATCGTCTACCGGCTGGGGGAGGCGAAAAGGCCGGAGACGCGTGAGCGCCGGCTGAAGAAGTTCGTCGAGATGCTGGAGCGGGGGGAGAAGATCCACGGCTGAGTCGGTGGAAAGCGGCCGCACTGTGGGTTAGGGTCGCCCTACCCCCTGTCTCTTCCTCCACCAGAACGGAGCTCCCTGCATGGCCTATGAGATGAAGATCCGCGGCACTGAGGACGAGGTGAAGATCCGCAGTCCCTGGGCCGCTGCCCTGCTGCCGATCATCACCCTCGGCATCTACCACCTCGTCTGGTGGTACCGGATCAACCGCGAGCTGCGCGACTACGGCAAGGCCAAAGGGTATGACCTCGGCCAGAACCCGACCAACTCGGTCCTGGCGCTGTTCCCCGGCGGCATCATCATCGTGCCTGCCCTGATCACCTACTGGCGCGGCACCAAGCGTGTCATGGGCGCCTCGAAGCTGGGCGGTAAGGAGCCGCTCAACGGCTGGATCGCGATCATCCTCTACCTGCTGCTCTCGCCCGCGCTCTGGGCCTACATCCAGGTATCGCTGAACGATCTCTGGAAGCAGGAAGCCGAAGCCCTGCCGGGCCAGGAAGCGCCACCAGACTCTGAGCTGAACCCCCAGCCGCTGCCGCCCGAACCGCCGCCGCCAGAGACCCCCGCGCCTCCCTCCGCCTGAGAAAACCCGGCGAGCCCTACACTCGCCGGGGTATGGATCGCGCCCTGCTGACCCAGACTCTCGCCACCGCCGGCGAGCCCTCCTATCGCGCCTCCCAGGTCTGGGAGTGGGTGGCGCGTGGGGCCGGGTCATATGCGGAGATGACCAACCTGCCCGCGGCCCTGCGGGCGCGGCTGGAGGCCGCGGTGCCGGTTTCGACCCTCGACCTTCAAGCGGAGGCGAAGTCCGACGACGGCACCGTCAAGGCGCTCTTCCACACCGGGGATGGGCGGGCGGTTGAGGCGGTGCTGATGCGCTACCGCGACGGGCGCCGCTCGGTCTGCGTCTCCTCGCAGTCGGGCTGCCCGCTGACCTGCAGCTTCTGCGCCACCGGCCAGATGAAGTTCGGCCGCAACCTGAGCGCCGATGAGATCCTCGACCAGGCACTCCACTTCCGCCGCACCGAAGCGATCGACCACGTCGTCTTCATGGGGATGGGGGAGCCGACGATGAACCTCGACGCCGTGCTCGGCGCCTGCGAACGGCTGCCCGACCTCGGCGTCACCCACCGCCGCACGGCGATCTCGACCGTCGGCTGGGTGCCGGGGATCGACCGCCTGGCCGAATGCGAGATACCGATCAGCCTCGCCCTCTCGCTGCACGCGCCGAATGACGGCCTGCGCTCGCAGCTGATGCCGGTCAACGACCGCTACCCGCTGGCCGAGGTGCTGGCAGCCTGCGAACGCTACCGCACCCGCCGCCGTGACAAGATCTTCGTCGAGTACGTGATGCTCGACGGGGTCAACGACCTGCCCGAGCACGCCCGCGAGCTCGCCGCCCTGCTCGACCGTCGCGTCTACAAGGTCAACCTGATCCCCTACAACCCGACCGGGGCCTACGACGGCTCCTCGCCAGAGCGGATCGAGGCCTTCCGCGCGATCCTCGCCGAGCACGGCCTCGGCGCCACCGTGCGGCTCACCCGCGGCCGCGACATCGACGCCGCCTGTGGCCAGCTCGCCGCCAGCTCAGCTTGACCAGCGCCCATCCGTGATGCATCGAGCCCCAAATAGGGACTCGATGCATCACACGTCGTCGCGAACTGGCCAGCTAGCCAGTTATTGTTCGGGGCGATGCCGGTCGAGACCGCAGTTCCCGCCGCCAAACCGCCGCAGATGTCCGACAACCCGGTACGCCGGGTCGCCGGCGACATCCGTGCCGAGTGGCGGGGGAGGGGCAAATACCCGCCCGGTCCGAGCGACTTCAGCCTTGCGCGCACCCATCAGATCGCCCACGACCCGCTGCCGCTGCTGCTATCCAGCTATGAAGAGCACGGCCCGATCTTCAGCATGCGCCTGCTCCATACCCGGGTCGTCTTCATGCTGGGGCCGGAGGCCAATCACTTCGTCACCGTCGCCCACCCGGAGAACTTCCACTGGCGCGAGTCGAGCTTCGGTGACCTGATCCCGTTGCTCGGCGACGGGCTGCTGACGATCGACGACGATTACCACGACCGGGCGCGGGCGATCATGATGCCCGCCTTCCACCGCGAACAGGTGACCTCGATGATCGACTCGATGGCGGCGGAGGGCGAGGCGGCGATAGCCACCCTGCGTCCCGGCGAGGTCGTCGATCTCTACGACTGGATGCGCAACCTGGCGATGCGGATCGCGATGCGCGCGCTGCTCGGGCTCGATCCCGACGGGGCCGGCAAAGGTGCCGTCGCGGCCGAGCACTTCGAGCGCGCGCTCGGCTTCTACGGCATCGACTACCCGCTGCGCCTGCTGCGCGGCCCGGGTTCGCCCTGGCGCAAGCTGGTCTCCTCGCGCCAGGTCCTCGACGAGATCGTCTTCGCCGAGATCGCTCGCCGCAGGGCGGCGCCGGACCCGGGCAGTCGCGACATTCTCAGCCTCCTGTTGGCGGCCCGCGGCGAGGCGGGGGAGGCGTTCACCGACCGCGAGGTCCGCGACCAGGTGATGACCCTGATGTTCGCCGGCCACGACACCTCGACCTCGACCCTGACTTTCATGATGCACGAGCTGGCCCGCCACCCCGACGTCGTCGTTCGGCTCTGCGAGGAGCAGGACCGGGTGCTGGGCGAGGCGGCGCCGACGGTCGACCGGCTCGAGCGCGAGATGCCCTACCTCGACATGGTCCTCGACGAGGTGCTGCGCCTCTACCCGCCGGCCTGGATCGGCCCCCGCCGCGCCGTCCGCGAGTTCGAGTTCGGCGGCTACACGGTTCCCCGCGAGGCCTACGTCAACTACTGCTCCTGGGCCAGCCACCGCATCCCCGAGTTCTTCCCCGAGCCGGAGGCCTTCATCCCCGAGCGCTTCACCCGCGAGCGCAAGGCGGCGTTGCCGCGCGGCGCCTACGTCCCCTTTGGCGGTGGCCAGCGGATCTGCATCGGCAAGCGCTTCGGTCAGACCGAGGTGAAGCTGGTGGCGACGATGCTGCTGCAGCGGTTGCGCCTCGACGCCCTGCCGGGCCGCACGATGACCGTGCGGCAGATGCCGACCCTCTCGCCCAAGGGCGGCCTCGAGATGCGGGTACTCTCCCGCGCTTGAGCGCGGCTCTGGTTATCTCAGACACCCACTTCGGCGCCTGGACCGGGCGCGACCTGCTGCGCGAGGAGCTCTTTCTCGAAAGGCTGGCGCCGCAGCTGGACGGGATCGACGAGCTGATCTTCCTCGGCGACCTCTTCGACTTCCTCTTCGGCTCGGTCGGGGACGCGGTCGACGCCTCCGACGGGCTGCTGCGGCTGATCGCCGAGAAGCTGCCCGGCAAGCGACTCGTCTTCCTGGCTGGCAACCACGACCATCACCTCGTCCATCGCGACGCCGAGAACCGCCTCGAGGCGCAGCTTGCCGCCGGCTTCTCGCCGCCCGATCTTGCTGAGGCACATCGCCTCGCCGGCGACGAGGAGGCCCGGCCTGGCCCCGGCTTCTTCCGCTCCTTCCTCGCCCGCCGCCTGCCGGGGGTCGAGGTCGAGATCGCCTACCCGACCTACAGCTTCGCCGGCGTCCTCTGCACTCACGGCCACTACCTCGATCCGCACGCACGCCTCACCGGCTCGCGTGGCGACCGCCTGCTGACCCGGACGCTGTGGGGGATTGCCACCGGCGGCGCGGAGCAGCCGCAGACGATCGAGGACTATGAGTCGGTGATCACCCTGCTCACCGAGTGGCTCTACATCGCCGCCCAGATGCCGCATGGCACCCATGCCCAGCAGAACGTCTTTCGTGCCGCCGAGCGGGCGGGGCGGATCGAGCATGCCCTGAGATTGCCGCGGCGTGGTCTGCGACGCCTCCGCGGCGAGCGGCCTGCCCCCGAGGAGGCTCAGGTGCGCCCCGCCTATCCGGCCGCCAGCGTCGTTTCGCCCAGCGACCCCTCAGAGCATGCGCTCGAGGCCTTTGCACGGGTGGTCGAGAACCTCGGCTGGGGCAAGGAGAGCGAGAAGATCGTCTTCGCCCACACCCACCAGCCGCTTGCCTGCGTCCAGTCCAGCGGCGACTCGCGCACCCGCTACTGGAACACCGGCTCCTGGATCTACGAGCCAAATCTCGGCTCGCGCCAGGCCTATGACCGCTACCTCCGCTACGCCTGGCCGGGCACGGCGGTCGTGATCGACGACGAGGAGTCCGAGCCTCGCCTGCTCGAGCTCCTCGCCGACCTCAACCCGTTGCACGGCGGGCGGGGCCTGCCGGGCGCATGATCCTGCTCGCGAGTGAGGCCTGGCCCGCCGTCTTCGGTGGCCTGATCCCGATCCTCGGTCTCGTCGCGATCGGCTACCTGATCATTCGCGCCGTGCGCGACAACGACGAAGACGACGAGTAGGCCCCGCCGGCCCTACTGATGAAGAGCATCTCCTCGTACTTGGGCAGCGGCCAGAGGTCGTCGGCGACGATCTTCTCCAGCTTGTCGGCAGCCTCGCGTACCCGCGCCATCGCGGCGATCTGCTCGTCGCGGGCATGGATCGCCAGGTCGAGGCCCTTGAGCTCGTCTGGATAGGCGTTGGCCGCCTCGAGCTCGGCCAGCGACGCGCCGAGCTCCTCGAGCTGCCCCTTGACCTCGCCTGCCACGCCCTCGGCCACACCGGACTCGTTGATCAGGGCCAAGTAGCGCAGCGCCGCCGGCAGGATCATCGTCTTGGCGATCGAGTGCGTGGTCTCGGCCTCGATGTTGGCGCGGAGCGCGTACTGCTCGAGCCAGACCTCGTAGCGGGACTCGAGCTCGCGCTTGGAGAGCACGTCGTAGTTCTCGAAGGCGGCGACCGTCTGGTCGGCGAGCACCTCCGGCAGCGCGTCCGGGGTGGTGCGCAGGTTCTTCAAGCCGCGTTGCTCGGCCTCCGCGTGCCACTCCTCGGCGTAGTTGTCGCCGCCGAAGCAGACCCCTTTGTTGGCGCTGTATGCATCCTTGACGATCGCGATCACGGCCTCCGGCATCGCCGTGCCGCCGGAGATCTTCTCCTCCAGCTTTGCGGCCAGCTCGTCGATCGCCTCGGCGGCGATCGTGTTGAGCACCGTGTTGGGGAAGGCCAGCGACATGCTCGACCCCAGCGCCCGGAACTCGAATTTGTTGCCGGTGAAGGCGAAGGGCGAGGTGCGGTTGCGGTCGCCGCCGTGCATCGGCAGTTTCGGCAGCACCGTCGCTCCCAGCTCGAGGAACGAGGCCGGCGTGTTGGGATCGCCTTCCCCGGTCGCGATCGCCTCGAAGACCTTTTCCAGCTCGCCGCCGAGGAAGATCGAGATGATCGCCGGCGGCGCCTCGTTGGCACCGAGCCGGTGGTCCTGGCCGATGTTGGCGACCGAGGCGCGCAGCAGCCCCTGGTGCTTGTTCACGGCCTGGATCACCGCGGCGCAGAAGAAGAGGAAGTGGATGTTGTCGGCCGGCGTGTCGCCCGGGTCGAGCAGGTTGGTGCCGGTGTCGGTCCCCATCGACCAGTTGTTGTGCTTGCCGGAGCCGTTGACGCCGGCGAAGGGCTTCTCGTGCAGCAGGCAGACCAGCCCGTAGCGCCGCGCGACGCTTTCCAGCACCTGCATCATCAGCTGCTGGTGGTCGGAGCCGACGTTGGAGTTCTCGAACGTCGGCGCGATCTCGTATTGCGCCGGCGCGACCTCGTTGTGGCGGGTCTTGACCGGGATGCCGAGCTTGCGCATCTCCAACTCCGCCTCCAGCATGCAGGCGAGCACCCGCTCGGGGATCGAGCCGAAGTAGTGATCGTCCAGCTCGTGCCCCTTGGGCGGCTTGGCGCCGAACAGCGTGCGGCCGGTGGAGATCAGGTCGGGACGCTCGAAGTAGTACTGCTCGTCGATCAGGAAGTACTCCTGCTCGGCGCCGACGGTGGTGAAGACGCGCTGGCTGTCCTCGTCGCCGAGCAGCCTCAGCGCCTTGATCGCGGAGCGGGAGAGGGCATCCATCGAGCGCAGCAAAGGGATCTTGCCGTCGAGCGCCTCGCCGGTCCAGGAGGCGAAGGCGGTCGGGATGCAGAGCAGGGCGCCGTTGGGGTTCTCGAGGATGAAGGCGGGGGAGGTCGGGTCCCAGGCGGTGTAGCCGCGCGCCTCGAAGGTGGCGCGGACGCCGCCGGTCGGGAAGGAGGAGGCGTCGGGCTCGCCCTGGATCAGCTCCTTGCCGGAGAAGCCGGCGAGGACCGTGCCCTCCTCGCCCGGGTCGAAGAAGGAGTCGTGCTTCTCGGCGGTCGAGCCGGTCAGCGGCTGGAACATGTGGGTGAAGTGGGTGGCGCCGTTCTCCAGCGCCCACTCCTTCATCGCCTCGGCGACGGCGTCGGCGAGGCTCGGGTCGAGCGCCACGCCGTCGGCCAGGGACGCCTGCAGCTTCTCGAATACGTCGCCGGGCAGCCTTTCGCGCTGTACGGCGACCGAGAATACGTTGGCGCCAAAGGGGTCGTTCTCGGGCAGGGTCAAGTCGAGCGCGCCGAGTGCCTCTCCGTTGGAGCTCCACTGCGCTGCGGTCACGTTCTGCTGGCGGATACGAGTCATCGCTTTGTCAGTCCCTCACTTGGTTGAAAGAGCCAAAAGAGCCTAATGGGAGGCGCTCGAAAATGCCTTTGTACCGCGGTACAACGATCGCCACGCAGCCTTGTCCATCGGTCGAGCCGAGGGGGACTCAGCTCAGCGGGCGTCGCAGGGTGGCGATGACCCGCTCGACCGCGTCCTGGTCGGGCTGCACCGGGGTGCCACGACGCCTCACCGCGAACCAGGTCAGCGCCGTGGCCACGGCCGAGCCGCCGATGCCGAGCAGGAGGAAGGCGGCCTCGGTGTTGATCCGGCCGATGAGCCAGGCGAAGTTCATGCCGAAGAAGCCGGTCAGGAAGGTGAGCGGCAGGAAGATCGTCGCCACCACGGTCAGCCAGTACATCGTCTCGTTCAGCCGCAGGTCCATCAGCTTCGCCATCGAGTCGGCGGCGGCGTCGATCCCATCAACCATCCGGTTGAGCTGCTCGTAGATGCGTTCGAAGTAGCGTTCGTTGTCGGACTCCAGCCCCTCGACCTGGCCGATCTCCTCGCCGATCCGCTCGAAGATCCCCCGCTGCGGGCCGAGCTGGCGGCGCATCGTCGTCAGTCGCAGGCTGATCGCCCGCAGCGTCCCCATCCGCACCCGCGCATTGCCAGCGTCGCCGGCGAGGATCTGCAGCCCCTCCAGCGCCAGCTCGGTGTTGTTGAGCGCGTCGAAGGCGGTCGCGACCATCGCGTCGAGGACCGCGTAGACGATGTACTGCTCGCTGCGCCCCTCCTCGCTATAGCCGGGCAGAATTTCGGGCAGGGAGACGCGCTCGCGGTGGACGGTGAGCAGGTAGTCGCCGTGGACCAGCACGTTGACCTCGATCGCGCCAACGCGGGGCGTGTCATCGCCGTCATGGTGCTCGCCCTCCAGGTAGCAATGGAATGGAAAGACGACGTGCTGGCCGTCGGCATGGAAGCGGCGCGAGGGAGGCCCTGCCCGTTCGAATTCGAGCAGGGGACGGAGGGCGTGTGGCCCGATACCGAGCGCCTCGTCCAGCTCCGCGGCCGGCAGATCGCTGGCGCAGAGGTCGATCCAGAAGAAACGTCCCTGCTCGCGCAGCGAGGCGATCCGCTCGCGCTCGCTCCCACCAAGGCCCTCGACGATCTCGCTCATCGGCCAACGAGGCTAGAGCGGGGCGTGGACGGGATCGAATAGCCTCCGCGTCCCGCACCCCAAGCCAGAATCCGGAGGACCAACCCGAATGTTCGTCTCGAAGGCCGCCGTCGTCGGCGGCGGCACCATGGGGGGCGAGATCGCGCAGGCGATCGCCGCTTCCGACATCCCCGTCGTCGTCAAGGACATCGACCAGAAGTTCGTCGATGCCGCGGTGGAGAAGGCCCGCGCCGTCACCGAGGGGCAGCTCGCCCGCCTGGTCAAGAAGGAGAAGCTGACCCAGGAGCAGGCAGACGCCCGCCTCGCCGAGGTGATGGGACTGATCGCCGGCACGACCAGCTACGGGGACTTCGGCGACATCGACTTCGTCGTCGAGGCGGTACCGGAGAAGATGGAGATCAAGCAGGCCGTCTTCCGCGAGCTCGACGCCGCCACCCCCGGCCACGCGATCCTCTCCTCCAACACCTCCTCGCTCTCGATCACCGAGATCGGAGAAGCGACCCTGCGGCCCGACAAGGTCGTCGGCTTCCACTTCTTCTACCCGGCCTCGGTGATGCCGCTGGTCGAGGTGATCGCCAGCGAGGACACCTCGCAGGAGACCGCCACCGCCGCCTACAACTTCGCCCAGGCGATCAAGAAGCAGCCTATCGTCTGCGGCGAGGTCCCCGGCTTCGTCGTCAACCGCATCCTGATGGCGACGATCGGCGAGATCTGGCGCGCCCAGGAGGAGCAGGGCCTCTCGCTGAAGGCGATCGACGAGGCGATCGCGGCGGCCAAAGGCGCGCCGATGGGCCCCTTCTTCCTCACCGATCTGCTTGGGCTCGACACCGTGCTGCACGTCGCCGAGCACCTCAACCATTCCTACGGCGAGAGCTTCTACGTCCACAAGGGCCTACAGGGCCTGGTCGCCGGCGGCAAGCTCGGCGCCAAGAGCGGCGGCGAGGGGTTTTTCAAAGATGGAGAGCAGAACATCCCCGGCGATGCCGGCCCCGACGCCGAGGAGCTGGTCGCGCTGTTCACCGGACGGGCGCTGATCGAGGCCTGTCAGTTGGTCGAGGAGGGCGTCTGCTCGGTCCGCGACATCGACCTGGGGATGATGGCCGGCGCCGGCCTCGACCCGCGCAAAGGCCTCTTCCCGCCCTTCTGGAAAGCCGATCTGGAGGGCCTCGACACGATCCTCGAGCGGATCGAGCAGCTCGAGGAGAAGCACGGTGAGCGCTTCGCGCCGCCGGTCACCCTGAAGCGGCTCGTCGCCCAGGGACGCCTCGGGCTCAAGTCCGGCCAGGGCTTCTACCCCTACCCGCAGCCCGACGAGGGCGAGCAGGCGGAGACGGTCAAGCTGGAGACCCGCGGCGACGTCGCGATCGCCTGGCTGGCCAACCTGCCGATGAACGCGATCTCACCCGACGTGATCCGCGACCTGGGGACGGTCTGGGAGAAGGTCAAGGCGTCGGACGGGATCGGCGCGATGGTCGTCGCCTCCTCGGTCCCGGTCGTCTTTTCGGCCGGCGCGGACATCAAGGCCTTCACGCAGATGGACGAGGGCTCGGGTGCCGATCTGCTGCACACGGCGCACGCGCTGCTGCGCGAGTTCGGCACCGACAGCGTCGCCACGATCGCCGCGGTCAACTCGATCGCCTTCGGCGGCGGCTGCGAGCTGGCGATGGCCTGCGACGTGCGGATCGCCGCCGAGGCTGCGGTCTTCGGCCAGCCGGAGATCAAACTCGGGATCGTCCCCGGCTTCGGCGGCACGCAGCGGCTGCCGCGCCTGGTCGGCCCCAACAAAGCGCTGGAGATGAACCTGATCGGCGACGCGATCCTGGCCGGCGAGGCGCTCGACTCCGGCCTCGTCAACCGGGTCGTCCCCGACCACGAGCTGTTCGAGACGGCGCTGATGTGGGCGCGCAAGCTGGCCGCCCAGGCGCCGCTGGCCCGCGAGCAGATCAAGGCCGCCTCCCACAAGGGCGACCTCGACGAGGGAATCGAGGCCGAGAAGGGGGCCTTTGCCACCGCCTTCGCCAGCAAGGACGCCAAAGAGGGCATCTCGGCCTTCCTGGGCAAGCGAACCCCAAAGTGGAGTGGCAAGTGAATCCGCTAGTTCGCTGAGAGTGTCGGCTAGTTTGATTCGGCGACCAGCTGGGCGGCTCGTCCGCGGATCTGGGCGACGAAATTACTGAAGGCCAGCTCCTCGGTCGGCTCATGAATGGGCGTCTGCGGATCGGCGGAGGAAGTGACAAAGCAGGCAGCGTCGTAGAGTCGCTCTGAGAGCAGGCGACGACAGAGGATTTCGTATCTCTGTTTGTAAGAGGCTCCAACGAAAACATCCTCTACGTCGAAGAGCGGCTCGCGAACGGCCACTGGCTCGATCGACTTCGCATGCTCCTCAAGCAGGAAGAAGTAGCCGAGCCAGGGCCGCGTCTTGCCGAATCTCCCTTCGCGGTAAGCGACCCAGATATCGCTGGCGCTTCCGATCGCCTCCTCAACTCGGTTGTTGAAGTTGTTGCCGAAAGATGGGCCTACATGGGACTTGAACTCGATTGCGGCCGCGAGCTCATCCTCATGGATCACGACCAGATCCCATTTCTTCCCGGGTCGGTAGTAGCCGGGCAGCTCAACGTGCGTCTGTCGATAGATGGTTTCGGGGGAGAAGCCGGCGTCGACAAACGTCTCCTCCAGGAGCTGCGAGAGGGCATCCATTTGTGCCCCTCCAGTGACGGCCCCACGCATTCCCGCATCCGCCTTCCCGGCCTTGCGCTGACGTTCCTGTTGCTTCGTGCGGACATCCCAGTACGAGCGAACCGCTTCTTCGAATCGGGTCTGGTTCATCAGTCCGGGATCCCTGTCATTCCGTATAGCTGCAGCGCAACGGCGGTTGCAGCGGCGACGTCTCGTTGACGAAAGGCATCTCGCAGAGCGGCGGCATGAAGGTCGCTGAGGGTTTCCAATCGCGGAACTCGAATCCTCCGCAAGTACTGGGCTTGAAAGCGCAAGAACCCTCCCCGCATTCTCACCGAATAGGCCTCGATGAAGAGATTTGCGACCTCACTCAAGAGGAGCCCTCCGAGCACCTGTAGATCCCAGCGCTCCGAGGTGATCCAATAGAGATTGTGATGCGGGTAGGTATTGCCTGTATCTAAGACGGGGAAGGTCGTCTCTTTGAAATCCGGCAGGTACAGCTTGGGTTTCTCGACGAGGCCATCGATGACTCGATCGATCGTTCGATGCCAGCTGCCGCGCTTGGCGGTATGGCGCTTGGCCAGAGCAGCCCGATGACCCGTCATGTACTTGGCCATGTGGGGCCATTCTTGGAGGTCGACCAGTCCATTCGTGTCCCAGGGATTGACCAGCATCTTGCCCCCCCAATTGACCTCCCCCGATGCAATGTCGCGGGGGAGCGCCAAGGGAAGAAGCCTGTCGGGCTCTACTAGCCCTGGATCATCAGTGATGAAGACCTTGTCAGCACCAGTGGCAACCCCGATGCCCACCTTCGTGCCGGTGTCGGGATCTTCCAGGCTCGGAAGGGATGCCTCAATCTCTGCGAGTACGGCAAGTCGATCCGGTGAGCCACTGGGCCACCCACCTCGGCCGCGAAACCAGCTCTTCAGGCCGGTGGCGCTGTAGTTCTCGCCGGTAGTCAACTTGGTCCTCTGATCACGGACAAATTCTGCGACCCCTGCAGCTTCGTTTCCTTCAAAGCCAGGTGTTGCCTCGACGACGACGGGCCCGGTGGTCTGTTCCCCGCGTCGGAGGACGGTCACAGCGGGGTAGGCGTCGACCTCGTCCTCGAAAGCATCGACGCCAGTCATCGAGACAAGAGAATCGAGCGCCCATTCCTCGGAGATCATCTCCCGCAGGTGGGCGCCGTACGCATTGCGCATCCAGCGGTCGGCGCAGATAAAGCCCAGGGTCCCACCGTCACGCAGCGCCCGCAGCGCATGCTCGTAAAAGCCCACGTAGACATCGGCGCGGCCACCCATCGTCGCGCAAGCGTTCCGATACGCCTCGGAACGTTCTCGGGGTACAGCCTCCAGTCGCAGGTAAGGGGGATTTCCCAACACAAAGTCGACGGAACGTTCGGGTGGAGGATTCAGCAGGAAGTCGTCGCAGCCAATCCACTGGCGGGCAAGTTTCTTTGCCAAGTCCGGGGCAATTCCGTTTTCAGTCAACGCGTGCCGGATCGCAAGACGGCTTTGCTCGACGTTGCTGGGAATGAGGTCAAAAGCAACCAGCGCGCCCTGCGCTTCGTCCAAGGTCCTCCCGTGGGTGTTGGCTGACTGGATGAGCCGCTCTGCCATCGGGACGATGAATGCACCGCGACCGCAAGCGGGCTCCAGGGCCGTAGCTGCCACCAGGTCGCACGCGGGGCTGTAGCCGACCAAATCCAGGATCAACTTGACCACCCACCTGCGGGTAAAGACCTCGCCATGTTCATCGGCGCGCTGTCTTTCCGGTATGGCAAGGGGTTTGGTCATTTCGGGCAATCCAGGCGCGGTAGGCGAGCACCGGGAGGGTAGGGGAGAGGGCGGCGTCACCGCGTTCCAGATTGGCTGAAATGATCCGGTCGTGAAGGCAGGGTGGCAGGAGCGCGAGGTGGCCGCCGTAGAGCGGCTCGCTGACTTGATTCGGGCATCGCGTTGCACGGTGGCGCTCACCGGCGCCGGGGTCTCGGTGCCGTCCGGGATCCCCGACTTCCGCACGCCCGAGACCGGCCTCTGGGCGAACGTCGACCCGATGGAGGTCGCCCACATCGACGTCTTCGAGCGCGATCCGGCGCGCTTCTGGTCCTACTACCGGCCGCGCTTCCACTCGCTCGGCGACAAACGTCCCAACGCCGCGCATGAGGCGCTGGCCGAGCTCGAGCGCCGCGGGTTGTTGGCCGGGGTGATCACGCAGAACATCGACCGCCTTCATCGGGCCGCCGGCTCCGAGAACGTGGTCGAGGTGCACGGCTCGATCGAAACCTCGACCTGCCGCGAGTGCGAGGCCTCGTACGGCATCGAAGCGGTTGACGCGCTCTTCGACGGCGATGGCATCGCGCGCTGCTCCTCCTGCGACGGACCGGTTAAGCCGGACGTGGTCCTCTTCGGCGAGATGCTGCCCGAAGCAGCGATGCTGAAGGCCCACGCGCTCGCGGCGGAAGCCGAGCTGATGCTCTGCATCGGCAGCTCCCTGGTCGTCCACCCGGTGGCCGGGCTGCCCGAGGTGACGATGGCTGCCGGGGGGCGGCTGGCGATCGTCACCAAGGGGCCGACGCCCTACGACGGCGAGGCGATGCTGAAGCTAGAGGGAGAGGTCGACGAGGAGCTGCCGGCGTTGATTGCCGCTCTCGGCTAGCCGGTAGGGGCCGAGCCGGCGCCGGACGGCGGTCCGAGGGGGCGTATGCGCTGTTCGCTGCAGCCCGCGGCGATCGCTCGAAACTGCGGCTCGTCCACGCCCATGCTGCGGGCGCAGAGTTCCCTTGCTTCCGCCCCGCAGGATTGGATCAGCTCGGCGCCGGTGCGCCCGGCCACAGAGACCCGGATGCACCCAGATGCGGGTGGTGGCTGGCTGGCTTCTGAGGTTGCAAGGAGCAGCGCCGCAAGCGCCACGAGAGTCACCGCGAGCCCGGAAATGACGACGTTGCGCTCCCGCTTCGTCAATTGCCGCAGGGGAGTGTTGACGCGGTTGAAATGTCCTTCGAGCGGCATCGAAGGGCAGATTAATGGCTGATCCAAGCGCGCGAACCTCCAATCTGGCGAACCGCTGGGGCCGATCTTTAGACAGCTGTACGTGGTAGCGCCTGGACGGTGACGACAGGCTTACGGCAATTCATTGGGCGCTTGGTGCCGGCGGCGGTTAGCTCGCGCGATCGGCAGCCCTCAACAAGAAAGGAAACACCGGATCTATGGAATGGTTGAGCGAAGGCGCCAACTCATGGCAGCTCACCGCCGCAACTCTGGTCGGCCTGATGAGCATCCCGGGGCTGGTCGTTCTCTACGGCGGCGTAATGCAGAAGCGCTGGTCGGTGAACTCGATGATGATGGCCTTTGTCGCCTTCGCGATCGTGCTCATCCTCTGGTGCCTGTTCGCGTTCAGGATGGCCTTCGGAACCCCGATGCACATCTTTGGGGCGGGCGGCGGCAGTTTCCTGGCGAATATGTGGGGCCAGCCGGGTTCGATCCTGAGTAGTGCCAGCGAGCTCGGACACGGCCACATCCCGCTCCTGCCCGTGGTATCCGAAGAAATCGAATTCCCGCAGTCAACGCTCGCCTACTTCCAGATCGTCTTCGCCGCGATCACGCCGCTGCTGATGTTGGGCTCGGTGCTCGGGCGGATCAATTTCAAGGCGTGGATTCCGTTTGTCGCCCTCTGGACCGTCTTGGTCTACACGATCAACGCCTTCCTGATCTGGGGCGGCGGTTACTTCGCCCAGCACGGGGCCGTCGACTTCTCCGGCGGTTACGTGATCCACCTCGCGGCCGGTGTCTCCGGATTCGTGGCCGCATGGGTGATCGGCCCGCGCTTGCAGCGAGACCGCGAGGTCGACGCACCGAACAACCTCGCCATGGTCGCGGTCGGTGCCGGTCTCCTCTGGCTCGGATGGAACGGGTTCAACGGTGGTGACTGGTACTCAGCGGGTGCGATCGCCTCCGCCGCCGTGCTCAATACGAACCTCTGCACCGCGGTCGCGTTCCTGGTCTGGGTCGCATGGGACTACGCCACCGGGCGCAAGCCGAGCCTTATCGGCAGCGTCAACGGCATGATCGTCGGCCTTGTCGCGATCACCCCCGGGGCCGGCTTCGTCAACGGCTGGGGCGCGATCATCATCGGCGTCATCGCCTCGACGCTCGTCTACTTCGCGCTCAACTACCTGAGCCGAGCGGCGCCCTTCCGCAACGTGGACGACACGCTGGGAGTCGTCTACACGCACGGCTTTGCCGGGCTTGCGGGCGGCCTCCTGGTCGGCATCTTCGCCAACTCGGCGATGGCGGAAACCACCCTTGCCGGCACGATCTCCGGCGGCGGCCTGCATCTGCTCGGCTGGCAGGCGCTGACCGCGCTCTGGGTGATCGTGTTCTCCTCGATCGGCACCTTCATCCTCCTCAAACTGGTCGGTCTGGTCGTGCCGCTGCGCATGACGGACGAGGAAATGGAGATCGGCGACATCGCCGTCCACGGCCACGAGGTGTATCCGTCGGACGTGCCCTCCCTGGGCTATCCCGACGGAGTTCCCACTGCCGCCGGAAGCGCGACCTAGGGCAGAGCCGGGCGTCCCTCCCTCGCCCGGCTGTCGCGACCAACACGAGAACCGCCCCCGCACTCTCCCGGGGGCGGTTCTCTTTTGTCGGGACGCATAGATCCGCCTCAGGCGGCCGCGTTGCCAGCACCGCGGGAGATCTCGCGCAGGACGTCGAGCATCGTCGCCACGGCGGGAGTGACGGCGGCGGCCCGCGGCGTCGCGGCGAAGACCTTGCGGACGGGACTGCCCGGGTCGAGGGAACGGATGCGGATGTCGGGGCGGACGGTCGAGAGCGCCAGCTGGGGGATAAGGGCGACGCCGACGCCGGCGGCGACCAGGCCCTGGACCGTCTGGTAATCGTCGCTTTCGAAGGAGACGCGGGGCTCGAAGCCGGCTGCGTGGCAGGAGCGGACGACATGCCGGGCGCAGGGGCTGGCGGCGGAGGTTTGAACCCAGGACTCCTCGCGTAGGTCATCGAGCCTCAGCTTCCTCCGGCTCGCCAGCCGATGCTCCGCGGGCAGCGCGAGATGGAGCGGATCGTCGAGCAGCTCGAAGCGGCGCATGCCCGCTCCCATCCGCTCGCCGACGCCGGCGAACTCGAAGAGGACGACGATCTCGAAATCGCCGGCTCGCAGGCGCGGTGCGATCTGCTCGGATTCGCCCTCGGCGAGGCTCACCTCGACGCCGGGATGGGCGGCGCGGAACCTGGCTACCGCCTGTGGCATCAGGGTCGCTCCGGCGGTCGGGAAGGAGGCGATTCGCAGCCGGCCCCCTCGGCCCCCGGCGATCGCCGCGACCTCGGCCTCGGCGTCCTCCATCCGGGCGAGGATTCCCTCTGCGTGGGCGGCCAGCGCGGCCCCCGCCGGAGTCGGTCGTACACCGCGGCGGTCGCGCTCGATCAACGGCGCTCCCACCTCGCCCTCGAGCGTCGCGATCGACTGCGAGACGGCCGACTGCGAGTAGGAGAGCGCGTCGGCCGCGGCGGAGAAGGAGCCTTTGTCGATCACCTCGCGGAGGACGTTGAGGCGGCTCGTATTCAGCATAAGTAAATCTTATCTAACAAATAGGTAATAACAGTTGTGCTGATACAAGGACCGTGCCACCATCGCCTCGAACTTCGTCTCAGCTTCGTATTCCGACTCCTAAAAACGACAAGGAGGCACCGATGGCTCTCAGGATCATCGTTTCCTACGACGACACCGACAACGACCGCGACGCGCTGGCTCTCGGCCGGCTCCTCGCTTTTTCCGGCGCCGAGCTCTCGCTCGCCTACGTCCGCCATGCCCAGGGAGGGGCGCTCGAGCAGAAGGAAGCCGAAGACCTGCTCGAGAGAGGCGCCGAAGCGGTCGGCGCGCCGGACATGGCTCGCCACGTCGTCGTCAACCCGGGCACCAGCGTCGGCCTCGCCGAACTGGCCGAGCGCGAGAACGCCGACGTGATCGTCTTCGGCTCCGAGTACCGGACCGCGGCCGGCACCGTCAAGCCCGGGATATCGGCCCACAAACTGCTGCTCGGCGGCCCGGCCGCGATCGCCGTCGCACCGGCTGGGTTTCGCGACCGGCCGTCGGCGGGCGTCAGCACGATCGGCATCCTTGACGAGGGCGACGATGCGGCGCGCGCGACGGCCGGCAGCCTGGCCGCGGCCCTGGGTTCCGGCGTCGCCGATTTCAAGGGCGCCCCGGTCGACCTGCTCGTCGTCGGCTCGCGGCCCGAGTCGCCGCAGGGCAAGGTCACGATCAGCGCCTCCAGCGACTACGCGGTCGAGGCGGCCACCTACCCGGTGCTCGTCGTCCCACGTGGGGATGCGGTCCACTTCGAGGCCGCTCCGTCGCAGCCCGAGCCGCCGCAGGCCGATCCCTCGGCGCCGCCGGTCAGCGCTTAGTTACGAGGATGATGGCCGCGATCTTCGGGTCGCGGCCATCGATTCTCTTCTCAGCCTCGCTCAAGGCAACCGGCTGCGCCTGCTGACCGCTGAGCATCTCGGCCACCGTCGCCTCCGGCACCTCGGCCTCCACTACGAAGGCGTCGGGAAGCTTGGGTGGGTCGGTGTGCTCCAGCACGCGGCGGGTCACGTCCTCGGAGGAGCGCTCCGCGTTCGCCCAGCCCTGGCCGAAGGAGAGCTCGGGGGTGTCAAGGTGGCGCCCTTCGAGAATTCGCAGCGAGCACTCGCGCGGATCCCACTCGTGTTCGCCCAGCTCGACCGGCCGCCGGGTCAGCCACGACTCGAGGATCGTCCGTCGCAGTTCCTCCAGGTCCAGGTTGAACGCGCGGGCGTGGTTGAGGCCGCTGCTGATCTCGACGTGGAAGGGCACGAGCCAACCCTACCCAGGGGACGTGCCGGTGCGCAGAGGTCCATATGGACCTCTGCGCACCGGCACGTCCGGCGATCGGTGCATTCGCGATGATCCGCCGGTGAGTGACTCCTCTCCCACGGCCGTCGTCTTCGACAACGACGGCCTGCTGCTCGACACCGAGTCCGTCTGGACGCGAGCCGAGCAGGATCTCTTCGAGCGGCGTGGACTCGACTTCACCCCTGCCAACAAGCGCGAGTTGGTCGGCACCTCGGCGGAGATCGCCGGTGGCATCCTCGAGCGGCGCCTGGGGGAGCCCGGCCGCGCCTCCGCGCTGATCGAGGAGCTGAACGAGCTGGTGGTCGCCGAGCTCGAGCACGGGGTGGAGGCGATGCTCGGGGCGCGCGAGTTGCTGCACACCTTGAAGCAGCGGGGCACACCGATCGGGCTCGTCTCCAACTCGCCACTCGTCTTCGTCCAGCGCTCGCTGGAGATAGCCGGCTTTGACGACAGCTTCGACGTCGTGATCAGCGCCCACGAGGTCGCCGCGCCGAAGCCCGCGCCGGAGCCCTACCTGGAGGCCTGCCGGCGGCTTGGGATCGAGCCTGGACCGGACGTGGTCGCCCTCGAGGACTCGCCAACCGGCGTAGCCGCCGCCCGAGCGGCCGGCCTAACCGTGATCGGCATCCCCTCCCTGGAGGGAATCGTGCTTGAGGAAGCCCACCACATCGCCGAATCTCTCCAGGACGTCGTCGTCGCCCGCCGTCTCGCTCTGTAGGGCATCAGCCCCGCAGCAGGCGACGCCGGCGCAGCACCCGCTCGCAGATCTCCGTCAGCTCGGTGACATTTCCCTCGTCGTCCAGTGACAGATCTCCCCGTAGGGCCGCGTTTGCCGCCTCGCCGGCCTCGCCGCGCCGCGCCTCCAGCTCCGCCATGTCCTTCTCGTGGCCGGGATCGGCGAGGGCACCGTCGAGCTCGGTCAGCATCGCCTCCAGGGCGACCCGCAATTGCAGCGCCGCCTCGCGGCGGCGGCCCCCGTCGAGGTCGGCGCGAGCGCGGAGGACGAGGGTCTCGCAGGCGTCGAGGCGTTCACGGCCTCCGAGCACGGCTGCGAGCCGCTCCTGCGGGCGCAGCTCTTCGTCCTGCCGTCGCCGTGCGCTTCCCCCGGCCCGCACATCGACCTCGCGGGCAGAAGAGAAGCGACCGGATGCGACCTCCTTGCCGCTGCCGTGGCCGATGCGGACGGTGGCCGCGCGGTCCGCGCGCAGCTCGGTGCCGAGCGGGTCGGCGCTTGCCACGGCGTGGGCGTGGACCGCGCGGTTGAGCAGAGCTACCCCCTCGGCTACCAGCGCGTCGATCGAGTCCTCGGAGGCGAGTGCCCCCTCCAGCCAGGCGTCGGCTTCGCCGGTCTCCTCGAAGGGCTCCTCGGCCCGTACCGCGGTGACACGGCTCAGTGGCAGGGGCGCAGGGTCGGCGGCTGCCTCGGCGTTCTTTGGCCGGCGTCGCCGCCGGCGGGGCGGGGGAGGGGCGCCGATGGTTTCGACGACGAGCACCTGCTGCTCACCATCGCTCCTGGCCAGATAGCGGCCATCCGGCACGGCGAGCGTGCCTGCGAACTCGAACTGCACGAATCCGAAGAGCTGCGTCAGTCGCCCTGGCGCTTGTCCGGCAGCGAGAACTTCGAGGGCCCGGTCTGCACCTTTGGGTTTTCGATCCGCTCGAGGCGGTGGGTCAGTCGTTGCCATTGGCTGGGTTTCAGCATCGCGTTCAGCTGTTCGCCGAATACTCCCGCTTCCGGCCGGTAGCCGACGTGGACGTGGTCGTAGTGGTCGGGCAGCGCGAAGCTGGTTTCGCCGGGCAGGTCCTCGAGCGAGATCACCTGGTGCGGGTGCATCGTCCCCTGCAGCTGCAGGACCGTTTTGATCAGCTCGTCGGTGAGCGTGCCCGGTCCCTGATGACCGGTCACCGGCACTCCGTTGATCGCCGCGATGTCGACCGCATCGCCGGTCGAGTGCTCGGAGACGTTGCCCGAGGTGGTCAGGTAGCTGTGGCCGCACTCGAGCGCGGTGATCGTCAGCGTGAAGCCTTTGGAGACGAGGTACTCGAGCATGGCCAGGACCCGGCGGTCGATTTTGCCGGTGGCGATGTCGGTGCGGCCGCAGTCGTAGATTTCGAGGTGTTCGTCAGCGAGGACACGACGCTCCAGCGCCTCCTTGGAGAGCAGGAGCACGCCGGCGCCGCCGAGGTCGGCCGAGAGGGGATTCTTGCCGTCGGCGCGATAGATGGCCGTCGCCTCGAGCAGCTTCCAGCCGTCGAGGATCGGCTTCGGGTCGATTCGCGGCGCACCTTTGCCGGCCGGCCGGATCGCAAAGTTGATGTGCGGGTCGACGCCGTCTTCCCCCGCCCCGATCCGGGCCAGGACGGTCCCAGCTATAACCTTCGACCCCACCCTGAGGGTTCCGTCGGCGCCCTTGGCGGCGGCGCTGTCGACGGGCTCGCTCGCCCGCGTCCGCTCGCCCCTGGTCCTGCCCGGCAGCGCGTAGAGTCGCGGGCGGATGTTCTGGCTGTCGACCGGAACCCGTTTCTCCTTGCCGGTCGGCATCACCACGGTGCGGTGCTTGCGCACGATCGTGCCGAGCTCTGCGTAGAGGTAGCGGTTGCCGTAGGCGTCGCGCAGGACGACGTAGCGGCCGAGCTTCTTCGAGTTGCCCATCTTCGTGATCACGCCATCGTTGACGGCGACGACGGGCGCTCCTTCGTGGGAGAAGATGTTGATCCCACGCCGGGTGGGCGAGGAGGAGATCGCGTCGGCGGCGTTGCCGTATTCCTCGCGCACCTGTGGCGTCGCTTTGCTCAGCGCCGCCCGCGTGGCGATGTCGTCGGCGTAGCGGGCGTCGGCGGCGACCGGGAAGTGGGCGCCCTCGGTCAGCCCGGTCAGCGAGCCGACCAGCTGGGTCGGCAGCTTGCCGTAAGCGCGCGCGTAGAGCAGCACCTCCTGCACGTACCAGTCGGCGTGGTTGTAGGCGAAGATCGCGTGGTAGAGGTCGTTGCTGCCGCCCGCCACCTTGAGGTAATGGGCCGCGGCGCAGATCGCGTCGACCGGGTTGTAGGGGTCTTTGCGGCCGTCCCCGTTCGCATCGAGACCGTACATTTCCCAACTCGACGGCAGGAACTGCATCCAGCCGACGGCGCCGGCGGTGGAGGGCCCCATGTTGGTGCCGAAGGCGGTCTCGATTTTGTTGATCGAGGCGAGCACCTCCCAGGGGATGTCGTACTCGGTACCGCAGGCCTGGTAGATCGGCAGCAGGAAGGGCGGGATCTCGAAGGAGTCGATGACGAAGTTCGGGACGCCGATCGGAGACGGCCCGAAGGCGGCAAAGGTCGTCGTCGGGTTGGCGCCGGTCGGCGCGCCGCCCTGGTTGAACTGCGAGCCCCCGTCGGTGCCTTCGGCCGGGACCTGGTCGCCGCCGGTCGCGCTGGGCGCCGTCACCCCGCCGCTTTCCGTCCCGCCGCCAAGGCTCTGGTTTCGCTTGACGCCACCGCCGGATTCGTCACCCGCTTCCGAGGCGTTCAGAGTGGCGCCGCTCTGGACCTGGTCGCCGGCCCGCGGCTCTTCTGCGGCGCCCGGCGCGTTGGGTTTCGCCGGAGCTTCCGTTTCCGCTTCCGGTTCCTCGGTCTTGTCGGAGGCCGATTCGCAGTCCGGGTCTTCGAGGTCGGTAAGGCCGTCTTCGTCGTCGTCGACTCCGTTGGCGCAGGCCGGAGGCTGTGCGGAAGAAGGCAGGGTGGAGGTCGTCAACCCGCTGGCTGCCTGGCTGTCGCCGAGGCCGGTCGATGGGTCGGCACCGGCCATGCCGACGCCAAGCGCGGTAACGACCGCGAAGCCGGCCAGAGCAATGATCAGTGCGAGCTTTTGTCTCATACGTCGGCGCCTCTGCCTCTGTTCCCTGCGTGCACGAGTATGCGCTTACCCGTGTCCACCCTCTCCCCAAGCATCGAGCACGCCCACGCTACTGGCTGGCGCGGAGGCGCGCAACGCAGTGCGGCGCCCCCCAACATGCCCTTAATCAACGACTGGCCCATGCCTGAGATCAGGCAGCATTTCAAGCCCCTCGGATGGGCCGGTTAACAACTTGTTTCGGCCCACCGACGAGGGGAATCTCTAAGGTGTCCCGGATGAGCGTCGAGGACGAGTACGACGACGGGCTGCGGGCGCGCAGCGAGCAGGCGATCGGCGAGCTGGCGCAGGCGTTGCTCGACAGCCAGGTGCTGGAGAACGCCATTGCCGCCGCCTTCGGCGCCCGTGAGAAGGCACAGGAGGCACAGCACGCGGCGATGGCGGCTCTCAACCTTCCCTCGGCGGGCGACGTCGAGCGGCTCGAGCGGCGCTTGCGCTCGCTTTCGCAGCGGCTCGACGAGGTCGAGGACGAGATGGATCGGGTTTCGAGGGAGGTTGGCGGCCTGCGACGTCAGCTCGCCGCCGAGCGCCGCGGTGACGGCGCCGATACCGCCGCCGAGGCCTAACTCTAACCTTCGACTTGAGGGTTAGATAGAGCCTTCGCGGCGGCCTTTCCCGCCCTCACGGCAGCAAGTCCCATCTCCTCGTCGTCGAGTCGCTCGCGTCCTTCGGCTTCGGATACGACCAAGACCGCGGCAGCGGCGATTTCCAATGCTTCAGCGCGAGCGAGCACGGCGAGCGTCTGCATGTCGGCCGCCGCCGCCCCACCCGCCTCGGCAGCGCCGGCGGGCATCGTGTCGAGGCTGGCGACAGTCGCTTCGCGCGCTTCGTCCCCCAGCTCGACTCGCAGTCGCTCGCTCAGCGGCTGGTCCGGTGAGACCGTGTCGCCGGCGGCGAGCCCGAACGAAGCGGCGCTGCCAGCGGTGGCGCGGGCGGCCTCGATCAGCAGCAGTTCGCCCGGTTGTGCCTCGACACCGAAGGCGGTGCAGGTGCCGACCCGAACCACCCGCCGAACTCCGAGCTCGGCCAGGTCGGTCAGCACGATCGTGGCGCTGGGCCCGCCCATTCCCGTCGCCTGGATCGTCAGCTCGTCCCCCGCCGGGGTGCGCCCGGTGTAGCCCCAGAGGCCCCGGGCGTGGTTGCTCATCTTCGGTTTCTCCAGCAGCTCCTGCGCCAGTAGCAGCGCCCGCCCGGGGTCGCCGGCGAGGATCGCGTCCGGGGCCATCGGGGCGGTTGGGCGCAGGCGGGCGGGCATCGGGTCGGCGCATCCTTCCACTGATAAGAGAGCCGCGCCTGGGATTTTCGCCAAACGTCTAAATACAGCCCGGGCAACGCTTCGTAGGTTGACCCGGATGAAAAAGGTTGAGGCATTCATTCGCCATGAGGCGTTCGAGCCGATCAGAGCCGAGCTGCTCGACAAGGGATTCCCATCCCTCTCGATCGGCGAGGTCAAGGGCTCGGGGCGCCAGAAGGGCGTGGTCGAGCGATACCGCGGCTCGGCTCTTACCGTCAGCGTCCGGCCGAAGCTGAAGCTGGAGGTCGTGGTCGAGGACAAGGACAAGTCCCTTGTCGTCGAGACGATCCTCAAGCACGCTCGCACGGGCGAGGCCGGCGACGGCAAGATCTTCGTCCTGCCGGTGGAGGAAGCGATCCGCATCCGTACGGGCGAGGACGGCGAGGCGGTGCTCCAGGCGCACTCGGAGGAGGGGATCTCCGCTTAGCCGCATCGGGTCCCCTCAGGTCACTAGCCTCGACCGTTCTCGATGGCTGCCGACGAACGCATTTCCCTGAGCGAGGCCTCGCGGCGGTCGGGCGTGTCGGCGAGCACGCTGAAGCGCTGGGCGGAAGAGAAGGTCGTGCCGGTGCGTCGCGGTCGCTGGACCGCCGCCGCGGCCGCGCAGGCACGCGTGGTGGCCCGCATGCGGGAGCGCGGCCACTCGCTGGACGAACTGAAGCGAGCGGGTCGCGAGGGCCGGCTCGCCTTCGGCTTCGTCGAGGATCTCTTCCCGAGTCCGGAAGAGCAGGTCACCGTGGAGAGCGTGGCGGCCGAGACCGGACTCGAGCCGGAGCTGATCGAGCGCATCCTCGTCATCCTCGGCACGCCGCTCGGCCAGGAGCGCCTGCTCAGCCCCGACGACGTCAAAGCGCTGCGTCACTGCGCCCGGGTGCTGGCCGCCGGCTTCCCCCTCGTCGCCTTCCTGCAGCTGGTCCGGGTCTACGTGCAGTCGATGCGACGGATCGCCGACGCCGAGGTGCGGCTCTTCCATCTCTACGTGCACGAGCCGTTGATCCGCGACGCGCTGCCCGAGTTGGAGATCGCCGAGGAGATGGGCGAGCTGGCGGCTGACATCCTGCCTCTGGCAGCGCCACTGACCGACTATCTCCACACCCGCTACCTGCGCTACTTCACCGAACAGGACGTGGTCGGCCACATGGAGGCGGACCTCGACGCGGCTGCCTCCCATCTCGGCCAGGTCCCGGTCACCCTCTGCTTCATCGATCTCACCGGCTTCACCCGCTACACCGAGGAGGAAGGCGACCTGGAGGCGCTCGACGTGGTCGAGAACTTCGTCGAAACGGTCGAGGCGACGCTGCCGCCCGAGGCGACGATCGTGAAGACGATCGGCGACGAGGTGATGGTCATCTCACCCGATCCGGCCTCATTGACCGAGTGGGCGGTCGGCCTGCTCGATCGCTTCCCGGAGCGGCCGCGGCCGCGGGTCGGGATCCACTACGCGAACGCGTTCTACCGCGATGGCGACTACTTCGGCACTCACGTCAACCTCGTCCATCGCGTCGTCGACCGCGCCCAGGCGGGCGAGGTCCTGGTCACCGATCGAGTGACCGGCTCGCTCTCCGAACGCGGCCTGACCTGCGAGCCGATCGGCGAAGTCAACCTCAAGGGCTTCCCGGTCGCCACGCCGCTATATCTGGTGCGGCGGGCCGAGTAAGGAGTTCAACCCACGAGGTGTGCGTTCTGCTCGTTAGCGAAATCCTGCTTCGCCGGCCGACATGTTTGGTCCGCCGATCATGGAACACTTATTTGATGTCGCGAGGACGGGCGATTGAGTTTCTGTCGGCGCTTGCTTTGGTCGTAACGCTGCTAGCCACGATTGGCTCTGCCGCGCGGGCGGTTGGTGACGGAATCAGAATTCTCTGGCCCATTGGGGTGGTAGGCATTCTCATTGGGCTTAGCCTGGCCCAGGCCATTCTCTATTGGCGCGGATCACGGTCGGAGACGGACAAGGCGCAGGATCGCATCTTGGATCAAGAGCTGCCAAACCCAGGCCTGGGCAGGGTCGAGAGCGTTGCGCATCCATCGACGACCCGCCTTGTGCAGGATCCCGCCAGGGCAAATGTGGCGCTCGGCGAGCGAGTACGGGAGTTACGTCATCAAAGGGGTTTAACCCGAGAAGATCTAGCGCATGAGGCGGATCTGCACTTAACGCAGATAGGTCGGCTGGAGCGCGGGTTGGGAGGGCCGCAACTGAAGACCATTCTTCGTGTGGCGCGTGGACTCAACGTCGAGCCCAGCGAGCTTCTTCAGGGTGGCTCCGAGTAGGCCGCGGTCAGCGGTTAGCGAAGCGACTCCATGTACCACGAGGGCCTCAACCTTGTGGTAGGCGGAGTCGGTGGCTGCGCCTGATCCGCGCGATTCGCAGCTCGTCTATCTCCACCTCCGCCGCCACCTCCGGCCAGGTCTCCACTGCCGCGATCACCTCGGCCAGGATCTCCTCCGCCCGCCCCTGTTTCATCGAGGTGGTCCGACCCACCTCGATGAAATCATCGACCGTGAAGGCGTCGCGCTTGGAGTTGAGCGACATCTGGTGCTCGGCGGTCCAGGCGCCGGACGGGTTGTAGGCGTAGACGAGGTCGAAGGCGGGGGAGAGGCGCCATTTGCCACCCCGGCCCATCAGGAAGGCGATGTTTTTGACATGGTCATCCTGGTTGCGGGCGACGACGTTGAAGGCCATTCGGCGGAACTGCTCCTCGATCGCCGCCATCGGCAGACCGAGGCGGCGGATCACCATGAAGGCCTGCTCGTAGGAGTGGGCCCCGGCCTGGTGGTAGTCCAGGTGAGCCAGTGCGGCCAGGGATTGCATGTGAAGCTTCGACCCGTCAGGAAGGCGGTCGAAGCGGCGCGTCATGAAGTGCCGTCGCCCGCCCTCCTCGAGCAGGCGGCAATCGGTCATCTCGATTCCGGCCCGGGCGGCCATCCGCGAGTAGGCAAGCTCGATCGCTCCGTAATCGTGGGAGGCGCCCAGGTCGCGACTCTCGTCATCGACCCCGTCGAACTTGAGGATCCAGTGCTCGAAGCCCGGGTCGACCTCCAGTTGTCCGGAGCGAACCTCGTCCGTCTTCGGGTCGAGTGCGATCAGGGCCTTCGCGCGGGCCCCTCCGGCTGACGTCCCCACTCTGAAGATCTCCTCGATGGCCTGGGCTCGCCGTTCGTCGGCGAGGGAAGCGCCAAGGCCCGAGCGGTCGCGGAGGATCTCGGCGGCCAGCTCCCCTAGTGCACGTACGTCGAGAGCATGGCTTTTCGTCGCCCGCGGCCCGAGGGCGGGGGTGAACTCGAGCGCGCCCATTCCGCGGCGTCCCACGTAGCAGAGACGCTCCACTGCGTTGAAGCTGTCCGGAGTGCGTCCCCGGGTGGCCAGCCAGGCGTCGATCAGCGCGTGGCCATAGAGATCGGGGAGGGAGTCCGAGAGGAGTCCCGGCAAGCCACTGAAGCTCCTGTACTCGAGGGCGGGGAAGCTGTAGCGCGCTCCTGGCCTCAGTGGCATCTCGAGTGGAGAGACCTCGATGCCGCTGGTGGCGAAATCGGGCTCGTATTCGAAAACCGCAACGGCCTCGTCGTCATCGAGAGCGATCGCGCCGATGCGGCTGCCCCAGAGCCTCACTTCGGCGACCGTGCTCAACCCGAGCCGCCTTCATCGCCCCAACGCCACGGACGGCTTTCGCCCTTCTCGCGCTCGCCGTCTCTCGCGCGGGAGGCTCGCTGCCGGCTGCGACCGTGGCGTCGCAGCTCGTCGAGCGGGCTCGGTGCGGTCTCCGGGATTCCGGCTTGCAGTCCGTCGAGCAGGTCAAGCACACGCAGGATGCGGATCAGCGTCACCAGCTTTGCCGCCTCCCCCCGCTCGATCTTGTTGACCGTGACCTCGGAGACTCCCGCTTCTCCGGCGACCTGCCGCTGCGTCAGGTTGCGCGCCAGCCGCGCTTGGCGGAGGCGATGTCCGATCTCCTCTAGCACCGCGGTGTCAGTCATGTGATTACTAATTTTCACAAGCTTAAGTTTAACATATATAGAGAGCGATTTAACCTATAACCATAAGCTAACTTATAGTTATAAGGGCATACTGGTTCCATTCGGTTCAGCCCTAGACTCACTGGTCATGGGTCCTTCGGCGCAAGGCACGGGCACGGCGATGCTCGAGGCGGTGCGCGAGGGCGGGTTGCTGCCGCCGGGGTCGTGGCTTGTGGCGATGCTCTCGGGGGGTCGGGATTCGGTCTGCCTGCTCGACCTTGCCGTGCGACTGCTTGGCGCAGATGAGGTGACCGCGCTGCACGTCAACTACGGCCTGCGCGACGACTCCGATGCTGACGAGCGGCACTGCGCCGAGCTCTGCGATGCGCTCGAGGTGCGGCTGGAGGTCGAGAGGCCGCGCCGTCCCGAGGGCCCGGGCAACCTGCAGGCCTGGGCGCGCGACACGCGCTACGCGGCCGCGGCGGGTCTGGCCGAGCGCGACGGGGACCTGATCGCCACCGGGCACACTGCCGACGACCAAGTCGAGACGATCCTCTACCGCCTCGCCTCCTCGCCCAGCCGCCGCGCCCTGCTCGGGATGCGCCCGCGCGACGGCAAGCTGATCCGACCGCTGCTCGGCTTCACCCGCGCGCAGACCACGGCTTACTGTGAGCAACGAGGGCTCGCGTGGCGTGACGATCCGAGCAACGCGGAGGGCGCGTACGCGCGTAACCGCATTCGCCAGGGCCTCGCCAGGTCGTTGGCCGACGTCCATCCGGCCGCGGCGCAGAACGTCCTGCGCACCGCGGAGTTGCTGCGCGACGAGGCCGAAGTGCTGGACGCGCTGGTCGCAGCCGAGCTCGACGGCTCCACCGGCTCGTCCCGAAACACGATTGAGCTCGAGCGACTCGCCGAGCTGCCCCCGGCGCTGCGCCGTCTCGTCGTCCAGCAGCTCGCCGATCGCGCCGCCGGCCGGCCGTTGCCGGCGCCGCCCGTCACGCCGAAGAGGTCGCGGCCCTGCGCCGCACCGGCACCGCGATGCTCGACCTCGGCGGCGGCGTACGCGCGATCGCCGAGCGCGGCACCCTGCGCGCCGAGCGCTAGTTGGCTCGCCCTGCACCTAGACTGCTGCCGGTGAGAACCCGATGAGCGAGTCGGCGATCGGCGAGACGCTGGTCTCCGGTGAGGAACTGCAGCGGCGCGTCGCCGAGCTGGGCCGGCAGATCAGCGAGGACTACGCGGGCCGGGACCTGTTCATGGTCGGGGTGCTGAAGGGGGCGGTGATCTTCCTCGCCGACCTGATGCGCCACCTGGACATCGCCTGCGAGATCGACTTCATGGCCGTCTCCAGCTACGGCTCGCAGACCGACTCTTCCGGAGTCGTGCGCATCCTCAAGGATCTCGACGCGCCGATCGAAGGGCGCCACGTGCTGATCGTCGAGGACATCATCGACTCCGGCCTGACGCTTCACTACTTGATGCGCAACCTCAACGCCCGCGGCCCGGCCTCGCTGGAGGTTTGCGCCCTGCTGACCAAGCCCGACCGGTTGCGGGTCGACCTCGAGCCACGTTACGTCGGCTTCCCCATCCCAAACCGCTTTGCGATCGGCTATGGGCTCGACCACGCGCAGCGCTACCGCAACCTCGATTACGTTGCAGCGTTGGACGAGTAGATGATTGGGATTGCTCATCCAATGCAGTCAGGCGCGGAAACCGCCCTGGTACGCTGAATTTTCCCTGTGAGGCGGTTTTTCAAAAGCGCGGCTTTCCCGATCCTGCTGGTGGTGATCCTTGCCTTCGTCGCCCAGAAGGTGATCACCAAGGGCCCGACGACGGAAACGCCGTCCTACAACGAACTGATCAAACAGAAGACCGGGCTGATCGCGACCGGCAAGATCGCCGAAGTCAACGTCAACGTCAAGGACAGCACTCTCGACGTCAAGAAAGTCGAAGAACATGGCGAAGACGGCGAAAGCTTCTCGACCGGCTATCCGCCGAACGCCGAAGAAAGCCTGATCAACAGGCTCGAACAGAACAACGTCACCACCAAGGTCCATGGCACCGGCGGCTCCAGCCTGCTCTCGCTGCTCACCTACATCCTTCCCTTCGTCCTCTTCTTCGGCTTCTGGATCTTCCTGATGAACCAGATGCAAGGTGGCGGCTCGCGGGTGATGAACTTCGGCAAATCGAAAGCGAAGCGGATGTCGGTCGACGCGCCGAAAATCAGCTTCCGCGACGTCGCCGGGGTCGACGAGGCCGTGCAGGAGTTGCAGGAGATCAAGGAATTTCTCGAGAACCCGAAGAAATTCCAGTCGCTCGGCGCCCGCATCCCTAAGGGCGTCCTGCTCTACGGCCCGCCCGGTACCGGTAAGACGCTGCTCGCCCGCGCCGTCGCCGGCGAGGCCGGCGTCCCCTTCTTCTCGATCTCCGGCTCGGACTTCGTCGAGATGTTCGTCGGCGTCGGCGCCAGCCGCGTCCGCGACCTCTTCGAGCAGGCCAAACAGAACTCGCCCTGCATCATCTTCATGGACGAGATCGACGCCGTCGGCCGCCATCGCGGGGCCGGCATGGGAGGCGGTCACGACGAGCGCGAGCAGACGCTGAACCAGCTCCTCGTCGAGATGGACGGCTTCGAGATGAAAGACAACATCATCTTGATCGCCGCCACCAACCGCCCCGACATCCTCGACCCGGCGTTGCTGCGGCCCGGCCGCTTCGACCGCCAGGTCGTCGTCGACCGCCCCGACCGCAAAGGCCGCAAGAAGATCCTCGAGGTCCACACCCGCGGCAAGCCGCTGGCCAAGGCGATCGACCTCGACGTGCTCGCCGGCCAGACCCCCGGCTTCACCGGCGCCGACCTCGCCAACCTGATCAACGAGGCGGCGTTGCTCACCGCCCGCACCGGCAACCGCGAGATCTCCATGCAGGAGCTGGAGGAGGGGATCATGCGGGTGATCGCCGGGCCGGAGAAGAAAACCCGGGTGATGAGTGAGAAGGAGCGCCTGATCACCGCCTACCACGAGCTCGGCCACGCGATCGTCGGCCACCTGCTGCCCAACTGCGACCCGGTCCACAAGATCTCGATCATCAGCCGCGGCCAGGCGCTCGGCTACACGATCAGCCTGCCGACCGAGGACAAGTTCCTCACCAGCCGCGCCGAGCTGACCGACACGATGGCGATGACGCTTGGCGGCCGCGCCGCCGAGGAGATCGTCTTCGGCGAGATCACCACCGGCGCCTCCAACGACCTCGAAAAGGTCACCGAGACCGCGAAGCGGATGGTGATGCGGTTCGGCATGTCGGAGCGGCTCGGCCCACGTGTCTTCGGCCATGATCGAGGCCAGCCCTTCCTCGGTCGCGAGTTCTCCGCCGAGCCCGACTACTCCGACGAGATAGCGCGCGAGATCGACGACGAGATCCGCCGTATCGTCGAGTCCGCGCACCAGACCGCCAAGGACCTGCTCAACGAGAAGCGCGACGAGCTCGACACGATCTCCAAGATCCTGCTCGAGCACGAGACGATCGACGCCGGGCAGTTCGTCGACCTGCTCGACGGCAAGCCGGTGGACGAGGTCTTCGTCGACGACGAGGAGCCCTCTCAGCCAGTCGAGCCGGTGGCGGAGCCCGAACGAGCGGCCCGCGAGGGCGCGCGGCCGAACCCGCGGCCGCGGCCCGGGTTCGCCGGCGGCGACGCCAGCTAGGAATTCCATGAAGCTGATGGGGGTGGTCAACGTGACCCCCGATTCGTTCTCGGACGGGGGGCTATTCCTCGACGCGGAAGCTGCCATTGCTCATGGGCGGGAGTTGGCTGAGCAGGGGGCGAAGATTCTCGACGTCGGTGGGGAATCGACTCGGCCTGGGGCCGAGGAGGTCTCCGCCGAGGAGGAGATGGCGCGGGTGGTGCCAGTGGTCCGTGGGCTGGTCGGCATGGCGACCGTCTCGATCGACACTTCGAAGGCCGCGGTCGCGGAGGCCGCTCTCGATGCGGGCGCCACGATCGTCAACGACGTGACCGCGCTGAGCCACGACCCCGAGATCGGCGCCCTGTGCGCGCAGCGCGGCGCCGGGCTGGTGCTGATGCATATGCAGGGCGACCCGCGGACGATGCAGGAGGACCCGAGCTACGACGACGTGGTCGACGACGTCAAGGCCTTTCTTGCCCAGCGGATGGAGGCGGCGATCGGCATGGGGGTCGCCGAGGAGCTGATCTGGCTCGACCCCGGGATCGGTTTCGGCAAGACCCTCGACCACAACCTCGAGTTGCTGCGCCGCCTCGGCGAGCTGCGCGAGCTGGGCCGCCCGCTGGTGGCCGGCACCTCGCGCAAGAGCTTCATCGGCAAGATCGACGGCTCGGCGGTGGGGGACAGGCTCGGCGGCACGATCGCCTCCTCGATCCTCGCCGCGGCCGAGGGCGCCGGCGTGCTGCGCGTCCACGACGTCGGCGAGACGGCCCAGGCGGCCAAAGTCGCGAGCGCGATCCTCGGCTAGGTTTCGACCTATGGACGAACCCAACGGCAACGGGATCGAATCGCGGGTCGAGGTCGATCTGCGCGGGATCTCGATCTACACCCACCACGGCGTCAGCGACGCCGAGCAGGAGGTTGGCCAGAGGATCGAGTTCGATCTCTCCTTCGACGTGCCCGACTGCGACGCGGTCCTCACCGACCGGATCGAGGACACCGTCGACTACAGCGAGGTCTGCGACATCGTCGCCCTCGCGGCCACCGAGCGCAGCTACCGAACGCTCGAGCGACTCGCCCAGGTCGTCGGCGGGCGACTGATCGAGCGCTTCGGCTGCGAGTCGGTTCGCGTCCGCGCCTCAAAGCCCGAGCCACCCCTGCCGCTGGCGATCCAGGAGGTGGGCGTGGAGGTCACCCAGGAGCGCAACGAGAACGGCGACGAGGAGAACGGCGAGGAGTCCTAGTGCGGATTGGCTATCTGGGGCTGGGCTCGAACGCCGGCGATCGCACCGAGCACCTGCGGGCGGCGATCGAGCTGCTCGGCGAGCACGGCGTCGACGTCGAGGCGGTCTCTTCTACCTACGAGACCGAGCCGGTGGGCGAGGTGCTCGACCAGCCGGACTTCCTCAACGCGGCGATCCGCATTCGCACCGAGTTGGAGCCGGAGGCGCTCTTGGATGCCTGCAAGGAGATCGAGGCAGAGCGCGGCCGCGCCCTCGACGCCCCCCGCCACAGCCCGCGCCCGCTCGACGTCGACCTGCTCCTCCTCGGCGACCTCGAGCTCTCCACCGAGCGCCTCACCCTGCCGCACCCTGAGGTAACCAGCCGCCGCTTCGTTCTAGCTCCCCTTCTGGAGCTCGACCCGCTCCTTTGCCTCCCCGACGGGACCAAGCTCTCCGCCGCTCTCGCCGCACTCGGCTCGGACGAACGGGTCAACCGCTCGCCCATCCGACTTTGACCACACCCCAGTGGGGTGAATGTCGGTTGCTCTAAGCGGCTGCGGTTGCGCTGCGCAGCGGTTGCAGCCAGGCGGGCGGCAGGATCGGCGGGGTCTTGCCGGGGTAGTTCGGGACGACGCGCTTGGCCAGCTCACCGGCCGGCCGACCCTCGATCGAGGGTCGAAGGTCGTCCATCGTCATCGCCAGGCCGAGGCTGGGGCCGATCTGGAAATCCGCGGCGTTTAGCTGGTCGCCGTTCAGCACCCCCGCCTCTATCCAGGCGTCGACTCGATTGAGCATGTCCGGCAGCGCAGCCAGGTCACGGCGGACGTTCTCGTCGCCGGCCTCGTTGAAGCGGGCCGACAGGGCGACGATCGGGCCGGCGGTCATCATCGCCAGGTCGATCGGCACGCCGAGCTTGGCGCCCTCCGAGTAGCTGCGCAGCGGCGCCTTGTCCTTCTTTATCGACCACCAGAGGAGCTGGCGGATCGGGTGCTGCAGCTCCTCGTCGCCGAAGCGCTCCGCCTCCTCCACCGCGGCGCGCTTGTCCGGATCGGACGGGAACAGCGCAGGCTTCGGGCGCAGCCGCTCCAGCTCGCGGGCGATCTCGCGCGAGCCCTGCACGCGCTGCCCGTCGATCTTGATCGCGGGCACCGTGTTGCGGGGGAAGCCGAGCGCTCGCAGGGCGCCCTTGGAGATCACCGGCAGCAGGTCGGTGCGCTTGTAGGCGATTCCCTTGTGGTCGAGCATCAACGCCGAGCAGATGCTCGGATGCGATGCGGGGATGACGTAGAGCCGCGCCTCCATGGCGAGCCATCATAGACTCGCCCCGTGCTGCTCGCGGTCGACGTCGGCAATACCCAGACCCACCTTGGCGCCTTCGACGGCGAGCGCCTGGTCGAGCACTGGCGCTTTCAGACGCGCGCCGGGGCGACCGGGGACGAGCTGGCCGAGCGGATCGCCGGCATGCTCGCGCTCAGCGGCATCGGCCTCGCCGATCTCAGCGCCGTCTGCGTCTCTTCGGTGGTGCCGCCGCTCGGCACCCAGTACGAACAGCTGACCGAGCGCTACACGAGCGCCTCCTGCCTGGCGATCGGCCCGGGGGTGAAGACGGGGATGCCGATCCGCATCGACAACCCGCTCGAGGTCGGCGCCGACCGGCTGGTCAACGCGGTCGCCGCCTACGAGCGCTTCAAGACCGCCTGTGTGGTCGTCGACTTCGGCACCGGGATCAACTTCGACGCCGTCTCGGAGGCCGGCGAATACCTTGGCGGGGCGATCGCGCCCGGGGTCGAGATCTCGCTGACCGCGCTGGTCGAACGCGCCGCCCGCATCGGCCGCATCGACCTCGAGGAGCCGGAGACGGCGATCGGCCGCTCCAGCCGGGCCGCGATCCAGTCGGGGGTGATCTTCGGCTTCGCCGGCCTGATCGACGGCGTCGTGCGCCGCATCGAAGACGAACTCGACCAGGTGCAGCTGCTCGCCACCGGTGGCCTCGCCGCGGTCATCGTCCCCTTCACGGAGACGATCGACGAGGTCGACGAGATGCTTACCCTGAAGGGTCTGCGTCTCATCCATGAGCGGAACGCCTAAAACCCAACCCCCCCTCACCGACCCCTTCGAGATCGGTGGGGTCGCGATCGCCAACCGCGTTCTGCTGGCGCCGCTGGCCGGGATCGGCAACTGGTTCGTCCGCCTGCAGGCGAAGCGGCATGGGGCGGGGCTGACCGTCTCGGAGATGATCTCCAGCTTCGGGCTGCACTACCGCAACGAGCGAACCCTGCGCGAGCTGATGCGGATCCACCCCGACGAGCACCCGGTCTCGGTCCAGCTCTTCGGCCACGACCCCGAGGTGATGCGCTCCGGCGCCGCGGTCGCCGCCGAGGCCGGTGCCGACCTGATCGACATCAACATGGGATGCCCGGTGCGCAAGGTGCGCAAGACGGGCGCCGGGGTCGAGCTGCTCGCTGATCCCGAGCTGGCCCTCGCTCTGCTCCGCGGCGCGATCGAGGGCAGCGACCTGCCGGTGACGGTGAAGCTGCGCTCGGGCCTGCGACCCGGTGACCGCTCCGGCTTTGACCTTGCCGTGCGCCTCGCCGAGGAGGGTGGCGCGGCGGCGATCGGCTTTCACCCCCGCGCGGCGACGATCAAACACAAGGGCAGCCCCGACTACGCGCTCACCCGCGCGCTGGCCGAGCGGATCGACGTGCCGGTGATCGTCTCCGGGGGGCTCGACGACGCCGAGTCGGTGCGCCGCGCCTACCGCGAGTCCGGGGCCGCCGCGGTGATGCTCGCCCGCGGTGCGCTAGGCAATCCCTGGCTCTTCGAGGAACTGACTGGACGCCGCAGCGAGCCGCCATCGCGCCAGGAGGTGGTCGCCGAGCTGCTCTGGACCGTCGACCGCGCCGAGGAGCACCTCGGGACCGAGCGGGCGACCCGCTACCTGCGCAAGTTCTACCCCTGGTACGTCGACGCGCTTGGCGCTCCAAGCGAGGTTGCGGCGGAGCTTCAGCGCAGCGCGGACCTGCCCCGCGCCAGGCAGTTGATCGCCGCCCAAATTACCCTGAGTGCCGGGGCGGCGCCCTCGCTATAATCCCGCGACTTCGGGCCCTGGTGTGGCGTGGCGAAAGCCGTCGCACCCGGGCGTTTTTGGTCTCAGGACCCAACAAACCCACATCCAGCCAGTAGAAGCGAGGTCAGCGCAAAGTGACTCGGCAAGCCGTAATCACCCCGGAAGGGCTCGAGAAGCTCAAAGAGGAAATCGAGCACCTGTCGACCGCCAAACGGCGGGAGGTTGCGGCGCGGATAAAGGAGGCCCGCGAGTTCGGCGACATCTCCGAGAACGCCGAGTACGACGACGCCAAGAACGAACAGGCGCTGCTCGAGGGCAGGATCGCCCAGCTCGAAGAGCGACTGCGTCGCGCCACGGTCATCGACGAGAAGGACGTCGACACCGACGAGGTCAGCTTCGGCTCGGTCGTCCACGTCAAAGACCAGAAAAGCGGTGACTCGCAGAAATTCCAGATCGTCGGCTCGACCGAGGCCAACCCCGCCGATCACAAACTCTCCAACGAGTCGCCGATCGGCAAAGCGTTGCTTGGTCACAAACGCGGCGACACGGTCAGCGTCGACGTGCCGCGCGGTCCGAAGAAGAAACTCAAAATCACGAAGATCGAGTCGGCCTAGCGGCCGGGTAGGCTCGCCTCCTCGATGAGCGAGCCAGAGGAGCAGCAGCTTTCAGACGTCCTCCGCGACCGCCGCCAGAAGCTCGAGCGGCTGCGCGAGGCGGAGATCGAGCCGTTTCCTCATGCGTTCGAGGAACGTGAGGAGATCGCCGAGGTTCGGGCGGCACATGAGGGGCTGGCGGCGGGGATGGAGACCGAGTCGCGGCACCGCGTGGCCGGGCGGATCGTCGCCCGTCGCGGGCACGGCAAGGCGGCCTTCCTCGACCTGCGCGACGGCAGCGGCCAGATCCAGCTCCACGCCACCGCCGACAAGCTTGGCGAGGACGCATTCGCGCTGCTGGTCGACCTCGACCTCGGCGACTTCGTCGGTGTCGAGGGGACGGCGCTGGCGACGCGGCGTGGCGGCGAGCTCTCGCTGGCGATCGACCACTGGCGGCTGCTGGCCAAGAGCCTGCGTCCGCCGCCGGACAAGTTTCACGGGCTCGAGGACGTCGAAACGCGCTACCGCCGCCGCGAGCTGGATCTGCTCGCCAACGAGGAGAGCCGTCGCGTCTTCGCGATCCGCGCTCGCGCGATCGCCGAGGTGCGCCGCTGGCTCGACGAGCACGGCTTCGTCGAGGCCGAGACGCCGGTGCTGCAGCCGCTCTACGGCGGCGCCCTGGCGCGCCCCTTCGTCACCCACCACAACGCGCTCGACCGCGACTTCTACCTGCGGATCGCGACCGAGCTCTATCTGAAGCGGCTGGTCGTCGGCGGCATCGACAAGGTCTACGAGCTCGGCAAGGACTTCCGCAACGAGGGCGTCTCCCACAAGCACAACCCCGAGTTCACGATGCTCGAGTGGTACGAGGCCTACGCCGACTACGGGAAGACGGCGCATGACCTCGAGTTGCTGGTCGCCGAGATCGCCGAGCGGGTGCTGGGAACGACCGTGGTCGAGCGCGACGGGGTGAAGATCGACCTGGCGCCGCCCTGGAAGCGGCTGACGCTGCGCGAGGCGGTGCGCGAGCGAACCGGGATCGACATCGCCGAGCACCCGACCCGCGAGGCGCTGGCCGCGGCGATGGGGAGCGAGCCCGACCCGGCCGAGGGCTGGGGCAAGCTGGTCGACGGCCTGCTCTCCAAGTCGGTCGAGCCGGAGCTGATCCAGCCGGCCTTCATCGTCGACTACCCGGTCGAGCTCTCGCCGTTCGCCAAGGCGCACCGCTCCGAGCCGGGCCTGGTCGAGCGCTGGGAGGCCTTCGTCGGCGGGGTCGAGATCGCCAACTCCTTCAGCGAGCTCAACGACCCGGATGAGCAGAGGCGCCGGTTCGAGCAACAGGCGGCCGAGCTGGAGCGGGGCGACGAAGAGGCGCAGCCATATGACGAGGCATTCGTCGAGGCGCTGGAGTACGGGATGCCCCCGACCGGCGGCGTCGGACTGGGTATTGACCGGCTTGTCATGATGCTTACCGGAGCCCGCAGCCTGCGTGAGATCGTGCTTTTCCCGGCGATGCGCTCCTGAAGGGCCCGAAACGGGGTCGAAAAGACCGCTATGAGCGGCAATCGAGGTCCCAAGGCCGGGTGGGCACTCTCGGTATCGTTAAAGGGCACATAGGCGCTTCCCGATAGACGAAGGGCGCCCCCGGTACTTCCGACCGCAAAACGCGTTTGACCATGAAAGGGTCAAGAGAGGAAGCCTTTGTTCGAGAGATTCACTGAGCGAGCACGTCAGGTGGTGGTCCTGGCCCAAGAAGAGGCTCGCACGCTGAAACACAATTACATCGGCACCGAGCACATCCTGCTCGGCTTGCTGCGCGAGGAGGAGGGCCTGGCTGCCCGCGTCCTCGAGTCTCTCGACATCACGACCGAGCGCGTCCGCTCCCAGGTCGTGCGGATCGTCGGTTCCGGCGAGGAGGTCACCTCTGGCCAGATCCCGTTCACGCCCCGCGCAAAGAAGGTGCTCGAGCTGGCGCTGCGCGAGGCGCTCTCGCTCGGCCACAACTACATCGGCACCGAGCACATCCTGCTCGGCCTGGTGCGCGAGAACGAGGGCGTCGCCGCCCGCATCCTGCTCGACTTCGACGCCGACTCCGACAAGATCCGCAACGAGGTGATCCGCATGCTGTCGGGTCCCGGCGGTCGCCGCCAGGGCAGCGGCGGAGGCGGTCAGGGCGAGGGGGCTGGCAAAAAGAGCTCGAAACTGCTCGATCAGTTCGGTCGCAACCTGACCAAACTGGCCGAGGAGGGCAAGCTCGACCCGGTGATCGGCCGCGAAACCGAGATCGAGCGGATCATGCAGATCCTCTCTCGCCGCACCAAGAACAACCCGGTGCTGCTGGGCGAGCCCGGCGTCGGCAAGACCGCCGTGGTCGAGGGCCTGGCGGCGCGGATCAACAGCGGCGAGGTGCCCGAGCTGCTGCGCAACAAGCAGATCTACACGCTCGATCTGGCCGCCCTGGTCGCCGGCTCCAAGTACCGCGGTGAGTTCGAGGAGCGCCTCAAGAAGGTGATGAAAGAGATCACCCAGCGCGGCGACATCATCCTTTTCATCGACGAGCTCCACAACCTGGTCGGGGCCGGCGCGGCCGAGGGCGCGATCGACGCGGCCTCGATCCTGAAGCCGGCGCTGGCCCGCGGCGAGCTGCAGACGATCGGCGCGACGACCCTCGACGAGTACCGCAAATACCTCGAGCGCGACTCGGCGCTGGAGCGGCGCTTCGCCCAGATCAGGGTCGACCAGCCCTCGGTCGAGGACACGGTCAAGATCCTCGAGGGGCTGCGCGAACGCTATGAGCAGCACCACAAGGTCAACATCACGGACGACGCGCTGAAGGCCGCCGCCGAACTGGCCGACCGCTACATCTCCGACCGCTTCCTGCCCGACAAGGCGATCGACCTGATCGACGAGGCCGCCTCGCGGATGCGGATCAAGTCGATGAGCGCGCCACCGGTCTATCGCGACCTCGAGGAGGAAGTCGAAAAGACGCGGCGCGAAAAGGAGTCGGCGATCGAGGCCCAGGAGTTCGAGAAAGCGGCCAACCTGCGCGACTCCGAGCGCCAGCTGACGACGCGCAAGCGCCAGCTCGAAGACGAGTGGTCCGAGGGCGACGCCACCGAGCGCCCCGACGTCGGCGAAGAGGAGATCGCCGACATCGTCTCGATGTGGACCGGGATCCCGGTCTTCAAGCTGACCGAGGCCGAGACCAAGAAGCTGATCCGCATGGAGGAGGAATTGCACAAGCGGGTGATCGGCCAGGAGGTCGCGATCACCGCCGTCTCCAAGGCGATCCGCCGCTCGCGCGCCGGGATCAAGGACCCCAAGCGGCCGTCGGGCTCGTTCATCTTCCTCGGCCCCTCCGGGGTCGGCAAGACCGAGCTGGCGCGCACCCTCGCCGAGTTCCTCTTCGGCGACGAGGAGGCGCTGGTGCGGATCGACATGTCCGAGTACATGGAGAAGCACGCGGTCAGCCGCCTGGTCGGCTCGCCGCCGGGCTACATCGGTTACGACGAGGGTGGCCAGCTGACCGAGGCCGTGCGGCGCAAGCCCTACAGCGTACTGCTGCTCGACGAGATCGAGAAGGCCCACCCGGACGTCTTCAACATCCTGCTGCAGATCCTCGAGGACGGGCGGCTCACCGACGCCCAGGGCCGCACGGTCGACTTCCGCAACGCGATCGTGATCATGACCTCGAACATCGGCGCCTCGGAGATCGCCAAGAACACCTCGATCGGCTTCACCGTCGCCGATGAGACCGGCATGTCCTACGGCGACATGAAGAACCGCATCATGAGCGACCTGAAAAAAGTCTTCCGGCCGGAGTTCCTCAACCGGATCGACGAGGTGATCGTCTTCCACAAGCTCGCCAAGAACGAGGTCAAGGAGATCGTCGACCTGATGATCAACCGCGTCCGCGTCCAGGTGGCCGAGCACGAGCTGCAGCTTGAGCTGAGCGACGAGTCCAAGGACCTGCTGGTCGACAAAGGCTGGGACCCCTCGATGGGTGCCCGGCCGCTGCGCCGCGCGATCCAGCGCTACATCGAGGACCCGCTCGCCGACGAAGTGCTGCGCCAGGGCCCGATGGTCCCCGGCTCGACCGTCGTGGTCGAGCGCGACGCCTCCGGCGACGAGGACGACAAGCCGCTGAAGCTGACGATCGTCGCGCCGAAGAAACCGGCGAAGAAAGCAAAGCCCGACAAACCCGAGCCGGAGAAGGTCGGGGTCGGCGCGAAGAAAGACGAGAGCGGCGAGGACGACGATCCTCGCCCGGACGTGCAGCCCGCCGGCGACGGCGAGGCCTGAGCACCGCTTCACCCCGATGCGCGAGCCGGGCCGCAGCGCCGTAGGCACCTGGAGCGGCGGCCGGTTCATCCGCTACGGCGAGCAGATCGAGGCGGAGCGGCTCGAAGGGCTGTTGCGGCCCGGGAGGGGCATCGACACGGTGCTCACCGCAGACACCTACGGGCAGGGCGAGGCCGATCGGATCCTTGGCCGGGCGCTGGCCGGCGTGCCGCGTGACGACTACTCGCTCGCCGGCGCCGTCGGGCACGACTTCTATGGGGGCGAGCGCGATGGGCCGCGGGGCTTTCCTCGCTTCACCGATCCGGGCCTTCGTGGTCCCGACGAGTACGCCGGCTATCTGCGGATGGCTGCTGAGCGCAGCCTCGAGCGACTCGGCGCCGAGCGCTTCGACCTGCTGCTGCTGCACAACCCCGACCGGATCGGTTACTCCAGCGAGGCGGTCTGGGATGGGATGGCGGCGCTGCGCGAGGCGGGCCTGACCGGGCAGATCGGCGTCGCGCCCGGGCCCGCCAACGGCTTCACTCTGGACCTGATCTCCTGCATCGAGCGCTTCGGCGAGCGGATCGATTGGGCGATGATCATCCTCAACCCGTTCGAGCCCTGGCCGGGCGAGCTCTGCCTCGATGCGGCCGCCCGCCACGGCGTGAAGGTGATCACCCGCGTGGTCGACTACGGCGGGCTCTTCTGGGGTGACCTACGGCCAGGAATGGAATTGGCCCAAGGTGACCACCGGGCCTTCCGTCCCGACGGCTGGATCGAGGCCGGGCTGGAGAAGTTGCAGCCCCTGATGCCGATCGCCGAACGGGCCAGGCTGACGCCGATTCAGCTCGCCTGCCAGTGGAATCTGTCCCACCCCGCGGTCGAGTGCGTCGTGCCGACCCTGATCCAGGAGGCCGGCGAGGAGGCCTGCCCGATCGAGGCGAAGCGGGTCGAACTGGCGAACCTGCCGGCCGAGCAGCGGCTGAGCGATGAGGACGTTGCCGCGATTCGCGCCGTCGGCGACAACACCGGTTGCATGGCGCTGAAGGGGGCCAGTCCCGCGCACGAGGGCGAGGAGCGTCCCGACCGCTGGGCGTTGGACGAGGACCTCGCTGCCGTGGGTGCGCGCTGGGGCATCGACGCCGATCGTGACCTGACCGCCGCATAGCCTGCCCGGCATGACGCGTCCCTGGTGGACCCTGGTTGGCGCCTGCTCGGGCCTGTTCATCCTGATGCTTGACTCGACGGTCGTTGCGTTGGCGCTGCCGAGCATCCGTCATGACGTCAACGCGACCCAGGCGGGCCTTCAATGGGTGATGAACGGCTACCTGCTGATCATCACCGCGTTTGTCGTCACCGGCGGCAGGCTGGGCGACATGCTCGGCCGCAAGCGCCTGTTTCTCGCCGGCATGGCCCTCTTCGCCCTCGGCTCCGTCGTTTCCGCCACCGCCGGCGACCAGCTGACGCTGATCTTCGGACGGCTGCTGCAGGGGCTGGGGGCGGCGCCGATGCTGCCGCTTTCGCTGGCGATCGTCTGCCACGCCTTCCCCGCCGAGAAGCAGGCTCGCGCCCTGGGCATATGGGCTGGGATCTCAGCCGTGGCGCTCGGCATCGGTCCACTCGCCGGCGGCGCCCTGGTCGATCTCGACTGGCGGCTGATCTTCTGGATCAACCTGCCGATAGCGCTGAGCGGGATCGCGATCATGTGGTGGGCAGCCCCCGAGTCGACCGACCCGGGCTCGGGCACCCGGATCGACTTCGCGGGCTTGATCGCGCTGGCGTTGGGACTGACCGCCGTCGTTCTCGCGCTGGTCCAGGCCGACGAGTGGGCCGGCGGTGGGATTGCGGCACTGGCCGTCGCCGGGTTCGCCTGTCTCTACGCCTTCTGGCGGATCGAGCACCGCTCAGCTGAGCCCATAGTCGACTTCTCGCTCTTTCGCAACGGCCCTTACTTCGGCGCCAGCGCGGCCGCCTTCGCCCTGGTCGGCGCCTACTGGTCGGTGATGTTCTTCCAGCCGCAGTACCTGCAGGACGTGCGCGGCCACTCCGCGGTCCTCAGCGGGCTGATGATCATGCCGGTCACCGTGCCGATGATCTTCATCTCACCCTTTTCCGGGCGGCTGATCGCTCGCTTTGGAGCGAGGCGGCTGATGACCCTGGGCATGGTTCTCGGAGTCCTCGGCCTGCTGGCTCTGACCCAGATCGACGCCAGCAGCTCCTACGCGCTGCTGCTCGCCGGCTACCTGCCTTTCGGCGTCGCCCTGGGCCTCGTCTACGCGCCGATGTCGACCGCGGCGATGGCGGCGATGCCGGCCGAGAAGGTGGGCATAGCCTCGGGCGTGCTGGCGATGGACCGGGTGATGGCCGGTACGGTCGCCCTCGCCGTCACCGGCGCCGTTTTCCACGCCCTGCTCGGTTACGACGGCTCGTTCGCCGATTCCGTCGCCGGCTCGACCTGGGTCCTGGTCGCCCTATGCACCGCCGGCACCATCCTCACCTGGGCCTTCGTGCGCGATTCGGGCCGCCCCGCCCCCGCACCCCACCGTCATCACAGACACTTTCACCTCTAAGCAACGTCAGGGCCATCTGGGTAGGGGTGGAGCGTCTTGTACTTTTTCGCCGACAGCTTCGGGTGTCAGCCGAAGGGGTTCACCGAAAAAGTTAAGCGGAACCCCTACCCAGATGGCCCTGCGTGACCAAATCGCTTGACAACGTCCTTCCCGACCTGTCCAGTCGGGATTGGCCAGACCGCATTCCAGAGCGGAATTTGCCATCCTAGACCAGATGTCTTCACCGCCTGGGGATGAGCTTCACGAGTTGGCAGAACGTCAAGATCCCCGGCTACTGAGGGCTCTGGATGTCGTCGCTCCTGGCGGCGCGCTGCGCGAGGGCCTCGACAACATAGTCCACGCCAGCACCGGTGGCCTGATCGTCGTCGGCGACCCAGGCGACATCTCGCACATGCTCTCCGGCGGGATCAGGCTCGACATCGATTACACCCCGGCGATGCTTTACCAGGTGGCAAAGATGGATGGGGCGATCGTCCTCAACGCCGAGGCGACCAAGATCGTCTGGGCGAACGTTCAATTGATGCCGGACCCGACGATCCTTTCCTCGGAGACCGGCACCCGCCACCGCACCGCGGAGCGCGTCTCCAAACAGACCAGCGCGCTGGTCGTGGCGATCTCGCAGCGCCGCGACGTCGTCTCCCTCTACGTCGAGGGGACCAAGTACATCCTGCAGGAGATCCCCGCCGTGCTGGCCAAGGCGAACCAGGGCCTGGCGACGCTGGAGAAGTACCGCGAGCGGCTCGAACAGGTCTCCGACCGGCTCACCGTGCTCGAGTTCGAGGGCGGCGGCGTCCTCTACGACGCGCTCACCGTCCTCCAGCGAGCCGAGCTGACGACGCGGATGGCGGTCGAGGTCGAGCGCTACATCGTCGAGCTCGGCACCGAGGGCAGGCTGATCGAGATGCAGCTCGAGGAGACGATGGTCGGCGTCGCCGCCGACAAGTCGGCGCTGATCCGCGACTACTCGGTCGAAGACTCCGAGCAGAACCTCGGCACTGTCCTGCAGTCGCTGGCGCGGATGCCGCACGAGGACGTGCTCGACTTCGGTCGCCTCGCCGAGCTGCTCGGCTACGACCGCAAGCTCAACACCCTCGACTTCCCGGTTGCGCCACGTGGCTACCGAGTGATGGGCCGCATTCCGCGCATCCCCAAGCTTGTCGTCCAGAAGATCATCCACGACCTCGGCGGCCTGGAGGAGGTCTTGGCGGCATCCGACGCCGACCTAGAAGCCGTCGAGGACGTCGGCCAAACCCGGGCCAAGGACATCCGCGAGGGCCTGCGGCGGCTTCAGGAGGTCGATCTGGTCGACCGGTACTTACAGAGTTGACGGCAAAGAAGCCGTCGCAAATCGAAAGGAGTCAGCGATTCCCCAGCTAGAGGAGACCACCGAGGTAAGCGTCGAAGAGGTCGAGGTCGAGTACGTCTGCGACTTCGAGGAGGGCGACAAGGTCGTCTATCCGCATCATGGCGCCGGCCTGGTGATGAAGAAAGAAACGCGGGAGCTGATGGGTGAGGAGCGCGAATACCTCACGATCAAGATCCTCCACAACGAACTCACCGTGATGGTTCCGTGTGAAAACGCCGGCAAGGCAGGGCTGCGGCGGGTCATCGACGAGGTCGAAATCAAGAAGGTGACAGGGGTCCTCACCGATGACGTGTCCGAGATGCCGAAGAACTGGAACCGGCGTTTCAAGTACAACCGCGAGAAGATCAAGACCGGCGACGTGTTCGAGCTCGCCGAGGTCGTCCGCAACCTGGCGCTTCGCGAGATGGAGAAGGGTCTCTCCACCGGCGAGAAGCAGATGTACACGCGGGCCAAGAAGATCCTCGCGTCCGAGTTCATGTACGCGCTCGACAAGGATGAGGAAGGCGCGGAGGACTACCTCGACGGCCTGCTGGAGGAGCGCTTCGCCGCCACCGCCACCGCCTAGCAGGACCGCAGCATCCGTCACCGCGGTCATCGCGGCCGCCGGCTCCGGGGAGAGGCTCGGAGCCGGCGGTCCGAAGGCCTTCGTGCCGCTCGCCGGCAGGCCGATGGTCGAGTGGTCGATCGCGGCGATGCGGGCGGCCGTGTGCGTGCGCTCGATCGTCATCGCCTGCCCGCCGGGTCACGTCCACGACCTCGGGGGTCATGACATCGACGTTGTCGACGGCGGCGCGACCCGCGCCCAATCGGTCGCCAACGCCCTCGTAGCGGTGGGGACCGAGCTGGTGGCGATTCACGACGCCGCCCGGCCGCTCGTGGCGCCCGAGCTGGTCGAGGGCGTGGTCGCGACCCTGGTCGCCGACCCCGGGGCGGACGGCGCCATAGCAGCGACGCCGGTGGCGGATACGGTCAAGCAGGTGGGGACCAGTATCGAATCTCCCGGAGGGACCATGTCCATGTTGAGCCCCCCTGAGGGGCCAAACATAGACCTCGTCATTGGGGAGACCGTTGATCGGGGCCGGCTTTGGGCTGCGCAAACGCCTCAGGTGTTTCGGGTCGATGCGTTACGGCGGGCCCTGGAGGCAGACCCCACGCAGATCGACGCCGCCACCGATGAGGCGATGATGATCGAGGCAATGGGGGGGCGGGTGCTGATCCATCCGTCTCCGCCCGACAACCTCAAGGTGACTACGCCCACCGATCTGCGCCTAGCCGAGCTGCTCCTCTCCGAGCGCTCAGCCGAGTAAGACCCAGGCAAGCGCCGCGGCGAAGCAGATCTGGCCGACGCCCATGGCAACGCCGAGGCTGATGGCCCCAAGTGCGCCTGCGATCGCCGTCCCGAGGACGAAGGCGCCGAGCATCACGGCAAGCTGGCGCCAGGGCACGGCTACGCGCTCCGCTCGGTTGGAAGGCCGCCGGCGGCGCGCGAGTCGTCACCGCGATGTGCTCTCCGCCGTCGCTCGTAAACGCGGTTCTGCACCAGCAGGGTTGCGACCCCGGCGATCACGATCGCGCTGAGGTTGATCGCCAGCTGGGCTATCGCGCCGCGCCAGTCGGACCAGTCGCCGAAGGCCGCAGCAACGCCGATCGCGGCCGCGGCGGGGATGGTCGTCACCGAGATCAGCACCCCGATCAGCGCGCCCGACTTCGCCGAGGTCAGCGAGAGCATGCCGGCGACTCCGGCGAAGAGAGCGACGAGGAAGGAGAAGGTGCTGGGTTCGGAGATGAACGCCGTGAGCGGACGCTCGCCGACGAGGAAACCGCTGCCGATGAGGTCGGTCCATTTGGCGAAGAGGCTGAAGAGGAAGGCGCTGGTGATCCCCACTGGAAAGCCGACCGCAAGGGCCTTGAGCGAGCGCAGGCCGAGATCGGGGCGGCGCTGCACGAGCGCCACGCAGACACCGGCGAGCGGCCCGAACTCGGGGCCGACGACCATCGCGCCGACGATCAGGATCGGCTGGCCGAGCATGACGCCGACCGAAGCGATCAGGCAGGCGATGACCATGAAGGCGAGGAAGTTGGCGTTGAGCTCGATGTTCTCCGAGGTTCGCGCCTCGACCTCCTCCCAGACCACCGAGTCGCCGGCAGAGCCCGACACCGCGCGCTCGGCACTGTCGGCCGCGCTGGAGAGCTGCGAGTCGATCTCTTCGATCGAGATCGAGCCATCGACCGGGACGCCGAGCTCGCGCAGGTCGGCGATGACGACGCTTGCGTCCTCGCGGGCGACGTCGCAGAGGATCAGGTCGCCAGGCGGCTTGCGCGAGGCCCCCTTGATCCGGGCCAGGCTGGAAACGGATGGGCTGGCTTCGAGCAGGCCGACGACACGCTCGGACTTGGGGCCGGGAACGACGATCCGCAGGTGGACCATGGCGTTCAGGGTATCCGCGCGGTGCGCTGCCCAGAGCGAGGCGTCGAGTTGCCCGACGCCGCCGCGATAGCCACCGCCACCCGCCTGAATTTGCCCTTGTCCGCGTATTGTCGGACGGCCGCGCGCTTCGGATCGGCCAACAGGGCAAACCAGTATCTGAAGACCGCCTGCTGGTCCCGCTGGGCAAAGTGTCCCTCCTCTTCCAGGTAGAGAAGGTGCTCGAAGTAGTTGAGGAACATGTCGAGCTGTCCGAGCAGCTCGACCTCGCTGGAGTCGACCCGTCTCTCGGGGTTTGTCAGACGTTGCTCGAGGAGCGGCTCGAGCGTGCTTCCGTAGTCGTACTCAATCGCGCGTTTGACCTCGTTGTAGCGATCATCGAGGTAGAAGTCGCGGAAGATGTCCCGAACCCAACGAGCGGCCTCGACGCGCCGGTTCCGGCGGAAGTTGAAGAGGGTCCAGAGCCCTGCTGCGACACCGAGCAGGACCGTGCCCAAGGCCGTCACCCATTCGGCGGCAGTCCCTGATGCGAGGACCAGTGTCGGCGGCACGGGGGTAGCGTATCCGGGGCGATGCTGACCGACTACCACCTCCACCTGCGGCCGGATGAGCCCGACACGACGCCGGAGCGGTACTTCACCGCTGAGAACGTCGAGCGCTACCGCGAGGCCGCGGCGGCGGCCGGGATCGACGAGATGGGCGTCTCCGAGCACATCTACCGCTTCACCCAGGCCCTGGCGCTCTGGCGGCATCCGTTCTGGGAGGAGGAGGCGCGCGACGACCTCGATGCCTACTGCGAGTTCGTGCGCGGCGCCGGCCTCAAGCTCGGGGTCGAGTGCGACTTCGTTCCCGGTGCCGAAGACCGCACCGCGAACCTGCTCGAGGCGCACGACTTCGACTACGTGGTCGGCTCGGTCCACTTCGTCGGCGAGGCGGCGGTCGACCACGAGTCCTGGGACGTCTGGGAGGGGCGGGGGGATGCCGATGAGGTCTGGCGCCGCTACTTCGAGGCGCTGGCCGAGTGCGCCCGCTCGGGCCTCTTCGACATTCTCGCCCATCCCGACCTGGTCAAGGTTTGGGGCCGCGCCAGGCCGCTTCCCGGGCGCGACCCGCGCCATTACTACGAGCCCGCCGTGGAGGCGATCGCCGAAAGCGGGATCGCCGTCGAGCTCTCGACCGCCGGGCTGCGCAAGCCCATCGGCGAGCTCTATCCCGCGCCGGCCTTCGCCGAGATGTGCGTCGAAGCCGGTGCGCCGTTCGCCCTCTCCTCCGACGCCCACCTGCCGGAGCAGGTCGGCTTCGGCTACGACCGCGCCTTGGAGCTCCTCGCCGATCTCGGCGTCGAGGAGATCAGTGTCTTCGCGCGTCGTCAGCGTCGTTTGGAGCCGCTGCCGGCGCGGGTAAGCGAGAATCGCTGAACTGATGAGCGTCGGTATTGGCTATGACAGCCACCGCTTCGCCGAGGGCCTGCCCCTGATTCTGGGCGGGGTCGAGATCGAGCACGAGCGCGGGCTCAGTGGCCACTCCGATGCCGACGTGCTGACCCACGCCGTGATCGACGCCCTGCTCGGAGCGGCCGGAGGGGGCGACATCGGCACTCTCTTCCCCGACGACGAGGAGCGCTGGCGCGACGCCGACTCGATCGACATGCTGCGCACCGTCGTCGGCACGATCGGCGGCAGGATCCTCAACATCGACGCCACCCTGATCTGCGAGGCGCCCCGGCTGGCGGCCCACCGCGCCGAGATGGAGCGCATCCTCGCCGAGGCCACCTCCGCCCGGGTCAGCGTCAAGGCGACCACCAACGAGGGCATGGGCTGGATCGGTCGCGGTGAGGGAATCGCCTGCATAGCCGTGGCTTCGGTGGAGAGCGAATAGGCTTCCGAGCCCGATGAGCACGCTCGGATCGATCGCAGCAAGTGCGCGACAGGCCGCCTCGGACAAAGCGTTCGAGATCAAGGTGCTGCACGAGGCCGGCGTCGCCGCTCTACACCGACCCGACAAGGCGGTGAAGGTCGTCTCCGCCTTGGTCCGCTGGGGTGCCTCGCCGGCCCTCGGCATCACCACCGCGGCGATCCACCATCCGCACGAGACCGCGCTGATCGACGAGCGCGGCTCGCTCACCTTCGAACAGTTGCAACGGCGCACCAACGCGCTCGCCCACGCCTTCGAGCGGATGGGGGTCGGCTACGGCGACGGGATCGGGATCATGTGTCGCAACCATCGCGGCTTCATCGAGACGACGCTCGCGGCCGCCAAGCTTGGCGCCAGCGCGCTCTATCTCAACACGATGTTCGCCGGGCCTCAGCTCGCCGAGGTGACGCGCCGCGAGGGTCCCAAGGCGCTCGTCTACGACGAGGAGTTCACCGAGCTGCTCGACGGGGTTGACGCGAGCGTGGAGCGGGTCGTGGGCTGGGCCGGCGGCGAGTCCGAGGTGCCGACGCTCGACTCGCTGATCGCCTCGGCCGGCGACTCGGACCTGAAGCCGCCACCCGACAAACCGCGCTTCGTCATCCTCACCTCGGGCACGACGGGGACGCCGAAGGGCGCGCAGCGCTCCAGCCCCGACGGGCTGTTCGCGTTGGCGGCGCTGATCGACCGGATCCCCTACCGGAGCCGCGACACGATGATGATCGCGGCGCCGCTCTTTCACTCCTGGGGCTTCTTTCACTTCATCATGAGCCTGCCGACCGCCGCGACGATCGTGTTGCGACGCCGCTTCGACCCGGAGGAGACGTTGCGAGCCGTGCAGGAGCACCGTGCCCAGGTCCTCGGCGCGGTCCCGGTGATGCTCCAGCGCATCCTCCAGTTGCCCGAGGAGACGCTCGACAAGTACGACCTTTCCTCGCTGCGGATCACCTCGCTCTCGGGCTCGTCGCTGCCAGGCGAGCTGGCGATCGCCTGGATGGATCGCTTCGGAGACAACATCTACAACCTCTACGGCTCAACCGAGGTCGCCTACGCGACCGTCGCCACGCCGCAGGAACTGCGGGCAGCGCCTGGCACCGCAGGCCGGGCGCCCCGGGGCACCGTGGTGCGGCTCTATGACGAGCAGGGGCACGAGGTTCCACGCGGAGAGGTGGGCCGGATCTTCGTCGGCAACGAGATGTCCTTCGAGGGCTATACCGGCGGCGGCGGCAAGGACGCAATCGACGGCCTGCTGAGCAGCGGCGACGTCGGTCACATCGATCCCGCCGGGCGGCTCTTCATCGACGGTCGCGACGACGAGATGATCGTCTCCGGCGGCGAGAACGTCTTCCCGCGCGAGGTCGAGGACCTGCTGGCCGGCCACGAGGCGGTGGTCGAGGTGGCCGTGATCGGCGTCGAGGACGACGAGTTCGGCCAGCGGCTGAAGGCGTTCGTCGTCGTCAATGAGGGCGCCGAGGTCTCCGAGGAAGATCTCAAGGCCCACGTCAAGGAGCATCTGGCCGGCTACAAGGCGCCGCGGGAAGTCGAGTTCGTGGACGAGCTGCCGCGCAATGCAACCGGCAAGATCCTCAAGCGCGAACTGCATGCGCGCGAGGCCGAGAAGTCCGCTTAGGGCTGTATTTAGACCGCTGCCGCTAATTGCGGCTATTTGCTGAGGCGAGGGGTGGCATGGCTTCCGGAGCCCGTAGTAGGTTGCGACGAATGGGCGAACCCGCAGTCAAGCTGAGCGCGGTAGCTGAGGCGACCGAGGAGCTTCACGGCGTCGCCAGCCAGGCGCTCGAGTGGGTGCGGAAGAGCGAGGCCCGCGTCGCCGAAGCCGAGGCCAGTCGCGATGCGATCAAGGCGCGGGCAAAGGCGACGCTGGCGAAGCTTGGCGAGGAAGGCCGCGAGCGGATCGCCGCCGAGCGCGATAAGCGCCGCGCGGTCGAGGCGCGGGTAGCGGGCGCCGAGGAGGGCCGCGATCGCGCCGAGAAAGCCTTCGAGCGGGCGCAGAAGCGGGCCGAGGCTGATCGCGAGGCGTTCGCCACTCAACTGACCGCAGGCAAGGCTCAGGCCGACCAGACCACCTCCAATGCAGTCAAGCGGGTCGAAGCGGAGGCTTCCAAGCGGACCGGCGAGGTGCTCGAAAAGGTGCAGGCCGAGGCCGACCGCCGTGTCGCCGCGGCCGAGCAGCGCGCGGCCGAGGCCGAGGCACGCGCCGAAGAGGCCCACCAGATTGCCGTCCGGCTCGAGGCCGAGATCGAGGAGCGGGTGATGCAGGGCACCGTGGACGTCCGCCGCGAGGCCGAGGAGCGGGTGCAAAAGCTGATCGAGAAGGTCGAAGGCGAGGCGACCGAGAAGGCCAAGGCACGGGCAGAGGAGCAACTGCAGGCCGAGTCGGAGCGGATCCGAGGCCAGGCCGAACAGCGCGAGGAGCGCTTGCGCCGCGCCGCCGAGGACGAGATCAAGGCCAGCGCCAAGAAAGCACGGCGCGAGGTGCTCGCCGCGGCCGACGAGACCGCCCCGGCGTGGTCGCGCAACGAGTCTCCGTCGGGCGCTGGATACCGCACCTTCTAGTCCTCTCTAGCATCCGCACCGATGCGAGAGGTGCGAATCAGGGACACGCTGAGCGGCGAGCTGCGCGCGCTCGACTCCGACGAGGAGATCGGGATCTATGCGTGCGGCCCCACGGTCTACAGCCGGATTCACATCGGCAATGCCCGGCCCTTCGTTGTGTTTTCCTTGCTCGCTCGGTTTTTGAAGGCCGAGGGCTACGAGGCCCGTCTCGTCATCAACGTCACCGACATCAACGACAAGATCTACGATGCGGCGAAGGTGGCCGGAGAGCCGTCGGGGGAGTTCGCCGCGCGGATGGCCCAGGCCTACTTTGAGGACACCGGTCGACTGGGGCTGGGGCGTCCCGATGCGGAGCCGCTGGCGACGGAGACGATCGGCGAGATCCTCGAGTTGATTGCCGAGCTGATCGACACCGGACATGCCTATGAGTCGGGCGGCGACGTCTACTTCAAGGTGCGCAGCTACAGCCCTTACGGGAAGCTCTCAAACCGGCGCACCGAGGACATGGACCAGGGTGAGGAGGCCGGGTCGGCATCGCTGAAGGAGAGTCCGCTCGACTTCGCGCTCTGGAAGGCTCACAAGGAGGGCGAGGACACGCAATGGGATTCGCCTTGGGGGCCTGGGCGGCCCGGTTGGCATATCGAGTGCTCGGCGATGGCCGAGGCTGAGCTGGGACCGTCCTTCGCGATCCACGGCGGCGGCTCTGACCTCGTCTTTCCCCATCACGAGAACGAGATCGCGCAGTCCGAGGCCGCCGGCCGCCCGTTTGCCCGCCTCTGGATGCACAACGGGATGGTTGAGACCGATGCCGAGAAGATGTCGAAGTCCGAGGGCAACATCTTCCAGCTCTCCGAGGCGCTCGATCGCTATGGGCGTGAGGCGGTGGTGGCGTACCTGGTCTCCGGGCATTATCGGCAGCCGCTGGCCTTTGGGGCCGAGCAGATGGAGCAGGCTGTGGCGCAGGTGGAGCGGCTGCGGAACTTCTTTCGGGAGCATGGGGGGCGAGAGCCGGGGGGTCCCCCGCTGGGAACCCGCGCTGAGGCGCCGGACTCGGGTCCTGGTCTCGCCGGCTCACAAGTTCCCATCGGGGGACCCCCCGGCTCTCGCCTCGCGGCCTTTCGCTATGCGCTGGCCGACGACTTCAACACCCCGCGGGCTATGGCTGAGGTGTTTGAGCTTGTCGGCGAAGCTAACCGGGAAGCTGTTCCGAGGGCGTCGGAGACGGTACGAGAGATGTTGGAGCTTGTGGGGCTTGGGTCCCTCGCGGAGGTTGAGCAGGCTGGCGACGCGGAGGCGGAGGAGCTGCTTGCTGAGCGGGAGGAGGCGCGGGCTGCCAAGGACTTCAGTCGTGCGGATGAGATTCGGGACCGGCTTGCCGAGCTTGGTTGGGAGGTTCGGGATGGGGCTGGGGGCGCGAAGTTGGTTCCCAAGGTCTGATGGCCGAGAGCCAGGTCATCTACGGACGCCGCCCGGTCGAGGAGGCGGAGCGGGGGAGGCGACGCGTGCGCTGGGTCTGCCGTGCGCCGGAGACGTCTGCCGAGGAGCTGGAGGGGCTGTGCGGCTCCCCCGACCATCAGGGGGTCGTCGCCGAGGTCGATCCGTATCCGTATGCGGACCCAAATGCGCTGCTGCGGCGTGAGGGAGCGCTGCTGGTCGCGCTCGATCAGGTCCAGGACCCGCGCAATCTGGGCGCGGTCTGCCGCTCGGCCGAGTTCGCTGGTGCCGCTGGCGTGGTCATCCCCGAACGCCGTTCGGCGGAGGTGACCGCGGTCACCTGCAAGGCATCCGCAGGCGCGGTCGAGCACCTCGACATCTCCCGCGTCCGCAACCTGGCCGACTGGCTCGCCGAGGCGAAGGCGGCCAACTTCTGGATCTGGGGCGCCGACGCGGACGGAAGCCAGGCACCCTGGGACGCCGACCTGAACGGCCCGACCATCCTGGTCCTGGGGGGCGAGGGCAAAGGAATCCGGCCCCGTGTCGCCTCAGCTTGCGACGGCCTCTTGGCTCTGCCCCGCCTTGGCAAGGTTGACTCGCTCAACGTCTCGGCAGCCGCAGCCGCCCTGCTATTCGAGGCTACGCGTCAACGCCAGCTCCCGTAGCACCCAAACAGAGGCGATTGCAAAAAATCGCAATTTGGGGTTGACAGAACTCTGCTGGGCGGTAAGACTACGCCGCCAACAAGGGTGAAGCTCAGCTTGAGTCTGAGATTCACCTGTCAATAAGGGCGCCACCAGGGGAGGTACCGGCGCCACGACCCTTCGTCTCAAAGGAGAAGGATCAGTGGCTCTATCGTCCCCCACGCAGGAATTGCGGCTCCCCACCGGGCACTTCAACGGCTCGACCCGGCCAAGCTCTAACCCTCAACCTGAACTTGATGATCATTATCTGGTCGCCCTAGCGAAGGAGGGGCGGACCGATGCCTACGACTCGATCGTGCGGCGCTACCGCGGCTTCGTCCGCCTCAAGGCGTCCTCCTACTTTCTGCTCGGCGGCGAGAGCGACGACCTGATCCAGGAAGGGCTGCTCGGCCTCTACAAGGCGATTCGCGACTACCGCAGCGACCGCGAGTCGAGCTTCCGCAGCTTTGCCGAGCTCTGCATCACCCGCCAGATCATCACCGCCGTGAAGACGGCGACCCGCAACAAGCACACGCCGCTCAACCAGTACGTCTCGTTCAGTCAGACCCCGGCCGCCGCGGGCGACTCGGACACGACCCTCGACGAGATCCTGCCCGGCCCGAGCGTCGCCGACCCGGTCAACCAGGTGATCGCGACCGAAGAGCTGGAGAGCCTCGTCTCCTGCCTCTCGGGCACCTCGGGTGTCCTCTCCGACCTCGAGAGCCGCGTCCTCTCGCTCTACCTCGACGGCCACTCCTACGAGGCGACGGCCGAGCGCCTCGAGTGCGACACGAAGACCGTCGACAACGCCCTGCAACGCGTCAAGCGCAAGGTCGCTGCCCACCTCGATTCCCGCGAGGTACCCGCTTAGACCGCTAGGGCAGCAGCTGGTAGCGGAAGACGCTCGTCGCGTGCAGCGTGTCGGCGGGGCTCAGATTCGAGCCGTGCGAGTCGAAGGCGACGTAGTGGCCGTCGCCCGAGATCGACGGGTTGGCAGAGGGCGCATTGGCCGCCGCTCCGTCGCCGTTGGCGCGCGAGGCGAGGAAGACGCGCCCGCTGCGCATGTCGCGGACGAAGACGCCTGGCGTCGTGCCGTTGCCGGCCGGGCCGAGGTTGCTCGCGTAGGACTCGAAGGCGACGTAGCGCCCGTCGGCGGAGATCGAAGGGCTGGAGGAGTCCCCGCTCCCCGGCGCGCCGTGCTTGCCCTGGCCACGTGAGACGAGCAGCGTGCGGTTCGTCTTCAGGTCGCGGAGGAAGACGTCTTCGACGTTGTCCTTGTCGATTCGGCTGAGGTTCTTCGCCTTGCTGGCAAAGGCGATATAGCGACCGTTCGCTGAGATCACCGGCAGCTTGCAGTCGGTGGCTGCGAGCGGGCCGCGGCGACCGCTGGCCCGCGAGGCATAGACCGTCCGCTTCCCGTTCATGTCGCGTACGGCGACCTCCAGCGCGTTGCCGTGGTGGAGGTGGGCCCCGGTGAGAAAGGCGACCCAGCGCCCGTGGGCGGAGATCGACGGCGTGAAGCCGCCGTTCAGCGCCCCACCAGGATGAAGGCGTAGCGACGCGACCGGCGTGGTCGTGTGGCGGCGCAGGTCGCGGACGAAGATGCCACCGTAGGAGCCGTGGAGGAAGTTGGTCGCCCCGGTCTGGAAGGCGACGTAGTTTCCGTCGGCGGAGATCGAGGGGAGGTTGGAGTCCTCATCACCGCCACCCCCTTTGGCGCCGTTCGCCCGCGAAACGAGGCTGGTCCGGCCGTTCGAGCGGTCGTAGACGAAGATGTCACGCACGGGGAAGGTGTCGCCGGCCGGCGTGGTGGAGGAGTTGTGGTCTTCGCTGCTGACGTCAGGGTCCTCCGAGGCAAAGGCGAGATAGCGCCCGCTGCTGGAAATCGACGGTGAGCCGGCGGCGAAGCCGATGCCATGTTCGCTCGTGCCGTGGGGAACGTCCACTTCGGCGATACCGCCATTCATGTCGCGCAGGTAAAGGCCGTTGCCCGTTTCGCCGACGCTGCCGACGAAGGCGATGAAGCGGCCGTCGCCGGAGATCGCCGGGTTGACCTGCTCGCTTGGAAAGCCAGCTTCGGTTTCGCCGTTTGGTCCCGAGACGAGAACAACCGAGCCCGTGGCTCCGAACGACGCGGCGGCCAAGGCGAGCGAGGCGGCCGCGATCGCAGCCAAGGCAATGGCCGCCGGCCGGCGTCTCATCGTGGCCGTGGGCCCCAGGCGGGGGCGCCGACGCGGCTGCCGAAGCCTTCTTCTTCGGTGCCTCCCGTGTCGAACTCCTTGGCGAAGCCGCGCCCGTCGACTCGCATGACCGCGACGTCGCTGCTGAAACGGCCGCTGCTGAGGAAGGCGATGTGCTTGCCGTCGGGCGACCAGGAGGGGTTCGTGTAGCAGGCGCTGCCGAAGCAGTCGTGACGGCTGTGGGTCAGCTCTCGGACGTGCTTGCCGTTGATCCTGGCGACGAAGAGGTTCGGCCCGTGGTCGCGGTTGCTGGAGAAGGCGATGCTGCGGCCGTTGGGGGAGACGTCGGGCTCGAGATCGTTGCGTGGACCGCCGATCAGAAGCCGGATCTGACTCCCGGCGGGGCGCATCGAGAGGATGTTGGCGCGGTCGGTGCGGCCGCTGGTCATGCGGTTGCTGACGAAGACGATCCGTTTGCCGTTGGGCGTGAAGGTCGGGTCGGAGTCGCTGCCGGCTTCGTCGGTGATTGCCCGCAGGCCGCTGCCGTCGAGGGAAACGCTGAAGATCTGGGTGACCCGACCCTGAAGCCCGCCGCGGTCGAAGACCACCAGTTTGCCGTTCGGCGAGAAGGAAGGGTTGGAGTCGTAGAAGCTGCCGCTGGTCAGTTGCCTGACGCCGCTGCCGTCCCGTTTCATCACGTAGAGGTGGCTGCCCTGCGGCGCCAGGCCCGGGTCGTGGTTGCCGGCGAAGACGATCAGGCGCCCGTTGGGTGAGTAGGAGGGGCTGCTGTCGGTGGGGTTTTCGGTCAGCTCGACGGGAGCGTCGCGCTTGCGCGGCCCGTGGGCGAGTAGGCCGCCCGTGTCGATGCCTTCGCCGATCAGGACGTGCGAGTAGGCGATCGGCCCGGGCACGCCGGGGAACGCGGCCTGCGCCGGTGCGGCCCCAAGCAGCGCCGCGAGTCCGCACACCCACGTCACAAGTCCGACCCTGCGCATGGCCGACAGCCTAATGCCCGCCTGGACGGCTGATCTAGCGATCAGCCGCGGCAGGCAGTGGCTCGACCTCTACCGAGACGCCGAAGCCGGCGAGGGCGGCGAGGAAGGACGCGGGGTCGAAAGCCTGTGCCGGTGCCAGGGCGCCGCTGCGACCGTAGCCGGGGTCCGCGCAGAGCAGCGCGCCGTGCGCGAGGCTGGCGGCGGTGAGGCCATAGACGTCGCTGCCGCGCACGGTGCCGCGGCGGGTGCCGGACTTTCCTCGCGCCTCGCAGCTGATCGTGAACCGCGCTGCCGAGCGGCTCTTCTCACTGGGAGCGGCCGGCAGGCGCCGGACAAGCCCCCCCATAGCCTGGCGCAGGGGAGTGCGCATAGCCAGCCCGAGGAGGGGAGAGGCGATGATGGCCAGCGGCATCAGTCGCGGCGGCACCACCATCCCGTTGAGCAGCGTCCGCACCCGAGCCGTCTCGACATGCCGCGGCACGGTGACCTGCTCGCCGGCGGGATAGCGCAGCATCCGCTGCTCCCCGATCGGCTCCGGAAAGCGCCAGCGCCCACCATCGGCGCTGCGGGGAGCCGGTCGCCAGTCACCGGCAGACCAGACCACGTCGCCACCCCGCATGATCTCGAGGCCGGAGAGGGCGGTCCCGTGCGTGGGCTCGAACCCATGCACGCAGTAGGCAACGACGATCTCCTCCAGCGGCCCCATCCCGTCAGCGGTGAGCGCCGCGATCAGGTCGCCAGGCAGGTAGTCGAACCCCATTCCAGAGACCAGCGCAGCCCCCTTCTCAGCAGCCCGCGCCCCATAGCGATCGAAGACCGTCCGCATGAACCCCTGCTCCCCGGTCGTATCGAGGTAGTGCGTCCCCGTATCGGCAGCAGCAGCAACCATCGGCTCCCCATGCAAGCCAAACGGCCCAGCGCAAGCGACCACAACAGAACAAGGCTCGAGCATCTCCCGCAACCGGGGAGCATCATCGATCGATGCAGCCGCAAAAGGAACACCCCCAAGCTTCTCGGAAAGCGCCTCCAACTTCCCCCGATCCCGCCCGGCGATCAGGAAGTCAGCTCCAAGCCGTTTAAGCTCTCGAGCAATCAGCCCCCCAGTGAATCCGGTGGCACCGTAGACGACGATCGGACCGTCCGGGCGGGGCTTTCTGGGCTCCTTCATTGGGGGAACCGTAGAGCACGTCGTGAGCTGCGCCGCTGGCTACCGATCGACTGCGCTATGCCGCGAGTGCTACCTGTGAGCGTGTGCTGGCGCCGTCTTGGTTGGACTCGCAGCGGAGTGCCAGTGCGATCTGCTTTCCCACCGCCCGAGCGACCGGCGGGGGAAAGGCGTTACCAACCTGACGGTATGCGTTGGTCTTGCGGCCGGCGAGTTTCCAGGTGCGTGGAAAGCCTTGCAGGGTTGCCGCCATGCGAACCGTGAGCCGCGGCGGCCCGTCGTGGTCTGGTCCGGGTGGCTCGTCGACGATGCCGATGCCGTCGACGCCAAGGGCCGCCCACTCACGTCGTGCCCGGGTCGGACCGAGGTCCGGCCCGCCGTGCTTCTTCGAACCGCCGACGAGAGTCGGGGCCACGCGATCCGCGCCCTCGCTCCACTGTTCAGCGCCCCGCCAGCCCTTGCTCTGCATTTCGGCCAAGAGCGCCTTCCCGACCGTCTTTGCCCTGCGCTTGCGCTCCGGCCAGAGGAAGTGCTCGGCGTAGGGGCTCTTGAGCGCGACCAGCAACGTTCGCGGACGAAGTTGTGGCACGCCGAAGTCGGAAGCGTTTAGAAGCTTCCAGAAAACCGTGTAGCCCATCGCGTTGAGTTGCGCCTTGATCTCTTTCCGGTAGGCGTCGAACCTGGTATCGAGCAGTCCACGGACGTTCTCGAGCATCACTGCCTTGGGTTGTGCTTCGCGGACGAGTCGCAGCGCCTGCGGGAAGAGGTCGCGGTCGTCCAGGTAGCCCTGCTGCTTGCCCGCCTTGGAGAAGGGGGGCATGGAACTCCGCCGGCGAGCAGGTCGAAGCTGCCGTACGGGCTGGGGTCGAAGTCGTGCAAGTCTTCTTCGAGAACGTTCCAGCGAGGCCGGTTCAGCCGCAGGGTCGCGCAGGCATGCGAATCGAGCTCGACCAGGGCGAGGTGCTTGAAGCGGGCGCGCTCGAGGCCGAGTGCCTGGCCACCGGCGCCAGCACAAATCTCGACAGAAGTGAAATCCACGGGCAGCACGTAACCCTATGGGCGAGCGCGGATGCCCAACCGCCGGCCGCGTCCGTTCCTACCGTCTCGCTTCCTGGAGTACAGCCACGACTTCTTCCACGCACCCCTCCAGATCTTGTTCGATCTCGAAGTCCCAGAAGCGCACGACGAGCCATCCGGCTGCCTCCAGCGCTTCGTTGGCGAGCCGGTCTCGTTCCTGGGTCCGCGCGATCTTCTCGTCCCAGTAGGGGCCGGACTTGCCGAACGTGAAGTAGTCGGGATGGCCGTGCCAGAAACGGCCATCCACGAAGACCGCAACGCGGTGCTTGACGAAGGCGACATCCGGCTTCCCGGGAACGCCCTTCGGGTGGCAGCGCCAACCGCGAACACCGGCGGCAAATAGTGCGCTGCGCAATGTGCGCTCCGGCTTCGTGTCCTTGGAGCGGATGCGCGCCATGACCCGACTGCGCGTCTCCGGGTGGAGGAAGTCGGTCATGCCGCCAATTCTTAGCGTGTTGGCCCGGGTGCCCTCAGGGGGCCGGAAGATCCGCAATCACGTAGTCGAGCAAATCCCGCCCATGCTCTGAGGCCACGGAGACGTCGCCGGCCGCCACGCGGGCTCGGTGCAGGGATTGCATCCTCAGCACGTCGCCATCGGTGCGGTTGTTGGGGAAGATGCCGGCGTAGGAGACTCCCAGGCGCTCCAAGTGGCCGGCCAGTAGGGCCGTTGCCGGGTTCTCCAGCGGTAGGTCCAGGTAGACCGCGTCGAGGCACTTGCGGTGGAAGAGGTGGTGGCGCTCGGCTGCTACCGCGGCCTCCAGGTCGGCTCCTGGCTGGTGGGCGGTAATCAGGGCCAGGTTGTGATCCTCGTCTATTTCCACGTGCAGGCCGGTTCGCTCCGGAATCTGCACGCTGGCTGGGGGATCGGCGAGCGTGCCTCGCAGTTCGCAGAGCTCGAGCGTCTGTCGAATGATCTCGTGGTGGCGCTCCGGGGCGTAGACATCGCGCTTGTGGCCGTCGTTGAGCTTCGTGTAGAAGAGAGCCGCCGATTGGCGGCGGGGGCGCTGCTCGGTTGCCGCGTCGTTGGAGACCGAGGCTGGGATCCAGCCGAGCAGAAAGCCGGTCTCGTGAGCGCCGAGCTCCAGGTTGGCGCGCTGGCTGTACGGGTGTGCCGCCGTCGCCTCGCTGTACATCCCCGCCAGGCCGCGCTCGGTCGCCCAGTCCATCAGGTGCTGCTTGGTCCGCGTGAACAGGTGCTGGCCGCGGGCCGCCGGCATCGTCACCGCCTGGCCCGAGTGGCCGACCGCATCGCCGGCTGCCGCCAGGCTCATTCCCTCGTGGCAGAGCAGCTCGCCCTCCGCTGACTCGGCGATCCATGAGACATAGGTCCCGGCCGCCAGTCGCGCCTCCACCTCGGCCTCGTCGTAGACCCAGCGCACGTCGTAGGTATCGCCGTAGGCGGCCCGGATCGCCTCGGTGAGGACGCTTCCCTCGCCTGGCTCCAGGTACCTGAAATTGATTGCGTCCTGTCCCATGTCGCCGATCGACCCCTCTATATTCGGTTACACGCCCGCCTAGCTCAATTGGCAGAGCGCTTCCCTTGTAAGGAAGGGGTTCCCGGTTCAAGTCCGGGGGCGGGCTTGGTCAACTCAGGCGCTGCCGCCGCCCAGGACGCGGCTCTTCTCCGCGGCGAACTCCTCATCGGTGAGGACGCCCTTCTCGTGGAGTTCGGCGAGGCGCTCCAGGCGGCCCAGGCGCGAATCCTCGTCGCCCGCGGGTGCCGTGGGCGTGGCTGGGGCCGTCTCGCCACCCCCGCCGCTCGGTTTGCGCATCTCCGGCAGTCGCAGTTTCGAGGCCCGCTCGCCCAGGTTGGCGCTCTTCACGGCGCCGACCATGCGGTCCTTGGCGCCGCCGAAATAGTCGCTGAACTGGGCGTCGGGGAATTCCTCCTCCGACTGGCGGCGCAGCTCGTGGATGCCGAAGGCGGCAAAGCCGGCGATCACCAGAGTGGTCAGGAAGGAGCGCAGGTTCTGGACCGAGGCGGAGAGGAAGTAGAGGCAGACGACGATCGCCAGGCCGGTGTAGACGTAGGGGATGTAGTCGCGCAGGGCGGGCGCCATGAAGCGGCGGCTGGCGCGGGCGGACCCGGTCGGAGACCCCAGCCAGCCGGCGATCCCCAGAAAGGCACCGAAGACGATCACCGTGGTCGCGATGCTGGTCATCAGCGAGGTGCCGATCGACCAGGTCGCTTCCGCGGCGGGCTTGACGCTTTCGTCGGTGACGAGCTGGTCGACGACGATCCCGCCGGCGATCTGACGGAAGACGATCACGGCGAAGCCGGCGGCGACCAGGCCGATTCCGCAGAAGAGCACCGTCACCCAGCGGCCCTCGCGCGAGAGGTAGATCGCCAGGCCGAAAGCAAGCAGGGTGAGCAGCGAGAGCACGAGTGCCAGCCCCTTGATGCCGACTGCGATGTCCTGGGCGGTCTTCAGCTGGTCGGAGCGCAGGATCGTTATCTGACCGGCGTCGGGCGGCAGCTTTTCGGCGAGCTTGCTGCCGATCCCGACCTGGCTGGCCAGGTTGGTGACGAGGCTGCCGAGGTTGAGGGTGACGTTCCCTTCCGCCGTCGAGACCGCTTCTTTCTTGTTTTCCAGTACGGCGAGGAGCTGTTCGTGCGCGGCACGGTTGGCGTCCTTCCAGAGTTCTTCCGCGGTCGTGCTCTGCAGGACCTGTTCGGCGCCGCCGCCCGCGACCTGGCGCAGCCCTCCGGACACCGGCCCGGCCAGCTGCTTGGTTTCGCCGGGCAGGATGTCTTCGAGTTCCTGTTCGACGTCGACGTTTTCGTAGAGCTGGTCGATCAGGTACGCGCTCACGGCCGAGCGGACCTTTTCGTTCTGGATCAACTTGCCGCTGGTGTCGACCCAGTCGTTCGTGTTGAGCGCCTGGCGCTCGGTCCAGATCGCGAAGACGCTGAGGAAGGCCAGCAAGGAACCGAGCACCACGAGGGCTTTGACGGTTCGTCGGCGTGCGCGGCTCATCGCTGGGGATGCTATACGTGACAGCGGTGAAGCTGGAGGGCATCCACCACATCACGGCGATTACGGCCGACGCGCAGAAGAACGTCGACTTCTACGCAGGCGTGATGGGGCTGCGGCTGGTGAAGAAAACGGTCAACCAGGACAACCCGACCGTCTACCACCTTTTCTTCGCCGACGAGCAGGGCAGTGCCGGCTCCGATCTGACCTTCTTCGAGTTCCCGGGCGTGCCCGACGGGCGGGCCGGAGCGGGGGACGTGCACCGCATCGTCTGGCGGGTCGCCTCCTATGAGGCGCTCGACTTCTGGGCCGAGAGGCTTGGCGCAAACGGCGTCGAGTCCGAGCGAGCCGGAGCGAGCCTGCGCTTCTCCGACCCCGAGGGCCTCGATCACGAGCTGGCCGTGGTCGAGGTGCCTGACGCACCGCTCAGCGCCGAGCACCCCGAGGTGCCGGCGGAGATGGCCCTGCAGGGGTTCCACGCGGCCTGCGCTTACGCGACGGACCCCGGCGCCAGCAGTGGCTTGCTCGAAGCGCTCGAGTTCGAGCCGGTCGAGGGGGGGTGGGAGGCACGCGGCGAGAAGCGCGGTGGCTTCCACATCTACGACGAGCCGCCGGCGCAGCTCTCGCGGCAGGGGGCCGGCAGCGTCCACCACGTTGCCTGGGCCTCGGCCATGAACGATCACGAGGCCTGGCGCGAGCGGGCGATCTCGGCCGGGGCCCAGCCGACCCCGGTGATCGACCGCTTCTACTTCCGCTCGATCTACTTCCGCGAGCCCAGCGGCGTCCTCTTCGAGATCGCGACTCTGGGGCCGGGCTTCACGGTCGACGAGCCGCTCGAGCACCTCGGCGAGAAGCTCTCGCTGCCGCCCGACTACGAGCACCTGCGCGCCGAGGTCGAACCGAACCTGCGCCCGGTCGTCAACCCCCGCGTCGCGCAGGCGGAGTGAACGGAAACTTCGTCTGGAGGGACGCCGGCCGGGTCGTCGTCTTCCGTCACGACGGGGTCGGCCAGGCGGCGCAGCTTCTCCACGAGCACGGGTTCGCCGACTTCGAGCTGCTGACCACGCCGCGCGCCCTGCCCGGTGCGCCCGAGCTGGAGGCCGCCGCCAAAGCCGTCCACGCGATCCCCGCCGGACAGGTGCCCGAGGCGGCCGCGGCGCTGCTCGACCGGGTGGGGGCCCCGCAGTTGGTTGCCCTCGGTGGCGGCCGCACGATCGACACCGCGAAGGCCGTCGCCGCGGTCAGCGGCGCCCGGGTCGCGGCGGTCCCGACGACGCTCTCGGGTGCCGAGATGACCGGGATTCACCGCCTGCCCGGCGGCGCCGAGGGCCGGGTGCGGGCGATGGTGCGGCCTGAGCTGGCGATCGCCGACCCGCAGGCGATGACGAGCCAGCCCGAGGGGGCGCTCCGTGCCAGCGCGATGAACGCACTCGCGCACGGCGCTGACTCTCTCTACACGCCCTTCGCCAACCCGGTCTCGCGGATGACCGCGCTGCGCGGCGCCGAACTGATCGCCGGCTCGCTCGACGAAGCCCCGGCGGAGCGCAACCGCCCCGCCCTCGCCCAGGGCGCGCTGCTCTCCGCCTACGCGATCGACTCTGGCATGTTCGGGGTGCACCACGTGATCTGCCAGACCCTGGTGCGGATCTGCGGCGGCCCCCACGCCGAGACCAACGCCGCGATCCTGCCCCGCGCAATGGCCTTCATGGTCCCCCGCGCCCCCGACGACCTTGTCCCTCTGACCGAGTCCCTCGGCACCGCCCCCAAGGACATAGAAGCCCGAATCCTCGAGCTCGGTGGCAACCCACCCGGCCTCGGCCAACTGGGAGCCGACCGAACCAAGCTAGATCAAGCTCTCGACTCGATGCTCGTGCGCCCAGAGCTGGCGTTCACGCCAGAGCCTCCCACCCGCGAGGACCTGAGCCGGCTAATCGAGAGCGCCTGGTAACCGGCCGGCCGCCGCCGTGTAGCGCTCTTCGTGAGCGAAGAGCGACTCCAGCGCTACCACGACTACACGCGGGCGCACAGCGTCAACTGGCCCCTCTACCTGCTGGCGAGGGTCTTCATGACGCCCTTCTTCCTCGTCTACTTCCGGCTTGGCCGCACCGGGCGGGAACATGGCCGTGTCAGCGGCGGGCTGATCGTCGCCGCCAACCACCGCAGCTTCCTCGACCCCTTTGCGATCGGCGCCGCGCTGCCCTGGCGGCGGCCGATGAACTACGTCGCCAAGATCGAGCTGTTCGAGCGCCGCTGGCAGGGCTGGCTGCTCTCGCGGCTCGGCGCCTTCCCGATCCGCCGTGGCGAATCCGACGAGATGTCGATGGAGACCGCCCGTCTCGCGGTCGAGCGTGGCGGCACCGTCTGCATCTTCCCCGAGGGGACGCGGATCCGGCGTGGCACCCTGGCGACGCCAAAGCGAGGCGTGGGCAGGCTGGCGCTGCAGACTGGGGCTCCGGTTTTGCCGACCGCGGTGTACGGCAGCGAGCACGTGCGCAGGGCCTGGCGCATCCGGCCGCGCCAGGTTCGGGTGCGACTGGGCAAGGCGATGACCTTCCCGCGGGTCGAGGAGCCCTCGCCGCCGCTGGCCGAATCCGTGACGGCGCGGATCTGGCCCAACGTTCTCCTGCAGTGGGAAGAGATGGGCGGCCTGCCGCCGATGCGCCGCGCCGCCGTGATCGGCGCCGGCAGCTGGGGCACCGCCGTCGCCGTGCTGCTCGCCCGCGGCGGGCTGGAGGTGCAGCTCGGGGCCCGCACCGCCGAGCAGGCAGCGGAGATGATCGAGGCGGGCGAGAACCGCCGCTACCTGGAGGGGGTCGAGTTGCCCGACTCGCTGCTCGTCCGTCCCGCCTCTGAGATCGAGCTGGCCGGCCTCGACCTGGTCTGCCTGGCGATCCCATCCGGCTCGCTGCCGCAGGCGGTCGGCGCGATCGCCGACCGGGTCAGCGACCGCTCCTCGGTGCTGCTGCTGACCAAGGGCCTGATCGCGCCTCTGGGCCAGCTGCCCGCGGAGTACGTCGGCGAACGGATCCGCGCCCGGGCGGTCGCCTGCCTCGGCGGGCCGGCCCACGCGGCCGAGGCGGTCTCGGGCTCGGCGGCGCTGGTGCTCGGCTCCGGCGATGCCGACCTGCGCGACCAGCTCGGTGAGGTCTTCGACCGCGCCGGCCTCGTCTGCGAGCGCTCGCGTGATGTGACCGGGGTCGAGATGGCCGGCGCAGCCAAGAACGCCGCCGCCCTCGCCGCCGCCGCCACCGAGCCCTTCGGCCTCAACGCGGCGGGCATCGCCGCCGCCTCGGTCTGGCGCGAGTGCATCGCCTACGCGATCTCGCGGGGCGCCGAGCTGGAGACCTTCTCGGGCCTGGCTGGGGTCGGCGACCTGACCGCGACCGTGCTCGCCCCGTCGGGCCGCAACCGCCGCGCCGGCGAGCTGCTCGGGAGGGGGACACCGGCGGCGGAGATCCCGGCGCTGATCGGACAGGCATCGGAGGGTCTCGACGCGGTGCCGCTTCTGGCCACGGCAATGGAGGGCTCGGATAGTCCCGCCGAGGCGCTTGGCGGGCTGGCGGCGCTGATCCGCGGCGAGATCGACACCGAGGCTTGGGTCGACAGCCTACGCCTGGTCGAGCGTTCGAGGAAGGAGGCTGCATGAGGCTAGGCTTGGCCCGTGAGCGGCAGCAAGGAGAACGTCGAGCCGGCGAGCCTCGACCCAGCCGCCAAGGCAGAGCTCGATCGCGCCTTCGAAGAGCTCTACCGCGACCACCTCAAAGACGTCTACTCCTACTCCTACTACCGGGTCGGCAACCAGCACGACGCCGAGGACCTCACCGAGCAGGCCTTCCTGCAGGCATACCGCCACTTCGACCGGGCCAGGCGCGAGTCCGACGGGCGGCCGCTGCGTCCCTGGCTGATCCGCATCGCCCACAACCTGGCGCTCAACTACTACCGGGACAGATCGCGGCGGCCGCAGACCCCGCTCGACAGCGCCGACCCGATCCCGGCGCGGCACGGGACCGAGGCGATCGCCGAGGGCCGCGAGGAGCTGCGCCAGGTGATCGCGAAGCTCGACAACCTGCCGGACGATCGCCGCGACGCGCTGATCATGCGCTTCGCGCTCGGCATGGACAACCGCGAGATCGCCCGGGCGCTGGGTCGCAGCGACGGCGCCACCAAGGTCCTGATCCATCGTGCGATCAAACAGCTGGAGGAGGAGATGAGCGATGAGTGAGGCGAGCGAGAAGCTGACCGGCAGCACCTGGGACGTCGAGAGGCTGCTCGGCGATGCGCTGCGGCCGATCGAGCCGCCGGAGCGCCTCTCCGGGCGCTTCGAGGACACGCTTGCCGCCGTCACCCAGGCTGCGGCGGAGGAGCTCTCCGACTGGGCGGAGGAGCTCTCCGAGAGCGAGCTGCGGGCGCTGCGCGATCCGCGCAACTGGGTGCGGCCCGTGGTTGCGGTCGGCGCCGGCAGCCTCGCCACCGGCGCCCTCGTCCTGCTCGAGATGCGCCGCCGAGGCCGTCAGCAGACGAAGAGCGGCATCCGCGACCTCGCCACTCGCATCCGTCCCTAGACCAGGGAGCCGAACACGGCGACCGCCGCGTACATCGCGGTCAGCCAGAGCGCGTAGCGCCGTGAGGCGAAGCCGGCGAGGAGGAGCCCGATGGCGCCGGTGAGGACATGGAAGCTGTTGGCCCAGCCGTTGACCGAGAGCAGGCCGAGCGCTTCGCGCAGATCGTCCGGGCGGGCAAACGACGCGTCGAAGAAGAAGCCGGCGATCCCGTAAATCACCAGCCCGGCGCCGGCCAGAGTCGCGAACAGCCGTGCAGGGCTCGGGGGCTCCATGAGCGGGCGATTGTAGGCTCCTCGTCCGCCATGGCGCAGACCTGTTACCGACATCCGAACCGCGAGACCGCGGTCTCCTGCTCCAACTGCGGCCGGCCGATCTGCCCCGATTGCATGACGCCCAGCCCCGTCGGCATGCGCTGTCCGGAGTGCTCGAGGCAGCGGACGAAGGTGGTGCGCGGGGTGGGGGAGACGTCACTCTTTGCTCGTGCCCCGGCGACCTTCATCTTGATCGCCGTGAACGTAGCCGCGTATTTCGCTGAGATCGCAACCGGCTCCGGCGGCTTGGAACCCAATACCTCTCTCATCCCGGAATTCGGGCTCTTCGGTCCGTCGGTAGCCAGCGGCGAGTGGTACCGACTGCTGACCAGCGCCTTCCTCCATGCCGGCCTGTTTCACATCGCCGGCAACATGATCCTCCTCTTCTTTCTCGGCCGCATACTCGAGCCGGCGATTGGCACGCCGCGGTTCGCAATGCTCTACTTCGTCTCGCTCTTCGCCGGATCGTTCGGGGCGCTCCTGCTCTCTCCGGACAGCCTCAGCATCGGCGCCTCCGGTGCGGTCTTCGGCGTCCTCGCGGCGACGTTCGTGATCGCCCGTGGCCGTGGTGTCGACGCGCTGGCCTCGAGCGTCGGCATCCTCATCCTGCTCAACCTCGCCTTCAGCTTCGGCGTCCCTGGGATAAGCATCGGGGCCCATCTCGGCGGCCTTGCCGGAGGTGTGCTCTGCGCCTTTTGCATCCTCGCCGGCGAGCGCGGCTACCTGGGCGAGCGGCACCTGCCGATGGAGCTGCTGGCGATGGCCGCGATCGGTTTCTTCTCAGTCGCTTCAGCCATAGCCGTCGCGTAAGGGCGTCAGCCTGGCGCGCGCACTTCGGCGAAGCCGATGTTTCCCGGCGGGTCGACCAGGTCCGGGTGGAGGACGTGGCCGAGTAGCTCGACCCCGTCGACGAGGCGTGGGCCGGGCCGCGAGAAGGTCGAGGCCGCGTCGACCGCGTAGACGCGGCCGGCGCCGAGCTTGGCGATCCGGTCCCAGTGCTCGATTGCCTGATCGTGGGATTCGCTGACGTACCAGCCGCACGGCATCGCGATCACGACGTCCGGGCCGAGTCCCGAGAGGGCTCCCCAGGCCACTTCGGGCGACTTCAGCCCGGGCGGCCCGGCGACGTCCTCGCCGCCGGCGATCGAGATCATCTCCGGGATCCAGTGCCCGCCGACGAAGGGCGGATCGAGCCACTCCAGGGCGATCACCCGCGGCGCTCTGGCACCGCTGACGGCGGCGCGGACGCTGGCCAGGCGACCCTCGAGCTCGGACCGCACGAGGTGCGCCTCGGACTCCAGGCCGGTGGCCTCGCCGAGGCGGATCACGTCCTCGAGCATCTCGCCGAGCGTGCTCGGATCTTGCTGCAGGACCCGAGGCTCGCTTGGCAACCGTGCCGCGACCTCGAGCACATCCTCGTAGGAGACGGCGCAGACGTCGCAGATCGCCTGGGTGACGATCAAATCGGGGGCTAGCTCGGCGAGCCGCTCCTCGTCCAGCTCATACAGTGCCCGGCCTTCGCCCACCGTCGTCTTCACCGCCGTATCGATCTCGCGGGCGTTGAGGCCTTCGCCGAGGACGGTTCGGGTCAGATGGGGCAGCCCCCGCGCCTGCGCCGGGAAGTCGCACTCGTGGGTCACGGCGACCACGCTGTCGCCCAGGCCGAGGGCGAACAGCATCTCCGTCGCGGATGGGACGAGGCTGGCAATGCGCATGTGGCCCCAATATCGCAGCTACGCGGGAGATTCCCAATCCATTTGGCCGCTTCGCCGTTCCGCGGGCGAGGAAGCTATATTCACCAATTGCCGAATGGCCGAAGACGACCTCCCCCGAAGTACCGGGCAAATACTCCAGGCTCCTAGCCGATGAGCGTCCTCCTGCTTGTCCTGCTGCTCCTGCTCGTCGCCGTCAACGGCTTCTTCGTTGCGGCCGAGTTCGCGTTGGTGCGCAGCAGGCGAGGCAAAATCGAACAGCTGGCCGAGGAAGGCGAGAGCGGCGCCGATACCGTGGTCGAACAGCTCGACGAGATCGACGAATCGCTCTCGGCTTGCCAGATCGGGATCACGATCGCCTCGATCGGAATCGGCTTCCTCGGCGAGCCCTCGCTGGCCAAGCTGCTCGAACCGATCTTCGGCGGCCTCTCCCACGGCGTCGCCGTCGGCCTCTCGGTCGGCATCGCCTTCGCCCTCGTCACCGCGATTCACATCAGCATCGGCGAGCAGGTGCCGAAGATGCTGGCGATCAACCAGGCGGAGCGGACCGCTCGCCGCGTCTCGCGCCCGCTCAACTGGTTCCGCCTCGCGACGACGCCGCTGACGATGGGGTTGAGCGCGATCTCCAACTCGATCGTCCGCCTCTTCGGCGTCGATCCGACCAACATCGACGAGAAGCACACCGCCGAGGACCTGAAGCAGATCATCGACAGCTCGCGGGTGGGGGGGACGCTCGACCCGGGCGAGGCGGGGATGCTCGGCGGTGTCTTCCACCTCCACGAGCAGGAGGCGCGAGAGGTGATGACGCCGATACCGGCGGTGGTCACCGTCGATTCCTCGGAGACCGTGGAGACGGCGCTGCGGCGCTGCGTCACCTCGGGACACACGCGGCTGGTCGTGATCGAGGACGACAATCCCGACCGGGTCAAGGGAATCGTCCACAACAACAGCCTTGCCCGCCTCTACATGAGCGATGGGCCCGAGGCGCAGATCGAGCCGGTCGTACGCGACGCGGTGATCGTCCCCGAGACCCGCCCGCTCGACGACCTTCTCCACGACCTGCAGGTGCAGCGCACCTCGCTCTCAGTGGTCGTCGACGAGTACGGCCGCACGGTCGGGATCGTCACCGTCGAGGACATCCTCGAGGAGGTGGTGGGGGAGATTGAGGACGAGACCGACCCCCGCGCCGCGGCGCTCCGCCAGCTCGCCGGCGGCGAGTGGTTCGTGCGCGGCCACGTCTCGCTAGGAGACCTCGCCGACCGCGGGATCGAGCTACCGGTCGACAGCGACGCCTACAACTCGATCGGCGGCTACGTCTTCGGCGAGCTCGGGCGGCTGCCGAAGCGCGGCGACACGATCGTCGCCAACGGCTACACGATCCGGGTCGAGTCGGTGCGGGAGAACCGCGTCGAGGCGGTGCGGATCAGCTCCAGCGGCCACGATGGCGGCGATTCCGTCCGGCCCGCGTCCTAGGTTTCCCGAGCAACCCGCGTCTTGCTAAGCCTGGAGGTATCGCATGTGGGTTGTGCGCATGAGCGACAAGCAACTGGAGGTCCTGAGAGCGTTGCTGCGCTCCGAGGAGCATCTCGGACCGGCGCTCAAAGGAGCGGTCGAGGCACTCGACCTGGCTCGCTGGGACGACCTGCCCGAGGCCGAGCTGCCTTGGGACGAGATCGAAGCAACCGCCCGCCGTCAGGGCTGCTCACCCGCCGACGTCATCTGGGATAGGGCCGGCCGCCGCTAGGCGTCGGAATAGTCGTAAAAGCCAGCGCCCGACTTGCGCCCTAGCTTGCCTTCGCCGGCCATCTGGACCATCAGCCCGGGCGGCTTGTGGGCCGGGTCGGAGGAGTCGGCGTAGAGGGCGTCGCCGATCGCCTCCGAGACGTCGAGGCCGACGAAGTCGAGCAGCGCCAGCGGGCCCATCGGGTGGCCGGCGCCGAGCTTCATACAGGCATCGACCTCGCCCGCCTCCATGCCCGTGCGCTCGATCAACCGCACGGCGTCGAAGAGGTAGGGGAAGAGCAGGCGGTTGACGACAAAGCCGGCCTGGTCGGGAACCTCGACCGCGGTCTTGCCCATCGCCGCGCACCAGGCGAGCGCCCGCTCACGAGTCTCCTCGCCGCTGTCGGGGAAGCAGACCTCGACCAGCTTCATCCGCGGCACCGGGTTGAATACGTGCAGCCCGAAGAGCCGGCCGGTGATGTCCGCTGCGGTGGCTATCTCGGCGATGCTCAGCGAGGAGGTCGTGGTGGCCAGATCGGCGTCGGGGCAGGCCGCGGCGACGGCGCTCAGCACCTCGGCCTTCGGCTCGACCTCCTCGATCACCGCCTCGACGACGATGTCGCAGTCGGAAAGGTCCTTGGGATCGGTGGTGACCCGCAACCGCGTGGGCTCTGCCCCCTCGATCTTGGCGCAGGCAGCGACGACTTTCTCCTCGGCACGCCAGGCGGAAGCCTCGCTGCGAGCAAGCAGGATCGTGTCCCCGGTCATGGTCGAGACCGCGGCAAGTCCAGTGGCGATCGCCCCGCTGCCGGCGATCCCCGGGCTTTCGTATCCAGTGCTCCCGCTCATCTGCGGACGGGTTCCTATCACGATTGGACCTGCGTGCGAGGACCGGCGCGCCGAAGGCATTACGATTGACTGACCAGTCGATCAACGGAGGGAATCGATGTCAGGCAATGGAAACGGCAAGTTCGGCGGCCGCGAGGTCGTAATCGTCGAGGCGACCCGCACGCCAATCGGCCGCGGCCATCCCGAGAAGGGGTACTACAAGGACATCCACCCTTCGAACCTGCTCGCCAAGGTCTACCGCGAGCTCTTCGAGCGCTCCGGCGTCGACCCCTCCGAGACCGGCGACGTGGTCACCGGCTGCGCCCAGCAGTTCGGCGAGCAGGGTGTCAACATCGGCCGCAACGCCTGGCTCGAGGCCGGGCTGCCGATCGAGACCCCGGCGACGACGATCGACCGCCAGTGCGGCTCTGCCCAGCAGGCGGTCAACTTCGCCGCGGCGCTGATCGCGACCGGCGTCCACGACGTCGCGATCGGCTCCGGCGTCGAGCACATGGGCCACATCTCCTTCGCCGACGGCTACGAGGTGATGAAAGAGCACGGCTCGCCCTTCTCGCCCGAGCTGATGGAGCGCTACGACCTGATCCCGCAGGGCCTCTCGGCGGAGATGATCGCCGACAAATGGGAGATCCCCCGCTCCGAGCTCGACGAACTCGGCGTCCGCTCCCAGGAGCTTGCCGCCAAGGCGACCGAGGAGGGCCGCTTCGAGCGTGAGGTCATCCCCTTCAGCGTCAACGGCGACACCTATGTCGCCGACCAGGGCCTGCGCGAGACGACGCTCGAGGCCCTCGCCAACCTCAAGCCGGCCTTCAAGGAGGACGGCAAGATCACCGCCGGAAACTCCTCCCAGGTCTCCGACGGCGCCGCGGGCGTGCTGCTGATGGCGCGCGAGAGGGCCGACGCGCTGGGGCTGAAGCCGCGGGCGCGGATCTACGACCAGACGACGGTCGGGGTCGACCCGGTGATCATGCTGACCGGCCCGATTCCCGCCACCGAAAAGCTGCTCGAGCGCAACGGGATGAAGATGGACGACATCGACCTGGTCGAGATCAACGAGGCCTTCGCCTCAGTCGTCGCCGCCTGGCGGCGCGAGCTCGACCCCGACATGGACCGGGTCAACGTCAACGGCGGCGCGATCGCCCTCGGTCATCCGCTCGGCTCGACCGGCGCCCGCCTGATCACCACCCTGCTGCACGAGATGGAGCGCACCGACAAGGAGATGGGCCTGGTGACGATGTGCTGCGGTGGCGGCCTTGGCACGGGGACGCTGATCCAGAGGGTCTGAGGCGGTCTGACCGGCGCATATCTGCGTCATCGGTCGCTCGCGTGCAGAGCACGCCACGCTCCCTGCTTCCTTGATCTGCTTGGTCAGACCGCCTCAGACGGAGATAGATTGAGGCCATCGTCCCCTCGGGCCGACGCGATCTGCAAGCAGGGCAACAAGGAAATCGAAGAAGGGTTCGAATCCTTCGACGAACAGAACGGCATTGCCAAGAACCAGGAACCGAGCAAGGCGCAGGGGAAGGAAATCGTCGAAACGGTGATCGTCCCCAGCATCGGTTCCCAGGCCGAAGGGATTCGCGCGCTGGGCTTCCCCAGCGGAGACGAGGACGAGCTCTCGGCCATGCTCGACTCGTTGGATGAAGCCGTCGAAGAAGCGGCAGAAGACCCCGAAGCTCTCTTCACCGCCAAGTCGGACCCGTTCGCCAAGCCGAACGAATTGGCGCAGGACTACGGCCTCAAGACCTGCGGCGACGAAGAATAGGCGCAGCCTGAGCTCAATAGAGGCGCCTGGCTGCTCAGCCAGGCGCCTCTATATGCTGCCAATCGATGGACTTGACGTTGTCGCCATCGGAGGAGCAGTTCCGCGACGAGGTTCGCGCCTGGATCGAGGAGAACAACCCGGGTCCCGAGCCTGAGGCAGGCCTCGACGACGTGATGGCCTTCCGGCGCGAGTGGCAGCTGAAGCTGCACGCGGCCGGCTGGGCCGGGATCTCCTGGCCGAAGGAGTACGGCGGCCGCGGCGCGACCCTGATCGAGCAGGCGATCTTCGTCGGCGAGGCGGCGCGCCAGGAAGCCCCAAGCCCCGCCAACGTGCTCGGCTTGGCGATGGGCGGGCCGGTGGTGATCGCCCACGGCACCGATGAGCAGAAGCAGCGCTACCTGGAGCCGATCCTCACGGCCGAGGAGATCTGGTGCCAGGGCTTCTCCGAGCCAGAGTCGGGCTCCGATCTCGCCTCGCTGAAGACGAAGGCGGTCAAGGACGGCGACGAATGGGTCGTCACCGGGCAGAAGGTCTGGACGACCTTCGCCCAGTACGCCAAGTGGTGCATGCTCGTCGCCCGCACCGACCCCGACGCGCCCAAGCACAAGGGCCTCACCTACTTCTTGATGGACATGGACCAACCCGGAGTGGAAGCCAAACCGCTGGTCCAGATAACCGGCGAGGGCGAGTTCAACGAGGTCTTCATCGAGGAAGCGCGGATTCCCGACGCCAACGTCGTCGGCGGCGTCGGCAACGGCTGGTCGGTGGCGATCACGACGCTGATGAACGAGCGCGCCGGCCTCGCCTTCGGCGCGATCTCACAGATCTCCAACAGCCTCAAGAAGCTGACCGAGCTGGCCCGGGAGACGCGCGTCAACGGCGGCAGTGCCGCTGACGATCCGCTGCTGCGCGACCGGCTCGCCCAGCTCCACATCGAGGCCGAGACGATGCGGCTGAACGCCTACCGTGGCCTGACCAAGACGATGCAGTCGGGCATTCCCGGTCCCGAGGGATCGCTCGGCAAGTGGCAGTGGGCCGACATCAACCAGCGGATCGCCGAGCTGGCGCTCGACGTCGAGGGCGCCTACGCGCCGCTCGACCGCGGCGCCGAGCACGCCATCGCCAACGGCGCTTGGCAGTACAGCTTCCTGCGCTCACGGGCCAACTCGATCGAGGGCGGCACCACCGACATCCTCAAGAACATCATCGCCGAGCGGGTACTCGGCTTGCCAAGACTGCGATAGGGCTCTCCCATGTACTTCGATCTCACCGACGAGCAGCAGGCGATCAAGTCGACCGCCCACGATTTCCTCGCCGCCCGCTACAAATCGGAGCGGATCCGCGAGCTGGCCGAGAGCCAACGCGGCTTCGAGCAGTCCGACTGGGACGAGATGGCCGAGCTCGGCTGGCCCGGTCTGTGCCTGCCCGAGGAGTGGGGCGGGCAGGGGCTAGGCATCGTCGACCTCGCCGTCCTCTTCGAGGAGATGGGCTACGCGCTGGCTCCCTCGCCGCTGCTCTCGACCACGCTGGTCGGCTTGGCCCTGACCCACTGCGGCTCCGACGACCAGCGCGAGCGCTACTTGCGGCCGCTTGCCTCCGGGCAGAAACGCGGCGCGCCCGCGCTCTGGGACGCCGGCTCGCCCGGCAACCCAGGTGCCTTCACCATGGAGGCCAAGGCCGGCGGGGACGGGGTTGTCCTCGACGGCGAGAAGGTGCTCGCGCCCGACGCGGCTTCGGCCGACTTCTTCGTCGTCGCCACCTCCGACGGCAAGCGTCACCTGGTCGACAGCGGCGCCGACGGCGTCACCGTCACTGCGGAACCGTCGATCGACCTGACCCGCCGCCTCTACTCGGTGCGTTTCGAGGGTGTGCAAGTTGCCGCCGCGGACACGATGCCCGCTGAGGGCGCCGACTACTACCCGGTCTTCTTCCGCCTCTGCGTCGCCCTCGCCGCCGAGTCGACCGGCGTTGCGCAACGCACGATGGAGATGGCCGTCGAGTACGCCAAAGACCGCCAGCAGTTCGGCCGCCCGATCGGCGCCTACCAGGCCGTCTCCCACCGCTGTGCCCAGATGCTGCTCGAGACCGAGAACGCCCGCTCTGCCGTCTACGGCGCCGCCTGGGCCGCCGACGCCGAGCCCGGGTCGCTGCCCCTGGCCGCCTCGATGGCGAAGGCCTACGCCTCCGACGCCGGCTGGCGGGTGCCCGACGCTTCGATCCAAGTGCACGGCGGGATCGGCTTCACCTGGGAGCACGACCTCCACTTCTTCCTCAAGCGCGGCAAGGCGAACGCGGCGATGTTCGGCACGGCGAGCTGGCACCGCAGCCGGGTTGCCGACCTGGTCCTCGCCGAGGCCGCGGCGCCCGCGCCGGCCTGAGCGTGAGCGCGCTCGATCGCATCTCGGTCGCCGGGATCGGCGTCACCGTCGCCGACCTGGAGGCCGAAGCGAAGCGCGCCGAGGCAGCCGGCGTCGAGTGCGTCTGGGCGCCCGAGCTGTTTCGCTCCTCGGTGACCCAGGCCGCTTACCTGGCCGCGCGCACGGAGAAGATCGGCGTCGCCACCGGGATCGCCTGGGCCTTCACTCGCAGCCCCTTCATCGTCGCGATCAGCGCCCTCGACATCGATGAGATGTCGGGCGGGCGCTTCCGCCTCGGCCTCGGCTCCGGCGTCAAACGCCTCAACGAAACCTGGCACAACGCCGAGTACGGCAAGCCGGCGCCGCATCTGCGTGAGGCGATCGAGGCGACCCGCTTGATCATGCAGCAGGCGGGCAAGGGCGAGCCGATCCGCTACGAGGGCACCTACTACGACATCGACATCAAGGGCTGGGTCCGGCCGCACCCTGCCCCGCGCGAGTCGGTGCCGATCTACACGGCCGGCGTGCAGGGCGGCATGTGCCGGATGGCCGGCGACGTCGCCGACGGCTTGATCGGCCACCCGATCCAGAGCCTGCGCTGGATCGACGAGGTCGTCGTCTCCTCCTTCGAGGAGGGGCTCAAGCGCTCCGGCCGCGAGCGCGCCGGGTTCGACTACCTGCCGACCGTCTGCTGTGCGATCGACGACGACGAGGCCAAGGCGCTCGAGATGGCCCGCCGCACGATCTCCTTCTACGCCACGGTCAAGACCTATATGCCGCTCTGGGAGCTGCACGGCTTCGCCGACAACGCGGTCGCGGCCGGAGAGGCCTTCCGTCGCGGCGACCTGCCCGCCGTCCCGGCGGCGATCAGCGACGAGATGGTCGAGGCCTACTGTGCCGCCGGCCCGCTCGACAAGGTCCGCGCCCGCGTCGAGGCGACGGCCGAGCGCGCCGACGGCCTCTTCCTCACCCCGCCCACCTACTTCATCTCCCCCGAGGAGCTGAGCGAGTACCAGAACCGCCTGATCGACGCCTTCGGTCCGGCGGTGTGACGGACACCGGCGAGTCCCGCGAGCTCGAAGTCCTCGCCCGGGTTCGCGAGATCCCCGCGGGGTTCGTGCGGACCTATGGTGATGTCTCGCCGGGCTCGCCGCGCTTTGCCGGCGCGGTCCTGTTCGAGTGCGACGATCCCGACCTGCCCTGGTGGCGCGTGGTCCGCGCCGATGGCTCGCTGGCCAAGGGCGACCGCCAGCGAGGCCTGTTGATCGCCGAGGGCGTGCCGTTTCGCGGCGCCCGCGTCGAGATGAAGACCGCTCGCCTGGCCTCTTAAGGCTCCGAATCAGCTTTCGTATCGGCCTGCGGTCCAGGCGGTGACGTTCGACCAGACGACGATGGCGATGAAGGCGAGCAGCAGCCCTCCACTCACCTTCTCCGGCCAACAGGCGTCGAGCGCATCGGCGAGCAGGCAGGCGCCCTTGACGACGGCCGCCAGGACCGCGACGACGATCGCGAGCAGGAGCCAGGCGAGGGCGGGCTTGAGCCAGAAAAGGCGGCCGAATTTCTTGTTGCCCGCCCGCAGCTTGCGCAGGTAGGCGGTGTCCGTAGAGCCGATTTTTTCGGCGAAGGCGAGGAAGTCCCAGTCGGGCGCAGCGGTGGGGCGGAGGCTTGCCTCTCCAAGCGCGCCGAAGTCGCGCCGCTCGAGCTCCTCCTTGCTCATCAAGTAGCCGTCGAGCTCAAGCGAGCCGGCCTCGGTGTTGCTGAAGAAGTCGAGGTCGGTGCGGATCTTCGAGAGCGCGTCTTGTACCGCGGCGTCGACTTCGAAGGCGGCCGTGTCGTATTCGGGGTCGCGCTCGCGCTCGGTCGTCGCGTCGACGGCCCCTTCGCTCGGTGGTAACGCCACGCCGTCCAGGCCCTTGCGCAGGTGCATCAGCGCGTACTTCCTCCCCGCGCTGGGCAGGTAGGTCAGCTGCTCGTCACGGATCCGGTCACCCTCGATGCCCGCCGAGCGGATCAGCGTCAACAGGAACCAGGTGTGCGCCTTGTCCTGGTCCTTGAGCTGGCCCGAGGCGTCGCTGACGATGAGGCGGTCGCAGCCGCTGTCGAGGAGGCCCTGGATTCCCTGGTTGTCCTGCGCCCCGCCGTCGACCAGTTGCACCCTGACGGGGTTGCCGTCGTTCCAGTACATGTCGCTGATCGCCAGCGGATGAAAGGCCCCGGGGACGCAGGCCGAGGCGGCGACAGCAAGCGCGAGCGGAAAGTCCTCCTGGGCATCCGGCACGACAGGCTCTCTGACCGGCGGATCGTCCGGCTGCGGATCCTTGCGCGGGAAGTAGCCCGGGCGCAGGCGCATGTTCTTGTCGGTCTCTTCGATGATTTCTTTTCGCCGTGTGTCCTTCTCGGGCAGCGGCTCGCCCATGCGGACCGCCTCGAAGCGCCAGTTGTGTCCCGTGTTGAGCGTGGTGGCGTTGATCAGCAGAACCGGAGCCTTGGCCCGTCGCGTGCGGTTCGCCGCTTCGGGGTCGAAGCCGCGGTCGCCATCGGGTTCGATCAGCAGCTCGCGCATCTCGATCTGCTCTTCGCGGTTCCCGGAGCGTTGCTTGCGCGGGTCCTGCCAGGCCTTCTTGTAGAGGTAGCGGTCGTAGAGATCGCCGATCCGGTCGCTGCGCGAATACTTGCGCGAGGCCAGCATCTGGATGTTCTTCAGCGGGTTTGCCAGCAGGCGCCCGCGAATGTCTTGGCGCACGGCGTCACGCAGCAGTTTGTCCACCTCGATGACGAGATGCACGTAGTCCTCTCCCGTGATCTCGTCGTCGGACTTCTCGTTGAGCAGGCGGCGCAGGCACAGGTAGTAGGCGGCGCCGACGATCGAGCCGCCGGAGACGGTCGAGATCACCTCTACCTTCGGCAGCAGTCCGATCTCGGCCAGGCGGGCGAGCACCCCCACGTGGAAGAAGGCGGCGCGGAAGCCACCCCCGGAAAGCGCAAGGCCGATCTTCCCCGTCTGGGCTTGCTTTCCCTCCATTGCTCAGGCGAGCCTAACCGCTCGACCGCCTGGCTGCTACTCGTCGCGCGGGGTGATGCGGAAGACCGAGACGACCTCGGCCTGGTGAGCCTCGGGGTGGGCCACATAGGCGCTGGGACCGCCGCCGAACCAGCCGGCGGCTTCGTTGTTGCCGACGAAGATTCCAGGGTGGTGCTTGCCGTCCCCATCCTCGACCCAGACCTTGTCGCCCTCCTTGAACCCGTGCTCGATCGCGTCGCTCATCGCCGCCAGCATAGACGTGCCGGTGCTGCGAGGTCCATATGGACCTCGCAGCACCGGCACGTCCGCCCTATCTATGGGCAGACGACGATCAGGTGGAAGTCGGCGTCTTCGGGGTCGCCTTTTGCATCCTTGGTGCGGACCTCGATTGCGTTTGCGTTGGCCGGAGAGGTGTTGGTCTGGGCGGTGCCGGCGCCAGGCGGGGTCGTGCCGGCGTTGTTACGGCCGGCGACGTTCGCGCAACCGCTGATGTTGATCGGGAAGGTGACGGTGACTGCGCCGCCGCCCTCGGTTGCGCTGATCCCTTCGTCGCTTGCGCGGGCCAGCGCGGCGTTACCTGGGCTGGCCGGGTTGTTGACCACGGCCCAGTAGGTGTGGGCAGCCCGCTTGGCCGCGGGCACGACCCCGAGCTTGTTGGTGTTGATCTGGAAGCCGGTCAGCGTCTTCTGCTTCAGCTTGCCGCCGCCGATCGTCTGCTTCAGGATCGCGCCGCCGTTGATGTTCTGGGCGGCGATCGCGGTGCCTCCTAGCGCCACGGTCAGTGCGATCACCGCGACGACCATCGATGGAGAAGGGCGTCTCATGGCCGCCCACTACCCGTTTTGCAGATGACTAATCGCTATTCCGGCAGCGCGGCGACGAAGCGCTCGAAGGCGGCGATGTCGGTTACGGCGGGGCCGTGGCCGGGGAGGATCAGGGACGGGTTCAGGCCGGCGAGCTTGCGGATCGAGCGGCGGTTCTCGGCCGGGTCGGGAGTCAGATCGGCGGGCGGCTCGTCGAGGCGGGCGCGGAGCGTCAGGAAGGAGATGTTGCGGACCACATCGCCGCAGATCGCCACCCGGTCGGACTCGCGGAAGAAGATCACCTCGCCGCGAGCGTGACCCGGGGCGTGGACGACGCGGAACCCGGCTATCTCGTCTCCCTCACGCAGGACCCTGTCTACCTTGCGCGGTGGGCCCGCCCAGAGGCGAGCGTAGAACTTCGCCAACGGGTGTGAGGTGGCTGCGACCGGTCGTCTTCCTTCCATCGCATCGACGTCATCCTCGTGACAGGCAAGTGGGATGTCCCGCTCTTCGCAGACCGTCTTCGCCGAACCTTGGTGGTCGGGATGGACGTGGGTGAGCGCCAGCAGGGAAAGGTCGAGGCCAGCGGTCTGCTTGCGAATCCGGCCCGCGTCCCAAGTGCGGCCAGCGTCGATCAGCACATCCTCGACCAGGTAGACGTTGATCGTCGGTCGGGGGAATTCGTCCAGCCGCCAAACGCCCGGCACGAGCTGCCTCAATGGTGGCCGATTCCCATCGTCCCCCGCGGGTCGCCGCTGTGCTCGGCGAGATCCTCCAGCTCGGCGATCTTTCGTTCGCCTTCGGCCCGCGCCGGATGGCCGGCCGGCAGCGGCTCGATCAGGCGCCGGATGCGGTTGCGGACCTGCAGTGCGAAGTGCGGGGTGGAGGCGCCGGCGAGGGCGCGGATGTCCTCGACGGTGACCTCATGTGCGCCGCCCAGCAGTTCGGGGCTCTCCGCCTCGCTCATTCTCCGCCGCCGATCTTGGCCAGCGCGGCCAGCCCGTCTATTTCGGCCTGCTCGTTCACGCTAATGGCTTCCTGGTCTCCGATCACCCAAACGTGGTTGTAGAAGGCGCGCGTCGGGTCGGTCGTGTAGCCCGGCTTGACGTCGAGCAGGTACCCGCGCAGCGCAGCCGGAAGGGTATCGGCGCTGTCGGTGAGCAGCAGCGGTCCCCAGGTTCCCGAGGCGGAGAGAGCCGCCGCGGCGGCGGCATCGAGCGGATCTGCGGAGCTGGCGACGACGAAGCCGTGGCCGGGGTCGTTGATGTTCCAGCCGAAGCTGCCGTCGGCGTAGCGGGCGAAGGCGATCGCGTTGGCGACCGGGTCCTCGCCCGAGATGCGGCGCACGTCGCTGTCAATCTTGGCGATTTCGCGGACCACGTCGGAGGAGATCGCCGAGGAGGGCCCGAGCACGTAGACCGGCGTCTTGGGGTGGCGCGCGAGGGCCGACGCCGTCGGGGCCGGCAGCTTGTCCTTGCCGGCGAAGAGGACCGGATCGCCCGAGCGTGCCGCCCAGGCCGCGGCCGGCATCGCGAAGGCGGGCTCCGCGGACGGCGCGATCACGATATGCTGCGGGGCGCCGCCGAACAGTTCGTCGCGCAGCTCGGCGATCGCGGCCGCGCCGGCGGTGCCACCGCCGCCCACCTGTTTCACCTTCAGGTCGGATGGCGTCGAGGCGGCGCCGATCGCGAACGCCTGGACGCCCTTGGTCTTCTTGTCGCCCTGCGGGTTGAGCGCGTCGAGTGCCTGCGCGGTGGGTTCGGGCAGATCGCTGGCTTCGGAGATCAGGACCGGGGCGCCGAGCGGGGTCGCCATCAGCACCGAGGCGGCGATAGCGCTGCGCCAGTCGTCCGCGTCGACCAGCGTCACCGCCGGCGGCTGTTGTGACGGCTCGGTCGAGGGATAGGTGGCGAGGGCGACGCCGGCGGCATTCGACGCAGGGTCGGGGCCGCCCACCCGCGTCGTGTTCGCGGTGGCGAAGGCCGGATAGCCGAGCTCTTCCGGCGTCCGCGAGGCGGGTGCTTCGGCAGGCGTGCTGGGCGCTTCGCTGACCGGTGCCGGGGTTTCCGAGCTCTCGCTGCCGCCACCCCGACCGCCGAGGATCGCGGCGACGATGAAGACGGCGGCGAGCAGGAACAGCCCGGCAATCGCCTTGAGTGCCGCCGGGATCGGCTTGCGCCGCCGCTTCGGCGCTTTTGGCGCCTTGGGGACGGGAGCCTTCGCCGGCCCGTCGGCCGGCACGTCAGCGTTGATCGGCCGCGTCATCGCGGGCAACGCTAATGCCTGGCCAAATTGGCTGGTCGGTCAGCTAGACTTTCCGGACTGGTTGACTGACCAGTCAATCAACGAACTTTGGCTACGCGTCGACGAGGGGGACGGATGGATTTCGCACTGAATGACGAGCAGCAGGAATACAAAGATCGCGCCCGGGCCTTCGCCCGCGACGTGATCCGCCCCGCCGCGCGCAAGCACGACGAAGAGGAGAGCATCCCCTGGGATGTAATAAAAGAGGCTCGGGTGCAGGGCTTCCAGGGCCTCGAGGCGATCCAGCGCTCCGCTTCCGATTCCGACGGACAGATGCAGGTGATCTCGGCCGAAGAGTTCCACTGGGGCTGTGCCGGCATCGCCCTCGCCATCTCCGGCTCGGGTCTTGCCGCCGCCGGCATCGCCTCCTCCGGTACCCCCGAGCAGATCGCCCGTTGGGTGCCCGAGTGCTTCGGCGCCGGCGACGAGGTCAAGCTCGGCGCCTACGCCGTAACCGAGCCCCAGGCAGGCTCAGACGTGAAGAGCCTCAAGACGACCGCGAAGCGCGACGGCGACGAGTGGATCCTCAACGGCACCAAGGTCTTCATCACCAACGGCGGCATCGCCGACGTCCACGTCGTCGTCGCCACCGTCGACCCCAGCCTCGGCACCCGCGGCCAGGCCTCCTTCGTCATAGGCAAGGACACCCCCGGTCTGAGCCAGGGCAAGAAGGAGTCGAAGCTCGGCATCCGCGCCTCCCACACCGCCGAGATCGTTCTCGAGGACTGCCATATTCCGGCCGAGAACCTGCTCGGCGGCGAAGAGAAGCTGGAGAAGAAGCTGCAGCGCGGGCGGGAAGGGAAGAAGTCGCGCGGTGCCGACGCCCTGGCGACCTTCGAGATCACCCGGCCGCTCGTCGGCGCCTCCGCCTTGGGGATCGCCCAGGCCGCCTACGAGCTCACCCTCGAATACCTCGACGGACAGTCCGAAGGCGGCACGCCGCTCTTGCAGATCCAGCGGGTGCAGCAGACGCTGGCCGACGTAGCGACCGAGATCGAATCCGCCCGCCTGCTGGTCCAGCGCGCCGCCTGGATGGGCCGCAACGGCATTCCGATGCGCGGCGGCCAGGGCTCGATGTCGAAGCTCAAGGCGGGCGACGTGACGATGTGGGCGACGACCACCCTGATGGACCTGGTCGGCCCAGACGCCTGGAGCACCGAGCTGCCGCTGGAGAAGTTCTTCCGCGACGCCAAGATCTACCAGCTGTTCGAGGGCACGGCCGAGATTCAGCGGATGGTCATCTCGCGCATGCAGGCGCGAGAATACGGCGAGCGTCTTGGATATGCGGCCGAAGTCGTTGCTGAGGCTGAGAAGGCCGCTGAGAAGGAGCCGGTTGCGGCGTAGGCTCGCAAGCGGGGTTGCAGGGTCTTAGCTGCGTTGCTTGATGGTTAGCTGGCGTCGCTAGCCTCTTCGCGATGCTTAAGACTCGTCTTGCCTCTGCGGCGGTCGTTGCCGCGGTGGCGGCGCTCGTTGTGCTGCTGTTTGCCGCGAGCGCGCCTGCCAAGGATCTTGAAACCAAGCTGGACGCGAAGGAAGCGAAGCTTTCTAGGGCTCGTGAACGCAAGGGCGTTCTTACTACGACGATCTCGCACTACAGGGCGAAGATCGAGAAGCTGACCGGTGAGGTCGCCGTGCTGCGGGGGCGGGAGTCCGAAGTGCGGGTGCGGCTCGATGCCAAGCAGAGTGAACTGGACGGTGCGATGGCGGAACTGGACGTCGGAAAGCGCCATCTGGCGGTCGTCCGTGCGCGCCTGGACCGGGCGCTGGTGTCGCTGCGCGAGCGCCTCGTTGCGATGTATGAGACCGGCACGCCCGACATCCTCAGCGTGCTGGTCGAATCCGGGGGCTACGACGAGCTCGTCAACCGCACCGAGTACCTCAACCGCATTCACGGCCTCGACGAAGCGGTCGTCAGCCGGGTGCGCGATCTGCGTGACCAGGTGAAGCGCACGGTCGCCCGCCTGCGCTCCGCCAAGGACCGGATCGAATCGGCCCGCGACGCGATCGCCGCCGAAGAGAGCGCCCTGGCCAGCGCCCGCTCCGCAGTGCAGCAGAGGCAGTCGACCCTTGTCGCCGCCCGCCGTGCTCGCGAGGACGCCCTCGCCAAGATCACCAAGACCGAACAGGACCTCGACGGCGACGTGGCCTCGATGCAGGCCGAACTCGCCGCGACCCTTGCCGGGACCGGCTCGGCGCCGCTGCCCGCCGGGCCGATCCAGGGAGGCAACGGCAGCGGCCTGATCTGGCCGGTCGAAGGGCCGGTCGTCTCCGGCTTCGGCTCCCGCTTCGGCGGCAGCGAGTTCCACGAGGGGATCGACATCGCCGTCCCCAGCGGCACCCCGATCCGCGCCGCCGCGGCGGGCACGGTGATCTTCACCGAGCCCGAGGCGAGCAGCGGCGGCTACGGCAACTTCACCTGCATCGACCACGGCGGCGGGCTCTCCACCTGTTACGCCCACCAGGAATCGTTCGCGGTGTCCGCCGGCCAGCAGGTCTCCCAGGGCCAGGTGATCGGCTACAGCGACTGCACCGGGCACTGCTTCGGCCCGCACGTCCACTTCGAGGTCCGGATCGACGGTGTGCCCACCGATCCGATGGGCTATCTCTAGCCCGCCCAGGCACGGACTACCGAAAATCGTTCAAAAATCCAATTAGTTGGTACGTGAGGGCGCTTCGCTCCTGCGACCCTGGGTAGCAAGCGAGAGGAGGCGAGATGGCCCGTCAAGCGCGCAACTACCTGACAGGAGCGGTATCCGGCACGGCACTGATCGGCCTGGCCGTGGTCGCCTTCGTCATGCTCGTCTCGCTGCAGACGCTGCGCAACTGGCCACTGGCGGCGCTTGGCTTCGGCGGGGACGGCGACTCCTCCAATGGCGCCGCGATCGCCCCGGGCAGCTCGACGACGGCCGCTGGTGGCGGTGCCGCGGTTGCGGCCCCCGTGGCCGCTCGGAGCACCTCCTCCGCTGGCGGGCAAGGCGGCTCGAAAGCGGGCAGGGGCCAGAGCGGGATCGGCGACAGCTCTGCCTCGCCCGATTCCGGCTCGGCTGCTGAGTCACCGGATGCGACGGTCCCGGGATCCACCTCACCATCGCTTGGCGGAGGCGGCGGCTCATCGCCTTCGAGCCCCGCAAGCGGCGCCGCGTCCAGCGACGGCAGCGGTTCGGGTAAAGGCGGCGGAGGTCTCCTGAATCCGCCCGGCGGCGCCGGGTCGGGCGGTGGGGGAGCCGGTGGCGGTAGCGGTTCCTCGCCCTCCGGAACCGTCACCAATACCGTCAACCAAACCGTCGCCGGCGTCGACGAAACGACCGGCGGTGCGCTCGGCAACACCGGTGTCACCAAAGTCACCGAAGAAGTCGTCAACGGCGTCGCCGGCCCGGAATCCACCGTCGGCGAAACGGTCGACAAAACCGTCGAAAAAGTCAAGGAAACGGTTGGCGGCTTGCTCGGCGGGAGTCGCTAGCCGGAACCGACCCCTTTCCCGTCACAATGCCGTCCCATGCCCGAGCGCGGACAGGCAGGCGCGGTCGCCGACCCGATCGCCGGATCGCCGGTTTACCCGGCCGGCAGCCGCGTGAACGAGCGCGGCCATCTTGAGGTCGCCGGCTGTGACGTGGTCGAGCTCGCCGCGGAGCTCGGCACTCCCGCCTACATCTATGCGGAGGACGAGATGCGGGCGCGGGCGCGGGCGTATCGCGATGCGTTCGAGCGGCGCGGCAGCGACTTCGAAGTCCTCTTCGCCAGCAAGTCATTCCCCTGCACCGCCGCCTACCGGCTCTTCGCCGAGGAGGGGCTTTCGGTGGACGTCGCCTCGGGCGGCGAGCTGCACATGGCGCTGCGCGCCGGCTTCGACCCGGCCCGGATCCACATGCACGGCAACAACAAGAGCGATGAGGAGATCCTCTTCGCCGCCCGGTCCGGCGTCGGCCACCTGATCCTCGACTCCTTCGACGAGATCGAGCGCTGCGAGCGGCTGCTCGACGAATCGCAGGACGTCCTGATTCGGGTTACGCCGGGTATCAAGCCCTCCACCCACGACTACATCCAGACCGGGCAGCTCGACTCTAAGTTCGGCTTTGGCCTCGAGGACGGGCTGGCGGCGCGGGCGATCGAGCGGGTGCTCGCCTCCGACGTGCTCAACCTGGTCGGGCTGCACGCGCACATCGGCTCGCAGATCTTCGAACTGGAGTCCTACACGCTGGCGATCCGGGCGATCGGCGAGCTGGCGGGGGATTGGTGCCGTCTCGTCAACGTCGGTGGTGGGTTGGGAATCGCCTACACCGCCGCGGACGCGCCGCCCTCGATCGACACCTACGTCGAGGTCAAGGTGAGCGGTGTCGCCGAGGTGTTCGGCGCGGGGGTGCGGATCCTGATCGAGCCGGGGCGCTCGCTGGTCGGCAACGCCGGCCTCACCGCCTACCGGGTCGGCACCATCAAGGAGATCCCCGGCATCCGCACCTACGTGGCGGTCGACGGGGGCATGTCGGACAACATGCGGCCGATGCTCTACGGGTCCCGTTACGAGGCACTGGTCGCCGATCGCGCCGGGGCCATCCCGGACACCGAGGCGACGATCGCCGGCATGCACTGCGAGTCGGGCGACGTGCTGGTGCGCGACGCGATGCTCGCCGCTCCCGCGGTGGGCGACGTCCTCGTCACCCCGGCGACCGGTGCCTACGGACACGCGATGGCCAGCAACTACAACGGCGTCACCCGCCCACCGGTGGTCTTCTGCCGCGACGGCGAGGCGCGGGTCGTCGTGCGGCGCGAGTCCTACGAGGATCTGACCTCACGCGATGTCTGAGCCGGTCCGCATTGGCCTGCTCGGCCACGGCACCGTCGGCGCGGCCTTTGCCGGCCTGCTCGCCGAGCGCGCCGATGCGGTCGAGGCGGCCACCGGGCGGCGTCCGGAGCTGGCCGGCACGCTGACCCGCGGCGAGGGCGATTTCAGCGAGATCGTCGAGCGCTCCGACCTGATCGTCGAGCTGATCGGCGGCACCGACCCGGCGCGCACCTACGTGCTCGACGCGCTGCGCGCCGGCCGGCCGGTCGTCACCGCCAACAAGCAGCTGCTGGCCCAGCACGGCGAGGAGCTTTTCGGCGTCGCCCGCGAGGCGGGGGTGCAGCTGCGCTTCGAGGCCGCCGTCGCCGGCGTGATCCCGATCGTGCGCACGATCCAGGAGAGCTTTGGCGTCACCGAGATCGACAAGGTGTTCGGGATCGTCAACGGGACGACCAACTTCATCCTCACCGAGATGGCCGCCAGCGGCGCCGCTTACGAGCAGGTCTTGGCGCAGGCGCAGGAGCTGGGCTACGCCGAGGCCGACCCGAGCGCCGACGTCAACGGCGCCGACGCCGCGGCGAAGATGGCGATCCTCGCCCGGCTGGCCTTCCACACCGCGGTCACCCTCGACCAGGTCGCCTACGAGGGAATCGAGGCGATCCAGCCCGACGACCTCGCCTACGCCAAGGAGCTCGACCTCTCGCTGAAGCTGCTCGGGGTCGCCGAGCGCCGCGACGGCGGGATCAGCGTGCGCGTCTTCCCCTGCTTCCTCTACAGCGGCCACCCGCTGGCTCCCGTCGGCGGCCCCTTCAACGCGGTCATGGTCGAGGCGCCGGCGATCACGGAGGTGACGATGTCGGGCCCCGGCGCTGGCGGCGTCGAGACCGCCTCGGCGGTGCTTGGCGACGTCGTCTCGATCCTCTCCGGCGACGCCCCGGTGCACGAGGCCCGCGAGCAGCTGCCGCTGGTCGCCGACGTCACCTCCTCCTTCTACCTGCACCTCGAGGTCGCCGACGAGCCAGGCGTGCTCGCCCGGATCGCCCAAGTGCTGGGCGAGAACGAGATCTCGGTGAAGAGCGTCGTGCAGCGCGGCATCGGCGACGATGCGCGCCTTGTCATGGTCGTCCACGAGTGCCTGGAGTCGCGCTTCGCGGCGGCGGTCGAGGAGATCGGCGGGCTCGACGACATCCGCTCGGCGCCACGCTTCATCCGCGTGATCGAGGAGGAGTTCGTTTGACCCCTGTGTCCCTGATCGAGAGATACAGGGAGCACCTGCCGCTGGAGGACGGGGATCCGATCGTCTCCCTCAACGAGGGGTCGACGCCGTTGATCGAGGCGCCGCGCCTCTCGGAGCGACTCGAAGTTCGCGCCTATCTCAAGTTCGAGGGAGCGAACCCGACGGGGTCGTTCAAGGACCGGGGGATGACGGTGGCCGTCTCACGGGCCAAGGGGCGGGGGGCGGAGGCCGTGATCTGCGCCTCGACCGGGAACACCGCCGCCAGCGCAGCGGCCTACGCGGCGCGGGCGGGCATGCGCGGGGCGGTGATCGTGCCGGAGGGCAAGATCGCGATCGGCAAGCTGGCGCAGGCCCTGATGCACGGCGCCCGGGTGGTCGCCCTGCAGGGGAACTTCGACGAGGCGCTGCAGATCGTCCGCAAGCTGGCCGGCAAGCACCCGATAGAGCTGGTCAACTCGGTCAACCCGTACCGGATCGAGGGTCAGAAGACGGCGGCGTTCGAGGTCGTCGAGGAGCTTGGCGAGGCGCCCGGTGCGCTCGCGATCCCGGTCGGCAACGCCGGCAACGTGACCGCCTACTGGCGCGGCTTCGAAGAGCTCGGGGTCGCGCCGGTCGTCTACGGCTTCCAGGCCGAGGGTGCCGCGCCGCTCGTCGACGGCGCCCCTGTCGCCAAGCCGGAGACGGTCGCCTCGGCGATCAGGATCGGCAACCCGGCGCGCTGGGAGGAGGCGATGGCCGCCTTCACCGCCTCGCGCGGGCGAGTGGCGGCGGTCTCCGACGAGCAGATCCTCGCTGCCTACCGTTGGTTAGCGACGAGCGAGGGCGTCTTCTGCGAGCCCGCCTCGGCGGCCTCCGTCGCCGGCCTGCTCGCCCACGGCCTGCCGGTGGTCGAGGGAGCGGCAGCGCCGGAGTCGGTCGTCTGCGTCCTCACCGGGCACGGCCTCAAGGACCCCGACACGGCGCTCTCCAAAGCCCCCGCCGTGATCAACTGCGAGAACGATCTGAGCGCGGTCGAGCGGGCGGTGTTCGATTGACCGCCCGCCGCCGCTTGGTCCGCGTGCCCGCCTCCTCGGCCAACCTCGGGCCGGGCTACGACGTGATGGCTGCCGCGCTCGACCTCTTCCTCGAGCTGGAAGTCGAGGAGACCGCTGAGTTCTCCTTCGATCCCGCCGGGCTCGACGTCCCGACGGGGCGCGACAACCTGATCGTCAGGGCATTCGAGACCCTGCACCCCGCCGACGGCATCGCCTTTCGCCTCAAGCAGACCATCCCGCTCGGCCGCGGGCTCGGCTCCAGCGCGGCCGCGATCGTCGCCGGACTCGTGGCCGCCGACCACCTCTACGAGCTGGCCCTCTCCGAGGAGGAGCTGCTGGCGCGGGGGACCGAGCTGGAGGGCCATCCGGACAACATCGCCGCGGCGATCTTCGGCGGCTTCGTCATCTGCGACCCCGGCGACGGGCCGCCCGACGCCTCGCGCTTCCCGCCGCCGGACGGGCTCGAGGGCATCCTCGTCATCCCCCGCGAGGAGGACGTTCCGACCGAGCAGGCGCGCGAGGCGATCCCGGAGGAAATCCCGCTCGGCGACGCGCTCGGCAACATCTTCTCCGCCGCCCGCCTGACCCTGGGCCTCTACCGCGGCGACCTCAGCCTGATCGCCGCCAGCCTCAAGGACAACATCCACCAGGGCCGCCGCCGCGGCCTCTATCCCCGCTCGATGGAGCTGGTCGAAAGCGCCCGCGAGATCGGCGCTCTCGGCGCGACCATCTCGGGCGCCGGCCCCACGGTCCTCGTCTGGACCACCTGGGACGAAGCCGGCAAGGTCAGCGAGGAGTTGGAGCGCCGTTGCGGGGACTGGGCCGAGATCCAGCGCATCCCCTTCACCGACCAGGGCGCCGACGTCCCCGAGCTCTGATCGGGTGGACTGGGTGATCCAGATCGGCCTGATCGAGCTGGCGCTCGGCGGCCTGCTCGGCTGGGCGATGGTGGTCCGCGAGGAGAAGCGCGAGTGGCTGCAGCGGATCGGGATCGTCGCCCCGCAGCGGATCCGCCAGGTCCACCTCGACTACGTGATGATGGGCCTGATCCTGATCGGCGTCGGCCTCGCCGTCCCAGACCTGCCGGCCGCGATTGCCGTCGCGCTCGTCTTCGGCACGCTGGTCAACCCCTTCCTCTTCGTCCCGCTCGCCTTCGATCCGGAGGTCGAGAAACGAGCCTGGTACCGGGTGCTGACGGTCATCTCGTTCCTCGGCGTCAGCGGCGGGCTCGTCGCGGCGGCGATCGTCGGGCCCTGACGGGCAATTCGTAGAAAGTCGCCCGCCCCTGGCATTAGGATCGTCGTGTGTCCAGGCTGAGATGGGTTCCCGCGCTTGTGCTCCTGACCGTTCTCCTCGCTGTGCCGGCGATGGCTCAGGCGACGCTCGTCTTCTCTCGCAACCCGTTCAGCCCCACCGTCTGGTCGGCGGCTGACAACGGCTCGGGGAAGCGGCAGCTCGCGTCCGGATCGAACCCGCGGGTCTCGCCTGACGGCCAGATAGTCGCCTTCCTCCATCAGGGGAAAGGGCGCTCCGCTCGGCCCGAACTGATGTCGGTGCCCGCGAACGGCAGCGCGCCGGTGAGCAGCTTGGCGACCGGTTGGCGCGAAACCTCCACCTTCGCCTGGTCGCCCGACTCGGCTTCGATCGTCGCCGTGCTCGGCCCCGAACTCGGCGCCAAGCGCCTGGTCCTGATCGACACGGTCACCGGAGCTCAGCAGACGATCGCCCACGGTTTCTTCTCGGGAGTTAGCTTCGCGCCGGAAGGCGGGCAACTGGTGTACAGCAGGGCGGCGAGCGAAAACTTCCCGCCTCGAAGCGACGTCTACCGCTACGACATCCCCGCCGGCGAGACGCTCCGTGCCGTCCAGCCGGTCCGCCTCACTCGTGACGGTCGCTCGCTCGACCCGCTCTGGGGCCCGAACGGCAAGATCGTCTTCGTCAAGCAGCTCGGCGCCAAGCAGCGCAAGTACGGCCCCAAGAACGAGCTCTACCTGATGAACCCGGCCGGGAAGCAGGTGCGGCGGCTCACCCATACCAGGGTCGGTCCTCTTCTGCAGGGTCTCTACCCGACCGCCTGGTCGTCCAATGGCAAGCGGCTGCTCGCCGAGTTCGAGGGGCAGGACACGACCTACGCGGTCACCGTCAACCCCCAGACCGGCGCCCAGCGGCCGCTGATCGAAGCGACCGAGCAGGGCTTCCTCGGAGCCGGTCTCTCCGCCGACGGCAAATTCGTCCTCGGCAAGACGATGGGCTTCGAACCCGGCCCGGGCACCGACGTCGGCGTCGTCCCGTACGGCGGTGGCGGGGTCAAGGTCCTGGCGCACAACGCCTTCGAACCGTCCTGGAGCGAATAGGCGGACTGCAGAGAACGAGATGGCCGGCGACTACACGATCAAGCACCGCGACGAGTTCGAGGCGATGGAGGGGTCGGGCGAGGCGACCTGGAAGTTGGCGCGCAAGGCGCTCGGCACCTCAGCCTTCGGCTTCAACCTGGTCGAGATCGCGCCGGGAGGGGAGATCCCCGAGCACAATGAGGCCCAGAGTGGCCAGGTCGAGCTCTACATAGTGCTGGAGGGTGAGGCGGTGATGCGGCTCGAGGGAGAGGACCACCCGGCCCCGGCGGGCACCTTCGTCTCGATCGAGCCGCCCGCCAGCCGCACGATCCTCAACCGCTCCGACGCGCCGGTCACCGCGCTCCTGATCGGCGTCCATCCCGAGGGCGGCTACGAGCCGATGAGCTGGGGCTGAGTCCCTAGCTCTCAGTTACCCGTGCATATGGCGGGAAAACGAGAGTTCGCTGGCTTGTGGGACTTCTCGTCCCTATAATCGCGTAACTCGTCAACCCGTCGCGCGCCCGCTCGGAGAAGGCGCGGAAACCGGGAGGTCAAGATGTCGGATACCCAGTCCCGTGAGCTTCACGGCGAGGGCGGCCCCGTCCGCTACTCGCCAGAGCGTGCCTACCGGCCACTCGTCTCGCCGCCCAGCGTTGAGGACAAGGACGCCTGTGCGATCTACGCCTCGGTGCGCAAGGACGCGACGCCGAGCCACGAACCGATCGAACGGGCGATCCCGGCGCTGCAGAAGATGCTCCACCGCGCCGGCAACGTCGATGGCGAGGGGGACGGCTGTGGCCTTCTGCTCGACATCCCGCGCAAGATCTGGGCCGAGGAGGTCCGCAGCGGCGGTCACGACCCCTCGCTGACCCTCGATGACGCTTTTGCCGTCGCCCACGTCTTCGTCGAACGCTCGCAGGATCTGGAGAAGGTCCAGCACGACGCCCGCGAACTGCTCGGGCAGGGTGGCTTCCGCATACTCGCCGAGCGGATCGGCGTCGTCGACTCGCCCGCGCTCGGTCCGACCGCGCGCGAGGAGGAGCCTCACTTCTGGCAGATCGCCGGCCTCGTCGCCGACGCCTCGCACCGCGACCGCGTGCTCTTCGACCTGCTGATCGAGCTCGAGCGGGAGCTCGGCGTACACGTCCCTTCGATCTCGGCGACGATCTGCGTCTACAAGGTGATGGGCGCGCCGAACATCCTCGGCGAGTACTACCCCGACCTTCGCGACGAGCGTTTCGAGACGATCGGTGCTTTCGGCCACAACCGCTACTCGACCAACACCTGGCCATCGTTCAAGCGGGTGCAGCCTTTCTCGGTCCTCGGCCACAACGGCGAGATCAACACGGTCGAACAGCTGCGCCAGGAGGCGCGCATGCTCGGCGTCCCGATCCAGCCCGGCTCCTCGGACTCCCAGGACCTCAACCAGACGATCGCCACGCTGGTCAACCGCGACGGGCTCAGCCTCGCCGAGGCGATGGAGATGGTCGTGCCGCCGATCGTCAACGAGATCCGCGCCCTGCCCAAGGACTTGCACCGCTTCTACATGTACCTGCGCCAAGCGATGGGCCCCTTTGCACAGGGGCCAGTGGCGCTGATCGCCCGCCACAGCGACGAGTGCGTCTTCTCCGCCGACGCGCTCGGCCTGCGCCCGCTCTGGCAGGTCGAGACCGGTGAGGACTTCGTCTTCAGCTCCGAGCCCGGCGTCGTCGGGGTCAGCGAGATGGTCTCCGAGCCGAAGCCGCTCGCCCCCGGCGAGAAGGCGATGGTCGCGATCGACCGCGAGGCGAGGCGCTCGACCCTGCATTCCCACGACGAGATGCTGCGTATCGTCTGCGACCGCTGGCTGGCCCGCAACGGCGCCGGGGAGGTCGCTCCCTATGACCGCGCGCTGGTGACTGGCGGCCCGCTCGAGGGCACCGACGTGCCCGGTTACTCCGACGCCGGCCCCGAAGAGCCGGTCAAGGTCGCCGACCGCATCCTCGCTGGCTTCGGCTGGCAGCGCGATGACGTCAAACTGGTCCAGCAGATGGCCTCCAACGGGGCCGAGCCGGTGGGGTCGCTCGGCTACGACGGGCCGCTGGCGGCGCTATCGCCGGAGCGCCAGAACCTCGCCGACTACTTCAAGGAGACGGTTGCCGTCGTCACCAACCCGGCGATCGACCGCGAGCGCGAGATGGAGCACTTCTCGACTCGATCGGTCTTCGGCCGCCGCCCCTCGATCGATGCCGCCGGCGAGGACACGGGCACCGTTGAGACCTCCTTCCCGGTGATCCTCGGCGGCCACCACGGCCTGGCGCCGCTCTCCGACAGGACCTACCGCCAGATCGCCCGCGAGCACCAGACCTACCTGCTCGAGGACCTCTGGGAGGAGTTCCGCGGCCGCGCCGGCGCCGTCGACATCTCGCTGCTGGAGTCCGAGACGACCCGCGGGGCGATCGCGCGGATCAAGCAGGAGGCGGTGAAGAAGGTCCGCGACGGCGCCGAGCTGCTGGTGCTGACCGACCGCACCGTCTACGACGCCGAGCGGCGCTACCTCGATCCTCACCTCGCCACCTCGGCGGTCGACCAGGCGCTGAAGCAGTTCCGGGTCGAGCCGGGCGAGGAGAACCTGCGGCGGCGCTGCGGCATCGTCCTGCGCTCGGCGGCGATCCGCAACGTGCACGACACGATGCTGGCGCTCGGCCTCGGCGCCAACGGCGTCTGCCCCTACACGATGGTCGAGGTGATCTGCGTCGAGGACTACCGCAAGGACATCGGTAACCTCTGCGCGGCGCTCGCCAAGGGAATCGAGAAAGTCATCTCGACGATCGGGATCCACGAGGTGCGCGGCTACGCCCGCCAGTTCTCCTCGATCGGCGTGCGACCGGAGCTTGCCGAGATCTTCCAGACCGAGGCCTTCGCGGCCTCCGAGAAGGCGGGCGTCGGCTTCGACGGCCTCGACGAGTCGAGCAACGAGCGGGCGCGGATCCTCTGCGGCGACGAGGGGGCCAAACCGGCGAAGACGTTCCGCTTCTACCCCAAGGTCTACAAGGCGGCGATCGCCACCGCCAACGGTTCCGGCTCCTACGAGGAATATTCCGAGAAGGTGCGCGACCTGGAGGCGCAGAGCCCGATCTCGATGCGCCACATCATGGGCTTGGTGGGAGATCGGGAGCCTTTGAAGGACCACAGCGTGGTCGATGCCGGCGTCGGCCACCACGACTACCCGGTGGTGATCTCCTCGATGAGCTTCGGCTCGCAGTCCGAGCCCGCCTTCCGCGCCTACGCCGAGGCGGCGAAATCGATCAACGTCCTCTGCGTCAACGGCGAGGGTGGCGAGATCCGCGACATGTACGGGCATTACCGCAAGTGGCGCGGCCAGCAGGTCGCCTCGGGCCGCTTCGGCGTCTCGGCGGAGATGATCAACTCCTCCTATCTCGCCGAGATCAAGATCGGCCAGGGCGCCAAGCCCGGCGAGGGCGGTCACCTGCCCGGCAAGAAGGTCTCCGAGAAGGTCGCCGCCGCGCGTAACGCGGCCCCCGGCACCGACCTGATCTCGCCCTCGAACAACCACGACCTCTACTCGATCGAGGACCTCGCCGAGCTGATCGACGAGCTGAAGACGGTCAACCCCGACGTGCGCGTCTCGGTCAAGGTGCCGGTGGTGCCGAACATCGGCACGATCGGCCTCGGCATCGCCAAGGCGGGCGCCGACATCATCACCCTCTCCGGCTTCGAGGGCGGCACCGGCGCGGCGCGCCAGCACGCGTTGCGCCACGTCGGCCTGCCCTCCGACATCGGCACCCGCGCCGTGCACCGGGCGCTGATGGAGGCCGGCCTGCGCAACCGGGTGGAGATCTGGGCCGACGGCGGCTACCGCACCGGCCACGACGTCGTCAAGCTGCACTGCCTCGGCGCCAACCGGGTCGGCTTCGGCACCCTGGCGATGGTCAGCCTCGGCTGCACGATCTGCCGCGGCTGCCAGCTCGATACCTGCCACGTCGGCATCGCCACCCAGATCGAGACGGTCGAGCAGGCCCAGGACCACGGCCTGAAGAAGTTCACCCCGCAGGAGGTCGACGTAGCCGCCGAGAGCTGCGCCCGTTTCTTTCAGGCGATGGGGGAGGAGGTCAAGCAGGTCGTCGCCTCGCTCGGCTACGACCGCGCCCAGGACCTGGTCGGCCGCTATGACCTGCTCGAGCAGATCTCCCACCACGACCAGATCGACCTTGCGCCGCTGATCACCCCGCTGGAGGAGTTCCTCGACCTCGAGCCGATCGACCTGCCCGTAGCCGAGGAGGTGGCCGACGAGCGCGCCGAAGCGGGACTCGTCGTCGCCCGTCCGATCCGGATGGAGGCCAAGCAGGCCTCGGCCCAGATTGGCGCCCTTGCCGGGGAAGTCTGCTCCGGCCACACCGTCACCAGCCACTTCCCGCGCGCGACCGACGCCAACGATCGCGTGCTCGGCACCGAGCTCGCCGGAGCGATCGCCCGCTCGCGCATCTTCGAGGACGGGCCCGAGTCAAACGAAGACGTGCTCGCCGACCTCGAGTTCAACGGTGGCTCGGTCGCCGGCCAGGGCTTTGGCGCCTTCAACGCCTACGGTGTCTCGATCCGGGTCGAGGGAGGCGCCCAGGACGGCGTTGGCAAGGCGATGCTGGGCGGCTCTCTATCGGTGTTGAAGGGGAAGGGGGCGAAGGGGAAGCGGCTCAACGGCTCGGTCGGCAAGTCGTTTGCCTACGGCGCCCAGCGCGGTCGCCTCTTCGTCCAGGGCTCGGCCGACTCGCGCTTCTGCATCCGCCTCTCCGGTGCCGACGTGGTCCTTGGTGGCGAGCCGGCCGAGGCGATCGACGACGGCCGCGGCTGCGTCGTCGACCGCGCCAACGCCAAGGGCTTCGCCTTCGAGTACATGACCTCCGGTCGCGCGGTAGTGCTCGGCGACCTCGGTCCCTGGGCCTGTGCCGGGATGACCGGAGGCCGCGTCTACGTCCGTCACAACGCCTTCGGCATCGACCGCGATGCGATCGAAGCGCGCCTGGGCGAGGGCGCCAAAGTCGAGCTCAAGGACCTTGACTCGGAGGGCCTGCTCGACGTCGACGATCTGCTCAGCCACTACGCCGATGAGCTGCGCGCCACCGGCCAGGACGAGGAGGCCGAGCGTATGGCCGCCATGGCCGCGGACGCAACAAGCAACTTCCTGATGATCGTCCCGCACAAGGTCCAGGCAGACCCCAGCATCTCCACCGAGTAGGCGCTAGCGGGTCTTGGTCAGCAGGTCGGCTATTGCTCGGACCTCGCGGAGGAGGCCGTCGAGCATCTGCTCGGTGTTCGTGTGGATACGCCACTCGGCGAGCTTGCGGTCTTGCTCCACCTGATCGATGCGACGCTCCAGCTTGCTGAGGCGCTTGTCGGAACGCTTCTCGCTCTTGCGGAGACGCTGCTTGACGTAGAGCCTGGTGTCCTCGCGCAGGGCGTCTAGCTCGCGCTGCAAGTCGGCATCGCCGCTTCCCTGCTCGGAGAGCATCTCCTCTACGCCGCTGCGGACGCGCTCTATCTCTTCGTGAAGGCGCTGACGGGCTTGCTCGGCGGCGACCGATGGGTCTTGGGCGGAGTCCACGGCGCCAACTCTACGGCCACCATAGGCCGGAATTTGCGCGGATTGCTTGGTTCAGCCTTCGAGAGCGTAGAGGCGGTAGCGGCCGATCGCCAGCTCGTCGCCGTCGCCCAGCTTGCCCCACTCGACCAGGTCGGCGTTGACGAAGACGCCGTTGAGGCTGCGATCGTCGAGGATTCGCAGCGACTCGCCTGGTTCGGAGACGACCAGGGCGTGGCGGCGGGAGACGCTGGGGTCGTCGAGGCGGATATCGGCGGCGATGCTGCGGCCGATCCTGGTCCAGCCGTGCTCGATCTCGAAGTCGAGAACCTCGCCCCCGTCGTCGCGGCAGACCAGGTGGCGGCTGCCCGGGGCGAGATCTGCCCGCAGCTCGTCCAGCCAGCTCGAGGTGGCCGCCTCGGTCCCGATCTCGAATTCCGCCGTGGTCTCGCCGTGCTCCTGCATCGACTCGAAGATCGAGTCGAGCCTGAAGCTCGTGGTCCCGCAGCGGGGGCAGTCGGGAAGCTGGTCGTCCTCGTGGAGGGCCAGCTGCAGGCCGCACTCGACGCAGAAATAGGTGCCGGGGCCCGGAAACGTTCCGCTGGCGTAGCTATCGGAAGCTGGGGTGGGTGTGAGACTGGTGGAGATGACGGCTCCTTCCCTTGCGCTTCGCAGCGATCCTAGCTGGTTACCGAGTTTTCACATCCGCTATTTCCCGCAGACGCGACCTCTACGGCGCAGAAATACCCCGATCTGAAGGGGCTCAAACGGTGGCGGCCCTTCACATAGAATCCCCGCCGATGGGGCCCGTCAGCGCAGAGATCGAGATCGACGCTCCCCGCGAGCGCGTCTTCGAGGCCATCGCCGATCTGGCGCGCCGGCCCTCCTTCACCGACCACTTCCTCAGCGGCTTCCACCTGACCCGAATCGAGTCGAGCGGGATCGGCGCGGGGGCGCGGTTCCGCGTCGCCTCGCCGCTTCGCAAGGTCTGGATGGACACGGCGATCGTTGAGCTGGAGCAGCCGCACAAGCTGATCGAGCGCGGACGCGGCGGACGCGGCAACCGGATCCCCACGACCACGGTCTGGGAGCTGACCGAGGGCACCGGCTCGCTGACCAGGGTCCGGGTCTCGCACTGGACCGAGCCGTCCAACCTGCTCGACAGGGCTCTGGAGGTGCTCGCCGCCAACTCGGCCTCCGCGCAGCGCGGCTGGCGCACGGCGCTGCGACGGCTCCGCGACCAGCTCGAGAGCAGCGAGGCCGCGCCCGCCCCGGTGGGCGTGGCAGGGGGCAACCCTCACGCGACCGGCATCCCGTAGAGCGGCTTAATAGACTCTCGCCGCCGATGCTCCCCAACCGCAGAACCATGCTGTCGCTGTTCGCTGTCCTCGCGCTCGCCGTGACCGCCTTCGCGCTCTCGGCCTGCGGATACTCGAGCGACTCCAAGGACGTCGTCGAGGGCGAGTCGGTGAAGCTCGGCGATCTCCAGTACACGGTCGTCTTCTCGCGCTTCCTCAATCCCAACGACAACGAGGATTCGGCCTACCTGGTCGGCCAGCCCGAACCGCCGGAGGGCCACAGCTACTTCGGCGTCTTCCTCGAAGTCCAGAACAAGAGCGAAGAAGCGCAGACGCTCGCCGACGCCTTCACGATCACCGACGCGGGGCACCAGACCTACCACGCGATCCCGAGCAAGAGCCTCTACGCGCTGCCCTTCGGCGGCGAAGTCGAATCGCAGGAACAGATCCCGGTCCTCGACTCGACCCCCGAGCAGGGGCCGATCGAGGGCTCGCTGGTCCTCTTCGAACTGCCCGCCTCGGCCTCCGAGAACCGCCCGCTGACGCTTTCCATCCCGGGCCCCGAAGGCCCGGCCGCGGTCACGCTCGACCTCTAAAGGCCGGCGGAGAGGACTTCGCCGGCGATCGGGGCGGCCACTTCGCCGCCCGCCGCTTCGGCTTCGATCAGCAGGATGCCGACCGCCAGCTTGGCTTTTTCGGCAGGAGCGAAGGCGGTGAACCAGGCGTCCTTGATCTGCTCGGGTTCTTCTTCGCCCTCGGTGCCGGGCTTCGGGCCCAGCTCGGCCGTGCCGGTCTTGCCCGCCACCTGCGCCTCGGGGATGGCCGCGGCGTAGCCCGTCCCTTCGGTGACGACCCCGACCATCAGTTCGGTCAGCTCGCCGGCGATCTTCTTCGACATCACCCGCACCGAGTCGGGATCCGGTCGCAGCTTGCGGTTGGCGACGACCGAGGTCGGCTCGCGGACGCCGCCGTTGCCGATCGTCTGGGCGACGCTCGCCATCTCCAGCGGGGTCGCCAGGACCTCCCCCTGCCCGATCGCGGTCACCCCGAGGTCGACTTCTTCGCCGATTTCGGTCGGGATCGTCGATTCGGGCGGTTCCACTTCGGCGACGATCTTTGGCGCATAGAGAGTGGGAGGGGAATTGAAGCCAAAGCGTTCGGCAACTTCGACGAAATCGTCGTTGCCGATCTTCGGGCCCAGCGGGGCGAAGTCTGCGTTGCAGGACTCGGCGAAGGCTTCGCGGAAGGTGCCGCCGCAGAGCTCGCCGTTGGCGTTGCTGATGAAGCGGCCACCGACGTTGGCGCCGCCGACGATTTCGAATTCATCGTCGAGTGAGACGACGCCCTTCTCCAGCGCGGCCGTGGTGGTGACCGTCTTGAAGGTCGAGCCCGGCGGCTGCGGCGCCGAGAAGGCCTGGCCGGCGAGGGCACGGACGTCGCCACTGTCGGCATCGAGCACGGCGACACCCCCGGCGCGACCGGCCAGGCCGGAGACCGCTGCAACCTGCAGGTCTGGGTCGATCGTCGTCTTGACCGGCGCCCCCGGTTGCGGCTTGGCCTGGGAGAGGATCCGGGTCGAGCCGCCTTCTTCGGCGACGGCGAGCAGGGAGCCGCCGGGCTTGCCGGCAAGGCGCGCGTTGAAGGCCTGCTCGAGGCCGCTGATGCCCACCGGCGTACCGGCTGGGAAGCCCTGCCGGGCGAGGGTCGCGACGTCTTCTTCTTCGGCCATGCCGACTTCGCCGGTGACGTCGATCGCGGCGCTGCCCAGCGGGTGTTCGCGGGCTTCGGCGGGGCCTTCGGCGAGCACGGTCCCGTCGCGGGCGAGGATCGGCGCCCGCGGCGCCAGATCGATCCGGTTTTCCAGCCGCTCGCCGGGTTCGAGGCCCGGAAAGACGAGGCTGCGGTCCCAGGCGATGCCGCCTTCGGCGTAGGGGAGGTCGAGATCGGCGCTGACCACGCCAAAGGCCACCGTCCCGGCTTCGATCGGCACCGGCACCTTGTCGACGCCGTTGTCGTTGCTGGGGTCGCCGGGCGAGTGGACTTCGAGCGTGCGCAGCGTCGCGACCTCGGCGGCTTCGCGGTAGGCCTTGGCGAATTCGTCCTCGCTGATCGAGTGCCGCGAAGCTTCGTTCAGCTCCCGGTACATCGCGGCGAAGTCCTTGTGGGCCCATGCTTGGGCGAAATGCTCAGCAGCTTCCTTTTCTGGGGACCCGGGGGCACCCGCTGAGGCTCCGATCACGAATGCAATCACGGCGATAACGATCAGCGGAAGCGCGCGGGTGACGAGGCGTCTCCGCCGCTCCACCTCGATGGGCAAGTTGTTCACTGAGCGGAAATTTAGTGTGAGAGGGGGTCGGTTGGCGCAACTTTGTGTAGGAGAGGGCGGGGTACTGCTCCCGGCGGCTTGTACTTTTCGTCAATCCGATCTCGGACGACCAGAGGCGCCTACCGAAAAAGTTGAGCCGGGAGTAGTACCCCGCCCTCTCAACTCGTGCAGGGACCCGTGTCCACAGGCGCCGCCGCCGTCTCGTTGCGAATAGCTTCTTGGACGATTTCGTCCGGGACGGCGAAGCCGCCTGGGGGGCCGGTCGTGGTTGCGGCGAAGACGGTGGCCATTACTCGCCCCCTTGAATCCACCAAGGGGCCACCGGAGTTGCCGCTGCGGACGCTGCCGCGGAGGAAGGCGATTGGGCGTTGGATCGGCCCCTCGCCGTAGGAATCCTCGCTGATCGTGTCGTTGGTGTCTCCGATACGGGCGGCGGCGACGGCGTAGGGACCGTTCTCGGGATAGCCGAGGACCGCTCCGGCGGTGCCGCGCTGCGTGTCCGGGGAGATTTCCAGCGCGGGGACCGAGGGGGCGTCGATCCGCAGCAGCGCCAGGTCGTTGCTCGGGTCGTAGTGAACCGGGGTGGCGTCGAGCGAGGCGCCGTCGATCGTGGTCACCGTGGTGTCGTCCTCGCCGGCGACCACGTGGGCGTTGGTGACGACGAGGCCCGGTTGAACGACCCAGCCGGACCCCTCGACGCCGAGCCCGCAGGCGGTGCCCAGCACACGCACCACCGAGCGGCTCGCCCGTTCCACGCCCGGGTCGGAGGCGATCGCCGGGTCCGGTGGAGACAGGGGAGTGGTCGGGCCGGCTATCGACGGAGCGGGGTCGACGCGGTTGAGCACGCCCAGAACCGGGCCGGACGGCGGCAGCAGGTCGTTGAGGCTGCGCAGGATCTCCGAGCGCTGCACGTCGCCCCGCAACTGTGCCGTGCCTGGGGCGTGCAACGCCACCGCGCCGAAGACCCAGGTCAGCCCCAGTGCGACGGCGGCGATCAGCGCGGCGCCGCCGGCTCCGTCGGCCAGGTGCAGCGCCCGGCCGCGGATCACGCGCTCGCGCAGTCCCAGGGCGAGGCTCTCCAGGGTTACCGCGATCACCGCGCCGAACAGGAGCGCTCCCAGCGCGGCGAAGAGCGGCGCGTAGGGGAAGCTCGAGCCTTCGTTCAGCAGCAGCGGCCCGAGGCGGCTGCCGGCCAGGGCCCCGGTGCCGAACCCGAGCAGGGTGAGCACACCGACGATCAGCCCCTGCCGGTAGCCCCACATGGCGAAGGCGATCGTGAAGGCGACGATCGCCCAGTCGAGAACGGTCACAGACGAATACAAGCAGGCCAGGCCGCCGAGCGGTAGTGGGTCAGTTTGAATAGACGCCTCGCACAAACGCAGAGATATCGTGGCATCGGATGCGATTCCTGCGCCGAGCGGCCCTCCCTGGGATCATCGCCTTGATCGGTGTTGCGGCAACGATTGCAGGTTTCCAGAGTCGCCCTCTCGGTTATGCGCTGCTTGCCTTGGCGGCCCTTTGGGCGTTTGTCCTCCTAATCGATTGGGTCATACGAAGGAGAAGAGGCACCACTGGCGATCAGGCGATGAGAGCAGAAAGGAAACGGCGCTTATCTCGGGCGACTAAGCGCATATCCGTTGAGCTTGACTCTTGCCGCATTCAACTTGCGGAGACGCTGGCTGTTGGGCGCTTTTGGCCCGATGAATCTGACCGGATGCTGCCAGCCGAGAGATTCGATGAGTTTCAAAAGATTCCAAGTGCCCCTGATCAGGAGATTTACGGCCCTCTCGCGGCGCTCTATAACTGGCTGAATGCTCTTAACAAGACCGCTCGGGACCGTTCTGCCAACGAGGAGAGAGCTATAGGCGGCGTGCTCACCCAAAACAGCACGCACCTGGATGCTGAGGACCGCAAGAACCTCGAAGGTGCGATTAAGCAAATCGCCGATATACAGCAGGCACTGCGCGACTAGATGCCGCGCAGTAGCTCGCAGGCCGGGATTCCTAGTCCTTTCGCCAGTCGAGCGACAGTTGAGACCCGCAAATCTCTGACGCCGCGCTCAGCGCGTCCTATCTCGTTCAGGTGCATCCCGCAGCGATGCGCCAGCCCCTCTTGCGTCAGATCGGCTCGTTTACGGCACGCCTTGATATTGCGGCCGACGACGGCCTTTGGCTCCACGGCTCAATCGTCTACGCCCCAACCAATAGCGTCTAGGACCAATAGCGTTGTGCTTGTGTAGAGTGCCGCCGCTGATGAACGATGAGCTTCGAGCAACCGCCCGCAGGCTTGGCTTGCCAGAGGATGACCCGCAGGTTATGCGGGATCTCGAATCTCTCGCCGCATCTAAAGCCCAGCCGAAGGCCCCTCGCCCGACGATGAGCGGGAAGGAATGGGTTAGCGCCTTCAGAGCATTGGTCGGCGTGGTGATTTTCGGCCTTCTCGCTTGGGGCGGAATTCAAGCCTGTGGCACGACTACCGCCTGCGAGAAGAACTATCAGGGCCATGCTTGCGAAGTTGAAAACAACAAGGCGATCTATGGCAGCCAGAAGGCAGCAGAAGAATCCGAACATGCCGAACAAGTCTCCGATGAAGCTGGCGAAGTCGAAGACATCATCAAGCAGCGCCAGGCAGAAAGAACCGCCGAACTGCTCGAAGGGGGACGTTGATGTCGCATATCCGTCTTTTCGTCGGAGCCATGATCACCATCGGCCTGTTAGCGCTGATGGGCGTCGTTGGCGGTTACGCCGTCTTCGGCCTTCTTTTCTGGCTTGTCTTCGTCATTCTCTGGGCCATTGGCGCAATCGGTCAGCCACCGTCCCGGCCGTGCCCCCGCTGCGGGGAACGGGTCCGCAATGGCATCATGGAATGCTCGAATTGCGCCTTCGACTTTCAGACGATCTAGCCCGCGACGCCGCTAGGCTGTAGCAATGCCTAAGCGGCCCGCTGATCTCAACCGGCTCGCGGCAAGCATCGTGGGCGATGCCACCGACGAGACGCCACGGGAGCCAGAGAGCCAACAGGCGCGGGCAGGGCGTCTAGGAGGGGCCAAGGGCGGCAGAGCGCGCGCTGAGCGCATGAGCGCGGAGGAACGCAGCGAGTCGGCGCGCAAGGCGGCACAGGCTCGGTGGGGTAAGCAGTAGCCGACCATTTCGGCATGGAAACAATTGACGCGCCTCGTCGTCTCTTAACCGCCGCCGAAGTTGCGGACCTGCTCGGCCTCTCGGTTCGGCATACCCGCCGCCTTACGGCTGAGCTTGGTGGGTTCCGCGTCGCAGATCGTTCCGTGCGCTTTGAGCGCACCACGATTGAGGCATGGCTTGAGAGGCGCAAGGCAGAGGCAAAGCAAAAACAGCGCCTATGAGAAGAAGAATCGGTCGGCCGTTGTAAGCGCGGCTGGAACTAGCGGCGACCTAAAACCCGAAGGGACCACGCCTCCTTTCCATTGCAGGTTGAAGGCGTGGTCCCGGGCCGCACTAAATACAACTCCGAGCCTATCACTGAAGGCGGCGATCCCTTGATCCGTGCTGCCCTATTTTCCATCCGACCGTCTACGCATAATGGTCAATATGAACAGGCTAAGCACTGAGAAGCGCGCCCAAATCATCGGGGCGCTGGTCGAGGGCAATTCGATCCGCGCGACTTCCCGAATGACCAACGTGGCCAAGAACACGGTCGTCAAATTGTTGGTCGATCTCGGGCAAGCCTGCGCCGATTACCAGGACCAGACTTTGCGCGACCTGCCCTGCAAGGTGATCGAGGCCGATGAGATTTGGGCGTTTTGCCATTCCAAGCAGAAAAACGTGCCCGAGAAGCACAAGGGCACCTTTGGCTATGGCGATGTCTGGACCTACACGGCCCTTTGTGCCGACACGAAGATCGTCCCGACGTGGCTTATCGGTGAGCAGAACCGCGATGATGCTGAGGTCTTCATGATCGACCTTGCGGGCCGGATGGCGAACCGGATTCAGCTAAATACGGATGGCAATCGGATCTATGAATCCATCGTTCACAGCGCATTCGGCCATAACGTCGATTGGGCGATGATTCAAAAGGTCTATCGCCGCGATCTGAAAGACGGACAGGGGAAATACAGCCCGCCCGTTTGCACGGCGACCAAGAAGGTCGTCATGAAGGGCAACCCCGATCCCGACCGGATCTCAACGAGCTACGTTGAGCGCCAGAACCTCACGATGCGAATGGGGATGCGCCGGTTCACGCGCCTGACCAATGGCTTCTCCAAGAAGGTCGAGAATCTGGCCCACGCAATCAGCTTGCACTACATGTTCTACAACTTCGCCCGCCCGCACTCAGCGCTCAAGCAGCGCTATCCCCGGACGCCTGCGATGGCGGCGGGGGTGGCTGATCACATCTGGAGCCTGGAAGAGATTGCGGCGTTGCTCGACTAAAGCTTCCGAGCCGATGGATTGAGGGCCGGAAGAGGCTCGATGTCAACTTGAAACTGATGGACCTGTGGATCGATGTTGCTTCCTTCAAGCGTTAGCTCAATCTCGACTGGTGGCTCTAGCCCTATGGGATGGTCACCATGCTGTCCCCATGCCTGAAGATAGTTATTCCCCTGCCGCTGCATAACGGAGTCCATCGGATGGACAAGGCCGTTTGGGTCTAAATCCAATGCCGCAACCTCCGTGCCGGTGGTGGCGGCGTATTGCCCCCGTTCGGGCTGTTGGGGCTTCTCCTGCCAACGAGCCTGAAATGGAGGGACCTTGAACCCCTTGGCATCCGTAATACGCAGAATTCCATGAACGCCTTTGGCGATTGTGCCCATTTTTTGCTCTGGATCGCGTCGGTTGAGTGATTGGCAAGAGCACGAATGCCGCAGTCGTCTGCTCTGGCTGAATAGATGCGTACTCGACCGTGGGAGGGCCAACTTCGATCCGAGGTCGGCTGGCTTGCCATTGGTCTAGCTCGCGCTGATAAGAGACCAGGGCAACCAGCATCAAAGCCGAGAGCGCTCCCGCGCCCACCGCAATTCCAAAGACAGGCGATATGGCATGACCGGCGATGGTTCCCGTAACAGGGATAGCTACGACTGCGCCGATCATCTGTACAGCTCCCCAGATATTGCTCGTGTATGGCAGGGGGCGAAAGACCCGTTTTGCGACTCCCGGCAGCGCCATGAATTGACCCTATTGGGAGATAGGTGGCAATCGCCACCCCGGTAGCCCCGGCTCAGCCGCAATGTCCTATGAATCCCGACCCGATTCAAACTGACCCACTACCCGCCGAGCCCGTCACTTACGTTCAGTAAGCTGAGCGAGGTGGAGGCCGTATCTGCCCAAGAACAGCCCCCTGGCGTCTGCCCTCACTTCCACGCGGCGATCGAGCTGATCGGCAAGCGCTGGACCGGGGCGATCGTCTTTGCTCTGACCGAGGGACCGTTGCGCTTTGGCGAGCTCGCCAAGGCGGTGCCCGGGCTCTCGGACCGCCTGCTCTCGCAGCGCCTGCGCGAGCTCGAGGGGGAGGGATTGGTCCAGCGCGAGGTCGAACCGGGCTCGCCGGTGCGCGTCACCTACTCGCTGACCGAGGCCGGCGCGGAGCTGCGCCCGGCGATCGCCGAGCTCAAGTCCTGGGCTCGCCGCTGGCGCTCTGGGTAGCCTCACCCAGGTGGAAGAGCTTCCCGGTCCGTTTCCCGTCGGGCGCTATGCCCGCAAGCTGCAGGAGGAGCTGCGCCGGCGCGCGCGCGTGCGCCTGGTCGGCGAGGTGACCGGCTTCTCGCGCAGCAAGGTCCAGGCCTACTTCGAGCTGCGCGACGCCGAGGGCGCCGTTCCCTGCGCGATCTGGCTCGACGACTTGGAGAAGGCCGGCCTGCCCGAGGGGGGCCTGCGTGACGGCGCCGAAGTCGTGATCGGCGGTGGCCCCGACTACTACCCCGGCGGCGGTCAGGCCTCGCCGAGCTTTGCCTTCCGCGCAACCCACATGCGCCTCGCCGGCGAGGGCGACCTGCTGGCGCAGCTGCAGGCGCTGCGCAAGCAGCTGCGCGCCGAGGGGCTGTTCGAGCTGCAAAAGCAGCTGGTCCGACCGCGCCTACCGAGGACGATCGGGGTGGTCACGGCGCAGAGCGGCGCGGCCAGGCGCGACCTGCTCGCCGGCCTGCAGCGGCGCGGCTGGGCGGGAACCGTGATCTGGGCCTTCGCCCCGGTCCAGGACCGGCGCGCGGCCCCCGCGATCGGCGCGGCGATCCAGGAGCTCGCGGCGACGCCGGCGGTCGAGGCGATCGTCGTCGCTCGCGGCGGCGGCAGCCTCGCCGACCTCTGGGCGTTCTGCGACGAGACCCTCTGCCGCACGGTGGCGATGCTGCGGGTGCCGGTGATCAGCGCCGTCGGTCACGAGCGCGACTCGACCCTGATCGACGACGTCGCCGCGGTCGCCTGCTCGACCCCGACGCATGCGGCCGAGGCGGTCGTGCCGCTCGATTGCCTCGCCGCGCGCGCTGCGCTCACCCGCAGCGCCACCGCGTTGCGGCGGGCGGGGGAGGGCGCCGTGGGCACCCGCAGCCGGCACCTGGTGGCGCTGGCCCGCGGCCCGGCCCGGGCGCTGCGGCGTGAGCGGATCGCGCTCAACCAGAAGACGCGGGAGATCCGCGCCGCCTCCGAGCGCGGCCTGGCCGAGCGCCGCGCCTTTCAGCGTCGCATCGCCCTCGTCGTCCTCTCCCGCGCCGCCCGCCGCGCCGCCGGGGCGGACGCCGACAGCAAGCGCGAGGCGCTGCGGCGGGCGCAGGTGGCGTTCCGCGCCCACGAACCCGAGCGCACCCTGGAACGCGGCTATGCCCTCGCCGAGGACAGCGGCGGAGAGCCGGTGACGAGCGCCGCCGCCGCGCTCGCCGCCAAGCACGTCAGACTGCGCTTCGCCGACGGCGGCGTTGGCGCCGAGATCGATCAGGACGGGGGTGGGGGATGAGCGAGGCACCGGAGTCTTATGAGGCCGCGGTAGAGCGGCTGGAGCAGATCATCGATCGTCTCGACTCCGGTCAGGCCGGTCTGCGCGAAACGCTCGAGCTCTGCCGTGAGGGCCGCGAGCTCGTCACCTACTGCTCGACCGAGTTGGACGCGGTCAGCGAGGGTCTGAAGGAGCTCGAGCTGGACGATCTGGCGGCCAAACTAGAGCAGTCCTGACTTAGTCCTCAGCTGCCCGCGGGCCGGAGCAGAGGCGGCCGAGGGCCGGACAGCCGCGGCAGAGCTCCCAACCGCGCCGCTCGACCGCAGCCACTGGGAACTCGCCGGCGCCGATCCGGGCGATGATCGCCGCCAGCGCCTCGCGCCCTCCCTTCATCGCCTCGCCGTCGACAAGTTCGATCACCGGTTCCTCTGGTCGCTCGAGGAAGACGTAGGCGACTTCGACCTCCTCGACATCGCGTGCCTCGGCGACCGCAAGGGCATAGATCGTCCGCTGGGTCGCGTACTTGGCGGCGCGCTCGGCCGGTGTGGAGCCGCCCAGGCGGTCGGTCTTGTAGTCGATGACGAGGGGCGGCGCGCCGTCGCGCTCGACCAGCAGGTCGATCGAGCCACGCAGCGTCGTGTCGGCGACACGGAGGAGCAGGGGAATCTCGGCCCGGGAGCTCACGCCAGGCGCCCGCACTCGCTCACGCAGCAGCTCGGAGTTGAGCCAGGCGCGCACGGGCGTGAGCAGCTCTGCCCCGATGTCTCCATCTGGCTCGCGCCACTCGTTGGCCGCGCTCCACTCCAGCAGCGAGTGCACGGCCGCACCTCGGGTCGCCGCGTCATCTTGCCGCCCCGGATCACCTTCAGCGTCTGCGGTCGCTACTTGTTTCCCTATGGGCGACAAGGAGCGACCGCGGTCGCCGAGGCCGAGCACACGCTCCATGTAGAAGCGGTACGCGCATTCCTCGTAGGCGGCGATCGCGGTGTAGGAGAGGGGGCGATTGGGGACCGCTGGCGGGCGGCGCTCCAGCAGCACCGCCTGGCTCTCGCCAAGCGGTGCCGGCATCGCGGGCTCGCGCTGCGTCGCTGTCAGCTCGGCAGCCCGCTCGGGCGAAGGCAGGCTTACCCGTACGGCGATCTGCGACGGCTTCGAGGCTCGCATCGAGTCCCTCGCGAGGTTGAGGGGCGGGGATCTCGATCGCCGAGCCGGCCTCGCGGTCGACCTCGAAGCCGTCGAGGATCCGCTCGATCACCGGCGTGCCGGGTTGCGTCGCCCGCCCCGGCCGGGGCATCGCGACCCCGCTGAGGATCAAGCGCTCGCGCGCCCGGGTCGCGGCGACGTGGAAGAGGCGCAGCTCCTCCGCCGCTTCGCGCTGCTGCGTCTCCGCGCAAAGCTCCTCGTGCGCGAAGAGGTTGAGCGAGGCGGCACCGAGGCGGCGCAGCTGCAGCCCCACCCGTGGCTCCGGCTGCTCGTGGCCGAGCGTCAAGGCCGGCAGCCGCGATCCGGCCAGTAGCCGCCGCGAGAGGTTTGGGACGGCGACGACCCCGAACTCGAGCCCCTTGGCGCTGTGCACGGTCATGATCCGCACCCCGTCGTGCCCCTCGATCGCGCTGGCCGCTTCCGCCTCCGTGTCGGCTTCGGCGCGGGCGAAGAGGAAGTCGAGCAGGCCGCGCAGGTCGCGCCCCTCGCGGGCCTCGAACTCTTCGGCGAGCCGCATCAGCTTGCGCACGTTGGCGAAGCGCGCCTCACCCGAAGGGCGCATCAGGACCGCCAGGTCATAGCCGGTCTCGGCGATCGCGGCGTCGATCAGGCCCGCGAGCGACAGTCGCCCGGCACGCGCACGCAGTCCGCCGACCGTCCGCGCGAAGTCGAGCAGCAGGGCCAGCTCCGGCTCCGGGATCTCGGCAAGTCGCTCGGGGTCCTCCAGCTCAGCCTCGCCCACTCCCGCCACCCGCTCGAGCGCCCGCCAGACGTGCCGCCGCCGGCCCGCCGCCGCGCGCAGCAGCCAGAGCGTGTCCGGGGCGGCGCCGCAGGTGGGAGAGGCGAGGGCGCCGAACAGGGCCTGGTCGTCGAGCGGGTTGGCGATCGTCGCCAGCAGGGCGCAGACGTCGGCGACCTGCTGCTGGGACCAGTAGCCGCGGCCGCCGATCGTGTAAGGGCGCAGGCCGGCGCGCTCCAGTGAGTCCTCGTAGGCATCGAGGTGGGTGAAGGCGCGCAGCAGGACGACCATCTCGCCGCGCTCGACGCCGCTCTCGGCCAGCTCGCTAAGCCGCGCGGCGAGGAAGCGGGCCTCGGCCAGGTGGTTCGGCGGCGTGTCGGCGTCGGTCGCCGGCGCCAGGTCGATTCCCTCGGCGTCCCAGCCGTCGCGCGCGGTCAGCAACAGCTCCACCGCCGGCCCAGTGCCAGGTGGCTCGGGCAGTTGCGGCAGCACGCCGGCGCGCAGGGGATGGAAGGCGTCGCCGAGCAGCTTCTCGCCAATCGCGTTGACGGCGCCGATCACCTCTGGGCGGGAGCGGAAGTTGCCGCTCAGCTCGATCGCCATCGCGTCGTCGCTCTGCTCGACCGCGCGCCGTCGCTCGCGGAAGACGTCGAGATCGGCGTGGCGGAAGCCGTAGATCGATTGCAGCTCGTCGCCGACGACCATCAGCTCCGCCCGCGGTCCGCGCAGCGCCTCGATCAGGCGCAGCTGAAGCCGGTTCGTGTCCTGGAACTCGTCGACCAGCAGGTGGCTGAAGCGCGCCCGGTAGGCCTTGCCGATCTCCTCGCGTTCGAGCAGGCGCACGGCGCGCAGCTGCAGGTCCTCGAAGTCGAGCCCTTCGCGGCGCTCCTTGGCCGCCTCGAAGCGCCGCGAGAAGAGGCTGAGCAGCTCGGCGACGTGCCGGTAGGCCTCGCCTCCCTCGCCGGCCTCCGCGGTGCGGGCGACTGCCGCGTCGATCGCCTCCCGGTAAGCGCTCATCGATTTGGCCTTGCTGTCGGTCCTCAGCGCGGTCAGCTCGTCGAGGTCCGCGACGCCGCCGTCGAGCACTGCCAGCGCCCGCTCGACCAGCTCACGGGTGGAGTTGGCCGATTTCAGCTCCTCGAGCGTCTCCGCCGCGACCGTGGCGGCCCGGCGGACGGCGGCCTCGGGGTCCGGCGTGGGTGGGTCCGGCAGGCGAGGGGCGGCGATTCCGCGACTGCGCAGCTCGGCGTGGATGCCGCTGACGATCGCCCGCAGGCCGCCGATCTCGAAGGCGGCAACGGTCCGCTCGCGCGCCTCGTCCCCATCGGCGAGGAATTCGACCAGGGCGTCGTCGAATGCCTCGCGCGCGGCACGCTCGGTCTCGGGCGCGTCGAGGACGCGAAAGCGGGGATCGACTCCGGCCGCCACCGGGTGGCCCGCGAGCAGCCGGTTGCAGAAGCCGTGGATGGTCGTCACCCAGGCGCCGCCGATCGTTGCCAGCAGCTCACGGGCGCGCTGCGAACCGCCGCTGGCGCGCAGCTCGAGCTCGGCGCGGATGCGCTGTCGCAGCTCGGCCGCCGCCTTGTCGGTGAAGGTGAAGGCGAGGACCGCATCGGGGGCGACGCCGAGGTCGCAGGTGAGGCGGCAGTAGCGATCGACCATGACCCCGGTCTTGCCGGTTCCCGCCCCGGCCTCGACCAGGACGTCATGGCCACGGGCCTCGATCGCCAGCGACTGTTCCGGCGTCGCCGCTCGCTCGCTCACCGCTCCTCCCACTTCTCGTCCTCGGCGTCTGCGGCCGCCCGGTCGCGGCGGCAGATCGGCGCGAACTCGCAGAAGGTGGGGCAGACGTCGTGCCCGCGCAGGCCGTGGCGCGGCCCTGGGTCGCGGCGGATCTCGCCGCTGCGCATGCGGGCGACGATCTCCCCGGCGCGCCGGCGGGCGTAGGCAAGCATCTCCTCGAAGCCCTCACGGTCGACCAGGTCTTTGTCGTAGAGGCGGTAGGAGGCGAGCCGCGGCGCGGCTTCCCCGAGGACGGCCCCTCGCGGACGCCGCGACGACGTCCCCCGCAACGGGTGGTAGAGGCCGCCGGCCGCATCCGCGCCCCAGTGCTCTGCAACCGCGATCAGGTAGAGCTGCAGTTGCAGCTTCGCCTGCTCCTCGAACTTCTCGCGCGGGGTGACCACGCGGGAGAGCTTGTAGTCGAGGACGAGAGCGCTGCCGTCGGGCGCGCGGTCGACCCGGTCGATCGCTCCGTGCAGGCCCCAGCCGTCGATCTCGAGCACCGGGCGATCGGCTGCCTCGTCCTCGCCGAAGGCCGCCTCCAAAAGCCAGGGCTCATAGCCGCCGGTCTCGCGCCCGGCCTCGTCGGCGAGGAAGCGGGCCAGTAGGCCCTCGACCCGGCGCGCGATCGCCCGCTCGGCGGGATGAGCCCCGAGGCCGCGCTCGGCCGCGACCTCGGCGACCAACTCTCGCCCCCGGCCGATCCAGGCGCCGAGCGAGCCTGGGCGGGGGAGGGGGTCGCCGCCCGGCCGCTCGCGATAGAGGCGGTCGAGCACGGCGTGCATCAGGCCTCCCTGGACGAGCGGGTCGGGAGCCGGGTCGAGCGGCTGGGGGTCGAGCTCGTGCGAGACGAACCAGCGGTAGGAGCAGACGTCGAACCCCTCCAGGGTGGTGCCGCCGTAAGCGGGGACCGCGGCGAGGGCGCCGAGCACGGCCGGGTTGGAGAGGGGGCCGGGGGCACGGCTCGCCGCCTCCGCCCTCCGGGCCCTGTCCAGCTCGGCTTCCGAGGCGGCCAGATGCCGTGGTAGGAGCACCCGGGTCAGGTCCCGGGAGATGGTCAGCTCCGCCTCGACCGTGTCGGTCTCCCCGTCCACCGGCGCGGGTCCGAGCAGGCCGCGGACCTCGTCGAGGAAGGGCGAGCGCGGTTCGGCGACGCCGTTTTCGTCGCTGTCGCGATAGGAGAGGAAGAGCCGCCGGTTGGGCAGGGCCAGGCAGGCGTGGAAGAGGTAGCGCTCCTCGGCGTCGGGGTCGCGCCGGGGCTCGAGGCCGAGTGCGAGGCGCTGCGCTTCGGAGAGGAACGGGTCCTCGCCACGGTCACGCCGCGGGAACTCGCCGTCCTGAAGCGAGGCGACGAAGGCGTGCTCGAAGCGGGAGGCACGGAGCCGGTAGGGGCTGGCGATCCGCACCCGGCCCTCGACCGGCCCGCTCCAGGCGTCGAAGCGGAGCTCGCGCAGGGTCGTCGCCAGCTGCGCCGCCGGCGGCGCCAGCTGCGGGATCTCGGCCAGGTCGCCGAGCGTGGTGGAGATCGCGGCGGCGGCGCGCAGCTCGAGGCCGTCGCCGCGCCCGGGCGCTGGGCCGTCCTCGTCGCCGCGCAGGGGGCGCGAGGCCATGGTCGCCGCAAGGCGGGCCAGGGCGGCGACCAGGGCGCCGGGGCCCTCCCGCGCCGCCTGCCGGACCCGCTCGACGTCGCCCGGGAGGCGCTCGTATCGCTCCTCCCACAGCGCCAGCGCCGCAGCCGCCCCTACCAGGCGATTGCGGCGCACGGCGCGCTCGAACCAGTCGACCTGCGCCGTGGGCAGACCGCTGGGGCCGCGCATGAAGCGCAGCAGGCCGGCGGCGCGGGCGCTGCCGAACTCCGCTTCGAGCAGCGCGATCAGCGTGCCTCCGACGGAAGTTCCGGCGACTGGGATCTCCGCCTCGAGCGCCACACCGACGCCGTAGGACTCGAGGACCGCCGCGAGCAGCGGCCCGCGTCGCACCGGGTCGCGCACGGCGATCGCGATTGCCGCCGGGTCGGCACCGCCGGCGATCAGCTTCGCCACCTCGGCGCCGATCGCCTCCGCCTCACCCCGCTCACCTGCCGAGCGCAGCAGTACCAGCGCCGCGTTGGGCGGCCGTTGTGCCGGCTCGACCCGGCCGAACTCGCGCTGAAGGTGGACGAGCAGGGTGTCGATGCCGAAGGGCTCCGGCTCCGCCGGGCCGCTGAGAATCTCGGTCTCCGTCGCCATTGCGCGCAATCCCTCCAGCAGCGGGGCCCGGGCGGCCAGCGCGGCGTGGTCCTCCTCGTAGGGGAGGGCGACCGTCACCTCGGCGGTTGCGCTCAGCGCCTCGATCAGGCGACTCTGGTTGGGGGTGAGGTCGCCTGGCTCGTAGAAGAAGACCGGTCGCCCCCGCCAATCTTCCGGCGCCGCTCGCAGCGCTGCGATTGCTCCGAGGGCAATGCCGTGCACATCGTCCAGGCCGAGGCCGTCTCGCACCTCGGCATAAGCGGCGAACAGCCGGGTCAGGTCGCCGAGGTAGGCCGAGGACTCGAGCGTCTGCGCCCCCGATTCCAGCGAGGCGGGCTCGAGGCCGGCGCTCTGCAGCTCGTCGAGCAGCCGCTCGAACGGCATCGCGAATCCGGGCCGGGCGGCGAAGCGTCGCAGCGGTCCCAGCCCTTCCCTCGCCGCACCGATCCCAGCCGAAACGGCGGCCAGGCGCTGGGCAGGGGTCAGCTCCCCGCCCGAAGGCGCACCAGTGCAGCGCGCGACCTCGCGGAAGAGTTCGCCGAAGGTCATCACCGAGCCGCCGAGGGCCGCGCCGGACTTCAGCAGGCTGCGCTCGAAGCGGAAGACGTCGTCCAGCGTCGGCAGGACGAGGACCGGGTTGCGGTCCAGCGCCTCGCGGAAGAGGCCCTGGATCCGGTCGGCGCGACCGGAGTTGGGAGGTCCTTGGATCAGTTTCAGCGGCATCAGCGGGGCAAGCCAGCATAGGTCCGCCTCCGGCGTGCCCAGCGACGCCGCGCACCGCGCCAGGAAGCCGCAATTGGCGCATTTCCCGCCCCCGCTTTACCGTCTTCCCGCCCCTCTAAATTGAGCGCAGCAAATGTCCCTCTGTTTCGTAGACCCAGCCGACGCGATACGTGCAATCTCCGACTCGATCGGCCGCGAAGCGCGCCGCCAGCTTCTCGGCGAGGCCGTCCGCTCCTGGGTCGACGAGATTCCCGACGACGAGCTCGAGGTCCACTACGCGAAAGCGCTCTCCGAGCTCGACGAGCACGACCTCTCGATGCTCGCCGCCTGGCACGGCTCGCTTGAGCTGGGCCAGCCGGTCCCCAACCGCGATTTCCTCATGGGCGCCTTCGGCTCGCTCGGCGACAACCGTCGCGAGGCGCTGAAGCTCGCCGCTGGATTCCGCGGCGAGGAGGCGGTCGACGCCGGCGTCACCGAAGACGACGCCCTGGAGCTAGTCCTCGGCCTGCTCTCCCAGCCGCGCCTGATGGAGCTTGCGGTCGAGGCCGTAGAGCTCTACATCTGGGACCGCGCCGGTTCAGATAACTAGCTGGCTAGTCTGAGCGGGTCTAAACTAGCTTCGTGGCGGAGCAACCCTCCAAATCGGGGCTACCAGCACCCTCCGGAGAGGTTCAGCGACCCCATCGCCTGATCTCTCAACGGGTACTTAAAGCGTCGAGCGACAAAGCTGCGATCGAACTATTAGGAGACCTGGCGGCGCACCTTTTTCCTGGTGTTACTGATATCTCTCAACTTGACCCGCCAGACCGGTCCCGTTGGATTCTCCTTCAGCAATCTGTACTGCAGAACCAGCAAGCAACTAGGGGTCTTTCAGACCGGATGGTTGAAACTATCGGGGAACTGGTCGAGGTTGAAACGTCGCAAGCGCTGACGCTCGCCGAGCAAACCTCTCGGGAGCAGCGCGAGAGGCATCTTCAAGGGTTGCGAGAACAGGATGATCGCTTCCGCCAAGAGTTACTTGAACAGCGCCAGATTCACGAGCAAGAGCTCAGGGAGAGACGTGCGAGGCACGAGCTAGAGCTCCAAGAGGCGCGGGAACGGCTTGGAGCTGCTCAGGTTGAAACTCGAATGCCGCCCCCGCCTCCCTCGCCCGTCTATACGAGTCTTTTTGGCAATCAGCTTCGTTGGGCAAGTCACGTGATCCGCTATGCCTTGCAGGAGCGCCGATTGAGAACCAAAAAGGGCATTAGCCCGAAGAGCAACTAACGTAGACACGCTTATGTCAGAGGCGAATCTTCGTTTACTCGGTGCTGCTGTTCTCTCGGTTGCCCTAACTGCCTTTGGCTTCTATGTCTTGCTGGATGGGAATGCCGCTGGTGAATTACAGAAGCTGGCTGCCGGGTGGGTTGGATTGGTTATTGGTTACTGGTTGAAATAGGCGCCTCGCTGCAATCAGACGGACCAGGTTTGGTTGTACCCATAGATCAATCCCGACGTTTGTCTCCTGTATGGCAGCAGTAATGCTTCGGCTGTAGATCGGGCGTGTGGGTCCAGAAACAATCCCGGGCGTGGATGTCGCCGAGCGCTTCGCGGAAAACCTGGCGCGCTGCCGGAAAACTGCGGGCCTGACGCAGGAAGAGCTATCTATTCGCGCAGGGCTGAACCGTTCTCAGGTTGGCCTGATCGAGCGCGGAGATCGCCTGCTTCGCATCGACACCTTTATCAAGCTCGTCGGGGCGCTCGGAATTCCAGCGGAAGAGCTTCTCGATGGTTTGAGGTGGGAGCCCAGCACCACCACGACCGGCAGGTTCGAAGTCGACCCTCCCGCGGAGTAAGGCTTCGCTACAGCTTCGCGCGGATCTCGCCGATCGCCTGCTCGTTGTCCTGGAAGTGGACGGCGGTCATGCCGGCCTTCTCCGCGCCTTCGCAGTTGACCAGGACGTCGTCGACGAAGAGGCAGGACTCGGCCGGCAGGCCGATCCGGTCCAGCGTGATCGCGTAGATCTTCGCTTCGGGCTTGCGGCAGCCGACGAAGCCGGAGTCGACGACGGTCTCGAAGATCTCGTCGACGGGGAGCATCGGCCGCCACAGCGGCTCCCACTCCCGGACGTTGTTGGTCAGCATCGCCATCCGGTAGCCCGCCGCCTTCAGCTCCTGCATCAGCTCGATCATCGGCGGGTTCGAGTCCAGCGCCTCGAAGTAGATCTCTTTGAAGCGGTGCATCTCCGGCCTGTGGCCGAGCAGCGGCTCGAGGCTCTCGGTGAGCTTCTCCAGGAAGGCGACCTCGGTGATCTCACCACGCTCCATTTCGAAGAGCGGGTTGTCGCCATTGGCATCGGTCGCGGCCTGCATCCCCTTGCCGAGGACTTCGGTGGTGATCCCGGTCTGGTCCTGGAAGGACATGAAGGACTGGATCAGGGGCGTGGTCAGGACGCCGCCGAAGTCGGAGATCACCGCCGTGATCCCGCTGCCCTGCTCAGTCATCGGCGCGGACCAGCTCGTAGTGGCCGAGGCCCTCGCGTCCCTCGACCGACCAGCGGAAGAAGGCGATCTCCGAGGTCAGCCCGGGCCGGCGCACCTTGGCGGCGCTGATCAGGGTGCCGGCGCCGCGCATCGGCTGGCCCTCTTCGCCGTCGGTCCAGAGCTCGAGCGTCGCCCGCCGCTGCACGCCGTCGGGCCCGTACTCGGTCGAGAGCAGCGCCTCGGAGACCTCGACCGGGGCGCCGTCGGCGCCGCAGAGGACCGCCGCCACCTGCTCGTCGCCGTGCTCGCTGGACCGCGGTGGCCGCACCGCGCTCAGCGCCAGCAGCCCGCCGTCGGAGAAGACGATGCCGATCGACCGCCGCTGCACCTGTCCGGTGTTTTCGCCCATGGCGCGGCAGCCTATTCTCCTGGCCAGAATTGAAGCCCGCGAGAATCCGCACCGCCGATCCCGACCGCGACGCCGCCGCCTGCGTCGCGATCTACGCGCCCTATGTCGAAGCCGGCGCCACCTCGTTCGAGGAAGAGCCGCCCAGCCCCGCCGAGTTCGCTGGGCGGATCGCCGCCATGGCAGAGACCTACCCCTGGCTCGTCGCCGAGCGCGGGGGAGAGGTGGTCGGGTACGCGTACGCCTGTCCTCACCGCTCGCGTCCCGCCTATCGCTGGGCGGTGGAGGTCTCGGTGTACGTGGCGGAGGGGCAGCGCCGTGCCGGCTGCGGACGGGCGCTCTACGGCGAGCTGGCGGAGCGGCTGCGAGACCAGGGCTTCCGCGTCGCCTGCGCCGGGATCACCCTGCCCAACGAGGTCAGCGTCGCCTTCCACGAGAGCATGGGATTCGTCCCCGTCGGCGTCTACCGGCGGATCGGTTGGAAGGACGGCGCCTGGCGGGACGTCGGCTGGTGGCAGCTTGAGCTGACGCCGCCCGGCGACGGGCCTCCGGCCGAGCCGCTACCGCCCGGAGGTCAGCCCCGGTTACCATTGGCCGATGCCTGAGAACCAGACCGAAGTGCTGACCGAAGACGATGTGATCGAGGCGCTTGAGGAGGTGATCGATCCCGAGTTGGGGCTCGACTTCGTTTCGCTAGGCCTCGTCTACGACGTCGAGATCGAGAAAGAGGACGTCTACGTGACCTTCACGCTGACGACCCCGGCCTGCCCGATCGGCCCCCAGGTCTCCGAGCAGATGAAGGAGTTCGTAGGCGACCTCCCCGGAGTAAGCGCCGTCCACCCGAAGATGGTCTTCGACCCCCCCTGGTCACCAGAGATGATGACCGAGGACGCCAAGTTCGCACTTGGCTTCTAGGCAGGGATTGCGGGGTCATAGGGGGTCATAAGGGGTCAATTCTGTCCCCATCCCGTCCCCACGGCTGTCCCCACGGAGTCGACCTATGGCCATTACCTTTCAGACGAGCGGCACCTTTCGGTTGATCTCGTTGAGCAGGTCGTCCAAGGTGAAGCGGGTCGGGTCTCGCACCTCCCCTGAGCGCCCACTCGGCGTCTCCACGGCGCGGCGGAACTCAGCGATCACCGGCTCAACCCTTTCAGCGGAGGTCAGGGCAAGTTCGTCCTCGTGACCGGGCAGGTGTCGCCATAGCCGGTGATACCAGCGCTCCTGCCCCTGCACGGCGACTAGATCCCGTTCCGCGTTGTGCAGTCGGTCGCGCCACAGATGGAGCGTTTGCGTCTTGGCCGCAGACCGGGCGTTGAGGTGCGATCCGTCCTCGATGTGCAGGCCCTGTGCGTTGCCGATTCCCCGTAGCTTCTGCTCCAAATCGCGGTAGGTGTCGGCTACCCAAAGTTCCACGTCCTCGTTCAGCACCCTGACGGCGTAGTCGTGGGCGCGTAGATCGCCGGGAACTGACGCGAGCCGGACGATGAGCCACGTCAGCCCGGTGAGAATCGCGCCGATGGCGCCGCCCGCGAGTGCGATGAGCAGAGTTTCGCTGGTGGTTGCCCCAGGGTCGATGGTGAAGGAATTTTGGCTGGTCAGCCGGTCGACTCCGTGATCCCTCGGGGGGGGTTAGGGTTCTTCTTTGTGGGCAGACAAGAAATGCAGGACGACCTGTTCAGCCGGCTCAAGATCGAGTCGGCCCGTGATGGTGTGAGGCTGGTGACCATGAATGGCGTCATCCTCGGGCGTCTCGGGCAGAACAAAGAGACGGGTCGTTGGCAGCTTGACTTGAAGGCGCAGTGGCATCGAAGCCCAATCGAATCGCTGGCCGGTGACGCCGAGTACGCCGAGACTTGGGCCTGCAATGAGGTCGCCGAGTGGATGGCGATGGAGAGACAGACCTACGACGAGCAGAAGCCCTGGGGTGAGAGCAAGCCGCCTGGCGTTGATTGAAACCGTGGTTGGCGAAACGGGCTGCCCTGCCCATCCCACCTGGGGACGCCGATCAGTCCTGGCGCCTATTCAGGTAGGCGTCCAACATCGCTCGTGCTTCGACCTCGCTGCCCGGCATCAGGTGGCCGTAGCGGTCGAGCGTGATCGTTATCGTCGCGTGGCCCAGGTAGGTGCTCAGGGTCTTGGGGTTCAACCCTGCCGCAATGGCGATGCTGGCGTAGGTGTGTCGGCCCTCGTGGAAGCCGAGCGGTTGTAGGCCCGCCTTCTTCCAGCGCGCGTGCGTGCGGCGGCGGAGGATGCCGGGGTCGGTAGGCCAGTCGGGGTTGTTGGCGCTCGGAAAGAGCAGGCCGCTGCTCGGGTGGTTGAGAAGGACGAAATGGTCCGCCAGGAGAACGGCGAGCTTGTCGATGATCGGCACCTTGCGCGGCTTGCGGGACTTCGTCGCGACAAACAGCTTTGCCCCCTTGTCCCAACTTCGGTGGACGTGAATCCAGCCGCCCTCTAGATCTACAGCCGCCACGTCGAGTGCCAGCAGCTCCCCGAGCCGCAGGCCGCCGTAGACCGCGAAGCCGAGCGTTGCCCGGTCCTTCGGCTGCATCGCGGCGATCAGCGCCATCGCTTCGGATGGAGTGGCAATCCGGTCGCGTGCGTTCTCGCCGCTTGGAAGTCGAAGCCCATTGCACGGATTGAGATGCACCCAGCCGCGTACTTCTCCGAACCCGATCAACGCGCGCAGCGCAGCGACAATGTTCCTGACCGTGGACGGCGACCGCCCTTGAGCCACGAGCCCGTCGGCCCACCGCTGAAGCTCCGGGCGCTGTAGGCGGCTGAGTCGCTTCGATCCCAACTCTGGGATCGCGTGCTTGCTGAGGTCACGCTCGTAGCCCCTCACCGTGGCGGGCTTGTAGACGTGCCCGCCTTTCTGTCGAAACGCTCCAGATTTCATCCCGGCGATGAAATCCGCTGCCGCGTTGGCAACGGTCGGCCCGGTTGCGGCCGAGAGCGTGCCCGCCTGAATCCGGGCCTGCGCGTCTACCCGCCAGGACCGCGCCTCAGCCAGCGATCCAGTCCACGGCCCCCGTAGGTGCCTGTCCGCGGTCTTGTCGCGCGCGGTTCCCCTGTACCGCTTCCGACCCTTCGCGTCCTCTCGGACTTCGATCCCCTGCAGGGCCGCACTACGCTTCGAGTTGCTCATGGAGCCACGTCTCCTTGGGCCATGCCCCCGGCCGCTTCAACGGCGCGGGGGCGCTTTGTTGTCTGCGTTATTCTAGACGCCATCCTGGTTGTTGCGGCCAACGTGGCGTTGCCTTCCAGCCATCTCTCGATCTCTGGCACAGGGATGATCCGCAGGCTCCCGCGACGGACGATCCGCAGCTCCGGCTGAACGTGCCGCTTGAAGGACGACTCGCTCATACCGACCGCTTTCGCGGCCTCTTCCACGGTCAGGCCAAGGCGAGGGGGTGAGGGGCGATCAGACATTGCGCAGTCACCCGTCTACATCAAATTCGCGGGCCAAACGCCCCCGGGAATTTGCCGGTCCCTCGGGCCTGGGCGGGTTCCACTTCATCGACCTCACTGTCCATCGGGAGCGGGTTTTGCATCGGCCTAAAGCCGATCAAATCCAATTCCAGACAGCCAAGTAATCGGTCCGATCCGAAGACGAGAGCAAGGCAGAAGCCAGGCATTCATGGCTGCCATCCAGCCATGAGAAGCCAGCCAGAACAAAGGCCCCAACAGCCAACAGCACCACCCCTCACGCACTATCACCGAAGTGAATTCCCGGGGGCGTTTGCGCCTCCCGGCGGATGTCTATGGCGATGCCGCCTCCATCGCCGCCGAGAACCGATGCACCCCGCCCTCCAGACGGACAGGAGGGCTAGATGCTCACCATCGGAAAGCTCGGCGTCGGCCAGGAGCGCTACTACCTCGACAAGGTCGCCGAAGGCGCCGAGGACTACTACTCCGGCGAGGGCGAGGTCGCCGGGGAGTGGATCGGCGGCGCCGCGCGAGACCTCGACCTCGACGGCGAGGTCGGTGCCGACCAGCTCACGGCGATGCTCACCGGCCGCACCCCGGCCGCCGGCGAGCCTTTGGTCGGGACAAACGGCGTACCCGCCAAAGGCGGTGTGCCGGGCTTCGACCTCACCTTCTCCGCGCCGAAGTCCGTTTCCCTGCTCTGGGGCCTCGGCGGTCCCGCGACCGCCGCAGAGGTCAAAGCCGCCCACCGCGAAGCCGTAGGCGCCGCCCTCTCCTACATGCAACGCGAAGCCTGCTGGACCCGGCGCGGAGCCGGAGGCTCGGAATTCGTCAAGGGCAACGGCTACCTGGCGGCGGGCTACGTCCACCGTTCCTCGCGCAACGGCGATCCACAGCTCCACACCCACGTCCTGATCGCCAACGCGACCAAAGGACCGGACGGGCGCTGGACTCGCCTCTACCACCCGGCGATCTACAACCACGCCAAGACCGCCGGATACATCTACGAGGCCCACCTTCGCCACGAGCTGACCCGCCGCCTTGGTGTCCAATGGGAGCCGACCCGCAACGGCATTGCCGAGGTCGCGGGCTTCGCCGACGAGCACCTGCGCGCCTTCTCGACCCGTCGCGCCGAGATCCTTGCGGCGGTCGGGCCGGATGCCTCGGCCCGCTCGCTTCAAGTCGCGACGCTCGCCACCCGCAAGCCCAAGGAAGCCGACGTCTCACGCGGCGAGTTGTTTGAGCGCTGGCGTGCCAAAGCGGGCGAGATCGGTCTTGACCGCGAGATGATCGAGTGCGTTCAGGGAGTCAGAGACCCCGGCGAGCGCTACCTCGTCCTCACGCTTGACCGACTTGACCGGGCCGTCACCGAGCAGCGCTCCCACTTCGACCGTCGCGACGCGATCCAGGCGGTCGCCGCCTCGCTTCCCAATGGAGCGCCCGGAGCAGAGGTCGAGCGCCTGGCCGATGTCTTCCTCACCTCCGATGCGGTGATCCAAATCGGCGAAAGCCAGAAAGGCCCCCGCTACACCACCCAGCGCATCTGGAAGCTGGAGCGCGAAGCGCTTGGGGCGGTCGAGCGGATGAAGGCCCAGGGACCGACCCCGGCCGGGGAGTTGGTCGCGGCCCGTGTGATCGCCGCCCGCCCGACCCTGAAGGCCGATCAGCGCAAGATGGTCTACCGCCTGCTCACTCGCCCCGAGGGCATCGCCGTCGTGATCGGCGAGGCGGGCACCGGCAAGACCTTTGCCATTGCCGCTGCCGCCGAGGGCTGGGCGCAGGCCGGAATCGAGCTGCGCGCAGCCGCGCCGACCTGGCGGGCGGCGAACGTGATGCGAGCCGACGGGCTTCCGGCGACGAGCATCGCCCGCTTGCTCACCGAGCTTGACCGCGCCGAGCACGAGGGCGGCGAAGGGTTGGCGCAGGGATCGGTCCTGCTGATCGACGAGGCCGGGATGGTGGACTCGGCGACGCTGGCTCGCCTCGTCTCCCACGCCGAGCGAGCCGAAGCGAAGCTCGTCCTCGTCGGCGATCCCGAGCAGCTCGGCGAGATCGAGGCCGGGGGACTCTTCCGAGCGGTCGCGGACCGCACCGAGCCGATCCGCCTTGACGAGGTGATCCGCCACGAGCACGAGCTTGACCGCGAGGCGGCGAAGCGGATCAGGGACGGCGAGGGACGCGAGGCATTGGGCCTCTATGAGTCCGGAGAGCGGCTCACCGTCGCCCCCGACGCCGACGCCCGCCGCGAGGCGATGGTCCGCGACTGGCACGAGTCCTATGAGCGCGGCGAGGACGCGGTGATGATCGCCAAGCGAAACACCGACGTGGCGAAGCTGAACGCCTTGGCACGAGAGGTCCGCATGGATGCGGGGAGGCTCGGGCCGGCGGAGATCGTGGTTGGCGAAGCACGCTTCGCCGCCGGCGATCAGGTGATCACCCGCGTCAACGACCGCAGCGCCGAGGTCTTCAACCGCGAGCGCTGGCAGGTCGCCGAGGTCGATCCCGAGAAGCACAGCGCCGTCCTCGAAGGCGTCGACCAGGCAAAGCGCGTCGAGGTCGGCCCCGAGTACCTCTCCCAGACCAATCCCCACTCAGAGGCCCCGGCGCTCGAACACGCCTACGCCGTCACCACCTACTCGGCGCAGGGCACCACCGTAGAGCGGGCCTTCGTGATGGCCGACCCCTCGATGGACAAGCAAGAGCTCTACGTCGCCGCCTCGCGCAGCCGCGAGGAGACCCGCCTCTACGCGACCCCAGAGATTCAGGCCCAACGCGAGGAGATCGCACCCGCCTCTACCTATCTGCGCGAGGGCATCCCGCACATCGCCGAAGCCTCGGAGCGCGACCGCGCCCAGCTCGCCGCCCACGAGGTGGCGCTGCGCTCGCGCTTCTCGGGCCTGCCGACCGAGGAGCTGGTCTCAAGGCACCGCGAGCTTGAGGTAGTGGCAGGCAGGGAGGTCACCCTGCAGGAGCGCCACGACGGCCTCGGGGACCGGATCGAGAGGGGTCGAGAGGCCGAGCTACGCGAAACCCCCGCTCCGGGGGACTCCGCCCGGCGCGAGTTCGCCGTCGCGGATCGCGTCCTCGCCGAGCGACGGCAACTGGCGATCACCGCCGCCCGTATCAACCCGCCCGACTACATCCGCAACGAACTTGGGGAGAGGCCGAGCGATCCGGTGAAGCGCCACGCGTGGGACCGGGGCGTCTCTCAGATCGAGACCTACCGACAAAGGCACGGCATCAAAGATCAGGCCAAGCCTTTCGGCCCGGAGTCCAAGCGCGGCGACGAGCGCGCTCGCCAGCAGCAGGCGATGCGGCGGCTCCAGCAGGTCCAGAAAGCCCTCGGCCTCGGGCAGCATACGGCGAGGGCGCGCGCTATCGGCCGGGGGATGGGAATCGGTCGATAGGTGATTACCCCCGACCTACCGGGATTGAAGCGCCGCGCCGGGCGGCCGTCAACCCCCTTCGGGGGTCGGGCGCAAGCGCCCTTGACCGCCGACCGTCGCGACGCTGTTGGGCGGGTAGGTCGGGGTAGGCTGAGTCGATGGGATTTACGCGGATCACGGTGCGCCCCGATCAGATGGGCGGAACCCCATGTGTGCGCAGTCTGCGAATCCCGGTAGCGGCCGTGGTCGGCATGGTCGCCGACGGGATGAGCGAGCCCGAGATCACTGCCGCCTACCCAGGCCTTGAGACTGAGGACGTTCGCGAGGCAATTCGTTACGCCGCCGAGGCAGTGCGTGAGCGTGAATTGCCGCTGGCCGCCTCCGGGTGAAGTTACGCAGCGTTAACTCTTGTGCTACACGCGTAACTTTTGTGCTACGGTTGCTGACGATATGGCTCTACAAACCAAGATCGACGCGACCTACCACGACAGGCGACTTGAGCGACGGCTCAAGGAGGATCCGGAGTTTCGCGCGGAGTTCGAGCGGCAGCGTCGTGAGATCGCCCAGATCGATTTGGTCGTCCGTCAGCTCGATGAGCTGCGTGAGAAGGCGGGCATGTCGAAGGCCGAGCTTGCCCGCTCCATCGGGAAGGAGCCGTCCAGCATCCGGCGGTTCTTCACCGCCGATGTCAACCCCGAGCTGAAGACCGTGGCCGCCGTCGCGGATGCGCTTGGGGCCGAGGTCAGGGTGATAGCGAGCAAGAAGCAGACCCGGCGCAGTAGGGCTGCTCTCGCATAGGCAACGAAGCGTCGAGCCGCCGCAGGCACGTCTAGCCTGCCCTGGATGGCGTGGGGAATTGTCTACTTCAAGGCGAAGGATGGCCGGGTGCTGGTCGAGGACTTTCTGGACGGCTGTCCGGCGAAGATCGAGGCCCGATTCTACGCCGTTCTGGAGGCAGTACGAGACGCACCTCCTCCGCAGTTCAGCGGCGGCGGCTACTGGGAGGCGATGCACGGTGACATGGGCGGGTTCCACGAGATCCGTCTCACCGGCCCTGGCCGCCGCCAGTATCGGCTCTTCTGCATCCTCGACAATGCCGATCCAGACGGATTGCGGAAACGCGGTTTTGACCGACCCCAGATCGCGGTCGTTGCTGGCATGGTCAAGGACTCGGGCGAGAAATTCTCTGATCGCGATTACGCCAAGGTCAGGGCGTTGGGCGATCAATATGTCAAGGAGCTCCCCCGGTCGATTGCTTCTTGACTCCTCGCGCCCCCGAGTGTCGTGGTTCTCGGTCTTCGGCCCGCGCTTCGGCGCGCCGCTCTGCGATCAACTCCTCAGAGAGATTGCGGCCCGGTGCCAGGTCCGCGAACAGGCCGCGCATACGCTCCGCGGCCTGCCGACGTCGTTCTACTTCTGAGCGGGCGTGTTTGGTCGCGTGGGCCATGCCTTCACGGTATCGACCGCCACAGAAGCCACGGGCTCCCTGAGAATAGTCTGCACCGAATGGCGAACGATCCGACACGGAATGCTCGCGCCGCCGTGAAGCGCGCGCAGTCGAAGTTCGAGCGAACCGGCAGCCAACACGAGGAAGCCCGCGAAGCACGGCGCGAGAGCTTCGAGTTGGCGCGGAAAGCCGGTTTGACGCTTCGCGAGATAGGCGAAGCGGCCGACTTGCATCTCACGCGAGTCAAAGAAATTCTCGACAAAGATTAGGGGAGCCCCCTAAAAACTGTTAATCTCGGCGGGAGTCCAACGATAAGCGGCTCCCGGCGGCGGTTGGACGCCAACCGGGAGCCTGACCACAAGGAGGCATTAGCTCCTCATGGCTGAGATGAACCCTACGGATGGCAGGCGGGCCGTGCCGCTCGATCTGCGTCCCTCACAAGTCACGATCCTCAGCGACCTTCTGGCCGACTGGCTGGAGGACGTTCGACGCGACCTGGCCCACCCCGAGAAGATGAGGTGCCCCGATGCGGCCAGTCGGGACGCAGAGGCGCTTGATCGGTTGCGGTCGGGGGTGGTAGATGGTCAGATCCTCGTCCCCGACGAGACGGCGCGAGCCGTTATGGAGGTGGCGGCGCTCGCCTATGACGAGGCGAGCGAGTACGCGGAGATCGTCGCCAACCACGACGCGCTGCACGGCCTGCTCGCGGCGCTCAGCGTGGAGGCGGCGTGATGTGGCGGAGCGGCGGCGGCGCTTGGCGTCGCCGCCAGCGCCGCGCTCCGTCGTTTACCGTCACGACGGATCAAGAGATGCAGCGTGTCGTGCTGGCGGTCGTCCTGCGCGAATACCCGGTGCTACTGACGTTTCCCGCCATCGCTTGCGAGCTGTTCGAGAACCCCGACGACCTTGTCGGCGGCATGGCGCTCGCCAGGGCTGTCCGCGATCTCGTCATGGCGGGCTTGCTGCATAGCAACGGCTTCCTGGTCTTGCCGAGTCGTTCGGCGCTCCACGTCAAGCGCCTGAGTGGCGGCGACGGCTGGGCGGCCTGGGGCTGACAGCGATGCTGCCTCTTGCTCGGGGGCCATCAAATTGCTTCGCGCTGCGAGTAATTCCAGCGATGGAGGAGGCTCGACATCGGGGTCCTTGCCCCAGGGCCAGCGCAGACCGCCGCTGTCGAGGACGGCTATGTCGGGGAGCGGATGGTGTGCGACCTCGGGGTGCATCAACAGCTCGTCATTGGCGGGATGAGTGAACGTCGCCCAATTGAGCCGTCCTGCCAGCTCCGTTGTTCCATGTACCGCCTGTTCAGGCCAATGGCTCCAAGGTGGGGAGAGAATGAGCGAGCGGTTGGTTGATATCGGGAAGTGAAAGCGCTCGGCGGTCCCGATGCCATAGCCGCCAGCCGCTCCAATGATGTGAACGACCGGGTGCTCACCGGAGAAGAGGGACGGTTGGTCGAAGCTAACCAGGGTCCATTTACGCTGCGCAAGGAGTTCCGCGTACTCATCGACCGAAGCGAACAGCGCGTTCAGCAACGCTGCCGTAGTTGGCTGAAGGTCAACGTGTTTCTCGTTCTCAGCGAGGAGCCGGATTTCGTCCGCCGTAGGGACTTCTCCGAGCAACCGCTCCCAGTGCTCGTCGGTGTAGTGCTGGGCGGCAAGCCTGAGTAGCTGTCTTTGCGTTTGCCCCATCACCTGGGAGAGGTTTTCGCGAACTTCACGACCGCGAACGAGCTGCGCTGCCATGAACCGGACAAGAGCCACTTCCTCCTCGGGGTCGAGGGGGAAATTGCCAGCCCGCAGCTCCGCCAGAGCGGGGGCGGCCGGGTCGTCAACGTGAGTGGCGAGTGCTTCCTCGACTCCGAAATCAGGCTCACCGTCATCCCCGATTACGGTGTTCCAGTCTCGGCGCTTGAACACATTGCGGACGTTTCTTAGCCCCCCTTCCCCGGTCGCTCGATTCAGGACGTGCACCTGCCAGATCTTTCCGGCCTTCGCGGCAAAACCGCGCTGATAGAGCTGGGCGACGAGGTGTTGACCACGGGGTCGAGACATTGACCCAGGATGCCAACTGGAACGGCTGCTTAGCGGCTCAACGTCCGCTGCCAGGGCCTCCCAAGCACTTGTCAATACAACTCTCTAGGGAGTTGCGTGCCCACTGCATTGAGGATTAGCTGACCGATCTCAAATGCGCTGTAGCAGATGTTCTGCGTTGCACCGATTGGCCGCGACCGCCTGGTTCGGTCGCCGGGTTTCTCGGGGCTGCGAAGGTCAAGCTCATGCGAAATCTCGTTGCGGGCAATGAACAGCGGTTTCAGGTCATCGATCTTCTTTCGCAGATCGTTGTCATCAATGCCAAGGGCCCCTGCGGTCGTCTGGACTTCCTCGCTGGACTGAAGGCTGGACCCGGTTAGCTCGTAGATGTAATCCTCGATCAGTCGGTCCCGAGGGCTTGCTGAGGTGAGGTAGCGCGCAATAGCTCGCGTATCGGCGATCTCGCCGGTGCCCAGCCTCCGGTGGGCGAAATCCTCGAACTTCTTGTGCGCTTGCACGTTGCCAGCCTCAAGCAGCCGGGGAAGGGTGTCCCGGATCATCTGCTTGAGCGTCGCGTCGAGGCCTGCCCCCGAGAACACGATTGCAGCCCTGAGCTGGTCGTTCTCGTTGTTCGTCAGCTGTCCACGGATGTCGCCGCCTTCGGCTTTGCGCAGCTGTCGAATCTTGTGAAGCGTGTCGAACACCGCCTCGACCGCCTCATGCGCGCTGGCCAGGTATCGCTGCGATTTGTCCGTCGCCTCGTGCGCGAACCCGTCAGGCATTGCTTTCAAATGCGCCATCAGATGGAGCATAGGCTGGAAACCGAGCGGAGGGACAGCGACTTGCCTCCCCATCCGGTTAAGTTGGGTCACCGTCCCCACCGCTGTCCCCACGGACATTAGAAGTGGTCGATTTGCAGGGCTGTTGTGTCCTGCCTTCCGCGAGATGATGACCGAGGACACCGAGTTCGCGCTTGGCTTCTAGTTACGTCCTTCGCTGGGGCACTTTCTCCCCGTTGCGTCCCTGCCCCCGTCCCAGCGGCCGTATTCTTCTTCGGCGCTGCTTTCCGGTTCTTCCTTGCAAGGTTTGGGGTGGTGCTTGTGCTGGCCGTGGTTTTCCTGCTTTTCATGACGGGCTTGCTTCTTGTGTTGCCGTTCGTGGTGGCGCTTGTGCTTTTCGTGCTTCTGCTTCCGCTGCTTCTCCTTGTGGTGATCGCTCTTGTTCAGGATTGGGATCGGCAGCGAGACGGCGCCCTCGGCTTGGAGGCCGCCGCCGAGCAGGAGCATCGTGCCGCCGACGGCGATCAGAGCTACCAACAGCAATTTGCCGGCCATCCGGCGCCTGGCCTGCTGGAAGATCGAGTCCCAGTCGGGAGGTGGCGTGCCGAGGTCGTTCACAGCGCGTCTCGGGGTGATGCCGCCGAAGCATCGACGGCGAAAGTCGGGGCGAGGCTCTCCAGCCGTTTGATCACGGCCTCGGCCGGGCCTTCCCGTTTGGCCTCCTGCCAGCCCAGGTACGTTTCGACCAGCGCCCGCTCCAGCAGTTCCCTCCCTGCCTCGGGCGACCCGGCGAGTGCCGCGGCGGCCAGCGTGAGGCTGTTGGTGTGCGGTTCGAGCGTCGCCTGGACCTCCTGATCGCGCTCACGCAGCTTTCCCGAGAACCCGCCCGGGCCGATCTGGAACTCGGTCAGGACCGGCAGGAAGATGCCGACGAAGAACATCCCCGAGCCGATCGCGATCAGCGCGACCGCCACGGTGTCGCTGAGCCCACCGAAAGCGCCGTAGGCGACCATCGTCATCGCCAGCGCCAGGAGGAAGAGTTCCCGCGGTTCGGCGATCCGTTCCAGTTCCTCGAAGATTCGTTCTAAGGCGTCCAAGACCGCTCAATTGTCTCGTTTCGCTTAAGTAATCTCGCGAGCTTAGCCAGAAAGTTATTGCTTTTCCTCCTCGCTCAAGAGTTGCGATTCAGCGAGGGAAGGTTTTGTCTGCCTCAGGAAGTAGTCTTGGCGAACTGTGCTCGGTCTCTCTTTCGGTGGAATCTTCACCCACGCGCTTTCTGGCGCGGTCGCTGCGTTGGTCGGGTTCACCGGCCTCTTAGGCGGCGGTGCGCACTATGCCGCCATCCTTTCCGGTCGCACGAAGCAGGAGATCGAACGTGCGACCGCTATTGGCTTCTTCGTTGGGTTTGGCCTGGGCATGGTCATTCTCGTGACCGACTCTTTGACGTGATCTACACTGGCTCCATGGCAATCCGAATCGCCCTATTTGCTCTTCCGACTGCGTTGGTTGTCGGCGTCGTGCTGCTCCTGAACGACCTGGATGCCGGTGCTGGCATTGCCGCAGCGACTCTTGGCTTGGTCGCCGTCGCGGGCGGCGCGACCCTGGGCTACTTCGCAAATCGACTTCCCGTACTGCGTGATCGTCAGCGCGGCAGCTGCGGATCGTCCTCGTCTATCTCCTCAGCGGTGCCGTCGAAGTCGTAGGGACGGCCGGCTGAGTTGCGCGGAGGAGCCGGACCGCTGCGGCTGCCGCCGACGCCGACGACGACGAAGCGGCGGGCCGCGTAGCCGCGCATCAGGCGGCGGGCGATGGCGCGGGTCGGGGGGAGTAGCAGCAGTGCGCCGAAAATGTCGGTGACGAAGCCCGGAGTGAGCAGCAGCGTGCCGCCGATCGCGATCATCAGCCCGTCGGCGACCTCACGGCCGGGGAAGCGCCGCTCGGCGAGCGCCTGGTTGAAGCGCCGCCAGGCGCCGCGGCCCTGGTGGCGCAGCAGCAGTGAGCCGAGCACCGCGTCGGCCAGGAGCAGCGCCAGGGTCGGCCAGACGCCGATCAACCCGCCGACCTGGATGATCACGTAGAGCTCGACGATCGGGACGACGATGAAGAGGACTACGAGCAGGCCCACGGTCAGGCGGGAGCGGCGGCGGCTGCCGCGGCCTCCTCCAGCTCCGCAAGCGATTCGTCGATGCCGGCGGCGATCGTTTCGACGTCCTCCATCGAGTCGTAGTCGGCGAGCAGGCCGAAGCAGACGCGGCCGTTGTAGCTCATGATCGCGATCGCCATCGCGTGGTTCTGGGGCAGGAAGGCGACCGGGAAGACCTCTTCCAGCTGGCGCCCCAGCACGTAGAGGGGCATCTGCGGGCCCGGCACGTTGGTGACGATCAGGTTGAAGAGCCGGGTCGAGAAGTTGATCCGGGCCGCCTGCGCGAGCAGGGTCGGCGGGGCGAAGTCGTTGAAGCGCGAGATCACTTCGGCGCCGAGCGCCTGCTTGGAGCGCTTGATCCCCGCCATCTGCTCGCTGACGACCCGCAGGCGGCGCGCCGGGTCCTCGACGTAGACCGGCAGCGGCCCGCGCATCGCCGCGAGTTTGTTGCCCAGCTCGCCGCGCTCGTCGGCGGCACGGATCGAGACCGGCACGAGGGCGCGCAGCTCGAGGCCCTCGGTGCGGATGCCGCGGGTGTGCAGCCACTTGCGCAGCGCTCCGGTCACCACCGCCAGCACGACGTCGTTGACCGTGCCGCCCAGCGTGTCCTTGATCCGTTTGAAGGTCGCCAGCTCCGAGCGGGTCCAGGTAAAGCGGCGGTGCGGCCCGATCTCCCGGTTGAGCGGTACGTCGGGGGCGGGATCGGCAAAGGCACCGGCCACCTCGCCGACGCCCTCCAGCGCCTCGACCACGCGCCGGGCGGCGCTCTCGGGATGGCGCACGACGTCCACCGCACGCTCGGCGAGCTTCAGCGGGGCGACGGCCAGCTCGGTGGCGCCGCGGGCGATCAGGTCGGTGGTGCTCGGCGAGGGCTGGGGCCGCCAGCCGTCCTCGACCGGGGCCGGCGGGTATCGGCTCGAGGTCGAAGAGCACGGTCCCGATGTCGACCCCGGCGATCCCGTCGACGGCGGCGTGATGGGTCTTGGTCAGCAGGGCGAAGCGGTCGCGCTCCAGCCCCTGCACCAGCCACATCTCCCAGAGCGGCTTGGAGCGGTCGAGTTGCTGCGAGAAGACGCGCGCGGCGAGCCGTTTCAGCTGTGCCTCCCCGCCCGGCTCGGGTAGCGCCGTGTGGCGGATGTGGTAGCTGAGGTTGAAGTTGACGTCGTCGGCCCAGAGCGGCCGCCCGGCCTCCAGCGGGGGGACGACGAGGCGCTGGCGAAAGCGGGGAACCTGGTCCAGCTTGCCGCGCACGTGCTCGACCAGATCGACGTAGCGGGGCGGCGGTCCCTCGAAGATCAGGATGCCGCCGATGTGCATGTGGCTCGACGAGCTCTCGTTGGTCAGGAACGAGGCATCGGTCGAGCTGAGGCGCTCCAGGTGGTCACCGGCGGTTCTCATCCTGCAAGGCTAGCCCCCCGGTACGCTGAGGGGCATGCCAGCAACCGAAACTGCAGCGCCCAAGCGCGTCCTGCTCGCCGCCCCGCGCGGCTACTGCGCCGGCGTCGACCGCGCCGTGCAGACCGTCGAGCGCGCGCTCGAGCTCTATGGCGCCCCGGTGTACGTGCGCAAGGAGATCGTCCACAACAAGCACGTGGTCGAGGAACTGTCCAAGCGCGGCGCGATCTTCGTCGAGGAGGAGACCGAGGTGCCCGAGGGCGAGATGGTCGTCTTCTCCGCCCACGGCGTCGCCCCGGCGGTCCACGAGAACGCCGCCGCCCGCCAGCTGCGCACGATCGACGCCACCTGTCCCCTGGTCACCAAGGTCCACGTCGAGGCGCGCCGTTTCGCCGCCGACGGCTACACGATCGTGATGATCGGCCACGAGGGCCACGAGGAGGTGGAAGGGACCACCGGCGAGGCGCCGGACAGCATCGTCCTCGTGCAGACGGTCGAGGAGGTCGCCAGCCTCGAGGTTCCCGACCCCGGGCGAGTCGCCTTCATCACCCAGACGACCCTCTCGGTCGACGAGACCGGCGAGATCATCGCCGCTCTGCGGTCCAAGTTCCCGGCGATCGTCAGCTCCAAAACCGACGACATCTGTTACGCGACCACGAACCGGCAGATCGCCGTCAAGCAGCTCGCCCGCGAGTGCGAGCTGGTGCTGGTGATCGGCTCGACCAACTCATCCAACTCCAACCGCCTGGTCGAGGTGGCGCGCGAGCACGGCGCCGCCTCGCACCTGATCGACAACCACACCCAGGTGCAGGAGGAGTGGCTCGACGGGGTCGAGACCGTCGGCATCACCTCAGGGGCAAGCGCCCCCGAGGAGCTGGTCGCAAGCCTGGTCGAGCTCTTCCGCGAGCGCGGCGCCGAGGACGTCTCGGAGTTGCGCACCGTCCACGAGGACGTGCGGTTCATGCTGCCGAAGAAGATTCGCGAAGCGGTGGCCGCGGGCGCCTAGGGCACCCCGGCCGCGAAGCTGACCGACCAGATCCGGAGGCCTTGCGAAGGACGGAGCGTGAGGTGGTGCGACTCGTGCCGGGGATGCTCGGCAAGTGTGTAGAGCGCAGGGCCGGTGACCGCGACTGGGGAGATCGTCGAGCCGTCGAGCTCGATGCCGATTTCACCCACGCCCTCGACCGTGGCATAGGCACCGCCCGCTTCGTAGGGAATCTCCAGTCGATCGTCGGTAGGGCTGTCCAGGAAGATCTCTTCGCTGGGGGGCATGACTTTGGCGCCGGGCGAGTCGGCCGGCCGCCGGGGATCCATCGGGTCCGGCAGGGCGCGCAGCGCGTCCTGCTCGCGCAGCTCGGCCTGGATCGCTTCCTCGGTCGCCCGGTATTCGCCCTCGCCGAAGTGGAACCAGGCGAGGGCGCCGCCCAGCTTCCAGAGGAAGAGGCTGGGCCAGCCCTCGCAGCCGTAGGCGTGCCAGAGGCGGCGGTCGGCGTCGATCGCGACCGCGAACTCGACTCCGAGCCCTGCGAGACCCGCGGCGATCGCGCCCCGTTCGGACCCAAAGAGGAAGCGGGGCGCCTGCACGCCGATCGTCGTCAGGCCATGCGGCTCGTAGCGCCGCGCCCACTCGCACACGTAGGGGAGCGTGCGCACGCTGTTGAGCTGGGCGAAGTCGAAGAAGTGGACGAGCACCGGCCCGCCGGCGGTTGCCACCGGCATCGAGCGCGGCGCCTCGCCGATCCACTCGATCCCCTCGGGCAGGTCCGGCGCGGCGATGTTGTCTCGTTCAGGATGCATTTAGAAAGCGGCAAGTTATCTGCGCTAGCTTCCCCGGGCGATGATCGAGTTCGCGATTGCGGCTGTCCCGCTCCTCCTCCTGCTCGTCGCGCTGCTGCTCGGGCGCTATCCGGGCTGCGAGGCGGCGATGCGGCTTGCCGAGCGGATCGCCTCGCGGGCCCGCCGCGAAGCCACAACGGCGAGCAACTCACGCCGGCCGCAACCGCCGGCCTCGCGTGCCGCCCACGGCGGCCTCCTGATCGCTTTCAGCCTCGCCCAGCGCCCGCCTCCTCTCGCCCCGCTGTAGGCCAGTCCCACACCTACGCAAAGGAGTGAGCATGAACTCGAATACTGTGCGCGCATTGGTTGGCGCCGGGATTGTGATCGTGGCGGTCGTCCTGTTGATCGTCCTGAAGAGCGACAACAGCGACAGCAGTGCGAAGACGACCAAGGGCGTCACCACGATCGTCATCAAGAACGGCGAACCGGTGGGTGGAATCGCGCAGCTGACCTACAACAAGGGGGAAGAGGCCCGCTTCAAGGTGGACTCCGACGTCAGCGACGAGGTCCACATGCACGGCTACGGCATCATGAAGGACGTCAAGGCGGGCGGGTCGGTCAGCTTCGACTTCCCGGCCACGATCGAAGGCGTCTTCGAGGCGGAGTTGGAGGGTCGCAAAGAGCAGATCCTCGAACTCACGGTGAACCCGTGAGCTCCCTGTTGCCGATCGCGCACGCGCTTGTCGCGCGCAAAGACCTGCCCGTTCCGGCATGGCTGTTCGCCTGGGCGGCGTCGATCGTCCTGATCGTCTCCTTCTTCGCGCTGTCGGTCGGCTGGCAGACGCCCCGCTTCGAGAAAGACCGCTGGCGTCCTCTCGCGGCGGGTCTCTCGCGGGCGCTGCTCGCGCTGCCGGCGCAGATCTTCTACGGGGCGGTCGGGGTCCTCCTGCTCGGGGTGGCGATCTACGCCGGCCTGCGCGGCACCGAAGCACCCGACCGCAACTTCGCCCTCACCTTCCTCTACGTCACCACCTGGCTCGGCTTCCCGCTGTTCAGCGTCTTCCTCGGCGACGTCTTCCGTCCCTTCAACCCCTGGCGAGCGGTCGGGCGGGTCGTGGAAGGGGGATTCACGGCGCTGGCCGGCCAGCGCCCGGCCCATCTGAGATATCCGGAGAAGTTGGGGCGCTGGCCCGCCGCGATCGGCCTGATGGCGGTCGTCTGGCTGGAGATCGTCTACGGCGCCAATGGTGGGGTGGCGGTGGGGCTGGATCCTCACGCCGCAGCGGTCGCGGCCGTCCTCTACACCGGCTACACGCTGGTGATGATGGCTCTGTTCGGGGTCGAGCAGTGGTGCCGCACGGGGGAGGTCTTCTCGGTCTACTTCGGCATGTTCGGGACGCTCGGCTGCTTTGGGGTGAAGGACGGGCGGTTGGGCGTGCGCCGCCCGTTCTCCGCCGCAACCAAGTGGGCGACGGTGCCCGGGTCGGCCGCCGTGGTGATCGCCTCGATCGCGAGCACCAGCTTCGACGGCGCCCAGGAGGGGGCGTTCAAAAGCTCCCTCGAAAGCACCTTCAACCACCTGGTCGACGCCGGTGTCGGCCTGACCTCGGCCCTGCGGCTCACCGACACGATCTTCATGCTGCTCACCTTCGCCGGGGTCGGCCTCGTCTACCTGATCGGAGTACGGGGGATGGCCGGCGTTCCCGGGGCTCCCTCCTTCAAGAAGCTGCGCACAGGCTTTGCCCACACCCTGATCCCGATCGCCTTCGCCTACCTGGTCGCCCACTACTTCAGCCTCTTCGTCTTCCAGGAGCAGGCCCAGTTCACCTATCTGCTCTCCGACCCGCTGGGGACCGGCACCACCGACCTCTTCGGCACGGCAGCGTCGGGCATCGACTTCCGCCTGCTCGGCGCCAACGCGATCTGGTACGTCCAGGTCGGCGCCCTCGTGGTCGGGCACGTGATCGGGCTGACCCTCGCCCACGACCGCGCCACCGCCTACTGGGGCGACTACCGCCAGGCGGCGCGCTCGCAGTACTGGATGCTGGCGGTGATGGTGGCCTTCACCTGCTTTGGCCTCTATCTGCTCTCGGTCGCCAATGCATAAGGCCGCGTTTTACGGGTAAATGTGGGTGTACCAGCCCTGGTTGATCGGCTTTCTACCGATGGCGCCGAGCAGCCAGGGTGGTTGACTGGAATCGAGGTTGCGAAGCGAAGGTTTACCGTCTCCCTCCCATAGACAAGAAGCAAGCATCGAGGCCGCCGCACATATCAGCCACCCGGCGGCCTCGATGCGTTTTCTCTGTCGGCTGAGCCTGGAGACATCGGGTGTCGCGGGTGAGGATCCACTGGACACGGGAGAAGCCCCGTGTCTCAGTAGGAGTTTATGGGGGTGCTATGGTGGTACGACATAGATCCTCCCAAGCATTCGGAAATGTTGCATTGATGGGGGATCGCCAATAGAGAGCGTTGTGAGACGCGGTTTACCGTGATTTCAGCCTTCCGTTGCGCCCTCCAGCGAGGAGCGCGATGACTGGCACTGGTCCGAGCGACACAAGCCGGGCTCCATGGAGCGAGGCGACTCCGTGGGGTGATGCGGACCAGTTACGCAATCGGATGCTTCGACCCGGGCCGGGGATCCCGCGAGAGGGCGTGGAGCGCAGTCAGCGGGAGCGGCTCTTTGGGGCTACGGTCGCCTCTGTCGCTCGCAACGGCTACGAAGCGACCACCGTCGCCAACCTGCTCGAGCTCTCGGGCGTCTCGCGCAGCGCCTTCTACAAGCACTTCACCGATTTGGATGACTGTTGCGTCTCCACCTTCGAGGCAGTCATCGACAAAGCCCTCGGGTTGGCCGATGACAATCTGGGCGGGGCCGGCCCCCTGGAGGACCTGAGTCGCGGTGGCTTACGGGCGCAGTTGGAAATGGTCATCCATCAGCCGAATGCCGCGAAGTTCTGCTTCAGCGACATCTACATGGTCGGGGAGCGAGGGCGCCGCGCCGTCGATCGGGCGACCGGGAACTTCGAGGGGATGGCCGGGGATACCATGGGCCGGCTCCGTAGCGGCGATGAGTCGCTGGACGGGATGGTCCACGGAATGCTCGGCGGCGTCCAAACGATCATCCAGACCAAGATGCGCCAGGGGACGGTCGATGCGCTGCCGGAGCAGACCGACGATCTGCTGGATTGGGCGCTTGCCTATGAGCCTCCGAGCCCGCGGCTGCGGCTCGCCGGACGCTGGGCTCGCCCCAACGGCCAGCCGCCCGCCCCGGCTGGCCATAGCCAGCCCGAGCGGCTGATCCGAGCGTTGGCGGCCGGTGCCGGCGAACGCGGGTATCCGGCTGTGACCATCGCCGAGATCGCCGCCCGGGCTTCAGTCTCCCAAGCGACCTTTTACTCCTACTTCGTGGACAAGAACGCGGCGCTCCTCGCCGCGGTCGACTCGGCCGGGTCGCAGATGCTGGGTGTGGTGATGCCGGCGGCTCGTCGGGCCCCCGATTGGCCCAACGGGATCAGGGCCGCGATTGGGTCACTGTGCGCTTTCTATGCAGCCGAGCCTGACCTAGCGCGGCTGGCGGTGGTCGAGACCTACGCCGCAGGGCCCGCCGCCCTCGAGCTGCGCGATCATGCGAATGCCGAGGTACAGGGGTTGCTCAATCCGGGACTGTTGGCTGTCCCGGCCGTCAAACAGATCGTGGCCGATGCTGTGTTTGGGGCCATGTGGACGCTGCTCTACGCCCGGATCGTCAACGAGGGGCCCCAGGCGTTGCCCCAGATCGCCCCGCTCGCCAGCTACATGGTCTTGGCGCCATTCCTCGGCATGGAGGAGGCCGTCAGGGTCTCCAACGGCGACGGCCGCGGTCAGTCCACGCGTTGAACCGGGGGGGCTGTCCAGCGGCCGTCGAGCACGCGCCGGCTCGGCCAGTACATGTGCAGCATCAGGTAGAAGTCGCCCTCGGGCGCCGGCAGCCAATTGTCATCCAGGCCTTCGGGTCGATCGTGCTGGATGACGATCTCCAGCGAGCCGTCCGGGCAAAGCTCCAGCTCGTCGCGATCCCCGAGCGCGTAGCGGTCGATCGGGTTGGGGACGAGGAGTTGATCCATGTCGTAGATGGCCAGCGACCACAGGGCACCCACCGGCGGCAGCTCGCCTGACTCGAAGCGCAGCACGTATCGATGGGCCCCATTGGTGGGGCGCCCGGCCTCGTCGGTGGCCGTGACTGGAAAGCTCGCGTCCTCGGGGTGCGCTACGCCGAGCGCGATATTGGCGACCTGGGCGCGACGCAGGTAGTCCGAGCCATAGGCGCCAAGGCCCGCACCGAGTGTCTGCCAGCCGCCTCCCAGCTGCTCTTGCCGGGGCGGGTGCGCGATCGCCTTCTTACCGTCGCTCAAGCCTGTTTCGAGCCCGTCGCGGATCTTGTCGGGAAGGGTCGCCCAGTCGAAGGATTGGCCTCGCCGTACGCCGAGTGCGGCAAGCCTTTCCAGGGCCGGTCCGTCGCGTGCCGCGGGAGGGTTGTCGGCCATCTCCGTGGTCAGACCGGTGAAAAACTCCTCTGCCCCCATCTCGGCCAGCTGCCGGCAGGGGCTCGCTTCGGCCACCTGCCGATCGCCGGCGACCTCGTCTCGTGGCATGTGGGAGACGTCGCGGCCGGCCAGCGGAACGAGCGTCAATTTCCGCTGGAGTGCCTGCGCTGGATAGAGGTCATCCGGGCCCCTTGCATGAATGTGGCCGGTGACCAGGACCGCGCTGGTCGGCGCATCGACGCGTTGCAGACCATCGGGCAGCGGGCCCCCCCGCCAACTCGGGCCGACGAGGGCAAGGGCCCCGGCAGTCGCAGCGGTGCGTGGGCCCAGGCAGGTAATCACCTCGGTCCAGGCGCTCATCAGCGAAACCAGATAGGAACGGCCCTCGGTGTCGGGAACGCTCAGGACGATCGGCTCCGAAGCGAGATCGAGCCAGGCCAGCGAGTACAGCGTGTTCGCGTTGCCGGCGACGATGGTCTCGAGGCTCGGGTCGGGGAAGCTGTCCAGGTGAGCGAACTGGTTGATCGGGGCTCGCCCGCCAGCAGGAGCAACCACGTTGGTTGCCCGTCGCATCGTCGTCGTCGCCAGCAGCAGCGGGAAGCCGAAGACGAAGGCTTCGGCACCGGTTCGCCGGGCATCGATTTCGGCACGGGGCATTTCGCCCCCGGGACTGAGACTCGAAACTAGGGGCATCCTCCCGACCTTACCGCGAAGATAAAAACATTAAAGAATACCCGTTTGTAGCCGTAAATCCAGGGAAGTAGTGCAATGACTTCGTAGGCCGCAGGGAAATGGGGAACAACCGCATGGCAAGAAGGCTCATCTCCGAGCGTACTCCAGACACCCCCGTACGGACGTTCTTAGTCTATTTACACGCGCGGGTACGCATTTGCGATGGCTGACTATGGTCCGGGTCAGATGCGGACGCCATGGGGGAATGCGGACGAGCTGCGCGAGCGGATGCTGCGGCCTGGCCCTGGGATACCGCGTGAGGACGTCGCGCGAAGCCAACGTGAGCGCCTGTTCGCGGCGACGGTCGCTTGCATTGCCGACAAGGGCTACGAGGCGACCGTGGTCGCCGACCTGCTCGAGCTCTCGGGCGTCTCGCGCAGCGCCTTCTACGAGCATTTCCACGACAAGGAGGACTGCCTGCTGGCGACGTTTGACGCGATCGTCGCCATGGCGACGGAACGGTTCGAAGAGGAGCTGGACAAGAACGGCAACGGGGACGAGCGAGGTCGCAATGCTCTCGACGTGCTTTTGGAGGCGATCGTCCGGCAGCCGGCGGCCGCGAGGCTCTGCTTCAGCGACGTCTACACCGTCGGCGAGCGCGGGCGCCTGACAGTCGAACGGGCGATGCAGCGCTTCGCGGTGCTGGTCGGCGACATGATCGAGGAGCTCCGCGGCGGTGGTGCACTGCCGGCGGATTTGGTCCTCGGTTTGCTCGGCGGCGCCCAGTCGATCGTTCAATCTCATCTGCGGAGCGGCGATGCGGGGGAGTCGCTCCTCGCCCATGGCGACGATCTTTGGGATTGGGCGCTCAGCTATGAGCCGCCCGGCACGCCGTTGCGAATGGCGGGGCGACGCTCCCGGCCGGTCGAGGCTCACCCGCCGCCCTTCGTCGCCTACAGCCAGGCGGAGCGGATCATTCGAGCGCTGGCGGCAAGCGCCGGCGAGCGCGGCTACCCCGCGGTGACGATCGCCGAGATCGCGGCCAGAGCCTCGGTTTCTCAAGCGACCTTCTACTCTCATTTCGCCGACAAGCACGCGGCGCTCGTCGCGGCGCTCGACTCGGCCGGGTCGCAGATGCTGGGTTTCGTGATGCCGGCCGCGCGCCGCGCGGCCGATTGGGAAAACGGCGTCCGTGCCGCGATCGGGGCACTCTGTGCGTTCTATGCGTCGGAGCCGAACCTGGCCCGACTCGTCGCGGTGGAGACGTACGCCGCGGGGCCGGCAGCCCTGGATCAGCGAGACCGCGCGAATGCGGATATACGGGCTTTGCTCAAGCCGGGGCTCGAGGTCGCGCCACGGGTGAAGCCGATCGTGGCCGATGCGGCGCTTGGCGCGGTGTGGACCTTGCTCTACGCCCAGATCGTCAACGAGGGCCCCCAGGCGTTGCCCCAGATCGCCCCGCTCGCCACCTACATGGTCCTGGCGCCATTCCTGGGACCGGAAAAGGCGCTCAAAGTCTCCAACGGGGATGGCCGCGCTCGCGGGCAGTAGGCAAGGCGGAGCTCCCCGGGCCTGCCAATGGGGTTGACTTGCCCGGGGCCACGTCCGCTTACCTCAAGACCGACCTTTCCGCAGGGAAACCAGCACGGCCAGGTCGCCGACGGCATAAGAACATATAAGAACTGCAAAGTCAAGTTCTGAAAAATGCGGTAGCTCTTATTTGGCTCGAACAAGGGATTTTTCGCTCTTATTCGCGATGTTTTTGAGGACATCGGCTGATCTATGTCGGCCCGAGAACGATGCCCCAGCGACTTCTCGTCACCGGACCGAAGGAGGGGAAGGCCGGTGTGATTGCTAAGGAAAACTGCTATAAATAAAAATACTTGACAGCCAGTGTTTCTAAGCGAGGGGAGAGACAGGGGCGTGCCAGGCGCCAGGGCTCTCTCATTGCTGGGAACATCGCCGAACGCGATCGTGCTGCAGGTGCTTGCGGAGGGCCCGGCCAATTTGGCCGAGCTGCAGGGTCGGGGCGGCTCACCCGGTTCGACGCTCCGCGCGCGGCTCAGGGATCTCGTCAACGCCGATGTGGTCGTCGCGCGGCGCACCCGTGGCTTCCCGCGAGGTCCCGCCGAGTACGAGCTCACGGACGCGGGAGAAGGCCTCCTCGCGGTCGCCGAAATCGTCGAGGGCTGGCTGGATGAGTCGCCGAACGGCAGCCGCGGTTTCGGGGGGGATGGGGCCAAGGCGGCGATTGGCGCTCTGGCCGAGGGTTGGTCGACGACGTTGCTTCGCGCGCTTGCCGCCAAGCCGCTGTCGGTGGCCGACCTCGACAGCCTGATCAGCACCTTCAACTACCCGTCCCTCGAACGTCGCATTGCCGCCATGCGCCACGCCGGGCAGGTCGAAGCGCGCCCGATGAAGGGCAGGGAAACGCCCTACGCCGTGACCACCTGGCTTCGCCGCGGTGTCGCTCCGCTTCTCGCGGCGATTCGTTGGGAGCGCCTGCACCTCAACGGAAGTGGCGTACCCGTCGCCGGCATGGATGTCGAGGCCGCTTTTTTGCTCGCGATGCCGCTGCTGGAGCTGGAGCCCGGGGTCTCCGGGAGCTGCCGGCTTGCGGTCGAGATCCCCAGCGCTGGAGAGCAACGCCTTGCCGGTGTCCTCGCCAGCCTCGAGGACGGATCGGTGGCCTCCTGCATGTCGCGTCTGGATGGGAGCGTCGACGCCTGGGCTTCGGGCTCCATCGGAGCTTGGTTCCGGGCGTTGATCGATTGCGACGGGGGATCGCTCGAGCTCGGTGGCGACGGTCGTCTGGCCCGCAACCTGGTTGCCGGCCTGCACGAGTCCCTGTTCGCAAAGGCACGCTACGGAGACGAGGCCTTCGCTTAGCTAGAGAATCTCAGCGAGGCGGTGCTCCAGCGCCGCGGAGACCTCTTCCCGCACAGGGCCCTCCGCCAGGCGTTCGACCAGCGACTCGAGGAAGCCCTCGATGATCATCTGCTTTGCCGTCGCCGGATCGAGCCCACGCGAGGTCAGGTAGAAGAGCTGGTCGCGGTCGATCTGGGCGATCGCCGCGGCGTGGGTGCAGCGGACGTCGTCGGCTTCGATCTCCAGGCCGGGGATCGCGTCGGCGTGGGCCTCGGGGGAGAGCAGCAGGTTGCGGCTCTCCTGGAAGGCGTCGGTCCCCTGCGCGCCCGGGTCGACCCGGATCATTCCGCGCCAGACGGCGGTCGAGTCGGCCGCCAGGACGCCGCGGAAGGCGAGGTCGGAGAAGGTGTTCGGCGCCGCGTGCTCCTGGGTCGTGTCGTAGTCGAGGTGCTGCCCTGGGCCGCTGGCATATCCGCCCGTGACACGCGCCTCGGAGCCGGGCCGGCGAGCTTCGTCTCCATTCGCACCTTGCCGCGGGCGGAGCCGAAGCCGAGCGCCGTCCAGTCGAGGCGGGCGTCGCGCTCCACCTGGGCGCGCTGGCTGGAGAAGATCCAGGCGCGCTCGGAGATGTCCTGGGTCGAGACGTAGCGCAGCGTCGCCGCCTGGCCGACGTGCAGCTCGACCACCGAGTTGAGCAGGGCGTCGGTCTCGTCGCCGGCGGAGCCGCTGTGCTCCCAGACCTCGGCCTCGGCGCCCTCCTCGAGCACGATCAGGGTGCGCCAGTAGACGACGCTGCCATTCTCATCCAAGGGCAGCTCGACCTTGATCGGCTCGGTGAGCTTCACTCCGGCCGGGACGTGAATGAGCACGCCGTCGCGCCAGCCCGCCTCGTTGCGGGCGACGAAGGGATCGTCGTCCGGCACCAGGGCGCCGAGTCGTCCATCGATCAGCTCGGGATGGGAATCGACCGCCTCTCCCAAGGGGAGCACCTTCGCGCCGGCGACGGTCGGGATCGAAGCCTCGATCGAGGCGGGCTCGTAGGCGTCGAGGTCGAGATTTGAGAGGTCGGTGAATTCCCACCCCTTCGTCTTCTGGTCCGGAAGGGGTGGAAGCGTCGCGAGCTCAGCCAATCGAGCCCTCCATCTGCAGCTCGATCAGGCGGTTGAGCTCGACCGCGTACTCCATCGGCAGCTCTTTGGTGACCGGCTCGATGAAGCCGTTGACGATCATCTTCGAGGCCTCTTCCTCGTCGAGCCCGTGGCTCTGCAGGTAGAAGATCTGCTCGTCGCCGATTTTCGAGACGGTCGCCTCATGGCCGACGTCGGCGTCGTTCTCGTCGATCCGGATCGTCGGGTAGGTGTCAGAGCGCGAGTCCTCGTCGAGCAGCAGCGCGTCGCAGACGACCTTCGAGCGCGATTCGGTCGCCCCGTCGGCGACTTCCAGCAGGCCGCGGTAGGTCGCCCGCCCGCCGTCCTTGGAGATCGACTTGGAGAAGATCGAGGACGAGGTGCGCGGCGCCGCGTGGATGATCTTGCCGCCGGCGTCCTGGTGCTGGCCGTCGCCGGCGAAGGCGATCGAGAGGATCTCGCCGTGCGCTTCGGGGCCGAGCAGGTAGATCGACGGGTACTTCATCGTCAGTTTCGAGCCGAGGTTGCAGTCGACCCACTCCATCGTCGCCTTCTCGTGGGCAACGGCGCGCTTGGTGACCAGGTTGAAGACGTTCTGCGACCAGTTCTGCACGGTCGTGTAGCGGACTCGCGAGCTCGGCTTGGCGCAGATCTCGACCACCGCGGAGTGCAGCGAGTCGCTGGAGTAGACCGGCGCCGTGCAGCCCTCGATGTAGTGGACGTCGGAGCCCTCCTCGGCGATGATCAGCGTGCGCTCGAACTGGCCCATGTTCTCGGTATTGATCCGGAAGTAGGCCTGCAGCGGCATCTCCACCTTGACCCCTGCCGGCACGTAGACGAAGGAGCCGCCTGACCAGACGGCCGAGTTGAGCGCCGCCAGTTTGTTGTCGTTGGCGGGGATGATCGTCGCCCAGTACTCGCGAACCAGGTCCTCGTGCTCGCGCAGCGCCGTGTCCATGTCGGTGAAGATCACGCCCTGGGCCTCGAGCTTCTCGTTGACCTGGTGGTAGACGACCTCGGACTCGTACTGGGCGCCGACCCCGGAGAGGAATTTGCGCTCGGCCTCGGGGATGCCGAGCCGGTCGAAGGTGTTTTTGATGTCCTCCGGGACCTCGCTCCAGTCGCGGCTGTTCTTCTCGGAGGCGCGGACGAAGTAGTGGATGTCGTCCCAGTCGATCTGGGCGAGATTGCCGCCCCAGGCCGGGGTCGGGCGCGAGTAGAAGTGTTCGAGCGCCTTCAGCCTGAAGTCGCGCATCCACTGCGGCTCGTCCTTGTAGTCGGAGATCGATTCGACCACCTCGCGGGAGAGGCCCTTCGGGGCTTTGTAGGCGTAGCCGCTCTCGGAATCGTGGAAGCCGAACTTCTCCTTGTAGTCGGCGTTGATCCCGGCAAGCTCTCTTTTCTCTGCAACTGCCTCGGGCGTTGCCATGGCTAATCGACCTCCAGGACGATGGTGTCGTCGACGACGGCTGTCGCGAACGTCCGCACCGGAGCATAGGCGGGGAGCGTCTTCGGCCTGCCGGTGGTCAGGTCGAAGAGGGAGCCGTGACGGGGGCACTCGACGGTGCAGGCCTCGGGACTGAACTCGCCCTCGGCGAGCGGGCCGTCGTCATGGGAGCAGCGATCCTCTATCGCGTACAGCGTACCGTCGCAGTTGAAGACCCCGATCTTGATCCCCTCGTGCTCGACCAGGCGCATCGTGCCGGGCCCCAGCTCGGAGAGTGGGCAGACCTCGATCTTGGTGGTTGTGCCGTCCGTCACGTTATTCCTAGTGTATCGGTCGGGATTTTAGCGAGCGGGTCGGATCGGCTGCCGCCTCGTAACAAACGTTTGACCACCCGCGCGCAGGGGATGAGAGGATCGGGAGCGACCTTCGACGATTGGAGAAGTGAGATGAGCGAGAGAGCCAGTTACGAGCCTGGGACCCCCTGTTGGGTCGATCTCGGAGCTCCCGACATCGAGGCCGCGGCCGGCTTCTACGGCGGCCTCTTTGGCTGGGACGTGCCGGAGGCAGAGAACGCTGAGCAGACCGGCGGCTATCGCCAGGCGATGCTGCGGGGCAAGCCGGTCGCGGGGATGATGCCGCTGATGCAGGAGGGCCAGCCGCCCGTCTGGAGCTCCTACATCTCGGTCGAGAATGCCGATGCGACGATCACCAAGGTGAAGGAGGCGGGCGGCAACGTGATCGCCGAGCCGATGGACGTGATGGATCTCGGTCGGATGGCGGTCTTCACCGATCCGACCGGCGCGGTAATCGGGATCTGGCAGCCGGGGACCTTCGTTGGCGCCGAAGTCGTCAGCGAGGCGAACGCGGTCGTCTGGAACGAGCTCAACACGCGCGATCCCGAGACCGCCAAAGCCTTCTACGGCGAGGTTTTTGGCTGGGGCTTTGAAGAGCGGCAGTTCGAAACCGGCGCCTACGCGTCACTCAAGGTCGGAGACTCCACCGTCGGCGGCATGATCGACATCACCGGCCGTGCCCCCGACGAGGTGCCCGCCCACTGGCTCGTCTACTTCGCCGTCGAAGACACCGACGCCGCGGTCGCCAAGGCGACGGCCTCGGGTGGCGGCGTCGCGCTGGAGCCCTTCGACATCGCTGAAGTCGGCCGCATCGCGATCGTCAAAGACCCCTTTGGGGCCGTTTTCGCCGTGATGACCCCGGATCCAAACATGCAGTCGGGTTGACGAGTCCGCGCATCCGACATTGACCCCACTCCAGTGTGGTGAAAGTCGGATGCGCTAGAGGGCGGTCGCTTCGGCGGGGTCGCCGGTCTCGCCCTCGTCCTCCCATTCGGCGGGCTGGCCGAGGCCGGCGCTCTTGACCACCTTGAGCCCGAGCATCGCGCACTTCATCCGCGTCGCCGAGATCTCGATCCCCAGCAGGTCGAGGACGAGCTCCTTGGGCAGGCGAAGCAGCTCCTCACGCGATTTGCCGACCAGCTCGTCGGTGAGCAGCGAGGTGGCCGCGGTGGAGATCGCGCAGCCCTGGCCCTCGAAGGCGATCTCCGCGACCCGTCCCCCCTCGTCGAGGCGGACGGTTACATGCTGCTCGTCGCCGCAGAACGGGTTGGTGTCCTCGAACTCGAGGTCGGGATCCTCGATCCGGCCGAAATTGTGCGGCCGCTTGTAGTGCTCGAGGATCTGGTCGCGATAGAGGTCGTCCATGCATCGAGGCTAGCGAAGCAACCCGGCGCCCTCCTCACCAGAAGCCGAGCCGGTAGAGCTTTTCCTCCGACCCCCGCAGCGGATGGCGTTTGCCGACGGGCCTCAGCGCACCGAGCGAATCGAGGCGGCGGACGTGGTAGGCGATCGTCGAGAGGCGCTGCCCCGTGCCGAGGACCTGAACCAGCTCGGACGCCGAGAGGGGCTGGTCGACCCATCGCATCGCTTCGACTATCTGAACCTGGCAGGAATGGAGCAGACGCGCGGCGAGCGTTGCCCAGAACCCGTCGGGAACCTCCCCGCCGGTCACTTCCCGCTCCTGTCGCGATGGTTGAGGTTTAGCGCCTCGCTGTCCGGGGAGCTAACTTCGCAGTGCATGGGAGTTGCACCTCCTGTGCCGAGGCCCCGGGCGGCGGATATGCCCGCTGCCCGGGGCCGTATGTTCCGCCACGCTCCGTCCATGTTGGGTGCGACGGAACGTGACAGTCTTGCCGATCTGAGTGTTGAAGCAAGTCTTAGCCCTCAGGGGTCAGGCGTCCATACGCACTATTCGAGTGACTTTTTCAACAGCAATCAATGATCACTAGGTAACTCTTTGCCGGTTTTAAGCCTTTTTAAAGGCCGAAGACCTTGCGCGCGTCGTCGAGGCCCTCGACCAGGCGGTCGATCTCCTCGCGGGTCGTGTAGACGCCGAAGCTGGCTCGGGCGGTTGCCGCTATCCCGAGGCGGTCCATAAGGGGCTGCGCGCAGTGGTGACCGGCGCGGACGGCGACGCCGTGGCGATCGAGGATCTCGGAGACGTCGTGGGCGTGGACCCCCTTGAGCTCGAAGGAGACGGGACCGAGGCGCCCTTCGCCGCGCGGCGGACCGAAGACGCGCAGACCCGGGACCGCGGCGAGTTGCTCCAGCGCGTAGTCGGTGATCTCCCGCTCGTGGTTGCGCACCGCCTCCATGCCGAGACCGTCGAGCCAGCGCAGCGCCGAGGCCATCCCGATCGCCTGCGCGATCGCCGGCGTGCCCGCCTCGAACCGCGCCGGCACGTCGGCGTAGGTCGTCCCCTCCTTGGTCACCTTGCGGATCATCGAGCCGCCGCCGAGGAAAGGCGGCATCTCACGCAGCAGGTCGAGCTTCGCCCACAGTGCGCCGATCCCGGTCGGCGCGTAGAGCTTGTGGCCGGTGAGGGCGTAGAAGTCGACGCCCAGCTCGGTGACGTCGAGCGGCAGCTTTGGCGCCGCTTGGGCCCCGTCGGCGAGCACCAGTGCGCCGGCCTCGTGGGCGAGGCGGGCGATCTCGGCGACCGGGTTCTCGGTGCCGAGCACGTTGGAGACGTGGGTGACGGCGACCAGCTTCGGGCCACGCCCGAGCAGCTCCGCGTAAGCGTCCATGTCGAGCAGGCCGTCCTCACCGACCGGCACCCAGTCGATCTCGGCGCCCATCCGCTCGGCTAGCTGCTGCCAGGGCACGACGTTGGAGTGGTGCTCCATCTCGGTCAGCACGATCCGGTCGCCCGCGCCGACGTTGGCGTCGCCCCAGGCCCGCGCGACCAGATTGATCGCCTCGGTCGCGTTGCGGACGAAGATCACCTCGCGCCGGTCGGCGGCACCGAGGTGGTCGGCTACCGTCGCTCGCGCCCCCTCGTACGCCGCGGTCGCCTCGGCCGAGAGCGTGTGCGAGCCGCGGTGGACGTTGGAGTGATGCGCGCGCTCGTAGCGGTCGACCGCCTGGATCGAGGCCAGGACCCTCTGCGAGCTGGCGCCGCTGTCGAGGTAGGCGACCGGCCGGCCGTGGACCTCGCGCTGTAGCGCCGGAAAGGAGGCGCGGACCTTCTCGATCGGGAAAGCCGACGCGGGAGTGGTCGTGGCCGGCTCCATCGCTCCGAGGCTAGGCGCTGGCGCCCGCCTCGACCTCCTCGCGGATCCAACCGTAGCCCTTCTCCTCGAGCACGCCGACCAGCTCCGGGCCGCCCTCCTTGACGATCCGGCCTTCGAACATCACGTGGACCGAGTCGGGCTTGACCATGTGCAGGATTCGCTGGTAGTGGGTGATGATGAGGACGCCCATGTCGGGCCCGGCGAAGGTGTTGACCCCGTCGGCGACGACCCGCAGGGCGTCGATGTCGAGGCCGGAGTCGGTCTCGTCGAGGACGGCGATCTCCGGCTTCAGCAGCGCCAGCTGCAGCAGCTCCATCCGCTTCTTCTCACCGCCGGAGAAGCCGTCGTTGAGGTAGCGGCTGGAGAAGTCTTTGGGGATATTCGCCAACGCCATCGCCTCTTGGGCGACCTTGGCGAACTCTTTGATCTTGATCTCGCCTTCGTCGCGCGCCTCGCGACGGGCGTTGAGGATCATCCGCAGGTACTTGCTGACCGAGACGCCCGGGATAGCCACGGGGTACTGGAAGGCCATGAAGAGACCGGCGCGCGAGCGCTCGTCGGGGTCGGCCTCGGTCATGTCCTCGCCCTTGAAGACGATCGAGCCCTCGGTCACCTCCAGCGCGGGGTGGCCCATGATCGCGTTGGCGAGGGTCGACTTGCCCGACCCGTTGGGTCCCATCAGCGCGTGGACCTTGCCCTTCTCGACGTCGAGGTCGAGGCCGCGGAGGATCTGCTTGTCCTCGACGCTCACGTGCAGGTTGCGTATCTCCAGCTCAGCCAATTTCGCTCCGTTCGTGTGATTCGGTTCGGGGTGATTCGGGTTAAGCGATGCTGCCGACGGGTGCCTTGGCGGCACCGCTGGGCACCCCGCCGGAGAACTCGACCAGCTCGGCCAGCGTGGTGCCGGCGAGCGCCTTGGTGACGCCGCCCTGGACACGGGTCCAGAGCAGCTTCGTCGCGCAGGCATGGTCGCCGTCGCTCTCGTGCGAGCAGAGGACCTTGCCCTCCGGGGTCTCGTGGAAGCACTCCATCGGGGCGATCTGCCCTTCCAGCGCCTCGACCACTTCGTCGAGCGTGATCGTCTCCGCGGGCTGGGCCAGCCGGTAGCCGCCATGGGCGCCGCGGGTCGAGCTGACCAGCCCGGCCTTGCGCAGCTTGGCGACCAGGTGCTCCAGATAGGAGAGCGGCAGCCGCTCCGCCTCGGCGACGGCGCTGAGCGAGACCGGGGTCGGACCCGGGCTGTCGGCCCAGCTCGACCATGAGGCGAACTCCGTACTCCGCTTTCGTCGAGAACAGCATCGATCTAAATCCTACTGAAGCGGTCGGTTATGCGGACGCGGCCTCGGTTGCCTCTTGTCCGGCCGCCTCGTTGCCCAGTTCGACATGGGCCCTGCTGTCGCGGTTGCTGATCAGGACGAGGGTGAGGACGAAGCCGAGCGCGGCAATCGCGGCGCCGCCGAGGAAGGCGACCTGAAAACCGTCGGTCAGCGCGTCGAGCTGGCTCGTCCCACCTTCGAGGAGGCTCTTGGTGTGCGAGGTGGCGATGGTGGAGAGCACGGCGAGGCCGAGTGCGCCGCCGACCTGCTGCGAGGTGTTGATCAGGCCGCTGGCCAGGCCCGGCTCGTCTTCCTCGACTCCCGAGACGGCGGCGATCGTCGTCGTCACGAAGGAGAAGCCGAGCCCGGCCGCGGCGAGCAGCGAGGGCCCGAGGATGTCGGTGGTGAAGCCGCCGCCGACCGAGATCCGGCTGAACCAGACCAGGCCGATGACGATGAAGAGCAGGCCGACGGCGAGGATCGGCTTGTAGCCGACGCTGGTGACGAGCTGCGGAGGCGATCCCGGCCGCGAGATCATGATCGTCAGCGCCAGCGGCAGGTAGGAGAGGCCGGCGTGGATCGCGCTGTAGCCGAGCACCTGCTGCATGTAGAGGGAGATGAAGAAGAACATCGAGAAGAGCGAGGCGCCGACCAGCAGGCCGACGACGTTGGCGCCGGTCAGCGTGCGGATGCGGAAGATCGAGAACGGCACCAGCGGCTTGCTCGCGCGCAGCTCGATCGCGACGAAGGCGGCGAGCAGGACGAGGGAGAGTCGCGATCAGGCCGAGCGTCTTGGTCGATCCCCAGCCGGCACTCGGTGGCGTCGACGACCGTGTAGACGAGGACCGAGAGCGCCGCGGTGACGGTGACCGCGCCGGCGACGTCGAAGGCGCGGGTCTCCTGCTCGTCGCGGCTTTCGGCGATCAGCCTCGGGGCGAGGGCGAAGGCGATCAGGCTGACCGGGACGTTGACCCAGAGCACCCACTCCCAGCCGAGCCCGTCGGTGAGGACGCCGCCGAGCAGCACGCCCGGCGGCTCCACCGGAGCCGGCAACCGCGCCCCAGACGCCGAGCGCCTTGTTGCGCTCGGCGCCGTCGCTGAAGGTGGTGGTGACGATCGAGAGCGCCGCCGGGGAGATGATCGCCGCGCCGAGGCCCTGCGCGGCGCGGGCCGCGATCAGCTGGCCCTCGGTGGAGGCGAAGCCGGCGGCCAGCGAGGCGACGGCGACGAGCGAGCAGGCCGGCCATGAAGACGCGACGGCGGCCGAGCAGGTCGGCGGCGCGACCGCCGAGCAGGAGGAAGCCGCCGAAGGTGAGGACGTAGGCGTTGACCACCCAGGGCAGGTTCTCCTGGGAGAAGTCGAGCGCCTTGCCGATCGTCGGCAGCGCCACGTTGACGATCGAGGCGTCGAGCACGACGACGAACTGCGCCGAGCAGAGCAGGACCAGGGCCAGCCAACGCTTCTCTTTGAACTCTTGGGAACTGGTCATCGGACGGGCCTCTCAGTCAAGCAAATCGGACGCGCCGGCTCAGGGCTCGATCAGCCCGCGGCGGATCGCGTAGCGGACCAGCTCGACCCGATCGCGCATGCCGAGCTTGCGCATCGCGTTCGCCCGGTGGTTCTCGATCGTCTTCTCGGAGAGGTGGAGGATCGCCGCGATCTCCTTCGAGGTATGCGCCTCGGCGACGAGCTTGACGATCTCCTCCTCGCGCGGGTCAGCCCTCTCCCGTCGACCCGCTCGAGCACTCCGATCAGGTGCCCTGCGCCTCGGGGTAGGAACGGCTCGCCCCGCTCGACCGCCCGGATCGCCGCCACGAGGTCCGTATCCGCCTGCGTCTTCACCACGTAGCCCGACGCGCCCGCCTTCAGCGCTTCGGAGACGTAGCGCTCCTCGTCGTGCATCGAGAGGATCAGGACCGCGACCTCAGGTGCCTGCGCCTTGATCTCGCGGGTCGCCTGCAGGCCGGTCAGCTTCGGCATCTTGACGTCGAGGATCGCCAGGTCGGGCCGCTCGCGGATCGCCAGCTCGCGCGCCTCGGCCCCGTCCGCCGCCTCGGCGACGACCTCGATGTCGGGCTGGCGCTCCAACAGCAGCCGCAGCCCGGAGCGCACGATCCCATGGTCGTCAGCGATCAGGACTCGCATGTGCTCAGTCTCGCACCCAAAGTGGAACGTTCTGCCCTACTGGTGGGGGAGAAGTCGCCCCGTCGGCGACTTAGCCCCCGGTATGGGACGAAAAGTCGCCAGGCCGGACGTTCTGATTGCGGAGATCGCCGCGCGGCAGCATGGAGTCGTATCTGTGGGGCAGATATACGGCCTGGGCCTCGGCGAGCGCGCGGTGCGCGGCCGTGTCGATGCGGGGCGCCTGCATCGTACGCACCGAGGCGTCTATGCCGTTGGCCATGACGCGCTGTCAAGACAGGGACGCCGACTGGCGGCCGTACTTGCAGTCGGCAGGGGTCCCAGTGCCGAGGGCGGCTCAGTGCTCGACTACTGGCGGGCGGCTGTCAGCCATCGCAGTGCGGCCTGCCTTTGGGGTCTCTTGCCCGAAGGCGATCACCCGAGTGACGTCATCGTCAGAGGTGACGGCGGCAGGGCGAGGCGTCCCGGTATCCGCGTGCACCGCTCGCTCACGCTCGTCCCAACCGATGTGACGCTTCTTCAGCAGATACCGGTTACGACTCCGGCGCGCACGATTGCCGACCTGCGCCGGACGACATCGGACGGCCGGCCCGGCGCCCTTGACTCTCGTGAGTTGCGCAAGGCCATCCGCCAGGCGAACGTGCTCGGCCTGCCGATCGACGAGGAGAGAGACAGGGATCGGACGCGCAGCGATCTGGAGCTGGACTTCCGGAGGCTCTGCCGTCGCCACTGCCTGCCACCACCTGAGGTCAATGTGCGTATTGGCCCCTATCTCGTTGATTTTCTCTGGCGAAAGCGGCGATTGGTGGTTGAAACCGACAGCTACCTCTATCACCGCGGAAAGGCGGCCTTTCAAGACGACCGCAGCCGGGATCTCGAGTTGAAGCGTCTCGGCTTCGAGGTCATACGGCTATCCGAACAGCAGATAGACGAGGAGCCGGATCGGGTGGCGGAGACGCTGACCGCGACCCTCCGCGGCCGGCCACGAGGCTAGCCGGGTACCGAGAGCCGCACCGTGGTGCCGTGGTCCGGCCGCGACTCGATCGTCAGCTCGGCGCCGATCAGGAGGGCTCGCTCGCGCATGCCGCCGATGCCGAGGCCGCGCTCGGACCGCTCGAAGGCGAAGCCGCGGCCGTCGTCGGCGACCTCGAGCTCTACCGCGTCGCCGGAGCGGCGCAGGGTCACGGCAATCTGCTGCGCCTCGCTGTGGCGGGCGGCGTTGGTCAGCGACTCCTGGGCGACGCGGTAGACGACCAGCTGCACGTCGTCGTCGAGGTCGGAGAAGTCGCCCTCCGTGGCCAGCTCTGCCGCCAGCCCGGAGCGCTCGAGCTGCTCCACCTGCCCGGCGATCGCCGCGGCGAGGCCGAGGTCATCGAGCGCGGTCGGCCGCAGCTGCCGGGCGAGGGAGAGCAGCTCGCGCATCGCCTGGTTGGCCAGGGTGCGCGTCTCGGCGAGCTCGGGCTCCAGCTCTGGCGGCGCCGCCTCCCGCACCGCCTCCAGGCGCAGCAGCAGCCCGGTCAGCGACTGGTTGACCTCGTCGTGCAGGTCGCGCGCGACCCGCGCCCGCTCCTCCTCCTGGGCGCGTAGGGCGGCGCTACCCGCGCGCCTCCGCTCCGCTTCCAGGCGGCGGATCATCCGCAGGAAGGCGAGCTCGATCCGCTCGACCTCCTCGGTCTCGCCGATCCCGTCGATCGAGTCCGGGAGCAGCGGCCCCGGCCGGCTCAGGTCGACCTTCTCCATTTCCTCGATCACGCTTTCGAGCGGGGCGAAGCGGCGCCGCAGGACGACGAGGTTGACGGCGAGCGCCATCGCGACCACGGAGAGCACGACGATGGCCAGGGCCGTCACAGGGCGAGGATAGGGGGTGGTCCCTATGGCCGGAACGGCGTTTCGCGGCAATACTTCGTAGCCCTCACGATCTTTCTTCCACAGACCGACAGGAGCGAATGCGATGAGCACCACCAAGCAGTCCACCTGGGGAGCCACCCTCCGTACGACGATCCTGCTCGCGTCCCTCTCGGGCCTGCTGGTCGTGATCGGCGCGTTGATCGGCGGTCCCTCGACGGCGGCCCTGTTCCTCGGCATCGCCCTGCTGATCAACCTCGGCTCCTACTTCTTCAGCGACAAATTGGCCCTGGGGATGAGCCGGGCCAAGCCGATCGAGGAATCGGAAGCGCCGCGGCTCTACGAGATCATGCGCGAACTGACGACGCGCGCCGGCCTGCCGATGCCGCGCCTCTATATGATCCCGCAGGACCAGCCCAACGCCTTTGCCACCGGCCGCAACCCGAAGCATTCCGCGGTCGCCGTCACCCGCGGGATCACCAAGCTGCTCTCCGAGGACGAGCTGCGCGGCGTCCTCGCCCACGAGCTGACGCACGTAAGGAACCGCGACATCCTGATCCAGTCGGTGGCCTCGGCGATCGGCGCCGCGATCACCTACCTCGCCTACATGCTGCTCTGGTTCGGCGACGACGACAACTCGCCGCTCGGCCTCGTCGCCTCGCTGGCGATGGTGCTGCTGGCACCGCTCGCGGCGAGCATCATCCAGCTCGCGATCTCGCGCCAGCGCGAGTACGCGGCCGACGCCGGCGGAGCCGAAATCTGCGGCAACCCCGAGTCGCTGGCCAGTGCCCTGCTGCGCCTCGAGCAGGGGGCGACCGACATGCCGATGCAGGTCAACCAGGCGGCCGAGCCCCTCTACATAGTCAAGCCCTTCTCCAGCAAGGGCATTGCCGGCCTCTTCTCGACCCACCCGCCGATCGAGGAGCGGGTGAAGAGGCTGCGTCAGATGCGCCCCAGTCTCGGCTGATCGCCGTCCGGCGGCCAGCCCCTGGCTATGAGGCCGAGTGGGCGAGCTCAATCGCGAAGAGGAACGACAGGAAGCGGAGTTCGCTATCCGGAGCGGCCCGCTTCAGTGACGGGAAGGTCCTGAATGCCGAAGATGTTGCCGGTGCCCATCACCTGCGCGTCGACAGTCGCCATGGCGTGATTGACATCATGCGCGGCGGCCTGCCGCCTCTCGACTACGAGACGGTCGCTGAAAGGCTATCGAGGGCTCTTGGCGCGAGAGCCCCTTTCGGGTTGCCTCGCCGCGAAGCCTTGTCGGTTTCAAGCGGCTCGCCAACCGCCTTGGGGATCGAGTCGACCTCGAAAGACTCGAGCAGGTGAACGGAGAGTTGCCGATCGACCCAATTCCCAGCCTCGATGAGGACTGAGCGCAGTTCGCAAAGCGCCAGCCGTTGACCGGGGGGTATTTAAGAACTACCCTGTACGTGTAACGGGATAGACCGTTCGCGAACATGGCCAAGGCACGCGCCAGACCCAAATCCGCAGCGCCGAAGCGCCTTCCGCGCGGCCGGCACGCACTCGCGCCCGAGGAGGTACTGCGCGACCAGCGCGAGCGGTTGATCGACGCCGTTCCCCGCGTGGTCGCCGAGCGCGGCTACGAAGCGATGTCGGTCGCCGACATCGTCAAGGCCGCCGCCGTCTCCCGCAACGCCTTCTACAAGAACTTCGCCGGCAAGCAGGAGTGCTTCGCGGCCGCGCACGACGCCGGCCACGAACAGCTCTTCGAGATTTTCATGCGGCCATGCGACGCGGCCGCCACGATCGAAGAGCGCGTCGAGCGCTCGCTGGCGGCGGGCCTGGATGCGATGGTCTCAGATCCCGACATGGCGCGCCTGCTCTTCGTCGAGGCTCCCTCGGCGGGGGAGGAGATCGCCCTGCGCTACCACGAGTGGCTGCAGCGTTACGGCACCCTGCTGCGCTCTGTCGCCCCGGACCTGCCGCAGCGGTCGATCCCTGCACCTGAGGTCGAGGGTGTGATCGTCGGCGGGATCGCCTCCCGGGTCGCCAGCGAGCTGCTGCACGGTCGGGCTAAAAAGCTGCATGACCTCGAGGCCCCCCTGGTCGAGTACGTGCTCGCCTTCTATCGCCTCGGCGACACCGGCCCGAAAGAGGGCCGGCTCGTCCCCTTCGAGCGCGACGAGACCCCGGCCGCGGAGCCGGCCGAAGCACAGCGCAAACAGGCCAGCGCCTAAGCGCTACAGAACCGCACGTACCCAGTTCGAACGGCCGCTTGTCTGGGAACCCATGAGGTTCGCGTGAGATTTCTTCATCCCGAAGTCCCTGCAAATCACGAATAGAACTTAACAATACCATGTGCGTATCTTGACAACGCTGAACCGGCGTGTTTACATCTGGCCGCGTCTTCAGTTGGGAACTAGAACGGTATAGCCAACGAAGTTCGCGCAGCAGGGAAACAGGGACAACTGAGCCACAGCAAGTCGCACAGGGAAGCGGCCGGCAGAGGGCTCGAGGGACAAGGAGAGAGCTACGTGAGAAGCCACGCGAAGGCATCGTCGGTGGGATCGAACCAGGGCGGGGGCGAGAGCCGCCGGTCGTTCCGTCTTTCCGGCGCGCTCGCCACCCTGCTCGTGGCTCTCGTGGCGTCAGCCTGCCTTCTTCCGGGTACCGCATCGGCGATCGAATTCCGCTCGCTGACGGGCTCCTTCGGGCCCGACGGCGGCCCGAGCAGCAGCTTCTCCGAACTGCTCGGCCCGCTCGCCTTCGACCAGGGCAACAAGCGTCTCTACGCTCTCGACGGGGAAGCACAGGCAATCTACGGCTATGACGCCTCCTCCCCCGGCACCCACACGCCGCTCGGCGGCAGCTTCCCGCTGAGCGCGCCCGGCGCGGGCTATGAAAACGACATCGCCGTCGACAGCTCCTCGCATGACCTCTACTTCGCCAACGGCAGCGGCAAGAAGGCCTACGGCTTCGATGAAAACGGCGCCGGGCTCAGCGGCTTCCCGATAACCCACGCGGGTGGCGAAAGCTTTTCAGGGCCAATCTGCGGCGCAGCGGTCGACCCCGCGGGCCACCTCTGGCTAGGCGAACGCAGCGGGTTTGTCTACGAATTCGCCGGCGGCACTTTCACGCCCTATGTCATTGGCTCGACTCACTGCCGCATGGCCTTCGACTCCGAAGGGAATCTCTTTTTCGCCTCGCCCTTCGGCCCGGTAACCGAGTACACGGCCGCCAGCGGGTACCTGCAGTCCTCGGCCAAAGTGATCGACTCCGGCTTCTCCTACGGGCTCACGGTCGACCGCTCGACCAACGAAATCTACGTCGTCCACTACAGCTCGATCTCGGTCTATGACGACAGCGGCGCCTTCCTCTACGAATTCGGCGAAAGCGTCCCCGGTGCCGAATACTACGGCGAACTCGGCGGCATCGCGATCGACGAAGCGAGCGAAGAAGTCTACGTCTCCGACTACGGCAACCGCAAGATCGACGTCTTCGGCCCGCCGCTCTCGCTGCCGAAGCTGACCACCGAAGGCGCGAGCGGTGTGAGCGCGACCGAAGCGACCGTCAACGGCACGATCAACCCCAGGGGCCAGGCGGTCGAAGACTGCCACTTCGAGGTCGTCCCGGCCTCGCAGTTCATCGCCCACGAAGTCATAGAAGGCGGGGAAAAACTGATCCGCAAAGGATACGAACAGGTCACCCCGGCCGAGAAGTACCCCTGCGTCCCCGCCGCCGGTTCGATCCCCGCCGACGCCAACCCCCACGCGGTCAGCGCCGAAGTCACCGGTCTCAACCCGGCGACGGTCTACCACTACCGCCTCGTCGCCAAGAACTCGATCGGCGAAGCCCACGGCATCGACCGCCAGCTCACCACCGGCCCCACCGCGCCGCTGGTCGAAGAAGAGTCGGTCAAAGCGGTTGGCACCGAAGCCGGCGGCACGGGTGAAGCGACCCTCACCGCCGAGATCAACCCGCGCGGTGGCGAAACGACCTATCACCTCGAGTACGGCACGACCAGCGCCTACGGCCAGAGCACCGAAGAGAGCGCCCCCTTCGGCTTCCCCACCGACGCCAGCAAGCACGCTGTAAGCGTCCACATCGGCGGCCTCGAGCCCGGCACCGCCTACCACTTCCGCTTCGTCGCCGGCAACGAAGCCGGCCCGACCGATGGCGCCGACGCGACCTTCGCCACCTACCCGACCGCGCAGCCCTTCGCCCCCTGCCCCAGCGGCCAGTTCCGCACCGGCGCCGGCTCGCGCCTGCCCGACTGCCGCGCCTACGAGCAGGGGACGCCGGTCGACAAGCACGGCGCCAACGCCCAGGGCGAAATCGGAGTGGTCAACGCCTCGCCCTCCGGCGACCGCTTCACCTTCTACGCCAACGGCGGCCTGCCGACCACCGGCGGCTCTTCCGGCACCTACCCCTTCCTCGCCTCGCGTGGGCCCGGCGGCTGGAGCGCCGACGGGCTCCTGCCCGTCACCGAACCCAGCTTCGCAGCGGGGATCCTCGGCGTCGATGAAGACCTCTCCGCCGCCCTGATCCTCAGCGAAGGACCGGGTGGCGCCGGCGAACAGCTCTTCCTGCGCAACAGCGAAACGGCGACCTTCGAACCAGGCCCCGTCCTCCCCTCGAGCTCCTTCCCGGAATTCATCGGCTTCGCCGCCGACCCCGGCCACGTGGTCTTCGCGGCCAGATCGCAGCTCCTGCCCGGCGCCCCCGCGGAAAAGCCCAACCTCTACGATCTCGACCACGGAGCGCTCACCCTCGCTGACCGCGTCCCGGCGGGCTCCGAAGTCAGCTGCGACGACGAAGCGGGGCCCGCCTGCGAAGTCCCCGCGGAAGGCAGCCGTCTCGGGAAGGTCGCAAGCAATGGCTCGGTCTTCTTCACGGTCACCGAGCCCGGCGAGCCCGAAGGCACCGGCCGTATCTACGTGCGCGAAGACGGCGTAAGGACGACCTGGATCTCGGCCTCCCAGCGCACCGTTCCCGACCCCGGCGGCGAAAAGCCGGCCAAGCTCCTCGGCATCACCCCCGACGGCTCCAAGGCCTTCTTCCTCAGCTGCGAGAAGCTGACCGACGGCTCGACCGCCGTCTCCACCGGGGAAAACAGGTGCAGCCCCGAAGGGGGCGAACCGAAACAGGGCCAGGACCTCTACTCCTATGACGTCGCAACCGGCGAGCTGACCGACCTCACGGCCGACTCCAACGCGGGCGATCCGCTCGGCGCCGCCGTGCAGCTCTTCCTCGGCGCCTCCGAAGACGGCTCCTATGTCTACTTCACCGCCGAAGGCGCGCTCGCCCCGGGCGCCTCGCATCCAGAATGCTGGCGCTTCCGCGACGAATGCAATCTCTACGTCTCCCACGACGGAGTGACCAAGTTCATCGCCCGGTTGATCCACGCGGAAGGACTCGAACCCAAAGTCAGCGCCGACGGCCGCACGTTCGTCTTTCGCTCAGCAGAAAGCCTCACCGGCTATGACAACATCGGGTCCTGCGATAACGGGGGAGCTATAGCTCCCTGCAACGAGTTCTTCCGCTACAGCGCCCCTGAAGAAGAGCTGCTCTGCGTCACCTGCCTGCCGACGGGGACTCCGCCCAGCGGCGGAGCCATGTCGGGGGCGAGCGTGACCGGCTTCTTCCTCAGGGGGAGTGGTCGCCGTGGTGGTGTGCCCCGCAACCTTTCGGCCGACGGCAACCGCTTCTTCTTCAACACTGTCGACGCCATGGTCCCGGGCGACACCAACCATGCCACCGACGTCTATGAGTGGGAGGCGAAGGGAGAGGGCAGCTGTGAATCAGAAAGCCAGGACGGCGGCTGCATCTACCTGATCTCCAGCGGCACCGATCCGGCGGGCGCCGCCTTCCTCGACGCCTCCAGGAACGGCGATCACGCCTTCTTCTTCACCGAACAGCAGCTGGTCCCGACCGACCAGGACCACCTCTTCGACGTCTATGACGCCGGGGTGGGTGCCGGTCTCGCCTCCCAGCACACTCTGGCGCCGCCGAGCTGCTCGAGCACGGCCTGTCAGGCGAACCCGGCGCCGCCGCCCGATCCGAGTCTCGCCAGCGCCGCCTACTCGGGCGCCGGCAACGTCCACGGCGCCGCCAAGGGCCGCAAGTGCCCGAAGGGCAAGCGCAAGGTCAGAAGCGGCGGCAAGGTCAGCTGCCAGAGGGCACGCAAACAGCACAAACGTCACGACAACCGTGGAGGTTCCAAGTGATCCCGGCAAAGCGCGCGTCCACCGGCAGGCGGCTTTGCCGCGCCGTCCTCACCCTCGTCCCGATCGCGCTCCTCGCCATCTGCCTCCTGCCGGGGACTGCGGGAGCGGCGCCGGCCGGGCCGGCATGGAGGGTCTCCGCGGCGGTCCTGACGCCGTCCGACCTCGCCCCCGGCAGCGACAACGGCGTCTATGAAATCGTCGCCACCAACGTCGGTTCCATATCCACCTCCGGCTCTTACACGATCACCGACGAACTGCCCGAAGGCCTCAGCCTCAACCCGAACCCACCGCTGTTCGCGGCCAACTTGCATATGTTCGATGACGGTGACGGCGGCGAACGGGGCCTCTATGCCTGCGACAGCGCCACCGTCAGCTGCAGCGGCTCCAGGGTCGTCCATCCCGGCGAACGGCTGTATATGAGGGTGCCGGTCAAGGTTGCTCTCGACGCCCCGCCGGTCGTCACCAGCCGGGCGACGATCGCCGGCGGCGGTGTCGCCGCCGCTGACAGCGTTCAGGCCAAGATCAGCTCCGAAGCGGCGCCCTTCGGCTTCGAGCGCTTCGAAGGCCAGCTGCTCGACGGCGGCGCCGAAGCGGAGACCCGCGCGGGCGCCCACCCCTACCAGGCGCTGGTCGGCGCCCAGTTCAACCTCGTCAAAGGAGGGTCTCCCTCCGCGAGCCTCAGGGACCTCGTCACCGACCTGCCCGCCGGGCTCGTCGTCAACCCCGAAGCGACGCCGGTGCGCTGCAACGAGGTGCAGCTCGACGACAACAAATGTCCCGACGCCGCCGCGGTAGGGGAGGTCCACATCACCATCAACCCGCTGGGGGGATATGCCACGTCTGCCTATCCGTCGCCGCTCTTCAACATGGTCCCGCCCCAGGGCCGCCCCGCCGAGCTCGGCTTCAACGCCGCCAGCGTCGGCATCCCGATCCACCTGCTGGCCAAGGTCCGCAGCGACGGCGACTACGGGCTCACTTCCGAAACGCTCGATGCGCCCCAGTTCGGCAACATCTCGGGCGTCGCGGTCGAACTGTGGGGCGATCCCTCCGACCCCAGCCACGACTACAGGCGGGGTCAGTGCGGGATGATTCTCGAAGCTGAAGAAGCCTGCCCGGTGACTGTCACCCACACCGCTCTGCTGACGATGCCGAGCGCCTGCTCGGGGCCGCTGGCGACGACGCTCACGACCAACTCCTGGCAGCACCAGGACGAGTTCATCTCGGCTACGGACGAAACCAAGGACGCCGCCGGGAACCCGGTCGGAGTCAGCGAATGCTCCAAGCTCAGCTTCGACCCGAAAACCGAAACCACGCTCTCGACGAATCAGGCCGAGACCGGGACGGCCTTCGACATCAACGTCGACATGCCCAACAATGGCCTGTCCGACAGCCGCGCGATCGACGAATCGCTGGCGCAGAAAGTCGTCGTCACCCTGCCCGAAGGCGTGACGATCAACCCCTCGGTCGGCGAAGGCCTCGGCTTCTGCACCCCATCCCAGTACGCCAAGGAGGCGCCCTTCAGCTCAGAAGGCGAAGGCTGCCCGTCTGACTCCAAGGTCGGCTCGCTGCGCCTGGAAACGCCGCTGCTGTCGAAAGAAGCGATCGACGGCTCGGTCTACCTGGCCCAGCAGGACAACCCGCTGACCACCGAACACGGGGCGGAGAACCCCTTCGACACCGACGTCGCCCTGTACATGGTGCTGCGCAACACCAAGCTCGGCATCTTGGTGAAGAAGCCGCTGAAGGTTATCCCCGACCCGAAAACGGGCCAGCTGGTGGCGACGCTGGAAGACATCCCGCAGCTGCCCTTCAGCCACTTCAACTTCCACTTCAAGGAAGGGGCCAGGGCGGCATTGATCAGCCCCGCGGCCTGCGGCAAGTACACGACGGTCTCGAAGTTCTATCCATCGTCTGCTCCAAACAGCCCCAAGACGGTGACCTCGGACTTCGAAATCACCAAAGGCGTGCACGGGGGCCCCTGTCCCTCGGGAGGCCTGCCTCCCTTCAACCCAGAATTCCAAGCGGGCTCGGTAAACAACGCCGCCAAGTCCTACTCGCCCTTCGACATGCGCCTGCTGCGCCACGACGGCGACCAGGACATGACCAAGTTCTCGGCGGTCCTGCCTCCCGGAGTGCTCGGCAAGCTGGCGGGGATCTCCAAATGCTCAGATGCGGCGATCGCCTCGGCAAGGTCAAAGACCGGTAGGCAAGAGCTGGCAAGCCCTTCATGTCCATCCAGCTCTCTGATCGGCCACACCCTGGCCGGAGCAGGGGTAGGCGACTCCTTGACCTACGTCCCGGGCAAGCTCTACCTAGGGGGCCCCTACAACGGCGATCCCTTGTCAGTCATCTCGATCACCCCAGCCCTGGCAGGCCCCTTCGACGCCGGCACGGTTGTCGTGAGGGAGGCACTGACCCTGAACCCGGTGACCGCAGAAGTGGAAGTAGACGGAGCCAACTCAGACCCGATCCCCCACATCCTCAAAGGGATCGTCTTGAAAGTCAGGGACCTACGGGTCTTCGTAGACAAGCCCGAATTCATCCTCAATCCGACCGATTGCGAACGAAGCTCGGCCAAATCGACCCTCTTCGGCGCCTACAGAAACGTCTTCGACCCAAGCGATGACGTGCCGGTCGGGCTCTCGACCCCCTACCAGGCGGCGAGCTGCGCAAGCCTCGGCTTCAAGCCAAAGCTCGCTTTGGAGCTGCACGGCGGGACCAGGCGAGGCGATCACCCGGCGCTGAAAGCAGAAGTCACGGCAAGGAGCGCGGACGCCAACATCGGCAAAGCGGTCGTCACCCTGCCGACCTCGGCATTCCTCGACCAGGCCCACATCAGGACGATCTGCACCAGGGTCCAGTACGCGGCAAACGGCGGAGCCGGGGGAGGCTGTCCGAAAGCGGCCCAGTACGGCTACGCAAGGGCATTCACGCCTCTGCTCGACGAACCGGTCGAAGGCCCGGTCTACCTCCGCTCCTCCAACCACAAGCTGCCCGACCTGGTCGCGGCTCTGCACGGTCTGGTCAACGTCGACATCGTCGGGCGCATCGACTCCTTCAAAGGAGGGATCCGCTCGAGCTTCGAAACCGTCCCCGACGCACCTGTGAGCAAATTCATCCTCAACATGCAGGGCGGCAAGAAGGGCCTCGTGGTCAACAGCAGAAACCTCTGCGCCGGGACGAACAAGGCAGATGCGTCCTTTGACGGGCAAAACGGAGTGCCCTATGACTTCAAGCCGGTTGTGAAGCCGAGCTGTGGGAAGGCTCGGAAGGGCAAGCGTCATCGCTAGTCATAGATACCACGTGCGTATCTTGACAAATGTGAACTGACGTGTTTGTATTGGCGCGTGTCTTCTGCTGAGAACGCACGTGGTATGGCGACCCGGGAGCCACGTGGCTCCCGGCGCCGGCCGGACGCAGCCCCGCCGAAGGTCGAGCGAATCCCGCCGCGTTCGGGCCTCTCGCGCGCCGAGGTGATCGCCAACCAGCGCCGCCGCATCTTCGAGGGCCTCGCCGCGGCGCTCGCCTACCACGGCTACGAGGACACGAAGGTCACCGACGTGGTCGAACTGGCCGGCCTCTCGCGTGCCACCTTCTACGAGCACTTCCGAGGCAAGGAGGCCTGCTTCGCGGCGGCCTACGAGGACGGGGTGGAGCGGCTCGCTGCCGTGGTCGGGGCCGCCGCTGACGATCAGGGCGACTGGAGCGCCCAGGTCTCGGCGGGCCTCAGCGCTGGGCTCGGGTTCCTTGCCGGAGATCCTCCGCTTGCACATCTCCTGCTGGTCGAGTCGCTCGCCGCGGCTCGCCCGGCCAGGCTGGAGCACGAGCGTTCGCTGGTCCGCCTGGCCGAAGCACTGCGCCCGTCCGCCGGTCTGACCGGTGCCGAGCTCGTCCCGGAGGAGACACTGCGCCTCCTGGCGGGTGGGCTCGCATCGCATGTGTCGGGCCGGGTTCTCGCCGGCGAGGCCGAGCAGCTACCGGAGGATCACGACCTCCTGCTCGGGTTCCTGCTTGCGCCCGCCCAGGCGGCCGATGCCCGGGTCGTCGCCGGCTGACGCCGATCCGGAGCGCTTCGAGCCGGGCGATCTTCCTGAGCTGCCGGCCGAGCTCGCCCTCTCGCAGCTTCCCGCCGGCCGGCATGGGCTGCCGCGTTCCTTCGTCGCCCGTAACCAGCGTCTGCGGATCGTCGCCGCGATGTTGCGGGTGCTACCTCGGCACGGCTACGCCGAGACGACGATCGGCCATCTGACCCGCGAGGCCGGTGTCTCCCGCGCTTCCTTCTACGGCCAGTTCAAAAGCAAGCAGGAATGCTTTCTCGCGACCTACGACATCGCCGCGGAGTGGCTGTGCGAGCGGGTGGAGGGAGCCGCCGCGGCCAGGGAGCACTGGCCCTCGAGCGTTCGTGCCGGCGTCTCGGAGGCGATGCGCCTGCTTGCCGCAAACCCCGACATAGCCCACCTGATCGCGGTGGAGGCACTGCAGGCGGGCTCTGCCGCCCGCCGTCGGCGACAGGCCTGCATCGAGCACCTCGCCGAGGTACTGCGCGCCAACCGGCCTGAAGACGCCGAGCTGCCCGAGGACCTGGAGGAGCTTCTCATCGGTGGCACCCTTTCTCTGATCGGTCGCTATGTGGATACCGGCCGCATAGGCCAGCTGCCCGACGCGACTGCCGAACTGGTGGCGCTATACTTTTTGAAGTAAAGCCGGATCGGAATTAGGGTATTTCCCCCTTTCAGTCTTTAGGAGAGCGATGGCCCCCACCCAGATCAAGCAGCAGGTCGAGGAGATCGAGCCCTTCGAGGCGCAGCAGGAGATCGAGGCCGGCGACGTCGTCCTGATCGACACCCGCGAGCCTCACGAGTACCAGGAGGCTCACCTCGAGAACGGCAAGCTCGTGCCGCCTGGGCTGCTCGGGGACGAAATCGCCACCGCGGCCCCCAACAAGTCGGCGCGCACGATCCTCTACTGCCGCAGCGGCAACCGCTCCTACAAGGCGGCCGAGCAGCTGCAGGCGCTCGGCTACGAGGACGTCGCCTCGATGGCCGGGGGGATCCTCGCCTGGCAGGAGCAGGGCCTGCCGGTGGTCGCCGCCAGCGGCATGACCCCCGAGCAGCGCGACCGCTACTCGCGCCACACGCTGCTGCCCGAGGTCGGGGTCGACGGTCAGCTGAAGATGCTGGGCGCGAAGGTGCTGCTGGTCGGCGCCGGCGGCCTCGGTGCGCCGACCGCGCTCTACCTCGCCGCCGCCGGGATCGGCACCCTCGGCCTGGTCGACGACGACGTCGTCGACGCCTCCAACCTGCAGCGCCAGGTGATTCACAACACCGAACGCATCGGCGTGCCGAAGACCGAGTCGGCGCGGCTCACCATCGAGGCGCTCAACCCCGACGTGGACGTCGTCGAGCACAACTTCCGCCTCAACTCCGCCAACATCGTCGAGATCCTCAGCGAGTACGACGTGATCGTCGACGGCGCCGACAACTTCCCCACCCGCTACCTGCTCAACGACGCCTCGGTGCGGCTGCGCAAGCCGGTCGTCTCGGCCTCGATCCTCAGCTTCGACGGGCAGATCTCGACCTTCGTCCCCTTCGAGGGCCCCTGTTACCGCTGCCTCTACCCGACGCCGCCGCCGGCCGAGCTGGCGCCGAGCTGCTCGGCCAACGGGGTGCTCGGCGTGATGGCCGGGACGATGGGCCTGTTGCAGGCCAACGAGGTGCTGAAGCTGGTGCTCGGCATCGGCGAGCCGCTGATCGGCCGCCTGCTTCTCTTCGAGGCGCTGAGCACGCGCTTCACCGAGCTGAAGGTGCGGCGCGATCCCAACTGCCCGATCTGCGGCCCCGACGCGCCGGAGATCGCCGACGAGGATCTCGGCAAGTTCCCCGACTACGACGCCTTCTGCGCCGGGTAACGGCCGGCTCGACCGGCCTCCATTAGGATCGCGTCCCGATGGCAACGATTCGCATCCCACCAGTGCTGCGCGCCCAAACCGGGGGGCAGCCTGAGGTCGAGGCCGGCGGCTCCAACGTCGGCGAGGTGCTGCGGGCGCTGACCGCCGCGCATCCCGACACCGAGGCGCAGCTCTTCGGCCCCGACGGCGATCTCAACCGCTACGTCAACGTCTACCTCAACGACGAGGACGTGCGGGTGCTCGACGGGCTCGATACCGCCGTGTCCGAGGGCGACACGGTCGTGATCCTCCCCGCCATGGCCGGCGGGGCGCGTTAGTAGTCCTGTAGACCCTTAACGCGCCCCGAGCCAGGGTTTCTCGGCCATGGCTATACTTTTTGAAGTAACGGGAGATCGAGATGCCGCGCGACGAGCTACTCAACCGACCCTGCGGGGGACGCTTCGGCGACATCGTCGAGTCGATCGGCAATACCCCGCTGGTCGAGCTGCCGCGCTTCTCGCCCAAGCCCGACGTTCGCATCTACGCCAAGCTCGAGGGCCGCAACCCGACCGGCTCGGTCAAGGACCGGGTCGCCAAATCGATGATCGAGGCGGCTGAGGCCGAAGGGGCGATCGAACCGGGGCAGACGATCCTCGAGCCGACCTCCGGCAACACCGGCATCTCGCTGGCGATGATCTGCAGCCGCAAGGGCTATGACCTCAAAGTCGTGATGCCCGACAACGTCACCGCCGAGCGCACCCAGCTGCTGGAGATGTATGGGGCGGAGATCGCCTACTCGGAGGGCGCCAAGGGCTCCAACGGTGCGGTCGAGGTGGCGCTGGAGATGGCGAAGGACTCGCGCTACTACATGCCCTACCAGTACGGCAACGAGGCGAATCCACGCGCCCACTACGACGGCACCGCGGTCGAGATCCTCGAGGAGCTCGACGAGGTGACGGCCTTCGTCGGCGGCCTCGGCACCGGCGGCACGCTGATGGGCAACGGGCGGCGGCTGAAGGAGCATGACCCCGAGACGCTGATCGTCGCCGCCGAGCCGATGCAGGGCGAGATGGTCCACGGCCTGCGCTCGCTCGACGACGGCTTCATCCCGCCGATCATCGACATCACCCTGCTCGACCGCAAGATCATGGTCTCCAACCGCGACGCGATCGTCTGGACGCGCAAACTGCTCGACGAGGAGGGCGTCTTCGCCGGCGTCTCCTCCGGTGCGATCGCCCGCATCGCGGTCCGCATCGGCGAAGAGCTCGACAGCGGCAACGTCGTCTTCCTGATCCCCGACGACGGCTGGAAGTACCTCTCCTCCGGCGTCTACACCCGGCCGATCGACGAGATCGAGAACCTCGACTCGACGGTCTGGTGGTAAACGCCGGTCTCCGTGCGCCGATGAGAATTTCTCAGAGCCTCGTCGATCAGATCGTCGCCCACGCGCGGGAGGATCTGCCGAACGAGTGCTGCGGGATGGTCGGCGGCGATGAGCGGGAGGCGGGGACCGTGTACCGCGCCGAGAACGCCGAGGCCAGTCCGCTGCGCTACTCGATCGACGCGAAAGAGCAGTTCCGGCTGATGCGGGCGATCGAAGACGCTGGGGAGGAGCTGGTGGGGATCTACCACTCGCACACCAAGAGCGCCGCCTATCCCTCGCAGACCGACGTCAACCTCGCCGGCTGGCCCGACGCCGTCTACCTGATCGTCTCGCTGGCCGAGCCGGACGCGCCCGACCTCAAGGGGTTCTGGATCCGCGACGGGAAGATCGCCGAGGCCGAGCTTGTCGCCGAGTAAGGGCAAGCTGGTCAAGGTCGGCTACGGCCAGCAGCAGGCCGAGGCGGAAATGATCCAGGGCCTGCTCTCCGAGCACGGCATCCCGAGCATGCTGAGGCGGGCGGCGGGCTGGGACGTGCCGGACTTCCTCGCCGCCGGGCCGCGCGAAGTGCTCGTCGCCGAGGAGCTCGCCGAGCGGGCGCGCGAGGTGCTCGAGGGAACGCCGGGAGAAGGCTAGGCCGCCAGCGGGTCGCGGCCGCCCCAGCTGCCCTGCGAGGCGTAGGGCCGGAAGCGGATGAAGGCGGCTTCGCGGTGGAACGGCTTGGCTCGGTCGGCCCTGACCGCGGCCTGGTGCGGGCCGTCGGGGCTGTGCGCGTAGTTGCGCATCTCAGCGGCGCTGCGCCAGAGCGAGAAGGTCGAGACGAAGCGCGGCGGTCGGGCGAAGGCCGTGGAGGCGAGTACGGCCGAATCGCCGACCGCCGCACGCTCCGCCGGCTCCGAGGCGCGCAGGAAGGGGACGGCACGGTGAAGCTTCGTGTGGCCGAGCGTCAGCACCGCGACCGGCTCCTCGCTGTCGACAGGCTTCTCTCGCGTCGGCAGCCCGGGCATCCGCGACCACGAGCCGTAGACCCGCAACGGCTCGAGCCGCACGTGCCAGCCGTCGGCGAAGCGTGTGGCGAGGGGGTGGTTGGCGAGGAACCGATCGAGCGCGGCGTCGTCTTCCCAGGCGGCGATCAGGCCGATCCTGCCTGGCCCCGGCCGGGGCACCGGGCCGTCGCGGAGCGGCGTGCTGAGGACCGGTTCGGCGTAGTTCAGGCCGGGAACATCGCTCGAGCGCGGCCGTCCACGCAACATGCGCGGCGCTCGGCGCCAGCCGACTTCGGCGAGGTGAACAGAGACGATCACGATGGCTCCCTCCTGTTCAGTGGCTAACCTAGCGGCGACTAGGAATTCTCGGTACCGTACCTAGGGGGGACTAGGATGTCAACTGGAGACGAGCAGGACGAGCGCCCGCGGAGACGGATGACGGCGGCGGCACGGCGCGAGGTGATCGCCAACGCGGCCGCGGTCCTGTTCTCCGAGCACGGCTACCGGGGTGCCTCGATCGAGGCGATCGCTCGCGCTTCGGGAGTCACGCCGCCGGTCGTCTACGAACATTTCGACTCCAAGCGGGAGCTTTACCGGGACCTGCTCGAGCGTCATTTCGCCGAGTTGCGTGAGGTATGGGGCGAGCACTTCACCGGTGACGATCCGCTCGAGCGCCGGATCGCCGCGTCCTTCGACGCCTGGTTCGCTTACGTCGAAGTGCATCCCTTCGCCGGGCGGGTCCTCTTCCGCTACAGCACCGACCCGGAGATCGAGGCCGTCCACGCCGAGGTCGCCGAACGCAGTCGCGAGGCGATCCTGCCGCTGTTCGCCGCCGAGCCGGGGGCGGAGAACGTCGCCGGGTCCGTCGCGGGCGAGGGCATCGAAATGGTCTGGGTCGTCCTCCGTGGCGTCCTCCAGGGCCTCGCGGTCTGGTGGACGGAGCACCCGGACGTCCCCCGTGAGCGCGTCGTGGCAACGGCGATGAATGCTCTCTGGATCGGCTTCGAGCGCTCTCAGGCAGGCGAAATGTGGGATTAAGGCTTCCGGTCTAAGAGGGGCTGGGCCGGACCATCGCTCGCAGGTAGTCGCGCCAGGCGTCCTCGATCTCGCCGATGCGGGCGTCGAAAGCGGCTTCGAGCGTTGGCGTCGAGCCGCCCGGGAGGATTTTCAGGGCGAGGCGCTCGCAGGCCTCCGGCCCCCGTTCGGTCTCGAGCAGGTCGAAGAGGGTGCCGCCGAGGATCACGGCGTCGCGCCGGGAGGGCGGGAACGACGGTCGCGAGCTCTCGCGCAGGCGCCGGATCACCGCCGCCCGATAGAGGCCGACCTGGCGGGCGAAGTACTGGGCGCCGCCCTCGACGAGCCAGGCCCAGCCGAGATAGCGGGCAAAGCGTCGCGGCGTCCAGGAGGGGGGGAGGTCTGGGTTGTTGGCGGCGATCACGAGCTGGGCGTAGAGGCGCTCGGCGGTGCCCCGCAGCGCCTCGCGCGAGTCGTCGCCGGCGGCGCGCCGCTCCATGTGGGGGTCGTTTAGCACGTGCAGCTCGGTCGCCATCGCCCAGCCGGCCAGGTAGCGCCGCCCCGCCGGAGCAGCCGACCAGCGTGCCGCGGGCAGGAAGGGGTGGGCCAGGGAGAGCAGCGCCGGGTTGGTGTGGATGACGACGGTGACCTGGCCGGGGACCGTCGCGAAACGGTCCTCCAGGCGCAGCCGCAGTTCCTCCATGCGGTCCAAGGTGCGCTCGGCAAACGCCGCGTCGCCACTGTCATGCCGCGCCGTAAAACTCAGCGAATGCGTCTCGACCCAGGGAATGGGGCGAGACTACTAAGGCGGTCTTAGACGAGTACTGGTTCTGAGGACGTGCAAGCGGAGTGGATCTCGCTGCGGGCGCGATCGAACTCCTCGTCGGCCATCACCGGCGTGCCCTCGAAGGGCAGATCGCGGTCGATTTCGACCCAAGAGCGGCAGCCGTGGTACTCGTCGCGGACCCGGACCGTGACCGGCCGCGGGATGCGGTGGACCCGCAGCAGGAGGATGTGCAGCGGGTGGCGCCGCTTCCAGTTGAGCCGCTTCTCGGCGTAGTCCGGGGTCCAGACGTAGTAGGGGGAGAGCTCGTCGACGATGCGTGGGTTGGTGACCGTCAAGTGGTCGGTGACCTCGGCCCAGCAGCGCAGTCGGACGCGATCGGGCTGGGGGATGCCGCCGTCCTGGATCAGCGCCGCGGGCGGTGGCTCCTCGTCGGGCCAGACACCCTCCTCGAGCGCGCGGCGCAGCTCCGGGTGGTGGGACTCGCGGACGAGGTTGTTCCGCTGATGGTCGAAGGTCGGGTAGAGGAAGAAGCGCTCGTGATCGAGCTCGAAGTGCTTGTTGTCCTCGCGGATTCCGCCCTTGCGCAGGGTCAGGAGCTGCTCGCCCTCGGCGAGAGCACGCACCGTTACAGCCCATTCCTTTAAAGCGATCGGCATTTGAAGTCTTACCTCAAGAAGGTTGGTGAGTCTCCGGCTGGGAGGTGAGCGCCTTTTGGACCCCTGTCCAGGCGAGAGCCCCGCCCAAGGCCGCGCATTCTAGACCAGGCCGGCCGAATCGCCAAATTAATGCTGTGTGTGATCCAACACTCGGCCGTTGCCGCCTCCGCCGGGCGTTTCGATCCGCAGAATGTCGCCAGGTTGCAGGTCCCCCTCGCTCTTGCTCGGCAGCCGCTCGCCATTAAGGAAGTCGGCACCCGTCTCGCCGTCTTCGCCGCCGTTGCGACCGCGTGGCCGAAGGCGCCGGCGCTCGCCGATCAGCGTGTAGCGCATCGGCGCCAGCGCTTCGATCTCGCGCACGATCCCCTCGCCGCCGCGCCGTGAGCCGGCCCCGCCGCTGTCATGGCGAAGCGCCAGCTCGCGCACCCGCAGCGGGAATTCGGTCTCCAGCGCCTCGACCGGGGTGTTGAGCGTGTTCGACATCGCGACGTGGATCGCGTTCGGCCCATCGACGTCGGGGCAGGCGCCCTGGCCGCCGCCCAGGGTCTCGTAGTAGGTGAAGCTCTCGCCCGCGAGCGTCAGGTTGTTCATCGTTCCCTGTCCCTGTGCCGGCACCGGCCGGGCGCCTGCCAGGGCGGCGATGGTCAGGTCGGCGACGCGGCTGGAGGTCTCGACGTTGCCGGCGGCGACCGCGGCCGGGAAGCGCGCGTTGAGCAGGCAGCCCTCGGGTGCGATCACCTCGATCGGGCGGTAGGCGCCGGCGCAGGGAGGGGCGTCGGGGTCGGTCAGAGCCCGCACCGCGAAGAATGCCGCCGCTTTGGTCACCGAGAGGGGGCAGTTGAGGTTGCCGTCGATCTGCCCGTCGGTGCCGCTGAAATCGAGCACGAGCCGGTCGCCGCGGACGCTCGCCTCGAGCCTTAGAACTACGTCTCGCTGCTCACCGCCGGCGTCGTCCTCCAGAACGTCGGTCGCCGCGTAGCTGCCATCGGGGATGTCCGCCAGGGCAGCCCGGGTGCGGCGCTCGGCGTAGGCGAGGATCTCCGCCATGCCGGTGCGCAGCCGCTCGAGGCCGTGGCGCTCGGCCAGCTCGGCTAGTCGCAGCTCGCCGATCCGGTTTGCCGCCGCCTGGGCGCGTAGGTCGGCGAGTCGCTGGCGCGGGGCGCGCATCTGGGCGGCGATCCGCTCCAAGTCGTCTTCCCCGATGCGGGTGGGCGGGATCACGACGCCCTCCTCCTCGAGCCTGCGCGAGTGGGCAGGCATCCCGGCCGGACTGGGACCGCCGATGTCGGCGTGGTGGGCGCGCGAGGCGGCGAAGCCAAGCAGCTCGCCGGCGGCGAAGACCGGCGAGATCAGCGTCACGTCCGGCAGGTGGGTGCCGCCGCGGTAGGGGTCGTTGAGGATCCAGGCGTCCCCTGCAACGTGCTTCTCTTCCAGCACGGCGGCGACCGCGTCGGGCATCGAGCCGAGGTGCACGGGGATGTGCTCGGCCTGCATCACCAGCTCGCCGCGGGCGTCGAAGAGCGCGGTCGAGCAGTCGTGGCGCTCCTTGATGTTGGCCGAGTAGGCGGAGCGGATCAGCGTCGCGCCCATCTCGTCGCAGGCCGCGCGCAGGCCGCCGATCATCACCTGCAGGCTGACCGGATCGAGGCCGCTCATCGTCCCCCTCCAGACGTGCCGGTGCTCCGGTGTCCATATGGACCTCTACGCACCGGCACGTCCCTCGGCGAGGATCGTGCCGGCGCCGTCTACCTCGGTCTGCCAGCCGGGCGGGACGACGAAGGTCGCCTCAGGGAGCTCGAAGACGACTGGCCCCCTTGCTTCGTGGCCGGCCGGGGGCTCACCTTGCAGGATCGGCGTCTGAACCCACTCGCCCTCGAAGCGCACGGGACGCTCGCTCTCGCGCAGGCGGCCCCCCGACGCCGCGGCAAGCTGCGGTCGCGGGCCGGGCGCCACCAGGGCCAGGCGGATGTGGACGAGGACGACCTCGCCCTCGGGGTCGCGATGGCCGTAGCGCTCCTCGTGAGCTTGCTCGAAGCCTTCGATCAGGTCAAGGGGGTCTGGACGCGTGCTCCCCGGGACGGACAGCTCGAAGGCCTGGCCCACATAGCGCATCTCGTAGACGGCCTCGAGATCGCGGTTACCCGCGTCATAGGCGGGAAAGTGAAACTTCGATGCATCGTCCTCCCGGCCTAGTCGAGAGGCCAGCTCGTCGACCTCAGCCGCGATCCGCTCCGCCCCGAGGTCCTCGCCGCTCAGCATCACCGTGCGGCTGGTGTCGCGACGGTGGTCCGAAGCGCAGAGGCCGAGGGCCGAGAGGACGCCGCCGGCGCGTGGGCAGAGGATGCGCTCGATGCCAATCTCGGCGGCGATCGCCGCCGCGTGCATCGGCCCGGCGCCGCCGAAGGGCAGCAGCGCGAAGCGGCGCGGGTCGATCCCGCGCTCGACGGTGACCACGCGCAGCGCCCGCGCCATCTCCTGGTTGGCCACCCGCACGATTCCCTCGGCGGCCTCGAGCTCGCCGAGGCCGAGCGAGTTGGCCAGCGCTCCGACGGCGGCGCCGGCGGCATCGAGGTCGAGAGCGACGCCCCCGGCAAGGGTCGACTCGGCGGCGAGCCGGCCGAGCAACAGGTTGGCGTCGGTCACGGTGGGCTCGGTTCCGCCCCGTCCATAACAGGCGGGCCCTGGCTCCGCGCCCGCCGAGCGCGGCCCGACCCGCAGCGCTCCGCCGGGGTCGCGCCAGCCGACCGAGCCGCCACCTGCGCCGACGGTGTGCACGTCGACCATCGGCAGCTGGATCGTGCGCCCGCCGATCTGACGCGAGTCGGTGCGCCTCACCTCACCGCCCTCGACCACGCAGACGTCGCAGGAGGTGCCGCCCATGTCGAGGCCGAGCGCATTGCCGTCGCCGCTGATGCGGGCCAGGAGCCCGGCGCCGATCGCCCCTCCGGCCGGTCCGGAGAGGACGCTCCAGGCTCCCGCCCGCGCGGCCTCCTCAGCGCCGGCGACGCCGCCGGATGACTGCATGACGACCGGGCGCGGAAGCCCGGCGCCCGCTGCGGCCTCGGTGAGCTGCCCCAGATAACTGCCGAGGAGTGGCGAGAGGTAGGCGTCGATCGTCGTCGTCGAGCAGCGCTCGTACTCGCGGAAGCGGGGCAGGACCTCGTGCGAAACCGAGACGTGGACGTCAGGCAGCTCGCCGCGCAGATGTTCGGCGATCGCCCGCTCGTGCGACGGATCGAGGTAGGAGAAGAGCAGGCAGATCGCCACCGCTTCGGCACAGCTCTCACGGACCAGGTCCGCCAGCCGCTGCACCTCGCCGCCGGCGAGCGGATCGATCTCGCCCTCGGGCCCGACCCGCTCGCTCGCCTCGAAGCGCAGCTCCGCCTCGACCAGCGGGGCCGGCTTCGGACTGCAGAGCCGGTAGAGCTCGGGGCGGTCCTGGCGACCGATCTCCAGCAGATCGGCAAAGCCCTTCGTGGCGATCAGCGCCGTGCGGGCACCGCGTTCCTCCAGCAGCGCGTTGGTGCCCACCGTCATCCCGTGGGCGAACGACTCGACCGCGGCCGGCTCGGCACCCGCCTGCCTCAGCACTGCCTCGACCGCGCCGATGACGCCGACTGACTGATCCTCGGACGTAGTTGGCAGCTTCGCCGTGTGAACCGTCTCGCCGTCGAGCAGGACGGCGTCGGTGAAGGTCCCGCCTACGTCGACGCCAAGAAGCATTAGGCCGACGCTAGCGCCACTCTTCTTGCCGGGTCTCGCCGCCTGGGCCGAACACGATGTGAATGCCGTCGAGCTCGGGGTCGATGCTCGGGCGGTCCGCGCGCAGGTGGCCCCCGCGCGACTCGACTCGCTCCAGGGCGCAGGTCGCGATCGCGGCGGCGAGCGGGTAGGGATCGCCGCGCAGCTCGCGCAGCTGCTCGGGCTGGCGCATCGGGCCGGCGAGCCGCCAAACAGCGTCACGGGTGGCTTCGGCCGGCGGCTGGAAGCGCCAATCCCCGGGCGACGGGGGGCTGCTCGCCGGCTTCTCCTCCAGCGCTGCGCGGGCGGCGCGGCCACCGAAGACGAAGCACTCGCTGAGCGAGTTGGAAGCTAGGCGGTTTGCGCCGTGCAGACCGGTGCAGGAGCACTCGCCGACCGCGAAAAGGCCCGGCAGCGAGGAGCGGCCGTCGAGGTCCACCGCGATCCCACCCATCATGTAGTGGGCGGCGGGAGCGACCGGGACGGGCTCGGCGACGGGATCGAGACCCGCCTCGCGCAGCGACTCGAAGATGTTGGGGAAGCGAGCGGGATCGAGTCCGCGTAGGTCGAGGTGCACGCTGCCGCCGCCGTCGGCCGCGATCCGGTCGAGGATCGCCGCGGTGACCTCGTCGCGGGGTGCCAGCTCGTCGGTGAAGCGGTGCCCGGCGGCATCGAGCAGGGTCGCTCCCTCGCCGCGCACCGCCTCGGTTATCAACTGGCCGTCGAAGCGAGTGCCGGGTAACGCCAGCGCCGTCGGGTGGAACTGGCAGAACTCGAGATCGGCCAGGTCGGCGCCCGCGGCTGCGGCCATCACCGAACCGGCACCGATCGCACCGCGGGGGTTGCTAGTCCGGCGCCAGAGCGCCGCGGCGCCGCCGGTCGCGACGACAGTCGCCGCTGCCGCGATGGGCCCGGCGTCGGTCAGCAGTCCATGGCAGCGCTCGCCGTCGCTCCACAGCTCGACGGCCGAGGTTTTCTCGCGGACCGCGATCCGTGGCTCGGCGGCGACCATTGCCGCCAGCTTCGCGGTGATCTCGTGCCCGGTCTGGCTGCCCCCGGCGTGGACGATGCGGCGGTGGGCGTGGCCACCCTCGAGGCCGAGCGCCAGCTCACCATCCGGATCGAGGTCGAAGGCGACGCCCCGCGTGCGCAGCTCGGCCACCGCCGCGGGCGCCTCCTCGACCAGCGTCTGCACGGCGGACGGGCGGCAGAGCCCCCGACCAGCGGCGATCGTGTCGGCGGCATGCTGGGCGGGCGAGTCGCCGGGCTCGAGCGCCGCGGCGAGCCCGCCCTGGGCCCAGAAGCTGGCGCTCTGGGAGAGCGGCGTACGCGAGATCACCGAGACTGCCGCGCCCTCCTCCGCTGCGCGCAGCGCCGTCCAGAGTCCCGCAGCGCCGCCGCCGACGACGGCAACGTCGCACTCGGATGTCGACGCTATCGCTGCGCCGCCTCTCGGCGTATCGCCTCGACCTGGCCTCGCAGCCAGGCGGCGGCTGCTTCACGGGCGCGGGTCTCGACATCTGCGCTGGAGCCCGCCGCCGAGGTGGTGCGCCGCTCGGCCTCTTCGACCCGCTTCTCGGCGGCCTCGGTCTGGGCCTCGATCTCGGCCAGTCGGCTCTCGGCGGCCGCGATCGCCCGGTCCTTGGCGCCGCGTTCGCGCTCCAGCTCCGCGGCGTGCTCCCGGCGCAGCTTCTCCAGCGCTTCGGCGCCGGCTTGGCGCTCCTTCTCCAGGTCGACTTCGAGCGCCCTGATCTCCGCGGTGGCGCGCTCTTCCGCTGCCACCGTGGCCTCCATCGCCTGTCGCAGCCGCCGTTCGGCCGCCTCGACCTGGGCGCCGGGGGCGTCGTTGCCGGGGTCGCGCTTCTCCTCGCTCATCGCCAACCCAATCTATTACTTGCCGCTGTTTCGGCGGACGAGCACGCCGTCGTAGGCGGCGAGCGTTCGCTCGGCCATTCGCGTCGCCGACAACGAGGCCGCGCGCGCGGCGCCGGCGATCCGAGGGTCGGGTGCTGCCAGGTGGGGACGCAGCGCGGCAGACCAAGCGGCGGCATCGAAGGGGGCGCAGACGGTCCCCTCGATCCCCGCGAGGGCAAATGGCGCGATTCCGACCGGGGTCGAGAGGACGGGAACGTCACAGGCGAGCGCCTCTACGCAGGCCAGGCCGAATCCCTCGTAGTCGGAGGTGACCAGGACCGCGTTCGCCGCGTTGACCCAGAGCGGCATCAGGTCCGGATCGATCGCGCCGCCGGTGAGCAGCTCGGCTCCGCTGGCAGCCGCGACCTCGACGGCACGATCGACGCGCTTCTCATCGCGATCTGGGTTGGCGGGGAAGAGCAGGTAGCGGCCGTCCGGGTCGAGACCGAGCTGCCGCCGGGCCTCGAGTCGGGGCAGGGGGCGAAAGCGACCGAGGTCGGGGCCGCAGGGCAGGACCACGGAGCCGGGCACGGGGGGGAGGCCCGGCCTGCCGTCCTCGGGCCCGAAGAGGGCGCCTGAGACGGCGGCGACGAGATCGGCGCGCCAGGCGATGCGTCGCGAGAGCGGCCCGACCACGGGATGGCGCACGTCGGTGCCGTGGAAGGTGACGACCAGCGGTCGGGCGCCGGCGAGCAGCGCCGACCAGGCGGTCAGCCCGTAGTGGACGTGGACGAGATCGAAGCTCTCGCGGCGCAGCAGTCGCCGCAGGCGCAGCGCGGCGGGGATGTAGTGACTGGAGCCGCGGGGAAAGCTGAACACGTCGACGTCGACGCCTAGGCGTCGGATCTCCTCGACCTGGTCGCGCACCCACCGGCCCCGCTGTGGCGCGGCTGCATCCGGAACGAAGTTGGTGACGACCAGCACCCGCATCGGCCGCTGAGCGTACTTGCCACCGGCGCCGGTGGCTGCTTGTGACCGACTTTTGACATTTCGGCCGCAGAGTTGGTCCATTTACGTCTAGATCCGTGACGCGCGGCCATGGAGCATCGGGGCAAATCCAAAAGGAGGCTTCGATGATCTACGCGCTGATGGGCATCGCACACACCGCGATCGAGCGACGGGTGCGGGCGATCCGGGCTCTGGCCGGGAGTGAGCGGGGGCAGGGCACGGTCGAGTACGTCGGCCTGATCCTGCTCGTCTCGTTGCTGATGGTCGGGATGGTCGCCGCGATGAAGGGGTACTCAGGCAAGCAGGGCACCGAGCTCGCCGACGTGATCGTCAACAAGATCAAGGAGGCGGTCGACAAGGTGGCGTTCAAATGAGGGTGGAGGAGGGGCGGCTCGCTGTGCGGGCCGCCCCGTTCGTCGCCCCCGCGATGCATCCGAACGGGTCCGGTGCGGCGATGGCGACCGACGCTAGGCTTATGCTGTATTCCAGCATGAAGCATCGAACCCAGCTATATCTCGACGAGGGCCAGTACCGCTGGCTGCGGCAGCGGGCGGGCAAGTCCGGCAGCATCGCCGCGGTGGTGCGCGAGCTGATCGACGCCGAGCGCGGCCGGCTCGCCGATCCCGCCGGCGATCCACTGCTTCGCTTTCTCGTCGACGAGGCGCCCGGGAAGGGTCGCGAGGGCACGAGCGTGAGCACGCTGGACCGCGACCTCTACGGCTCATGAGGTCGGTATTCGTCGACACCAGCGCGTTCGTCGCGCTGCGTAACGAATCGGAGGCCGAGCACGAGCGGGCGCGGGCGGCGCTGGCGAGCCTGATCGAGTCCGGCGCGACGCTCTTCACCTCGAACTACGTCTTCGCCGAGACCTATACAGCGCTACTGGTCAGGGTTGGGCGCGAGGAGGCGATCGAGTGGGGTCGCCGCTTTCGCGCCGGCGAGGCGATCGAGCTGGTGCGCTTGGAGCCTGACGTCGAGGACGAGGCCTGGCAGATCCTCGAGCGCCATCGCGACAAGCAGTGGAGCTACGTCGACGCGACCTCCTTCGCCCTGATCGAGCGTGACGGCGGCGGCGAGGCGTTCGCCCTCGACGCGCACTTCTCCCAGCGCGGGCTGCGCGTGTGGCCGCAGGCGTGAGCCTCGGTACCAAGACCGGCACGCTCATGACAGACTCGCGGCATGCCAGCCTCGCGTAGCTACGACCGCGCTCCGGCCGACATCCGGCCGGTCGACATCGACCCGGGCTTCGTCGCCAGTGCAGACGGCTCGGCGCTGATCTCGATCGGCAAAACCAGGGTGATCTGCACCGCCTCGGTCAACGAGAGCGTGCCGAAGTGGATGGGGGGCCGGGGCAAAGGCTGGGTCACCGCCGAGTACTCGATGCTGCCCGCCTCGACCGGCGACCGCAAGGCGCGCGACATCTCGCGCGGCAAGCAGGACGGTCGTGGGGTCGAGATCCAGCGGCTGATCGGTCGCTCGCTGCGGGTCGTGGTCGACTTCAAGGCGCTGGGCGAACGCAGTGTCTACGTCGACTGCGACGTGCTCGAAGCCGACGGCGGCACCCGTTGCGCGGCGATTACCGGCGGCTACGTGGCCCTGCGCCTCGCTCTGCAGAAGCTGCTCGACGCGAACAAGATCGAGACGATGCCGCTGACCGGATCGGTGGCTGCGGTGAGCGTCGGCATGGTCGACGGGCGGGCGCTTTGCGACCTCGACTACGGCGAGGACTCGCGCGCCGAGGTCGACGCCAACGTGGTGATGACCGGCGACGGCGGCCTGGTCGAGGTGCAGGCGACGGCGGAGCGGACGCCGCTCTCGCGTGCCTCGCTCGACGAGCTGCTGGGGCTCGCCGAGATGGGCATCTCGCGGCTGCGCCAGGTGCAGGAGCGGGTAGCCGGCGCCTGAGAGTGTCTTTTGATCTTCGCCACGGGCAATAAGCACAAGCTGCGCGAGATGCGCGAACTGCTGCCCGGGGTCGAGCTGGAGCCGTTGCCGGAAGGGGTCGAGCTACCGCCGGAGGATGGCGACAGCTTCGCCGCGATCGCCCTCGACAAGGCGCGAGCGGCGCACGAGGCGACGGGCGAGCCGGCGATCGCCGACGACTCGGGGATCGGCGCGGTGGCGCTTGGTGGCCGCCCCGGGATCCATTCGGCGCGTTACGGCGGTGAGCGCGCCACTGACGAGGAGAACCTGGAAAAGCTGCTGCGCGAGGTCGCCGCGGCCGGCGAGGAGCGGCGCGCCTACTACGTTTGCGCGCTGGCGCTGATCGAGGCCGATGGCTCCGAGCGCGTCTTCGAGGCTCGCTGCGACGGTCACCTGATCGAGAGCGCCCGCGGCGAGGGTGGCTTTGGCTATGACCCGGCCTTCGTCCCCGATGCGACCGGCCCCGACGACCCCCGCACCTACTCGGAGATCAGCCAGGCGGAGAAGAACGAGATCAGCCACCGCGGCCGCGCCGCGCGGTTGCTGGCTCGGCATCTGAGCGCGGGCGGCGCGGCGCCGGCGGGACGATGATCCGCACCAAAAGCGGGGCGGCGGCGCTTTCGATCGCTTCCAACCTGGTCCTGATCGCGATCAAGCTGGCCGCCGGGGCGATCACCGGTTCGATCGCGATCGTCACCGAGGCGGTCCACTCGCTGATCGACCTGGTCGCCTCGGTCATCGCCTTCGTCTCGGTGCGCAAGGCGGGCGAGCCGGCCGACGCCGACCACCCCTACGGCCACGAGAAGGTCGAGAGCCTGGCGGCGGCGATCGAGGGAATGCTGATTCTGGTCGGCGCCGGGATCATCGTCTTCGAGGCGACCCACCGGCTGGTGGTCGGGTCCCAGGTCGAGGCTCTCGGCGTCGGCATCGCCGTGATGGGCTTCTCGGTCCTCGCCAATCTGGTCGTCTCCACGGTTCTCTCGCGACGGGCGCAGGAGGACGACTCACCCGCGCTGGAGGCCGACGCCGCGCATCTGCGCACCGATGCCCTCACCTCGGCCGGTGTCCTCGCCGGCCTCGCGCTGGTGCAGATCACCGGCATCGTCGCCTTCGACTCGATCACCGCCCTCCTCGTCGCGGCGGCGATCGTCACCGCGGGCCTGAGGATCCTGCGCCGCTCCTCCGGCGTGCTGATCGACGAAGCGCTACCCGGCGACGAGATGGACCGGATCGAGGCGGCGATTGCCGCGGCCCGCACCCCGGAGGTCGCCGGATACCACAAGCTGCGCGCCCGCCGCGCCGGCAGTCGCCGCTACATCGACTTCCACGTGCAGTACCGCTCGGGGACCAGCCTCGAGCGGGCCCACGAGCTCGCCCACCAGATGCGCGGCGAGATCGAGGCTGAAATTCGCCGCGCCGACGTCCTGATCCACGTCGAGCCGGAGACCTCGCTCCGCAAGCCCGAAGGCGACGAGGGCCCGTATCGCGCCGGTTGACGAGGCGGCGGCGGTCTACGGCGAAGGCAGCAGATTGACCGCGGCGGCGAGGCCGACGGCTATCACCGTGATCGTGTAGCCGGTGTAACCGCTGATCGCGAAGAGGACGGCGGCGATCGCGCAGATGGCGACGACGGTGATCCAGGAAGCGCGGGCCAGGGACACGGGGCCGGTATTTTGGCCGAGATGCCCGACGATGCCGCGACCGGGGTTGTTTCAGGCGATGCCGCCGAGGGCGCCCTCGCCTATCTGGCCGAGATGTCGCTCGACTTGCGCGGAGCCGCGATCCTCGGAGAGGGAGGGGCCGTGCTTGCCGCCAGCGACCACCCGGAGCGCTGGCGCGAGGATGTGGCGGCGTTGTTCGAGGCCGCCGATCGGGCCGGCGGCGAGCCGGTCGAGCAGGTCCACATCGGCACCGAGCAGGGTGAGGTCTTCGCCCTGCGCCACGCGGGGCTGACCGCGGTTGCGGTGACCGAGCGCTTTGCGCTGGCTTCGCTGACCTTCTTCGACATGCGCGCGGTGTTGCGCGACCTGGCCGCCGGCGGCGACGGCCGGGCTGGGGAGGCGCGACCCGATGCCTCCTAAGCCGCATCGCGTTCTCCTCGACCGGGTCTCCGGCTACGCCGACGAGGCCGCCGCCTACATGCGCCGCCGACGCGCCTCGCGCCGCCCCTTCGCCCGCCTCTATTACAAGGACGGGCGCGCCGAGGACCACGCCGGCGACTCGGCGGTGGGCGGCGAGCTCTTCGTCGCCGCCGGCAGGCTGATCGAGGTCGCCGGGAAGAAGCCGAAGCAGTGAGCCGGGGAGCCGAGCTGCTCGACCCGGCGGTCGCCGAGCGGGTTCTCGCCCGCGCCCTCGCCAACGGCGGCGAGTTCGCCGAGGTCTTCGCCGAACGCCGCAGCGGCCTGACCCTGGCGATCGACGAGTCGCGGATCGAGTCGGTGCAGAGCGGCGCCGAAGAGGGAGCCGGGGTGCGGGTGCTGAGCGGCGGCACGACCTACTTCGCCCACGTCGACGGCCTCGACCCCGCCGACATCGAACGGGCGGCCGGCGAGGCGGCGGCCGCGCTGCGTGGCGATCGCGCCGAGCCCCGGCCACTCAGCGCCGAGGAGGGGAGCCCGCAGCCGATCGAGCGCCCGCCGGGCGACGTTCCCGCAGCGCGCAAGGCGGAGCTGCTGCGCGAGCTGGACGAGCGTGCCCGCTCTGCCGGTGGCGAGATAGCCCAGGCGATGGCCTCCTACGGCGAGGCGCGGCGCGAGGTCGCCGTCGCCAACTCCACCGGCCTCCTCGGCGGCGACGATCGCACCAGGGTGCGGATCGGCGCCCAGGCCGTCGCCCGCCGCGGCGACCGGGTCGAGACCGGGGCCGAGACCCTCGGCGGGCACCGCGGCTTCGAGCTCTTCGACGACGACCCCGCCGCGATCGCGGCCAGCGCAGCCCGCAAGGCACTGGTCCTGCTCGACGCCGGACCGGCGCCGACCGGCTCGATGCCGGTCGTGGTCGGCGGCGGCTTCGGCGGCGTCCTCTTCCACGAGATGACCGGACACGGGCTCGAGGCCGACCACGTGCAGAAGGGCGCCAGCGTCTACGCCGGCAAGCTCGGCGAGGCGGTCGCCCAACCCCTGCTCACCGCCTATGACGACGGCCGCATGCCGGGGGAGTGGGGAAGCGACACGATCGACGACGAGGGAGCGCCGACCCAGAAGACCAAGGTGATCGAGGACGGCCGCCTGGCCGGCTTCCTCTACGACCGCCAGAGCGCCGAGCGCGACGGCGCCCCCCAGACCGGCAACGGTCGTCGCGAGAGCTTTCGCTACCTGCCGATCCCGCGCATGACCAACACCTACATCGCCCCTGGCGAGGCCGAGCCGGAGGCGATCATCGCCGACGTCGAGCAGGGTTTCTACGCCGTCTCCTTCGCCGGTGGACAGGTCGACCCGGCGACCGGCGATTTCGTCTTCGGCGTCAACGAGGGCTACCTGATCGAGGGCGGCAAGGTGACCCGGCCGTGCCGCGGGGCGACCTTGGTCGGCAACTGCCTGCAGGCGCTGGCCGCGATCGACGCCGTCGGCAACGACTTCTGGATGAAGACCGGCATCTGCGGCAAGGGCGGCCAGAAAGTGCCGGTCGGTACCGGCCAGGGCCACGTCCGGATCGCCTCGATGACGGTGGGAGGGACGCAGGCGTGAGCGACCTCGCCGAGCTGGCCGCGAGCGCGGTCGAGCGTGCCGTCGCGGCGGGGGCCGGCGACGCGGAGGCCTACACCAGCGAAGCGGAGAACCGCGAGGTCCGGGTCCACGGCGGCGAGGTCGAGAGCCTGACGGCGGCCACCCAGCGTGGCCTCGGCCTGCGCGTCTGGATCGGCGCGCGGGTCGGCTACGGCTTTGGGACCGACCTCTCGCCGTCCGGGATAGAGGCAATCGCTGCCCGCGCGGTTGAGGCCGGCCGCGTCGCCGACGAGGACGAGTTCGCGGGCCCTCCGGACGGCGGCGGCGAGGCACCGGCTCTGGCTGGCTTGAGCGACGTCTCACGGGCCGAGTGGTCACCCGCCCAGATCGCCGACTTGGCCCTGGCCGTCGAGCGGACGGCGCTGGAGTCCGACGCCAGGATCGCCGCGGTCGAGCAGGCGGTCTACTTCGACAGCGCCGAGCGGGTCGCGATAGCGGCCTCCTCCGCGCCGGGGGGCGAGTACGAGACGACGAGCTGCTACGCCTACCTGCAGGCCCTGGCGGAGGGGGAGGACGGCCGTGAGACCGGGCTCGGCTTCGGTCTTGCGCGGGGCCCGGCGGGGCTCGACCCGGTCGCGATCGGCCGCGAGGGCGCCGAGCGCGCCACCGAGATGATCGGCTCCTCGAAGCCGCCCTCGCGCACCTGCCCGGTGGTGCTCGACCCGACCGTCGCCGCCAGCTTCGCCGGCCTGCTCGGCCGCGCGGCCGGTGCCGACGCGGTGCAGCGCGGACGCTCGCCGCTCGCCGAGCGGCTCGGCGAGGAGGTCGCCGCCGAGGCCTTCGTATTGAGCGACGACGGCCTCGACCCGGAAGGCTTCGCCACGGCGCCGGTCGATGCCGAGGGAGCTCCGCGCCGGCGCACGGCGCTGATCGAGGCCGGCCGCCTGCAGACCTACCTCTACGACTCCTACACCGCTCGCCGCGGCGGCGCGCTCACCACGGGCAACGCGGGGCGCTCCGGCTACCGCTCGCCGCCGGGCGTGTCGGCGTCCAACCTGATCGTCAGCCCGGGCACCGCGAGCCTCGAGCAACTGCTGCGTGAAGCGGGCGATGGCGTCTACATCAACGACGTCGCCGGCCTGCACTCCGGGGTCAACCCGGTCACCGGCGTCTTCTCGGTGGGCGCCTCGGGGCGGGCAATCGGCGACGGCGCTCTGGCCGAGCCGCTGCGCGAGTTCACGATCGCCAGCGACCTGGTCTCGATGCTCCGCGCCGTGCTTGCCGCGGGGTCGGAGCGACGCTGGGTGCCCTTCGGTGGCTCGGTCAGCACGCCGCCGTTGCTGATCGGCGAGATGACGGTCAGCGGATCCTGAGCCGCTCGGGGCGGAATCGAGGCCCAGAGCCGACTTACGCCCGCCGTCGCTGTTAGATTGCCGCCCGACCTCAACGACCCGACGGAGGAGCTTCGACGTGACCAAGGCTGAGTTTTTGGACCAACTGGCATCAGATGAGCGTGTGGGCAGCAAGAAGGGCGCGAGCGACGCCCTCGACGCGGTGCTCGAGACGATCACCGAGACCCTGAGCGGCGGCGGCGAGGTCAGCTTCACCGGCTTCGGCAAATTCCACGTCGCCGAGCGCGGTCCGCGCCAGGGCGTCAACCCACGCACCGGCGAGCGGATCACGATCCCGGGCGGCAAGGTGCCCCGCTTCTCCGCCGGATCGGCGCTGAAGGCCAAGGTCAAGGGCTGAGCTCTAGAGCACCCGCCAGATTTTTCGCCGCCGCCGCCGTCCTCTGCGGCTTCGTCGTCGTGATCGTCGTGATCGCGACGGCGCTCAGCGGCGGCGATGACAGTGGGGGAGGTTCCGGCGGCGGCTCGGGTCACGCCGGGCATGTGAAGCAGAGCCAGGCTCCGGCTCATACCGCCAAGACCTACGAAGTGCAGAGCGGCGACACGCTCACCTCGATCGCCCACCAGACCGGTGTGCCGGTTGCGGTCATCCTCGAGCTGAATCCCGGGGTCGACCCCCAGATCCTGATCTCGGGGGAAAAGCTGAAGCTGCGGTGAGGAGGGGCCGCCTCCTCGCCGCGCTGCTCGTCGTTGCGCTGCTCGCCGGAGCTCCCGCCGCCACGGCGAAGCCGCCGCAGCTCGAGGCCCGTGCCTGGGCCCTGATCGACGCCGGCTCCGGCGAAGTGCTCGCCTCCCACGCCGCTTCCCGTCAGCTGCCGATCGCCAGCACGACCAAGCTGATGACCGCTTACGTGGCCCTGCACGAGCTGCCACTCGACCGGATCGTCCGCGCGGCTCCCTATGACGCCGAATACGGCGAGTCGCTGCTGGGGCTGCGGCCCGGGCAGAGGATCAGCGTTCGCGATCTGCTCTACGGCCTGATCCTGCGCAGCGGCAACGACGCCGCCTACGACCTCGCCCGCGCCGCCGCCGGCTCGGAGCGGCGCTTCGTCGGCCAGATGAATCGCTACGCGGCGGCGCTCGGGCTCTCCCGCACGCACTACGCCAACCCGATCGGCCTCGACCAGCGCGGCAACCACTCGAGCGCCGCCGACCTCGCCACCCTCACCCGGCATCTGCTCGAGATTCCGGCCTTCGCCAAGATCGCCGCCTCGCGCAGCGCGGTGCTGCGCAGCGTCCGCCCGCCGCGCCGGATCTCGACCATCAACGAATTGCTCTCGATGGCTCCCTGGGTCAACGGGGTGAAGACCGGGCACACCTTCGGCGCCAAGTACGTCCTCGTCGGCTCGGGGAGGCGCAAGGGGGTCGAGCTGATCGCAACCGTGGTCGGCACCGAGACCGACGAAGAGCGCTTCGACGACACCCTGCAGCTGCTCGAATACGGCTTCTCCGGGTACCGGAAGCGGGTGCCGATTCACGCCGGGCAGACGCTCGCCACGCCGTCGATCGCCTATTCGGGCGGCGACCTGAAGCTGCGCGCGGCGCGGGCCGTCGCGGTCGGGGTCCGGCCTGGGCAGCGGATGAGCATCTCGGTGCGGGCGCCACAAGAGGTCAAGGGCCCGATCCGCCGCGGGGCCAGGTTGGGCACGACCGTCGTCCGGGTCGACGGCCTGCGGGCGGCGTCGGTCCCACTGCTGGCGGGCCGGGCGGTGCCGAAGGCGAGCACGTTCGACAGGGCGCGCAGCTTCGCCCGGGACAATCTGCTCTGGATCGTGCTGGTGCTGTCGGCGATACTGATCGCGGCAGTCCTTCTGAGGAGGCGCCGCACCAGATGATTCTCACCGTAACCCTCAATGCCGCGATCGACCGCACGGTCGCGGTGCCGAATTTCCGCCTCGGCCACCGCCACCGTGCGGTCGAGAGCCGCACGGTGGCCGGCGGCAAGGGGATAAACGTCGCCCGCGCCCTGCGCCTGCTCGGGCGGCCGGTGGTCGCCGCCGGCTTCGCCGGAGGGCCGACCGGCAACCGGATGCTGGAACAGCTTCGCAATGAGGCGATCCTGACCGACTTCACCTGGATTGCGGCCGAGACGCGGATCAACATGGCGGTCGTCGACCCCACCTCAGGGGACCAGACCGAGATCAACGAGCGCGGTCCGGCGGTCAGCCCGGAGGAGGTCGAGCGCCTGGTCGAGCGGCTGCGCTACCTGGCCCGCGGAGCAAAGATCTGCGTGCTGGCAGGCAGCCTGCCGCCAGGTGCCGGAGCGGAGCTCTATGCGCGCCTGGTCGAGGACCTGCGCGAGTGCGGCGTCAAGTCGATTCTCGATTCAGAGGGCGAGGCGATGCTGGCCGGCCTGCGCCGGCGCATCGGTCGTCACGCCCAACGAGCGCGAGGCGGAGGAGCTGGTCGGGCAGGAGTTCTCCGACGGCGACGATTTCGTCCAGGGGCTCTCCGAGCTGGTCCGGCTCGGGGCCGGCGAAGCCGCGATCACGCGTCCCGACGGTTGCGTCGCCGTCGTCGGCGAGGGCGCCGAGCGGCGCGTTCTCGAAGTTCGGACCAAGCCGCTGGACCCCGTCTCGACCGTCGGCTCCGGGGACGCTTTTCTCGCCGGTTATGCCGCTGGCCTCTACGACGGTCGCGAGCCGGAGGAATGCCTCGCCTATGGCGTCGCCTGCGGCGCCGAGTCGACCCAGCACTTCGGCGCCGGCACCGTCGACCGCCGCCGGGTTGAGCGGCTGCTCGACGAGGTCGAGGTGCGGGACCTGGGGGTCCACGCGGAAGTGTAGGCTGGCTGTTCAACGCCACCACTTCCTTGGAGGATCGATTTGGAGATCGACATCGGTCGAGGCAAGAAGGGGAGGCGCGCCTACGGATTCGATGACATCGCGATCGTTCCGTCGCGCCGCACCCGCGATCCCGACGACATAGACATCAGTTGGGACCTAGGTCCCTACCGCTTTGAATTGCCCCTGGTCGCCTCGGCGATGGACGGCGTGGTCAGTCCCGACACGGCTGTCCTCGTCAACCAGCTCGGCGGCCTGGGAGTGCTCAACCTGGAGGGGGTCTGGACCCGCTTCGAGGATGCCGAGGAGCAGCTGGAGAAGGTCGCAGCCGCGCCCAAGCACGAGGCCACCCGGATCATGCAGGAGATCTACACAGAGCCGGTCAAGCCGGAGCTGATCGGCAAGCGGATCGCCGAGATCAAGGAGCGGGGCGCGGTTGCCTGCGGCTCGCTGACCCCGCAAAAGGTGCGCGAGCACTACGAGATCGCGGTCGAGGCGGGGATCGACATCCTCGTCATCCAGGGCACGGTGATCTCTGCCGAACACGTCTCGACCACGGTCGAGCCGCTCAACCTGAAGGAGTTCATCTCCGAGGTGCCGGTGCCGACCGTGGTCGGTGGCTGCGCCTCCTACTCGACCGGGCTGCACCTGATGCGGACCGGCGCCGTCGGCGTCCTGGTCGGGGTCGGCCCCGGTGCCGCCTGTACGACGCGCGGCGTGCTCGGGATCGGCGTCCCGCAGGCAACGGCGATCGCCGACGTTGCCGCGGCGCGCGCCCAGCACATGCTGGAGACCGGCGAATACGTCAACGTGATCGCCGACGGCGGCATGCGCACCGGGGGCGACGTCTCCAAGGCAATCGCGGTCGGCGCCGACGCGGTGATGGTCGGCTCGCCGCTGGCCCGCGCCAAGGAGGCACCGGGTCGCGGCTTCCACTGGGGGATGGCGACCTTCCATCCCTCGCTGCCGCGCGGGACCCGGGTCTCGACCAAGCAGGACGGGACGATGGAGGAGATCCTGCTCGGCCCCGCCCAGGAGAACGACGGCACCTTCAACCTGATGGGGGCGCTGAAAACCTCGATGGCCACCACCGGCTACGAGGACATCCGTTCCTTCCAGCGGGCCGAGGTGATGGTCGCGCCGGCGCTGATGAGCGAGGGCAAGAAGCTGCAGAACGAGCAGTCGGTCGGGATGGGCTCGAATGGCCGGGCGGCGGTATCCGCCGGTGTTGGAGTCGCCGACGACTGAGGCCGGCGCTTCGACGGCGCCGGCCCAGGCCTCCGAGGAGGTGCTCGTCCTCGACTTCGGCGGGCAGTACTCCCAGCTGATCGCTCGAAGGATCCGCGAATGCGGGGTCTTCGCCGAGTTGCTGCCGGCCACCGCTTCGGCGGAGACGATCCGGGAGCGGGCGCCGAAGGGCTTGATCCTGTCGGGCGGACCCGCTTCGGTGTATGAGCCGGGGGCCCCGAGCTTCCCCACCGATCTGCTCGACCTGGGCATCCCGATGCTGGGCATCTGTTACGGCATGCAGGCAATGGTGCAGGCGCTCGGGGGCAAGGTCGAAGAGGCCGAGTCGGGCGAGTTCGGCCGGGCCGACTTGACCGTGCGCAACAGCGGCGGCCGGCTGCTGGGTGGGTTGCCGGAGGAGCAGAGTTGCTGGATGAGCCACCGCGACACCGTCTTCGAGCCACCGCCGGGCTTCATCGCGCTCGCCTCGACGCCGGCCTCGCCGGTGGCCGCCTGCGAGGCGCCCGACCGTGGCCTCTACGGGATCCAGTTCCACCCCGAGGTCGTCCACACCCCCTACGGGACCGAGGTCCTGACCCGCTTCCTGCGCGAGATCGCCGGCTGCGAGGAGCAGTGGTCGCCGCAGTCCGTGATCGCCGAGCAGGTTGCCGCGATCCGGGCTCAGGTCGGCGAGGGTCAGGTCATCTGCGGGCTCTCGGGCGGCGTCGACTCTTCGGTCGCGGCCCTGCTCGTCCACAAGGCGGTGGGGGAGCAGCTGACCTGCGTCTTCGTCGACCACGGGCTGATGCGGCTGAACGAGGCCGAGCAGGTGGTCGAGGCCTTCGGCCAGTTCGGCATCCCGCTCGTCCACGTCGACGCCGAAGAGCGCTTTCTCGCCAAGCTCGCCGGGGTCGACGAGCCCGAGCGCAAGCGTAAGATCATCGGCGAGGAGTTCATCCGCGTCTTCGAGGAGGAGGCGGCGAAGCTCGACGAGGTCGACTTCCTCGTCCAGGGCACCCTCTACTCGGACGTGATCGAGTCGGGCGGCAGCGACCACGCGGCGACGATCAAGTCCCACCACAACGTCGGCGGCCTGCCCGACGACCTCGAGTTCGACCTGGTCGAGCCGCTGCGGATGCTGTTCAAGGACGAGGTGCGAGCGGTCGGCGCCGAGCTCGGCATGCCCGAGCGGATGGTATGGCGGCAGCCCTTCCCGGGGCCGGGGTTGGGGATCCGGATCGTCGGCGGCGAGGTGAACAGGGAGAGGCTCGACATCCTGCGCGCCGCCGACGCGATCCTCCAGGAGGAGATCCGCGCCGCCGAGCTGTACCGGCAGCTCTGGCAGTCCTTCTGCGTGCTCCCGGTGGTGCGCTCCGTGGGAGTGCAAGGGGACGGTCGCACCTACGCCTACCCGATCGTGATCCGCGCGGTGACCTCCGACGACGCGATGACCGCCGACTGGGCCCGCCTCCCCTACGACCTGCTCGAGCGCGTCTCCAACCGGATCATCAACGAGATCAAGGACGTGAACCGGGTGGCCCTGGACATCTCGTCGAAGCCACCGGCGACGATCGAGTGGGAGTGAACGCGAGCTAGGGTCGGGCGGCGATGCCGTCCTTTGCCGTCTCGATAGCGATCCTCAGCCTCGTGCAGGCCGCGCTCGTGGCTCTGCCCCGGGCGCGGCGGTTCGCCTGGCTCGATGCCTTTCGCAGTCCCTGGTGGGCGCTGGTGCCCGCGCTCTCGATCGTCGTCGTGATCGGCATCGTCGGCTTGGAAGGCGAATCGGCGACTGCGCTCTCCTGGCTGGCCCTGGTTGCCGTGCCGCCCTTCGCGGCGCTGGCGCTCGGCTGGCTGATCCACGGCGCCCGGCCGGAGTGGGGGGCGGCGGTCGCACCGCTGTTCGTCGTCGCCTGGGCCGCGCCGGGCTCGCTCCTCGGCGAGGCCGCGGCGACGGCGCTGACCGCGCTCGGCTGTGTCGGGCTCGCCTGGCTGCTGGTCTCGGTGGCCCCGGCGTTCTGGCTAAAGCTGGGGATCTACGCGATGGCAGCCGTCGACACCTGGTTCGTCGCCACCGACCTGCTTCAGGGCCCCAACGCGGTCCTCACCGCTGCGGCGCCCAGCGGCCTGCCGCGCCTGCAGGTGGTCCACTTCGGGGACGCGCTGATGGGCTTCGGGGACCTCTTCATAGCCGCAACCCTCGGCTGTCTCCTAGCCCTCCCCGCCGACGGGCCGAAAGCGGCCCATATACGACCGTTTTCGGCCCGTCGGCAGCTTTTTGGCGCTGGGCTCGTGGCTGCGCTGGGGCTTGGCCTTGACCTGCTCTTCTTTGCTGTCGACACCCTGCCAGCGACTGTCCCGGTCGCCCTTGCGCTCGCGCTGATCGAGCTGCGGGGCCGCCGCGACGCTAACCCGCGAAGTCCCGGATCGCTTCCGCCACGGCCTCGGGCCGATCCTCCGGGGTGAAGCTGAAGGAATCGTCGATACGGACGAGCTCGCCGTGCTTCAGGTCGCGCGCATAGCGTTCGGCGTGGGCGATCGGGAATACCTCGTCTTCGCTCGACCAGATCAGCTGCGTCGGTAGATCGGACGAGGCGATGAGATGCTCTCCGGCGACGCGAACCGGCGCGGTCGAGGCCGACGCCATCGCCTTGGCGACATCGTGGAGGACGCCGGTGTCGCGGCAGGCGGGCAGGGCGTAGGAGTCGGATACCTCGACCTCGACCGGGCGCTTGAGCAGGAGGCCGTACGCAGGCGGCGTGGTGCGGATCGCCGGATCCTCCAGAGCGCCGAGCAGTTGGCCAAGCAGCTCGGGATCGCGCGCGGCCGCCGGCAGGCCGTCGAATGGCGGCGGCGGCCACTCGTCGTATGGCGTCTCGCAGGAGGTGAGGACGAGGCGTGAGACACGCGTGCCGATTCGCTCGCCATGCTGGGCGAGCGCGATCTGCGAGTAGGCGCCGCCGGAGTCGTTGCCGACCAGCGTCACCTCGCTCAGATCGAGCCGCTCGACCACGTCCGCGATCAGGGCCCCGACTCCGCTCGGGCTGAGATCGGCGCCGGCGTCCATCGGCGTTCGGTGCGAGCCGAGCGGCAGGTCGAGAGCCAGGCAGCGGAACTCGCCGCAGAGCCGGTCGACCACCTTGCGCCAGAGGTTCGCGTTCGCCAGCCAGCCGTGTGAGAAGACGAGCGCGGGGCCATCGCCACGCTCGGAGCACTCGATTGTCCCGCCCGGAACCTCGACCGACCGGCGCTCGCCGAGCAGGCCAGAGCGCCAGAGGTGCTCGTCGCTCATCGCGCCGGAGTTGCCACAGGACTGTCGAATGCGGCTTCCGCAAAGGGAACGAAGCGAGCCGCGAAGGCCTGGGGATCGCTCACCGCCGGCGCGTGGCCGGTATCGAAGACGGTGAGCTCGGCGCCCGGGATCGTCGCCGTCAGGCGGCGGCCGACCTTCAGCGGGATGACCGGATCGCGCTTGCCCCAGAGGATCAGGGTGGGCGCGGAGATCGAGGGCGCCTCGGCGCGCAGGTCGTGCTCGGGTGAGGTGAAGCTGCCCCACAGCTCGCTGACGGCGCGCAGGCCGGGATCCTCGCGGGTGGTCGCGATCCCGAGGTCGCGGACGCGACGATCCTCGTCGCTGCGCGGCCGCATGTAGCGGTTGGCGAACCAGGGATAGATCGCCCGCAGGAAGCGGGGCTTCGCCATCAGGGCGCAGAAGACGCGGACCTGTGGCGGGCGGCCGAGGAAGCCGCCGCTGTCGACCAGGACCAGTCCGCGAACCAGCTCCGGGCGGCGGATCGCGAGCCGAGCCGCGGCGAAGCCGCCGACCGAGTTGCCGGCGAGGACCGCTCCCTCGGGGGCGAGGGCCTCGACCAGTTCCTCGGTCACGTCGGCGAAGCGCATCGCCGTCGCGGTCCCGCTGCCCAGTGGCGACTCTCCGTGTCCGGGCCAGTCAGGGGCGATCGAGCGAAAGCGCGGTGGGAGGAGGGTGCGCAGGCCGTCCCAGTCGTGGCGATCGTGGGCGCCGCTGCTGAGCAGGACCACCGCGTCGCCCTCGCCGCGCTCGTCGTAGGCAATCGGCCCGGTGGCGGTCTCGAGAAGTGCCATCGCCGCGACCCTACCACATGACTGACCGGTCGGTCATGTTAGGTGACCGACCGGTCATATAGTCTGTTCAGCGTGTCCACCGAGGCCGTCACCGTCGCCGGAAGCCGCACCCGTGAGGCGCTGCTCGACGCCGGTGTCCTCGTCGCCGAGCGACAAGGGCTCAGCGGGCTCAGCGTCAACCACGTCGTCGCCGAGGCCGGCGTCGCCAAGGGCACCTTCTACGTCCACTTCGACGATCGCGCCGCTTTCGTGGATGCCCTGCACCAGCGTTTCCACGCAAGAGTTCAGGCTGCGGTGGTCGCTGCTACCGAGGGGTCCCCGCCCGGTGCGGATCGGATCGTTCGCGGCGTCGAGGCTTACCTCGACACCTGCCTCGAAGACCGAGCGGTGAAGGCGCTGGCGCTCGAGGCGCGCTCGGATCCCAGCCTCAACGCCTCGATGTCAGCCAGGCACGAGCGCTTCGCCGCCACCGCCGTTCCCAGCTTCAAGGCAATGGGGTGGCCCGATCCAACCGCTGCCTCGCACCTGCTCGCCGCGATGACCGCCGAGATCGCGGTCCGCGAGCTCGAGGCCGGCCGCCGCCTTCCGGCGGCACGTCGCTCGCTGCGCCGCTTCCTCGGCCTCTGAAAGAGAAAACAAAAATGAATCTCATTTTGATTTAATGGCGGCGTGCTCGAGACGTTCCAGCTGCCCTTCGTCCAGCGCGGCCTGATCGAGGTCCTGATCCTCTCGGTTCCGGCCGGGCTGCTCGGCACCTGGATCGTCATGCGCGGGCTGGCCTTCTTCTCGCACGCGGTCGGCACGGCAGCCTTCCCCGGGCTGGTGCTGGCCGACGGGCTGGGTTTTGCCGCGCCGCTCGGGGCCTTCGCCGCCGCGCTCCTCTTTGCGGTGGGCGTTTCGGCACTGCGCGGCCGTCGCTCAGGCCAGGACACGGCCGTGGCGCTCGTCCTCGCCGGGTGCCTCGCCACCGGCGTCATCCTCGCCAGCGACGTCTTCGGCTCGGGCTCGAATATCGAGACCCTGCTCTTCGGCAGCCTGCTGCTGGTCGACGGCGGCGACATCGGCCTCGCCGCGGGGGCGGCCGTGGCGACCTTGGTCGCCAGCGCTCTGCTCGGCCGCCACTGGCTCCGCGCCGGCTTCGATCCCGGCCTGGCCGGCCCGGCCTGGCCAGATCCTCGGGTTTTCGACGCCGTGCTGATCGGTCTCGTCGCTTTCGCAACGGTGGCGGCTCTGACCGTGGTCGGCGCTCTTCTCGTCACCGCGCTCTTCTTGGTGCCCGCCGTCACCGCGCGGTTGCTCACCGGACGGCTGAGATCCTGGCAACTGCTCAGCGTCGGTCTGGTCGCGCTCGAGGGTGTCGTGGGGCTCTGGCTCTCGGTCGAAACCGATGCGCCCCCCGGCGCGACGATCGCCTGTGTCGCGGGAGCCGGTTTCGTCGTCGTGGCCGCCGGCCAAGCGGTGGCGCGGTTGCCGCGCCCCGCGGTCCTTGCAGCCGCGCTCGGCGCATTGGCTCTGCTGGGTGTGGGCTGTGGTGCCACCGGCGGCGGCGACGGCGGGAAGCTCGACGTGGTCGCGACCACGACTCAGATCGGCGACTTCGCTCGCGAGGTCGGTGGCGGCGCGATCGAAGTCGACCAGATCCTCCAACCCAATACCGACCCGCACGACTACGAGCCTCGCCCAAGCGACGTCAGCGGCGCCGCCGGCGCCTCGCTGGTATTCGCCAGCGGCGACAACCTCGACAGCTGGGTGGACCAGGTCGTCTCCGACAGCGGCAGCGATGCCGAAGTCGTCGATCTCGGCGCGATCGTGCCGGAGCGCCTGCCCGGCGAGTCGTCGGGCGCGGAGGCATCGCGCTTCGACCCACACTGGTGGCATGACCCACGCAACGCCGAGGCAGCGGTGAGGAAGATCGAGAGCACCCTGGCGGTGGCCGACCCCGCCCACAAAGCGCTCTTCGAACGTAACGCCGGCGCCTATCTGGACAAGTTGAGGGCGCTCGACGCGGGTATCGCCAAATGCATCGATTCGGTCCCCTCGAAGCAGCGCAAGCTGGTCACCGACCACGACGCGTTCGGCTACTTCGCCAACCGCTACGGGATCGAAATCGCCGGCGCCGTGATCCCCTCGCAGACCACCCAGGCGCAGGCATCGGCCAAGGATCTGAGCGAACTGGCGAACACCGTCGAACGGGAGCACGTCAAGGCGATCTTTCCCGAGAGCTCGCTGAGCCCGAAGGTGGCTGAAGCGATCGCGCGGCAGACCGGCGCCTCCTCCGACCACACCCTCTACGGCGATTCCCTCGGGCCGCAGGGCTCCGACGGAGCGACCTACCTTTCGATGGAGGAGGCCAATGCGGACGCGATGGTCCGCGGCTTCACCGACGGGCGGCGTGGATGCAGGCCGAGCCCCTGATCGAGGCGTCCGGCCTCGCGGTCGGCTATGGCGGCGAGGCGGCGATCTCGGGCGTCTCCTTTGCCCTGCGTCCGGGCGAGACGATGGCTCTGTTGGGGCCCAACGGCGGTGGCAAGACGACTCTGCTGCGGGCGCTGCTCGGCGAGCTGTCTCCGCTGGCGGGCACGCTGCGCGTCAGCGCCCGCTGCGCGACCGTGCCGCAGACGGAGCGCTCGCAGCTCGACTATCCCGTCTCGGCACTTGACGTCGCCGCGATGGGGGCCCTCTCCAGACTTCCCTGGTGGCGCCGCCCCAGCCGCCGCGATCGGGAGGTCGCGGCCGATTCGCTGCGCCAGGTCGGCCTCGACGGACTCGCTGGCGAGACGTTCGGCAAGCTCTCGGGCGGCCAGCGCCAGCGCGTTCTGATCGCGCGCAGCCTGGTCCAGGACGCTCGCATCCTGCTGCTCGACGAGCCCTTCTCCGGCCTCGACCGTCCCAGCTCGGAACGCCTCGAAGCCTTGATCGGATCGCTCGCCGCCGAGGGCCGCGGCGTGATGGTCGCCACTCACGACCTCGAGCAGGCGCAGCGCTGGGACAGCGTGCTCTGCCTCAATCGCGATCAGATCGCGGTCGGTCCGCCGCAGCGGGCGCTCGACGTGGAGGTGCTCGAAGCGACCTACGGCGGCGCCATCGTCGAGTTGCCCGGCTCCGGTCGCCGGGCTGTCCTGCCGCCCCACCATCACAACCATCCCCACTGAGCGATGCTCGAGCCGTTTCAGGAAGAGTTCATGCGCCGGGCGATCGCCGAGATGGCCCTGCTCGGCGTCGCGGGCGGGGCAATCGGGTGCTGGGTCGTCCTCTACCGGCTCTCCTATGCCACCGAGTCCCTGGCGCACTCGATCCTGCCCGGTCTCGTCCTCGCCGCCCTGGCCGGGGTGCCGCTATTGCTCGGCGGCGCCCCCGCGATCGTGATCGCCGGCCTGGCGATCGTCATGGTCGCACAGGTCCCCGGCATCAGCCGTGAGGTCGCGGTCGGGGTCGTCGTCACGACCATGTTCGGGCTTGGAGCTCTGCTGGCGCTTTCGCCAAAGTCGCCGCCCGGAATCCAGGAGCTTCTCTTTGGCGACATCCTCGGACCTTCGAACGGCGACCTGCTGGCGGCCGCACTGTTGGTTGTCGTGGTGGCGACCGCGCTTCCGCTGATGCACGGCCGGCTCCTTGCCGTCGGATTCGACCGCAACGCGGCCAGGTCCCTCGGCGCTTCGCCCGCGGTGGCCGAAGCGGTCCTGATCACCCTGCTCGCGGTTGCGATCGTCGTCGCCGTGCAGGGTCTTGGGAACCTGCTCGTCGTCGCCGTCTTCGTGGGCCCGGCGGCCGCCGCTCGCAACCTGAGCGAGCGGATCGTGCCGATGATCGGGCTTTCCGTCGCCATCGCAGTGGCTTCGGGCCTCGCCGGCCTCTACCTCTCCTATTACGCCGGGACCGCCGGGGGCGCCTCGGTGACGCTGGCGATCGTCGCCGCATATTTGCTGTCTCTGCCGACGGGGCGCCTAGCCGCGCGGTTCCGGGATGCGGCTCCAGCGCTGGTTACGATCGAATGATGTCCGTCGCGACTGACATGGCCTGGGCCGAGCACGCGCTCGAGGCTCTCCACGGCGCCGGCTACCGTCGCGGCGGCGCCCGCACGGCGGTTGTCGAAGCTCTGGCGCGTCATGACTGCGCGGTGACCGCACTGGAGCTGGACGATGAACTTCGTCAGCGCAAGGCCGGAGTGGGGCGGGCGAGCATCTATCGCTCGCTGGAGCAGCTGGAGGAATTGGGCGTGCTGAAGCGGCTCGAGGTCTCACGGGGAATGGCCAGCTATGAGCGGGTCGTGCAGAGCGGCCACCATCACCATCACGCGATCTGTCGCAGCTGCGGCCGGCTGGAGGCGTTCGAGGATCCCGGGCTCGAGCAGGCGATTGCCCGTGTTGCGGGCAGGGTCAGCGTCGACGTCGTCGAGCACGAGGTCGTCCTGCGTGGCCTCTGCGAGCGCTGCGCCGGCTGAGCGGGCTACCTGGTTGTGGCTCAGCTGTAGCTGTCCCACTCTTCAAGGTAGGGCAGCGGGTCGATCGGGCTGCCGCCTTCGTACCAGCCGGGCGCGGTCCAGATCTCGAAGTGGAGGTGGCAGGCCGTTGCGTCGCCGGTCTGGCCGACCAGCCCGATCGGTTCGCCGGTGCGGACCGTCATTCCCTCATGCAGCGGTGAGGGTTCGAGCAGGTGCATGTAGGCGAAGTCGAAGCCCGTGCCCTTGCCGTCGATGACGATGTAGTTGCCGGCGGCGCCCTCGTAGCCGGAGTACTGGACCGTGCCGCCGCGGGCAGCGATGAGGGGCGTGCCGCACTTCGCCATCACGTCCTGGCCCTCATGGGTGTGGCCGGAGCGGGCGGCGCCGAAGCGACCGGCGGCGCCACCGTAGTCATGGGGGCCGAGAACTGGGAACTCGTAGCCGTAGAGGTCGAAGCTGAGGGTGAGCGGTTCCGATGCGGCGGAGGAGGTAGCCCGGCGTGCCATCGCTCCGCCGGCTTGCGAGACGATCCGGAACGAGTAGCGGCCGTTCTTCGCCGGGCGGCCATCTGCGGCCGTGCCGTCCCAGCGGACGCTGTCCGGCGCTTCGGGGGCGATGTCGTTGCGGAAGTAGCTCTTGATCGTTTCGCCGGCTTCGTCGACGATGTCGATGCGCAGGTCGTTGCTCGGCTGGTCGCTGCCGATTTCGTAGCGAAGGCGCGGCGTGCGGGCGCCGTAGAAGAAAGACTTGCGGGGCCAAGTCTTGGCCGAGATCAGGCTCAGCGTGCCCGCGGTCGGTGTTGGATCGGGCGTGCCGCTGTGGCTGGGCGGGGGAGGGGCGCTGCCGATCGGCGTCGGCGTTCCGCCGGTGAGCGCCGAGGCCGGCGGTGCGGAGCAGGCGAGGAAGACCGCCCAGACGACTATCGATATCGACCCACCAAGCCAAGGCCTGGCGCCAGCTTTGCCACGTGCCACGTGCCCTCTCTTTCGTTCGCCTGCGGAGTTAGCTGTCGGGCTCGCGCTGAAAGAGATGCGCTACGGACTGACCTTCGTCCGATTCGCCCCTGGGACCTGCAAGGGTCCCTACGGTTCCTCCGCTCCCATCCGCTGTGCGGCTGGGATTCGGCTATTGCTGGCGCGGCAGTATAGAGCCCGTCTCGGCCGCGGGACGGGCCGTGCGCGCGGAGGCGAGTTGACGGCTATCATCCCGGAGCCGCTGGGGCTCCCCCGCGGCTTTTCTCTGATGAAGACCTACGTAGCCAAACCTTCCGACCGCGAGCGAAACTGGCTCGTCGTCGATGCCGAGGGCCAGACCCTGGGCCGTTTGGCGACGCGGATCGCCGATGCGTTGCGCGGCAAGCGCAAGCCCGAGTACACCCCGCACGTCGACACCGGCGATTTCGTCGTCGTCGTCAACGCGGAGAAGATCCGGGTCACCGGGAAAAAGATGGAGCAGAAGCGCTACTGGCGCCACAGCGGCTACCCGGGCGGGATCAAGTCCCGCACCCTCGCCGAGATGCTCGACCGCCGCCCCGAGGAGGTGATCCGCAAGGCGGTGAAGGGAATGCTTCCCCGTAACCGCCTCGCCCGCAAGCAGCTGACCAAGCTCAAGGTCTATGCCGGGCCGGATCATCCGCACGCGGCGCAGAAACCACAGCCGATGGAGACGACTTGATCGCAGACGAGCCGCAAAACGAAGAGACTTCAGAGACTCCGGCCGAGACGGCGCCCGAGACCCCGGCCGAGACGCCCGCCGAGGAGGTCATCGAGTCCCCTGTCGCCGAGCAGGAGGAGGTTGAGCCCGAGGCGCCCGCGGAGGAGCCCGAGGCCGTCGAGGAGCCCGAGGAGCCCAAGGCTGAGAAGAAGAAGGACGCAATTCCGGGCGCCGATCTGGAGCCGATTGCCGTTGACACCGATGAGCGGCCGCTCAGTGCCGAGGAGCAGGCGCGCAAGGAAGCTGAGGAAGAGGAGCAGCGGGCGCGTGAGGCTGCGCTCGCCGGCGACTCCGACGACGAGGAGCAGGCGGCAAGCCGGGCCCCGGCCAAGATCGAGGGCGACACCCGCTTCCTGGCTACCGGCAAACGCAAGAACGCGATCGCCCGCGTCACCCTGCTGGCCGGCGGCGGCGCTTTCGTTATCAACGGGCGCCCGATCGAGGAGTTCTTCCCGCGGCCGCTGCACCAGACGACCGCGCGCCAGCCGCTCGCGATCACCGGCTACGAGGGTAATGTCGACGTCCGCGTCCGAGTCCACGGCGGAGGCGTCAGCGGCCAGGCCGGCGCCGTGCGCCACGGCATCTCCCGGGCGCTGATCGAGGTCGATCCCGAGCTCCGTGGCGAGCTCAAGCGGCGCGGCTTCCTCACCCGCGACGCGCGCGCCAAGGAGCGGCGCAAGGCGGGGCTCAAGAAGGCCCGCAAGCGGCCGCAGTTCAGCAAGCGCTGAGCGGGCCGCTGTGAGCACGGAGCGCAAGCTCTTCGGAACCGATGGGGTCCGAGGGGAGGCTGGAACGTTCCTCACCGCGGAGCTTGCCCTGGCGCTCGGCCGCGCCGCAACCGCCTCGCTCGAGGCCACGCGGCCCCAGGTGCTGATCGTCCGCGACACGCGTGAGTCGGGGCCAATGCTGGAATCGGCGCTTGCCGCCGGGGTCGCTGAGGCCGGCGGCGACGCCCTGCTAGCCGGGGTGCTGCCGACGCCTGCCGCCGCCGTTCTCGTCCGTCGCCTCGGGCTCGACCTCGCAGCCGTCGTCTCCGCCTCACACAACCCCTACCGGGACAACGGCATCAAGTTCTTCAGCGCCCAGGGGACCAAGCTCGCCGATGAGGCGGAGGCCAGGATGGAGGCCCTACTTGACGAGCGCGGTCGCTCTTTCGACCGCATACCGGCAGAAAAGACGACCGCGCCTCCCCTTGGCCGCATCCGTGAGCTGGACGGAGGCGCCGAGGACTACCTTCGCGCCCTCGAGGCGGCCTTCCCCCTCGATCTCTCCGGCGTCAAGATCGCCCTCGACTGCGCCAACGGCGCCACTTACCGTGTCGCCCCGGCGATCTTCGAGCGCCTCGGCGCCGAGGTCCACGCGGTCGCGGTCGAGCCGGATGGGCGCAACATCAACGACGGCTGCGGGTCGACCCACCTCGGCCACCTGGCCGGGCACGTCGCCTCCTCGGGGGCCACGGTCGGCTTCGCCTTCGACGGTGACGGCGACCGGGTGCTCGCGGTCGACGGCAGCGGTCGCGAGCACGATGGCGACGAGCTGATCGCGTTGCTGGCGCGGGGCCAGGCCGGGCGCGGCGAGCTCGGCGGCGGCGTCGTCGTGACCGTGATGAGCAACTACGGCTTCCACCAGGCGATGGACGGGGCGGGGGTCGACGTCGCGGTGACCAAGGTCGGCGACCGCTACGTGCTCGACGAGCTGCGCGAGCGCGGCTGGGCCCTGGGCGGGGAGCAGTCGGGCCACATCATCGACATGCGCTTCGCCGCGACCGGCGACGGGATCGCCGCCGCGCTGATGACGATGCGCGAGCTCGGCGACCGCGACCTGGCCTCGGTCGAGGCGATGGAGAAGCTGCCGCAGAAGCTGGTCAACGTCGAGGTCGCCGACCGCGAGGCGATCGCCGGTGCAACCGCCGTGTGGGAGGCGGTCGAGCGTGAGGGCGGCGAGCTGGAGGGGCGCGGCCGCGTTCTCCTGCGCCCCTCCGGCACCGAGCCGCTGGTGCGCGTCATGGCCGAGGCGCCGAGCGCCGAGGAGGCCGGCGCGGTCTGCAAGCGCCTTGCCGACCTGGTCCGCAAAGAGTTGGGCTGAGGCCACCCACCGTCTACCCTTGACGGCCTTCTATGTGCGGAATCGTCGGATACGTCGGGGGACGCCCCTGCCGCGACCTCTTGGTCGCCGGCTTGGAGAAGCTCGAATACCGGGGGTATGACTCCGCCGGCGTCTCGGTGATCGAGGACGGGAGCGTCGACAGCGTCCGGGCGGTGGGCAACCTCGCCAACCTGCGCGCCGCGATGGACGAGCAGAAGAACGGTGGCGGTGTCGCGGTCGCCGCCGCTCCGGCGACGACCGGCGTCGCCCATACGCGCTGGGCCACCCACGGCAAGGTCACCGAGGAGAACGCCCACCCGCACAGCGACACATCGGACCGTGTCCACATCGTCCTCAACGGGATCGTGGAGAACCACGCCAAGCTGCGTGCCCGGCTCGAGTCCGAAGGCCAGGAGTTCAGCTCCGAAACCGACGCCGAGGTGGTCGCCCACCTGATCGCCCAGCACTACGACGGCGACCTGGCCGCTGCTGTCCGCGCCGCCTTCGCCGACCTCCGCGGTCACTACGCCTTCGTCGCCATGCACGCCGACCGCCCCGACCAGCTCGTCGGGGTGCGCAAGGAGTGTCCGCTGGTAGCTGGCGTCGGCGAGGGCGAGAGCTTCCTCGCCTCGGCGATCCCCGCCTTCCTCGCCGAGACCCGGCGGGCGGTGGCGATCGAGAACGACGAGGTCGTCACGATCGACGCCACCGGGGTGACGATCACCGACGCCGAGGGCAACCCGGTCGAGCGCGCGGCCGAGGAGATCGATTGGGACGAGGCTGCCGCTGAGAAGGACGGCTACGAGACCTTCCTGCTGAAGGAGATCCACGAACAGGCGGATGCCGTTGCCGAAACGATCGCCGACCGCCTGCCAGGCGACGACGGGGTGGACTTCTCCGAAGTCGAGCTCGACGACGACTTCCTGCACGGCCTGAGGCGGATCGTGATCGTCGCCTGCGGCACCTCCTACCACGCGGGCCTGATCGGCCGCTACGCGATCGAGGAGTGGGCACGGGTGCCGGTCGAGATGGACATCGCCTCCGAGTACCGCTACCGCAACCCGGTCGTGGGAAAGGGCGACCTGGTAATCGGCATCACCCAGTCCGGCGAGACCGCCGACACGCTGGCGGCGATGCGCCTCGCCCGCGAGCGTGGCGCCACGGTCCTGGCGATCACCAACATCATGGGCAGCCAGGCCACGCGCGACGCCGACGCCATCCTCTATACCCGCAGCGGCATCGAGATCAGCGTCCCTGCGACCAAGACCTTCGTCGCCCAGGTGGCGGCGATGTACCTGCTGGGGCTGAGGCTGGCCGAGCTGCGCGGCACGCTGCCGCCCGAGCGCCTCACCGAGCTGATCGCCGAGATGAAGTCGCTGCCCTCGAAGGTGGAGACGACGCTGGCCGGTTGCGAGGAGCGTGTGCGCGAGGTCTCGGCGGCGTTCTCCGATCGGCAGTTCTTCCTCTACCTCGGCCGCCACATCGGTCTGCCGGTCTGCCTCGAGGGGGCGCTGAAGCTGAAGGAGGTCTCCTACATCCCGACCGACGCCTACGCCGCCGGCGAGATGAAGCACGGCCCGATCGCCCTGCTAGACGAGTCGACGCCGGTCGTCTGCGTGGCGACCGAGAGCCGGGTCCTCAGCAAGGTCCTCTCCAACGTCGAAGAGGTGCGGGCGCGGGGAGCCGAGACGATCGCGATCGTCACCGCGGGCGACGAGCGGGCCGGCGCGGTCGCCGACCAGACGATCGAAGTCGCCGCCACCGACTGGATCCTGCAGCCGATCCTGGCGATCCTGCCGCTGCAATTGCTCGCCTACGACATCGCCCGCGCCCGCGGCCTCAACGTCGACCAACCCAGGAATCTGGCCAAGACCGTTACGGTCGAGTGACGGCACCGCTAGGATGCCGGGCCGCATGAAGCCTCGTCCCCTCTTCGCGGCGCTCGCGCTGGCCGCCCTGATCGCTCTCCTTGCCGGCTGCGGCAGCAGCTCCTCGGGCTCCCAGGTGGCCGAGCTCGCGCCCCCCGGCGCCCCGGTCTTCGTCGAAGGCACCCTGCAGCCGGAAGGCGAACTGCAGTCGAACACCGACGCGATCGCTGAGCGGGTTGCCGGAATCGACAACCTCGGCGAGTACGTCGTCGAAAAACTCGAAAGCTCGGCGGGTAACGATGGCGAACCGGTCGACTTCGCCAAGGAAATCGAACCCTGGCTGGGCGAGCGCGCGGGCGTCTTCTTCGAGCAGCTCGAAGAAGGCAACGAATTCAGCGGGGTCGGAGCAATCGTCGAATCGACCGATACGGCCGCGACCCAGGAATTCGTCGACAAGCACAAGGAAGACAACGAAGGCAAAGTCGTCGGCCTTGTCGGCGACTTCCTCGTAGTCGCCGAAGATCAGAAGGTCTTCGACGAAGTCGAAGAAGCCTCGGAAGGCGAATCGCTGGCGGCCGAAGACACTTTCTCCAAGGCAATCTCAGCCGCTTCCGACGGCAGCCTCGCAGACGTCTACGTCGACGTCGGCAAGCTGATCGACCAGTCCGGCGGGCAGATCAGCCCGACGGCTCGCCAGATCTTGCAGAACGCTGGTATCGACCCCAGCGAAGCGACGGCGGTTGCCAGCGTCGTGCCGGGCTCCGACCAGGTGGCGGTCGAATTCAGCAGCGACCTGGCCGGCCAGGAAGCGCCGACCGGAGACGCGTCGTCGCTGCTCGGAGAACTGCCGGGCGACGCCTTCGCCGGCATCGCCGTCTCCGGCTTCGGCAAGCAGCTGAACGAGGCGATTGACAGTCTCGACAAGCAGGGCATCCCCGGCACGATCCCGCCCGGCCAGTTGAAGACGGGCCTGAAGCAACTCGGCATCGATCTGGAAGGGCTGGCCAACTCCGTGCAGGACGCCGGTGTCTTCGCGACCGGCAACAGCGAAAGCAGCCTTGGCGGTGCTCTCGTGCTCAGCACCAAGGGCTCGAACGCGACCGACACGGTCTCCAGCATCGTCACCCTGCTGCGCAGCGCTCACGTGGAAGGCGTCAGCGTCCTTGGCGGTAAGTACGCCGGCTTCTCGATCCACAGCGCCGAACTCGGCAACAAGCCACTCGTCGTCGCCGCCAGGGAAGGGCGACTCGCGATTGGTTACGGCCTGCCGGCGACCCTCGAAGGCCTACTCGCGGAAAAGGGCAAGGGCAAGACGCTCTCCGAAGATCCCGCCTACAGCGACGCCGTCGCCTCGCTTGGCGACACGCCGATCGCCGGTTTCGCCGACGGCCCGGCCGCCCTCAGCCTCGCCGACGCGCTGATCCCCAGCTCCGACGAAGGCTTCGAAGAAGCGAAGAAGTACCTGAAGAGCATCCGCTTCCTCGCCCTCGGCTCCGCCAGTCAGGGCGAACTGGCGACGGCAAAGCTGATCGTCGGCCTGAAGTAGCTCTCAGGTCAGGCTGAGCTGGCGTCGTTCGCGGACGATGTTGAACGGGTCATCGGCGGCCCGCGGTGGCCGCTGGGCTCGGATCTCGTCGAGTAGCCCCAAGGGGCCTGGTCCGGCGAGGTAGTAGCGAGAGCGACGCTCGCCGACGGTCTCCAAAAGGCCCAAGTCGACCATCGTCGCCAGGTCGCGAGAGGCGGTCTGCTTGCTGATCTCCTCGCCGACGACCGATTTTGCCGAGGAGAGGTAGCTGCCGCGCCGGATACGCAGCCCGTAAGCCGTGTCCATCAGCGCGGCGGCGCATCTTTCGGGGAGCTGGTTGCGTTCGGCCAGATCGACGCAGCCGTTCCAGAGCTGCTCGATCTCCGTCCTGCGGCGCAGCATCGTGCGGATCTGCATGTGGTGAGCGCGCAGGCAAAAGCGAAGCCAGGCGTGGGCGTCCCGCTCGGGGTGCCATGAACCGGCGCCGACCTCGGCCAGAATGTCGTAGTAGGCCTGAGTGTTCCGCCCGAGGAACTCCTCGATGCTCGAGAAGACCGGCGCCAGGACACGGTCTCGGGGCAGTACCAGCGTTTGGAGGCAGCGGCCCATGCGTCCGTTGCCATCGCTGAAGGGGTGAATCAGGACCAGGTTCAGATGGGCCATCGCTGCTTTGACGAGGACAGGACTTTCATCCTGACTCAACGCGGAGAGCATCTCGGCAACCAAGGACGGGACCTCCTCGCTCGGGGGCCCTTCGTAGACGGTCTTGCCGGTTGCGTCTTGAACGTAGATGTTGCCGGGGCGCCACTGACCGGGATTTTTCCGAAGGTCGTGCTTGATCATCATGAAGTGGAGGCTCTTGACCAGGCCCTCGTCGATGGCGAGCGAGCCGTCGCCAGCGATCTGCAAGACGTACGTCATTGCGTCTCGGTAGCCACCCAGCGCATGCTGAGTCTCTTCGCTGGCGTCCAAGGTTGGCTCTCCGTCGACAGTCGCGACAACGTCATCGAGCGAGGCGTTATAGCCCTCGATGCTGTTCGAGCCTTGGACCGCGCGAGCGAATGCCATGCGTCGCAAGGTGTCGGCCCAGCGGCGCGGCTCGGCAACGCGGTCGCGCAACTCCTCGCGCTGCTCGGCGAGCAGGTTCAGCACGTCGTGCTCGTCCTCGCGTAATTGGGGGGTTTCGAAGATCATGATATTTACAAAGTATCATCCGCGATGAGTTAATGATGTTTTGTAAATGTCTTTGACTCATTATGTCGTTTAGCAGGCGTTTCCGATCGGCAGAATCAAACTCCCGTAGGCTGGCTGTCGATGGAGCCCTGGCTCAACTCGCTCTACGACGCTAACGGCATGCGGGCCGTCGATCGCTGGGCTATCGAGGAGATGGGGGTTCCGTCGCTGGCGCTGATGGAGGCGGCGGGACGGGCGGTTGCAGAGGCGGTCGGCGAGCTGGCACCGGAGGGCCCGGTGCGGGTCGTCTGCGGCAAGGGCAACAACGCCGGCGATGGCTTGGTTGCCGCCAGATACCTGCGCGAGGCCGGCTTCGAGGTGGGGGCGTTTCTGCTCTGGCCGGCCGATGAGCTGAGCGGCGATGCGGCCGCCAACCTGGAGCGCTTCCCGGCTGAGCACGTAAACGGTGACCTCGCTCCGCGACTGGCGGATTCTGGCGCGATCGTCGACGCGATCTTCGGCACCGGGTTCTCGGGTGAGCCCCGCGAGCCGGCCCTGGCGGCGATCGTCGCGATCGATGCCTGTGATGCTCCCGTCGTCGCCTGCGACATCGCCTCCGGCGTGGACGCCTCCAGTGGCGAGGTCGCGAGGGCGGCGGTCGAGGCGGACGTGACCGTCAGCTTTCATGCCGCGAAGCTCGGTCACCGGGTCGCTCCCGGTAAGTGGCACAGCGGTGAGTTGCGCGTGGCGCCGATCGGGATCCCGCCGGGCGCACCCCCTCAGCCTGCCGCTGGAACGATCGGCGCCTTGGTTCTGGAGCTGGCGCCGCGACGTGGCGCCAGCTCGACCAAGTTCAGCTCCGGGCAGGTGACGATCGCGGGCGGCTCGCGCGGGCTCACCGGCGCCGTGCAGATGTCTTCGCTGGCGGCGATCCGGGCCGGCGCGGGCTACGCGACCGTGGCGGTCCCGGCCGACCTCGAGCCGATCTTCGAGCAGGGGCAGCCGGAGGTGATGTCGGTCGGTTGCCCGGGTGGCGATGGCTGCCTCGCGCCGGGATCCGCAAAGCCGCTGCTGCGTGCCTTCGAGCGTGCCGCCGCCGGAGTCCTCGGCTCTGGCCTGGGTCGAGATCCTGGCTCGGTCGAACTCGCCCGTGAGGTTCTGGCCGCGATCGAGGCACCGCTGGTGCTCGACGCCGACGGGCTCAACGCCTTCGCCGGCGAGTTGGGCAGGATTGCGGCGCGCAGTGCGCCGACTTTGCTCACTCCGCACGCGGGAGAGCTGGGCCGGCTGCTCGGTCGCTCCTCCGAGGACATCTCCGAGCATCGCCTCGAAGCGGCGCGGGAAGCGGCGCGGGAAGCCGAAGCGGTGGTGGTGCTGAAGGGCGACGACACGATCGTCACCGATGGCGAGCGCGTCGCCGTCAACTCGCTTGCGGCACCCGCGCTGGCCACCGCGGGCACGGGAGATGTCCTTTCCGGTATCGCCGCGGCACTGCTGGCGCGCGGCCTCGAGCCCTTTGCCGCCGCCTGCGCGGCGGTCCTCACCCACGCCCGCGCCGGTCGTGCGGCCACCCTCCGCATCGGCGCCGCCGAGTCGGTGATCGCCACTGACGTGATCGACTCGATCCCGGTGGGGATGCGTCCGAGTCAGCCATCCAGCTCCTCGGTCGAATAATCTCGCCGGGATGAAGACCGCCGCCGAGATCATGGACACCTCCGTCCCCACCGTCTCCCCGGACGCCGACGCCCGCAGCGCGATCGAGCTGCTGGCCAAGACCGACAAAGGGGCGATCCCAGTCGTCGACGAGGAGCGCAAGGTCGTCGGCATCGTCAGCGACTCCGATCTGATCCTCAGCGACGAGGAGTCCGACCTCCACCTGCCGCACTACCTCAACATCATGGGAGGCATCGTTTTCGTCGGCTCGATGAAGGGTTTTGAGAAGCGCCTCGACAAGGCGTTCGCGACCAAGGTCTCGGAGCTGATGACCGCCGACCCGATCGTCGTCAACGACTACGCGAGCGCCGAGACCGTGGCACGGAGGATCGCCGACGAGCACCACAACCACCTTCCCGTGGTCGACGACGATGGTCGCTTTGCCGGAATGGTCACGCGGGCCGACGCGCTAGCCGCGCTCGTCGAGTAGCCATGACGCGGGCGGTCGCCCGGATCGACCTCGGCGCGGTGCGGCAGAACTGCGCCCGGATGAAGGCCGAGCTGGGGGAGGCGGAGCTCTGCGCGGTGGTCAAGGCCGACGGCTACGGGCACGGCGACGAGGCCTGCGCCGAGGCGGCTCTCGCGGGCGGTGCGACGCGGCTGGCGGTGGCGACCGCCGGCGAGGCCGAGCGCCTCGGCCGCCGCCTGGCCCACGTTCCCCTGCTGACGATGGGTGCCCTGGCGCCCGAGGAGCTCGACACGGCGCTCGAGGCGGGATCGGAGGTGGCCGTCTGGCGGCGCGGTTTCCTCGATCTTGTCGCGGCGCGGGCCCGTGCCCACGGGCGCCCGGCCCGGGTGCACGTCAAGTACGACAGTGGCATGGGCCGGCTCGGCAGTCGCGATCCCGAGGATGTGCTGGAGCTTTTGCGTGCTTGCGCCGAGAGCGCCGACCTGGAGCCGGCCGGCGTCTGGACTCACTTCGCCACCGCCGACGAACCGGAGTCGAGCTTTTTCGAGGAGCAGCTCGACCGCTTCGCTCCGCTGGCCGAGGCAGCCAAGAGCGAGTTCCCTGCGATCGTCGTCCATGCCGCCAACAGCGCTGCGGTCTTCCGCGAGCGCCGCTCACACTTCGACATGGCGCGCTGCGGTGTGGCCGTCTACGGTCTCGACCCCTTCCAGGGCGACCCGGCCGAGCGGGGACTGCGTCCGGCGCTCTCCTTGCACTCATACGTGGCCGACGTCAAGCCCTTCGAAGTGGGCGCCAGCGCCGGCTACGGGCGGACCTGGCGGGCCGAGCGGAATACCTACGTCGGCGTGCTGCCGCTGGGCTATGGCGACGGCGTCCGCCGCGGGCTCTCCAACAACGCCGAGGTGCTGATCGACGGCCGCCGCTTCCCCCTGGTCGGCACCGTCTCGATGGACAACGTGACCGTCGACCTCGGTCCCGACACCGACGTCGAGGCGGGCGCCGAGGCGGTGCTGATCGGCTCGCAGGGCGAGGAGACGATCCTCGCCGAGGACCTGGCCGGGCGACTGGGCACGATCAACTACGAGATCACCTGCGGGATCTCAGCTCGTGTGCCCAGGGTGCGGGCTTGAGCCTCTTCGAAAGTCTCGAGGCTGCGTCGCTGGTCGCTCTAGCCAGGCGGGCGCTGGAGGAGGATGGGGCGGAGGTTTGGATTGCCGGGGGCGCCGTGCGCGACGCGGCCCTGGGTCGTGAGGTCACCGACCTCGACCTCGCCGTCGCGGGCGATCCCGAGCAGGCGGCAAAGGCGGTTGCGCGCGAGGGAGACGGGCATGCGTTCGAGCTCTCGGCCGAGTTCGCGACCTGGCGGGCCGTCGCCCGGGACCGCAGCTGGCAGGTCGACGCCACGGCGCTGCGTGGCGAGACGATCGAAGCGGACCTGGCGGCGCGCGACTTCACCCTGGGCGCTGTCGCTGTGCCGCTTGCGGGAGGGGAGCCGATCGACCCCTACGGTGGCCTCGCCGACCTGGAGCGGCGCCTGCTGCGAGTCGTCGCCGAGGACAGCTTTCGCGCCGATCCGCTGCGCCTCTTGCGCGCGGCTCGCCTCGCCGCAGACCTCGGGCTGGAGGTGGATCCCGGCACGGTCTCCCTGGCCAGGGCTGAGGCGCAGCTTGCCGCCGAGCCGGCCGGCGAGCGTCAGCTGGCCGAGCTGCGGCTTTTGATCGGCGGTCCAGACCCGCTGCGTGGCATGGCGCTGCTCGACGAGCTCGGGCTCACCGCCGTCGTCCTGCCCGAGCTGGAGGCGCTGCGCGGGGTCGAGCAGGGACCGAACCACCACCTCGACGTGCACGGCCACACCCTGGCCGTGCTCGAGCAGACGCTCGAAGTCGAGTCCGGCCTGGAGCGATTCGCCGGCGAGCGCGCGGCCGAAACCCGCGCTCTGCTCGACGAGCCGCTCGCCGACGAGATGAGCCGCGGCACCGCGCTGCGCTTCGGCGCCCTCCTGCACGACATCGGCAAGCCGGCGACCAGGGGCGAGCGCGACGGCTACGTGACCTTCATCGGCCACGACAGCGCCGGGGTCGAGATCGTCGCCGGCGTCTGCCGGCGGCTACGGGCCAGTAGCCGGCTGACCCGCCACCTGCAGGGGCTGACGCTGCACCACCTGCGCCTCGGCTTCCTCGTCCACGAGGCGCCGCTGCCGCCGCGGCGAGTCCATGAGTACCTGCGGGCGACCGAGCCCGTTGCCGCCGACGTCACCCTGCTCACCGTCGCCGACCGGCTCTCCGCCCGGGGCAGCGGCCCCTTTGCCACCGAGGAAGCGATCGAGGCACATCTTTCCCTTGCCCGGCAGATGCTGGCGGCGGCGCTCGACTGGCATCGCCAGGGCCCGCCCGAGCCGCTCCTGCGTGGCGACGAGCTGGCTGTCGAGCTAGGCATTGCGCCGGGACCCGAGCTCGGCGACCTGCTGGCCGAGATCGAGGCAGCCCAATACGCGGGGGAGGTCAGCACGCGCGAGGAGGCAGTCGACCGCGCCCGCCGGGTGCGCGGTTAGGTAGTCGTCAGGTACGCTGCTCGCCGCATGGGCAAAGAGGAGAAGATCGAGATGGAGGGCGAGATTACCGAGGCCCTCCCCAACACGATGTTCAGGGTCAAACTCGACAACGACCACGAGGTCCTCGGCCACATCTCGGGCAAGATGCGCCGCCACTACATCCGCATCCTCCCCGGCGATCGGGTCAAGATCGAGCTTTCGCCTTACGACCTCGATAGAGGTCGAATCACCTACCGCTACAAATAGCTGCTCGCGGCCTTCGGGTCGGGACCGGCCAGCTCGGCGATCAGCGCCGACCAGGCGAAGCCCTTTGCGCCCAGCCCCTTCCCCGTTCGAGGGTCGTAGTACTCGCGCAGGCCTTCTCGCTCGACCGCGCCGATCAGGCCGTTTGCCATCCGGTCGGCCTCCTGGTGGTAGCCGAGGCGCCGCAGGCCTATCCAGAGCAGCCAGGCGGCGTTGATCCAGGTCGGTCCGCGCCAGTAGCGGCGGATTGGGCCGCGGCCACCGTCGGGCTCGTAGCTGGGTTCGCAAACGGCGACCGACGGCGGTGCGACCGGAGTGAGGAACTCGCGGCCGCTGAGTAGATGCTCCTCGACCAGCCGGCGGCCGATCTGCTCGGGCAGGTCGGGCAGGGCGAGCGGGGCGAGTGCCGCCCAGGTGAGGGGCCTCGGCCGAGACCCGCCCGGCTGCGCCTCGTCGAGGAAGAGCCCGCGACGCTCGTCCCAGAGCCGATCGACCAACGCTGGGGTTGCCGAAGGACGGCCCAGCGCCTGCAGCGAGAGCGACCAGAGCGTGTTGACCATGGTCTCGCAGAGCACTGGGCCGCCGCGGTCGCTGATCCGCCGCGCGTCGAAGCCGAGTTGCCGGTTGCGCCGCACGAGGAGGGGGAAGCCGATTCGCCCGTTGGCCCGCCGGCCCCAGACCGGTTCGAACTTGGGCGAGGCGTCGAGCCCGGACTCGTCGGGCTGGACGATCCAGAGCAATCCGTCGCCGTCGAGGTCGCGGTGGCGTGCCAGCCAGTCGGCCTGGGCGACGATCCCCGGCTCGACGGTCGGGTCTCCGACGGCGATTCGCCAGGCCCAGGCCAGCAGTGGCGGCTGGATCGTCTCGGTCTGGAACGAGCTGCGCGAGGCGACGTTGTAGAAGGACAGCCGGCCGAGCGAGACGGGGCGATCCCAGAAGATCGTGTGGCCGATGAAGCCGTCCTCACGCTGTGCGGCGAGCAGGCTCTCTAGCTCGGTACGAGCTCGCGCGGGATCGAAGCGCCGCCAGGCAATCGCCGCGAAGCACGAGTCCCAATACCACTGCCACGGGTAACGCCCGGGGCTGGGCCGGGTGTAGGCGAACTCGGTGTCGCCACGCACACCTTCCAGCCAGTTTTGGCGCAGGACGCGCTCGGCCAACTCTGTCGCCGACGGGCCGGAAACCCTCCGAATAGGCGTATTTTCGGCCCGTCGGCGGGGAGTCACACGCCCGTGCGGCGCATCTCGCGCAGGGCGAGGGTGCCCAGCACGGCCAGCAGGCCTGCCAGGGCGAGCAGGCCCGGCCAGGTTTCGGCCCAGGTGACGCTGCCGACGAATCCCTGCCGCGCCGCTTCGACCACCTGGGTGACGGGGTTGACCCGGGCCACGTCGGCGAGCCAGCCCTGCAGCAGGGCCAGCGGCGCGTAGGCGGTCGTGGTCAGGATCAGCGCCATCATCCCGGCCTGCATCAGCGGCGCCGCCGACTGGCTCTTGAAATGCAGTGCGAGCGTCGATCCCCAGCAGGCGGCAACCGCCGCCATCGCCGCGACCATGAAGTAGGTGACGAGGAGGCCGTCGATGCCCGGCCAGCCGGCGCCGAGCAGCAGCGCGATCGTCAAGACGAAGGTGGCTGGGATCAGCGAGCGGGCGCTGGCGGCGAGCACGGTGCCGACGAGCAGGACCCAGCGTGGGGCGGGGGAGACGAGCAGCCGGTCGAGCCATCCCTGCTCGATGTCGCGGGCGAGGTTGACCCCCGCCGCCGCGCCGGTGAAGCCGGCCCCCTGCAACATGCTGATCGGGACGATGAAGCTCTCATAGGATCCGGTGGTGAAGCCCCTCAGCTGGGTCAGCGCGCCGAAGACCCCGTTGAGGCCGAGGAAGAAGATCGTCGGCGCCAGCACACCTGGGATCGCCGCGCCGGGAACGCGCAGCAGCTCGTTCTTCGCCCGCGCCATCAGCGCGCCGATCGTGGCCAGATTGGTCCGCCAGGCCGGGATCGCCTGCGTGGCCGGGATTGCCGCCGCCTCCATCAGCCCACCCGCAACCGGTGGCGCAGTGCCCGCGCGCTGAGCACGAGGCCGAGCACGACGATGCCGGCGATCGCGAGCAGGGCATTGATCGTGTCGGAGGCGTCGATACCGGAGATGATCGGCTCGCGGACCCCTTCTACGACGAAGCTGAGCGGGTTGTATTCGGCGATCGTCTGCGCCGGCTGGATCATCAGTTCGACCGGGAAGAAGGCCGAGGAGAGGAAGAGGACGACGAGGACCAGGGGGAAGAGGCCCTGGACGACGCTGGCGCTGCCGGTGCGCAGGGCGATCGCCGCGCCGATCCCGCCGACCGCCATCGCCGTCGCGGTGACCAGGGCGATCGCCAGCAGCGCCCCCGGGACGCCGCCCTCGATGTGTGCGCCGAAGACGAGCCCGATTGCGAGGAACCAGAGCGACGCGAACAGACCGAGCGCGGCGGTCCCGGCGAGGCGGCCGAGGACGATCGTGTAGCGGGAGATCGGCGCGGCGAAGAGGCGATCGGTGAAGCCCATCTCGATGTCGACCGCGAGCGCGATCCCGCCGCTGTTGCCGGCGAGCATCAGCGATTGCATCATCGCCCCGGCGAGCATGAACTGGAGGAAGCTCTGCACCGGCGGGAAGCCGGGAAGGTTGATCGCGCTGCCTGCACCGCCCGTCTGGATCGCCAGCAGGATGGTCGGGAAGACGACGATCGGCGCCATCAGCTGGGGCCGGCGGAAGGTCTGTCGGATCGAGCGCATGCCGAGAGCGCCGACGACCCGCAGGTTCGTCGCCATGCCGCTCACGCTTTCACGGCCTCCTCCTCGCCGCTCTCCTCCCCTTCGTGCTCGAGGTGGTAGCCGGTCTTGGCGACGAAGACGTCGTCGAGGCTGGGGCGGACGAGCTCCAGCGAGCCGACCTCGATGCCCGCCTCGTCAAGCGCTCTGACGACTCGCGGGATGTCCCCCGCTCCATGCTCGACCTCGACCAGGACCGTCCTGCCGTCGACCGGCGGCAGCAGCGGGCCGATGCGGGCGCAGATCTCCTCCGCTTCGGCGATCGAGCCCTCCTCTAGCTGCAGGCGGATGTGGGGGTGGCCGATTTCGGCTTTGAGCGACGCCGGGGTCCCCTCGGCGACGATCTTGCCGCTGTCGATGATGCCGACGTTGTCGGCGAGCTGGTCGGCCTCCTCCAGGTACTGGGTGGTGAGGAAGACCGTCGTCCCCTCGTCGTTGAGGGCGCGCACCTCCTCCCAGATCGTTTTGCGGCTCACCGGATCCAGACCGGTGGTCGGCTCGTCGAGGAAGAGCACCCTCGGCTCGTGGACCAGCGCCGCGGCGAGGTCGAGGCGCCGCTGCATCCCCCCCGAGTAGGTGCCGACTCGCCGGTCGGCGGCGGCGACGAGGTCGACCCGCTCCAGCAGATCGTCGGCGCGCCGCCTGCCCTCGCCGCCCGGCAGCCCCTGGAGCGTCGCCTGCAGGCGGATCAGCTCGCGGCCCGTCATCAGTGGGTCGAGCGCCGCTTCCTGCAGCGCGACGCCGATCGAGGCGCGCACCCGGCGCGCTTCGGAGACGACGTCGTGGCCGGCCACGGTCGCCCGCCCGCCGGTCGGCAGCAGCAGCGTCGTCAGCATCCTCACCGTGGTCGTCTTGCCGGCCCCGTTGGGGCCGAGGAAGCCGTAGATCTCGCCCTCGCCGACCTCGATGTCGATGCCCTGGACCGCCAGCACCTCGTCGAAGGCTCGCTCCAGCCCCTCGACCGCGATCGCAGTCGACGCCATCCTGTCTAGGCCTCCGTCGGCGAGGCCGCCGCCATTGGCGGCAGCGACTCGACCCAGCGGCGCCCGTTGGCGCGCTCCAGCGCCTCGGCGGCATCGAGCAGCAGCTCGTCCCTGCCCCAGGCGGCCTGAAGTTGAAGCGCCAGCGGCAGTCCCTCGCCGCTCAGTCCCACCGGGACGCTGATCGAGGGGATCCCGGTCAGGTTGGCCAGCGCGGCACCACGCACGTTGGCCTGGTCGGCGGTGTTGGGCCCCGAGGGGAGCTCGACCATCGGCGCATCGAGTGGAGGGGCAGGGGCGGGGACCGTCGGCCAGGCGATCACGTCGACCCCCTCGAAGAGGGTGGCGAGGCGGCGGCGCATCAACGTTCGCACCCGGCTGGCTTGGACGGTCGCCGTGGCCGGCAGCATCATCCGGTACTTGAGCGTGCCACGTGCGATCGGGCTCAGCTCCGGGTCGAGGCGGTTGAGGCGCTCCGGCGTCACACCGCCCATGCTCTCCGAGTTGATGATCAGGATCGCGGCGAGGGTTGCCGCTTCGAGGTCGGGCAGGGCGATCTCCCGCACCTCGCCGCCGGTCTCGGCTCGCAGTGCCTCGATCGCCGCCTCGCAGGCGGCGCGGACCTCGGGCGTAACGTCTTCGGAGACGGGATCGCGGACGATGCCGATCCGCAGGCCGGCCGCGTCACCGGCGGCTAGCTGCTCGCCGTAGAGCACCGAGCCCAGCAGCCGGCAGTCAGAGGCGTCGGCGCAGAGCGGGCCGGAGACGATCAGGGTGGTGACCGGCGCCATGTGGTGTCCCTCCATTGCCGAGCGGCCGAAGGTGGGCTTGAGGCCGGTCAGGCCGCAATAGGCGGCGGGGAAGCGGACCGAGCCCAGCCCGTCGGCCCCGACTGCGCCCGCGACGAGCCGGCCGGCGACCGATGAGGCGGGCCCGCTGGAAGAGCCACCCGGGCAGCGCTCGGTGTCCCACGGGTTGCGGGCGGGACCGTAGAAGGAGACCGCGCCGGTGCTGCCGGCGCCGAGCTCGTGCATGTTGCCGACGCCGACGATCACGGCACCGGCGTCGCGGAGGGCGCGGTATGGCCCCGACTCGCCCGGCGCGGTGGGGGCCAACAGCTCGGCGGCGCCGAAGCGCTGTGCGCGCCAGGGCAGCGGCCACTCGTCCTTGATCACGACCGGCACGCCATGCAACGGTCCCGCGGGCGCGGCGGCGAGCATCTCGCCCGAGCGCTCGGGGAAGGTCTCGACCACGGCGTTGAGCGCGGGGTTGCGCTCCTCGATCCGGGCCAGCGCGGCGTCCAGCAGCTCGCCTGGGTCGACATCACCGGCGGCGACTGCGGCGGCCTGCGCCCGCAGGCCGAGATCCAGCGGCGCGCTCACTCCGGCGCCTTCGACAGATCGGGGCAGCGCTCGGGCACGACATCCTCGGTGTCCAAAGCGAGCAGCTCGAGGATCGGTGGCCAGAGGAGCTGATGGACCGCGCCCATTACTGCGAGGTCAACCTCGTCGGCTTCGATTCCGAGCGAGGCGAGGCCGGCGGGGATGAACTCGTCTGCTGGCGCCGTACCCTCCATTACGGCTGGCAACCCTAGACGATTGGCCAACTGGCCAATCGGCGGGTTGGCCGCGATCGTGCATTCGCGCCGGAGGACCCCGCCGGGCCGCGGCGAACGACAGAATCCCGTGCCGCAACCCTTGCCGAAGGCCGGGGTTGTCGCTTGAGACCTTGTTGAGAGCAGCAGAAAACCGACCCCACCGCAGCCGCGTTCGCGTCGCGCTGGGCTTCGCCTGCGCGCTGGCGCTGCTAGTCGCCGCCGCTTGGCCAGGTGCCGTCGGCTCGGCGCCGGCCCGGGTCGTGGTGCTCGGCAAGACCGACTCGACGCCCCCGCCGTCCTGCCCGGGCAAGATCGTCAACAACGTCGAGGTCATCCCCTGCCGGGTCGAGGGTCACGTGACCGGCTTTCAGGCGATCGCCGGCGGCGTGCCTAGGCCCTACGAGGTCCCCTTCGACGGCAAGATCGTCGCCTGGTCGATCACCCTCTCGCGCCCGTCGGACACGGAAACCGAAAAGATGACCGACGAGATCGGCTTCTTCAACGAATTCCTCGGCAAGCCGTCGCAGGCGCGGATCGGCGTCCTGCGGCCGGTCGAAGGCTCGAAGCCACCCCAGTACACGCTGGTCCGCCAAAGCCCGTTGCAAATCCTCAACCCCTACTTTGGCAGCACGGTGATCTTCACCCTCGATCACCCGCTCAGCGTCCTGCAGGGCCAGGTCGTCGCCCTGACGGTCCCGACCTGGGCACCGATGTTCGCCTTCAACGTCACCGAAGAAAACACCTGGCGCGGCAGTCGCCTACCCGAACACTGCTCCTCGAAGGAAGACATCCAGGGCGGCCACCCCCAGCAGGGCGTCGGCAAGACGAAGACCTACGGCTGTTACTACAGCAACGCTCGCCTGCTCTATACGGCGACTGTCGTCAAAGGGCCGTAGGAGAAAATTGACATTTGGCGCGCCACACGCGCGCCGAGCCGTGCCAGCGTCGGGCTGTGCTTGGGATTGCCTTTTGGCTGCTCGTCGCTTCGCTGGTTCCTCGGGTTGAAGACCCGCTGCCCGAGCGCATCGGCCTTGCATTCCCATTTGCCATGGCCGGCGCGTGCGGAGTACTCGCCGATGTCATTTTTGCTGGAGCGGTCCGTGATCGCCGCGATCATTTGATCAGGCGGGCGGGGCGAATCGGATTTCTCTTCGGCGTAGCGGTCTATCTGGTTGCGCTGGTCGTTCAGCTAACATCTCGAGTATGAAACGTCTTGTCCGAAGCGATGCCGGATTGCTGGGCGTGGCAACGGTTGCATGCCTGACTATCGTTGCGATTACGAGGGCTGGCCCTACGGCCACATTCCTGATCGGCGTGGCCTGCGTGATGATCCCCTTCGTGATTCGCTTTCCGCCGCAACGCGTTCAGCTATGGCGCGAAAAGCACACCAGGACGTCTGCCCAGAAGCGCTAGATGGCTTCTTGTCGCAAGCCGCAGTACGGGCAGTCGCTGACGTCCAGTCCGATCAGCTGGTCGCAGCGGCGACAGGCGCGCAGGTTCTCCGGGGTGCGGGGGAGGGCCGATGCGGAGGGGGCGAGCGGCAGCACCATCGCCACCGGCACCATCTCCTCGTCGGTCTCGCGATCGACGTAGACCGAGCCTGGCTCTGCATAAGCGAGGGCCTCGCGGCCCGAGGCCGGCGCCCGCATCCTATAGAGCTGCTTCGCGTTCACGGCGGAGAAGACTAATAGCTTGTGCGGCAGCGATGCGTGTCCTCCTCTTCCACGGCTACATGCTGCGCGGCACGGGCAGCAACATCTACACCGCGAATCTCGCCCGCGCGTTGGCTGCCTTAGGGCACGAAGTGCACCTGCTCTGCCAGGACCGCCAGGTCGAGATCGAGGGCGTCGAGATCCACAACCCCGACATCCACGGCCTTTTGCCGGTCTATGTCAAAGACCCCTACGAGGGCTTCGAGGTCAAGACCTTCGAGGAGCTGACGGACGAGGAGCTCAGCCGCTACATCGACGCCAACGTCGCCGCCGTGCGCGAGGTTGCGGCTTCGGTCGGTGGCTTCGACGCGGCATTGGCGGGCCATCTGGTCATGGGCCCCACGATCCTCGCCCGCTCCGAGATCGGACCCTTTGCGGCCAAGATCCACGGCTCGGCGCTCGAGTACACGGTCAAACCCCATCCTCGCTTCTTGCCCTACGCCGAAGAGGGCATGAACGCGGCATCGACGGTTCTGGTCGGCTCTCGCCACACCGCTGAGTCGCTTTGGGCGGCGCTGCCAGATGTTGCGGGCCTGAAAGAGAAGACGCGCCTCGGGCCTCCGGGAGTAGATACGGAGAGCTTTCGGCCGCGGGTCCACGCGGAGGAGGGTCTGCGGGTGGTCTTTGTCGGGAAGCTGATCGTTTCCAAGGGGGTCGATCTGCTCATCGCCTCGTGGCCTCTAGTTGTGGCGCAGCATCCAGACGCGAAGCTGCAGATCGCGGGTTACGGGGAGTACGAGCAAGGGTTGCGGCGTTTGCTGGCCGCGCTCGATGGCAGCGATCTGGACGACGCCCGTGAGGTCGCAAAGCTGGGCCGAGGGCTGGAGGGCGGTTCCGCGGAGCCGCTGCCGATCTTGAGCGCGTTCCTCGCCGATCCACCGGACGGCTATCTCGACGCGGCCAAAGGGATCGCCGATTCGATCGAGTTCATCGGCCGCTTGGAGCACGATGAAGTAGCCGAGCTGCTGCCCGATGCCGAGGCGCTGGTGATGCCCAGCACGTTTCCCGAGGCATTCGGAATGGTCGCCGCGGAGGCGGCGGCCTGTGGGGTTCTGCCGGTATCCGCTGGCCACTCAGGGATGCGGGAGGTGTCCAGGGAGCTTGCTGCGACGCTGTCGTCCAAGGCCGCGGAGCTAGTTTCCTTCCCAGTCGAAGAGGGAGCTGTCGAAGCGATCGCAGACCGGCTGAACAGGTGGTTCGAGCTCCCGGAGGACAAGCGCGTTGAAGCTCGTGAGGCGCTGGTAGACACGGCGCGGCAGCTCTGGAGCTGGGAGGGCGTAGCGCGCGGAGTGCTGGCAGCTTCCGCAGGCCAACTCGATGAGCTGTCCGCGCCCGAGTAGGGGCCATCCGGGTAGGGCCGGAACGTCTTGTACTTTTTCGCCGACGCCTCCGGGCGTCAGCCCAACCCCAACACACCGAAAAAGTTAAGTGGAGGCCCTACCCGGATGGCCCCGCTAGATCGTGCCATCCGTCATTTGAGCCCAGAAATCCTTCCGCCGCCGCTTCAATAGAATGCCCGCCGCCTCATGTACGGCCGCCTGCCGATAGCGAAGATGCTCGCCGCGACCGTCGCCCTGACGGCGGCGATCTCTGCGGTGATGCTCTCGATCAACTGGGATGGCCAGGAGGCCTCGACCGCGGCTCCCAAGATCGACGATCTGCTCAACGTGATGATCGTCCTCTCGGCTTTCGTCTTCTCGCTGGTGATGGTGATGCTCTTCTACGCGCTGTGGAAATTCAAAGCCAAGCCGGGCGACGAATCCGACGGTGAGCCGATCCACGGCAACACCCGACTCGAGATCGCCTGGACGCTGATCCCGACGATCATCGTTCTCTTCGGTGCCGGCTATAGCTGGTCGGTGCTCAACGCCATCGAAGAACCGGCCAAGAACGCGCTCACCGTCGACGTCTTCTCCCAGCAGTACGCCTGGAGCTTCGGCTATCCCGGCAAAGGCAATGCCTACGTGCAGGGCGAATTCCACGTCCCGGTCAACCGGCAGGTCCAGTTCAAGATGCACTCCCAGGACGTGATCCACTCCTTCTGGGTGCCGGAGTGGCGGATCAAGAAAGACAACGTGCCGGGGATCACCACGACCGCCGTCGTCACCCCCGACAAGGTCGGCACCTACCAACTGATCTGCACCGAGCTCTGCGGCTTCGGCCACGCTTCGATGCGGGCAAAAGTCGTGGTCGAGTCGCCGGCCGCCTTCCGCAAATGGGTCGGCGGGTTGAAGGAAACCGTGCCGCCCCCGTACATGGAATCGATCCGCCAGGACACCGAAACCAACCCGGTCGAACCGCTCGGGGCGGGCGGGGCATAATGGAGGCGCAGATCTACTGATGGTCGCCGCGATCAAGCAACCGGGATGGATTCGAGGCCTGCTGGGCGCAGTTCTGGCTGCCGCTTTCGGCGTCGGCCTGGTCGTCGTCCTCCGCGACATCTCCGGCCTGCCCATCTGGCAGACCAAGCAGACCGGCTACCCGCACGTCGTCGTGCCGTTGATCACCGGCCCGCTCGGCTTCCTCGCCGGCTTCGGCTGCTTCGACTACTGGCTGCGCTGGGCCGCCGGCATGCCGACGATCCCCGAGGACCACTCCCAGCACGGCGCGAAGAGCTGGAAGGACTACTTCCGCTTCAACACCGATCACAAGGTGATCGGCATCCAGTACATCTGCACCACCTTCTTCTTTTTCTTCGTCGGTGGCCTGATGGCGATGCTGATCCGGGCCGAGCTGGCCCAGCCGGGCACCCAGATCGTCGACGCCTCCACCTACAACAGCCTCTTCTCCACCCACGCGGTGCTGATGATCTTCGTCTTCGTGATCCCGGTCTTCGCCGGCATCGCCAACTACGTGCTGCCGCTGATGATCGGCGCACCAGACATGGCCTTCCCGCGCCTCAACGCGCTCAGCTTCTGGATGCTGCCGCTCGCCGGCCTGCTCTTCATCGGCAGCTTCCTCGCCCCGGGCGGGGCCTTCGACGCCGGTTGGACCGGCTACGCGCCGCTCTCCACCGGCGCCCCGCTGGGCCAGTCGTTCTTCAACCTCGGCGTCCAGTTCGCCGGCGCGTCCTCGATCGCGACCGCGCTCAACTTCCTGGTCACGATCATCACCATGCGTGCGCCCGGGATGACCTTCTGGCGGATGCCGCTGCTGGTCTGGGCCAACCTCTCGACCTCGCTGCTGGTCGTCGCCGCGACCCCGTTCATCGCCGGTGCCCAGTTCATGGTCCTCTTCGACCGCGTCCTCGGCACCCAGTTCTTCCAGTTCGCCGGCGGCGGCGACGTGATCAGCTACCAGCACATCTTCTGGTTCTACTCGCACCCGGCCGTCTACATCATGATGTTGCCCGGGTTCGGGATCATCTCCGAGGTCATCTCGACCCATGCCCGCAAGCCGATCTTCGGCTACCGGCTGATGGCCCTGGCCCTGATCGGGATCGTCGTGCTCAGCTACTCGGTCTGGGCCCACCACATGTTCGTCGCCGGGATGTTCAGCTGGCTGCGCGTGCCGATGATGATCACCACGCTGCTGATCGCGGTGCCGACCGGGATCAAGATCTTCTCCTGGCTGGGAACGCTCTACTTCGGCAAGATCCACACCTACTCGACCGCGATGCTGTTCGCGCTCGCCTTCATCGTCACCTTCACGATCGGTGGCATCAGCGGGGTCATGCTCGGCATGGTGCCGATCGACATCCACGTCTCCGACACCTACTTCATCGTCGCCCACATCCACTTCGTCCTCTTCGGCGGCTCGGTCTTCACGATCTTCGCCGGCATCTACCACTGGTTCCCGAAGATCACCGGGCGGATGTATGACGAGAAACTCGGCCGGGTCCACTTCTGGGGGACGCTGGTGGGCACCTGGGGCACCTTCATCCCGATGCACTGGATCGGGATGGACGGGATGCCGCGCCGCGTTGCCGACTACGCGACCCAGTTCGGCAACTGGAACCTGGTGATCAGCTGCTGCGCCTTCTTCCTCGGCGCCTGTCAGCTCGTCTTCCTCTACAACATGGTCGTCAGCTGGCGCTTCGGGCCGCGCGCCGTCGCCAATCCTTGGCGGGCGAACTCGATCGAGTGGCAGGTCTCCTCGCCGCCGCCGATCTTCAACTTCGACGAGATCCCCCGGGTCGTCGGTGGGCCGTACGAGTACGGCGTGCCCGGCGCCCGCCACGCGATCATGGCCGGCGAAGGCGCAGAGGTCGCCAAACCCGAGCCGGCTGTGGTGGGCCAGACGTGAGCGGGGATTCCACCCAGGAAGCACAGCCGCTGCTGGTCTTCCTCAATGAGGTCGCCGGTGGCCGCAAGCTGCTGAAAGCGGTCAGCGAGCGCGCCGGCAAGGTGCCGTTCGTCGCTGTCGCGGCGCCGCAGAACCAGCCCGCCGTCGGGCAGTTGATCGACAGTGGCGAGTTGCGCGAGGCTGCGCGGGCCAGGGTCGAGGTGACGATGTCGATCCTCTCCGCGTACGGGATCGAGTCGGTCGGCGAGGTGATGGACCGCGATCCGGCGCTCGCCATGGATGACGCGGTGCGCGCCCACGAACCCGGCGAGCTCCTCCTCTCCTGCCGTTCTGAGACGCGCTTCGGTATTACCCGCAAGGACCTCGTCGAGTGGGCCAAGGACCGCTTCGAACCCGAAGTGGCGGTAACCCACATCCCGGTCCGGGTCCAGGACGACTCGATCAGCTGGGAGAAAAACCACACGCTCGTCGTCGCCACCCAGACCGTCGCCGCACCTGACCTGGTCGCCAGGCTGAAGGAACGTGCCGCGGGGCACCCGCACCGCTACACGATCATCTGCCCGCGCGCCGAAGGCGTCTCCGAGGAGGAAATCGTCCGCGATCTCGCCTCGACCTTGGCCGAGCTGTACCGGGCCGACGTCGATGCCACCGGCCAGCCGATGAGCCCCGATCCCTTCCACGCCGTGCAGAACGCGATCGAGCACTACCAGGTCGACGAGGTGCTGATCTCGACCTTCGCCGGCGAGTCCTCGCGCTGGCTCGACGAGGACCTGCTCGGCCGCACCCGCGAGATCACCGACAAGTCGGTCGAGCACCTCGAGGTCGGCCGTCCCGCGGCCGCGGTCGCCGCCGCTGTGGCCGAAGGGGAGGAGACGAGCTGATGGAGAGCGCGACCGTCGCACTCGATCATTCCCACGAGGAGGAGCACCACGGGCCGCCGGAGGCCAACCAGAGCTCGCGGATCGACCGCCAGACGCTGGGCATCCTGCTCTTCATCGTCTCCGAGGTGATGCTGTTCGGCGCCTTCTTCGCCTCCTACTTCTTCCTCCGCGTCGTCGTCCACCCGCCGGCCTGGCCACCGCACCCTTACGAACTGCCGGTGGCGGTCGCCGGGGTGAACACGGCGATCCTGGTCTCTTCGAGCTTCACGATCCACTACGCGCTCGAGTCGATCCGGCGCGGCAACAAAAAAGGGCTCAAACTCGGGCTGGTCCTGACCTGGCTGCTGGGTGCGACCTTCCTCTTCATCCAGATCAACGAGTACGTCCACATCGGCTTCAGCGCCCGCGATCTCGCCTTCGGCTCGATCTTCTACGGCCTCACTGGGCTGCACGGCGCCCACGTCTTCGTCGGCCTGATGCTGCTCAGCTTCGCCACGATCCGTGCCTTTCGCGGCCATTTTGGCCCCGATGCGGAGGACCACCTGGGCGTCGAGGTGCCAGGCATCTACTGGCACTTCGTGGACGTCATGTGGCTGATTGTCTATACCGCGGTTTACATCCTTTAGCAACGCGGTAAAACTGGGGTATGCACAATCCCCTCAGGTCTGAGGCTGACGCGTTTCGGTGGGTGGTTGTGATCGGAATCGCGGCGGCGTCGGTGATCGTGCTGACGCTGCTCACGCACCCGGTGATCGGAGTCGTCTGGGCGGCGGCGCTGATCGGGTTCGGGGCGGGGCTTGCCTATCGCAACTCGCGTGGCTCGCTTTCGCGCAGCGTCGAGCTGACCCGCGGTGGGGACGGCAAGCACCGCCTGCTCGTCGTCGCCAACGAGACGGTTGAGGGCGAGGCCCTGCTGGAGGAGATTCGGGGGCGCTGCCGCAACCGGATCTGCGAGATCCTCGTCGTCACGCCGGCGCTGGCCGGGAGCCGCGCCTCCCACTGGGCATCCGACATCGACGAAGGAATCGAGCTGGCGCGCCAGCGGATGGAGCTCTCGCTGATCGCGATCGACGCGTTGGGCTTGAAGGCGAAGGGCGAGATCGGCGACTCCGACCCGAACGTGGCGATCGAGGACGCGCTGCGGGTGTTCCCTGCCGACGAGATAGTGATCTCGACTCATCCGCCGCACCGCTCACGTTGGCTGGAGGGCGGGGTGGTAGAGCGCGCTCGCAACGAGATCGACCTGCCGATCACCCACGTGGTCGTCGACCTCGCCGCTGCACCTGTTGCAGAGAATTGACAAAGGCGCTTCACAAGATTTCGATCTGGCGCACCACGCGCGCAACTTGTTGTCTCAGGATATGCGACCATGGAGACAATGACAGTGAGGCAAAGCTGGAGTGACGATCGGATCGACAGCCTCGAGCGCAAAGTCGACGGAGGGTTCCTCCTTGTGACGAGCGGTTCAAGCTGGTTGACCAGCGTTTCGAACAGGTCAACCAGCGTTTCGAACAGGTCGACAAGCGGCTCGATCAGGTCGACAAGCGGCTCGATCAGGTTGACGGCCGCCTCGGCCGGATCGAGGACGGGATTGCCGGGATGCAGGGCGAGATACAGGCCTTGCACCGGACGGTGGCCCAGTATGCATTGGCGCTGACCACGGCGCTGATCAGCCTGGTTGCGGCATTTTGCGGCCTGATCCTGACTCAGATCTGAGTCAGGGCGGGATCGGGGCGTTCGGTGGTGGAGCCGGCCTTCCGGGTCGGTTCCACCGTCGAGTCACGTGACTCGAGGCGCCCCGCCGTGGCAACCGTCCACAGCATCGCCAGCCAGGTCACGGTGGCTAGGGCCACATGGACCCAGACGAGCTCGCCTGGGAGCTTCAGCCACCACTGGAGACCGCCTACGGCGCCCTGTATGGCGAGGAGGGCGAGGACGAAGGTCAGGGGCCGCAGGGCGCGTCTGTCGCCGCCAGGGCGACGCAGGAGTAGCCAGACGGCGATCGCTGCCAGGCCGAAGACGGTTGCGATCGCCGCGTGGCGCTCCACAACCCATTCCAGCGTGCCGTTGCCCTCGAAGGTGAAGCGGTGGACGAGCTGGCCTGCGTGGGCGCCGGCGTGGGGGCCGGAGGCCGTGGCGATGGTGCCGGCGGCGATCGTCAGCTGGCCGAGCGGGATCAGCGCTCGCACCGCCCAGACGCCGAGCCGGTCGCTGGAGCGCCGCCGCTCCCACGGCTCGTAACGCGAGCACCAGGCAAGGGCAAAGGAGGCGTCGAGCAGCAGCATCGAGAGGATGAAGTGGCTCATCACCAAGCCGGGGGCGAGGTGGTACTTGACAACTAGAGCACCGAGGATCGCCTGCCCGATCACGCCTACCGGCAAGAGCGCCCCGAAGAATGCGAGGTGCCAGCGGAACGGCTGGCGGAACCAGGCGAGCGCGCTGGCGGCAATCACGGCGATGCCGACGAAGCCGGTGAGGATGCGGTTGCCGTACTCGATCACCGCATGGGTGTTGAGTGGCGGCACCGTGCCGCCGTAGCACTTGGGCCAGTCCGGGCAGCCGAGCCCCGAGCCGGTGAGGCGGACTCCGGCGCCGGTGAGGACGATCAGGGTAAGCGCGGCGAGGGCGACCAGCGTGACCTGCGCATAGCGCTGCGGAGAGATGTCGAGGCGGTCTTTGAGGCGGGTCCCCATCGTTCCCCGGATGATGTCAGCGGCCGGGCCCCGGCCGCGAGGCGACTCAGCTGCCCTTGCCGCCGCCCGGCTGCGTTTCCTGCAGCAGGTACTGGACGAGGTCTTCGAGTTCTTTCTTGGACAGCGTTTCGCCGAAGCTCTGCGGCATCACGTTGGCGGGGTAGCCCTTGACGATCTGCGCGTTCGGGTCGACGATCGATTCTTCGACCATCCCGGCGCTCTGACCGGGCAGCGCTTCGTCGAGGTTGGGTCCGGTGACGCCCCCGGATTGGGCCGCGGCGAGCGTGTGGCAGCCGCCGCAGCCGTTGTTGGCGAAGACCTGGGCTCCGGGCCCGCCGGGTACCTGGGGAGGTGCCGCGCCCGGCACCCCGGCGTAGCGGCCGACGTAGGCGGCGACATCATCGAGATCCTGGCCGGTGACGACGTCCGCGGGCATCGAGACGGCGGGATCGTCGTTGCTGGGGCGTGGGTACCCCACCTGGGCCTTGACGATTCCTTCGATCGTGTCCCCTCCCTCGCCCGCGGCCCTTGCGGCGGCGAACGCGTCGTCGAGGTTGGGCCCGATCTGGGCCGTCGTGCCGGCCTCGGCCAACGTGTGGCAGACGCCGCATTTCTGCACGAATAGGACTCGGCCGTGCTGCTCGTCAGCCGTGCTCGTGCCGCAGCCGGAGGCGGCGAGGGCAATCGCCGCCAGAGCGGCAAAGGCGAGCAGGATGCGGATCGGGTTCGGTTGCTTGAGCATCGTCGTCATACGGCGCGGAGCGCGCCGGAGTCTATAGATCAAGGACGCGTAAACGCTGCGTGTGAGCGCTCGACAGTCGGGTAGGCTTGAGACGATTCACACGAACCTCCGAGCAGCGAAGGGAGAGGACGAGGATGCAGGTACGGGACGGCATGTCGGAAGTGGTTCTGACCGTGGGCCCATCGCACACGCTGCGTGAGGCGGCCACGATGATGGTCGAGAAGGGGATCGGCGCGGCGCTGGTGACCGACGACGAGCGGCCGGTGCCGTGCATCGTCACCGAGCGCGACATCCTCAACTCGCTCGGCCGTGGCCAGGACCCCGATACCGAGCTCGTCGCCGAGCACATGAGCGAGGGCGTCGTCGCTGCCGCGCCCGATTGGAGCCTCGAGCACGCGGCCGCGGAGATGTCGACCCGCGGCATCCGCCATCTCGTCGTCTTCGACGGTGGCGAGACCGTCGGCGTCCTCTCGATCCGCGACATCGTGCGGGTCTGGACGAGCGCCGGAGCTACCTCCGGCATGACGCCGGACTGATTAGCCCTTTGGGGAGCTGATCGTTTCGACCGGCAGCACAGCGCCGCGGGCGTGTTGCTTGCGCGGCAGGCGGAAGTAGTCGCGGGTCGCGCTCTTGATCATCGTCCTCAGGGCGAAGAGGAGGATGACGATGCCGATGATCGAGTAGATCCAGCCGCGGACCATGAATCCCTCGGCGAAGATTCCGCAAACCGCCCCCGCGGCGCCGAAGGCGAAGAAGGCGGGTGCCCAGGACGGCCGTGGCGGGTAGACCAGCTCGCCGGGCTCGGGGATGGCGCGGTGCTCGCTCACGATGCGATGTAGAGGGTTGCGGCGACGAAGCAGAGGGCGAAGATCGCCGCGGCGATGCCGCCTGCCAGCAGGCCTGCAGCCATGTCTCGTCTGGAGGTCTCGCGGTCCACGGGCGGATTTCTATCAGGCAGGCAGGGCGTCGGTCTCTAAAGCCGGAGGTCTATAGGCATCGTCAGGAAGAGCAGCGCCAGATAGGCGAGCGAGAAGAGGTAGGTGCGCAGCGCCCAGCGCCGGTCGGCACTGCGCAGCAGCCGGACGGCGCAGTAGATGAAGCCGGCGCCGAGCGTCATCGACCCGGCCAGGTAGACGAGCCCGAAGCCGCCGGCGCAGAAGGGCAGCTGGGTCACCGCGTAGAGCAGGATCGTGTAGAGGAGGATCTGGCGGCGCGTCTCGTCCTCGCCGCGGACGACGGGCATCATCGGCACGCCGGCCTTCGCGTACTCGTCCTTCATCAGCAGCGAGAGCGCCCAGAAGTGCGGCGGGGTCCAGAAGAAGACAATCGCGAAGAGGAAGAGGGCGGTGCCGCTGAGGCCGCCGGTAACGGCCGCCCAGGCGACCAGGGGAGGCACGGCGCCGGCGGCGCCGCCGATGACGATGTTCTGAGGGGTGGTGCGCTTGAGCCAGAGCGTGTAGACGAAGACGTAGCCGGCGAAGCCGGAGAACGAGAGCGCGGCGGCGAGCGGATTGACCGCCGTCGCCAGCAGGGTGAAGGAGCAGAGCTCGAGCAGGGCGCCGAAGCCGATCGCGGTCCTTGCCGAGATGCGCCCACTGGCAACCGGCCGGCCGGCCGTGCGCGCCATCGTGCGGTCGATGTCCTGGTCGATCGCGTGGTTGATCGCTCCGGCGCCACCGGCGGAGAGGGCGCCGCCGAGGCAGGTGAGCAGGACGAGCCCGAGTGAGGGGTCGCCTGCCACGTACATCGTCGTCACCGTGGTGAAGAGCAGCAGCGACTGCACCTTCGGCTTGGTCAGCGTGAGGAAGTCGCGCAGCAGCGAAGGCACGGCGGGGCGCTGCGAGATAGCAGCCGTCTGGGCGCCGCTCATCGAATCACCGCGGTCAGGCTACCGGCTGCGATTCGCCGGTCGGCTGCTCCGCGCGTGCACTGCGGTGGGCGATCGCCTCGCGGATGTCGCGCATCGGCCTGGCGCTGCGCACGTCCGGCAGCAGGTCGAAGTTGTGCGGCTCCGGCGGCGAGAGCGCGAACCACTCGAGCGAGTCGCCGCCCCAGGCGTCATGCCCGGCCGGGACGCCGCCCTCGCGGCTGAGGATCGCGTTGACCAGCGTCATCACGATGCCGGCGGCGAGGACGAAGGCGCCGATCGTGGCGATCAGGTTGTAGGCGTCGAGGCTGCTGCTCCCGCCGAAGAACTTGTAGGCGTCGGCCACCTGGCCGTCGTCGGTGCCGGCGAGCATCAGGGGGACGAAGGCGACGAGCGTTCCCAGCAGCATCGTCCAGAAGGAGAAGCGCGCCAGGGTCTCGCCCATGGTGCGTCCCGTCATCTTCGGGAACCACCAGTGCAGGGCCGCGAAGCCGCCGAAGACGGCGCCGCCGACAAGGGCGAAGTGGGTTGCCGCGGTGCTGTCGGTGGTGTGTTGGAGGCGCCAGCCGAGGGCAACCATCGAGTGGTCCATCTCGGTCGCCAGGCCGATCGCGATCGCGACGATCGCGCCGGCGGCGAAGAGCAGCGGCGCCCGCATCTTCACCGTGCCGCCGGAGAGGGTCGCGATCAGGTTGAAGAAGATCAGGCCAAAGGGGACGATCAGCGCCAGCGACATGATCATCGCGAAGTACATCCAACCGATCCCGATCGGCGCCGTGTACATGTTCTGCATCCAGGCGAGGGTGCCGATGACGGCGATCGCGACCAGCGAGCCGATCACCGCGCCGCGGTTGAAGAGGGGCTTGCGGGCCAGGGCCGGGACGATCTCGGCGATCGTGCCAAGGGCGAAGATCAGGATCAGCATGTAGGTGCCGGTGTAGAAGATCCAGCTCAGGTGCTGCCAGAGCAGCGGCGAGCCGCCGGCGTCCCCGGCGAAGAAGATCCCGTCGAAGTTACGGTCGATCAGCAGCATCGTGATCGCCGCCAGCATCACCGAGCCGATCACGATCAGCAGCCAGGAGCCGATCGCGGCCGCCCAGGAGAAGACCGGGAGCCGGCGCCAGGCCATGCCGGGGGCGCGCAGGCGGCGCAGCGTCGCCACCAGGTCGACGGCGATCAAGACGAAGCCCAGCGTCGCCAGGCCGGTCGCCGCGGCCCAGGCGTCGACGCCGTTGTTGGGCAGGAAGGCGATGCCCGAGAGCGGTGGCAGCGGGTTGACGCCGGCCTCGGTCGGGGTGAAGAGGAAGCCCGAGTAGAGGACGGTGGCGCCGGCGATGAAGAGCCAGGTGCCGAGCTGGCCGAGGCGGGGCAGCGCCGTTCCGCGGGCGCCGATCTGAAGCGGCGCCACGTAGTAGAAGAAGCCGAGCGCGAACGGCACGGCGAAGAAGAAGATCGCGGTCGCGCCGTAGAGCGAGAGCATGCGGTTGAAGGTGACCGGGTTGAGGAAGGTGTTCTCGGGGATCGCCAGCTGCAGGCGCATCAGCAGCAGCTCGACCACGGCGATGAAGAGGAAGCCGAGGGCGCCGGTGATCAGGACGCGGCCGAGATCCTTGTGGTCGGCGCTGGTTGCGATCTCGACCCAGCGGGCGCGGCGCGGCGGAAAGCCGTCGACGACCAGCTCGGGGTTCCTGGCGGGCGCGCTCATGGCGTTTCTCCGTTTTCGATCAAGCCGACGACACGGTCCTGCGCGGCCTGGATGTCTTTCTTCTGGGTTTTTATGAAAGCTTCGTATTTCTCGGGCGAGACGACTTCGACTTCGGTTCGCATCGCCGCGTAAGCCTGCCCAGAAAGGGTTGCCGCCTGCCCGTAGTAGGTGCCTTCTTCGTCGGCGCGGAAGATGACGTGATTGGTCTTGCCGGGCACGGCATCGCGCTTGCCGGCCAGGTCGGGGACGTCCCAGGTGTGGACCACGTCGGTCGAGACCAGGTCGAGCTCGACCGTGGTGTCGACCGGGACGACGAGCTTGTAATACGAGAAGGCTTCGTTCGGGTAGTCGTAGCGCCACAGCCACTGCTGCCCGGTCGTCTGGATCTTCAGCGACTCGGAGTGGGCGACCCGAAGGCCCGCGGGGCCCGTCAGCGGCGTCTCGCGTGCCTTGTCGGTGTAGACGATGCTGAGCACGAGGATCACGGCGGCGAAAGCTCCCAGCGCCGCGCCGACACGGAGCTGGATGCGACGGCCGCCGGTGATCTGGCGTGGCTCGGCACCGCGCTCGGCGCCGTAGCGGCGCAGCACGCAGAGCAACCCGGCGACGACCGCGACGACGAGGATCGCCGCGGCGACGAAGCCAATCCAAAGCAGGGTGTCGATCTGGTCGGTGCCAGGGCTGTGAGGCGTCAAAGCGCGGCCATCCTATACTCGCCGCCCTCATGAAAGGGACCTCGCCATCTCCGGCGCTGCGCAAGGCCGTGCGTGCCGGAGCAGCTGCCGCGATCGGGGCGGCGATCGCCGTGCCGCTGCTGCGCCACAGGGCACGCATTCCTGCCCCGGTGACCGTCGCCGCCTGCGCGGGAGGCCCGCTCGGGCTGGCCGTTTTGTATCCGCGCTCCCACAAGCGCGACGTCGCCATGTACGCCTTGCAGATGTGGGCCTTCACGATGATCCACGAGCTGCCCTACGACAATGCCGACCGGCTTCGCGCCCGTCTGCAGATCCGCTACCCGATCGTCGCCGACCGCGTTATCGGCCTCGGCCGGCTCCCCAACGTGCGCCTGCAGCGCGGCCTCGCGCGTCTGCGGGGAGTTGGGACGCTCAACCGTTTCCTCACCTGGGCGCACTGGCTTTGGTTCCTCGAGCCCTATGTGGCGCTGGCGTTCATCCTGCTTCGCCATCCCGACCGCTTTCCCCGTGCCGCCCGCCGGCTCGCGGCGGTCTTCGACATCGGCTGCGCTGCCTACTTCGCCGTTCCGACCGCCCCGCCTTGGTGGGCCTCGGAGCAGGGCCACACTGGCGAAGAGGTGCGGCGGATCATGGTCGAGGTCGGCGAGGAAACCTGGAAGTCGGCCTGGCCGGGTATGTACTCGGCGCTCGGCGGCAACCCCTGGGCGGCGATGCCCTCGCTGCACTTCGCCACTTCGGTGACGGCGGCGATCTCGCTGGCCGAGACCGGGCGGACTGCCGGAGCCGCCGGCTGGGCCTACGCGCTGACGCTCGGCTTCGCCCTCGTCTACCTGGGCGAGCACTACGTCACCGATCTCGTTGCCGGGGCTGGTCTGGTCGCTTCGGTGCGCGGTGGGGAGCACCTCGCCGAGCCGGCCGTCCTGGCGGTGAATCGACGCCTGCAAGGTCTGGAGCGCCTCGCCAACGGGTAGCTTCTCCAGCGTGTCTCCCGAGCAGCCGGCGAACGGAAACGGCGGCTATGAGCTGCCGCTGTTCACGCGGCGGCGTGTTGCGCAGACGCTGCTCGTCGTCCTCGTACTGCTGATCTGCATCTATTTCCTCTTCCCGAAGCTGGTCGGGCTGGGGGATGCGCTGAGCAAGCTCAGCGAAGCCGATCCGGTCTGGATCGCGGTCGCGATCGGCTTCAACGTCATCGCGATCGCCACCTATATCGCCCTCTTCAAGGCGGTGGTCGGGGGCGACACGCTGCGCCTGCGCTGGTCGGAGACCTACGAGATCAACATGGCCGGGGTCGCGGCGACGCTGCTCTTCTCGGCCGCCGGCGCCGGCGGCATCGCCCTCACCTACTGGGCGCTGCGCAAAGCTGGGATGCGGCGGCGGGACGTCGGGCGGCGGATGGTTGCCTTCCTCGCCCTGCACTACGTCTTCTACCCGGTGGCTCTGATCGTCTTCGGCATCCTGCTGCGGACCGGCGTCCTCCCTGGCAACCACTCGGTCGAGCTGACCGTGGTGCCGGCGGCGGTCGCGGGCGTTCTGCTCATTCTCGGAGTGCTGCTGGCGCTCATACCTCCCGACCTTGGGCGGCGTGTGGCTGCCCACGCACGGGGAGAGCGTGCTCAGTCGATCGCCGCCAACATCGCCAAAGTGCCGGCGATCGCCGCCGAAGGGTTCAGGTTTGCCCTCAGCCTCTTCGCCCATCCTTCGCGCGGTGGCCTCGCGGTGATCGGCGCGGTCGGCTTCTGGGCGGCGAACATCGGCATCCTCTGGGCCTCCTTCCAGGCATTCGGAGTGGAAGTGCCGATCGCCGTCGTCGTGCAGGGCTTCTTCCTCGGCATGGTCGCCAACCTCTTTCCGCTCGCCCCGGCGGGGGTGGGGGCGGTCGACGCCGGCATGATCGGCGCCTTCGTCCTCTTCGGCATTCCCGAGGAGACGGTCTTCCCGGCGATCCTGGTCTACCGCCTGGTCGCTTTCTGGTTGCCGATCCCACCCGGTATCGTCGCCTTCTTCCAGCTGCGCAAACGGGTCACCCAGTGGGAAGAGGAGGGCCTGCCGGTCAACCGCGGACGGCATCTGGAGGAGGCGCCGGTGCCTGCTGAGACCGGCAAAGTCGCGTGACCTGGGTAGTGGTCGCTTTTGTGGTCCGGGTGCTGATCGCCGCAAACGCTTGACCCCCCAGTATTTGGGTATTCTCGCGGTCTTCTGGGCACTAGCGAAAGGGGAGAGGCGTGTCGGATCCACAGCGGGAGGGTGCTGAGGACTGGAAAAGCAACCCATGGTCGAAGCTGCCGACCTGGGCGAAGTGGACGATCAGCATCGTTGGAGCTCTGATCCTTCTCGGGATCGGGGCGGCGATCGGTTCGAGCGGAGAAGGAAAGCTCAAGGACGAACGCGACGAAGCCCAAGCGGAAGTCGCCCAGGCCAACCAGGAACGGGACCGCGCCGAGGTGGAAGCCGAAGCCGTTCAAGCCCGCAAGGCGGTGATCCTCAGCAAGGCGAAGGCCGACGCCTCCCGGATCGTCGGCGCAGCTCGCTCGGAAAGCTCGAAGCTCTCGGGAGAACTCGAAGGTCTCCGCAACGAAGTAGACGCGACCGGGGAAGAACTCTCTTCGGTCGAAGCCTCGCTCAATGGCGCAGAAGAAGAGAAGGCCAAGAGCACGATCCCGGGCAACGGCACCTTCCGGGCCGAAGTCGACTACATCCCAGGGACCTATCAATCCTCGGGCGGTGAAGGCTGCTACTGGGCGACGCTTAACAGCGCAGATCCCTATGACATTGCCAGTAACGAAAACGCGGCGGGCCCGACCATCGCCAGTATCCAGACTCCCTATTTCCAAACCCAGGGCTGTGGGACCTGGAAGCGGATCGGAGAATAGCTGCGGCTCTCCCTCTGTCCCTTAGTTCGCATCGCCGAAGCACTTACGGAGTCGCAGAAACCCCTAACCAGGGTAGCGGGTCAGTTTGAAATCGGCCGTTATTGCCCGCCCACCTTCAGCTACGGTCCTTTCCTATGACTACCTCCAGCAGCAGGTATTGCAACGGCAAATGCAAGAAACCGACTGTCCATCGAGGGATTACAGGCCAAGCGGCTATCACGTGGATCTGCAATGCATGCGGCACCACGAACGGCACGTCGCCGAAGCCGTAGGCGCCCTTCAGTCCAGCAGCAGCGCTGCGATCTCTTATCGGCGCATAGGCGGTGAAAGTCCGGCATCAAGGTGTTACTATAAAAAGTAAAGTATTAGACTTTCAGGCGGCAGAAATGACTGAAAAGAAGATTGAGAACGTGATCGTCGTCGGCGGTGGGCCGGCCGGCTATACCGCCGCCCTCTACACGGCGCGGGCCAACCTCGAGCCCCTGGTGTTCGAGGGCTTCCAGTGGGGTGGCCAGCTGCAGAACACGACCGACGTCGAGAACTACCCCGGCTACCCCGACGGGATCATGGGGCCGGAGATGATGAACCAGTTCCGTGCCCAAGCGGAGCGGTTCGGCACCCGCTTCGTCACCGACGACGTCGACCGGGTCGAGCTCAGCGAGGACGGCGGCGTCCACAGGGTTTTCCTCGGCGACGAGGAGCACGTTGCCAAGACCGTGATCCTGGCGATGGGCGCGGAGCCCCGCCGGCTCGGCATTCCCGGCGAGATGGAGTTGAGCGGCTGCGGCGTCTCCACCTGTGGCGTCTGCGATGGCGCCTTCTTCAAGGGCAAAAAGGTGATCGTGATCGGCGGCGGCGACTCGGCGATGGAGGACGCGATCTTCGTCTCCAAGTTCGCCAGCGAGCTGACCATCGTCAACCGCCGCGACGAGTTCCGCGCCTCCAGCATCATGCGCGAGCGCGCCGCTGAGCGGCCCAACATCGAGTTCAAGACCCCCTTCATCCCCGAGGAGTTCGCCGGCGGCGACGCCGGCAATCTTGATCACGTGCGGTTGCGCAACGCCGAGACCGGGGAGACCGAGGACTTCGGCACCGAAGGCGCCTTCGTCGCAATCGGCCACATCCCGAAATCGGAGGTCGTCGTCGACCAGGTCGACACCGACGAGGACGGCTACATCCGCACCGAGCCCGGCTCGACCAAAACCAACCTGGCCGGTGTCTTCGCAGTCGGCGACGTCGTCGACCACACCTACCGCCAGGCGGTCACCGCCGCCGGCACCGGCTGCATGGGCGCCCTCGACGCCGAGTGGTACCTCCGCGACACCCCGCCCAGCCCCGAGGCCCACTGGGCTCCGGGCGGCGAGCCGACTGAGATTGCCCCCGCGCCCGGTTCTTAGGGCACTGGATCTTCGGAAAGCAGCGATCCCACTGGGCGCCCTACGCGCTCTCGCCCGCTGAATCATCTTCGACTTCGAAATAGCCGAGGTCTAAGCGTTTGAGTCGATAGCTATCCGACGTAGTCACTCCAACGCCGTGTTCGATCATCAATTGAGCCAGTTGGTCTCCGTCCACCAGAACGACCCTCGGCGACACTCGCGCCGCATACTCAATTGCGTCTGAGCTGAATAAGGAGGTCGAGAGGAAGACACCCTTCGTCGCCTGCTGCCCCTGCAGGGCTCCGACGAATTTCTGAATCTCGGGTCGGCCTACCGTGTCGGACCATTTCTTTGCTTGGATGTAAATCATGTCGAGGCCGAGGCGGTCTTCGCGGATCACTCCGTCGACGCCTTCGTCTCCCGTCCGTCCCAGGCGCTCAGCATCCTGTTCCCGCAGTCCCCCGTAGCCCATTGCCCGCAGGACGTCGAGAACGAGTTGCTCAAAGAAGGAGGCGCTCTGTTCCCGCACGCGTTCCAGGAGCTGATCGGCAAGCGCGGACTGAAGCTCCTTGTAGGCGCTCTGGATACGTTCCTCGGGCGTCTGATTTTCGGTGGTCTCAACGCTCTGTGCTCGTGGCGCTCGCGCGTTGCGCTTGCTCCTGAACTCTTCGAACTGCTCGAACTGCGATAGGACCGCAAGATCCACCCTCTTGGGATTGGCTTCGAGGACTTCATGGCCCCGCTCGGTTATGCGGTAAACCGCACGCTGAGGCCGCTCTATCAGTCCCGCTCGGAAGAGATAGGTCGTGGCCCATCCGACCCGATTTTGAAACGTCGTAACGCGGCCGCTGGGAATACGTTCTTCGATATCCGCATCGCTGAGTGAGAAATGGCTGGTGAGATCCCGTCGGATGGACTTAATTGAGTGATCGCGGTCGTCGGACAGTGCTTCGAGCAGCGGGCGCATCAGCGACTGAAAGTCTGGAACGGCCACTAGCCGACCAGCTTCTGGACGACGAAGGTCTTGCTGCCGCGTGGGGTTTGCACCTCGACCGGCTTGCCTGGCTCTGCGTTCATCAATGCCTGGCCGATCGGCGACTCGGCTGAGAGCCGGCCGGCGGCGAGGTCGGCTTCGGTCGAGCCGACTAGCGTCCAGGTGTTGACGGCGCCTTTCTCCTCGTCGAGGACCTCGGCGGTGCGACCGAAGCTGAAGCAGTCTGCACCACCGTCGACCTCGACCACGACCGCGGTGCGCAACCGCTCGCGCAGCCGCTTGATCTTGGTCTCGAGATGCGCCTGGTCGTCCTTGGCGATGTGGTACTCGGCGTTCTCCTTGAGGTCGCCTTCCTCGCGCGCGACCTTGATGCGGGCCGCCATCGCGGTCCGGCCAGGGCCTTCCAGCTGCTCGATTTCCTCGCGCAGGGCGACGATCCCCTCCTCGGTGATCGGCTCCCCACCTCCATTGGCGCCGCTCATCTCGGGGACCATTGCAGATGAGCGGCCGGGGTTGCGACCAAGGCTGGCCGATCTGGGTCAGAGGCTGGCGAGCAGCACGCCGATGACACCCGCGAGTAGCGTGATTGCCGCGGACCAGGCGATTCGGGTCATCGTCTGATGGAGCCCGAGTATCGCGGCGTTCATCTGCCGCATGTCCTCGTGGACCCTGTCGAACTGTTCCCAACTCTCGGCACGGTGTTCGTTTGCCTGGGTGCGGAGACGCGCTTCGACGCCGGCGATCTCGCCTCGAAGTTCCTTCCCCTGCTCTTTGATCTCCCCGCGCAGCTCTTTGGCGCTTGCCTTCATCTCGCCATCGACCCGATCGAAGCCAGCCTTCATCTCGCTATCGACCCGATCAAAGCCGGCTTTCATCTCGCCGTCGACCTGTTTGAAGCCAGCCTTCATCTCGTCTTCGACTCGTTTGAAGCGCTGGTCCATCTCCCCTTCGACCTGGTCGAAGCGTTCGTCCATCCGGTGGGATAGATCGTCGAGACGGTCGTCTGTCCAGCTCTGTCGCATTGCCTCCATATCTCCAGACTAGGGAGCCAGGTGTGACGTGTGGCGCGCTAATTGTAACTCTTTGTCACAGCAGACGAATGTCTGAGTTTGTGAGGCCCGATCGGGCCATGCTCTAAGGTCGGATTTGGATGGCGATCTGCACGCACATCGACTCGGTCGAGTACTTCGACCCGCCGGGCGAGGTTGCGGGCTGCGAGGAGTGCCTGAAGTTGGGGATGAGCTGGGTGCATCTGCGGATGTGCCAGAGCTGCGGACATATCGGCTGTTGCGACAACTCCCCCGGCAAACACGCGACCGCTCACCACGAACAGAGCGGGCACCCGCTGATTCGCTCGGCTGAGCCGGGCGAGGACTGGAGCTGGTGCTACGTCGACGAGGCGATGTTCCGCCTCAGGCAGCCCTGAGGGGAGGCGCGGGCCGGTAGGCGTCGCCGTGCTGCTCATGCAGCTCTTCAAGTAAGCGCGCTGCAGTTCCGGGCCCGATCAGCTCGGTCAGCTCCAGCGGTCCGCGGGGCCAGTTGAAGCCGAGCCGCATCGCGGTGTCCATATCGGTGGGTGAGCCGATCTCCTCTTCGAGCGCAAAGGCCGCCTCGTTGGCAATCTGGGCGAACAGGCGCAGGAGGATCGTCTCTGCGGCCGGATCGATCTTCGCTAGATCAGCCGGGTCGAGCGTCGGCGCATCGATACCCAGGTCGAGATCGGCCTCACGGTGCGGGCCGTCGTTGTATTCGTAGAAGCCGCGGCCGCCCTTGCGGCCGAGCAGGCCTTCGCCGACCATTCTCTCTTGGATAGTGCTTGGGCGCCAGCGCTCGGGCTCGCCACCCTGGCTGTAGAAGGAGCGGGCGACGCTGAGGTTGACGTCGAGGCCGATCAGGTCGATCAGCTCGAACGGGCCCATGCGAAAGCCGCCGCCAAGCCGGCAGACGCGGTCGATCGTCTGGGCGTCCGCGACTCCCTCGGCGAGCATCCGCAGCGACTCCAGGCTGAAGGGGCGGGCTAGTCGGTTGGCGATGAACCCGGGGCTGTCCTTGGCGCGGATCGGCGTACGTCCCATGCGGCGGCCGACCTCGGTGGTCGCCTCGAGGGCGGCCTCGCCCGAGTCCGCGGTGGCGACGACCTCAACCAGCTTCATCAGCGCCGGCGGGTTGAAGAAGTGCATGCCGACTACGCGCTCGGGGTGAGGGACCCCCGTGGCGATCGCCGTTACCGGCAGGGAGGAGGTATTGCTGGCGAGGATTGCCCGCGAACCGCAGGTCTCCGTGAGTGCGGCGAACAGCTCCCGCTTCAACTTCAGGTCCTCGGGCGCCGCCTCGACCACCAGATCGCATTCGCCGAGGTCGTCGAGGCTCGTCGCGGCGCCGACCCGGCCGCTGGCGGCGTCGGCGTCCTCCTCGCTCCACAGGCCCTTCGTGGTGCCTTTGGCCAGTGCCGAGCGTAGCCGTTCGATCCCTGTCGCAAGTGCCGCTGGGACCGGATCGTGCAAGCGGGTCTCGTAACCGCCGAGCGCCGCGATCTGGGCGATCCCGGCGCCCATCGTGCCGGCGCCGACGACGCCGACCCGCTCTACGGCGATCATTTGCCTTCGAACTTCGGCACGCGCTTCTCGAGGAAGGCTTTCATCCCCTCGACCCGGTCGTCGGTCGCCATTGCCAGCTCGTAGAGGCGCCGCTCGTTCTCGAGCCCGGCGGCGAGTGCCGTCTCCTCGGCGGCGATAACGGCCTGTTTGGCGAGCCTGGCGGCGATCGGCGGCTGCTCGGCGACTGTGTGGGCCAGCGCCAGCGCCTCCTCGAGCCAGCCCCCGTTCTCCGCAACCTTGTTGACGAGCCCCAGCTCGAAGCCGGTGCTTGCGTCGAAGCGGCGCCCGGTGAGCACGAGCTCCATTGCCCGCTGCTTGCCGATCACCCGCGCCAGTCGTTGCGTACCGCCACCGCCGGGGATGATGCCGAGGGTTATCTCGGGCTGGCCGAACACGGCGGTGCCGGAGGCGACGATCATGTCGCAGGCGAGGGCCAGCTCGCAGCCTCCGCCCAGGGCGTAGCCGGAGACGGCGGCGATCGTCGGAGTTTTCACCGCCGCAAGGCGGCGCCAGAACGAAGAGGATGGGTGGGTGAGGGCTTCGGCGAAGCTGCGTTCGCTCATCGCCTTGATGTCGGCCCCCGCGGCGAAGACCTTCTCGGATCCGGCGATCACGATGCAGCGCACGTCAGGGCCGGGGTCGAGGCGCTCCAGCTCGGTGATCAGCTGGTCCATCACCTCCGGCGAGAGGGCGTTGCGGGCCTCGGGTCGGTTCAGTCGCAGCAGGGCGACGTGAGGCTCGTCCAGCGAGGTCTCGACAAGCTCGGCCACCTACTCGGCCTCCATCGGCGTCATCGCGTTGATCCCGGTCGCGGCGCGGCCGATGATCAGTTTCTGGATCTGCGACGTTCCCTCGTAGAGGGTCGTCACCCGCGCGTCGCGCAGGTAGCGCTCGACCGGGTAGTCGTCGACGTAGCCGGCGCCGCCGTGCACCTGGATGGCCAGATTGGCGCATTCGACCGCCGCCTCGGTCGCGTGCAGCTTCGCCACCGAGGTCTCCGTCGTGTTCGGCTTTCCTTCGTCCTTTAGTAGGCCGGCGCGGTAGACGAGCATTCGTGACGCATCGCGCTTGACGATCATGTCGGCGATCATCTCCTGGACGAGCTGGAAGCGGGCCAGCGGTACGCCGAACTGCTTGCGCTCTTTGGAATAGGCGACCGAAGCTTCGACGCAGCCGTCGCAGATGCCGACGCAGCCGGCGGCGACGCTGTAGCGACCGTTGTCGAGGGCGCTCATCGCGACTTTGAAGCCGTCGCCGATCTCGCCCAGCATCGCGTCCTCGCCGACCTCGACGTTGTCGAGTGAGAGTTCCGCGGTGTCGGAGGAGCGCAGCCCGAGCTTGCCGTGGATCTCCTGCGTGGTGAAGCCCTCGCTCGCCGTCGGGACGAGGAAGCAGGCGAGACCCCGGTGCTTCTTCTCCGGATCGGTCTGGGCGAAGATCAGCGCCACCTCGGAGAAGTTGCCGAGCGAGATCCACATCTTCTGGCCGCTGATCGACCAGCCGGAGTCGGTCTTGGTCGCGCGGGTGCGCAGGTTGGCGGCATCGGAGCCGGTGTCGGGCTCGGTCAGGCCGAAGCAGCCGAGCGCCTCGCCCGAGCAGAGCCTGGGCAGCCACTTCTGCTTTTGCTCCTCGCTGCCCCACTTCTCGATCGAGCCGGCGACCAGCGAGGTCTGCACTGAGACGACGGTGCGGGCGGAGGAGTCGGCGCGGCCGACCTGCTCGACGATCAGCCCGTAGCCGATGTAGTCGAGGCCACGGCCGCCGTACTGCTCGGCGACCGGCGCACCGAGGTAGCCGACCTCGCCCAGCTTGCTCGCCAGCTCGCGGTCGAAGCGGGCGGCACGGTCGTTCTCTTTGACCCGCGGGGCGATCTCCTTGTCGGCGAATTCACGCGCGGTTTCGGAAATCAGGCGCTGCTCGTCGCTCAGCTGAAAGTCCATCTCACCATCGCTTTCTCGTTTGCGTCGTGGAGTTCAAAGCTCTCGCCCCAGGGTCGCCGCGAAGGCCTTCTGCGCCTCGCGGGTACGGGGCCCGGGCGCTTCGGGCAGGGCATTGCCGTCGATCGCGGAGACCGCTTGGATCTCCCGCGTGGTCGAGGCGAGGAAGGCCTCTCCGGCGGCGCGCAGATCGGCGACCTGCCAGGTGCCCTCCTCGACGTCGAGGGCCTTGACCAGGCGATCGCGGGTAATCGACTCGAGCACGCCGACGTCGAGAGCGGGCGTGCGCAGCTTTCCCAGCGGGGAGACCCAGAAGATCGCTGAGGTGGGCGGCTCGAGCACGGTTCCATCGGGCTGGACCAGGACAGCCTCGTCGGCTCCCTGCTCTTTTGCCAGTCGCGTCGCCTGCATGTTGGCGGCATAGGAGAGCGACTTGACGCCGTTGAGGATCACGGTCGGGGAATAGGTGACGGTGGCGAGGCGCAGCGTCTCGGCGTGTGCGGGGATCGGCTCGATCGCGGCGATGCGGCGACCGCCGCGGGTGACGATCAAGCGCAGCTGTCCATCCGGCCCGCCGGCCTCGCTCAGCAGCGCGTCGATCTCCCGCTCCAGAGCGGCGCGGTCGAACTCGAGCCTGATCGAGGCGGAGGAGCGCTCCAGCCGGTCCAGATGGTCTGCGAGCGCGAAGGGCTTGCCCTCATAGAGGCGGATCACCTCGAAGGCGCCGTCGCCGCGGTAGAGCCCGTCGTCCTTCATCGGCACCGTCGCCTCCGCGGTGGGGGTGATTAGGCCGTCGACACTGGCCAGTTCTTTCAGAGTGCTCGTCATCGCCGCGGCGAGGCTATCTCAGACCGCTTCGAACACCGTCGCGAGGCCCTGGCCGACGCCCACGCACATCGTCGCGATGCCGTAGCGGGCTTTGCGGCGTCGCAGCTCGCGGATCAGCGTGCCGGTTAGGCGGGCGCCGGAGCAGCCGAGGGGGTGGCCGAGGGCGATCGCGCCGCCGTTGACGTTGAGGCGGTCTTCTTCGATGCCGAGCTCGCTGGCGCAGGCGAGCACCTGCGAGGCGAAAGCCTCGTTGAGCTCGATCAGGTCGATCTGATCGAGGCTGAGGCCGGCGGCGGCCAGGGCGCGGGGGACGGCGACCGCTGGGCCGATCCCCATGTAGGCGGGATCGACGCCGGCGACGCCGCTGGCCAGAACCCGCGCCAGCGGCTCGGCGCCGAGCTTTTCGACCCCGGTCTCGGAGGCGACCAGCAGACAGGCGGCGCCATCGTTGAGGGTCGAGGCGTTGCCGGCGGTGACCGTGCCCCCCTCGCGAAAGGCGGGTCGGAGCTTCGCCATCTTCTCCAGCGAGGCGTCGGGGCGCGGTCCCTCGTCCGCCTCGACCGAAACCGTCTCGCGCCGCCCCTTGGGTGCCTCGATCGGCACGATCTCCTCGGCGAACAGCCCGGCCTCGGCGGCGGCGACCGCGCGCTGGTGGCTGCGCAGCGCGAAGGCGTCCTGGTCCTCGCGGCTGATCCCGTAGCGCTCGGCGACGTTCTCGCCGGTCTCGCCCATCGACTCGGTCGAGACGCCGAGCTCGGCCATGCGCGGGTTGACGAAGCGCCAGCCCAGGGTCGTGTCGTGCATCGTCTGCTCGCCGCGGGGCAGGGCGCGCTCCGGCTTGCCGACGACCCAGGGAGCCCGGCTCATCGACTCGACCCCGCCGGCCAGGTAGAAGTCGCCCTCGCCGAGCTTGACCGCGCGGGCGGCGCAGTTGACCGCCTCCAGGCCCGAGGCGCAGAGGCGGTTGACGGTGGCCCCCGGAACGCTGTCGGGCAGGCCGGCGAGCAGTGCCGCCATCCGCGCCACGTCGCGGTTGTCCTCGCCCGACTGGTTGGCGGCGCCGAAGTAGACGTCGGCGATCTCGGCCGGGTCGACCCCGGTGCGCTCGACGACGGCGCGGACGACGTGGGCGGCGAGGTCGTCGGGGCGCACGGTGGACAGCGCGCCGCGGTAGGTGCCCATCGGCGTGCGGACCGCGTCGACCAGATACGCCTCAGGCATAGGGGTGCATTAAATGCGACACGGGATTGCGGCGTATCCTGAGGCCCATGGGTTTCGTCCTCCTCACCGTCGGCATGCTGGCCGTCATCATCGGCGTTCTGGTGCTGATCGGCCACTTCTACCAGGGCAGCAGCGCCGACCTGGTCGACTGGAAGCCGACGCGCAGCCCCGAAGTCGAGGCGCAGAACGAAATCGACGACGTGCGGCAGATGCTCGAGGCGCAGAACGAAATGCGTCGCCGCCGCGGCGCCACCGAGATAGACGAGAGAAAGCTGCGGGCCGAGGTCGAAGAGGAGGAGCTGGAGCGGCTCCGCCGCGGCGACCCGTTCGAGGCTTGAGGCGACCCGGGCGTGGCGCGGGCTCTGATCGCCGGCTGTGGCTGCCGGGGACGCCAGCTCGGGGAGCGGTTGCTCGCCGAGGGCTGGCAGGTGCGCGGGACGAGCCGCCGCGAGGAGGGCCTGGCGGTAATCGAGGCAGCCGGGATCGAACCCGCTCTCGCCGACCCCGAGGCCCCCGGCACGGTGCTCGACCTGGTCGGCGACGTGGCCACGGTGTACTGGTTGCTCGGTTCCGCCGGGGGCCCCGCCGAGAATCTCGAGGCGATCCACGGCCCGCGGCTCGAACGCTTCCTGGAGCGGCTGGTCGAAACGCCGGTGCGACGTTTCGTCTACGAGGCGGATGGCAGTGTCGACTCCGCGATCCTCGAGCGGGGGAGCTCGATCGTGCGAGCCGCCGGCGAGCGCTGGCGCATCCCGGTCGTCGTCACTGGCCGGGGAACCGATATCACTAAACTCGGATAGGAATTAAGGCAATACGCCTAAAACGAAAGGAGCTGGTCCGATGGCGCTGCAACTTGGCGACGTAGCACCCGATTTCGAGGCCGATACGACCGAGGGTCGGATCAAGTTCCACGACTGGATCGGCGACTCCTGGGCGGTGCTGTTCTCGCACCCGAAGGACTTCACCCCGGTCTGCACGACGGAGCTCGGCTACATGGCGAGCATCGAGCCCGAGTTCGCGAAGCGGGGCGTGAAGATCATCGGTCTCTCGATCGACCCGCTCGACAGGCACGAGGAGTGGGCCAAGGACATCGGGGACACGCAGGGCACGGCGCCGAACTACCCGATCATCAGCGATACCGACTTCAACGTCGCCAGGCTCTACGGGATGCTGCCGGCGAACGTCTCGGGCAACGCCGAGGATCGCACCCCGGCCGACAACCAGACCGTTCGCAACGTCTTCGTCATCGGCCCCGACAAGAAGATCAAACTGATCCTCGTCTACCCGATGACGACCGGGCGCAACTTCGACGAGGTCCTGCGCGTGATCGACTCGCTGCAGCTCACCGCCAAGCACAAAGTCGCCACCCCGGCCCAGTGGCAGCAGGGCGATGACGTGATCATCGCCGGCTCGGTCTCCAACGACGAAGCCAAAGAGACCTATCCGGATGGGTGGGAGGAGCCCCGCCCCTACATCCGCATCGTGCCCCAGCCCGGGAAGAGCTAAGCCTTCAGGGCAAGGCGATCGATCAGATCGCCGAGGATCCGCGCGGTAGCTCCCCAGATCAGGTGCCCTTCCGCCTCGTAGGTAGGGGTGTGGATGGGGACGCCGCGACGGATCAGGCGGCGCATCCCGTAGCCCTCGCGGAGGACGTCCAGCGAGAAGGTGAGGACGGTCTCCACCTCGCTGGGGTTGGCCGCCAGATCCAGCCCGCCTGGATGGGGGATCTTGCCTACGAACGGGTGGATGCGGTAGCCGGTGACGAAGGTGCCGGTCGTGGGCAGCTCTTCGCCGAGCTCGACGACCGCCGGGTCGAGGCCGATCTCCTCCTCGGCCTCGCGCAGCGCGGTCGCGGCAAGGTCGGCGTCGGCGTCGTCCTTGCGCCCGCCGGGAAACGAGATCTCGCCGGCGTGCCGCCGTAGGTCCGCGCGCCGCTCGGTGAGGACGAGGCCGGGCTCGTCGGGCCATCCGTAGAGCGGCAGCAGCACCGCCGCGTCGGTCAGATGATCACCTGGACCGTGCCGCCGTCCACCGACCAGGCGGCGCCGGCCACGTAGGAGGCGCGCTCGGAGCAGAGGAAGACGATCGCGGCGGCGATCTCCCCGACCTCGGCGAGGCGTCCGATCGGGCGCTTCGCGCCGGCTTCGGCCAGCGCCTCCTCGCGGCTCTCGGCGCCGGACATGCGGTGTGACTGGTCGAGCAAGCCGCCCGGCTCCATCCACAGCTCGGCCTCGACCGGCCCGGGGCAGATCGCGTTGACGAGCACGCCCTGCTTGGCGTAGCGGTCGGCGAAGAGACGGGAGAGGGACAGCTCGGCCGCCTTGGCAACGGAGTACTCGGGCATCGCCGCCGAGGGCCGCTTGCCGGCGGTCGAGCAGACGTTGACGATCCTTCCCCAGCCCCGCTCGGCCATCGAGGGGGCGGCTGCCCGCATCGCCCGCAGGGGCGCCATCACGTTCAGCTCGTACTGGCCGTACCAGTCCTCGTCCGGGACGTCGTCGAGGTCGCGCCACTGGGCGGCACCGGCGTTGTTGACCAGCGCGTCGACGCCACCGAAATGCTCCTTCGCCGCTGCGACCATCCGCTCACCGGCCTCCTCGTCGGTGACGTCCAGGGCCAGCGCCTCGGCGCGTCCGCTCGTCTCGGCCCCCCCGTTTGCCGCCTCCTCCCGCGCCGCCTCGAGGCGCTCCTCGTTGCGGCCGACCAGCAGCACGCTCGCGCCCTCGGCGCAGAGCAGCCGCGCGGTCTCCTGTCCTATCCCGCGGCTGGCGCCGGTGACGACGCAGGACCGTCCCTTGAGCCCGAGGTCCATGCGGCTACTCGCCGGCTGTAGCGCCGCTGGTTGCGTCGTCGCGGAGAAGCGGCTTGCCGGCGATCAGATCTGCCGCGCGCTCGGCGACGGCGATCGTCGGTGCGTTGGTGTTGCCGCTCGGGATGATCGGGAAGACCGAGGCGTCCACGACTCGCAACCCGTCGACGCCTCGAACGCGCAGTTCCGGGTCGACCACCGCCTCATCGTCGGAGCCCATCCGGCAGGTGCCGACCGGGTGGTACAGAAGCTCGACGCGATTGCGCAGGTCGTCGGCGAGGTCCTCGTCGCTGTCGACGTCTGTCCCTGGGAACAGCTCTCGGCCGAGCACCGAGGCGAACGGCTCGGCCGCGGCGATCTCCCGTGCGAGGCGTGCTCCCGCAACCAGCGCGGCGACGTCCTCGGGCTCGGCCAGCGAGTTGGTCAGGATGCGCGGCTTGTCGGACGGGTCGGTAGAGCGCAGTCGCACCCAGCCGCGGCTGCGGGGAGCAACCAGCGCCGGGCCCATCGTGATCGCGTGTCCGTCGTATTCCTGGAAGCCGTTGTCGACGAAGTAGGCGGGGGCGAAGTGGAACTGGAGGTCGGGCTGGGCGAGGCCGGGCCGGCTGCGTACGAAGGCAAACGCCTCGGCAACCGATGAGGAGAGCGGACCGCTGCGCCGTAGCAGGTACTCGAGCATCGCCTTGGGGCTCTCGGCGTCGGCGAGCGAGCCGCCGCCCGGAACGTCCCAAACCGAGGTCTGGTAGGGGTGGTCCTGGAGGTTCTCGCCGACGCCGGGCAGGTCGGCGACCACCGAGACGCCGAGCTTCCTCAGCTGCTCGGCCGGGCCGATGCCGGAGAGCATCAGCAGCTGCGGCGAGGACAGCGCGCCGGCGGAGAGGATCGTCTCGCGCTCGGCCGCGGCCACCTGCTCGCGACCGCGGCGGCGGTAGCGGACTCCGGTTGCGCGGCCGTTGTGGGCCTCGACGCCGAGTACCTGGGCACCGGAGACGACGGTGAGATTCTCGCGACCCTGCGACGGGCGCAGGTAGGCGTCGGCGGTGCTCCAACGCCGACCGCCCCGCTGGGTCACCTGGACAAGCGCGGCGCCGTCCTGCTCGTGGCCGTTGTAGTCGGCGATGCGGGGAATGCCCGCCTCCGCGCAGGAGTCGAGGAACTGTTTGGTGAGTCGGCGCGGCGAGCGCTCGTCCTCGACGCGCAGCGGGCCGTCGACGGCATGGTGCTCGGACTCCCCGCGGGAGTTGTCCTCGGCCCGTAGGAAGTAGGGCCTGATCCCGTCCCAGTCCCAGCCGGTGGCGCCGCCGGTGGCCCACTTCTCGTAGTCGAGCGGGTGGCCGCGAACGTAGAGCATCGCGTTCATCGAGCTCGAGCCGCCGAGGCCCTTGCCGCGCGGCATGTAGATCGAGCGGCCGTTGCAATGGGGCTCGGGCTCGGTCCCGAGGTCCCAGTCGCGCTTGCTTTTGAACTGCTTGGCGAAGGCCGCCGGGATCTTCACGTTGGGATGGCGGTCGCTGCCCCCGGCCTCGATCAGGAGCACGTTGACGCTGGGGTCTTCGCTGAGCCGGGCGGCGAGCACACAACCGGCGGAGCCGGCGCCGACGATCACGTAGTCATGCACCGGGAAGCTCCTCGATCCGGTCGGAGATGACGACCTTGGTCTCGCCCGTCAGCAGCTTGTGGACCGGGCACTTGGCAGCGACCGCGAGCAGGCGCTGCCGCTGCTCCTCGCTCAGCCCGTCCGGCAAGCGCAGCGTCACCGCAAACGAGAGTGGCGCGAAGTCTTCGTACTCGACGTCGACATCGACCTCGACCGGGCCGACGTCCCACCCCTTGCGTGCCGCGTACATCTCGATCGTCACCGCGGTGCAACCGGCGAGGCCGGCCGCGACCAGGCGGGTGGGGGAGGGCCCGGCGTCGGTCCCACCTTCGACGAAGGCGGGCTCGTCGACGACGATCGTGTGGCCGCCCTCGATCGCGACGTCGTGGACGTACCCCTCGCGGCGGCGGGCGACGACCTTCATCGCTATGCCTTGCGCCGGCCTTCGAACAGGGCGGGGTCGTCGACGTCGGCGAAGCGGGCCATCGCGTAGGCGAGGTCGGAGGCCCGATTGACGAAGTGGATCACCGTCTCGCCGGCCAGCTCGCCATCCTCGTTGAGGGCGCTGATGCGGCGCTCGGCGCGGCGGATCGTGGTGCGGGCGACGTCGAGCTGGGCGGAGAGCTGGTTGCCGCCGGGAATCACGAACTGTGGCGGCAGCTCGACCCGGTCCATGTAGCGGTCGATCGCCTCCTCGAGCTCGACGACCATCTCCTCGGTGGTGCGGCTGACCCCGTCTTCGAGCCGCTGGGCGGCCTCCGGCGCGGTCGCCAGCTCGGCGCCGGCGACGAAGATGTCGTCCTGCAGGCGGAGCAGATCGGCGGCCAGCTCGGCCTGCTCGGCGCCGCAGAGCGCGCGGGCCACGCCGAGCTGGGAGCAGGCTTCGTCGAGCGCCCCGTAGGCCTCGGTGCGTCCGTGATGCTTGGGCACGCGCCCGCCGTACCAAAGCGAGGTCGTGCCGTCGTCGCCCTTCTTGGTGTAGATCTTGACCACTGGGTGGTCATCCTACGGCGCGCGGGAGTGCCGGCTCAGCCGACCGGATTGAAAACGAGGCCCGTCAGGACCTTGGGGAAGAAGTAAGTGGACTTCGGGGGCATGTTCTCGTCGGTTTCGCAGATCGCGCGAACCTGGTCGACGGGAATCGGGCGGAGGATGAAGGCGACGTCGTAGGTACCGGTCTCGAGCAGCGCCAGCGAGTCCTCGACGCTCTTCGAGTAGCCGAGCCCGCGCTTGGCGAGGATGTCGTCTTCGCTCAGGCCGGCGATCCCCTTGAGCACGAGCGTCTCGAGAATCGCCGCGTCGAGCCGGCGGTAGGCCTCGGGCTTGCCGGCCAGCTGCTCGTCGAGCGCGGCGACCGCGCTGTCCTTGAGCCGCAGGCGGTAGCCGCGCTTGTGGAAGGAGTCGTAGAGGCCGAAGACGCCGACACCCTCCTCGCCGAGCGGGTCGAGCTGCCCGACCGGCACCTCGGTCGCCTCGAACAGCTCGCGCAGGCCCTCGCCGAGGCGGCGCTGGCGCTCGGGATCGTCGCCCAGGCCGGAGAGCAGCCGGTGGGTGGGGAAGACGGTGAGGCCGGGATCGTCGAGCCCGGTCAGCGCCATCAGGGTGAAGTTGTGATCGCCCTCGCCGCCGATCTCGTCGCGGTAGGCGATCGCCGTCTCGTAGCGGTGATGGCCGTCGGCGATCAGCAGCTGCGCGTTGGAGAGCAGCTCGGTGGCCTCGCCGAGGACCTCGGGGGTGGCGACCCGCCAGACCTTGGTGACGGTGCCGCCTTCGTCGGTTGCTTCGCCCCAGGGATCTTCCGCCGCGACCGCGGGGGCGACAAGCGGCCATGGGTCCTCGGTGCTGAGCGAGAAGATCGGCGATAGGTTGTGGCGGGTGGCGCGGGTGAGGTCGAGACGATCCTTCTTCGGGCCAGGCAGGGTGCGCTCGTGCGGCAGGACCTGGCCGGTGGAGAAGTCCTCGACGCGGACCCGGGCGAGGATGCCGTGGCGGGTGCGGAGCGTGCCGTCGGGGCCGGTGTAGTCCTGGGTCATCGCCCAGATCGCCGGCTCGGCGTCGGCGACCAGGGCACCCGCCTGCCGCCACTCGTCCATCGTCCGCGCCGCTCGCGCGTAGGGGTCGTCCTCGGTCTGCTGTGGCCCGGTCTCGCCGTAGGGTTTGGGCAGGTCGATTGCGACGGCGTTGTAGGGAGAGCGCGCCAGCAGCTCCGCCCGCATCTCGGCATCGATCACGTCATACGGCGGTGCCGCCACATCTTGGAGGGACCCGACCACCCCGAGGTCATAGTGGGTCGCATGGATGGGGCGCACGTCGGCCATTGGCCGGAACCTAACGGTTGCCGCCTTCCTCGTGTCGGGAAGCCCAGATAGCTCTAAGATCGCCGTAGCGGGGCGTGGCGCAGCCTGGTAGCGCGCGGCCTTTGGGTGGCCGAGGTCCTCGGTTCGAATCCGGGCGCCCCGATATTTGTAGCACAATATGTGCTACGCTCGGGTTGTGAGTCGGTCCCTTCACGTCCGTTTGGATGACACGTCGGCTGCCGCGCTGAGAGTTGTGCGGGGGGATGCGAGCAGCGATTCGGAGGCCGTCCGTACTGCGCTTCAGGAGGCGGCGTCTAGGCGCCGATCGCGATCATCCATTGCCAAAGAGGTCGAGCGACTGGCCGCTGATGAGGCGGATCGAACCGAGATGCGGGTGGTTCGGGAGCAGATGGCGGAGCTCGCACCTGAAACGCTCGACTGAACGTGGTCCGCGGTGAGGTCTTTCGCCTGCCTTCCCCGCGGGGCGCACGGGGAAGGGAGCAGCGCGGTGCCCGCTACGCGGTCGTCGTCCAGGCCGACGAGTTCATGGGGTTGAGCACGACCCTGGTCTCGCCGACCTCGACGAGCGCCCGTCCGGCGACTTTCCGGCCGGTGATCACCCTGGGGGGGAATGAGACGCAGGTTCTGGTCGAGCAAAGCACGGTGGTGGATCCACAGCGCCTTGGACGTTCAGCAGGACGTCTTGACGCGGACGAGCTGCGAGCCGTGGATGACGCTCTCGCCTTGGTCTTCGGTCTTTGACGGCGAGGTGAATGAGCTGGCTGACGAGCCGATCCGCGTTGTCTCCTATGACCCACGGTGGCCCATTCGCTTTGAGGGCGAGCGGGCTCTCCTGAAGCAGGCGATCGGCAACTGGGTAGTCGGCGACATTCATCACGTCGGCAGCACGGCCGTTCCCGGCCTCGACGCCAAGCCGATCGTCGACATCCTGGTCGGCGTCGAGGACCTGGTTACTTCACGCGCCTGCTTCGAGCCCTTGGCCGGGCTCGAGTATCTCTACGCCCCGTACCTACCAGAGGAGATGCATTGGTTCTGCAAGCCGGATCCGAGCCGCCGCACGCATCACCTCCACCTCGTTCCGCGCGACTCGCCCCGCTATCGGGATGAGCTTGCCTTCCGCGACTGCCTGCGCGCGAACCCGGAGAAAGCCCGCGACTACGCAGAGCTGAAGCACCGACTGGCGGCGCGCTTCGATCGCGATCGCGAGGGCTACACCGATGGCAAGTCCGACTTCATCCAACGCACTCTGCACGGACCCGAGCGGGCCTGACTGTGTCTACTGGATAGCTCGGCGTCGCAGGAGGATCGATTCGATCGCTTCGGCGTTTCCGCCGACTTCCGCGGTGGCCCAGACCGTCACGTCGTGTTTCGCGAGCCAGCCCGCCGCCCGGCGGTTCAGGGTCACGGGGACGCGCCTGCTTTCGCCGGAGGCGAGGTCGTACCGATGCTGGCCCGCGATCGGCGCGCTCGGATTGGAGACAGAGCGGTGTGGAAAGGTGGTTACCCTCCGGGTCAGGCGCAGGACACCGCGGCACCCGCTGGCCGTTTCGCAGGTCAGTCTGATGTCGGTGCGGCGGGTCCTCTGGGCGTGGGCGTGCGGCCCAATGTCCAACGTTTGCGGCGACGGGAGAAGCCTGGCGACGTATCCGGGTTGCTGGGCCGCCACGGTCATATAGGTGAGTCCACCGCCGTAAAGCGGGTATTCGGTGCTCGCGCCGGCCCACATGGCTTTTTCGCCCCCGAGTGCAAGTGAGATCGGAGGCAGGCGGCAACTCGAGCTGAGGCATGACAGTCGAAGTAGCTGTCCGCTCGTGGAGATCGTCCCGACGCGTGAGCGCGAATAGGTGGTGAACCAGAGGTTCCCATCCGGGCCAGCGGCGATCGCTCCCACCCCGAACGAGGGAACCGGGAACAGCGCGACTTCTCCGGCCGGCGTGACGCGACCTATCTCAGCGGCATTGTCCTCGCCGAACCAGAGGTTCCCGTCTGGACCGGCGGTAATGGCGTTCGGCCGCCTGTCGGGTTCGGGCAACGGAAACTCGGTCAGGTTCCCGGCAGTCGTGATGCGACCGATCCTGTTCGCGGCCGTCTCGGTGAACCAGAGGTTCCCGTCCGGCCCGGCGACGATCCCGACTGGGCCGCGATGGGGGCCCAGGGGAAACTCGGCGATTTCCCCGGCCGGAGTGATGCGCCCGATCTTGCTCGCGGCCGTCTCGGTGAACCAGAGGTTGCCGTCGGGACCAACCGCAACGTCGCTTGGCTGACTGTCTGGTGTTGGCAATCGGAACTGGGTGATCCCACCGGCAGTCGTGATGCGACCGATCCTGTTCCCGTCGGGCTGGGCGAACCACAGGTTCCCGTCGGGTCCAGCGACCATTCCCAGCGCGGAGTCGTCATCTCCACTCGCGGGGAGAGTGAATTCGGTCACCTCCCCGCTTGGGGTGATTCGGCCGATCCTCGCTTCGCGGCTGCTAAAGCTGAGGCTTCCGGCGAACCACATGTTCCCGTCGGGGCCTTTCGTCATCGAGATCGCGTGCAGGGCTGGCGCGAGCGAGAAGATCGTTGCCCCTTCCGCCGCGGGAGGAGGCGCTTCCGCTGCTGAAGCGGTCGCTGTGAGCGGCAGGGCAGCGAAGAGGGCCGCCAGCCCACTGAGAATCCAGCCCTGCACGAAACGCTTCTGTGCGTTCAATCTCCCCACGGCCATCGGAAACTAGTTCGAGAGGTGGAAGCTGCGCCCCCTGTTGGGTGGCGACGCCGATGCAGCGACCGGCGAAAATCGTGCTTGGACGCTTGTCTATTCACGAAATGCCTGGAAATGCCGATAGCGCAGGCATGGAGGGGCATCCTGGTAGCCCACGACGCCGTGAACGGGTCGTCTTCGAAACCGACCGGCATCTCGTCGTCGGCAACGTGACGCTGCCTCCCGAGGGGTACCAGAGCCGTTTCTCCGATGCGGTCAATCGGGCCGACGTGGCCTTCATCCCGCTGCTCGACGTCGAGATCACGCCGCTTGCCGGTGGCGAGGCCATACGGCGCGCCTTCATCGTCCTCGCCAAGGAGCACATCAGGCTCGCCTATCCGGTGGACGAGCCGCCCAGTACCTAGCTGGTTTGCGAACGGCGTCGCTCGCCGCCGGCGAAGGCGCCGATGTCGATCAGGAAGGCGAGCACGACGATGAACCACTCGAAGCCGTTGACCCCGTTCGAGGACGCCCACATCGCCGCGTAGGCGAGGGTGGTCCAGGGCAGCAGGAAGAAGCCCAGGAAGGGGACGAGCCAGCTGTCGAAGGCGCGGCTGAGCAGGTCGCTGAACAGGAAGAGGAGGAACAGCGCCAAGCGCGGTGAGATCAGCGCGAAGAGAAGGACGAAGCAGCCGATGCCCGAACGCTACCGTGTATCCATGCTCTTCAACCGCCAGAAGGCGCAGATGCCGGCCCCCGAGGACACGCTACCGGGGCGCAGCGAGCCCGCCTTCGACGTGCCCGAGCGTCACGCCGTGCTAGACGCGCCACTCAAGCCTCCCTTCCCCGATGGAGTCGAGACCGCCTACTTCGCGCTCGGCTGCTTCTGGGGGGCGGAGCGCCTGTTCTGGGTCCTCGACGGCGTCTACACGACGGCAGCCGGCTACATGAACGGGACCACTCCGAACCCGACCTACGAGGAGGTTTGCTCAGGCAGGACCGGCCACGCCGAGGCGGTCCTGGTCGCCTTCGATCCGCAGCTGATCTCCTACGCCGATCTGCTCAAGGTCTTCTTCGAGGAGCACGACCCGACTCAGGGGATGCGCCAGGGCAACGATGTCGGCAGCCAGTACCGCTCGGGCATCTTCACGACCAGTGACGCCCAGGTGGCGACGGCGGAGATGGCGCTGCGGGCCTACGACGAGGCGCTGCGCGCCGCCGGCCACGAGCCGATCACCACCGAGGTCGAGCCCGCCGGTCCCTTCTACTACGCCGAGGACTACCACCAGCAGTACCTGCACAAGGTGCCGAACGGCTACTGCGGGCTCGCCGGCACCGGCGTCTCCTGTCGCATCCCGGCCGCCGCGGCCGACTAGTGACGTAACCAGCCCGCCCGCCCGGCGTGGCGAATAGCATCCCGCGCCGGTGACCCCCTCCTTCGGCTCCTACATCGGTGGCTGCCTGGCGACGATCGGCATCGTCTCGGCGCTCGGCCTCGGCGGCTACTGGCTGCGGCGCTGGATCGTGCCGGAGTTCTCCGGCGCCCTGGCCCGGCTCGGCGATGCGACGCTCGCCGTCGCGCTGCTGGTCATCTCGCTCAAGCTGCTCGGCACGTTGAGCATCCTGCGGCTTGGCTGGATCGTCGTCGTCTGCATCGGCATCGGCCTCGGCGCCGCCTGGCTCGGCCGGCGCATGGCGCCGCGGGTCACGGGCGAAGTCGCGGCGCCGCGGGTGCAGACGGTCGCACTCCTGATCGCTCTCGGCGTCGCCTCCTTCACCGTTGCCGAGTGGACCTTCCCCTCCCAGCTCAGCCTCGACTACGGCATGTTCGGCGGCGACACGACCTGGTACCACATGCCCTTCGCCGCCAGGATCGCGCAGGAAGCGTCGACGGTCCACCTGCACTACACCGACCCGCTGCGCCTCGTCGCCTGGTTCTATCCGCAGAGCTCGGAGCTGATCCACGCCGCCGGGATCGTCGTCTTCAAGACCGACTGGCTCTCGCCGCTGATCAACCTGATCTGGCTTGCGATCGCCCTGCTCGCCGCCTGGTGCGTCGGCCGTCCGTACAAGGTCGGGCCGGCGACGCTGGTCGCGGGGGCGATCGTGCTCGACGCCGGGGTGATGATCGAAACCCAGCCCGGGGAGGGGCGCAACGACATCATGGGGCTCGCCTTCCTGATCGCCTTCGCCGCCTTCCTGATCAACGGCCATCAGCGCAGGGCGCCGAAGGAGGGCGCCGTCCAGGACGCGCCGGAGCACGACGCACCCCTGCTCGACAAGGGCCCGCTGATTCTGGCAGGCGTCGCCGCTGGGCTCGCCGCCTCGGTCAAGCTCACCTTCCTCGTCCCGGTCGTGGCGATCTGGCTCGGGGTCGTCGTCTTCAGCGGTCGCGGGCGGCGCCTGACGACGGCCTGGGTGCTCGGCCTCACCACCTTCCTGGTCGGCGGCTACTGGTACGTGCGGGCGGCGATCAAGACCGGCGGCAACCCGATCCCGTCCTTCAGCTTCGGCCCACTCCACCTCCCGAAGCCCGACCAGATGCCGCTCGATCCGCGCCCGCGCTTCGCCGTCTCCCACTACCTGACCGACCCGACCATCTACCGGCGCTGGTTCTTCCCCCAACTCGACAACGCATTCGGCCCGCTCTGGCCGCTGATCCTGATCGTCGCCGTCGCCGCGGCTGTCTTCATCGCGGTGCGCTCGCGCAACCGGATCCTGCAGGTGATCGCCGCCGCGGCGCTGCTCACCGCCGTCGTCTACGTCTTCACCCCGCTGACCGCCGCCGGGCAGGAGGGCTCGCCGACGGGGTTCTTCACCAATACGCGTTATCTCGCTCCCGGTCTGGTCCTGGCGATGACGCTGCTGCCGATCGCCCGGCCGCTGCGCGCCCCAGACTCGCGTGCCCGGCTGACGCTGTACTTCCTGGTCGCGGTCTACGCGATCACGGTGCTGACCACGCCGCGCTGGTACCCCGGCTACATCGTCGGCACCATCTTCCTCACCCTGGCGCTGGTCTGGGCGCCCTCTGCGCTGGCCTTGTTACGAGGGCGGCGGGCGGCCAGCCGCACCTACGTCGCGGTGGCTGCCGGGGGCGTGCTGCTGCTCGCCGTCGTGCTCGGCCGGGCGCAGGAGGTCCAGTACTACAACCAGCACTACACGCGCACGACTCCCTTCCTGCAGGACGGCGGCCCGCGCAAGGCCTATACCTTCGCCCGCGAACGGCACGGGGCGAGGATCGGGATCGCCGGCTCGGGGGAGATCTTCTTCGGCCAGTACGGCTTCTACGGCGCCAACCTGGACAACTACGTCCAGTACATCGGCGTCGAAGGACCGGACGGCGCCTACCGGTTGGCGACCACCTGCCATCGCTTCCGCCAGGCGATCAACGAAGGCAACTACGACTTCCTGATCATCAGCAAATTTACCCAGGATTCGCCCGAGGCCGAATACTGGTACCCGATCTACGCCTGGCTGAAGAGCGACCCGGCGCTGGAACTGGTGATCGAAGAGCCAGAGATCACGCCTGAGCCCGACTACGTCTTCAAGGTCAAGGGCAAGCTCGACACCAGCTGCGCCGACGTCGGCCACCCAGGCTGACGTCTCAAGCAGGCGCCAGGGCGTGCTCGCGGACCAGCGCGGCGGAGCGTTCGGGCTGCTCCCACCAGAACAAGTGGCCGACGTTCTCCAGCAGCTGCGGCTCGACCGAGAGCAGCGCCGCGATCTGAATCCCGTTGTTGACCCCGAGCAGCCGGTCGGCCGTGCCGTGGATGACCTGGGTGGGGACTTCGATCCCGGCGAGCCGGGTGCTGGTGTCGTGGGCGGCACAGGCCTGCATCTGCTGGACGATCACCTCCCGCGGCGCGGGCAGCGCACTCGCCATCGCGCAGAACTCCGCGAAGCGGGCCTCGTCCTCGCGGAATGCGGGGGAGAGGTTGATCTCCCACATCGCGCGGAAGACCTGCTCGTGCTCCCCCGAGGCCATCGCCGCCGCCAGCATCTGCAGATCCGCGGGGTCCATCAGGGTTCCCTCCGGACCGCCGCAGTAGGTCGCGCCGATGGTCAGGCTGCGAATCCGCTCGGGGTGGGCGAGCGCCAGCTCCTGAGCGATCATCCCGCCCATCGAGATGCCGGCGACGTGGGCGCGCTCGATCTCGAGCGCGTCGAGCAGCGCCGTGACGTCGCCGGCCAGGTCGGTGATTTCGAAGGGCAGTTGCGCCTGTCCCGACAACCCCATCCCGCGGTTGTCGAAGACGATGCACTCGAAGCTCTGCTCGAGCGGGGCGAGGAAGGGGCGGCCCCAGGCCATGTGGGTGGCGCTCATCCCCTGGATCAGCAGCATCGGCTCGCCGCTCCCGGCGCGCAGGTAGTGAAGTTCGGTTCCTCCCGCATCGATGCTCGGCATCGAGGGCGATCCTACGGAGGTGGCATGCTGCGCGCGTGATTCACGAGCTTCTCTAGAGGCGAGCGCCTCCGCCGTTGCGGGAATCCGCACCGGCCACAGTCTCGCCTGGGGCCACTACCTCTATGTGGACGACCTCTCGACGATGCCCACCGCCTCTACCTGATGCGGGCCTGGTCATCGCCGCCCACCATTTCGCCCGTTACGCCAAGTAGAGCCGTAACCTAAGCGGGGTCGCCCTCTCTATCGCGCGGCTGCGGCGGGCGGATGCCTGTGGATGGCTGGCGGCGGTAGTGGCTTGACCCCGTCGACCCGCTGGGTCTCACGGAAGAGGCAGAGGATCTCGCCGCCCGCCCGAGCGGCGCTCGGTGCGAGCAATCCCTTCCATCCCTCGTAGTGCAGTCGCTCCCCGACCGCTTGAAAGCCCGGCCACTCGCGCCGTCTCGGCGTGGGGAGGGCGAGGCCAACGCGTGCAAGCTGCCCCTCGCTGCGCAGATCGGCGATCGTGTCGATGGCGACCTCGAAGCGCCACAGGTCTCTGGGCAGCTGATCCCCGGACCTCAGTGCCAGCTCCTCGATTTGCCGGTGCCACTCGGCCCAGGCCGTATCGCTGGAGTCGGCGAGATAGAAGCCGCCAACCTCAGAGCCACGTTGCCAGCGCCCATCGGGTGCCGGCTCGACCACCACCAGACCCTGCCGCGGTGGGGGAGATGGCGGTACCAAACGCCATCGACGCTTACGCGATCGACGTCGAGCGCCAAGGCTCAGCTTGCGACCGGTTCCTCGAGCGCGGAGACGATTCGCGCGACCCGCAGGTATTCGCCCCCGGAGATCAACTCGAGCGGCTTCCTGTCGTCGAGCGCGGGGACTGGCTTGTTCATCCAGACTGGGATGTACTCGGGGTCCATGACTCGCAACAATCGCTCGCTGAGCGAGGAGAGCTCGGCGATGCGCTGCGCCCGCGTTCCGGAGGGAATGCGCTTCAGCGCCACCCAGGCCCGGGCGGTACTGGGCGCGGCGCCGGTTGCCGCGGCGATGTCGTCGGAGCTGAGGTGGGCCTCGTCATGGACGAAGGCCGCCTCTTTGGCGAATGCAGGAGATGCCACGAGCGAAATTGTAGCGCAATTGTGCGCTGTGAAAAAGATGTGGACTAGCTTGAAGGACTGGCAAGAGCTGCCTCTCTACGGGAGCTAAACGCCCCGAGCAGGATTCGAACCTGCGACATCTGGCTTAGAAGGCCAGCGCTCTATCCAGCTGAGCTACCGGGGCGGGCCGACCGTGATTATCCCCCAGGGGCTGGATTGATAGGGATTTGATCTGCCCTACAACGGCTCTGGGCGGCCTGGCCACTCGCCTGGATCGGCGCGGTAGAAGCCCATCGTGGCGACGATCCGGACCTTGCCTTTCTCGCCCTTCGCCTTGAGGCGAGCGAGGTTGTGGGCCTTGACCTGCTTGAAGCGCTCTGAGGTCTCCTCGAGCAGGCCCGCCACTTCGTCCTCGCCCTCCTCGTCGACTGCGATGGCCTGCCAGCCGAGATGCAGGCTGTCGTCGGACTCCATCGTCTGACAGCGCAGCGCCGCGAGGCTCTGGGCGACGATTGCCTGGAGGACGCGACCGGCCATCTGCCGGCGGCCGTCGAGGGGCATCACCAGCCAGTCTTCCTCGGTCACTTCGGGAAGCGCGGTTGCCCGGTAGAAGTGCTCGGAGGCGCCGCGGCGGGAGCCGCCGACCTCGGTCTTGACGTATTCGATCACGCCGTCTTTGTGGAGCTCGGTGATGTGATGAGCGGCCGAGGAGGTGCTGATACCCAGCTCTTTGGCGATTTCGCTGGCGCTGGCGACCCGGACGATGAGGATCGCCAGGCAGTCCAGGCGGATGGGGTGGTTGACGGCGTAGCTGATCGCCAGCTCGACGACCGCCGCTCGCCAGCCTTCGGCGAAGCCCTCCTTTGCCGATGCCGGCTCGCTCGCTTGGTTCATCCGCACTTCGACCCCTCTCGTGTTGCTCAGTTCAATTTGAGTATGCGGAGGGCTGTATAGCGGAAATGTCCCGTTCTCGCCAGGGGCTACGCTGCGGGATTGCCGAATGCTGGAGAAAAGTCCAGCGTTTTGCGGGGACATCTACTGAACTAGTCACAGCGAGGGAGGTGAAGCCATGAAGGTTGTCAAGTTGGGGGATGTTTGCCCGACCGTGCAGATCCTCAAGCACGGCTAGCCGGCCGAGCCGGACGGGGCGACCGATCGCGCGGATCGGTCGCCCCGTCACGGAGCTGCCAGACTGGCCGCGATGGCAGATCCCGCCCCCGAGCCCTCTGTCAGCGCCTTCCGCGATGCGGCCGAACGGCGGGACCTCGAGGCGCTGCTGGCGACCTTGACCCCGGATGTGGTGATCCGTTCGCCGGTCAGCGCGCGGCTGGAGTTCGAGGGGATCGAGGATGCGCGCGAGCTGTTCGGCATGGTCTTCGGCGAGCTCGGCGAGTTCACCTACACCGACGAGCTCGCCGACGCCGGCACGCGGATCCTCGTCTACCGGGGTCGGCTTGCCGGTGAGGAGATCGAAGAGACCCAACTGCTACGGCTCGCTGGCGACGGGCGAATCCGCGAGATCTCCTTCTTCATCCGCCCGCTTCCCGGTCTAGCCGGGGTCGCCGGGCGTTTCGCTCCAGCCTTGGCTCGCCGCCGCCACGGGCCCTTTCGCACGTTCGTCATGTGGGCTGCCGGGTGGATGCTCCGCTTCCTCGTCTCGTTCGGCGACCGGGCCGGCTCTCGCCTGCTCGGGTGAAAGCGCTGCGTCGCGGGTAGCCTGGAGCATCGAGGCCAGCGTCCTGATAGCCGGAGCGACGGGATTCGTCGGCGCTCGGCTGGCACGCTCGCTACTCGACTCTGAGGTGCCGGTGCGATGCCTGGTGCGGGACGGCGCCAAGGCCGCCACGCTCGAAGCGGAGGGCTTCGAAGTCCACGTCGGCGACGTCACCGATGCGGCGAGCCTGGAGGGCGCCGGCAAGGGTGTCGACGTCGCCTATTACCTCGTTCACTCGATGGCCGGTGGTGGCGACTTCGCCGCGCGCGAGAGGCTGGCGGCGGGAAACTTCGCCCGCATGGCGAGGGAGGAAGGGGTTGGGCGAATCGTCTACCTCGGTGGGCTCGGTGACGAGCGTGCCTCCAAGCATCTGGGCAGCCGCGCCGAGACCGCGCGCGTGCTGACGACCTGGGGCCCACCGCTCACCTACTTCAGGGCGGCGATGGTGGTCGGCGCGGGCAGCGAGTCCTACCGCACGTTGCGATACCTGGTGGGGCGGTTGCCGGTGATGGTGACCCCGTCGTGGTTGCAGACCGACACCCAGCCGATCGGCATCGACGCCGCCGTGGAGTACCTGCGGCGCGCGCCCGAGGTGGAGGAGTCGGCAGGGCGGGAGGTGCAGATCGGCGGCCCCGACATCCTCACCTACGCCGAGATGCTCGACCGCATGGCGACGGCGATGGGTATGCGCAAGCGGCCGAAGATTCCAGTGCCATTCGTCACGCCCTGGCTGTCGTCGCTGTGGCTGGGCCTGGTCACGCCCGTTGACACGAGCGTGGCGCGCCCCCTGGTCGAGGGGCTGACGACCCCGACCGTGGTGACCGACTCCTCCGCTGCCGCGCCGTTCGCGATCGAGGCGGAGTCGTTCGATGACGCCCTTCGACGGGCCCTGGAGGAGGAAGAGCTGGGTCCCTGACCACGAGGAAGCCGCTGTCCAGTTCAGGCGTTTGCGGGAATCGGGGCAGGGTAAACAGACGCCATGACTCCAAGCTCAATAGTTGTAATCCTCGTTGGGATCGTGCTCGCGCTGCTCGTCAGCTACGTCCTCGGGATCATCGTGATCCTGATCGGACTGGCGATGCTGCTATTTCCGATGTTCGGTGGCACCAGGCGTCGCGTTTAGACGCTCCTAGCCACAATCGGGGCCATGGCCCCTTGGAAGTTGCCCTTGATCGCGGCCGCGATCGTGGTCCCGATAGTTGCGGGATTCGCGATCGCTGGCCCCGGTCTAGGTGTTGGCATCGCGGCGCTGGTTGCGTTCGCGATCGTCTTGATCGCGGTGCGCCAGCGCCCGCTGGGCCCCCTGGGCTCGCCCGCCAAGGACGGTAGGCGCCACGTCCTTCTCGTTACCACCTGTCCGGTCGAGGAGCCAGCCGCGGTTGGTCGGATCGCCGCCGCGGCGACGCTCGGCAGCGGTAGCGAGGACGCCGACGTGCTCGTCCTCTCGCCGGCCAGGATCGGCTTTCTCGATCGCTGGGCCTCCGATGTGGAGGGAGCGCGCCAGGTCGCCCAGGAGAACCTGGTCGCCACCGTGGCGGCGCTGGCCAAGGCCGGCATTGCGGCCGAGGCACGGGTCGGCGACGAGGACGTCGTACAGGCCGTGGAGGACCAACTGCAGAGCTTCCCGGCAAACGAGGTGGTGCTGATAAGCGGTGAGGGGGAGGAGAGGGACGAGGGTCCGGCGGCGGAGCTCGGGTCCCGGCTGCGGGCCGAGTTTCGCCACGTCTCGCTGGGCGGCGGTTGAGGCTCAGCAGGCGTGCGCGTGGGCGGCGCTGCGCACGACCTGGAAGGCGCTGCCCGGGATCCCCTTCAGCTGATCGAGGTTCTCGTCATCCCAGCGCCGGTCGCTGCTGCCGCTGAAGTACCAGTTGGAGCCGTTGTCGGCGACGATCATCCCGTAGCGCTTCATCGCTTCGGCGATCGTCTTCGCCGCGCCGCTGAAGCGCCCGAGGCCGTAGCCGGGCTTCAGCCGCAGCCGCGTCCCCATCGCCGGCGCGTTCGGGTTGGCGGTGTCGCCGGCGCAGTGCGTGGCGGGGTGGACCCAGGCGTTGCGGGTGCTGTCGAAGGTGACCCGGATTGCGTGGTCGAGCCGGCCGGAGGTGACCTCGTCGTAGCGGACGAGGCCGGGGAAGATCGGCAGCCCAGCGGCATCCGCCGAGGTCCAGGAGTCGGGCCGCAACGCGGTCGAGCGCAGGTCCCACTTGACGCCCGAGTCGGCGTTCCAGTGCGGTCTTCCGCCCCGCTGGGCGAAGCCGCGGTAGAGCTCGAAGAGCGTGCAGCTGGAGCGGTCGACGACGAGCACGTGCCGGTCACCGTCGCTGTGCTGGCCGCCCTCGACCGGGGCGCCGGCCGGGATCGGGAACGGCCCGCGGTCGCTCTCGTCGCCGTAGGCGGTGTAGTGGATCGGCAGCTCGGGCTGGTCGGCGCCGACGACGGCGTAGGGGAAGCCGTAGGTGCGCGGCGAGCCGAAGTCGGGGTGGAGGTGGTCGCCCCCGTGGGAGTCGATGTAGGCGATGGTCGCGGCGGAGTTGGCCACGACGGGGGCGCGGGAGATGTCCTGGTTCCAGGCGGCCTCGTTGGGGAGCGAGGGCGCAGTGGGGGAGATCGAGGCCGGCGGATCTGGGAAGACCTGGCAGCTGCCGAGGTCCGGATAGGGGCCGACGGCCTGAGCTTGCGCCGGCACGAAAGCGGCGCCGGTGACCAGCAACGCGAGGATCGGAACCAGACGTGCCGGTGCTGAGAGGTCCATATGGACCGCTATCCACCGGCACGTCCCGCGAATCATTTCGGTGAGTCGTCCGGCAAGTTGAGCCTCTCGACCTCGAGCTCGCCGATCTTCAGGCGGTTGATCGCCGCCCTGTCGATCGAGAGGCGACCGACGGTGAGCCGGCCGATCGCGAAGCCGCCGGCCGTGGCGGCACCGACGGCAAGCGCCCCGATCGCCGCCGCACCGCGCATCTGGGCGCCGGTAAGGGTCGCCGGACGAGCCTCCGGTCGGAAGAAAGCGATCCCGCGTCGCACTGGCACCCGGCAACCGTAGCGCGGTTAGCCTGCCCGCGATGAGCACCGACCGCCCAGTCCTGCTGGCCATCCAACATGTGTCCTGGGAGACACCGCACCGGATTCTGGATGTCTGTGCCGGGCTGGAGGTGAGGACGGTCGAACCGCTGGCCGGCGACCCGCTGCCGAGTCACGCCGAGGTCTCGGGAGCCCTCGTCATGGGCGGCCCGATGAACGTCGACGAAGTCGAGCTCTATCCGGGGCTGGCGGCGGAGCACGATTGGCTGGCAGAGGCGGTGCGCCTGGAGATGCCAGTGCTCGGTATCTGCCTCGGTGCCCAGCTCCTGGCGCGGGCGCTCGGAGCCGAGGTGAGGGCGGGGGAGGGGCCTGAGATCGGCTTCGCGCCGGTGGAGATCCACGATCCCGCGGACCCGGTCGCCGGCGCGCTCGCACCGCGGACGACGGTCCTGCACTGGCACGGCGACGTCTTCGACCTGCCGGACGGCGCCGTGCGCCTGGCGTCCTCGGCGAAGACGGAGCTGCAGGCGTTCCGCCACGGCAACGCTTGGGGCATCCTCTTCCACCCGGAGGCCGACGCAAGCCTGGTGGACGCCTGGCTGGCCGAGCCAGAGATGGCCGAGGAAGCTCGAGCTGCGCTCGGCCCCGGGGCGCCAGCTGGGCTTCGCCGACAGGCCGGCGAAGCCCAGGAAACGCTTACCGACCGCTCGACGCCGGGCTTTCGGGCCTTTGCCAGCCTGGCGATCGGCAACCGCTAAAAGGCGACCAGAGGGAATCGAACCCTCATTGTCGCGACCACAACGCGAAGTTCTACCGTTGAACTATGGCCGCCATGTTGCGCGCCGCAGCATAGCGATGACTTGGCTTGTAGTCGCGATTCGCTTGGCAATCTCATGTCGCTGGTGCTGAGGATGAGCTGAGAGATCAGCTAAGCCTCTGGGACGCTCGTTTAGGGCTCCTCGTGGGCCGGGTAGGCGACGCCGAACAGACAGCGAGACGGGAGATTGAAATGGCGGATCTGAACGAGCGCGACACGAAGTTAGTCCAGTACCTCGGCGAGGCCTTCGGCAAGGAGAAGGAACTGGAGACCTCACTCGAGGCCCACATCGCGATGACCACCAAGGCGCCGTACAAGAAACGGCTCCAGCGGCATCTGCGTGAGACCAAGGCGCACGCAAAAGGGCTCGAGCGCCGGATCAAGAAGCTCGGCGGCGGTGGGCAGATGACGCAGACGGCCGTCGGCAAGGTGATGGCGGCAGCGAAGGGGCCGCTGCACATGATCCGCGGCAGCGGTGAGCAGGAGAAGATGCTGAAGAACGCCAAGACCGAGTACTTCAACGAGCACGAGGAGATCGCCACCTACCTGGCGATCGAGACGCTCGCCGAAAAAGTCGGCGACCGCGAGACGGCGAAACTGGCGAAGGGGATCCGCCGCGAGGAGGAACGGATGGCGAAATTCCTCGCCGGACAGATCAAGTCGCTGACCGGCGCCGTCGTCAGCGAAGAGGTGCCCAGCGCTCAGCGCAAAGCCGCTTCACGCTCGCGCAAACCGCCGGCTGCGAAACGGCCCGCCAAAGCCAGGCGGGCTCGAAAGCCGGCCCGCGCTTCCTAGTCGCCGGCCGCGAGGGCCGCGCCCGCGAGTCGATGGAGATCTTCGACCGCGGAGCGCTGCTCCGCGGCTCGCGCGGTCAGCTGCGCAAAGTCGAGCCCCAGACTCTCGGCATCCTCCAGCGCAGCAAGGGTCTTCCACAGGGCCATCTTGCCCGTGATTCCGATCATCAAGCCCTCCAGCTCGAGCAGCCGGCTCAGCGGGGAGTAGCCACGCAGGCGCCCGTTCAACTTCAGGCGGCCCAGCTTCTCCGCAACCCAGGCACCGGCCGGCTTGATGCGGCTCCGAGAAAGGCCGAGCCGGTCGATGGCCTGCTCGAGGGCGGCGCGGTCCCCCTCGATTTCCCTGCAGATCCGGCCCAGGGGCTCCCCGAAAGCCTCGTCCCCTCGGTTGCTGGCATGCACCCGTCGCGCCAGCTCGACGCCGACGGTTGCGCCGGCCAAGTGGTCGTTCAGGTAGATGGGGAGATAAAGCACGGTCGAGGCTTGACTACCCGCCTTGCCGGGTATGAGACACCTGAACCTGATCGCCTCGAGGGAAGTGTCGGCTGCCGGCCGGACCTTCACGGGCCCGACTGACAAGGAGAAGCATGGCTGACCTGACGACCCTGGAGGAGAAGCTCGCCGAGGTGACCGGCCTCGCCGGAGCCGCGCAAGAGACGACCAAGAAAGTCGAATCGCTGCTCGATGGCAGTTCCCTCACCGAGACGCTGAAGCAGATGCGCGAGGAGGCCGAAGAAACCGAAAGCCGCTGCGTAGAGCTGGCCGGCCAGCGCGAAGGCAAGAAGACCGCGATCCTCGAAAAGGCCCAAGAAACGAAGAGCGAGGCCACCGAGATGATGCGGACCTACCTCGGCGAGGATTCCGACGAGCTCGACGGCTTCGAGTTCCTGATTATGGCCGAGGCCGGCGAGGTCGGGCACTGGGCGATCCTCGGCAAGCTGAACGAGACCGCGGGTGAGGACGGCGTCCAAGGGCTGGTCGACTGGGCGCTGCCGATCCAAGAGCGCCACCTCACCGCCGTGCGCGACGGCTCACTCGAGTTGGCGGCCGGCGAGGATCCTGCCTCCTAGATGCCAGCTTGGATCATGCGTCGCGCCGTGCCCGCAACTTGGAGGCGGATTCCTTGGAGGATGGTGTGGACGGTCGTGCTCTGGCTCAGCGCCAAGGGTCGCGACCGAGTCCAGGCCAACCTGACCCAGAAAGAACAGCACGAGTTCTGGCGGTTGGTGAAGAAGTCGAAGGGACGGCCGAGCGCCTTGCCGCAGCGGGATCGAACGCGGTTGAAGAACATCGCCGGGCAAGCGATTCGCGGCTCTTAGGCCTGGAGCGCTCTCTTGGCGATCTCTTCAGCTGAAGTCTTCAGCCGGCGCGTGCTCGCGCGAGCGCGTCCGCCCACCAGACCAGGTCGGTTGCGGCGGTGTCGAGGCGTTCGTCAAGAGAGGCGAGGAGCTCGATGTCGAACGGGTCCTCCGCCTGAATGGCGGGGACCATCACTGCTGGCAGGATGTGGACCGCATGGCGCAGCGGCGCCATTTCGAGCTCGACCGAGACGAGCCTGAGCTGCTCGATCGAGCGAGCGCCGCCGGAGTTGCCGTAGCCGACGAAGGCGATCGGCTTGCGGTTCAGCTCAGGAAAGACCTGGTCTAGGGCGTTCTTGAGCACCGCCGGGTAGCCGTGGTTGTACTCGGGGGTGACGACGAGGTAGCCGCCGGCCTGCTCGACCTTCTCTGCCCAACGGGTGACCTCGGGCGGGTATTCGCGGTGGCCGTAGGCGGGCGGACGGGTCTGCTCGTAGAAAGGCATCGGGTAGTCGCGCAGGTCGACGAGCTCGGCCTCGAGGTCGCTGCGCTGGCTGAGCCGGTCCATGGCCCACGCCGCCGCCTTCTCGCCGAACCGCCCCTCCCGGGTGCTGGCGAGGATCACCTGGATCCTGGGTGCACCGCTCATGCCTGGGCGCCTTCGGGAACCGCGACCTCGGGAGCCTCGGCGGAGCGCGAGCCGCCGAGTGCTTTCGGCACCAGCAGGCCGGTGAAGAAGCAGAGGACGAGGAAGCCGGTCGCCATCAGGAAGGTCTCGGTGAAGCCGGTCACGGTGGGCAGGCCGTTGGCGGTGTGTTCGGCGATGAAGGTCGCCGAGAGCTGGCCGCCGAGCGCCCCGCCCAGGGTCCGCATCACGGTGTTGACGCCGCTCGCGACCCCGGTCTGATGGCTGGGGACCGCCTGGACGATGAGGTTGCCGAGCGCGGCGAAGGCCAGGCCGATGCCGACCCCGAGCAGCGAGGCGGCGACCAGGAACTCCCAGGGCTCGTTGTGGGCCAGCGCCAGCATCAGGAAGGAGGCGATCGAAAAGACGGTGCCGCCGAGCAGCGCCGCACGGGAGCCGAACCGGGCGGAGATCGCGCCGGCCTTGATCCCGAGGATCGTCATGCCGATGGTCGCAGGCAGCAGGTAGAGGCCCGAGACGACGACCGAGGCGCCGAAGCCGAAGCCAGTGCTCGTCGGCAGCTGCGCGAACTGGGGGAAGACGATGAAGGAGGCGTAGAGCCCGGCGCCGAGCAGGAAGGCAGCGGCGTTGGTCGTCCAGACCCCGCGCACGCGCATCATCGCCATGTCGACCAGCGGCGTGTCGCTGCGCACCTCGACCGCGATCCAGGCGGCGACGAAGGCGAAGCCGGCGAGAGTGAGGCCGGCCGTCTTCGCCGACACCCATCCCCACTCGGTGGTCTGGCTGATCGCCAGGAGCACGGCCGAGATGCCGATCGTCATCAGCGCCGCCGCGAGCCAGTTGACCCGGCCGGGGACGCGCACCGGCGATTCGGGGACGAGGCGCCAGGTGAGGATCGCGGCGGCGACGATCGCCACCAGCGGGATCCAGAAGAGCCAGTGGTAGTCGAGGTGCTCGACGATCACGCCCGAGAGCACGATTCCCGCGCCGCCGCCGACGCCGAGGATCGCCGAGAGCAGGCCGATCCCGCCCGCCACCTTCTCGGCCGGGAACTCGTCGCGGACGATGCCGAAGGCGAGCGGGAAGATGCCGCCGGCGACGCCCTGGATCACGCGCGCGGCAATCAGCATCGGCAGTGAGGTCGACACGGCGGCGAGCAGGGTGCCGACGGTGAGGATGGCGAGGGTCCAGAGCAGCAGCTTCTCCTTGCCGTACATGTCGCCGAGGCGGCCGATGATCGCCGTTCCGACCGAGGCGGCCAGCAGGTAGCCGGTGAGCAGCCAGGTGATGCCGGTCTCAGTGGTGTGGAGCTCCTGCTCCATCGTCGGCAGCGCCGGGACGACGAGCGAGCTCAGCATCGCGTATGACAGCCCGCCGAGCGCGAGCACGGCGAGGGTGACGTTGGGGTGGGTGCGGTCTGCGGTCTCGGAGGCCATCTGGAGTGACTGGGAGAGGCCGGTTCGGGCCCCGGGCGAGGAAGCTGATTACAGTACCGGAATGGCCATTCCGGCTATCGCGGGAACCTGCTGGTCAGAGCTAGACGCCGAGGGCAAACGCGCCAGGCTGCTGCGCGCCGCCGGTGAGGTCTTCGCCCGCTCCGGCCTCGAGGCGCCGATGCCCGAGGTTGCGGCCGCCGCCGGGGCGGGGATAGGAAGCGTCTACCGGCAGTTTCCTTCCAAGCGCGAGTTGCTCGCCGCCCTCGTGATCGAGCGCCTGGACGCGGTGAAGGTGGACGCCGAGGCGGCGCTCGACAGTCCGGCAGGGCCGTGGGCGGCGCTCGTCGCCCTGCTTTGGGACTACGCCGAGCGCCAGGCCGGCGACGATGTCGTCGGCGAGGCGATGGCCTGCGTCTCGACCGACCCTGACGTGGACCGGGCGTACGCCGCTACGACCGCCGCTCTGGAGCGGCTGTTGGAGGCCGGACGGACGGAGGGACGGCTGAGGCCCGACGCGACGACCGAGGACCTGCGCCTTCTGTTTGCGGCGACGCGCGCGGCTGGCCAGCTCGGGCACGGAGCTTGGCGGCGGATGCTCGACCTCGGCATCGACGCGCTCGACACGCAGGCGCGCTGATCCTCAGCTACTGCTGAGGCGCTGTGCGACCGAGCCGCTGGCCAGGGCTTCCTCGCCGGCGGGGGTGAGCGAGTAGCTCTGCACCCCGGTCCCGATGCCCGATGAAGTGGTTTTGAGCAGGCCGGCGGCCGCCAGGCGCTGCAGCGCAACCGGAACCGCGTCCGCCAGTGGGCGGAGGCTGGGGTGACGTGGGTAATCGGCCACCAACCACTGGATGACCTGCATCGCTGCGCTGCCCGCGCGGCCCTTCGCCTTTGCCCCGTCGGGGCCGAAGGCGGGCATCAGCTCGACGGCCAGCTCGTCGGTCGACAGCGCCTCGAGGCGCCCGACCGCCGCGGCGCCCGCCGCCTCTTCGGCCGCCTTCTCCTCCTTGTTCCCGAACAGTCCGATGGGTCGCAACCTAGTCAATCTGGTCCGCGGCGGCAGTGCCGCGGATCGTCAGGGACGCGCCAGGAAACGCTCGACGACCCGCGCGAAGGAGCGGCGCTGCTGGAAGAGGAAGGCATGCGCGCCGGCGAAGACCCTCAGCTGGGCCCGCGGGATCCGGCCGGCGATCCGCCGTAGGTTCGGCGGGGGCGTCACTGGATCCTCGGCGCCGGCCGCGGCCAGGGCCGGCGCTTCGATGCTCGCCAGCTGGCGATAGTTGCGGTTGCTGCGCAGCCAGGGGTCCTCGGCCGCGACCTGGGCGCGAGTCGTTGCCGCTGGGACGTCGAAGTCGTCGGGAATCTCGCCGCTGCGGCTGGCGCCGGCCAGGCGGTCGAGGAAGCGGCGGCCCTCCCGCTGGCGATGAGGTGGGTAGAGCTCGCGCAGGATGTCGGTGAGGGGTGGATCGGGCTCGCTGTCGATGGCCTGGGCTCGCGGCGTGCCCAGCACGGTGTGGCTGCCGCCCAGGTTGGTCGCGGCGAGGATCAGGTGCGAGACGCGGCCGGGGTGGCGGATCGCCAGCCGCTGCGCGACGAAGCCGCCCATCGACCAGCCCAGCACGTCGGCCCTGGGAAGGTGGATCGCCTTCATCAGCTGGGCGGTGGCGTCGGCGAGCGAATCGAACGACCTGCCACGCCACGGCCCCGACATCCCGACCCCCGGGTAGTCGAAGAGGATCACTCGGTGGCGGCGTGCCAGCGGCCGCAGCAGCGCCGGGTCCCATTCCGACATCGTCGAGTCGGTGCCGGTCAGCATCATCAACGGCGGGCCCTGGCCGCGTTCGTACCAGACGATTCGGGTGTGGGGGAGGGAGGCGACGTGGACGTCGGCCCGAAACGGCGATGCCGAGGCCTGCGCGCATCCGAGCAAGAGGGCTGCCAGGCTCAGGCAGATCCAGAGGCGGGCGCCCACGTCCCTCAGCGCAGCTCGTCGAGCGAGGCGACCTCGAGGTCGAACGGTTCGTCGGCCGAGCGCCGGCGCCGGTACGGGGAGACGGTCACACGGTGGGTCTCACCGCAGACGCAGGGGACCTCGATCGGCCGCGTGTCGGGAGCCGGGTCGGTGTCGACCTTGAGGCGCCGCAGCGTGCCGGTGGGCTTGCAGCCGAACGAGATCACCCAGCCGAAGTCGCGGGGTTCCTTACGTTTTTTCGAACGGTGGGGTTGGGGCATCGAGTCGTGGGGAGGCTAGGCGAAGGGCCGGTCGGTCGGGGGTAAGCCCGGTGATCGCCGGCTGCGCGCGAGCTTCTCACCCAACACTTAGTGAATCCACATCTTGGCTATAGAGAGGGCTTCTACCGTCGATGCATGAGACGTCCTGTGTCAACCCCCAGCCAGTTCCGCCTGGCGAAAGTTGCCATGGAGCGTGGAGTCATAGGGGACGCGGTCCTGCCAGCAGCGCCAGAGAACCCGAAGCCAGGCCCGGCCGAGCGTTCGGATGGCGTGGGGATGGTCCTGACCCCTGGCTCGTGCCCGCCGGTAGACCTCTCCGGCCCAGGGATGCCAATGGCGGGTGGAGTCGGCAAGGGTCGCGACAGCGAGTCGCAGGCGCTTGTCGCAGGCCCTTCTGAAGGTGGCCACCCGCAGCTTTCCCGACTCCAGGGCGACGGGGCTCATGCCGGCGTCAGCGGCGAGTGCAGCCTCGGTGGGATAGCGCCCTCGGCAGTCCCCGAGCTCGGCGATCAGGGTGGCAGGGCAGATCGCCGTCTTGGCATCGCGGAACAGCGGCCGGAAGATCTCCACGTCGGGATGGGCAGCGAGGCGCTCGCGGATCTGGACTGTGAGCTTTGCGATCTTGGCGACGATCGGCTCAAGAGCGGCAACCAGGCCGAGCACCGCTCCGCGACGAGCCTCGCGCTCCGCCGCACCGGCGGTCCCCTGGGGAGCAGCCTTGACTCGCTCCACCAACTCGGCCGGGTCGGTGCGACCGCTGTAGCCGCGGCGGGCGAGGAAGGCGGCCATCCGCTTGGCGCCAAGGCCCTTGGCGTCTTCGGGGCCCGGGTAGCGAGCGATGAACGCCAGGGAGATCCCGCTGTCGACGTCGTCGAAGATCAGGGCACCGGGCCAAAAGGCCTGAAGCTGCGCCCGCAGCTGGTTGGCGAGCTCCACCCTGACTCCGACCAGATCCTCCCGCGCCCGTGTCAAGGCCCGCAGCGCCTTGGTCTCATCGCTGTCGGGGACCAGCGCTCGGAAGCGGTGGACGTCGGTGCGAGCCAGCTCCGCAAGGACGTAGGCGTCGAAGCGATCGGACTTGCCGTGGGCGACCGCAAAGCGCGGGCGCGCCGCCTTGACCTGGTTGGGGTGGATCGCCAAGACCCGAAGGCCGGCGGCCAAGAGCCGCTCGACCAGGATTCCATCGGGTCGCTCGATCGCGACCCGGGCAACCCCAAGCCGTACCAGCCTGCGCGCCAGCTCTGCGATCCCACGCTCGTCGTGGCTCGCCGAAAAGCGCTCCGCCACCTTTCCCTCCTCACTGATGCACACCTCGTGGGCCTCGCTGGCCCAGTCGATTCCCGCGGTCCTCGTTCCTGCCATGCTTCCTCCTCGGTCGATTCATCTCGGCTGATCGCCGGCCGCGAGGAGCCGTTGCGCGTGCTCATAGGGCGGTGCTCTCGGGCACCACGTCCTGTTGGCGCTTCTGGCGCCTCGCACCGCCGGGAGGCGCTGGTCTCATGCGGGCCGTCTAGGCGGCAAGCGAGCGTGGCGCTCTCCCGGCGGGGGTCGGCTCTATGCGTTCCCCCGGGATCTTCGACGGCCTCGCTGCGCTCGGCCTCTCAATCTCAGAAGAACGAGGGGGAGGTTCTCCTATGAGCAGAGGGGACCCCTACGCCCAAGTCCTCAACGCGCTGGCCGTCGAGGCCAATCGAGGCGTTTCGGGCGCCAACGGCGCGGCGGCCCTAGGACCGCAAGTTGGACGCCGACGGCCGCCTCTGCCCCCTCGTCCTTCTCGGCTTCCTGCGCCGTCTCACCCCGCGAGTAACCGCTTCGACGCCGATCCAGAGGAGCAGGATCACGGTCGTCAGGAGAGCGATGAAGCCGACGACTCCGATTCCGGCTGCGAGCTGGAAGGCCAGCAGGGCGAGGACGATGGCGAGGAGCAGATCGGCGAGCAGCGACCGGCGGGCGGCGGTGCCGGGCGAGATGTCGCGCGGCAGGCTCACCACCTTTCTCCCGCCCGGAGGTAGACGGCGAAGAAGTCGCGTTCGTCGGGGGTCAGGTACCGATCGGCGGGCCGGAACATTTCCGGCAGCAGGTTGCTGGGGTCCTGGGCGCCCGGGTGTCGATAGCTGATGAAGCTCGTCCAGTCTTCGTTGATGTCGAGCTCAAGCGCGCGAACGGCACCGGCGCGCTGGAGGATCCTGGCCAGCGATTCGACCGTCTGGAAGTTGGCCGCGGCATAGAGCAGGTTGCCGTGGCTGTCGACGCCTATCCCGGAGCGCCAGACGCGCACCGCGTTGTTGACCGTTTCCCCCCATTCGGGGCCGTCGCTGAGGTTGGGGTTGAGGCGGCCTTCGTCGATGATTGCCGGCAGGTTCTGCTTCGCGAACCAGACGTTCGCGGGCGCCCCCGGGCCCTGGTGCCAGCGAACGATGTCGACCCGGCCGTCGCGGTACTCGACGACGGTGGCGATCCCGTTCACCATCGTTTCCCTGACCTTGCCGCGGTAGATCAAACCGGCGTTCGAGGTTTCCAGTGGGAAGCCGCCGTTGAAGGTCGCAACGACGCGCTTGCGCATCGCGATGGGCACCTCGGCAAGCCCGCGATGGGACAGCGGCGGCGGCGGCTCGGCCAGGCCCGGGACGTAGGCGAGCCGGGTCCGGGCGGAGTCGATCCAGGCGACCCCGGCGACGAACTGGGGGTATTCGGGATCGCTGCGGAAGGTGGTCAGCAGCACCGGCGGTCGCGGTCCGGCGTGGGCCGCCGCCTTCTTCCAGACGCCCTCGCCCGGTAGCGCCGGGTGGATCAGCGGCTTCACGTTGGGCGGTTGGTAGGTGGCGCCCTGGCCCTGGCTTTCCTCGCCCGCGGTCGCCACGCCTACCGCGGGCAGGGAGCGCAGCGGCGGCCCGCCCTTTTCGGGCGCGTTCAGCGTGTAGTACCAGTTCTCGATCTGGGAGACGAGAGCGTTGCCGCCGTGCTGTCGCATCCACTCGACGCTGGAGACGCCGAGGCCGACGTTGTGCTTTTCGCCCATCGCGCCCATGTACGAGATCCCGGCGGGGATCAGGCAGGCGAGGGCGGCGAGGAGAAGGATCCGGCGTGCCCTGCGCCAGAACGGGATCGGCGCGTGGCGGCGCTCGGATCGAGCCGGGGGCATGGACAGAGCGTTGCCGAGGCACCTGAAACCCAGATGAGAGTGCCGGGCGCTCTCCAACCGAAGAAGCCAAGGTGTCAGAGTAATTTCAGACTCGCGGCCTAGCCTGACCTCATTCCCGCTCTCCCAAGGAGGCCGTCATGACCGCACTTCGCCGCATCTCGACCCGCAGGCTTCTCGCCCTATGCGCCGTGACCGTCGTCGCGGCGATCGGCGTCACCGCCGTGGCTATGGCGATGTCCGGCGGCGGCCCGAAGCCGCCCCCGAAGCCGCTGGCAAATGCCGTTCAGGACGCTCTTGGCGCTCCGTCGGTTCCCGGTGTCAGCGCCCGGATCGAGTTCACCAACCACCTCGTCGACGCCTCCAGCATCGAAGGCACCGACCCACTGCTCGCGGGAGCAAGCGGACGTCTCTGGGCCTCGCCGGAAGGGGGCGGCAAGCTGCGGCTCGAGCTGCAGTCACAGGGCGGTGGCGGCGACAGCCAGGTGCTGGTCTCCGGCAACCACTTCGAAATCTACGATGGCAGCTCCGAAACCGTCTTCAAGGGCACGCTGCCCGAAGAAGGTGGCAAGGACAGTAGCTCCGAGCAGCACGGCGTGCCGGCCTTGGGGGAGATCGAAGCGAAGATCGGCGAAGTCGAAGAGCACGCCGAACTGAGCGGCGCGATCCCCTCCGACGTCGCCGGTCAGCCCACCTACACCATCCATGTCGCCCCCAAGCACGACGGCGGTCTGCTCGGCGGCGCCGAGGTCGCCTGGGACGCCGGCAACGGCATTCCCCTGCGGGCGGCGATCTACTCCAGCGCGTCGAGCTCGCCGGTGCTCCAGCTCGAGGCCACCGACGTCTCCTTCGAAGCGGTCTCCTCCTCGGTCTTCGAAATCTCGCCACCGCAAGGCGCCAAGGTCGTCGACCTCTCGCCCAGCTCCGAAGGCGGCGGCGAGCCGAGCTCGGTGGTCGGCGCCGAAGCCGTGCAGCAGGGCCTCGGTTTCCCGCTGGTCGCTCCGAGCTCGCTGGCCGGGCTGCCCCAGGGCGAAGTTCGCAGCATCGAAGTCGACGGCAGGACGGCCGCCCTCGCCACCTACGGCAAGGGCCTCGGCGGCATCGCCGTGATCGAGTCGGCGAGCGAACCGGGCGGTGAAACCGGCTCTGGCTCCGAAGGCGGTCTCAGCCTGCCCAAGGTCTCGATCGACGGCGCGCAGGGCGAAGAGCTCGATACCGCGCTCGGAACCGTGCTGCGCTTCAGCCGCTCCGGCGTCGACTACGTCGTGATCGGATCGGTTCCCCCGGCCGCGGCAGAGGCCGCGGCGAGGGCGCTCTGACGGTGGCCGAGCCGAAGCCGATCGAGGTCCGCGGCCTCTGCAAGGCCTACGGTGAGCTGGTCGCGGTCGACGACGTCGACCTGAGCGTCGAGCCCGGCGACGTCTTCGGCTACCTCGGGCCCAACGGCGCCGGCAAGACCACCTCGCTGCGGATGATGCTCGGCCTGATCGCCCGAGCGCCGGCAGCGTCCGCCTCTTCGGCCGCGACCCCCAGGCCGAGCGTCAAGGCCTTGGAGGGGGTCGCGGGGTTCGTCGAAGCGCCGACGTTCTATCCCTATCTGAACGGTCGCGCCAACCTCGATCTCTTCGCCGCCCTCGACGGGAACGGCGCCAAGGGCAGGATCGAGGAGGCGCTGGAGATCGTCGGCCTCAGCGACCGCGCCAAGGACAGGGTCGGCACCTACTCGCACGGGATGCGCCAGCGCCTCGGCATCGCCGCCTCTCTGCTGCGCAAACCACGCCTGCTCCTGCTCGACGAGCCGGCGACCGGCCTGGACCCGGGTGGGATGCGCGACATGCGCGACCTGATCCGCAATCTCTCCGGCCAGGGGATGACCGTTCTGCTCTCCAGTCACCTGCTGACCGAGGTCGAAGAACTCTGCAACCGGGTGGCGATCGTCCGCGAAGGCCGGGTCGCCTACCAGGGCTCGCTGGAGGAGCTGCGACGCCAGGCGGGCAGCGGTTACCTGTTGCGGACCAGCGACGACGAGCGCGCCCGCCGGGTCGCCGAGGCCCAGAAGGGCATCGGCGAGATCCGCGCAGCGGGCGAGCGCGGCCTCACCTTCAGCGCCGAGAGCGAGGATGCGGTCGGGGCGCTTTCCCTGGCTCTGGCCGAGTCGGGAGCCCTGATCCTCGAGCTGAGCTCGCGCCACGCGACGCTCGAGGACCTCTTCTTCAGGTTGACCGAGGGCGAGGAGGCGGAAGCCGCCAAGCGCGAGCGGGCGCTCGAGGGGGCCGTATGAACCCGGGCATCCTCACGGTCTATCGCTGGGAGCTGCGCAAGCTGCGCGCCCAGAAGCGCACCTATCTCGGGCTGGGCGCGGCGGCGCTGGTGCCGATCATCTTCGTCGTCGCCCTCGTCACCCGCGGCGACAGTCCCAACGACGTCGCCTTCGGCCGCTACGTCCACGACACCGGGCTGGCGATCCCGCTGGTCCTGCTGCTCTTCGGCTCGATCTGGATGTTCCCGCTGATCACCGCCCTGGTCGCCGGGGACATCGTCGCCTCCGAGGATCGCCACGACACCCTGAAGACGATCCTCACCCGCTCGGTCGAGCGCCACCAGGTCTTCGCCGGCAAGGTCCTCGCCACCTTCACCTACGCCGTCGCGGCGATCGCCATCACCGGCGCCGTCTCCCTCGGGGCCGGGCATCCTCGCCTCGGGCTTCAACTCGATCGTCAGTCTCTCCGGCACCACGGTCTCGGCCGGCGAAGGCCTGATGCTGGTCGGCGCCAGCCTGCTCGTCTACCTGATCCCGATCCTCGCGATCGCCTCCATCGGCCTGCTCTTCTCGACCGTGTTCCGCAACAGCGCCGCGGCGATCGTCGGCACCCTGATGTTCTCCCTCCTGGTCCAGCTGATCGGGATCCTGCCCGGCCTCGAAGGGCTCGGGCCCTACCTGCTCAGCACCCAGTTCAACGCCTGGCAGGGGCTGCTGCGCTCGCCGATCGACTGGGCGCCGATCGTCCGCGCCGCCTGGGTCTGCGCGCTCTACGGGATACCCGCGCTGATTGCCGCCGGACTCGTCTTCCTGCGCCGCGACGTCGCCGGGGATTGAGGCAGTGGCCGAGCGGGTGCTGATCGTCGAGGACGACGCATCGGTGCGGCGGATGCTGGAGCGCAGCCTCGCGGCCGAGGGATTCGAGGTGCGCTCGGCACCGATGGAGGAATGGCCCTGGCGATCGCGGAGGGGTCCGCACCCGACCTCGTCGTGCTCGACGTGGCGATGCCGGGTCTCAGCGGCATCGACGTCTGCCGGCGGCTGCGCGAGAAGGGCATCAGCGGTGGCGTCCTGATGCTCACCGCGCGCGACGCCGTCGAGGACCGGGTGCACGGACTCGATGCCGGCGCCGACGACTACGTCGTGAAGCCGTTTGCCATCGACGAGGTCGTCGCACGCCTGCATGCCCTCACCCGGCGCGGGCGCGACCGCAGCGACCGCCTCAGCTACGCGGGACTCACCCTGGACACCACGACCAATACGGCCGAAAGGGCGGGAGGGCAGGCGATCGAGTTGAGCGCGCGCGAGAGCCAGCTGCTCGAGCTGCTGTTGCGCGATCCCGCGCAGCGTCGTTTCCCGCGACACCGCGATCGAGCGGATCTGGGGAGGGGCCGCGGTGAACAACATCGTCGATCGCTACGTCGGCAGGCTGCGGCGCAAGCTCGGCGATCCGCCGATGATCCGGACCGTGCGGGGGGTCGGCTTCATACTCGACGCGTGAGGGCTCGCAGCCTCAACTTTCGCCTGATCGCAGCCTCGATCGCGGCGGTGCTGCTCGCGGTGATCGTCTTCGGGGCCGGCGCCCGGGTCATCGTCAGCAACCAGATGCACTCCTCGTTGGACCGCAGCCTGCGCCAGCGAGCGATCGAAGTCGCGCGCCTCAGCGTTTCCGCGCCGGCGGTGCTGACCTCGCCCGGTGCGCTCGAATCGCCGCTGTCGGGCACGGCAGCTGAGCGTCGAGGTCCTGGATCGGCACCGTGTCGATCGTCGCCCGCTCGCTGGCACTCGGCGCGAAGCTGCTGCCGCGCGGGCCCGAGGTCGGCGCGGCGCTGCGCGGCGACAGCGGCTACGCCGAAGCGGAGCTGGACGGAGAACCGATCCGGATCTTCGCGGCGCCGATCGCCGACGTCGGTGGCCCCGCGGCCGGCGGGGTGGCGCTGGTCGCAGCCAGCACCGCCGACATCGAGGACACCCTGCACCAGCTGACCGTCCTGCTCCTGCTCTGCGGCGCGGTGGCCGTCCTCGTCGGCGGCCTGGCGGCGGCGCTGCTGACCAGGCGCAGCGTCCGGCCCCTCCGTGAGCTGGCTTCGTCGGCGACCAAGATCGAGCAGACCGGCGACGCTTCCCGGCGGCTGGCGGAGCCGGCCAACCCGGAGGAGATCGGCGAGCTCGCCCGCACGCTCAACGCAATGCTCGGCGCGCTGGAGCGCGCCCAAGAGCGCGAACGGCGCTTTCTCGCCGATGCCAGTCATGAGCTTCGCACCCCGCTCACCTCGTTGATCGGCAACGTCGACTTCCTCGCCCGCCACGGCGCCGGCGCCGAGGTGATCGCCGATCTGCAGGGAGACGCCGACCGCCTGCGCCGGCTGGTCGACGACCTGCTGGTGCTCGAGCGCGAGACGGGTGCGGACGCGCCCGAGCGGCCGGTGCGGCTCGAGCGCACCGTGGCCGAGGTCAGCGCCGGCCGGTCAAACGTCGTCACCGAGATCGACGGGCCGGCGACGGTTATCGGCGAGCCCGACGCGCTCGCCCGCAGCTTCGAGAACCTGCTCGACAACGCGGCCCTGCACGGGCCTCGCGGGGGCCGAGTCACGATTTCGCTGCGGGTCGCCGATGGACGTGCCGAGGTCGCCGTCAGCGACGAAGGCGAGGGGTTTCCGCCCGGCAGCGAGGAGAGCGCGTTCGAGCGGTTCTGGCGGGCCGATGAGGCGCGCGGACGCGCGGGCTCGGGCATCGGGCTGGCGATAGTCAGGGCGACCGCGGAGCGCCACGGCGGCAAGGTCCGGGCGGAGCGGTCCACCGTCACCGTCACGCTCCCGGTTGTGGGACTTCAAGCGGAGACCGGTGGCGATGAACGCCGCCGCTTCACGATCAGGTAGGCGATCCCGATGACGATGGCGGCCAGGACCAGGTAGTCGAGGTAGCCGAGCTTGTGGCGCCACTGTTCCCAGTTGTCGCCGACCTTTTCGCCGACGATCGCCAGCGCCAGGACCCACGGGATCGAGCCCAGCAAGGTGAAGGCGCTGAAGCGCCAGAACGGCATTTTCGCCACCCCGGCGGGGAGTGAGATGAAGGTGCGGACGATCGGCAGCATCCGCGAGAAGAAGACGGTCGCGGTGCCGTAGCGCTCGAACCAGTCGTCGGCCCATTTGAGGTGCTTGGGGCTGATGTGGATCAACTTGTTCTTTTCGAGCAGGTCGAGTCGCCCGTAGTAGCCGGCCGCGTAGGCGATCCAGGACCCGACGAGGTTTCCCAGCACGCCGGCGGCGACGATCCCGAACAGGGTCAGTTCCCCTTCGGAGACGCTGAAGCCGGCGAAGAGCATGATCGCCTCGCTCGGTATCGGGATGCAGGCCGACTCCAGCGTCATCAGCAGGAAAACGGCGACCACGCCGGCCGAGCCGATGAATTCGGTGGCGACGTTGACGATCGGTTCGACGACCTTGTCGGTGACGCTGGCGAGCAGAAAGGCGTTCATGCGGCGGCACTTTCTTGCCCCGGCCTTAACCGCAGATGAGATGCGGCGGCTCTCATCTGTAGTTAAGCGCGGTGCCCAACACTGCCGCGCCATGAATGAGATCGCAGCACCGCCGCTGGCCGAAGTCACCCGCAACGACACCCCGTCGCCGGGTCGTCGGATGCTCAACAAGGTCCCGGAGATCACCGTCTACTTCTGGTTGATCAAGGTTCTCTGCACGACGGTCGGTGAGACCTTCGCCGACAACCTCAACGAAAACCTCGGCCTCGGGCTCACCAACACCAGCTACCTGATGGGAGCCCTACTGATCGCGATGCTCGTCTTCCAGTTCAGGGCGCGCAGGTACGTCCCCGGCATCTACTGGCTGGCGGTGGTTCTGATCAGCGTCGTCGGCACCCTGGTCAGCGACAACCTGGTCGAAAACTACGGCGTCACCCTGGAAACGACGACGATAGCCTTCAGCGCGATCCTGATCTGCGTGTTCGCCAGCTGGTACGCGGTCGAGCGCACCCTCTCGGTCCACACGATCTTCACCACCCGGCGCGAGGCGCTTCTACTGGCTGGCGATCCTCTTCACCTTCGCTCTCGGCACCTCCGCCGGCGACTTCCTCTCCGAGCAGCTCGAACTCGGCTACCTCGCCGCCCTCGGGATCTTCGCCGGGGCGATCGTCGTCGTCGCGGTTCTGCACTTCGGCCTGCGGATGAACGCGATCCTCTCCTTCTGGCTCGCCTACATCCTCACCCGGCCGCTCGGCGCCTCGATCGGCGACTACCTCGCCTCGCCGACCGGAGAAGGCGGCCTCGGTCTCGGCACCAACCTGACCAGCATCATCTTCCTCTCGACGATCCTCGCGCTGGTCGTCTACCTGGCGATCTCCAAGCGGGACGTGATCCGCTCCGGGCCGATCGCGACCGTCCGCGACCGATCCGGGGAAGGAAGTCCGGTGGTCCTGGTCGTGCTCAACAAGGTCGAGGCGACCGCGTCGCTGCTCGAGGCGGTGCGACGACGGGCGGCGGCGGGCGCGGCACGCTTCTTCGTCCTGGTGCCGAACCCGGACCACCTCGGCTTCGATCGCAACAGCCCGGACGCGAAGAGCGGCGAGGCGCTGTTGGCGAGGGCGCTGCTGCAGCTCGAAGGGCCGGCGGCGCGACGGTCGCCGGCAGGGTCGCCAACAGCCCCAACGCCTACGACGACATCGTCGAAGAGCTGGAAGCGAGGGCTTACGGGGAGATCATCCTCGAGACTCCGCCCGCTCACATCTCCCACTGGCTCCACGTCGATCTCCCGCAGCGGATATCCGAGCTTGGCTACCCGACCGAGACCGTCGCGGCGGTCACGGCGTAGATGGTTGATTCCACGGCGATGGCCGTGGCGGGCGTCTTTCCAGCGCCAAGCAAGCCGTCCGCGCGCGCGTAGCACGGCACTGACTGGTCGATTTGCCACCGTATGCGTGGGTCAATCGACCAGTCAGCACTGAGGGCTGAAGCTCGGATGCCTTGACCATCCGTCATCCCCTGCTGGCAGGATCGGCCCGTGGAATCAGCCATCTAGCCCGGTTCGCTGCGTCGTGGCCTAGCCGAGAGTCAGGAGGCGCTCGGCGTCGGGGCCGTGCTCGCGTCTGGCGTCCGGGTACGCCACCGCGGTCCCCTCGACCTCGACGACCACCTCTTCGCCGACTCGTGGGGCACGGTGACCCAGGGCCCGGGCGACGACCTCCAGGCCGGCCGGCCCCTCAAGCGCGATCCGCGCCGTCGCGTCGTGGCCGTAGAACTCGGTTGAGAGGACGCGACCGTGAGCCCCGTCGCCGACCATCGGGACGGGGTGGCAGAGGATCTGCTCGGGGCGCAGCATCAGCGTCGCCCAGGCCCCGTCGGCCCCGTCGCCGCCGCGAGTGCGCAGATGCCCGAGCGGGGTCTCGGCGTAGTCGCCGTCGAGCCGTCCCTCCAGCAGCACCGCCTCACCGACGAAGTGGGCGACGTCGGCGTCGACCGGGTCGCGGTAGAGCGTCTGCGGATCGGCGGCCTGGACGATGCGCCCGCCGCGCATGACGGCGACGAGGTCGGCCAGCGACAGCGCCTCCTCCTGGTCGTGGGTGACGAGCAGCGCGGTGGCCCCGGCCGCCCGCAGGGCCTCGCGAACCTCGCCGCGCACCTGCGCCCGCAGGCCGGCGTCGAGGGCGTCGAAGGGCTCGTCGAGCAGGACCAGGCCCGGTTCCGGCGCCAGCGCCCGCGCCAGCGCGACACGCTGCTGCTGGCCGCCGGAGAGCTGGTGGGGGAGGCGCTTGGCCAGGCCCTGCAGATCGACCAGTTGCAGCAGCTCCTCGACCCGGCCGCCGCGCCGTTGCGAGCGCGGCAAGCCGAAGCCGACGTTGGCGGCGACGTCGAGGTGCGGGAAGAGCGCCCCCTCCTGGGGGACGAAGCCGATCTCGCGCCGCTCGGGCGCGAGGTGCATGCCAGCGTCGCAGAGCATCCGGTCGCCGAGCCGGATCGTGCCCTGGTCGGCGTGCTCGAAGCCGCCGAGCAGCCGCAGCAGCGTCGTCTTGCCGCAGCCGGAGGGGCCGAGGACCGCCGTCAGGCTGCCGGCCGGGACCTCGAGGTCGAGGCCGGAGAGGACGGGCGAGTCGCCGAACGCTTTGCTCAGGCCGGCGACCGAGAGCGATGCGGCCGGGCTCATCATCGCTCTTCCGCCGGCGCTACGACGCCGCCGAGGCGGCGGGTCAAGAGGTAGGTGGGGAGGGCGGAGATCGCGACCATCAACGCAGCGTAGGGGGCCGCCGCTCCGTAGGAGAGGGTCGACGCCTTCGCCCAGAACTGCGTCGCCAGGGTCTGCGTGCCGATCGGCGCCAGCAGCAGCGTCGCCGTCAGCTCGGTCACCGTGGCCAGGAAGACGAGCGCGGCCGCCGCTCCCAGGCCCGGCAGGATCCGGGGCAGGGTGACGCGGGCCATCGCCACCAGTGGCCGGGCGCCGAGCGAGCGGGCGACCTCCTCGTGGACCGGGGGCGCCTGCGCCAGCGCCGCCCTGGTGGCGACGAGCGCGAGCGGCAGGGTGAGGATCGCGTAGGCGACGATCAGCAGCTGGGTCGTTCCGTAGAGCGCCGGGAAGTAGTGGATCGAGAGCACGATCAGCGAGAGCGCGATCACGATTCCCGGCAGGGCGAAGGGGATGTAGGTGGCCCGCTCGATCAGCGTCGCGGTGCGGCTCGGGTGGCGCACGGAGAGGATCGAGACGGGCAGCGCCAGCAGCGTGGTCAGGGCGGCCGCGCCGAGCCCAAGCTTCAGCGAGGTGCCGGTGGCGGCCAGCAGCGCGCCCGGGTCGAAGCCGGCCGAGCTGCCCGTCGCGACCCAGTAGACGAGGGTGGCCAGGGGCAGGCCGAGGGCAAGCCCGATCAGCGCCGTGAAGCCGGCGCTCACTGCCCACCTGCCGTGGCCGAGGCGGGCCGGCGTGGCCGGGCGCGGCGAGCCGGAGTCGACTCGCGCGTAGCGCCCCCGCCCGCGCGCACTCAACTCGGCGACGAGGAGCACGAGGCAGAGGATCACCAGCACCGACGCCAGCATCGAGGCCGCGGCGCCGTCGAAGCTCAGCTTGTACTGGTCGTAGATCGCGGTCGTGAAGGTCTGGAAGCGCAGCATCGCGAAGGCGCCGAACTCCGAGAGCATGTGGACCGCGACGAGCAGCGCGCCGCCGAGCAGGGCGATCCTGGTCTGCGGCAGGGTGACGCGGAAGAAAGTCCGCCACGGCCCCATGCCCAGCGAGCGGGCGCTCTCCTCGAGGGCCGGATCGGTGCCGCGCAGCACCGCCGCCACCGGCAGGTAGACCAGCGGGTAGTAGGCGAGCGTGATGATCGCCGCCGCGCCCCAGAAGCCCTGCACCGCCGGGGTGATCGAGACCCAGCTGTAGCTGGTCACGAAGGCCGGCACCGTGATCGGCAGCGCCGCCAACACCGCCCACGCCCTGCGCCCCGGCAGGTCGGTGCGCTCGACGAACCAGGCGACCGCGACGCCGAGGACCGTGCAGGCGACGGTCCCGACCGCGACCAGCGTCGCCGTGTTGACGAGCAGGTCGCCGACGAAGGGGCGGAACAGCAGCCGTTGGATTTCGCCCCAGCCGGTCGAGAGCGTCTGGTCGAGGAGGAAGCCGGCCGGCGCTAGGACGAGCAGTGCGACGAGGGCGGAGACGACGAGCAGGGCCGCGGGCGGACGCCGGCGACCCCGCCGCGCCCAGCGCAACGGCGCCGGCCATGCGGCTCCGCTGCGGGGTGCGCTTGCCGCCTCCATCGCCTAGAGCAGACCCACCTGTTCCATCAGTTCGACCGGGCCGCTGCCGTCGCCGAGGTCGGCGGGGCCGACCTTCGGCGGTTCGAGGCTGTCGAACGGCTTCAGCCCCGGCGGCGGTGGCACGGCGCTGTTCAGCGGGTACTCCCAGTCGCCGCTTTCGACGATCGCGGTCTGGCCTTCCTTGCTGACGACATAGGCGAGGAATTCCTGGGCGAGCTTGGGATCGCCGCTCGACGCGAGCGCCCCGGCGCCGGAGATGTTGACGAGCGCCCCGGGGTCTTCGTTGCCGAAGTAGTGAAGCTTGGAGGGCACCTTGTCCTTGCCTTCCTCGGCCACCGCCTCATACCAGTAGTAGTGGTTGATGATGCCGGCGCCGATCTGGCCGCTGTCGACGGCGGCGATGATCCCCTCGTTGTCGTTGTAGTGCTTGGCGTTGGCGGCGAAGCCTTCGAGCCAGGACTTCGCGGCGGCTTCGCCATCGAGCTTCTCGATCGCGCTGACGATCGGCACGAAGTCGGGCTCGGACGGCGCGATCGCCAGCTTGCCCTTCCATTCGGGCTTGGCGAGGTCGAGGATCGAGGCGGGCAGTTCGCCGGCCGCGATCAGGTCGGGGTTGTAGACCATGACCGTCGCGCGCGCCGCGACGCCGACCCAGTGCCCGGTCGGCGAGTTGTACTGGGAGGGCACTTCTTCCAGCGTCGCGGGCTCGACCTTGGAGAGCAGGCCCTTCTCGGCCAGCAATTCCAGCGGCGGCGTGTTCTCGGTCAGGACGACGTCGGCGGGGGAGGCGTCGCCCTCCTGTTCGATCTGGCTGGCGAGCCCCTCGTCCTCGCCGAAGCGAACCTGGACCTTCGCCCCGTTCTCTTCTTCGAATCCCTTGACCAACCCCTCGGTCGTCGGTTCGTGCTGGGCGCTGTAGAGGGTCAGCGAGCCGCCCGAATCCGAGGAGGACCCCCCGCATCCGGCGACGAGAATGGCGGCGATCGAGCTTAGGCACAGGGCGGCGACGATGCGCCGGTCGATTCGAGAACTCACGAAGCCTCCTAGGAGAGTGGCGAGATTAGGGATACCTAATTTGGCCACCCTAATACAGAATGATACTCAGAGACGTCACTTGGCCGGAGACGGGGCTCCGAGGCTCTCATCTGGCGTTCATCTTCTCTGGGATCTTTAGTGGGGATGAACGTTCTGGTCGTCGAGGACGAGGTGAAGATGGCGGCGTTGATCCGGCGCGGGCTCAGCGAGCAGGGCCTCACCGTCGACGTCGCCGGGGCAGGGGAGGATGCGGTGGGAATGGCGCGGTCATCCGCCTATGACGCGATCGTCCTCGACGTGATCCTCCCTGGCATCGACGGCTTCGAAACCTGCCGGCAGCTTCGCCAGGAAGGGATCTGGTCGCCGGTTCTGATGCTGACCGCTCGGGGAGCCCTGGAGGACCGCGTCGCCGGGCTGGATGGCGGCGCCGACGACTACCTCACCAAGCCGTTTTCCTTTGCCGAGCTGCTGGCCCGCCTTCGTGCCCTGGTCCGCCGCGGTCAGAGCGAGCGGCCGTCGATCGTCGAGGTCGGGGGCCTGCGGCTGGACCCGGCGACCCGCCAGGTCTGGCGCGGCGATGCGGAGGTCGAGCTCTCGGCCAAGGAGTTCGCCCTGCTCGAGACCTTCATGCGCAGGCCGGGCCACGTGCTCAGCCGTCTGCAACTGCTCGACCAGGCATGGGAGTACGACTTCGAGCATCGCTCCAACGTGATCGAGGTCTACGTGCGCTATCTGCGCCGCAAGATCGACGTGCCTTTCGGGGTGAAGTCGATCGAGACCGTCCGTGGCGCTGGCTACCGGCTGAGAAAGGACGGCGGGCGCTGAGTCGCGTATCGATCCGCCTCCGGGTCACCCTCGTCTTCGCCGCGGTGATGGCGCTCGTCCTGGGCGCCATCGGCTTCTTCGTCTACCTGCGCTTCTCCAACGAGCTCGACGCCACGATCAATGCGGGTCTGCGCTCGCGGGCGAGCGATGTGGCCGCGCTCGTCAGGGAGGCCGACTCCGGCCTGCGGGAGGGACACCAAAATCTCGTCGGTCGCACCGAGAGCTTCGCCGAGGTCCTCCAAGCTGGCGGCGGCGTCACCGACGCCTCGCTGGCGGTCGGGCACCACGTCCTGCTCACCCCCGGCGAGCTACGACGAGCGCTGAGCGCGCCGATCGTCGTCAATCGCGGCCCGCTCCCGGGCCTGCGGGAGGAATCCCGCCTGCTCGCGGTTCCCGTCAGAGCGCGGGGTCGCGAGCAGGTCGTCGTCGTCGGCACCTCGACCGAATCGCGCAACGAGTCGCTCACCGACCTCGCACAGCTGCTGCTGATCGGCGGCCCCGTCGCCCTCCTCCTCGCCTCGCTTGCTGCTTACGGGGTGGCCGCCGCCGCGCTGAAGCCGGTCGAGGCGATGAGGTCGCGGGCGGCCGAGATCTCCACCGCGGAGCCCGACCAACGCCTTCCGGTCCCGCCGACGCGCGACGAGGTTGGGCGCCTTGGCACCACGCTGAACGAGATGCTCGAGCGCCTGGGGGAGGCGCTGGCCCACGAGCGCGCGTTCGTCGCCGATGCCAGCCACGAGCTGCGCACGCCTCTGGCGATCCTGCGGACGGAGCTCGAGCTGGCCCTCGCGAAGGGACGCTCTCCCGAGGAGCTGCGCGCGGCTCTGGCATCGGCCGCCGAGGAGACCGACCGTCTGACCCAGCTCTCCGAGGATCTGCTGACGATCGCCCAGACCGAGCGCGGCAAGCTGCCGCTGCAGTTGGCCCGTCTGGACTTGGCGGAAACCCTCGACGGCGTCGATCGCAGGTTCGCCCGTCGGGCCGAAGAGCGGGGGAGGCAGATCGAAGTGGTCGCTCCCACCTCGCTCGTCCTCGACGCCGATCGCCTGCGCCTCGACCAGGCGATCGGCAGCATGGTCGACAACGCCCTCCGCTACGGCGCCGGCACGATCGATCTCGTCGCCAGCGGTGAGAACGGATCGGTGGAGATCCACGTCCTCGACCGAGGGGGTGGATTTCCGCCGGACTTCCTCGGGCGAGCCTTCGAGCGCTTCAGCCGGGCCTCGTCGAGCGCTCGCGACGGGGGGAGCGGCCTCGGGCTGGCGATCGTCCAGACGGTTGCCCGTGCCCACGGTGGCGAGGCGCACGCCGGCAATCGCGAGGGGGGAGGGGCCGACGTCTGGCTGACCTTGCCGATGGCGCCTGTCTCATCTGCGGTTTAGGCGCCAGATCTAGCCTGCCGCCCTCGTTTCGCCAGCCCCGCCCTTGGACTACAAGCTCAAAACCTCGCACGGCTTCTCGAAGGTGCCCGAGATAACGGCCTTCTTCTGGATCGTCAAGGCGCTGACGACCGGGATGGGCGAGTCGACGTCGGACTTCCTCGTCCACAAGCTCGTGCCCGAGATCGCGGTCGTGCTTGGCGGCATCGCCTTCGTCATCGCCCTCTACCTGCAGTTCTCGAGCGACCGCTACGTGCCCTGGCGCTACTGGCTCGCGGTGGCGATGGTCGGGGTCTTCGGCACGATGTGCGCCGACGTCCTCCACGTCGGCCTCGGCGTCCCCTACATCGTCTCGACGATCTTCTACGCGATCGTGCTCGCGGTGGTCTTCCGCACCTGGTACCGGACCGAGGGAACGCTCTCGATCCACAGCATCACGACCGAGCGGCGCGAGGTCTTCTACTGGGCCGCGGTGCTCGCGACCTTCGCCCTCGGCACCGCCGCCGGGGACCTCACCGCGGTCACCTTCGGCCTCGGCTTCTTCGGCTCGGGCCTGATGTTCGCGGCGATCATCGCCATCCCGGCGATCGGCTACTGGCGCTTCGGCATGAACTCGATCCTCGCCTTCTGGTTCGCCTACGTGGTGACCCGCCCGCTCGGAGCCTCCTTCGCCGACTGGCTGGCGGTGTCCTCGGAACGGGGCGGCCTGGCGATCGGCACCGGCCTGGTCAGCTTCGTCCTCGCCGCGATGATCGCCATGTTCGTCGCCTATCTGTCCTCGACCGGGGTGGATACGCCCGCGGATCAGAAAGGCCGCGGCAGTCGCAGATCGACCTCGCCAGGCGGTGTCGTGCCGCCAAGGCCCCCAGACGAGGTTCGCGAGTCGATCTGAGCTCTAGCCCGCCCGACGTCGGATCGCCGCCGACCCGAGGCCGGCGGCGATCGCGTCCCGGCTCAGCCGCCGGGGTGGCTGGTGATGGTGACCGAGGTCACCTTGGAGGAGTTGGAGAAGGCGAAGGTCGTGCTGATTTCCTTCTTCCCCTTCAGTGTGTACTGGGCAAAGCCCGGGCCACCTTCCTTCTTTGCCCCTGGGTAGGCCTTCTTCACATCTCCCATCGTCGAGCCGATCCCGATGCCCTTCGAGGTCTTGAACTCGCTCAACGCCGTGTTCAGGTCCGGCTTCAGATCGTTCCCGACCCGCTTCTGTCCGACGGTCAGGAAAACACGCCAAACCTTGGCCGGGCCGCTGCCGCTGGGCGGTTCCTCGAGCAGGACGCCGGCATTGGCCGCCGTTTCGTCGCCGTGTTTGCTGCCTTCGTAGACGCACTGGAATTCGCAGTCCTTGGTCGCGCCCCAGGCTTTCTGCACCGATGCGGCGGTTGCGCCGAGGGCGACGCCCCCGATCGACTTGCCGGGGACGATCAGCGTGTTCCCTGCCTTCGGCAGGGCTGCGCCGGCGGTCGCCGGCAATGCGAGGGCGAGGATTGCGCCGAGAAGGACGGCGACGCGAGCGATCATCTGCGAACTCCCTTGGTCGTTTGGAGGCCTCCGCCGAGGAGGCCACGAGGCGGCGGCGATCATATGCGGGCTCCCTCGGCCGCGACGGCCCCAGTCGCTGACGCCCCACCTGAAGTACGGTGCCGGGCGTGAAGGCCGCATGAGACGTCCTGTGTCAACCCCCAGCCAGTTCCGCCTGGCGAAAGTTGCCATGGAGCGTGGAGTCATAGGGGACGCGGTCCTGCCAGCAGCGCCAGAGAACCCGAAGCCAGGCCCGGCCGAGCGTTCGGATGGCGTGGGGATGGTCCTGACCCCTGGCTCGTGCCCGCCGGTAGACCTCTCCGGCCCAGGGATGCCAATGGCGGGTGGAGTCGGCAAGGGTCGCGACAGCGAGTCGCAGGCGCTTGTCGCAGGCCCTTCTGAAGGTGGCCACCCGCAGCTTTCCCGACTCCAGGGCGACGGGGCTCATGCCGGCGTCAGCGGCGAGTGCAGCCTCGGTGGGATAGCGCCCTCGGCAGTCCCCGAGCTCGGCGATCAGGGTGGCAGGGCAGATCGCCGTCTTGGCATCGCGGAACAGCGGCCGGAAGATCTCCACGTCGGGATGGGCAGCGAGGCGCTCGCGGATCTGGACTGTGAGCTTTGCGATCTTGGCGACGATCGGCTCAAGAGCGGCAACCAGGCCGAGCACCGCTCCGCGACGAGCCTCGCGCTCCGCCGCACCGGCGGTCCCCTGGGGAGCAGCCTTGACTCGCTCCACCAACTCGGCCGGGTCGGTGCGACCGCTGTAGCCGCGGCGGGCGAGGAAGGCGGCCATCCGCTTGGCGCCAAGGCCCTTGGCGTCTTCGGGGCCCGGGTAGCGAGCGATGAACGCCAGGGAGATCCCGCTGTCGACGTCGTCGAAGATCAGGGCACCGGGCCAAAAGGCCTGAAGCTGCGCCCGCAGCTGGTTGGCGAGCTCCACCCTGACTCCGACCAGATCCTCCCGCGCCCGTGTCAAGGCCCGCAGCGCCTTGGTCTCATCGCTGTCGGGGACCAGCGCTCGGAAGCGGTGGACGTCGGTGCGAGCCAGCTCCGCAAGGACGTAGGCGTCGAAGCGATCGGACTTGCCGTGGGCGACCGCAAAGCGCGGGCGCGCCGCCTTGACCTGGTTGGGGTGGATCGCCAAGACCCGAAGGCCGGCGGCCAAGAGCCGCTCGACCAGGATTCCATCGGGTCGCTCGATCGCGACCCGGGCAACCCCAAGCCGTACCAGCCTGCGCGCCAGCTCTGCGATCCCACGCTCGTCGTGGCTCGCCGAAAAGCGCTCCGCCACCTTTCCCTCCTCACTGATGCACACCTCGTGGGCCTCGCTGGCCCAGTCGATTCCCGCGGTCCTCGTTCCTGCCATGCTTCCTCCTCGGTCGATTCATCTCGGCTGATCGCCGGCCGCGAGGAGCCGTTGCGCGTGCTCATAGGGCGGTGCTCTCGGGCACCACGTCCTGTTGGCGCTTCTGGCGCCTCGCACCGCCGGGAGGCGCTGGTCTCATGCGGGCCGTCTAGGCGGCAAGCGAGCGTGGCGCTCTCCCGGCGGGGGTCGGCTCTATGCGTTCCCCCGGGATCTTCGACGGCCTCGCTGCGCTCGGCCTCTCAATCTCAGAAGAACGAGGGGGAGGTTCTCCTATGAGCACCATGACCGACGTCTACGCGATCCCCCGGGACCTGCTCGACTTCCGCGAGACGATCGCTCAGATCTCGAGGGAGCGGATCGCTCCGCGCGCCGCCGAGATCGACGAGAAGTCCGAGTACCCCGCCGACGTGCGCAAGCTGCTGGCCGAGCACGACATCCTCTCCCTGCCCTTCGAGGAGCGCTACGGCGGCACCGGGACCGGCACGCTGATGCTGCAGATGGCGGTCGAGGAGATCGCCAAGGCCTGCGCGTCCAGCGCGCTGATCCTGATGGTGCAGGAGCTCGGCTCGCTGCCGATCCGCCTCTTCGGCAGCGATGAGCTGAAGCAGCGGGTGCTGCCGCGCTGCGCCAGCGGCGAGTGGACGCCCGCCTTCGCGCTCTCTGAGCCGGAGGCCGGCTCGGACCCCGCTGCGATGCGCACCCACGCCGAGCTCGACGGCGACGAATGGGTGATCAACGGCGCCAAGAACTGGATCAGCAACGCGGGCGTCGCCGACTTCTACGTCGTCTTTGCCGTCACCGACCGTGAGAAACGGCGGATCACTGCCTTCATGGTCGAGGCCGACCGGCCCGGCTTCTCGATCGGCAAGCTCGAGCACAAGCTCGGGATCCGCGGTTCGCCGACCGGCTCACCCATTTTCGACGATGTCCGCGTGCCGGCCGAGAACGTGATCGGCGAGGTCGGTCGTGGCCTCGGTGTTGCCCTTGGAACGCTGGAGAGGACGCGCCTCGGCGCCGCCGCGCAGGCGGTCGGCATCGCCCAGGGGGCGACCGACTACGCGACCGCCTATGCCGCCGAGCGGGTCGCCTTCGGCAAGCCGATCCTCGACCTGCAGGCGATCCAGTTCAAGCTGGCCGAGATGGAGACCGGCACCGCCGCCGCCCGCGAGCTCCTCTACAAGGCCTGCGCTCTGGCCGACCGCGACGATCCCGCGCTCGCCAAGCACTCCTCGATGGCGAAGCTGTTCGCCTCCGATAACGCGATGCGGGTCACTGTCGAGGCGATCCAGGTGCTTGGCGGCTACGGCTACGTCAAGGAGTACCCGGTCGAGCGGATGATGCGCGACGCCAAGATCACCCAGATCTACGAGGGCACCAACGAGATCCAGCGCGTGGTGATCTCCCGCGCGATGGACCCACGGCGGTAGGCACCTCTCCTCGCCGACTCAAACTGTCGTCACGCCTTGCTACGTGTGCACTATCGACGGCACCCCAACGAAAGGCCGACCAGTGAGCAAGCCGGAAATGCTGCATGACGCCAGCTGAGCCTGAAATGGGAACGGGGAGAGGGAGTCCACGGCGACTTGAGCTACTCGTTGCCGTTATCGCGGCTACTGCTGGAATCCTCGGGGCCGTAGGGGGTAGCTATGCGAGCTACTTGGGCAACAAGAGCGTTGAGCAGTCCAGGACGAAGGCGGCCGCCAGGGGAACCGCACGCGTGCTGCAGGCGAGTTTTTCAACCGTGGGTGTTCGCTTCCGATACATGCTGACGCGCAACAGGCTGGTCGAGAAGGACGAGTCGTTCGTAATTTCCTTGCCCGTGGAGGATGAGGAGCTGCTCGCCTCGAACCTCGATGCCGCGCAATGGGGAGATGTTGCAGCGGCCCTCGCGTCGCTGAGGTTGTTCGTGGATACGGACGATCGTGACTTTCAGCTGGCGGGGGCCGGATTGCCTGCCCCTCTCGACCAAAGGCATAGATCTTTCGTGCGAGGGACTTATAAAATTGTGCGAGCAGCGGAGGATGCGCTTGGCCCTCTGGCCGAAGGTGACTAGCGGGCCCCTAGGCCCGATTGTGGTCCAGGCGTCGCTCGACTCCGCCGGATTCCAGCCTCGCTTTGCCGGATCGACAGAGCTAAGGCCAGCTGAGATAGATAGCTGGCCAGCCTCGAGCGTCAGGGCCGGGTTTCCTCAGATGAGAATCGCTGTTTCTCGTGGCGCCCTCTTTCGCGGTGGGCCTGCCAGTAGACGAATATCGATCCGAGCAGGGCTGCCGCCACGATCGCCAGGCGCCATTCAACATGCCCGAGCTTGTCGGATCGGTTGCCGAGGAAGTTGCCTATGAGCGCTACTACGACGGTGACGATCGTCAACGCGGTGAGGCCACCAAGGATTCGGCTGGTGCGAAAGGAGCGCCGCGCTTCTGCTTGCTGAATGCGGCGCTCGGCAACGCGCTGAAGCACCTCGACCTTTCTGTCGACGCCCTCGACGAGCGGATCAAATTTCGTCACGTCGGAAATCACCTGCCAGAGCGCAAACTCATCTCCGCCCAAGCTGGCGAGGTCGCTATCGAGTCGGGCACGAGCATGCATGACGCGCATGTAGTTGGCAAAGACGCGATCGGCATCCTCTTCAAGCGCCCCGAGAGACTCCGGCTCATGCCAGCGGTCGTCATCAAGCAGCCCGAGAAGCCCTCGGTCGATCTCCATGTATAGGGCGATATAGGCCCAGTGGACCTCGATCAGCCGCAACGGAATCTCGGCGCCCGGGGCCCCGGACTTCGTGACGATCGCACTCCAGCCGATCCCGGGTGCAAAGCATCCATCTGGGATCTCAATCTGCCGGTGAAACGGAGGAGCCAGATTCAAGGACGCCTCGTGACATTCGCCGGTGGCGCTCACCTCAAAGAGGTGGACCGGGTGCAGCCAGAGCAGGCGCCCGCCGTCGTCGAGGCCAGAGTCCAACGCCGCCGGACCCTCCCCGGAGGTCTGAAGCGATGAGAGCCAGGGCTCTTGGATTGCATTGGGGACCGCGCGGCGGATGGCCTCTGCAAATTGCGCGGCGCTCTCGCCGGCCAGCTCGCGCAGGGACCCAGTGATTGGGGATTCGACCCTCGCATCCGCGTCCGGCTTTAGCCAGACCAGTGCCTTCAAGATCCGCGCAGCGTCAGCAAACTGTAGATCAGGTGGCAAACGTACTGAGAAGGTGGCGTTCATCACTGCAACGCCTAGGTCGTAGACGTCGATTCGCACCGACCGCGACACGAACTCCCAGCCGATCGTCTGCCGCCCCATCCAGACCTGCTCTGCCTCCGGTCGATTGCGCAGTAGGGAGGCGAATCTGTTGAGCAGCGCGTCTCCGCCTCGGCGGGCCAGCACGAGTGGCAGCATCTTGGTGAATCCGCCGCCGGAGTGGTAGGTCCCCCCGTCGCGCCAGTCCGCAGTATCGAAGGTCCACTCGTCTCCGCCGCTCTGAACCAACTCGCGGGCGAGCTCCTCTTGAAGGTTGCGGTACGCCCGGATCCTGGTCCTGAGAGGACACCCAGTGAGGAAAGCTGCCGTGACGGCGACCTGTAGCTCTGCTCCCAGGGGTGGATTGGCGCCTGCCTCTCGTTGAAGTGCGGCTGACTGGTGCGTCATCGGGGGGGGGGGGGGGGGGGGGGGGTAGACCTAGTCGCTCTCGCAGCAACATCGCGTAGGCGATCAGCGCAGACTCATGAGCGCTTGGATCGGTGTCCTCCTTGTGACTGCGCGCAATCTCGGCTTCCACCGCCTCGACAATGCGACCGGCCACCTCCTCAACCTCAGGATCGGTTTGGCAGGAAGGACAGACGACCCCCCCGTCGATCGACGCCCAAGGGCTGCTCTCCGAAAAAGGGGACTCCCCGCGGCCCCCGGTCGAGGGGATAGTTCCGACGAGTTCACCGACGCTGATGAACTCTTCCGGTAGTGGCTCGCGGCCGCATCGAGAGCAATGCGTCTCATTCACTGTGCGTGCACCTTAACCCCGCCCCGGTCCAGCCAACAGTAAGACACACGTGTTCCTGGCCGGTGTCCACGGCGGGCCGAAATCGTGAATAGGATGGCACTGTCAAGCGCGGAGGCAGTATGACCGGATATGACCCAGCTAGATATGGGAAAGTCGTTGGGGGCGACTATGACGCCCTCTATCCAGGCGATGGTCTTGATACGGAGGCCGCCGTCGCGATGCTCGCTGAGCTTGCTGCGGAGTATCCGGAGAAATCGGTCCTTGAGTTCGGTGTCGGAACTGGTCGCATAGCGCTGGGACTCCAAGCCGCTGGACTTTGGGTGGTGGGGCTCGATGGCTCTGAGGGAATGATCTCGCAGCTACGAGAGAAGGAGGGCGGCGAGAAGATCGACGTAACCATCGGGGACTATCGATCCACGCGTACCAGTGCCAAGTATTCGGTAGTGCTACTAGCGTTCAACGGGATCCTTGATCCTCGCGGCCGAGATGCGCAGCGCGACATCTTCAGGAACGCGGCCGACCATCTTGTCGACGGCGGCTGCTTTGTTGTCGAGTCCTTTGTGCTGAGCGACGCTCAACGGAGCGGCGACTGGTCGGTGAGCCCCCGTTATGTTGGAAACGAGCATGTAGAGCTGCAGGTCATGCGCTACGACATCGCGACTAACCGAATTGAGCGAACGCTCGTCCACCTAAAGCCCAGCGGTCCCTCCTTCGTTTCCGTCTTCGACACCTACGCGTCGCCGGGCGAGCTCGACGTCATTGCGGAATCGGCAGGCTTCCGGCTCCGGTCCCGTACGGCGGATTGGTCGGGCGCCAGGTTTACGTCGACGAGTAGCAGGCACGTGTCGGTGTACGAGCTTGAGGACCAGGCAGATGCCTGTCGTCCGCTCTAAGCGGCGACGGTGTGAGCAGACTCTGAAGGCGCTGGTGGAGAAGGCGGACTAGGGGGTTGGCAGATGATTGAGCGAATCGACGAGATGCCGGTGGGAACGGTCGGCCTCAGGGCGTCGGGAAAGCTCAGCCGAGACGATTACCGGAATGTCCTCGAGCCCGCGCTCGAGGAGGGGATCGCCTCAGGTGAGCTTCGTCTCCTCTTCTTCCTCACCGACTTCGAGGGGCTGGAGCATGGCGCCTGGATCGAGGACGCAAAGACGGGCCTCAACGCCTGGGTCCGCAATCACGCGGCCTGGCAACGCTTCGCCCTGGTGACCGATGTCGAGTGGGTGGCAAAAGCAATGCGGATGTTCACCTGGCTCACCCCGGGGGAAGTGATGGTGCGCGATCTGGACGGGCTGGAGGAGGCCAGGGCTTGGGTGGCGGGCTGAGCTCGACGGCCGTGCGCGCCGCTGTGCGTGGGGATGTTCAGGGCGTCGGATATCGCGACGCCACGCTGCAGCAAGCACGTCGGCTCGGCCTGATGGGCTGGGTGCGCAACGGCGAGAACGGTGACGTGCTCGTTCACGCCGAGGGACCCGAGCAGGCGGTCGAGGAGCTGATCTTGTTCTTGGGGGAGGGGCCGCCGTCCGCAGGCGTCGCCGACGTCGAGGTCGAGAAGGGGAAGGTCGAAGGCCACGAGCAGTTCGCGATCCGCGGCGTCAGCGCCGGGGTCTTCGTCGTCCAGGAGCATGCCGCCACCGCCCATCACTTCGACCTGCGCCTCGAGGTCGACGGGGTGATGCGCTCTTGGGCGGTGCCGAAGGGCCCCTCGCTGGACCCGGCGGTCAAGCGCCTCGCCGTCGAGGTCGCCGACCACTCGATCGACCACAACAGCTTCGAGGGGGCAATCGGCGACGGTCGCGTGATCGTCTGGGATCGTGGCCACTACGAGCAGGGCGGCCGGGTGGCCTGGCCGGAGGCGCTCGAGCGTGGCCACGCCGTGTTCGTGCTTCACGGTGAGAAGCTGCAAGGTGGGTTCGCCCTGCAGCGCACCCGCCCCGGCGAGAAGCCCCAGTGGCTGCTGATCAAGCGCCGCGACGAGGACGCGCGCCCGGGCTCCGACGTGGTCGCCGAACGACCGCAGTCGGTGCTCAGCGGCAGCACGCTCGACGAGCTTTGAACACGCCGTCGTCGGCGCGTCCTAGTCTGACCTCACGAAATCCGTGCCCCGGTCGTTGAAAGAACGAGGCCAATGAATCGACCCGATCGACCCACCGAATGGACCGTCTACGAGAGCCCGCTGGGCCCGTTGACGGTGAGCGGTGGGCCGGAGGGAATCAGCAGCGTTCACTTCCCCGGCCGCTCACCCCGGCTCGACGAAGCGGCGCGGCGGCCGATGACCGAGGCGATCGACCAGCTCGACGAGTACTTCACGGGTGAGCGGAAGGCCTTCGGTCTGCCCCTCGACCTCGCCGGCTCGCCCCTGCAGAAGCTCGTCTGGGCTCGCCTCCGGCAGATTCCCTATGGCTCGACGATCAGCTACGGCGAGCTGGCCGAGCAGATCGACGAAGCCGCGTTCCCCGCTGGCCTCGAGCCCTACCAGCGCGTTCGCGCCGCCGCCGCGGAGATCGGCCGCACCCCGACGCCGATCTTGGTGCCCTGCCACAGGGTCATCGGCGCCGACGGCTCGCTCACCGGCTACGGCGGCGGCCTGGAGAGGAAGCAGGCCCTCCTGGAACTCGAGGGCTATGACGTCGCCGGCCCTAATCCAGAGCCCAGTCCGGAACCGGATCAGCTCGCGCTGCTTTGAGGCGACGGCTACGGTTCGCTTGTGACTCCAACGGTCGATGAGCTGGCGGTCGCGGATGCGCCGCCGGCCTGGTCGGCGCTCGGGTTCGAGGTCGATGACGACATCTGCGTCGTCGGGGAAGTGCGGATCCGCCTGGCGGGCACTCGCGCCGGCAAGGGGCTGACCGGTTGGTTGGTGCGCGACCTCGAGGGCACCGAGCTGGACGGGCTGGCGACGACGCGGTCGGATCGCCCGCCGCCCGAGGAGTCGCCGGCGCACTCCAACGGCGTCACAGCCATCGATCACGTCGTCGCGATCACGCCCGCGCTCGAGCGCACGATCTTGGCGCTGCAGGACGCCGGGCTCGATCTGCGCCGCATCCGTGAGCAGCCGACGCCTGCCGGCGCTCCGCGACAGGCGTTCTTTCGCCTCGGCGCAACCATCCTCGAGGTGGTGCAGGAGCCGCCCGAGGCGATCGAGCGCGCCGGAGGCGACCACCCGGCGTTCTTCTGGGGCCTGGCCCTCGTCGCTCCGGATCTGGACACGACCGTCGCCGGGCTGGGGGATCGCGTCAGCGAGATTCGTCCCGCCGTCCAGCCCGGCCGTCGCATCGCCACCCTGCGGCGGACCGCCGGCCTGACCGTGCCGGTCGCGCTGATGACGCCGCCGCCCGAGGGAAACGGCGAACCCGGAACCTAGCTCTCGACAGTCGAATGGATGCTGTATCGCGACCTGTTACGATATATCGCGTTAGTTCAATTCATTCTTCGATGAAAGGTATTCATGCACCACAGATGCAATCCACGACACGCCGGCGCTCACCGGCGCGACGAGTTCGCGCGCAGCAGGGGCCCTCGCTATGGCCGCGGTCGCGGCGGTCCCCGAGCCCGCCGGGGCGACGTCCGCGCCGCGGCGCTGGGCCTGCTGGCCGAGCGGCCGATGCACGGCTACGAGATGATCAAGGAGATCGAGGAGCGCACCGACGGGGCCTGGACCCCGAGCGCCGGCTCGATCTACCCGACCTTGCAGATGCTCGAGGACGAGGGGCTGGTCAGCAGTCAGGAGATCGACGGCAAGCGTCGCTTCACCCTCACCGACGCCGGTAAGGCCGAGCAGGAGTCACGGTCCGGCGAGGAGGCGCCCTGGGACGCGGTTCGCGTCGGCGCCGATCCCGAGCAGATCCACCTGCGCGATTCGGTCCACAAGCTGCACCACTCGATCGGCCAGGTCTTTCACGCCGCCGACGAGGGACAGCAGCGGCGGATCCGCGAGCTGCTCGACGAGACCAGGCGCAAGATCTACGCGATCCTCTCCGAGGAGGGCTGAGCGAAGCCGGCTCGCCGAAGAGGCGGGCGAGGACGATGCTGAGCTCGTAGAGGGCGATCAGCGGCGCCGTCTCCAGCAGCATCGAGACCGGGTCGACGCCGGGCAGGGCCGCCGCGATAACCGCACAGGCCAGGTAGGCGTAGCGGCGGTTCCGCTGCAGCTGGCTCACCTTGACGATGCCGAGGCGGGTCACCGCGAGGATGCCGACCGGGACCTGGAAGACGACCCCGCAGGCGATCAGCGTCTGGGCGAAGAAGCCGTAGTACTCCTTTGCCCGAACTTGGATGTTGAACTGGGCGTCGTTGAAGTTGAGCAGGAACTTGGTCGCGGCAGGGAGGACGACGATGTAGCCGAAGGCGATGCCGGCGATGAAGAGCAGCGGGATCAGCAGCAACAGAGGGAGGATCGCCTTCTGCTGCTGCTTGCTGAAGGCCGGCAGTAGATAGGCGTAGAACTGGTAGAGGACGATCGGCAGCGAGAGGATGATCGCGCCGTAGGCCGCGACCGTCACGGTCGTCGTGAACGGCTCGCTGATCCCGAAGGTGATCAGCTTGTCGTGGTTGGAGGGCAGCGGCCCGTTCGCCAGTTCGAGCAGCAGGTGGTTCTGCCAGAAGCAGAGGGCGAGGGCGACCCCGAAGACGGACAGCGAGACGATGATGCGCGCGCGCAGCTCGTCGAGGTGCTCGACGAGGCTCAGCTCATCCTCATGTGAGATTGGCGCTACGCGGCGCATCGTGTCGCCTCAGACCCGCGCGCCGGGGGCGGCGTCGGTCTTCACTGCTGGGTCGGGCACCGCGACCGGCACCTTCTGTGCGACCGGCTGCTCGACCGCGGGGGCGGGGTGCTCACCGCTGATCGTGCCGCGGAACTCGCTGATCCCCCGGCCGAGCGACTTGCCCAGCTCCGGCAGGCGTTTGGGCCCGAAGACGATCAGGGCGATGATCAGGACGACGAGTATCTCCATTGGTCCGATGTTGGGCATGCTGATCCTCCGTTTGAGTGGTTGGAATTGCACCGGCCCTACTTGAGGAAGCCGGTGCCTTCTACGGCTTTGAGGACTTCGGCGGCGGTGAACGGCGTGTCGAAGGCGCCGTCGGGAGTTAGTCCGGATGGCTTGCCCGAGAGCAGCAGCCCGGCGACCGATGCGTGCCGTGCCTCGATCGTGAGGATCGATAGCGCCGCGGCGACGTATGCCGGGCTGGCGATGTTCAGCGCCTGCCCCGAGTAGGCGTGGACGCCGGTGTTCTCCAGCGCGACGGCCGTCTTGATGAAGGACGCTTCCTTCGAGGTGGTGCCGCCGAAGTCGACTTTCGGCGCGCCGACGGCCTTTGCTGCCCAGCGCCTTCTTGAGGAAGGCGACGTGAGCGTTCTCGTCCACGGTCACCGTCTTCAGGAATACCTGGGCCTGCTTGTCCTTGATGAACGTCTTCTTCTTCTGGTTGGCGGTCGCCTCGTTGTAGAAGGCGGCCTCCAGGTACTCCAGGGTCAGGGCGAAGTTGAGGATGCCGACGTCGCCCTTGCCGAATTTGGCCGGTGGGCGTCCTTTGCCGGTAGCGGCCATCGCGCCGGCCGGGGTCAGGGCACCGAGCAGCGCTCCGCCGCCAACCACCGCGCCGCCTGCCGAGGCCGGCCTTTTTCAGAAAGCTCAGCCGGGTGTCGCCGCTGTCGAGGGCCTCGGCGGCCTCATGCGCGGTTTCGCGGATCGCGCCGTCGGCGTCGACCTGCTCGATAGTCATCTCTGGGTCCATTTTTGGGGTCCTTTTGGCGTAGGGGACTTTCTCCCCACTGCGGACTCCCCGGCTCAGCGGATCAATTTCGGGCTATCGGCCGGCCGCCCGGCCCTGGCCAAACGAGCTTGCCGGTCTCAAGATCGACGGCGAAGGATTCGCCGTCGACTTTCGGATCGCTCGGGCGATAGCCGATCGTGAGCCGGTTTACATTCATGTCGACGGTGACGGTCAGGTAGCCGAAGTGAACGATCGGGTCGGCGACCAGGGTGTACTCGCCCTGGGTGGTGCCCGCTTTGACTTTGGTCCGCGGGCGGGTCTCGCTGAAGCCGCCGGCGCCGGCGACCACGTAGGGGACTTCACGCTCGCCGACCTTGCGGGTGAAGCGCTGGTAGAGGTGGGCGTGACCGGAGAGGACGGCGTCGGGCCAGAGGCCGGCGTCTTCGAAAGCGCTGGTCAAGTCTTTGTCGAGCCCCGCGGAGCCGGGATGCTCGGAGACCGAGGCCGGCGGGTGGTGGCAGGCGATGATCACCGCGCGTTTCCCGGCTTCGCGTTCGGGCTTCAAGCGCTTCAGCTCCCCTTTGAGGAACTCGAGCTGCTGATCGCCGACGTCCGGGTAGTGGCCGTCCTGGGTGGAAAGGACACCCGGCCCGTCGAGCGCGTTGGTGTAGAGGCCGACGATCGAGACGAACGGGGCGTCGAGGGTGAAGTAGACGCCGGGCTGGTTCATCGTGCTGCGCATCAGCCCGCCGGCGTCCTCGGCCGGCCCGGGAGTATCGGCGCAGAAGTTGCGCAGAAAGGCGGTGAGGGTCTCTACCGAGGGCGTGTCGGGGCTGGATCCGAAGACCATTGCGTCGTGGTTTCCGGGGTGGGCGAAGATCGGCCGGTCGTAATTCCGGAAGGGCTCGTAGAACTGGTCGTAGTAGTACTGGCCCTCGCCGAAGTTGTAGACGATGTCGCCGAGGTGGAAGAAGAAGGCGGGGGCCTCGTCGCCTCCTTTAGCGACGTCTTCCGCCATCAGGTCGGCGACGCCCGCCTCGTGGCGTATCGCGGTGGCCATCTTCTGGCTCCTGTTGACCTTTGCGGCGCCGGTGTCTCCCACCGCATTGAAGGTCAGCTTCTTGGCTGCGATGATCGGCCCGAGGATGTCTTGCCCGAGCACATCGGCCAGGTCGAGACGAGGCGGATTCACCCGGGGCGGGGGAACCTTCTGGACGTCTTCCTTGTGCTTTTCGTAGTAGGGCGACTTGTAATAGGCCTCGCTGGTGTTTTCGATCTGGAACGCAGTCTCGTCCGGGCTCGGCTGCGCCTCCGCAAACAGCCGGTCGTTCTTGCCAGTCAGCGCTTTTGCCAGATCCGCCATCCCATCCCCTTCAGTTGGATTTTCCTGATCAGATCCTGAACATACCCAAATAGGTACAGGGGTGGCAAGGGTGTTGGTGCGGGTCTATGCTCAAAACTCTTCCCATCCCAATCCACAGAAGGGATTCATCATGGGTGCACAGGAGAACAAGCAGGTCGCCGAAGACGCCTACAGGGCGTTCAGCAATGGCGACGCGGCCGGCGCGATGCAGAACATGGACGACGCGATCGTCTGGACGGTGCGGGGCGACAACGCGCTGACCGGGACCTACAACGGCAAGCAAGAGATTGGCGAACTCTGGGGAAAGCTCGCAGGCAAAGGGTTCAGCACCGACCCGCATGACTTCATCGCCGAGGGCGACAAGGTGATCGTTCTGACCACCGTCACCCTCGCCGGCGACGCGGTCGAGAGCGCCGACGTCCTCACCTCCAACGCCGCGGGCAAGCTGGTCGCGTTCGACACGCTCGGCGACCCGACCAACGCGAACAAGGTGTTCCCGAAGTAGAGGCTTTCAGCCAGACCAGAGGGTTGGGCTAGCCCCGAGGCGTGGGTGCGACCCGGTCGAGGGCGGCGAGCTCCTCGGCGCCGGGCTGCCAGCGCAGGGCCGCGACGTTGGCGGCGACCTGCTCGGGGCGGGTCGCCCCCGCGATCACCGAGCCGACCGCCGGTTGCGCGGCCAGGCCGGCGATCGCGACGTCGAGCAGGCCGATGTCACGCTCCTCCGCGTAGGCCTGGAGCGCCTCGATGACGTCGAACTGCTCGTCGCTGCCCGCCTGCTCGCTCGAAGCGAGACGGCTTCCCTCGGGCCCCGGCTCCCGCCGCCGGTACTTGCCGCTGAGCAGGCCCCGCGCGAGTGGGAAGTAGGGCAGGATCGAGACCCCGAGCCGCTCGCAGGCGGGCGCCAGCTCGGCCTCGATCTCGCGCTCGAGCAGGCTGTAGCGGTTCTGCAGGGTCACGAAGCGGGCCAGGCCCTGCTCCCGTGCCACCTTCTCCGCCTCTTCGAGTTCCGCCGCCGTGAAGTTCGAGCAGCCGATCGCGACGACGAGGCCTTCGCGGACGAGCTCGTCCAGCGCCGCCAGCGTCTCCGCGATCGGGGTGACCCCGTCCGGCTGGTGGTACTGGTAGAGGTCGATTCGTTCGACCCGGAGCCGTTTCAGCGAACCCTCGACGGCCCAGCGGATGTACTCGCGCGAGCCCCGGGGGGCAGCGGGAACATCGTCCGCGCCGCTCATCTCCATGCCGAACTTGGTCGCGATTGCGAACTCGTCGCGACGGCCCTCCAGAGCCTCTCCCATCAGTCGCTCGCTGGCCCCGGCGCCGCCGTAGGTATCGGCGGTGTCGAAGAAGGTCACCCCGGCGGCGAGTGCCGCGTCGAGTACGGCGGCCGTGCCGTCGAGGTCGAGCCGGCTGCCGAAGTTGTTGCAGCCAAGACCGGCCAGCGATACCTCGATCGCGGAGTCGCCGAGGCGTCGGGTCGGGAGGTCGGTGGTGGGGGCCGTGAAGTCCGGCACTGCAACTCAGTCTAGGGAGCGGCCGGCGCGCAGCCGGTGCCGCCGACCAGCATCCCCGAGCCGAGGTGGGCGCCGAGCACCGGCCCGACCTCGGTGCAGAAGAGCGGCTCGGCGCCAAAGATCGCCGTGCCCTCCGCGACCAGGGTGTCCGCTTCGTCAGGCGACTGGGCGTGCTGTACGAACCACTCGCCGGCGCCGCGGTCGTGGAGCTCGTGCAGGTAGTCGATCATCTTCTGCCGGGCACGCTGCCGGGTGCGGACGCGGCCCACCGGTGAGATCTCGGTGCCGAAGGTGAGGATCGGCTTGATTTTCAACGCCGTCCCGACCAGGGCCTGCGCCGCGCCGATGCGCCCGCCGCGCCGCAGATACTCGAGCGTGTCGAGGCAGAACCACATGTCGAGGCCCTCGCGGGTCCGGTGGATCGTCTCGACCACGTCTTTCGCCGGCGAGCCGCGCTCGGCGGCGCGGGCCGCGGCGAGGACCAGACAGCCGAGCCCGCCGGCACCGGTCTGGCCGTCGACGACCTCGATCTGGCCGGGGAGCCCCTTGTCGGCGACGACCCGCGCCGCCTCCTGTGCGCTTTCGCAGGTACCCGAGAGGCCGCTGGCGATATGCACCGAGACGATGTCGCGGCCGGCTGCGGCAAGCGGTTCGAAGCAGGCGAGGAAGTCGCCCACCGAGGGCTGCGAGGTCGAAGGCAGATCGGGCGAGTCGCGCAGCCGCGCGTAGAAGGCGTCGAGGTCGTAGTCGGGCTCGGGCAGCCGCTCGTCTCCCCAGCCGACGTAGAGGCTCACCTGCTCGACCCCCCAGCGCTCGATCAGGCTGGGGGGTAGGTAGGTGGTGCTGTCGGTGACGACGGCGACGCCAGACATGCTCAGGCGATCGCGGCGGTCAGCTCGCGATCGATCTCGAGCAGGTAGGGGGCGACCTGGCCCTCGTAGGCCGCCTTGCGCTCAGCGGGCAGGTCCTTCCAGCCGGTCACCGAGCCGCGACAGATGTCCGCGCCGCAGAGACAGCCGCCGGGAAAGTGCTCGACCGAGTAATTGCGCATCGCGTAGTCGAAGGTGATCTCCTCGCCGTCGGAGATCGCCCTGCGGGCGACGAAGTCGCAGGCGCCGGTGTGGTTCAGCTCGACACCGCAGTTGGGGCTGCACGAGTGGTTGACCTTGGGGCCGAGGCCGCCGTGCCGGGCCCATTTGGTGCGACTCACCTGGGTCGCGTGCGAGTCGTTGTGGGCGACCTCGCCTTCGAGCCTCCCGATCATCACCGTCTCACCGACTTCGAAGCTACGGGTGGCGCGAACACCACCGCCCTTGCCGCCGTTGGGAGTGCATAGCTCATAGCCGACTGGATCCAAGGGACCGCCTCTCAGTTGTTTGCGCGCAGCGAAACTGCGCCCAGCGACCCTAAAGCATCGTCTGCGGACGCTCCGCGGATGAAAAGCTAACCGCGATGAGCGGCTTCCGGGTCAGATCGGCATTCAGCGGGCGCACCGCCTGGGCCCGCAGCCTGCAGGAGCCGCTGCGCGAATTCCTCACCACCGAGACGGGCAGCGCCATGGTGCTCCTGGCCGCGGCGGTCGCGGCATTGGCCTGGGCCAACCTCGACCTCTCCTCCTACGAGAGCGTCTGGCGGACGAAGCTGTCGATCCAGATCGGCGGTTCGGGCATCTCGCAGGACCTGCGCCAGTGGGTCAACAGCGGGTTGATGACGTTCTTCTTCTTCGTCGTCGGGCTCGAGGTGCGCCGCGAGTTCGACGTCGGCGAGCTGCGCGAGCGTCGCCGCCTGACCCTGCCGGTGCTCGCCGGCCTCGGCGGGATGGCCGTGCCGGTGGCGATCTATCTGGCCTTCAACGGCGGCGGGCACGCGGCGTCGGGTTGGGGGGTGGCGATGTCGACCGATACCGCCTTCGCCCTCGGCATGCTGGCCCTGGTCGGTCCGAGCTTCCCCGACCGCCTGCGCGGCTTCATGCTGACGATCATCGTCGTCGACGACGTCGTGGCGCTGCTCGTCATCGCCGTCGCCTACAGCAACGAAGTGGCCCTTGGGCCGTTGCTGATCGCGGTCGGGGTCTTCGGCATCGCCGCGATCGCCATCGCCCTGCGGATCCGCCAGAACCTCTTCTACCTGCTGCTCGCGACGACTTCCTGGGTGGCGCTGTTCGAGTCGGGCGTCGATCCCGTCGTCCTGGGCCTGGCGATCGGCCTGATCGTCGGCGCCTACCCGGCGGGGCGCGGCGAGCTGGAGCGAGCGACGAGCCTCTTCCGCAGCTTCCGCGAGCAGCCGACGCCGGAGCTGGCCCGCTCCGCCCGGATCGGGCTGCGCGCGGCCGTCTCGTCGAACGCCCGCCTGCTGCAGCTCTACCACCCGTGGACCAGCTACGTGATCGTGCCGCTGTTCGCCCTGGCCAACGTCGGCATCGCGATCGACGGCGACTTCCTCTCGCGGGCCTATTCGTCGCCGATCACGTTGGGGATCATCTTCGCCTACGTGCTCGGCAAGCCGGTCGGCGTGACCGGGGTCTCGGCGCTGGTGACGTGGCTGAGCAAGGGAAGGCTGCGCCCGCCCGTCGGCTGGGCTGCCACGGCCGGGGGCGGCGCGATCGCCGGGATCGGCTTCACGGTCTCGTTGCTGATCGCGGCGCTGGCCTTTCACGGAGTCGAGCTGCGCGAGGCGAAGCTCGGCGTGCTGAGCGCCGCGCTCGTCGCCTCGGTCCTGACCTGGCTCGTCTTCCGCGCCACCGCGATGCTGCCGTGGCAGAGGCGCATCCGCGCCCTGCTCGGCACCTCGGAGACGCTGGTCGACCTGGGGGTGCCGGTGGATCCCGAGCGCGACCACCTGCGCGGGCCGGCCGAGGCGCCGGTGACGGTGGTCGAGTACGGCGACTTCGAGTGCCCGTATTGCGGCAAGGCGGAGCCGGTCGTGCGCGAGCTGCTCGCCGGCTTCGCCGACGTCCGCTACGTCTGGCGGCACCTGCCGCTCTCAGACGTCCATCCCAACGCCGAGATCGCCGCGGAGGCGTCGGAGGCCGCCGCCGCCCAAGGGGCGTTCTGGGAGATGCACGACGTGCTGCTCGACCACCAGGGCGAGCTGTTACCTCGCCATCTCCACTCCTACGCCCAGCAACTCGAGCTCGACCCCGATCGCTTCCGCGACGACCTGCAGCGGCACGCCCACGCGCCGAGGATCGAGGAAGACGTCGACTCGGCCGACATCAGCGGCGTCACCGGCACCCCGACCTTCTTCGTCAACGAGCGCCGCCACGACGGCGCCTACGACATCGAAACCCTCGCCGCCGCGGTGAAGGCAGCCGGCGCCCGCTCCGCGATTACGCCTTAGCGCCCCTTTCAAGTCCGCCGCGATCGCGCATCCGACATTGACCACAGTGGGGTGGGGTCAATGTCGGATGCGTCTATGCCAGGCCCGCTCGGTCTGCCGCGTCAGCGCCGGGTAGACGATCAAATGCCGGAACGGCTTGATCAGCGCCATGTATCCCTTGCCGAACGCGCCGCGGGGCTTGACGTAGACGGCCATCTGCCCTTGGTAGAGGCCCTCGCCCTGGTCGGCCCAGGCCAGGTGCATCACGGCGTGGACGGTTCGGTTCGACAGCTCGGCGGCGAACTCGTCGTCGGTGCGGTAGAGGGGCACGAAGGGCAGCGAGCCAAAATCCATACCCGCCGCGGTGCCGCGCAGGTCGTCCGGCAGTCGCTCGGCGAGCGAGGTTTCGCCGGTGCCTGGGATCGGCAGCTTTCCCGTGACACCGTTCGGATCGCTGCCGGCGGGTTCCGAGATGCCACCGAGGTCGAACAGCTTGCCGAGACGATCGCGAATGCGCCAGAGGACGCGGGTGGGGAGGGAGCTTGAGTTGGCCGGGTCGGACGCGGCCATCAGCTTTAGCAGCGCCGGGAAGTCCTCGGCGCCGCCCGGCGTCGATAGGGCCCAGACGTCCTCGAGGATGAAGTCGGGCGCGATTTCGCGGATCCGCCAGGGCCTGGATTCGTGTGCGGAGTTGGGAAGCCTCATGCCTATCCTGATCCCAACGATGGCGCATGCACGCTAGCCAGGTCGCGCGACATAGGCCGGTGCTCGTCTATGACGGGGACTGCGGGTTCTGCACCACGTGTGTGCACCTGTTGGAGAGGATCGGGCCGGATGCGGAGATCGTCGCCTGGCAGCTGACCGACCTGGCCGAGCTGGGAATGACCGAGGAGCAGGCGGCCGAGGCAGTGCAGCTCGTCCAGACCGACGGCACAGTTCGCTCGGGGCACGAGGCGGTTGCTGCGGTGCTGGGCAGCGCCGGGCGGATCTGGAGGGTTGCCGGACGGGCGCTTCTCCTGCCGGGGATCTCCTGGGTCGCGGCGAGGGCCTACCGGCTGATCGCGGACAACCGGTACCGGTTGTCGGGAGGCACGCCTGCCTGCGCGGTTGCCGTCAAAGATTCTCCCTAGCCAGCTTCAGGCCCAGGCGGGCTTGCCGGCCGAGAGCCGGTGGGCGACGAGCGCGCTGGTCGCCAGCAGCGCCACGGCGATCGAGAGGGGGAGGACGAGATCCACCTCGACGACGAGGACGGCGCCGAGCAGGGCGCCGGCGAACATCGCCCCCACCGAGATCAGGCGGCGGGCCGGGTGGCCGCCGGGTCCGCCGGCGAGCCGCGAGTCGGCGGCGACGCCGGTCAGGGTCAGGGTCAGGACCGTGGTCGTCAGGTCGGGGACGGCGAGGCGCCGGGCGGTTGCGTTCTGGATCCCCATCGCGATCCCCAGCGGCACGATCAGCGCGTAGCGGGCGCCTCCGGAGACGGGTTGCCCGACGATCGCCGCGACGATCACGGCGAGCAGGGCGGGGAGGACCGCGATCGCCGTCGCCGTGCGCAGCTGCCGCCCGCGGTGCGTGCCGTACCGGCTGGCGATCCGCCCGCCGGCGACGGCGCCGAGGAGGAAGGCGCCCAGCGCGGCGATCGACGCGGGGGCGGACAGCCCCGGGGCGCCTGCCAGGGCAAAGCCGAGGAAGACGACGTTGCCGGTCATGTTGGCGACGAAGACGTGGCCGAGAGCGATGTAGCTGACGGCGTCGACTACGCCGGTGACCGTCGTCAGCAGGATCAGGAGCACCGGCAGAGGACCGTGTTCGCTGACGTCCCACGGCCAGCGTGCCCGCCTCCGGTTACTCGCGGGCGCCGTGCTCCTGCTCCTCGACCGTCAGCTCCGCGGTCGGGACGGCCTCGAGTCGCTCGTCGGGAATCGGGTCGCCGCTCTGGACCGAGAGCCCGTAGGTGCCGGCGGCGAGGCGAGCCTCGGCCCGCTGGACCGCGGCGAGCCGCTCTTTCAGGTCCTGGGAGCGGCCGGCGTTGAGCTCGTCCTGATAGAGGCTCTCGGAGTTGAGATCGCCGGGCTCGACCCGCTCGTCCCCCTCTTCGGGGCCTTCCGCTTCGATTTTGGCGATCTCCTGCTCGACCTCCGCTCGCTCGGCGGCGAGCAGCTCTTTGGCGCGCTCGGGATCCACGGGGAACACCGTACCGCCCCCGTCCCCCGGTGCGGCTGGACCCCGGCCGGGCATGGCGCTATCCTGTTCTGAGACTAACTACAGAAATTGGACTTAGACATGGCCTATCTCCTCATTCCGCTCGACGAAACGATCGTCTTCCCGACCGTCTCCGCCACGCTGCCGATCGACGTCGGCGAGGAGGAGCGGGTCTTCCTGCTTCCCCGCTCCGATGGCGAGTTCGGCCGCGTCGGTGTCGTTGCCGAGGTGATCGAGCGCGGTCGCTCGCGCGGCGGCACGCCGGTGGCGACCGTGCTCGGCCTGCACCGGGGGATCGCCGGGGCGGCGGTTGCCGGCGAGGGCGACTCGCTGCGCATCGACGTCCAGGAGGTCTACGACGGGCATCCCGAGGACGAGCACACCCACGAGCTCGAGCGCGAGTACCGCGCCGTGGTCGAGGAGATCCTCGAGCTGCGCGGCGACGACGGGCGGGTTGCCGCCTTCCTTCGCTCCGTGGAGGAGCCGGGGGCGCTGGCCGATACCTCTGGGCTCAGTCCCGACCTCTCGGCCGAGCAGAAGCTGCGCCTGCTGGAGACGCTGGACGTCACCGCTCGCCTCGATCTGGCCGTGGAGCTGCAGCGCGAGCGCCTCGCCGAGCTGCAGGTGCGCAGCCGCATCCGCGAGGACGTCGAGTCCGGCGCCCAGAAGCAGCAGCGTGACTACTTCCTGCGCAAACAGATGGAGTCGATCCGCAAGGAGCTGGGCGAGGACGAGGGCAGCCTGATCGAGGAGTACGAGCGCAAGATCGCCGAGGCGGAGATGCCGGAGGCGGTCGCCGAGCAGGCCGAGAAGGAGCTGCGCAGGCTCGAGCGCCAGGGTGAGCAGTCGCCCGAGTCCTCGATGATCCGCAGCTACCTCGACTGGCTGATCGCGGTGCCGTGGTCGAAGCGCTCGGAGGAGCGGCTCGACCCCGTCCACACGCGTGAGGTCCTCGACGCCGACCACGCCGGCCTCGACGACGTCAAGCGGCGGATCACCGAGTTCATCGCCGTGCGCAAGCTGCGTGAGGAGCGCGGAGTCGACGACGACAGCCGTGCCAACGGCGCGATCCTGACCCTGGTCGGGCCGCCCGGCACCGGCAAGACCTCGATCGGCGAGTCGATCGCCCGCGCGCTGGGACGCGAGTTCGTCCGCATCAGCCTCGGCGGCCTGCACGACGAGGCCGAGATCCGCGGCCACCGCCGCACTTACATAGGGGCGCTGCCGGGGCGGATCGTCCGCGCCCTGCGCGACGCCGAGACGATGAACCCGGTGATCCTGCTCGACGAGGTCGACAAGGTCGGCTCCGACTGGCGCGGCGACCCGTCGGCGGCGCTGCTCGAGGTGCTCGACCCGGCGCAGAACCACTCGTTCCGCGACCACTACCTCGACGTCGAGGTCGATCTCTCCGAGGTCGTCTTCCTGGCGACGGCGAACCTGACCGACACGATCCCGGCGCCCTTGCTCGACCGCATGGAGACGATCGCCTTCGACGGCTACACGACCGAGGAGAAGCTGGCGATCGCGCGTGGCTACCTGCTGCCGCGGCAGTTGAAGCGCAACGGGCTCGAGCCGGACGAGGTCGAGGCCGGCGACGACGTGCTGCGCAGCGTGATCGCCGAGTACACCCGCGAGGCCGGCGTGCGCCAACTCGAGCGTGAGCTGGGCAAGCTGCTGCGCGGGGCGGCGACGCGGATCGCCTCGGGTGAGGCCGAGCAGCCGATCGTGCTCGATGCCGGTGCGGTCCACGAGGCCCTCGGTCGCCAGCGCTTCTTCCAGGAGTCGGTCGAGCGCACGGCGATACCGGGTGTATCGACCGGCCTCGCCGTGACCGGCACCGGTGGCGACGTGCTCTTCATCGAGGCGACGGCGATGGACGGCGACAAGGGCCTCGTCCTGACCGGGCAGCTCGGCGACGTGATGAAGGAGTCGGCGCGGATCGCGCTCTCCTACGTGCGCTCGCACAGCGAGCAGCTCGGCATCGACGATGGCGGCTTCCAGCGCGAGTTCCACCTGCACGTGCCCGCCGGTGCGATCCCCAAGGACGGTCCCAGCGCCGGCACGGCGATGACGACGGCGTTGTTCTCGCTGCTCTCCGGGCGACCGGTCAAGCACACCGTCGGGATGACCGGTGAGGTCACCCTGCAGGGCAGGGTGCTGCCGATCGGCGGGCTGAAGCAGAAGGTGCTCGCCGCCCACGCGGCCGGGCTGACCGAGGTGATCCTGCCCGAGCGCAACCGCGGCGACCTCGACGAGGTCCCCGAGGAGGTGCGCGAGCAGATGACCTTCCACCCGGTGATGAGCGTCGAGGAGGTGCTCGAGCTGGCCCTCGAGCCGGCCGAGAGTGGGGTAGATGTCGCCGCGATGTCGTAGCTGCGCACCGGTCCCACCCGAGCTGCGGGCGGTAGCCAGCCTGCTCGAGCGCCGCTGGACCCTGGCGACGATCTACGCCAGCGCCAGCGGCGCCGTCCGCTTCAACGAGTTCCGCCAATCACTCCCAGGCGTCTCGCCGACGACCCTCTCCGACCGCCTCGAGCAGCTCGAGGCCGAGCGAATCATCGAGCGCCGCTTGGTACCAGGCCGCCCACCGCACACCGAGTACCAACTGACGAGTCGGGGCAAGCGCCTCGCCGGGCTTGTGGCTGGCCTGCTCGACGCCGGACAGCGCTAAAGGACAGGGGGAGATCGTGGCCGACGAATACGAGCGCCTGGGTATCGCGCCGACGCCGGATGACGGCAAGCGCCATCGTGCCGAGGCTCCCTGGGACGAGTCGGCACGCCCGCGACGGTCGCGCTCCGGCCCCGAGGTCACCTATACGGACGAAGGTCGCCAGGTAGGCCAGCACCTGATCGACGTCCACGACATGCTGCGCAAGGAGCTCGCCGAGCTGCGCGAGATCGTCACCCAGGTCCGCGACGGCGCCCTCGCTGCCGGCGACGCTCGCTCCGCCCTCAACGAGATGGCGATGCGGCAGAACGACTGGACCTTGGGCGCCTTCTGCAGCCGCTACTGCAATGCGGTGGCCCGGCATCACGGGCTCGAGGACGGCTCGGTCTTCCCGCACTTGGAGCGTGCCGACGCCGACCTCGCGCCGGTGATCGGGCGCCTCGCCGAGGAGCACCTGGTCATCCACGACGCGATCGAGGGCGTCGACGCCGCGCTCGTCCACTACATCTCCAACCCCGGCGACTTCGACCGCCTCCAGGACGCGCTGGACCTACTCACCGACGCCTTGCTCTCCCACCTCTCCTACGAGGAGCACGAGCTGGTCGAGCCACTCGCCCGGCACGGCTTCTACGATGGCCAGGTCTGATCCTAGGCGATTTACCCGGCGACAGGGTCGCAGGCAACTGCCGCTGAAGCATCTGCCATGCTCGGCGGGTGGCGCAGACAAAAGCTATCTACCACCGCAACATGGGTCCTGTGGCGGCCGATGCGATGTCTGCGAGCGGGCGCCTGCGTGAGGCATCGAGTTGGAACCGGGTGGCGTCCCAGTTGGCGATCGCCGGCGAGAAGGCGCGGAGCGAAGATCGCCCCGGCCAACTCGAAGGGCGAGCGACGATCGGGCAGATCGAGGTGAGGGCAGATCGTCCGCTTGACATTGGTGAGTTGATTGCCGTCCTCGCTGGCCACGACGTCGATTTCGTCGTGATCGGCGGGGTTGCCGCCCAGGTCCACGGGCACCGGCGTACGACGATGGATCTCGACCTGACACCCGATCCGGACCCCGAGAACCTGCACCGGCTGAGCGCGGCGCTAGGCGAGCTCGAAGCTAGTCCTCTGGACAGCGGAGAAGAGGTGCTATTTACGCGGCACGGTCAGATCCACATCCTCAAAGAGCCGAAAGGAGCACGGCCGTTCGATGAGATGCGTGAGCGAGCTCTGCTGGTCGATCTGAATGGTGTGGCGGTCGCGATCGTCTCGTTGGACGATTTGATCCGGATGAAGCGCGCGGCCGGGCGCCCCAGAGACCTCGACGACATCGCGACCCTCGCCGAGGTCGAGCGGAGCGGGAGAGCCACATAGGCCCGGCACCCGGCTCTACCTCGCTCCACGCCCGGGTTCAGCGCAGCAGTTGGAGTATCTGTTGGAGTTCCTGATTCTGATTTGCCTGTTCGAGCACCGACTGGCCTTCCGTGTTCGAGCTGGGCACCATGCACATCGCGTAGGAACGGAAGCTCACCTCTTGGTCAGGGCGACTTGCGATCGTCACGGCCCAGCCGCTTGCGTTCCATCCATCTCGGGGTGCGGGATAGGTTTCTTCTTCGCCGGGTTCGACCAGGCTTGGCCGACTGGCCCAGAGGGTGTAGCTCGTGTCCGGTGAGATGGGACCGAGTAGTTCGAAACCGCCACCGCTGACCTGCTCGTCTTTGTTGCATGCGGCGTAGGAGGTTCCCGCGGCCTCGGCGGCGGTCACTTCTGGCCCGTAGCGAGTGACCGTTCTGGATATCCCGGATTGCCCAGGCTCCCCCTGTGGTCCCGGTTCTCCCGGTTCGCCCTGTGGACCCGGCGCACCGGGTTCGCCTTGCGGCCCTTCGGTCCCCGGCTCCCCCTGTAGCCCAGGCTCACCCTGTGGTCCCGCTTCTCCCGGTTCGCCTTGCGGACCGGTCTCGCCCTGCACGCCTTGCGGTCCCTGTTCTCCGGGCTCACCCGGAGAGCCTTGCTGACCTGCTTCTCCCGGCTCTCCCTGTGGCCCTTGGGGGCCAGTGGGGCCCGTTTCGCCGGGCGCACCTGGTTCTCCCTGTGGGCCAGCGGGTCCACGCAGGCCCTGAGGTCCCTCTTTGCCTTCGAGCCCTGGGGAGGCCGTTGCGCTTCGGGACACACGGGGCAGCTCCCCGATCTTGAAGTCGCTGGCCAAGAGCGAGCCACTTCTCACCTTGGTCGCGGTTACCGCGCCGTCTTTCAGCTGCGCGTTGCCGACGCTGCGCGCTGGCAGGTTGCTCGCCGCCCAAGCTCCGCCGCTGAGCGCTAGGAAAAGGGCGAGGGTGGCGATCACGTTCGCGTAGGTCAGCTTTGGGCGCAGCCGCTTCATCGTTGCTCCTCAGGTCGGGACGGCCAGATTTGCCCTCTGTCGGCACCGCGCGTGCGCGACAGGAGTTCGGGGCGCGCGGTTGCGGCGCTGGGCGACTCAGGCGCCGGGCGAGCGCATCGAGGAGGAGGAGGAGGGCGTAGCCCCTATTGCTCGCGCAAGGCGATCGTGCCGCGAACCATCGGCCCCAGTGACGCCCCGAGCAGCATCGCGGTCGTGCGCTTCGGCAAGCCATTGCGCCCTGCCGCGATCGCCGCCAGCGTATCGACGGCGTCGCAGGCCATGCAGGCGATTAGCCACTTTCGCTGGGCGTCTCCCTCGGTCACGAAAAGCTCCCACGCCAGCGCGACATCCCGCGCGCCCATCAACCGGGACAGGTAGACCGCCAGCGGGTCACGGGTCATATCGACACCGAATGCCTTGCCGACCGGCCCGGGGAGCGCCCAGATCGCAACGCCGAATGCCATCCGGCTCACGATCAAGCCGTTAAGCGCACGGCTTCGCTTCATGGCGGGCACCGTATCGAACGGTCCCCGGCCTTCTCGGTCCTGACGGTCATGTCCTTCTTAGACTGCAACTGTGTCCCTGTTTGATCGCATCGGAGTAGACGTGCCGGTTGTTCAGGCCGGGATGGGCGGCGGGCTCAGTCGCCATGAGTTGGCGGCGGCGGTGTCCGAGGCCGGTGGGCTTGGGACGATCGCGGTCGCGGGCGCGGCGGCGATCCGCGGGGAGCTGGCGGCGGCACGGGCGCTGACCGACCGGCCGATCGCCGTCAACCTCTTGCTGCCCTTCGCCCGGCGCGATTGGTTTGCGGCAGCGGCCGGAGCGGATGTCGTCGTCACCTTCTGGGGCAAGCCGAAGAGGCGCACCCCCGGTGTCTGGATGCACCAATGCGGTTCCGTCGCCGAGGCCCGCTCGGCCCACGCGGAGGGTGCCGACGCGGTGATCGTCCAGGGCGTGGAGGCCGGCGGTCACGTGCGCGGGTCAATGTCGGCGCTGCAGCTGCTCGACCGGGTCAAGGGGGCGTTGCCAGCTGACTATCCGTTGCTGCTCGCGGGCGGTATCGCCGAGGAGAGCGACGTGGGCGAGGCGCTCGCGGCGGGGGCGAGCGCCGCTGTGGCTGGCACCCGCTTCCTGCTCGCGGAGGAGAGCCGCGCGCATCCGGGATACCGCCAGCGGCTGATCGAGGCGGAGGACACCATCCTCACCGAGCTGTTCGGCGCCGGTTGGCCGGGCGCCCCATCGCGTCGTCGCCAACGCGGCAACGGAGCGGTGGCTGCGTGGCGACCCCCGTGGCCCGGGCCTGAATCGGCTGATCAATCGCCTGCTCGCCCCCGGCGCCCGCTACACGCCGTCGGCTCTCCAGGAGCGGATGATCCGCGCCCAGCGCCCGGGCAGCCGGCTGCTCTCGCCGGCAGGTCCGACCGACGATGGCCCCGCGACGCTGCTCGACGCGGGGGCGCTCTACGCGGGCCAGACGGTGGCCCGCATCGCCGACGTCAGGCCCGCGGCGGATCTGGTCCGCGCCCTGACGCCGTGAGCGGCGTGCCCCCCTGGCGAAAGGGTAGGTAAGGCCCAGGAAACCGCATGGATTCGGCGAACCCGGTCTCATGCTTCCCCTGGCCCTCGCCTTTCGAGGACTCGCACGGGCCGTCGCTGGGGTCTGGCACGACCCCGAGACCAAGGCACTGCCTTTCGTCGCAGCCGCCCTGGTGTTGACGGGGACGATCTTCTACTGGCGCTTTGAGGACTGGACCATCATCCAGGCCCTCTACTTCTCTGTCGTAACCCTGACCACGGTTGGCTATGGAGACCTGCACCCGACCAGCGCCGGCACCGAGATCTTCACGATCTTCTACATCCTCACCGGGATCGGCGTGTTCGTCGCCTTGCTCGCTTCGATCGCACAGCAGTACATCGCGCAGAAGGGCGAAGGGCCTTCCGCGCGGGAGCGTCTAGACGCTCGCCGGCATCGCAGCGGCAGCTAGCCCGACGACAGCGATTTCGGGCTGTTGCGCTAGGTCGGGTCGGCGACCGGCAACTCCGCCTCGATGCCGGACTCGGGGGTGATCAGGATCGCCCCCTCGCCGGTCACGTAGGCCTCCTCGCCGTGCTGGATCACGTCCATGCCGATCGCCTCCTGGCGTTCGCTCGCTCGCAGGGGCATAGCCAGGCCGATCAGCTTCAGCAGGACGAAGGTGACCGTGAAGGCGTAGACCGGAGCCGCCAGCGCCGCCAACGCCTGGTCCCCGAGTTGGGCCGCGTTGCCGTAGAAGAGGCCGTCGGAGACGCCGTTCCAGGCGAACTCGGCGAAGAAGCCGATGAAGAGGATGCCGAAGAACCCCGCCATCCCGTGGGCGGCGAGGACGTCGAGGGTCTCGTCGACCCGGGTCCGCGTCCGCCAGACGATGATCGCGTAGCTGGGCAGTGCAGCGAGGGCGCCGAGGGCCATCGCCCAGCCCGGGCTGATGAACCCGCCCGCCGGGGTGATCGCGACGCAGCCGACGACGATCGCCGTCGCCGCGCCGATCGCCGTCACCTTGCGGCCGCGGATCAGGTCGAGCGTGAACCAGACGACGAGCGTGCAGGCCGGGCAGAGCAGGGTGTTGGTGAAGGCGAGTACGCTGGCGTTGCCGGTCGAGAAGCCGCTGCCGCCGTTGAAGCCGAACCAGCCGAACCACAGCAGACCGGCGCCGAGCAGCACGTACATCGCATTGTGGGGGAGGAGGGCCTGGCGCCCGTAGTCCTTGCGGGCGCCGACCACGAGCGCCGCTGCCAGAGCCGAGAAGCCGGAGCCCATCTCGACCGGGACGCCGCCGGCGAAGTCGAGGGTGCCGCCGGCCTGCAGCCAGCCGCCGCCGAACGCCCAGTGCGCGAGCACGGCGTAGACGAGCACCGACCAGAGCGCGGCGAAGACGAGGAACGCCCCGAACCGCATCCGCTCGACGACCGCGCCGGAGACGAGGGCGACGGTGATGATGCAGAAGGTCGCCTGGAAGGCCATGAAGACCAGCTCGGGAATCCTGGTCCCTTCGCGGGGCAGGAAATCGACGCCGTTGAGGAAGGCGTTGCCGAGGCCGCCGACGATGCTGCCGTCGCCGTCGAAGGCGAGCGAGTAGCCGACCGCCGCCCAGGTGACGGTCGCGACGGCGATCGCGGCGACGCACATCATGAAGGTGTTGAGCGTGTTCTTCGAGCGCACCAGCCCGGCGTAGAAGAGGCCCAGGGCCGGGGTCATCATCAGGACCAGCGCGGTGGCGACCAGCATCCAAGCGGTGTCGCCGCTGTCGACCTGCGCGGCTGCGGTGAGGATTGGCGCGCTCACTGCTTGTCCACTGGAGTGACGGCACCCATGTCGGTATCGCCGGTGCGGATGCGCACCGCCTGCTCGAGCGGCACGACGAAGATCTTGCCGTCGCCGACCTCGCCGGTGCGGGCGCCCTCGCAGAGCGCGCCGACGGTCGCGTCGACGAACTCGTCCGAGACGGCGATCTCGAGGCGGACCTTCTCGGAGAGGCCCATCTGCACGGTGGTGCCGCGGTAGGTCTCGACCCGCTCCAGCTCACCTCCGTGGCCCTGGACGCGACTCATCGAGACCCCGCGCACGTCAGCTCGGTACAGGGCCTCCAGCACGTCGTTCGCCTTCTCCGGGCGCACGATGCCGATCACCAGCTTCACGTTCCTCCCCTTCCCATTGCCGGGCAATACCCGGGCAGACCCTAACCAGGACTTCGCGCTGTGCGTCGGCTGACCGTTCAGCCTTTCTGTTCGGTGGGGCGGATGAGAATCTCGTTGAGGCAGACGTACCAGGGGCGGGTGACCGCGAAGGCGATCGCGTCGGCGATGTCGGAGGCCTTGAGTTTGCGCATGCCCGAGAGCCGCTCGATCGTCTGCTCCTTGACGCCGTTGCGGAGGTGGTCGGTCAGCTCGGTGTCGACCGCGCCGGGCTCGATCAGCGTCGAGCGGACCTTGCGGTCGGCGAACTCCTGGCGGAAGGACTCGCTGAAGGCGCCGACGCCGTGCTTGGTCAGGTTGTAGACGCCGGAGCCGGAGCGGGCGACGCGGCCGGCGACAGAGCTGATGTTGACCACGTCGGCGCAGCCGCGCTCGGATTCCTCGGCGGCGGAGAGAAGGTGGGGGAGGGCGGCATGGGTCGTATTGATCAGGCCCTTGAGATTGAGGTCGATCATCCGGTCCCATTCCTCAGTGGGCGCATCCTCGATCGGGCCGAGCAGCATCACGCCGGCGTTGTTGACAACGATGTCGAGGCCACCCAGCTCATCGACGGTGCGATCGACCGCAGCGATCGCCTGCTCTTGGTCGGTGATGTCGGACTCGATCGCAAGCGCGGTATGGCCATGCCCGCCGATCTCCGAGGCAAGCCGCTCGAGCCGCTCCAGCCGACGGGCAGACACCGCGACCTTCGCCCCCTGCTCCGCCAGCGCCCGCGCCGTAGCCTCGCCAATTCCACTGCTGGCGCCGGTGATAAGCGCAACGGTTCCTTCAAGTGGGGTGGTGGCCATCAGCGATCGCGTCCCTTCGGTCGTTTGCGCGTTTCAGATACCCAAGAGCTTGCCGGTCTACTCGCTTCGAAGCGGCCGAGGCACCTAATGAGCAGCTTAGGGCGCGCCTAATTGTGGTCCAGGCGGTCGCCGGTTCGAATCCGGTCGTCCATCCCTAAGAGAAGCCGCCGCAATCAGCGCCTCCGCTCGGCGACGGAATCTGTATTTCTGCCCCTACATGGCCTGTGAGGCCCTGGCTTTCGAATGCAAAGCCTGGCAGGCTGCCCAATCCTATGGCGAAGGCATCTCGTTGCTCGCGGCGAATTTCAGTAAGCCGGTCTAAATGCGAACATAGGTTCGATGTCAATGCCGCTCGCCATTCCTTCGCCTGATGCCCTCTCCAATCGAGGGTCGCGTGGCGTGCGCGCTTGGGATAAGGCGATGAAGGAACTCGGGTGGGTTTCTGGCATGCGTGCTCTTTCGAGCGCTCGAACGAGATTGCCTCTATGGGAGTTAGCGGTCGCCGAAGAGCCCGCGGTTCTTATAGCTGCTCCATCTTCTCAGCGACCGGACCGCATCGTCAGCCTCGGCTATAGCCGCCAGGCGCGTTACGCAATCTCCTGGGACGTCGATCGACTCTCGCTCTATGACATGTTGCAATGGCAGGAGAAACCCGGCGACCTTCCGCTTTTTAGCGCCCACCTCGAAGTACCAGGCGATGTTAGAGAGCTCTTCAGCCTCATCTCCCGTGAGCAGGTGATCGAAGAGGTCCCTTCGGATTTAGTACTCGGAACCAGTCGTAGCCGCCGAGAGGTACTCCCCAAACTTCTCGGGGGCGCGCTGCGACAATTGAGAATTGATGTAGCTAATGGGGAGGCCTATCAAGGGCGTGATCCAGCGGGAGTGGATACCGCTGTTCTTCGCCTATTCCATCAGTTGCTCTACGTCCGTGTCTGCGAGGATCGGGGGCGATTGCATTCCAAAATACGAGTCGCGAGTCTCATTGAGCCTGGTAGTGGAACTCCGAACCAAGGGCTTGCCGAGCTACTTGCTGATTACCAGGCAAAGGCCAATTCCGAGCTCTTTGAGCCAGTGCCCGTCGATATTGCGGCGCTGCCGGGGGAGTCTCTCGCCGATGTCTTGCGCCAGACGGTTGAGCCGTGGACCCGCCTGAAGCTCGACTTCTCGGTTGCCCGAGCTGATCTAGCCGGGCGACTTTATGAGAGCTATCTTGCCTCGCAGCCGGTTGCTGAGAACGCTGAAGCTGCTGGCCGCCTCTTTCCTGTTGCGGCGGTTGCTGATCAGCGCGAGAAGCGGGCAACGTTCTATACCCCACCAGCACTGGCGCGTACTCTCACCCGCCGGACTCTCGATGGCTGGGTAAAGGGGAGGCGAGGCCTGCATCCGCACGATATTCGCATTGCCGATTGTGCCTGCGGCTCTGGCGCGTTCCTTACGGCAAGCTTCGAATGGCTGCGCTCGTACTTTGAAGATCAGCGTGGTCGAACCTTGCGTTCGGCCGAGCGTGAAGAGTTACTGGTCGAATGCATTTTCGGCGCGGATGTCGACGAGCGTGCACTAGGTATGGCGCAGGTACAGCTTCTCGAGGTGGCAGAAATCCACGGACGGTTGCCAAAACTGCAAGATAACCTTTTCCAGGGTGACGCACTACCGGCCCCCCCCGGGGTTACCGCAGCATCTAACCAAATCGATTGGAGTGCAGTTGTTCGCAACCATGGCGAGTTTACCTCGATCCTCGGCAACCCACCCTTTGGATCGCAGGTAAAGATTCCCTCACGCCTTAGTGTTGAGCAGATCGCCGAACTCCGACGGATTTACCCCGAGGTTCGCTCGTTCGGTCAGGATTACGCCTACTTTTTCTTAGTCCTAGCACTGCGTCTCCTCTCACCTGATGGGGCTGCCGGATTCGTGATGCCAAGAGGGCTCATAGCACTAGCGCAAGGAGGACCCGCACGCAAAATGCTTGCAAGTGAGCATGTGTCCTGGCTCGCAGACCTGCGTGCGGCGAAAATATTCCCCGGCGCTGGCGCCTCTGTGGCGGCTGTTGTGCTTCAGCGTGGAAAATCTGGAAAGGCCGAGTTCGAGGCGGTACGAGATTCTCGCCTCGATGCCCGTGCCTTACTGGACGACCTTGAGGCCGAAAACGTACAAAAAGAGAGCGGGATTGTTCGACTGACCGCCACGGCGGAGGCGCTAGGCGAGCTTGCCGATCAGGGATGGACTCCATTTCGAGTGCGTTGGCGGACGCTCGCTAGCGAGGTCCAGCGTCACCTGCGGCCACTTACGAATCGTAGTAGCGGAGGGGAAGTTCGCACCGGTGTTAAACCCGGCCGTGTTGCCGACATCGTTGTTGCTTCAAGTGAGTGCCACCAAGGTTCGCGCGGCACTATAGAGCTCAACGGAAAGGCAATTCCGGAACGTTTTCTACCGCAGCTTGTGTATGGAGGTGAGATCGAGCCATTTCGTTCGTTGGACCCTGCGCACCGTATTCTGCTGCCCTTTGAGAAAGATGGAACTAAGACTCGAGACACTTCCATCCTGAGTGAGGTTGAGGCCCGAGGGGGACTGCCGACCAACTTTCAGCGAGGCTACTTGCCAACCTTGCTTGGCCCCAAGGTCTTGCTACGGGCGTTCGGCCGAGAGCCAGCGGCGGTGCCAGATCCTGAGGGTCACTATGTCCCCATTATGAGGGGAGTCCATGCAATCCGCTTCGAAGAGCTGTCTACCAAAGACCTTGAGAGTGTCGCAGCTCTTCTCAACAGCTCGTTCTACCAGTGGATGTTGCGTGGTCTAGGTTCTCCCCGTGCTGATGAGACGATCGAGGTTTCGGTCAGCAACGTGTCAGAGCTTCCTTGGCCCTCTTTGTCTAAGGCAGAGCTACGCTCGTTGCGGGATTACGCCCGACAGATAGGTAAGGCGCTTGAAGGGTCGACGGCGACTGATCGAATCCAAGGTTTTCGGGACCGTAGAGCCGAACTCGACGAGTTTGTCTGGGACCTTCTCGGCGCCTCCTCAAACCTACGGGATATCGTCAGGTTAGAGACCCTCCGCTTGGCCTGATGGCATCGAGATCTGCACATCCGGAGGCCCGTCCTTATATACGTGAGGCCTCAAAAGCGCTTCGTCATCACAATCTTCCTGGTGGCTTTCGGGAGTCTCTAGAGAAGGAGGATGGAATCGAGGTTCTTGAGGTCCGAAATTCAGCTCCGATTTCAATTAATGATTACGGAGCCACGGGAAGGTGGACCCTGCACCTTGCCTGGACCATTCGACGAGATCCCGCGACTGGCGATTCGGTCTTGTGGAAGAGCAGCATCGGCCTAAACGTTCGCGGCGTGCAATTCGCACCGGATGAGCCTGTATGTCTTGTGCGATACGACCTTGATCGGGAGCGTCCTGGGCCCAATCTGGCCTCAATTGGTGCCCATCTCAACGTCTTTCAACCTGATCCCTTGCGCGATCGTGTGCACTTTCCAGTCCTCGCGGGGTCTGACCGCGTTTGGGGGGTGCGAGAGGTGATTGATGTCTTTCTCGCTCCAGAGTTTGTTGCCGATCTTGCTCGTTGTGTCGGTTCGGCCTGATCGATACGAAGCCGCATCGCGCTGCAACCGATCAGCGACCCTATGCGCCGGAGGACTTGCAACCGCCCCCAAATTTTACCCACTTGTCAGGGGTGCCCGAATCGGACATATCAGCGCATCTCTACACATATCCGGTTAGGGGTCGGCGCTTGTGGCGTCCTATTAAACGCTGCTGATCACCAAACTTTTCTTGCTCAGGAGCTGCTTGTGGCTTTCCTTGGTTGTGGTCCAGGTGCCGCCGGTTCAAGTCCGGCGTCCCCATTCCTAAAGGACGTTCAGGCACCAAGCTCGTCCCGTCGCCGCTCCAGGAACTCGCGCTCGGGCTGGGACGGGACCAGCGCTATCGCCGTCTCGTAGGCGGCTTGGGACTCGTCGGCTCGACCCAGTCGGCGCAGGAGCTCCGCTCGCGTGGAGTGGAAGTGGGGGTAGGTCTCCAGGTCCAAGCTCTCCACTAGCTCCAAGGCTTGGTCGACCTGGCCTGTTTCGGCGATGGCTACGGCGCGGTTCAGCTCCACCACCTTGGAGCCGGTGAGGCGGGAGAGCTCTTTGTATAAGGCGGCGATTTGGGGCCAGTCCTGGGGGTCCTCGAGGTGGAGGGATGCGATCGCCGCTTGCAGTGCGTACTCGCCGCGGCCTCCGAGGGCGAGGCAGCGGTCCAGGGCCGAGCGGCCTCGCTCGATCTGATCTTGGTCCCAGAGCGAGCGGTCTTGGTCGGCGAGGAGGACCAGGGAGCCGTCGGCGAAGCGGGCGTCGCGGCGGCAGTCGCTGAGCTGCATCAGGGCCAGCAGGGCGTGGGCCTCGGGCTCGTCGGGCATCAGCTCGACCAGCGCGCCGCCGAGCCAGATCGCCTCGGCGGCCAGGTCGTTGCGGCCGCCGTAGCCCTCGTTGAAGATCAGGTAGATCGTCGCGAGCACCATCGTCAGACGGTCGGGAAGCAGGTGGTCGGGCGGCACTCGGAAGGGGATCCCCGCCGTCCTGATCTTCCTTTTCGCCCGGACCAGGCGCTTGGACATCGTCGCCTCGGGGACGAGGAAGGCTCTGGCGATCTCGGCCGTCGCCATCCCGCCCAGCGTCCGCAGCGCCAGGGCCACCTGCGCCTCGGTGCCGAGCGCCGGGTGGCAGCAGGTGAAGATCAGCTCCAGCCGCTCGTCGGGGAAGGCCGAGTCTTCGAGGTTCTCGTCCACGGCCTCAGGCGCCTCGAGCAGCGGGGCCTTGCTCGCCAGGGTCCGCTCGCGGCGGACGCGGTCGATCGCCTGGTTGCGGGCGGTCGCGATCAGCCAGGCGCGGGGGTTGGCGGGAGTGCCGTCCCGCGGCCAGCGCTCCGCCGCCGCCGCGAAGGCGGACTGGGTGGCTTCCTCGGCGCGGTCGAAGTCGCCGAGGAAGCCGATCAGGGTGGCGAGGACGCGTCCCCACTCCTCTCTGAAGACGCGCTCGATCAGCGCTCCACCACCGGGCGCACCTCGATCGCGCCGCCCATCCGCGCGGCCGGGATCCGTCCCGCGACCTCCAGCGCCGCGTCGAGATCGCCGGCCTTCGAGCAGGTAGTAGCCGCCGAGGACCTCCTTGGTCGCCGCAAAGGGACCGTCGGTGGTCAGCGCCTGTCCGCCCTCGACCCGGACCGTGGTCGCGGTGTCGGCCGGCTGCAGCTGGTCGCCGCCCACGACGCCCGGCAGCTCGGAGATCGCGTAGTACTCGCCGAGCACCGCTTTCTGCTCGTCCTCGGGGAGCTTCCCGAACTCGTTCATCGAATCGCCCGAGTAGATCAACAGCATGTATTGCATCGGAGCCTCCTAGGTCAGGTTCTCGGCGGCCGCCATTCGACCACCCAGCCTAGAGACGAACGGGACACCGCTAAAAGGACACCCCGGTTAACGCATCGCCGACTCTGGTCGATAGGACAAGATGCCAACTCGCCATGCCTCGCTCGCTGCCCTGCACACCCGCCTCTTCGCGGCGCTGATCTTCATCGCGACGGCGGCGCTTGCCGGGCCGGCGATGTCGCATGCCGCGCCGGCGCCGTCGATCCTGACGCTGAAAACCGTCAAAGTTGGCGCGCCGGGGAACCCCTCGGTCGGGATCACCCCCTTCAAAGACGCCGTCTACCGCTCCTGCAAAGAAGCGCCGCAGGAAGCGCACACGCCTCCCTGCCAGATGGTCGGCGGCGTGAAATACGGCTACGGCATCGGTCAGCTCGAGGTCACGGTCGCCCAGTGGGTGGCGTTCCTCAACACGGTCGACCCGACCGGCAGCAACAGGCACAAGCTCTACAGCCCGAACGAGAGCTCGATCGGCTGGCCCAAGTACGGCCAGATCGACTTCGCCGCAAGCGTGGGCAAGGGCCGCCACTACTCGGTCGCCTCACCGGAATGGGCCGACAAGCCCTACGGCTTCGCCAACTTCCTGCGCTCGGCGCGCTTCGTCAACTCCCTCTACAACGGCCGAGTGCTTTCCAAGAAGGCGAGCCGCGAAGGCGGCTTTCGCTACGTCACCTATCGCGTCCGGCTCTCGCGGGTGACCGAGCGGGGGATGTACGACATGACCGAACGGGCGATGACCCGCTCGCACAAGTCCGGCTTCGTCGTCCCCAGCCAGAACGAGTGGATCAAGGCGGCCTACTTCGACCCCAGCGGCGAAGGCAAGTACTCCTACTGGAAGTACCCGACCAATCCCGGCGAATTCGAAACCGAAGACGAAGCGGCGAGCGAGCCCAAGCCGGCGACGCTCGACCCGACGACCGGCGACGTCACCAACGCCTCGACCCAGCCGCTGGCGACCTTCCACGCCTCCGGCGTGCCTGCCCCGAGTTGGTGCCCCGCGTCCTTCGGCAGCGAAGAATGCTCCAGCGTGAACCCGTTCGGGATCGCGCCGAGCGCCTACGCCAAGGCCTACCAGGGCAGTCTCAGCACGGTCGGCCAGGCGAAGACCACGTCGCCATGGGGGACGCTCGACCAGGGCGGCAACGCGGTCGAGTGGACCGACACGATCACCCCGCCGCCGTTCGGCGCGAAGGGGCACCGTGTCTGGCGTCGCCTGCACGGCGGCATCGCCAACGCCCCCGTCTACCAGCTCTGGCTCTCGGCGGTCGGCCTGCAGCCGCAGGACAACACTTTCTACAACGCGACCTACCCGTGGCTGGGAATCCGCATCGGCGTGCTCGGCAATCTGAAGGTGGGCAAGGGACTGCCCCAGTAGTCCCTTGCCTGTCCGCGGGGCGGAATACGCTCCGTTACGAGTGACCTCTGACTTCGCACGCCGCCGTTTCGCCAGTCTGGCGGCCGTCGTGGCGTTGGCGCTGCCGGCGACCGCGCTCGCGGCACCGGCACAGCAGCACGCTCCGCAAAAAGGTCACCAGGGGCCTGAACCGGGCACGCTGACCCAGCTTCCGGGCGCGCGCGGATGCCTGGTCGATCGCACGGCGCCCACCAGGGGATGTGGGACCGCACGTGCTCTCGAAGGTCCGGGCCCGTTCATGGGCTCTCGCGCGATCGCCGTCAGCGCCGACGGCAAGAACGTCTACGTGGCTTCCTCGCGCAGCAACGCGATCGCCGTGTTCCGGCGCAACCCGAAGACCGGTGCGCTCGGCCAGCCGAGCGGGACCAGTGGGTGCGTGGCGGCGAAAGGCGCCTTCGAATGCGGAAAAGCGGTGGGGCTCAACGGGCCGAACTCGGTCGCGGTCAGCCCCAACGGCCGCAACGTCTACGTCACCTCGCGGGGGAGCAACGCCGTCACCGCCTTCCAGCGCAATCGCTCGACCGGCGCGCTGCGCCAGCTCCCCGGTGCGGCGGGCTGCATCTCGGGCGTGCCGCTTCCCGGTTGCGCGACCGGCACGGCGCTGCTCGGGCCCGACGTCGTCGTCGTCAGCCCCGACGGCAAGAACGTCTACGCCGGCTCGTTCTTCGGCAACGCGGTGGCGGTCTTCAACCGCGATCCGTCCAGCGGCGCGCTCAGCCAGCCGAGCGGCAGTGCGGGCTGCATCGCCGCGGCGACGAGCGGCTGCGCTCCCGGTCTCGCCCTGGGGGCGCCGGAGGGGATGGCGATCAGCGCCGACGGCAAGAGCGTCTACGTCGCCACGGCACTGTCCAGCGCCGTGGTCGTGCTCGGGCGCGATCCGTCGACCGGCGCGCTGACCCAGGCGAGCGGCGGCAGCGGCTGCATCGTCGACGTGGCGCTCACCGGTTGCACCACAGGGGTGGAACTGAACGGCGCGAACGCGGTCGCGATCAGTCCCGACGACGCCGATGCCTATGTGACCTCGCTGTTCAGCAACAGCGTCACCTCCTTCACCCGCTCGGCTTCCTCCGGCAACCTCGCGCAGAAGGAAGGCACGACCGGTTGCCTGGTCTGGCTGCGCGCCGTCGGCTGCTCCTTCGGCCGCGCGATGAGCTCGCCCGAGGGGCTCGCCGTCTCGCCGGATGGGGAAAACGTCTACGCGGCGGCATTTGCCACCGGTGCGATCGACGTCCTCGAACGGAGCAGCAGCTCGGGCGTGGTCGTCCAGAAGCCCGGTCGTCCCGGTTGCCTCGCCCCGCGCTCGGTTCCCGGCTGCACGCAGGCGCGGGCCCTGAGCGGCGTCAGCTCGATCGCGCTCAGTCCCAACGGCCGCTATCTCTACTCGACCTCGTTCGGCAGCAACGCCGTCGACATCTTCCGGAGGAACAAATGAGTCGAACCGACAAGCGCGAGGGCGGGCTTACCCGCAAGGAGCTGATCGGATCCGGGGCAACCGCGGCCGCCGCGGCGCTGCTGGCGCAGGGCGCCGGCGTCGAGGGGGCGCTCGCCGCGGCGAAGGGAACGCGGCGTGATGTCGCCGGGATGAACATCGTCCTCTTCCTCACCGACCAGGAGCGGGCGATCCAGCACTTCCCGCCGAACTGGCTGCGCCAGAACCTGCCCGGGATGAGGCGCCTCCGGCGCCACGGCCTCAGCTTCGAACGCGCCTTCACCAACGCCTGCATGTGCTCGCCGGCGCGCTCGACCCTGATGAGCGGTTACTTCCCCGCCCAGCACGGCGTCAAATACACGCTCGAGGAAGACATGGAACCGCCGAAGAACCCGCAGGTGGACCTGCCGGTGGACCTGAAGAACCTCGCCACGGTGATGAAGGCGGCCGGCTATCACGTCGTCTACAAGGGCAAGTGGCACTGCGCGAAGCCGGCGGAACCGGGAAACGCCAAACCGTCCGATCTCGAAAAGTACGGTTTCGACCGTTGGAACCCGCCGGACGCGGGTGCCGACCAGAGCGTCCCCGAGGCCGGCGGCGGCGTCCCCGACAACGACGGGCGCTTCATCGACTCGACCGGCGAAGGGGTGGCCGAAGGCGCGCTCCAGTACCTCGGCTCGAACGCCGCCCAGGAGCAGCCCTTCTTCATGGTGATCTCGGTGGTCAACCCTCACGACGTCCTCTTCTACCCGAGCAAAACCTTCAAGGAAGCCGGTTACGACGACACCTGGCTGACGGGGAACATCCACGAACCGGAGACCTGGGACGAAGACCTCGCGACCAAGCCCTCGGTCCAGGCCGAATTCCTGCGCATCTTCAACCTCACCGGGAAGCCGGAAAACGCCGAAGAACGGCGCAACTACCTGAACTTCTACGGCAACCTGATGCGCTCCTCCGACAGCTATCTGGTCAACGTCCTCGACAAGCTCGAAGAGACCGGCCTCTTCGACAACACGCTGGTGGTCCGCACGGCCGACCACGGTGAGATGGGGCTGGCCCACGGCGGGCTGCGCCAGAAGAACTTCAACTTCTACGAGGAGGCGACGCGGGTCCCGCTCGTCTACTCGAACCCGAAGCTGTTCCCGGCGCCGGCCAAGACCGACGCGCTCGTCTCCCACGTCGACTTCCTGCCGACTCTGGCCAGCCTCGCGGCGGCGCCGAAAAGCGCCCGAGCCGAATGGGAGGGGGTCGACTACTCGAAGCTGGTCCTGCACCCCTCCTCGAACCGCACCGCGCAGGACTACGTCGTCTTCACCTACGACGACTACCAGTCGGGCCAGTCCAAACGCCCTTACCCCAAAGCGCCCAACCACATCGTCAGCATCCGCGAAGGGCGCTGGAAGCTGGCCAAGTACTACGACGCGAAGGGCCGCAAACGGCCGCAGTGGGAGATGTACGACCTGAAGACCGATCCGCTGGAGAAGAGGAACCTCGCCTTCAGCGGCCACAAACGCACGCCCACCGAGGAGGCGGAATTCAAACGCCTCAAACGCAAGCTCGCCCGGGTCGAAAAGACCCGTCTGAAGCCGCTCTAGCGGCAGTCGCCGAGTCGCGCCGGCGTCACTTGTAGATCGCGATCGGCAGGATCACCGCTCCAGGCGCATGGAGCGCGGTCTGCCGCTTTAGTTTGGCGAGGAAGCAGGCGCGCCCTTCGATCGACGGGGAGTTCGACTGCGGTGCGTCCGTTCGGGTTTGGATCCGCGGCGTCTTGCAGTTATGGCTGACGTGTTCGATCAGGAAGTTGGAGGCCTGTTCGAGCGGGTTTCGCCAGATCTCACGGGTGGCGAAGTCGGTGTAGTCGGGGCGGTTGCCCCGCTTTTTTCGAAACACGCGGATCACCTTGCCGAAGACCACCAGCCTGCCACCGGTGAACTGGTCCCGGCCTTTTTCCAGCAGGCTGCGCTCCTGGGTGAGATCGCGATAGTGCATCGGCATCAACACCTTCATGGAGATGTCGCCTTCTTCCTTGGGGCGCGGGGAGACGACGAAGGTGATTCTCGGGTCGGGGCCGACCTGGCGGGCGAACGATTCGGCCTTTCGGCGCTGTTCTTCGGCCCGTTCGGCGCCGATCGGGTTGCCGGATGCCTGTGGGAACAGGGCCGCCAGCGTCGCCGACTGACGGACGACGACGTAGGGGCGGATGTAGCCCGGGCTGAGCAGTTCGTGGGTCACGAACCGGACCAGCATTCCTTCTCTGATCTTCTTGGTGTTTTCCAGGTCCCCCGGGGCGGTCAGGTTGATCGAGTGGAAGCTGATGCCGTGCGATTCGTTTTGGGCAAGGTCGTCGAGCAAGATGCCCAGCTCACTCGCTTCGGTGCGGGTGACGGTGCTTTCGGCCACGGATTCGTGCTGCGAGGAGGCTCCGACGGTGAAGCCGTCACCGGACCCCCCGGCGTTCACCGAGGCGATTTCCTTTGAGATCCTGTGCACCGCCCCGACTTCGCCTCCTTCCAACTCCGCGAGGAAGTCGAGGATGCGGGCGCCGTCGAGGTAGAGGAATTCCACCGGCGGTAGCGGTGCTTCAAACGCCTTGGCCTCCGAGGACTGGTTCTTGTCGAATGCCTTCACCGCGACGATCGCAATGGCGATGACGGCGATAACCACGCCAGCGCCCGCGAGTATTTTCCTGGAAGTCGTGCTGAACATGCGTTTCGCTGCCTTCGGCGCCACCGGTCGGTCGACGCGCTGAGTCTCTCAGTCGCACTCTTACCAGTCAAGGATTCTGAGTTCTTTAGGCTTGCCGAGTGGTGTCCGCGCGGCGCTGTTCGCCGCCGTGTTGCCCCGTGCCGTAGGAATGGGTCTACGATCGCGCAATGAAAGCCGCCGTGATATTCGAGAATGGCCCGCCTGACGTGCTTCGTTACGAGGACGTCCCCGATCCGGCGTGTCCCGATGGCTGCGTGATGGTGGAGGTCGAGGCGATCAGCATCGAGGGCGGTGATCTCCTTGCCCGCTCCGTCTCACCGTCGGAGAGCACCCCGCACATCGTCGGCTATCTGTGCGCCGGCACGGTGGCCGAGGTCGGCGCCGGAGTCGAGAGCCCCGCCGTCGGCGACAAGGTGGTGGCGCTGAACGCAAACGGATCCCACGCCGAGAAGCGGGTCGTACCGGCCGTGATGACCTGGCCGGTTCCCGAGGGGCTCGATCCCGCCGTGGCCGCATGCATTCCGGTCGCGGTCGGGACCGCGCAGGAGTGCCTCTTCACCGCCGCGGGTTTAGAGCAGGGGCAGACGGTGCTCGTTCATGCCGGAGGCGGCGGCGTCGGGATGGCCGCCATCCAGCTCGCATCGCAAGCCGGTGCGACGGTGATCTCGACCGCCTCGAGCGACGAGAAGCTTGAGCGCCTCAAGCCGCTCGGGCTCGACCACGGCATCAACTATGCGGACGAGAGCTTCGTCGAGCGGGTTCGCGAGCTGACCGACGGTCGCGGCGTCGATGTCGTGCTTGACTCGGTCGGTGGGAAAAACCTTGTGGACAGCATCGAGGCGCTGGCCTACCGGGGCACGCTCGTCAGCGTCGGCGTCTCCGGTCGATCCGGTTCGGAGATCGAGGCCAAATCGCTCTGGGGAAAGAACAACACTCTGCGCGGCGTTTACCTCGGCGGGGCGCTGCTCGCCGAGTACCCGCGAGTCCACAAGATGATCTCCGACTTGTTCGAGCGAGTGGCAGGCGGCGATCTGCACGTCGAGATCGACAGCACCTTCGCTCTTTCCGAAGCAGCCGCTGCCCACGCTTACCTGGAGGGGCGGAACGCTTTCGGCCGCGTGGTGATGGTGCCGTGATCCTCAGCCCGCCGGCGCTACGGGATTGTTCCGGCCGGTGCCAGCCAGATCGATTCGAACTCCAATACCTCTGCGAGTGTGTCGTAGTCATGGTCGTAGTGGATGACCGCGGCGCCTAGCTCCTGCGCGGCGGCTGCGACCAGATAGTCGACGATAGGCACGCGCTGTGCCCCGGCTGAGCGGTGAGCAAGGACTCGCATCGCCGTTTCGGCGGCACGTATGACCGAGGAGCCCAATGGAGCGGGACGAATCGCATCAAGGTATTCCGCAAGCTGGTCGAACTCGCTGCCACTGCGAGTGCTCAGCAGGATCTCGAGGCGAACGAGGGGGGAGAGACGCAGGCGGTTACCTAGGAGAGCGGCGAGCCAGCTATCCCGAGTGGTCGGGTGCTCCGCTCGCGCCCAGGCCGAGGTATCGACAAGCAGCGGCAGTTTGCCCCAAGGATCTTCGCTAGCGAATCGGCCAGGCATCACGCTTCCCGTCGCGCAACGCCTCTCGGTTCCAAGGCGCGGTCTCGGGCGCTCTGAAGTTGTCCGCCAACTCCTCCAACAACGCTTGCCGCTTCGTTTCGTCTGGTGATGCGGCAGCGAGGTGTTTTGCTCCGGCAATTGCCAGTGCGCGCACCTGCTGGGAGCGGGGGAGGCCGGTCGGCAGATGTGGCGCCGCGGCACGCAGGGCCGCGGTCAGCTCACGGTCCTCGGTGACCTGGATGCGATGGTGATTAGTCGGCACCGAAATAGTGTACCACCCGAGTACCACCGCTCTGCCCGCTAACTAACTCCGCGCGAGCTCGCGATCGATGATCGCACCCAATGCGTCGCTGACTCCGTCCGCGGGCACGCTGGAGATTCGCGCTCCCGAGGCGACTCCGCGCACGTTTTCGGCTGCTCTTAGGGCGTGCCAGTGGGAATCGAAGGACTCACCGGACGTGGCAACGGTCCGGCCGTCGGCGCCCAGCAGTCGCCAGCGCCACTTGCCGACGAGGTCTTCATATGCGTCGAATTGAGGCATTCGTCATCTCCTGAGATCGGGTACGAACATATGTTCGCAGGGTGGGCGGCGGCAAATCTGCGCGGTCGTCCGTGTGCCTCCCTTGGCCGTAGCAGTTCTGCTACGGTACGCATATGCAGCGGATTCCCCAGCGCGAGTTGCGCAACGACGTATCGGCGGTGCTCCGCCGCGTGATGGCCGGCGAGCAGCTGCGCGTCACCGTTGCGGGGCGCGATGCTGCTGACCTCGTTCCGATCGAGTACGCACCGCCCTGGACGTCTGGCGCGCGGGCGCATGGCCTGATCGCCTCCGCTCAGGCCGATGCAGGCCTGTCTGCCGAGCTGGATCGGGCATTTCCCGATACGACCGATCAGCTGTAGGAGCTGACCTGGCATGCAGGCTGTTCTCGACACTTCGGTTTTCATCGCACGGGAGCAGGAGCGACCCCTTGGCGATCTCCCCGACGAAGTCGCTGTGAGCGTCGTGACGCTGTCCGAGTTGCGCCACGGTGTTCTTGCCGCGCCCGGTCATGAGCAGATGGCACAGCGCCTCAGCACCTTGGAGGCGGCGCGGCAGATCGCGGCGCCACTGGTCATAGATGAGGCGGTGGGAGACGAGTTGGCCCGCCTGCGGGTTGCGCTCAAGGCCGTCGGCAGGGCGATGAAGGTCATGGACGCCTGGATCGCCGCCACCGCGATGGCCCACGGTGCCGCGGTCTGCACGCAGGACGCGGACTTCGATGCGGCGGTGGAGGCTGGTCTGCTCGAAGTCGCGCGAGTGTAGTTTCAGCTCGGCGAGACTCAGTACCCCGTGCCGGTCTTGACCTGTTTGCGCTCGGCGGGGTGGGCGCCGCCCTTTTTCTCCAGCGTCGCGCAGGCCGTGGCGATGTCGGCCGAGAGCCGGTCGACCTGCTCACGGCTCAGCGTCTCCTTGACCAGCGCCCGCAGGACTTTCTCGTTTTCGGCGTTGGGGGGGAGGGTGTAGGCGGGGAGCATCCAGCCGCGCTCGGCGGAGAGCTGCCAGGAGAGGTCGAACTCGTCGTAGTTCTTCCCCTCGACCAGCTTGAAGGCGACCAGCGGCAGCTGCTCTTTGTCGGCGCCGATCAACTCGAAGTCGCCGCAGGCTTCGAGGTGCTCGGCCAGCGCGCGGGCGTTCTTCTCCATCGCCTGCATGATGTAGGTGTAGCCCTGTCGCCCGAGGCGGACGAAGTTGTAGTACTGGGCGAGGACCATCGAGGCGCCGGTCGAGAAGTTGAGCGTGAAGGTCGCGTCTTTCTTGCCGAGGTAGTTCTCGTAGAAGACGAGATCCTCGGCGAGATCGGATGTCTCGCGGAAGACGAGCCAGCCGACGCCTGGATAGACGAGGCCGAACTTGTGGCCGGAGACGTTGATCGAGCGCACCTGCTCGAGCCGGAAGTCCCACTCGGAGTCCGGGTAGAGGAAGGGCCAGACGAAGCCGCCGCTGGCGGCGTCGACGTGCAGCGGCACGTCCATTTCCTTCTCGCTCTTGAGGTCGACCAGGAGCTTGTTGATGCCGACGACGTCGTCGGCGTGGCCGGTGAAGGTGGTGCCGAGCACCGCCGCGACCCCGATCGTGTTCTCGTCGATCAGCGGCTGCACGTCTTCGGGCCCGATCGTGTACTTGCCTTCCTTCAGCGGCACGATCCGCGGTTCGACGTCGAAGTAGCGGCAGAACTTCTCCCAGACCACATGGACGTCGCCGCCGAAGATCAGGTTCGGCTTGTCGACTGGCAGCGATGCGGCTTCGCGTCGCTCCTTCCATTTCCACTTCAGCGAGAGCGCGCCGAGCATGATCGCCTCCGAGGAACCCTGAGTGCGGGCGCCGGTCGTCTCGCCGGGGGCGTGGTAGAGGTCGGCGAGCATGCGGATGCAGCGCTGCTCGATCTCGGCCGAGATCGGATACTCGGCGTGGTCGATGAAGTTGCGGTAGAGGTTCTCGGCGATCAGGCGCTGCGCCTCGGGCTCCATCCAGGTGGTGACGAAGGTCGCCAGGTTGCGGTTCGGGTCGCCCTCCAGGACGAGTTCCTCGTCGACCAGGCGCATCGCGTCCAGGGCCGACATCCCGTCGGCGGGGAAGTCGCCCGATGGGGCGTCTTCGGTGAGGAAGCGACTGCCGTAGAGCATCGCGGCGTCGGGGCTGTTCGGTTTATCCATAGGGGCGAGCCTAGCGGCTAGCGGGAGGCGCCAACTTCAGACGTCAAGGCCACGAATCTTTCGACTGAAAAGTCATTGCAAAAACGTCATGAACTTGTGACCTCGAGGCATGGCTCTACGCTAGGGAGAGGAGTCCTCGGTGAAGCTACTCGAGGCGGACGCCGAGCTGCTTCGGCTAGATCCCGATATCCCCACCCGCGGAGCATCTGAATCCTCCTTGGGGCTGAAGGAGACCTATAGCAATGAGTAACGATTTCAGCCAGTTGGGTCTATCGCCTGCTCAGGAGCGGGTCGTTGCGGCGATCGTTGAATCTGGACTTGATGTGGGCTCGAGGAGATGCGGACGCATCCTGTTTCTCAACGGTCAGTCTCGCAGTGGGATGAGTCATCTGATGGGTGCTGCGGAAAGGCGACTCGATGATCTCGGGCTTCGGGTGGCTGTCGGGGGGCTCGCCGACCCACGGCTTGTCGAGTCTGGATCGGCTTGGAAGCACGGCACTGAAGCGCTTGTGGGCAGTGCGTTTTCAGTAGCCTCCGCGCTCGATCCGGCCTTGTCCTTGATGGCTTCGCTGGCGGGATTCAGCGCGGCGGCTGTCGGAGTTCTTCGAGCCGCGGCACAAGCTCCCGGCGAGCCAACCGAACTGGTGGCGCGAGCTCTGCGTGCCGCGACCCTGGAAGAGCCCGGGCTTCCATTGGTCTGCCTCATCGACGACGCAAGGTGGCTGAATGGAGACTGGTGGACCGAGCTCCAGTTCTCGTTCGCGAAGGAGATCGCCGAGGAGCTCCCTTTGCTGCTGGTTATCGCGGTCGAGACGACGCTGAGCCCGGGTATTACGGCCGACGCAGGGGACCCCGCGAGTCGCGTGACGCAAAGCCTTCTTGCCAGGGGTCTCGCCGACTCGGTGTCCCTTGATGGGCTGACGAGACCGGAGTTGAGCGGCTGGCTGGGGCGCTTACCACGTGAGGCGACAAAGGCAGTGTTTGAGCTCACGGGGGGACTCACCGGCGAGGTAGCGGATCTGTGGCGTGCATGGGTCGCATACGGCGTAATCGAGTCGGCGGAAAGGAGTTGGCGGATCACCGATTCCAACGGCATCGTCGACGATGCCCTGACCGTGCTTTCCGCACACCTGGAGAGCCTGCGGAAAGACCGCGACCGGGCGGATGACGATCTGCTTCGCGAAGCCCTGGCCTTCGGCGCGATAGAGGGTAGGTCGTTTACGGCTGCAGCGGTTGCTCAGGCTCTCGGTCGCGACCGGGATGCGGTTGAAGACCTTCTCGACGAAGTCGTCGCCGAGACCCCCGGAAGAGGAATATTGAACTCACCGCGCGCGGTCGAGATTCGAGGCCTGCTGGGTGAACGGTCCCGATCTCTCTGGCGCTACGAATTCACCAACAGTTTGTTTTGGCGCGCAGCTCAGGATCGCCTCTCCGACGTGCCGGCGTCAACAAGAGCGTCGAAGATGTTTGACGCTGTCATGGACGCCTTCGGAACCGAGATGCCTTTGATTCTGCCCAGCTTGGCGCGGCTTGTCGATCTGACTGGCGACAGTGCCAAGGCGGCGCGGTATCGCGGCCTTGTAAGCGGTCCCTCTAATGCCGCTCTAGCTGCTCAGGCAGATCGCCTCGTGGCAGCGGACAGCAGCGACTGGAGTCCCGCCGACTATCGGGACGCCGCGGAAATCCTGGGCGACGCGGCTCTGGGCCTCGCCGATCTCGAGGACAAACAGGTCCCGATGGCATTCGCACAGCGAGGCGCAGACTATGCCTTGGCAGCCGGTGAGGTTGGCAACTGGGTCCGCGCATTCGCTCTTACTACCGAAGGGTTTCTGCTTTCCCGTCGGGGCGAGTTTGACCTGGCAGAGGGCCGACTGCAAGAGGCTCGTGAGATTGTCAGCGGCGGTGCGCCGGGGCTCCTGGCGAGCATCTTGCGGCAGCTCGCGGAAGTCGCCAGGGATCGACCCGAAAGCTCCGGGAAGCAGAAGAATCTACTCGAGGAAGCCCTGCGTCTATACCGACGAGTGGGCGACAAAACGGGCGAAGCAGCTGTCAACTACAACCTTGCCGGTATCGCAGGGCGCGAAGGAGACCTGCTGCGTGCCCGGAATTTGAATGAAGAAGCGTTGGCGGTAATGAGGGCATATTGGGAGAGGGACCAGGAGATGTCCTGTCTCCTTCAGCAGGCGAACATCGAGGAGAAGGAAGGGAACTTCGACCTCGCCCGCGAGCGCATCCAGGAAGTGCTGCGGTACCAGGTCGCAGCTGGTCACAAGCCTCTGCAGGCCGAATGTCTATGTCGGCTCTCCAACGTCCAGCGGGAGTCCGGGAACCTAGGTGAGGCCTGGGATTTAGCCAAAACTGCGCTTGCTATCCATCGAGACCTTGAATCAGAGGACACCCGGACGGAAGTTAGAGCCCTCAACGCCTTGTTTCGTGCCGCTCTTGCGCTCGACAAGATCGAAACTGCGAAGGGGCTGCTTCAGGAAGTCAAGGTCATTCTGGAGGAGAGCGGTGATGTCGACCAACTGGCAGAGATCGAAGCCAAACTGGAAGGTCTTCCCTCCGGGTAATTCACAAGCGTGTACGGAACGGCCGCGCGTTGAGTCCACGTCGCAGTCGATCTCGGGTCTGCTTGACCGCTCAGCGTCTCTTGCGCGAGGATGGGATCCATGGCCAACGTTCTCTGTGTCCTCTACGACGATCCGGTCGACGGTTACCCGCCGTCATACGCGCGCGACGCGGTGCCGGTGATCGAGCGCTACCACGACGGCCAGAGCACGCCGGCGCCGGAGGCGATCGGCTTCAAGCCCGGTGAGCTGCTTGGCAGCGTCTCGGGGGAGCTGGGGCTCCGCGAGTTCCTCGAGGAGGGCGGGCACCGGCTCGTCGTCACCGCCGACAAGGACGGCCCGGACTCGGTCTTCGAGCGCGAGCTGCCCGAGGCCGAGGTCGTCATCTCCCAGCCGTTCTGGCCCGCCTACCTGACCGCCGAGCGAATCGCCAAGGCGCCGAAGCTGAAGCTCGCCCTGACGGCCGGCATCGGCTCAGACCACGTCGACCTACAGGCGGCCATGGAGCACGGGCTGACGGTTGCCGAGGTGACCTACTCGAACAGCATCAGCGTCGCCGAGCACGTCGTGATGATGATCCTCGCGCTGGTGCGCAACTACATCCCCTCCTACCAGGTCGTGGTCGACGGGGGCTGGAACATCGCCGATTGCGTCTCGCGCTCCTACGACCTCGAGGGGATGCAGGTCGGCACGGTCGCCGCCGGGCGCATCGGCTCGGCGGTCCTGCGGCGGCTGAAGCCGTTCGAGGTCGGCCTCCACTACACCGACCGCCACCGCCTGCCGCCCGTGATCGAGGAGGAGCTGGGTGTCACCTTCCACTCCGGCGTGGAGTCGATGGTGGAGGTGTGCGATGTGGTCACGATCAACGCGCCGCTGCATCCCGAGACGGAGAACCTGTTCGACGCCGATCTGCTCGCCAAGATGAAGCGCGGCTCCTACTTGATCAACACCGCCCGTGGCAAGATCTGCGACCGCGACGCGGTTGCACGGGCATGTGAGAGCGGCCAGCTGGCCGGATACGCCGGCGACGTGTGGTTCCCCCAACCGGCACCCGGGGACCACCCCTGGCGCTCGATGCCCCACCACGGCATGACCCCGCACACCTCCGGCACCAGCCTTTCGGCCCAGGCCCGCTACGCCGCCGGGACGCGCGAGATCCTCGAGTGCTGGTTCGGCGGGCGCCCGATCCGCGAGGAGTACCTGATCGTCGACGGCGGCACGCTTGCCGGCGCCGGGGCGCACTCCTACAGCGAGGGCAACGCCACGGGTGGCTCGGAGGAGGCCGCTCGCTTCAAGGGCGGCTGAGCCGGCGAGGGTGGTCCAATGAAGATGCGTGCCGCGGTGCTCGAGGAGTTCGGCAAGCCGCTCGGGGTCCAGGAGGTCGAGCTCGCCGAGCCGCGGGCCGGCGAGGTGCTCGTCCGCCTGGTTGCGTGCGGCGTCTGCCACACCGACCTCTACACCGCCTCCGGCGCCGACCCGTCGGGCTATGCGCCGGCGGTGCTCGGCCATGAGGGGGCCGGCGTCGTCGAGAGCGTCGGCGCCGACGTCGCCTCGCTCTCTCCGGGCGACCACGTCGTCACCCTCTTCTCGCCCCAGTGCGGCGAGTGCGTTCACTGCCTCGACCCGCGAACCAACCTCTGCTTGGCGATTCGCGAGCAGCAGAACAAGGGCTTCCTCCCCGACGGCACCACCCGCATCTCGCGCGACGGCGACGGGATCCGCCACTTCATGGGCTGCTCGACCTTCGCCGAGTACACGGTGATGCCCGAGATCGCCCTGGCGAAGATCGACCCCGAGGCGCCCTTCGAGCACGCCTGCCTCTTCGCCTGCGGCCTCTCAACCGGGCTCGGGGCGGCGATCAACACCGCCGCGGTGGCGCCGGGCAGCACCTGTGTCGTCTTCGGCGCGGGGATGGTCGGCCTCGGGGCGGTCGCCGGCTGCCGGCTGCAGGGCGCCGAGCGCATCGTCTGCGCCGACCTCTCCGCGGACCGGCTCGAGCTGGCGCGCGGGCAGGGGGCGACGGACACGATCGAAGGGGGCGAGGGCGCTGTCGAGCAGATCCTCGAGATGACCGGCGGCTTCGGCGCCGACTACACCTTCGAGGCGACCGGCAACGTCGCCGTGATGCGCCAGGCGGTCGAAGCCGCGCGCATGGGCTGGGGCCTCTGCACCGTCGCCGGAGTGGCCGGCAAGGGGGAGACCCTCGACGTGGTCCCGCGTCTCCTCATCACCGGCCGCCGTGTCGCCGGCTCCTCCTTCGGCGGCGTCAAGGGGCGCGACCAGGTTCCGGGCCTCGTCGACCGTTGTCTGAGGGGCGAGATCGACGTCGGGCCCTTCATCTCGCATCGCCTCACTCTCGACGAGGTCAACCGGGGCTTCGAGCTGATGGAGGCCCAGGACGGGATCCGCAGCGTCATCGAGTTCGACGCCGGGCTTTAGGCAGCACCGATAGATTCATCCGCCGTGAGCCTCGTCCCAGCACCCGCCGTGGCGGGCCCGAGCAACGATCCGGCCCCGGATCGTCCCTACTGGCGCGATTCGGTAGCCCGCCACGAGCAGTCCTCCCAGTGGCACAGCCTCGTCGACGTGGCAACCTCGGCTGTGCCGTACCTGGCCTTGATGGTCGCGATATATCTCAGCCTCGAAGTCTCGGTATGGCTCTCCCTAGCCCTGGCGGTACCAGCTGCCGGCTTCCTGTTGCGGACCTTCGTCGTCTTCCACGACTGCACCCACGGCTCGTTCCTGCGCACCAAGCGGGGGAATCTCTGGCTCGGTCGGTTCACGGCCCTGCTCGTCTTTCAGCCGTTCGGGAACTGGCGCCACAACCACGCCGTCCATCACGGCACCGCGGGAGACCTGGACCGGCGCGGAACCGGTGACGTGCCGACGCTGACCGTCGAGGAGTACCTGGCGCGGCCCTGGAAGCAGAGGCTTGGCTACCGGCTGTTCCGCAACCCGCTGGTGATGTTCGGGCTCGGCCCGATCTGGTCGCTGATGATCGGGCCCCGCATCTGGTCGAGCAAGATGCGTCCCCGCCAGCGCCACAGCGTGATCGCGACGAACCTCGTCCTCGCGCTGGTCATCGGGACGATCGTCTGGCTGGTCGGCCCGGCGACTTGGCTGTTGGTGCAGATGCCGACCGCGATCATCGCCGGCACGCTGGGAGTCTTCCTCTTCTACGTCCAGCACCAGTTCGAGGACGCCTACTGGGAGAGCTCGGAGGACTGGAGCTACCCCGATGCGGCACTGCAGGGGAGCTCCTATCTGAAGCTGCCGAAGATCCTCCAGTTCTTCAGCGGGAACATCGGCCTGCACCACGTTCACCACCTCAGCGCCAAGATCCCCAACTACAACCTCCAGCGCGCCCACGACGAGAACCTGATCTTCCACGACGTCCCCGTCCTGAGCGTTCGCGACGGCCTGCGTTCGATCCGGCTCAAGGTGATCGACTCGAGCAGCGGCCGGATGCTGACCTGGAGGCAGGTCAGAGCGCTCTAGCACCAGATTGCTATCTGCTCGTGGTCGCCGTCGCGCTGGTGTAGACGGTGCCTTCGGAGGTCGCCGCGGTGATCGTGTCGGCGAAGGTGCCGCTCGATTTCGAGGTGTAGGTGAACTGAGCGGCGGTTTCAGCGAGGCCGGTGCTGGGGATCGCGAGCGGGGTGCCGGCGACCGTGCTGCCGGCGGTCGCGGTGATTTTCACCACGTGGCCGGTACCCAGTTCCGAAATCGGGTTGCCGACGCTGTCGGTGACGGCGACGTTGGCTTTGACCGTGCCACTGTTGCCCAGTCCCGTGATCGCGCAGGTGAAGAAGCAGCCGGCGCCGATGCTGCCGGCGCTGACCGTCACGTGGGCGAGGGAGAGCTTTGCGGCGGCGCCGATGCTTACGGTGATCGTCAGGCCGGACGAGGTCGAGATCGATCCGTCGGTTGCCGTGACGCTGGCGGTCTCGACCTTGTTGAGTTTCATCACGCCGTTTTTCGTCGACGAAACCACGGTGGCGACACCGGCGGTGAAGCTGATTGCCGTCGCGGTGCCGAAGGGCACCGCGGTTCCGCTGTTGTTGGCCACGGTGGGGGCGGCCCCGCTGGGGCTTGCCGTGGCTCCCGAGAAGGTGATGTTGTGAGCGCCCGTGTAGGCGGTCGCGGTGTTGCCGTACGTGTCGAGGGCGGTAATGGTGAGATTGTCGGAGGCAGCTGCGGCCGGCGTCGTCGAGGCGGCGCTCAGCGAGAGCTTCACGGCCGCGGCCGCGGCCACGGTCACCGTGATCGTGGCGCTGGTGAACGTGCCGTCGCTGACCTTGAGGCTGGTGGCGCCGCTCTTGTAGAGCTTCATCAGGCCATTGCTAGACCCGGAGACGCTCGCCACGCCGGCGGTGAAGACGATCGCGGTCGCACTGCCGAAGGCGGTCGCGGCGCCCGAGCCGTCGGTGACCGTCGGGATTTCGCCGCTGGGGCTCGCCGAGGCCGTCGAAAAGGTGAGGTTGTGCGAGCCGGCGTAGGCCGTCGCGACGTTGCCGTAGGCGTCGGACGCGGTGGTCGTCAGGTTGTCGGCCGCTCCCGCGGCCGGCGTGGTGGACGCGGCGCTGAGGGTGAGTTTCGAGGCCGCCCCCGAGGCGACCGTGACGGCGAGATCGACTTCACTTTCGATCGATCCGTCGCTGACCGAGACGCTGGCCGGTCCTGCCTTGTAGAGCTTCATCAGGCCGTTCTTCGTCGAGGAGACGACGCTGGCGACCCCCAGCGTGAAGCTGATCGCGGTTGCGCTACCGAAGGCAACCGCCGTGCCTGAGCTGTTGGCGACCGTCGGGGCGTTTCCGCCCGGGCTGGAGGACGCCCCCGAGAAGGTGAGGCTGTGGGAGCCCGTGTAGGTCGTCACCGTGCTGCCTTTTTCGTCGAGCGCGGTGATCGTCAGGTTGTCGCCGGCGCCCGCCCCCGGCGTGGTCGATGCGGCGCCGATGTTGAAGTGGGTCGCGGCGCCGACGGTCACTTTTGCCTGAGCGGAGCCGCTCGTCGAGTTCCAGGTGTGCCACTTGGCGGTCACGGTGTAGGTGTGGGTGCCGACTTCGAGCCCGCTGTCGGTGCAGGTGACGCCGGTTCCCCGTGAGGAGACGGTCGGGCAGTTGCCGGCGGGTTCGTCGCCATCGCGGATCACGGCGTAGGTGACCGTTCCGGATCCGGGGGGCGTGACCGCGGTCCAGGTCAATGCCACGGTGCCGCCGATCGCCGGCAGGGCTGAGGAGATCGCCGGCGCGGAGAGTTTTGGCAGCCCCGCCGTCGCGCTCCCCGCGCCAGTGGTCGTGAAGTAGGCAAAGGCGCTGCCGCAGAGCAGGACGACGAACGCGGCGGCCATTGCCGCGCCCGCGATACCGGCTGGCAGGATTCGCTTCATCCGCGCGCGCTCCCCGTGAACTCGAGCGGGAACCGGGCGTTCTTGCAGGCATCCTGATTGACGGGGAGGTCACGCAGCTGAATCGTCGGCGGCAGGACGCCATGCGCGGGCAGGCGAACCGATCCGCCGGCGGGAACTTCAAGCGGGGCCGAGGGCGAGGCGTTGGATTGGCCGAGGGCGAGGTTGTCGGCGCTGGCGCATCCAGCCGGGTTGGCTCCGACCGAGACCCGCAGCCCGGTGACGAGTATCGGCGCCGGATTGGGGTTCTGCACCGTCAGCGGCAGAGCGAGTGGGGGCGCGCCGGGGTAGAGAGCGCTCAGGCCGGAGAGGTCCGCGACGATCGAGAGGTCCTTTGCCGCGAGGACCGTCCAGCGGAATTTGGCTGCGGCACCGTGTCGGCCCTGGCGATCCGCCGCGCGAACCGAGAATCTATGGCGACCGACTGCAAGTCCTGCGAAGAGGACCGGGCTCCTGCAGGTCCTCCACCGCGCCCGATCGAGCCTGCACTCGAACCGCGCTCCGGGCCTGCGGGCGACGAAGCCGAACCTCGCCCTCGTCGAGGGCGACTGTGCATCGGGGCGCTCGCTGAGCGTCGGCTTCGGCAATCGCCCGGATCGCGTCTTGCGATCCGGGCTGCCGGTCCCGGGTCGATGCTGGGTCGCGGCGAAGGCGGCGCCCGCGAAGCAGGCAACACCGATCCCGACCCCGATCAGAGCCCTGATGCCGCCCCGTGCCACGCCGCGCTCCGCCTCACCCGTCGGTCTAGTTGTTGGTCAGGTGCAGCGTCACCGTCGCGCCCTGGCAGGCGTCCTGGCTGACCCCGGTTTCGTTCATCGTCAGGGACCCGGTGGGGGTCACGCTCTGCCCGTTGCCTGCCGGGAAGACTTTGTTGACGGCCACCGCGGGCATCGCGAAGTCGGGATTTCCGCCGCTGATCGTCGTGCTGCAGGTCGAGTGACCGGCATCGACGGTGATGCTGCTCAGCGTGATCGTGCCGACGCGCTGCGAGCCCGACGAGGGGTTGTCGACGGTGAAGCTGACCGGCGAGGACGTGCCCGGATACAGGTTGGAGGACACCGTCGCGTGCAGCGTCACAGCCGAAGCTCGAGCCGATCGTCGCGTTTCCGGTGCCCGAGCCGGACGTGGTGAAGTAAGCCAACGCGACGCCGGCAACCGCCAGCGCGCAGGTGCAGCCGAGCGCTATCAGCGCACGCCTCTTGGTGGTCCAGGACATTGCCTCTCCTCTCGTGGTTTTCCCGGAGTCGCTACTCCGTGATCCCCCGCATCGGCGCGGCGCCGGGCGCGCTTGAGTCGTGAATGGCAATCAGTTTTGCCCGTCTTGTACAGGCCGTACAAACCATCCTTAAGACCCCCACAACGAAGAGCCGCTTCGCACGCGAGCTAAGGTTGACGCACTCAAATCTGGGTACTAGCGTGTGTATAGGGGATTAGGGATGACGACAGGGGAGTCTTCATCAGGGTTTGACGAGTTGTGGCCGCTGACGATGCGGTGCGGTGCTCGGTGAGCCGATTGCGGGATGGCCAAGCCGACTCGCTGAAGACGATTCGGGTCGAGCTCGTCGCCCGTTTACGGGGGCGCTTGACGGAGATCGAAGACGCGATCTTCGCCCGTGCGCGCACGCTCTCCGAGTCGGTCGAAGAAGACCCGGAGTACGTCGCCGGGCTGCGGGCGACGGTCAGCGAATCCCTGGACTTCGCCCTCTCGCATATCGAGAAAGGGGAGGACTGGACGGGCCCGATTCCTTCTACGGCGGCGGAGCAGGCGCGGCGCTCCGCCCGCGCGGGGGTGAGACTGGACACAGTGCTGCGCCGCTACGCGGCCGGCGACAGGCTGCTGGGCGACTTCATCATGGACGAAGACGACCGCTTCCCAAGCCAGGCCCTGCGCAAAGTCCTACGGGTGCACGGGCCGCAGATCGACCGGCTGATGGCGGCTGTGGCGACCGAGTACATGGACGAGGTGGCGCGGATGAAACGCTCGCCGACGCAGCGCCTCGCCGAACGGGTGCAGCGGCTGGTCGCCGGCGAGAGCCCCGTCGACATCGGCGGCTTGGAATACAACTTCGACGCCTGGCACTTGGGCCTGATCGTCAAGGGCATCAAGGCGGAGGCCTGTGTGCGTGCGCTTTCGGCGGGGCTCGACAGCCAGGTCCTCATCGTGCCACGTGGGAATGGGATCGTCTGGGCCTGGCTCGGCGCACGCCGGCCCCTTGCGGCGCCAGATCTGGAAGGGCTGTTATCCAACGGCGTTGCCGGAGATGCGACGCTGGCGGTCGGCGAGCCGCGCCAGGGCCTCGATGGCTGGCGCCTGACCCATCGCGAGGCCCAGGCGGCGCAGGAGGTGATGCTGCGCAAGCCGCAGCGGCTCACGCGGGCCCGCGACGTGGCGTTGATCGCCGCCGTACTGCGTGACGATGCGCTTGCCAAATCGCTTTTCGAGACCTACTTGGCGCCGCTCGAGGGTCATGGCGACTCCGGTGCGGTCCTGCGCGAAACATTGCGCGCTTACTTTTCCGCCGGCTTGAATGCGGCCACCGCTGCCGCCGCGCTGGCGGTGGATCGTCACACGGTCCAGCGTCGCCTGCGCAAAGTCGAGGAAGCACTGGGCCGGTTGCTCCCGGATTGCCATTCGGAGCTCGTCGTGGCGCTGAGCCTCGAGGAGCTTGAAACGGGGGCGGATCCCACCGAGTTGTAGGTACTGGCTGAGGTCTCTCGACGGGCGGCGTTACAGGCGCGCGACATCATGGCCAAACCGAAGTTGTCGCACGCGCCACATTGGGCTATCCCGTGTGTAACCCCGGTGATACATATGGGTGCCCCCCTGGAGGCGACGCATATAAGTGCCCGGGGGGTGGCGGGAAAGTAACGAAGTCTCCGTTCCAAAATCTATTGGATCTATGTGAGTGATGCCTATGAGGTCTGGGTTACCCAACGCAGTCAAATCTCGCCCTTCTCGTGCCTCCTCGCGGGGCCTGTCGAGCGGTGCGCAGTCGCTCGAGGGCGTAACTCCGCGCCATTCGGCCGGCACCCTGTCGAAGACCGCCTGGGTGCCACAGAGCGATCTGGCTCACTCGGACTGGCTGGCCACGGGCCACCGCTTGGGAGCGATCGGGCGCTGCAGCCAATGGTGGATCGGCGATTGGGTTCGCTACGGAACGGCGAGGTGGGGGGAGAAATACGCCGAGGCCGCACGGGTCACCGGCTACGACATCGCCAGCCTGCGGAACATGGCCTGGGTCGCATCGAGATTCGATTTGTCACTACGTAATGACAAATTGACATGGAGCCACCATGTCCTCCTCGCCCCGCTCGATGCCGTCGACCAGCGCCGCTGGCTGCAGCGGGCGAGCGAGGAGCGGCTGTCGGTGGCCGACCTGCGGCTCGAGCTGCGTGCATTGCGGGAGGGTGTCGCGAAGGCGTCGCGGAGCAGCGTTGCCGACGACGCAGATGGCGGCGAGCCGGCGGTCTGCCCACATTGCGGGCACTCGCTGCGCTCGCCTTGAAGTTCGCTTTGCAACCGACATGACGTAGCCCAGGGCTGGGCAGGGGTAGGGATGTGAGCAGCGCAACGGGGATTGCGGGGAACTCGAGGGCCGCTCCGGCGGAGGAGGCCCGCACGCCGCTGGAGCGGCTCGAGCTGCTCTGCGACAGCGGCTCGCTGGAGGTGATCCGCTCATCGGTGACGTCGACCCGGATCGGCTCGCTGGCCCAGCCGGGCGACGGGGTTGTCGCCGCGCTCGGCCGGATCCGCGGCCAGCCGATCGCCTGCTACGCACAGGACGCCAGGTTCTTCGGCGGCTCGCTGGGCGAGGCACACGCCGAGACGATCGATCGCCTGCTGGGGCTCGCCGGGCGCTCGCGCCTGCCGGTGGTGAGCGTGATCGAGTCGGGTGGCGCGCGCGTGCAGGAGGGCACGGCGGCGCTCCACGGCTACGGCCGGATCTTCCGGCAGAACGCGCTGCTCTCGGGGCAGGTGCCGCAGATATCGGTCATCGCCGGCCTTGCCGCCGGCGGTGGCTGTTACTCACCCGCGCTGACCGATTTCGTCGTGATGACCGAGCATGCGGCGATGTTCCTCACCGGCCCCGCAGTCGTACGCGAGGTCGCCGGCGAGGACGTCGGCAAGCACGAGCTCGGCGGGCATCGGGTGCACGAGCGCAACGGTGTCTGTGACGTCGTCGTCGCCGACGAGCGCGCCGCGCTGGGGGTGGCGCGGGAGGTGCTCGGCTATCTGCCCCAGCACGCCGGCGGAGCGTTGCCGCAGGCTGCGCCGGCAGCGCCACGGCTGAGCGATCCGAGCGAGTGCGTGCCGCGTTCGCCGCGCCGCGTCTACGACGTGCGCACGGTCAGCGACGGCATCGTCGACGCCGGCTCGCTGCTCGAGGTCTCGCCACGCTGGGCGCGCAGCGTCCTCACCGGGTTCGCCCGGATCGAGGGCAGTCCGGTGGGCCTGATCGCGAGCCAGCCGCGTTACCTCGGCGGCGTGCTCGACGCCGAGTCCTCACAGAAGGCGGCAGCCTTCGTCTCCAGCTGCGATGCGTTTGGATTGCCACTGCTGGTGCTGGTGGACACACCCGGCTTCATGCCCGGCGCGCGGCAGGAGCGGGCGGGGGTGATCCGTTTCGGCGCCTCGCTGGTGCGCGCCTTCGCGGTGGCCACGGTGCCACGGGTGACCGTCGTCCTGCGCAAGGCGTTCGGCGGCGCCTTCATCGCGATGAACTCGCGCGGCCTCGGGGCCGACCTGGTGTTCGCCTGGCCAGGGGCGGAAATCGGCGTGATGGGAGCGCATCCGGCGACCGGGATCGTCCACCGGCGCGAGCTGGCGGCCGCCCCGGATCCCGACGCTCGCCAGGAGGCGCTCTCGGCCGCCTACGCCGAGGAGCACCTCGGGGCCGGCGTGGCGGCGGCGGGAGGCTTCGTCGACGAGGTGATCGAGCCGCGCGAAACGCGCTCCCGAGTGACCGGCGCGCTCGCGGCGCTGGCGGGTCGCGAGCGGTGAGAGCCACACCCCGGCCTTGACCCGGCGAATGCTATTCGCGGTCAGCGACCTGCACGTTGACCATCCTGAGAACCGCACGGTCGTCGACGGTCTGCGTCCGCACGGCGATGGCGACTGGTTGATCGTCTGCGGCGACGTCGCCGACTCGCCGAGCGACGTCGAGTGGGCGCTGAAGATCCTGCGCGAACGCTTCGAGCGGGTGATCTGGACGCCCGGCAATCATGAGCTGCTGACCCAACGCGACGACCCACCGCGGTTGCGGGGGGAGAAGCGCTACCAGCACCTGGTCGAGCTCTGCGGGCGGATCGGCGTGACCACGCCGGAGGACCCCTTCCCGATCTGGGACGGGGAGGGCGGCCCGGCCCAGATCGCGCCGCTCTTCCTGCTCTACGACTACAGCTTCGGGCGCAACGTCGCCCCGACGCGCGAGGAGGCGCTCGAGCGCGCCTATGACGCGGGCGTCGTCTGCGTTGACGAGTTCCTGCTGCACCCCGATCCGTATCCGAGCCGGCAGGCCTGGTGCCAGGCACGGGTGAAGGAGGCCGAGCGCCGTCTGGCAACCAGCGACCCGAGCCTGCCGATGGTCCTGATCAACCACTTTCCCCTGCTCGACGCGCCGACCCGCGTGCTGCGCCATCCGGAGTTCGCGCAGTGGTGTGGGACCGTGCGCACGGCCGACTGGCACCGGCGCTTCCGCGCCGCCGCCGTGGTCTATGGCCATCTGCACATCCCGCGCACGACCTGGCACGACGGCGTGCGCTTCGAGGAGGTCTCGCTGGGCTACCCGCGCGAGCGTCGCCATCGCCCCGACCGCGATTACGCGCCGCGGCAGATCCTGCCGGGGACGCGGAATGCTTGAGCGGATCCTGCCGGCGAGCGCGGTCGTGCGGGCGACCCGGGGCGACCTCGATGCGGCTCTGTGCCCGGAGGAGGAGGCGATGGTCGAGCACGCGGTGGAGAAGCGCCGCCGCGAGTTCGCCACGGCTCGCGCCTGCGCCCGTGAGGCGCTGGCGGAGCTCGGGCTTCCCCGTCAGGCGATCCTCTCGGGCCCCAAAGGGGAGCCCCTCTGGCCGACGGGGATCGTCGGCGCCATCACCCACTGCGAGGGCTACCGGGCCTGCGCTCTCGCTCGTTCGAACGAGCTGTGCTCTATCGGCGTCGACGCCGAGCCCCACCTGGCGCTGCCGAACGGGCTGTTGGCGGACATCGCCCTGCCCGAGGAGCGCGAGCATCTGCGCGAGCTCGCCCGACAAATGCCCGCCACGCACTGGGACCGCTTGCTCTTCAGCATCAAGGAGTCCGTCTACAAGGCCTGGTTCCCGCTGGCCGAACGCTGGCTCGGCTTCGAGGACGCGGTCATCACGATCGACCCGGCGAAACAGACCTTCAGCGCGCGCCTGCTGGTCCCGGGGCCCGAAATCGACGGGTGCGAGCTGAACGGCTTCCGCGGGCGCTGGCTGGCGGACGAGGGCCTCGTGATGGCAGCGATTGCGTTACCCGCATAGCGTTTTTTGCCTTTTACACACCGGCGTGTTTATCTCTTCCTTCGTTTGTAGGTCAAGGGAATTCGGGGAGAGATTTGACTGAAGTAGGGGATCCTCGGGTCGCGATCGTGGGCGTCTCATGTCGCCTGCCTCGCGCATCCGACACGGAGATTTTCTGGGAGCTGCTTGCCGGTGGCAGGCATGCGATCGGCGAGACGCCGGCCGAGCGCCTGCCGGCCGGTGGGCTGCTAGACGAGCTTTCGAACGATGAGCCGGGGGTGCGCTACGGCGCGTTCCTCGACGGCGTCGACCGTTTCGACGCGGCCTTCTTCGGCATCTCCCCCAACGAGGCCGCGGCGATGGACCCGCAGCAGCGTCTCGTCCTCGAGCTCGCCTGGGAGGCGCTTGAGGATGCGCGGATCGTGCCCGGTGCGGTCAGCGGCGAGCGGGTGGGGGTCTTTCTTGGCGCAATATCCAGCGACTACTCACATCTCACCTATCGAACCGGATCGGAGGCGATCGATCGCCACACCCTGACCGGTTTGCACCGCGGCATCATCGCCAACCGGGTTTCCTACGCGCTCGGGCTGACCGGGCCCAGCCTGACCGTCGACGCCGCCCAGTCCTCCTCCCTGGTCGCGGTCCACCTGGCCTGTGAGTCCCTGTTGAGGGGCGAGGCCAGGCTCGCGCTCGCCGGCGGCGTCCACCTCAACCTCGACCCCGGCGTCGCGGTCGGCGCCGCCAGGTTCGGCGGGCTTTCGCCGGACGGGCGCTGCTTCACCTTCGACTCGCGCGCCAACGGCTATGTCAGGGGAGAGGGAGGCGGAGTCGTCGCGCTGAAGCCGCTGGCGGCGGCGCTGGAGGACGGCGACCGGATCCACTGCGTCATCCGCGGCGGAGCGGTGAACAACGACGGGCCGAGCGAGGGCCTCACCGTGCCGAGCCGGGTTGCGCAGGAAGAGGTCATCGAGGCCGCATATGAGCGCGCGGGAATGGAGCGGTCGGAGGTCCAGTACGTCGAGCTACACGGCACCGGCACCCCGGTCGGCGATCCGATCGAGGCCGCCGCGCTCGGTGCCGCCCTGGGGCGGGACAGGCCAGACGGAGACCCGCTGTCGATCGGCTCGGCAAAGACCAACGTCGGCCACCTGGAGGGCGCTGCCGGCATCGTCGGGCTGATCAAGGCGCTGCTGGCGATCGAGCGGCGCCAGATCCCGGCAAGCCTCAACTTCCGCGAGGCCAACCCGCAGATCCCGCTCGCCGAGCTGGGCATTCGCGTGCAGGATGGCCTCGACGCTTGGCCGCACGGCGACCGGCCGCTCGTCGCCGGCGTCAGCTCGTTCGGGGTGGGTGGGACGAACTGCCACATCGTGCTCGAAGAGCCGCCATCTTCGCGGCAGAGCCTCGACGCTTCTGAGGAGGGGGACGCCGGTCCAGGGGCGGTGGGCCGTCCCCTTTGCGGCCCGGTCCTGCTGCCGCTCTCGGCGAAGTCCGCTTCGGCCCTCACCGAGGCTGCCGGGCGTTTGGCCTCCCATATGCAGGCGCGACCGGAGCTCGATCCGGTCGACGTCGCCTATTCGCTGGCCACGACCCGTACGGCGTTCGAGAGCAGGGCGGTTGCCCTGGGTGCCGAGAGGAGCGAGCTGGTCGAGTCGCTCACCGATTTCGCTCGCGGCGGGGATGCGGCGAGCGTTGTTCGCGGCGGTGCTCGTATCGGCGGGCAGCCGGTGTTCGTCTTCCCCGGCCAGGGCTCCCAGTGGGAGGGGATGGCGCTCGACCTGATCGACGCATCGCCGGCATTCGCCGCCAAGCTGGCCGAATGCGAAGAGGCGCTCGCCCCCCACGTCGACTGGTCGGTCAGGGATGTCCTGGCAGGGGCCGAGGGCGCACCGTCGATCGCCCGGATCGAGGTGGTCCAGCCAACCCTCTTCGCCGTGATGGCCTCGCTGGCCGAGCTCTGGCGCTCGTGCGGCGCGCGACCTGGCGCTGTGGTCGGCCACTCGCAGGGCGAGGTTGTTGCCGCCCATGTCGCAGGTGGGCTGACGCTCGACGACGCGGCGATGCTGGCGACGGTTCGCAGCCGCATCATCGCCAAGCTCGCGGGCAGGGGCGGCCTGGTCTCGGTGGCGCTGGGTGCGACCGCGCTGGAGCCTCTGCTCGATCCCTGGGAGGGCCGGATCGAGGTCGCTGCCCACAACGGGCCCTCGGCGACGATCCTCTCCGGCGACCGTGAGGCGCTCGACGGGCTGCTCGAGCAATGTGCGGCGGAAGACATTCGCGCCCGCGAGGTTCCGGCCGCGATCGCCTCGCATTCCGCCTACGTGGAGGAGCTGCGCGCCGAGGTGCTCGAGTCGCTAGCGCCGATCTCCCCTCGCAGCGGGGAGATCCCCTTTCACTCCACTGTCACCGGCGGCCTGCTCGACACCGCCGAGCTCGACGCCTCCTACTGGTATCGCAACCTGCGCGAGACGGTGCGCTTCGAGCAGGTCACGCGGGCTTTGCTGGAGCAGGGCCGGCGCGTCTTCGTCGAGGTCAGCCCCCACCCGGTCTTCGCTCTGGCCATCGGCGAGACGATCGAAGGCGTCCTGTCAGACCCCGGCGAGGCCGCGGTGCTCGGCACGCTGCGTCGCGACGAGAACGGTCCGGAGCGCTTCGCCCGCTCGCTCGCCACGGCGCACTGCGCAGGTGTGGAGCTCGACTGGGAGGCTCTTCTCGCCGGCAACGGCGCCAAGCCGGTCGACCTGCCTACCTATCCGTTCCAGCGCGAGCGGCACTGGATCGGGCGGGGCTCGGCGCAGAGCGAGTGGAGTCGAGGGGGTGAGCACTGGGGCTCGGATGGCGCGGTCCTGCTGGTCGGACGCAGCCTGCCCGCGCCGGACGTCGCCGTCGCCCTGGCCGATCGCGGAGCGCAGAGCCTGATCTTCGCCGTCTCGGTGGAGCCCGAGGTCGAGGAGGTGGTGGAGCTCGAAGTAGAGCTTGCCGTGGCCGGGCGCACGATGTCGGTCGTCGTCTGCGACGTCGACGATCGGGAGCAGGTCGAGGCCCTGAGGGCGAGCATGGTCGAGGGGCGTTCACTCGACGTCCCCGCAGAGCCGCGGGCGCGAGATGGGAATCTGGCAACGAGTCTGGTGGGTGTTGCGGAGGAGGAGCGCGAGGGGATCGTGTTGGCTCTCGTCCGCGACGAGGTGGCGAAGGTGCTCGGGCACGACTCGGCGGAGGCGATCGATCCGGACAGGGCGTTCGACGAGCTCGGCTTCGACTCGGTTGCCGCGGTGGAGCTGCGCGAGCGCCTGCAGAGCGCCGCCGGGCTGCGCCTACCGGCACCGGTGGTCTTCAATCACCCCACCTCGCGGCGGCTGGCCAAGCGCCTGTTGGCGGAGGCCGCCGGCGGTCCCGACGCTGCCCGGGTAGCCGTTCGCGCGCAGAGCAGCGAGGAGCCGATCGCGATCGTCGGCATGGCCTGTGGCTACCCGGGGGCGAGCACGCCGGAAGAACTGTGGCGGATCGTCGCCGGCGACGAGGACGCGATCACCGACTTCCCCGAAGATCGGGGCTGGGACCTGGAGCGGCTCCATGATCCCGATCCTGATCGTCCCGATACCTCCTATGTCCGCGAGGGAGGCTTTCTTGCGGGTGCGGGCGATTTCGACGCGAACTTCTTCGGCGTCTCCCCGCGCGAGGCGCTGGCGATGGACCCCCAGCAGCGTCTGCTGCTCGAATCCTGCTGGGAGGCGCTCGAAAGCTCAGGGCTCGACCCCACAACCTTGAACGCCAGCCCTACCGGCGTCTATGTTGGCGCCGGCTCCCAGGACTACACCGCTGGGGTGAGAAGCCCGGAGGGGGCGCTGACGGGGTACCGCCTCACCGGCAGCTCGAGCAGCGTCCTCTCGGGCCGCATCGCATACACCCTCGGCCTCGAGGGCCCGGCGATCACGATCGACACCGCCTGCTCCTCTTCGCTGGTGGCGATGCACCTCGCCTCCCAGGCGCTCAGGCAGGGGGAGTGCACCCTTGCCCTCGCGGGTGGGGTGACGGTGCTCTCGAGCCCGGGGATGTTCACCGAGTTCAGCCGCCAGGGGAACCTCGCCCCCGACGGGCGCGCGAAGTCCTATGCCGAGGCCGCCGACGGCACGGCCTGGGCAGAGGGCGTCGGCATCCTCGTCCTCGAGCGCCTCTCAGACGCGCAGCGCAACGGCCACGAGATCCTCGCCCTGATCAAGGGCTCGGCGGTAAACCAGGACGGCGCATCGAACGGCCTGACCGCCCCCAACGGCCCCTCCCAGGAGCGGGTGATCAGGCAGGCCCTGGCAAACGCGAGGTTGGAGCCCAAAGACGTCGACGCGGTCGAGGGACACGGCACCGGCACCACCCTTGGGGACCCGATCGAGGCCGGCGCCCTGCTTGCAACCTACGGACAGGACAGAGAGGTGCCGCTGAAGCTCGGCTCGCTCAAGTCAAACATCGGCCACACCCAGGCCGCGGCAGGGGTAGCGGGCACGATCAAGATGGTCGAAGCGATACGGCGCGGCGTCTTGCCAAAGACGCTTCACGTCGATGCCCCCTCTTCAAAGGTGGACTGGGGCTCGGGGGAGATAGAGCTCCTGACCGAGGCGCTCCCCTGGGAGCCCAACGGCAAGCCAAGAAGAGCGGGCGTCTCCTCCTTTGGCATCAGCGGCACCAATGCCCACGTGATCTTGGAGGAGGCACCCGAGCAGGTCCCGGTGGGCGGCCGGGAGACAGGGGATGGCCCCGGTGCCCCCTCCAAGCAGCCCCTTGCCTCCCCGATCCCCCTCGCCCTCTCGGCAAAGACCGAGCCCGCCCTGCAAGAGGCGGCTGAGCGCCTCGTCTCACACCTCAAGGCAAGCCCCGATCTCGACCCCAAAGACCTCGCCTTCTCGCTGCTCACCACCCGCTCCTGCTTCGAGCACAGAGCCGTCGCACTGGGAGAGAGCAAAGAGGAGCTGCTCGCCTCTCTCGGCGCCCTGGCACAGGGCAAAGAGAGCGAGAGCATCGTCAAAGGCAGGGCCCGCACAGAGCAGCGCCCCGTCTTCCTCTTCCCCGGCCAGGGCTCCCAGTGGCAGGGGATGGCACTGGACCTGATCGATGCATCGCCCGTCTTCGCGGCAAAGCTCGCCGAATGCGAAGAGGCGCTCGCCCCCCACATAGATTGGTCTGTCACCGAGGTACTACGGCAAGGCGAGGGAGCGCCCTCGATCGAGCGGATCGAGGTCGTCCAGCCAGCCCTCTTCGCCGTGATGGCATCCCTGGCGGCGCTCTGGCGCGCCTGCGGGGTGCACCCCGCCGCCGTCGCCGGTCACTCCCAGGGGGAGATCGCCGCCGCCCACGTAGCCGGCGGCCTCTCCCTCCCAGACGCGGCGATGCTAGCCGCGCTGCGCAGCCGCATCATCGCCAGGCTGGCGGGCAAGGGCGGGATGGTCTCGATCGCCCTCGCCCCCACAGAGCTGGGGCCGTTGCTCGAGCCCTTCGACGGTCGGGTCGGGCTCGCCGCCCACAACGGCCCCTCATCGACCATCCTCTCCGGGGACCGCGAGGCGCTTGACCAGCTGCTCGCCCGTTGCGCAAAAGAGCAGATCCGCGCCCGTGAGATCCCCGCCGCGATCGCCTCCCACTCCGCCTACGTGGAGGAGGTGCGCGAGGAGGTGCTCGAGACCCTCGCCCCGCTCTCCCCCCAAAGCGGCGATATCCCCTTCCACTCGACCGTCACCGGCGGCCTGCTCGACACCGTCGAGCTGGACGCCTCCTACTGGTATCGCAACCTCAGGGAGACGGTCCGCTTCGAGGAGGTCACCCGCGAGCTGGTCGGGCAGGGCAGCCGCCTCTTCATCGAGGTCAGCCCCCACCCCGTCTTCGCCCTCGCCGTCGGGGAGACGGTCGAAGCGGTCCTGGGCGCTGGCGCGGAGGCCAAAGCGATCGGCACCCTGCGCCGCGAGGAGGACGGGCCGCGCTGCTTTGCCCGCTCGCTGGCCGGGGCCCATGCAAACGGCGCCCGCCTGGACCCCGAGGCCTTCTTCAAGGGGACAGCGGCCAAGCGCGTCCCCCTGCCGACCTATCCCTTCCAGCGCGAGCGCTACTGGCTTGCCTCCCCGAGCGGCACGGCAGGCGTCGGCGCGGCCGGGCTCAGCGACCCCGGCCACCCCCTGTTGGGAGCGGCGATCGAGGACCCCAGCGGAGAGGGACTGATCCTCAGCGGGCGCATCTCCCTCTCGACCCATCCCTGGCTGGCAGACCACGCCGTCGCCGGCACGGTGCTCTTGCCCGGCACCGCCTTTTTGGAGCTTGCGCTGCGGGCGGCCGAGGAGGTGGGTGCGGGGAGTGTCGAGGAGCTGGTGATACCGGCGCCGCTCATCCTCTCCGAGGAGGGCGGCGCGCGGCTGAGGGTTGTTGTTGGCGAGCCCGACGCCGACGGTCGCCGGGAGATCGCGATCCACTCCCGCCCAGAGGGCGAGGAGGTCGATTGGACACGGCACGCGAGCGGATCGCTGGGCGCCGAGATCGAGGCCGGGGTCGAGACGCTGAGCATTTGGCCGCCGGCCGCCGAGCGGGTGCATGGCGATGGTCTCTATGACGCGCTGGAGGAGATAGGCCTCGAGTACGGCCCCGCATTCCAGGGACTCACCGCGGCCTGGCGCGACGGCGAGCGGATCTTCGCCGAGGTCTCCCTGTCTGAGGATGCCGCCAGTGAGTCTGAGGGCTTCCTTTTGCACCCCGCTCTGCTCGATTCGGCCCTGCACAGCATTGCGATCGCCAATGCGGAGCGGGGCGCCGGGGTCGAGCTGCCTTTCTCCTGGAGCGCGGTCTCCGTTCATGCCGCCGGTGACAGGGAGCTGCGGGTGCGGATCGCCCCCGCACCGGAAGGTGGGTTCTCTCTGCTGCTGACTGACACGACCGGCGCCCCGGTCGCGACCGTCGGCGAGCTCATCACCCGTCCCGTCGATCCACAGCAGCTGCGGCGCGAGGCCTCTTCCGCGGGCGGACTGCTTGCCCTTTCGTGGGAGGAGGTCGATCCCCGCGATCCCCGCGATCCCCGCGAGGAGGTGCGGGAGGTCGAGACAGTTCGCCTCGGCGCCGAGCTCGCGGGCGAGGATCCCGAGACGGCAAGGGCGGCGGTCGAAGCCGCCCTGTCCCATGTTCAGCGATGGCTCGGCCAAGACTCCGAGGCCGGCTCGCGGCTTGCGATCGTCACCCGCAGCGCGGTCGCCGCGCAAGAGGAGGAGACCCCCAACCCCGCGACGGCGGCGATCTGGGGCCTGATCCGCTCCGCCAAGTCCGAGCACCCGGGCCGCTTCGCTCTGATAGACACGGACGGCAGCGAGGAGTCCGAAGCGGCGTTGCCCACCGCGCTGGAGCTCGGCGCGGAGGAGTCCGAGCTCGCCCTGCGCGAAGGACGCCTGCTCGCGCCCCGCCTTTCCCGTTCGGGCGGGGGCGAGGCCGATGACCCCTTCTCGATCGATCCCGAGCGCACCATCCTCATCACCGGCGCCACCGGCGCCCTCGGCTCGCTTCTCGCCAGACACCTCACAGAGCGGCACGGCGCCCGCCGGCTGCTGCTGCTCAGCCGCTCAGGCCCCAAGGCGCGGGGAGCGGGGGAGCTGAAGTCAGAGCTGGAGACCCTCGGCGCCCACGCCGAGATCGTCGCCTGCGACGTATCTGACCGCGAGGCGCTTGCAGCGACCCTTGCCAAGATCCCCGCCGAGCACCCCCTGGGCGCCGTCTTCCACTGCGCCGGGGTGCTCGCCGACGCGACTGTCGAGAGGCAAGATGTCGAGCGAATCGACCGCGTCTTCGCCCCCAAGGCCGACGCTGCCTGGCACCTGCACGAGCTGACCCGGGAGATGGGCCTCGGGGCCTTTGTCCTTTTCTCCTCTGTGGCGGGCATCCTCGGCAACCCCGGTCAGGCCAACTACGCCGCCGCCAACGTCTTCCTGGATGCCTTGGCACAGAAGCGCCGCGTCGAAGGGCTGACGGGCAGCTCGATCGCCTGGGGCACCTGGCGGCGCGAGAGCGGGATGACGCCCGATTTGGGCGATGCGGATCTCGCGCGGCTGCGTCGCGGCCCGATCCAAGCGCTTTCCGACGAGCACGGCATGGCTCTCTTCGATATTGCGCTCAGCGCCTCCCGTCCGCTGAATGTGGCGGTTGCCCTCAACCCCACCGGGTTGAGAGAGATGGCGTCAGCCGGCGCCCTGCCCCCGCTTCTCTCGGGGCTGGCCAGGGTCCCCAGGCGCCGGGGGTCCTCGGGATCGCTCGCGACGAAGCTCGTTGGCCTGTCCGAAGCAGAGCGCGAAGGCCATGTCCTCGACTTGGTCAGGCGGGAGGTGGCCATCCTCCTCGGACACTCCTCCGCAGACTCGATCGAGCCGGCCAGGGCCTTCCAAGAGCTCGGCTTCGACTCCCTCGCCGCCGTGGAGCTGCGCAACAGGTTGAGTACCGCCACCGGCTTGCGCCTCGGCGCGACGGTCGTATTCGACTACCCCAACGCGAGCGCCCTCGCCGGACACCTCTTGGCCGAGGCAAACGCGAGCGGAGCGCTCCAAAAGAGCGCCGTGCGCGCCACCGCGAGCGAGGAGCCGATCGCGATCGTCGGCATGGCCTGCCGCTACCCGGGGGAAGTCGCCTCCCCCGCGGGGCTCTGGGAGCTGCTCGCCGATGGACGCGAAGGCACCACCGAGTTCCCCGATGGTCGGGGCTGGGATCTCGAGCACCTCTTCCATCCCGACGCCGACCATCCCGGCACGAGCTATACCGCCAAGGGCGGTTTCGTCAGCGCCGCAACGGACTTCGACGCCGAGTTCTTCGGCATCTCCCCCCGCGAGGCCCTGCCGATGGACCCCCAGCAGCGCCTGCTGCTCGAATCCTCCTGGGAGGCACTCGAGGACGCGGGGGTCGACCCGGCGTCTTTGCGCGGCGAGCCCGCCGGCGTCTTCGCCGGGGTCATGTACCACGACTACGGAAGTGGTGCCGCCTCCTCCGATACCGAGGGCTATACGGCCGTCGGCGTCGCCGGCAGCGTCGCCTCGGGCCGCGTCGCATACACCCTCGGCCTCGAGGGCCCGGCGATCACGATCGACACCGCCTGCTCCTCTTCGCTGGTCGCCATTCACCTCGCCTCCCAGGCGCTCAGGCAGGGCGAATGCACTCTCGCTTTGGCCGGGGGGGCGACGGTCCTGGCGACCCCCACCATTTTCGTCGAGTTCAGTCGCCAGCGCAACCTCGCCCCTGACGGGCGCTGCAAGGCCTTCGCCGAGGCGGCTGACGGCGCAGGGTTCTCCGAGGGCGCCGGCATCCTCGTCTTGGAGCGCCTCTCAGACGCAGAGCGCCAAGGCCACGAGGTATTGGCCCTGATCAAGGGCTCGGCGGTAAACCAGGACGGCGCATCGAACGGCCTCACCGCCCCCAACGGCCCCTCCCAGGAGCGGGTGATCAGACAGGCCCTGGCAAACGCCCGCTTGGAGCCCAAAGACGTCGACGCGGTCGAGGGACACGGCACCGGCACCACCCTCGGGGACCCGATCGAGGCCGGCGCCCTGCTTGCAACCTACGGACAGGACAGAGAGGCGCCGCTGAAGCTCGGCTCGCTCAAGTCAAACATCGGCCACGCCCAGGCGGCGGCAGGGGTAGGGGGCACGATCAAGATGGTCGAAGCGATGCGGCGCGGCGTCTTGCCAAAGACGCTTCACGTCGACGCGCCTTCTTCAAAGGTGGACTGGGGCCAGGGCCAGATAGAGCTGCTCACAGAACAGCTCCCCTGGGAGCCCAACGGCAAGCCCAGGAGAGCGGGCGTCTCCTCCTTTGGCATCAGCGGCACCAACGCCCACGTGATCTTGGAGGAGGCGCCTGCTCTCGAGCCCGCGCCAAGTGAGAACGGGGGAGCCAGCGGGGGAGAGGCGCCGGCGGAGCAACCACTGAAGGGCACGTTCCCCCTCGCCCTCTCGGCAAAGACCGAGCCCGCCCTGCAAGAGGCGGCAGGGCGCCTCGCCTCACACCTCAAGGCAAGCCCCGATCTCGACCCCAAAGACCTCGCCTTCTCGCTGCTCACCACCCGCTCCTGCTTCGAGCACAGAGCCGTCGCACTGGGAGAGAGCAAAGAGGAGTTGCTCGCCTCTCTCGGCGCCCTGGCACAGGGCAAAGAGAGCGAGAGCATCGTCAAAGGCAGGGCCCGCACAGAGCAGCGCCCCGTCTTCCTCTTCCCCGGCCAGGGCTCCCAGTGGCAGGGGATGGCACTGGACCTGATCGATGCATCGCCCGTCTTTGCGGCAAAGCTCGCCGAGTGCGAGGAGGCGCTCGCCCCCCACATAGACTGGTCTGTCACCGAGGTGCTACGGCAAGGCGAGGGAGCCCCCTCGATCGAGCGGATCGAGGTCGTCCAGCCAGCCCTCTTCGCCGTGATGGCATCCCTGGCGGCGCTCTGGCGCGCCTGCGGCGTTCACCCCGCCGCCGTCGCCGGTCACTCCCAGGGGGAGATCGCCGCCGCCCACGTGGCCGGCGGCCTCTCCCTCCCAGACGCGGCGATGCTAGCCGCGCTGCGCAGCCGCATCATCGCCAGGCTGGCGGGCAAGGGCGGGATGGTCTCGATCGCCCTCGCTCCCACAGAGCTGGGGCCGTTGCTCGAGCCCTTCGACGGGCGGGTCGGGCTCGCCGCCCACAACGGCCCCTCATCGACCATCCTCTCCGGCGACCGCGAGGCGCTTGACCAGCTGCTCGACCGTTGCGCAAAAGAGCAGATCCGCGCCCGTGAGATCCCCGCCGCGATCGCCTCCCACTCCGCCTACGTGGAGGAGGTGCGCGAGGAGGTGCTCGAGACCCTCGCCCCGCTCTCCCCCCAAAGCGGCGATATCCCCTTCCACTCGACCGTCACCGGCGGCCTGCTCGACACCGTCGAGCTGGACGCCTCCTACTGGTATCGCAACCTCAGGGAGACGGTCCGCTTCGAGGAGGTCACCCGCGAGCTGGTCGGGCAGGGCAGCCGCCTCTTCATCGAGGTCAGCCCCCACCCCGTCTTCGCCCTCGCCGTCGGGGAGACGGTCGAAGCGGTCCTGGGCGCTGGCGCGGAGGCCAAAGCGATCGGCACCCTGCGCCGCGAGGAGGACGGGCCGCGCTGCTTTGCCCGCTCGCTGGCCGGGGCCCATGCAAACGGCGCCCGCCTGGACCCCGAGGCCTTCTTCAAGGGGACAGCGGCCAAGCGCGTCCCCCTGCCGACCTATCCCTTCCAGCGCGAGCGCTACTGGCTTGCCTCCCCGAGCGGCACGGCAGGCGTCGGCGCGGCCGGGCTCAGCGACCCCGGCCACCCCCTGTTGGGAGCGGCGATCGAGGACCCCAGCGGAGAGGGACTGATCCTCAGCGGGCGCATCTCCCTCTCGACCCATCCCTGGCTGGCAGACCACGCCGTCGCCGGCACGGTGCTCTTGCCCGGCACCGCCTTTTTGGAGCTTGCGCTGCGGGCGGCCGAGGAGGTGGGTGCGGGGAGTGTCGAGGAGCTGGCCATAGCCACGCCCCTGGTGCTGCCTGAGGCGGGTGCCGTGGCGCTGCAGGTCGTGGTCGGGGAGCCGGGGGAGGGCGGCGAGCGGGACATCTCGATCCACTCCCGCCCCGAGGAAGAGGAAGCCGAGTGGACACATCACGCAACCGGAGCGCTCTCTGAGCAGGCCGCCCCGGCGCCCGAGCCACTCGGAGCCTGGCCCCCCGAGGGAGCGGAGCCCTTGGAGACCGACTACCTCTATGACCTGCTCTCGGAGGCGGGCCTCGAATACGGCCCCGCCTTCCAGGGCCTCGACGCCGCCTGGAGGCTGGGGGAGGAGACCTACGTGCAGGCATCGCTGCCCGAGGATCTGGCCGCTCAGGCGCAGGGCTTCGCCATCCACCCGGCGCTGCTGGACGCTGCCCTGCACGGGATCGCCCTGAATGAGACCGAGGCAGGGGAGCTGAGGCTGCCCTTCTCCTGGAGCGGGGTCTCCCTACACGCCGAAGGCCCCAAGGAGCTGCGCGCACGGATCTCCACCCGCGGTGAGGGCGAGATATCGCTTGCCATCGCCGGCGCCGCCGGCGCCCCGCTGGGGAGGGTCGACTCACTCGCCCTGCGCCCTTACGACCCAGCACAGGCACAGGGGCAAAGAGCGGGGCGAGGGGCAGAGCTGCTGTCACTCGATTGGAAGAGCGTCGAGTTGGGCGAGGAGGAGTCCCCACCCGATACCGAGCTCCTGCGGATCGAGACCGACGGCGAGGGTGCCGGGGCCGCGCGCAAGGCGGCCGGGCAGGCCCTTGCGGCGATCCAGTCATGGCTCGCCGAGGGCCCCGAGGAGACAAGGCTCACCTTCATCACACAAGCCGCGATGGCGGTCACAGAAGCGGAGTCCCCCGACCCCGCCGCGGCGGCCCTGTGGGGCCTGGTGCGCTCGGCCCAATCAGAGCACCCCGGCGCCTTCGCCCTGATCGACAGCGACGGCAGCGATGCATCCGAGGCGGCCCTCGAGGCCGCCCTCGCCCTGGGGGCGGAGGAGCCCCAGCTCGCCCTGCGCGAGGGCGAGGCGCTGGTGCCCCGTCTGGCCCGCCTCGAGAGCGAGGGCGAAGAGGAGGAGGCCCCACGGCTCGACCCCGAGCGCACGGTCCTGATCACCGGCGCCACCGGCGGCCTCGGCTCGCTACTCGCCAGACACCTCGCAGAGCACCACGGCGCCCGCCGGCTGCTCTTGCTGAGCCGCGGCGGTCCCCGAGCCGAGGGGGCAAAGGAACTGCAAGCAGACCTTGGGGCACTGGGCGCGGAGGCGCAGATCCTCGCCTGTGACGTATCGGACCCGAAGGCCCTCGCAAAAGCGATCGCCAAAGCCCCCAAGGCCCACCCCCTGGGCGCGGTCTTCCACTGCGCCGGAGCCCTCGCCGACGGCACGATCGAGTCCCTCGACGCAGAGGGGCTGAAGAGCGTCTTCGCCCCCAAGGCTGACGCCGCCTGGCACCTGCACGAGCTGACCAAGGAGGCAGGCCTCGACGCCTTCGTCCTCTTCTCCTCGGCGGCGGGCACGCTCGGCACACCCGGTCAGGCCAACTACGCCGCCGCCAATGTCTACCTCGACGCCCTGGCGCAAAGACGCCGCGCGGAAGGCCTCCCGGCCGGCTCGATCGCCTGGGGCCTTTGGGAGCGCGAGAGCGCGATGACCGCGGGGCTCGGGGAGACAGACAGAGAGCGACTGCAGCGCATGGGCATTAAGGCAATCTCTGACCGCCAGGGAATGGAAGCCCTCGACCGGGCGCTGCACACCGGGCCCGCGCATCAGCTGGGAGTACACCTCGACCGGGCCTCTCTGCGCACTCTCTCCGCAAGGGGCACCCTGCCGCCGATCCTCAGCGGCCTCGTGCGCACTTCCCGCAAGCGCGGCCCCCGGGGCTCACTGGCGGCAAAGCTCACCGGCCTCTCTGAGCAAGAGCGCGAAGCCCACGTGCTGGAGTTGGTCCGCGCCGAGGTAGCCGCCGTCCTCGGCCACGCGAACGCAAGGGAGATCGACCCCGGCCGCGCCTTCCAAGAGCTCGGCTTCGACTCCCTCGCCGCGGTCGAGCTGCGCAACAGGCTGAGCGCCGCCACCGGCCTGCGCCTCGGCGCGACGGTCGTATTCGACTACCCCAACGCGAGCGCCCTCGCCGTCCACCTGCTCGCCCAGGCAAGCGCGAGCGGAGCGCTCCGAAAGACGGCGGTTCGCGCCACCGCGAGCGAGGAGCCGGTCGCGATCGTCGGCATGGCCTGCCGCTACCCGGGGGAAGTCGCCTCCCCCGAAGGGCTCTGGGAGCTGCTCGCCGATGGACGCGAAGGCACCACCGAGTTCCCCGATGGTCGGGGCTGGGATCTCGAGCGCCTCTTCCATCCCGACGCCGACCACCCCGGCACGAGCTATGCCGCCAGGGGCGGTTTCGTCAGCGCCGCAACGGAGTTCGACGCCGGGTTCTTCGGCATCTCCCCCCGCGAGGCCCTTGCCATGGACCCCCAGCAGCGCCTCTTGCTCGAATCGAGCTGGGAGGCGCTGGAGGACGCCGGTATCGACCCGGCCTCTTTGCGCGGTGAGCAGGCGGGGATCTTCGCCGGGGTCATGTACCACGACTACGGAAGTGGTGCCGCCTCCGATACCGAGGGCTATACAGCCGTCGGCGTCGCCGGCAGCGTCGCCTCGGGCCGCATCGCATACACCCTCGGCCTCGAGGGCCCGGCGATCACGATCGACACCGCCTGCTCCTCTTCTTTGGTGGCGATGCACCTGGCCTCCCAGGCATTGAGGGGAGGGGAGTGCACGCTGGCCCTCGCCGGCGGGGTGACGATCCTGGCGACCCCCACTGTTTTCGTCGAGTTCTCCCGCCAACGTAGCCTCGCCCCGGACGGGCGCTGCAAGGCCTTCGCAGAGGCCGCCAACGGAACGGGCTTCGCGGAGGGAGTGGGCATCCTCGTCTTGGAGCGCCTCTCCGACGCCCAACGCAACGGCCACGAGGTCTTGGCCCTGATCAAGGGCTCGGCGGTGAACCAGGACGGCGCCTCCAACGGCCTCTCGGCCCCCAACGGCCCCTCCCAGGAGCGGGTGATCAGACAGGCCCTGGCGAACGCGAGGTTGGAGCCCAAAGACGTCGACGCGGTCGAGGGCCACGGCACCGGCACGACCCTCGGGGATCCGATCGAGGCAACCGCCCTCTTGGCCACCTACGGCCAAGACAGGCAAGAGCCCCTGCGCCTGGGCTCGATCAAGTCAAACATCGGCCACACCCAGGCAGCGGCGGGAGTGGCGGGCACGATCAAGATGGTCGAGGCGATGCGGCGCGGTGTCTTGCCGAAGACGCTGCACGTCGATGCCCCTTCCTCCAAAGTCGAGTGGGGCTCGGGACAGATAGAGCTCCTGACCGAGGCGCTGCCCTGGGAGCCGAACGGCAAGCCCAGGAGAGCGGGCGTCTCCTCCTTTGGCATCAGCGGCACCAACGCCCACGTGATCTTGGAGGAGGCGCCGGGGCCGGTCCCGGCGGGCAGCCGGGAGACAGGGGATCGCCCGGGCGCCTCCGCCAGGCAGCCTCTCACGGGCCCGGTCCCCATAGCCCTCTCGGCAAAGACCGAGCCCGCCTTGCAAGAGGCGGCAAAGCGCCTCGTCTCACACATCAAAGAGCATCCCGACACCGACCCCCGAGACATCGCCTTTTCCTTGCTGAGCACCCGCGCCTCCTTCGAGCACAGGGCGGTGGCTTTGGGAGAGAGCAAAGAGCAGCTGCTCGCCTCACTGGGGGCCCTGGCCCAAGGAGAGCCCTCCGCCAACCTCCTGAGCGCCAAGGCAAGGGAGGGAGGGCTCGCCTGGCTCTTCACCGGCCAGGGCTCCCAGCGCCTCGGCATGGGCAAAGAGCTCTACGGAACAGACCCCGACTTCAAAGCGGCCTTCGAGGAGGTCTGTGCCGAGCTCGACAAACACCTCGAGGCCCCCCTCAAAGAGATCCTCTTCGCCAAAGGCAAAAAGGCAAAGGCACGCCTCGAGGACACCACCTGGGCCCAGCCGGCCCTCTTTGCGATCGAGGTGGCCCTGGCGAGAACCCTGCAAAAGCGCGGCCTCTCACCCGACCTGCTCGCCGGGCACTCGGTGGGGGAGATCGCCGCCGCCCACATCGCCGGAGTCTTCGAGCTCCCCGATGCGGCAAAGCTCGTAGCGGCAAGGGGCGCCCTGATGGGCGCCCTGCCGAAGGGTGGGGCGATGGCGGCGATCGAGGCCACAGAGCTTGAAGTGAGTGAATCGATTGAGGGCAAAGAGCAAGAGCTCTCGATCGCCGCGGTGAACGGACCGGCCTCGACCGTGATCTCGGGCAAAGAGGAGGCGGTGGAAGAGATCCGCTCCCTGTGGGAGGCAAAGGGAAAGAAGACCAAGCGCCTGGCCGTCTCCCACGCCTTCCACTCCCCGCTGATGGAGCCGGTGCTCGAAGAGTTCGCCCAGGTTTGCGAGACGCTTGACCCCAAAGCCCCGCGCATACCGATCCTCTCCAACCTCACCGGCCAGGCGCTCACAGAGGAGCAGGCGAGCGACCCCTCCTACTGGGTGCGCCACGCCAGAGAGCCGGTGCGCTTCGCCGACACCGTCGGGGCCCTCAAGGAGCGCGCCGCCGCCGCCTACCTGGAGCTCGGCCCCGACCCCGTGCTCTCGGCAATGGCCCAAGAGGTCCTGGGGGAGAGCGCAAAGAGCGCCGCCTTCATCCCCACCCTGCGCGAGGGACGAGCCGAGCAGGGGACCCTCACCACGGCCATAGCCCGTGCCCACGCAGAGGGCATCGAGGTCGGCTGGGATGCCTTCTTCAAAGGCACGGGCGCAAAGCGCGTCCCCCTGCCGACCTATCCCTTCCAGCGCAAGCGCTACTGGCTCGCCTCGGGCCAGGGCACCGCGGACGCCGGCGCGATCGGCCAAAGCGCGCTCGATCACCCGCTGCTCGCCGCCGCGATCGAGGACCCGACCGGAGAGGGCCTGACCCTGACCGGGCGCATCTCCCTCTCGACTCATCCGTGGCTGGCGGACCACGTCATCGCCGGCAACGTGATCTTGCCCGGCACCGCCTTCTTGGAGCTTGCTCTGGCGGCGGCGGGGCAGGTCGGCGCGGGTAGCGTCGAGGAGCTGACGATTCCGGCGCCGCTGCTCTTGGCGGAGTCGGGAGCCGTGGCGATCCAGGTCTCGGTCTCGGGCTCCGACGAGCAGGGCCGCCGCGAGATCTCGATCCACTCCCGCCCCGACGAAGAGGAAGCCGAGTGGACACAGCACGCAACCGGAGCGCTCTCTGAGCAGGCCGCCCCGGCGCCCGAGCCACTCGGAGCCTGGCCCCCCGAGGGAGCGGAGCCCCTGGAGACCGACTACCTCTATGACCTGCTCTCGGAGGCGGGCCTCGAATACGGCCCCGCCTTCCAGGGCCTGAGGGCGGCCTGGAAGACCGACACGGAGATCTATGTCGAGGCGTCTCTCGCCGAGGAGCAGTTGGGCCAAGCTCAAAGCTTCGCCCTCCACCCCGCCTTGCTCGATGCCGCTCTGCAGGGAATCGCCCTGGGCGGACAGGGGACGGCGGGTCAGACCGTGCTGCCCTTCTCCTGGAGCGGGGCCGGCCTTCACGCCGAAGGCCCCGAGGAGCTGCGCGCACGGATCTCGATGCTTACGGAGAGCGAGGTCTTTCTGGAGATCGCCGATTCGACAGGCGCACCCCTGGCGAGCGTTCGCTCCCTCGCCCTGCGTCCTTTTGACCCAGCCCAGGCAAAGGCCCAAAGAGGGGGCCCCGAGCTCTTGGAGCTCGATTGGAAGAGCGTCGAGCTGGGCGAGGAGGCGGCAACCGATACCGAGACCCTGCGGATCGAGACCGACGGCGAGGGCCCCGAGGCCGCGCGCAAGGCGGCCGGGGAGGCCCTTGCGGCGATCCAAGCCCGACTCGCCGCAGATTCGGACTCCGACTCCCGCCTCACCTTCATCACACAAGCCGCGATGTCGGTCAGAGAGGGAGAGTCCCCCGACCCCGCCGCGGCGGCCCTGTGGGGCCTGGTGCGCTCGGCCCAATCAGAGCACCCCGGCGCCTTTGCCCTGATCGACAGCGACGGCAGCGAGGCATCTGAAGCCGCCCTCGAGGCCGCCCTCGCCCTCGGCCAGGAGGAGCCCCAGCTCGCCCTGCGCGAGGGGGAGGCGTCGGTGCCCCGGGCCGCGGCGCTCGAAAGCACCAAGGACTTCCTCGTGCCTCCTTCGGGCCCCTGGCGCCTGGATGCCCCCGAGCGCGGCAGCATCGAGGGCCTGGCGCTGGTCCCCGCCCCGGCCGCCGGGAAGCCGCTCGGCCCCGGCGAGGTGCGGATCGAGATGCGCGCCGCCGGGCTCAACTTCCGCGACGTGTTGATCGCCCTCGGCGTCTACCCCGGCGAGGCCTCCCTCGGCAGCGAGGGCGCCGGCGTGGTGGTCGAGGTGGGCGCCGAGGTGGAGGGCCTCGCTCCCGGGGAGCGGGTGATGGGGATGGTCCCCGACGCCTTCGCCCCGCTCGCCGTCGCCCCGAGCGAGCTGCTCGCCCCGATCCCAGAGGGCTGGTCCTTCGAGCAGGCAGCGGCGGTCCCGATCGTCTTCACCACCGCCCTCTACGGCCTGCGTGACCTCGCCGGGCTCAAAGCGGGGGAGAGGGTGCTGGTCCACGCCGGCGCGGGCGGCGTCGGCATGGCCGCGATCGGCCTCGCAAAGCACACCGGCGCCGAGGTCTTCGCCACCGCTTCCCCCGCCAAGTGGGATGTCCTGCGAGAGGCGGGCATCCCCGAGGAGCACATCGCCTCCTCGCGCGATACGGAGTTCAAGCGCAAGTTCCTCGACGCCACCGGCGGCGAGGGAGTCGACGTCATCCTCAACTCCCTCGCCGGGGAGTTCGTCGATGCCTCCCTGGAGCTCTTGCCCCGCGGCGGGCGCTTCTTGGAGATGGGCAAGACAGACGTCCGCGACCCCGAGCAGCTCGGCGCAGAGCACAAGGACCTCACCTACATTCCCTTCGACACCACCGAAGCGGGACCTGAGCGCACCGGGGAGATGCTGACCGAGGTCGCCTCCCTGCTGGGCGAGGGCGCCCTCGCCCACTCACCGACCGAGGCACACGACATACGCGAAGCCCCCGCCGCCTTCCGCCGGCTCAGGGAGGGCCGCAACGTCGGCAAGCTCCTGCTCACCCTGCCGCGGGCGATAGACCCCGAGCGCACCATCCTGATCACCGGCGCCACCGGCGGCCTCGGCTCGCTCACCGCCAGACACCTCGCAGAGCACCACGGCGCCCGCAGCATGCTCTTGCTCAGCCGCTCGGGCCCCGGCGCCGAGGGGGCAGGGGAGCTGCAAGCAGGCCTTGAGGCACTGGGCGCCAGGGCACAGGTCCTCGCCTGTGACGTATCGGACCCGAAGGCGCTCGCAAAAGCGCTCGCCAAAGCACCCAAAGAGCATCCTCTCGGCGCCGTCTTTCACTGCGCCGGAGCCCTCGCCGACGGCACGGTCGAGTCCCTGGACGCAGAGGGGCTGAAGAGCGTCTTTGCCCCCAAGGCAGACGCGGCCTGGCACCTGCACGAGCTGACCAGGGAGATGAGCCTTGACGCCTTCGTCCTCTTCTCCTCGGCGGCGGGCACCCTCGGCGGCCCCGGCCAGGCCAACTACGCCGCCGCCAACGTCTTCCTCGACGCCCTGGCGCAAAAGCGCCGCGCAGAGGGCCTCCCCGCAACCTCGATCGCCTGGGGGCTCTGGGAGCAAGAGAGCGCGATGACCGCGGGGCTCGGCGAGGCCGACCTGGCGCGCCTGCGCCACGGCGGGATCGAAGCGATCTCCGACGAGCAGGGCCTCGCCCTCCTCGACGCCGCCCTCGCCGCCGCCCCACCCGCGGCCCTCGCCATGCCGCTTGACCGGGGGGCCCTGCGCTCGCTCGCCTCCGCCGGCACCCTGCCGCCGGTCCTCAGCGGCCTGGTGCGCGCTCCCCGCAAGCGCGGCCCCCGGGGCTCATTGGCGGCAAAGCTCGCCGCGATGCCCGAGCAAGAGCACGAGGCCCACGTGCTGGAGCTCGTCCGCACCGAGGTAGCCGCCGTCCTCGGCCACGCGAACGCAAGGGAGATCGACCCCGACCGCGCCTTCCAAGAGCTCGGCTTCGACTCCCTCGCCGCGGTCGAGCTGCGCAACAGGCTGAGCGCCGCCACCGGCCTGCGCCTCGGCGCGACGGTCGTATTCGACTATCCCAACGCCGCCGCCCTCGCTGCGCACCTCTTGGCCGAGGCAAGCGCGAGCGGAGCGCTCAAAAAGGCAGCCGTTCGCGCCACCGCAAGCGAGGAGCCGGTCGCGATCGTCGGCATGGCCTGCCGCTACCCGGGGGCAGTCGCCTCCCCCGCGGGGCTCTGGGAGCTGCTCGCCGCGGGCCCCGACGCGATCGGCGAGTTCCCCCGAGACCGGGGCTGGGACACAGAGCGCCTCTATGACCCCGACCCCGAGCATCCCGGCACCTCCTACGCCAGGGAGGGAGGCTTCCTCACCGACGTCGCCGGCTTCGACGCCGGGTTCTTCGGCATCTCCCCCCGCGAGGCCCTTGCCATGGACCCCCAGCAGCGCCTCTTGCTCGAATCGAGCTGGGAGGCCCTCGAGGACGCCGGTATCGACCCGGCCTCTTTGCGCGGTGAGCAGGCGGGGATCTTCGCCGGGCTGATCCACCAGAGCTACGTCTCCTACACCGGGCTCTCGGGGGGAGAGCTCGAGGGCTACCTGGGGACCGGCAACACCGCGAGCGTCGCCTCGGGCCGCATCGCATATACCCTCGGCCTCGAGGGCCCGGCGATCACGATCGACACCGCCTGCTCCTCTTCTTTGGTGGCGATGCACCTGGCCTCCCAGGCATTGAGGGGAGGGGAGTGCACGCTGGCCCTCGCCGGCGGGGTGACGGCGCTCTCGAGCCCTGGGATCTTCGTCGAGTTCTCCCGCCAGCGCGGCCTCGCCCCAGACGGGCGCTCGAAGTCCTATGCCGAGGCGGCCGACGGAGTCGCCTGGTCGGAGGGAGTAGGCATGCTCGTCTTGGAGCGCCTTTCCGAGGCCCAACGCAACGGCCACGAGGTCTTGGCCCTGATCAAGGGCTCGGCGGTAAACCAGGACGGCGCCTCCAACGGCCTCTCGGCACCCAACGGCCCCTCCCAGGAGCGGGTGATCAGACAGGCCCTGGCAAACGCCCGCCTGGAGGCAAGGGACGTCGACGCCGTCGAGGGCCACGGAACCGGCACCACTTTGGGGGACCCGATCGAGGCCGGCGCCCTGCTCGCCACCTACGGCCAAGAAAGAGAGGAGCCGCTGCAGCTCGGCTCGATCAAGTCAAACATCGGCCACACCCAGGCGGCGGCAGGGGTCGGGGGCACGATCAAGATGGTCGAAGCGATGCGGCGCGGCGTCTTGCCGAAGACCCTTCACGTCGACAGCCCCTCTTCCAAAGTCGAGTGGGAGACGGGCAAGGTCGAGCTCCTGACCGAGGCGCTGGCGTGGAAGCCCAACGGAGGGCCGAGAAGAGCAGGCGTCTCCTCCTTTGGCATCAGCGGCACCAACGCCCACGTGATCTTGGAGGAGGCGCCGAGGCCGCGTCCTGCTCGAGCCAAAGCGCGAGGCAGGGGGAGACCCCGGCGCCTCTTCTGAGCAATCCCTCGGAGTCCCGGTCCCCCTCGCCCTCTCGGCAAAGAGCGAGCCGGCCTTGGCCGAGGCGGCAACCCGCCTGATCTCCCACATCAAGGACAACCCCGACACAGGCCCCACCGACCTCGCCTTCTCCCTGCTCACCTCCCGCGCCTCCTTCGAGCACAGGGCGGTTGCCGTGGGGGAGAGCCGCGAGGAGCTGCTCGCCTCTTTGGCGGACCTGGCCGAAGGCAAGGAGAGCAAGGCCCTCGCCAGGGGAAGGGCCCGCACCGAGCAGCGCCCCCTCTTCCTCTTCCCCGGCCAGGGAGCCCAGGCGGCGGGGATGGCGACGGGCCTGCTCGATTCCTCACCGGCCTTCGCCGAGCACATGCAGGAGTGCGAAGCAGCACTGGCCCCCCATGTGGACTGGTCCCTGACTGAGGTCTTGAGAGAAGAGGACGCAGCCTGGCTTGATCGCCTCGACATCGTCCAACCCGCCCTCTTTGCGGTGATGGTCTCCCTGGCAAGGCTCTGGCGCCAGTGCGGGGTCGAGCCAGGGGCCCTGATCGGCCACTCCCAGGGGGAGATAGCCGCCGCCCACATCGCAGGCGCCCTCTCGCTCGAGGACGCCGCCCTGATCGTCGCCAAGCGCGGCTCCGCGATGGCGAAGATCGCCGGAGAGGGCGCGATGCTCTCGGTCTCACTCAAAGCAGAAGAGCTTCCCGCACACACGGAGCCCTTCGGGGAGCGCATATCCCTTGCTGCGATCAACGGCCCCGCCTCCCTCGTTTGCTCCGGTGAGCCAGAGGCACTCGAAGAGCTGCAGGCAGAGCTCGAGGCCAAAGGCATCAGGGCAAAGCCGATAGCCGTCGACTACGCCGCCCACTCGCTCCCAGATCGAGGCGCTGAAAGAGGAGCTCTGAGAGGCCTTTGCACCGATCTCCCCCAGAGCAACCGAGATCCCCCTGATCTCCACCGTCACCGCCGGGCTGATCGAAGGAGCAGAGCTCGGTCCCGAGTACTGGTACCGAAACCTCAGGCAGACGGTTCTCCTGGAGCCGGTCTTGCGCGCTCAGCTCGAAGCAGGGAAGCGCGCCTTCATCGAGATCGGCCCACACCCCGTCCTTGCCTTCGGCGTGGAGGAGACCTTCGACCGGGTCCTCGAAGACCCCACGGATGCGACCCTGCTCGCCAGCCTGAGACGAGAAGAGGACGAGCCCTCTCGCTTTGCCCTCTCCCTCGCCGAAGCCCACGCAAAGGGCATCGAGGTCGACTGGGATGCCTTCTTCAAGGGCTCCGGTGCAAAGCGCGTCCCCCTGCCGACCTATCCCTTCCAGCGCAAGCGCTACTGGCTGGCCTCGGGCAACGGCACAACAGACGCCGCCTCGATCGGCCTGACCGCCTCCGATCACCCGCTGCTCTCGGCGGCGATCGAGGACCCCGCCGGAGAGGGCCTGACCCTGACCGGGCGCATCTCCCTCGCGACGCACCCCTGGCTGGCAGACCACGCCGTCGCGGGCAGCGTCTTGTTCCCCGGCACCGCCTTCTTGGAGCTGGCCCTGAGAGCTGCAGAGGAGGTCGGGGCACAGAGCGTCGGGGAGCTTACGATCGCAACCCCCCTGGCGCTGCCCGGGGAGGGCGCGGTGGCGCTGCGGGTCGTGGTCGCGGAGCCCGGGGAGGGCGGCGAGCGGGATATCTCGATCCACTCCCGCCCCGACGAAGAGGAAGCCGAGTGGACCCAACACGCCACAGGCGCCCTCTCCGAGGAGCCCGTCCCCGCACCGGAGTCCCTGGAGGAGTGGCCCCCCGCGGGAGCGGAGCCCCTGGAGACCGGCTACCTCTATGACGTCCTCGCCGAGCACGGGCTCGAATACGGCCCCGCCTTCCAGGGCTTGAAGGCCGCATGGCGCGACGGGGAGCGAATCTACGTCGAGACCTCCCTGCTCGAGGCGCAGATCCGCGAAGCCGGGCGCTTCGTCGTGCACCCGGCTTGCTCGATGCGGCTTTGCACGGGATGCCGGTCTGGCAAGGCTCGTGGCGGAAAAGAGGGCAGCGGCAAAATGCTGCCCTTCTCCTGGAGCGGGGTCTCCCTTCACGCCGAGGGCCCCGAGGAGCTGCGCGCACAGATCTCCACCCGCGGCGAGGGCGAGCTATCGCTCGCCCTGGCCGAGACCTCCGGCGTCCCGCTGGGGAGCGTTCGCTCCCTCGCCCTGCGTCCCTTTGACCCAGCGGGGGCGATGGCCCAAAGAGCAGGGCGGGGGACGGAGCTCTTGGAGCTCGATTGGAAGAGCGTCGAGCTGGGCGGGGAGGGGGCAGCAGATGCCGAGCTCCTGCGGATCGAGATCGCCGGCGAGGGTGCGGCGGCCGCGCGCCAGGCAACCGAGCAGGCCCTGGAGACGATCCAGTCATGGCTCGCCGATACCGACCCCGAGGAGGCAAGCCTCACCCTCCTCACACAAGGCGCGATGTCGGTCGCGGAAGGAGAGTCCCCCGACCCCGCCGCAGCCGCCCTATGGGGCCTGGTGCGCTCGGCCCAGTCCGAGCACCCCGGCGCCTTCGCCCTGATCGACAGCGACGGCAGCGAGGCATCCGAAGCGGCCCTCCAGGCAGCTCTTGCCCTCGGCGCGGAGGAGCCCCAGCTCGCCCTGCGCGAGGGGATCGCCTGGTGCCCCGCCTGGCTCGTCTCGACAGCGACGAAGGGGAGGAGGCCCCGCCGCTCGACCCCGAGCGCACGGTCCTGATCACCGGCGCCACCGGCGGCCTCGGCTCGCTACTCGCCAGACACCTCGCAGAGCACCACGGCGCCCGCCGGCTGCTCCTGCTCAGTCGCTCCGGCCCCCAAGCCGAGGGGGCAAAGGAGCTGCAAGCAGACCTGGAGGCACTGGGAGTCGAGGCACAGATCGCGGCTTGTGACGCATCGGACCCCGATGCCCTCCGAGAGGCCCTCGCCCGGATCCCCGAGGCCCACCCCCTGAGCGCGGTCTTTCACTGCGCCGGGGCGCACGTTGAGGCCACGGTCCAAGCCCTTGTCCCCGAGCAGCTGAAGAGCGTCTTTGCCCCCAAGGCAGACGCCGCTTGGCACCTGCACGAGCTGACCCGGGAGGCAGACCTCGACGCCTTCATCCTCTTCTCCTCCGCGGCGGGCACCCTCGGCGGCCCGGGCCAGGCCAACTACGCCGCCGCCAACGTCTTCCTCGACGCCCTGGCCCAAAAGCGCCGCGCGGAAGGCCTCCCGGCCACCTCGATCGCCTGGGGAGCCTGGGAGCGGGGAATCGGAATGGCTGGCGACCTCAGTGAGATCGACTTCGTGCGCCTGCGTCGTAGCGGGATCGGGACGATCTCCGAAGAGCAGGGCCTCGCCCTCCTCGACGCCGCCCTCGCCGCCGCTCCCCCCGCCGCCCTGGCGGTGCCCCTGGACCGGGGGGCCCTGCGCTCCCTCGCCTCCGCCGGTGCCCTGCCGCCGATCCTCAGCGGCCTCGTGCGCACTTCCCGAAAGCGCGGCCCCCGGGGCTCCTTGGCGGCAAAGCTCGCCGCGATGCCCGAGGCAGAGCGCGAGGCCCACGTCCTCGAGCTGGTCCGCGCCGAGGTCGCCGCCGTCCTCGGCCACGCCTCCACCCGCGAGATCGACCCCGACCGCGCCTTCAAGGAGCTCGGCTTCGACTCCCTCGCCGCGGTCGAGCTGCGCAACAGGCTGAGCACCGCCACCGGCCTGCGCCTCGGGGCGACGGTCGTCTTCGACTATCCCAACGCCGCCGCCCTCGCCGCCCACCTGCTTGCCGAGGCGAGCGCGAGCGGAGCGCTCCAAAAGGCAGCCGTGCGCGCCACCGCGAGCGAGGAGCCGATCGCGATCGTCGGCATGGCCTGCCGCTACCCCGGCGGGATCGCCTCCCCCGCGGGGCTCTGGCGCCTGGTGAGCGAGGGCCGCGACGGCATCGGCAAGTTCCCCGCCGACCGCGGCTGGGATGTCGAGCGCCTCTATGACCCCGACCCCGACAATCCCGGCACCTCCTACGCCAGGGAGGGAGGCTTCCTCGAAGACGCCGCCGGCTTCGACGCCGAGTTCTTCGGCATCTCCCCCCGCGAGGCCCTTGCCATGGACCCCCAACAGCGGCTCTTGCTCGAATCGAGCTGGGAGGCCCTCGAGGACGCGGGGATCGACCCGGCCTCATTGCGCGGCGAGCCGGCCGGTGTCTTTGCGGGGCTGGGCGATCAGCGCTATGCCGTCGGGTCGAACCCCGTACCGGAGGTCGAAGGCTACCGCGGGACCGGTGGCACCGCGAGCGTCGCCTCGGGCCGCGTCTCATACACCCTCGGCCTGGAGGGCCCGGCGATCACGATCGACACCGCCTGCTCCTCCTCGTTGGTCGCCATGCATCTGGCTTCGCAGGCTCTGCAGGCAGGGCGAATGCACGCTGGCGTTGGCGGGTGGGGTGACGGTGCTCTCGAGCCCGGGGATGTTCGTCGAGTTCTCCCGCCAACGAGGCCTCGCCCCGGACGGGCGCTGCAAGGCCTTCACAGAGGAGGCGGACGGCGCGGGCTTTTCGGAGGGAGTCGGCATCTTGGTCTTGGAGCGCCTCTCAGACGCCCAGCGCAACGGCCACGAGGTCCTCGCCCTGATCAAGGGCTCGGCGGTAAACCAGGACGGCGCATCCAACGGCCTCTCTGCCCCCAACGGCCCCTCCCAGGAGCGGGTGATCAGGCAGGCCCTGGCAAACGCCCGCCTGGAGCCAAAAGACGTCGGCGCGGTCGAGGGCCACGGCACCGGCACGACCCTGGGGGACCCGATAGAGGCCACCGCCCTGCTCGCCACCTACGGCCAAGACAGGCAAGAGCCCCTGCGCCTGGGCTCGATCAAGTCCAACATCGGCCACACCCAGGCGGCGGCAGGGGTCGCGGGCACGATCAAGATGGTCGAAGCGATGCGGCGGGGCGTCTTGCCGAAGACGCTGCACGTCGATGCCCCCTCTTCAAAGGTGGACTGGGGCTCGGGGGAGATAGAGCTCCTGACCGAGGCGCTGCCCTGGGAGCCCAACGGCAAGCCGAGGCGAGCGGGCGTCTCCTCCTTTGGCATCAGCGGCACCAACGCGCACGTGATCTTGGAGGAGGCACCCGAGCAGGTCCCGGCGGGCAGCCGGGAGACAGGGGATCGCCCGGGCGCCTCCTCCGAGGAGCCTCTCACGGGCCAGGTCCCCCTCGCCCTCTCGGCGAAGACCGAGCCCGCCCTGGCCGAAGCGGCAGAGCGCCTGATCTCCCACGTCAAAGCCAACCCCGGCCTCGACCCCACCGACCTCGCCTTTTCCTTGCTCACCACCCGCGCCTCCTTCGAGCACAGGGCGGTCGCCTTGGGAGCGGACAGGGATGAGCTGCTCGCCTCCCTTGCGGCCCTGGCCGAAGGAGAGCCCTCCGCCAACCTCCTGAGCGCCAAGGCAAGGGAGGGAGGGCTCGCCTGGCTCTTCACCGGCCAGGGCTCCCAGCGCCTTGGCATGGGCAAAGAGCTCTACGGAACAGACCCCGACTTCAAAGCGGCCTTCGAGGAGGTCTGTGCCGAGCTCGACAAACACCTCGAGGCCCCCCTCAAAGAGATCCTCTTCGCCAAAGGCAAAAAGGCAAAAGCGCGCCTCGAGGACACCACCTTCGCCCAGCCGGCCCTCTTCGCGATCGAGGTGGCCCTGGCGAGAACCCTGCAAAAGCGCGGCCTCTCACCCAACCTGCTCGCCGGGCACTCGGTGGGGGAGATCGCAGCGGCCCACATCGCAGGCGTCTTTGACCTGTCCGACGCGGCAAGGCTCATAGCGGCAAGGGGCGCCCTGATGGGCGCCCTGCCCAAGGGCGGGGCGATGGCGGCGATCGAGGCAACAGAGCTTGAAGTCGCCGAATCGATCGAGGGCAAAGAGCAAGAGCTCTCGATAGCCGCGACAAACGCAGCGACCTCCACCGTGATCTCGGGCAAAGAGGAGGCGGTGGAAGAGATCAGCTCCCTTTGGGAGGACAAGGGAAAGAAGACCAAGCGCCTGGCCGTCTCCCACGCCTTCCACTCCCCGCTGATGGAGCCGATGCTCGAAGAGTTCGCAGGGCTCTGCGAAACACTCTCCTTCAAAGCCCCGCGCATACCGATCATCTCCAACCTCACCGGCCAGGCGCTCACAGAGGAGCAGGCGAGCGACCCCTCCTACTGGGTGCGCCACGCCAGGGAGCCGGTGCGCTTCAAAGACACCGTCGAGGCGATGAGGGAGCGCGGTGCCGCGCTCTTCGTGGAGCTCGGCCCCGACCCCGTGCTCTCGGCAATGGCCCAAGAGGTCCTGGGGGAGAGCGCAAAGAGCGCCGCCTTCATCCCCACCCTGCGCGAGGGACGAGCCGAGCAGGGGACCCTCACCACGGCCATAGCCCGTGCCCACGCAGAGGGCATCGAGGTCGGCTGGGATGCCTTCTTCAAAGGCACGGGCGCAAAGCGCGTCCCCCTGCCGACCTATCCCTTCCAGCGCAAGCGCTACTGGCTCGCTTCGGGCCAGGGCAGCGCGGACGCCGGCGCGATCGGCCAAAGCGCGCTCGATCACCCGCTGCTCGCCGCCGCGATCGAGGATCCGACCGGAGAGGGCCTGACCCTGACCGGGCGCATCTCCCTCTCGACTCACCCTTGGCTGGCGGACCACCTCATCGCGGGCAACGCCTTGTTCCCCGGCACGGCTTTCTTGGAGCTGGCCTTGGCGGGGGCAGAGCAGATCGGTGCGCGTAGCGTCGAGGAGCTCACTCTGGCGGCGCCGCTGGTGCTCTCCACAGAGGGCGCCGTGGCGATCCAGGTCTCGCTCTCGGCTCCCGACGAGGAGAGCAACCGCGAGATCACGATCCACTCCCGCCCCGAGGAAGAGGAAGCCGAGTGGACCCTGAACGCCGCCGGAGCGCTCTCCGAGGAGCCCGCCCCCCCGGCGCAGCCCCTCGGCGAGTGGCCCCCCGAGGGGGCAGAGCCCCTCGAGGTCGACTACCTCTATGACCTCCTCGCCGAGCACGGCCTGGAATACGGCCCCGCCTTCCAGGGGCTGAACGCGGCTTGGAGAGATGGAGAGGAGATCTACCTGGAGGTCTCCTTGCCTGAGGAGCACTCCTCCCGAGCACAGGACTTCGCCATCCACCCGGCATTGCTGGACGCGGCTTTGCACGGGATCAAGCTTGGCCGGGAGGCCGGCATTCCGGAAATCGCTTTGCCCGCCTCCTGGCACGAGGTCTCGTTGCACGCCCTTGGCGCCAGCGAGCTGCGCGTCAAGCTCACCCCAGGCATCACCGGAAAGACCTCGATCCTTCTCGCCGACATCTATGGAGAGCCGCTGGTTTCGATTGGCTCTTTCACCTCGGCCCCGCTCGATTTCGATGCCATTGGAGCTGGGACTCACCGCAAGGACCGGCTCTTGTCAACCGAGTGGGTGCAGATCTCCCTCGGCCGGCATGAGGAGACGGCGCCCCCCGCCGATGCCGAGACCCTGCGGATCGAGCCCCGTGGCGAAGGTGCGGCGCCTGCGCGGGAGGCAACCGAGGAGGCCCTGGCACAGATTCAGCGCCAGCTCGCCGATCCCGACTCCGACTCCCGCCTCACCTTCATCACCCGAGGCGCGATGGCGGTCAAAGACGGGGAGTCCCCCGACCCCGCCGCCGCGGCCCTGTGGGGCCTGGTGCGCTCGGCCCAATCAGAGCACCCCGGCGCCTTCGCCCTGATCGACACCGACGGCACCGAGGCATCCGAGGCGGCACTTGAGGCCGCCCTCTCCCTGAGGGCGGAGGAGCCCCAGCTCGCCCTGCGCGAGGGGGAGGCGCTGGTGCCCCGTCTGGCCCGCCTCGAGAACGAGGGCGAAGGGGAGGAGGCCCCACGGCTCGACCCCGAGCGCACGGTCCTGATCACCGGCGCCACCGGCGGCCTCGGCTCGCTACTCGCCAGACACCTCACAGAGCACCACGGCGCCCGCCGGCTGCTCCTGCTCAGTCGCTCCGGCCCCCAAGCCGAGGGGGCAAAGGAGCTGCAAGCAGACCTGGAGGCACTGGGAGTCGAGGCACAGATCGCGGCTTGTGACGCATCGGACCCCGATGCCCTCCGAGAGGCCCTCGCCCGGATCCCCGAGGCCCACCCCCTGAGCGCGGTCTTTCACTGCGCCGGGGCCCTCGCCGACGGCACGATCGAGTCCCTCGACGCAGAGGGGCTGAAGAGCGTCTTTGCCCCCAAGGCAGACGCCGCCTGGCACCTGCACGAGCTGACCCGGGAGGCAGGCCTCGACGCCTTCGTCCTCTTCTCCTCCGCGGCGGGCACCCTCGGCGGCCCCGGCCAGGCCAACTACGCCGCCGCCAACGTCTTCCTCGACGCCCTGGCCCAAAAGCGCCGCGCGGAAGGCCTCCCGGCCACCTCGATCGCCTGGGGGCTGTGGCAGCGCGAGAGCGGGATGGCGTCGACCCTGAGCGAGGCCGCGTTGGCGCGCATACGCCGCTCGGGCGTCGAGCCGCTCTCCGATGAGCGCGGGCTCGCCCTCCTCGATACAGCACTGGCTGCCGATCCCGCGACGGCGATGGCAGCGCCCCTTGACGTCGCCACCATTCGCGCCAAGGCGGCAGCCGGGACGCTGCCCTCGATCCTCGCCGGCCTGGCGCCAACGGTGCGCCGCCGCCTGCTTGCCGCTGGCTCATTCGCCGCCAAGTTCGCAGCCATGCCCCAGGGAGACGCCGAGCGGGCGGTACTCGATTTCCTCCGCGCCGAGGTCGCCGCCGTCCTCGGCCACGCCTCCACCCGCGAGATCGACCCCGACCGCGCCTTCAAGGAGCTCGGCTTCGACTCCCTCGCCGCGGTCGAGCTGCGCAACAGGCTGAGCACCGCCACCGGCCTGCGCCTCGGCGCGACGGTCGTCTTCGACTATCCCAACGCCGCCGCCCTCGCCGCCCACCTGCTGACTGAGGCAAGCGCGAGCGGAGCGCTCCAAAAGGCAGCCGTGCGCGCCACCGCGAGCGAGGAGCCGGTCGCGATCGTCGGCATGGCCTGCCGTTACCCGGGAGCGGTCGCCTCACCGGCAGAGCTCTGGCGACTGCTCGCTGAGGGCACCGACGCAATCAGTGCCTTCCCCGCGGACCGCGGCTGGGACACAGAGCGCCTCTATGACCCCGACCCCGAGCACTCAGGCACCACATACACCACGCAGGGTGGCTTCCTCGCCGAGGTGGCCGGCTTCGACGCCGGGTTCTTCGCCATCTCCCCGCGCGAGGCGCTGGCGATGGACCCCCAACAGCGTCTCTTGCTCGAATCGAGCTGGGAGGCCCTCGAGGACGCGGGGATCGACCCGGCCTCGCTGCGGGGCGAGCCGGCCGGTGTCTTCGCGGGGCTGATCGACCAGCGCTATGCCGGGTTTGATGCGGCCTCAGAGGTAGAGGGCTACCTGGGGACCGGCAACACCGCGAGCGTCGCCTCGGGCCGCATCGCATACACCCTCGGCCTGGAGGGCCCGGCGATCACGATCGACACCGCCTGCTCCTCCTCTTTGGTCGCGATGCACCTTGCCTCCCAGGCGCTCAGGCAGGGGGAATGCACGCTCGCCCTCGCCGGCGGGGTCACCACCCTGGCGACACCGGGCGTCTTCGTCGAGTTCAGCCGCCAACGCGGCTTGGCACCAGACGGGCGCTCGAAGTCCTATGCGGAGGCCGCAGACGGAGTCGCCTGGTCGGAGGGAGTCGGCATCTTGGTCTTGGAGCGACTCTCAGACGCCCAACGCCAGGGCCACGAGGTCCTCGCCCTGATCAAGGGCTCGGCGGTGAACCAGGACGGCGCCTCCAACGGCCTCTCGGCCCCCAACGGCCCCTCCCAGGAGCGGGTGATCAGACAGGCCCTGGCGAACGCGAGGTTGGAGCCCAAAGACGTCGACGCGGTCGAGGGCCACGGCACCGGCACGACCCTCGGGGATCCGATCGAGGCAACCGCCCTCTTGGCCACCTACGGCCAAGACAGGCAAGAGCCCCTGCGCCTGGGCTCGATCAAGTCAAACATCGGCCACACCCAGGCAGCGGCGGGAGTGGCGGGCACGATCAAGATGGTCGAGGCGATGCGGCGCGGTGTCTTGCCGAAGACGCTGCACGTCGATGCCCCTTCCTCCAAAGTCGAGTGGGGCTCGGGACAGATAGAGCTCCTGACCGAGGCGCTGCCCTGGGAGCCGAACGGCAAGCCCAGGAGAGCGGGCGTCTCCTCCTTTGGCATCAGCGGCACCAACGCCCACGTGATCTTGGAGGAGGCGCCGGGGCCGGTCCCGGCGGGCAGCCGGGAGACAGGGGATCGCCCGGGCGCCTCCGCCAAGCAGCCTCTCACGGGCCCGGTCCCCATAGCCCTCTCGGCAAAGAACGAGCCCGCCCTGCGAGAGGCCGCAGAGCGCCTCCTGCACCACATAAAAGAGAACCCCGAGCTGGACCACAAAGACCTCGCCTTCTCCCTGCTCACCACCCGCGCCTCCTTCGAGCACAGGGCGGTCGCCTTGGGAGAGAGCAAGAAGGAGCTGCTGGAGGCCCTTGCGGCCCTGGCCGAAGGAGAGCCCTCCGCCAACCTCCTGAGCGCCAAGGCAAGGGAGGGAGGGCTCGCCTGGCTCTTCACCGGCCAGGGCTCCCAGCGCCTCGGCATGGGCAAAGAGCTCTACGGAACAGACCCCGACTTCAAAGCGGCCTTCGAGGAGGTCTGTGCCGAGCTCGACAAACACCTCGAGGCCCCCCTCAAAGAGATCCTCTTCGCCAAAGGCAAAAAGGCAAAGGCACGCCTCGAGGACACCACCTGGGCCCAGCCGGCCCTCTTTGCGATCGAGGTGGCCCTGGCGAGAACCCTGCAAAAGCGCGGCCTCTCACCCGACCTGCTCGCCGGGCACTCGGTGGGGGAGATCGCCGCCGCCCACATCGCCGGAGTCTTCGAGCTCCCCGATGCGGCAAAGCTCGTAGCGGCAAGGGGCGCCCTGATGGGCGCCCTGCCGAAGGGTGGGGCGATGGCGGCGATCGAGGCCACAGAGCTTGAAGTGAGTGAATCGATTGAGGGCAAAGAGCAAGAGCTCTCGATCGCCGCGGTGAACGGACCGGCCTCGACCGTGATCTCGGGCAAAGAGGAGGCGGTGGAAGAGATCCGCTCCCTGTGGGAGGCAAAGGGAAAGAAGACCAAGCGCCTGGCCGTCTCCCACGCCTTCCACTCCCCGCTGATGGAGCCGGTGCTCGAAGAGTTCGCCCAGGTTTGCGAGACGCTTGACCCCAAAGCCCCGCGCATACCGATCCTCTCCAACCTCACCGGCCAGGCGCTCACAGAGGAGCAGGCGAGCGACCCCTCCTACTGGGTGCGCCACGCCAGAGAGCCGGTGCGCTTCGCCGACACCGTCGGGGCCCTCAAGGAGCGCGCCGCCGCCGCCTACCTGGAGCTCGGCCCCGACCCCGTGCTCTCGGCAATGGCCCAAGAGGTCCTGGGGGAGAGCGCAAAGAGCGCCGCCTTCATCCCCACCCTGCGCGAGGGACGAGCCGAGCAGGGGACCCTCACCACGGCCATAGCCCGTGCCCACGCAGAGGGCATCGAGGTCGGCTGGGATGCCTTCTTCAAAGGCACGGGCGCAAAGCGCGTCCCCCTGCCGACCTATCCCTTCCAGCGCAAGCGCTACTGGCTCGCCTCGGGCCAGGGCACCGCGGACGCCGGCGCGATCGGCCAAAGCGCGCTCGATCACCCGCTGCTCGCCGCCGCGATCGAGGACCCGACCGGAGAGGGCCTGACCCTGACCGGGCGCATCTCCCTCTCGACTCATCCGTGGCTGGCGGACCACGTCATCGCCGGCAACGTGATCTTGCCCGGCACCGCCTTCTTGGAGCTTGCTCTGGCGGCGGCGGGGCAGGTCGGCGCGGGTAGCGTCGAGGAGCTGACGATTCCGGCGCCGCTGCTCTTGGCGGAGTCGGGAGCCGTGGCGATCCAGGTCTCGGTCTCGGGCCCGGAGGAGGGCGGCAACCGCGAGATCCAGGTCCACTCCCGCCCCGACGAAGAGGAAGCCGAGTGGACGCTGAACGCCACAGGGAGCCTCTCCGAAGAGCCCGCCCCCGCGGTGCAGCCGCTGGGCACCTGGCCCCCCGAGGGAGCAGAGCCCCTCGAGCTCGAGCACCTCTATGACGTCCTCGCCGAGCACGGCCTGGAATACGGCCCCGCCTTCCAGGGACTGACCGCGGCTTGGCGCAAGGGAGGGGAGACATATGTGGAGGCCTCCCTGCCCGAGGAGCAGGCCCCGGGGGCGGAGCGCTTCGCCGTCCACCCCGCATTGCTCGATGCGGCTTTGCACGGGATCGCCCTGGCCGGCACCGAAGAGGGGAGGCTGAGGCTGCCCTTCTCCTGGAGCGGGGTCTCGCTTCACTCCGAGGGGGCCGAGGAGCTGCGCGCCCGGATCTCCACCCGCGATGAGGCCGAGATATCACTCGCCCTCGCCGACGCCTCCGGCGCCCTGCTGGCGAGCGTTCGCTCACTCGCCCTGCGCCCCTTTGATCCCGCGGGATCAAAGGGGCGCAGGGCGGGGCGGGGGACGGAGCTCTTGGAGCTCAATTGGAAGAGCGTCGAGCTGGGCGAGGAGGGGGCAGCAGATGCCGAGCTCCTGCGGATCGAGATCGACGGGGAGGGTGCGGCGACCGCGCACCAGGCAGCCGAGGAGGCTCTTAAGACGATCCAGTCATGGCTCGCCGAGGGCCCCGAGGAGGCAAGGCTCACCCTCCTCACACAAGGCGCGATGTCGGTCACAGAAGCGGAGTCCCCCGACCCCGCCGCGGCGGCCCTGTGGGGCCTGGTGCGCTCGGCCCAATCCGAGCACCCCGGCCGCTTCGCCCTGATCGACACCGACGGCACCGAGGCATCCGAGGCAGCCTTGGACGCCGCCCTTGCCCTGGGGGCCGAGGAGCCCCAGCTCGCCCTGCGCGAGGGCGAGGCCTTGGTGCCCCGGGCCGCGGCGCTTGAGAGCACCAAGGACTTCCTCGTGCCCCCGTCGGGCCCCTGGCGCCTGGATGCCCCCGAGCGCGGCAGCCTCGAGGGCCTGGCGCTGGTCCCCGCCCCGGCCGCCGGAGAGCCGCTTCGCCTCGGCGAGGTGCGGATCGAGATGCGCGCCGCCGGGCTCAACTTCCGCGACGTGTTGATCGCCCTCGGCGTCTACCCCGGCGAGGCCTCCCTCGGCAGCGAGGGCGCCGGCGTGGTGGTCGAGGTGGGCGCCGAGGTGGAGGGCCTCGCTCCCGGGGAGCGGGTGATGGGGATGATCCCCGACGCCTTCGCCCCGCTCGCAACCGGCGAGAGCGAGCTGCTCGCCCGGGTCCCCGAGGGTTGGTCCTTCGAGCAGGCCGCGGCGGTCCCGATCGTCTTCACCACCGCCCTCTACGGCCTGCATGACCTCGCCGGGCTGAAAGCGGGGGAGAAGGTGCTGATCCACGCCGGGGCGGGCGGCGTCGGCATGGCCGCGATCGGCCTCGCAAAGCACCTCGGCGCCGAGGTCTTCGCCACTGCGTCGCCCGCCAAGTGGGACGTCTTGCGAGAGGCGGGCATCCCCAAGGACCACATCGCCTCCTCGCGCGATACGGAGTTCAAAGACAAGTTCCTCACCACCACCGAAGGAGAGGGAGTCGACGTCATCCTCAACTCCCTCGCCTGGGAGTTCGTCGATGCCTCCCTGGGGCTCTTGCCCCGCGGCGGGCGCTTCTTGGAGATGGGCAAGACAGACGTCCGCGACCCCGAGCAGCTCGGCGCAGAGCACAAGGACCTCACCTACATTCCCTTCGACACCACCGAAGCGGGACCTGAGCGCACCGGGGAGATGCTGACCGAGGTCGCCTCCCTGCTGGGCGAGGGCGCCCTCGCCCACTCACCGACCGAGGCACACGACATACGCGAAGCCCCCGCCGCCTTCCGCCGGCTCAGGGAGGGCCGCAACGTCGGCAAGCTCCTGCTCACCCTGCCGCGGGCGATAGACCCCGAGCGCACCATCCTGATCACCGGCGCCACCGGCGGCCTCGGCTCGCTCACCGCCAGACACCTCGCAGAGCACCACGGCGCCCGCAGCATGCTGCTGCTCAGCCGCTCGGGTCCCGAGGCCCCCGGAGCAAAGGAGTTGCAGGCAGACCTGAAGGCACTGGGCACCGAGGCACGGATCCTCGCCTGTGACGTATCGGACCCGAAGGCCCTCGCAAAAGCGATCGCCAAAGCCCCCAAGGCACATCCCATGGGCGCGGTCTTCCACTGCGCCGGGGCCCTCGCCGACGGCACGATCGAGTCCCTGGACGCAGAGGGGCTGAAGAGCGTCTTTTCCCCCAAGGCAGACGCCGCTTGGCACCTGCACGAGCTGACCAAGGAGGTGGGTCTCGACGCTTTCGTCCTGTTCTCCTCGGCCTCGGGCACCCTCGGCGGCCCCGGCCAGGCCAACTACGCCGCCGCCAACGTCTTCCTCGACGCCCTCGCGCAAAAGCGCCGCGCGGAAGGCCTCCCGGCCACCTCGATCGCCTGGGGCCCCTGGGAGCAGGGCGCCGGCATGACCTCGAGCCTCACCGAGGCCGACCTGGCGCGCTTGCGCCGCTCGGGTGTGCAAGCGATCTCCGACCAACAGGGCCTCGCCCTGCTCGACGCCGCCCTCGCCGCCGCTCCCCCCACGGCCCTGGCCATGCCCCTGGACCGGGGGGCGCTGCGCTCTCTCGCTTCGGCCGGGACCCTGCCGCCGATCCTCGCCGGCCTCGTGCGCACTTCCCGCAAGCGCGGCACCCGGGGCTCACTGGCGGCAAAGCTCGCCGCCCTCCCCGAGCAAGAGCGCGAGGCCCGTGTTCTCGAGCTGGTCCGCAGCGAGGTAGCCGCCGTCCTCGGCCACGCCTCCACCCGCGAGATCGACCCCGACCGCGCCTTCCAGGAGCTCGGCTTCGACTCCCTTGCCGCCGTGGAGCTGCGCAACAGGTTGAGCGCGGTCACGGGCCTGCGTCTCGGGGCGACGGTCGTATTCGACTACCCCACGCCCAACGGTCTTGCCCGCGAGCTCTTGTCCGGAGTGACGGTCAGCGAGAGCAAACCGACGATCGCGACTGGGCTCGACCAGCTCGAAGCGATGCTCGCCGAGATACCCATCGACCACCCGAGCCGGGTGGGGCTCGCCGCGCAGCTGCACTCTCTTGCCGTTGGCCTGGAACGCGAGAGCAGGGCGGAGATCGGACAGGAAGACGTGAAGAAGCTGGAGGCGGCATCCGATGAGGAGTTGCTCGCCTTCATCGACGAGCAGGTGGGGTCGTATGAGTGACGAGCAAAAGATCCGCGACTACCTGCGCCGAGTGACGATCGAGTTGGCCGAGGAACGCAGCCGGCTGCAGACCTACAAGCA
>CAWFXB010000001.1:0-1078509 GCA_963819755.1 uncultured Solirubrobacterales bacterium | reverse complement strand
GGGGAGGGCGCGGTGGCGCTGCGGGTCGTGGTCGCGGAGCCCGGGGAGGGCGGCGAGCGGGATATCTCGATCCACTCCCGCCCCGACGAAGAGGAAGCCGAGTGGACCCAACACGCCACAGGCGCCCTCTCCGAGGAGCCCGTCCCCGCACCGGAGTCCCTGGAGGAGTGGCCCCCCGCGGGAGCGGAGCCCCTGGAGACCGGCTACCTCTATGACGTCCTCGCCGAGCACGGGCTCGAATACGGCCCCGCCTTCCAGGGCTTGAAGGCCGCATGGCGCGACGGGGAGCGAATCTACGTCGAGACCTCCCTGCTCGAGGCGCAGGTCCGCGAAGCCGGGCGCTTCGCCGTGCACCCGGCGTTGCTGGATGCGGCTTTGCACGGGATCGGTCTGGCCGGCACCGAAGGAGGGGAGCTGAGGCTGCCCTTCTCCTGGAGCGGGGTCTCCCTTCACGCCGAAGGCCCCGAGGAGCTGCGCGCGCAGATCTCCACCCGCGGCGAGGGCGAGCTGTCGCTCGAGCTCGCCGGCGCCTCCGGCGCCCCGCTGGGGAGCGTTCGCTCCCTCGCCCTGCGTCCCTTTGACCCAGCGGGGGCGATGGCCCAAAGAGCAGGGCGGGGGACGGAGCTCTTGGAGCTCGATTGGAAGAGCGTCGAGCTGGGCGGGGAGGGGGCAGCAGATGCCGAGCTCCTGCGGATCGAGATCGCCGGCGAGGGTGCGGCGGCCGCGCGCCAGGCAACCGAGCAGGCCCTGGAGGCGATCCAAGGCCGGGCTCGCCGATACCGACTCCGATGCCCGCCTCACCTTCCTCACCCAAGGCGCGATGGCGGTCAAAGAGGGGGAGTCCCCCGACCCCGCCGCAGCCGCCCTATGGGGCCTGGTGCGCTCGGCCCAGTCCGAGCACCCCGGCGCCTTCGCCCTGATCGACAGCGACGGCAGCGAGGCATCCGAAGCGGCCCTCCAGGCAGCTCTTGCCTTCGGGGCGGAGGAGCCCCAGCTCGCCCTGCGCGAGGGCGAGGCCTCGGTGCCCCGGGTGCAGGCGCTCGAGAGCACCAAGGACTTCCTCGTGCCCCCGCCGGGCCCCTGGCGCTTGGATGCCCCCGAGCGCGGCAGCCTCGAGGGCCTGGCGCTGGTCCCCGACCCGGCCGCCGGCGAGCCGCTCGCCCCCACCCAGGTGCGAGTCCGGATGCGCGCCGCCGGGCTCAACTTCCGCGAAGTGCTGGCAGTCTTGGGCTATGCCGTGCCCGGCGCGGCGATACTCGGCGGTGAGGGCGCCGGCACGGTGGTCGAGGTGGGCGCCGAGGTGAACGACCTCGCTCCCGGGGATGCCGTCTTCGGCACGATCCCAGCCTTTGGCCCGGTGGCCGTCGGCGAGCGCGCCCGTCTGTTGCCGGTCCCCGAGGGCTGGTCCTTCGAGCAGGCCGCAGCGGTCCCGATCGTCTTCACAACCGCCCTCTACGGCCTGCGTGACCTCGCCGGGCTCAAAGCCGGGGAGAGGGTGCTGGTCCACGCCGGTGCGGGCGGCGTCGGCATGGCCGCGATCGGCCTCGCAAAGCACATCGGCGCCGAGGTCTTTGCCACTGCGTCGCCCGCCAAGTGGGACGTCTTGCGAGAGGCGGGCATCCCCGAGGACCACATCGCCTCCTCGCGCGACACCGAGTTCAAAGACAAGTTCCTCACCACCACCGAAGGAGAGGGAGTCGACGTCATCCTCAACTCCCTCGCCGGGGAGTTCGTCGATGCCTCCCTGGGGCTCTTGCCGCGCGGCGGGCGCTTCTTGGAGATGGGTAGGACCGACATGCGCGATCCGGGGGAGGTCTCCCGCGCCCATCCGGGGGTCTCCTATGAGACCTTCGACGTGGTTCACCTCGACGAGGAGCGCAGCGGGGAGATCCTCACCGAGATCGTCTCCCTCTTCGAGCGCGGGGCCCTCTCCCACTCACCGGCCGAGGCACACGACATACGCGAAGCCCCCGCCGCCTTCCGCCGCCTCAGGGAGGGGCGAAACGTCGGCAAGCTCCTGCTCACCCTGCCGCGGGCGATAGACCCCGAGCGCACGGTCCTGATCACCGGCGCCACCGGCACCCTCGGCTCGCTCACCGCCAGACACCTCGCAGAGCACCACGGCGCCCGCAGCATGCTCTTGCTGAGCCGCTCGGGACCCGATGCCCCGGGGGCAAGGGAGCTGCAAGCAGGCCTGGAGGCACTGGGAGTCGAGGCGCAGATCCTCTCTTGTGACGTATCGGACCCCAAGGCCCTCGCAAAAGCGATCGCCAAAGCCCCCAAGGCACATCCCATGGGCGCGGTCTTCCACTGCGCCGGAGCCCTTGCAGACGCCACGGTCGAAGCTTTGGCCCCCGAGCAACTGGAGCATGTCTTCGCCCCCAAGGCCGATGCCGCCTCACACCTGCACGAGCTGACCAGGGAGATGGGCCTCGACACCTTCGTCCTCTTCTCCTCGGTGGCGGGCACCCTCGGCGGCCCCGGCCAGGCCAACTACGCCGCCGCCAACGCCTACCTCGACGCCCTGGCCCAAAGACGCCGCGCCGAAGGGCTGCCCGCAACCTCGATCGCCTGGGGGCTTTGGGAGCAAGAGAGCGCGATGACCGCGGGGCTCGGGGAGGCCGACATGGCGCGCATGCGCCAAGGCGGGATCGAAGCGATCTCCGACCAACAGGGCCTCGCCCTGCTCGACGCCGCCCTCGACGCCGCCCCACCCACAGCCCTGGCCATGCCCCTGGACCGGGGGGCGCTGCGCTCGCTCGCCTCCGCCGGTGCCCTGCCGCCAGTCCTCAGCGGCCTCATCAGGGCTCCCCGCAAGCGCGGCCCCTCGGGCTCTTTGGCGGCAAGGCTCGCCACCCTCTCTGAGCAAGAGCACCAGGCCCACGTCCTCGAGCTGGTCCGCGCCGAGGTCGCCGCCGTCCTCGGCCACGCGAATGCAAAGGAGATCGATGCCGAGAGGGCCTTCCAGGAGCTCGGCTTCGACTCCCTCGCCGCCGTGGAGCTGCGCAACAGGCTGAGCACCGCCACCGGCCTGCGCCTCGGCGCGACGGTCGTGTTCGACTACCCCAACGCGAGCGCCCTCGCCGCTCATTTGCTCTCGGAGGCGAGCGCGAGCGGAGCGCTCAAAAAGGCAGCCGTGCGCGCCACCGCCAGCGAGGAGCCGGTCGCGATCGTCGGCATGGCCTGCCGCTACCCCGGAGGCATCGCCTCCCCCGCGGGGCTCTGGCGCCTGGTCAGCGAGGGCCGCGACGGCATCGGCGAGTTCCCCCAAGACCGCGGCTGGGACACAGAGCGCCTCTATGACCCCGACCCCGACAATCCCGGCACCTCCTATGCCAGGGAGGGAGGCTTCCTCGCAGACGTCGCCGGCTTTGACGCCGGGTTCTTCGGCATCTCCCCCCGCGAGGCCCTTGCCATGGACCCCCAACAGCGGCTCTTGCTCGAATCGAGCTGGGAGGCCCTCGAGGACGCGGGGATCGACCCGGCCTCATTGCGCGGCGAGCCGGCCGGTGTCTTTGCGGGGCTGATCCACCAGGGCTATGCCGTCGGGTATAGCGGGGTCCAAGAGATCGAGGGCCTTCAGGTGACCGGCAGCAGCGGCAGCGTCGCCTCGGGCCGCGTCTCATACACACTCGGCCTCGAGGGCCCGGCGATCACGATCGACACCGCCTGCTCCTCCTCGCTGGTGGCGATGCACCTGGCCTCACAGGCATTGAGGCAGGGCGAATGCACGCTGGCGTTGGCGGGTGGGGCCACCGCCATGGCGACCCCCGCGGCCTTCACCGAGTTCAGCCGCCAACGGGGCCTGGCCCCCGACGGACGCTCGAAGTCCTTCGCCGAGGCGGCGGACGGCACCGGCTGGGGTGAGGGCGTCGGCATGCTCGTCTTGGAGCGCCTTTCCGAGGCCCAACGCAACGGCCACGAGGTCTTGGCCCTGATCAAGGGCTCGGCGGTAAACCAAGACGGCGCCTCCAACGGCCTCTCGGCACCCAACGGCCCCTCCCAGGAGCGGGTGATCAGACAGGCCCTGGCGAACGCGAGGCTCGAGGCAAGGGACGTCGACGCGGTCGAGGGACACGGCACCGGCACCACCCTCGGGGACCCGATCGAGGCGGGCGCCCTGCTTGGCCACCTACGGCCAAGACAGAGCAAGAGCCCCTGCATCTGGGCTCGATCAAGTCCAACATCGGCCACACCCAGGCCGCGGCGGGTGTCGCGGGCACGATCAAGATGGTCGAAGCGATGCGGCGCGGCGTCTTGCCGAAGACCCTGCACGTCGACAGCCCCTCTTCCAAAGTCGAGTGGGAGACGGGCAAGGTCGAGCTCCTGACCGAGGCGCTGCCCTGGGAGCCGAACGGCAAGCCGAGAAGAGCAGGCGTCTCCTCCTTTGGCATCAGCGGCACCAACGCCCACGTGATCTTGGAGGAGGCGCCCGGGCCCGTCCTGCTCAAGCCCAAGCCGATGCCGGGGGAGACCCCGGCGCCTCTTCTGAGCAATCGATCGGAGTCCCGGTCCCCCTCGCCCTCTCGGCAAAGAGCGAGCCGGCGTTGGCCGAGGCGGCAACCCGCCTGATCTCCCACATCAAGGACAACCCCGACACAGGCCCCACCGACCTCGCCTTCTCCCTGCTCACCTCCCGCGCCTCCTTCGAGCACAGGGCGGTTGCCGTGGGGGAGAGCCGCGAGGAGCTGATCGCCTCTTTGGCGGACCTGGCCGAAGGCAAGGAGAGCAAGGCCCTCGCCAGGGGAAGGGCCCGCACCGAGCAGCGCCCCCTCTTCCTCTTCCCCGGCCAGGGGGCCCAGGCGGCGGGGATGGCAACGGGCCTGCTCGATTCCTCACCGGCCTTCGCCGAGCACATGCAGGAGTGCGAAGCAGCACTGGCCCCCCATGTGGACTGGTCCCTGACTGAGGTCTTGAGAGAAGAGGACGCAGCCTGGCTTGATCGCCTCGACATCGTCCAACCCGCCCTCTTTGCGGTGATGGTCTCCCTGGCAAGGCTCTGGCGCCAGTGCGGGGTCGAGCCACAGGCCCTGATCGGCCACTCCCAGGGGGAGATAGCCGCCGCCCACATCGCAGGCGCCCTCTCGCTCGAGGACGCCGCCCTGATCGTCGCCAAGCGCGGCTCCGCGATGGCGAAGATCGCCGGAGAGGGCGCGATGCTCTCGGTCTCACTCAAAGCAGAAGAGCTTCCCGCACACACGGAGCCCTTCGGGGAGCGCATATCCCTTGCTGCGATCAACGGCCCCGCCTCCCTCGTTTGCTCCGGTGAGCCAGAGGCACTGGCAGAGCTCGAGCAAAGCCTTGAGGAAAAAGGCATCAGGGCAAAGCCGATAGCCGTCGACTACGCCGCCCACTCGGTCCAGATCGAGGCGCTGAAAGAGGAGCTACTGGAGGCCTTTGCACCGATCTCCCCCAGAGCAACCGAGATCCCCCTGATCTCCACCGTCACCGCCGGGCTGATCGAAGGAGCAGAGCTCGGTCCCGAGTACTGGTACCGAAACCTCAGGCAGACGGTTCTCCTGGAGCCGGTCTTGCGCGCTCAGCTCGAAGCAGGAAAGCGCGCCTTCATCGAGATCGGCCCACACCCCGTCCTTGCCTTCGGCGTGGAGGAGACCTTCGACCGGGTCCTCGAAGACCCCACGGATGCGACCCTGCTCGCCAGCCTGAGACGAGAAGAGGACGAGCCCCGCCGCTTTGCCCTCTCCCTCGCTGAAGCCCACGCAAAGGGCATCGAGGTCGGCTGGCACTCCTTCTTCAAGGGCAGCGGCGCAAAGCGAGTCCCCCTGCCGACCTATCCCTTCCAGCGCAAGCGCTACTGGCTCAGCTCGGGCAACGGCACAACAGACGCCGCCTCGATCGGCCTGACCGCCTCCGATCACCCGCTGCTCTCGGCGGCGATCGAGGACCCCGCCGGAGAGGGCCTGACCCTGACCGGGCGCATCTCCCTCGCGACGCACCCCTGGCTGGCAGACCACGCCGTCGCGGGCAGCGTCTTGTTCCCCGGCACCGCCTTCTTGGAGCTGGCCCTGAGAGCTGCAGAGGAGGTCGGGGCACAGAGCGTCGGGGAGCTGGCGACCCCGGCGCCGCTGATGCTCGCCGAGTCAGGTGCAGTGGCGATTCGGGTCTCGGTCTCGGGCCCCGACGAGGGGGGCAACCGCGAGATCCAGGTCTACTCCCGCCCCGACGAAGACGAAGCCGAGTGGACGCTCAACGCTGCCGGTGCCCTCTCACCCGAGCCGGGATCCGCCCCCGAGCCTCTGGGCATCTGGCCCCCCGAGGGCGCGGAGCCCCTGGAGCTCGAGCACGTCTACGACGTCCTCGCCGAGCACGGGCTCGAATACGGCCCCGCCTTCCAGGGCCTCGACGCCGTCTGGAGACTGGGGGAGGAGACCTACGTGCAGGCATCGCTGCCCGAGGCAGAGGCCCAGGGCGCAGAGCGCTTCGCCGTCCACCCCGCATTGCTCGATGCGGCTTTGCAGGGGGTCGTCTTCGCGAGCCTCGAAGAAGGTCAGGGACAGGGTCCCGCCATGCCCTTCTCTTGGAGCGGGGTCTCGGTGAACGTCGCGGGGGCCATGGAGCTGCGGGTACGGTTCTCGTTGCACGCCCAGGGAGACGTATCGCTCGACCTCCTCGGGGTCTCGGGTGCACCCGTAGGGAGGGTCGACTCGCTCGCCGTGCGGGCGCTTGACCCGAGCAAGCTGCAGGACGACCGGCGCAAGGAGAAGAGCCTCTTTGTCCTCACTTGGAATGAGGTCTCACTGCCCGAGCCCGAGGAGGCGACGGTTGAGACGCTGCGCCCCGAGATCGACGCCGAGCCGGCCGCCGACCGCGCGGCCCTGGCGCTGACCCGAGAAGCCTTGGCAGAGATCCAGCGCCGGCTCGTCGAGGGCCCAGAGGAGGCGAGGCTCGCCTTCATCACCCAAGGCGCGATGGCGGTCGCAGAAGGGGAGTCCCCGGACCCCGCGGCGGCGGCCCTCTGGGGCCTCGTGCGCTCAGCCATCTCCGAGCACCCCGGCCGCTTTGCCCTGATCGACAGCGACGGCTCCGAGGCATCCGAAGATGCCCTCGAGGCGGCCCTTGCCCTCGGCCAAGAGGAGCCCCAGCTGGCCCTGCGCGAGGGGGTGGCGCTGGTGCCCCGCCTGGCCCGCCTCGAGAGCGAGGGCGAAGGGGAGGAGACCCCACCGCTCGACCCCGAGCGCACCGTCCTGATCACCGGCGCCACCGGCGACCTCGGCGCGCTCACCGCCCGCCACCTGGCAGAGCACCATGGTGCCCGCCGGCTGCTCCTGCTCAGTCGCTCCGGCCCCCAAGCCGAGGGGGCAAAGGAGCTGCAAGCAGACCTGGAGGCACTGGGCGCCGAGGCACAGATCCTCGCCTGCGACGTATCGGACCGGGAAGCCCTCCGAGAGGCCATCGCCCAGATCCCCCCCGAGCACCCCTTGGGCGCGGTCTTCCACTGCGCCGGGGCTCTCGCCGACGGCACGATCGAGTCGTTGGATGCGGACGGCATGGAGTACGTCTTCAGCCCCAAGGCGAGCGCCGCCTGGCACCTGCACGAGATGACACAGGAGGCAGACCTCGACGCCTTCGTCCTCTTCTCGTCGGCCGCGGGTCTGTTGGGAGGAGCCGCTCAGGCCAACTACGCCGCCGCCAACGTCTTCTGCGACGCCCTCGCCCAGCGCCGCCACGCCGAAGGCATGCCGGCGACCTCGCTTGCGTGGGGGCTGTGGGACAGGGTGAGCGGCACCGCCGGCGAGGAGATCGACCACCTGCTCGAGCGCGAGGAGGTGATGGCCCGCCTGCGGGAGCAGGTCCGCCAGCGGCTGGGCTTCGATCGCATGACCGTTGAGCAGGGCCTGCAGCTCTTCGACCTCGCGCTGGCCGGCGAGGAGCCCCTTCTCGCCCCGGTGCGATTCGACACCGCCGCTTTGCGCGCCCGTGCCCGTGCTGGTGCGCTGGCGCCGATCATGAGCGGCCTTGTCAGGGTTCCGGCCCGCCGCGGCACCGCCAAGGGCGATCTCGTGGCAAAGCTCACCGAAGTCCCGGAGGCAGAGCGCCAAGAGCTCGTCTTGAACCTCGTTCGCACCCATGTTGCCGCGGCGCTCGGCTACGTCTCCGCATCCGAGGTCGAGCCGACCAGGGCTTTCGGCGAGATGGGACTCGATTCCCTTGGGGCGGTCGAGGTACGCAACCGTCTCGTTGCCGCGACAGGCCTGCGCATAGGCACCACGGTCGTCTTCGACTACCCCAACGCGACGGCCCTCGCTACGCACCTGCTGGCCGAAGCGAGTGGCGGGACCGAGATTGCACAAGAGCAACGGGGGGGCGAGGTGAGGAATCTCCTCGCGAAGCTCGAGACGACCCTCTCGTCGCTCGAGCCCAGCGACAGGATACGAGAGAGAGCCAGCGCCCGCCTGCGCTCGCTTTTGGTGAGCCTGGACGACGCAGATTCATCCGATGGCGGTGAAGCCGACGGGGATCTGACCTCGATGTCGGATGAGGAGATGTTCGAGTTGATCGACGAGGAATTCGGGGGAACGGGGGTTTCACATGGCGGATGAGGCGAAGCTTCGCCTGTATCTGGAGAAGGTAACGAGCGACCTACGCAAGGCGCATCAGCGGGTACAGAGCCTGGAGGACCGCGCGCACGAGCCGATCGCGATCGTCGGCATGGCCTGTCGCTACCCGGGGGGGGTCGCCTCACCGACAGAGCTCTGGCGCCTGGTGAGCGAGGGCCGCGACGGCATCAGCGAGTTCCCCGCCGACCGCGGCTGGGATGTCGAGCGTATCTATGACCCCGACCCCGACAATCCCGGCACCTCCTATGCCAGGGAGGGAGGCTTCCTCGAAGACGTCGCCGGCTTTGACGCCGGGTTCTTCGGCATCTCTCCGCGCGAGGCGCTGGCGATGGACCCCCAGCAGCGCCTCTTGCTCGAATCGAGCTGGGAGGCCCTCGAGGACGCGGGGATCGACCCGGCCTCATTGCGGGGAGCGCAGGCGGGGATCTTCGCCGGCCTGATCCACCAGGGCTACGCCGTTGAGTCCGGCAGAGCTGGGGAGGCCGTGGGCTTTCAGGTGACCGGCAGCATAGGCAGCGTCGCCTCGGGCCGCGTCTCATACACCCTCGGCCTGGAGGGCCCGGCGATCACGCTCGACACCGCCTGCTCCTCCTCGCTGGTGGCGATGCACCTCGCCTCCCAGGCCCTGCGTGGGGGCGAGTGCACGCTGGCTTTGGCCGGCGGGGTGACGACCCTCGCCACCCCCAGCGTCTTCGTCGAGTTCAGCCGCCAACGCGGCCTCGCGCCGGATGGGCGTTCGAAGGCTTTCGCGGAGGCCGCCGACGGGGCAGGGTTCTCCGAGGGCGCCGGCATGCTCGTCTTGGAGCGCCTCTCAGACGCAGAGCGCCAAGGCCACGAGGTCCTCGCCCTGATCAAGGGCTCGGCGGTAAACCAGGACGGCGCATCGAACGGCCTGACCGCCCCCAACGGCCCCTCCCAGGAGCGGGTGATCAGGCAGGCTCTGGCAAACGCCCGCCTGGAGCCCAAAGACGTCGACGCGGTCGAGGGACACGGAACCGGCACCACCCTGGGGGACCCGATAGAGGCCACCGCCCTGCTCGCCACCTACGGCCAAGACAGGCAAGAGCCCCTGCGCCTGGGCTCGCTCAAGTCAAACATCGGCCACACCCAGGCCGCGGCAGGGGTAGCGGGCACGATCAAGATGGTCGAAGCGATACGGCGCGGCGTCTTGCCAAAGACGCTTCACGTCGATGCCCCCTCTTCAAAGGTGGACTGGGGCTCGGGGGAGATAGAGCTCCTGACCGAGGCGCTCCCCTGGGAGCCCAACGGCAAGCCGAGGCGAGCGGGCGTCTCCTCCTTTGGCATCAGCGGCACCAACGCCCACGTGATCTTGGAGGAGGCACCCGAGCAGGTCCCGGCGGGCAGCCGGGAGACAGGGGATCGCCCGGGCGCCTCCGCCAGGCAGCCTCTCACGGGCCCGGTCCCCATAGCCCTCTCGGCAAAGACCGAGCCCGCCTTGCAAGAGGCGGCAAAGCGCCTCGTCTCACACATCAAAGAGCATCCCGACACCGACCCCCGAGACATCGCCTTTTCCTTGCTGAGCACCCGCGCCTCCTTCGAGCACAGGGCGGTGGCTTTGGGAGAGAGCAAAGAGCAGCTGCTCGCCTCACTGGGGGCCCTGGCCCAAGGAGAGCCCTCCGCCAACCTCCTGAGCGCCAAGGCAAGGGAGGGAGGGCTCGCCTGGCTCTTCACCGGCCAGGGCTCCCAGCGCCTCGGCATGGGCAAAGAGCTCTACGGAACAGACCCCGACTTCAAAGCGGCCTTCGAGGAGGTCTGTGCCGAGCTCGACAAACACCTCGAGGCCCCCCTCAAAGAGATCCTCTTCGCCAAAGGCAAAAAGGCAAAGGCACGCCTCGAGGACACCACCTGGGCCCAGCCGGCCCTCTTTGCGATCGAGGTGGCCCTGGCGAGAACCCTGCAAAAGCGCGGCCTCTCACCCGACCTGCTCGCCGGGCACTCGGTGGGGGAGATCGCCGCCGCCCACATCGCAGGCGTCTTCGAGCTCCCCGACGCGGCAAGGCTCATAGCGGCAAGGGGCGCCCTGATGGGCGCCCTGCCGAAGGGTGGGGCGATGGCGGCGATCGAGGCAACAGAGCTTGAAGTCGCCGAATCGATCGAGGGCAAAGAGCAAGAGCTCTCGATAGCCGCGACAAACGCAGCGACCTCCACCGTGATCTCGGGCAAAGAGGAGGCGGTGGAAGAGATCAGCTCCCTTTGGGAGGACAAGGGAAAGAAGACCAAGCGCCTGGCCGTCTCCCACGCCTTCCACTCCCCGCTGATGGAGCCGGTGCTCGAAGAGTTCGCAGGGCTCTGCGAAACACTCTCCTTCAAAGCCCCGCGCATACCGGTCATCTCCAACCTCACCGGCCAGGCGCTCACAGAGGAGCAGGCGAGCGACCCCTCCTACTGGGTGCGCCACGCCAGAGAGCCGGTGCGCTTCAAAGACACCGTCGAGGCGATGAGGGAGCGCGGTGCCGCGCTCTTCATGGAGCTCGGCCCCGACCCCGTGCTCTCGGCGATGGCCCGGGAGACCACCGGCGAGGCAGAGGGAGAGGCGGCCTTCATCCCCACCCTGCGCGAGGGCCGTCCCGAGCAGGGCACGATCGCAAGAGCAATCGCCCGTGCCCACGCCCACGGCATCGAGGTCGACTGGGATGCCTTCTTTGCAGGCGCGAACGCAAAGCGAGTCCCCCTGCCGACCTATCCCTTCCAGCGCAAGCGCTACTGGCTTGCCTCGGGCCAAGCCGGCGCAGATCCCTCCGCGATCGGCCAAAGCGCTCTCGATCACCCGCTGCTCGCCGCCGCGATCGAGGACCCCGCCGCAGAGGGCCTGACCCTGACCGGGCGCATCTCCCTCTCGACTCACCCTTGGCTGGCGGACCACGCGGTCGCGGGCAACGTGATCTTGCCCGGCACCGCCTTCTTGGAGCTTGCTCTGCGGGCCGCGGAGGAGGTGGGCGCACAAAGCGTCGAGGAGCTGATCCTGGCGGCGCCTTTGGTGCTCACCGAGGAGGGCGCCGTGGCGTTGCGGGTCGTGGTCGGCGAGCCGGGGGAGAGCGGCGAGCGGGACATCTCGATCCACTCCCGCCCCGAAGAAGAGGAAGCAGAGTGGGCACATCACGCAACCGGAGCGCTCTCTGAGCAGGCCGCCCCGGCGCCCGAGCCACTTGGAGCCTGGCCCCCAGAGGGAGCGGAGCCCCTGGAGCTCGAGCACGTCTACGACGTCCTCGCCGAGCACGGGCTCGAATACGGCCCCGCCTTCCAGGGCCTCGACGCCGTCTGGAGACTGGGGGAGGAGACCTACGTGCAGGCATCGCTGCCCGAGGAGCCGGCGCACTCCGCGGAGCGCTTCGCCGTCCACCCCGCATTGCTCGATGCGGCTTTGCAGGGGAGCGCGTTTGCGAGCCTCGAGGAGGGTCTGGGACAGGGTCCCGCCATGCCCTTCTCCTGGAGCGGGGTCTCGGTGAACGCCGCGGGGGCCGTGGAGCTGCGGGTACGGTTCTCGTTGCACGCCCAGGGAGACGTATCGCTCGACCTCCTCGGGGTCTCGGGTGCACCCGTAGGGAGGGTCGACTCGCTCGCCGTGCGGGCGCTTGACCCGAGCAAGCTTCAAGGCGCCCGGCGCCCGGAGAAGAGCCTCTTCGTCCTCGGTTGGAAGGAGGTCTCACTGCCCGAGCCCGAGGAGGCGACGGTTGAGACGCTGCGCCCCGAGATCGACGCCGAGCTACCCGCCGACCGCACCGCGCTGGAGCTGACCCGAGAAGCCTTGGCAGAGATCCAGCGCCGGCTCGTCGAGGGCCCAGAGGAGGCGAGGCTCGCCTTCGTCACCCAAGGCGCGATGGCGGTCGCAGAAGGGGAGTCCCCGGACCCCGCGGCGGCGGCCCTCTGGGGCCTCGTGCGCTCAGCCATCTCCGAGCACCCCGGCCGCTTCGCCCTGATCGACAGCGACGGCACGGATGCATCCGAGGGTGCCCTCGAGGCGGCCCTCGCCCTCGGCCAAGAGGAGCCCCAGCTCGCCCTGCGCGAGGGGGAGGCGTGGGTGCCGCGCCTGGCTCGCCTCCAGAGCGCGGGCGGGGAAGAGGAGAGCTCACCGCTTGACCCAGAGCGCACCGTCCTGATCACCGGCGCCACCGGTGGCCTCGGCTCGCTGATCGCAAGACACCTCGCAGAGCACCACGGCGCCCGTCGCCTGCTCTTGCTGAGCCGCTCGGGCTCCGAGGCCGGGGGTGCGGGTGAGTTGGCGGAGAGCCTCGAGGCGCTGGGGGCCACGGTCCAGATCTCAGCCTGCGACGTATCCGACAGAGAGGCCCTCCGAGGCGCCATCGCCCAGATCCCTCCCGAGCACTCCCTGGGCGCGGTCTTCCACTGCGCCGGCGCCCTCGCCGACGGCACGATCGAGTCGTTGGATGCGGACGGCATGGAGTACGTCTTCAGCCCCAAGGCGAGCGCCGCCTGGCACCTGCACGAGCTGACGCGGGAGATGGGACTTGAGGCCTTCGTCTTGTTCTCCTCCGCAGCGGGCACCCTCGGCAGCCCCGGCCAGGCCAACTACGCCGCCGCCAACGTCTACCTCGACGCTCTGGCGCAAAAGCGCCACGCAGAAGACCTTCCGGCCGACTCGATCGCGTGGGGCCTATGGGAGCAACAGAGCGCGATGACCTCCGGGCTCCGGGAGGCAGACCTGGCGCGCATGCGCCGCTCGGGCATGGAGGCGATCTCCGAAGAGCAGGGCCTCGCCCTCCTCGATGCGGCGCTGGTCACCGACACACCTACCGTCCTGGCGGCGCCGCTTGACGGCAAGGCCCTGCGCTCCCTCGCCTCCGCCGGCGTCCTGCCGCCGATCTTCGATGGTCTCTTTCGTGCGCCCAGGCGACCCAGCGCCGACCCGGTTCTGTCCGCCGCCAAGCTTGCGGCGCTGCCCGAGACGGAGGCGAGGCGCATCGTCCTCGACCTGGTCAGGAGTGAAGTCGCCGCCGTGTTGGGGTACGCCTCGGCGCAGGAAGTGGAGCCCGACTCGGCCTTCCAGCAACTCGGTTTCGACTCGCTGGGCGCCGTCGAATTGCGCAATCGGCTGAGCCTGGCAACAGGACTGCGCCTACGGGCGACTGTGGTGTTCGATTTTCCGAGCGCGGCAACCCTCGCCGAGCATATTTTCGCTGGGATTGTCAGGACCGGGGAGAACGGGGTGGGTTTGGAGTCCAGGGAGGGGGACGTTCGAGAAGCGCTTGCGTCGATTCCACTTTCGCTTCTGCGTCGTGCCGGCCTCATCGATCCCCTTCTGCGACTTGCCGAGGTTGGCGACGCCACCGAGATCCGGTCCGAGATTGAGCCCGATCACGCCGATCTAGTCGATTCGGCGGGGGTCGATGACCTGATTCGCATGAGTGCCGGAGGGTCACCGACGGCGCCAGAAGATAAGGAAGAAGGGCTGTCATGAGCGCCGGTAATCACGAGGTGGTCGAGGCTCTTCGTGTGACGCTCAAGGAGCGCGACCGACTCCGCCGCGAGAACCAACAGCTTCACGCCGGCGCGAGCGAGCCGATCGCGATCGTCGGCATGGCCTGTCGCTACCCAGGGGGGGTCACCTCGCCTGAGGGGTTGTGGGAGCTCGTCGCTGGCGAGGCCGATGCAATCTCTGAGTTCCCCGCCGACCGCGGCTGGGATGTCGAGCGCATCTATGACCCCGACCCCGAGCACCCGGGAACCAGCTATATCTGCGAGGGGGGGTTCCTTGCCGAGGCGTCCGAGTTCGATACGGACTTCTTTGCGATCAGCCCCCGCGAGGCGCTGGTGACAGACCCCCAGCAACGCCTGCTTTTGGAAGCCTCCTGGGAGGCGCTGGAGGACGCGGGCATCGATCCCGCATCGCTGCGCAGCACTATGACCGGGGTCTTCGCCGGGGTGATGTATCAGGACTACGGACCGGCCGCCGGCAACACGCAGAGCATCGTCTCGGGCCGCGTCTCATACACCCTCGGCCTCGAGGGCCCGGCGATCACGGTCGACACCGCCTGCTCTTCCTCTTTGGTGGCGATGCACCTCGCCTCCCAGGCGCTGCGTGGAGGGGAGTGCACGCTGGCGTTGGCGGGTGGGGTGACTGTTCTCTCTTCCCCGATGGCCTTTGTCGAGCTCTCCCGCCAGCGCAACCTCGCCCCCGACGGGCGCTGCAAGTCCTTCGCGGAGGCCGCCGACGGGGCAGGGTTCTCCGAGGGCGCCGGCATCCTCGTCTTGGAGCGCCTCTCAGACGCAGAGCGCCAAGGCCACGAGGTATTGGCCCTGATCAAGGGCTCGGCGGTAAACCAGGACGGCGCATCGAACGGCCTGACCGCCCCCAACGGCCCCTCCCAGGAGCGGGTGATCAGGCAGGCCCTGGCAAACGCGCGCTTGGAGCCCAAAGACGTCGACGCGGTCGAGGGACACGGCACCGGCACCACCCTTGGGGACCCGATCGAGGCCGGCGCCCTGCTTGCAACCTACGGACAGGACAGAGAGGTGCCGCTGAAGCTCGGCTCGCTCAAGTCAAACATCGGCCACACCCAGGCCGCGGCAGGGGTAGCGGGCACGATCAAGATGGTCGAAGCGATACGGCGCGGCGTCTTGCCAAAGACGCTTCACGTCGATGCCCCCTCTTCAAAGGTGGACTGGGGCTCGGGGGAGATAGAGCTCCTGACCGAGGCGCTCCCCTGGGAGCCCAACGGCAAGCCAAGAAGAGCGGGCGTCTCCTCCTTTGGCATCAGCGGCACCAATGCCCACGTGATCTTGGAGGAGGCACCCGAGCAGGTCCCGGTGGGCGGCCGGGAGACAGGGGATGGCCCCGGTGCCCCCTCCAAGCAGCCCCTTGCCTCCCCGATCCCCCTCGCCCTCTCGGCAAAGACCGAGCCCGCCCTGCAAGAGGCGGCTGAGCGCCTCGTCTCACACCTCAAGGCAAGCCCCGATCTCGACCCCAAAGACCTCGCCTTCTCGCTGCTCACCACCCGCTCCTGCTTCGAGCACAGAGCCGTCGCACTGGGAGAGAGCAAAGAGGAGCTGCTCGCCTCTCTCGGCGCCCTGGCACAGGGCAGGGAGAGCGAGAGCATCGTCAGGGGCAGGGCCCGCACAGAGCAGCGCCCCGTCTTCCTCTTCCCCGGCCAGGGCTCCCAGTGGCAGGGGATGGCACTAGACCTGATCGGTGCATCGCCCGTCTTCGCGGCAAAGCTCGCCGAATGCGAAGAGGCGCTCGCCCCCCACATAGATTGGTCTGTCACCGAGGTACTACGGCAAGGCGAGGGAGCGCCCTCGATCGAGCGGATCGAGGTCGTCCAGCCAGCCCTCTTCGCCGTGATGGCATCCCTGGCGGCGCTCTGGCGCGCCTGCGGGGTGCACCCCGCCGCCGTCGCCGGTCACTCCCAGGGGGAGATCGCCGCCGCCCACGTAGCCGGCGGCCTCTCCCTCCCAGACGCGGCGATGCTAGCCGCGCTGCGCAGCCGCATCATCGCCAGGCTGGCGGGCAAGGGCGGGATGGTCTCGATCGCCCTCGCCCCCACAGAGCTGGGGCCGTTGCTCGAGCCCTTCGACGGTCGGGTCGGGCTCGCCGCCCACAACGGCCCCTCATCGACCATCCTCTCCGGGGACCGCGAGGCGCTTGACCAGCTGCTCGCCCGTTGCGCAAAAGAGCAGATCCGCGCCCGTGAGATCCCCGCCGCGATCGCCTCCCACTCCGCCTACGTGGAGGAGGTGCGCGAGGAGGTGCTCGAGACCCTCGCCCCGCTCTCCCCCCAAAGCGGCGATATCCCCTTCCACTCGACCGTCACCGGCGGCCTGCTCGACACCGTCGAGCTGGACGCCTCCTACTGGTATCGCAACCTCAGGGAGACGGTCCGCTTCGAGGAGGTCACCCGCGAGCTGGTCGGGCAGGGCAGCCGCCTCTTCATCGAGGTCAGCCCCCACCCCGTCTTCGCCCTCGCCGTCGGGGAGACGGTCGAAGCGGTCCTGGGCGCTGGCGCGGAGGCCAAAGCGATCGGCACCCTGCGCCGCGAGGAGGACGGGCCGCGCTGCTTTGCCCGCTCGCTGGCCGGGGCCCATGCAAACGGCGCCCGCCTGGACCCCGAGGCCTTCTTCAAGGGGACAGCGGCCAAGCGCGTCCCCCTGCCGACCTATCCCTTCCAGCGCGAGCGCTACTGGCTTGCCTCCCCGAGCGGCACGGCAGGCGTCGGCGCGGCCGGGCTCAGCGACCCCGGCCACCCCCTGTTGGGAGCGGCGATCGAGGACCCCAGCGGAGAGGGACTGATCCTCAGCGGGCGCATCTCCCTCTCGACCCATCCCTGGCTGGCAGACCACGCCGTCGCCGGCACGGTGCTCTTGCCCGGCACCGCCTTTTTGGAGCTTGCGCTGCGGGCGGCCGAGGAGGTGGGTGCGGGGAGTGTCGAGGAGCTGGTCCTCCAGGCGCCTCTCGTCCTTGTCGAGGAGGAGTCGGTCGCCGTGCGGGTCACGGTCTCGGCTCCCGGCCAAGGGGCCGGGCGCGAGCTGGCGATCTACTCCCGCCCCGACAGCGAGGGCGCCCGATGGACGCGGCACGCGAGCGGGTCGCTGGGCGCCGAGATCGAGGCAGGCACCGAGACGCTGAGCGCCTGGCCTCCGGCCGCCGAGTCGCTCGAGATCGACGACCTCTATGACCTCTTCGCCGAGGCAGGGCTCGAATACGGCCCCGCCTTCCAGGGACTCGGCGCGGCCTGGCGAGACGGCGAGCGGATCTTCGCCGAGGTCTCGCTGACCGAGGAGGCATCCCGCGAGTCCGAGGGCTTCCTTTTGCACCCCGCTCTGCTCGACTCGGCGCTGCATGGCATTGTCGTCGCCAAGGCCGAGGGCGGCGCGGGAGTCGAGCTGCCCTTCTCCTGGAGCGCGGTCTCCGTTCAGACCGCCGGTGAGAGGGAGCTGCGAGTACGGATCGACCCCGCGCCCGAAGGTGGATTCTCCTTGCTGCTGACCGACACCACCGGTGCCCCGGTCGCGACCGTCGGCGACATCATCACTCGTCCCGTCGATCCACAGCAGCTGCGGCGCGAGGCCTCTTCCGCGGGCGGACTGCTTGCCCTTGCATGGGTCGAGGTCGATCCAGACCCGGCAGGCGCCAGTGCGCGGGAGGTCGAGGTGGTCCGCATCGGCGCCGAGGCTCACGGCGAGGATCCCGAGACGGCAAGGGCGGCGGTCGAAGCCGCCCTGTCCCATGTTCAGCGATGGCTCGGCCAAGACTCCGAGGCTGGCTCGCGGCTTGCGATCGTCACCCGCAGCGCGGTCGCCGCGCAAGATGAGGAGGCACCCGACGCCGCGACGGCGGCAATCTGGGGCCTCCTGCGTTCCGCCAAGTCCGAGCACCCGGGCCGCTTTGCTCTGATAGACACGGACGGCAGCGAGGAGTCCGAGGCGGCCCTGCTCGCCGCGCTGGAGCTTGGCGCGGAGGAGCCCGAGCTCGCTCTGCGGGGTGGACGCATGCTCGCGCCTCGCCTTGTCCGTTCCGGTCGGGGCGAGGCCGATGGCCCCTTCTCGATCGACCCCGAGCGCACGGTCCTCATCACCGGCGCCACCGGCGCCCTCGGCTCGCTTCTCACCCGCCACCTCGCCGAGCGCCATGGCGTCCGCCGGCTGCTGCTGCTCAGTCGCCGCGGGGAGCAGGCGGACGGTGCCGAGGAGCTGAAGTCAGAGCTGGAGACCCTCGGCGCCCACGCCGAGATCGTCGCCTGCGACGTATCTGACCGCGAGGCGCTTGCAGCGATCCTTGCCGAGATTCCCGACGAGCACCCCCTGGGCGCCGTCTTCCACTGCGCCGGGGCACTCGCTGACGCGACTGTCGAGAACCTCGGCACCGAGCAGATCGACCGCGTCTTCGCTCCCAAGGCTGACGCCGCCTGGCACCTGCACGAGCTGACCCGGGAGAGGGACCTCGGGGCATTCGTTCTTTTCTCCTCCGCAGCGGGCACCCTCGGCAGCCCCGGCCAGGCCAACTACGCCGCCGCCAATGTCTACCTCGACGCTCTGGCGCAAAAGCGCCGCGTCGAGGGGCTGGCGGGCAGCTCGATCGCCTGGGGCACTTGGCGGCGCTCAAGCGGGATGACCGCCGGGCTGAACGATGTGGACTTCGCGCGGTTGCAGCGGGGCCCGATCGAAGCGCTCTCTGACGGGCACGGCATGGCTCTCTTCGATGCGGCGCTTGGCGCTTCCCATTCGCTTAGCGTGGCGGTTGCCCTCAACTCCACAGGTTTGAGAGAGATGGCGTCGGCCGGCGCTCTGCCCCCGCTTCTCTCGGGGTTGGTCAGGGCCTCAAGGCGCCGGGGGCCTTCGGGATCGCTAGCGACGAAGCTCGTTGGCCTGGCCGAAGCAGAACGCGAAGGTTATGTCCTCGACTTGGTCAGGCGGGAGGTGGCCGTCCTCCTCGGACACTCCTCCGCGGACTCGATCGAGCCGGCCAGGGCCTTCCAGGAGCTCGGCTTCGACTCCCTCGCCGCGGTCGAGCTGCGCAACAGGTTGAGCACGATCGCCGGCCTGCGCCTGCGGGCGACGGTCGTATTCGACTACCCCAATGCCGCCGCTCTGGCCGAGCACCTGCTGGCCGAGGCAAGTACCGACGGCGCCGGCGCGCAGATTGCCGTGCGTGCCCAGGCCAGCGAGGAGCCGATCGCGATCGTCGGCATGGCCTGTCGCTACCCGGGGGGGGTCGCCTCACCAACAGAGCTCTGGCGCCTGGTGAGCGAGGGCCGCGACGGCATCAGTGAGTTCCCCGCCGACCGCGACTGGGATGTCGAGCGCATCTATGACCCCGACCCCGAGCACCCTGGGACCTCCTATACGCGCGAGGGTGGCTTCCTCGCAGACGCCGCTGATTTTGACGCTGGCTTCTTTGCGATCAGCCCCCGCGAGGCGCTGGTGACAGACCCCCAGCAACGCCTGCTTTTGGAAGCCTCCTGGGAGGCGCTGGAGGACGCGGGCATCGATCCCGCATCGCTGCGCAGCACTATGACTGGGGTCTTCGCCGGGGTGATGTATCAGGACTACGGGCCGGCCGCCGGCGGCACGCAGAGCATCGTCTCGGGCCGCGTCTCGTATGTCCTCGGCCTGGAGGGCCCGGCGATCACGATCGACACCGCCTGCTCTTCCTCTTTGGTGGCGATGCACCTCGCCTCCCAGGCGCTGCGTGGAGGGGAGTGCACGCTGGCGTTGGCGGGCGGGGTCAGCGTTCTCACCACCCCGGCGGCTTTCATCGAGTTCAGTCGCCAGCGCAACCTCGCCCCCGACGGGCGCTGCAAGTCCTTCGCGGAGGCCGCCGACGGGGCAGGGTTCTCCGAGGGCGCCGGCATCCTCGTCTTGGAGCGCCTCTCAGACGCAGAGCGCCAAGGCCACGAGGTATTGGCCCTGATCAAGGGCTCGGCGGTAAACCAGGACGGCGCATCGAACGGCCTGACCGCCCCCAACGGCCCCTCCCAGGAGCGGGTGATCAGGCAGGCCCTGGCAAACGCGCGCTTGGAGCCCAAAGACGTCGACGCGGTCGAGGGACACGGCACCGGCACCACCCTTGGGGACCCGATCGAGGCCGGCGCCCTGCTTGCAACCTACGGACAGGACAGAGAGGTGCCGCTGAAGCTCGGCTCGCTCAAGTCAAACATCGGCCACACCCAGGCCGCGGCAGGGGTAGCGGGCACGATCAAGATGGTCGAAGCGATACGGCGCGGCGTCTTGCCAAAGACGCTTCACGTCGATGCCCCCTCTTCAAAGGTGGACTGGGGCTCGGGGGAGATAGAGCTCCTGACCGAGGCGCTGCCCTGGGAGCCCAACGGCAAGCCAAGAAGAGCGGGCGTCTCCTCCTTTGGCATCAGCGGCACCAATGCCCACGTGATCTTGGAGGAGGCACCTGCTCTCGAGCCCGCGCCAAGTGAGAACGGAGGAGCCAGCGGGGGAGAGGCGCCGGCGGAGCAACCACTTAAGGGCACGTTCCCCCTCGCCCTCTCGGCAAAGACCGAGCCCGCCTTACAAGAGGCGGCAGAGCGCCTCGCCTCACACCTCAAGGCAAGCCCCGATCTCGACCCCAAAGACCTCGCCTTCTCGCTGCTCACCACCCGCTCCTCCTTCGAGCACAGAGCGGTCGCACTGGGGGAGAGCCGCGATGAGCTGCTCGCCTCTTTGCAGGACCTCTCCCTGGGCAAGGAGAGCGAGAGCATCGTCAGGGGCAGGGCCCGCACAGAGCAGCGCCCCGTCTTCCTCTTCCCCGGCCAGGGCTCCCAGTGGCAGGGGATGGCACTAGACCTGATCGGTGCATCGCCCGTCTTCGCGGCAAAGCTCGCCGAATGCGAAGAGGCGCTCGCCCCCCACATAGATTGGTCTGTCACCGAGGTACTACGGCAAGGCGAGGGAGCGCCCTCGATCGAGCGGATCGAGGTCGTCCAGCCAGCCCTCTTCGCCGTGATGGCATCCCTGGCGGCGCTCTGGCGCGCCTGCGGGGTGCACCCCGCCGCCGTCGCCGGTCACTCCCAGGGGGAGATCGCCGCCGCCCACGTAGCCGGCGGCCTCTCCCTCCCAGACGCGGCGATGCTAGCCGCGCTGCGCAGCCGCATCATCGCCAGGCTGGCGGGCAAGGGCGGGATGGTCTCGATCGCCCTCGCCCCCACAGAGCTGGGGCCGTTGCTCGAGCCCTTCGACGGTCGGGTCGGGCTCGCCGCCCACAACGGCCCCTCATCGACCATCCTCTCCGGCGACCGCGAGGCGCTTGACCAGCTGCTCGCCCGTTGCGCAAAAGAGCAGATCCGCGCCCGTGAGATCCCCGCCGCGATCGCCTCCCACTCCGCCTACGTGGAGGAGGTCCGCGAGGAGGTGCTCGAGACCCTCGCCCCGCTCTCCCCCCAAAGCGGCGATATCCCCTTCCACTCGACCGTCACCGGCGGCCTGCTCGACACCGTCGAGCTGGACGCCTCCTACTGGTATCGCAACCTCAGGGAGACGGTCCGCTTCGAGGAGGTCACCCGCGAGCTGGTCGGGCAGGGCAGCCGCCTCTTCATCGAGGTCAGCCCCCACCCCGTCTTCGCCCTCGCCGTCGGGGAGACGGTCGAAGCGGTCCTGGGCGCTGGCGCGGAGGCCAAAGCGATCGGCACCCTGCGCCGCGAGGAGGACGGGCCGCGCTGCTTTGCCCGCTCGCTGGCCGGGGCCCATGCAAACGGCGCCCGCCTGGACCCCGAGGCCTTCTTCAAGGGGACAGCGGCCAAGCGCGTCCCCCTGCCGACCTATCCCTTCCAGCGCGAGCGCTACTGGCTTGCCTCCCCGAGCGGCACGGCAGGCGTCGGCGCGGCCGGGCTCAGCGACCCCGGCCACCCCCTGTTGGGAGCGGCGATCGAGGACCCCAGCGGAGAGGGACTGATCCTCAGCGGGCGCATCTCCCTCTCGACCCATCCCTGGCTGGCAGACCACGCCGTCGCCGGCACGGTGCTCTTGCCCGGCACCGCCTTTCTCGAGGTCGCGCTCAAGGCGGCCGCCGAGGCCGGTGCCGAGGGGATCGAAGAGCTGACCATGCTGGCGCCCCTCGTTTTGCCGGAGGATGTGGCGGTCGCGCTCCAGGTCACCGTCGGCGGGATCGGAGAGGACGGGCGGCGCGAGCTGTCGATCCACTCCCGGCCTGCGGAAGGGGAGTGGATACAGAACGCGAGCGGCGTGCTTGCCGAGCGGTTCCAGGTCGCCTCGCCACGATTCGACGCATGGCCTCCAGAGGGAGCCGAACCGCTCGACGTCGACGTTCTCTACGAGCGTCTCGCCGACTTCGACGTCGAGCACGGCTCGGCCTTCCAGGCGCTGACCGCAGCCTGGCGAGACGGCGAGCAGGTCTATGCCCAGGTCTCGCTGCCCGAGTCGATGGCTCAAGGGGCGGAGAGGTTCGGTATCCACCCGGTCCTGCTCGATGCCGCTCTTCTGGCAGCGATGCTGACCGGGCTGGAGGCGGGCGAGCAGGTGCCGAGCCTTCCCTTCTCCTGGCGCGAGGTCGGGCTCGCCCCGACCCGCGCGACCGAGATCCGGGCCTGCCTGACCATGGGTGAGGAGACATTCGAGCTGCAGCTGGCCGATGCGCAGGGAGCGCCGGTCGCCTCGGTCGGCTCGCTTGCCTTTCGCCGGCTGGATGTCTCTCAGGCGCAGCGCGGCGGGGGAGGGCTGCTGGCAGTCAGTTGGCAGGAGGTCCCGCTCGAGGAGGAGGAGGCTCTGGAAGACATCGAGGTGCTGCGCTTTGGGACCGACTCCGAACGGCCCGCCGCCGACGCCGCGCGCCAGGCATGCCGCGAGGCCCTCGAATCCATCCAGCAATGGCTCGCCGACGAGTCGAAGGCAGACAAGCGTCTCGTCCTGCTCACCCACGGAGCCGTGGCGGCCTTGGCGGAGGAGTCCCCCGATCCCGCCGTCGCGGCGATTTGGGGCCTCGTCCGCTCGGCGCAGGCAGAGCATCCCGGCCGCTTCGCCCTGATCGACCTCGATGACAGCGAGACTTCGGAGGCGGCGCTCGACGCTGCTTTGGCGCTGGCCGCTGAGGAGCCCCAACTCGCTCTGCGCGAAGGCATTCCCTTCGTCCCCCGCCTCGGCAAGCTCGGCCCGGTCGACGTCGAGGGCGGCGCTCGGATCGACCCGGCGCGAACGGTCGCGATCACCGGCGCGGCAGACGACTCCGGCGCGCTCCTCGCCCGCCATCTGGTCGAGCACCATGGCGCACAGCACCTGCTCCTCCTCGCCGGAGATACCAGCGAGGAGCGCGTGCTCGATTCCCTCCGGGGGGAGCTCGAGAATGCGGGCGCGGCAGTCGAGGTCGCTGTCTGCGATCTTGCCGACCGCGACTCGCTGCGAGCCACTCTCGACGCCGCGCGCCCCCTGGGGGCGGTGGTCCACTGCGCCACGCTGCTCGCCGACAGCCTGGTCGAGTCGATGAGCGGCGAGCAGATCGATCTGGTCTTCGGGCCGAAAGTGGAGGCCGCCTGGAATCTGCACGAGCTGACCGCGGACTGCGACCTCGACGCCTTCGTCCTCTTCTCCTCGATCGCCGGCACCCTTGCCTCCCCGGGGCAGGGCAACTACGCAGCGGCGAATGCCTTCCTCGATGCGCTGGCGCAAGATCTCCGTGCCGAAGGCCGGCCGGCGAGCTCGATCTCCTGGGGGCTGTGGGAGCATCAGGTGGGCGGCGAAGGAGGCGTCCGCGAGGCCGACGCGGAGCGGATGAGGCGTGGTGGGATCGAGCCTCTCGCCGACGAGGACGGCTTGGCTCTCTTCGACGAGGCCCTGGCCGCCGACCGCGCCAACGTGCTGGCCGCGCAGCTCGATCCCACCGGCCTCAGGGCACTCGCGAAGGCCGGCGCCCTGCCCCCGCTCTTCGCTGGTCTCGTCCGCGCTCCGACGCGCCGTGCAGCCACCGGCTCGCTCACCGCGACGCTCGCGTCGCTGTCCGAGGCCGAGCGCGAGAACCATGTCCTCGAGCTGGTCACGAGCGAGGTGGCAGTGGTGCTCGGGTACGCCTCGACACAGGACGTCGACCCTGAACGGGCCTTTCGGGAGCTCGGCTTCGAGTCGCTCACCGCGGTTGAGCTGCGTAACCGGTTGAGCGAGAAGACCGGGCTGCGCTTGCCCACCACGGTCGTCTTCGATCACCCGAGCTCGGCCTCGCTGGCTGAGTTCATTCTCGCCGACTCCACCCCGCAAGGAGCCCGTGCGCAGGTTGCGGTCAGAGCCCAGGCGAGCGACGAGCCGATCGCCATCGTCGGCATGGCATGCCGCTACCCCGGTGGGATCGCCTCGCCGGAGGACCTCTGGCGGCTGGTTGCCGACGGTGGTGACGCTATCGGGGAGTTTCCAGCCGATCGCGGTTGGGACCTGGACGGCCTCTACGACCAGAGGCCCGGCAACCCCGGCTCGAGCCGGCCGCGCGAGGGCGGCTTTCTCGCCGACGCGAGCGACTTCGACGCCGGGTTCTTCTCGATCGGCCCCCGCGAGGCCACCTTCATGGATCCGCAGGAACGCCTGCTGCTCGAATCCAGCTGGGAGGCCCTGGAGAACGCCGGGGTGGACCCTTTCTCGCTGCGCAGGAGCTCGACCGGTGTCTTCGCGGGGGTCGCGTATCAGGACTATGGGGCCTCGCCAGTCGTTTCCTCGAGCACCGTCTCGGGGCGCGTCTCCTACGCGCTCGCGCTGGAGGGTCCCGCGATCACGGTGAACACCGCCTGCTCCTCCTCGTTGGTTGCGATTCACCTGGCCGCGCAGGCCCTGCGGGGCGGCGAGTGCACCCTGGCCCTCGCCGGCGGGGTCACGGTCCTCTCGACGCCGAGCGTCTTCGTCGATCTGGGTGGCCAACTGGGCCTCGCCGCCGACGGTCGCTGCAAGTCGTTCGCCGACGCCGCCGACGGCGCCGGCTTTTCCGACGGTGTCGGGGTGCTCGCCCTCGAGCGTCTCGCCGACGCCGAGCGGGCCGGGCACCGGGTGCATGCCGTGTTGCGTGGCTCCGCCGTAAACCAGGACGGCGCCTCGAACGGCCTCACCGCCCCCAACGGCCCCTCCCAGGAGCGGGTGATTCTCCAGGCCCTGGCCAATGCCCGCCTGCGGGCGAGCGAGGTCGACGTGGTCGAGGCTCACGGCACAGGCACGACGCTCGGCGACCCGATCGAGGCTGGCGCCCTGCTTGCAACCTACGGACAAGACAGAGAGGCGCCGCTGAGACTCGGCTCGCTCAAGTCGAACATCGGCCACACGCAGGCGGCAGCGGGGGTCGGCGGGGTGATCAAGATGGCGCTGGCAATGCGGGAGCGCACCCTGCCCAAGACGCTGCACGTCGATGTGCCGTCGACCAAGGTCGACTGGGAGGCGGGACAGATCGAGCTCCTCACCGAGCAGATCCCGTGGGAGGCGAACGGCGCCCCTCGCCGGGCGGGGGTCTCTTCGTTCGGCGCCAGTGGGACCAATGCTCATGTGGTCTTGGAGGAACCGCCCATGGTCGAGCGGACCGAGCTGAGTGGTGACGGCGGGGTCGGCGACCTCGACGGGGTCGCCGCGGGGACCCTGCCGGGCCAAATCCCCTTGGCGCTCTCGGCGAAAACCGAGCCGGCCCTGGCCGCTGGCGCGGGACGCCTGGCAAGCTGCCTGCGCGCCAACCCGGAGCTGCCGCTACAGGATGTCGCCTATTCCCTGGTGAGCACGCGCGCCGCCTTCGAGCGGCGGGCGGTCGTCCTCGGCACGGACCGAGCCGAGCTGCTCTCCTCGCTCGATGCCCTTTCCGAAGGCAGGGACGCGCCTCGCACAGGCCGGGGGGCTGCGCGTCGCCGTCATCGACCGGTCTTCCTCTTCCCCGGCCAGGGTCCACAGGCAAAGGAAATGGCCGTCGGGCTGATCGATTCCTCTCCTGCTTTTGCGGGCCATATCGCCGCCTGCGAGGAGGCGCTCTCCGAGCACGTCGACTGGTCTCTGAGCGAGATCCTCCGGGACGCCGAGGGCACGTGGCTCGATCGCATCGACGTCATTCATCCGGCTCTCTTCGCCGTGATGGTGTCGCTCGCGAGCCTCTGGGGGGAATGTGGCGTGACGCCGGGGGCCGTCGTCGGTCACTCTCAAGGGGAGATAGCCGCGGCCTACGTCGCCGGGGCGCTCTCGCTGTCGGACGCTTGCCTGATCGTCGCCGAGCGCTCCAAGGCGCTGAGGAGGATCTCCGGCAAGGGGGGGATGCTCTCGGTCTCCCTGGCGCCTGACCGGGTGCTCCCGTACACCGAGGGGCTCGGCGATCGCGTCTCGCTGGCCGCGATCAACGGGCCCGCCTCGGTTGTCCTCTCCGGCGACCCGGAGGCGCTCGCCGCGATCGAAGCGGACTGCGAGCGGGACGGCGCGCGAGCCAAGGCGATCGCGGTCGATTGCGCCGGCCACTCCGCCCAGATCGAGGCCCTGCGGGAGGAGCTGCTCGAGGCGTTCGCGCCGATCTCGCCCCGCAGCGGGCAGATCCCCCTCCACTCGACGGTGACCGGCGGGGAGATCGACACGAGCGAGATGGGGCCCGAGCACTGGTACCGCAACCTGCGGCAGACCGTTCAGTTGGAGCCGGTCGTCCGCTCGTTGCTACGCGCGGGTCGCCGCGCCTTCGTCGAGGTCGGGCCGCACCCGGTGCTCGCCTTCGGCGTCGCCGAGACCGTCGAGGACGAGTTGGACAACCCCGGCGACGCGGTGCTGCTTTCGACCGTGCGCCGCGACGAAGATGACGCCGGATGCTTTGCGCGTTCGCTTGCCGAAGCCCACGCCAACGGCGTCGCGGTCGACTGGGAGGCCTTCTTCGACGGTGCCGGCGCGAGGCGCGTGGCGCTGCCCACCTACCCGTTCCAGCGCGACCGCTACTGGCTGGATTCCAGCCTGGCGAGAACGGCCGCGCCCGGTAAGGCCGGCGAGACCGCGACGAATCACCCGTTCGTGCACAGCGTGGTCGAATTGGCCGGCGGAGACGGCAGCGGTCTCTTGCTGAGCGGCAACCTCTCCTTCCAGGCTCAGCCTTGGCTGGCGCAGCGCGCCGTCGCCGGCGAGGCGCTCGTGCCCGGCGGCGTTTTCCTCGAGCTGGCGTTGCAGGCCTGCGCTGCGAGCGGCGCCGCTGCGGTCGAGGAGCTCGTCCTGCGCGAGCCGCTGATCCTCGCCGAGCAGGGCGCCGTCGCCCTGCAGGCGACGCTCGAGGGGCCGGATAGCGAGGATCGGCGCAGGCTCTCGATCCACTCCCGCGACGAGGAGGAGGGGGCTGGATGGGTATGCCGCGCCACCGGCCTTCTCTCTCCCGACCCTCCCGCGGCCCCTGAGCCGCTCGCCGCCTGGCCTCCGGAGGGCGATTGCGTCCACGCCGAGGTCTCGCTGCCCGAGGGAGAATCCCTCGAGGCCGAGCGCTTCGCGCTGCACCCCGGCCTGCTCGAGCTCGCCCTGGAGGGAGCCGGCCTTGGCGAGCAGGACTCGGGCGAGCTTGAGTTGCCCCGCGAGTGGCGGGGGGTCGCCCTGCATGCGAAGGGCGCGGCCGGGCTGCGCCTGGTGCTCGCCTCCGAAGGTGGAGTACGCAGGCTCGTCGCCTACGACCTCGACGGCGCCCCGGTGATCGGCGCGACCTCGCTCGAGTCGCGGCCGCTGGACCGGGGGGAGATGGAATCGGATCGGCGCCGGCGCTCCCTCTTCGGCATTCGCTGGCAGGCGATCTCACCGGGAGAGGCAGGGGATCCGGGTGGGGAGACGGTCGAGATCGTCCCCGCCGGGGTCGATGGCGGTGGACTGGCCGCCGCGGCGCAGGCGACCGCCGAGCAGGCGCTCGCCCACGTGCAGCGATGGATCGCCGACGAGGAGCGTGGCGGGGAACGCCTCACGCTGATCACCCACGACGCGATCGCCGTCGCGGACGATGAGCACCCCGACCTGGCCGCCGCGGCTGTCTGGGGCCTCATACGCTCGGCGATCTCGGAGAATCCCGGACGCTTCGCCCTGATCGACACCGACGGAAGCGAGGCGTCCGAGGAGGCGAGGCGGGCCGCCCTGGCGTTGGGGGCGCAAGAGCCTCAGATCGCCCTGCGCGCGGGCGAGGCCCTGATCCCCCGCATGACCGCCGTTCGGGCCGATGCGATGGAGGGGAGCGCGATCTCGCCGCTCGACCCGGCCTCGACCGTGTTGATCGCCGGCGACGTCGCCGGCCGAGGCAAGGCGGTGGCCGATCATCTCGCCGCGGCACACGGCGTTGAGCACATTCGATATGCCGGGCCGGCGGACCTTGCCGACCCCGAGGCTCTCGGGCGGGCGATCGACTCCGTTCCGGCCGAGCACCCAATGCGCACGGTCGTCTACGTGCCGGTCGACGACGATGCGTTGCGGGCGCGGATCGAGGCCGCCTGGAGGCTGCACGAGCTGACCGCGGAGCCGGAAGGTTCGCGGCTCCTCGTCTTCTCCTCCGTGGCTGGCCTCCTCGGCGGCACGGGCCAGGCCTCGGTCGCGGCGTGCAGCGCATTTCTCGATGCCCTGACCCTCTACCGTCGTGGCCTCGGTCTGTCGGGCGCTTCGATCTCCTGGGGGCCCTGGGCCGGGGACGAGGCGCCTCGCGACGCGGTCGTGCCGCTGTCTCAGGAGGATTCGCTCGCTCTCTTCGACACTGCCCTGGAGTTCGATATGCCTCTGTTGGCGCCGGTCCGCTTCGGTTCAGCGCGACTGCGCGGCATGGGTGAAGCCGGTGTGCTGCCCGCGATCCTGCGTGAACTGACCAGCGTTCGGCCGCGGCATCGCCCGGAGGCGCTGGCGAGCCAGCTCGCCGCGCTCGCCGTCGAGGAGCGCAAGGCCGCGATCCTCGATCTTCTCCGTGCGCAGATCGCGGAGATCCTCGGCCATGGCGCGGCCGTTGCCATCGACCCAACTCGTCCCTTCCTCGAGCTCGGACTCGACTCGGTCGGCGCGATGGAGGTCCGCAATCGCCTCGCCGCGGCGATCGGTGTGCAGGTCCCCGTGTCTGTCCTTGCCGATCAGCCGACCGTTCAGGAGCTGGCGCGCCACGTCAGCCAGGCGCTGGACCCGTCGGCGCCGGTCGCAGCCGGCGCCGGCCACCCGGTCGGCACATTCGTCGGCCTGCTCGATCGGGCTCGGGAGCAGGGCGAGATCGGCGCCTTCCTGGACCTGCTCACGGGGGCGGCCAGGTACCGCCCGAGCTTCGACCGGCCACTTGCCGCCGGAGACTCACCTGGCGTCGTCAGCCTCGCCGACGGCAAGGCCTCGCCGGGGCTGATCCTCATCTCCTCGTTGGTCGCGATGTCGGGCCCCCAGGAATACGCGAGGTTGGCGCAGGGACTGCGTGGAAGGCGGTCCGCCATCGGGCTCCATCTTCCGGGCTTCGCAGCGGGAGAGCCACTGCCGACCGATCTCGAGGCCTTTGCCAGGTCGACCGCGGGGGCAATCCAGCGAGACTGGGGCGATTCGAGCTTCGCTCTCGCCGGATACTCCTCCGGCGGCTGGGCCGCCCACGCCGTGGCGGCGTCGCTCGAGCAGCTGGGAACGCCCGCGGCGGCGGTTGTGCTCCTCGACACGCCCTCGACTTCGGTCGACACCGCGAAGCTGTTGGAGTTCATGCCGACGGTCGGTGGGGAGCGGGGCGGGCAACTCTTTGCGCCGCCGGACGATGCCCGGTTGACCGCGATGGCTCATTACTTCCAGCTGTTCGGCGAGTGGGAGCCGGAGGAGCTTGGCGCCCCGGTGCTGATGGTTCGGGCGGAGGAACCGCTCGAAGTGGTCGAGGGCCAGATTGACGAGATGGTGGAGATCCTCCGGCCGATCGAGACCGTCAGGACGCCTGGAAATCACCTGACGATGATGTGGGAACACGCAGATGAGACCGCGCGGGCACTGCACGAGCTGCTTGCGTCGCTGGCCAAATCACCCGAGGAAAGGCAAGTAAATGCAAGCTGACACGGACATGGCGGTGCGGACGGACGCAGGCGATCCGGCCCACGCGGGCCAGGCCGCCTACACCCGGTTCACGCTCCCCTTTTACGACCTGCTCGTAATGCGCTACACCCTGCCGCGGCTCTGGCGCTGTCCGAAAAGTCGCATCCTCGAGCTGTATGACGAAAACGCCGGCAACCGCCACCTCGACGTCGGCGTGGCCAGCGGATATCTGATCAACAGGTGTCGCTTCTCATCCGATTCGCCGGAGATCACGCTGATGGACCTGAACCCGAGCTCGCTTCAGTTCGCCGCACGCCGCTTGCGCCGCTATGGACCGCGCACCAACCGAGCCAACGTGCTCGAGCCGTGGGGCCTTCCCGCGGAATCGTTCGAATCGATCGCGATGTCGAACCTGCTGCACTGCGTTCCGGGAACGCTGCGCGACAAGCGCGTCGCCTTCGAGCACGCCAAGGACGCGCTCGCTCCTGGCGGGACGCTCTTTGGCGCAACCGTGCTGGGCCTCGAGGCCGACCACAGCAAGCGATCCCGGAAGGCGATCGAACGCCTGAATCGCAAAGGGTCGTTCTCCAATCTCGACGATCGCCAAGAGGACCTCGAAGCGGGATTGGCTGCGACATTCCCCTCTTACGAGGTCCAGGTGGAGGGTGTCGTCGCGCTGTTCACCGCGAACAAGGACGGAATCGACGTCCAGGGAGAAGCAGCATGAAGCTGAACACGCATCGCTGGGGCCCGAGCGACGCCGGCGCGATCGTCTGCATTCACGGTGTCGCCCAGCATGGCGCGGTCTTCGAGGACTTCGGCAGGCAGCTGGCGCAAAGCGGCCACTCGGTGGTGTCCGTCGATCTGCGCGGTCATGGCGGATCCGGCCACGAGCCGCCGTGGAACGTCGAGACGCACGTGAGCGACATCGAGGAGACGACCGATTCGCTCGGCATCGAGCGGGTCAGTTGGGTGGGTCATAGCTTCGGTGGCCGGCTGGCTGCGGCGCTTGCGGTGAAGCTCGCCGATCGCACCGAGAGGATCGCCCTGCTCGATCCCGGCCTTCTCGTGCCGGTCGAGCGCGCCCTGCGCAGCGCCGAGCTCGAACGCCTCGATTGGAGCTTCGCCACGGTCGATGGGGCGCTCAACGCCCTGCTCTCAAACGACACGATCGTCGCCTCTCCGCGTGAGGTCGTGGCGGCCTACGTCGAGGACGACGTCAGCAAGGGGGCCGACGGCCGCTTCCGGTTCAGCTTCTGCCCGAGCGCGGCGGTGGTGGCCTGGAGTGAGATGACGCTGCCCCCGCCGCGGATCGCCCGCGTCCCAACGCTTTTCGTCGCGGCGGAAAAGCCACTCTACGACGGCAGCGGCCAGCACCGCCGCTACGAGGAGGAGCTGGGCGCGCTGCTTACGCGGGTCGACGTCCCCAACGGGCACAACGTCTTCTGGGAGTCACCGCGGGAGACGCTGGATGCTTTGGAGCGCTTTCTCGATCCCGGCGAGCGGCCCGTTTCGAGCGGGGCCGCTCATTCGAGCAGCTCGTAGGAGCGCAACGCCGCGCGGCTGGGTATGACCATGTCACAGCTGCGATGGACCAAGCCGGCGGCGCTGAGCCGGCCGACCGCGCGCTCGACCGGGTCGGTCGCGGCGAAGTCCGCTGGGCCGTCAGAGATCTCCCGCACCAGCTCGGCGAGGGTGAGCTGGACCGGGTGCAGGGCGAGGAGCTGCCGCAGGACGGCGGCTTCGATGGTCGTGTCCAGCACGATCGGGCTTCGGGTCTGGTCGATGTCTCCCACCACCTCACCTACTAAGGGCGCCGGCCCTCAATCTCTCCCCCCTGGATCGTCTTCTCCGTCCTGCTTGGCAAGTTCAGCGAGCATTTTGCGTGCCCACAGCGCTTGCGGCGCCAGGCGGTAGTAGGGCGGCGCCGGCGGGTCCTTGGCAACCCCCTTCAAGGCCCGGCGCCTGGTCAGCACGCGCAGGTGGTAGGCGATCCGGCCGGGCTCCTCGGCCAGCACGGCGGCGATCTCGGCCGCACCGGCCTCCATGCCGTCGAGCATCAGACAGAGAATTCCCTGCCGCACGGGATGCGCCACTGCGGCACGGCGATAGCGATGCTCCATGTCCCGGCGCTCCCGGCCGTCCTCGAATCCCGCCATTCGGGCAGGGAATATATGAGAGAACGAGATCTTCTGTCTGAAGACCTTTCGTCTGCGCAAGCGATCGTGCGCTTGGAGCTTGTCTTCAGACGCCCTCGCGGACCCCGCCCATCTCGCTGAACACGGCGGTGACGCCGCCGTCTTCACGCTGCTCGTCGGCGATCACGTGGGAGACCGCGTTGATCAGCGCCAGGTGGGTAAACGCCTGCGGGAAGTTGCCGAGATGGCGGCCGCTCTCCGCCTCCAGCTCCTCGGCGTAGAGGTCGAGCCAGCCGGCCGCCTCGAGCAGTCGCTCGCAGAGCTCCCGCGCCCGCGCCGGCTCGCCGATCTCCGAGAGCGCCGAGACGAGCCAGAAGGAGCAGATCAGGAAGGTGCCCTCCTCGCCGCTCAGGCCGTCGTCGGTCTCCTCGACTTTGTAGCGCTGGACGAGACCGTGCTGGGTCAGCTGCTCGGCGATCGCGTCGACCGTGGCACAGACGCGCGGGTCGTCGGGGGGGAGGAAGCGCAGCAGCGGGATCAGCAGGGTCGAGGCGTCGAGCGCATCGGTCTCGTAGTGCTGCCGGAAGACGCCGTCGCGAACGCCGCGCTCGAGGATCTCCTCGCGGATCTCCTCTGCCGTCTTCTCCCATTCCCCGGCGAGCTCGTCGAACCCGGCCCAGCGCGCCAAGCGCACGCCGCGGTCGACCGCGACCCAGATCATCAGCTTCGAGGAGACGTAGTGCTGTGGCTCGCCACGCGACTCCCAAATCCCCTGGTCGGGATCGGGCCAGGCCTCGATCGCCGCTTCGACCTGCTGGCGGACGATCTGGCGATCGGACGGGGTGGCGGAGCCGCGCAGGGCTTTTTCGTGCAGGTAGATCGAGTCGAGCAGGGCGCCCCAGACATCGTTCTGGCGCTGGTCGTAGGCGCCGTTGCCGATCCGCACCGGGCTCGCCCCGCCGTAGCCTTCGAGGTGGTCGAGCGTGCTCTCGGTCAGCTCCTTCTCGCCGCCGATCCCGTACATGATCTGCAGCCGGGGGTCCTTGCGGCAGATGCCGAGGATGAAGCGCATGAAGTCGCGCGCCTCATCGTCGAAGCCGAGCGTGTGCAGGGCCCAGAGGCTGAAGGTCGAGTCGCGGATCCAGCTGAAGCGGTAGTCCCAGTTGCGTTCGCCGCCGGGGGTCTCGGGAAGCGAGGTGGTCGGCGCCGCGAGCAGCGCTCCGGTCGGCGCGTAGGTGAGACCCTTCAGGACCAGCGCCGAGCGCTGCAGGTGGATGCGCCAGGGATGGTCGGGAAAGTCGCCGTCGCGCAGCCACTTGCGCCAGAAGTCTTCGGTCGAGTCGAGCCGCTCCAGCGCCTCCGGGGCGCTGCGCGGCCCGCCCAGGTCGTCGTTGCCCCAGGTCAGGGCGCAGAAGCTCGTCTCGTTCTCGCGCAGCCTGACCGCGCCGTGGGCGGTGCCGCCGTCGAGCGAGAGCTCCATGTCGCTGGTCAGGTGGAGCTCGACGCCGTCGCCGCCCCGTGCGGTCGCCTCGCCCAGCTCGCCACCACTCCAGGTCGCGGCCTCGGCGCCGTAGGCGAAGCGCGGCAGGCACTCCATCTCGATCTCGACCTCGCCGTCGATGCAGGTGATCGTGCGCAGCAGCGAGTGGTCAGACTCGTGCTCGGTTCGCGGGCGCGAGCCCGGGCCCGCCTGCTCGACCCAGTCGCCGATCGTCAGCGCGTCGTGGACGACGACCCAGCCGCTGTCGGTCACCCAGGTCGTCTCGATCACCAGCGTGCCCGGCTCGTAGCGACGGCTGATCGGCACGACGACGCCGCGCGGCTTCAGCTTGAAATGGCCGGCGCCGCGGTCGAGCAGGGCGGCAAAGGCGCTGGGCGAGTCGAAGCGCGGCAGGCAGAGCCACTCGACCGAGCCGTCGTAGGAGACGAGGGCGCTGGTGTGGCAGTCGGAGAGGAAGCCGTAGCTGCCGATCGGGGGGAAGCGGTTGGGACCGGCGGCCATCAGGGAACTGCCAAGCTACCACCGTGAGCCTGCCTCTTGCCCACGTGACCGGCGCTTTTGCGCCGATCGAGGTGATCCCGATCACCGTTGGCGGCGTCGCCTACTGGCGCCGGGTGCTGACGCTCTCTTGGGATGGGCGCAAGGTGCCGCTCTGGCGCCAGCTCTGCTTCGGTGCCGGGCTGCTGACGATCTCGATCGCCCTGTTCAGCCCGATCGGCCACATCTCCGACGAGCTGGTGATCGCCCACATGACCGAGCATCTGCTGATCGGCGACGTCGCCTCGTTGCTGATCGTCCTCGGCCTGACCAAATCGCTGTTGCAGCCGGTTCTCTCGATCCGCCTTTTCAACCGTCTCCAGATCCTCACTCACCCGGCGGTCGCCTTCCCGCTCTGGGCGCTCAACTTCTACTTCTGGCACGTCCCGGCGATCTACGACGCCGCGTACGGCACGGCGCCGATCCACGCGCTTGAGCACACGACCTTCCTTGCCTTCGGCTGCCTGATGTGGATGCCGATCTTCGGACCGCTGCCGAAGCCGCAGTGGTTCAGTGCCGGCTGGAAGGTCGCCTACGTGATCGCCGTCCGCTTCACCGGCGCGATCCTCGGCAACATCCTGATGTGGTCGGGATCGGTGCTCTACCCGATCTACGGGAAGGGTGAGCGCTACTGGCACATCTCACCGATTGCAGACCAGAGCACCGCCGGCGTGATCATGATGATCGAGGGGACCTTCCTGGCGCTCGGCGTTCTGGCCTGGGTCTTCTTCGAGGTCGCCCGCGAAGGGACCGAAAAGCAGGACCTGCTCGACCTCGCCCGCGAGCGCGGGATCGAGCTCGACGAGCGCCGCGCCCAGCGCGCCGTCGCCGCCGGGCACGGAGCGCTGCTGGAGGAACGGTTGTCGGCGACCCGCGATGAATAGAGCGCGCGCCTGGCTCGTCACCGGCCCGCTCGGCCGCGGGCTGGCCTTCGCGATCGACTTCGGCGTGGCGGTGCGCAGGGGGCTGCTGCGGCGCTCGCGATAGGGTCCCGCGCTCTCCATGCAGCAGCCATCAGTCTCAGAGCTACCCGGCTCGCGCGTCAGCGTCGAGGTCGAGGTTCCCGCCGCCGACGTCGACCGCGCCGTCGCCCGTGCGGCCCGTGGCCTGGCGCGGGAGATGCGGATGCCCGGCTTCCGCAAAGGCAAGGCGCCGCCCTCCCTGGTGATCCAGCGGGTCGGCTTCACCGCCGTGCTCGACGAGGCGATCCGCGAGGCGCTGCCGGAGTGGTACGAACGGGCGCTGCTCGGCTCCGGCATCGCGCCGGTCGGCGATCCCAGCGTCGAGGTCGTCTCCACGCCCGAGGCCGAGGGCGAGCCGCTCGCCTTCAAGTTCGAGATCGGCGTCCGGCCAAAGGCCGAGCTGGGCGAGTACAAGGGCCTGGAGGTGGGCAAGGCCGAGCCCGAGCCGCCGGAGGAGCTCGTCGACCGTGAGGTCGAGCGGATCCGCGAAGGCTTCGCCAAGCTGGAGCCGGTCGATCGCGCCGCCGCCACGGGTGACGTGCTGCTGGTCGATTTCGAGGGCCTGCTCGACGGCAAGGCCTTCGAGGGCGGCAAGGCGAGCGACTACCTGCTCGAGCTCGGCGGCGGTCAGCTGATCGAGGGCTTCGAGGAGCAGCTCGCCGGTGTCAGCGGCGGCGAGACCCGCAGCGTCGAGGTCACCTTCCCCGACGACTACCAGGCCGAGCAGCTCGCCGGCGAAGACGCCGTCTTCACGGTCGAGGTCAAGGAGGTGCGGGAAAAGGTCCTGCCCGAGCTCGACGACGATTTCGCCTCCGAGGCATCGGAGTTCGACAGCTTGGAGGAGTTGCGCGCCGACATCGCCAAGCGCCTTGCCGAGGCGGTCGGGCAGCGCGCCGAGCAGGACTTCCGCGTTGCAGCGGTCGACGCGGCGGCCGCCGAGGCGAAGCTCGACCTTCCCGACGAGCTCGTCACCGCCCGCGCGACCGAGCGCTGGGAGCGGGTCGAGCGCCAGCTCGCCTCACGTGGCATGCAGCCCGACGCCTACCTGCAGATGCAGGGGAAAACCCGCGAGGAGGTGATCGAGGAGTCCAAGCCGGAGGCCGAAGCGGAATTGAAGCGCGAGGCGGTGCTGGCGGCGATCGCCGATGCCGAGGAGATCGAGGCCTCCGAGGAGGAGATGGTCGAGGCGCTCGAGCACTCCGCCGAGCACGAGCGGACGACGCCCGAGAAGCTGCTCAAGCGCCTGCGCGAGAGTGGCCGCGACACGATGATCCGCGACGACATCCGCTTCCGCAAGGCGATCGACCTGGTCGCCGAGGCGGCCAAGCCGATCCCGCTCGAGCAGGCCGAGGCGCGCGAGCAGATCTGGACGCCGGAGAAGGAGCGCAAAGAGGCGGGCTCCCTCTGGACCCCCGACTCAGAGTGACGGCAGCCCGCCGGGCGCCTTCTATAGAGTGCCGCGCATGAGCCCTCTGGTTCCGATGGTTGTCGAGCAGACCTCGCGCGGCGAGCGCTCCTTCGACATCTACTCGCGCCTGCTGAACGAGCGGATCATCTTCCTCGGCACGCAGGTGAATCAGGACATCGCCAACCTGATCGTCGCCCAGCTTCTTCACCTCGAGTCCGAGGACCCGGACAAGGACATCAGCATCTACGTCAACTCGCCCGGCGGCGACGTCTACGCCGGCCTGGCGATCTACGACACGATGCAGTTCATCAAGCCCGACGTGCAGACGATCTGCGTCGGCATCGCGATGAGCATGGGCGCGCTTCTGCTAGCCGGCGGCGCCGCGGGCAAGCGGATGTCGCTGCCCAACTCGAAGATCCTCATCCACCAGGTCTCCGCCGGCTTCCAGGGCCAGGCGACCGACATCGAGATTCACGCCAAAGAGATCATCGACACCCGCCGCCGCCTCGACGAGATCATCGCCAAGCACACCGGCCAGCCCTTCGACAAAGTCACGAACGACACCGATCGCGACTACTTCATGAGCGCGGAGGAGGCGAAGGAGTACAACATCGTCGACCGCGTCATCGAACACCACTGAAGCGCCCGCTCCTTCTCGGCCTCGTCCTCTTTGCTGCGCTCGTCCCTTCGGCGGCAGCCAAGGCTTCCCCTCGAACCGGCGGGACCGAGTTCTTCGCCCACGTCTTCCCGGTCGACGGGCCGCACTGGACGCGTGGCGCGATCGGCGAATTCGGCGCTCCTCGCGACGGCGGTCGCACCCACGAAGGCTTCGACATCGTCGCCGCCTGCGGGACGCCCCTGGTTGCCGTCGCGACCGGCCGTGTGCTGCGCACGGGCTACGACCCGGTCCTCTACGGCAACTACCTGCTGATCCACGGCCAGGGTGAGCAGCGCAGCTATTTCTACGCCCACATGATCCGCCCGGCGGCGGTCGAGCGCGGCGATCGCGTCTGGGCGGGCGAGCGGGTCGGCGCGGTCGGCAAGACCGGAAACGCCCGCACCGTCGGTTGCCATCTGCACTTCGAGATCCACGTCCACGGCCGCCCGATCGACCCCCAACCCGCGCTAGAACGCTGGGACGCCCGGCCCGACCTGTAGAAAACCGCTTGACAGCAGGCCGACCCAGGCTGTGCACCAACAACCAGAGGAGAGACGATGGCTATTACGACCAAGGACGAACTCGCGAAGCAGGTCGCCGCACGGACCGGGCTCGACAACGGCCAGGCCAAGGCAGCGCTGGACGCGACGATCGCGGAGATCACGGCTCAGCTCAAGGCCGGCAACGACGTCAAATTCACCGGCTTCGGAAAATTCTCGACGGTCGACCGACCAGCTCGCGAAGGCCGCAACCCGCAGACCGGCGAGTCGATGCAGATCGCGGCCAAAACGGCGGCCAAGTTCAGCCCCGGCGCCGAGCTGAAGAAGGCCGTCAACGGCTAGGACCTAGGTCTCCGGCCCGAGCCGCAGCTCGTACTCGATCCACTCGCTGCGCTCGGCGCCGGTCGAGTCGTATACCCGCTGGGCGGTCTTGTTGCCGGGCGCGGTGGCCCACTCGAGGTGGTGGGCGCCGCGCCTGCGGGCAACCTCGGCGCTGGCCTCGACCAGGGCGCGGCCGATGCCCTCGCCGCGCTGGCCCTCGGCGACGTAGAGGTCGTTCATCAGCACCGTCTCGGCCGGGACGAGCGAGGTGAAGTGCCAGTAGAGGCAGGCGTAGCCGGCCAGCTGCCCTCCGCGCCAGGCGCCGAGCAGCATCCCGTCCTCGCTGGGGTCGAGAAAGCGGGAGAAGAAGGCGCGGTTGCGCTCCTCGTCGATCTCCTCGACCCCGTAGAAACGCTGGTAGGCCGCGATCATCGGCAGCAGCATCTGCATCTGATCTGGGGAAATCGGCTCGATGCGGAGCTCGGCGGCCACCGGGATCACCGTATCGCGCAGCTCGCAAGGCGCCGCCCGCGAGAAGGGACCGTCGCGATCCCGCCGTAAACGACGGCAGCGACAGAGCCGGGTTGCGGCCCCCTTTAAGCTTTTGGGGCTGCGATGCCGGTAGGCAACTACCGCCCCCGCAAGGAGGGATTTCCGCTTTGGCACGTCCCACAGACTCGAACGAGCAGCTCCTCTGCAGCTTCTGCGGCAAGTCGCAGCGCCAGGTCAAAAAGCTGATCGCCGGCCCCGGCGTCTACATCTGCGACGAGTGCATCGACCTCTGCAACGAGATCATCGATGAGGAGCTGACCCCGCCCAGCGAGGGCGTCGAGCTCGAGAACCTGCCGAAACCGCGTGAGATCCACGAGACCCTCGAGGAGTACGTCGTCGGCCAGGAGGCCGCCAAGCGCGCCCTCTCGGTCGCCGTCTACAACCACTACAAGCGGGTCCAGATGGCCTCCCAGGGCGACGACCCCGAGGTCGAGCTGGAGAAGTCGAACATCCTCCTGCTCGGCCCGACCGGCTGTGGCAAGACGCTGCTCGCCCAGACCCTCGCCCGCATCCTCAACGTCCCCTTCGCGATCGCCGACGCGACCGCGCTGACCGAGGCCGGCTACGTCGGCGAGGACGTCGAGAACATCCTCTTGAAGCTGATCCAGGCCGCCGACTACGACGTCAAGAAAGCCGAGACGGGGATCATCTACATCGACGAGATCGACAAGATCGCGCGCAAAGCCGACAACCCGTCGATCACCCGCGACGTCTCCGGCGAAGGCGTGCAGCAGGCGCTGCTGAAGATCCTCGAGGGGACGACCGCGTCGGTGCCGCCGCAGGGCGGGCGCAAGCATCCTCACCAGGAGTTCCTCACGATCGACACGACGAACATCCTCTTCGTCTGCGGTGGCTCCTTCGCCGAGCTCGACAAGGTGATCGAGCGGCGGGTTGGCGACCGCGGCGTCGGCTTCGGTGCCGAAATCTCCTCGCGCGAGAAGAAGGACAAGGGCGAGTGGTTCGAGCAGGTGCTGCCTGAGGACCTGATCGAATACGGCCTGATCCCCGAGTTCATCGGCCGCCTGCCGGTCGTCGCCGCGATCCACCAGCTCAGCCGCGACGACCTGATCACGATCCTGACCGAGCCGCGCCACGCCCTGACGCGGCAGTTTCAGCGCTTCTTCGAGTTCGACGACATCGAGCTGGTCTTCTCCGAGGACTCTCTCCAGGCGATCGCCGACAAAGCCCTGGAGCGGGAGACCGGCGCCCGCGGTCTGCGCTCGATCCTCGAGGAGACCCTGCTCGACGTCCAGTTCGAGCTGCCCTCGCGCCGCGACGTGACCAAGTGCGTGGTGACCAAGGAGACGATCGTCCAGGGCCGCCGGCCGACCCTGGTCACCGAGGCCGCCCACCAGGACATCGGCAAGGCCGAGGAGGACCTGGGCGAGGAAACCGCCTGAGCGCCGTCTGGCGAGTTAGTCGCAGTATGTGCGACTAACTCGCCACTAGACTCGGCGCTCCATGGCCGAGTCGCGCCTAGACGCCCTCAAAGAGAAGACCCGCTACGAACCCGCCGAGGTCGAGCGGCGGCTGTTCGCGGAGTGGATCGACGGTGGCTACTTCCACCCGAAGGCGGAGGGCTCGCCCGAGGAGAACTTCTCGGTCGCGATCCCACCGCCCAACGTCACCGGCGTCCTCCACATGGGCCACGCGCTGAACGGCTCGATGCAGGACGCGCTGGTGCGGATGAACCGGATGCGCGGTCGTAACACGCTCTGGACGCTGGGCACCGACCACGCCGGCATCGCCACCCAGGCGGTGGTCGAGAAGATGTTGCGCGAGGAAGGGACCTCGCGCCAGGAGCTCGGCCGTGAGGCCTTCGTCGAGCGCGTCTGGGCCTGGAAAGAGGAGTACGGCTCGCGGATCATCGAGCAGTACAAGCGGCTCGGCGCCTCGCTCGACTACGAGAACGAGCGCTTCACCCTCGACAAGGGCTACGTGCGGGCGGTGTACCGGGTCTTCAAGCAGCTCTACGACAAGGGCTACATCTACCGCGACAACTACATGGTCAACTGGGACCCGGGCTCGCACTCGGCGATCTCCGACCTCGAGGTCGTCAACCGCGAGGTCGAGGACACCCTCTACTCGATCGACTACCCCGTCGAGGGCAGCGACCGGGTTCTCACCGTCGCCACCGTGCGCCCCGAGACGATGCTCGCCGACACCGCAGTGGCGGTCAATCCGGGCGACGAGCGCTACGCGGACCTGGTTGGGAAGCACTGCGTCCTGCCGCTCGCCGGCCGGCGGTTGCCGATCATCGCCGACGAGCACGTCGATCCCGAGTTCGGCACCGGGGCGCTGAAGATCACGCCCGGGCACGACCCCAACGACTTCGAGATCGGCCGCAAGCACCACTTGGAGGAGATCGGGGTCATCGGTCCCGACGGGCGGATGAACGAGGAGGCTGGAGAGTTCGCCGGCCTTGGCGCCGCGGACGCGCAGGAGGCCGTGGTGACCGCCCTGCGCGAGGAGGGTCTGCTGCGGGCCGAGGAGCCCTACGTCCACTCGGTCCCCTTCTCGGAGCGCTCCGGCGCGCGGATCGAGCCGCTGATCTCGCTGCAGTGGTTCTGCCGCATGGACGAGCTGGCCAAGCCCGCGATCGAGGCGGTCGAACGCGACGAGGTGCGGATAACGCCGCCGCAGTGGAAGCGCGTCTACCTCGACTGGATGCGCGAGATCAGGCCCTGGTGCGTCTCGCGCCAGCTCTGGTGGGGCCACCGGATCCCGGTCTGGTACTGCGACCCCTGCGAGGAGACCTACGTCGCCGAGCAGGCGCCCGAGCGCTGCGGCGCCTGCGGTGGGGAGCTGCGCCAGGAGGAGGACGTGCTCGACACCTGGTTCAGCTCGGCGCTATGGCCTTTCGCGACGCTGGGCTGGCCCGAGGACACCCCCGAGCTGCGCGCCTTCTACCCGACCAGCTTCCTCACCACGGCGCGCGAGATCCTCTTCCTCTGGGTCGCGCGGATGGTGATGACCGGGATCGAGTTCGCCGGCGACGTCCCCTTCCGCGACGTCTACGTGCACTCGGTGATCCAGGCCCGCGACGGGCGGCGGATGTCGAAGAGCCTCGGCACCGGGATCGACCCGTTGGAGGAAATCGACGAGCACGGCGCCGACGCGCTGCGCTTCGGCCTGCTGGCGATGTCCTCGACCCAGGACGTGCGTTTCTCCGACGCCAAGGTCCAGCAGGGCGCCGACCTCGCCAACAAGCTCTGGAACGCAAGCCGCCTGATCCTGCTCAACGTCGCCGAGGTCGAGGCGGCGCCGCGGCCGGCCGGCATCGAGGACCGCTGGCTGCTCTCGCGGCTGGAGGCGACGATCGCCTCGGTCACGGCGAAGCTTGAGGAATACGACTTCGCCCACGCTGCTCAGGAGGCATACGCCTTCTTCTGGTCGGAGCTCTGCGACTGGTACCTGGAGATCGTCAAGCCACGCCTGTACGAGGGCGAGGCCGAGGTGTCGGCGACCTTGCTCTGGGTGCTGGAGCGTTTGCTGGCGCTGCTGCACCCGATGATGCCGTTCGTCAGCGAGGAGATCTGGTCCTACCACCCCTCGCGACAGGGCCATCTAGCTGTCCACGCCTTTCCCGAGTCCGAGGGATCGTTGCGTGATGCAGAGGCCGAGGCCGAGGTCCGGGCGGGCATCGAGCTGACCGGGCGACTGCGCGCCTGGCGCGACCTGGTCGAGGCACCGGCGGCGACCGTGTTGCCGGCTCGCGCCGAGGGGACCCGGCCACAGGAGTTCGTCGGCCGGCTCGCCCGCTTCGAGTTCGGTGAGGACGGGGGGGACCCCGTCGCCAGCGTCGGCCCGGTGAAGATCCTCGCCTCTGCCGAGATCGATGCCGAGGCGGTCGCCGCCCGGCTCGAGGCGCGGCGTGAGGAGCTGCGCTCCGAGGTGAGCCGGGCCGAGGGCAAACTGGGCAACGAGAAGTTCGTCGACCGGGCGCCGCCCGAGGTGGTCGAGGAAGAGCGAGAGAAGCTCGAGCGCTACCGCGCCGAGCTGGAGGAGCTCTCCGAATAGACCCGGAGGCCTACCTCGACTCGCTCGAGCCGATCGGCTGGAAGCTGGGCCTGGAGCGGATGCGCACGCTGAGCACCCTGCTCGGCCTGCCGCAACATCGCTTTGCCTCGATCCACGTCGTCGGCACCAACGGCAAGTCCTCGGTGACGCGGATGATCGCGGCGCTGCTGGAGGCGCACGGCGTATCTACCGGAGCCTGTGTCTCACCGCACACGGCGCGCTGGTCCGAACGGATCCTCATCCACAACGAGGAGATTGGGGTGGTCGAGTTCTCCGCCGCCGTCCAGCGCGCCGCCGCCGCGGCCGAAACCGTCAATCGCACCCTGGAGGAGGGCGAGGCGGTGACCCAGTTCGAGCTGGCCACCGCCGCGGCGTTCGTCGCATTGGCCAGCGCCCGGGTCAAGGCCGCCGTGGTCGAGGCGGGGCTGGGGGGGCGGCTCGACGCCACCAACACGATCCCCTCCAAGGTCACCGTCCTGACCTCGGTCGGGCTCGACCACACCGAGTGGCTGGGCGAGAGCGAGGAGGAGATCGCGGCGGAGAAGCTGGCGGTGCTGCGCGACCACACGACGCTGGTCCTGGGGCGGGTCAGCCCGCCCATCGCGGAGATGGCGGCGCGCGCCGCCCATGAACGGGGCGCGACGCTGATCGTCGCGCCCGAGGATCCGGGCCCCGAGGTCAAGCTCCGCGCGGCGGGCGGCTTCCAGCGCCGCAACTTCGCCCTCGCGTGTGCGGCCGCCGAAACGTTCCTGGGCAGGCTCGAGGCAGAGAGGGTGGGGGCAGTGGCGGCTGAGGTCGATATCCCGGGACGGCTGGAGCGGGCCGGAGACCCTCCCCCGACTTACCTCGACGCCGCCCACAATCCCGACGGAGCGAAGGCGCTCGCCGAGGCCCTGCCACAGATCGCGGAGGGGCGACCGGTCATCGCCGTCCTAGCGATCCTCGCCGACAAGGACGCACGGACGATGATCGAGGCCCTTGCCCCAGTCCTGGGCCGAGCCATCTGCACCGAGCTCCCCAGTGCCTCACCCGCCGACGGGCCGAATTCCAACCGCATGGGCGTATTTTCGGCCCGTCGGCGGGGGTTTGGGGCCGGCGACCTTGCGCGCATCTGCGCGGAGTCGGGGTTGGCTGCGGAGACCGAGCCCGACTTCGCAGCCGCCGTGGCTCGTGGGCGCGAGCTTGCCCTGGAGGCGGGCGGCATCCTGCTCGTCACCGGCTCGCACTACGCGCTTGCACCGGCTCGCGCCGCGCTGTGTCTGTGCGAGGATTGAGGCAACGTATGGGCTCTAAAAGCGCTGGAACCGAACTCCTCTCGATGATGGCACTGGTTGCCGCGGTGGTCGCCGCAGTGATCCTGATCTTCTTCGGGCTCGGCTACCTGTTCGGCAGTCTTTTCCTCTAGGCGGCGGGCACGACAGGGTTCGCGAGGCAGGCGGCGAAGTAGACTCACCGCCGCTCCTCTCCCGGACGAGCGCAAACGCCATGGCAATCGCGATATTCGGCATCAGCAACAACGGCCTCAACCTGGTCGTCAACCTGCTCATCCTGATGCTGGTCGTCGTCTGGCTGGCGCTGATCGTCTACACCTACCTCGACGCCAAGCGCCGCATCTCCGATCCGTTCCTGATCGGCTGCGCGACGCTCGCCTCCTTCATTCCCTACATCGGCACCGCCGTTTACGCGATCGTGCGGCCGCCGGAGTTCCTCGAGGACGCCCACGAACGCGAGCTCGAGATCAAAGCGGCCGAGCTGCGGGTGCGCCAGCTCACCGAGCACTCGTGTCCGAACTGCGGGTTTCCGGCGGAGAAGAACTTCCTGCGCTGCCCCGAGTGCCAGCATCGCCTCAAGAACCCCTGCCCCAGTTGCAGCAGGCCCGTCGATCCTTCCTGGGCGCTCTGCCCCTACTGCGAAACCGCGCTGTCGAAGCGGGAGCAGCCACGCCGGCGCAAAGCGCCCGCCCGCAAAAAATCGGCGGTCGCGGAGAAAGAGGAGCCAGCGCCGCGCGAGGCGCCCAAAGAGACTTCGAAACCCAAACGACAGCCAAGGAGCCCCAACCGTGAGCCGGACCCTGATCCTCGTCAAGCCTGACGCTTTCGAACGCGCCCTGAGCGGCGAGGTGATCGCACGTTTCGAGCGCAAGGGCCTGCGAGTGGCGGCGCTGAAGACGATGGTGGCCTCCGAGCCGATCGCCAACGAGCACTACGCCGAGCACACCGACAAGCCCTTCTTCGGCGAGCTGGTCGAGTTCATCACCGGCGGCACGCTGGTCGCGATGGTGCTGGAGGGGACCGAAGCGGTCGTGGCGGCCCGGCAGCTGATCGGGGCGACCAACCCGGTCGAGGCCGCGCCCGGCTCGATCCGCGGCGATTACGCGCTCGAGGTGACCTTCAACATGGTCCACGGCTCCGACTCCGACGAGTCTGCGGAGCGTGAGATCGGCATCTGGTTCCCCGAGCTGTCCTGAACGTCACCCTCGCATCCGGATCGCCGCAGAGGCGGGAGATCCTCACCAAGCTGGGGATCGAGTTCGAGGTCGTGGTGCCTGGGGTCGAGGAGCTGACCGGGGGCGATCCTGAGGTCGAGGTCGTTGAGAACGCTCGGATGAAGGCTCGGGCTGTGAAGCGCGGTGGCATGGTCATCGCCTGCGACACCGATGTCGTGCTCGATGGCAAGGCGCTCGGTAAGCCCGCGGACGAAGCCGAGTCGCGGGAATACCTGCAGCGCATGTCGGGGCGTGCTCACACGGTCATGAGCGGGCTTGTCGTGCTTGCTGACGGGGAGGAGCGGTCGGGGCTGGAACGGACTTCCGTCGTCTTCAAGGAGCTCGGCGAGGCTGAGATCGAGCGCTATGTGAGGTTTGGGGAGTGGCGCGGCAGATCGGGCGGTTATGCGGTCCAGACTCTCGGCTCGACCCTGGTCGAGCGGATCGAGGGGAGCGTCTCGAACGTCGTCGGCCTGCCGGTCGGGTTGTTGCTGGAGCTGGCGCCTGAGTTGGCCGATTTGGACCATCTGGAATGATTGCCCTGCTTTTCCCCAAATTGCACACATGGGCATATTCAGTTACCTGACCGGACTGGGCGGCCGCGACATGGCGGTCGATCTCGGCACGGCCAACACCCTGGTCTACGTGCGCGGTCGTGGCATCGTGCTCTCGGAGCCCTCGGTGGTGGCGATCGACTCGCGCAGCGGCCAGGTCCACGCGGTTGGCGTCGAGGCGAAGCGGATGCTGGGGCGCACGCCGGGAACGATCACCGCGATCCGCCCGCTCAAGGACGGCGTCATCGCCGACTTCGACGTCACCGAACAGATGCTGCGTCACTTCATCAAGCAGGTTCACTCCAACCGCTTCGCCCATCCACGCGTCGTCGTCTGCGTGCCCTCGGGCGTCACCGGCGTCGAGAAGCGCGCGGTCGAGGAGGCCTGCCTCTCGGCCGGTGCCCGCAAGGCCTACCTGATCGAGGAGCCGATGGCGGCGGCGATCGGTGCCGGCCTGCCCGTCGCCGAGCCGACCGGCTCGCTGATCGTCGACGTCGGCGGTGGCACCACCGAGGTCGCGGTGATCTCGCTCGGCGGGATCGTCGTCTCGCAGTCGATCAGGGTCGGTGGCGACGAGCTCGACGATGCGATCGTCCACCACTGCAAACACCACTACAAACTTGCCATCGGCACCCAGACCGCGGAGGAGGTCAAGCTCGAGGCGGGCTCGGCCTCGCCGCTGCCGGAGGAGGTTGAGGTCGAGATCCGCGGTCGCGACCTGGTTTCGGGGCTGCCGAAGACGATTACGCTCGGCTCGGCCGAGGTGCGCGAGGCTCTCGACGAAACGATCAGTCACATCATCGACGCGGTCAAGGACACGCTCGACCGCACCCCACCGGAGCTGGCGGGGGACATCATGGACCGGGGCATTACCCTTGCTGGTGGAGGCGCGCTCCTGCAAGGACTCGAACAGCGCCTTCGCGATGAGTGCCAGATGCCGTGTCAACTGGCAGAGTCGCCCTTGACGTGCGTGGCCGTCGGCTCCGGCATATCGCTGGAGGAGTTCGAGACGATCCACCGCGCCAGCAAGATGAACTCGGGAATGGCACGCGTTGCTTAGCTGCCATTCATGCAAAGCGCCAAACTTAGGTCTCCGTCGTGTATCGCAAGCAAGTACGCCGCCGTAGAGCGGTACTAACTCTTCTCGTCATCGGCTCCTTCCTGTTGCTGACGATCACCTACGGGCAGAGCTCGGGTGGCGTGCAGCGGGGCGTCAGCACGATCTTCAGCCCGTTGCAGACCGTCGCCGACAGGGCTCTGAAGCCGGCTCGCGACCTGGTCGACTGGTTCGACAAGACCTTCGACGCGCGCGGCGAAAACAGCCGCCTCAAGACGGAGCTGGTGACCGTGCGCCGCCAGGCCGTCGCCGGCCAGGAGGCGCTGTCCGAAAACGCCCAGCTGCGCAAGATCGTCGAACTCGACCGCGGCCCGGCGCTGGCCGAATCGGCCTACGAACCGGTCACCGGGCGGGTGATCGCCCGCTCGCCGACCGTCTGGAACTCGACCGTGGCGATCGACGTCGGCTCCGGCGACGGGGTAAAGGTCGACGATCCGGTGATCAGCGGCGACGGGCTGGTCGGTCTCGTCGCCTCGGTTGAGGGCGGCTCGGCTCAGGTGACGCTGATCACCGACCACGCCAGCGCCGTCTCGGCAAAGGTCGTGCCCCCCGGCGTGCAGGGCGTGATCAGACCCGACGTCGGCGATCCCGAAGACCTGATCCTCGACTTCATCGCTTCGAGCAAGGAAGTCCACGCGGGCCAGGCCGTGGTCACCTCGGGCTGGCGCGCCCAGGGCCTCGCCTCGCTCTTTCCGCCGGGCCTGCCGGTCGGCGAAGTGACGAGCGCCTCGATCGTCGAGCAGGAGGCCAGCCAGCAGATCCACCTGCGGCCTTACGTCGACATGGCCAACCTCGACCTGGTCCAGGTGCTGACCGGGGGCTCGCGCGGATGATCGTCACGCCGAAGATCTTTGCCCGCCTCGTCGCGATCGTGATCCTCGCGGTCCTGTTGCAGCTCTCGTTTTTCTCGCGGGTCGAGCTGCTTCACACCAGCGCCGACGTACTACCCGCGGTCGTCGTCTCGCTCGGCCTGCTCGGGGGCAGTCTGACCGGCGCCGTGGCCGGCTTCTCGGTCGGGTTCCTCGTCGATTGTCTGCTCGTCGCGCCGCTGGGCGGCTCATCGCTGGTGCTGCTCGGCGCCGGATATCTGGCCGGACTCTTCCGCGAGCGCTTCGACATCCACAGCGCCCTGGTGCCGCCGCTCGTCTGCATGGGCCTGACCCTCTTCGCCGAGCTCGGCTTCGCCGCCGTGCAGGTGATGCTCGGCGTCGACGCGCCGGTCAGCGTGCTGATCGTCCGCGACATGCTGCTGAAGAGCATCTACGCCTTCTTCCTCGCCTGGCCGATCTACTTCGGCCTGCGCCGAGCGTTGCGCCCGGCGCTCGTCGACGACCCGAAGGTGACCCGCCGCCGCCAGCCGAGCGTGCTGGGAGCCTAGGAGGGTCTCGATGTTCAGGCGATCCGATGAGCTTGGCCCGCAGATGAACAACCGCCTGGCGTTGCGCATCGCCGTCTTCGGCGGCGTCGCCCTGGCGCTCTTTGCCGTGCTCTTCTTCCGGCTCTGGTTCCTGCAGGTGATCAACGGCGAAAAGTACCTCGCCGAAGCGAAGAACAACCGCACGCGCGAGTTCAGGGTCAGCGCCCCACGCGGCAAAATCCTCGATCGCAACGGCAACGTCATCGTCTCCAACCGGACCAGCCTTGCGCTGCAGGTCAATCCCGCGAAGCTGCCCGAAGCCCCGCCGCGGCGCCGAGCGGAGCTGACGCAACTTGCCAAGCTGACCCACAGCTCGCTGCCGCGCCTGCGCAAGACGATGCACGAACAGCTCAAACTGGCGGCGAGCGCGCCGGTGACCCTGCGCCGCGACGTCGGTAACTACCTCGTCTACTACCTGGAAGAGAACCAGGACCGCTTCCCCGGAGTGGCCGTGCAGCATGTCTTCGTGCGCCGCTACCCGCACGGCACGCTTGCCGCCCACATTCTCGGCAACGTCGGCGAGGTCACCGAAGAACAGCTGAAGGAACCGCGCTATATGGGGCTGCAGCCTGGCGACGAGGTCGGCCAGGACGGGGTCGAGGACACCTACGACCGCTACCTGCGCGGCAGGCCGGGGTTGACGCGGATCCAGGTCGACGCCCTCGGCCAGCCGACCCGCAACGGGCAGCTGGCCTCCCAGCCCCCGGTGCCCGGCGACAACCTGAAGCTCTCGATCGACTCCAAGGTGCAGGAGGCCGGCGAAGCGGCGATGGCGGCTCGCGGCCTGCGAGGGGGCTTCGTCACGATGGACGTGCACAGCGGCGAAATCATCGCGCTCGGCTCTTACCCGACCTTCGAACCGTCCGTCTTCACGCGGCCGATGACCCAGGCCCAGGTCAACGAACTCTACCGTGACGAAATTCTGGCCCCGCTGAGCGATCGGGCGATCTCGGGGCTCTATCCCACCGGGTCCACCTTCAAGCCGATAACCGCGATCGCGGCGCTCGAAAGCGGCCATCTGACCCCAAGCGAAGTGATCGAAGACACCGGTCAGCTGGAAATCGGCGGCGAGATCTTCAAAAACGCCGGCGAAGCGGCGAACGGGTCGGTCAGCCTTGTGAGCGCGCTGGAAGTGTCCTCGGACGTCTTCTTCTACACGCTGGGTGACCGGATGTGGGACACCGGCGACCTGCAGCACTGGGCGCACGCTCTCGGCATCGGCAGGCCCACGGGCATCGACCTGCCCGGTGCGGCCGAAGGGTTGCTGCCCTCGCAGAAATGGCGCAACGACCTCTTCAAGGAAGGCGAAACCGAACGGCCCTGGTCCGCCGGAGACAACGTGCAGCTCGCAACCGGACAGGGCGACCTGCAGACCAACCCCCTGCAGATGGCCATTGCCTACGCGGCGCTGGCCAACGGCGGCACGATCGTCACGCCCCACGTCGGGCTGCAGGTGGACGACGCGGCTGGTCGCGTTCTGCGGGAATTCGACCCCGGGCCCCGTCGCCACGTCCACATGGATCCCGCCTACCGGGAAGCGATCCTCGAAGGCCTGCACGACGCCGCGCAGAACGGCGGCGGGACCTCGTTCGCCGTCTTCGGCAACTTCCCGATCCCGGTCGCGGGCAAGACCGGAACGGCCGAACGCCCGCCCTACGCGGACCAATCCTGGTACGGAGTGCTCGCCCCGTATCCCAATCCGCGTATTGTCACCTTCGTGACGATGGAGGAAGGCGGCTTCGGCGCCGAAGCCGCGGCGCCCGCCGCAAGACAGATCCTCGAAGCCTATTTCGCCGGCGCTCTCCCACGAAGCGGAATCCCCGCAAGAAGGGGCGGGCTGATGTACGCGACCCGGACCCGCCGCGCCCGCCCCGAGCCCTTCGCCCTGCGACCGGGGATCGCCGAGCGCCTCGGCCTGCCCTACATGGACGCCGGTCTCGGCTTCGCCGCCTTCGGGCTGGTCGCCTTCGGCGTCTTCACGCTCGGCCAGGCGACCAGGCACGACGTGCCGGGCAACCCCGGCTACTACGTCGATCGCCAGGCGATCTACGCCGTGCTCGGCCTGGTCGGGATGTATCTGCTCGCTCGTATCGACTACTCGCGCTTCCGCGAGCTGCGGGTCGGGATCTACACCTTCCTCTGCGCCAGCGTCTCGCTGGTCTTCGTCTTCGGCTTCGCCGCGCGCGGCTCGCGGCGCTCCTTCGAACTTCCCCTCTTCAGCTTCCAGCCATCGGAGCTGGGCAAGCTCCTGCTCGTTCTGGCGCTTGCCGGCTTTGTCATCGATGGCGCCCGGCGGGGCTCGGCAAGGCAGCGCACGGTGCGCTACCTCTGTCTCGGCTTCGCCCCGGCTGCGCTTGTCTTCTTGCAGCCGGACCTCGGCACCTCTCTGGTGTACGGGGCAATCACCCTCGCCGTGATGTACGTGGGGGGCGTCCGCTGGACGCACTTCGCGGTGATCGGCGCGGCTCTCGTCGCACTAGTTGCACTCGTGCTCGTGGTCGCTCCCGCAATTGGGACGCCCGTGTTGAAGGAATACCAGCAGCAAAGGCTGACTTCCTTCACGCATCCGAGCGCGGACCCAAGCGACGCGGGCTACCAGCAAAACCAGGCCAAGATCGCCATCGGCTCCGGGGAGAAAACCGGGCGGGGCGATCGGGCCACTCAGACGCGGCTCGATTTCGTCCCTGAGCGGCATACCGACTTCATCTTTGCGGTGATCGGTGAGCGCTACGGATTCCTCGGCGCCGCGTTCGTCCTATCCCTATACGCCCTGCTGATCTGGCGGGCGCTGCGGATCGTGACGCTCTCGAAGAACTCATACGGGACCCTTGTAGCAGGCGGCATCGCCGCCATGCTGCTCTTTCAGGTCTTCGTCAACGTGGGGATGAACCTCGGGATCATGCCGATCACCGGGATCCCCCTGCCGCTGCTCAGCTATGGGGGCTCCTCCGTGCTGGCGACGTTACTCGCGGTGGGAGTGCTTCAGAGCATTCACATGCAAGCGCGCCTCAGCCAGAAAGGCAGGTTCGCCTGGTGACCCCTTGAAAGGGACCTGGCCATGCGTACCTATCCGAAACTGAGCTGACAAAAACATGAAAAAAACCATCCTGGTGTCCGCCGATCGCGGCGAGACCCGTGTCGCCGTCCTCGAGTCGAAGACCAAAGGCGGCAAACGCAGCGTGGCGGAGCTCTACATAGAGCGCCGCGGCCGGCGATCGATCGTCGGCAACATCTACAAGGGGAAGGTCGACAACGTCCTTCCCGGCATGGAGGCCGCCTTCGTCGACATCGGCCTCGAGCGCAACGGCTTCCTCCACGTCGACGAGATCGTCCTGCCCAACGGGGAACAGGCGCCCAAGCGCGGCCGCGGCAGCGGCCGCAAGATCAGCGAGCTGATCAAATCCGGGCAGGAGATCCTCGTCCAGGTCGTCAAGGACCCGCTCAAGTCGAAGGGCGCGCGGCTCTCGATGAACCTCTCGATCGCCGGCCGCTACCTCGTCTACGCGCCGCAGGGCAGCGGCGTTGGCGTCAGCAGGCGACTCTCCGAATCCGAGCGCGACCGGCTGCGCAAGATGGTCGACAACACCTACAAGGGCCCCGGCGGGCTGATCGTTCGCACGGCCGCCCACGGCGCCAAGAAATCGGACTTCGTCCGCGAGGTCGGCTACCTGCACAAGCTCTATGACGTCCTGGAGCGACGGGCCGAGAAAACCAAGGGCCTGGGCCTGGTCTTCCAGGAGGCCGACCTGCCGGTACGGGTGCTGCGCGACGTCTTCCTATCGGACTTCGAAAAAGCGGTGATCGACTCGCCCAAGCAGCTCGACCGGGTGACCGGCTTCTTCCAGCGCACCGCGCCGGAGCTGGTCGGCAAAGTCGAGCTGTACGAGGGCACGAAGCCGCTGCTGGAGAAATGGGAGATCAACAAGGAGATCGAGTCGACCCTCGTGCGCCGTGTCGATCTGCCCTCGGGCGGCTACCTGATCATCGACTACACCGAGGCGCTGACCGTGGTCGACGTCAACAGCGGCAGCTTCACCGGTCGCGGTAAAGGCGGGCTCGAGGAGACGATCACCCGGGTCAACACCGAGGCCGCCGACGAGGTGGTGCGGCAGTTGCGGCTGCGCGACATCGGCGGCATCATCGTGATCGACTTCATCGACATGGCGCGGGCCAAAAACCGCGACAAAGTGCTGAAGACGCTGCGCAAAGCGCTCGACGCCGACAAGTCGAAGAGCTATGTGGTGGAGGTCTCGCCGCTCGGACTGGTCGAGATGACCCGGCAGAACATCACCGACGGCGTGCGCGAGATCCTCACCGCGCCCTGCCCGACCTGCGACGGCGAGGGCGTCGTCCTCTCCGCCGAGACGGTGGCGCTGGAGGGGTTGCGGCAGATGCGCGACCTCGCCAGCCGCGACGAGGAGGCGTTCCTGCTGCGGGTCAACCCGAAGGTGGCGGCGCAGCTGATCGGGCCCGACAGCGGCCTGGCCGAGCTCGAGGAGGAAACCGGCAAGCAGTTCCACTTCGAGGGCGGCGACGCGCTCGCGATCGACACCTTCAAACTGATCGAAGCGGGCACTCGCGCCAAGATCGAGGAGCGTGCGCTGCCGTTCAAGGTCGGCGAGGAGGTGCTGGTGACAATCGAGGAGCCGCACATGTACAACGCCGACGACGCGGTCGCCCGGATCGACTCCTACATCGTCAGCGTGACGGGCGGCGGGCGTTATGTCGGCGATCGCAAGATGGTCCGGATCGAGCAGGTCGAACGCGCGGCGGCGGTCGCTTCGCTGCTCGGCGATCCCGCTGGCAACGGCTCCGGGCAAGACGCTCTAGAATCCGCCGCCGCCAGATGAGCACGTACGCAGTCATAGAGAGCGGTGGCAAGCAGTACAAGGTCGAGAAGGGCACTTCGCTGCTCGTCGACCGGCTGTCCGCGAAGGAGGGCGACAAAGTCGCCCTCCGGCCCGTGCTGTTCCGCGACAAGGAGATCGTCGCCGAGCCGAAAGAGCTGGAGAAGGTGAAAGTCGAGGCGACCGTCTCCGAGCACCTGCGCGGCCCGAAGATCAAGGTCTTCAAATACAAGGCGAAGAAGGGCTACCGTCGCCGCGCCGGGCACCGCTCCGAGCTGACCCGGCTCGAGGTCACCGAGCTGACCAGCACCAATAAACAGAAATCGGCAGAAAAAAAAGAGGCAAAACCAAAAGCGGCTGCTAAAAAACCTGCTGGGGATAAACCTGCGAGCAAAAAAACCCCCGTCAAAAAGGACTCCGACGATGGCTCATAAGAAAGGCCTTGGCTCCAGCCGCAACGGTCGCGAATCCAACCCCAACATGCTTGGGGTCAAGGTCTTCGCCGGCCAGAAGGTCACGGGCGGCGAGATCATCGTGCGCCAGCGCGGAACTCGGTTCTGGCCCGGTGACGGCGTCGGGCTCGGCCGCGATCACACGATCTTCGCGAAGCAGGCTGGGACCGTTCAGTTCAAGCCCTCGCGCAAGGGCCGCACGATCTCGGTTCTGTCGGACTAGCGCTTGGGAGGGGCGTGGGTGCCCCTCTCGCTTGCTGGGTTTTCGCCCGCGCTTTGTCGCTGGCTGTCCGCGAGCGCTTTGGGGGCGAAAACGGGACGCCGCTGCGCGAGAGGGGCACCCACGCCCCTCCTCTTCGATCCGCCAGAACCTCGCGTCGCAAGCTTTCCAAGACCCGTCTGGCGAGTTAGCCCCCTTTATAGGACGGTTTCTCGCCAACTACCCTCTCCATTCCGTGTACGACAAAGCCAAAATCTGGGTTGAGGGCGGAGCCGGGGGGAATGGGTGCGTGAGCTTTCGGCGGGAGGCTCATGTTCCGCGCGGTGGGCCGGATGGTGGAGACGGTGGGCATGGGGGGGATGTGGTGCTTGTCTGCGATCCCAGTCGCCGTGACCTTGGGGCGCTGCGCGGTAGTAAGCACTTCAGAGCTGGGCGGGGGAAGGGTGGCGAAGGGTCCAACCGGCATGGGGCTCGGGGAGAGGAGCTCTTGATTCCTGTGCCGGCCGGTACGCAGGCCGAAGCTGTCGATGGGAGCCGGATCGACCTTGTCGAGGCTGGGCAGCGGGCTGTGATTGCGCACGGCGGGCGTGGGGGGCATGGCAACAAGCGGTTCTCCACCTCCGTGCGGCAGGCGCCGCGGTTCTCCGAGAAGGGGACCTCGGGCGAGGAGGGCTGGATCGAGGTTCGGTTGAAACTGCTCGCCGACGTCGGACTGGTCGGGTTGCCCAACGCCGGCAAGTCCTCGCTGCTGGGGCGGTTGACGCGGGCGGAGCCGAAGGTCGGGGACTACCCGTTCACGACGCTCTCACCGGTGCTCGGGACGATCGAGGGGGAGGATCGGCAGGCCGTGGTCGCCGACATCCCCGGCCTGATCGAAGGCGCGGCGGAGGGAGCGGGGCTGGGGCACGAGTTCCTCGCCCACGTCGAGCGCTGCTCGATGCTCGTCCACCTCGTCGACCTGGCGCCGGCCGAGGGCGATCCTCAGGTCAACTACGAGGCGGTGCGGAGCGAGCTGTCCGCTTACGGCGCCGGGCTCGAGCAACTCCCCGAGATCGTCTTGCTCTCAAAGCGGGATCTGCTCCCGACCGAGCAGGTGGAGGAAGCGGTCGGTGAGTGGCGGCAACGACTCGGCGAGGGGAAGAGGGTGCTGGCGGCCTCCGCTGCGACCGGCGAGGGCTTGGACGAGCTGCGTGGCCTGATCCTCTCCGAGCTGCCCGAGAACGTTCCGGCGCGCCCCGAGCGCCGCGAGGCCGGCCCGGCCGAATTCGAGGTCGAGCACCGCGTCTACCGCCCGGTGGGCGAGGGCGGCTACTCGGTCGAGCGCGAGGACGATGGCGCCTTTCGCATCCTCGGCCGCGGCGTCGAGCTGCTCTTCGAGCGTCACGATCTCAAGAACGAAGAGGCGCTGGCCTATCTGGAGCAGCGCCTGAAAGAGATCGGCGTCATCGCTGCACTGAAAGCCGCCGGCTTCGAGGCGGGTAACGACGTCCGCGTCGGCGAGCATGAGTTCGAGCTGCATCCATGAGCGAAGGAGGCAACGTTTTGAGCGCAACACAGCAGCAGAAGGCCGATGCATTCCGCGCCCTGCACGAGGGCGAGCCGTTCGTCATTCCCAATCCGTGGGACGCCGGCTCCGCGCGGGTGATGGAGAACCTCGGGTTCAAGGCGCTGGCGACGACCAGCGGCGGGTTCGCCTTCGCTCTGGGCCGTGAGGACGGCGAGGTTGGGCTCGAGGAGCTGGCCGGGCACGTGACCGCGCTCGACCGGGCGACGAGCCTGCCGGTCTCGGTCGACCTCGAGAACGGCTTCGGGCCGGCTCCGGAGGATGCGGCCGCGGCGATCGTCCACGCGGCTGCGGCAGGTGCCGTCGGCGGCTCGATCGAGGACTACGGCCACGAGGACGGCATCTACCCCTTCGACCACGCTGTCGAGCGGGTTGCCGCGGCGGCCGAGGCCGCACGGAACCTCGACTTCCCGTTCACCTTCACGGCGCGCGCCGAGAACCACATCCGCGGCAACCCCGACCTCGATGACACGATCGCGCGCCTGCGGGCGTTCGAGGCCGCCGGCGCCGACGTGCTGTACGCACCGGGGCTGCGCGACGCGGATGAGGTTCGCGCGGTCTGCGAGGCGACCTCGAAGCCGGTCAACGTGCTCGCCCACCCGGCACTCTCGATGGCCGCGGTGGTCGAGGCGGGGGCCCAGCGCGTCAGCGTCGGCAGCAGCCTGGCCTGGGTCGCCGTCGAGGCGATGGCCGGCGCCGCCGAACGGATTCGCGACGAGGGCGATTTCTCGGCGCTGAGGATCTCCGGCGCTCATAGACTTTCCCAATGACGCTGGTGGTCAAGCTGGGCTCCTCGATCGTCGCTGCCGACGATGGCGAGCTGCGCGAGGACGTGCTCGACTCGGTCTGCGCCCAAGTCGCCGAGCTGGAGCAGGGCGGCGAGCGGGTCGCGATGGTCACCTCCGGGGCGATTGCTCGCGGCATCCGCCTGATGAGCTTGTCCGAGCGCCCGCGGGCGATGGACGAGTTGCAGGCCGCCTCCGCCGTCGGCCAGGGCGATCTCTTCCGGGCGTATCAGTCGCGGCTCGCCAAGGGGGGGACCCGCGCCGCCCAGGTCCTACTGACGGCAGCCGACATCTCCGCGCGCATCAACTACCTCAACGCCCGACAGACGCTGCGCCGGCTGATCGAGTGGGGGGTGGTGCCGGTGGTCAACGAGAACGACACCACCGCGACCGACGAGATCACCTTCGGCGACAACGACTTCCTTGCCGCCCAGGTCGCGATCCTGCTCGACGCGCGACTGTTGGTGCTGCTCTCGGACGTCGATGGGTTGCATCGGGGCGATCCCCGCGCCAACCCGGACGCCGAGCTGATTGCGGCGGTCGACGACTTCGACCAGCTGGCCGGGATGGAGATCGGCGACCTAACCTCGGCCTTCGGCTCGGGAGGCATGCGAAGCAAGGTCGCCGCCGCGGAGATGGCCGCCGAGTCCGGCATCCCGGCGACGATCTGCAACGGGACTAAGCCGGGAACGCTGCTCGCCGCTGCCAGTGGAGAGACGGTCGGCACGCGCTTCGCTGCCCAGGCTGGCAAGGCGTCGAGCTTCAAGCTCTGGCTGAGATACGCCAAGCCCGCCCGGGGGCGGCTGATGGTCGATGACGGGGCGGCACGCGTTCTGCGTCAGAGCGGCTCCAGCCTTCTGCCGGTCGGAATCACCAACCTCGACGGCGAATTCAAGGCGGGTGACGCGGTCGAGGTGACTGTCGGCGAGGAAGTGGTGGGCAAGGGCATAGTCGACTATGCATCCCACGAGCTCTTGAAGGTTCTGGGGTTGAAGACCGAGCAGGTGCGCGAGCTGCTGCCTTACGCGGCCGACGAGGTCATACACCGCGATCGGTTTGTGTTGCTATAGGCCTCCGGGAAGCGAGAGGGGCACCCGACTCCCGCCGCTACCCTTAGCGTCGATGGCAGTCACGACCTCTTCCGTTGCCGAAACCTGTGCCGCCGCGCAGCGAGCGGCGCGTCTCCTTGGCGCTGCTCCGACCGCGACGAAGGATGCGGCGCTGGACGCGATCGCGCGGCTGCTTGGTGAGCGAGTCGGCGAGGTGCTCGAGGCGAATGCTGCCGATTTGGCCGACGAGCGTGCCGAGGGATTGACGCCGGCGCTGCGGGATCGGTTGGCGCTGAGCGCTGAGCGGGTCGCGGCGATGGCTGACGGTGTGCGCGCTGTTGCCGGGTTGGACGATCCGGTCGGCGAGGTGCTCGACCGCAAAACGCTGGAGAGCGGGCTCGACCTGACCAAGCTGCGGGTTCCCCTTGGCGTCGTCGCCGTCGTCTACGAGGCGCGGCCGAACGTGACCATCGATTGCGCGGCGCTGACGATCAAGAGCGGCAACGCGATCGTCCTGCGCGGGTCCCATTACGCCGAGCGGACCAACAGCGCTCTGGCCGCGATCGTGCGCGAGGCGCTTGCCGAGGCGGGGTTGCCGGAGGACGCGGCCGGTCTGCTCGCCGGCGGGGGGCGCGAGGACCTCGCCGAGCTGGCGACCCAGGAGGAGACGGTCGACCTGCTGATCCCGCGCGGCGGGGAAGGCCTGAAGAACGCGCTCAAGGACGTCGCCACCGTGCCCGTGATCTTTGCCGCCGCCGGCAACTGCCACGTCTACGTCCACGCCGACGCCGATCTCGAGATGGCGCGGCGGATCGCGGTCAACGCGAAGACGCAGCGCCCAGGTGTCTGCAACGCGGCCGAGACGCTGCTGGTCGACGCTGCGGTCGCGGAGGAGTTCCTCCCCGGCGCGCTCGCCGAGCTGCGCGACGCCGGTGTCGAGCTGGTCGGCGACGAGCGCGCCCGGGCAGCCGCCGGCGGGGTCGAGGTCGGGCCGGCGGGCGAAGGGGACTGGGACGACGAGTACCTCGATCTGAAGCTCGCCGTCGCGGTCGTCGACTCGCTCGATCAGGCGATCGATCACGTCAACCGTCACGGCACTCGCCACTCCGAGGCGATCGTCACCCGCTCCGACGACGCAGCCGCGCGCTTCTCCGCCGGGGTGGACGCCGCCGTCGTCTATACGAACGCCTCGACCCGCTTCACCGACGGCTTCGAGTTCGGGATGGGGGCGGAGATCGGCAACTCGACCCAGAAGCTGCACGCGCGTGGCCCGATCGGCCTGCGCGAGCTGACCACCTACAAGTACGTCGTCCGCGGCGACGGCCAAGTGCGTGAGTAGCGCCCCGGGGACCGGCGGCGCTCGTCCCGCGATCGGCGTCCTCGGCTCGGCCTTCAACCCGCCACACCTGGGGCATCTGGCGCTCGCCCAGGAGGCGCTCTGGCAGCTCGGGCTCGACGAGGTCGTGCTGGTGCCGACCGGCGAGGCGCCGCACAAGCGGATACACGACGACCCCGGCCGGGAGCTGCGGTTGGCGATGACGCGGCTCGCCGCCGCCGACGACCCGCGCTTCACCGTCTCCACGCTGGAGGTCGAACGCGACGGGCCGTCCTACACGTATGAGACCTTGGAATTGCTTGCACGCGAAAGGGAAGAGCCGGACTTGGTGTTCGTAATGGGGGCGGACGCCGCCGTCGGGTTCGAGAGCTGGCGCGAGCCGCGGCGGGTGGTCGAGCTGGCGCGGCTGGCGGTGGCGCGGCGCTCGGGCATATCCGAGGCCGACGTGGGCGCGGTGATGCGCGGCGTCAGCGCCGAGGGGAAGGCGACGATGCTCGAGATGCCCCAGTTCGGCGTCTCCTCCTCCGCCGTGCGCGAGCGGGCGGCTGCCGGTAGGCCGCTGCGCTACCTCGTGCCGGAGGCGGTCGCGCGATTCATCGAGGAGAAGGGGATCTACTCGTGAGCGGGCTCGAGTCCGAGGCGCTGGCGGGGCGGCTGGCCGAGCTGGCCGACTCGAAGGGGGCGACCGAGATCGTCGTCCTCGACATGCGCGGACTCGCCGCCTATACGGACTTCCTGGCGATCTGCACGGCGCGCAACGAACGCCAGGCGCGGGCGATAGTCGACGAGGTCAAGCTGCGCCTCAAGGGGGAGCACGGGTTGCTGCCCGGCGGGGTCGACGGGGAGGGGGCGGCCGGCTGGATCGTGCTCGACTACCTCGACGCCGTCCTGCACGTCTTCACCGCCGAGGAAAGGGAGCGCTACCAGCTCGAGGACCTCTGGCGCGAGGCGCCGCGGCTCGAGTTGCAACTGCCACAGGATGGCGTCCGAGGGCACCTCTACGGTGCCGCGCATGGCTAGCTTCAAGCGGGCGCTACTGGGCTACCGCCGCGACGAAGTCGACGCGGCTATGTCGGCGCGCGACGCGGCGATCTCCGCCGTCGAGCACCACGCGTCCACCGCGGATTCCGAACTGGCCTCGCTCTCGGGAATGGTGATCGAGCGCGAGCGCGAGATCCGCAGCCTGACCGAGCGATTGCGAGAGGCCGACGAACGCCACGAGCGCAGCATCGTCTCCCTGCACGCGGTCTCCGAGCGCCTCGAGGCAATCGAGACCCAGGCCCGTGGCCAGGCGACGCGGATCCGCATGAAGGCCCTGCGCGAGGCCGTCGAGGTGAGCCGGCGCACGCAGGACCTGGCCGAGATCCACGAGGGCTCGTCGAACGGCGCCGAGCCGCCGCCGCCCGCCGGCGCCGAGGCCGCCTTGGGGCAACTCTTCGAGGGCCTGATCAAGCTCGAGATTGGTCCGCTCGGCGACTTCTCGCAGCTGGTCGGCTTCGAAAACGCGGTCGGCCGCCTCGGTGCTTCGGAGATCTCGGTCGAGCGCTTCTCGGAGGGCCGCGCGACGCTCTCGATGCGGCTCGACGAGCCCGTCGACCTCCTTCGCGAGCTGGAAGAGAACGCTCCCTTCGACTTCAACATCCGCCGCACCGCGGACGACAACCTGGTCCTCGACGTCGACGACGATCAGGACCCCGAGCAGCGCGCCGCGTAGCTTCCGGCGTCGTCACCCAAACCTCTAAACTCAGCACCCTGCGGGGCTATAGCTCAGCTGGAAGAGCGTCTGACTGGCAGTCAGGAGGTCGTGGGTTCGAGCCCCACTAGCTCCATCCCACGCAACGATCAGGGTAGAGCCGGGCGCTACCGAGGCGCGTACATGATCGTGCCGACGCCGATGAGGCAGATTGCCGCGCCGATCAGGTCGTAGCGGTCGGGCTTGAAGGCGTCGAAGGCCGTGCCCCAGGCCAGCGAGCCGACTATGAAGACGCCGCCATAGGCGGCGAGGACCCGACCGAACTCATTGCTCGGCTGTGCCGTGGCGACGACGCCGTAGAGGCCGAGGGCGATCACGCCGAGGGCTACGAACAGCGCCCCCTTTTCCTGACGCAGGCCGATCCAGACCAAGTAGGCCCCGCCGATCTCGGCGATCGCCGCGGCGATGAAAAGGGCGATCGACTTTACGGTCACGGCCGGATCGTCGCAGTCCAACTGGACCCGCCCGCGAAGGCCGCCGCAAGCTCATCGGCTACGGCTTGGCCGCCGTCGGGTGCGGTTAGGGTCAGGACCAACTCGTCTCCGCGCTCGGTCAGCTCGAGGTCGAGGAATGAGCAGCACTGGGCCTCGGCGGCGACGATCTCCTCCAGGCGGCGGCGCGTCTTTGGGTCGGAGCGGAAGCGCAGCTTGTGTTTGCCGTTCTCGGTGTCACGGGCGATCAGGCCAGCGGCGCCCACCTCGGCGATCTCCTCGAGGCGCCGTTGCAGGCCGTTCGCCCCAAGCGAGCAGGCGATTGCTTTGGGTGGGTCATTGTTCGAGCTCCTTGAGGGTGGGGTACTTGCTCCCGCTAGTGTTGGACCTGAACCCAGGTTCAGGTCAAGGGAGAAATTGAAATGACGGACGCAGGGCTCAGCATCGGGGAAGTTGCCGAGAAGGCCAAGGTCAGCGTCTCGGCGATTCGCTTCTACGAGCGCAGCGGCCTTTTGCCGGAGGCCGAGCGTGTGAGCGGGCAACGGCGCTTTACCGCCGACACCGTTCAGCGGCTTGGGGTCATCGGTGTGGCCAAGCAGGCCGGGTTCTCCCTCGACGAGGTCGGCGTTCTGCTCGACTCCATCGACCAGGGCGTGCCCGCCCACGTGCAGCTACAGGCGCTGGCCGCCCGCAAGCTGCCCGAGGTCGATGCCTTGATCGAGCGAGCGCAGGCGATGCGCGATTGGCTCACCGCTGCGAGCACATGTGGGTGCGGCTCCCTGGAGAGCTGCGCGCTCTTTGTCGAGGGATCCGCGCCTGCTTAGCTCGTCGAGTGCGTGCGGGTCAGGAACCTCCGCACGTAGAAGAGCAGGATCGGCAGATGGAAGTCGAGCCCGTAGACGCCGGGGCGCTCAGGAGCAGGACGATCACCGGCGCAGCCTACTTCGCTCAATCGTCGCCCCTTGGCTGCCGATGATCAGGCGATGAACGGCGCCAACGAGCACGTCTTCTCCCACGGCATGCAGGACACGCGGGACACCCTCGAGGCCTGGAACGGGCGCCCGTGGGCTGTTCTGCGCAGCTGGCTGGCGCTCAGCCTGGCGATCGCGCTGTCGCTGCTGGGCGCGGTCTGGGTGGTCTCGGGTCTGCTCACGCCCGACATCACCCCGATTCACCTGCCGGGATTGACCGAACCGCAGGATCCGGGCGACCTGCTGCCGATCCTCTGGCGCAACTCGCTCGTCCTCGCCCTGCATGCGACCGCCTGCGTCGCCGGCTTCATCGCCGGCGCCTCGATGCCGATCGCCGCCGCTCAGCGCAGCGGCCTCTCGCGCTGGGTCCACGTCAAGGCGGGCCAGTTCGCGATCCTCTTCGTCGCCGCCGTCACCCTCTTCTCGCTCCTCACCCAGTCCCTCTACCTCGGCTTTCAGGGTGCGACGGTCTCCTCCCAGCTCGACATCTCCCGTGCCGTCCTGATCCTTACCGTGCTGCCGCACGCGATTCCCGAGCTGACCGCCCTCTTCCTCCCCCTGGCCGCCTGGCTGATCGCCAGCCGCCGCGGCGAGTGGAACCAGCTCCTCGCTGCCACCTTCCTCACCGTCGCGATCGCGATCCCGACCCTCGTCGTGGCGGCGACGATCGAGGTCTACGTGTGGCCTCACATCCTCGAGGCGGTCTCGCCCGTCGTCTGACTCATAAGATCGCCGGTCAATGGCCGGTTACGACCCCAAGGCGATCGAGGCGAAGTGGCAGCAGGTCTGGGCCGAGGAGAAGACCTGGGAGGTCCCGAACCCGGGGCAGCCCGGCTTCGACGAGGCCAAGCCGAAGTCCTACGTGCTGGAGATGCTGCCCTATCCCTCGGGCGAGCCCCACGTCGGCCACCTCAAGTGCTACGCGGTCGGCGACGCGATCGCCCACTTCCGCCGCCGTCACGGCTTCGAGGTGATCCACCCGATGGGCTATGACGCCTTCGGCCTGCCGGCGGAGAACAACGCGATCAAGACCGGCGAGCCGCCGCGCGAGGCGACCGAGCGCTCGATCGAGTCCTTCCACCGCCAGTTCCGCGAGTGGGGGATATCGATCGACTGGTCGCGTGAGCTCGGCACCCACACGCCCGAGTACTACCGCTGGACCCAGTGGATCTTCCTGCGCCTGCTCGAGCGCGGCCTCGCCTACCGCGCCGAGGCACCGGTCCAGTGGTGCCCCAAGGATGCCACCGTGCTCGCCAACGAGCAGGTCGTCGACGGCCGCTGCGAGCGTTGCGGCACGCCGGTCGTACAGCGCCGCCTCGAACAGTGGTTCTTCAAGATCACCGAGTACGCCGAGCGGCTGCTCGCCGACTTCGACCTGCTCGGGTCCTGGCCAGAGCACGTGGTCACCATGCAGCGCAACTGGATCGGCCGCTCGGAGGGAGCCGAGGTGACCTTCCGCTGCGAGGAGCTCGGCCTCGACTTCCCGGTCTTCACCACCCGCCCCGACACGCTGTTCGGCGCGACCTTCTTCGTCCTCGCCCCCGAGCACCCCGAGCTCGAGCGCCTGATCGCCGGCACGCCGGCCGAGGGGGCGGTGCGTGAGTACGTCAACCAGGTCGCCCGCGAGTCGGTCGAGGATCGCGGCGACGAGGGCCGCGCCAAGACGGGCGTGCCGCTCGGCCGCAGCGTCGTCAACCCGGTCAACGGCGAGCGGATCCCGATGTTCGTCGCCGACTACGTGTTGATGGAGTACGGCACCGGCGCGATCATGGCGGTGCCCGGCCACGACAGCCGCGACTACGAGTTCGCCAAGGCCTTCGACCTGCCGGTCGAGCGGGTGATCGAAGGCTCCGACCCGGAGGTCGCCCGCGACGACGAGGGCCTGCCGTATCCCGGCGACGGGCCGATGACCGCATCCGGTCGCTTCGACGGCAAGCACAACCGCGAGGCCTACGAGGAGATCGTCGCCTGGCTGAATGAGGACGGTCGGGGCGAATCGGCAGTCAATTACCGCCTGCGCGACTGGCTCGTCTCGCGCCAGCGCTACTGGGGCGCCCCGATCCCGGTCGTCTACTGCGAGGGGTGCGGCATCGTCCCCGTGCCCGACGATCAGTTGCCGGTCGAGCTGCCCGAGGTCGACGACTACGCGCCGCAGAGCCGTAGCCCGCTTGCCGCCGCCGAGGACTGGGTCGCGACCGAGTGCCCGCGCTGCGGTGCCCCCGCCAGGCGCGAGACCGACACGATGGACACCTTCGTCGACTCCTCCTGGTACTTCATCCGCTACCTCGATCCGGGCAATGCCGAAGCCGCCTGGGACCGGGAGGCGGCCGGCCACTGGCTGCCCGTCGACCAGTACATCGGCGGCGTCGAGCACGCGATCCTGCACCTGATGTACGCGCGCTTCTTCACCAAGGCGCTCGCCGATCTCGGCTACCTCTCGGTGCAGGAGCCGTTCGCCAACCTCTTCACCCAGGGAATGATCACCCGCGACGGCGCCAAGATGTCGAAGTCGAAGGGCAACACGGTCAGCCCGGCCGAGTACGTCGAGCGCTACGGCGCCGACACCGCCCGGACCTATGTCTGCTTCATGGGCCCGCCAGAGCGCGGCGGCGACTGGTCCGACGAGGGGGTCGAGGGCGTCAACCGCTTCCTCTCGCGCCTCTGGCGCCTCTGCGGCGAGGTCGCGGAGCGGACCGAGGCGGCAGAGCCCGGCGGCGCCGTGAAAGGGGAGGCGCGCGAGCTGCTTGCCAAGGCCCACTGGGCAATCGACAAGGTGGGCCGCGACTTCGAACGCGGCTTCCAGTTCAACACCGCGATCGCCGCGGTGATGGAGCTGGTCAACGAGGCCTACCGGCTCAAGGACGGCCTCTACGGCGAGCCCGACGGCGACGCCGCGGTGCGCTTCGCTACGACGACGGCGGCCTCGCTGATCTTCCCCTTTGCCCCACATCTCGGTGCCGACGTCTGGGAGCGGCTGGAGGGAGGGCGTCTCTGGGAGACCCCATGGCCGCTCGCCGACCCCGACCTGTTGAGCAGCGACACGGTCACCCTCGTGGTCCAGGTCAACGGCAAGCTGCGCGACCGGATCGAGGCCGCCGCTGACGCGCCCGAGGGGGAGCTGCTCGCCTTGGCACGGGAGAGTGAGAAGGTGCAGCGCTACCTCGACGGCAAGGACGTGGTCAAGGAGATAGTCGTCCCCGGCAAGCTCGTAAACCTCGTAGTTCGCTGAGTTCTCACGGTTCAAGGCCTCCTTTCTGGTACAAAGCCGCCGATGCTCGTCAGGCGCCTGTCAGAAGCTCCCGCCGAGGAGTGGCACCGGCTTCGCTACCACGCGTTGATGGACGCGGGGCAGCTGGGGGCCCGCAACATGTCGGTGACCTGGCTGGAGATTCCCGCTGGCGCCGAGCAGACCCTGCGCTCCGATGAGGGCGCCGAGCAGGTCTACGTGGTCGTGCGGGGGGCCGGAACGATGTCCGTCGCCGGCGACACGCAGGGGGTGGGGGAGGGCGACCTGATCCTCGTCCCGCCCGCCACCGATCACTCGATCGCCAACAATGGCGAGGAGGCGCTGGCCTGTGTCTCGGTGCAGTCGCCTCCGGTTGCCGCGGCCGAGCTCTACAGCGATCAGCTGGCCGAGGTGGCCGGTTACGACGACGACGAGAACTTGTAGCTGATTTTTTCGATTTAGCGCGCCACCCGCGCGCTCGGACCGGCGACGCTGCGGTCCATGCCAGAGCTTTCGCGGTCTCAGGTCCTCGTCTACGGCGCCGTCGCCATCGCTCTCCTGCTGGTCGGGGCGCGGGCGATCCGCGCTGAGGGCGATGGCGCGGCGGCATCTGCCGCTGTCGCCTCGAGCCCGAGCGACTCCGGCGGCTTCAGCCTGAAAAGCGGCGGCGGCTCCGACATCGTGGTCGACGTTGCCGGGGCCGTTCAGCGGCCCGGGGTCTACCGGCTACCTGCCGGTGCGCGTGTTGTCGATGCGATCGAACGTGCTGGCGGCGCGGCCGGGGGCGCCCTGCTCGAAGGGATCAACCGTGCCGCGCGCCTTGCCGACGGGCAGCAGGTGATGGTGCCCAAGCGGGGGCCTGGTGGATCGATCGCGACAGCGGGCGTCGCGGCGGAGGACGGCCCGATCAGCCTCGGCAGCGCCAGCGCCGAGCAGCTCGACACGATCGACGGCATCGGCCCGGTGACCGCCGCCAAGATCGTCGAATACCGCGACCAGCACGGCGGTCTCGCATCGGTCGACCAACTCGACCGGGTGAGCGGGATCGGTCCGGCGACGATGGAGTCGCTGCGGTCCCGGCTGCAGCCCTAGCGCCATGCGCGCCTGGAGCCTGCCAGTGCCGCTTTTGCTGGTTGCGGCGGCGGCCATGCTGGCGCTTTCCCACAGCGGCGAGATTCGCGCTCGCGCCGAGGCGGCGCTCGGCCGGGGGATGCCGGCGCGGGAGGCGGCGCTGGCGCGTGGCTTCGTGCTCGGCGAGGACGAGCAGATCGACGCAGGGACGACGGAAGACTTCCGCAGGGCCGGTCTGAGCCACCTGCTTGCCGTATCGGGTCAGAACGTGGCGCTGCTCGTCCTGCTGGCGATGCCGGTCCTGGCGGCGCTCGGGTTGCCGCTCCGCACCCGTCTGCTTTGGGTGCTTGGCCTGATCGCCGTCTACGTGCCGCTGGCCAGCGCCGGCCCGTCGATTCAGCGAGCCGGGATCATGGGCGCGCTGAGCGTGCTGGCGACCCTGGCCGGCCGCCGCGCCTCGCGCTTCTACGCGCTGGTGTTCGCGGCGGTGGTACTGCTCGTCCTCGAGCCTGGGATCGCGACCGATGTCGGCTGGCAGCTCAGTTTCGCGGCGGTGCTCGGCATCCTCCTGCTTGCCGCGCCGCTGCGAGCGGGGATCGCGGCACGGATCGGCAGCCGCGGCTGGCGCCGCGCCCTGGCCGAGGGAGCGGCGATGACGATTGCCGCGACGCTCGCCACGGCGCCGTTGATCGCCTTCCATTTCGAAGCGATCTCGACGATGACGCTCGTCGCCAACCTGTTGGCGCTGCCCGCGGTGGCGCCGGCGATGTGGCTGGGGATGTTGGTCGCGGCCGCCGGCCAGGTGCCCGGCCTGCCGGTCGGAGGGCTCAACGCCGCCAACTCCCTCCTGCTCGCCTACATCGCCCAGGTGGCCGCCTGGTGCGGCCGTCCGAGTTGGGCCTACCTGCACGTGCGGCTGGGGGTGGGGGGCATGGTCGCGTCGTACACATCGATCGCGGCGGCATCTGCCTTTGCCATGCGCATCAGCAACCGTCGCCAAGCTGCCGATGGGCCGAAAACGGCCCTATATCGACCGAAATCGTCCCGTCGGCGGAGGTTGCGCGTGGCTGGCCCGGTCCTGGCGTTCGGCCTGCTGTCGCTTGGGTTGGCCTGGGGTTTCTTTGCGCCGGAGGGAGGTGCGACTCCCGGTCCGCCGACGGGCTTGCGGATCTCCGTCCTCGACGTCGGGCAGGGCGACGCGATCCTGCTGCAGCCGCGGGGTGCGGCGGCCGTGCTGGTCGACGGTGGCCCGCCTGGGGACGGGCTCGCGGCGAAGCTGCGCAGCGCCGGGGTCACCCGGCTCGGCGCCGCGATCGTCACCCACGATCAGTCGGACCATGCAGGTGGGGTCCGAGATCTGCTCGGCGCCTTCCCGGTCGGGCGCCTCCTCTACGCGGTCTTGCGAGAACAGACACTGGCCGAGGTCGCCGCTGCGGGGGTTCCGGGCCGCCGCCTCGCCCGGGGGAGCGAGCTGCGATCGGGCGGGTTGCGGCTCGACGTGCTCTGGCCGCCGGCCGAGCTGCTCGCCGGCTCGCACGCCGGCGAAGACCCCAACCAGCTGGCCTTGGTGATGCTTGCCCGCTGGCGCCGCTTCTCGATGTTGCTGACCGCCGACGCGGAGGCGGAAACGACGCCGATCGATCCAGGCCCCATAGACGTGCTCAAGGTCGCCCACCATGGCAGCGACGATGCCGGGCTTGGCGATCTACTCGACCGCACCCGACCCCGCCTGGCGGTGATCTCGGTCGGTGCCGACAACCCGTTCGGCCACCCGACCGCGGCCACTCTCGCGACGCTTGCTTCGCACGGCATTCCCACTCTGCGCACCGATCGCGACGGAACCGTCGTGCTCGAAGTGGTTGGCGACTCGGTTCGCGTGAATGGCGACGGCGGCTGAGCCCTCGCCTGCGGCGAACTCTCCTTCGCCGGGCCTGGACGAATCAACGAATCGATATTGGGGTTATGTCGTCGTCGCCTTGTCGATTGGTGCGAGGCCGTCGATGGACGTATCGGTGCTCTCCAAACATCGACAGCGGTTGCTGCGATCTGCCGTCAAAACGAGCGTTCTCGGCGACGGGCTGCTCGAGCGGACCCGCAGCACATCGCTGGCGCTACTCGGCGCAACCGCCGCGATCGGCTTGGCGATGGTCGCTCTGGCGCTCAACCAGGGCTGGCCACTGATTGCCGGAGCCCCGATTCCCGGTTTCGGAAGCGGGCATCAGGCGGTCGGTAAGGCCGCGGTCGTGGCGAGAGCGAGGGCTTTGGGTGGCGGCTCGGCAACCCCTGGCGCAACCAGCCAAACGAGCCCAGGGATCTCTTCGGGCCAGCCCAGGCCACGCCGAGGCGGGGCCGCCGCGTTGGGCGGATCGCAGGCCCCTCAGGCCGCAGGCCTCGTCGCCTCCCATCCGACTCCGGCGAGCCCGGCCGGCGGCAGCGCGCCCAGCGAGCCGACCCCGGCGCCGGTCGTCGAACAACCTGCTCCCGTACCCGCGGCTGCGGCGGTGCCGGTCTCCAGTTCGGTCTCCTCGTCACCGGGTCCGGTGGCTCAGAGCAAGCCGGAAGCCCCGGTGACCTCGCAGGCTCCGCCGGCCACCGACGAAAGCGACGAGCACGGTCATGGCCACACAAGTCACGGTCATGGCCACTCGCACGGCGGGGACGATTCGGACACGTCCGAATCGAACGAAAGCCCTGAAGCGGCGCCCGCCCCGAACGAAGCCCCTCAGCCAGAAGCCGATGCCCCCGAAGAATCCGGAAGCGAGTCGCATTCGTCCTCGTGGAGCCACGGTGGCGCCCACGGCTACGGGCACGATCACGGTCACTGGTAGAAGGCGCTGGGCCGCCATCTAGACTCGGCCGATGGCCGAGGAGATGCGCCCCCTCTATCTGATCGCCGGCACCGATGGGGCCAAGATCGACGCGACGCGCTCACGCCTGCGGTCGCGGGCGGAGCGCGACGGGGGAGTCGCCTCGCTGCAGATCTTCGAGCCCGGCGAGGGCCGGGGCGCACCCGATCATGAGGCACTGCTGGGTGCGATCCCGGCGATGTCGCTGACGGAATCCCGTCGCTACCTGCTCGCCGACGGTGTGGAGCGCTGGCGCGACCGGCAGCTGGAAGCGGTGGCGGCGGCGCTCGCCGGACTGCCTCCCGACCTCAGCGTCGTCCTGATCGCGCGGGCAAAGGCGCCGGCGAAGCTGGTCCAGGCGGTCAAGGCGGCAAATGGGGAGATCCACGAGTTCGAGGCTCCCAAGGCGAGGGACATGCCGCGGCTGTTGATCGCCGACGCCGAGCGGCTCGGCTTCCGCCTCGACCCGGCGGCGGCGCGCATGCTGGTCGAGCGGATGGGGGCGAATCCGCAGCGCCTCCACAACGAGCTGGAGCGGCTCGTGCTCTGGGCGGGAGAGGGTGGGACGGTGGACGCTGCCGATCTGGGCGCGATGATCGCCGACACCTCGGAGGCGGTCGTGTGGGCGCTATCCGACGCGCTGCTGGAGCGTGACGCGGCGACTGCGCTGCGGATCGCCGAGCGGCTGATCTCGCAGGGCGAGAACGTCACCGGGTTGATCTACGGCCTCGCGTCGCGCTTGCGAAAAGCCTGCGTGGCAGCGGCAATGCTGGAGGAGGGGATGCCGCCGAAGCAGGTCGAGTCGAGCCTCGGCATGCACCCCTACGCGGCCAAGCAACTGGTCGGCAGGCTTCGGAACGTCGATGCAAGCGAGTTGCGGGAGGCGACGATCGCCCTCGCCGATCTCAAGGTTTGGTGCCGCGGTGGCGCTGACTACGGCGACGAGCTGGCGCTGACCCTGGCGCTGCGCGCCGCAGCGGGCGTGCCGGCCTGACTACTTGGCGGCGGCGGTCGCGATGCGCGCGGCTTTGGCCTTCTTGCGAGCCGCGGTGTTCTTGTGCAGGGCGCCCTTCTGGACGGCCTTGTCGATACGTGAGACGAGCGTGCGGTGCTCAGCCTCGATCACGGCGGCATCGCCGCCCTCGACGGCGCTTTCGAGTCGCCGGAAATAGGTCTTGACCGTGCTCGTCAGGAGCCGGTTCTCGGTTCGCTCGCGCTCGCTGCGTAGGATCCGCTTCTTTTGTGAGGCTATGTTCGCCATGAGTCGTGGGCCTGGAAGTGGCACCAGCCAGCCCCAGGCGGCCGCCGACTATAGCGACTGAGACCCAGCTTGGAGAAACTTACGGCACCTGAGGGAGACGATCGCGAGGAGGCAGCGGTCGCCGCCGATGCCGCGGTGCGCGCCGCCGAGGCCTTCGAGCCCGGCGAGGAAAGCTCCGGTGAGCCCGCGCCCGGCCTTCGGTCGGGGCGCATCGCGCGCTCCACCGCGTTCTTCTCGATCGCCACCGCCGCCTCGCGGATCGCCGGCCTCGTCCGCGAGGTCGTCGCCGCCGGCTACTACGGCGTCAGCGGGCCGATGTCGGCATTCACGATCGCCTTCCAGGTCCCCAACCTGGTGCGCGCGCTCTTCGCCGACGCCGCGTTGCAGCCGGCCTTCGTCCCCGTCTTCACCGAGCAACTGGAGAAGAAGAACTACCGCGAGGCCTTCCGGCTCGCCTCGACCCTGTTGCTGCTCGTCACCCTCGTGCTGGGCGCGATCACGGCCCTCTTCGTCCTGCTCGCCCCGGTCATCATGCCGCTCTTCGCGCCGGGCTTCGAAGGGGCGATCCTCGATCTCACCGTCACCCTCTCCCAGGTCCTCTTCCCGATCCTGATCCTGCTCGGGTTGAGCGGCGTCGTCGTCGGCATCCTCAACAGCTACGACCGCTTCGGCGCCTTCGCGATCTCGCCGCTGTTCTGGAACCTGACGATCATCGCCACGCTGGTCTTCCTGATTCCGGCCTTCCACGGGCAGAATCGGATCTACGCCTACGCGATCGGCATCCTCGCCGGCACCTTGGTTCAGCTCCTTATCCCGACCTGGGATCTGCGCAATACGCCCTTCAAGTTCGAATGGAGCTTCGAGTGGCGCAACCCGGACGTGCGTCGCGTCCTCCTGCTGATGCTGCCGGTGACGATCAGCCTCGGCCTGATCAACTTCAACCTGCTGATCAACAGCCTCTTCGGCAGCCTGGTCAGCGAACAGTCTCCGGCGGCGATCGACAAGGCGTTCAGGATCTACCAGCTGCCCCAGGGCGTCTTCTCGGTGGCGATCGCGACGGTGCTCTTCCCGACGCTCGCCCGCTTCGCCGCCCGCGGCGAGCACGACAACCTACGGGCGACGATGGCCAACGGGATGCGCCAGATCCTCTTCGTCCTGCTGCCGGCCGCGGCCGCGGTCCTTGTGCTCTCCGAGCCAATGATCCGGCTGGTCTACCAGCGTGGCGAGTTCACTCCCCAGGAGACCACGCTGGTCGCCACCGCCCTCTTCTGGTTCGCCTTCTCGCTGCCGACCAACGGCCTCTACCTGCTGCAGACGCGGACCTTCTTCAGCCTCCAGCGGCCCTGGATGGCGACCGGGCTGGCCGGCCTCGACCTGGTCGTCTCGGCGCTCGGCGCCCTGTTCCTCTACAAGCCCTTCGGCACCGGAGGGATCGTTGCCGGCACGGGCATTGGCACGACCGCCGCCGTGCTCGCGCAAGCGGTCGTCCTGCGCCGCGAGCTCGGCGGCCTGGAGCTCGGCAGGCTGCTCTCCACCGGTATGCGGATAACCCTGGCGGCAGCGGCGCTTGCGGCGGTGTCGTTCGGGGTCTGGGACCTTCTGGACGAGACCCTGGGACGCGGCCTGTTCGGCCAGATCGTCTCGCTGGGCACTGGGCTGGCGGCCGGGGGCATCGTGTACGTCGCCTTGGCCAAGCTTTTTCGTATCGCCGAGCTCGAGCAGATCACGCGGCTTCTCCGCCGCCGCTAGATGCTCGACCTGCCGCGCTATCTGCTGGGCATTGCCGAGATAGCCCTGCTCGCCGGCTTCGCCACGCTGGGCGCGTCGGCAGTGCGAGCTCGCTTACTTCCCAGCTTCTCGGCGGCACCCGCATGTCTGGGGACCGCCGTTCTGGCGCTTGCCCTGCTGATTTGGATCGCTGAGATTCTCGGCAGCTTCGGGTTGTTCGAGCCGGTGCCTTATCTCGTTGGCGTTGCTGTCGTCGGGTCGGGACTATGGCTGTTGGTTGGGGGAGGGCGGGGGCATCCCTCTCGCTTGCTGGGTTTTTCGCCAGAGTCGTTGCTGGCCGTCCGAGGAGGCGAACGGGGCGAAAAAGAGGACGCCGCTGCGCGAGAGGGATACCCCCGCCCTCCCGCTCGGAGCGCGACATTGATCGCACTTGCGATAGCTGCGATCGCGGTCGTCAAGTTCGGTGTCGAGGTCAAGACGAAGCTGGGGACCGGGATGACCGGGTTCGACTCGACCTGGTACCACGGGCCGTTTGCGGCCGGGTTCTTTCAGAGTGGCGATACGTGGAGCCTGCACTTCATCGCGCCGCAGTTCCTGGCCTGGTTCTACCCGGCGAATGCTGAAATCTTCCACGCCGCTGGGATGCTGGCGTTCGGCCGGGATTTGCTTTCGCCGCTGCTGAATCTCGGATGGTTTGTCGGCTGCCTACTGGCCTGCTGGTGCATCGGAAAGCCGTACCGAGTTGCGCCGTGGTCACTGGGACTGGGAGCGATTGCTTTGAGCTTGCCTGTGTTGTCCGATCAAGCTGGGGAAGCGCGCAATGACATCGTCGGGATCTTCTTCCTACTTGCCGCTGTTGCGGTTGCCCTCAATGCTTGGGCCTCTCGCCAGGAGGACGAAGCTGGTTTGGGCACTGGTGCTCTCCTCGTCGTCGGCCTGGCAGCGGGTCTAGCCGCGGGCACCAAGCTCAACTTCCTCTTACCCGCCGCCGTTCTCGTTCTAGGGATTGCCATCGTCGCGCCTGCCGGCAGGCGCTGGAGAGCTCTTGCGGCAGCTGGTCTGGTCGCTCTCGCCGGCGGCGGTTACTGGTACCTGCGCAACCTGATCCACACCGGCAACCCGCTGCCCTGGTTCGACCACCTCGGCCCGATCTCGTTGCCCGCTCCCGATCAAGCTCTCGGTGGGCGGGAAGGCCACAGCGTGCTTGGTTATCTGACTAACGGCTCCGTCTGGTCGGGCTGGTTCCTACCGGGTTTACACGGTGGCCTGACGATCCTCTGGCCCTTACTCGCCGTGCTGGCGCTTGCGGGGCTGCTGCTCTGCCTCGGCCGGGGGTCGAGCTCTCTGCTGCGAGTTGTCGCAGCCGCCGGTCTCGCCGCCGCTTTTGCCTGGCTGATTGCCCCCACCTCGGCATCCGGCCCGGAGGGCATGCCGCGCGGCTTCGAATCCGGTCTGCGCTACCTCGCTCCCGCGTTGGTCTTTGGCCTCGCGCTGCTACCCACGGCTCCGGCTCTGCGCGAGCGCCTCGGCGCCCTCTCCCGGTGGCGGTCGAGGTTTGGCGCGGATAGCGACTCAAAGCTCGACCGCACGGGGACGGGACCTGCGATGGCGTTGGCCTTGATCGTTCTCGCGGTGATCGCGATCGGCTATCCGGTCCAGCGCCACTACCTGCAGAACCGCTACGCGAACCCCACCTTCGCCGCCCCTGGCCTCAACGCCGCCTTCAAATGGGCCGACGCAATCTCAGGCGCCCGCATAGCCACCACCTCAACCCGCCAGTACCCCCTCTTCGGCACCGACCTCACCAACCACGTCCAGTACATAGGCGAAGAAGCGCCCCACGGAGGCTTCGTGGCTCCATCGACCTGCCAACAATGGCGTCGCCTGCTCAACGAAGGGAACTACGACTACGTGGTCACCTCGCGAGACCGAGTGGAACCAGGCAAGTCCCCCTATCCACAAACAACCCGCTGGACCGAAAGCCCCCAAGCAACGCCAATCTTGAAAACGCCGCCAACGGTCGTCTTCAAGCTGAACGGGCCCCTGGACCCGTCGGCCTGCCCGTAGCAGGCGCCGCGTCCGAGTGGCGAGGTCGGGGGGTGCTCCTGGCGCAGCGGCGTCCTCTTTTTCGCCCCAACCCGATCCTCGGACGGCCGTAAGCGCTCCTGGCGAAAAACCCAGCAAGCCAGGGGCACCCCCCGACCTCGCCCCACACAACCACTCGCCATACTCCGCACCCCGATGGACCACATCCGCAACTTCAGCATCATCGCCCACATAGACCACGGCAAGTCGACCCTGGCCGACCGCATCCTCGAGGTCACCGGCGCCGTCGACCCGAAGAAAATGCAGGCCCAGATGCTCGACTCGATGGACCTCGAGCGCGAGCGCGGGATCACGATCAAGGCCCAGGCCGTGCGGGTCGAGTACACGGCCTCCAACGGGCAGGTCTACCACCTGCATTTGATCGACACCCCCGGCCATGTCGATTTCTCCTACGAGGTCTCGCGCAGCCTCGCCGCCTGCGAGGGCGCCCTACTCGTCGTCGACGCCGCCCAGGGAGTCGAGGCGCAGACCGTCGCCAACACCTACCTTGCGGTCGAGAACGGGCTGGAGCTGATCCCGGTGATCAACAAGGTCGACCTGCCCGGCGCTGAGCCCGATCGGGTCGCGCGGGAGATCGCCGACCTGACCGGGGGCGACCCGGAGGAAGCGCTGTGGATCTCGGCCAAGACCGGCGAGGGGGTGGTCGAGGTGCTGGAGGCGATCGTCGACCGGATCCCGGCCCCGAAGGGCGAGCCCGAGGCCCCGACCCGGGCGCTGATCTTCGACTCCGAGTTCGACCAGTACCGCGGCGTGATCGCTTACGTGCGGATGGTCGACGGCTCCTTCCGCAAGCACGAGCGGATCCTGGCGATGCAGAACGGCACCGAGGCCGACATCGACGACATCGGCTTCTTCCGGCCGGCGATGACGGGGGTGCAGGGGATGGACGCGGGCGACGTCGGCTACCTGATCACCGGCATCAAGGACGTCGCCAAGCTGCGCGTCGGCGACACGCTGACGGCGCAGGAGCGGCCGGCCGCCGAGCCGCTCGAGGGCTACCGCGAGGTTCGCCCGATGGTCTTCTGCGGGCTCTTCCCGATCGACACCGACCGCTTCGAAGACCTGCGCGACGCGCTCGAGAAGCTCGCCCTCAACGACGCCGCGCTGTCCTGGGAGCCGGAGACCTCCGAGGCGCTCGGCTTCGGCTTCCGCTGCGGCTTCCTCGGCCTGCTCCACATGGAGATCGTGCGCGAGCGGCTGGAGCGCGAGTACGGGCTCGACCTGCTCTCGACGACCCCGAACGTGCGCTACGAGGTCCACATGACCAACGGCACCTCAAAGGAGGTCCGCAGTCCCACCGAGCTGCCCGACCCGGGCACGATCGAGGCGATCGAAGAGCCCTACATCCGCGCCACGATCATCTCTCCGTCCGAGCAGGTGGGCGCGGTGATGGAGCTCTGCCAGACCCGTCGCGGCACCCACGTCGACATGCACTACCTGAGCCCGCAGCGGGTGCAGATCCGCTACGACATGCCGCTGGCCGAGATCGTCCTCGACTTCTTCGACCTGCTGAAGTCCTCGACCCGCGGCTATGCCTCGCTCGACTACGAGCCGATCGGCAACCAGGCCTCCGACCTGGTCAAGGTCGACATCCTGCTGGCCGGCGACAAGGTCGACGCGCTCTCGATCATCGTCCATCGCGAATTTTCCTACGAGCAGGGCAAGCGGCTGGTCGAGAGGCTGCGCAAGACGATCCCGCGCCAGCTCTTCGACGTACCGGTGCAGGCCGCGATCGGCTCCAACATCCTCGCCCGCGAGACCGTCAAGGCGCTGCGCAAGGACGTCACCGCGAAGCTCTACGGCGGCGACGTCACCCGCAAGAACAAGCTGCTGAAGAAGCAGAAAGCCGGCAAGAAGCGGATGAAGCAGGTCGGCCGCGTCGAGGTCCCCCAGGAGGCGTTCCTGGCGGTGCTCCAGATCGACGAGTAGATAGGTTTCCGACCTATGGCTATGAAGACCGAGGCAATTGGCAAGGAATGGCCCGCCACTACTTATGAGGTGGGCAAGGAGAAGATCGGCGAGTACGCGCGGGTGATCGGGATCGAGAACCCCGTCCACTTCGATCGCGACGCGGCCAAGGCGGCCGGCTATCGCGACGTGGTGGCGCCGCCGATGTTCTGTGTCGTCTACAGCGCCCCGGCGCTCGGCCCGGCGATGTTCGACCCTGAGGTGGAGATGAACTTCGCCGCGATGGTGCACGGTGGGCAGGAGTTCATCTGGGGCGAGCCGGCCTGCTCGGGGGACGAGATCACGACCAGCGCCAAGTGCCTGCAGATCTTCGAGAAAGACGGCAAGGGCTTCTACGTCTTCGAGACCGTCTCGGTCAACCAGGACGGCGCCGAGGTCGTGCGCGGAACCTGGACCAACATCGTGAGGGGAGTCTGAGATGGCGGAGTTGAGCGCCAGCGAGCAGATCGCCGAGCTGAGAGTCACCCCCGACAAGTACCTGCCGCACCGCTACGCGGGCGCCTCGGGCGACTTCAACCCGATCCACATCGATCCCGAGTTCGCCAAGGCCGTCGGCCTTCCGAACACGATCCTGCACGGCCTCTACATGATGGGCCTCGTCGCCCGCGCAAGCGCCGAAGGGGCCGGCGGCGGCGATCCTCGCTCGCTGAAACGCCTCTCGGTGCAGTTCCGCGGCATGGGCGCGCCGGAGACCGAGATCGTCGTCAGCGGCACCGTCAAGTCGGTCGAGGACGGCAAGGCTGTGATCGACGTCGTCGCCGCCCAGGGCGAGAATCAGACGATTCGGAATGCCGAAGCGGAAGTAGCGCTGTAAGAGCGCCGGGTGAGCCCTCCCAAAACGCTCGGCGGGAGCCTCGCTTGAGTGTTTTGGGAGGGCTCACCCGGCGCTCCTCTTAGACTTCGATGCGTGCTTTCTGAGCGACAGGAGTTGATTCTTCGGCTGGTGGTCGATGCGTACCTCGTGTCGGGCAGGCCGGTGCCGTCGAAAGAGATAGCTGAGAAGGACGAGGTCATCTGGGGGCCGTCGACTGTACGGGCGGAGCTGGCGGCGCTCGAGGCGGCTGGATTTCTGAACCACCCGCATACCTCTGCGGGGCGGGTTCCTACCGAGGTTGGATACCGCTACTACGTCGACCGCCTGATCGAGTCCGGAATGCCGAAGGCCGATCCCGGGGCCGAGCTGGAGCTCTCGCGCCTGCGGCGCGAGGTCGACGACGCGATGCGGGAGACGACGGCCGCGCTTGCCCAGATGACCGACCTGATGGCGCTTGCCACGGCGCCGGCGCCGGCCACGGCGACGATTCACCGGGTCGAGGTCCTGCGCCTGCAGCCGACCAAGGTGATGGCGATCGCGATCGCCTCTACCGGCGCCATCGCCAAGCGCGTCTTCGACTTCGACGGCCCCGTCGATCCGGGTCTGGTCGAGTGGGCCTCCAGCTACCTCAACGAGTCCCTTGCCGGGATGGGTGTCGGCGCGCGGATGATCGCCAACCGCCTTGCCGATCCCGACCTGGGGCCGGCCGAGTCCCGCTTCCTCGCCACGCTTGGCCCGGCCTTCACCGGGCTCGAGCAGGAAACCGGCGACAGCCTCTACATGGAGGGCGCCTCGCGGCTCCTCTCCGACGACCACCGCGGCGACCTGCCCCGCGCCGATCGGCTGATGACGGCGCTGGAGCGCCGCGCCGGTGTGCTCGGCATGCTGCGCTCCGCCCTGGAGGAGCGTTCGGTCTTCCTCTGGATCGGCGGCGAGAACCCGCAGCCGGAGCTGCGCTCGGTCAGCGTCGTCGGTGCCAACTACGGCCTGGCTCACCGAAATCTCGGCTCGGTTGGGGTCGTCGGCCCGTTGCGGATGGACTACGCGACCGCGATCGTCTCGGTGCGCGGCGCGGCGCGAGAGCTGTCGCGCTACTGCGAGTCGGTATACGGCTGATGCCCGGCGACTACTACGAGATCCTCGGCGTCGGCCGCGACGCCAACAAAGCCGAGGTGAAGACCGCCTTCCGCCGCCTCGCTCGCGAGCTGCACCCGGACGTCAACGATCACGACCCCGAGGCGGAGGAGAAGTTCAAGGCGGCCGCGGAAGCCTACGAGGTGCTCTCCGACCCCGAGCGGCGCCGCGCCTATGACGCCTACGGCCATGAGGGTCTGCGCGGCGCCGGCGCCGCGCCGGGTGGCTTCGGCTCGGTCGAGGACATCTTCCAGGCCTTCTTCAACGGCAACTTCGGCTTCGAGGTGCGGCGCGGGCCGATGCGCGGCCAGGATCTGATCCACACGGTCGAGATCTCGGCGATCGACGCGATGCTGGGGATCAAGATCAAGATCCCGAGCCACGAGGGTGAGCGCGAGATCGAGCTTCCGGCCGGCACTCAGCCGGGCAGCCAGTTCGCCTTGCGCGGACACGGCATGCCGGGCGCCAACGGCGGGCCGCCGGGCGACATGGTGATCGCGGTGCAGGTGATCGTCCCGGAGCAGCTCTCGGAGGAGCAACGCGAGATGGCTGAGAAGTTGGGCGAGACGATGGAGGCCCGCAACCTGCGCTCGCGGCATGGCGACGAGGGGAGCTTCTTCTCGCGCGTACGACGAGCCTTCGGTTGATCCGGCTGGCGGTCCGCTGCGTTCCCGAGCTGGCCGAGCAGGTTTTGGCCGAGCTGACCGTCCTGGCGCCGAACGGGGTGGAGGAGGAGCGTGGCCCCGGCTACGTCGAGTACGCGATCTACGGTGGCGAGGGCGAGCTGCCGGAGCTGGGTGAGATCGAGGTTGCGGCCGGGGACGGCCTGGTCGAGCTGGTCGCGACTGAGGTGCCCGACGACTGGGCCGACCGCTGGCAGGACTTCCACAAGCCGCTGCTGATCGGCGAGCGGCTCTGGCTGCGACCCTCCTGGGAGGAGCCGCGCGAGGGCGCGATCGACCTCGTCGTCGACCCAGGCCGAGCTTTCGGCACCGGCGCCCACCCGACTACCCGTCTCTGCCTGGAGCTCCTGCTCGAGCTCGAGCGGGCGGGCGAAGCAGTGGGACCGTTTACAGACCTGGGAACCGGCTCAGGTGTCCTCGCCATTGCTGCCGCCAAGCTCGGCTGGGACCCAGTTGCGGCTTTCGACCACGAGCAAGCTTCGATCGAAGCAGCGGCTGAGAACGCTGCGGCCAACGACGTGACTGTCGAGCTGGAGAAGCTCAACCTGCGAGAGGGCCTCCCCGACCTCGCGCCGACCGTAGTAGCCAACCTGACCGCGCCGGTGTTGAGCGTGGTCGCGGTCCAGTTGGCGAGCACTCCCACCACCATCGTCTGCTCTGGTCTTCTTCCTACGGAGTTGGACGAAATCGTCGCCGCGTTCGTTCCCGCGGGCCTCGTCGAGGCCGAGCGCCGCAACGACGGCGATTGGTCCGCCCTGCTGCTCCGTCGCCGTTAGCGGATATGTTTCGCGGCGATGCTGGCGACGATCGTGGACCCGGGCTACAAGATTGCGCTCTTCCTGCACATCTTGGCCGTAGTTCTCGCCTTCGGCCCGACTTTCGGCTACGCCTTCTTCTTCTCCGTGGTGCCGCAGTACCCGCGGGCCACGCCGGCGATCATGGCCGGGATACAGAAGGTCGATCGCTACCTGGTCAACCCGGGGATGATCGTCCTCCTGTTCGCGGGCATCTACCTGCTCGCTGACGGGCCTTGGGAAGCGAGCGACGCCTTCGTCAGCGTCGGCTTCCTCGCGATCATCGTCCTCTTCGGCCTCCAGCATGCCTTCTTCCAGCCCAAGGTCCGCGAAGCCAAAGCGCTTGCCGAGCGCGACCTGAAGGTGGGCGACACGCTCAGCGATGAGTTCGAAGCGCTCGGCGACCGGATCGGCAAAGTCGGCACGCTCGCCGGGCTGATCGTCGTGGTGACGATCTTTTTCATGGCGTACAAACCATTTCTCTAGACGCCTCGCAGCCGATCGCGATGTTCGACTCCGGCGTCGGCGGGCTCACCGTGCTGCACGAGTGCCTGGTCTCGCTGCCGGAGGAGGACTTCGTCTATCTCGGCGACACGGCGATGTTCCCCTATGGGACGCGCGATCCGGAGCGACTGCGCGAGCGCATCCGGGCGATCGCGACGCTGCTGCTGGAGGGTGGCGCGAAGCTGCTGGTGATCGCCTGCAACACGGCGACCTCGATCGGCGAGGGGGTGGCGCGCGAGGTCGCGGCGGAGCATGGCGTGAAGGTGGTCCCCGTGGTCGAGCCGCAGGCCGAGATCGCCGCGGCGATCACCGACAGCGGCCGGGTCGGCGTGCTGGCGACCCCGAACACGGTCGAGAGCGGCGCCTACCGGCGCGCCCTGGAGGGCCAGGGCCGGGCGCTCGCGGTGACCGAAGTCGAGGCGCCCGACCTGGCCCCCTTCATCCAGGACGGCTCTCCGTTCGACCAGGGCGTGCTCGAGATGGCCCGCGCCTACTGCGCGCCGCTGAAGCGGGCCGAAGTCGACACGCTGATTCTCGGCTGTACCCACTACCCGCTGGTCGCGCCGATGCTGCAGCGCGTCCTCGGCCGCGACGTGCGCCTGGTCAGCGGTGGCCACGCGGTTGCCGCGGCTGTCCAGCGGACGCTCGAGTCGGCTGGATTGGCGCGTTCCCCCGACGGCGAGGGCGAGTACCGCTTCCTATGCAGCGGCGAGGTCGATTCCTTCCACGAGCTCGGCACGCGCTTCCTTCAGATGCCCCTGGGAGAGGTCGAACACGTCGACATTTCCGGGCTTTGTTGATCCTTTCGCTCATATAACTCGAACACCTGACGAGCGGTTGCATCAATCCTCTTGACTATGAAGAACCGGCATGTTTAGTTAGTTGAGGAGGCGCGTCGGATTGGGGTGTGACGCATGTGGACGGAAGGCCCGCCCGCACGGCGTCGCTGTCCCCTGCTCGTGCCTTCGCTCCAGTCAACTCTCAGGAGGTTGAGATGAAGTCGATCAAGACGTTTGGTCTCGCTGCAATCCTGATGCTGACCGCGATAGCCGCGATTGGCGTCAGCTCGGCGTCGGCCAACGAAGAAACCGTGCTCTGCAAAGCGGTCGTCGCCGAATGCGCCAACGAAAACTACATCGGCCACGCATTCAAAACCGGCACGTTGCCGACCACCTTCAAACTCAGCGAAGGGGCCACGGTGAAATGTGTGAGCACCATGGAACGCAACGAGTCCGAGGCGCTGACGGTGCTCTCGTTCTCCTCGTGCAGCGAAGGCTGCACGGTAAAAGCGAGTGGCCTTCCCTACTCGACGGACCTGCACGAACCGGTCGAAGGCAACGGGAAATTGTCCGTGAACGTCGCCGGGCTGGTCTTCAAATGCGGTAGCAACGAATGCACCTACGGCAGCGAAAAAGCGATTGAACTTCCCGTCACGGGAGGCGAACTGGCCGCGATCGTGGTCAACCAAGCGCTGCCCAAGAACGCGGGTGGTGCCCTCTGTCCAGGCTCGGTGCAGTGGGAAGGGGAATACAAGCTCAAAACTTCCCCTACCTATGTCACGAAACGCGGAGTCAGTGGCCCCATGTTCTGCTCCGTGAACGCGACCCCGTGCCCGGCGGCCTCGAGGGTGATGGAAGAAGCATTCTCCCTGGCGCCGAAATCGGAAGTCGTTTTCGGCGCCTTCGCGAGCGGAAGCCAGATCAGATGCTCGGAATCCAGCTTCTCGCTGGCGAACAACAACATCTACGTGCCCAAAGGCGATTGGCGCTACGGATCGCCGACCCTGTCGAAATGCGTGGGTACGCTGTATTCGGGGTGCACGCTCGCCTGGGAAAACCCGCCCTATTCAGGCTCGTTGGAAGCGGCGGGCGGCGGCTCCGGGACGATCTACGTGACGGAAACGTTGGGCTCTCCCACGCTAAATGTCAATTGCACGTATAAAGGAACGAACTTCACCTGCATCTACAAATCGGCTTCGGCGACGAGCTTTCCCTATAAATTCACCGGCGGTAGTCCGGCCGTGCTCTCGGCCTCCGCGACCCTGTCGAGGGTGAGCGGGACGCTCTCGCTCTGTCCTGGCCCCTCGATCACGATGAGCGGGGAATTCCAAAGCGCGAAATCTCCGCGGTACCTGGTGTCGAGCTAACGCATCGATGGAGCAAGTGGTGGCCGCTGTCCGCGGCCACCACTTGCTCATTTCGGGGCGGCACGTTGTGCGCGGGTGTCGCCAACTACCCTTAGGGAGATGAGCGTCCTCGAGCAGGTCCAGGCCGATGTGCGTACTGCGATGAAAGCGGGCGAGCGCGAGCGTGCCGCCGCGCTGCGGATGGTCGTCGACTCGCTGCAGCAGGACGCCAAGTTGGGCGACGGCGACGAGGTCGCGGTCCTGCAGCGGGAGCGCAAGAAGCGGCTCGAGGCGGAGGAGGCCTACCGCGAGGCCGATCGCGGCGAGCAGGCGAGCGCGGAGCGCTTCGAGGCCGAGTTGATCGAGGCCTACCTGCCGGCGCAGCTCTCCGACGAGGAGCTGGCCGAGCTGGTCGAAACAGCGGTCGCCGAGACTGGCGCGACCGAGCAGAAGCAGATGGGGCAGGTGATGTCGGCGCTGATGCCGAAGCTCGGCGGGCGGGCCGACGGCAAGCGGGTGAGCGCGGCGGTGCGAGAGAAACTTGGCTCGTAGGCAGCTGACCCTCGACAACACCGTGGCCGCCGAGCTGGCCGGCTCCGAGGACGCCGTCCTGCGGGCGCTGCGCGGCCGCCTCGACTGCGACTTCCACCTGCGCGGCAACGTCCTCACCCTCGACGGCGACTCGACCGACGTGCAGACAGCGGCCACGGTGGTCGACGAGCTGGTCGATCTGATCGAGCAGGGCCACGAGGTCGCTCCCGGCACGATCGAAGCGGTGACCGGCGCGCTCGATGCTGACGAGAGCCCGGCCGAGATCCTCGAGGACGTCGTCTGGCGACACCGCAACACCAAGGTGGCGCCGAAGACGCTCAACCAGAAACGCTACGTCGACTCGATCCGCCGCCACACGATCACCTTCGGCATCGGCCCCGCCGGTACCGGCAAGACCTTCCTCGCCGTGGCGATGGCGGCGCATGCCCTTGCCGAGAAGGAAGTGCAGCGGATCATCCTCACCCGGCCGGCGGTCGAGGCCGGCGAGCGGCTCGGCTTCCTGCCCGGCGACATCCAGGCCAAGGTCGACCCCTATCTGCGGCCCCTCTTCGACGCGCTCTACGACATGCTCGATCCGGACCGCGTCAACGGCTACTTCGAGCGCGGCGTGATCGAGGTCGCACCGCTGGCGTTTATGCGGGGAAGGACGTTGAACGACTCCTTCGTCATTCTCGACGAGGCACAGAACACCAGTCCCGAGCAGATGAAGATGTTCCTCACCCGGCTCGGCTTCAACTCGCGCATGGTCGTAACCGGGGACGTCACCCAGATCGACCTGCCGACCGACCAACGCTCGGGCCTGGTGGTCGTCCGCGACATCCTCAATGAGGTGCAGGACATCTCCTTCGTCCGCTTCGGCGGCGAGGACGTCGTCCGCCACAAGCTGGTGCAGCGGATCGTCGCCGCCTACGGCGAGCACGCCGAGCGCACGCAGGGCGGGCAGCCGGCGGATGGGGGTTGACCTCGCCGACGTGCCGGCCGAGCTGCGCGACGCGGTGGCGGCGGCGCTGGCGGCGGCGGGCGTCGCCGACGGGCACATCGCGGTCGAGCTGGTCGATGCCGAGCGGATCCGCGAGCTCAACCGCGTCCACCGCGGCAAGGACGCCCCCACCGACGTGCTTGCCTTCCCGCTCGACGGCGCCGGGCCGACCGCCGGGCCACGCGAGCTGGGCGACGTGGCGATCTGCCCGCAGCACTGCACCGACGTCGTCGAGGCGGCGGTCCACGGCACCCTGCACCTCTGCGGAATGGACCACGAGAGCGACGAGGGCGAGATGCTCGCCCTGCAGGATCGCGTGATCGCGGGCCTGGCATGACGCGGGCCGGATTCGTCGGCCTCGCCGGGCGTCCCAACGTCGGCAAGTCGACCCTGGTCAACGCGATAGTCGGCAGCCGCGTCGCGATCGTCTCGATGCGCCCGCAGACGACGCGACGGGCGATCCGCGGCATCGCCACCGACGTCGAGGCGGGCTCCCAGCTCGTCCTCGTCGACCTGCCCGGGGTGCAGAAGCCGCGCGACGTGCTGACCGAGCGGATGCAGCACCGGGTCGAGCGCGAGCTGGCCGACTCCGACCTCGCCCTGCTGGTCGTCAACGGGCAGGAGGGGATCGGGGCCGGCGACCGCTTCATAGCCCGCGCCCTGGTCGAGGCGAACAGCAGGCTGCCGACGATCTGCGCAGTCAACAAGATCGACACGGTCGGGCCCAACCAGCTGGTGCCGGTACTGTCCGAGGCCGCCGATCTCGAGGGCGTGGACGAGGTATTCCCGATCAGCGCCCGTGGCGGCAAAGGCCTCGACGTCCTGGTGCAGCGGCTGGCTGAGCTCGTTCCCGAGGGCCCCTACCTCTACCCGCCGGAGGATCACAGCGACCAGTCGAGCGAGACGATGCTGGCCGAGTTGATCCGCGAGCAGGTCCTCAACCGGACCCGTGACGAGATCCCGCACTCGGTCGAGGTGCAGGTCAAGGAGCTCGAGCGACGCGAGGACGGCCTGGTCACCGTGCGCGCCGAGGTGTGGGCGGAGACCGAGTCGCAGAAGGGCATCCTGATCGGCAAGGGCGGCAGGAAGATCGGCGAGGTCGGCACCGCGGCCCGCAGCTCGCTGGAGGCGGAGCTGGGCGCAAAGGTCCATCTCGACCTCAAGATCCGCGTTCGTAGCCACTGGCGTCGCGACGAGGGACTCTTGGATCGACTCGGCATCGAGTAACTACGATGCTCTGATGTTCGACGAGGTTCAGTTCGACGAGCGCGGCTTGGTGCCGTGCGTGGCCCAGGACGCCGACAGTGGCGAGGTGCTGACGCTTGCCTATGCCAACGAGGAGTCGCTGCGGCTCACGGTCGAGAGCGGCGAGATGCACTTCTTCAGCCGCTCGCGGGGGAAGATCTGGCGCAAAGGCGAAGAGTCCGGGCACGTTCTGAAGCTGAGGCAGCTGCGCTACGACTGCGACGGCGACGCGATCCTCGCCCTCGTTGAGCCGGCCGGCCCCGCCTGTCACACGGGGGAGCGTTCCTGCTTCTACCGGGAGCTCGAGGGCGATGAGCCGGCTCTCGTCCCGTACGAGGCGCTCGCCGTCCTGCAGCGCACCCTGCGCAGCCGCGCTGCCGAGCGGCCCGAGGGCAGCTACACGGTGACGCTGCTCGACGATCCGAAGCTGATCGGCGAGAAGGTCGAGGAGGAGGCCGAGGAGGTCGTGCGCGCGGCGCGCGAGGAGTCCGACGAGCGTGTCGCCGAAGAGGCCGCCGATCTGCTCTACCACCTCAGCGTGCTGCTGGCCTCGCGCGAGGTCTCCCAGGCAGCCGTGATGGAGGTCCTCAATGGCCGTCGCAGCTGACACCGCCGAGCTGCGGATCGAGCCCAGCCTCGACGAGGCTCGGGTGCTCGCCGCCGAGGGCAACGTCGTCCCCATCCGCACATGCTTCGTCGACGACTGCGAGACGCCGGTCTCGGCTTTTCTCAAGCTGCGCGCCGGGGAGCCCGGGGGGGCGCCCTGCTTCCTCTTGGAGTCGGCTGAGCAGGGCCAGGTGGGCCGCTATTCCTTCGTCGGCATCCGCCCCCGTTCCGTGCTGCGCTGGGACGACGGAGTCCTGAGCGAGACGGGCGGGGAGGATCGCGAGGCGGCGGACCCCTACGCCGCCGTCGCCGAGAGCCTCGCCCGCTTCCGGCTCGCCCCGGTCGAGGGCCTGCCGCCCTTTGCCGGTGGCGCCGTCGGTTTCTTCGGCTATGACCTGGTGCGCACGGTGGAGCCGCTCGCCGAGCCCAACCCCGACCCGCTCGGGCTACCCGACATGGCGCTGATGATCACCGACGTCCTGCTCGTCTTCGACCACCTGCGCCACGAGCTGACGATCATGTCCTGCGCCTTCGCCGATGACGAGGGTGGGATCGACGCCGCCTACGAGCGCTCGGTGGCGACGATCGCCGAGGTGCGCGAGCGCCTGCGGGGGGCCGTGCCGGCGCCGGCGAGCCCCGCGGTTGCCGAGCCCCCGCGCTTCGTCTCCGGCATGGAGCGCGAGGAGTTCGAAGCGGCGGTGGAGCGGATCGTCGAGTACGTCCACGCCGGCGACGCCTTCCAGGTCGTCCCCTCCCAGCGCTTCTCCGCTCCGGCCCCGGTCGAGGCCTTCTCGGTCTACCGCGGCCTGCGCGCGGTCAATCCCTCCCCCTACATGTACTTCCTCGAGTTCGGCGACTTCCAGATCGCCGGCGCTTCGCCCGAGCCGCTGGTCAAGGTGCAGGGGCGGCGGGTGGAGACGCGGCCGATCGCCGGCACCTACCCGCGCGGCAGCGACGAGGAGGAGGACCGTCGCCTCGCCGAGCGGCTCGTCAACGACCCCAAGGAGCGGGCCGAGCACGTGATGCTGGTCGACCTCGGCCGCAACGACCTCGGCCGGGTCTGCGAGTACGGCTCGGTCGGCGTCGACGAGCTGATGGTCGTCGAGACCTACTCGCACGTCCTCCACATCGTCAGCCAGGTCTCGGGGACGCTGCGCGAGGGGGTCGGGGCGATGGACGTGCTGCGCTCGGCGCTGCCGGCCGGGACGCTCTCCGGCGCGCCCAAGGTGCGGGCGATGCAGATCATCGACGAGCTGGAGCCGGTCAAGCGCTGCTCCTACGGCGGTGCGATCGGCTACCTCTCCTGGAACGGCGACCTCGACACGGCGATCCACATCCGCACGGTCGTCGTCAAGGACGGCCAGGTCCATGTGCAGGCCGGCGGTGGCACGGTCGCCGACGCCAAGCCGGCCTACGAGTACAACGAGTCGGTCAACAAGGCCAAGGCGGTCTTCCGCGCGGTCGAGCTGGCCTGCGAGCAACCGGACTGGCCGTGACTCGCCCATGAAAGTCCTCGTCATCGACAACTACGACAGCTTCACCTACAACCTCGTCCAGTACCTGGGCGAGCTGGGGGGGGAGATCGACGTGGTCCGCAACGACCGCGCCGAGGTCGGCGAGCTGCTCGAGCGCGAAGCCGATCGCCTCGTCGTCTCGCCGGGGCCCTGTACGCCCACTGAGGCCGGCATCTCCGTCGAGGCGATCCGCCGCTTTGCGGAAGCTGGCACCCCCGTGCTGGGCGTCTGCCTCGGGCACCAGTCGCTGGTCGAGGCATTTGGCGGTCGCACCGTGCTCGGTGACCCGATCCACGGCAAGGAGGCCGAGGTCGCCCACGATGGCAAGGGGATCTTCGCGGGGGTGCCCAGCCCGCTGGTCGCGGGCCGCTACCACTCGCTCGTCGCCGACCCCGACCTGCCCGACGAGCTCGAGCTGAGCGCCAGCCTCGGTGACGTCGTGATGGGCGCCCGCCACCGCGAGCTGCCGGCCGAGGGCGTCCAGTTCCACCCCGAGTCGGTCCTCACCCCGCAGGGCAAGCACCTGCTGGCGAACTTCCTCGGCGAGGATTCGTAGGCATGCCCAACGACATCGTCAGCAGGGCGATCGACGCGGTCTGCAGCGGCGACCACCTGACCACCGATCACGCCGCCGCGGTCCTGGCCGAGATCATGGAGGGGCGGACCGACGAGGTTCAGGCGGGCGCCTTCCTGATCGCCCTGCGGGCGAAGGGCGAGACGGTGCCCGAGCTGGTCGGCCTGGCACGGACGATGCGCTCGCTCGCCGCCGCCGTCGAGACCTCGCGCGAAGACCTCGTCGACACCGCCGGCACCGGCGGCGGCCCATCGACCTTCAACGTCTCGACCACGGCGGCGCTGGTCGCCGCGGGCGCCGGCTGCGCGGTCGCCAAGCACGGCAATCGCTCGAACACCAGCCGCTGCGGCTCGGCCGACCTGCTGGAAGCGCTCGGCGTCGAGATCGAGCTCGACCCGGCGAAGGTGGGGCTCTGCATCGACGAGGTCGGCTTCGGCTTCATGTTCGCGCCCCGCCACCACGCCGCCATGGCGCATGTGGTTCCGGTTCGCAAGGCGCTCGGCGTGCGCACGATCTTCAACTTCCTCGGCCCGCTGACCAACCCGGCCGGTGCCGAGCGTCAGCTGCTCGGCGTCTCCGACCGCCACTACCAGGAGACGATTGCCGAGGCGCTGGTTGGGTTGGGCAGTGTGCGGGCGATGGTCGTCGCCGCCGAGGACGGCGTCGACGAGCTCTCGATCTCGGCTCGCACGCGGGTGATCGAGGTCGCCGAAGGACGCACCGAGGAGTGGTTCGTCGAGCCGGGCGAATTCGGCCTGGGCACGGCGGAGCTGGAGCAGGTCGCCGGCGGCAGTCCCGAGGAGAACGCCGCCGCTTCGCGCGCGGTCCTGGCCGGCGAGAGCGGCGCCCGCCGCGACCTGGTCGTGCTCAACGCCGGCGCCGCGATCTACGTCGGCGGTCTCGCCGCCAGCCCCGGCGAGGGCGTCGAGAAGGCCGCCGCGGCAATCGACAGCGGTGCCGCTCGTGATCTGCTTGAGCGCCTGGTTGCAACGACCGCCCGCCTGTCCCTCTAGGCTTTGTATTTCACGTGGGAATGATCGAGCAGCTGATCGCCGCGGCGCGGGCCGGGGTGGAGGAACGCCGCAGCAGTACGTCCCAGGCGGAACTCGAGTCGAGGCTTACCGGCCGCGGCGACGACCGGCCGTTCAGCGAGGCGCTGGTCCGCCCCGGCCTTTCCCTGATCGCCGAGTTCAAGCGGCGCTCGCCGAGTGCCGGGGAGATCTCGGCGACCGCGACCGTTGCCGAGCAGGTCGGCGCCTACGAGCGCGGCGGGGCGGCGGCGCTCTCGGTGCTGACCGACGAACTGCACTTCGGTGGCTCGCTCGAGGATCTGCGCGCTGCCCGCGCCGCCTGCAGCCTGCCGATCCTGCGCAAGGACTTCATCGTCGACCCCTACCAGCTCTTCGAGGCGGCGGTCAATGGCGCCGACGCGGTGCTGCTGATCGTCAGGGCACTCGACGACGAGGCGCTGCGGGAGATGTACGAGGTGGCTCGGGGCCTGGACCTCGACTGCCTGGTCGAGGTCCACGACGAGGAGGAGCTCGAGCGGGCGCTGCAGCTCGACGCCGACGTGATCGGGATCAACAATCGCAACCTGGAGGAGGGGACCGTCGACGTCGCCACCACCTACGAGCTGATGCCCGACGTGCCGGCGGGGAAGACGGTCGTCGCCGAGAGCGGAATCTCCACGCGCGCCGAGCTGGAAGAGCTGGAGCGGGTTGGCGTCGATGCGGTGTTGATCGGCTCGGCGCTGATGAGCTCCGCCGAGCCGGAGGCGCTTGCCCGCGATCTGACCGGTGCTGACGATGGCACTCGCGAGCACCATCTGCCCTGAGCCCGAGCTCGGCTGCACTTTTTAGAAGAACTTTGGGGACGTTCCGGATCATCGTTCCCAATGAAGAACTTCCTACGCAGCTCATTCGGTTCTGCCCTTCTCGGCGGCGTCGTCGTCGCGGCCTTCGGTTGGGTGGCGATCGCCGCCGGCTGGATCCATGCTGACGACAACGGCTCGACCGTCACCGTCGCCGAACCGCTGGCCGCTCCGGTCGATGCCAACGAAGCAAGCGACGAAAGCAATCGCGTCAACCAGATATACCGCCGCGACGGACAGGGGGTCGCCTTCATCTCCTCTCAGCTGAAGCCGAAAGAATCCTCTGGGCTCAGCCCGTTCGGGGAAGCCGAAGGGGGTGGGGTCGCGACCGGCTCGGGGATACTGATCGACACCGAAGGCCACGTCCTCACCAACAACCACGTGGTCGAAGGCGCCGACCGGGTGGAAGTGAAATTGGGCTCCTCCGACAAGACCTACACCGCCGAAGTCGTCGGCACCGACCCGGCCACCGACGTGGCGCTGCTCAAGGTCGAAGCGCCGGCGAGCAGCCTCCATCCGCTGGTGCTGGGCGACTCCTCGAAGGTCGAGGTCGGCGAACCGGTCGTCGCGATCGGCAACCCGTTCGGCCTCGACCGGACGGTTACGGCGGGCATCGTCTCCGCCATCCAGCGCCAGATCCAGGCGCCCAACGGGTTCTCGATCTCGCACGTGATCCAGACCGATGCGGCGATCAACCCCGGCAACTCCGGCGGGCCCTTGATCGAATCCGAAGGAAAGGTGATCGGGATCAACTCCCAGATCCAGACCGGCGGCAGCGGCGACGGCAACGTCGGCATCGGCTTTGCGGTCCCGATTGACACGGCGCGCGAAGTCGTGCAGCAGATCGAGGAGCACGGCGAAATCAAGCATGCCTACCTCGGCATCAGCGGCGGCAGCATCACGCCCGATCTGGCCAAAGCGCTGAAGCTGCCCGAGGAAGAGGGCGTGCTGGTCAACGAAGTCGTCAAGGGCGGCCCGGCCGACGAAGCGGGGATCAAGGGTGGCGACACCTCGGCGACGATCGAAGGCGCCAGCTTCAGGCTCGGCGGCGACGTGATCACAGAAGTCAACGGCAAGAAGATCACTGGCATGGAAGACGTGATCAACGCGGTCAACGCCGCTTCGCCGGGAGACAAGATGGAACTTACGGTCGATCGGGACGGGAAGCCGCAGACGATCGACGTGACGCTTGGGGTGCGTCCCGCCTCGGCTGAAGAAGTGCCGTCGCGGTAGAGGACCGGGCGTCCCCCCGCCGCAACCCGCCGCTGAGGACTTTTGCCAGGGCGCGGTCGCTTAGCCGGCTCACAAGTTGCCGCGGGGGGACACCCGGTCCTCTCGCGTACGCTTAGTTCATGCGCGTGAAGATCTGTGGGATCACGAATTTGGATGACGCCGCCGAGGCTGTGAGGCTGGGAGCTTGGGGGATCGGGCTTATCCACTTCGCTGAGAGTCCGAGGGCTTGTGCGGCTGAGGAGGCTGTGCGGATCTCTGCTGCTTTTCGGCGGAAGTGTGAGGTTGTGGGCGTTTTTGTGAATCCGGAGCTGGATGAGGTTGCCAAGGCGGTTGAGGACGCTGGGTTGACGATGGTTCAGCTGAATGGGGAAGAGGGGCCTTCTTTCTGCGGCGAGGTGGCTCGCAAAACCGGGGTCAAGGTGATCAAGGCGGTTCATGTTTCGAGTGCGGCCGACGTTCATGCGGCGGAGGCGTTTCGGACCGACTTCCATCTCTTCGACAAGGGCACGCAAGGGCTTTGGGGCGGTACCGGCGAGAGCTTCGATTGGGGCCTGCTGGGCGAGCGTCGTTCTGAGATTCCGGCGATCGTCGCCGGTGGCCTGCGCCCTGAAAACGTCGCCGAGGCGATCGCCGTCACCCGTCCCTACGCGGTCGACGTCGCCAGCGGCGTCGAGGCCGAGCCCGGCCGCAAGGACCATGCAGCGATGACCGCTTTCTTCGAGGCGGCGCAGACGGCTAGCGTTAGCGCCAGATGAGCCCGGCCATAGAGGAGAGATTCGGCCCCTACGGGGGCCGCTACGTGCCCGAGACGCTGATCCCGGCGCTCGACGAGCTGACGGCCGCGTGGGAGGCGGCGAGTGGGGACGAGGACTTCCGCGTGCGCCTCGCCTCGCTGCGGCGCGACTTCATCGGCCGCCCGACGCCGCTCTACCTCGCCGAACGGCTCTCCGAGCGGGCCGGGCGGCGGGTCTACCTGAAGCGGGAGGACCTCGCCCATACCGGCGCCCACAAGATCAACAACGCGGTCGGACAGGTGCTGCTGGCGCAGCGGATGGACAAGCCGCGGATCATCGCCGAGACCGGCGCCGGCCAGCACGGCGTCGCGACCGCGACCGCATGCGCGCTGCTGGGGCTCGAGTGCGTCGTCTACATGGGCACCGAGGACATCCGCCGCCAGGCGCCCAACGTCGAGCGGATGAAGCTCCTCGGGGCCGAGGTCGCGCCGGTCGAGGCCGGGGCACGCACGCTCAAGGAGGCCGTCAGCGCCGCGATTCGCGACTGGGTCGCCAACGTCGAGACGACGCACTACGTGATCGGCTCGGCGGTCGGGCCGGCGCCGTTTCCAGCCCTCGTCCGCGACCTGCAGCGGGTGATTGGCGACGAGTCGCGCGAGCAGGCGCTCGCCGCCGAGGGCACCCTGCCTGCACGGGTGATCGCCTGCGTCGGCGGCGGCTCGAACTCGATCGGCATCTTCACCCCCTTCGTCGCCGACGCCGAGGTCGAGTTGATCGGCGTCGAGGCGGCCGGCGAGGGCCTCGAGAGCGGCCGCCATGGCGCTTCGCTGGGAGCGGGAAGCACCGGCGTCCTGCACGGCTCGCTCTCCGCGGTGATCGCCGACGAGGAGGGCCAGATCCTCGAGGCTCACTCGGTCTCGGCAGGCCTCGACTACCCCGGCGTCGGCCCCGAGCATGCGCACCTGCGCGACACCGGCCGCGCCACCTACACCGCCGTTACCGACGCGGCGGCCCTTGCGGCTTTCGCCGAGCTGGCGCGGCTCGAGGGGATCATCCCGGCGCTCGAGTCGTCACATGCAATCGCCTGGGTTCTGGGGAACGGTGGGGGGGACGGCTATGACGTGCTCTGTCTATCGGGACGCGGGGATAAGGATCTGGCTGAGGTCGTTGAGCGGACCGGTGGGGAGGGACTCGGGGGGTGACTCGCCGGAGCAACAGCGTGGAGGCTCCGTCGAGCCACCCCCCGAGTCCCTCTTCGCAAGCGCCCACGGGACCTGAGCGGATCGCCCGCGCTTTTGGAGAAGCTGGTGAGAGCGGGAGGGCTGCCCTTATGCCCTACATGATGGGTGGCTTTCCCGACCAGGAGTCTTCGCTTGCGATAGCTGCTGCCTATGTGGACGCTGGGGCCGATTTGATCGAGCTTGGGGTGCCCTTCTCGGATCCGCTTGCCGATGGGCCGCTTATCCACGCGGCTGCCACCGACGCTTTGGCCGCCGGTGCAACCCTGAAGAGCACGCTTGAGGTTTGCTCGTCCGTGTCTGAGCGGATCCCGGTTGTGCTGATGGTCTACTCCAACATGGTGCTCGCGCACGGAGGTGCAGCTGAGTTTGCTCGGCGCGCTGCCGCTGCAGGGGCAGTTGGGGCGATCGTTCCTGACCTGCCGCTAGACGAGGCCGATGAGGTTCGCGAGGCCCTTTCCGGCGCTGGACTGGCGCTCGTCCCGTTGCTGGCACCGACCACTCCGCCCGAGCGCCGCGCTCGCATCTGCGCGGCTGCCCAGGGCTTCGTCTACGTCGTCTCTTCGGTGGGCACGACCGGCGAGCGGCAGCAGCTGCCGGAGGGTCTCGCTGAGCTGGTTGCCGCAACCAAGGCAGGGGCCAAAGTTCCTGTCGCGGTCGGCTTCGGTATCGGCACGCCCGAGCAGGTCGCCGAAGTAGGCGAAATTGCCGACGGCGTGATCGTCGGCAGCCGCTTGGTCCGCGCCGCCGGTGAGGCGGGCTCAGCTGAATCCGCCAGCGATGCGGTCGCCGACTTCCTGCGGGACTCTCTTGCTGCGCTCGTCGCGTAGACCGCGGCTTCTACTAGGATTCCGGCCGCATGGGACTGGTTGTCAGCCTTTTTCTCGCACTCGGCGCCACGACCGTCGTCTACGCCTGGCTTGGCCAGGGCGGCGGCGTTGCCGGGCTGATCTTCTTCGGCGTCTTGCTGATCGGCGCGACGATCCGGGTCTTCAAGCCCAGCAGCTCCTGACGGCCCGATCGCTTCAGGCTCGGGTTGCGATTACCTCGAGGTACTCCGCCTCGAGCACAAGCGCCTTCTCGCCGGCCGTGTTCGCCTGGTCCAGGTAGGCGCGCAGGTCGCGATCGAGTGCTTCTTCTCCCTCGCTGCCCACCCGTTCGAAGGCGACTTTGACCGGGCCGAAGTAGGTGCGGAAGAAGTCGAGGTAGTGATCGGCGGAGCGGAAGGGCTGGCGCGAGATGCGCCGCTCGATGCGCAGGTCCGAGATCCCGTCGCCGAACAGCTGGCGAAGCCGCTCCTCGGTGCCCCAGAGCAGGGGTGGGTTGAGGCCCGGCGGCGGCGGGGCGTGCTTTGCGACCGTCATGAACATTCCCCCGACCCCTCCGTCCGGCGTCCAGTTGCCCATGCCGATCCGGCCGCCCGGCTTGCAGACACGCAGCAGCTCCGCCGCGGTCTTCTCCTGATCGGGGGCGAACATCGCCCCGAAGACGGACGTGACCACGTCGAACTCGGCCTCGCCGAAGGGCAGCTCCGCGGCGTCGCCCTCGACGAACTCGACGTCGAGGCGCTCCGCCGCCGCCCGCTCGCGGCCACGCTCGAGCAGGGCCGGGACGAAATCGACTCCGACGACGTCGCCCCAGGAGCGCCGCGCCGCCGCGAGGGCGGCATTGCCACTGCCGCAGGCAACGTCGAGGACGCGCTCGCCGGGGATGATCTCCAGCGTCTCGGCGAGCTGTTCGGAGGGCATCATCACGAGGTTGGCGACCATCGCGAAATCGCCCTCGGACCAGGTCTGTTGTTGTGCTTTCCTGACTGCGTCCAGATCGACTGCGTCGCTCATCTCACTCCTTCTGTTGCCTGCGTAAGCTGAAGAGTAATGCGGATTGGCGTGCTCACCGGCGGGGGCGACTGTCCCGGACTCAACGCGGTGATCCGGGCGATCGTCCGCAAGGGCGTCGAACATCTCGATCACGAGTTCGTCGGCTACCGCGATGGCTGGCACGGGCCTTTGACCCGCGACAGCCGGCCGCTCGGGGTGCCCGAGGTGCGCGGCATCCTGCCGCGCGGCGGGACCATCCTCGGCTCGTCGCGGACCAACCCCTTCAAGGAGGACGGTGGGCCCGAGCGGATCGTCGAGAACATCGCGAGCGAAGGGGTCGATGGCCTGATCGCGATCGGCGGCGAGGACACGCTTGGCGTTGCCGCCAGGCTGCACGGGGAGCACGGCGTACGGGTGGTCGGCGTGCCGAAGACGATCGACAACGACCTCAGCGCCACCGACTACACCTTTGGCTTCGATACCGCGGTCAACATCGCGATGGAGGCGATCGACCGTCTCCACACCACGGCCGACAGCCACCACCGCGTGCTGATCGTCGAGGTGATGGGTCGCCACGCCGGCTGGATCGCCTTTCACGCCGGCCTCGCCGGCGGCGCCAACGTCATCCTCATCCCCGAGCAGCCCTTCGATCTGGACGAGGTCTGCGAGCTGGTCGGGCGGCGACTCGAGGCACGCTTCGCGCCGATAGTCGTCGTCTCCGAGGGGGCGCTGCCCAAGGGTGGCATGCCTGAGACCAGCGACAAGGGGCTCGATGCCTTCGGTCACGTCCGGCTGGGCGGCATAGCGCACTGGCTCGAGCACGAGATCGAGGAGCGGACCGGCAAGGAGACGCGGGCGACCGTACTCGGCCACGTGCAGCGGGGCGGCACGCCGACGGCCTTCGACCGGGTCCTCGCGACCCGTTTCGGCCTGCACGCGATCGACGCGGCCCACAACGGCAACTGGGGCATGATGACCGCGCTGCGTGGCACCGATATACAGCTGGTACAGATCAGTGAGGCTACGGCTGAGCTGAAGACGGTTCCCAAGGAGCTCTATGAAGAGGCCGAGGTCTTCTTTGGGTGAGCGTGAGCAGGCGAGGGACGGGTATCCCCCTGCCGGAACCCGCGTCGAATCCCCCGCAAGGGCTCGTTTCTCGCCGGCTCACAAGTTCCTGCAGGGGGATACCCGTCCCTCGCTGCGTCGGCTGAGCGCCGCGCTGATAGCTGCTTGTGCCTTGTTGGTTGGAGCTGGCTGTGGGGAAGGTGAAGGTGTTGCTAGTGGTGCGACGGTGAGTGCTTACGTGGCTGCGTCGCTTTGCGCTGAAGCTAAGGATGAGCTTGCTCGGGATGGGGCGAAGGCTGGTGACATTCGTGTTCGCGTTGTCTGCTTGCCGAGTGCTGAAAGCTCCCAGAAGCTCGACCTCGCTCAGATCGGAGCCAACGCTCGCCGAGCCACCGAGGACGCGACCACGGTCGGCTACATAGGCGAGCCGACCCGCGCCGCATCCCGCTTCTCCGAACCGATTCTGGAAGAAGCCGGAATAGCCCAGCTTCCGCAAATCTCGGGGACCGCAGCGATGAGGCAGCTTCTCCGGGCCGTGAGCGAAGCTGGCAGCTCGGGCAGCTTGCGCGAATCCGTGCATGACGAGCTGGAATAGCTGCCTTCGTCGCAAGCTGCAATGAACTTCAGGGGCTGTCGCGAGGAGGGCCGGGGGTCCCCCGGCCCTCCTTACAGCAGGTTCCGAAGTGCCCCGTCGATCTCCGGATACCGGAACTCGTACCCCAAGTCGAGCGCCCGTCGCGGCATCACCCGCTGCCCTCCTCGCAGGACCCTCCCGAACTCCGATCCGAATTTGAGGTCGAGCACGAACCCCGGCACCGGCACCGACGCCGGCCGGCCCAGCGCCCGACCGATCGCGTGGGAGAACTCGCGATTGGTGACCGGGTTGGGCGCGGTCGAGTTGACCGTGCCGCTCACCTTCTCGTTGTCGAGCGCCCAGAGCAGGATCCCGACCTCGTCATCGATGTGGATCCAGGACATGTACTGGCGCCCGCCGGCGATCGGTCCGCCGACCCCCAGCTTGAAGGGCGTCAGCAGCTCGCCGAGCAGGCCGCCTCGGGAGTCGAGCACGTGCCCGGTGCGGACGATCGCGAGGCGCACGCCGACGCCCTCTGCCTCGCGCGCTGCCGCCTCCCACTCGCGCACGACCTCGGCGTCGTACCCCTCTCCCGACTCGGCTGACTCGTCGACCATGGCGTCGCCGCGGTCGCCGTAGAAGCCGATCGCCGACTGGTTGACGAGGGCCCTGGGCTTTTTCTCGAGGCCGGCAAGCGCCGCGATCAGGTTGCGGGTACCCGTGCGGCGGCTCTCCATGATCCGGCGTTTGGCGTCGTCGGTCCAGCGCTGGTTGATCTTCTCGCCCTCGAGGTTGATCACCCCGTCGACGTTCTCGAACGCGGCCGCCGGAGGTCGTTCCAGCGTCGGCTCCCAGGCGTGCCATACGACGCTCGGGTTTGTGCCACGGGCGCGCTGCGGGTCGCGCGAGAGGCCGACGACAGTGTCACCGCGAGCGAGCAGCGCGTCGCACAGCGCCGAGCCGATGAAGCCGCTCGCTCCGGTGACCAGGGCCCTCACCTAGTTAACCGACCTCCACCGTGGAGAAGGTGCCGGTCTCCTCGCTGAAGCGGGCCAGGCCCTCGCGCTTGGCCTCCTCGACGACGGCTTTCGCCACCATCGGCGCAACCTCGCGGTTGAAGACGCTGGGGATGATGTAGTCCTCGGAGAGGTCGTCCTCGTCGACCACTTCGGCGATTCCCCGGGCCGCGGCGAGCTTCATCTCCTCGGTGATGTTCGGCGAGCCGGCGTCGAGGGCGCCGCGGAAGATCCCCGGGAAGCAGAGCACGTTGTTGATCTGGTTCGGGTAGTCGGAGCGGCCGGTGGCCATGATCCGCACGTAGGGAGCCGCGTCCTCTGGCATCACCTCGGGCGTCGGGTTGGCCATCGCGAAGACGATCGCGTCGTCGTTCATCCTTCCCAAGGCCTCGGCCGAGATGATCCCGGGGCCGGAGAGGCCGATGAAGAGGTCCATGCCCTCCATGACGTCGCCCGGTTGGCCGCTGAGCTTCTCCGGGTTCGAGTGCTCCGCGTACCAACGCTTGATCCCGCTCATCTCGCCAGATTGGTAGTCCTCGCGCTCGGTCGAGAGGGCGCCCTGTCGGTCGCAGCCGACGACATGGGTCACTCCCGAGGCGAGCATCATCTTGGTCACCGCTACGCCGGCGGCGCCGAGGCCGACCACCAGCACCCGCAGCTGCTCGATCGGCTTGCCGACGATCTTCAGCGCGTTGAACAGCGCCGCCATCGTCACCACGGCGGTGCCGTGCTGATCGTCGTGGAAGACCGGGATGTCGAGCGCCTTCTTCAGTCGCTCCTCGATCTCGAAGCAGCGCGGCGCGGAGATGTCCTCGAGGTTGATCCCGCCGAAGGTGGGGGCGATCAGTTCGACCGCCTTGATGATCTCCTCGGCGTCCTGGGTGTCGAGGCAGATCGGGAAGGCATCCACCTGGGCGAACTCCTTGAACAGCATCGCCTTGCCCTCCATCACCGGCATCGCCGCCTCTGGGCCGATATTGCCCAGGCCGAGCACGGCGCTGCCGTCGGAGACTACGGCGACGGTGTTCTTCTTGATCGTGTACTCGAAGGCCTTGGCGCGGTCAGCGGCGATGTCCTGGCAGACGCGGGCGACGCCGGGCGTGTAGGCCATCGAGAGGTCGTCGCGCGTCTTCAGCGGGTACTTGTTCTCGACCGAGATCTTGCCGCCGCGGTGCATCTGCATCGTGCGGTCGACGTAGTCGAGGACCTTGGCACCGCGGGTGGAGCCGATCCCGCGCAGGATCCGCTCCCAGTGCTCGCGGTCCTGGGCATCGATCGTGAACTCGCGTACGCGTTTGCCCTCGCCGCCGGCGCCCGGAACCAGGTCGACGCCCTGCAGTTGTCCACCCGCCTCGGCAATCGCCGCGGTCAGTTTGCCCAGGGGCTCCTGCCGCGCATCGAGCTCGACCCGGATCGTGACGCTGTATTGCGCGCTTACCGCCATGGCCGCGCATCATAAGCCGCCCCTCAAGTAACGCCTCGCCGGTCGTTGCGGACACTTCAGGCCCCGCCGGGGGAGAACCCGCGACGCCTGGCGACTTAGTCGCAATATGTGCGACCAACTCGCCAAGCCCGATGTCGTAGTGGCTGAAGTTGCCGCTCGACAGCATGGCGTCGTGTCGGTCGCGCAGTTGCGGGCTGCCGGGCTTGGCAAGCATCACGTACGCCATCGCGTGCTGACGGGCAGGCTGCATCGAGTCCATCGCGGCGTGTATGCGCTCGGCCATGCGGGAAGCTCGGCGATGGGACGATGGATGGCGGCAGTTTTGGCGTGCGGAACGGCGAGTGGGAATCTCGATGAGGGGACCGGGGGCGGCAATGGAATTGGTACGACGACGTCCGTGCTCGACTACTGGAATTCGGCTCTCAGTCACCTTGCCGCTGCCTCACTTTGGGAGCTGTTGCCGCCGAGGGATGGGCCGGTAGATGTCTCCGTTCGCGGATCTGCTGGCAGGGCCGGGCGGGCCGGCATCCGCCTCCATCGCTCCGGGACGCTGTTGCCGGCCTCCGTGACGCTTCGGAGTGGCATTCCGGTCACGACTCCGTCCCGGACGATCGCCGACCTTCGGCGAGCGCCGGTGGGGAGGACTCGGCTGATCTCGCCGAAGGAGCTCCGCCGCGCAATTCGCCAGGCGAATTTCCTCGGCCTGCCTATCGGTGAGGAAGAGCGTCGTGACCGAAATCGCAGTGACCTCGAGGACGACTTCCAGGGGCTGTGCCGGAAGCACGGCATCCCGGCGCCGGAGGTCAACGTGCGTGCCGGCCCGCACCTGGTCGACTTTCTCTGGCGGGATCGGAGCCTGGTTGTAGAAACCGACGGCTACATCTCTCATCGGGGGCGTGCCGCCTTCGAGGATGACCGCGGACGCGATCTCGATTTACGCGCGAGAGGTTTCGAGGTGATCCGTCTCACCGAAAAGCAGGTCAATGGCGAACCGGGCCGGGTTGCGGGGGTCGTCGGCGCTGCCCTTAGAGTTGGCGCCGATGCCACCCGGTCCGCCTGACCCAGCCGAGAAGCCCGAGCTCTTCCTGATCGACGGCAACTCGCTTGCCTACCGGGCGTTCTTCGCCCTGCCGGAGTCGATCGGGACGAGCGACGGCAGGCCTACCAACGCGATCTATGGGCTGGCTTCGATGCTGGTCAAGATCATCGACGAGCATCATCCCGCCGGGGTGGTCGTCGCCTGGGACGCCGGCATGTCGGGACGCGAGGTCACCTACGACCTCTACAAGGCGCAGCGCAAACCGCGTCCCGATCTGCTTCGCGAGCAGTGGCCAAATCTGATGCCGCTGGTCGAGGCCTTCGGCTATACCAACGTCAAGGTCGAGGGCTTCGAGGCCGACGACGTGATCGCCTCGCTGAGCCGGCAGGCGCGCGAGGAGGGGATCCCGGTGATGGTCGTGACCGGGGACCGCGACGCCTACCAGCTGGTCGGGCCCGGCGTGCGGGTGATGAGCACGTCGCGTGGCATCACCGAGACCAAGATCTACGACGAGGCTGCCGTGCGGGAGCGCTACGGGGTGCCGCCGGACCTGATCACCGACCTGATGGGCTTGCGCGGCGACACCTCCGACAACATTCCCGGTGTCCCCGGGATCGGCGAGAAAACGGCGACCCAGCTGCTGCAGCAGTTCGGCACGTTGGAGCGGGTCCTGGCGAGCGTCGAGGAGATCTCCGGCGCCAAACGCAAGCAGAACCTGGTCGAGCACGCCGACGACGCGCGCATGTCGAAGCAGCTGGCGACGTTGCAGTACGAGATCGACACCGGCGTCGACCTCGCCGCCGCGATGGGCTCCGAGCCCGATCGCGGCGCCCTGCGCGACTTCATGCGCGAGTTCGAGCTGCGGGCGGTGTTGGAGCGGCTCGAAGAAGCGCTACCCGAAGGCGAGGCCGTGCCTGGCCGCAGCGTCAAGGAGGAGCTGGCGGTCGAGGCGGAGGAGGGGACACCCGGCGACCTCGGGACGGGAGTTGCGGCATTGGCGATCGCCGGCGACCGTTGGGCTGCCGCCCAGGGCGAGCGGATCCTCGCCGGCTCGTCGAGCCTCGACGAGCTCGCTGTCGCCCTGACCGGCAGGCCGGTTGCCGGCCACGACCTCAAGTCGCTTGGCGGGGGTCGCCACGGCCTGCTCGCCGCCGCCGCCCGCGAGGGAGTCGAGCTGGCGCTCGACCACGACACGCTCTTGGCCGCCTACCTACTCGAGCCCCAGCGTCGCACCTACGAGCTGACCGAGCTCGCCGCGGACGCCGGCATCGGCCTCGCCGAGGGTGCCGCTGCCGGCGAGGCGGGCGCCGACGCGGAGGACGACGGTCAGCTCGCGCTCGGCGAGGAGGTCGAGGCCGGCCTCGACCCGGCCGAGGAAGCGCGCCTGGTCGCTGCCCTCGCCGAGGCGCAGCGCCCGCGGCTCGAGCAATTCGAGCTGGTGGCGCTGCTGCGCGAGGTCGAGCTGCCGCTCGTGCACGTTCTCGCCGCGATGGAGCGCGAGGGGCTGAAGCTCGACGCCGAGCGTCTGAGCGAGGTCGGCGCCGGGTTCGGCGAGCGCATCGAGACTCTGCAGAAGGAGATATTCGAGCTGGCCGAGGAGGAGTTCACGATCGGCTCGCCGCAGCAGGTCGGCCGCATCCTCTTCGAGAAGCTCGGTCTGTCGAGAAAACGACGCGGTAAAACCGGCTTCTCGACCGACGCCCGCGTCCTCGCCCAGATTCGCGAGGAGCACCCGATCGTCGAGAAGATCGAGCAATGGCGGGAGCTGACCAAGCTCAAGAACACCTACCTCGACTCCCTGCCCGACCTGATCGACTCCGTCACTGGCCGCGTCCACACCACCTTCAACCAGGCCTCGACCACCACCGGTCGCCTCTCCAGCACCAATCCCAACCTGCAGAACATCCCGATCCGCACCGAGATCGGCCGCCCCGTGCGGGCCTGCTTCGTCGCCGAGCCCGGCGCCCGCCTGCTCTCCGCCGACTACAGTCAGGTCGAGCTGCGCGTTCTTGCCCACGTCGCCGACGAGGGGGTGCTGAAGGAGATCTTCCGCGCGGGCGAAGACGTCCACGCCGCGACCGCCGCCGAGGTCTTCGACATCTCGCGCGACGACGTCGACGTCGGCCAGCGCTCGAAGGCGAAGATGGTCAACTTCGGCATCGTCTACGGGCTGACCGGCTTCGGCCTCGCCGACCGCCTGAACATCCCGCGAAAAGAGGGCGAGGAGTTCGTCGCCCGCTACCTGGAGCGCTTTCCCGCCGTGCGCGCCTTCCGCGAGCAGGTTGTCGAGCAGGCCCAGGAGGAGGGCTACGTGCGGACTCTGATGGGGCGCCGGCGCTCGATTCCCGAGCTGCGCTCAGGCAACCCGAACACCCGGAAACTTGGCGAGCGGCTGGCGGTCAACACGGTGATCCAGGGCACCGCCGCCGACATCATCAAGGTGGCCATGGTGCGCTGCCAGGGCGCCCTGGCCGAGGCCGGAGGCGAGACCCGCCTCGTCCTGCAGATCCATGACGAGCTGTTGTTCGAGGGCCCTCCTGAGGAGATGGAGGGCGCGACCGAGCTGGTGCGGCGCGAGATGTGCGCCGCCTACCAGCTCGATCCGCCCCTCGAGGTGGACATCGGCGTCGGCGTGGACTGGCTCGACGCCAAGTAGCCCGGGTCAGCCGGCCAGCTCGACCTCGCCCCAGGTGGCGCCGCCGGGCTCGATCTCGAGCTCGGCATCCGTCACGGTTGCGCCCACGATCAGATCCGACGTGGTGCAGTTGGCGCCGGTTCCTTCGTCGTCGTGGCCGCTCGGACCGCCGCCAGAGGTCGCGGAGCTGGGACCTTCGCCGCCGTGATCGTTACCCGGCTCTTCCTCGCCATGGCGTAGGTGGTTGCGTGAGGCGGTGACGTCCGGCGAGTGCTCGTCCTCGCACTTGATCCGCGTCCGGCTGGTGACCAGGCCGCTGATGGTTTCTTCATTGAGCAGTGCGATCGTCAGCCTGCCGGTTGCGGTGTCGAAGGACTGAATCGTTCCGCTCGGCTGGTGATGATGGCGGCCGTGGTCGTGGCGCTTGTCGGAGCGGTGGTGCCCGTCCTTGGCCACGGCGATGCCGGCGAGTGCTCCCACCGCCGCGAGCAGTCCCATCGCGACTGCCAGCGTCAGCGCGGCGGCGGCGCGGTATCGGTTTCTACGGGGGCGGTTCATGGTTCCTCCTTGGGTTGACAAGTGACTTCCTTCACCTGCTCAACCCGAGCGAAGGACGAAGATCACGAAGGAGCTTCGGTCGAATCTCCGCTGCCGCTCGACCCGGAGCCGGAACCGCCTCCCGAGTTGGAGCCAGAGTGGTCGGAGCCTGAGCCCGAGCCGCTGGAGTCGTCGTCCGGAGCTGGTTCTTCGCTCGGTCCCGGTCCGCCGCCATTCAAGCCCTCCGCCGACCCGGAGCCGCCGTCGCCGGATCCTGACGACCCCCGGCCACTGGGCCCCGAGCCCCCGCTCGACCCGGAACTGCCGTGACCCGAACCGGAATCCCCGCTGTGGCTCGAGCTGCCGCCGTGGCCCGAACCGCTGGAGGAGCCGGAATGATCGTCACCGCCGGAGCCGGAGGATCCGCCGTGCCTGCCGGACGATCCGTCCCGCCCTCCGTGGTCGTCACCGGGCTCAGGCCCGCCTCCGCCACCGTGCCTCCGGTGGTCGTCGACCAGCTCGTGTTCTCCGCCATGGTCGTCGCCCGGCTCGGTCTCGCCGTGGCCGCCACGGTTGTCGCCCGGCTTTGCCTCTCCGGACCCGCCGCCGTGACGATCCTCTCCGGCTCCCTCGACTCCTCCCTGGCTCGAGCTCGTGTCTTGCGAAGCAGTGGGCGCGGTCGCCTGATTCGCGCCGCTCTGGGACACCCGCGCCGGTGCGGCCTCGGCGTCGCTGCTGCGCGGATTGTCCTTGAGTGCAACGCCTGCGCCGACGGCGCCCGCCACGAGGACGGCCGCCGCGGTGGCTTTGAGTGCGATTCCGGCGCCTGCCGCCCCACCTACGCCCGCCGCGCTCACTCCGGCGGCGCCGGCCGTTTCGGCCACGCCGGAGCCGCCGCCGGCGAGCATCGCCTGCAGGAGCGGCAGGGGGATGAGCATTCCCGCGCCGTCTCGCAGCGCCTGACGCGCCCGGTAGATCGCCTGTCGGGCGCCGCCCCCGGTCAGGCCCAGCGCCGCGGCGATCTCTTCGTGGCCCAGTCCCTCCAGCTCTCGCATGACGATTGCCGCCCGCTGTGGCTCGGGCAGCGCCTGCAGTCGCTTGATCAGGTCGGCGAGTTCCTCGCGGCGCTCCAACTCCTCCGCCGGGTTGCCCCCGCCGGCGATCGCCTCGGCGAGGATCTCGGGCGAGGGCGGGCTGTCGCGCAGGTCGTTGAGTGCCGTGTTGCGCACGATCCGGAACAACCACGGCCGCAGCTCGATCTCGGCATCGTCGCGGCGCAGCGCCAGCAGTGCCTTCGAGAAGGCGTCTTGGGTGACGTCCTCGGAGCGGCCGCCGACGATCGAAGCCGCGTAGCGGGACAGAGGCTTGCCGTAGCGGCGGACTATCTCCTCGAAAGCGGTCTCGTATCCTTCGCGGACGAGCGTGACCAGCCGCCGGTCAGGCTGCGTGCGCAGCGCTGGAGCAAGGAAGAGGCGGGAGGCGAATCCCTCTGCTGGCGGTGGCATCGGCGGTTCGATAGTCCTTTCGGGTTACTGATATGACAGCAAGGGGGTTCAACGGACCTGGACCTTCATTCGATGCAACCCGTGCCCAGACCGAAAATCACGCTCGCCCGAGGTCACCCCCATGGATAAGGGCCTGGCGGTCCTCCTCACCGCCCTCGCCGGCGGTCTGATCGCGCTGCAAGCGCCGATCAACGCGGGGCTCGGCCGGGGGACCGGCAGCCTGCCCGCGGCGCTTGTCTCCTTCGGCGTCGGCACGATCGCCCTCGCCGCGATCGTCGTCCTCAGCGGCAAGGCCGGCGGCCTGGGCTCGACCTTCGACGTCAGCTGGTACTACCTGCTCGGCGGCTTGCTCGGCGCCGTCTACGTCACCAACGCGCTGATCGCGGTCTCCGTCGTCGGCGCGGGAGGGGTGGCGGCGGCGACGATCGCCGGTCAGCTGACCGCCTCCGTGGCGATCGACCGGCTAGGCCTGTTCGGCCTCGACCAGGTTCCGCTCAGCCCCGAGCGGATCGCCGGCATCGTCCTGCTGATGGCGGGTACCGTCCTCGTCGTTCGCTGAGGGCGGCGGCGCGATCCGCAGGTAGTGCTCGAAGGACCAGTCGACGAAGCGCTTGGTGCCCAGCAACCGGATCATCGGGCCCAGCAGACGCGGCGGGATGCGCGGCACGAGTCGCTGCACACGCAGCATCCAGCGGAACTTCCACTCGTGGGAGTCGTGGAACTCCCCGTAGCGGGACGCGGCGCGGTCGCGGTCCTGATTCCCCTCGTAGACGTCGCGCAGCTCGCGCCCGAGCGCGACGCCGAAGTAGAGGGCCGTCCTGATCCCCTCGGCGGTCAGCGGCAGGCAGTGGCCGGCGGAGTCGCCGGCGAAGAAGACGCCGCCCTCGGTGGCGCGGCGCAGCTCGTGCGGGATCCAGTTGCCTTGATAGCGGACCCGCTCGCTGCCGAGGTCTTCGGCGAGCAGCTCGGTCGTCTCGCGGACGTGGAAGCGCGGGTCGAAGGAGCCGACGCCGATCCGCAGCTCGTCACGGGCGGGGAAGGACCAGCCGTAGCCCGCCGGGACGTAGCGGCGATCGATCCAGACCGCCAGGTCCTCGCTGCTGCCGCCCGGATGCACCTCCAGCCCGCGCGAGAGTGGCGCGTCGGGGGGCTGGAAGCCATCGCCGGAGGCGAGCATGCGGCGCCAGCCGAGCGCATCGACGACGAGCGGCGCCGAGAGCACGCCACGGTCGGTCTCGACCGCGATCGCGCCGTCGCCGTTGGCCGCCGCGGCGCGGCCGTTGACCTTCGCCGTCTCGAAGCGGGCGTCGCACTGGTCCCAGAGCAGCTCGCAGAGCGTGCGGTAGTCGAAGGTCGAGAAGGTCCAGGGCAGCTCGTAGCGCCTGCTGCCGTGTGGGGTGTGGATCATCAGCGAGTTGAAGCGCTGCCGCTCGGCCCCCATCAGGCCGGTCGCCCGCAGCCACTCGGTCGGAATGCCACAGGCCGAGGTCTGCCGCTCGCCGATCTCGTAGCGATCGACCACCAGCACGCCGGCGCCGAGCCGGCCAGCTCGCGGGCGACCGCCAGGCCGGCGAAGCTGGCACCGCAGATCAGCACGTCGTGGCTGCCGGAGAGGGGACCGCGTTCGTCCCCGCGTTTCGTGGCGCGGATCGGCACGACGTGGAGCGTACTTACTTTGCAATGATGCCCCGCTGTGTCCCTGACCGATACGACCTTGACTCCTGACGCTCCGACTGGTTCCCCGGTCGAGGGCTCCAACGGCTTGCTCGTCGAAATCGACGGCAAGATCGTGCCGAACTACGCGGCGACGATGGTCTCCTTCGACGAGGGCGACGTCGTCAAAGGCAAGGTCGTGCGGATCGACAAAGACGAGGTCCTCGTCGACATCGGCTACAAGTCGGAGGGAGTAATCCCCTCGACCGAGCTCTCGATCCGCAAGTCGGTCGACCCGGCTGACGAGGTCGAGCTGGGCGAGGAGATCGACGCGCTCGTGCTCACCAAAGAGGACGCCGAGGGTCGCCTCGTCCTCTCCAAGAAGCGGGCCCGCTTCGAGAAGGCGTGGCGCCGCATCGAGGCTGCCGCGGAGTCCGGCGAACCGGTCGAAGGCAGTGTCATCGAGGTCGTCAAGGGCGGCCTCATCCTCGACCTCGGGGTGCGCGGCTTCCTGCCCGCCTCGCTGGTCGACATCCGCCGCGTCCACAACCTCGACGAGTTCCTCGGCCAGACGCTCGAGTGCAAAGTGATCGAGCTGAACCGCAGTCGCAACAACGTGGTGCTCTCGCGGCGCGCCGTGCTCGAGGAAGAGCGCAAGGAGGTCCGCGAGCAGATCCTCGGCAAGCTCGAGCCCGGCCAGGTGGTCGAGGGCAAGATCTCCAACATCGTCGACTTCGGCGCCTTCGTCGACCTCGAGGGCATCGACGGCCTGATCCACATCTCCGAGCTTTCCTGGAGCCACGTCAACCATCCCTCCGAGGTCGTCTCGATCGGCGACACGGTGCGGATCAAAGTGCTCGACATCGACCGCGACCGCCAGCGCATCTCGCTCGGCCTCAAGCAGACCCAGGAGGACCCGTGGCAGCGGGTGATCAGCACCCACCGTCCCGGCGACGTGCTCGAGGGGACGGTCACCAAGGTCGTCGCCTTCGGCGCCTTCGTCGAGATCCTGCCCGGCGTCGAGGGCCTGGTCCACATCTCCGAGCTCGCCGATCACCACGTCGAGAGCCCGAGCGAGGTGGTCGAGCCCAACTCCACACTGAACGTGAAGATCCTCGAGATCGACGAGGAGCGGCGGCGGCTCTCGCTCAGCATCAAGCGGGTCGAGGGGCAGAACATGCCGATGGGGGACCTTGGCGAGCAGCTGGAAGCGGCTGGCTCGGAAGGCTCAGAGGAGACGACTTCAACCGAGGAGCCTCAGGCCGCGGGTCCTGTCGCGGAGGAGGACTCCTCGTCCTCGCAGGCTACGGACGACGAGCCCACCTCCACGCCACCCACGGCAGAGGAGTCTGAGGAGGTTCCCGCTGAGGCCGTTGCCGAGGTTGAGGAGCCTGCTGCCGAGGCCGAACCTGAGCAGCCTGAGGTTGAGGAGCCCGTTGCCGAGGAGGCGACTGCTCCGGATGCTGAGACCGAGGCGCCAGAGGCTGCAGAGCCGGAGCCAGAGGCTGAGGAGCCTCCGGCTGCCGAGTCGACCGAGGCTCCGCCCGAGTCCTGAGCTGGGCTGTGGCCCGGCCGCTTACGATCGGGCTCACTGGGGGGATCGCGGCTGGGAAGTCCGAGGCTCTCGCTGCCTTTGGGCGGCTGGGGGCGGAGACGATTTCCAGCGACGCGGTGGTTCACGAGCTGCTCGAGACCGAGCCGCTGCTGCCGCGGCTGGTCGAGCGCTGGGGACGCAAGGTCGCTCCCGCCGGGAAGGTGGACCGCGATCGGATCGGCTCGATCGTCTTTGCCGACACCGATGAGTTGAAGTGGCTCGAGGGACAGATCCATCCGCTGGTGGGAGAACGGATCGGGGTCTGGTTGACGTCGCTCCCAGAGGGGGCGGAGGTCGCCGTGGTCGAGGTGCCGTTGCTCTTCGAGGCGGGCATGGAGGAGGCTTTCGACACGACGGTTGCCGTGATCGCCTCGGACGAGATCCGCGGCGAGCGCGCCCGGGCACGCGGTCATGCCCTGGTCGACGAGCGCGAGGCGCGTCAGCTGGCCCAGGCGGAAAAGGCATCCCGTGCGGCGCACGTCATCCAGAACGACGGCAGCGTCGAGGACCTCGAGCGGGAGCTGTCCGCCCTTGTCGAGAAGCTGCGTGCATGAGGAAGAAGGCGAGGCGGCGGCGCCTCTTCGTCGGGGGGGCCGCGGTCGTGGCCGGCGTCGCCGCGGGCTTGGCGCTCGGGCTTTTCAGCAAGTTCGACGACGTGATCCAGGAGCTGACGCTGCCACTTCGCCACGAGGACATCATCCGCCAGCAGGCCAAGGAAAAGAACGTCGACGCGGCCCTGATCGCCGCCGTGATCTACGCCGAGTCGAAGTTCGACGACCGCACGTCCAGCGCCGGCGCGCGCGGGTTGATGCAGATCACGCCGCAGGCCGCCAAGGACATCGAGCGCCACAGCGGCGGCACCACCTTCCATTTCGGCGACCTCGGCGACCCGGAAATCAACATCCGCTACGGCACCTACCTCTTGCGCGAACTCCTCGACCGCTATGAAGGGGACGTGGTTGCTGCGCTTGCCGCCTATAACGCCGGCCCGACCAACGTCGACAATTGGGGAGGCAGCGATCTGAGCGTGGCAGAAATTCCCTTCCCCGAAACTCGAGCCTATGTCGAAGACGTTCTCGACAAGCAGCGCGCCTATCGCGAAAAGTACGCCAAGGAGCTGGGATATTGAGCCCGCCGCGCCCTCGCCTGACCGCCCTCACGGTCGCCGTCGGCCTCGTCCTCGCCGACTCCTCGATCGTCGTCCTGGCGCTGCCGCAGATCTACCGCGACCTGGACACCAGCGTCGCCGGTGTGACCTGGGTGCTCATCTCCTTCAACCTGGTGATGGCCCTGGCCGCGGTTCCCGCCGCGCACTTAGCGCGGCGCATCGGCCCTGGCCGCGCGGCGGCGATTGGACTTGCCGTCTTTGCCGGTGCCGGGCTCGCCTGCGGGCTCTCGACCGAGCTGAGCACGCTGATCGCGGCCCGCTGCGTGCAGGCGCTCGGTGGTGCTCTGGCTGTCACCGCGGTCTTGGAGCTGTTGCCGGTCACGGTCGGCTCCGAGCGCCGCGCGGTCGCCATCTGGGCGACGGCCGGTGCCGCCGGCGCAGCCCTCGGCCCAGCGGTCGGCGGCCTGCTCACCGAGCTCGTCTCCTGGCAGTCGATCTTCCTCCTCCAGGCGCCGATCGCGATCGCCGCGGGAGTGCCCGTCCTCGCCGTCGCCCGGCACGAGGCGGCAACCGGGATCGTCTCCACCGAGCTGCGTCGCACCGGCCGCCCGCACCTGCTCGCCAACCTGGCCCTGGCGATGGTCTCGGCGGCGATCGCCGCAGCGCTGTTCCTGCTCGTCCTGTTGCTGATCGAAGGTTGGCGCTTGAGCCCGATCGGTGCGGCGATCGTCGTCTCCGTGATGCCGCTGGCGGCTCTGCTCGGCGCCCGTTTGGGGCCCTCCGTGGGAAGCGAGCGAGCTCGTGCCGCCGCGGGGGCGATCCTCGTCGCGGGCGGCCTCGGCGGCCTCGCCCTGCTGCCGCACGCAGACGTGGTGCTGACCGTGCCGCCGCAGATCCTGGTCGGCCTCGGCCTCGCCCTGGTCCTCTCGGCGCTGACCGAGACGGCGCTGGCGGGCCGGGCGCCGCAGGCGATCCACGGCGGCTGGACGATCTCCGCCCGGCACGCTGGCGTCGCGATCGGCCTGATCGTGCTGACGCCGCTGTTCACCGCCGATATCGCCCAGCAGCGCAACGATGCGATCGATGCCAGTACCGCGATCGTGCTCGACTCGAAGGTCGAACCGCTGCTCAAGCTGCAGCTCGCGCAGCGGATCGAGGAACGGCTCGAAGGCGAGCGGGGGAAGGTGCCGACGCTGGGCCCCGCCTTCGAACCGCTGCCCGAAGACCCCGCCGCCCGCGCCGACGTGATCCTCCTGCGCGAAGAACTGCAGGAACAGCTCGACCGCGCCGCCACCCACGCCTTCAGCCCCTCGTTCGGCCTCGGCGCACTGATCGGTCTGCTGGCCCTGATCCCGATCGGCCTGGCACGGAGGGTGGACCTGTGAGTGGGGAGGGAAGGGGGCGGTTCCTGGTCGTCGCGGCGATCGCCGCCTCGCTGGCCCTCATCGTCGCCTATCTCGCCGCCGGCGGGGCCTCCTACGAGCCGGCGAAGACGCAGGATCCCTGCAAGCCGCGCCCCTGGACCGAACCCGAAGGCCTGCAGGAGATAGCGCAGCAGTTCTCGCTCTCGGCGCTCGACGGCGCCGCCTGCGAGCTGGGGGTCAGCCGCGAGACGCTTGCCCGCGCGCTTGCCACCCCGCAGTCGCGTGAACGGTTCATGCGGCGCTACGGGATCGACGACGCCAAGCTGGCGCGGGCCATTCGCGCCGGCCTGCTGCGCGCGATCAGCGACGCCGAACGCGCCGGCGCCCTCAACCCGCTCCTCGCCGCGCCCCTGCGCGCGACCGTGCGCCAGATCCCGGTCGACCAGGCGATCGAACTGATCAAGGACGCCCGCTCCTTACTAAACAACCTCGAAAGCTTCCTAGGCCCCGCCGGGGGCATCATCGAACAATTCCTGCCCTAGCCTTACTTCTTGAAGAGGAATTTCTGGGATTTGACGCTCCAGGAGATGCCGGTGCACAGTTCTTCCGGAGTCACCTCGAGGGCGCTGGAGAGCTTGATGATCGTGCCGAGCCGCGGCTCCCGGCCGCCGCGCTCTAGCAAAGAGATCTCGGTGCGGTGCAAATCACAGCGGAAACCGAGCTCCTCTTGGGAGATTTCGGCTTTCTGCCGGGCTTTGCGCAGACTGGTGGCGAAGCGATCGCGTGGTTTCATGGACGGAATTCTCTGCGTTTGCTGACAGAAGCTCTACAGACAGCAGGCTTCTAAACGGAACTCGCGCGTTTATCCTACTTGTGTCAGGTGCGGGTGGCTCGCCAGACCCATAGCATCGCCAGCGGTTGCAGTGGCAATCGCGCCCACAGAGCCCAGCGCGGGACGCGATCGAGGTCGAGGCCGCGCACCTGCTCCGGATTGACCGCCATGTGGATGTTCGCGGGGAAGACGGCGAGCAGCAGGCTAAGCAACCACCAGCGCGCGAAGCGGCGGGTGCGGGCTGGGACGATGGCGGCGCCACCGGCGATCTCGGCCAGCCCGCTGACGATCACCGCCTCGCGGTGGCGTGGCAGCGAGGGCGGCATCATCGCTTCGTAGCTGCGCGGGATGACGAAGTGCATCGTGCCGGCAAAGGCGAAGAAGCCTGCGAGCGCTTTCTGTGAGCGGGTCATCGCCCGGCAGTCTTCCAGGCCCGGGCCGCGGGCGCCTTTGTCACCCATGGGGAGACAAAGGCGCCCGGTAAGGTCATCGCGTGCCCGATTTCGAGCTCAACCCCGCCTACACGCCGACCGCGGATCAACCCAAAGCGATCGCCGGGCTCGCCGAGGGGCTGGAGCAGGGGGAGCGCTTCCAGACCCTGCTCGGCGCAACCGGCACCGGCAAGACCTTCACGATGGCCGCGACGATCGCCGCCGTCCAGCGCCCCAGCCTCGTGATCGCCCACAACAAGACGCTGGCCGCGCAGCTTTGCAACGAGTTCCGCGAGTTCTTCCCCGAGAACTCGGTCGAGTACTTCGTCTCCTACTACGACTACTACCAGCCCGAGGCCTACGTCCCGGCCCAGGACCTCTACATCGAGAAGGACTCCTCGATCAACGACGAGATCGACCGCCTGCGCCACGCGGCGACGGCGGCGCTGTTCGCCCGCCGTGACGTGATCATCGTCGCCTCGGTCTCCTGCATCTACGGGATCGGCTCGCCGCAGGTCTACAACGAAAAAATGCAGCTCTTCAAAGTCGGCGAGCGGATCGACCGCGACGAGGTTCTGCGCAAGCTGGTGAAAATGCAATACCAGCGCAACGACGCGGTCCTCGGCCGCGGCTCCTTCCGGGTGCGCGGCGAGGTGCTGGAGATCATGCCCTCCTACGCCGAGTCGGCCTACCGGATCTCCCTTTTCGGCGAGGAGATCGAGTCGATCCAGCACTTCGACCCGCTGACCGGCGAGATTCTCGACACGATCGATCACGTCTCGGTCTGGCCCGCGTCCCACTACGTCACCCGCGACGAGACGCTGGAGCGTGCGGTCGAGGAGATCCGCCACGAACTGAACTCGCGCACCGCCGAGCTCGAGGACGAGGGCAAGCAGTTGGAGGCGCACCGCCTGCGGCAGCGGACCGCCTACGACATCGAGATGCTGAAAGAGCTCGGCTTCACCTCGGGGATCGAGAACTACTCGCGCATCCTCGACGGCCGCCCGCCCGGCAGCCCGCCGCACACCCTGATCGACTACTTCCCGGACGACTTCGTCGTCTTCGTCGACGAGTCCCACCAGACGATTCCGCAGATCGGCGGCATGTACGAGGGAGATAGATCGCGCAAGACGACCCTGATCGACTACGGCTTCCGCCTGCCCTCGGCGATCGACAACCGGCCGCTCAAGTTCGACGAGTTCCTCGAGCGGGTCGACCAGCTGGTGATGGTCTCGGCGACGCCCGGGCCCTTCGAGCGGGCCGAAGCGACGCGGACGGTCGAGCAGATCGTGCGACCGACCGGGATCATCGACCCGGAGATCGAGCTGCGGGCCACCAAGAACCAGATCGACGACCTGATGAACGAGATCAAGGTTGTCGCCGAGGCCGGCGACCGGGTCCTGGTCACGACGCTGACCAAGAAGATGGCCGAGGACCTGACCAACTACCTGCTCGAGTACGGGATCAAGGTCCGCTACCTGCACTCGGAGATCGACACCCTGGAACGGATCCAGATCGTCCGCGACCTGCGCCTCGGCGAGTACGACGTGCTGGTCGGCGTCAACCTCCTGCGCGAGGGGCTGGACCTGCCCGAGGTCTCGTTGGTGGCGATCCTCGATGCCGACAAGGAGGGCTTCCTGCGCGGTGAGACCAGCCTCGTACAGACGATCGGCCGTGCCGCCCGCAACGTCAACGGGCGGGTGCTGATGTACGCGGACAGGGAGACCGACGCGATGCGCGCGGCGATGAGCGAGACCGACCGCCGTCGGGCGATCCAGCTCGCTTACAACGAGGAGCACGGGATCACCCCGGAGACCGTCCGTAAGGGAATTTCCGAGATGTCCGAGTTCCTGGCGATGGAGGACAGGGCGCCGAAACGCCGGCGCCGCAAGGCGGGCGGCGATTTCGCCGACCCGGCCGAGCTCGAGCGCACGATCGTCGCGCTCGAGGAGGAAATGCTCGCCGCCGCCGACGACCTGCGCTTCGAGGAGGCCGGTCGCCTTCGCGACGAGCTGAAAGAGCTGCGCCGCGACCTCGATGGGATGACGGCGGGAGCATAGGCATGGCGGTTGACGTGACCGAGGCGAGCTTCGCCAAGGAGGTGATCGAGCGCTCCAGGCAGGTCCCGGTCGTGGTCGACTTCTGGGCCGAGTGGTGTGGGCCCTGTCGCACGCTGACCCCGGCTCTGGAGGCGGCCGAGGTGGCCCACGGTGGCAAGGTGGTGCTGGCCAAGGTCGATGTCGACGCGAATCAGGCACTGGCGGCGCGCTACCAAGTGCAGGGGATACCGGCGGTGAAGGCCTTTCGCGACGGCAAGGTCGCCGGCGAGTTCGTCGGCGCCGTGCCGAAGGCGAAGGTCGAGGAGCTGTTCGACTCGCTGGTCCCCTCGCGGGCAGACGAGCTGCTCGCCAAGGGCGACGAGCTATCACTGCGCGAGGCGGCTGAACTGGAGCCGCGCCGCGCCGACATCGCCGTGGCCCTCGCCAAGGCGCGGCTTGAGCGCGGGGCGGAGGACGAGGCGCTTGAAGCGGTCGAGTCGCACGAGGGCGACTTCGCCGCCGAGGGAATCGCTGCTCGGGTGCGCCTGGCGAAAGAGGGCATCGGGACGGAGGCTTTCGCCACTCTCGATCGCGGCCATCGCGAGGCGCCGCTCGATGCTCTGCTGGGAGAGCTCGATAGCGCCGACGAGGACACCCGCGAGGATCTGCGTCGCGCCATCGTTGGCATCCTCAGCGAGCTCGACCCCGCCGATCCGGTGGCCCGCGAGTACCGCAGGCGTCTCGCCACTGCGCTCTATTAGGACCCGACTACAGGAGGCGGCCGTCGCTGTCGCGAAGATAGTGCGATGAGCGCGCCGCCTCCTCGCAAGCTTCGTCCGCCGCTGCCGGCGGGGCCGTTCTTGGTCGTCGGGCTTGCCCGCTCGGGGTCTGCGGTGGCTCGGTTTCTGGCCAGGCGTGGGGCGGAGGTCACTGGGGTCGACTCCGGGCATCCGGACGAAGCGGCAGGGTTGGCGGGGGACGGCGTCGAAGTTGCCTTGGATACGAGTGGATTGGCTCAGCTGGATGGCATGCGAACCGTCGTCAAGAGCCCGGGCGTGCCCCGGGAGGCGCCGGTGATCGCCGCGGCGCTGGAGCGTGGCCTCGACGTCGTCGGCGAGCTCGAGCTCGCCTGGCGGGCGATTCCCAACCGCTTCCTCGCCGTCACCGGGACCAACGGCAAGACGACCACGGTCGAGCTGCTCGGCCACGTCTACCGCACGGCAGGTGAGCCGGTCGCCGTCGCCGGCAACGTCGGCACGCCTCTCTCCTCGCTTGCCGGATCCATCGATCCCACCGCCACCGTCGTCTGCGAGGCCTCCAGCTTCCAGCTCGAGGACACGACGGCCTTCGCTCCGGAGTGCGCCGTTTTCCTCAACCTCGCTCCCGACCACCTCGACCGCCACTCCGATCTCGGCTCCTACCTGGACGCCAAGCTGCGCATCTTCGCCAACCAGGGCAACGACGACATCGCCGTCTACAACGGCGGCGATCCGGCGCTGGCCGGCACCGACCTCGGCGGCTGCGCCCGCCGCATCGCCTTCTGTCGCGGCGCCGCTCCCGAGTGCGAGGTGGCGCTGGCCGAAGGGACGATCTTCTACGACGGCGAGCCATTGCTCGCGACCAGCGAGCTCGGGCTGTTCGGCGAGCACAACGTCGCCAACGCGCTTGCCGCGGCGAGCGCGGCGTTGGCGATGGGGCTCGATCGCGACGCCGTCCGAGAGGGCTTGCGTAGCTTTGCCGGCGTGCCGCACCGGTTGGAGCAGGTCGCCGAGATCGGCGGCGTTCGCTTCGTCAACGACTCCAAGGCGACCAACGTCGCCTCCGCGGTCGTCGGGATCGACGCCTTCGAGGGCGGCGTCCACGCGATCCTCGGCGGCAGCGAGAAGGGCGAACCGTTCACGCCGCTGCTCGATCCGCTGCGTGAGCGCGCCGCCGCTTGCTACCTGACCGGCGCCACCGCCGCCGGCTCGCCGCCGAGCTGGCTCCGGTCCTCGCCGATGGCGTCGAGCTGCACCGCTATGCCGACCTCGAGGGGGCCGTGCGGCGCGCGGCCGCCGCGGCTCGCCCCGGAGAGGTCGTGCTGCTTTCGCCCGCCTGCGCCAGCTTCGACGCCTTCGAGAACTTCGAACGGCGTGGCGACCGCTTCCGCGAAATCGTCGGGGAGCTTTCATGAGCGCCCGCGCTCTGTCCCTACCTCGCTTCGGGCTTGCGAAAGCCAAGAAGGGCAAGGCGAAGAAGAAGCGGCGCGCCGCCACTCTTCCCGCCGAGTACAACATGCTGCTCACCGCGACCCTCTGCCTGCTCGCTTTCGGCGCGGTGATGGTCTTCTCGGCCAGCTCGACGACGCGGATCCTCAGCAACGGCGGCCTCTCCGACAGCGCCTTCTACCTGAAGCGCACCCTGCTCTTCGGCGCCGTCGGCCTCGGGATCATGCACCTGGCCGCGCGCCACGGGCTGGAGACGGTCCGCCGGCTGACCCCGGCGATCCTTGGGATCTCGCTCTTTCTGCTGCTCGCGGTGCTTTTCGGGGGCACTTCGGTCAACGGCTCCAGCCGCTGGATCGGGCCCAGCTTCATCCAGCTGCAGCCCTCCGAGCTGGCCAAGGTCGCGCTGATCCTCTACGGCGCCGACCTGCTGGCGCGCAAGCCGAAACGAGCGCGCACGCTGCAGGGGCTGATGCCGTTCCTGCTCGTGGTCGGCGCGGCCACCCTGCTGATCGTCGCCGAGCCCGACCTGGGCACGGCGATGGTCGTTGCCTTTGCCGTCGCCGCCACTCTCCTCGCCGCCGGCATGCGCATCCGCGACCTCGCCCTCATCGGTGCCGCACTCGCTTTCTTCGCCCTGCTGATGACCGTGGTCGAGCCCTACCGGATGGCCCGCCTGACCGGTTTTCTCAACCCCGGCGCCGACGCCGGCGGTGCCGGCTTCCAGGCGGCGCAGGCGAAGATTGCGCTCGGCTCCGGTGGCCTCTTCGGGGTCGGGATCGGCAACGGCGTGCAGAAGGCCTTCTACCTGCCCGAGGCGCACACGGACATGATCTCGGCGGTGATCGGCGAGGAGCTCGGCCTGGTCGGCATCCTCGGCGTCGTCGGCCTCTTCTCCCTCTTCGGCTACGCCGGCCTGCAGGTCGCCAAGAAAGCCAAGGACAGCTACGGGAAGCTGCTCGTCGCCGGGCTCACCTCGCTCGTCCTCGTGCAGGCGACGATCAATCTCTTTGCGGTGATGGGCCTGGCCCCGCTGACCGGCGTGCCGCTTCCCTTCGTCTCCTACGGCAACAGCAGCCTGATGGCAACGCTGTTCGCCGTCGGGCTGATCCTCAACGTCGCCCGCGGGGGGACCGCCCGCGCTGGCAAACTGCGCGTCGTCGAAGGCGGGCGCAAGCCCGCGCGCGGAAGGAGTCGATCGAAAGGTGCACGGGCCAGAAGTCCCGAGAGTAGTGGTGGCAGCCGGGGGAACGGCCGGTCACGTAGTGCCGGCCATGGCGGTCGCCGACGAGCTTCGGGCTAGTGGAGCCGAGGTCTCCTTCCTCGGCACCCGCGAGCGGATCGAGGCCGGCCTGGTGCCGGCCGCCGGCTACGAGATCGACTTCGTCAAGGTGCGCGGGATCGACCGGGGCAACCGCCTGCGCGGCGCCGTGGCCGGCGTCGAGGCGATCGGCGCCGCTGGAACGGCGCTGCGCGTGCTCTGGCGCCGCCGCCCCGACGTGGTGATGGGCGGCGGCGGTTTCGTCGCCGGGCCGGCGGGGCTCGCCGCGGTATTCGCTCGCGTCCCGCTGGTCCTCACCGAGGCCGACAGCCATCTCGGCCTCGCCAACCGCCTGCTCTCCCGCCGGGCGCAGCGGGTCTGCCTCGCCTTCCCGATCGCCGGGCGCGAGGGAGAGCGTTACCTGGTCACCGGTCGCCCGGTGCCGGAGGCGGTCCTGGGGGCCGATCGCGGCGCCGCCCGTGAGCGCTTCGGAATCGCCCCCGATGCCCGCTGCCTGCTGGTGATGGGTGGCAGCCAGGGAGCGCGCTCGATCAACGAGTGCGCGATCGCGGCGCTGGCCGAGCAGGGCGGCCGCGATTTCGACGTCATCCACCTCGCCGGTCAGCGCGACTTCGCGCAGATCGAGCAGCGTTTCGGCGCCGCGCCGCACAGCGACCGCTACACGCTGCTCGCCTACGAGCCCGATCTCGGCGACTGCCTCGCCGCCTGCGATCTGGTGCTGGGGCGGGCCGGGGGATCGATCTTCGAGCTGACCGCGACCGGGCGGCCGGCAGTGCTCGTGCCCTACCCGTTCGCTGCCGGCGGTCATCAGGAGAGCAACGCCGCCTGGATGGCCGAGGCCGGCGCCGCGATCGTGATCGGCGACGACGAGCTCGACGCCCAGCGACTGGCCGCTGAGCTCGGCGGCCTTCTCCACGACGAGCGGCGGCTGGCGACGATGGCCGCTGCCTCGGCGACGCTGGCCAAGCCGGATGCGGCGCGCCGCATCGCCGACGAGGTCCTCGCGGCGGTACGCGCATGAGACGTCCTGTGTCAACCCCCAGCCAGTTCCGCCTGGCGAAAGTTGCCATGGAGCGTGGAGTCATAGGGGACGCGGTCCTGCCAGCAGCGCCAGAGAACCCGAAGCCAGGCCCGGCCGAGCGTTCGGATGGCGTGGGGATGGTCCTGACCCCTGGCTCGTGCCCGCCGGTAGACCTCTCCGGCCCAGGGATGCCAATGGCGGGTGGAGTCGGCAAGGGTCGCGACAGCGAGTCGCAGGCGCTTGTCGCAGGCCCTTCTGAAGGTGGCCACCCGCAGCTTTCCCGACTCCAGGGCGACGGGGCTCATGCCGGCGTCAGCGGCGAGTGCAGCCTCGGTGGGATAGCGCCCTCGGCAGTCCCCGAGCTCGGCGATCAGGGTGGCAGGGCAGATCGCCGTCTTGGCATCGCGGAACAGCGGCCGGAAGATCTCCACGTCGGGATGGGCAGCGAGGCGCTCGCGGATCTGGACTGTGAGCTTTGCGATCTTGGCGACGATCGGCTCAAGAGCGGCAACCAGGCCGAGCACCGCTCCGCGACGAGCCTCGCGCTCCGCCGCACCGGCGGTCCCCTGGGGAGCAGCCTTGACTCGCTCCACCAACTCGGCCGGGTCGGTGCGACCGCTGTAGCCGCGGCGGGCGAGGAAGGCGGCCATCCGCTTGGCGCCAAGGCCCTTGGCGTCTTCGGGGCCCGGGTAGCGAGCGATGAACGCCAGGGAGATCCCGCTGTCGACGTCGTCGAAGATCAGGGCACCGGGCCAAAAGGCCTGAAGCTGCGCCCGCAGCTGGTTGGCGAGCTCCACCCTGACTCCGACCAGATCCTCCCGCGCCCGTGTCAAGGCCCGCAGCGCCTTGGTCTCATCGCTGTCGGGGACCAGCGCTCGGAAGCGGTGGACGTCGGTGCGAGCCAGCTCCGCAAGGACGTAGGCGTCGAAGCGATCGGACTTGCCGTGGGCGACCGCAAAGCGCGGGCGCGCCGCCTTGACCTGGTTGGGGTGGATCGCCAAGACCCGAAGGCCGGCGGCCAAGAGCCGCTCGACCAGGATTCCATCGGGTCGCTCGATCGCGACCCGGGCAACCCCAAGCCGTACCAGCCTGCGCGCCAGCTCTGCGATCCCACGCTCGTCGTGGCTCGCCGAAAAGCGCTCCGCCACCTTTCCCTCCTCACTGATGCACACCTCGTGGGCCTCGCTGGCCCAGTCGATTCCCGCGGTCCTCGTTCCTGCCATGCTTCCTCCTCGGTCGATTCATCTCGGCTGATCGCCGGCCGCGAGGAGCCGTTGCGCGTGCTCATAGGGCGGTGCTCTCGGGCACCACGTCCTGTTGGCGCTTCTGGCGCCTCGCACCGCCGGGAGGCGCTGGTCTCATGCGGGCCGTCTAGGCGGCAAGCGAGCGTGGCGCTCTCCCGGCGGGGGTCGGCTCTATGCGTTCCCCCGGGATCTTCGACGGCCTCGCTGCGCTCGGCCTCTCAATCTCAGAAGAACGAGGGGGAGGTTCTCCTATGAGCGAGTGGGGCGGCCGTCGCCTGCACTTCATCGGCATCGGCGGCGCCGGGATGAGCGGCGTGGCGCTGGTCTGTCAGGAGCTTGGCGCGAGCGTCAGCGGCAGCGACCGCGCCGGCTCTTCTTACATGGAGCGGCTGCGCGCCGCGGGCCTCGCGCCCGTCGTCGGCCACGACGCGGCCAATCTGCCCGACGGAGCCGAGGTGATCGTCTCGACCGCGATCGACGCCGGCAACCCCGAGCTGCGGCTCGCCCGTGAGCGGGGCCAGACCGTGCGCCACCGCGGCGAGTTGCTGGCCGAGCTCTGTGCCGAGAAGCGGTTGATCGCGATTGCCGGCACCCACGGCAAGACGACGACGACCGCGATGCTCGCCTGGGCCCTGCGTGAGATCGGCGCCGACCCTGCCTTCTTCATCGGCGGCGAGGTCCCCGGTCTGGGATCGGAGGGGACGGTCGGCAACGCCGGCTGGGGCGCGGGGGAGTGGGTCGTCGCCGAGGCCGACGAGAGCGACGCCAGCTTCCTCGAGCTGGCGCCCGAGATCGCCGTGATCACCAACATCGAGATGGACCACCACTCGCGCTGGGGGTCGATGGCGGAGCTGCGGGCAGCATTCGACCGTTTCGCCGCCAGCGCCGAGGTCGCCCACTTCGACGCTGACTCACCAGGTCCGGCGCGACTTTCGCTGGCCGTGCCGGGTGCTCACAACGTGCTCAACGCTCGCGCCGCGCTTGCCGCCGCTGAGCTCGCCGGCTTCGACGTCGACGCCGTTGCCGCGGCGCTGGCCGGCTTCCCCGGCGTCCACCGCCGGCTCGAGCTCAAGGGCGAGTGCGACGGCGCTCGCATATACGACGACTACGCCCATCACCCGACCGAGGTGCGAGCGGCGCTCGGGGCGTTGCGGGAGATGTCGCCCGCGCGGCTGATCGCCGTATTCCAGCCGCACCTGTACTCGCGCACCAAGGCGCTGGCCGAGCAGTTCGGAGCGGCGCTGGCGCTGGCCGACGAAGTCGCCGTGCTCGAGGTCTACCCGGCCCGCGAGCAGCCGGTCGGCGAGCTGGCCGGTGTCAGCGGCCTCGACGTCGCCCGCACCGCCGCGGACCGGATGGGGGGCAGGCGGGTCTTCTGGACGCCGACCCTCGCGCAGGCGCGGGCTGCGCTCGAACCGCACCTGGAGCCCGGCTCGGTGCTGGTCACGATCGGCGCCGGCGACGTCTTCAAGCTCGGCGAGGCGCTGGTCGAGGGCGGGAGAGAGGGATGAGCGCCCCTCCCGCCGGAATCGAGCCGAACTACCCGCTTGCCCGCCTGACCACGGTGCGCACCGGCGGGCCCGCGGACTGGTTCGCCCGCCCTGGCGACGAAGCCACGCTACTTCGAGCACTTGCCTGGGCTGATGAGGAGCAACTTTCGATAGGGGTTGTCGGCTCGGGATCCAACTTGCTGGTTGCCGACGAGGGCTTCCGTGGACTTGCTCTCAAGCTGAACGGCGACCTTGCGACGATCCAGAGAGAGGGCAGGCAGCTCTACTGCGGGGGTGGAGTGCGTCTACCCTCAGCCGCTGCGCGGGCAGCAGGCTGGGGACTCACTGGACTCGAGTTCGGGGTCAATATCCCTGGCACGGTCGGCGGCGCGGTGCGAATGAACGCCAACGCTTACGGTGGACAGCTCGCACAGGTGCTGGAGTGGGTCGCGGTGGCCAGTCCTAGAGGTCTGTCGAAAAGAACGCCGGATGACCTCGGTTTCGCCTATCGCAGTTCGAACCTGACAGACAACGATGTCGTCATACGTGCATCTTTTGTCCTTGAACCGGCCGACCCCCAAGACGTCAAGGCGACGATGTCCGCTATGCGGGGAAAACGCCACGAGGCGCAGCCGTCCGGGATCAAGACCTTCGGCTCGACTTTTGTGAACCCCAACGACAAGCGTGCCGAAGGACGCACTGCCGGGCAGCTGCTCGAGGCCTCCGGCTGTCGCGGCCTCGCGATCGGCGGCGCCCGCTTCTCGCCGAAGCACGCGAACTTCGTCGAGAACACCGGTGAGGCCAGTACCGCCGACGTGCTCGAGCTGATGGCGGCCGGGCGTCGCCGTGTCCACGAGCGTTTCGGCGTCGTGCTGGAGCCGGAGGTGCAGCTGCTCGGCGAGGTGCGCTGGCCGGAGGGTTGGACGCTGTGAAGCGTTGGCTGATCGCGCTGGGGCTGGTCTTTGTCGCCTTGCTCGGCGTCTACTGGTTCGGGGTCCGCGACTCGACCGTCGAACCCCACCTGGAGTCCCTGCAGGCGGTGGCGACGATTGGAACCGGGTCGGAAGCGATCGCGGTTGGCGCCGACGGTCAGATCCTCGCTTGGCTGCCGCTCTCCGAAGAACAGCCTCTCCCTTTCCTGCCGCTCTCGGAACCACCCAAGGGAGGCAAGCTGGCGGGCCCGGTGCTGCAGCAGGCCCGCGTCCTCGGCGCCGCTCCGGCGGCGCTGCGCCCATACCTGGAGAGCAGCTATTACGGCGAAACCGGCGTCGACGTGAAACTGCGCTCGGGGATCGAACTGCGCTTCGGCGATGCATCCCAAGCCAGGGCCAAGTGGAAGGCGGCCGCCGCGGTGCTCGCCGACCCATCGATCACGGCGCTCGATTATGTAGACCTGCACGCACCCGGGCGCCCGGCGGTAGGCGGCTCTGGGCATACGCTTCCACCCGTCGAATGAACCCTCGACCACAGGGTTAGACTGGGCGAAGTCTCAAGTAAGCATTGAGAGTTGGCCACTGCAGGATGTGTCCCGGGCGTTTGACAGGACCCCGAGAATGCCCTACGTTGAGCGCAATTTCCGTGGTTCAGGAGTAGGCTTGAACCCTTAAGCCTCACTGAAGCGTCGGACGGAATGAAGGCTCAACTCAAACGCCAGCCCCTCAGGGGCGGGCATCTGGAGAAATCGGGAGATGGAATCCACTTACCTGGCCGTGATCAAGGTCGTCGGAGCAGGCGGCGGCGGTACCAATGCCGTCAGCCGTATGGTCGATGCTGGAATTCGCGGCGTCGAGTTCGTCGCGGTCAACACCGACGCGCAGGCGTTGCAGGCATGCGACGCTGACATCAAGCTCTCGATCGGCCAGGAGCTGACTCGCGGGCTCGGTGCCGGCGGCAACCCCGAGGTCGGGGCGGGCGCCGCAGCGGAGAGCCGCGACGAGATCAAGGAGGCGCTGAAGGGCGCCGACATGGTCTTCGTCACCGCGGGCGAGGGCGGTGGCACCGGAACCGGCTCGGCGCCGGTCATCGCCGAGATCGCCAAGGAAGAGATCGGCGCGCTGACCGTGGGCGCGGTCACCAAGCCCTTCGAGTTCGAGGGCAAACGACGGATGCAGCAGGCGCTCGAGGGGATCGAGAAACTGCGCAACAACGTCGACACCCTGATCATCGTCCCCAACGAGAAGCTTTTGCAGGCCGTCGAGCGGCGCACCAGCGTGCTCGAGGCCTTCCGGCAGGCCGACGACATCCTGCGCCAGGGCGTGCAGGGGATCACCGACCTGATCACGATCCCGGGCCTGATCAACCTCGACTTCGCCGACGTGCGCACGATCATGCGCGACGCCGGCTCGGCGCTGATGGGTGTCGGCTCCGCGTCGGGCGAGTCCCGCGCGGTCGACGCCGCCAAGGCCGCCGTCACCTCGCCGCTGATCGAGGAGTCGATCAAGGGCGCGACGGGCATGCTGCTCAACATCACCGGCCCCGAGGACCTCGGCCTCTTCGAGGTCAACGAGGCGGCGCAGCTGGTCCAGGCCGAAGCCGACGACAACGCCAACATCATCTTCGGCTCGGTCGTCGACCAGTCGATGCGCGACGAGGTTCGCGTCACGGTGATCGCCACCGGCTTCGAGGGCTTCGAGCTGCTGGCCCGCTCACCGCAGCGGGTCCGCCGTCGCTACGAGAGCCGCCCGCGGATCTCCGCCGAGGACACCGACATCCGAAAATTGCGGGTCTCGGACGACGACATCGACGTGCCGGGGTTCCTCAAGGAATAGAGGTTTGGGGAGGGTCCGGTGTCCCTCTCCCGGAGGCCGTTGCGCAGCTGATTCGCCTGCCTGGGTGCGGAACGTGGTTCCAGGAGCCTCCGGGAGAGGGACACCGGACCCTCTTGCCCGTCGTTCAGAGGTCCAGCTCGTAATAAAGCATTCGGGGTCCGTCGGGTGCGCCTTCGCGGTTGGTGAGATTGAAGCTCTCGTAGAGCGCGCGGGCGGCGGTGTCGGTTTCGCCCGTGGTGAGCTCGAAGTGGTCGGCGCCCTCTTTGCGCGCGGTGTCGATGGCCGTCTTTAGCAGCGCCTTGCCGATGCTCTTGCCGCGCTGTCCCGGGACGACGTAGAGCTCTTCAAGGTAGGCGTCGGCGGCCTGTGACCAGAGCGAGGGCTTCAGGCGGAGCAGTGCCAGGCCTGTCGGCGGTCGGTGGGCCAGCAGTACGACGATCGCCTCTTCCGCGAGTAGCTCGCCGACGCGCTCGGCGAGCACAGGGACCGTCGGCGTCGGGTCGTCGTATTCGGTGTTGAAGTCGTGCAGGAGGCGACCTACGTCGGTGGCGTCCTCGACCGTCGCCCTGCGAATCGGGTTGTGGTCGTCAACGGTCACGTTGGCAGGGAGCTTGCCAGAGCTCTCCAATACGCTGCCGCGCGTGAGCGACACCGCCCTTAGACGGACCCCCCTCTACGAGCGCCACGCCGAGCTCGGCGCCAAGCTGGTGCCCTTCGCCGGCTGGGAGATGCCGGTCACCTACGAGGGAGTGCGCGAGGAGCACATGGGGGTGCGCACCCACGCCGGCATGTTCGACGTCTCTCATATGGGCGAGGTCGAGGTCGAGGGCCCCGGCGCGCTTGCCTTCCTCCAGCGCGTCCTCTCCAACGACGTCGCCGCGGTTGCCCTCGGCGGTGCGCAGTACTCGTGCCTCTGCGCCGAGGACGGCGGCGTGCTCGACGACCTCTTCGCCTACCGGCTCGGCGGCGACCGCTATCTGCTCGTCACCAACTCCGCCAACCACGCCGCCGACCTCACCTGGCTCGGACGTTGGAGCCGCGGCTTCGACGTCTCCGTCCGCGACGTCGCCGACCGCTACGCGATGCTTGCGGCGCAGGGTCCGCACGCCCGCGGGATCGTCACGGCTGCGCTGGGAATCGACCTGCCGCCGCGAATGCACGTGGCGCACGCGCGTGTCGGCAGCCGCCCCGCGCTCGTCTGCGGCACCGGCTACACCGGCGAGGACGGGGTCGAGCTGCTGATCGATCCCGAGATCGCGCCGGCGATCTGGGCGGAGCTGCTCGACGCGGGCGTCGTCCCCTGTGGGCTCGGCGCCCGCGACACGCTGCGCCTCGAGGCCTGCTTCCACCTGCACGGCAACGATCTCAGCCCCGACCGCAACCCGATCGAGGCCGGGCTCGGCTGGTGCTGCAGGGAGGCAACCGGGTTCGTCGGCGCCGAGGCCGTGGCGCGGGCGCGCGCCGAGGGCACGGCCGAGCGCCTCGCCCCGTTCAAGATCGAGGGGGCGGGAATCCCGCGCCAGGGCAATCCCGTGCTGGCCGGCGGCGAGGCGGCCGGCATCGTCACCAGCGGCAGCTTCTCGCCCTCGCTGGAGATCGGCATCGGCATGGCCTACCTGCGCAGCGACCTCGCCGAGCCCGGCGCCGAGATCGAGATCGACGTGCGCGGCAAGCAGCGTGCGGCGCGAGTAGCGTCCAAGCCCCTCTACGAGAGTCCCTCATCCCGGAAGGAGAAGTGACCTTGGCCGACGCGAGCTATCCCGAGGACCTGCTTTACCACGACCAGCACGACTGGGCCCGCCTGGAGGGAGACGACCACGCCGTCTTCGGGATCACCTGGTACGCGCAGGACAGCCTCGGCGAGGTCGTCTTCTACGACCCGCCCGAGGTCGGCACGGCGATCCACAAAGACTCCTCCTACGCCGAGGTCGAGTCGGTGAAGGCCGTCTCCGACGTGATCGCGCCGATGTCCGGTGAGATCGTCGAGGTCAACGACACCCTCGCCGACGCCCCCGAGCAGATCAACGAGGATCCCTACGGAGAGGGCTGGCTGGTCAAGGTCAAGCTGACCGCTGCGGCGGAGGCCGAGGCCCTGCTCGGCGCCGAGGAATACCGCAAGCTGCTGGAAAACAGCTAGCCAGGCCCCGCCACCGGCTTCCGTAGCCTTACGCAGGTGACCCGCTACACCTCAGCGACGCCCGATGACCGGGCAGAGATGCTCGCCGCGATCGGCGTCGGGTCGACCGCCGATCTCTTCGCGCAGATCCCCGCGTCGCTGCGCCTCGGCCGCCCGCTGGCCCTGCCGGAAGGGATGAGCGAGGCTGAGGTCTACGAGCGGCTGGCGGCCCTCGCCGCGCGTAACGCCGACTGCGAAGAGCAGGTCTGCTTCCTCGGGGCGGGGATGTACGACCACTACGTGCCGGCGATCGTCGACGCGATCACCCAGCGCAGCGAGTTCCTCACTCCTTACACGCCCTACCAGCCGGAGATCTCACAGGGTGGCCTGCAGGCGATGTTCGAGTTCCAGACGGCGATGTCGGAGCTGACCGCGCTGCCGGTGTCCAACGCCGGTCTCTACGAGGGGCCCTCCTCGGTTGCCTCCGCCGCCTACCTGGCGCTCGGCGCGACCAAGGGCCGGCGTCGCTTCGTGGTCTCGCGCGGCGTCCACCCGCATAGTCGCGAGACGCTGGCCACCTACTCGGAGGGCTTCGGCGCCGAGATCGAGGAGGTCGGGCTCGAGGGCGGCGTCACCGACGCCTCCGCGCTGGCTGCGGCGGTCGACGGCGAGACCGCCGCCGTCTTCCTACAGAGCCCCAACTTCCTCGGCGCGATCGAGGACGTCGAGGCGCTTGGCGCCGCCGCCAAGCAGCACGGCGCTTTGCTGGTCGTCGCCGTCGACCCGATGACGCTCGGCGTGCTCAAGCCGCCAGGCGAGCAGGGCGCCGACATCGCCCTCGGCGAGGGACAGCCGCTTGGCAACAGGCTCGACTTCGGCGGCCCCTCCTTCGGCTTCTTCTGTGGCACGGAGGAGCTGATCCGCAAGATGCCGGGACGGATCGCCGGCGAAACCGACGACGCCGACGGGCGCCGCGGCTTCGTCCTCGCCCTGCAGACCCGCGAGCAGCACATCCGCCGCGAGAAGGCGACCCACAACATCTGCACGGCCCAGGCCCTGAATGCGCTGGCGGCGACGATCCATCTCGCCTGGCTCGGCCGCGAGGGCTTCCGGGAGCTGGGTGAGCTGCTGGTCAGACGCACCGCCTACGCGCGCGAGCGGCTCGCCGCGGTGCAGGGCGTGGAGCTGTTGCACGAGGCGCCCGTCGCACGCGAGCTCGCGCTGCGCCTCGATGCGCCGGTGGACCGCGTGCTCGAGCGCTGCGCCGAGCGCGGCATCGCCGCCGGCTACCCGCTCGGCCGCGAGTACCCCGAGCACGAGGATGGCCTCCTAGTGGCAATCACCGAGCGGCGCACTCGCGAGCAGATCGACGCCCTCGCCGACACGCTGGGGGCCGCAATTCAGGCCGAGCGTGGCGAGTTGGTCGTAAATAGTGCGACTAAGTCGCCAGGGGGACCCTGATGGCGATCGCGGAGAGCCCGATGCAGCGCGAACGGGCGGAAACGATCTTCGAGAAATCGAAGCCCGGCCGTCGCGCCGCGGTTCTGCCCGCCGCCGAAGTGCCCGAGCCGCCGCTGGAGGAGCTGATCCCGGCAAGCCTGCTGCGGGCCGAGCCGCCGCGCCTGCCCGAGGTCGCCGAGCCGGAGATCGTCCGCCACTACAACCGCCTCTCGCGCCGCAACTTCGACCTCGACACCGGCTTCTACCCGCTCGGCTCCTGCACGATGAAGCACAACCCGCGGCTCAACGAGCGGGTGGCGGCGCTGCCCGGCCACGCGCGCCTGCACCCGGCACAGGACCCGAAACGGGCCCAGGGCGCGCTGGAGCTGATGTGGTTGCTGCAGGAGTCGCTGGCGGAGATCTGCGGCCTCCCGCACGTCAGCCTGCAGCCCTCGGCGGGGTCACACGGCGAGCTGGCCGGCCTCTTGCTCACCCGCGCCTTCCACGCCGACCGCGGCGAAGCGCGGACGAAGGTGCTTGCGCCCGATACCTCGCACGGGACCAACCCGGCCTCGGTGACGATGGCCGGCTACGAGATCGTCAAGGTCGCCACCGACGAGCGCGGCGGGGTCGAGATGGACGACCTGCGGGCCAAGGTCGACGACGAGGTCGCCTGTCTGATGCTGACCAACCCGAACACGCTCGGGCTCTTCGACGAGAACATCGCCGAGATGGCGGCGCTGATCCACGCGGTGGGGGGGACGCTCTACTACGACGGCGCCAACCTCAACGCCGTTATGGGCCAGTCGCGCCCCGGCGACATGGGCTTCGACATCGTCCACGTCAACCTGCACAAGTCGTTCAGCCAGCCGCACGGCGGTGGCGGCCCGGGAGCGGGGCCGATCGCCGTCTCCGAGCGGATCGAGCCCTTCCTGCCGCGGCCGCAGGTGGTGCGGCGCGAGAGCGGCAACGGCAGCGGCCCCAGCTTCGCCCTCGACCACGAGCGGCCCAAGTCGATCGGCCGCCTGCGCGGTTTCCAGGGCAACTTCGGCGTCTTCGTCCGCTCCTACGCCTACATCCTCAGCCTCGGTGCCGACGGCCTCGCCGAGGCGTCGGAGACCGCCGTGCTGAACGCCAACTACCTCAAGGCGCGCCTGGCGGAGGGGAGAGCCGGCAAGTACACGCCGATCGCCTTCGACCGCCACTGCATGCACGAGTTCGTCCTCTCCGGCAAGCCGATGAAGAAGGAGCTGGGCATCGCCACGCTCGACCTCGCCAAGCGCCTGCTCGACTTCGGCTTCCACCCACCGACCGTCTACTTCCCCCTCCTGGTCGAGGAGGCGCTGATGATCGAGCCGACCGAGACCGAGACCAAGGAGAGCCTCGACGCCTTCGCCGACGTTATGGAGCAGATCCTCGCCGAGGCCGAGGCCGACCCCGAGAAGGCCAAGTGGGCCCCCTACACGACCCCGGTCCGCCGCCTCGACGAGGTAAAGGCGACCCGCAAGCCGGTCGTGCGCCAGCCGCTGGGCCGGATCGCCGGGAAGTGAGCGCGGCCGCCGCAGCGGAGTTGGTTGGCAGATGGGCCGCTGCGTGGAATGCCTGCGACGTGGACGGCATCCTCGCGGTGGTGCACCCGGAGTTTCGGATGCACCGGATGAAAGGTGACGTCATCGACCGCGAGGGTCTGGCGCGCGGACGCTGTCAGTCGCCAAACTTATGGTGCCGCAATGAAGTTGTTTCCGCTGTGTCTGTATGGCCGAGGCGAGCGATTTGCCGTTGCGGCTCGAATCGAATATCGGCACGTCGAGGACGACGAGCTGCTCGGTGCGACCCGACGATGGCGGCATGGCGGTGGAGCTCCGCGATGGTCTGGTGGTGTTCGCCGCGCCGCAGCCCACCTGCGCGGACGCGCTTGCGAAGTTCGACCTTAGGGAGGATGACTTGGCCTTCGAATGGCAGAGCTAAGTCCGGACGCCCCAGGGTCCCGGTCCGCGGACGCTCAGAGCTCCGGCAGCTCCTGCTCCAGCTCCAGCACCGGCGCGAATAGATCGCCGTGCTGCTCGATCCGCTCGAGGACGTCGCCGGCTTCGAAGACGAGCGATGAGCCGTCGCCGCTGTCGGCGACGGCCTCGACCTCATCCCAGGTGACCGGGGTCGAGGCGGTTGGGCGTTCGCGGGCGCGTAGCGAGTAGACGGCGATCGTCGTCTTGCGCTGGTGGTTCTGGGACCAGTCGACGAAGACCTTGCCCTCGCGTTCGACCTTTTTCATCTTCGAGATGACCCGATCGGGGGTCTGCTTCTCGAGCAGCTGGGCGATCGCTTTTGCGAACGGTTTGGTCTGCTCGTATGAGGCTTTCTGATTGAGCGGCACGTAGACCTGCAGTCCCTTCGAGCCCGAGGTCTTGGCGAAGGACTGGACGTCGAAGTGGCCGAAGAGGTCGCGCAGTCGCAGCCCGACCCGGCAGCAGTCGACGACGTCCGCCGGCGGACCCGGGTCGAGGTCGAAGGCCAGCACCGTCGGTCGTTTTGGTGCCCGCGAGAGCGAGAGCGAGGGATGCAGCTCGATCGCCGCCAGCTGCGCCATCCAGATCAGCGTCGGCAGGCTGTCGCAGACGCAGAAGTCGATGTTGCCGGTGCTGGCCGAGACCGGCGTCGTCTTCACCCATTTGGGCCGGTGCTTGGGGCAGCGCTTCTCGAAGAACGCGGCGTCGAGGTCGTCGACCCCTTCGGGGAAGCGGCGAAGAGTGACGGCCCGCCCGCTCAGGTGGGGGACGATCGCCGGCGCGACCTTCGCGTAGTAGTCGACCACCTCGCCCTTGGTGAAGCCGGCCTCCGGGTAGAGCACCTTGTCGAGGTTGGTGAGCTTCAGCTCACGGCCGTCGACCTCGACCTGGCGGCTGGTCGCCACGGGCTACTTCGAGGCTTTGGCTTTTTTGCCGGAGGAGCGTTTCTTCGGCACGGCTTTGGGTTTCTTCTGTGCCTTCGATTTGGGCGCTTTCCCCTTGGCCCGGCTCTTGCCACGCTCCTTGACCGCGGCGATGCTCTCCTTGAGCGCGCTCATCAGGTCCGGCGCGGCGGTCGCCTTCGGCTCCTCGGTCGCCGGCGCGGTGAGGACGTCCTTGCCCTCGGCCTTGCGTTCGATCAGCGAGAGCAGCTCCTCGCGGTACTCGTCGCGGTAGGCGTTCGGGTCGAATTCGGTGGTCAGCGAGTCGATCAGCTGCCCGGCCATCTCGACCTCCTTCTTTGCGACCTTCTGCTTGCCCTGGGGCAGCACGTCCTCGAGGTCGGAGGGCGCGACCACCTCGTCGGCGAAGCGCATCGTGGTCAGGGTCAGCACGCCGTCGCCGGGCCGCAGCGCCGCCAAGTGCTCCTTGTTGCGGAAGACGAAGCGGGCGATCGCCACCTTGCCGGATTCCTCCATCGCCCTTGCCAGCAGCGAATACGCTTTTTCGGCGCCGTCGGCGGGCCCCAGGTAGTAGGGGCTGTCGAAGTAGATCGGGTCGATCTGGTCGAGGTCGACGAAGTCCTGCACCTCGATCGCCCGCGTCTTCTCCGGCGCCAGCGCTGACAGCTCGTCCTTGCCAAGTGGCACGTAGCGATCGGGCGTCACCTCGAAGGCCTTGACGATCTCGCCGTAGGGAACCTCCTCGTCGGTGCCTTCGGCGACCCGGCGGTGGCGGATACGGGCGCCGTCGGACTCGCGGATCTCGCGCAGCGAGATGCCCCGGCGCGCGACCGCGCTGTAGAGCTTGACGGGCACGTTGAGTAGCCCGAAGCTGATCGTCCCGCTCCAAATCGCTCTTGGCATCAGCGAATCACCTACCCGGATTCTGGCAGTCGCGCACCGCTCGTCGCTGCCGCCCGCGGCTCGCGAGAGGCTTCTTGCGCCTCGCTCTGGCGAGTTAGCCCCCTGGATAGGGCGGTAACTCGCCAATGCCCGGTGAGGGATCATCCCCTGATGCTGTTCGAGCTTCGCGATGTCAACCTTGCCCGTGGCGACCGCCTCGTTCTCGACTCGGTCAGCGCCGAGATCCACGCCGGCGCGACGGCGATCGTCGGGCCCTCGGGCAGCGGCAAGTCGACGCTGCTGCGACTGCTCAACCGGCTTGCCGATCCCGACTCGGGGGCGATCTCCTACCGAGCGGAGCCGCTGAACGGGTACGACCCGCTCGCGCTGCGGCGCGAGGTCTCGCTGGTTCCGCAGCTGCCGTCGTTGCTGGAGGGAACGGTCGAATCGAACCTGGCCTATGCCGCCGGTCTCGCCGGCAAAGAGCTCGACGCGGCACGCTGTCTCGGTCATGCCGGGCTCGATCCCGGATATGCGGAGCGCGACGTCAGCAAGCTCTCGGTCGGTGAGCAGCAGCGGGCGATGCTCGCCCGGGCGCTGAGTCAGGAACCGGCCGTGCTGTTGCTGGACGAGCCGACCTCGGCGCTCGACCACGATGCCCGCGACGCGATCGAGGCGACCCTGGCGAGCTTGCGGGCCGAGCTGGACATCTCGTTGATCCTCGTCAGCCACGATCCCGAGCAGGCACGGCGGCTCGCCGATCGGGCCGTGCGGTTGAAGGCCGGTCGGGTTGTCGCATGCGGGTCGCTAGAGGAGGCTCTGGCGTGAGCCCCTCGATCAGCGTCTCGCTCGGCCAGGTCGCGGCGGCTCTCGCCCTGGTCGCCCTCGCGGCGGGGATCTCCTTCTGGCGCCGCACCGACCTCGAGCGCGACATCGTCGTCGCGACGGTCCGCTCCTTCGTCCAGCTGACCGCGATCGGCTACGCGATCAAGCTGATCTTCGAAGCCGACACGATCTGGCTGGTCATTGCGCTGCTCTCTGTGATGGTCCTGTTCGGTGCGCTCACCGCCCGCAGCCGCGCCAAGAAGGTCCCAGGCGCCTTCTGGCCGCTGCTGATCGGCCTCGCGATCGCGGCGGCATCGACCCTCGGCCTGGTCGTCGCCTTGGGGATCTTCGAAGCGACGCCGCGCTATCTCGTCCCGGTCGGGGGGATGATGATCGGCAACGCGATGACCGCTTCGGCGGTGGCGCTCAACCGGTTGGGCGACGAGGTCACCGATTCGCGAGCGGCGATCGAGGCAACCCTCGCGCTCGGCGCGACTGCCCGCGAGGCGGCGGCGCCCTTCGTCCGCCGCGCCCTGCGCTCGGGCACGATCACCCTGGTCGACTCGACCAAGACGACCGGCCTGATCTTCTTCCCCGGCACGATGGTCGGGATGCTGCTCGCCGGCGCCGAACCGACCGACGCCGTTCGCCTGCAGCTGATCCTCCTTTACCTGCTGCTCGGCAGCACCGCGATCGCCGCCCTGGTCGCCACCGGCCTCGCCTACCGCAACTTCTTCACTCCGGCCCAGCAGTTGCGCGAGCTGGACTGACCTCTCCCTACACTGATCCTGTGTCCCGTCGGCAGCTCCTCACGCTGGTCGCGACGATCCTCGGCTCGACGGTCGTCTTCCTCGACTCGACCGTGGTCAACGTGGCGCTGCCGGCCGTTGCCGACGATCTGAACGCGGGCCTGGCGGGACAGCAGTGGGTGGTCGAGGCCTACATGCTGACGCTGGTCTCGTTGCTCCTGGTCGGCGGCTCGCTCGGCGACCAGCTCGGCCGCAAGCGGATGTTCATCTTCGGCCTGATCGGCTTTGCCGCCACCTCGATCCTCTGCGCTCTGGCGCCGACCGTCGAGTTCCTGATCGGCGCCCGTGCCCTGCAGGGGATCGCCGGGGCGCTGCTCGTCCCCGGCTCGCTGGCGATCGTCGCCGCCACCTTCGAGGGCGCGGCGCGCGGCAAGGCGGTGGGCACCTGGACCGCTTGGACCGGGATCGCGACCGTGCTCGGCCCGGCCGGCGGTGGCGCGCTGGTCGAGGCCCTCTCCTGGCGGGCCGTCTTCTGGGTCAACATCCCCCTGATCGCGGTCACCGTGGCGCTGACCATGCACTCGGTCGAGGAGAGCCGCGACCCCGATGCCTTTCGCGGTATCGACTGGCTTGGAATCGGGCTTTCGGCGGCCGGCCTGGCCGGCCCTGTCTTCGCCCTGATCGAGCAGCCGACCCACGGCTGGGGGGACCCGATGGTCTGGGTGCCGATGATCGCCGGGATCGCCTGCTTCGTCCTCTTCGTGGTCCGCGAGGCGCGCGCCCGCCACCCGATGCTCGACCTCGCCCTGTTCAAGATCCGCAACTTCTGGGTCGCCAACCTGACCACGCTCAGCGCCTACGCCGGTCTGATCGGCGGGCTTTTCTTCGTCGGCCTCTTCCTGCAGCAGGTCGGCGGCTACTCGCCGGTGGAGGCGGGCCTGGCGACGACGCCGATCTCGCTGATCCTCTTCTTCCTCTCGCCGCGCTGGGGCAAGCTCGCCTCGGGGACGGGCCCGCGGCTGCCGATGTGCGGCGGGCCGATCGTCGGTGGGGTCGGCTTGATCCTGCTGCTCAGAGTCGACGCCAGCGCCGACTACCTGACCGAGGTGCTGCCCGCGATCCTGATCTTCGGCCTCGGCCTCTCGGCGACCGTGGCACCGCTGACCGCGACGGTGCTCGACTCGGTCGAGGAACGCCACGTCGGCATCGCCTCGGGCGTCAACAACGGCGTCTCCCGCGTGGCCGGGCTACTGGCGATCGCCGTGCTCGGCGCGGTGATCTCGGCCAGCTTCGGCTCGACCCTCGACGGCAACCTCGGCAACCGTCCGCTCGGGCCGAGGGCAAGCCACGCAATTACCGAGGCGAAGAAGCAGCCACTGGCGGTCCCGGCGACCGGGAAGCTCCCCCCGGCCGCCGCGGCGCGCGTTCGGACCGCCTCCTCGGACGCATCCACCTCGGCCTTCCACCTCGGCGTGCTTATCGCGGGCCTGCTGATGATCGCCGGCGGCATCGTCGCCGGCTTCGGGATCGAAAACCCGCGCCACCGGGTCGAGGCGGTGGCAAGCCGCGGCTCGGCCCAGGCAGGCGAGTGCGGCCACGGCGCCGACGCGGACTGCGCTGAAGAGGAGCCGGTGGCGCCTGGGAGCGAAGCGCCTACGCCCGAGCCCGCATAGTCTGCGGCCGGATGGCCAACGCCCCGATCATCTTCAGCGGCATCCAGCCCACCGGCCGCAAGCACCTCGGCAACTACATCGGTGCGATCCGCCAGTACGTCGAGGGCCAGGAGCGGGGCGAGCCGGCGATCTTCTGCATCGTCGACCTGCACGCGCTCTCGGTCACCTACGACCCGGTCGAGCTGCGAGAATGCGTCTACGACACGGCTGCGATCCTGCTCGCCGCCGGCCTCGACCCCGAGCGCTGCATCCTCTTCCGCCAGTCCGACGTGCGCGAGCACACCGAGCTGACCTGGCTGCTCTCGGCGGTCACCGCCCACGGCGACCTCGACCGCATGCACCAGTTCAAGGAAAAGTCGGGCCGCCAGCGCGAGCTGGCCTCGGCGGCGCTCTTCTACTACCCGGTGCTGATGGCCGCCGACGTGCTCGCCTACGGGGCGACCGAGGTGCCGGTCGGCGACGACCAGCGCCAGCACGTCGAGCTGATGCGGGAGATCGCCCGCCGCTTCAACGGCCGCTTCGGTGAGACCCTGGTCGTGCCGGAGCTGGTCGTGCCGGAGGTCGGGGCACGGATCATGGACCTGCAGGAGCCGGAGCAGAAGATGTCGACGACCGTCGGAACGGAGGCGGGCACGGTCTACGTCCTCGACGAGCCCGGCGCGATCCGCAAGAAGCTCGGCAGCGCCGTGACCGACTCGGGGCGGGAGGTCGTCCGTGCCGAGGCCAAGCCGGGCGTGACCAACCTGATCGACATCCTTGCCGTCGTGCGTGGCGTCGATCCGGTCGAGGTCGAGCGCGAGTTCGAGAGGGCCGGCGACGGCGATTTCAAGGCCGCCGTCGCCGAGGGCGTGATCGAGATGCTGGCGCCGGTGCGCGAGCGCTACGCGGAGTTGCGTCCCGACCAGGCGGTGTTGGAGGAGGCGCTGGCCGCCGGGGCCGAGAAGGCGCGGGCGATCGCCGCGCTGACGCTGGCCGAGGTGCGCGAGCGCATGGGCGTCGGCGCCAACGCCAGATAAAGCGACGGCCGCTCCGCTTCGCGTCCGCGCCGTCGCCGTCTCTCTCCGGGACTAGTCTTCGGGCATGGTCGCCGACCTCGATCTGGAGCTCGACGTCTTCGCCGGGCCGTTCGATCTGCTGATCGCGGTCCTGTTGCGCGAGGAGGTCGACCTGCTCGAGGTAGAGCTGGCCGAGGTCGTCGTCGCTTACATCGAGCACCTCGAGCGCGAAGGCGAGCTCGAGCTCGAGGTGGCGACCGAGTTCCTCGTCCTGATCGCCTCCCTGCTGGAGCTGAAGTCGCGGCTGATGCTGCCCGGGGCGGACCCGGAGCTGGAGGAGCTGGGGCCGGAGGAGGCGGTCGAGGAGTTGCTGGCCCGGCTGCTCGAGTACCGCCGCTACCGTGCAGCCGCGGCGACCCTGTCGGAGCGCTTCGAGGCAGCGCGCGGCTACCTTTACCGCTCGGCGCCCCTGCCATCGAGCCTGCGCCGGGTTGCCGTCGACGCCACGGTCGCCGCCTATGACCCGGAGCGGCTCGGCGCGGCGCTCGGCGACCTGCTGGTCGTGCCACCCCCAGTCGACGTCAGCCATATCCGCCCGACGGTCTCGCTGGAGCGACGGCTGCGCGCCCTGCGCGACGCGCTCTCCGGGCGCACCAGCATCGACTTCGACGAGCAGTTCGGCGGCGAGGACCGGCTGACGCAGGCGGTGACCCTGTTCGCCCTGCTCGAGCTCTACCGCAAAGGCGAGGTGACCTGGCGGCAGAGCGAACCGCTCGGGCCGATCGAGATCCGCAGGCAAGAGGCGGGAACGGCATGAGCGACCTGAGCCGCACGATCGAGGCCCTGCTCTTTCTCTCTCCACAGCCGGTCTCGGTGCTCGATCTGGTCGAGGCGACCGAGGCGACCGAGGGCCAGGTAGCCGAGGCGATCGACCTGCTGCGCGAGGATCTCGCCGAGGGGCGCCGCGGCGTCGTCCTGCGCGAGGTCTCCGGCGGCTTTGCCCTGGCCAGCGATCCTTCCAGTGAGGACGCTGCGCGGCGGCTACTGGCCAAGCCGCGCACGCCGCCGCTGACCCAGGCGCAGGCGGAGACGCTCGCGATCGTCGCCTACCTGCAACCGGTCTCGCGGCCGGAGGTGGCGCGGATCCGCGGCGTCTCTTCGGAGTCCGCGGTGCAGACGCTCGCCGAGCGCGGCCTGATCGAGGAGTCCGGCCGCTCGCAGTTCGGCGCCGCGTTGTTCAAGACGACGGAGCTGTTCGAACGCCTCTTCGGGCTCACCGGTCTCGACCAGCTGCCGGACCCGTCGCAATTCGATCCCACCCCCGAGGACGAGCGTGAGCTTCGCGAGCGACTCCTTAAGGCGGGCGAACAGCGCGCCGAGTAGTGCGCCTCGTCAAGTTCCTCGCCCACGGAGGAGTCGCCTCGAGGCGGAAAGCTGAGGTGATTGTGGCGGCCGGGCGCGTGACGGTGGGTGGCGAGGTTGTGCGGGATCCGGCGCGGGACGTGGGGGAGGGCGATGAGGTTCGGGTCGATGGAAGCTTGGTGGGAGCGGAGGCACGCGAGGTCTGGGCTGTAAACAAGCCAGCTGGCGTCGTCTCGACCGCGCGCGAGCCGGGGAGCAGGAAGGCGGTGGTCGAGCTGGTCGACTCTCCGGCCCGGCTCTACCCGGTCGGGCGCCTCGACGCCGACTCGACCGGGTTGTTGCTGTTGACCAACGACGGCGCCCTGGCCAACCGGCTGACGCACCCTCGCTACGAAGTGAGGAAGGCCTACCGGGCACAGCTGCGCCGCCCGCCCGCCGAGGGCGATCTGCGCCGTCTCGCGAGCGGGGTCCAGCTGGAGGACGGGCCGACGGCACCGGCCGAGGTACGTCGCCTGGGTGAGCGCGAGATCGAGATCGTCCTGCGCGAGGGCCGTAACCGACAGGTGCGCCGCATGGCCGAAGCGATCGGGAACGACGTCGTGGCGCTGCGGCGCGTCCGCTTCGGTCCGATCGAGCTGGGCGATCTCCCGATTGGCAAGGCCCGCCGCCTCTCGGCCACCGAGCTGGCCACGCTGTCCGCCATCGGCAGCGGCTGAGCAGCGGCTCAGCCCACCGAGGTGAAGCGGCGCCGTTTCGCGATCGGCGAGGGCTGGATCGCCAGCATCAGCGTCAGGCTGATCGAGGCGATGCCGAGGGTGTGGGTGACGCCCGGCTGTTCGCCTTTCGCGGCCGCCGCGTTCTGGTGGGCGATCTGCGGCGAGTCGGCCTGGTCGCCGTCCTCGGTCCAGCCGGTCGCGGGGGTGGCGAGCGAGCCGTTGTCGTTGAAGACGCCCGAGAGCAGCAGGCATTCGTCGACCGTCGTGGTCAGCCCGCCAACCGCGGCATTTTTCGAAGAGGCGTTTTCTTTGAAGCCGGCTCCGCTCTGCGCGTTGACCGGCGTTTTCGTTTCCGCCCCGGCGATCGCCTCGATCGCGCCGGAGTTGCGTTTGCTCGCGCCGCCCCAGCCCAGCGTGTAGGAGGTCGTTTTGCCGTCCCAGTTGGGCAGGGCGAAGCAGACCGCGCGCCAGCCTTCGCTCGCCTGCGTGGTTTCGGCCAGCTTCGTCCAGCCGGAGAGCGAGAAGGTGATGCCGGTCGCCTCGATGTAGGCCCAGACCAACAGCAGGTCGCCGGCGGCGGCGTTTTCCGGAACGGCGTAGGCCCGCGTCGTGCCGCTGGTCCCGGCCAGCATCGCTATCGAGCGGAAGGCGGGAGCGGCCACTACGGCACGGTGTACTCGATCACCACGGCCACGGAGAGGTTCTTCGGGGTGCCGCTGACGGCGGTGACGACCATCGCGAGTTTGTCTCCGTCGGCCAGTTCCTGGTCGGCCGGATCCGTGGTCTGGATTTCGGGTTTGGCTTCGATCCCGGTGAAGCCGGTCAGGTCGGAGCCGTTTTTCTGCAGCTTGAAGGTCGCCGAAGTGCCCGAGTTGAGGCGGTGGATGACCTTGGTCACTTTCGCCGTCTGGCCCGCGGTGAGGGAGATGAAGAACGGCGGGATGAAGTCGACGTCGCCGGCGGGGACCCTGATTTCGTCCGGGATGGTGAAGACCTTGGTCTCCGACCATTTGGACCCGCCGCCGCCGGCCCCGCCCGTGGAGCCCGTCACCGGCGCGCCCATCGCCTCGGCAACGGTCAGCACCTCGATGTCGCCCGATTTCTCCAGTGAGTAGACGTGGTCGGCGATTTCTTCGAAGCCGGCGGTGGCGAACTCGGTTTCAGCGGCCGGGGTGGTGACGATTTTGTGGAAGGTGAGGACCAGCCACTCGCCCCTTTCGGACGCCGCCGTGATCGCCGCTTTGATCTCTTCGACGGTGTCGAAGGTGCTGTTGACCGACCAGCCACGGACGATGTAGTCGTCGCGGGCCGGCAGCGTTTCCGGTCCGCGCGCCGTCACCCGCCCGCCGCCGTACTGGCTCTTGACTATCCGCCGCACTTCCGGGCCGGCGGCGCCCTTCGGGTAGGCGAAGGTGCGGCGCTGGAAGCCGTGTTCGTCCATCCAGGCCCGCAGGCCGTCGAGCTCGTCTTCGAGTTCTTCGCCTTCGAGGCTGTCGAGGCCGTCGGGTTCGTTGTGCGCGGCGGCGGTCAGCGCGTGGCCGGCGATCTCCCAGTCGTGCTGGTCGCGCAGCGTGTACAGGTCGGCGAGTTTGAGCTGCCCTTCGTGGCCGAGGATGTCGGTGATCACGTAACAGCTCGCCGGCAGGCGGTGGGCGGAGAGCAGGGGCAGGACCGTTTCCGTCACGCTGGAGTAGCCATCGTCGAAGGCGAGGCTGACGCGGCCGTTGGGAATGGTCGGCACGGCGTAGATGCCGGCCGCGTAGAGGGTGAGTTTCCCGCCTTTGTTGTCGGTGACGAGCAGCTGCGCCCGTTTGACCGAGGACCAGTTGATGCTGCCGGTGACGGCGAACTCGCCGCGGGGGATCGACTGCCGCTCGAAGGTCGAGGCCAGCGCGACCGGGTCCTCGTCGGTTTCCCAGACGGTCGCCTCGGCGTAGTCGCTTTCGATGTTGCCCGAGGAGAGCCGCAGCTTCACCGTCTTGAGGTGGGCGCTGAAGCTGACCTCCGAGTGGACGACGACGTGCTTTTCGAACAGGTCGACCGGGCTTATTTCGGGCGACGTGGCAACGGCGGCTTCTTCGTTGCCGTTCGTTTCGATCTTGAAGGAGCGGTCGCCGTTGACGATGACTTCGCCACCGGCGTCGGAGAAGGTCCCTTTTTCGTTGCCGGTCCAGCCGTGGCCGGCGGGGAACATGAAGAGCGGCAGCTCCTGGCGATCGAGATGCTCTGACATGGCGGGCGCCAGCCTAGCCCAGCTTCCGCCGAATCTGCTGCTCACTCTGGGAAGATTCAGCGAATGGACGAGAACGGAGCTGAGCGGCTGTTCGCTGTGCGGGGCGCGGTCCAAGCCGATGCCAACGATGCGGAGGCGATCGTCGCGGCGACAACCGAGTTGGTGCGGGAGCTGCTCGAGCGCAACGAGCTCGAGCCGGAGGCGATGGTCAGCTGCCTCTTCACGACCACCGACGACCTTGACGCGGAGTTCCCGGCGGTCGCCGCGCGCAGCCTCGGGCTCGACTCGGTGCCGCTGCTCTGTTGCCGTGAGATCCCCGTGCCGGGCTCGATGCCACGGGTGATCCGAGCGATGGTCCACTACTACGCACCGGCCGGCCACAAGGCTGCACACGCCTACCTCGGGGCGACCCAGGACCTGCGCTCCGACCTCCACGCGGCCCAGTAACGCGCTTGGGTCGGCACAATGAACCGATGACCGTCACCTTCGCCGAGAAGCTGGCCCGCATCCCGGGCTACCAGGCCGGCGTGCCGACCGGGCAGGCGCCCGAGGCGATCGCCGCCGGCGGGATCGCCCAGCTCGCCTCTAACGAGTCGCCCGTGCCGCCGCACCCGAAGGTGGTGGAGGCGATCCGCGAGGCGGCGAGTGCGATGAACCGCTACCCCGACCCCGACGCGACGCTGCTGCGCCGGCGCATCGCCGATCGCTACGAGGTCGAGCCAGGCCGGGTCGCCGTCGGCAACGGGTCTTGCGAGATCCTGCTTGCCGCGGCCGAGGCGCTCTGCGAGCCCGGCGCCGAGATCCTCTTCGCCTGGCCGTCCTTCTCGATGTACCCGCATCTGGCGGCGCTGACCGGTGCGCGTGAGATCCGCGTGCCGCTTGCCGATGGCGAGGTCCATGACCTCGATGCGATGGCGGCCGAGGTCACCGCGGCGACCCAGCTGGCGATCGTCTGCAACCCCAACAACCCGACGGGGACCCACCTGCCCGCGGCGCGGGTCGCGGCCTTCTGCGAGCGCATCCCGGCGCACGTGACGATCGTCCTCGACGAGGCCTACATCGAGTTCCAGACCGTTGACGATCCCGACTGCACGGTCGACCTGCTCACCGACTTCCCCAACCTGGTCGTCCTGCGCACCTTCAGCAAGGTCTACGGCCTCGCCGGCCTGCGGGTTGGCTTCGCCCTCGGCTCGACCAAGTTTCGCGCCGCGGTCGACGCCGTGCGCCAGCCCTTCAGCGTCAACGCCCTCGCTCAGGCGGCGGGGGCCGAGGCGATCCTGCACCAGGACGACGTCGAGCAGCGGGTCGAGCGCACCCTGGTCGAGCGCGTCCGCGTCGAGGCAGGCCTGCACGAGCTCGGCTTGAGCAGGGCAGAGACCCAGACCAACTTCTCCTGGATCGACCTCGGCGACGCGGACGAGAAAGAGATCGTCGCCGGCCTGGCCGAGCAGTCGATAGCGGTCCGGCCCGGCACCCCCCTCGGCGACCCCGGCCACATCCGGGTCAGCTACGGCACGCCGACCGAGAACGACCGCTTCCTGGCAGCGCTCGGCGAGATTTTGAGCTGAGCGAAAGGGGTCCAGGCAGCTCGCCTTGGTCTCTTGCAAGTGGTTATCGGACATATGAGACCAATTATCGGACACATGATGGGCTTATAATGGACACATGACCGCGCTGGACTTCGTTGCGAAAGAGGTGGGCGTCAATGAGCGCACGCTGAGGCGGGCGGTGAGCGAAGGCACCTTGCGAGCGACCCGGCCGTCGCCCCGGAAGCTCGAGCTGCCTTTCTCGGAGGATCGATACGTGCGCACGCACTGGCCCTTGATCGCCAAGCTGCGTGAGGTGCTGCGGACCGAACACAACGTTCGCTTCGCGATGCTCTTCGGGTCGGTGGCGAGGGGCGATGACAGCGAGCACAGTGACGTCGACGTGATCGTGGACCTGCAAGATCCGAGTCTCGAGCGGATCTTCGATCTCGAACGGAAGCTCGCAGGCGCCGTCCGCAAGTCGGTCGACGTGATTCGTCTGGAGGATGCGGAAGACGACCCAACGTTCCTTGCAAATGCCGTCGATGTGGGTCGCGTGCTCGTTGACCGTCGCGAGGCCTGGCCCGATCTGATGGCTCGTCTGCCTGGCCTGAGACACAGGGGGAGGAGGCGGGACGCAAAACGCAAGCGCGACGCTCTGGCTGGTATCGACAGGTTCTTGGCGGCGAGAAGATGAGTAAGGACGACTTGCGCAAGGTTGATCGACAGCGCTTGATCCGCCGCATAGTCGGTCACATGGAGGACTTTCCTCGCCAGGTCGCGGCGCTTGAATCGGCCATGGCCGAGTTCGGTGAAGACTTCAGTCTTGCGCGGTTTAAGAAGGCCTATAACGCCGTTGACGATCCCAGGACGTACAACCGCGTTCAGAGTGTCGAAAGAGCCGTCGGGCGGGTGCAGAACTACTTGACAGATCTGGCTGTCGACGGTGCTCGACTGGCAGGGCTTCCAATTGGACGCCACGCCGACGGAGACTCAAAGGCGAAGCCATACTTCGACGCGCTGCGAGAGGAGAAGATCATCGGCGCCGATGTTTGCGGACGGCTCGAGGACGGACAGAAGGCTCGCTCCCGACTCGAGCACGAGTACTTGGGAATGCCTGCGGGGGACGTCTATCGCGCGGCTGTGACGGTCAGCAAGACGGCCGACGATCTCATCGGTCCTTACCGGGCATGGATCGCGCCTTACCTCGACTAATCGCCGCCCGCCTGCTACAAACTCAAGGGAAGTGAAGCGAACAGGCGACACTGCGAGCAGCATGTGCGCGAGGCGCGCTGCGGTTGCCCCTGTCCGTCCTTTCTATACCTGGCGATTTAGCTAGGCGTCCGGCCTGGCGGCTTCGTGCCGCTTCCATAGAGCGTTTGGCCGGGCGCCGCAAGGAATTGGTTCGCGTGTTTCGCGATGCCCGCGCTCGCATGGCGAAATCCGCACGGAAAGTAGAGTCTCGGACGTGGAGAAAGGCGGCGACAGGATGATCATCGGAATGCGGCAGGAGGCGCGGGACCGGGTTCGCGACCAGCGGATCGAACGGGTCGTCGAGCTGGTTCCGCCGGAAGCCCTGCTCGGCGACCTGCCGCTCGGCGACGGGCGCGAGCGGGTCGTGGTGAAGGGGCGCAAGGACGTCGAGAACGTGCTCGAAAGGGTCGACGACCGGTTGCTGGTCGTGGTCGGCCCCTGCAGCGTCCACGACGTCGAGGCGGCGCTCGAGTACGGCGGCCGCCTGGCCGAGCTGGCCGCCGAGCTGAGCGACGACCTGTTGGTGGCGATGCGCGTCTACTTCGAGAAGCCGCGGACGACGACCGGCTGGAAGGGCCTGATCAACGATCCCTACCTCGACGGTTCCTGCGACGTCAACGCCGGTCTGCGCATGGCGCGCACCCTGCTGTTGCAGGTGCTCGACCTCGGCCTGCCGATCGGCTGCGAGTTCCTCGACCCGATCACGCCGCAGTACATCTCCGACACGGTCGCCTGGGGGGCGATCGGCGCCCGCACGACCGAGAGCCAGATCCACCGCCAGCTCGGCTCCGGCCTCTCGATGCCGATCGGCTTCAAGAACCGCACCGACGGCAACGTGCAGGTCGCGGTCGACGCGGTGCGCGCCGCGGCGGCTTCCCATGCCTTCGCCGGCATCGACGACGCCGGCCGCCCGGCGATCCTCCACACCGCTGGCAACCCGGACGGCCACGTCATCCTGCGCGGCGGCCGCGGCGGTCCCAACTGCGACCCTGAAGGGGTTGCCGGGGCGCTGGAGATGCTGTCGGGCGCCGGCCTCGCCGAGCGCCTGGTGATCGACGCCTCGCACGACAACAGCGCCAAGGACCCAGATAAGCAGGTACTGGCGGTGGCTCAAATCGGCGACCAGGTGGCCGCCGGCAACGCGGCGATCGTCGGCGTCATGCTCGAGTCCTTCCTGGTCGAGGGTCGCCAGGACCTCGGCGACGGCGAGTCGCTCACCTACGGGCAGTCGATCACCGATCCCTGTATCGACTGGGATCACACCGTCACGGCCCTGGAGGGCTTGGCGGCAGCGGCCAGGGCGCGGCGCGGCTGATGCGGACGGCCGTCCTCGGGGTGGGCCTGATCGGAGGCTCGATCGGGCTCGCCGCGAAGGAGCGGCTCGGCAGCGAAGTAGCCGGCTGGGGGCCGAACCGTCCGAGTGTAGATCGGGCGATCGAGCTGGGCGCCATCGACGATCCGGCGGGTTCGATCGAGGAGGCATGCGCGGGGGCCGAGGTCGTCTTCTGCGCCGGGCCGGTCTCGGTCCTGCCAGACCTGGTCGCGGCCGCGCTCGCGGCCAGCGGCGAGGACACGGTCGTCACCGACGCCGGCTCGACCAAGCGCCAGCTCGTCGCCGCGCTCGGCGAGGACGAGCGCTTCATCGGCGGGCACCCGCTGGCCGGTGCCGAGACGGCCGGGGTGGCGAACGCTCGCGCCGACCTTTTCGAGGGCGCCCGCTGGTATCTGACGCCCACAGAGCGCTCCAGCGGCATCCTCTACGACCGCCTGCAGCGGACGATCGCCGGGCTCGGCGCCCGTCCGCAGGCGATCGACGCCGGGGCGCACGACCGGCTGATGGCGACGGCGAGTCACCTGCCTCACGTCCTCGCCAACGTCCTCGCCGGTCAGGCGGCGGCGGAGCTGACCCGCGACTCCGAGCGGCTGCCCGAGGTGGGCCCGAGCTTTCGCGACGCGACCCGGGTGGCCGGCTCGAACCCGTCGATCTGGGGTGACATCTTCAGCGGAAACAACGATGCGGTCACGGCCGCGATCGATGACGCGATCAGCCGCTTGGGCGAGGCGCGCGAGCTGATCGACGCGGGCGAGCCGGGTGCCATCGCCGCCTGGCACGCGCAGGCCGGCACCGACCGTCGCGGCCTGCTCGAGGCCGATCTGGCGGGCGGCGCGCTGCGCGAGCTGCGCGTCGTCGTCGCCAATCGCCCCGGCACCGTAGCCGAGCTGGCGCTGGCGCTGGGCGAGGCCGGGGTGAACATCGAGGACATGGCGCTGCATCCCGCCACCGACATGAAGTCCGGGGCGATCTCGCTCTGGGTGGCCGGCGAGGAGCAGGCCGAGCGCGCCGCGGCGCTGGTCCGCGAGTTGGGCCACAGCGCGACCGTGCTCGCCGGGGACTGACGGTCGCCTTGCCGACCCGCTTCGACCCATCGGGCCCGTTGCACGGCAGCCTCAGGCCTCCGCCCGACAAGTCGGTCTCGCACCGGGCGGCGCTGATTGCCGCCATGGGCGAGGGGGAGACGACGATCGAGGGCTATCTGGACGCCGCCGACACGCGTTCGACCCTCATGGCGGTCGAAGCCCTTGGCGCAGAGGTGACCCGACCTACATCCGACCCCCATTTGGGGCTCGATGCAGGTCGGATCGAGGTGCGCGGCGTCGGCCTGCGAGGTGCGGCCGCCGCGGCGATCGACGTAGGCAACGCCGGCACCCTGCTGCGCCTGCTGCCGGGCTGGCTCGCGGGTCAGGAGACCGGGGCCTGGACGCTCGATGGCGACGACTCGATCCGCCGCCGCCCGGTCGACCGGATCGCCGCGCCACTGCGCCTGATGGGCGCGCGGCTCGAGTGTCGCGAGGACCGCCTGCCCCCGCTACGGGTCGAGTCCGCGCCGCTCAACGGCATCGAGTACGAGATGCCGGTCGCCAGCGCCCAGGTCAAGTCCTGCCTGCTGTTCGCCGGTCTGCTCGCCGACGGTGAGACCCGGATCGTCGAGCCGCTGCCGAGTCGCGACCACAGCGAGCGGATGCTGGCCGCGGCGGGCGCCGAGATCGAGCGCGGCGAGGGCGTTGTCACCGTGCGGCCAGCGGCGCGCCTCGAGCCAGGCGAGATTGCCGTGCCTGCCGACTTTTCCTCAGCCGCCTTCTTCATCGTCGCGGCTCTGCTCGTACCCGGCAGCGACGTCACGCTAGCCGGGGTCGGCCTCAACCCCACCCGCACCGGACTGCTCTCGATCCTCGCGCGGATGGGCGCCGAGATCGAGGTCGAGCCCGAGGTCGAGCGCGGCGGCGAGCCGAGTGGACGGCTCCGTATCCGTCCTTCGCAGCTGCATGGGACCGACGTCGGCGGCGCCGACGTCCCGCTGGCGATCGACGAGCTGCCGCTGGTCGCCCTTGCGGCCTGCTTCGCCGAGGGCGAGACGACGATCCGCGACGCCGCCGAGCTGCGCCGCAAGGAGAGCGACCGGATCGACACCGTCAGCGAGGTCCTGCGGGCGCTCGGCGCAAGCGTGGAGACGAGCGAGGACGGGATGCAAATCAAGGGCGGGGGCGGCCTGCGCGGCGGCGCGATCGACTCGCACGGCGACCACCGGATCGCGATGCTCGGCGCGATCGCCGGCCTCGTCTCCAACGAGGGTGTCGAGGTCGCGGGAATGGACGCCGCCGCGGTCAGCTACCCGGGCTTCGAGGCGGACCTCGCCTCGCTCGCCGCTCGCTGAGAGCCAGCGCGCCATACCCTGCCGCGAATGGTCATCGCGATCGATGGGCCCGCTGGGGCCGGCAAGTCAACCGTAGCTCGCGCCGTCGCGGCGGCGCTCGGCTTCACCTACCTCGATTCCGGGGCGATGTATCGCTGTGTGGCTCTGGCCGGGATCGAGCGGGGTGCCGACCTGGATGAGGCCGAGGCGATGGGGGCTCTGGCGCGGTCGTTGCGGATCGAGCTCGATGGCGAGCGGGTCGAGCTCGACGGCCGTGACGTAAGCGCCGCGATTCGGGAGCCGCGGGTGACCGAGGCCTCTTCGCGCGTCTCCGTCCATCCACCGGTGCGCGAGGCGATGGTCGAGGGGCAGCGAAAGCTGATTGCCGCCGGGCGCTACGTCGCCGAGGGCCGCGACATCGGCACCGTGGTCAGCCCCGAGGCGCCGCTCAAGGTCTTCCTCACCGCGTCGGCGGAGGAGCGGGCCCGCCGCCGCGCCGCCCAGACCGGCGAGGACGAATCCGCGGTGCTCGCCGCTCAGCGCGAGCGCGACGAGCGCGACGAGACCCGCGAGCACAGCGCGCTACGCGCAGCCGGCGACGCGGTCGAGATCGACACCACCGGGCTTGGCCTCGACGAGGTCGTGGGGCGGATAGTCGAGCTGGCTCGCGAGCGGGGCATCGCGTGAGCAGGCCGACCGTCGCCGTCGTCGGCTTTCCCAACGTCGGCAAGAGCACCCTGGTCAACCGGCTCGCCGGCGGCCGTGAGGCCGTGACCGACGCCGAGCCCGGTGTCACCCGTGACCGCAAGCGCGTGCCCTGCGAGTGGAACGGCGTCGCCTTCGACCTGCTCGACACCGGCGGCATCGACCTCGCCGACGAGAGCGAGCTGGCCGCGGACGTACAGCGCCAGGCCCGGACGGGGATCGCCGAGGCCGAGGCGATCCTGCTCGTCGTCGACGGCCGCGCCGGCGTCAGGGCCGGCGACGCGGAGCTGGCGAAGACGCTGCGTGGCGGCGACGTTCCGGTCCTCGTCGTCGTCAACAAAGCCGACCGCCCGGGCGACGAGCACATCGCCGCCGAGTTCCACCAGCTCGGCCTCGGCGATCCGATCGCGGTCTCGGCGACGCACGGGCTGGGCACCGGCGACCTGCTCGACCGGATGGTCGAGCTGCTGGGCGAGCTGCCTCCCGCGGCGCCCGGCGACGAACCCGTCCACGTCGCCGTCGTCGGTCGCCCCAACGCCGGTAAGTCCTCCTTGGTCAACGCCTTCCTCGGCAGCGAGCGGGTGATCGTCTCCGAGCGGGCCGGCACCACCCGCGACGCGATCGACACCGAGCTGGAGGTCGATGGGCGCGCGGTCCTGCTGGTCGATACCGCCGGCCTGCGCCGCCGCTCCAAGGTCGCCGGCACGGTCGACTACTACGCCCAGCTGCGCTCCGAGCTGGCGGTCGAGCGGGCCGGCGTGGCGATCGTCGTCTGCGACGCCGCCGACGGGGTGACGGCGGAGGACCTGCGGATCGCTGAGATGGCGATGCGGGCCGGTTGCGCGACCCTGCTGGTCCTCAACAAGTGGGACATCGGCATGACCGACGTCGACGACGCCCGGGCGCGGGTCGAGCGCAAGCTGCGCCTGCGGCCGGAGGTCGTCACCGGCTCGGCGCTCTACGGCCGCAACGTCGCCAAGCTGCTGCCCAAGGCGCTGCAGCTCGCCGACCGTGCGGCCGAGCGGATCCCGACGCCGGAGCTGAACCGCTTCGTCGCCGACGTGGTCGCGACGACGCCGCCGCCCTCGCGCCGCGGCCGGCGCCTGCGCCTCTACTACTCGGCGCAGATCGGCGAGAGCCCGCCGCGCTTCGCGATCCAGGTCAACGACCGCCGTCTGATCGTCCGCGACTGGGCCTACCACCTGGAGAACCGGATGAGAGAGACCTACGGCCTCGAGGGCATCCCGCTGATCATCGATTTCGTTCCGCATACGGGCCGCCGTCGCTGACGCTCCCCGGGTACGCTTCCGCCTATGTCAGATATCCAGCCACTCGCCGCGGGCGAGTACCTCTTCACTTCCGAGTCGGTCACCGAGGGCCACCCGGACAAGGTCTGCGACGCGATCTCCGACACCATCCTCGACGCCGTGATGGCGGGCGATCCCGAGGGTCGGGTTGCTTGCGAGACCCTGGTCAACACCGGCATGGCTGTTGTTTCCGGCGAGATCTCGACCAATGTTCACCTCGACGTACCCGAGCTGGTCCGCGAGACGATCCGCGATATCGGCTACGACCACGGCGACTACGGCTACAACTGCGACCACATCTCGGTCCTGGTCTCGCTCGACAAGCAGTCGCCCGACATCGCCCAGGGAGTCGACGCCTCGCACGAGACGCGCACCGGCCCGTCGACCGACGACGAACTGCTGCTGGCCGGAGCCGGCGACCAGGGCATGATGTTCGGCTACGCCACCGACGAGACCGAGGCGCTGATGCCGATGCCGGTCCATCTCGCCCACCGGCTCGCCGAGCGCCTGGCCGCAGTGCGCAAGGACGGCACGCTCGACTACCTCGGCCCCGACGGCAAGACCCAGGTGACGGTGCGCTACGCGAACGGCCGTCCGGTGCGGGTCGAGAAGCTGCTGATCTCGACCCAACATGCCGAGGGCGTCGACTCCGAGTCGACGATCAAGCCCGACCTCTGGCAGCACGTCGTCGCCCCGGTGCTCGAGGCCGAGGCGAACGGGCTCTACGACGAGGCCGCGCTGCGCGAGGGCTTCCTCGTCAACCCGACCGGCAAGTTCGTGATCGGCGGCCCGGTTGGCGACGCTGGCCTCACCGGCCGCAAGATAATCGTCGACACCTACGGCGGCATGGCCCGTCACGGCGGCGGCGCCTTCTCGGGCAAGGATCCCTCCAAGGTCGACCGCTCCGCCGCCTACGCCGCCCGTCACGTCGCCAAGAACCTCGTCGCGGCCGGCCTCGCCCAGCGCTGCGAGGTGCAGGTCGCCTACGCGATCGGGGTCGCCCACCCGGTCTCGCTGATGGTCGAGACCTTCGGCACCGGCAAGCTGCCCGACCTGGAGCTCTCGCGCCTGGTCGAAGCCGAGTTCGACCTGCGCCCCGGGGCCTTCCGCCGCTACCTCGACCTGCATCGGCCGATCTACCGGAAGACCGCCGCCTACGGTCACTTCGGCCGCGACGATCCGGACTTCAGCTGGGAGAAGACGGACCGCGCCGATGCGTTGCGCGAGGCCGTCGGCTCAGCGGCGGCGACTCCCGCCTAGCTGCTCGGAGGCTGCGCCTCTCCCAAGCCATGCGTGCCCGGCGCTCCGGCGCCGGTCGCCTGGTCCACCCGGTGGACGACGTCGCCCGGATCGGCGACACCGACGAAGACGAAGTTGTAGTCGTCGGTCGCGGCGGTATCGAAGTCGACGTCGCCAATCTGCATCACTCGCTGGTAGACCGACTGGCGGTAGTTGACGTTCTGCACCCGCTCCAGCCGCGTCTCCTGGATCTCGCGCGAGACGATGCCGCGCTTGATGTTGAGGCGGCGGCTGGTGATCGTGTAGGTCGTCGCGACCCGCTTGACGAAGCCGGCGAGGACGGTGACGGCAATCACCACGAGGACGATCAGGAAGACGGTCGCGCTGCCGGCGCCGAACAGCTTTGCGATCACGCCAATGATCGCCGCGACCAGGATCCCTTTCAGATAGAAGCCGAGGAGCGCCCGCCACGAGGGGTGGCCCTGGAAGATCACCTGCTCGCCGGGACTGAGGTTGAGGGCCATTGCCGGGCAGGATATCCGGCCGTCCGCCTTTCTCCATAGCTTGGGTGGGTGATTGCCAAGGTCGAGCCGCTGACGACCGCCCGCGCCCTGCGCGGTCCCTTCGACTACCGGCTGCCGGAGGAGATGGCGGATCTCGAGGTGGGCAGCGTGGTTCGCGTGCCTTTCGGGCGACGGCGGGCGCTGGGGGTCGTCGTCGATCTCGCCGAGACGTCCGAGCTGCCGCCCGAGCGCCTCGCCGAGCCCCTGGAAGCGCTCGAGGCCGGCGTGCCGGCGGAGCTCGTCCGCCTCGGGCTCTGGGTAGGCGGGGAGTATTGCTCGACGCCTTCGCGCGGCTTGCAGCTGGTGCTGCCGCCGGGAACGGGGGCCGGTGGACAGCGGGTCCGCTCGCGGACCGAGCTGCGCGCCGAGATCACGGCCGTCGGTGAGCAAGCGCTCGCCGGAGGGGGCCGCTTGGGCGCCAAGCAGCGGGCGGCATTGGAGGCTCTGGGCGGGGGGGAGATGTCCGCCGGGGAGATGGCTGCCGCGGTCGGCGCCGATCGCCAGGTCCTGCGGCGACTGGAGGAGCGCGGCCTGATCTCGACCCGCAGCTCGCAGGTGCGGCGGTGCCCCGGCGGTGCCGTCCTGGGCGCCACCGCGGGCCGTCCGCAACTGCTCGAGGAGCAGGAGCGTGCAGTCGCCGAGATCGTTGCGGCCCTCGACGGCGAAGCGGGGGCGCCGCAAAGGCTGCTCATCCACGGCGTCACCGGCTCGGGCAAGACCGAGGTCTACCTGGCCGCGGTCGAGGCCGCGCTTGCCCGGGGCCGGGGGGCGATCGTCCTCGTCCCCGAGATCGGCCTCGCCCCGCAGGCGGTGGCGCGCTTCCGCGCCCGGCTCGGCGATCGCTTCGCGGTCCTGCACTCGGCCCTCTCTCCGGGCGAGCGCTACGACGAGTGGCGCCGCCTGCGCAGTGGCGAGGCGAGTGTCTGCGTCGGGCCTCGCTCCGCCGTCTTCGCTCCGGTCCGCGACCTCGGCCTGATCGTGATCGACGAGGAGCACGATTCCTCCTACAAGCAGGAGGGCGACCCCTGCTACGACGCCCGCACCGTCGCCCGTCGCCGGGCCGTCGAATGCGGCGCGATCCTCGCGGCGGGGACGGCGACGCCGCGACCGGAGTCGTGGCTGGAGCTGCCACGGGTCGAGCTGCCACGCCGGGTCGACGGCCGGCCGATGCCGCCGGTCGAGGTGCTCGACATGCGCGAGGCTGATCCGCGCTCCGGGCCCCTGCATCCGGTCACCTGGGAAGCGCTGGGGGGGGTGCGCGACTCAGGTGCGAAGGCGATCCTGATGGTCAACCGCCGCGGTTTCGCCCCCTGGCTCACCTGTCGCTCCTGCGGACGGCATTGGGGCTGCCCCAACTGCGACGTCTCGCTGATCGTCCATCGCCACGCTGGGCGGCTCGTCTGCCACCACTGCGCCCACGCGGAGCCGCTGCCGCGCGCCTGTCCCGATTGCGACTCGACGACTCTCTCACGGGCCGGCGCCGGGACCGAGCAGATCGAGGCGTTGCTCGCCGCGCAGCTCGACCCAATGCCGGTCTTTCGCCTCGACTCCGATACCGCCTCCGGTCGCGGCGCCCACGCCCGCATCCTCGCCGGCTTCGGCGAGGCGGAGAGTGCGGTGCTGGTCGGCACCCAGATGGTCGCCAAGGGCCACGACTTCCCCGAGGTGACCCTCAGTGCGATCCTCGACGCAGACGCGACCCTGCGCTTCCCCGACTTCCGCGCCGGGGAGCGGACCTTCGCGATGGTCGCCCAGCTCGCCGGGCGCAGCGGCCGCGGCGAGGCCGGGGGAGAGGTGATCGTCCAGACCCTGGCGCCGGAAGCGGCGAGCATCGCCCACGCTGCCCGCCACGACTCCGCGGCCTTCCTCTCCGAGGAGATCGAGCGCCGCCGGGCGCTTCGCTACCCGCCCTTCTCCCACCTGGTCCGGATCGTGCTCAAGTCGGAGTCCGAGCCGCGACTGAATAAAGCGGCCTCGGTGTTGGCCACCACACTCGCCGAGACCTTGCCTCACGACACCGACCTGCTCGGCCCGGCGCCGATGTTCCGCGTTCGCAACAAGTACCGCCGCCGCCTCCTGACCAAGGCCCAGGATCGCGAGGCGACCGTAGCCGCGATCGGCGCCGCAGTCGAGCGCCTGGCCGCCGACCGCTCGCTCAAGGACGTCGCGATCGGTGTCGACGTCGACCCTCAGTAGGGGGCCTGGTTCATCGAGTTCGTACCGAAAACAAACCGCCGGTCGCTGCTGCTCTCAGAAGATCTGATACTCGACCTACCCACCTCTGCGATCCCACTCGGGCCCGCGGGGGTGGTCGGTCGTTCCGTAGATATCTGCGCTCAGAAGGGGAGACTTCTGGCGGCTAAACCCTTTAGGCCCCATGACTTTGCAAAGTCTCGTGGTTCTTGTAGCGGCCGATCTGCCAGATGGGGGCATTGGATTTACCGATGTCGGGACGGGAGCCGCAATTGGTGGAGTGCTTGGTGAGACCGCCGTGCGCCTTGCCTCGATGTTCGGTCTCAAGTTGGACATCGACGGTTGGCGGGAAGGGATGTTCCTTGGTGCGCTGCTTGCGCTGTGGTATTCGGCCTTCGGGGCACTCGGGGCGTAGTATGGGCCTCATGTGGAAGCGAAGGTTTCTGTCTTCGGCGATTGCGGTGCTTCTGGCGTCGCTGACGGCGGTGCTCGGCGTGGACGGTAGCGCGGTGTTCCTCGCGATTGCCGTGATCGTGCCCTTGGCAATGCTCGTAGGGTTTGGCGCTGAAGCCTGGTTTAGCGATCGCCGCCATCGCTCGTTGGGCTGAGCGGCGAGCTCTTCAGAGCGGGCGGTGCCATCCCCCTCATACAATCGACTTGTGAGCGATGAAGGGGTCCTTAAGGACGAAACCGAGCGCGAGCGGCTCGAAGCCGAAGTGCTTGAACGGCGCGAAGCGGCGCTGGCGAACGTGATCAAGTTCGGCGACCCTGTGCTGAAGAGCAAGGCCTCGCCGGTGACCGACTTCAGCCCAGAGCTGCGCGCCGAGGTCGACCGCATGATCGCGATCATGCGCGACGGGCTGGGAGTTGGCCTGGCGGCAACCCAGCTCGGCATCCTGCGGCGCGTTCTGGTTTTTCAAGCTGGCTCCGACAGCCCGCCCATCGGCCTGGTCAATCCGTCGATCGAGTGGCTCTCAGATGAGGCGGTCCTCGCCGAGGAGGGGTGCCTCAGCCTTCCCCGGGTGGCGATGGACGTCGAGCGGCCTCTGCACGCTCGGGTGGGCGGCTTCGACGTCGAAGGGCAGCCAACGATGATTGAGGCATCCGGCCTGGAGGCCCGCGTTCTCCAACACGAGATCGACCACCTCGACGGGGTGCTGATTCTCGACCGAGCGCCGCGAGCGCAGCGCAAGGCGGCGCTGCGGGCGCTGCGCGAAGGTGGCAGCTACGCGCCCGCCAGCGAGGAGGACGAGACGGCGGACGCCGGCGAGCACCGCGAGCCTCGCACCGACGCGTGAGGACCGTCTACCTGGGAACCTCGGAGTTTGCCGCAGACGTCCTGCGCCGCCTTGCCGGCTCCGCTCACCGGCCGCAGCTGGTCGTGACGCCGCCCGACCGGCCGAAGGGCCGTGGCCGCCGCAGTGGCCCGCCGCCCGCTGCCGCCGTGGCCGCCGAGCTCGGAATCGAGTTGCTGCAGGCGGAGAGCGTCAACGAGCAGGACGCGCTGGAGCGGATCCGCGCCGCTCGCCCCGAGGCGGTCGTGGTCTGCGCCTTCGGCCAGTTGATTCGCGAGCCGCTGCTCTCCGAATGGCCGCTGCTCAACGTGCATCCCTCGCTGCTTCCCCGCTGGCGCGGGGCGGCGCCGATCGAGCGCGCGATCATCGCCGGCGACGCCCGTACCGGCGTCTCCCTGATGCAGCTCACCGCGGGCCTGGATTCGGGCCCAGTCGCGTTAAGGGAGGGGGTCGCGATCGACCCCGAGGACGACTTCGAGAGCCTCTCCGGGAAGCTCTCCGCTCTGGGCGGCGAGCTGCTGATCGAGGCACTGGACCTCCAGGCCGAGGGGTCGTTGGCGTTCACCGAGCAGGACGAGGAGGAGGCGACCTATGCCGAGAAGATCGATCCCGCCGAGCGTCGCCTCGACCCCGGCCTGCCGGCAGCCGAGCTGGCGCGCACAGTCCGCGCCCTGACGCCCCACGTCGGCGCCTACCTGGAGGTGGGCGGCGAGGGCCGGCTCGGGGTGAGGCGAGCGCGGGCGGTCGACGTCGGCGTCAAGCAGGGCGCGATGAAGGCCGAGTGGGGGGCGCTGCTGCTCGGCTGCGGGCGCGGCGCGCTGCGGCTGGAGGTCGTGCAGCCGCCCGGCGGCAAGCCGATGGCGGCGGACGCCTATCTGCGCGGTCACGCGGTGCCCGTACTTTGATCGCGCCCGCCCGGGCGCTTGCCTTCGAGACGATCCGGGCGACCTTCGAGCAGGACGCCCACACCGAGCGCTTCTTCCGCGAGGCCGCCGACGCCGGAAAGCTGGACGGTCGCGAGCGCGCTCAGGCGCAGCGCCTTGCCTTTGGGGCCGTGCAACGCCGCGGCACCGCCGACGCGGCGATCGAGCGCCTCGCCGAACGCTCGTTGCGGCTGCTCGACCCGCCGGTGGTCGCCGCCCTGCGCCTCGGCCTCTACGAGCTGCTCTTCGCCGACGGGACCCCCGACCACGCGGCGGTGGACCAGGCGGTCGAGCTCGTCAAGAGCGCCGGTGCCGCTCATGCCGCCGGGCTGGTCAACGCGGTGCTCCGCCGTGCCGGCCGGAAGAGGGAGAAGCTGACCGAGGCGTTGCTGGGCGACGACTCGACCCCGGAGAGCGCCGCGATCGCGCACTCGGCGCCGCTCTGGCTGGCGCGGATGTGGTGGGAGGAGCTGGGGCCCGAACCGGCCCGCGCGCTGCTGGCGGCCTGCAACGAGCCCGCCGAGCTTGGGCTCTGCGTCAACACGCTCCGCCGCGATCGCGAAGCGATGCTGGCGATCTTGAGCGAGGCCGGGCTCGAGGCAAGGCCGGCAGAAGGGCCCTGGCCCCTGGCTCCACCGGAGGCGATCGTGACCGCCGGTCGCACTGGAGCCACCGTGCCGGAACGGGTTGCGGCAGGAGAGCTGACGCCGCAGAGTCGCGGCTCCGCGGCTGTCATCGAGGTGCTCGATCCCCAGCCGGGAGAGCACGTGCTCGACCTCTGCGCCGGTCCCGGGATCAAGACCGGCCAGATCGCGGCCCGGATGGGCGATCGTGGTGAGGTGATCGCGGTCGAGCAGGAGCCCGGCCGAGCGGGAGAAGTCGCCGAGCAGGCGCGCCGCCTCGGCCTGCGCAGCGTCACCGTGATCGAGGCCGACGCGGCGGCCACGGGAATGGCCTCCGGCTTCGATCGGGTTCTGGTCGACCCACCCTGTTCGGACCTCGGCGCGCTGGCCTCGCGCCCGGACGCGCGCTGGCGCAAGTCGCCGCGGACGATCGAGCGCCTGGTTGAGTTGCAGGGACAGATCCTCCTGCGGGGCCTGGAGGCGCTGCGGCCGGGCGGGACGCTGGTCTACTCGACCTGCACGATCTCGCGCCGCGAGGGCGAGGAGCGGATCGCGGCCCTGCTGTCGGACGCGGCAGCCTGCCGGGCGCCGCTACTCTCGGTCGACGATCTCGGCGCGCTTGCGCCAGGTCTCGTTTCGTCCCACGACCGGCGTTGCCTCCAGCTTCGCCCCGACCGCGACACCACCACCGGTTTCTTCGTCTGCCGCTTGAGGAAGGATGATTGACGCAGATGACTGGAAAAACCATGATCGTCAACAGAATCGCTTAGCGGTGTTGAAACGAGCGAAATGCCCCAGTTGCGGCGAGCCGTGGCTGCGTCCCACGCAGCTGCCCGGGCGCTTGCGCTGCGTGTACTGTCTGCACCGCTTCGAGCTGGTCTCGCAGTGTCCGAACTGCGGCGAGCACCAGACGATCGCCCGGATGAGCACGACCGAGGACATGACCTGTCAGATGTGCGGAGATTCGATGCTGAGGCCGATATGAGCGAGCGGATGGCGGAGCTGCTCGAGGAGCGGCGAGTCGCGCCCTCGATTCTCTCGGCCGACTTCTCGAAGCTCGGCTCGCAGGTCGACGAGGTCATGGCGGCCGGGGCGCGGGTGATCCACGTCGACGTGATGGACGGGCATTTCGTCCCGCCGATCACGATCGGCCCGCTGGTCGCGGCGTCGATCGCCGACCGGGTGCACGCCGCCGGCGGCGCGATCGACGTCCACCTGATGATCGAGGCGCCCGAGCGCCACATCGAGGCCTTTGCCGCGGCCGGCGCTGACTCGATCACCTTCCACGAGGAGGCCACGCCGCACGCCAACCGCACCCTGGCGGCGATCCGAGAGCTGGGCTGCCTGGCCGGGATCGCGATCAACCCGGGCACGCCGGTCGAGGCGCTCGCCGAGCTGCGCGACCGCGCCGACATCGCCCTCTGTATGACGGTCAACCCGGGCTGGGGCGGGCAGGCGTTCATCGAAGGTTCGAATGACAAGGTCTCGCGCCTCGCTGCGGTCGTCGGCGAGGCGAGGATCGAGGTCGACGGCGGCATCGACACCGGCACCGCAGGGCCGATCGCGGAGGCCGGGGCAGCGCTGTTCGTCGCAGGCTCAGCGGTCTTCGGTGCGGACGATCCCGCCGCTGCCTACGCCGGAATCGCCGCCGCTGCCGGCGCTGCCTAGCCGCGGGCTATCAGCGCTCCGATGGCCTCCTGCCACCAGGCTCTCTCAGAGGGGTCGTCGCCGGCGCGGGCGGCGCGGCGCTCGCACCAGCGGGCCAGCGCTTGCCGGCTGCCCATCGCGACCAGGGTCTCGGTCGTGATCGCGTAGCGGCCGTCGGCGAGCACGGTCAGGGCGCTGTTTCGATCGCGACGGCTGCGCAGGATCGCGGCGACCGCGATGCCATCGATCTCCTTTGGCGCCGACGGATCGGCGATCTCGCCGGCGGGGCGAACGGTGAAGACCTGTGAGCCGCGGCGAGCGACGGCTTCGGGCGCCGGTGTCCCGACCGGTCCGCGGTGCCATTGCCGCGTCAGCTCCTCGACCTCCTCGCGCAGCTCGCCACGGACCAGGATGTGCAGCTCGTCGCCCTCGCGCACCTCGGTCGAGCCACGCGGGGGGATCGCCCTGCCGTCGCGGACGATCACGTTGAGCAGCGCCTCGCGCGGCAGGCCCAGCTCGCGCACCATGTGGCCGGCGGCCGCCGCGCCCGGACGCAGGCGATAGGAGACGACGTCGCCGCCCATGCGGCGGATGCGCCCCGACTCGAGCAGGCGCCGCGGCAGCGCCGGCTCATCGGTGGTCAAGCCGAGTCGTTTGGCCAGCGGCTCGAAGCTCGCCCCCTGGACCAGGGTCGAGGTGACGACGACGAAGAAGACGATCGAGAACAGCTCCTGCCCGGTGCCGACCCCGGCGACGACCGGAAAGGTGGCGAGCCAGATCGGCGTGGCGCCGCGCAGGCCCGCCCAGCCGAGCATCGCCCGCTCGCGCAGGTTGAGCGGCGAGAACTGCGTCGCGACAAAGGCGGCGAAGGGGCGGGCGACGAGGATCAGCGCCGCGGAGAGCGCCAGGCCTTCGAAGGCAACGTCGCCGAGCGTGCTGGGGAAGACCAGCAGGCCGAGCAGGATGAAGAGGCCGATCTGGGCGACCCAGCCGACCCCCTCGTGGAAGGCGACGATCGTGCGGCGCGCCGGGATGCTGCTCGAGCCGAGCGCGAGCGCGGTCAGGTAGGTGGCGAGCAGGCCGGAGCCGTGCGCGACCTCGGCCAGCCCATAGGCCAGCCCGGCGATCGCGATCGTCGCCACCGGGTAGATCCCGTCGGTGGGCAGCCGTACCCGGTTGAGGGCGGTGACGGCGAGCCGTCCCAGGGCCAGTCCGATCGCCGCACCGAGGGCCAGTTTGAGCACGAGCAAGCCGGCCATGTCGGCGAATCCGTAGCCGGGCTTCTGGATCCATTCGATGAAGCCGATCACCAGCAGCAGGGCGACGGGGTCGTTCATCCCCGACTCGCCCTCCAGCGAGCGGGCGAGGCGCTTCTCCAGGGTGGAGCGGCGCAGGACGGCGAAGATCGCGGCTGAGTCGGTGGCGGCGACGGCGGCCCCGACGAGCATCCCTTCCAGCGTGCTGAGACCGAATATCCACTTCGCGGCAATGCCGGCGAGACCGGCGGTGACCGCGGTTCCCACCGTCGCCAGCGAGGCCGCCGTGCCCAGCACCGGCCGGATCTCCGACCAGCCGGCGGTCAGGCCGCCCTCGAAGAGGATCAGCACCAGCGCGATCGTCCCCAGGGTGCGGGCCAGCTCGGTGTTGGTGAACTCGATCCCGCCGATCCCTTCCGAGCCGGCCAGCATCCCGAGCCCGAGGAACAGCAGCAAGCCGGGTATGCGCACCCGGTCGGCTAGCAGCGCCCCCAGGATCCCCGCCGCGAGCAGGGCGCCGGCGATCAGGATCAGCTCGGCGTCGTGTCCACCCATCGACGGACCCTAATGAACCGCTATACCGGCTCGTCGATAGCCGCCAACCGCGCCTCCAGCTCCTCCGGCGAGCCCGGCAGGGGCACGTCCTCAGCTCGCTCGTGCGGGTGGCTGTAGGCGTAGTAGAGGAGCGAGAAGAGCAGCCCCGCGGCGAGCACGAAGCCGATCTCGACCCGGCGGAACTCTTCGCTGACGAGCGGCACGAAGTTCCAGCCGATGAACAGCGCCGCGCAGGCGATCCAGCGGGCGGCGGCGCGGCGCACCTGGCCCTGCGCGATGCAGGCCTGGTTGACCGTCACCGAGCAGAGGTAGAGGCCCATGCCGATCGTGACCAGCAGCAGGCCGGCGCGGTCGTAGGTGAACTTGTTGCTGAAGGCGATCTGCATCGCCTTCGGGCCGGCCAGCCCCATGAAGACGAAGGCCACTGCGGTGAATGCGGCGAGCCCGAGCAGGACCATGCGCACGGTCTGGCGGAACTCGCGTTCGCTTTCCTCGCTGCCGCTGGCATGCAGCGTCGTGAGGTGGGGGAGGATGCTGGTCGAGACCGACTGGAAGAGCTGCAGCGGGGCGCGGGCGATCATCAGCACGTTAAAGATGAAGCCCGCCGCCGCCGCGCCCTGCAGTCCGCGGACGATCAGCGGGCCGGCATTGAGAAAGGCCTGTTCGCTGAACATGATCACGAGGACCGCCGCGGCGAAGCCGCCGCCCTTTTTAAAGGAGAAGTCCGCTTGATCCTCATCTGGGGGTGGGGCCGGCTGCCTGCTCTCCTGTTTCGCCCGCCGGGCGAAGGCGAACGGCACGACCATCAGCGAGAGCGCCGGGGCGGCCGTTATGCCTATCGCCACCGCCGACTGGCCACTGAGCACTCCGACCGCGACCATCACTGCGAAGACCGTGCGGAAGCAGGATTCGGAGAGGATCAGGGCGACGAAGAGACCGAAGCGCTGGCTGCCGGCGAGGAAGCCGCGGGCGAAGTAGCTCGCCGCGTAGAAGAGGACCGCGGAGAAGAAGACCCAGTAGAGCGTTTCGTTGCCCTCCAGCAGGTCGTTCTGGATCGGCCCTCGCAACAGCAGAGCGGTGACGGCGAAGAAGAGCGAGAGGCCGAGCTGGATCGTCGAGGCGACCCGCATCGGCTCGCCGATCGCTTCTCCCTTTGCCCGGCGCTCGGAGATGTGGCGCGAGAGCAGCTGTTCGATCGGCCGGTAGAGGGTCGAGATCGTGATGAACACCGCCGACCAGAGCACCGTGATCTGCCCGTAGTCCGGCTTGGAGAGGACGTGCGAGGCGATCAGGAAGTAGGCGTAGGTGATCAGGCCGGTGAGGCCGACGCCGATCGCGAGGAAGCTCGCCAGGCGGCCGTACTCGGCGGTGGAGGATCCGCTCGCGGAGGCGCCCCCGGGCTTGGCCCCGGGGAGTTTCTCGCGCAGGCCCATCAGCTCTTCGGCGCGCCGCGCTCGTAGTGGGACGGCTCGACGCCGAGCGAGAGCTCGACTCGCCGCACGCGCTCGAAGACCCGCTGCGTCATCACCCGCTGGCCGGCGAGCAGGTCGCCGATCACGCCCAGGGCGAGCAGTTGCAGCGCCGCGATGAAGAGCACCGCGCCGAGGATCAGCGACTGGATGTGGCCGCTGCTGTCTCCGTTGAAGATCCAGTCGATCAGGAACGGCATCCACGCGGCCAGCGCAAAGACGCCGACGAGGATGCTGGCGCCGGCGAAGACGCGCAGCGGCTCGTAGCGGGCGTAGATGCGCAGGATCGAGAGGGCGTTGCGGCGCACGTAGGCGCCGGTCGAGTCGAAGAGCCGCGACTCGCGCGTCTGCGGGTTGGTCGCGACCTCGACCCCCTCGACCGCGGAGAGCATCTTGCCGGCCTGGATCAGGCTCTCCAGCGTGTAGGTGAAGTTGTCGGTGACGAGCAGGCCCAGTGCCGCCTCGCGGTTGTAGGCGCGAAAACCGGAAGTCGTATCGGCGATCGCAGTGTCGGAGAGCCTGCGCACGACCCAGCTGCCGGCCCGCTGCAGCGCCTTCTTGGGGCCGGAGAAGTGCTCGATCGTGGACACGCGGCGGTCGCCGACGACCATGTCGGCCTCGCCGGCGAGGATCGGCGCCAGCAGCTTCGGCACGTCGGCGCCGCTGTACTGGTTGTCGGCGTCGGTGTTGACGACGACGTCGGCGCCGAGCTTGAGGCAGGCGTCGAGGCCGGCCTGGAAGGCCGCGGCAAGCCCCCGGTTGTTGGTCAGCCGGACGATGTGCTCGACCCCGCACTCGCGGGCGACCTCGACCGTGCGATCGGTCGAGCCGTCGTCGATCACCAGCAGCTCGACCTCGTCGATGCCCTCGATCACGCGAGGCAGGGCGGCGATCGTCTCCGGCAACGTCGCTTCCTCGTTCAGGCAGGGGATTTGGATGATGAGCTTCATCGGGCGCGGTCAGGGTATCCCTGTGCCCGGCCCGACCGCACGGGAGGTACCATTGACTGACTCGTCAATCAATATGGACGCATCGCTGAAAACTGCGGACCGTGAATACCTCAGGCAGGCGCTTGAGCTGGCGGAGCTCGGACGCGGAAAAGTCAGTCCGAACCCCCTGGTTGGAGCGGTGATCGTCCGCGATGGAGAGGTCATCGGCGAGGGATTCCACGCTGAACTGGGTGATCTGCATGCTGAGCGGGCGGCGCTTGTTGATTGCGAGAGCAGGGGAGAGGATCCTGCCGGGGCGACGATGTACGTGACGCTCGAGCCGTGTGCGCACCAGGGGCGGCAGCCGCCTTGCGTCGATGCGATTCTGGAGGCTGGGATCGGGCGCGTCGTGATCGCCTCCGACGATCCCAGCGAGAAGGCCGCCGGGCGGGGGCCGGGAATGCTTCGCGACGGCGAGGTGAAAGTCGAGTTCGCCGTAGGTGAGGAGGCGACCGCGGCGCGGTTGCTCAACCAGCCCTTCCGTAAGCATGCCCGCACCGGGTTGCCACTCGTGACCCTGAAGCTGGCGATGTCGCTCGACGGGCAGACCGAAACTCCGCCTGGCGACTCACCCTGGATAAGCGGCACGCAGAGTCAGGAGCTCGTCCACCGCTGGCGCGCCGAATCCGACGCGATTGCCGTCGGCATCGGCACGGTGCTCGCCGACGACCCGTTGTTGACGGCCCGACCGCCGCGGTCGAGCTTTGGGTCGCATGGCGGCTCAAACCTCGACCGCGCGGAGGTGCGACAGCCGATCCGGGTCGTCTTCGACCGCCAGGCCCGGCTCCCGCTCGACTCCCAGCTTCTCCAAACGCGTGACGTGTCGCCGGTGCTGGTGGTCGTCTCCCAGGACGCCGACTCCGATCGGATCGCCGGCTTGAAAGACGCCGGCGCGGAGATGGTCGTCGCCGACGGTGTCGATGCCGCTCTCTCCGACCTCGGTAGGCGTGGAATCACCAGCCTTTTCCTCGAGGGTGGCCGCGCTCTCGCTACCGCCTTCGCGGCAGCGGGCCAGATCGACGAGGCGCGAGTGTTCATTGCTCCGATCCTTCTCGCTGGCAAAGAGCGCTTGAATGCCCTGGACCCAAACGCCGAGGACACCCTGATCGTGACCCGCTTCAAGGAGTGGTGAGATGTTCACCGGACTGATCCAGGATGTCGGCACGGTCGAGTCGCTCGATTTTGGCGCTGCGGGCGCCCGTTTGCGAATCGCGACCTCGCTGGCGGCTGAGATCGAGCTTGGCGACTCGGTCGCCGTCAACGGCGCTTGCCTTACCGCCACGACCGTCGACGGCAATGGCTTCGAGACCGAGGCGATGAACCAGACGCTGGAGGTGACCGCGCTTGCCGGGCTCGGGGTCGGCAGTCGGGTCAACCTGGAGCTTGCGATGAAGGCTTCCGATCGCCTGGGCGGCCACATCGTCCAAGGGCACGTCGACGGCGTCGGGGAGGTCGTCTCAATCGAGGGGGACGGTTTCGCCAAGCGCCTGCGCGTCGCGCTCGACCGCGACCTGTTGCGTTACGCGATCGACAAGGGCTCGATCACCCTTGACGGGGTCAGCCTCACGGTCGCCGAACTGGGGGAGGATTGGCTCGAGGTCTCGCTGATCCCCGAGACGCTGGAGCGCACGACCCTGGGCGAAGCCTCGCCGGGGCGCAAGCTGAATGTCGAGTGTGACGTGATCGCAAAGCATGTGGAGCGGTTGATGGCACCATTCGCTGGAAAGGAGCGAGCGTGAGCCAGATGACGGAGACCCAGAGACAAGACAGAGCCGAGCGGGTTGAGGGCGAGGGCCCCTTCTCGACGATCGAGGAGGCGATCGAGGAGATCCGCCGCGGCCGCATGGTCGTCGTCTGCGACGGCGAGGATCGCGAGAACGAGGGCGACCTCGTGATGGCCGCCCAGTTCGCCACCCCCGAGGCGGTCAACTTCATGGCCAAGGAGGCGCGCGGGCTGATCTGCCTGGCGCTCACCGCGGAACGCTGCGAACGCCTCGGCCTCAACCTGATGGCGGCGAAGAACGAGGCGCCACTGCAGACCGCCTTCACGGTGACGATCGAGGCCGCCGGCGGGGTCAGCACGGGCATTTCCGCCCACGACCGCGCCCACACGATCCAGGTCGCGATCGACCCCAATTCCGGTCCGCGCGACATTGTCGTCCCTGGCCACATGTTCCCCCTGCGGGCCAAAGAGGGCGGCGTCCTGGAGCGCACCGGCCACACCGAGGCGAGCGTCGACCTCGCCCGTCTCGCCGACCTCACTCCCGCCGGCGTGATCTGCGAGGTGATGAACGACGACGGCACGATGGCTCGCGTTCCGGACCTGGTGCCCTACTGCGAGAAGCACGGCCTGAAGATGATCACCGTCGCCGAGCTGATCGCCTACCGCCGCCGCACCGAGAAGCTGGTCGAGCGCGTCGTCGACACCGGCCTGCCGACCGCGTTCGGCGACTTCACCGCGGTCGGCTACCGCTCCCTGATCGACGACAAACACCATGTCGCGATGGTCAAGGGCGAGGTCGACGGGGCGGAGGACGTGCTGGTCCGGGTCCACAGCGAGTGCCTCACCGGCGACGTCTTCCACAGCATGCGCTGCGACTGCGGCGAACAGCTCGCCTCGGCGCTGGCGATGATCGAGCAGGAGGGCCAGGGCGTCCTCCTCTACCTCTCTCAGGAGGGCCGCGGTATCGGCCTGCTCAACAAGCTGCGCGCCTACAAGCTCCAGGAGGAGGGGGCCGACACGGTCGAGGCCAACCTCAAGCTCGGCCTGCCCGCCGACCTGCGCGATTACGGCATCGGCGCCCAGATCCTCGGCGACCTCGGCCTGACCAGCATCCGCATCCTCACCAACAACCCGAAAAAGATCGTCGGGCTGGAGGGCTACGGGCTCTCGGTCAGCGAGCAGGTGCCGATCGAGTCCGCGCCCAACGCTCACAACGAGGACTACCTGCGGGCCAAGCGCGACAAGATGGGCCACACGCTGCACCACCAGGGCCTGGCGCTCGACGAGGAGATGATCCACGACGAGGAGGAGCGCGACGCGGGGAACGCGGGTGGCTGAGCCCGGCGCGTTCCTGGAGAGCTTCGCCGAGGGCGAGCGCTCGACCCTCTCCGCGCTCGGCTTCGCCGTTTGTATCGGTCGCTTCTACGAGGACCTGGCCGTCCGCATGCTCAGCGGGGCCCGCGAAGGCTTCGAGCTGGCCGGCGTGCCCGCCTCGGCGGTGAGCGAGGTCTCGGTTCCCGGCGCCTACGAGCTGCCCTTCGCCGCCAAGCTGCTCGCGACGACCGAACGCTACGCTGGGGTTGCCTGCCTCGGTGTCGTCATCCGTGGCGAGACCGACCACTACGACTTCGTCTGCGCCGAGGCCGCCCGCGGCATTCAGGACGTGCAGCTGGCGACCGGCGTCCCCTGCGCATTCGGTGTGATCACCTGCGACACGATGGAGCAGGCGATCGCCCGCGCCAACGGCGACAAGCGCGACCAGGGCCGCAACGCAGCCCTGACCGTCGCCCGCATGGCCCTCCACAAAGGGGCGATCAACCCCTACCGCTGGCACGGCCGCGACGGCTGACGGCGACCTGTACCATCCACGACCCGATGGCCAAGGTATGCCACAGCTGCGGCAAGGGACCGGCGTTCGGCCAGTCCCGAAGCCACTCGATGGTCGCCACGAAGCGGCGCTTCGACCCGAACCTGCAGAAGGTGCGGATCGAAGAGCGGGGTCGCAAGCTGCGGACCTACGTCTGCACGCGCTGCCTCAAGGCCAACAAGGTCACAAAGGCCGCCTGAGGCCGTAAGACACGGCGCGAGGACGCACCGGCGGCTACGCGTCGTGCGAAGGCACTGCCGCTCCGCCGCCGCCACGCCCTCGTTTGGTCCTACGACCTCAGGGGACGCTGGTTATCAGTCCGCCTGCACTACGACGGGATGCTCGCCCGTTGGTGCGGGGTCGCCCTCTGCGGGCTCTACGTGGAGGCGGGGGAGGATCCGGTCCAGCCAGTCCGGCAGCCACCAGGCGCTCTTGCCGAACAGCTGCATCACCGCCGGCACGAGGACCGAGCGGATGATCACTGCGTCGATGAAGACCGCGGAGGCCAGGCCGAGGCCGAAGAGTTTGATGATCCGGTCTTCGCCGATCATGAACGAGGCGAAGACGGTGACCATGATCGCCGCGGCGGCGGTGATCACGCGTCCGGTCAGGGCGAGGCCACGGGTGACCGAGGCGGTCGCGTCGTGCGAGTGCTCCCACTCCTCGTGGATGCGCGACATCAGGAAGACCTCGTAGTCCATCGAGAGCCCGAAGACGATCGCGAAGAGGAAGACGGGGAAGAAAGAGATGATCGGCCCGGTCCCGTCGACGCCGATGATGCTCGCGCCCCAGCCCCACTGGAAGACGGCGACGATCAGGCCGAAGGCGGCGCCGATGCTGAGCAGGTTCATCACCATCGCCTTCAGCGGCACGAGGACGGAGCGGAAGACGATCATCAGCAGCAGCGCCGAGAGCAGCACGACGACGCCGATGAAGAGCGGCAGCTTTTCGGAGATCGCGTCGCCGAAGTCCTCGAAGATCGCCGTGATGCCGCCGACGTGGAGCTGGGCTCCGGTCTTCTGCTCGATCGGCGGCAGGACGTCGTTGCGGATGTGGTCGAGCAGCGCCGTCGTGTCGGCGCTCTGCGGCGAGGTCGTCGGGTAGAGCTGGAACACGCCGGTGTCTTCGGCGGGATTCAGCGTGATCGAGGTGACTTTCGCCACCCCTTCTTCGTTCTTCAGGGTCTTGCGCAGGGTCACGAGCGCCTGGTCTTCGCCCTTGCCCGGCAGCGCCGCGACCATTTGGAACGGACCGTTGAAGCCGGGGCCGAAGCCCTCCGCCAGCAGGTCGTACGCTTCGCGCGTCGAGGAGCCGGCGGGGTCGGTGCCGGCGTCGTTGGAGCCGAGGCGCAGCGAGAGGGTCGGGATGCAGAGGGCGATCAGCAGCCCCCCGGAGAGCAAGGCCGAGAGCACCGGCCGCCGTTGGATCTCACGGCTCCAGCGGAACCAGCGCGTGTCTTCGGCCGTGGATGGCTCGCGCTTCCCCAGGCCGGGAATGCGCAGGCGGTCGACGCGGCGGCCGGCGATCGTCAGCAGCGCCGGCAGCAGGGTCAGCGCCGCGATCATCGTGAACAGCACCGCCAGCGCCGCCGACATCGCCACCCCGTAGAGGAAGCTGATGCCGAGCAGCAGCATCCCCATTAGCGAGATGATCACGGTGACGCCGGCGAAGAGGACCGCACGGCCGGCGGTATCGACGGCCGCGATCGCCGCGTCGCGAGGCTCCAGCCCGTCGTCGAGGCCGTTGCGGAAGCGGGTGAGGATGAAGAGCGCGTAGTCGATGCCGACGCCGAGTCCGATCATCGCCGCCAACTGGGGCGCGAAGTTGGCGGTGTCGAAGACGTGGGTGCCGAGCGTGATCAGGCTGATCCCGACACCGAGCGCGAACAGGGCGGTGAGCAGCGGCAGGCCCATCGCCACCACCGAGCCGAAGGTCAGCAGCAGGATCAAGACGGCGGCGAGCAGGCCGATCGCGAAGGAGGAGTCGCCGCCTTCTTCTTCGGAGCGGACTTCCTCGACCGGCGCTCCACCGACCTCGACCTGCAGCCCGTCGCTTGACGCCGTGTGGCCGATCGCGACCAGCTTCTTGATGTCGCTCTTTTCGAGCTTGTCGGTGGTGGTGTCGTACTGGACCGTCGCGTAGGCGATTTCGCCGTTCTTGCTGATCGCCGCGGCGCCGCCGGACGCGTAGGGGCTGGCGACTTCGCTGACGTGCGGCAGCTTTTCCGCTTCGGCGAAGACGCCCTCCATCTTCTGCTTCACCGCGGCCGAGCCGGCTCCGGCCGGCGCCTTGTAGACGATTTCCGCGGTAACCCCGGACTGCTGCGGGAATTTGTGTTCCAGCAGGTCGAAGGCTTCCTGGGAATCCGAAGACGGCAGCTTGAATTCTTCGCTGAAGGCCGAGCCGACCGAGCCGGCGATTATTCCGATCACGATCAGGGCGGCGATCCAGCCGAAGATCACGGTCTTGCGGTGCCCGGTGGTCCAGGTTGCGAAGCGTCTCATCGAGCGTCGCACCGTAGCGAACCCAGTCGGTCGGTTCGTCTGAGCGGCGCATCCGGCGATGGCAGCTAGATTTCGAGCGATGCCCGATCCCTCGATCGCGCGCTTCCGGCGCGTAGTCACGTCTGCCTATGCCCACCTGGAGGAGCGCCGCCAGGAGGTCAACGACCTCAACGTGTTTCCGGTCGCCGACGGCGACACCGGCGACAACATGGCGATGACGATGCGCGCCGTGATGGAGGAGCTCGACCGCCTCGACGGCCTCGAGGTCGACGAGGTCGGCCGCACCGAGCTCGTCCAGGCGCTGGCCCGCGCGGCGTTGATGGGGGCCCGGGGCAACTCGGGCGTGATCCTCAGCCAGATCGTCCGCGGGGCCGCCGAGGAGCTCGCCAGCCGGCCCGGCGAGCTGGTCGACCCGGTGCTCGTCGCATCGGCCTTCGCCAGCGCGGCCGACGCCGCCTACGCCTCGGTCCGCGACCCGGCCGAGGGGACGATGCTCACCGTCTTTCGCGAGATGGCGCACTCGATCGCCCGCCAGCTCGCCCATCTCGAGGCGGAGAAGCAGCGCCTCGACCAGGGCGTCAGCGAGGAGCAGCAGGACGCTGTCCTCGCCGAGGTTCTCGAGCAGGCGATCGCCGACGGCCAGCGGGCGGTCGAGCGAACGCCAGAGCAGCTCGAGGTGCTGCGCGAGTCGGGTGTCGTCGACGCCGGTGGCTACGGCCTGGTGTTGATCCTCGCCGGAGTGGTTGCCGGTCTGCGTGGAGACGGCGGCGAGGTACCGGAGGTCTCACACCACGACGCCCCGCCGCTCAGCCGTCCCCACCACGAGGACAGCCGCTACCGCTACTGCACCAACTTCATCGTCTCCGGAGCTGGCCTCGCGGCACGCGATTTTCTGCCCCGCCTGGAGGGACTGGGCGACTCGGTGCTCGTCGTCGGCGACGAGGTGACGCTCAAGGTCCACGTCCACACCGACGAGCCCGAAGCCGCCGTGGCGCTGTTCGAGGGCGCCGGCCAGGTCACCAACCTCGACGTAGCCGACATGCGTGAGCAGATCGCCGAGCGTCAGGCTCGATTGGGGGGCGGGCGCACGGGGGCCCTCGCGGTCGCCGCGGGCGACGGTCTCGAGCGGCTCTTTGCCGAGCTGGGGGCGCACGTCGTGCCCGGTGGCGAGACCCTCAACCCGTCGACCTACGAGCTGCTTGCCGGGATCCACGAGGTACCGGCCGAAGAGGTCCTGGTCCTGCCCAGCTCCTCGAACGTGATCATGGCCGCCGAGCGTGCCTGCGAGCTGTCGGAGAAGCCGGCGCGGGTCGTCGCCGCGACCTCGCAGCAGGCCGGCCTGCTGGCCCTGGTCGAACTCGACCCCGGGAGGTCCGCCGAGGAGAACGCCGAGCGGCTCGCGGCGGCTCTAGAGGGGATCGTCGCCGGCGGCGTCGCGCCTGCTGCTCGCGACGACGCGCAGGGGCGTTTCCGCATGGGCGACGCGGTTGGCTTCGTCGGCGAGGAGATCGTCGCCTGGGGCGGCGCGGGCTCGACCCTCGCAACCACGCTGGAGGGTCTTGCCGAGGGCGCCGAGATCGTCACGATCCTGGCTGGTAAGGACGCCCCGATCCCGCTCGAGGAGATCGACACCCACGTTCCGGACGGGGTCGAGGTCGAGACCCACGAGGGGGGACAGCCGAGCTGGTGGTGGCTGCTAGCCGCCCAGTAGCTCGCGCCTTCGCCGGCGCTACGGAGCTGACCCGGGCGCAACTGCTCGACGCCCCCGTTCACTGGCCGCGGCCGAGCGCGCTGGATATCTCGCTGGAGACCCTGGAGGGGGTCGGGCCCAAACTGGCAGAGGCTGCTGCGGAAGCGGGCATCGGGACCGTCGGCGACCTTCTCCTGCGCTTCCCCCACAGCCACCGCGACCGCACGATCGTCCCGGTGGCCGGTCTGGAGCCGAAAAAGCAGGCGACCGTGCTCGTCGAGGTGCTCGGATCGCCGAGCAACTTTCGCCGCCGCGGGCTCTCGATCCTCTCGGTCAAAGTCGGCGACGAAAGCGGGTCTGTCAGGGCGACGTGGTTCAACCAGCCCTGGGTGGCGCAGAAGCTGACCCCGGGCGGGTCGCTCCTGCTGACTGGCTCCAGGGACAAACGTGGTTTTCGGGTTTCGGAATATGAGGTTATGGCGGACGGCCCACGGGTCCACGTGGGAGAGGAGCAAAAACTGGTTCCGGTGCATCCCGCAACCGAGGCACTCAAAGCCCAACGCATTAGGCAATGGATGGAGCAAGCTGTCCGCTGGGTGGGGAACGTGCTCGAGCCTCTTCCGGTAGAGCTGCGCCTGCGCAGGGGGCTTGCCGGGGCTGCGGACGCGGTCGAGGCCGTGCATTTCCCCGAGCGAGAAGAGGACGTCGAGGAGGCACGTGCGCGGCTGGCGTTCGAAGAGCTGTTCCTGTACCAGGCGCTGCTCACGACTCGGAAGCAATCGCATCGAACGGCGAGGCCGGCGCCGAAGCTGGGCAAGCCTGGGCAGCTTGTGGGCAGATGGATCGAGTCCTTGCCATTCGAGCCGACGCGGGATCAGCTGAGGGCGTTCGATGAGATCGATGGCGACCTCGACTCCGGCGAGCCGATGCAGCGGCTGCTGATGGGGGAGGTCGGCTCGGGGAAGACCGTCGTCGCTCTCTACTCGATGCTGCGAGCGCTCGAAGCCGGCTTCCAGGCGGTCTTGATGGCACCCACCGAGACGCTTGCCGAGCAGCACGCGGTGACGTTGGGGAAGCTGCTGGCCGAAGAAGGCACCCCATTTACGCTGCTGACCGGGGCGACTCCGGCGGCGCGCCGGCGAGAGGCGCTGGAGCGGCTGGCCACTGGGGAGCTGGGACTTGCAGTGGGCACGCACGCGCTGATCGATCCGAAAGTGCGCTTCGCTCGCCTGGGGCTTTGCGTCGTCGACGAGCAGCACCGCTTCGGGGTCGAGCAGAGGCGCGCTCTGGACGAGAAGAAGGTGGAGGGGATGGTTCCCCATGTGCTCCACATGACCGCGACCCCGATCCCGCGAACCCTCTCGCTGACCGCCTACGGCGATCTCGACACGACCGTCCTCCGCGAGCTGCCGGCCGGGCGGCAGCCGGTCGAGACGCGCCTCGTCGAGGAGAAAGATCGCGGCGCGGCCTACGAGTTCGTGCGTGCCCAACTGCGGGACGGGCGCCAGGCTTTCGTCGTCTGTCCGCTGGTCGAGGAGTCGGAGAAGATCCAGGGGCGTGCCGCCGAGGTCGAGGCCGAGCGGCTTGCCCGCGAGGAGCTGAACGGCTTCTCGATCGGCGTCATCCATGGCCAGATGCCGTCCGCACGCAAGGCCGAGGCGATGGAGGCATTTGTCTCGGGGAAAACCGATGTCCTGGTCGCGACCACCGTGATCGAGGTCGGCATCGACGTGCCCAACGCGACGGTGATGGTGATCGAGGGCGCGGAGCGCTACGGCGTCTCCCAGCTGCACCAGCTGCGGGGGCGCGTCGGCCGGGGAGCGCACGGCTCCCACTGCCTGCTCTTTCCCGAAGACGCTGGTGGGATGGCAAGGCGACGGTTGAAAGCGGTGGAGCGCGAGCGCGATGGCTTCAAGCTGGCTGAGATCGACCTCAGCCTCCGCGGCGAGGGCGAGGTGCTTGGAACGCGGCAAAGCGGCCTGCCTCGCTTCGCGGTCGCCGAGCTGCCGGAGGAAACGCCGCTGCTGGTCGCCGCCCGCGACGAGGTGCTGACCCTGCTGCGGGACCACGGCTCGCTCGACGTTCCCGAGCTGGGGCCATTGCTCGATGCCGCCCACCGCCGCTTTGGTGCTGGCGCCTCTGACCCGATCCCGCTTTGAGGTTGCGTGTGAGGTTGACATCGCATATCAGCGCAAACCTCACACACAACTGAAATCGTGGGCCGATGCGCGTAATCGCCGGAGAGCTGAAGGGACAGCGCCTGGTCGCGCCGCGCGGCTGGAAGGTGCGGCCGACGTCGGACCGGGTCCGCGAGGCGATCTTCTCGGCGCTGGGCGACGTCACCGGCGCCCGCGTCCTCGACCTCTACTGCGGCACCGGAGCGCTCGCGATCGAGGCGCTCTCGCGCGGTGCCGCCGGTGCCGTCCTCGTCGACCGCGACACGCGCCCGGCGCTGGGCAACGTCGAGCGGCTCGGCCTCGGCGAGCGCGCCGAGCTGGTGCGTGGCGACGTCCAGCGCTGGCTGGCGAGCGCGGCCGAGGGCCCCGCCGTGGTCCGCTTCGACCTGGTCTTCGTCGACGCCCCCTATAAACTCGCCGATCGCGTGGGGCAGGAACTGAATACACATCTTCCGCGGCTGCTCGCCGGCGACGGACGGGCTGTCGTCGAGAGCGGCGCACGGCGCCCGTTGCGACTCGACTCGCTCGAGGTGCTGCGCCAGCGTCGCTACGGCGCCACCGACGTTGCCTTCTACGGGGAGCCGAGCTGATGGCGAAGCGCGACGGCACCGTCGTCTGTCCTGGCAGCTACGACCCGGTCACCAACGGACACATCGACATCATCACCCGCAGCTCCGAGGTGTTCGAGCGGGTCGTCGTCGGCGTCGTCAACAACCCGATGCGCAAGGACAAGACGCTCTTCACCGCCGAGGAGCGCCAGGGCCTGATCGAAGAGGCGACCGCCGGTCTCGCCAACGTCGAGGCGCAGATCTTCAGCAACCTGCTGGTCGAGTTCGCGCGCGAATCGGGGGCTCGGGCGATCGTCAAGGGGTTGCGTGCGATCTCCGACTTCGAGTACGAGTTCGAGATGGCTCAGCTCAACCGCAAGCTCGACCCCGGGATCGAGAGCATCTACATGATCGCCTCGCCCCAGTACAGCTTCCTGTCATCGACCGGGGTGAAGGAAATGGCGACCTTCGGCGGTGACGTCTCCGACCTCGTTCCCGGCCCCGTGGCGGCCGCGATGGCGGGCCGCCTGGGCGAAAGGTAGGCTTTTGCGGACGGTTGCCCGCGTGGGCGAGAGTTTGCAAAAAGTCGAGGAAATCACGGCTTCTTCACCGAAAGCGGCTCTTACACGTAGGCTTACGCACTGCTGATGGACGTTCTCGTTCTAATAGACAAGCTGGACGATGTCGTCCACAACGCCCGACCCGTGCCCCTCACGGATCAGGTTCGCGTGGACCGCGAGGAGATCTACGACCTCCTCGATCAGATGCGCGCGACGATCCCCGAGGAGATCAAGCAGGCGCGCTGGATCGTCAAGGAGCGCCAGGAGATGCTCGCCGAGGCCAAACGCGAGGCCGAGCGGATCGTGCGCGAGGCGCGTGAGCAGCAGGCCCGCCTGATCTCCGACGAGGAGGTCGCCAAGCAGGCCGAGCGGGCCGCCGACGAGATCGTCGAGGACGCCCGCACGCGAGAGCGCGAGATCCGGCTCGGCGCGGAGGACTACGCCGACGAGATCCTCAACACGCTCGAGGTCAACCTTCAGAAGTTCCTCGCGGCCGTGCAGCGCGGTCGCGACCGGCTCGCCGGCCGAGACGAAGAGCAGCCGGACGCCGTGCTGGACGAGCAGCCTTAGTCGCGGCGGGTCTAGCGGGGCGTCTACTGCTGGTCCAGCTTTAGCTCTTTGAGTTTGCTCCACCTTGGATCGCCGCCCGAGTTGTGCTTGTGGTCCTCGGGGTTGGCGTCGTTTAGGGACTCGCCGCAGACCGGGCAGAGGCCGGCGCAGTCGGGGCGGCAGATGATGCGTGCTGGGAGGGCCAGGATCGCCGCGTCGTGGGCCCAGCGGCCGAGGTCTAGTTTGTCTTCGACCACGTAGGGGCTGCGAAGCTCCTCGTCGTCGGTGTCGGACTGATCGACCTCGCGCGCGTCGACCTCGGTCTCCACCGCGGCGTCCTCGAGGCAGCGAACGCACGGACCGTCGACTCGAAGCGGGAAGCGCAGCCTGAAGGCGTAGCCGTTGCTCGGCCGCGAAAGGTCGAGCCTCGCCTCGACGGCATCCCCTGGCGGAACATAGGCCTGCCCGCCCAACTCCAGCGGTTCGAGGCGGACCGGAACGTCGAAACGCGCCCCCTCGCCATGGGAAAGCGAGAAGCGAGCAAGGTCGATGATCGTGCTGTCCGTTTTGGCCATTGCCAGCTCCTCCGCCCCGCCGCTTACGATGGCACCCTCTCAACGAGATTACGAAATGGGTCAATTCGACTGGACACCCGACGAGTATCTGGAGCGGATCCGCTCCAAGCTCCCGCGTTATGACGATCTGCAGGAGCAGGCGATCGCCGCGATCCCCTTCCCGCCCGAGCGGGTCTTGGAGCTGGGAATTGGAACCGGCGAAACGACCCGGCGCCTGATCGAGGCCTATCCCGACAGCTGGGTGGTCGGGCTCGATTCCAGCCCTGACATGGTCTTCCGCGCCCGACAGAGCTACGACGACGTGCAGCTCGCCCGCATGGAGGACCCGCTCCCCGACGGTCCCTGGGACCTGGTCATCTCAGTCCTCTCGGTCAACGACCTGACCGATGAGCAAAAGCAAGCCCTCTTCCGCCGGGTAAGAGACCACTCCCGCTCCCTGGTCATAGGCGATGTCTTCGAGGGCGACCAGCTCGACAACCTTGTCGAGTGGTGCGACGGCGAGGTCACCTGGCAAGCCGACGGCCTCGCGGTGGTAAGAGCGACGTACTGAATACCCCGCTCTCTCCTGCCGCCACCCGCTACCATGCCCGACTCATGGCAGTCCCGAAGAAGAGAACTTCACGCACCCGCCGCGACAAGCGCCGTGCGAACCACAAGGCTGGCAAGGCGCGGCTCAACAACTGCCCGCGCTGCCACAGCCCACGGTTGCCGCACCGGGTCTGCCCGACCTGCGGTACCTACAGGGGTCGCGAGGTGATCGAGCACTCGATCGCCGACCCGGCTGCGCCCGCACCCGACACCGAGTAGACAATGGCCGGCGGCGTGACCGTCGCCCTCGACGGCTTCGGCGCCGAGCAGGGCTTCGGTGTGCTTGCCGAGGGCGCCAGGATGGCCGCCGGGGACGGGATTCGCCTGCGCGTCTTCGGGCCGCCCGATGAGCTTGGGCTGGAGGGAGTCGACGGGGTGGAGGTCATTCCGACCGCGGAGTGGATCGGTAACGAGGAGGACCCCGTTCCCGCCGTGCGGGCGATGAAGGAGGCCTCGGTCGTGCGGGCGGCGCGCGACGTCGCCGAGGGCAGGTCGGACGCGATGGCCAGCCATGGCTCGACCGGGGCGACGATGGCGGCGGCGACCTTCGGCCTGCGCCGCCTGCGCGGCGTGCAGCGACCGGCGCTGGCAGTGCAGCTGCCGGTCCCCGGTAAGCCGGTGCTCTTCCTCGACGTCGGCGCCAACGTCGAGGTGCGCGCCCAGCACCTCGTCCAGTTCGCCTTCCTCGGCGCCGCTTTCAGTGAGGCGGTGCTTGGCGCCACTCGTCCCCGGGTCGGCTTGCTCTCCGTCGGCGAGGAGGCCGGCAAGGGGAGGGAGGAGGTGGTTGCCGCGCGCGCCCTGCTCGCCGAGGCGCCGGGGATCGACTTCGCCGGCAACGTCGAGGGACGCGACCTGCCGGCCGGGGTGGCCGACGTCGTCGTCACCGACGGCTTCACCGGCAACGTCTCGCTGAAGCTGATGGAGGGGACCGCCCGCACGGTGACCGGCGCGATTCGCGATGCGGCGCGGACCAACCCGCTCACCGTCCTCGGCGGGTTGTTGATGCGTCCCGCGCTCGGCGGCCTGCGCCGCGAGCTGCACCCCGATACGACCGGCGGCGCGATCCTGCTCGGCTTGCGCGGCATTGCCGTGGTCGGGCACGGCAGCGCCGGTGCCGAGGGGATTGCCAACGCCGTGCGCCTGGCCGCGCGCTGCGTCGAAGTGGGCGCGATCGATCGCACCGCGGCGCTGCTCGAGGAGGGCGGCGCCACCAGGGGCGCTCTCGCGGCTGGCGCGGGCGCGTGATAGGAAACTCGGATGCAACGAGATGAGGTTTTCAACCTGGTCCGCGACCATCTCGCCGAGGAGCTCGAGGTCGACCCGGCGAAGATCGCCGAGGAGACCCGCTTCAAGCAGGACCTCGACGCCGACTCGCTCGACCTCTACGAGCTGGTGATGGAGCTGGAGGACCACTACGGGATCTCCGTCTCCGAGGAGCAGGCGGCGCGAATCGAGACCGTCGGCGACGCGGTGGCGTTTGTCGTGGAGCACGCTCCGGCGTGAGCGCGGAGGCGCTCGCCGAGCTCGTCGCGGAGCTCCCCGACGACCTGCGGCGCTGCGCCCTCACACACTCCTCCTGGACCGAGGAGTCGCCCCGATCCTACGAGCGGCTCGCCTACCTCGGCGACAGCGTGCTCGCCCTCACTGTCGCCGCCGGCATCCATGAGCAATTCCCCGAGGTAGACGCCGGCGGCCTGACCAAGATCCACAACCAGACGGTCAGTGGCGTCGCCTGCGCCGAGGTCGGGCGCGAACTGGGGGTGCCGGCGATGCTGGAGGGGGCCGAGCCAGATGCCGAGGAGGCGATCCCGGCAAAGGTCCTTCTGGCCGGCTCGCGACCGCTGCCGGAGGTGACCGAGGCGTTGATCGGCGCCTGCTTCGTCGCCTTCGGCTTCGATCGCGTCGCCGCCGCCGTCAGCGCTGCCTTCGAGACCCAGATCGAACAGGCGGTAGAAGCTCCGGTAGATGCGAAGTCGGCGCTGCAGGAGCTGCTCGCGCGGCGGCGGGCACGCGTAACCTATGCCGTCATTGGCGAATCGGGCCCGGCGCACCGGCGGACCTTCGAAGTGGAGGCGACCGTCGACGGCAAAAGCGTGGGGACCGGCGCCGGACGGAGCAAGAAGGCGGCGGAGAAGGTTGCGGCCGAAGAGGCTTTGAAGCACCTTCAGGGGTAGGGAGCGTCCGATGCAAACGCCAGCCTTCCGGACCGAGGACGAGAGATGTATCTGAGATCGATCGAGATGAAGGGGTTCAAGTCGTTCCCCGCGCGAACCAAGCTGGAGTTCTCTCCAGGCGTGAGCGTGATCGTCGGGCCCAACGGCTCCGGCAAGTCGAACATCACTGACGCGGTGCTCTGGGCGCTCGGCGAGCAGAGCCCGGGCGCGATTCGCGGCGCCTCGATGCAGGATGTGATCTCGGCCGGAGGAGAGGGTGTGGGCCGGCGCAGCGCCGCCGAGGTCGAGGTCGTGATCGACAACTCCGAAGGGCGCGCCGCGACCGAGCTCTCCGAGATCGCGATCCAGCGCACCCTCGACCGCTCCGGTGAGGGGGTCTACCGGCTCAACGGCGCCCGTTGCCGCCTCGTCGACGTGGTCGAGATCCTCTCCGACACCAACCTCGGCCGCGAGATGCACTCGGTGATCAGCCAGGGCCGCGTCGAGTCGATCATCCACTCCAAGCCGCGCGAACGGCGCCTGCTGGTCGAGGAGGCGGCCGGCCTCGGCAAGCACCGCAAGCGCCGCCGCCGCGCCGAGCTGAAGCTGCGCGCGGCGCGTGACAACCTCGATCGCGCCCTCGACCTGGAGCGCGAGGCGCGGGCGCGGCTACGGCCGCTGAAGCGGCAGGCGCAGGCGGCCGAGCTAGGCGCCCGGATCGAGCGCGAGGAGCTGGAGCTACGCGGTCGCCTGGTCGCCGAGGAGTTGCGGTTCGGCAAGGATCGAGCAGAAGCGGCGGAGCGTGCCGCCGAGAAGGCGCGAGCCAAGCAAGCGGAGGTCGAGAAGCGCCTGGCTGAGGTGAGCGGGCGCCGCCGCGCGGCCGAGGAGCGCTTCGCCGCTCGCGATCGTGAGCGCACCCAGGCATGGGGATTGCTGACCCGGCTGCGAGGCGAGCAGCAGCGAGTCGCCGTGCGCGCTGCCGGGTTGGGCGATCGCGAGACGGATCTGGCCAGCGCCCTTGAGGGATTGCGGGCCGAGTTCGGGCCGCTGACTCTTGACCTCGGCTCAGCCGAAGGGGCGCCGGCCGAGCGCGCCCGCAAGCTCGAGGAGGAGCTGGCCGAGATCGACGCCGGACTGACCGGCGCGGTTGGCGGCCTGGCGCAGGCGCGCTCTACAGACGCCGCCGAGTCCGAGCGGGAGTCGGCGCTGGGCGATGTCCAGGCGGGCGCGGAGCGCGCCGCCAGGCATGCCCGCCGTGCCGAGGGCCTGCTCGGCGAGCGCCACCGAGAGGCCTTGCGCGAGCGCGTCGCCGCCGGCGAGGAGCTGCTCGACGACGTTCGCGCTGCCGCGACCGCGGCCGGCGCGGCGGAAGCCTCGATCCGCGCCCGGGTCGGGCAAATCGAAGCGAAGGTGGTCGGCGAGGAGGGCGACGGCGATGCGATCGCGGAGGAGATGCGCGAGTGCTCGCGCCAGGAGTCCGAGCTGCAGGTGGAGATGAAAGTCGCCTCGGACACGCTCACCGAGGCGCAGGTCGAGGCCGCGCACCTGGGCGACCGCCGTGCCGAGGCCGCCAAGGAGATGGCCTCGATCGCGGAGCGGCTGGGCGAGGAGGTCGAGTCCGCGGAGGAAGCCCTGGGCGATGAGGAGCGGGCCGGCATCGATCGCCGCTTGCAGCGGCTGGAGCGTCGCCGCGCCCAGATCGGCCCGGTCAACCCGCTCGCCGAGCAGGAGTACGAGGAGGCCCGCGAGCACGTCGAGTCGCTGCAGACCCAGCGCGAGGACACCGAGCGCGGCATGCACGAGCTGGAGGCGCTGATCCGCGATATCGACCGTGAGATCGAGCGCGCCTTCGAGCAGACCTTCGAGGCGACGGCGAAGAACTTCGAGGAGATGGTCGAGCACCTCTTCCCGGGGGGGCGCGGCCGCCTGCGGCGGGTCAGCCTGCAACCGGCGCGCGACGCCGAGGAGGCGGAATCAGAGGAGGAGGGCGACGCGGACGAGCGCGAGGACGAAGAACGGGAGGAGCTCGGGGTGGAGATCGAGGTCACTCCCGCCGGCAAGTCGACCCGCAAGCTCTCGCTGCTCTCCGGTGGTGAGAAGTCGCTGGTTGCGCTCGCCTTCGTCTTCGCCGTCTTCCTCGCCCGGCCCTGTCCCTTCTACATCCTCGACGAGGTCGAGGCCGCGCTCGATGACGCCAACATCGACCGCTTCCTGCAGCTGATCCGCCGCTTCTCCGACCGCGCCCAGTTCGTCATCGTCACCCACCAGAAACGGACGATGGACGCCGCCGACGTCCTCTACGGAGTCACCATGGGCGGCGACGGCGTGACGAAAGTGGTCTCGCGCCGGCTGCCGCGCGAAGTGGAGGCGGAGGAAGCCGAGCCGGAGGCTCCTCCCGCGTTCGCCGGCATCGGCCCCGAGCGGGAGGAGACGCCGCCCGGTGTGCTTGGCCAGACGCCGCCCGTGGAGCCGCCCGCCCGCGACGACTCAGCCGCCGCGGCCTAGTCGCTGATGCCCACCACCTGGCAGGAGATCTTCGATCTCGGCGCGCGCGATGCGACGACGCCCGACGCCGAGCCCGAAAGCGAGGAGCGGCGTCGCGGCGTCTTCAGCCGCCTGCGCGAGAGCCTCTCGAAAAGCCGCCAGGCCCTGACCGAGGAGATCTCGGCGAGCCTCTTCGATCGCATCGACGAAGAGACCTGGGAGCGCTTGGAGGAGGCGCTGATCCTGGCCGACGCCGGTGCGCCGACCACGGCCGAGGTGGTCGAACGGCTGGAGCGGGAGGTCGAGAGCGGCGACGTCTCGGCGGACGGCGAGGCGGTGCGCGAGCGGCTGATCGAGATCCTCGCCGAGGTTGCCTCGGGCGGCCGTGGCCCGATCGACCTCACTGGCGAGCCGGCTGTGCTGTTGATGGTCGGCGTCAACGGCACCGGCAAGACGACGACGATCGGCAAGCTTGCCTGGCACCTCTCCAAGGAATTCGGCCTCTCGGTCGTGTTGGCTGCCGCCGACACCTACCGCGCCGCCGCGGCCGAGCAGCTCGCCGAGTGGGCGCAGCGCGCCGGGGCCGAACTGATTCGCTCGAAGGAGGGTGGAGACCCCGGTGCGGTCGCCTTCGACGCGGTGGCCGCCGCGCGCGCCCGCGGTGCCGACGTCGTGATCGTCGACACCGCCGGTCGCCTGCACACCCAGGGCAACCTGATGGACGAGCTGACCAAGGTGCGCCGCGTGATCGCCAAGCAGATGCCCGACGCACCGCACGAGACGCTGATCTCGATCGACGCGACGACCGGCCAGAACGGCCTGCGTCAGGCGAAGATCTTCTCCGAAGCGGTCGAGGTCGACGGCGTCGTCCTGACCAAGCTCGACGGCACCGCCAAGGGCGGGATCGTGCTGGCGATCGCCAACGAGCTCGGCATCCCGGTGAAACTGATCGGCACCGGCGAGTCGCTCGAGGACCTGCGACCGTTCGACCCAGCCGACTTCGCCCGCGCCCTGCTCGCGGAGTAGGCGCGGTCGAGGTTTGGTGCGGATACCGACCCAAACCTCGACCGCGCTCCCCTAAGCTCCGCTGCGGTGTTCGACCAGCTCTCAGACCGCCTCCAGGCGACCCTCTCCGACGTCCGCTCGCGCGGCAAGCTGAACGAGGGAGACGTCGATGCGGCGATGCGCGAGATCCGCCTCGCCCTGCTCGAGGCCGACGTCAACTTCAAGGTCGTCAAAACCTTCACCAAGACGCTGAAGGAGCGCTGCCTCGGCGCCGATGTGCTGGAGAGCCTCGACCCCGGCCAGCAGGTGGTCAAGATCGTCAACGAGGAGCTGACCGGGCTGATGGGCGGCACCGGGCGCGACCTGGCCTTCGCCTCCAACGGCCCGACGGTGATCCTGATGGCAGGGCTGCAGGGCTCGGGCAAGACGACCGCCTGCGCCAAGCTCGCCCGCCACCTCGGCGAGTCGGGCAAAGACGTCGCCCTTGCCGCCTGCGACGTCTATCGCCCGGCCGCGGTCGATCAGCTGGTCACCGTGGGCAAGCGCGCCGGGGCCACGGTCTACGAGCAGGGCACCGACGCCGACCCGGTCGAGATCGCCGCCTGGGCGCTCGACCGTGCTCGTGAGGAGGAGCGCGACGTCCTCATCGTCGACACCGCCGGGCGCCTCCACGTCGATGCGGACCTGATGGACGAGCTGGCCAAGATCCGCAAGCGGACCAAGCCCCACGACGTGCTGCTGGTCGTCGACGCGATGACCGGCCAGGACGCCGTCGGCGTCGCCGAATCGTTCGCCGAGGCGGCCGAGTTCGACGGTGTGGTGATGACCAAGCTCGACGGCGACGCCCGCGGCGGCGCGGCGCTCTCGGTCAAAGCGGTGACCGGCAAGCCGATCCTCTTCGCTTCGACCGGCGAGAAACTGGAGGCCTTCGATCGCTTCCACCCCGACCGCATGGCTTCGCGGATCCTCGGTATGGGGGACATGCTCAGCCTGATCGAGAAAGCCGAGCAGCAGGTGGACGAGCGCCAGGCCGAGGACCTGCAGAAGAAACTCGAAAGCGACCGCTTCACCCTCGAGGACTTCCTCCAGCAGATGCGCCAGGTGCGCAAGATGGGCCCGCTCAGCGGCCTGATCGGGATGCTGCCGGGAATGGGAGCGATGAAGCAACTGCAGAACGCCGACGTCGACGAGGGCGAGCTCGACCGGGTCGAGGCGATCATCCTCTCGATGACTCCGTTGGAGCGTGCCAACCCGGCGATCATCAAGGGCTCCCGCCGCAAACGGATCGCGCATGGCTCGGGGACCAAGATCCAGCAGGTCAACCAGCTGGTCAAGCAGTTCGACCAGATGCGCAAAATGATGCGGATGATGGTCTCCGGTGAGCAGCCCAGCCCGCAGCAGATCGCCCAGATGGCGGGTGGAGCGGGCGGCGCTCCGCGCCCGAAGTACCGCAGACGCTAATCTGCTCGATCCCGATGGCTGTACGAATAAGACTCAGAAGGGTGGGTTCGAAGAAGAACCCGATCTGGCGGATCGTCGTCGCCGACAAACGCTCCCCGCGTGACGGTCGGACGATCGAGACGATCGGTCGCTACAACCCGCAGACCGAGCCCTCGACGATCGAGTTCGACGAGGAGCGCGCGCGCCACTGGCTAGAGCACGGAGCGCAACCCTCGGAGACCGTGGCCACGCTGCTGCGGACCAAGGGCATCGCCGCCTCCGGAAGCTAGCGGTGACCGAGCTACTGGAGTTCCTCGTCAGAGCGCTTGTCGAGGACCCCGACGCGGTCGAGGTCGAGGAGCTCGAAGAGGACGGGGACCTGATCTATGAGATCAGTGTCGCCGAGGACGATCTTGGGCGCGTGATCGGCAAAGGCGGGCGGGTTGCCAACGCCATCCGGACCGTCGCCAAGGCGGCCGCCGTCCGACTCGATCGCCGCGTCGTCGTCGACATCCTCGATTGAAGCTCGACGTCTTCACCCTCTTCCCGGAGGCCTTCGACTGGTTCCAGTCTCAGCGCTCGGTGCAGAACGCGCTGGGCAAAGGGAACGAGCTGCGCTTCTTCAACTACCGCGATACGACTCCGCTCGGGGCCGGGCAGGTCGACGACGCCCCGTACGGCGGTGGAGCTGGGATGGTTCTCAGGGTCGACGTGGTCGACGCGGCGCTGCAGGCTGCCTATCCACACGGGGAGAGCCCGCGGCGGGTTCTGCTCTCGCCGACTGGGCGCCTGCTGGACGACCAACTGGCCGACGAGCTCACCCAGGAGCCGCACGTGGCGCTGCTATGCGGCCGCTACGAGGGCTTTGACGAGCGTGTCCACGAGCACTTCGCCGATGACGAGGTCTCGATCGGCCGCTACGTGCTGGCCGGGGGAGAGCTGCCGGCGATGGTGGTCGCCGACGTGCTGATGCGCAAGTTGCCGGGAGCCCTCGGGCACGAGCAGAGCGCCGTCGAGGAGTCCTTCAGTCGCGTGCTGGAGGGGGCGCCGGAGTACCCGCACTACACCCGTCCACCTTCATATCGAGGCTGGGGGGTACCCGACGTCCTGGTCTCCGGCGATCACGAGCGGGTGCGCGCGTGGCGGGCCGAGCAGAGCCGCGCGCGAGCTGAGCAGTTCGAAAAAGATCCCGAGTAGGTACGATTCCTCGGCCGCGCGGCACCCGCACCTGGGTCCGGCGGCTTTTTCTCGCCAAATGAGCACCGTAATCGACAGCATCGAGCGTGGCCAGCAGCGGCAGGGACTTCCGTCCTTCGCGCCGGGCGATCGCGTGCGCGTCCACTTCCAGGTCATCGAGGGCAGCCGCCGCCGCACCCAGGTTTTCGAGGGGATCGTCCTCAAGCGGCAGGGCTCTGGCGCCCGCGAGACGTTCACCGTCCGCAAGCAGTCGTTCGGCGTCGGAGTCGAGCGGACGTTCCCTCTGCACTCGCCCAAGATCGAGAAGCTGGAGATCGCCGCCCGCGGCGACGTGCGCCGGGCCAAGTTGTATTACCTGCGCGGCCGGATCGGCAAGGCTGCCAGGGTCGCCGAGCGGCGCTGGGGGATCGACGAGGAGCTGATCTCGACGCCGATCCCCGTGGAGCCCGAGCCTGAGGAGCCTCAGGACGCGGGTCCTGTCGCGGACGAGGACTCCGAGGGGGCCGACGACTCGTCCGAAGCTGAGGAGGCTGAGGCGCCGCCGGAGGCTGGGGCTGAGGCGCAAGCAGAGCAAGAGGCAGGCACGGACGCTGAGGCGCCCGGTGCAGGGGAGACCGAGGACACCGCCGCGGCGCAGGATGCCGAGGATGAGTCGCCGCAGGAGGATTCCGGCGACTCCGGCGAGGGCTCGGCCTGAGACCGCGCATCCCCAAGCCGGAAAGCCGGGTCGGCGGGCTGATCGAGCTGGTCGTAATCGTCGCCTTGGCGCTTGGGCTGGCGCTGGCGATTCAGGCCTGGCTGATCAAGCCCTACCAGATTCCCTCGGAATCGATGGAGCCGACCCTCGACGTCGGCCAGCGGGTGCTCGTCAACCGCTTCCTCTACCACTTCAAGGACCCGAGTCCCGGCGACATCGTCGTCTTCCACCCGCCCGCCGGCGCGGATAACGGCACCGAATGCGGGGTCCCTCACTCGCCGCGCCAGGCCTGCCCGCGGCCCACCGAGGGCGAGTCGAGCCAGAACTTCATCAAGCGGATCGTCGCCGGCCCCGGCGACACGCTCAGCGTGCGCGACGGTCACCCGGTGGTCAACGGGGTCGAGAAGACCGATGAGCCCTACACGATTCCGTGCGGCGCACTCCCTGCTTGCAATTTGCCCAAACCGATCACGATTCCACCCGACTATTACTTCATGATGGGCGACAACCGTGGGGCAAGCGACGACAGCCGTTTCTGGGGACCCATCCCCCGCAAGTGGATCATCGGCGAGGCCTTCGCCACCTACTGGCCGCCAGACCGGATCGGGACCCTCTAAAGCGCACAAGCGGCGGCTGGCGCGCTCGCGTCGCCTCTTCGCCTTCGACCGCGGCCTCGGCACTCGCCAGGTTGCCGGTGCCGACGAGGCCGGGCGGGGCTGCCTGGCCGGGCCGCTGGTTGCCGCCGCGGTGTTGATCGACTACGAGTCTCTCTCTAGCGGGGACCGCCGCGCCCTCGCCGGCCTGCACGACTCGAAGCAGATGAAGCCCGAGCGGCGCGAGGAGATGTACCCGGCGGTGCTCCGCGCCGCCAGCCGGGTCAGCGTCGTGGTCCGCTGCGCACGCGGCATCGACGATCGCGGCCTGCACGTGACCAACATCGAAGCGCTGTCCAGGGCACTGGAGAGGCTGGAGCCCGGCGAGGAGGCGACCTGCCTGGTCGACGGCTTCTCTCTGCGCGACTGCGCGGTTGCCCATCGCGCCGTGATCGAAGGCGACGGCACCAGCGCCGCGATCGCCGCCGCCTCGGTGATCGCCAAGGTGACCCGCGACCGCTACATGCACGGCGCCGCCGGCGAGCATCCCGGCTGGGGCTTCGAGGAGCATGTCGGCTACTCGACCCCCGAGCACCGCGCCGCGATCGAGCGAATCGGCATCTCGCCCTTGCATCGCCGCTCGTTCCAGAGCGTTGCCTACGCGCAGCTGGAGCTGGCCGGCGAGAACGCGCCCTCGAGGTGCTCGTAGTCGGTGACGTTGCCGGCGTGATCGAAGGTGACGCCGACGGCGTCGAAGCGGATCTCGTCGTAGCGAGGTAGGTCGCGGCGCGCGCCCATCCAAGTCGTGGCCAAGCGGCGGATGCGGCGCTGCTTGCGGAAGTCGACCGATAGCACCGGCCGCTCAGGGCCGAAGGCGGAGCCGGCGCGGCCTGCCTTGACCTCGACGAAGACCAATGTGCGCCCGTCGAGGGCAACGATGTCGAGCTCGCCATAGCGACTGCGGGCGTTGCGCTCGATGAGCTCCCAGCTTGCGCTTGCGAGCCTTGCGGCGACGAGGTCCTCTGCCGCTTGGCCGAGTCGCTGGCGTGTCCTGGTCATGTGGCGAAGCTAGGGCACCCGGCGCACACATGCCTTCGGTCACAGAGTTGGTCCAGAGGATTTTGAAGCTGCGCACCACACGCGCGTCTGGACCCGCCAGCCTGGCCGCAATGCTCGCCACGGCGCAGACATTCACGCTCGACGGCATCGCGGCCCGCCCAGTGCGGGTCGAGGTCGACGTGCACCGTGGCCTACCGGCTTTCTCGGTCGTCGGGCTGGCCGATACGGCAGTTCGAGAGGCACGGGAGCGGGTCCGTGCGGCGATCGCCAACTGCGACTTCGACTTTCCGCTGCGGCGGATCGTCGCCAACCTGGCGCCGGCCAGCCTGCGCAAGGCCGGCCCCGGCCTCGACCTGCCGATCGCGGTGGCGCTGTTGGTGGCATCCGGCCAGCTCGATTGGGAGCGCCTACCGCGTCTCGCGATGGCCGGCGAGCTGGCGCTGGACGGAACCGTGCGCCCGATTCCCGGAGTGCTTGCGATCGCGGAGGCGGCCCGCGAGCAGGGCGCCGAAGCGCTCGTCATCCCGGCCGAGAATGGTCCCGAGGCAGCGCTGGTCGGCGGGATCGAGGTGCTGTCGCTCGATCACCTGGCGCAGATCCCCGAACTGGCCGGGGGTGAGTGGAAGCCAGGCCGCCCACCCCCATTGCCGCTGCCGTTGACCGCTGGGCCAGGTGGTCCCGATCTGGCCGATCTGCGTGGCCAGCCGCACCTCCGCTATGCGCTGGAGGTTGCGGCAGCCGGCGGCCACAGTCTGCTGATGGTCGGGCCGCCCGGCGCCGGCAAGTCGCTTGCCGCCGGCCGCCTGCCTTCGATCCTGCCGCCACTGAGCGCCGAGGAGGCCCTGGAGGTCGCGCGGATAGCCAGTGCCCGCGGACGCCTTCATGGCGGCTTCGGCGGCGGCAGGCCGTTTCGCGCACCCCATCACACCGTCAGCCCCGCCGGTGTGGTCGGCGGTGGCAACCCGCCGGGCCCTGGAGAGGCGACCCTCGCCCACCGCGGCGTCCTCTTCCTCGACGAGCTCTGCGAGTTCCGCCGCGACGCGCTGGAGGCCCTGCGCGCGCCGCTCGAGAGCGGCTGGGTGACGATCTCCCGCGCCGGTAGCAACCGTCGCCTGCCCTGCCGCTTCATGCTCGTCGCCGCCTCCAATCCCTGTCCGTGCGGGCGCGGCGAGGCCGACCCCGAGTGCACCTGCGCGCCCCTCGCCGTGCGCCGTTATCAGGGCCGGCTCAGCGGCGCTCTTGCCGACCGCCTCGACATCCTCGTCGCGATCCACCAGCCCAGCGCGGCGGAGATCGGCGGTCCTCCGGGCGAGCACTCAGCGAGCGTGCGCGAGCGGGTCGCGGACGCGCGACAGCGGCAGGAAGCTCGCCTTGGCGCCGGGCGCTGCAACGCCGAGATGACTCCCGCCGAGGCGCGCGGCTGCGTTCTCGACGAGAAGGCGGGCGCACTCCTCGCGGAGTCCTATTCGCGCCGCCGGCTCAGCGGCCGGGCCCACGACCGCGTCTTGCGGCTGGCTCGCACGATCGCCGACCTGGCCGGCGCGGAGTCGATCGGGCGCGACCAGATCGCGCAGGCACTGCAACTGAGGAGGAGGGACCGTGATTAGCAAAGTCAACCCACAAGCCTGCCCCGAGTGCCTGCGTCGCTCGCGGCTGCTGGCCCATCTGGCGCCGTACATCGAGAAGATCGCCACCGGCGCTCCGGGCAGGCGCTCGCCGGAGCTGTTGCGGCTCGGCAACGAGGATCTTGCCGCGGTGGCGGCACCGAAGGTGGCGGCTCAGATTCTGGCGAGGATCGCCGCGGTGCCCGAGGTCCGCTTGCGGGACGAGCTCACGGCGGCGGAGTGCTGGGCCTGCTGCCGGCATGACCCGCTCTTTCCCGTCGGTCTCATGGACGCCGCCGATGCGCCCTGGGCGCTGTTCGGCCGCGGCGACGCGGCTCTGCTGTTGCGGCTTGCGCCAGACGAAGCCGTGACGGTTGTCGGGTCACGGCGGGCCAGCAGCTACGGGCGCGAGGTGGCACGTGAGCTCGGCAAGGAATTGGCCACCGCCGGACTTGTGGTGGTTAGCGGCCTCGCCTTCGGCATCGACGCCTGCGCCCATCGTGGGGCGATCGACTCGGGCCTGACGGTCGCGGTTCTCGGCTGCGGCGCCGATGTCGCTTACCCCGCCGCCCATCGCTCGCTGTGGCGACGGATCGGCGAGCGCGGCCTTGTCCTCTCCGAGTTGCCGCCCGGCAGCGGCGCCTGGCGATGGTCCTTTCCCGCCCGCAACCGGATCATGGCGGCGCTGTCGGGGATGACCGTCGTGGTCGAGGCCGCAGAACGATCCGGGTCGTTGATCACAGCCGACCTTGCCGCCGACCTGGGTAGAGACCTCGGTGCCGTGCCTGGCCCTGTCGGTTCGCGGCTCTCGGCGGGCCCCAACAACCTGCTGACGGGGGGCGCGTGCCTCGTTCGCGACGCTCAGGACGTGCTCGACGCGATGCTCGGTCCGGGCGTGCGCCGGATCGAGCGCTCCGGCCCGGCGCTGGAGCCGGCGCAGCGCTCGGTTCTGGAGGCGCTGGAGCTGGGTGCGGAGACCTGCGATGCCGTTGCGACCGACCTTGGGCTCGCGGGAGGCGAGGTCGCGGCGGCGCTCGCCGGCCTCGAGTCGCTCGGCTACGTCAACTGCTCCATGGTCGGCGTGTATACGCGGACGAACCTCCAGCCCCCGTCGGGCATCTAGGCTGCCGAGCATGCCCAGCGGACCCCATGTCCCGACCGTCATCTCGATCGCCGGCTCCGATTCAGGCGGTGGTGCCGGCATCCAGGCCGACTTGAAGGCGTTCGCCGCCTGCGGCGTCTACGGGACCACGGCGATCACCGCGATAACCGCGCAGAACACGGTCGGCGTCAGCGCAGTTGCGACGATCTCGCCGGAGATGATCGTTGCCCAGGTGCGCGCGGTGGCGGAGGACATAGGCGTCGATGCGGTCAAGATCGGCATGCTCGGCACGGCGCAGACCGTCGAAGCGGTGGTCGAGGCCCTCGAGCTGGTCGGAGACGCTCCGATCGTCGTCGATCCGGTGATGGTTGCCGAGAGCGGGGCCGTGCTGCTCGACGACGAGGCAAGGACCGTGCTGATCGAGCGGTTGTTGCCGCTTGCAACGGTGGTCACGCCGAATATCCCCGAGGCGCGGGCGCTGACTGGAGCGGACGAGCAGGAGTCCCAAGAGGATCTCGCCCGCGAGGTGCTCGCCCTTGGCCCGGCAGCGGTCGTCGTCACCGGTGGCCACAGCAAGCGTGTGGTCGATCTCTTCTTCGACGGCGCCGAGGCAGCGGCGATCGAAGGCGAGCGCCACCCAGACGGCGCCTCGCATGGCTCTGGCTGCACCCATTCCTCAGCTCTAGCCGCGTTTCTCGCCCGGAACGAGACTCCGCTGGAAGGGGCGCGGAAAGCCAGGAAGATCGCCGCGGCCGCGGTCGCCGCCGGCCTCGATGGCATCGGCGGCGGGCCGGGCCCCGTCGACGTACTCGACCTGACAAGTAGATTTGGGCCATGAGCACTAACGGCGCCACCTCAACCAAGCTTCCCCGTCCCCGCTCGAGCGTGGTCTTCGACGGACCAGAGCGTGCCCACGCGCGTGCCTACATGAAGGGCATCGGCTTCGACGACGATGCGCTCAGCCGGCCGACGATCGGCATCGCCAACACCTGGACCGAGGCGATGCCCTGCAACTTCCACCTGCGCGGCCTCGCCGAGCATGTCAAAGAGGGCGTGCGCGCTGCCGGCGGGACGCCGATGGAGTTCAACACCGTCGCGATCTCTGACGGCGTGACGATGGGAACCCAGGGGATGAAGGCTTCGCTGATCAGCCGCGAGGTGATCGCCGACTCGATCGAGTTGATGGCCCGCGGCTACCAGTTCGACGCGATCGTCGCGCTCTGCGCCTGCGACAAGACGATCCCGGGCTGTGCGATGGCGCTGACCAGGCTCGACGTGCCTTCCGTCCTGCTCTACGGCGGCTCGATCGCGCCGGGGCGCTGGCACGGCCGCGACGTGACCATCCTCGACATTTTCGAGGCCGTCGGCGCGCACGCTGCCGGCGATCTGACCGACGAGGAACTGAACGAGCTCGAGGGCGTTGCCAGTCCTGGCGCGGGAGCCTGCGGCGGTCAGTTCACCGCCAACACGATGGCCTGCGCCTTCGAGGCGCTCGGGATCAGCCCCGGCGGCTCGGCGATGGTGCCGGCCGAAGACGACGAGAAGGGGACCGTCGCCGAGAAGATCGGCGAGCTGGTGATGCGGGTTCTCGCCGACGACCTGAAGCCGAGCCAGGTGATTACCCGCGACTCGCTGGAGAACGCGATCGCCTGCGCCTGCGCCTCGGGCGGCTCGACCAACGTCGTCCTGCACCTGATCGCCCTCGCCCACGAGGCGGGGATCGAGCTGGGTATGGATGACTTCGAGCGAATCTCACGCGAAACGCCGCTGATTGCCGACCTGAAACCGGGTGGGCGTTTCGTCGCCACCGACCTTTACCGCGCCGGCGGCGTGCCGCTGATCCTCAAGCGTCTCGCCGAAGCGGGCATCCTGCATGCCGACGCGATCACCGTCAGTGGCCGCACGATCGGCGAAGAGGCGGAGGCGGCGAGCGAGGCCGACGGTCAGGAGGTCGTGCGGCCCCTCTCGGATCCGCTCAAGACCGAAGGCGGCCTGGCGATCCTGCGCGGCAACCTCGCCCCCGATGGCGCCGTGGTGAAGCTTGCCGGCACCGAGCGCAAGAAGCAGGTCGGCCCGGCCCGTGTCTTCGAGTCCGAAGAGGAGTGCTTCCGCGCCGTCAGGGAGCAAGCGATCCGTCCCGGCGACATCATCGTGATCCGAAACGAGGGCCCGGTTGGCGGCCCCGGCATGCGCGAGATGCTGCAGGTCACGGCGGCGATCGTCGGCGAGGGTCTGGGCGAGGAGGTGGCGCTGCTCACCGACGGACGCTTCTCCGGTGCCACTCGCGGCCTGATGGTGGGTCACGTCGCCCCAGAGGCGGTCAGGGAAGGCCCGATAGCGGCGATCCACGAGGGCGACAAGATCAGCCTCGACGTCGAGGCCCGCCGCCTTGACGTGGCGCTCTCTGACGAGGAGATCGCCAAGCGGGTGGCGGAGTACGAGTCACCAAAGCCGCCATTCGACCGCGGCGTCATGGCCAAGTACGCGGCGACGGTCTCGTCCGCCGCTCAGGGCGCGATAACCAGCTAGCCGGCGAGGAAATCGTCCAGCAGGGCGTTGAAGCGAGCCGGGCGCTCCATCTGTGGCAGGTGCCCGGTACGCTCGAAGATCTCCAGGCGCGAGCCGCTGATCAGCCGCTGATAGCCGATCGCCGCCTCGACCGGAACGATCCGATCCCTCAATCCCCAGACGACCATCGTCGGGATCTCGATCTCCGGTAGGCGATCGCGCGTGTCGTAGCCGGCGATCGAGGCGACCGCCTGGGCGAAGCCGGGAGCCTGGATCGAGGGTTCGATCTGCTCCCAGAGCAGCTCCGGGCGCAGGCGGGTCGGGTAGTTGACGATCTGGCCGAAGCCGATCTTGCGACTTCGTGGTCGGGATAGGAAATGCACGCTCGGGTGACTGCCGAGCAGGACGATCGCGGCGGCTTTGACGGTGTGCGAAAAGGCGGTTGCCTCCCTTCCCCGCGCCTCGGCGAAGCTGATGCCCGCAGCCGAAACGAGGACGAGCCGCTCGAAGCGCGAGGGTTGGTCGATCGCGGCCTCGGTGGCGGCGAAGCCGCCCATCGAGTTGCCGACCAAGGCCGCGACGCGGTCGATGCCGAGCTTCTCGCAGAAGTCATGGATGAGGTGACCGTAGGCGGGCATGTCGATCGGCCACGAGGGCATCGGGCTCGCGCCGAAGCCGGGCAGGTCGAGGGCGATGGCCCGGTGGGTGCGGCCGAAGTGGGGGAGGTTCTCGAGCCAGTTGCGCCAGCACCCCGCGATCCCGTGGACGAAGAGGATCGGTTCGCCCTCGCCGATTTCGGCGTAGTTCACCTCGGCCCCCGGTAGCTCGATCCGGTGAAGGTGCTCGCGCCAATCGATCTTGAGCCACTCCGGGTCCGGGTTGCCGTAGTCGGAGGCCGGGAAGACGACCGAGCCGCTCAGCACCGTTTGAGAATCAGGCATACCCCATCCGTTCGAGGATCGGTATCTCGCGGATCTGCGGCGGCTGCAGGTGGTCCCAGAGGATTCCGCGGGGGCGCTCGTACTGGCGCTCGACCTCGATCACAGCGCGTGGCGTCGCGATCAGGTCGACGGGAAGGTCGTGCGAGATCACCGGCAAGTGGCGGCGGACGATCTGGATCGGGTGGACCGTGGTGGCGATCGTCGTGTGGTCGTCGATCTTGCCGGCGTCGATCAGGATTCCGTACTCGAGGTCGTTGTAGCCACCGCCCTTGCCGATCCTGGCGCCGCTCAGGTTGACCGCGACCGAGCCGGTCAGGACGAAGTCGATCTCGGGTAGATCGTCGAGGGCGACCACGCGGCCGTGCTTGAGCGCGCCCTTGATCGTCGCGGCCTCTTTCATCGCCGCTTTCGAGAGCCGCTTCGGCTCGAGCACGCGAAACGGATGCGGGTCGCGCAGCCGCGGCACAGCCATGATCAGTGTCTTGCCCTCTTCCAGGGCCGTGCGCCGGGCGTGGGTCTGGGGAGAGTCGGGGTTGGCCTTGATCACGCGCGCCCGCTTCCAGAGGCGGTTGCCGGCGAGCTTCTCGGCCGCCAGGCGTGCTCCGGCGAAATTGGGGATGCGGCCCTCGGCTCCCGGGAAGCGGGAAACACCCTCCCGGTCCATCGCCTCCCAGATCTCCCTGCGGATCCCGTCCTTGCTGGCCATCGGCGAAACATATCCGCCGGAACGACCGACTTGTGTGCCTAATATTTCAATATCGGGCGTAGGGCCAAAATCGCCGTGGTTGCGGGCGTTCTCGCTTTGCTTGTCTTGGCCGTGGCCGCCTACGCCTATGACAGCTCTCAAGACGGCAAGATCGCCGACGGGGTGACGATCGGCGGCGTCGACGTCGGCGGAATGGACGAAGCCGAAGCGAAGAGCGCGGTCCGGCAGGAACTACTGGCGCCACTGCGCCACTCGCTGCGGGTCGGCTACTCAGGCCACAGCTGGACCCTCGAAGGCAAAAGCTTGAAGGTGCACGCCAATCTCAACCGGGCGGCCGAAGAAGCTGTCGCGGTGGGCCACGACGAATTCCTTCCGGGAAGGGTCGTCCGCTACGTGACCGGGGGCAGCGTCGACAAGAACGTCCCGGCCGGCATCACCTACTCGCAACCGGCCGTGAACCGCTTCGTGCGCCACGTCGCCGCGGCGGTCGACCGAAAGCCGGTGGCCGCGTACGTCGACCCCGCGGCCGACTCGCTCAAGGTGGTGGCAGGCGAGAACGGGCGCAAGCTTCGTGACGTGTTGCTGGCGCGACAGCTGAACGCGGCGGTTCTCAACGCGGGCGCCGACCACGCCATCGCCGCCCGCACTCACTCGATCCCACCTGAAGTCACGAAGAGCGAAGTCGCGGCCCGCTATCCGTCCTACCTGACGCTCGACCGGGCGACCTTCACCCTGCGCCTCTGGGAACACCTGAAGCTGGCCAAGTCCTACACCGTCGCCGTCGGCCAGGAAGGCCTGGAAACCCCGGAAGGGCTCTACCACATCCAGGAAAAGCAGGAAAATCCATCGTGGCACGTGCCGGACTCGGCCTGGGCGGGTGATCTGGCCGGCCAGGTGATTCCGCCCGGTCCCGAGGATCCGATCAAGGCCCGCTGGATGGCGATCTTCGAAGGCGCCGGCATCCACGGCACCGAAGAGACCGAATCGCTGGGCAGCGCCGCCTCCCACGGTTGCGTGCGGATGTCGATCCCCGACGTGGAAGAACTGTACGACCGAGTAGAAGTCGGCACTCCGATTTACATCGGCTAGCGCAGGCTCACGCCACTGGGCGGCGAATCCAACTGCGATGAGCTGGGAAGAGGCATTGACGGGGTACGACCGGGACCTGCTGGCGCGGAGCATGGCCGAGCGCACGCGCAAGGCCTATGGAGTCGATCTGGGCCAGTTCGTCGAGTGGGCGAAGGAGCGGGGCCTGAAGCCGGGTGAGGTACGCCACCGCGACGTGCGTCGTTATGGCGCTGGGCTCTCCTCGGACGGTGCGGCGGCGGCGACGGTGGCGCGCAAGCTCGCCGCGATCCGCGGTCTCTTCGACTTCCTCGTGCGCACCGAACGGGTCGGGCAGAACCCCGCCGACCTCGTCTCCAGCCCGAAGCGCGAGGAAAAGCTGCCGCGGGTGCTGAACGGCGAGCAGGTGCGCTCGCTGCTGGAGCGGATCCCGGCACGCACCTCGCTCGAGCTGCGCGATCGGGCGATGTTGGAGCTGGCCTATTCCTGCGGCTTGCGCTGTGAGGAGATCGTCAACCTCGACCAACGCTCCTTCGACTTCGAGACCGAGCAGCTACGCGTCCTCGGCAAGGGCTCCAAGGAGCGGCTGCTGCCGGTCGGCGAGCCGGCCCAGCGGGCGCTGCGTCGCTACCTCGAGCGCGGCCGGCACGCCCTCTCGACCGACCCGCGCGAGCCCGCCCTGTTTCTCTCCAAGAGCGGTCGTCGTCTCTCCAACTCCGACGTCACCCGTCGCCTCTCCCTCTGGGTGCGGGAGGCCGCGCTCGCCGCCGGCGTCTCGCCACACTCGCTGCGGCACAGCTTTGCCACTCACCTGCTGGAAGGGGGAGCCGATCTGCGCACGATTCAGGAGCTGCTCGGCCACGCCTCGATTTCGACCACGCAGGTCTACACTCGGGTCGACGCCGCGCGCCTGCGGGAGGCGTACGCTGCGACCCATCCTCGCGCATGAACCCCAAATGTTGCCCCGGCGGCCATAGAATCGAGCAAAGTTCATGGAAACCGGCGTAAAAGAGGTAGAGCTACGCGACCTGTGGCGTCGCTACAAGGACGACGGCGACCGCACCGCGCGGGAGCGGCTGGTGGTTGCCTACTCGCCGTTGGTCAAGTTCGTCGCCGGCCGTCTTGGCGCCGGGCTGCCCTCGCACGTCGACGACGCCGACCTGATCTCCTACGGCCTGATGGGCCTGATCGGCGCGATCGAGCGCTTCGAGCCCGAGCGCGGGATCAAGTTCGAGACCTTTGCGATGACGCGCATCCGCGGCGCGATCATCGACGAGCTGCGCTCGCTCGACTGGGTGCCCCGCTCGGTCCGCTCCCGGGCACGGGAAATCGAGGCGGCGCAGACCAAGCTCGAGCACGAACTGCAGCGGGCGCCGACCGAGGCAGAGCTGGCGGCCAAAGTGGGGCTGAGCGAGGAGGAACTGCAGACCTCGCTGCTCGAGATCGCCAACTCCTCGGTCTACGCGCTGGATGAGCTCTGGACTATCTCCGACTCCTCCGGCGACTCGGTCTCGCTGCTCGACACGATCTCCGACCCACGCGCCGAAGACCCGCAGGAATCGCTCGCCAGCAGCGAGATCAAGGACCGGCTCACCGAGTCGATCGCCGGGCTGCCGGAGCGCGAGCAGCTGGTCGTCGCCCTCTACTACTACGAGAACCTCACCCTGCGTGAGATCGGCGAGGTCCTCGGCGTCACCGAGTCGCGCGTCTCCCAACTGCACACCAAGGCGGTCATGCGACTCAAAGGCTCCTTGCAAGAGGTCTAGACGGTCGGCGGACTCCCTGCGGCCGCTGGTAATTTGACCTGGTGAGCCCTGACGAGACCTGCGCGGTCTGCGGTCGCACGATCCTGGCCGGCGAGCGCACACGCAGCTACATGAGCCCGAAGGAGGGCACAAAGCTGGTCTGCGATCTCTGCCGCCACCACGCCGAGCAGCTCGGCTGGGTCGATCCGGCAGCCCCCGGCGCCAACGTGGGCCGCCGTCCGGAGCCGGAGCGAACCGAGTCGCCGTTGGGGCGGTTGGAGCGAGCCGTCGCCCGCTTCAACTCGAGCGACGCCGCGCGCACAGTGGCCGGCCTGATGCGGACCCTGGGGCAGCCACAGGTATCGATCGGCTCTGCCGCCGGCTCGCCGAGCGAGGTGCGGATCACCGTTGCCTGGGAGCTGTGCTGGTACCAGTGGGGGGTCGACCTGGGCGACGAGATGCGCGCGGTCTTCCAGCTCGACAAAGGCAGCGAGGTCGAGCAGCTCGACGGCTCCGCCAGGCAGTGGAACGCGAGGGCGGGGGAGGGCGGCCGGCTCGGGCTCGGCCTTCCGCGCGGGGATCGATCCCGCGACGGCGAGCCAGTTGGCTGAGCTCTTGACCAAGCTGATCGTCAACGTCGATGGCGGCGCCCGGGGCAACCCGGGCCCGGCGGCGATCGGGGCGGTGGTGCAGAGCGGGGACGGCGAGATGCTCGAAGAGCGCGGCGAGCGGATCGGCGTCGCGACCAACAACGTCGCCGAGTACCGGGCGCTGCTGCTCGGGATCGAGCTGGCAGCCGCGCAGGGGGCGAGCGAGGTGGAGCTGATCGGGGACTCGGAGCTGATCGTGCGCCAGGTCAAGGGCGAGTACAAGGTCAAGGACGCGACAATGCGTCAGCTCCACACTGAGGTGAAACGGGCCTTGCAGCCTTTTGAGAAGTGGTCGATTCGTCACGTGAAGCGCGAGCAGAACGCCGAGGCCGACCGGCTCGTCAACGCCGCCTTGGATCGAGCGGATGCCTGACGCCGACCCAATCGACCCCCGGGTGGACATCGGCCACGTTCATCTCAAAGTGGCCGACCTCGATAGGGCGCTCGACTTCTACTGCGGCGTGCTCGGCTTCGAGCTGCAGCAGCGGATCGGCGACGATGCCGCTTTCGTCTCCGCCGGTGGCTACCACCACCACATCGGCCTCAACACCTGGCACTCGAAAGGGGCACCGCCGCCACCGGCGCGGAGCACCGGCCTCTTTCACATCGCAATCCGCTATCCCGACCGGCGCGCACTCGCCGATGCGTTGCGGCGACTCACGCAGGCAGGCATCGCGCTAGGCGGTGCATCCGACCACGGCGTCAGCGAGGCGATATACGTGAACGATCCCGATGGCAACGGCATCGAGCTCTACCGCGACCGCCCTCGCGAGGAGTGGCCGCGTTCGGCAGACGGTGAGGAGATCGCGATGGTCACGGCACCGCTCGACCTGCACGAGCTCCTCAGCGAGCTGGACTAGACCTAAGCGCCGAGGATGCCGATCGCCACCAGTCTGGGCAGCTTGCGCTCGCGCGCCTATAATCCGCGACCGATGCGGCTGTAGCTCAGCTGGCTAGAGCGTCTGCTTGCCATGCAGAAGGTCGAGGGTTCGAATCCCTTCAGCCGCTTTGAAGTGAATCCCCTGCAAATGGCCACCTTGGCCCTCGCGGGGGAAAATCAAACTACCCCCGCATATCCCCTCCATTTCAGGCACTAGTGCCTGAAATGACGCCGATGCGCGGCGATTAGCGCCGATTTCGGCCGATTCTGCCTCACTTCCGCCCCGCGACGGAGCTAGGTTCGATCCACAGACATAAGTGCCCCGGCGGTGCGCAAACACCCCGGGGCGTGGCACCGAAGAACTAGCTTCGATGCAAGCGAAAAGCTACTCGCCGAAGCCCTTTGGCGGCGGCATCCCGGTGGCTCTTCGGTGCCCTTACCGAAAGGAGGGGGCGCCATGCCCCAAAGCACCGCCACGATCACGGGCGAGCAGCGCGAGGCGATCTACGAGTTCCTCGTCGAACAACTGAGCCGTCTCACCGACCTTCCTCTCGCGATCAAGGGCGAGGACTTCGACACCGCCAAGCGCCTCGCTCGGGAGTTCAGCCAGTACTTCCGGCTGCTCGACGATCTCGGCTGGGGTGGGGATGGTCAGCGGGAGGTTGCGCTGACCATGTCGCCCGAGGAGCTCGTCGAGGCGTTGCGTCGCCTCTATGCAGACGCAGACGGCGCCTTGGGGGGTCCCCCGAAGAACGGGAGGCCCGCGAAGCCGAGGAAGCCGACCGGCGGCGAGACCAGCTTGTCCTCGACACCGCCTCAGACCTGCTGGCCGAGCTCCTGGCCGGTGGAGAGGAGTCGGCATGAAGGCGACAGCAAGGCGCCTCCGCCCCGGCGAGCTGGACAGGCTCGTTCTCGCCTATCTCAAGAAGCACAGAGACGAGGGCCCGCTGACCGCCAGCGCGATCGGCAAGGGCATCGAACGCTCCTCGGGCGCTGTCGCCAACTGTCTCGGCCGTTTGGCGAAGGCGAAGAAGGTTCGTCAGGCAAAACGCAAGCCGCGTAGCTACGTCGTCAAGGAGGTGGAGTAGCGATGCGGAGGCGAGCTATTCCCCAGCGGCCGCCGCCCTTCCCCGAGTCGACTCCGCCCGGCATCAACTACGCAGTCGTCACGGGAACGCTGATCTCCGACCCCATAAAGGATGAGGGGCCGGGAGGCGAGCCGCTGACCCTCCTGGAGATCAAATTCCCCGTGGCCCACCCCGAAGACCCGCGGCTGCTGTGGACCTATGCGTTCTATGACGTCCAGGTGCCGGCCAAAGTCGGCGGGCGGGACATCGAGGATCTGCGCGAGGGTGCCACGGTGCTCGTGGCGGGCCAGCTCAGCCAGCGGCCCGACCGCATTGACGAGCAGGCGGCGATAGTCGCCATTCTCGTCAAGCGGGGCCGTGTCCAGAGCCGTCCGACTCATCCCAAAATGAAGTTCAAGCAGGAGGTCGCTGATCGCTTCGCCGAGAACCTACGCGATTGCCGCAAGCGCTCCGGGATATCCCAGGAAAAGCTCGGATACCGGGCCTCGCTCCACAGGACCGAGATCGGCCTGCTGGAGCGAGGCGCGCGCATACCTCCGCTCGACACGATCCTCAAGCTTGCCGGCGGTCTGTCGATCTCCCCTTGCGAGCTGATCGCAGGCATGACCTGGCGGCCCGGCGACTTCTCACCGGGGGAGTTTGAGCTGGCTGGCCACTGAGAACGACGAACATCTACCGGATGCTCATGAGCGGTTCGCGCTCGGAAATTGACAGGCTTTCGCTTTCACGCGAGGCTGTCGCGCAAACTCCGCCGATTCGAGTCGCCGAAGACGCAAACTGATGTCGACGCAAAACGGTAAGGGTCCGAAGACCCCCGATCAAGACGTTGCGGCTGCCAAGGAGTGTCGGTGAAGCTTCAAAAGGTTGTGAGTGGCGGCGATCAGACGCCATTCCGAGCGTGCGGCCGCCCGGCCTCTTCGTTTGAAGCACTCGATCCGCCGGTTCGCCTTGATCTGGGCAAAGACCGGCTCGACCATCCACTGTCTTTGTGAATAGAGAGCGCCACCGGACTCGGTGGCGAGCACTCTTCGCATGAAGTCGTAGGGTCCGCCGAGGCGTGTCTTCCGCGGGCGGTCGCGGGCGGTGTCGGGGGCGACAATCGGGGTCATGCCGCGCTCTCGCGGGGAGTCGATGTGATCGTTTGACCAGTAGCCGGCGTCGGCGAGGACGACCCCGGGGCGCTCGGTGACGCCGGCGCCTTGAAGCTCTCGCTCGGCAGCGGAGATCATCGGGTCGAGCTGCTCGAAGTCCACGCCCTCGGTGGTGATCTCAGCGGCGACGATGATCTGGTCCTCGGTGCTCACGGCCTGGGCGTTGTAGGCGGGAATGAAATTGCGGCCGGACTTCATTCGCTTCGCGTCGGGGTCGGTGGTGTTGATCTTGCCCTCGGGCCCAGCGGGTGGCGTGTGGGGGTTCGGGGGCCGGCCGAAGCGGCGCCCGTCCTTCATCACTCCGCGGGCGCGGTAGGCCTCGTAGTCGCGATTGGCCCGGCACTCGGTCTGCCAGTCCTCGACCAGCCGCCGATGGCAGAGCCCGAGCCGCTCTTCGCGGGCCCTCGGGACCGACTCTTCCCCTTCGGCTCGCTCTGCGTCAAGGCGCTGCTTGCCTCCCGCAGCCAGGCCCGGCGGCCCTCACGGCGGGCCAGGTGCTCGGGCAGCTCATCGCCGCGAGTCTCGCCGTGGATCTCATCCTCGGCGGTGTCGATGCGCCCGGCTTCCTCGAGGATCTCGACGGCGATCTGCTCGTAGGTGCGGATGGCGCTGTCGCTCGCCGCAGCGGCGAATTTGGTGCCGTCGACGGCGATCACCCCGACCTCGACCAATCCAGCCTTAGCGCAGAGGCCGAGGACCTGGCCGAAGAGGTCGCCAAGGGCCTCCTGGTGGCGGACTCGAAAGCGGGCGATCGTCGCGTGGTCGGGGACCTGGTTTGCGCAAATCACCCGGAAGGCGACGTCCTCGCGGCAGCGGCGCTCGATCCCTCGCGAGCTTCGCTCGCCGACCGCGTAGGCGTAGGTGAGCAGTGTCAGCATCATCTTCGGATCGTGCGCAGAGCGGCCGTGGCCGTCGGCGCGGTAGGGGGCGTAGAAGGGCTCGACGTCGAGCTCCTCGATCGCCTCGATCACGAACCAGGCGAGATGGTCTTCGTCGAGCCAGTCGCGCAGGTCCGGCGGCAGCAGCATCGGCTGGTCACGGTCACAGTTGAGGAAGTTCTGGGGCATGGTCCATTTTCTCGGGGCGAACGGACCGAAAAGCGGGCGGTTTGTGCGACAGCCTCGCGTGAAAGCAGAAGCTCGATGCCAGCTTCCCAAGGCTCCTCCATCTCGTCCCCGGCAAGAGCCTGTCGAACGTCACGCCGCCGCCTCCCTTTTGCGCGCAGAGAGGCACCAGAATGAAGCGGGGAGCGCTGGCGAGGACGGTCGAGAAACACGAGGAGCGGCGTTTCCCCGACGGCTCCCTGGACGGCTAGACTGAGGCCGTGTCGATAATGCCTGTGCGGCCTCGTCGAGATAGGCGCTGATGGAGCCACCTTCGGGATATATCCCCGGCGTTCACATGCCAGGGACGCTGATACCGGTTCAGGATTATGACCGTCAGGTGTTAGGAGCCCCGGCGCGACGGGAGACCTCGCACCGTCCCGAATACTTGGACCGGCAAGAAGCGGTTGAAGGCAAGGTCCGACGACTGGGTGGGACAGGGCGACTCACGGCCACGACCGACCTTGACGAGATCACTCGACTTTTTGACGCTGGTATCTACACGCGGCGCGACCCGTCCTTTGCCACGCCGTTCGAGGTCCAGTGGCGGGCAGCCGTTGATGCGACGTGGCAACGCCTATCGGAGGCGGGCACGTTTGGGCCGCCGACGCATGACATCGTGTCCGTACATTGCCACTGGCCGCTCCACGGTAAGGCTCAGCGCCTGACATTTGAGGAGCTTGCGCGTCAGCCGGGATGGCTGGTTCTAGACGCCCAACCGATTTGCTGGCGTTGGGGGGAATTCCTCGAAGAGACGCGCGGGGAGATGGACGTATGGATAGCCGCGGACGGACAGACCTTCCGACGTGAGGTCGTCTTCCGCGCCGAACACGGGCAGACTCGCGCAGCCCACGACGCAGAGTTGAATTATCGCTGGAGGAACGACACGAGGCAGCGTCCGGTGAACGTGGCTGTCCCGGCGGGTGAACCACCCCGCACCGAGGAGGTTGGCGGTTTTCTTAGCCCTCGGGAAACCAAAGCGCTGCAGGATACGATTCTGCTCACAAAGCGTGAAGGGTACTATAGCCATACCCTCAGCCATGATCTGGGGACTGCGTTGGCTGCGGCGATACGCGCGTCGCGCGCGAAATAGCCCGTCTATGTCAGCGCGATGATCGCGCTCTTGAGCTGCCCTCCTTCTCGGCGGGCAGTTCATCCAGTTTCAGGGCGGCCCACCTGGAAGGGTGGTTTCGCGGGATCTTCAAGATGGACTTGATTACTGCTTGTGCTTGTCTCGGAGGTACAGCGCATCGGCAACGCCAGCGATAGCGGTAATCGCTATCGCACCACCGAAGGCGATCCCAATGATCGCCGTAGGCGTGACGTTGGTAGAGGCCGCAGCGAGTATGAGTCCTCCGGTGAACGCGAGCGTTACGACCAACCATGACCGCCACGCCTTCTCGGTTCCTCTGCGGGTGACCTGGATCGCTTCGGTAATCACGACGAATGCAATCACAGCCCCAAGGAAACTCAGGACCGTCACTTTTCCAGCATAGCCATAGAAGTCCCCGAAAGCGGCAACGATCAGCGAAGCAATCAATAGCCATAGCCGAAGGCTGAGGGTCTCCTGTATGTCCCGAATGAGGCTTCTCATCATGCGACAGACTTGATCAGAACAAGCCAAAAACGAAACCGGCAATCGGAGTTCCGACCATGAACCCCCAAGCAAGTCCGCGATTCACGGCCTCGGCTAGCGCATCGCTCGACAACGGTGGCGACACAATGCCAAGAAACGCGCGAACGCCGGAGCCGATCGTGATAGTGCTCCCGAGTACGCCGAATGCGGCGATGACTGCCGCAAGGATTCTGACTGAGATCAAGCTCGCGATTCTACGTACATTTCGAGGGCTCTTGGGAGAACCTACGCGGTGGGTGACCCTTGTGCTCCCGGTTACCAGATATGCGTTCGCGACTGGCAGTCCTTGCTGCTGCGGCCAGCTTGCTGCAGCGTGGCGAACAGTGATTTTGGGGCCGGCCAGCGCCGGAAGGGCGTTGGGGGACGACACGCCTTCGGACGAGCGATTGCCCAGTCGGATTCAGGTTCTCTCTGGGCATGAACCGTCTCTCGCTTTGCGCGAGAGCATCTGCGCTCCTCAAGAGAACTGCGACTATCGTCTCGTGAAAATGATCGCTGTCGACTGGTCAGGCAAGGCCAAAGGGCCGGCGGAGTCCCTCTGGCGAGCCGAGGCCCGCGACGGCAAGCTGACTGAGCTGAGAAACGGGCTCGACCGCGGTGAGCTCAGCGCGAAGCTTCTTGAGCTTGGTGAGGCCGAACCCAGCATGGTTATTGGACTGGACTTCGCCTTTTCGTTCCCCGCGTGGTGGTGCGAGGAGAACGGTTGGTCCAGCGGGGAGGACGTGTGGTCGGCGATGGCGCATGGGGGCGAGGAACTGCTTGATGGTTGCGAAGCCCCCTTCTGGGGGCGCCCCGGTAAGCGGAATCTCCATCCGAAAGCACGGCTCTACAGGCGAACCGAGAGCAGCGAGGACGCGGTGCATGCGAAGTCCGTCTTTCAGATCGGTGGTGCTGGTGCCGTGGGCACCGGATCGGTTCGCGGGATGCCGCACCTGTTAATGCTTGCCAAGAACGGCTTCGGCATCTGGCCGTTCTCCGAGGGATGGCCGCGCGTGGTGGAGATCTATCCGCGCGCGCTGACCGGTCCCGTCAACAAGGGCAAGTGGTCGGCGCGACACGACTATCTGGTCGAGCACTTCCCCGAGCAGCCGAGGGACCTTCTCGAGCGGGCCGCCGGCTCCGAAGATGCCTTCGACGCGGCGGTCTCCGCTCTGGTCATGAGCGAACACGAAGCGGAGTTGCGAGCCCTTGGTCCGCTGGCCGACCCCGCCTACGGAATCGAGGGGAAGATTTGGCGGCCTGAGCACCCCGGACGATGACCTGGGCTGTGCCGCTTCGCGCGAAGGGGGGGCAGTGTCTTTACGGGTAGGGCGTCCTTCGCCTCGCCAAACGCAGAGGCGATGACTGCTTCGCTTCGGTGAGCGGGAGCGAGGGCGGTCGCTCACCAGGGCTTCTGAAATGGACGGGAATCGAGACCCCGACCAACCGTCCGCTGCCGAGAGGATCATCATCGGCGTGTCGGCAAAGTGCCGCAAGGAGCCAACAACAAACGGTGCCCGCGGATATGACATCCGTGCCGCCGCGCCCAGCTACGTCACGGTGATCGGCGCGGTCGGCGGGTTCGCCGTTGCGGTTGTCGTCCTGCTGCTCTCGGAGGACAAACTCTCCACGCCCGCACGCCACGCCGCCGGCGTCTCGGTCGACCTCTTCATGATCTCCCTTGTCGGATCGGTCATGGCAGCCTTTGCGCTCGGCGCCATCAGTGGAGAGAAAGGGCTCAACGGGAGGGTAGCCGCAGCCGGTCTTATCGCAAACAGCGGGCTAGCTGTTGGCGTCGTTGCTCTGTTCGCGGGCTTCGCCGCGCTCTCCGACGTCTACGAGCACACCTCGCTCGTCCTCCTGACACTGACGACCTCGGGTGTAGGCATCGCCGCAGCGCTCTACATTCCCTCGCCCGTCAAGAGCTCTACCGGGAAGAGCGCCTGGAGGCTGCGTGTCATTGCTTGCGTGTTCCCGATCGTCGCCGCGGTCTACTGGATTATCGTGCGACCTGGAGCGGACCAGCACTTAGTTGTCTTCATCGCAGGGGGCGCGATTCTATTCGAGATCGTCACCTCGTGTCTCGCAATGCTCCGACCGGCTGAGCTTGGCTGCGAGAACCTAGGATGCGCTGAAGCGTCGATAGCTGTCATCGCGATGAGCGTCATTGTCGGCTTGCTGATCATCGCAATCCCGTAAACCGTGACGAATGCGCCGCGCCGCCGCTGGTTCTGTGACAGATGGTGCCGCGCCAAGTGGCACCATCCAAGATACCTGCGGAAGCGCAAAGGCAGGCATCGATCAGGCCAAGTCCAAAGTCGCGCTTGTCGCCAAAAGCAGGAACGATCTCGGCCCGAGACGAGACGCATGCTCCGGACGATGAGCAGAAGCGCTGTGTTGAGTTCGCAGCGCTCCCGCTTCGCGCGACAGGCGAATGTCGTCCTCAGGCAATCTGAACTCCTGATCGGCCAGCCTGCCTGATTCTGTGGTCCTACGGTCTATCCCTTGTATCCCTTGTCCAGCTCGTCAAAGGAGAAGACCTATGAACACCGCCACACAGCTCGATGCCGCCGACCGTCCACGTTCTCCGGCGACGCTACCCGGCTACCATGCTGGTCGAGCGCCGCGAAACAAGGGCCGCAGATATCCCGCCGATCCGCCAAGGGTCGAGGAGATCGTCGCTGTGATGCGCCAGGCGGGAGAGCGCCCGACGGGCCTGCGCCTCCGAGGCCTCGTCGTGGTGCTTTGGCGCGCAGGTCTTCGGATTAACGAGGCCCTGATGCTCTCCGAGGGAGACCTTGAGCCGGGACGCGGGGCGATGCTCATCCGCCACGGCAAGGGAGGCAAGCGCCGTGAGGTTGGAATGGACGACTGGGGATGGCACCAGCTCGATCCCTGGCTGAAGTTCAGGCTGCGACTCCCGGTCGGCGCTCTCTTCTGCGTTATCAACGGACCAACGGCTGGGCGACCCTGGTCAGCAGCGGCGGCGCGGACGCAGTTTCGACGCCTGGCCAACCAGGCCGCGGTGCGTCGTCGCTTCGCCCCACATCAGCTCCGCCACGCCCACGCGGTGGAGATGGCATGGGAGGGCGTCCCTCTGAATGTGATCCAACGCCAGCTTGGCCACGCGGACCTCGGGATCACCTCTGTCTACTTGCAGGGGATCGACAGCAGCGAGATCGTCGATGTCGTCCATGGCCGGCGTTCCCCGGTGATCCCGGCGGCCGTTGCGCTGGGTCGGTAGGCGACTCGACCAGCTGATATCGCTCGGCTGCGCTGTCTTCACGTGGAAGGAGGCGTCGTGCCCCTGATCGCATCGTGCTCCGTGTGGCGTGCAGTGACATCCGTCGATGCCTGCCGGTGTCTACTCGACCGGCTACTGCATCGAAGGGCCGCGCAGCTCTCGGCGGTGCAGCGGTAAGGGCAAGCAAATGTCGGGGGCTGGGCTGCTCCCTCCACCTCGAGCTGGCCCCCGCTGGCTGCACCACGGCCTCGGCCACAGCGATTCGCACCTGCACGCCGAAGGCTGATTCTCAGGCGGCCAGCGCAGTCGCCCTTCACCGTGCAAGAGTGCGCCCGTCTTGTCCTCTCGTCCGATCGATAAACCCGAAGCTCGATGGAGGAATCAGATGAAGAGGATCACCAAACACCGCACCGCGGCCCTGGCCAGCGGACTGCTGGCCTGCTGTGCTCTCGGGGCCCTGCTCGCACCGATCGCCGCGGCCGAATCCACGCTCAAGTTCACCGAACCGGAAAAGGGCTCGACCTTCAACTTCGTCGACGCCGCCCCCAAGGCGGCGATCAAACATGGCTTCCCGACCTCCTTCAGCCCCGGCGACGTCCTCGTCCTTACCAACCCGCTGCAGCAGGGCACCAAGACGATCGGCAAGCTGCGGGCCAGGTGCACGGCGACGGCCAATGCCAAGGCCGCCAGCAAAAACGCCTTCATCGATGCCCACTTCATCTGCGAAGGCGTCTTCTTCCTCGGCAAGAGCATGCTCTTTGCCAACGCGGCGATCGTCAAGGGCGGCACCGAAGGCGTGATCACCGGCGGCACCGGCAACTACGCCGGCGCCCGCGGCACCATCCTCTCCAAGGAAGCCAAAGGCGGCTCGACCACGACGATCAGCTTCCTCGGCTAAGGACAGGCGCTCGAGTAACCGGTCCGGGGGGTCCTGCGCCGTCGCGCAGGACCCCCCGGACCGGGACGATGCCTGCAGTGGCCTTGCCCGCACGAGATCCGCTTACGGCGCAATGGACTTAAGCGGCTCCCGCTTCGCGCGAAACGGAGCGGCACGACCGATCCCCAGGAATGAAGGCGGTGGGGCGTACGAGGGCTGCTTGCTAGTCGTTGCGCCGAACGTGCCAGGTGTCGAGCAAGAACTCGACGAGCGCGACGGACGTGTTGAAGGCGAGGCGGCCGTGCCGTGTGAGCGCTGGAGAGCGGCGCGTACGACCGTGTCCTGAACCGATCTGATTGCGCAGCTCGGCGAGCGACTGGATCGTCGTGACCAACGCGCGGAGGGTCTTGACGGCAGCTTCGCTTCCCTTCTTGTTCTCGGGGACTGCCTCGGAGTTCAGCTTCAGCGCCTTCTGGACCTTTTTGTAGAGATCCATGAGGTCGTCGCCCTTGGCATAGGTGACGTCGTAGTCGTCGAGGATCAGCTTGAGCACAGACTCGACTAGCTCCTTCGATGACCCGATGGCCCCGGACGGGTCGCTCTTCAAGTCGCGGTCGATGCGGCGGAGGTGCTCGCGAACGACCTGAGGATCGTCGAGCCGCTCATACGCACCGAGGTCGATGGCCCCGGTCGGCCGCTTCAACATCTCGCGGCGACGGCCCTCGAAGACCGGCCCCGAGCGCCGACGCTTGGTCGCAACGATCTCCCAGTCGTTTTCCTCTAGGCACTCGTTGAACAACACGAGAAGCTGCTCGACTTTCGCGCGGTCCGGCCGGACCAAGGGATGAATCATCTCGCATAGGAAGCGGATGAAGATCTCGTCTGAACACCCATCCAGGTCGAGCCGATCATCGTGGAAGATCCAGTCCCGGTCCCAGTCGTCCGGGTTGTTGATCGTGTGCTGCAAAATGTCCCCGGCGGCATTCGAATAGCGGTAGTCGGTCGACGGCAGCTCGGTGAGGTCCCAGATCCGCCCGAGGAACTTCAGGTCATCGAGCCGCCCCCACCAGTTCACCTGGTCGGCAGCAATGGAGTCCATGATGTCCCGACGTGTCTCCCGCGAGATTGTCTGCTTGGGCTGAACCTTCCTGGCCATGCCTTGATTGTGCGACACGCCCAAGACGAGCACAGCGCTCGCTAGGCGGCCGTGAGACTGGGCCGCGAGTCATTCCTGCGCCGCGCTCGCTCCTCGTCGGCGCGACGAATGGCAGCCCGATCTTGCTGAGACGGCCAGGGGACGCCACTCCAAGCCCCCAAAAATCGAATAGTCGGCGTATCGTCTCATCGAGTGGGCCTTCGAATCGACCCAGACGTCGCACGACAGATCGTTGACGCGCTTTCGAGGATTGAAGCGGCTGAGGCGGGACGGCGATTCATCTATACGGTGGCGACCGAGTCGCAGTCACCGGGCGTGGCGACTGGTGAGCACTCCGGTTTCCTCAGAACTCACGGCGCCGACAGCATCACGATCGGAACCGACACCGGCGAGGTAGAGATCGGCTGGTACGAGATCACCTCGATCGGCGTGGCGTCTGACTAGCCGCAAGCCCTGAGTACCGTGGCTGCTGCTTCGCGCGAAAAGGGAACCTGTGTCAGCCTCCCGCGACCGAAACCCGTCTCGACGCTTCCAGGGATCGGGCCACGTTCTTTGGCCGAAGCACCGGGTTGAAGGCCAGATGAGCGACGTTGGTCAGCGCGATGAGCGCCATTGCGCTCGTCACCAGAGCGTCTCCGTCGGCCGCCGCGAGGATTGCAAGGGCCACGCCGACGAGGATGAGCGCGATCGCTAGCCATCGATACAGCGTCGCATCACCGCGCCCCCTGCGTTGATAGCGCTCGGCCAACTCGACGGCAGCGGCTGCCATCCGCGGGTCATGTGGAGCTTCCCCCTTTGCAACCAGCCTGGTGACACGCCACTTCTCGCCGTAGGACAGCGCTTGGAACGTCCGCATGTCGTCGGAGGTAGCCACGTGGCTCGGTGTCGTCGAGAGGACCCGAGCTTTTCATAGTCCGGCTGAGAACTAGCTTCTGCTTCGCGCGAGGAGCGAGAGTGCTGCGCCGACTTTGCGGCGCCCCTCGCAACGCGCGACATGCAAGAGCGCGTGCCCGAATGTGCCCGTCAGGCACCCTGCGGTAGCTCGCCCCACGCGAAAGCAGTCGCCCCGAGGCTTCCCAAGGATCCACCATGATTCGACATGGGGGCATGACGGGGCTAACGTCGACTGGCTCGCCGGGGTTATCAAGCAGCGGTACGTAGAGACCTCGATGTCCTCCGGGGTTCCTCGATCCCGAGGAGGCACTCGCCGCCGCTAGGAAATAGAGCGTAGGGTCGAAGTCTAGTCAGCGCCAGCTGTCCGCCAAGGACCCTCCATGATCTGGAGAATGCGCTGGCACTGTGCCAGTTCGTCCTCCGACGTGGTGCTGAAGCGACCTCCACTCGGCGTGAACTCGATCTGAGCAAACTTCTTCTCGCTGTTGTCGTAGAGAACAATCTTTGCGCCTTCCGGCCTGAATATCTGCTCCACGCGTGCCTCCACGATGTCTGCATACGGAATGAGATCGTAGGTCTCTATCCGCTTCCTGACCCAGCCAACCAAATCAGACCGGAAGATGCCCTGTTTGCAGATCGCCCATAGCCCCTGAATATCGTGGGTGACGGCCAGCACATCTTCTAGGTCGAGTCCGTTGCGGGAAAGCCCAGCCGTAAGGACCTCTGGGTATCGCTGCTTGTCGTAGGCATCGAAGTTCGAATCATCGAACAGCGAAAACATTCTCATGTCATTCATTTGTCCTCTACCTTTGCCGCTTTACGCGCGAAGCGACTTCGCCTATTCATTGGCCACGCCTCCCCGAGGCCCAGCCGACAACCACCGGCGGGCACCCTCCCACGCGCGAGCTGAAATCCACGCGCGAGCTGAAATTGTCAAGCAGGTTGCCAGCGGCTCTGCCGATCAATCGGCAGACTCCATTGGCCACGGGCTGGTTGAACGCAGATTGCGGCTCACGGCACCATTGCTGGCGGGTCCGCCTGACGAACGGCTAGGTCTATTCCGCTTCTGCTCTGCGCGACATCCGGCAGTCCGAACGTCATACGCGTCCCCAGCGGACCCGGTGTTCTCTCCTCCTGACAGTGAATTACTTTAACATGGCGTTGCAATCGCCGAGCCTTCCGGTTAAATGCTCGACCGATGGATTCGACGATGACGGGCCCCTAGAAATGAGCAGTGCCTCAAGAAAACCACCGAGAAGCGTGTGTGAGACAGGAGACACCGCAGCGGCTGAGGCCAGGTTCAGACGTAGCGACCCACCCAGAGTCGCAGGAGCGCTGTTCCGCTGAATTCCATGGCCGTCATATGTGTGGATTGCGGCGCAGGCAATCCAAACACCAACGCATACTGCGGCGAGTGCGGGAGGGGGATCGCCAGGGGCAGCGATGGCCTCACGCTCCACCCAGGGTTCAAAGGTCCTCGGCGCTTGCTCATCGTCAGCGGGGTGGTCTTTGCTGTGAGCGCGCTGACCGCAGCGGCCGACATCGTGCTGATGCACTTGTTGGACCCGGCGAGTGTTGCGTTGGACCTCGGCGGTCCCATAGTCGGCATGCTGCTCGACTCCGGCAGCGTCAGCTCAGGTGCCGGCTCCTCGGGCGACGCCGCGTCATTTCTGATCGTCGGCACGTTTTTGCTGGCAGCGCTGTTCGCGAGCGTAAGCGCCGTCTCCGGAGCAGCCGCTGGAATCTGGTTGCTGATGCGCTGGCGAGAAGGCAAAGGGCCATCTCGCGTCGGGACCGCGGTCGTGAGCGTGGGAGAGGCGGGCCGCAAGCAGCTCGAGGGCGCCCACAGACTGGGCGCCGAGGGTTTAGAGAGGGCCAAGCCGAAGCTTGTTGAGACCGCCGAGCGCTCACGGGCGGCGGCGGAACGGACGAGAGACAGCGCCGCCGAGCGGTATGTGGACGTGAAGCCCGTCGTTCGTCGAGTTGCCAGTGAAGGCCGAGCGACCTTCAACGAAGAGGTGGCGCCCCGGGTTTCCACCGGTATTCGCAAGGGGGCCGCACGGTGCCGTGAGTGGATTAGAGCTCGCCGTGACAAGGGCCGCGATAGACCCGGCAGTTGAGCAAGAGGGGCCCCCGAAGATCCGGAGAACGATGCTCAGAGAGTGGACCTACGCCCGCCGTCTATGTCTCATCTCCCGACCAACGTGGCTGGCACCTACACACGCTGTTGCTTCGCGCGAAATCCACTAGGCACCGAACGCAACGAATGGAGCCCAAAACTCCGGAGCCGAGTAGGGCCTGGAGCTTGCTGCCGGACTATTTTCTAGGCCACCACGGCGACCGGGCCGACGTCCTTGCTCGCATCGCCGACGGTACTCCGCCTCAAGCGCCGGATGCACTGCGAGGAAAGCCGCCTCATCGTCGTGCTCGAGATCTCGGAGCCAGAGCTGGGCGCGCCTCAGCGCGCCAGCGGGTGCCAGCCCCCGTTCGAACATCTCCTCATAGAAGCGGGTCATCAACAATGCGGTCGCCACGTCATCGATCGACCAAAGCGTGGCAATCGCTCCGGCGCTTCCCGCGGCGAGAAACGCCGTGCCGAGCGAGAACGCCTCATCCGGAAGGTGGGCAATGCCGAAGACGGCTGTCTCACAGGCCGAGATCACGGTTAGCCTCGCCCCTAGGCCCAGGGTCACCAGCTCCGGCGCGGAGAGCTCAGCATCAGCAAGAAAAACCTTCGCCTCCTCCTCCGGGAAGATGCTGCTCTCTCCATGACAGGCGAGATGCACGTGCGTCGCGGCGGGTGCGGCTGCGGCGAGGAACTTAGCGGTGGCGGCGTCCCGGGTTGCGCATCGGGCCTGCTTTGGGGCGAAATGCCGGACTATCTCTTTCACCTCCGCCTCGGCTGCCGGCAGATCGCCTTCCGGGTCACCCAGATCCGGGTTACCGATCGCAACCAGCGTCGGCTCTGTACCCTCTCGCTCTCGAACTCGATCTATGCACGCAGCATGCAAAGTCGCCGAGGATGCATCCCTGAGGTCAAAGAGATCGAGGAGGCAAACACTGACCTCGCCTGTTTGCCAACGGAGCGCGTGCAGTGGCGCCAGCGAGATCGGGCCGCAGGGAACCAGCGTCGCTCCCGGTACCACGAGATCCTTGAGGCGGGAAGCGAGAGGTCTTCCGAGCCACTCGCCCAGGGTCAAGGTCAGGTACTCCAGCGCTCGATGGAAGTGCTCCTCGTCTCGCGGCCGGCTACTGGCGGCAGCTAGAAAGGAGGTTGGTTGTGATTGCTCCTGGAAATCGCCGAGCATGAGCGCCATGAGGACGTCGTGACTGCTGGGTGTATCTAGGAAATCAGCCTCGAAGATCAGCTTCCCGCCGCGGTCGATGACGCTGAGAATCAGAGTCCCATATGGCGTCGGATCGAGGTAGATCAGAGGCCAGTCGGGCTCGACGGCGGCGGCAATGTCAGCGAGGGAAGCCCCGGTCGCGAAGTTCTCAAAGCCGGGCAGCATCCGGATCGCGCGCAGAACCTCCTGAAGCCGACGCCCGGCGCCGTCTGAGTCAGGACCGAGACTGGCGCCCGAAAGTTGCTCAAGCGCCTCCCTGTAGTCAGCCAGCGCTTCAGCGGGCAATTGCTCGAGTTGTCCCTCCTCGACACCAGCACCGAGGCGACGACGCAACTCTCGCGTGCGGCCATTCTCAAGCACCAGGACCGCACCCTCAATGTCGCCACTTCGTGCCAAGGCAAAGGCAGCCCAGCGAGCGAGATTTCCGACCCGCTGGATCTCACTGGCGCGATCGGCGGTCTCAAGCCGTGCGTGGAAGCCGAACTCGGCGGCGCTCACGGCGGTAGAGAAAGCCGCAGCGGATTCCGACCACTCTTCTCGCATGGCAAGTATGTGTCCGAGGCGCCCGGCGGCGTGCAGACACTCGCGCGGTGACGAGCGTGGGCCCAGGAACTCGAGCGCTCGGCGGTAGGCGGTGATCGCCTCTGCTTCCGAGGGAGGCGGAGGCGTGCCCGGCCCGATCACTTCTCGATCTTCTGCCTCGGCCAGGCGTGCCGCCGGCTCGCGGTGCACGGCCCCGAGGGATGCGTGGGCGAAGCCGATCAGCCACGACTCGTTCACGCGATCTCCAGCGTCGATCACATCCTGAAGCTCGCCTTCCGCCCTGGCGATATCGGCCTCCCCCGCCCGGACGAGGTCGTTGTAAATGCCACCGAGGTTGATCTTGCTATGTGCCCAGTCGGAAGGATCGAGCCCGAGCGATCGCCATTGGAGCGACTGAATGCAAAGGTCGCGGGCCTCACGAAGGTTCTCGAGGTGATCTCCGCGCTCGCGAACCTGCAGAGTGCGGGCAAGGTTCATTTGGACCGTCGCGCGCAAGTCTCGCAGATCGCTACCTTTCAGCTGCTCAAGCACTTCGCGAAGAATTGCCACCCCCTGCTCGAAGTTCTCGGCGGGATCGCCGTTCTTTCGCAGCGAAAAAAGAACAGCGAGGTTCATCAGTTTCGGGGCCCTGAGCTCAAGGTCCGGTGTCCCGGCGATCGCACCCCTGGTGTTCTCTATCGCCTTGTCTGTGTTCTCGCCGACATCGCCACTCCTTCTCAGTCGATAGGCAGTCGCGAGATGCTCGTGAACAACAGCAACCGTGAAGCCCTGGCCGAGTCCAAGCGCGCGAGTGAGCACCTCCTCTCCATGCGCAATCGCCTCGTCGTATTTGCCACTTTCAAGTAGTTCCGCGATCTCCTCAACCTCGGGTTGGAGCTCGCGTCCCCGTTCATCAAACTCATTCATGGCGTTCTGAAACTCGGCCCAGGCCCCGGCTGGCTCCGTGCGAGCGCCGTCGACGAGCCGCACGAACACCGAGACAAAGGCCGCCACCTCTTCGTTCGCGGCCATCGCGCGTAGATAGCGAGCCATTTCCTCTCCGAATAGGCTGGGGCGGCGCTCCACGAGAGAGACGAATGCCTCGGCATCGGCAACTTGCTCGACCGCCTCGACAAGGTCCTGTATGTCTGGCTCGGCTTTGAAGGGCGAAGCCGACTCACGTCGTTCCGCCCGTATGCGTGCGCCCTTTCCCATTCTTACCTCAGCAAGCCTCGACTTTCTCCCTTTTTGCGGAGTGCGGGTTCGTGGGGCAAGATCTCCGCCAATGACGTAGGTCTAGTTGCCCGAGTGTGATCCATGCCGCATCTAGCTGCGCCCTCAGAAGCGTGTGGCCTGCGAACACATCGATGCCACCTTCGAGCGAGTCGCAAGATTTGACGGTATCTGGCCTGCTTCTGCACTGCGCGAGTAGCGGTACCTCGAGAACGTCGGCAGTAGGAAAGCCCCCGCCGGACCCGCTTACTCGGTTGTCTTCAGTCCCAGTTTGCGTGCGGCCGCGAGCAGGTCCGAATCGAAGCTCGCCACGATGCCGGCGTGCTCTTGTGCGGCCAGCAGCACGCAGCAGTCCGGCAGCTTCAGGCCAATCTCGACGCGCAGCTTCGCCAGCCGGCTGGGGACGCTCTCACCGAGCGCCAACTCGCCTACACCCAGCTGTTGCAAGGCTGCCTCGGCATCGGGGAGGCGACCCGCCCGCGCCGGGGAGACCAGGGTCTCGGCAAGCGTGATCGCGCTCGCCCCCAGCGGCTCCTCGCCGCTTGTCTCAAGCAGGCTCTGTGCCTCGGCATGGTGTCGATCGCTGCCGTCCAGGTGACCGATCAGCACGCTCGCGTCGAGGACGATCACGCCGGCCAGTCTTCGCGTAGCCGCTCCAGCTCACCGGGCCGGTAGACGCCGGTGAGCGCGCCGGCGGTCTCCTTGATCGCTGTGCTGCGCTCGCTCGCTTCGCGCCCTATCGCGTCCCGCCCGGCGGCGGCGAGACGGAGCAGCAGCTCCTTGCGATCGTGAACGTGAGGCCAGCGCCGCTGCGCCTCGTCGAGCTGCTCGCTGAGCTCGCCGGTGTCGGTGATCGTGTAGCGGGGTTTGGTAGTCGGCATGGGATCGAGTGTAGCACCTGGAATGCCAGGTGCGGCACTTTAGGAAAAGCATTGACGTAGCCCGCTCGTGGCGAATCTCAGAAACCTCACATGCCGAACTCAGATTTGGACCCGTCGCCGCTTTCGGAGGAGGCACCCTGGCCGCTCTGAGCCGCGGCGCTGCCCGAACTCGACCCGCCCGGAGAGTTCGGAGGCGCCGGTTCCGGGCTCACCGGCAGGGGCTGTCCCCCCGACTCGGCCCCGACCTCGGTGCCGGTCTGCCTTCCTGAGACCCGCGCGTCTGTGGGCGAGGCGAAGTCTGCCGTCGATGTCGGCCGTTCTGCGGCCTGGCGCTTTGCTTCCCGGGTTCGCCCGGACCTGGAGGGATTCGGTTCGCCATCGGAAGGGGTCGCCGCACGAGACCTTGGCAGGGGGTCAATGAGTGCGGCGGGCCGCCCCGAGGGCGGAACGAGGTGCTGGGCACTCCTCGCGATCGCCACGGCCTTGGTCGTCTTCGCTGCGGCCGGTCCTGCCGCCGGCGCCCGCAGGCGCCGCGCGGCCAGCGCCGCCAGCAGCTCCTGGCCGCGATCGAGGCGAAGCCCGGCGCCCGGCACACTGAGCTCGCCGCCGAGATCGGCATTGCGTCCGGCCAGGTCTCGGCCCTGCTCGCCAAGGTCCGTGCGGAGAAGCTGGTGGTTAAAATGGGTGTCGGCTACGCGCTGAAGAAGTAGGCGGCTTCGGGCCCTCGGCGGGAGTGGGGGCCAGGTCTACGTAAGGCGGCGTTATCGGGCGTGCTTGTAGCTCCATAGTCCGCCCATGAACGAGATCGCTCTGCTGTCGGTGCTCTGAAGTATCACTCACGGCAGTTGGGTGCCCCCTGCCTCAGTGGCCGGCTCTCCGGGCACCGGGCGTTGCGCTCCTCGATCCAGGGGGAGGACCCTTGCAATCATGGCTGGCGGGGTGCGCTATAGTCGCCAGCCAATGTTCTTTGCTCGACATCATCATGAGATGAGGATCTGACCGCGCCGCTGGTTAGCCACGCATCTTGCATAGGCCGCCTGCGACGCAGGCGGCCTTTCTTTTGCCATGGAAGCACTTGCCAAATCACAATCGCAGCATCCACAGCCAGGTCAGCCGGAGGCCGAAATGCTGCACACCGTCGAGGCGGTAGCGGCCGAGGCGCCGCAGCTCGTGCCGATCTACCAGATGGCCTTCGCGGGGGAACCGTGGCGCGAGGTGTCGGCTTGCGCTGCTCCTGCGGGGTTTGAAAATGCATGCCCCCGGCGCCGTTCTCAACAAGAGATCGGCGAGACCTGCACGCACTGCGGGGAGATCCTGCGGGAGCCGGCGTTCTCCGAAGAGCGTCTAACGGCCGACTGGGTGAGCTGCTTCAGTGCGCACGATTCCCGTTTCTATCTTGAGCGGTATCCGGATGGCTCATGTGTCGTCGCCGCACTGGCCTGGAAGGCCAGTGCCGAGGTCTTGGCGGAGCGCTGCTACTCCGCCCCGGGCGAGGAGAAAATGCATGCTTGGCTCACGGATCGCCTGCCTGGCGAGTTCGTCTGGCTGGAGGACATCTTCGCCGATTTGTCCCTTCGCCCATTCGGGAATCTCGGGAATTATCGAGCGATGATCTCCCAGTTTCTCTCTGAGCTGAAAGGCTCCGTTCTTGCTTTTCGATCGATCAACGAGCGTTTGATCGAAAAAACGCTCAAGCTCTTCGGTCCGCAGGCAAAGCACCTGGTCGCCATACGGGACGTGCCCGACCACCGCGACCTAGTGGTTGTGAGGCTCTCCTCGTGAGGCTTCTGGTTCTCGGAGGTATTCATGGCGATGAGCCCCTCGGCATCGAGCTAGTCGAAGCCCTGGGTAATGACCCTCTGCCGGGAGTCGATGCGCTGATCGCCAATCCGCGTGCACGGCAGGCGGCCCGTCGCTGCGTGGACGCGGATCTAAACCGTGTATTCCCCGGCGAGCGCGACGATGAGGCCTACGAGGTTCGGCGCGCATATGAGCTGCGCGAGCGGCTCTTGGGCGACTACGAGCTGATTATCGACTTCCACAACACCTGCTCTTCGGACAACGATTGCGGGTTTCTCGGTGACCGGGGCAACAGGCGACTCGCTGCCGAGGCCGCCCGCTTTCTTGGGCTCTCACGACTTGTTATTGCCAACTACGACTGCGTAAACCGCCATTTCCCCAACTGCCTTTCAGTCGAGGTCAGCCTCGACAGTCCGGAGTGTCGGGCCGATCTGTGGCTTGCTCGATTGCGCGCGCTCGCCGATGCCGAGCCGGTGGATCTCTCACGCCTCACGTTGCCACCCCTTTACCGTTTCAGTGGCCGGGTCACTCGCGAGCAGGCGGAGGGTGCGATAAGTCAGCGGTGGTCGGCTTTCGAGCCTGTGCCGGCGCCCGACCGGGAAGCGCTCGGCCTCAAGCCACACAGTCGCTCGATCTTCGTCGAGGATGACTACACGCCGCTGAATTTCGCTGCCATTGTCGAGCGGGTCGGAGTCCTCTCGGAGAGCTACCCGACCGTGGGACCGATGAAGGCAGTGAACCGGTGATGGACGGGCCGGGGCTCTTCCCCACCCCTCCGGGTCTCCGCGACATGCTGCCCGAAGAGCTGGAGGACATGACCCTGTTGCTCTCCGATGTCCGGCGCGAGTTGGCAACCCGCGGCTACATGGAGATTCACACCCCGGCGCTCGAGTACGAGTCGGTCATGGCTGCCGGTGACCTGGAGTCGGCAGCGCCGGCGTTCAGGTTCCTCGACGAGGAGGGTCGAACGCTGATCCTTCGCTCTGACATGACGGTTCCCACGGCGAGACTCGTCGTGACCCGCATGAGAGATAAAGAGCCGCCGTTTCGGCTGTACTACGTTTCGCATATTTATCGCGGTAAGACGGTGCCCGGACATGCCCGCGCAATCGCCTCCGGACAGGCCCGTGAGTTTCTTCAACTCGGTGCCGAGCTGATTGGTAGACCGGGACTACCCGGCACTCTTGAGCTGCTGGAGCTTGCTGTTGCGGCGCTCGACGGCGCCGGTCTCAACACTTACAGCATCGTGCTCGGCGATGCCACGCTATACCCGACGTTGATGAGGGCGCTGGAGATCTCAGACCCGGATCAGGCGCGGCTCTCGCGGGCGCTGGCGGTGCGCGACTTCGTCGATCTAGAGCGGACGCTCCGTCGAATCGCAGAGCGCGGGGAGGTTTCTGCCAAGAGCCTCGACCTGTTGTCGAAGCTGGCCCAGACCCGAGGCGGCGCCGATGTATTCGAGCAGATGGAAAAGGTCTCTCTCGATCTCTCCGCGGTTCTCTCGCGCTCTGCCACCGGTCTACGGCAGATCGCCGAAAAGGCCCCGGCCACTGTGCGTGCGCGGTTGGTGATCGACTTCGGCATGTCGCGTGAGATCGGCTACTACAGCGGCGAGATCTTCGAGGTGCACCATCCAGCGATGGGGCAACCGATTGGCGGGGGCGGGCGCTACGACGGGCTCCTCGCGAAATTCGGTAAGTCGATGCCGGCGATTGGTTTCGGCGTCAGCGTCGAGGCGCTTCACGCCGCGAAGCTGGCTGAGGACGTGATGGAGACCAAGCCGGGCCTGGAAGCCTCCCAATGAACAACTCGCGCGGCATCGCGTGGCGTACCCCTGAGCTCGTTGCGGCCGTCCCAAAGGGTCACCTCGCCGCCGCGACGCTTGACGCCCTCGACCGAGCTGGCTTTGACACGAGCGAGGTGCGTGCCAACGAACGACGCCAGCTCTTCCCGGACGCGCGCATCATGACGATGCGCCCCAGCGATGTGGCCAAGTATGTCGAAGCCGGGGTAGCCGATATCGGGATCGTCGGCAAGGACGTGATCGTCGAGTACTCTGGCGAGGGCGCGGTGTACGAGCTGTTCGACCTCGGGTTCGGCCAGTGCGAGATGGTGCTCGCGACCGTTGAAGGGGAGGAGAATCCTGTGGAGGCCGCGCTGGCACGTCTGGGCTCTGCGCGCATCGCGACGAAGTTTCCTCGCACGGCGCTCAAATGGTCGGAGGAGACCGCCAGGCCGATCGATCTCGTCGAACTAAAGGGATCGGTTGAGTTAGCTGCGATCGCTGGGCTGGCCGACGGCATCATCGATCTCGTTGACACCGGTCGGACGCTTCGCGAGAACCACTTGGTAAGTAGGCTCAAGATTGCCGACAGCACTGCGCGGCTGATCTGCAACCCCGTTGCCTACTCGCGAAAGTCCTCTCAGATTGCGGAACTGGTGGGCAAGCTTTCGGAGCGCTCGCCACGTTCCGGGGAAGTGTAATGTGGCACCGGACATGGTGGCTGTAGCTCAGATGGCCAGAGCACCGGGTTGTGGTCTCGGGGGTCGCGGGTTCGAATCCCGTCAGCCACCCCTCTCTCGGTCTGCGGCGAAAGGCGTGCTGGAATGAGCAGGGGCATCGACATCGGTCCTGTTTCAGGCTTCCCGGAGTGGAGTCCGCGGGTGAGACGTACGGAGCTGCGCATGCTCGACGCAATTCGAGATAGCTTCGAACTTCATGGCTTTCTGCCGATCGAGACCCCGGCAGTTGAGCGGATGCCGGTGCTAGCGGCAAAGGGTGGCATGCAACGTCAGATCTACTCTTTGCGCAAACCCAGCGACGATCGCCAAGACTCTGCGGAGCTTGGCCTGCACTTTGACTTGACCGTTCCGCTTGCCCGTTACGTTGCTCAGCGCGCTCACGAACTTACCTTCCCCTTTCGCCGCTTCCAGATGCAAAAGGTCTGGCGTGGCGAGCGCGCGCAGCGCGGGCGGTTTCGCGAATTTTACCAGTGCGATATAGACATAATCGGCAGCGGCTCTTTGGACCTCCTTCACGACGCCGAGGTTGTTTCGGTGATCGCCTCGGTGTTCCGTGGCCTCGGGTTGCCCGGATTCGAGATCCGCCTCTCCAATCGGATGGTGCTCTCGGGTGTTCTCTCCCGCTGGGGTATAGACGGCGCGGACTCAGATCGGTTCCTGCGCATCATCGACAAGCACGGCCCCCAGGGTGCGGACGCGGTGGGCGAGGCTTTGGCAAAGGAGAAAGCACCGGGCGAGCTTGTCGTGCTTCTCCGTGAGCTACTCAAACTCGAGGATCTCGATTCTGCAGAACGCTTGCTCACCGATGCCGGGGTCGATCCCGGCGGCGTGCACGCGCTACGTGAGGTCGCCGAGGCGGCGGCCCGTCTCGGCGTTGGTCGCGATGAGTTCCGGGTCGACCTTTCGATCGCCCGCGGCCTCGACTATTACACCGGCACGGTCTACGAGACTTTCCTGAGCGGCCGCGAGGAGTGGGGAAGCGTCTGTTCGGGTGGTCGCTTCGATGATCTTGCCGGCTACTTCACCGACCGCTCTCTGCCTGGCGTGGGAGTTTCGATTGGACTTACTCGGTTGCTCGACCTGCTGGTGCAGAGCGAACAGGTCGAGCTGGAGTCGTCAAGTCCGACCAAGGTGCTCGTTGCAGTACAGGACCGCGACTTCCTCGATAGCTGTCTACGCGTTGCCACGCTGCTTCGCGAGGGCCAGGTTCCAACCGAGGTTTACATGCAGGCTCGGCGACTGGGTGACCAATTGTCCTATGCCTCGGCTCTTGGCATTCCGTTTGCTGCCATCGTTGGCGCCTCCGAGGCCTCGGGCAATTTCGTTACCCTGCGCGACCTTAGAGCTGGGACGCAAGAGGCAGTTGCGCTCTCAGACCTTCTCAAGAGAGTTACGGGCATCGCTTAGGAAGAGGTCTGAGCCTTGGGATCGGAAGCAGACATCCTGACGACTGTAGCGCCGCCGACAGAGGTCGGGTATGACGTCGACGAGCTCGCCTATGACGTCATGGATGGGCTCACGCGACCTTTCAAGGAGCTCTCCTCGCGCTTCCTCTACGACGAGCGGGGGGCGGAGCTTTTCGAGCAGATCCTTGAGCTCCCGGAGTACTACCAGGGCCGCACCGAGCTCTCGCTGCTCGAGCGCCATGCGCAGTCAATCATTCGCACCGCCGGGCCCACGGAGGTAGTAGACGTTGGCGCTGGCTCGGGCGCAAAGACCAAGCTGCTGTTGCAGGCGGGGGGCGATCCCGCAGGCCTTACCTATGTCCCGGTGGACATGTCGGCGGATATGCTCGATATCTGCGCGCGAATGGTGGCAGAGACCCTGCCGGGTCTCGCCGTGAAGCCGGTTCAGAGCGACTTCTCTGATCTTTTCGGCATGCTTGGAGCACCCCCAGATGGCGCGAAACGACTGCTCGTCATGTTGGGGGGAACGATCGGCAACCTACTACCCGGCGCGCGTCGGCGATTTTGGCGTGAACTCCGAGCGATCACCGGCCCGGACGGTGCGCTGTTAATCGGTATTGACCTGGCAAAGGACCCTTGCGCCAGCGAGGCGGCATACGATGACGCGGCCGGTGTGACCGCAGAGTTCAATAGGAACCTACTTCAGACGCTGAACACACGCCTCGGCGCTGACTTCGACTTGGCCGCCTTCGACCACGTGGTCGTTTATGACGACGCCAATGGCTGGATAGAGATGCGCCTGCGGGCGCGGCGCCGTTGCCGAGTACGGGTTGAGCTCTTGGACTGGGAGGTCGAGTTCTCTCCGGGAGAGGAGATCCGCACTGAGATCAGCGCGAAGTACACACGTGCTGGCTTTGAGCGCGAGATCGGTTGGGCCGGGCTCGGTGTCAAAGAATGGCTCCCCGACGCCGAGGAGCGCTTTGCCCTGGTTGTGCTGGCGACCTGACGCCGCATGTGATGCCGGCCAGACCACCCCGACGCTTTTACGGCTATACGACCGGGGCGCTGCATGACCGCGACGGGTGCCTGCTCGGTGAGGTCGTGCAGGCCTTCTCCGATACCGACGAGGAGGAAGGCTGGGAGGTCCAATGGCTAAGGGTACGACTGGCGGGCAGGGAAGGGACTGAATTTTTCGTTCCCGCCACCGGGGGAACCAACATCTTCGACCGACACGGGAAGCTCACCGAAGAGCGCGTTGCCTTCACTCGTGAGCAGGTGCTCGCGGCGCCGCCGTGTAGAGGATCAGAGGTCAACCAAACACCCGATCCCGCGGAGGAAGCCGCCCTGTACAGACACTATCTGCCGACGTCATAGGGTGAGTGCGCTCATTCTCTGGCACCACTGGAACCTCTCCGTTCCTAGCGTGGTAGAGGCAACCGTCCTGAGCTCGTTTTGAGATGTGGCTCCTTCTACCGATACAAGTTGCTGGCGTTCGATGCGGCATGGTACGTCTCGTATCGCCTAATCGTATGACCATCGCTGGTGAGGTGTCCCCAAGCTCTCGCATCGTTCCAATACCTGCCGCTCAGCTCACCGTGCGAGATATCAAGCGATATTGCTCCCTTGCGGGGAGGGTCGATGGAAGTTGGGTTCTTAGGTTCGAAGTCATAAAAAAGGAGGAGCTTTTTGCCAATGTGATCTTTGCCCAGCATAGCCGCCGTTGCTCTTGATTCCCCATCGTCGAACAGCAGACGTGCACTAATGGCCGATGCAGTTTGACGAATGCTCAGGAAGCAAGTTTGGCGAGCTAGCGAGACACCCTCCGGCCCTTGACGAGGTCTGAGATGCATTCTCCACGTGCCATCTAGTCTCGGTGGTCTTCCTGGTAGTGGAAGCCATCGCCATAGAAGTGAGTCATATGAGGCCACGACCGCGACCACTGCCAGGAGGGCCCTCCCGACATCGCCGAAGTTGGGGAGGGCCGCGTCGTGGGTTCGTATCGCGGCTGATGCGAAAAAGGCAACGATGCCCAGCAAGGCAATGAGTCTGGCGGCGGATGAGCCCTTCAAAGTGTCGCAAGCTTATCTGACCGAGAAGTTGGTCTTCGACTAGCCTCCCGACAGGAGATTTCGTCATTCAGTCGGGAATGTGTACGGTGCGCCGTTCAGGGCTGCTGCGGAACAGACTTCGATGATGCGAAGGAGAGCGGATGAACTCGGACAACGCGTTTGGCCTGAGGGAAGTCGTCAACGGTGCGGTCGGCAACTTCCCCACCAACTGCATGGGTTATATGAACCCGGGGGCAAGCGGAAGCGGATACATCGCCACGATGAAGTTGTCGGTGGGCTCTATCCAGATGGACGGGCTCGATCCCGGCACCGGCAGCATCGTCTCCTACGATCAGTGCGAGAAGGATGACGCCTATATCGGTCAGATCAACATGGGAACCGCGTCGTCATTCTGCGGCATCAACGGAGCGCTGTGGGGCTACGATCTGGCTGTCGCGCCGGAGATCAAGAATCGCACGCTGAAACCGTTGTTTACCTACCGGGACTCCGCCTATCCACCAGGCGAGACGCTGCTGCCCCTGGGTCCTCTTCCGGTCTACCCGGTGGCGCCGCTGCTCGACGCCGCCGAACGCCTATTCGGGCGGATGAACCCCGACGGCGAGACTTACCCGCGCCGCTTCCCGCCGCTGCCCGGCGCACATGTGATCTGCGCGAACAAGAACGCCAGCCAGATGGGCCCTGGGTTCTTCTGGTCGATCATCGGCATCGCGATAGCGAAAGATCGCGGGAAAAAGTCCAGCCTGTTCATCGAGGACTGCGGAGTGGACAAGGCCTCGGCCACCCCCGCGCAGGCAAGGGAAGCGCTGTACACCCACATCACGGCGGTCGCCAAGAGCATGGTGCTGTGCGGCAAGAATCAGAACGTCACCTACACGTCGGCCTTCATCGGCGGCAAGTTCATCGATGTCAAGGCGCATGAATGGGGTTGCTCGCTGGCCTGCGCGCCCTATGTCGTTCTCGCCCAGGACGCCGTCGCTCAGCTCGGGGAGCCCTACGAGCTCATCGACATGACCATCGACGAATGGGAGGAGAGTGCGGAGCTGGAGCCGTTGCCCCCCTCCCCGCAGAACCCGTGCGCTGGGGGGATCGGTGTCCCGGTTGTCGAGCGGTAGGCAGGGGATGTCCGGCTGAAGATGACTACTGGAACCGCGCTCCACGGTTTCGGGAACTTCTCGCCAGGAGTTCCCGAAACGCTGCATATCGGCGCATATCCGGTCGTATCGCGAACCGAGCACTTTCCAGGGAAATATAAAAATCCCTGCAAAAAGCGATTTCTGTGACGGAATCCGCAGTCCGCCAGCGTAGTTGCCATGCAGAAGGTCGTGGGTTCGAATCCCATCAGCCGCTTTTCGCGAATCCCCTGCACGTGGCGGGTGGGGTTCGGCGCGGGTCGCCGAAACAAGATCGAACCATCCCGGCATATCGCCTCCGTTTTGGGCACTAGTGCCCAAGATGGCGCGGATGCGCGGCAATTGGCGGCGATTCCGGCCGATCCGCCTCGCTTTCCCGTGGCCGCGGAGCTAAGACGTGCTCGTCCCCGACCAAGAGCGGCCTCGACAGGCGAGGCCGTGGGCCCGGTCGCGACGATGACGAACCGCGCTTGCAGGTCCTCGCTATCGGTCCCGACCCCGCCACTCTCGGTCGACGGGCTCCAGCCGTCGTACATGTGTGCCAAAGAGAACCTCGATGCGATGGTGAGCGGCATACTCCTCGAGGTAGAGGACCTATGCGTGTCGCGACGGGTACTCGCTGTAGCGTCGGCGGCTGGCGCGATAGCCGGGCTGGGTGGACATTCAGCCCGGCGTGTTGAGCCGCAGCCCGTCGTAGCGCGTCCGCCAGCTCGCACCGACCTCCTCGGTCCGCTCGAGCACGATCACGTCGACGCCAACGGCCCGCGGTGCGGCTGCCGCTGCAAGCCCTGCGGTGCCCGCACCGCACACGATTGCCTCCGCCATCGGGACGATGCTCATCCATATCGCGGCGCCTCGGATGATCGGCTCGCACCGTCCGCTCGCGTCCTATCACGCGGATGCGCCGGCTCCCGACGTGATGTGCTCGATCACCGGCCGGAACTCCTCGGTCGGGGAGAAGTCGACGTATTCGGAGTCCTCGATCGCCTCGGGGGCATGGCCGGGGGCCCAGTAGAACGCTTCGCCAGCGGCGAAGTCCTGATGCCCGTCCAGCGTGTGCATCCGCACGCGGCCCTTGATCATGTACCCCCAATGCGGACACGGGCAGAGGTCGTGCGGCAGGCCCTTGGTGGCGGGGCGCAGGTCGGCGCCTGCCGGCAGCCGTACGAACCCGACCGAGAGGCCGTCGGCGTCGCGCAAACGGACCTCGACGCCGTTGTCGTCAATGACGACCGGAACGTCCTTGCGTGGGATGGATTGCATGTTCTGTCTCCTGTCGGATTTGGATGTCGTCACCGCTTGTGGCTCTTGCGCTCAAGCTCACCTCGGCTCAGCCCGCCTTCGACGGCGGGATGTTCTGGTTCAGATGGAACAGGTTGGTCGGGTCGTAGCGGTCCTTGAGCTCGCGCAGGCGGGCGAACTTCTCGGCACCGTAGGCCGCCCGCACTCGATCCTCCCCCTCGGCGGAGAGGAAGTTGATGTAGGCGCCGCCGGTCAGCGAGGGCTCGATCTCGGCGTACAGCCGGTGCGCCCAGCCGATGTGGGTGTCCAGCCCGCCCGGCTCGTGCGACATGGCGATGATGTTGAGCACGTAGGGCGCCTGGCGCTCCCCGTAGGCGGTCTCGCCGGCATCGGCGCGGGCCACCGCGCCCCCGAAGTCGTGGACGTGGATCTCCGATGCCGGCGAGGTCGCGTCCTGGTGGTAGCGAACCAGGGTCTCGATCGCGTGGTCGTCCAGATCCCCCATGTAGCCGGCTTTCATGTAGGCCTTGGTCCCGCGCGGGTAGAGGGCGTCGACCAGGCCCTGGATCTGGACGTAGGGCATCGGGCCGACCAGATCGGCCACCGGGTCGCCCAGATCGCGGAGCGGCTGCATCGCCTTCGCCCCCTCCTCGGGATCGCCTGCGTAGAGGCCGATCAGGCCGATCAGCTTCTTGCCGTGCCACTCCTCGGGCAGGAAGGGTGCCGGCGGCGCGGTAAGCAGGTTGGCAAAGGTGGTCAGCTCGTCCGGGAGATCGCTCGTGAAGTCGCGGTAGAAGCGCAGGATCTCCTCGGCCCGTTCGCCGGGGTAGAAGACCGGGCCGGCCGTGACGGTCGGGCCGACCGGGTACAGGTCGAACTCGAAGGAGGTGACGACGCCGAAGTTGCCGCCTCCACCGCGCAGGGCCCAGAACAGGTCCTGGTTCTCGTCCGCGCTGGCGGTGAGGATCTGGCCGTCGGCGGTGACCACCTCGGCCGAGCGCAGGTTGTCGCAGGCGAGGCCGTGCTTGCGCATCAGCCAGCCAATCCCGCCGCCCAGAGTGAAGCCGGCGACGCCGGTGGTCGAGACCAGGCCGCCAGTGGTGGCGAGGCCGTGCTCCTGGGTGGCGGCGTCGAACTCGTTCCAGACGACCCCCCCTTGGGCGGTTGCGGTACGCCCGCCGGCGTCGACCTCGATGCCCTTCATCGGGGAGAGGTCGATGACGATCCCGCCCTCGACCGTGGAGAAGCCGGGAATGCTGTGGCTGCCGCCGCGCACGGCGACGTCCAGTCCCTCGCTGCGGGCGAAGCCGACCGCGTGGCGCACGTCGGAGGCATCGGCGCAACGGGCGATCACCGCCGGGCGGGCGTCGTGGGCGCCGTTCCAGATCGAGCGCGCCTCGTCGTAGGCGCCATCGCCGGGCTTGACCATCTCTCCGTGCAGCCCGTCCTCGAACTCCTTCAGCGTTGCCGCTCCAAGCACTCCTTGCGTGGCCATGACCGCTCCTTCTCAGTTGGGTTTCTCCGCGCCGTTCCTGACGACGCACAGCGAGGCTACGACTCGCCCCTTAGCACTCACTTTGCAGCGTCTTAGCCTCCAACTCCCGGCAGTAGGCGATGCCGGCGTCACCGCCGAGCAGCTCGAAGTGCCGGCTCGCCCGGTCCAGCCAGCGGCGACCCGTCGCCGCCTCGCCGTCCTCCGCGCAGGTCGCCGCCAGCACTGCCAGCGCCCACCCCCCCTGGTGGGTCGTCCCGATCCCTCCGAAGACCGAGGCGGCGGTCTCGAGGTGAGCCCGGGCATCGGCCCGATCGCCGGCGCAGAGCGCCACGTTCGCCAGGCTCAGCTCGGCGGCGCCGAGGCCGATCAGGTCGTCGTTTTCGGCGAACCAGGTCCGGCTCTGCCCGGCTGAGATGCGGCCGCCGTCCGCGTCGCCGGAGCGGGCCAGGAGCATCGCCAGGCAGCTGAGGGTGATTCCGGCGCCGCGGCGGTCGCCGATTTCCTGCCGCAGGGCGAGGCTGCGCTCGAGCAGCGACCGGCCTCGTTCGAAGTCGCCGCCGGAGCGGGCCAGGTTGCCAAAGGCGTTGAGCGCAAAGGCCTCGCCCTGCTGGTCGCCGAGCTGCTCGAAGCGGGCGAGGCTCTCCTCGATCAGCTCCTCCGCGTGGGCGAAGTCGGCCTCGGCGCGATCCACCGCGGCGAGGTTGACGAGGATGTGGGCGGCGGCCGCGGCGCCGCCCACGCAGCGGGCGACGATCGTGGTGTCCTCGTGCAGGAAGAGCGGGTAGCCGGTCTCGGGCTCGACCGAGATGAACCCGTAGCTGAGCGGCCAGAGCGCCGGGCGCGGCTCGGTGGCCAGAGCGCCGGCGTGCCCCAGCGCGGCTTCCAGCTGCTCCCGTGCGGGGCCGTATTCGCGCCGGAGCCAGGCGGCGATGCCGCGCGTGTGCGCCGCCCACATCGGCGGCCGCTCGGCCGGCAGGTCGTCGGCGAGGAGCGTCTCGTGCTCGCGCACGAGCAGCTCGACGTCCTGCGCGGGACTGACGATCGTCCGGTAGGCCGCCGAGACCTCGACCGCGTCGAACATCCCGGCCCGGTCCTCGAGCTCGCGGAAGATCGCCACGCTCTCGCTCGCGAACTCGTGGATCCGCCCGTGGACGCCGCGGCGCAGCCCGATTACGCAGGCGGCGAGCAGGGCGCGGGCGCGCACCGCCGTGGGCTCGGGCGCCGCGGCCAGGGCAGCGGTGAGCCAGCGATACCCCTCGGCGAGGTAGCCGCGCATCAGCCAGAAGCGCCAGAGGGCGACGGCAAGACGCAGCGCCGCCTGGGGATCGTCGGCCAGCGCCGAGGCCAGGGCGGCGCGCAGGTTGTCGCGCTCCCGATCGAGGCCCCGAAGCGTGACCCGGGCCGGCAGCTCGCCGGCCGGCGTCGGGTCGCTCTCGGCCAGCTCGACGTACCAGTCGCGGTGGCGCCGCTCCAGGCCGGCGCGCTCTCCCGCCTCCTCGAGGCGCTCGGCCGCGTACTGGCGCACGGTCTCCAGCAGGCGGTAGCGGCGGTCGTCGGGCCCCTCCTCGACGTGCACCAGCGACTTGTCGATCAGCCAGCCGAGAACGGCTACCGCCTCGCTGTGCCGCAGCGGGTCCTCGGTGCAGACGTCCTCGGCCGCCTCCAGCCCGAAGGCGCCGGCGAACACGGCGAGCCGGCGCAACAGCACCTGCTCGCCCGCCTCGAGCAGCTCGAAGCTCCAGGCGAGCGTCGCCCGCAAGGTCTGCTGGCGGGTCATCGCCGTGCGGGCTCCGGCCGAGAGCAGATCGAGCGAGTCGTCGAGGCGCTCGACGATCTGAGCGGGGGTGAGGACGCTCACCCGCGCCGCCGCCAGCTCGATCGCCAGCGGCATCCCGTCAAGGCGGTGGCAAAGGGCGGCGACGGCGTCCGCGTTGTCGGCGCCGAGCTCGAATCCGGGCGCGGCCTGGGCGGCCCGGGTGGCGAACAGCCGCACCGACTCCGCCGCCAGCGACTCCTCCGCGGGCGCTCCGGGGACCAGCCTGGGGAGGGAGAGAGAGGGGACGCGCCAGGTGGCCTCGCCTGGGATGCGGAGCGGCTCGCGGCTGGTCGCAAGCACGGTCAGGTTCGGGCAGCGGCTGAGCAGAGCCTCGGCGAGGCGGGCGACCGGCTCCACCAGGTGCTCGCAGTTGTCGAGCAGGAGCAGCTGCCGGCGATCGCCGATGTGCTCGGCGATGGCGATCTCCGGCGCCCGATCGGAGGCGAGCCGGGTGTCCAGGGCCTGGGCGACCGCGGGGCCGACCAGCTCGGGCTCGCCGAGCGCCGCCAGCTCGACCAGCCAGACCCCGTCGGAGAAATCCTCCCCCTGCTGCCCCGCAAGCTGCAGCGCCAGCCTGGTCTTGCCGCAGCCGCCGGCCCCGGTCAAGGTGAGGAGCCTCGCATCGTGCAGCAGTGCGGCGGTCTCGGCCAGCTCGCGCTCGCGGCCGACGAAGCTGGTCAGCTGTGACGGCAGCTTGGGCTGGCGGCCGGCCGCCGCTCCGGGCTCGTCGTGCTCCTCCAGTTCCGCCAGCTCGGCCTCCAGAGCAAGGCGGAGCTCTTCGAGTGAGTAGCGCCGCTCCCGGCTCCAGTCCTCGTAGCGATCCGCTGGCAGCAGCTCGGCGTCGAAGCCCTCAAGCGCCGAGCGGTAGGCGCCGGGCTGGCCCTGCTCGCGGGCCACGGCGGCCAGCTCTTCGAAGGCGACCGCGTCGATCCGGACCGGGTCCTCGGGGCTCAGCAGGATCAGTTCTTCGCGCAGCTCCAGGTAGCGGCTGCCCTCGAGGCCGATCGAGTCGAGAGCGCGCCGGGCCGCGAATATCGCCTGATGGAGGTTGTTGCGGGCGGAGTCTGGGTCTCGCCCCGCCCACAGCAGCTCGGCGGCTTGGTCGACGTGGAGGCGGTGCTCGGGGGCGAGGGCGAGCAGCTTGATCAGCGTCTTCGCCTTGCGCAGCCGCCAGGCGTCGTCGGCGATGACGCTGTCGCCGACGCTGATGGAGAACGTCCCGAGGAGACTGATGCACAGCGCCTCACCGCCCTTTGACGTGCCTTTGCTGAGAGCCGGGGTCTGCGCCATGTCGAGCCCGGCCGAAGCCTCCGTATCCCCCGCGAGCTTCCTCCAGATCAGCCTCGAAGCCCGGACCGGGTCCGGAACCCCCTTCAGCTCGTACTCGCTCGCGGCTTCGAGCGCGAGACCGTCGCGCGACGCGACCAGTGACTCCACGACTCCTTGGACCAACACCTCGCCGATGCCTGCCGCGGAGCAGAGCCGACTCGCGATCACCACCGTCATCCCGTGTAGGTCGTCCCCGTCGGCAATCGGCTCTCCGGCCGCAACCCCCGCGCGGGCGGCGAGTCCGATTCGGCCCTGGGCGCCGTCGAGACGCTCGACCGCTGCCTGGATCCCGGCCGCCGCCCTCAGCGCCCCGAGGGCGCTTTCGAAGGTCGCCATCGTGCCGTCGCCGAGGGTCTTCACCACACGCCCCCCGCCACCTTTTACCTCGCGGGCGACATCTTCGACGTGAGCGCGCCGCACCCGCTCCATGCGATCGTCACCCAATCTTGCGAGTAGGGCGGTCGAGTCAACCAAGTCAATGAAAACGACGATCGCCACCCCGTCCATGCACGCCATCTTCTCGCATTCCCAAAGAGAGCCTCCGAAACCTCGCGACCGAGCCTGCCGAGCGCGACTCAAGCGAGATATGCCCCGGCCCGCGAGTTCCTCGCCAAAAAGCAGGCCGAGGGCAAGACACACGGATGGAGGCCATGCGCTGCCTCAAGCACCACTTCGCCCGCAGGTACTATGGCTGCTCAGCGACCGATCAAGACACCGTATCGATCGAGCATCAGGTTACCCTGGCGTTCCCTAAGAGTGAACCATTCACCAACCGAAGGCGAACTATGAGCGCCACGCTGCAGTTCGACGAGGACGCCTCCCGGCGCGTAGAGAGGATCTACACCACGCCCGATGTCATCGAACAGCGCCAAACGATCCTGCGGGCACTCGCGCTCCAGCCCGGCGAGCGCGCGATCGACATCGGCTCGGGTCCTGGTCTACTCGCGTGCGAAATGGCCGTTGCTGTCGGGACCGGCGGGCGGATCTGCGGGGTGGACGTCAGCGAGAACATGCTTGCCCTCGCCAGGGCGCGCAGACCACCAGCCGGCAGCGGCCCGATCGAGTACCAAGAAGCTGGCGCGCACACGCTCCCCTATGCGGACGCGAGCTTCGACGTCGCAGTTTGCACACAGGTCTACGAGTACGTCGATGATGTTCCCGCCGCGCTGCTGGAGCTAGCGCGGGTGCTGCGCCCGGGAGGCCGGGCGCTCGTACTTGACACCGACTGGGACTCGATCGTATGGGCGTCGAGCGACAACGAGCGCATGGACCGGGTGCTCGCCGCGTGGGAGGAGCACCTCGTTCACCCTCACCTGCCGCGTACGCTCACACGGCTGCTGCGCGATGCTGGACTGGAAGTCACCGACCGCCAAATCGTGCCGTTGTTCAACGCCGGCTATGACCCCAACACCTACAGCGCCGGAATGCTTGAGCTGATCTCCACGTTCGTGCCAGATCGCAACGGCGTGAGTGAGGCCGAAGCCACAGCATGGGCACAAGACCTAACCGAACTCGGCCCCAACTACTTCCTCAGTCTCAACCGCTACCTTTTCCTGGCGCACAAGCCCACCTGACGACCGGGCAGGTAGCCGTCACCGAGGAGCAGGGAATCGAGCAACTCAACGCGGAGAGTCGCTGGTCTGCGCTGCTCCCAAGACGATGCAGCGCCACGAACATGCCGTTCGCAGACACACTGCTAATGCATCGGATCCAGAGTTACGTTCCGGCAGGGAGGCACCACGTTCCCATCATCTGCTCGGCGCGTTCCTCCGACCGAAGATCGGCTCCTCACCCCGCTCGCCGGTAGCGGATGTGCGTGGCGAGCGGAGAGTGGAGCGCTTCGACCGGCTCGAACCCGAGGGACTCGACTCCGTCGAACAGCCGCTCGCCGGACCCGAGCAGGACGGGGACCACGTCGAGCGTGAGTTCGTCGATCACTCCGGCGGCGAGCGCCTGACGGACGGTCGAGGCGCCGCCCGCGATGTCGATGCCATCCTCGCCGGCCGTCTCACGCGCCTGCGCGTAGGCGGCCTCGAAGCCCTGGGTGACGAAGTGGAAGCTCGTGCCGCCCTCCATCTCGATCGGCTCGCGGGCGTGGTGGGTGAGCACGAAGACCGGCGCGTGGTAGGGCGGCTCGGAGCCCCACCATCCATCCCAGTCCTCATCCCACTCGCCGCGGATCGGCCCGAACATGTTGCGGCCCATGACGTAGGCCCCGCGCGGTCGCATGAGCCAGCCCTCTGCCGTCGCGTCGGCGTCGTTCGCGCGCTCGTCGCCGAGGTGCCAGCTATGGACCTCCCTGCCGCGCTTCCCCAGCGGATTCTCCCGGCTCTGGTCCGGCCCGGCGACGAAGCCGTCGAGCGAGATCGACATGTGGCAGGTGGTGTCCGGCATCGGCGTCCTCCAAGTGATTGCGATTTGCAAGCGTCGGCACCGTAACGCACGGCCCCCGGCGGAAATCGAACCGGCCCCTCGCGTTTCGGGCACTTCTGCGCCGCCGTTCCCAAATCGCTGCATATCGGCGCATATCCCCGCGTATTGGCAGAAGGTCGAGGGTTCGAATCCCTTCAGCCGCTTCGCACGAGATCTCGCTCTAGGGCGGGATTTCGTCGCTTATGGAGGCGACGCGCCGCGATCAGCGGCGATTCCGGCCGATTCCGCCTCGCTTTCGCCGCACGCCGGAGCTACGGTCGAATACCGGGGCAGCCGCCGGGGGCTTTGAGGCTCGATGATTTGGATAGGGATTATTTACTTGTCTCAAAGAGGAACTAGAGTCTCCTTGGGCGCGCAGCCTCCAAGACTGCCGGCTTAGAGTGGGTACCGAGCCGTCCCGCCCGTCCCAAAGGAGATTCCACATGGAGGCCGGTCAGGGCTCAAGGCCACCCGCCGGAGGCGAGCGTTCCACCTGGATCGCATTCGCGGGAGTGATGATGGTGATCCTCGGCAGCCTGGATGCGCTCTGGGGGCTGGCGGCGATCCTCAACAACGAAGTGGTCGTGGTCGGCGGTCACGGCGCGCTGATCTTCGACCTCACGACCTGGGGCTGGGTCCAGCTGATCCTCGGTGCTCTCGTCGGGCTTACGGGCATCGGCCTGATCGTCGGCAATGCGGTGGCTCGCGTCCTGGGAATTTCCCTCTTGGCGATAAACGCCATCCTGCAGATCGTCTGGTTCTCGGCAGCGCCGCTGTGGGCCTTCCTGATGATCATCCTCGACGTCGTGATCATCTACCAGCTGATGGTCAACTGGTCTGAGGAGGCGTGACGATGCTGCTTGCAGACATCAGCTTCGGCGAAGGGCTGCTCTTCATCTTCGAGTTCTTCCTGCTCTTCGCCTGGATCTGGATTCTCATCTCGATCATCGGCGACCTCTTCCGCGATCACGAGCTGTCGGGGGTGGCAAAGGCAGTCTGGGTGTTCTTCTTGGTCTTCCTGCCGTTCCTCGGGGTGCTGCTCTACCTGATCGTTCGCGGCAATGGGATGCGCGACCGCACGATCAAACACCAGGCCGACACGAAAAAGGAGTTCGACAGCTATGTCCGCGGGCAGGCTCACGCCGGCTCTCCCGCAGACGAGCTCCACAAGCTCGCCGAGCTGAAAGAAAAAGGAGCTCTCAGCTCCGAGGAGTTCGACCAGGCGAAGGCGAAACTGCTGGCCTAGCTGGCTGGCAAAGCGACGCGCGTGCCCGTGAAGCTCGTCTTTGTCGGGCACGCAACCGTCGCGGTAGATCTCGACGGAGCCAGCTTCCTCACCGACCCGTTCCTACGGACCCGGCTCGGGCCGCTTCGCCGGCACGGTTCCCCGGCGGCCCTCGCGGCCCTGGGCGATGTCGACGCGGTCCTGATCTCCCACCTACACCGCGATCACGCTGACCTCCCGTCTCTGCGCCGGCTCGGGGATGTGCCGATGCTGGTGCCGCCAGGCGCCGGGCGCTTCTTCGTGCGGCGGGGCTTCCGCTCGGTCTCCGAGTTGGCCGCCGGCCAGTCCGCTCAGGTTGGCGCCGTGACGGTCACGGCCACCCAGGCCGTGCACGACGGGGATAGGAAGGGTTTTCCCGATGCGCAGGCGGTCGGCTACCTGCTCTCCGGCAAGCGACGGATCTACTTTGCCGGGGACACGGATCTCTTTGACGGCATGGGCGCCCTGGGGGAAGTCGACTTGGCGCTGTTGCCGATCTGGGGCTGGGGCCCGAACCTCGGTCCGGGCCATATGAATCCCGAGAGAGCTGCGCGCGCGGCGGCGCTGATCGAGCCGAGGATCGTCGTGCCGATCCACTGGGGGACGCTCTACCCGAGGTTTCTGCACCGCCTGCGCCCACGGCCGCTAAGCGCTCCGCCGGTCGAGTTCGCGAGGTGGATGGCGGAGCTGGCGCCTCAGGCGGAGGTGCGGGTGCTGGCCGCGGGCGAGTCCACTTCGGTCGAGTAGGCGGCATGTCCGAGCCGTCCCAGCCAGCCGCGAAATATCCGGTGGACTCGTTCGGCGCCGACCACCTCTTCCTCGGGCCAGCCGAGATCGGCGGGGTGCATGACGAAGGGGAATGATTGGGTCCCACCCAGCCCGCCGTGAGAGCCGACCAGCTCCTCGAAGGCCGAGACCTCGCCGGTCTGGGGGTCGAAGGCGCTGTTGATCATCAGATCGGCGCAGTGGGGGAAAGCGTCGGTTCTTCGCACATGCTCGGCCGCGTTCGGGCCGAACGGGGCGAGCGGGTCCTCACCCTCGACGCGGTTGCTGTCGAGATTGTGCGTGCCGCGCGGACCGAGCACGATGGCCCCCTCTTGCTCTGAGCGCACGAGGACGAATCCGATGCCCGGATGGCGGCAGAGAGCCGGCAGCAGATCCGGATGGAGCGAGCGCAGTCGCTCAAGCGAAACCCGCCCGGGCTCTCGCGGGAAGCTGACCAGGCCGAGGCAGCCCGAGGCCATCACCGATAGCTCCGGGATACCCCCTGCATCGGTTGGCTCTCGATCGCGAGCCTCCTCCTCTCCAAGCGCCACCGCGCCGCCGGATCGCCGGCCCCGGGTTGCCATCCGGACCGTGCGGCCCCCCGCGGTCTCATCGCGCGCCATCTCGGTCAGACCGGTATTGAGGAAGGCCAGGGCGTCGTCCTCACCGCTTTCGGCGACGGCGACGCTGCCGGCGCCACAGGCCGACCTCACCACCTGCTCGAAGGTCTCCCCGTAGCGGTCGCGGAAGGTTTCTCCCTGTGACTGCCCGTGGTCGGAGAGCACCACGAGCCGGTATGGGCGTGGAGCGTCGGCACAGGCCCGGGCGATCCTGGCGATCTGGCGATCGAGGTCGCGAAGCACAGCGAGGCTGTCGGGGCGTTCGATCCCGGAGTGGTGGGCCACCTCGTCGTAGGCGAGAAAGGTCGTGTAGATCGCCGGCCGCCCGGCGAGGATGTCGCCGACCACGGCGGCGACCTGCAGGTCGCGCTGAACGACCGTCGCCCAGGCGCGGATCAGGGCATAGGAGCGAGAGCGCCCGATCCTCGGCCTGATGTCCTGGCGTGCCTGCGCTCGCGCCGCTCGGCGCTCGCGGATCACGTCGACGAGGACCAGGACGATCGTCTTGGAGACGGCATAGGGGCGGGCGAAGTACGCCGCGTAGTCGCGGCCGATCGGCCGGCGGCGGTGCAGCGCGGTGCTCATCGTCAGCATCGAGTGCGCGGCGTCGCCGGAGAGGATGTTGGCGCGACTGGCGCCGTCGGCGTGCAGGAGGCCGCGGCCATCGGAGTGCCGCCGCTCCAGCTCTTCGGCGTCGCGCGGGTGGTTGGTGACGATCGCCGCGCCGCGCTCCTTCTCCCACCAGCGGAACGCCGGCATGTCCTCGTTTGAGCCGTGAAGCAATCCTGCCTGGCAGGCGCCGGTCTGCGAGGACCAGTCGGTCTCCCAACGGCGCAAGCGGTGCGATCCGGCTCGCAGCCACGCCGCCAGGTGTGGAGTGCCGTCCTCGGCGAGCGCGCGCTCCAAGACATCGTGAGCGAGCCCATCGATCTCCAGAAATGCCACGCCGGGGACGTCGGTTTCGACCGAAGCCGCGCGGCGGCGAAGCTGGCGCTTCACCACATGCCGATACCAGGCGTCGTCTTCGTCGATCGCCAGCAGTGAGAAGACGCCGCTGGTGACGGCCGCCAAGACGATCGTCACCACGACTCCCTGCAGCACCCCACCGATCTCCGCATTGGGGAGAAGGTCGATTGCGAAAGTGACGAGGAGGCCGTTCAGAGCGAGTCCGGCAAGCCCGAGCGTGAGCACCGTGAGCGGCAGCGCCAAACGTGAGAGCGCCGGCCACACGAGGGCGTTGAGGAGCCCGATCGTGATCGCGGCACCAAGCGCGGATACGGCCCCGTCCAGGACGAATCCGTCGATCACAGCCGACAGCGCGAGCAGCGTCAGTGAATCCAACACAAGGACAAGGACGACGCGCCAGATCACCTTCGGGTTCATGGCCCTGTGCGCTCCGAGTGGATCGCAGCGATGGCCGCCTCGATTGAGGGGTAGAAGTGATCTTTGTCGAGCGTGTCCATCAGCCCGTAGCGCAGGGTCAGCTCTCTGAGGCGATCGCGCAGCTCGACGAAGGCGAGGTGGACCCCGGCCGCGTTCAGCTCGCGGTCGAGCAGCTCGAGCATCTCCGCCGCGGTCACGTCGACGTCGGTGATCGCCTCGCACTGCAGGACGATCCAGTCAGGTTCGCGTTGCCTCGCGAGTCGCCTGATCTCCTCCCGGAACCTACCCGAGTTGGCGAAGAACAGTGGCGCCTCCCAGCGGTAGACGACGACGCCCGCCACCTCTTCGGCGTCGGGGTAGGCGCTGAGGTCGTGCCATCCCTCCAGTCCCTCCGGGTGTCCCAGAACCGCGCCGTGCGGCCACCAGTTGCGGCGGAAGAAGAGGATGATCGCCAGCAGGACCGCGACCACGATTCCCTGCAGGACGCCGAGCAGCACGACGCCGGCGGTGGCGACCAGGGACACGCCGAGCGCGCTTCTGCGCATCTCGTAGTAGCGGCGCAGCAGCGGCAGATTCATCAGCGACAGCGCCGCGGCGATGACCACCGCCGCGAGCGCGGCTTGCGGAAGATCGGTGAGCAGTGAGCTCAGAAAGAGAAGGAGGACCGCGACGAGCCCGGCGCCGACCAGGCCAGCCAGCTGGGTCTTTGCCCCCGACTGCTCGGCGACCGCGGTCCTCGAGCCGCTCGTCGAGACCGCGAACCCCTGAAAGAAGCCGGCCGCCACGTTCGCCGCTCCGACGCCGATCATCTCCTGATCGGGCTTGACCTCTTCTCCGCGACGGGCCGCGAAGCTGGTCGCGGTCGCGATCGTGTCGGTCAGCGAGACCAGGGTGATGCCGAGCGCCGCCAGCAGCAGCGCCGGTACGTCACTGGCATTCGTCCAGGGAAGTCCAGGGGTGGGCACTCCCTGGGGGAGGGACCCGATCGTCGCGACCCCGTGGTCGGCGAGGCCGAAGATTGCCGAGACGACCGTGGCCGCAACGACTCCGATGAGGATCGCCGGCAGGCGCTTGGTGAAGAGCGGAAGCACGAGCAGGATGGCGAGGACGGCGAGCCCGAGCACGAGCGTGGCGGCGTGGGTCTGGCCGAGACCTTCCACGAACGCCTTCAGCTCGGAGAGGAAGGAGTCGGCGTCGGTTGAGAACCCGAACAGCTTCGGCAGCTGTCCGACGATGATCGTGATGCCGAGGCCGTTCATATAGCCGACCTGCACCTCCTTGGAGAGCAGGTCGGCGACGAACCCGAGCTTGCCGAGTCCGAGGCCGATCTCGATCAGGCCGACGAAGATCGCGAGCATCCCCGCCAGGGCGATCGCCGACCCTGGGTCTCCGACGACCAGCAGGGGCGTGATCGAGGCGAGGATCAGGGGCGAGATCGAGGAATCGGGTCCGAGCACCAGGACCCGCGAAGGCCCGAAGAGGGCATAGCCCACCAGGCAGGCGATCGTCGTGTAGAGGCCGGTGACCGCCGGCAGGCCGGCGAGCTCCGCGTAGGCCATTCCCTGGGGGACCAGGATCGCGGCCAGTACGACTCCCGCCACCAGGTCGGGACGAGCGGACTGGCCTGGATAGTTCTGGATGAGCTCGACCCCCGGTACCAAACGACGTAGCCGGTGGGCGTGGTGGGGCGGCCTTCTCGATGCGGGGGACTTCTCTCTCTGCATGTGTCTGCCGTTCGGTCGCCGATCCGCGGCTAGGCAGCCGGGCTTTTGCGTCGCCGTTTCTCTTTCAGCTCGCGGCTTTTCACCTTGGCGTCGGCGTAGGACGAGCCCACGAGCGCTTTTCCGCCACTCCAGCCGAACACCCAGGAGACGAGGACGACGGCGAAGAGGACGTTCCAGGCCGAGATGACCAGCTGCTGGCTGATCGAGTAGGCGGTGGCGGTCGCCGAGTTGGTCGAACCGGAGAGCGCGACGGAGTTCATCGCCTGGGTAACGCCGACGCCGCCCGGCGTCGCCGAGAGCGAGTTGGAGATCGAGTTCGAGGCGGTGACCGTGGCGACGTTGTGGAAGCTGGCTGGAATTCCATAGGCGCCGAGGAAGACGGCGACGATCGCGAGCCGCGCCAGGTAGCTGCCGAGCGAGGGGGCGACGACCTCGAGCAGGAAGCGGCGAGGCCGGCCGAGGATCGCGCCTCCTTGCGCCACCTGCGCGCGCAGCTTCGCCAGCTTCGGCCAGAAAATGCGGCCGAGGAGAACGAGGAGGACGGCGCCGCCGGCCAAGATCCCGACGATGAGGCCGGTGTGGTCGGCGAGGAAGCCGAGCTTGACCGAGAAGGAGCCAGCGACCGAGAGGAAGAGGTAGAGGTAGAGCGCAAGGCTAAAGACCGTGAATGGGATCTTCTGGACGACGATCCCCGAGAGCATCATCGGAAAGGTCGCGCCCGCGAACAGGGCGGTGAACATCAGCAGCATCACCCAGGTGCCGATGTTGGCCGGCAGGAAGCTGTTCAGCGCCACCGCGGTCGCGTAGGAGGCGAGCACGATCCGGTAGCTGACCCCAGGCCCGATCGGCGCCGCGCGCAGGATTCCGCACCAGGCCAGCGCCGCGAGCATGGTCTGGGCGCTCTGCAGGACGACGCCGGCGACGATCGCCCAGGTCGGGATCTCGCCGAGCTTGTCGAACAGTTCTTCGATCCACTCCCGCACCGGAATCCCGAGCAGGTCGAGGACGAAGATCGCCAGCGCGACGCCGCCGATCCAGAAGACGATCCGGGTCAGACGCCGGCCGAGTGACTGAGAGCGCATGCGCCCAGCGTATTTGGCGTTTGAAGAGCGCAACCTGGAGGTCGACGGTCGATTCAATGAGGCGGAAGGCCAGCAGGAGGATGTCCACCCCGGGACTCAATCACCTCCCTTCCGCCCCGGTGGGCCACGATAGGCTGGAGCGAGCGGCGGCCCGGGGGTCGTTGGCTGATTTGTCAACGGCTATTCATCGCACGAGGACGAGGAGCACTTCGATGTCGGCTGAGCAGGGAGATTCGCACCGGCTGGCCGCAATCGCCGCGCTTGCGAGCGCGGCGATCCTCGCAATCCTCAGCATCGACATCGTCCTTTCGCAGTTCCCGCGCGGACTGATCGTGCTCGCCTGCCTTGTGATCGCGTTTGTGGCGGCTTGGTACGGCCTGACCCGAACCGGGGTCGCGAGGCTTATGGGGTCGGGAGTAGCGATCCTGGCAGTGGCGGTGATCGTTGCCGTGTTGATTGCCGACGGCGATCACCTCGTGCAGGCTCTCGTGATCGTGGTGGCCCTGGGGCTGATGCTGCTTGCGACCCGATCGGCCTTCAGTGTCCACGTCCCGCTCGAGCCGGCACCGGACCCCCAGCATCCCGTGCTCTTCTACAACCCCAAGTCGGGTGGGGGAAAGGCCGAGAAGTTCCACCTTGCCGAGGAGGCGCGGGCCCGCGGCATCGAGCCGATCGAGCTGAAGCTCGGCACTGACCTCGAGCAACTCGTACGGGGCGCGGTTGCCGCTGGAGCCGATGCGCTGGCGATGGCCGGCGGCGATGGCTCGCAGGCCGTCGTCGCGATGGTCGCCGCGGAGCTGGACCTGCCCTATGCGTGCATCCCGGCCGGGACCCGCAACCACTTCGCGCTCGACCTCGGGGTCGACCGCGACGATGTCGTCGGCGCCCTCGAGGCCTTCGTCGACGGTCGCGAAAAGAGGGTCGATCTCGCCGAGGTCAACGGCCGTGTGTTCGTCAACAACGTCTCGATCGGCCTTTACGCCGAGGCTGTCCAGCGCGAGGGCTACCGGGAGGCGAAGCTGCGGACCATCCTCGACACGCTCCCCGAGGTGCTCGGGCCTGAGGGCAAGGGACTGGACCTGCGCTGGAGCGGGCCCGAGGGGCCCGAGCATTCCTCCGGCGCGGCGATCCTCGTCTCCAACAACCGCTACCGACTCGGGCATGCGGTCGGCTCGGGCACCCGGCCGAGGATCGACGACCGGCTGCTGGGGATTGCCGTTGCTTCCCCGCCGGGCGGAGGCAAACGGCTGATCGAGCGCCCCTGGCAAGAGTGGTCCTCTCCAGCTTTCGAGGTCGACGCGGATGGACCGATCGCCGCGGGCATCGATGGCGAGGCCGTGACTCTGGACGCACCGCTGCGCTTCAGGGTCCTGCCGGCGGCGCTGCGGGTGCGGATCGCCGCCGCACACCCCGGAGTCTCTCCGTCCGCGGCGATGCCCGAAAGTGCCTGGGAGACCGTGCTTGCTCTGGCGCGGATCGCGATCGGGGGATCGCCGAGGGAACAACCCCAGGGCAAGGATCGTCGGCCGCGATGAGCCAGTTGCTCAGCGAGGCGGAGGCGATCGACAGTGCCATCTATGAAGCGATCGCTGCCAGCGACACTCCCGGACTGGACAGCGCCATGCGCCGCCTTTCCCGCGCCGCCGACCACGGCAAGCTCTGGTTCGCCATCGCGGCCGCCTTGGCCCTGCTCGGCGGGCCCGGTGGCCGGCTTGCGGCCCGGAGAGGCCTCGTCTCGCTCGGCATCGCCTCCGGCTTCGCCAACCTCCTCGCCAAGCCGCTGACCACTCGCCGGCGTCCGGCAAGGCAGGAAGCCGAGGAGCTCGCGCGGCGCCAGGTGCAGATGCCGCGCTCGAGTTCCTTTCCCTCCGGCCACTCCGCCTCGGCCTTCGCCTTCGCCACCGGGGCCAGCGCCGCCCAGCCGATGCTCTCGGCGCCACTGCGGATTCTGGCGATGCTGGTCGGATACTCCCGAGTCCACACCGGGGTGCACTATCCGGCAGACGTGATCGCCGGCGCGTTGATCGGGGTGAGTGCGGCGGAGGTGGCTGCCTGGACCGCTTCCGACTGAGCTAGCTGGCCATCTGTCGCGACGCCACGAAACCCCTGCAAGTGATCATATTCGCTGTCGGCTGGCGTCGAAGATGGGCCTAATTGCCATACAGAAGGTCGAGGGTTCGAATCCTTTCAGCCGCTTCGCATCGAATTCCCTGCACTTCGGCAGGTTGGCCCTCCGGGGAAACAGCTGCTGGTGATTGCCTGCAACACGGCGACGTCGATCGGTGCGGACGTGGCCCGGCACCGGCGAGGGTGGCGCCTTCCGCGATCTCGGCACCCGCTTTCTGCAGATGCCGCTCGGCTAGGTCGAACGGGTGCAGGTCCAGTCCGCTGAACCCTAGAACACCCGACGAGTTTGAATCAGATCATTTGACTGGTAGATCGACCGTTGATAAGAGTACCCAGGCGTTTACAGGTTTGCTGCACCAGCAAATTTCAAACCTAGGAGGCGGACCATGAATGCATTAAAGAAGCTGAGCGGGTCAACGGCGCTCGCACTCGCCGGTTTGGCGGTGATCGCCGTGGGGTCGGCGGCCGCAGCCGAAAACACCGAGATGTGCAAAGTGAAAGAAACGAAATGCTCAGCGGAACACAAGTACACGCCACCGAACCTCGCCGCGGTGGTCGGCTCCAAAACCACAATTCCGACCGAAGCGAAATTCTCGATGCCCGGCGTGGCCACGTTCCAGTGCGGCAGTTCGGTGTTCGAAGGGTGGAATTACACACACAGTGCCGGTGTGCTCAAAGGCACCAGCTCGTACCTTGGCTTTTCGAGCTGCACCGAAGGCTGGACACTCAACCCGGACAAACACGAAGGCTACGCGACAGAAATCCGCGCCGTGGGCTCTGGCAACGGCACCATGTCCATCCTCAGCTCGCCGACGTGGATCGCGGAAAGCGCGACTCTGAAATGTCTCTATTTCTCGCCCACGAAAGCATTTGAATTCTCGATCACGGGCGGTGAACCGGCGAAAATGGCAGCCATCATCAGCCTCGAAAAGAGGGTCAGCAGCTCGCTGGGATGCGCCAGCAAAGCCACTTTCACGGGCACCTTTGAAGCATCTCCGTTCGGCTCTATAAGCCCTCTGTTCATAACCGAATAGTCGAACGGTTGAACGACCGGACCGCCGGTGGCAGCGGGGCGACCGGCCTCGTGTCACCCGCCGGCGGTCCGGGTCGATGCGGTCGGGACGACCGGTGCTGATGCGGTCGATACGCCCGCCCGCCCGGTCCCTTCCTGTCAGCTATACCGAGTTCCACGCCCGCACAATGCGAGACGTCCCCAGCTCTTCAGGGGCCGAGACCTTTGGCCTGCACGCGGCGTTTCGCGAAGGCCAGTCACGGAGGGCGAAACTCATGGTACGGCCCGATGTGCGTGGCTTGGCCCCTATCCCAGCACCCTCATCCCGGCACGACGACCGGCCTGGACACGACGAATTCCGTCCTCCGTCGGGAATGGGACGCATCGGTGAGTTTCGGAGCGGCGGACGTAGCTTGCGACGAGGCGGCATCGGGGTTGGCCGACCCACCACATCCCGACATGAGCACGATCCCCCCCGCGAGCATCAGCGCCGCGCCATGTCGCGAACGGCGGCTCGGACGCCAGCCCTGGCTCCGCGCGAACCAGAGTAGGCTCGCGAGGCAAAGCAGCGTCGCCACGTAGAAGTTGAGCCGCAGCCCGAGGATGTGATGGGCGGGGTCCACCCGCAGCGACTCCTCGAAGATGCGGAAGGCCGAGTAGCCGGCGACGTAGAGGGCGAAGAGGCCCGGTGGGCGGATGCGGCGGTGGTGCCCCAGCCAAACGAGGAAGGCGGCCAGCGCCAGGTTCCAGATCAGCTCGTAGAGGAAGGTCGGGTGGAAGGTGGCGAAGCTCTCGTAACCCACGGGACGATGGGCGGGGGAGATCTCCAGCGCCCAGGGAAGGCTGGTAGGACCGCCGAACAGCTCCTGGTTGAAATAGTTGCCGACCCGCCCGATCGCCTGGCCGACGAGCAAGACCGGGGCGGCCGCGTCCATGAACGGGGCGGCGCAGACGCCAGCGCGGCGCAGACGCCAGAGCCCGACCAGACTCCCCAGTGCGATCCCTCCCCAGATACCCATGCCGCCGTCCCAGGCGGCGAACGGCCCCCACCAGTGCGGCGGCACTTCGCCGCTGCTGGTCAGGTCGAAGTAGAGGCGCCCGCCGATCACCCCGGCGGGGAAGCCCCACGTCGCTACGTCATAGACCAGGGCACGCGAGCCCCCCTGCGCTTCCCAGCGGCGAATCGTGATTGCCACCGCCGCTGCCAGCCCGACCACATACAGCAGCCCGTAGACATGGACGTCGAACGGGCCGAGATGAAAGCCGCTTGAGGCTGGGCTGGGGATTGAGCCGACCACGGAAGCCGATTGTCTAGGAAAGCGACGCGCGACGGCCGCCTACTACATCGGCCGGCAGTTCGACCGGAAAGTATGTTTACGCAGTGCGACCTCTTCGGTATTCCATCAACGTCACTTTGGACGGATGCTGCGATCACCGTGCAATTTCCCCGGACGAAGAGACCCATCGTCACGCGACGGAGATCCTCGCCCAGGCCGATGCTCTCCTCTTCGGCCGGGTGACCTACGAGATGATGGAGTCAGCCTGGCGGGCGCCGGGACAGACGGAAGCGATGCCTGATTGGATGGCGCCTTTCGGCAGGACGATCGACGCGGCAAAGAAGTACGTCGTGTCGAGCACCCTGGACCGGGTCGATTGGAATGCGGAGCTCGTGCGTGGGGATGTCGGGAAGGCAGTTCAGAAGCTGAAGCAGGAGCCGGGCAAGGGACTGCTCGTGGGAGGCGTGAAGCTCCCGCTGGCGTTGGCGGAGCTGGGGTTGATCGATGAGTATGAGCTCGTGGTGCAGCCCAGGCTGGTGGGCCATGGGCCGACGTTGTTCGCGGGGCTGTCGAAGCGGGTCGACTTGAGGCTCGTGGGCAGGCAGGAGTTCGGCTCAGGGGCGGTGGCGATGCGGTACGAGCCGCGGGTTACCTAGATGGCAGACCCGGATCCTGGCCCGAGCACCCCCGCCGGCATGAGCCCCGAGCCCACTGGGCTCCCGGACGCGCAGGTGGCCCACCGGACCCACCACCTGCTGATGCTCGAGTTTGGCGATCGGGCGGACTTCGACAATCCGCGGCTCGAGTGGCGGCGGCTGTTCTCCGAGCTACTTGGGACCTTTGCGCTCGTGCTGGTCGCCGCGGGCGGGGGCTTGCTGCACGCCAAGGGTCAGATCAGCCTCGGGGCGGCAGTGGTCGCTCCAGGTCTCATGGTGTTGGCGATCATTCTGTTCATGGGCGCGATCTCCGGAGCGCACCTGAATCCCGCGGTGTCGCTGGCGTTCGCGCTGCGCGGGGACTTCCCCTGGAAGCGCGTGCCCGGCTACGTCATCATCCAGTTCCTCGGCGCCGCGCTCGCCTGCCTGTTCCTGCTGGGGGTGTTCGGCAACGTCGAGCACCTTGGGGCAACGCTGCCAGGGCCGGGCTACGCGGACTGGCAGGCGCTTCTGATGGAGATCGTGCTCACGGCGCTGCTGGTGAGCGTGATCCTCGGGACCGCGTCCGCTGCGCAGAACGTCGGGGCGATAGCCGCGCTCGGGGTGGGCGGCTACATCGCGCTGGCCGGACTCTGGGCGGCCCCGGTCAGCGGGGTCTCGATGAACCCCGCGCGGTCGTTCGGCCCGGCGCTGGTCAGCGGCCACTGGGCGTCTTACTGGGTGTATGTCGTTGGCCCGCTCGCCGGTGCGCTGATCGCGGTGGCGATCGCCTCGGTGCTGCGCGGCAGAGGTGGCGATGCGATCGCTCGGGCCGCGGGTTCGGGTGTTCTCGATGAAGGAAGCCTGGCCGCGCAGAAGAAGCTTTCCGGCGAGATCGACCGCGGTGAGGTCACGCCGCCCGGGATAGCGGACACCGAAGGTAAGGAGCAGCCTTGAGCAACGACTGTTCGCGGGCGATAGACCATGTCGTCCTTGCGATGTTCGAGAACCGCTCGTTCGACAACCTCCTGGGTCGTCGGCGGGATGCTCGAGCACGCGAGGCAGTCCGGGATTGAGATCCCGGCCGAGCTGGCCGACCCGAACGCGCATCCGTCAGCGGAGCAGATCCTCGCGTCCTTGCGGAGTGTCGCGGCGCAGTTCTTCCCGCGCCTGGCTTCGGCCACCTAGAGAGTTCGCTCGAGCTTCACCTCGCACATGTCAACCGATGCGCGCGTGCCGGGCGTCTCCGAGGGATCCATCGCGCTGAACACCTGAGCTCCAGCCTCCATGTCCTCCGAGCTCTCGAAGTACTGAAGGACCACCGCCGTTCCCTGTGAGTCATCGAACAAGATCTTGAGACTCGTGGCAGGCACGCCTGGGGGTGGCCCGTCGGACTCCTCGATGCGGGCAAGAAGCTCCTGCATCCGCTCGGCAGAAACGTCGGTGAACCTAACGGCGCGTACATACATGACGGCATCCTCCTCGATTTGTCTTGGGACATCGACCATAGCCGGTCCCCCGACCCGCGGGCCGATCGAACCGTCTCCCTCGGGGTTAGCGAGCCGGAGGTCGTGCTCCCTGGTTGTTGGGTGTTTCGGTATCGGCTAGGTTTCAAATGAAAAATTTGAGCAGAGTAATAAAGCTCAGCTCTTCGAAACCATCAGAGGAGGGGCTATGTCTGCCCTATATCGAGTTTGTACGCGTTTGCTCGTGTGCGTTGTTGCTCTTGCCGCAATCGGCGCGCTCGCGCTCGCTCCTGCCGCCGGCGCCAAAGGCGTCGGAAGCACCTATCTCGCGCTCGGCGATTCGCTCGCCTACGGCTATCACCAGGCCCAGTTCCAGGAAGAACTGAAAGAAAAAGGCTTCGTCGAAGCGAAAAACTTCAACGATGGCTACGTGGATGACTTCGGCGCGGCGCTGAAGCTGCTGAATCCCAAACTGCAGATCGTCAACGACGGCTGCCCGGGGGAGACCACGGAAACGATGATCAAAGGCTCCGGTGCGTTTGGGCCTGAATTCTGCGCCGGCGGCCCGACTGGGAGCCCCTTCCCGAAGGCGTTCCTGCACCACTCCTATCCCGGCACGCAGCTCGAAGACGCGCTGGCGATCGCGAAAGAACCAGGGGTCGGCACGATCACGCTCGACATCGGCGCCAACGACATCCTGCAGTTCCTCGGTCACACCTGCGGTTTCCCGGCGACGTTCACCTGCACTCCGGAACAGATCGAAGCCGAGATCGGGCACGTCGTCGCAAATGTTGGGTACATCCTGGCTCAGCTACGCGCGGCGGCGCCGAAAGCGAAGATCATCTTCGTCTCGCAATACAACCCCTATCCGACGGTGCTGAAACCGGAAGGCACGGGGGACGCGACGGTCGAAGCGCTCAACGGCGCGCTGAAGAGCGTGGCGGCGACCTATGGAGTCGGGTTCGCGAACACGGCGAGGGTGATCAACTTCTCGGGCACCCATGGCGGCCCCGAAGCGGGAGACATCCCCACGGTCTGCGCCTTCACGGCCATGTGCCCGGGCGGCGAATTCAACCCCGCAAGCCCGAATGCCGACATTCACCCAACCAAGGCCGGCTATGCCGCGATGGCCGGGGTCGTCGGGGTCGCCTACCTGTCTCACTGAGGCGCTCAGGTAGGGATTCGTCGGCATCCACCGCGCTCCGCCGGCCAGGTTTGGCGGAGCGCGGTCCAGGCGGGTCAGTCAGCGCCACAGCTCGCGGCGCAGCAGCGCGTTGCCGCGCTCGAGCTGCTCGATGGTGGCGCCGGCGACCGAGCGCACCCGGGTGTCGCGATTGATGCGGGCCTGGACCTCCCGGTGCGACTTGCCGGTGCGACGGGCGACGTCGGCGACCAGGCGGCTGCGCTCGCCGCGCAGCCGCTCTCGGGTCGCGTAGGCCGACTCTCGCTTGGGCTCGAGGTCCTCCGACGCGGGTTCGGGTTTGGCGCGGACGGTCGCCTTCTTCGCCCCCGGCTCAGGGTCATCGGTCGGGAAGAGCTGAAGCGTGGTCTCGCTCATGATCGCCTCGTCCAGCTCGGCGTCGCCAGAGCTCAGGGCGGCAAAGCCGCCACCCGGCTCGGGCCGCTCCGGATCGGCGTCGTCCAGCTCGCGCCTCCTCCTCGGCGTCCGGCGAGAGGTCGAGCGCGTGGCGGCGCTCCAGCTCGATCTCGTGGGCGAGCGCCTTCAGCCGCGGAGTCGGCTGGCATCAGCAGGTAGCTCATCTGGCGGCGCGGCCCCGGGGTGGCGCGGATGAAGCGACCGACCACCTGGCGGAAGAAGAGCTCGGTCCGGGCCGCCGTCGCGTAGACGCCGACCCGCAGGCGGGGGATGTCGACGCCCTCCGAGACCATCAGGACCGAGACCAGCCAGCGTCGATCGGAGGAGGCGAAATCGGCGATGCGCCGGCTGGCGCCGGGCTCGTCGCTCATCACCAGCTCGGGCTGCTCGCCCGAGATCGGCCCGAGCCGCGCCGCGATCGCCCGCGCGTGATCCTGGTCGGAGGCGATGACCAGGCCGCCCGCGTCGGGGTGCCCGTCGGCGCGCACCTCGCTCAGCCTGGCGTCGCCGTCGCGCAGCACCTCGCCCATCCACTCGCCGTCCGGGCTGAGCGCCGTCCGCAGGCGCCGAGCCGACTCCGCCGCCGGCAGGACGAGGTCGAAGTCGGCGCTGCGCAGCCGACCGTCGGAGAGCCACTCCATCTCGCCGTCGTAGGGCAGGAAGGTGATCGGGCGGCAGACCCGGTCGACGCAGCGCCTGCGGATAGCCGTAGGCGTAGTCGGCCCGGCTGAGGCCGTCCTCGTCGTAGGTGACCCAGGGAATCGCCGAGTTGTCGGAGCGGAAGGGCGTGCCCGAGAGAAGCAGCCGGAAGCGGGCGCCGTCGAAGGCCTTGCGGGTCTGCAGGCCCCAGGCGGCCTGATCGCCCATGTGGTGGGGCTCGTCGGCGATCAGCAGGGTCGGCCGGCGGCCGGCGGCCAGCCGGTGCGTATCCGGCCCGGCGGCGATCGTCTGGTAGGTGACGGCGACGCCGTGGAAGTCGGCCGACTCCGGCCCGTCCGAGTTCGGCCGGTTCGGCTCGAGGTCGATGCCGTAGCGGCGCCGCGTCGGCGGCCCACTGGCGGCAGATGTGGGTGGTCGGGCCGGCGACGACGACGCGCGAGACGAACCCGGCGCTCAGCATCCGGTGGGCGATGTGCAGGCCGAAGGTGGTCTTGCCGGCCGCCGGCGTCGCCGAGGCCAGGAAGCTGGTCGCCGAGTGCGCCCGCACGGCCTCGGTCGCCTCCTCCTGCCAGGAGCGGAGGGGTCGGGCATCGGGCCAATCCGGAAGCGATCGGGCACGCGCCCCGCCGCCGTCAGGTGCTGAGAGGCGTCGTACAAGGGCGCGCCACAATAGGGTCGCCCGCGGTCGGAGGACGGCCGACCGCACCTCACCGCCTGCGTGAAAACACGGTCAGGCGGGCTGCCACAGCTCGATTCGATTGCCCTCGGGATCGGTGACCCAGCCGAATCGACCAACACCCTCCATGTCCTGCGTCCCCTCAGCCACATCCGCTCCCTTGCCGCGCAGTTGCGCGAGCATCGCGTCCAGGTCGCGGACCCGGAAGTTGACCATGGCCTGCTGAGCACGGGACCCGAAGTAGTCGGTCTCGGACTCGAACGTCGCGAACACCGTCGGCCCGGCTTCCTGACCCCACAGGCCGTTCTCATCGGCGTCCAGGCCCAGGCAATCGCGATACCACGCGCCCAGGGCCACCGGATCGGCGGCCCGCATGAAGTAGCCGCCGATTCCAAGCACACGCTCCATGTCGCCATCTTGCCAGGACGGCGATCGGCGGGGTTGGTATCTCATTGTTCGAGGACCCAGGCGATGTGGAAGTCTCCTGGCAGTTGACTTTTCGTGCATGGGACGCCTCACGGGAGCCATCACCTCCTCGCGGAAGGCCCGCTCGACCCCGTCCCTCACTAGTGAACTCCTGAATGCTTGACAAACACCTAGTGTCGTCGGTTAGGGTTGCGCAATGCTTCTTTCGCAGCGCGCAGGCAGGATCTCCCTGGTGGTGGCGATCGCACTTTTCAGTCTTTTGGCTTCGGAGTCGGCATCAGCGGCACCTGCTTCGCTCGTGATAGACACGCTCACCCCGGAATTGCAACCGGCGGAAAGCGGCAGCGGATCCAAGGTTGACCTGAGCTTCACGAACCTCACTGACGGTCCGGCGGCGCTAGAAGTAGAAGCGGCTGGATGCGAACCGAGCCTCAGCAAGAACCAGCTGCCGCCCAACCAGATCACGCCAGTGACGGTGGAACTCGCCGAAGCTTGCGCTCACGAAGGCCTGGAGTTGAAGCTCACCGCCGCACTTGCCGGCGGCGCCTCTCAGGTCTTCGAAGTCGATCCGGAAGGGGCGCCGGCGAAGAAGCCGAACTGGCACGAGCTCTGGGCGTTCCTAGTCGCCCTCATCGCCAGTCTGATCCTCAGTATCCCCTTCTACTTCTGCGGATGGAAGCCGAAGAGCGGGGGCAAGCGTAAGCTCAATCAGCCCCTCGGCTCGCTCGACGCGACCTGGAAATTCAACGACAACTGGGCCACCAATGCAACCGCCGCCGGGGCGCTGCTGACCGGCCTGTTCAGCGCTACGACGGCGAAGGCCTTCCTCGGCGAAAACGCCGAAGCCCTCACTGCACTGGCGACTGTAGGCGCGGGGATCGCGCTGGTCCTCGTTAATGCGGCCCCTATCGTCACCCTGGCGACCAAGAGCTACAAGGAGTCCAATGACAAACGGGGCGACGCCTTCACCGCCGGCGGCGTACTGCTCGGCGCCATCCTCATTCTGGCCGCTGCCGCGGGCCAGCTCTGGGTAGTCGCCTACACCGCCTCCGAACTCGACCTCGGCAGCGCCGGTTGGCTCGTCTGGGTGGGCTTCGGCGTCGGGATCGCCACCCTCGGCATCTACAGCTTCCGTTCCCTCACCGACCTGCTCGAAAGGGGAACGGAAGCAAAAGCGTCCGAACCCGATGTGGAGATCGAAGCCGCGAAACTCATCGTCAAGGCGATCGAAGCCGCAGCGAAGCAGGGCTCTGACGAGCAGAGAAATACCTTCATCGAGCTCGGCGAAACGCTCGAAGGCCAAGAGATCACAGCGGACGAAAGGTACCGGCGGCGGCCCCGTAGCGCTCTTCTCTAGCTGTTCGAAGACTGACTGATCGTGTGCAACAACCTGCACGGGCTCATCCAACACTCCTTCGCGGTGCGCATCTCACGCGATCTCCGGCCCCTCTACGCGCAAGAGGACGTTCCCAACGCCCACCGGCTCCTGCGGACAATCTTTGCTGCGCCGGGGTTCACGCTCGGCGAAGCAGGAATGAAGTACCGCCATGGTGGCGTCGGCGGTGAAGGACCATGGGACCACAGCGCGCTCGTCCGCCATCGCCAGACGACGATTGAGCCCCGTCGGCTCCCCTTCAAGGAAGAGGACACGCTCCCATCGTCACTCGCCTGGAGTAAGTGCAAGTGCCCCCACCAGGCTAGCCCAGAGGATCCGTGGGAGGGCTTCGTGATCGGCGGGGTCGACCGATCCGTGGAAACCCCACACAAGGATTTCCTCATCGAGCCGGCTCCTGCTGGCTCTGAAACAACTGAAGGCGCCGATCTGTCGCGGCTCCTCTGTCAGCTCCTCGCCCACCGCCGCTCCCGCCTCTTCGGCCTGCCCTTGGCCCGCGAGACGGTGAACGTCCTCCTCCCGCACGCCCTGCTCAACCCCGGCGAAGGAAGCGCTTACCCAGGCGCTGGGTGGTTTGCCCAACCTGCCCTGTCCCTCTTTTACGTTTACGGATCCCGTGGCTTCCGCCCGATCTTCTCCTTCAGCCTCTTTCTGGTTCCCTGCGACACCTCTGGGACGCCCGATCTGCCTCCGCGGCCGATGTCCACGGACGAGCTGCATGAGTCGGTCCGCAATCAGTGGCCGCTCGCCACCGCGTTCAACTCCAAACAGAGGCCAGCATTCACCGTCTCGGGGCCCCTCTGCAACTACCTGGCGACTGCGGCCCGGCCCGCGATGGGCTCGCTCGGCATCCGACCCACGAATGAGACCTGGACCGCGAGAGCCAGTGAAAATGACTCCGACTGCCTAGAGCTGACCCTGAGGACGTTCACCGAGGCGACGCTTTTCGCCGTCACGCTGCGAATGACCAGCGGTACGCCCGACCTACCCCCCAAACAGACCAGGAAGGAGGTTGGCGACCGCGTGCTCACCGCTCTTTCGGCTTCCCGTGTCTCCTCCGTGGTCGCCGTCGACGACAACTGCGCGTCGGCAGGTGCTGCTTCCAAAAAGTCGAACACCCGCGGCGAACCAGACCTCTCGGGACTGCTAGTTGACGTTTCCAAAGCCATTTCCCGGCCCTACCGGATGCCGGCACGGATACCGGGTACGGGTCAAGACGGCTACCGTCTCGACCGCGACTTCTTCGACACCGACCGCTACGCGCTCGCCGTTCTTCCCGCCAGCCGCTGCGTCGTCATGGTCGGGGATCGTTGCGCCCAGAATGGGGTCGAAAGCTCTGTGCTCCTTGAGGCGGGCTGGACGGCGTACATGGTCATCGGCGCCGCAACGGCAACTGGAATGATCCGCAGCGTTTTCCGCGACATCTCCCGTTCCGATCGCTTCAAGCCAGCCTCGATCGCCGACATCGAGCGCGAAGCGATGGTCGAGCTGCACGAGACCTACGACCTCGAAATCATGACCGAGACCTACCGGAGGCGTTACCGCCTGCTCCGCGAGCACCTCGGCATCACCGCCGAATTCAAAGCCCTCAGCGACAAGCTAGAGGCACTCTACCGGGAGACGAGCACTCGCTTTGAGGGTCGATCAGAGCGGCGCCTGCAACTGCTCACCTGGGCGACCGCGATACTCAGCGCAGTTATTGCCGCTGGCACTCTGGTGCTCATCTTCAAGGGCGGCTGACCCTCCCGCGTAGTGACTGCCCTTGGGAAGTCTCCATGCGTACCGAGCTAAGAATTCTCTAGGATCCTTCGCCTCATGGCTTCCTGTTGGGATAACTAGGGATTATCGCGCTTGCCACGGGCCCGCCGAGGACTCCGAGTGTCACGCAGCCGATCCGCCACTGCCCTCGGGGGCCCCGAGCAGCAGTTCTTGAATCGAGAGCATCAGCTTGGGCAAATTGCGAGCCATCTGGAAGCTCTCGATCGAGACCCGGGCCATCTAAAAATCCTGGAGGTGGTCGGCTTCGGTGGCGCGGGGAAGACCGAGCTCCTCAAGCGGGTACGGGAAAAGACCGCCTTCGACTGGAACGGCATTCACCGCCAGGTCTTTGTCTCGCTTGAAGAAGTCGCATCGACCACGGAGACGGGCCCACTCCTCGCAATCCGCGACAAGATCGGTATCGAATGCCTCCTGTTCGACACCGCCCTCCTGTCCTACTGGCGCTCGAGCGGCCAGGGATTCAATTTGGAGCGATCGGATCGCCTTTCGAATTCCCTTGTGGTCAAGTCATTGGAACTCGGTGGCAGTGCCGCCGGGATCGCACCACTCCTCCCTCTCGCCTTTGGACTTCAGGTATTTCGCTTCCTCAAGCGCTCTGGAACGAAACTGAGCCGCTACAAGCGAGAGGAGTTCGAGCGCATCGATGAGCTTCGCGAGCAGCCACGGATGCTGCGTGAAGAACTTCCCCACTACCTCGGCCTAGACATCGAGCGGGGGACCGCTTCAACTCCCAAGCTCGTTGCCTTCTACGACGGCTACGACAGGCAAGGGGCGCCGACGCTCGCCGAGAAGGCGCCGTGGATGCAGAAGTTCATTCAGACGCTCGACCGTGGAGTTCACATCGTTTCGACCCGCGAGCCACTCGACTGGGACGAGGTCCGTTGGGGCAAGGACGTGGAGACGGTGTACGTCGAAGAACTCCCAGACAAAGAGGCTCGGGAAATGATCCGAACACGACTGGGCGGACTTGCTCCCGAATTAGAGGACCGGTTGATCGAGGCATCTGGTCGAATTCCGTTCTTCGTCGACACGGTTATTGCCGCGTTCACTCGGGTGCGAGACAAGCCACAGCTCGTGGCGGACGATCTGCCGTCTTCACCAGAGGACTCCGTGGATTATCTCCTCGAGCACCTCGAGGTAGAAGAGAGGGAACTGGCTTTCGCCCTCGCGACGGTGCAGATCTTCGATCGGGCCCTGTACATCGAGCTCGTCAAGGCCCTGAACATGAGATTCAACGTGCTCAAATTCCACGAGTTCGTCAAGTGGTTCTTCGTTGAGGAGGTGTCACCAGAGCTGCGAGAAGCTCACGACTCTCTGGAGACGCATGATCTGCACAAGACGCACGATCTGCTCTCTGCCTTCGTGCGAGATTCCTCTCCCGATGCAGGGAGCAGGGAAGCCTGCCTCGAGGCGGCAACGGACTCCTTGTTGGTCCGCTGTGGGGACGGCACCAGTAAGAACCTGGACGCGACTCTGCTGATCTTTCGTGGAGTGATGGCTGGCTGGCATTCGACCGAGGCGATGCAATCGCGGTCGGTTGAGGCGCTGATCGACGCCAGTTACCTACTTTACGACGCCGGCTACTGGAATCAGTTGGCATCGATCGTCTCGGAAGGCGGAACGGCCGAGGGCGAGCACCCGATCGCGGTGATCTCTGAGTTCTTCACCGCTCTCACCACGCGACGCATCGACGGGATCGAGCCGGCGATCAAGCGTTTCGAAGTCCTGCAGCCACGAACTGCCGTCCTCGGCCGGCACGAGCGATCGGCCGAGTTGGAGCTCGCTTACCTGCGGGAGATTGCCGGTGACTACGCCGGCGCAAGGCAGAAGTTCGGGGAGTTGGTCCGCGGGGCAACGCCGTTCGATCCGGCCGATCGGACCCAAAGACGCTCCCGCATGTATCACGCCGACATGTTGATTATGGACGGTAAATTCATCGACGGTTCGAAGGTGCTCAGCGACACCTACGGTGCGGTCGGCGCAAGCGCTATGACCGACTGGGGAGAAATGGTTCGCCTTCACGGTCACGCGCACCGCTTCTCCTTCATGCTCGAGCAGGCAGCGGAGCTCTACCTGACGGGGATGAGGGCAACGGCCGCGGCTCCAGGCTTGCTGGGAAAGCTGCAGACGGCCCTCGCCGAGGCGTACTGCTGGTATGACCCTCGACTGGCGCTGGGGTCAGCCGATGCGGCGGACGAGATCAACCTCCGCCTCGGAAATCAGATCGAGCTCGCCAAGTGCGGTGTCGCAAGGAGCATCGCATTGGCAAAGCTAGGGGAGTTCGGTCCGGCGCGTGAGGTCATTGAGAAGGCTGCCCATCGAGCGGAGGAGGTTGGCTATCCGGCCTGTGTCGCCTTCTCCCTGCAGGCCAAAGTTGTGATCGAGTGGCTCGCGGACAATCTGGACGGCGCAAATACTGCCAACGAAGAGTTGACCAAAGCGGTGAAGGGGCTGGATACCTACTCGCACCTCCAGGCGGCACCTCGGTTGCTCCTGGGAGACGACAAGGGCTTCGCCGCATTGACTGCCGAAGTCGAATGGTTTGAAGCGGATCGGCTAGAAGCTCGGCTCGCGGAGTATCTGATGCCCCAATAGGGGCTTGGAGGAGCACTCGATCAAGGTCTTGCACCAAGGTGCGCGCCGCCGGCTCTCGAAGGCGTCCTGCAGCTGATCCAGAGGCACAACCTCAACGAGCCGATCCCAGGCGGGAGACCATCCCCGTTCGAGCAGGTCGATCGCGACCTGCAGAGTCCCCCGCTCGCCGTTGCGATAGCTCACCGTGAAGGTCACGTCCCGCCGGGTGAGGGAGCCGAGGAGAAAATCTGCGGTCGAGTAGCCATCAAGGTGGCTCATCGAACACAGCCTTCCGCCCGGTCTGGTGTGAGTGCAGGCGAAGCGCAGGCCCGACTCGCTACCCGAGAGGTCGAAGACGACGTCGTACTCGCCCTGGGGCCGGGTGACCGCCCGTCCGATCGGAGTGATGGCCGCGTCGATCAGAGCCAGCCGCGGTGCCATCTCGTCGGTGATCTCGAAGGCGATGGCGGGCGTCTGATGGCAGAGCGCGAACGCCATGCAGGTGCCAAGCCCTCCCGCGCCGATCACGAGCACGCGGTCTGTCTTCCGCAGTGCCGCCCATTCCTTGGCGTGAATCACACACGACAACGGCTCGGTCAAAGCAAGGTGCCTACGCACTTCCCCTTCGAGCCGGACGAGGTAGCTGGCGTGGAGATCGCCGCGCTCCGCGAACGCCCGGTTGCTGAAGATCGCTTCCTGTCCCCGGTGGCATAGGTGTGAGCGATGGGCGCGACACTGATCGCAGCTGCCACACCGGTAGTTCAGATCGCTGGTGACGATGTCGCCCGGCGCCAATGTTTCGACATCGGCGCCAACCTCGGTGACTTCGGCGATGAACTCATGCCCGAGCGAAACGGGGTAGGCGACCTCCCGCCGCCCCTCGAAGGTCGAAAGATCAGAGCCACACAGGCCGCAATACAAATACCTAACCCGCACCCATCCCCGGGCCAGGTCGGGAAGTTTTCGAGTCTGCCATTGCAGGGACCGCGGTCCGGCGAGGACGTACTCCGATGACGCATCGCTGGATGACCCGGAACTCACTGTCGAGACCAAATCGCCTCATTGAACGATCGCGCTTTTTGCATCAGCACCTTCGTTGGCCCTAGGCGACGGATCTGCGCGATCAGCTCGGCAAGCTCGGGTACGTCGTCCTCGACCATGCCCAGCCGTGCCGCCGCACTCACTCCGAGGCGGATGCCGTGGCCAAGTGAGTACGGCAGTCGCCTGAAGTTGGTCATGATCAGGCATTGCTCAAGGTTTTCGTAGGTCGTGAAAGCCCGGTTGCGATCGTTCTCGCGGATCCAAACATGGTGGGTCGGGAGGAGATCCTCACGGCGTCTAACCACCGGCACGCCCTGCTCAAACAACTCTGCCTCTAGACGAACCGCGATGTCGAGCATGCGCTTCGAGTAGTCGGCAAGCCAGTCCGTTCGGCTCAGCGCTAGGCCAGCGGTATAGATGCTGGCGGAGTGCATGTTCGACACATAGGTTGAGATGTGGCCGAGGATTTCCTGCCAAACTTGGTCGTGGTTTCGGGCAGCGATGAGGGCCTTCTGGGGTCCGGGGAAGTTCTTGTGCACACTGGCGACCATCAGGTCGAATCCCGACTGAAAGGGATTCGGATGGTCACCGGAGATGATGTTCGTCAGGAACTGCGATGCGTCGAAGATGGCGAGGCTGTCGGCGACGCCGACGAGTGGGCTGAAGTCCTCGAAGACCAGCCCCTCGCTGCGATCGACGAAGACGAAGTCGGGGGCCTTGTCTTCGCAGCGATCGAGCGTGGTGGCCATGTCCACGCACATCCCGGCATCGTTCACCGCCATCTCGATTACGTTCAGGCCAAGGCGCTCGAGGATGGCCTTGCCGGCGAGGTGGCCCCCTGCCTCGATTGGCAGCAGGAGGACCGTCTGTCCCGGCTGCGACATCGCCATGAAGAGAACGATGTGGGCATGCAGTCCGGAGAGGACTCGGAGGGTGACATCGGCGGCATCAAGTGCTTTCGCCCACGTCCAGTAGATCGTGCGCACGTCTTGCTCCAGGGATTGCCGTCCCGCGAACTGGATCGGAGCTTCCATGCGCTGATCGCGACCACGGTCCTTATCGCTGTTGTAGAGACCGTGCAGCGGCCCAGAGACGACCGCGAGGTCCTCTGGGAAAGGAAAGTTCTCGACGGGGTTGAGGACCAGCGATGACCTGAGCAGCTCTTCCTGACGGACAAGCGAGGCCCGCAGCTGTACGGCTAGACCGTCTACCACGGGCGATAATCCCTAGTTATCGTGCTTGCACGAACCTCCCGAGGACATCGGCGTTCGAGACGACGCGGTGGAGGGCGTGGTCGGAGACGTGGGTGTAGATCTCTGTGGTGCTGAGGCTCGCGTGACCGAGGAGCCGTTGGATGTAACGGATGTCGACGCCGGCCTCGATCAGCTGCGTTGCGGCGGTATGGCGCAGCATGTGGGGTGTCACGTGGGTGGCGAGGCCTGCGGAGCGGGCTGCTTTTGCGAGCCGTGATCTCATTGCGGGTGGGGTGAGCGGTTCGTAGCGAAGGTTGAAGAGGAGGCGGGAATGCTCGACGCCGAGCGACGAGCGCGCTTCGATGTAGGCGCTCGTGAGGCCGGCTATCCAGTCATTCGGAAGGAAGACCTGCCGTTCGCGGCGCCCCTTTCCCAACAGCCGTAACGTCCTGCCGGGCAGGTTGATGTCTTGGCACCTGATGCTCACACTCTCGTTGACCCGCACCCCGGTGGCGACCATCAGCGCGACCGCGAGAAGGGTTGTCGACTCATGGGGCCTCTCTTCGACTGACCGGCTATCGGGTGGTCCGCCGGTGTCGACACGAGCCGCGCGAGCGAGGAACTCAATCAGCAGGTCGAGTTCGTGAGTCGCCAGGATTCGGGGCAGCCTGTGGGATCGGCCCAGGGCAAGGCTCGCGCCGCTCCAAGGGTCTACTGCGAGGAGGCCCTGCGAGAGCAACCAACGGCAGAAGCCACGCAGTGCCGCCGCTCGCCTTTTCAGTGAAGCGGGGGAGAGGGCCGCGGCCCTCTGCTTCTCGATGAAGGAGATCACGCCGTCTTGATCGATCTCCTCGACCTCGAAGTCGGCACCTACGTATCGCTCGAAGCTGGCGAGGTCGCCGCCGTAGGCGCGAATCGTGTGCGGCGACAGGTCTCGGGTCGCGAGCAGCCATCGGATGTACCGAGTGCGGGCTTGATCGATCTGCATTGATTCGGTCCCGGTGGCAGGAACCGGAGCGTTTATCCTCGGTCGGAGCAGCCTCACCCTGGACCCGCGGGACAAGTCCTGCGCCCGCATCGTTGCCGGGTGGTCTCGCGACCTCGATGCGATGGGCGCTCCCGCTGAGTGATTTCGGGTGGCCTTTCGATCTCCCCGTGTGAAATCGACTCGCGATATATCCTCGCCCATGGGCTAGGGTGATTGCCTCGAAAGCGGAAGGTAAAACTCCCGCAAATTTGCGATATTTCTAGCTGCGGCTCCCAGTTCGGTGGGCACTTTGCAATGCAGAAGGTCGAGGGTTCGAATCCCTTCAGCCGCTTTTGACCATCGTCGCCACCAACGACCTGCCGGGGTACGAGATCTGCGCCTACGGCACCGCCGTCAAGGCGCACAAGCTCTAGGTCGCTGGTCCGCTATCGCGATGCCGTCGCTTGTCCGTCCGCGCGAAGTGGCGAGATCCGTCACTCCGCTGGAGCTGTTCTTCGACCTCGTCTACGTCTTCACCGTCAGCCAGCTTGCGCATCACCTGCTCGGTCACGTCGATGCCCGGGGCATGGCCGAGACCCTGGTCCTCACGCTCGCGGTGATGTACGCGTGGTTCATGACCGTGTGGACGTCGAACTGGCTCGACGCCGATCGTCAGCCGGTCAGGCTGCTCCTGCTCTGCCTGATGTTTGCCAGTCTGGTCATGTCGACCTCGGTCTCGGAGGCATTTGGCGACCGCGCCGGGTTGTTCGTGATCGGCTACCTCTCGATCCAGATAGGTCGCACCGCGTTTGCGGTCGTGGCCTTTCGAGGTCATCGCCTCCATATGCACTTCGCCAATGCTCTGGTCTGGGAGATCGGCACCGCGCCGCTCTGGATCGCCGGTATCGCCGTCGGCAGTAGCGCCCGGCTCGCTCTGTGGGCGGCGGCAACGCTGATCACCTATGGCGGCGTGATCGCCGGGCACCCGCTGCCCGGCCGGAAAAGCCCTTTCAGCTCGGACAGTCAGATCTATGCCGAGCATCTCCTCGAGCGCTTCCGCCTCTTCTTCCTGATCGCCCTCGGCGAGACGGTCCTCACCCTCGGCAACGCCTTCGCCGGGCAGGAGGTCGCGGCCGGCAGGCTCTTCGTCCTCGCCGTCGCCTTCACCGGCTCGGTCGCCCTCTGGTGGTGCTACTTCCACCGCGCGGAGGAGATCGGCGTACGGGCGGTGCAGGAGGCAGAGAAGCCCTCGCGCATCGTCGGCCTCGGCAACTACACGCTGATCCTGATGGTGATCGGCATCATCGCGATCGCCGTAGGCGACGAGCTGGCGATCGCCGACCCCGGTGGATCGATCAGCTTCGACGTCAGCCTGCTCGTCTTCGGCGGGCCGGCGATCTTCCTGCTTGCCCAGTCGGCGTTCATGCGCGGGGCGACCGGCCGCCTGCCGGGGTCCAGGATCTTGGCCTGCGCGGCGTTGCTGGTCCTCGCCCTGGCCACCGCACCCTTCAGCCTCGCCGTCGCGGTCACCGCTGCGACCGCCGTTCTCGTCGGAGTCGCGGTGGACGACGCCAGGGCCGAGCCCCGCTCGGCAACCCCCGATATGGCGGCCCCGTAGGCACGACCGCCGCTAGGCTTAGCCCTCGTCGGCGCCTTGGCGGAGTGGCTACGCAGCGGCCTGCAAAGCCGTTTACACCGGTTCGATTCCGGTAGGCGCCTTACCTGCAAATCCGCTGTTTTCGGCTCTACGGAGCCGATTGCGGCGGTTTCGGCGATCCGGTTGAACTCGGCTGATTCCGGTTGCGAACGGGCGCGACTTGTTGCTCGTCAGAGCTTTTCTCGGGTGCCAGTCGGGTGCCAGTGCTCCGCGATCTGCTGCTCGATCACCGGATGCGTTGAAGGGAAGCGGCCGACGACGCGTTGGTGTTCGGCAACAACGGCCAGCCGTTCCACGCCGCGAGCCTGTATCGCCGCGCCGACGCCGCCTGGAATGCGGCCGGGCTGCCTGACCGCCTGCGGCTGCACCAAGCTCGCCACACCTACGCCTCGTTCATGATCGCTGCGGGGGTCAACGCCAAGGCGCTGTCCACGTTCATGGGCCCACAGCTCGATAAAGGTGACTTTCGACCTCTATGGGCATCTGATGCCGGGCACAGCAGCCGAGGCGGCCGCGCTGCTGGATAGCTTCCTCCGCCACGATCACCAGTACGCTGAGGAGCAGGTACGAGCCGCTGACAAGGGGGAAATGGTCGGTTTGCAGGGAAAGAATATGATCTGAATATGGCCCTGGACTTCGATTTCACTTCCCAGGCGGTCTACACGCCACGGCGCCTCGGGGCACTCGCCGGGGTGAGCGGCAACACGATTGGGCAGTGGGCACGCAACGACCTGATCCAGCCTACGGTCTCGAAGGGGCTGCCGAGCAACCTCTACAGCTTCTTCGACGCCGCGGAGGCGATAGCGGTGCGCTGGCTGCTCGACGAAGGCTTCACCTACAAGCAGATTCACAACGCAATTGAGGGCGCCCGCAGGGAGGACGAGCGGGCAGGCAAGAAGCACGCTGCATGGCCCTTGAGCCGCTCCAAGATCGGCCTGGGCCGCACCACTGTTGACACCGAGCACGACCACGGCTCCATCGTCCTCAAGAATCGCCAGGAGGGGTATCTGGACGTCACTCATGGGTATGACCAGTTCGCCTTCAAGCCGGAGTTCTGGTTGGCGATAGGGGATGTCCTCCGGTCAGGAGGTTGGATCGCACGGGAGCTGCGGCTGAAGCAGATCGAAGTGGAGCCGGGGCTCCTGGGTGGGCAGCCGACCCTTGCGGGGACGCGCTGGTCTGTGCGCCACGTCGCCCTGATTGCGGCGGATGAGGAAGGGCGCGAGATTCTGCACGACCAGTACGAACTCCCCGATCGGGGCGTGCACGATTGCATCGAGTGGGCCAGTGCAGCGGCGCGACTTGCCGATCGCCGACAACACGCTGCTGCTGCCTGAGCGACAGGGGGCGAGTGCCGGGTGGGGGCGACACTTGTTCTGGAGGATCATCTGTCAGCTCCCATCCTTGTCGCGGGCTTGCAGGGCCGCGGCTTCGACGCTGTACCGGTTGCCGATCTCGGGCTGGGCGGTAAGCGGCCGGATTCCGACCTCGTCAAGGAGATCGGCAACAAGGTCGATCCGCCGTGGACGTTCGCCACGCTGGACCTGACGATCATCGAAGACGCAAGCGGTTTCGGCTGGGATCGCTACGCCATCGCGTGGATCATGGTGCGGAAAGAGCTAAAGGGCGGTGCCGTTGAGAAGGCCAAGCAGAACATCGTCCACAAGCACGTGGAGAAGATGGAGAGCCAGCAGCCAGGCGACCACTGGTCCTACACGGAGCGGAGCCACTACAAACACCCGCCGAATCTGGTCACGGATCGCTGAGGCGGGTGCACTGGCACCCCGACTGGCACCCTGAGCAGCAAAACCGCTTGAACAAGCCAGATTGACGGCGACGGTCCTGCCTGCAAAGCCGTTTACACCGGTTCGATTCCGGTAGGCGCCTTTACGACGAGCCGTCGATGGGATAGCTCTGTCAGGCTGATGTCGATGGCCGTTGAACTGGCAGATGCGCCGGCCGTGGCCGGGGCGCCCACCATCCCCGACAATCACGTCATCGTCCTCTTCGGCGCGACCGGTGACCTGGCGAAGCGGAAGCTCATCCCGGGCATGTTCCGACTGACCGAGGCGGGGCTGATGCCCGAGCGCTTCGTAATCGTCGGCGTCTCCCGGGGCGAGCTCGGCCAAGAGGCGTTCGTCGAGCTCGCGCGCGAAGCGCTGGACGATGAGTGCCACGAGCCGCCCTCGGCCGGCGAGTGGGAGCGCTTCGCCGCTTCGCTCAGGTTCGCCGCGACCGGCGATGGCTTCGGCGCTCTGCACGAGGAGGTGGGCCGGGCGAGGGAGGAACTGGGCGAGGGGGCGAAGCTGCTGCATTATCTCTCGTTGCCCCCCAACGCTCATGCGGAAGTCATCGGGGGGCTGGGACAGAGCGGGCTCGGAGCGGGCGCCCGGGTCATCCTCGAGAAGCCGTTCGGCACCGATCTCTCTTCGGCCCGGGAGCTGGACACCTGCCTCCACGAGGTCTTCGAGGAGGAGCAGATCTTCCGCATCGATCACTACTTGGGCCGGGAGGCGGTGCAGAACCTGCTGGCGATGCGGTTCGCCAACGGCATGTTCGAGCCGGTCTGGAACCGCAACCACATCGACCACGTCCAGATCGACGTTCCGGAGACGCTTTCGATTGGCATGCGAGCCGGTTTCTACGAGCAGACTGGAGCGTTTCGGGACATGGTCGTCACCCATCTGTTCCAGGTGCTCGGTTTCGTCGCGATGGAGCCGCCGGTCTCGATGAGCGCCAAGACGCTGATGTGGGAGCGGCAGAAGGTCTTCGACGCGATGCAGCCGTTGCGCCCGGCCGAGGCAATCCGCGGCCAGTACATCGGTTACCGCGAAGAGGACGGAGTGGCGCCAGACTCCGACACCGAGACCTTCGTAGCGCTGCGCGCTCGCGTCGACAACTGGCGCTGGGCTGGGGTTCCTTTCTACCTGCGATCCGGCAAGCGCCTTGCCGCGAGCCGTCATCTGGTGACCATTGCGTTCAGGGAGCCCCCACGGCGGATGTTTCCCGTCGACTGCGCGCACGTCGCGGAGTCCTTCGGCTGCGACCACCTCACCTTCGAGCTGGGCGAGCCTGGCAGCGTTTCCAGCTCCTTCCTCGCCAAGGTCCCCGGCCCGGAGTTGCGGCTTGGCCAAGCGCACATGCGCTTCAGCTATGACGACAGCTTCGGTGGCCCCGAGCAGGCGCTTGATCCCTACGAGCGCCTGATTCACGACGTGATGGTCGGCGATCGCACCTTCTTCACCAATTCCGCGGCGATTGAGCGTCTCTGGGAAGTCAGCGAGCCGTTGCTGCACGAACCGCCCCCGGTCGAGCCCTACGAGCCCGGCTCGTGGGGACCGGAGTCGATCGATGCCCTGCTCGAGCCGCGTCGCTGGCACCTGCCCAGCAGCCACGTCTAAGGCACCGGAGGAGAACGGAAAAGGGCCCCAATCGGGGCCCTTTGTTTCCGAAGGACGTACCACCAGAGAGTTCTAAGTCGCTGGCTCGTCGGTCCTTGAGCTTTAAAGCTTGCCGCCCCCTGCTGGCGGCTTGTAATAGAGAAACACTGCGTAGGCTGGAAAGTTGCACCGGTTGAATCGGCAGCTTGCACCGGCGACTTGAGGGCCGCCGTTCGCTGCTAGATTCCGCTCTCCCGCCTGGGGCGCTTAGCTCAGTTGGGAGAGCGCCAGCTCGACAAGCTGGAGGTCACTGGTTCGAGCCCAGTAGCGCCCACTTCGTCATCCCCTGGAAGGAGCCGCCTATGGCCTATCGATTGCTGCGTGCCGGAGAGGCCTTCTGGCGCGAGTCGAACCAGATGCGGGTGCTCAACATGGATCTCGGTAAACAGCTCGAGGCGGGCAGCCTGGGCGCACGCCTCTGGCGCCTACGGCCGGGGCAAGCCTCGACCTTGCACAGGCACTTCGCAACGGAGGAGCTGTACGTGGTGCTCGAGGGGAGGGGGCGGATTCGCGTCGACGACGAGACGCTCGAGCTCGGGTCGCTGGATTCGCTCCTGGTCGAGCCCGAGTCGAGGCGCCAGGTCTTCAACGACACCGAGGAGGACGCACTCTGGCTGATCTTCGGCGCGCCACCCGAGGGCGCGAACACCCTCGAGATGAGCGAGGAGACATTGCGCTCGCTCTATCCCGAGGGGCCGCGGGCCCTGCCGCCGGAGCTCGGCGGGGGCGAGTTCAGACCGTCGCCGGCAGACGAACCTCGGTGAGGCGGATGCTGTTGCCGGAAGGGTCGCGGAAGCCCGAGTCGATCCCGTAGGGACGCTCTTCGGGCGTCTCGCTGAACTCGACGCCCCGCCCCTTGAGCTCCTCGTAAGAAGCCTGGCAGTCCTCGGTGGTGAGGAAGACGGTGCCGGCGAAGCCCTTGGCCATCACCGTGCGGACCTGCTCGGCGGTCTCCTCGTCCATCACCGGCGCTCCTGGGATCGCCATCAGGGTGATCGAGACGTCCTCCTGGCCGCCCGGCCCGACGGTGAGCCAGCGAAAGTCGTCCATCTCCGGAAGGGTCACGTCGGCCCGTACCTCCATGCCGACCTTCTCGGTGTAAAAGGCGAGTGCCTCGTCCTGGTCGTGGACCCAAAGCTGCGCGTTCGCGATCTTGATCATCGGTTTCTCCTTGCTCGACGGAAACAGGTCGTCGCCGATGCTAGGCGGGGGCCTTGCCGCTGTCTTCTCGAAACGTGCGGTTTTGAGGCCGGCCGTAGGCGCGCACGACGCAGCCCGGGATGCGAACGTAGGCGGACGCGGGAGGGAAGGAGGCGCGGTAGGCGGTTGGCGACTGCCCGAAGGTGCGGCTGAAGCTGGTCGTGAAGGAGCCGATGCTCTGCAGGCCGACCGCCAGACAGATCTCGGCAACCGAGTTGTCGGTGGTGCGCAGCAGGGCGGCGGCGCGCTCGAGGCGGCGCGTCAGTAAGTAGGCGTGTGGCGACTCGCCGAAGGCGCGCCGGAACTCGCGACTGAAGTGGGCGCGTGAGAGACCGGCGGCAGCGGCCAGATCGTCGACGCCAAGCGGTTCGTAGTAACGAGCGTCGGCCAGGTCCTTGGCGCGCAGGAGATGCCTTGCCGGTGGGACATGGACCATCCAGGCAGTCTAGGCTCGCGGCCCTGTGATCGCGACCTATGCAGCGGTTTTGGCGGTATGCGGCGCCTCGCTGGCGATTGGGCAGGCTGTGCTCGGGCTCTGCGGGATCAGGCGGTGGTCATGGCTGGCGCCTGCCGTCGGGCTGGCCCTGGTCTGTGCGCTCTGCTGGGCGACCGTGCGGATGCCGGGGCACGGGGTCGTCTCCGCCGTGCTCATCTTGGTGTTGACGCTAGTCGCGGTGGTCTACCTGCGCGCCAGGATCGAGGCCGGGGGGGATGCACTGCGAACCGGGCTCCCGGTCGCGATCGGGGCGCTGCTCGCGGCATCCCTGCCCTTTGCGGTCGAAGGCCACTTCGGCATCCTCGGCACGGGCTTCAACCCGGACATGTCCCAGCATCTGCTGGCGACGGACCGCCTCGCCCACGGCGCTGGCTCGCAGCTGCTCCACCAGGGCTATCCGCTCGGCCCGCACTCGGTCGTCGTGGCCCTCAACAAGGGCCTGGGCATAGGCATCGTCCAAGGCTTCGACGGCCTCACCGTCGCCGCGGCAGTCATCGCCCCCCTGACGGCCCTCGCGGCCTTCTCCGATCAGCCGTGGTGGCGCCGCACCGCCGCCGCCCTCCTGGTCGGCCTCCCATATCTAGTTGCCTCCTACTTCGCCCAAGGCGCCTTCAAGGAGGTGATCCAGGCCCTCTTCGTCCTCGCTTTCGTCCTCGCCCTGAGGGAGAGCACCCGAACCTGGCGCGACCTCCCGCTGCGCTTCGTTCCGGCCGCCCTCATCGCAATCGGCTCCGTCTACACCTACAGCTTTCCGGGCCTGATCTGGCTGGCCGGGATCCTCCTGACCTGGCTGGTGCTCGAGCGGTCGTTGCCGATTCGGCCGCTGTTGCTGGCGCTCTTGGTCTTCCTGGTCGGAGCCCTTCCCGAGCTGGGCCGGATGATCGACTTCCACAGCTTCGAGACCTTTGACCCCAACGGCCCCGGCCTAGGCAACCTCTTCGGCCAGGTCTCGCCCTTCACCGCGCTGGGGATCTGGCCTTCGGGCGACTTCCGCTTGTCGCCCGGCAGTGGGGCGGCGCCGGCGCTTGCCTACTTCGCCGGCGCCGCCTTCGCCGCACTGCTGTTCGTATACGGGCTGATCGTCTGCTGGCGCCGGCGCGAGACGACGGTTCTCACCGGGGTCCTTGTCGTGGCGCTCCTCTACATCGCGGCGCGGATCGGGGGCACTCCGTACACGTCCGCCAAGGCACTCGAGGTAGCCGCGCCGTTGGCGGCCCTGGCAATCTTGCTGCCGCTGTCGCGCCGGCCCGTCGCCCTGCTGTACCTGGCGGCGGCGGGCGTCTGTTCCCTGCTCGCCTTCGCCAACGCGCCGGTCGGGCCGAGCTCCTACTCGCCCGCCCTCACCGGCCTGCGCCCGCTGCTCGCCGGCGGCTCGACCCTGGTTCTGGCTCCCGACCCCCTGCTCGCCGGCGAACAGGGGGACCGCTACATCGCCTGGGAGCTGCGTGGCGGTCGCGTCTGCATCGAACCGGCAAGCGCCGCGGGGGGGAGGCCGCCGGCCGGCATCCGCTTCTTCGTCACCAGTGGCACGTCTCGCGCCCCGTTCAGCCAGCTGACCTTCCGCCGTCAGGCCGGGCCCTATGCGGTCTGGGAGCGCCACGGCGTGGTCGGCGGCCCAAGTCCCTGCCCGTTGATCGCCGTGCGCCAGGCACGTGCCGGTGGATAGTGGACTCTTGTGTCCCTTATAGGGGTTCCAATGCTCCACTGAACGATGTGGACCCGCCGCGTAGCATGGGGGCGATGGAGGCCGCGACCAAGATCACCGCAAAGCTGCCCGACGGCAAGCCGCTGGAGCTGCCCGACGGGGCCACCGGCGCCGATGCCGCGGCGGCGATCGGACCGGGCCTGGCCAAGGCCGCTCTGGCCATTCGCGTCGACGGCGAGCTGCGCGATCTCACCGCGCCGCTTCCCGACGGGGCCGAGATCGCGATCCTCACCGACCGCGACCCGGAGGCGCTGGAGCTGATCCGCCACGATGCCGCCCACGTGATGGCCGAGGCGGTGATGGAGCTCTACCCGGGGACGAAGGTGACGATCGGGCCGCCGATCGAACAGGGCTTCTACTACGACTTCGAGTTCCCCCCGGACGCCAAGGTCAACGAGGACGACCTGGAGCGGATCGAGAAGGCGATGCAGGCGCACATCGACGCCGACGAGCGGTTCGAGCGCCGCGACGTCCCGCCGGCCGAGGCGATCGAGATCTTCCACGCCCAGGATCAGGGCTACAAGGTCGAGCTGATCGAAGACCTCGTCCGCGACGAAGGGGTCGAGACCGTCTCGCTCTATCGCAACGGCCCCTTCGAGGACCTCTGCCGCGGCCCCCACGGCCCCGGCACCGGCCGGATCAAGGCGATCAAGCTCAACTCCCTGGCCGGTGCCTACTGGCGCGGCGACGAGAGCCGCTCGATGCTGACCCGCATCTACGGCACCGCCTTCTTCTCGAAGAAGGACCTCGATCTCCACCTCGAGCGGATCGAGGAGGCGAAGGCGCGCGACCATCGCCGCCTCGGTCCCCAGCTCGGCCTCTTCATGCTGCGCAAGGAGGCGCCCGGCATGCCCTTCTGGCTCGCCCACGGCACGGTCCTGCTGCGCCTGATCGAGGCCGAGGTGCAAAAACAGCTGCGCAAGCGCGAGTACACCGAGATCAAGACGCCCCACCTGATGGACGTCGAGCTGTGGCATCGCTCCGGCCACTGGGACAACTACCAGGAGAACATGTACTTCACCGAGTCCAAGGAGCGCCAGTACGCGATCCGGCCGATGAACTGCCCCGGCGCCTGCCTCGTCTTCGACTCCGAGCGACACTCCTACCGCGAGCTGCCGCTGCGGATCGCCGAGTTCGGCCAGGTCTCCCGCGCCGAGCGCGAGGGCGTGCTGCACGGGTTGCTGCGGGTCCGCTCCTTCACCCAGGACGACGCCCACATCTACTGCACGCCGGAGCAGATCGTCGACGAGGTGACCGGCATCTGCGAGGCGATCGACGAGCTCTACGCGCGCTTCGGCTTCGAGGACGTGCACATCGAGCTCTCGACCCGGCCCGAGAAGTCGATCGGGACCGAGGAGCAGTGGGGGCAGGCGGAAGAGGCGCTGCGCGACGCCCTGGACAGTCAGGGGCGTGAGTACACGCTGAACCCCGGCGACGGCGCCTTCTACGGCCCGAAGATCGACTTCCACATCACCGACGCGCTGGGCCGCTCCTGGCAGTGCGGCACCTGCCAGGTCGACTTCTTCATGCCGGAGCGCTTCGACCTCCACTACACCGATCAGAACGACGACCCACGGCGGCCGGTGATGATCCACCGCGCCCTGCTCGGCTCGATGGAGCGCTTCGCCGGGATCCTGATCGAGCATTACGGGGGGCGCTTCCCGGTCTGGCTGGCGCCGGTGCAGGCGACAGTGCTGCCGATCTCAGACCGCCACGTCGAGTTCGGCGACAAGACCGCCGCGCAGCTGCGCGAGCTCGGGGTCAGGGTCGAGGTCGACCGCCGCTCGGAGTCGATCGGCAAGAAGGTTCGCGACGCCGAAATCGCCCGCAACCCCTACATGCTCGTCGTCGGCGATCGCGAGGAGGAGACCGGCGAGGTGGCGGTGCGCTCCCATGCCGAGGGCGAGCTGGGGGCGATGAAGCTGGTCGATTTTGCCGACCTCGTCCACCGCGCCGAGCAGGCCACATGAGCCGCCGCGACCGTGTTTCGGCTCTGTCTCTATACTGCGGGCACTTGTTCGCAGGCATGCCAAACACACCGCGCCGCTGAGCGTCCCGTGGCAGCCTCCGCATCCCTCGTCCTCTTGAAGCTCCACCTCACCTCTCACTAGTGCCTGTTCCGCGCAGGTTCGATCGCCGGCCGCCCGAGCGCGACACGACGCGCATCAACGAGCGGATCCGCGTGCCCAAAGTGCGCCTGATCGGGGCCGACGGGGAGCAGCTCGGAATCGTCGAGATCGCCGAGGCGATGAAACGCGCGCAGGACGCCGACCTCGACCTGGTCGAGGTTGCTCCTGGCTCGAAGCCGCCGGTCACCCGCCTGCTCGACTACTCGAAGTACAAATACGAGCAGGAGCAGAAGCAGAAGGCCGCCCGCAAGCACCAGACCCAGGTCAACGTGCGCGAGATCAAGCTGCGGCCGAAGATCGCCGTCCACGACTACGAGACCAAGAAGGGTCACGTCGAGCGCTTCCTGCGTCAGCGCAACAAAGTCAAGATCACGATCATGTTCCGCGGCCGCGAGCAGGCGCATCCGGAGCGGGGCAGGAATCTGCTGCAGCGCCTCTTCGAGGACCTCGACGGGCTCGCCGTGATCGAGTCCGCGCCGCTGCAGGAAGGGCGCAACATGAGCATGATGCTGGCGCCCAGCAAAGAGGTTGAGGCGCAGGCCAAACAGGACGATCCGCCGGTCGATGGAGAGGATGCGCCGGCCGACGACGATCAGTCGGGGGACTCTCCCGACGGGGATTCCACTTAGCTCAAGCCAGTACGTCGGCGATTCGCTCTGCTGCGTGGCCGTCCCAGAGGGGCGGTGGCTCGGATGGCGCTGCTGGGCGCTTCGCGAGAGAAGCTGGGATCGTGGCGATCGCCGCGGGGTCTAGGCCGAGCAGGGTGTTGGTGCCGGCGCGGATCGTCACCGGGCGCTCGGTGTTGTCGCGCAGGGTGAAGCAGGGGATGCCGAGGTAGGTCGTCTCCTCCTGGATCCCGCCCGAGTCGGTGAGGACGGCACCTGCGCCGGCGATCAGCGAGAGGAAGTCGACGTAGCCGAGCGGCTCGGAGAGCAGCAGCCCAGGATGCTCGGACTCGATCGCCTCCATCTTCTTGCGCGTGCGCGGGTGGACCGGGAAGACGACCGGCATCTCACGCGCCAGCTCGGCCAGGCGGCGCACCGTCTCCGGGAGCAGCTCGCCGTCGACCAGGGCGGGGCGGTGCAGGGTGACGAGCGCGTACCCGCCCGGCTCGACCCCCAGCTTTGCCGCGGTGCCGGCGGCTCGGAAGCGGTCTTCGAGCGCCACCAGGGTGTCGATCATCGTGTTGCCGACGAAGTGCATGCGCTCCTCGGCGATGCCCTCGGCACGCAGGTTCCGGGTCGCCTCGTCGCTGTGCAGGAAGAGGTAGGAGGCGAACTCGTCGGCGACGATCCGGTTGATCTCCTCGGGCATCGTGCGGTCGAAGCTGCGCAGGCCCGACTCGATGTGGGCGACGGGGATCTGCATCTTGACCGCGGTCAGTGCCGCGGCGAGGGTCGAGTTGACGTCGCCGGGGACCATCACCAGGTCCGGTCGCTCCGCTTCCAGGACCGGCTCCAGTCGCTCCATCGTGCGCGCGGTCTGCTGGGCGTGGCTTCCCGACCCGACCTCGAGCATGTGGTCCGGCGCGGGCACGCCGAGCTCCTCGAAGAACACCTCCGACATCGTCCTGTCGTAGTGCTGGCCGGTGTGGACGATCGTGTGGCGACCCTCGGGCAGGCGCTTGCGCAGCGCCGCGATCACCGGCGCCGTCTTGACGAAGTTGGGGCGGGTCCCGATCACATAGACGATCCGCATCGGGCGCCAGCGTACCTGCGCCGGTCACCGCACCGGCAGGGGCAGCCGCCGGTCTGCTTCAATACCCGTCCCGATGCCGAAGATGAAAACCCACTCGGGCGCCAAGAAGCGCTTTCGCAAGACCGCCAAGGGCAAGCTGCGTGGGCGGCGCGCCTACTCGAGCCACATCCTCGAGAAAAAGTCGGCGAAGCGCAAGCGGCAGATGGGGCGGCCGGTCGTGATCGCCAAGGCCGACGAAAAGCGCGTGCGGACCCTGCTTGGAGGCGGCAAGTGAGCCGGGTCAAGCGCTCCGTCCACGCGCGCAAGAAGCGGCGCAAGGTGCTGAAGGAAGCCAAGGGCTATTTCGGTCGCAAGCATTCCTCCTACCGTTTCGCCAAAGAGCAGGTGCAGCGCTCGGGGATGTACGCCTACCGGGACCGGCGCAACCGCAAGCGCGAGTTCCGGCGGCTCTGGATCACGCGGATCAACGCCGCCGCCCGGCTCGAGGGCATGAGCTACTCGCAGCTGATGCACGGGCTCAGCGAGTCCGGCGTCGAGGTCAACCGCAAGATGCTGGCCGAGATCGCGGTATCCGACCGCGAGGCCTTCCGCCGATTTGTGGAGCTAGCCCGGGAGGGTGCGGCCGCCTAGCCGCAACCCACACTTTCCACTTCCCGGGCGGGCCGTCTTCACGGCCCGTTTTTTATTTCCGAGACCCGCACTGGACGTCCAGGAGAAGATTCGACCGACCCGAACTGACAGAGATGATTTCCAGCCCCCAAAACGAGAAGCTGAAACTGGTCCGCAAGCTGCGCGAGCGCAAGCACCGTGAGCGCGAGGGCCTTTTCGCGACCGAGGGCGAGGACTTGGTCGAGGCGGGCCTTGCCGCCGGCGTCGAGCCACGCTTCCTGCTCAGTGCCGCCGGCAGCGATCTGGGCGGCGAAGAGGTCGAGCCGGAGCTGCTGGCCGAGGTGTCGGCGCTCGGCTCGGGAACCCGGGCGATCGCCGTCTGGCCCCAGGCCTGGGCGAGCGAGGCGAGCTCGCCCTGCGTCTACCTGCACGGGGTAGCTGACCCGGGCAACGTCGGCGCGATCGTCCGTACTGCGCATGCCCTTGCCGGGGGCACGGTCGTGTTCGGCCCCGACTGTGCCGATCCGTTCGGCCCGAAGGCGGTGCGGGCAAGTATGGGCTCGGTCTTCGCTCAGCCGCTGCTGCGGGCGGGGATCGAGACGGCGCCGCGGGCACGGGCGGCTCTGGTGGCGCACGGTGGCGAAGGACTTGGTGCTCTGGGCGACGTCGCGACGATCTGCCTCGGCGCCGAGCGCGAGGGGCTGCCTCCCGAGGTGCTTGATGAATGCGACCTGCGGGTGACGATTCCACTGCGCCCCGGCGCCGCCGAGTCGCTCAACGTCGCCGCTGCGGCGGCGATCGCGTGCGAGCGGCTATCGTCGCCCGCCATGCAGGAGGCGGCCGAGGATGCTTGAGCGGATCGAGAAGATCGAGGCTGAGGCGACGGCGGCGATCGCGGCCGCGGGCGGCACCGCCGAGCTCGAGGAGCTGCGGGTCCGCCACCTGGGCCGCAAAGCCGAGCTGACGACGATCCTGCGCGGGATCGCCGAGCTGCCCGCGGAGGAACGGGGCGCGGTCGGAGCCGCGGCGAATCGGGCCCGCAAGGCCCTCGAGGAGCTGCTCGAGAGGCGCGCGGGGGAGCTCGACGCGGCCGAGATGGACGCGCGCCTGGTCGGCGATCGGGTCGACGTGACGCTGCCTGGCACGCCGGCGCATCCAGCCGGCCATCTCCACCTGATCACCCGCACGACGCGGCAGATCGAGGACGTGATGACCGGACTGGGCTACCGGGTGGTCGAGGGGCCCGAGATCGAGCACGACTACTACAACTTCACCGCCCTCAACCACCCACCCGGACACCCGGCGCGGATGCTCCAGGACACCTTCTACGTCCAGTCCCACCCCGAGGTGCTGCTGCGCACCCATACCTCGCCGGTGCAGATCCGTTCGATGGAGACGCAGGCCCCGCCGGTCTTCCTGATCATGCCGGGCAAGGTCTATCGTCGCGATTCCGACGCGACCCACACGCCGATGTTCCACCAGGTCGAGGGCCTGGCGATCGGCGAGGGGATCACGCTCGCCGACCTGAAGGGCACGCTGGAGGAGCTGCTGCGGGCGATCTTCGGCGAGGAGCGGGAGATCCGCATGCGGCCGCACTTCTTCCCCTTCACCGAGCCCAGCGTCGAGGTCGACGTCTCCTGCTTCCGCTGCGGGGGGACCGGGACGCTGGCCGGCGGTGAGCGCTGCAACCTCTGCAAGGGACAGGGCTGGATCGAGATCCTCGGCGCCGGCATGGTCGACCCCAACGTGCTCGGCTTCGTCGCCGAGAACGGCTACGACCCCGACAGAGTCCAGGGCTTCGCCTTCGGCATGGGGGTCGAGCGGATCGCGATGCTGCGGCACGGCGTCCCGGATCTGCGCCGCTTCTTCGACAACGACGTGCGGATGCTGGAGCAATTCCTATGAGAGTCCCGTTCTCGTGGTTGCGTGAGTACTGCGATCCCGGCATCGATGCCGGCGCCCTCGCCGAGCGCCTGGCGATGACCGGCACTGAGGTCGAGCGGGTCGGCGTCGTCGGGCCGCCCGCGGCCGAGGGCTTCGTGATCGGAAAGGTGCTGGAGCGCGAGAAGCACCCGGACGCGGACCGGCTCAGCGTCTGCACGGTGGACACCGGCGACGGCGAGCCGCGCACGATCGTCTGCGGCGCCCCCAACGTGGCGGCGGGGCAGACCGTGCCCGTGGCACTGCCGGGGGCGACGATGCCCGGTGGCGCGAAGCTCGGCAAGGCGAAGCTGCGCGGAATCGAGTCGCACGGGATGATCCTCTCCGCCGCCGAGCTGGAGGTCGCCGAGGAGTCGGCGGGCATCCTCGTTCTCGATGATGGGGCCGCTCCCGGAACGCCGTTGGGCGAGGTGCTGCCGGTTGCCGAGTCGGTGCTGGAGCTCGAGGTGACGCCCAACCGGCCCGACTGCCTCGGCGTCTACGGGGTGGCGCGCGAGGTGCACGCGATCAGCGCCGCGCCGCTTGCCGCCGAGCCCTGGGAGGAGGAGGCGCCGGCCGCCGGCGAGGGTGAGGTGGGCGATTACGCATCGGTGACGGTCGAGGTCCCGGAGCTCTGCCCACGGTTCACCGCGCGGGTCTTCACCGAGGTCAAGGTCGGGCCCTCGCCGGCCTGGCTGCAGGCGCGCTTGAGCGCCACCGGCCAGCGCTCGATCAACAACGTCGTCGACATCACCAACTACGTGATGCTGCTGACCGCGCAGCCGCTGCACGCCTTCGACCTGGACAAGGTTCCCGACGGGGCGCTGACCGTCCGCGCGGCCGTCGGCGGCGAGAAGATGACGACGCTCGACGACGTCGAGCGGAGCTTCGACGCCGAGACGGTGCTGGTCTGCGACAGTCGCGGCCCTTCGGGCGTCGCCGGGATCATGGGCGGCCAGGTCTCCGAGGTCTCCGACGACACCTCTCGTGTCCTGCTCGAGGTCGCCAACTGGAACGGGACCAACATCCTGCGTACGTCGCGCCTGCTCGGCCTGCGTTCGGAGGCCTCCTCGCGCTTCGAGAAACAGCTGCATCCGGAGCTCTGCATGCGGGCGCAGCGGATCGCCTCGCGGCTGATGGTCGAGCTCTGCGGGGCGAAGCTGGTGCCCGGGACGATCGACGTGGCCGCGGAGACTCCGGCCGGCCAGCAGATCCGCCTGCGGGGCGAGCGGGTCGAGGGGCTGCTCGGGATGCGGATCGAGCAGGCCGACCAGGTCGCCTATCTGGAGCGGCTCGGCTTCGCGGTCGAGGTGGACGGAGCGGATCTCGAAGTCGTCGTGCCGCCCGACCGCCACTACGACGTCACCCGCGAGGCGGACCTGATCGAGGAGGTCGCGCGTGTGCACGGCATCGACCAGCACCTGCCCTCGACCCTGCCGGCCTCTTCCGGACAGGCGGGTGGCCTGCGCCGCGACCAGCGGTTGCGGCGTCGCGCCGAGGACGCGCTGCGCGACCTCGGCTTCGACGAGATCGCCGGCTGGAGCTTCACCGACCCGGGCGAGGCGGAGCGGCTGCGGATCCCCGCCGGTGACCCGCGGGCTGAGGGCATAACGATCTCCAACCCGCTCTCCGAGGATCAATCGACGATGCGGACGAACCTGCTCGGCTCGCTGCTGAACGCCGCCCGGCGCAACCTCGCACGCGACGTAGAGCAAGCGGCCCTCTTCGAGTCCGGCCGCATCTACCTAACCTCGCCGCCGACGGGCCGAAAACACGCCTATATGGTGGGAAATCGTCCCATCGGCCCCTTGGGTGGGGAGTTCGCCGGGGAGCGGGGGGCGCCGTTCGTCGAGCCGCAGCGACTCGGTTGCCTTGTGGCGGGACCGCTGACGCCGCGCTCCTGGCGGGGCGGGGGAGAGGCGGCGGACTTCTTCGCGCTCAAGGGAGTGCTGGAGGGCCTTGCGGCTCGGCTCGGTGTGGCGCTCGCCTTCGAGCCCAGCGACGAGCCCTTCCTGCATCCGGGTAGCAGCGCGACGGTGCTCGTCGATGGGGCGGACGGGGGCTGGATCGGCGAGCTGCACCCGCTCGTCTGCCGCCACTGGGACCTCGACTCCGCGGTTGGCTTTGAAGTCGCTCTGTCGATCTTGGTCGCTGCCGCATCCACCGGCGAGGAGGCCTTCGAGGACGTGACCGCCTTTCCGGCCGTGCTACAGGATCTTGCCGTCGTCGTGCCCGACGACGTGCCAGGCGGCGCGGGTCCGCGGCGCGGTTCTCGCTGGGGGTGGCGAGCTGTTGCGGGCCGCCGAGGTCTTCGACCTATATGAAGGAGAGCAGCTGGGGGAGGGGCGCAAGAGCCTCGCCCTACGACTCGAGTTCCGCGCTGGGGACCGCACTCTTACCGACGAGGAGGTCGCCGCCAAACGCGAGTCGATCGCCGCCGAGCTGAGTGAGATTGGAGGGTCGCTACGTGAGTGAGAAAGCGAGAGTCCTCGTCGCCGGAGCGTCGGGCTTCACCGGCGCCCTTGCCGCGCAGATCGTCTGGCGCCACCCGCGCTTGGAGCTGGTCGGCGTCACCTCGCGCAGCGATGCCGGGGCCCGGCTGGACCGGCTCTACCCGCGCTACCGGGTGCCGCTGGAGCTGACCGAGCTCGACCTCGACACGTTGGAGGACGTCGATGCGGCGATCGTCGCCTACCCGCACGGCGCCTCTGCGCCGACCGTTGCCGCCCTGCGTGGCCTCGGGGCGCTGGTTGTCGACCTCTCGGCCGACTTCCGGCTGCGCGACCTGCCGACCTATGAGCGCTGGTACGGCGAGCACGGCGCGCCGGAGCTGCTCGACGGAGCCGTCTACGGGCTCACCGAGCTCTACCGGGAGCAGTTGCGCGGGGCGGAACTGGTCGCGACGCCGGGGTGCTACCCGACGGCGAGCGTGCTCGCGCTGGCGCCACTGGCCGAGCGCGGTCTGCTGAGCGACGTCGTCATCGACGCCAAGCAGGGCGTCTCCGGCGCCGGTCGCGGCGGTGGCGACGAGATGCACTACGTCTCGATGGACGAGAACGCCTTTGCCTACAAGACCGAGGGCCACCGGCACAGGCCCGAGATCGAGCAGGAGCTGGCGGCGCTCGGTAGTCAGACGCCAGTCACCTTCGTGCCGCATCTGCTGCCGCTCGACCAGGGCGAGCTGACCAGCTGCTACGCGCAGCTGAGCGAGCCGATGTCCAAAGAGGAGGTGCAGGCGCTCTACGCCGAGCGCTACGCCGATGAGCCCTTCGTCCACGCGGTCGACCATCCGCCCGGCCTGCGCGACGTGCGCGATACGAACGAGTGCCACGTCTACGTCACGGTCGAGGAGCGTGGGCGGGTGCTCGCCTTCTCGGCGATCGACAACCTCTGGAAGGGAGCCTCGGGGCAGGCGGTGCAGAACCTCAACCTGATGCTGGGCATCGAGGAGACCGAGGGGCTGCGGTGAGCGAGCCCTTCTTCAGATCCCGCTGGGCCAACCCGCCCGCCGGAGTCGAGCAGCTCGCCCCGGCGCAGCTCGCCCCCGGCTTCCGCGCCGGCGCCGCCCACTGCGGGCTCAAGGGCGGCGGCAAGACCGACGTCGGACTGCTGGTCTGCGACGCGCCGAGGGTGTCCTCCTCGGTGCTGCTGACCCGCAACGCGTCCGCCGCGGCGCCGGTGCGGATCTGCCGCGACCGGGTCGAGCGCGGCGCCGTGCGGGCCGCGGTTGTAAACGCCGGCAACGCCAACGCCGAGACTGGCGAGCAGGGGCTCGCCGACGCCTGGGCGATGTGCGAGCGGGCCGGTGAGGAGCTGGGCCTGGATCCCAGCGCCGTCGCCGTCGCCGAGACCGGCGTTATCGGCGTGCCGCTGCCGATCGATGCCGTGCTGTCCGGGATCGGCGAGGCGGCCGGATCGTTGTCGGCGAATGGCGCCGGCGCCTTCTCCGACGCGATCCTCACCACCGATCGCTGGCCGAAGAGCTGCACCCTGCGCGCCGGCGGCGTCACCCTCTCCGCGCAGGCGAAGGGCGCCGGGATGATGCAGCCGGACTTCGCGACGATGCTCTGCTTCGTCCAGACCGATGCCGTTGTCGATGACGCCGACGCGCCACTCCGCGCCGCTGTCGAGGCCTCCTTCGAGCGGGTCACGGTCGACGGTCAGATGAGCACCAACGACACTGTCCTTCTACAGGCGACGGGTGAGGCCGGGGCGCCGCTGCCCGAGGGGCTGCTGGAGGCGGTTCTGCTCCAGCTCGCGATCGAGATCGTCGCCGACGGCGAGGGCGCCGTCCGGGTCGGTCGCGTTCAGGTGGACGGCGCCGCTTCACCCGCCGAGGCCGAGCGGGTGGCACGCGCGATCGCCAACTCACCGCTGGTCAAGACCGCGCTCTTCGGCCGCGACCCCAACTGGGGCCGGATCGCTCAGGCGGCCGGAATGGCGCTGGCGGGCGAGGACCTGGATGAGATCGGCGCCGGCTCGATCGACGCCGCCGAGCTCGGCGAGGACGTCGCCGAGGCCGAGATCGGGCTGCGGCTCGACCGCGGCGAGCACAGCGCCCACGTCTGGTTCTCGGACCTGGGCTACGAGTACGTCCGCATAAACGCCGAGTACACGACCTGAGGAGACGGACGGATGAGCAGCAATGTCGACACCCTGCTTGAGGCGCTTCCCTACATCAGGGAGTTCCACGGCCGCACCGTCGTGATCAAGTACGGCGGCTCGGCGATGCGCGATGACGCCCTGCGCGAGGCCTTCGCCACCGACGTCGTCCTGCTCAAGTACGTCGGCCTCAACCCGGTCATCGTCCATGGCGGCGGCCCTGAGATCACCGAATACATGGAGCGCCTTGGGCTCGAGGTCCGCTTTCACGAAGGCCTGCGCGTCTCCGACGCCGAGACGGTCGAGGTCGCCCGCATGGTCCTGCTCGGCAAGCTCAATTCCGACATCGTGCAGCGGCTCAACCGGCATGGGCAGCCGGCGGTCGGGCTCTCCGGCCAGGACGGCACGCTGTTTGAGGTCGCCCCGGTGGCCAACGCTGAGCAGGTCGGCTTCGTCGGCTCGATAGAGAAGGTCGACATCGACGTCCTCAACCACATTGCCGAGGACTACATCCCGGTGGTCGCCTCCTCGGCTTCCGACCGCGGCGGGCAGTCCTACAACGTCAATGCCGACGAGGCCGCGGGCAAGATCGCCGCGGCCCTCGGCGCCCACAAGGCGATCTTCCTCACCGACGTCGAGGGTTGGCTCGCCGACGCCGCCGACGAGAGCTCGCTGATCTCCCGCGCCACCGTCGAGGAGGTCGAGGAGCGTCTGCCGGCGATCGGCGGGGGCATGCGCCCGAAGCTGGGCGCCTGCGTCGACGCGATCCGCGGTGGCGCCCAGTCGGCCCACATCATCGACGGCCGCCAGCCGCACAGCCTGCTGTTGGAGCTCTTCACCGACGCCGGCATCGGCACGATGGTGACCTCGTGAAGCTGGAGGAGCTGCAGGCGCTCGAGCAGCGCTACCTGATGCAGACCTACCGCCGCGCGCCGGTCGAGTTCGTGCGCGGAGAGGGGGCGCTGCTCTGGGACTCGGAGGGCAAGGAATACCTCGACTTCCTCGCCGGGATCTCGGTCTGTTCGATTGGCCACTGCCATCCGGCCGTGGTCGAGGCCGTCCGCGAGCAGGCCGGCGAGCTGATGCACGTCTCCAACCTCTTCTACACCGAGCCGATGGTGCGGCTTGCCGAGCGGCTCTCGCGGTCGAGCCTGGGGGGGAGGGTCTTCCTGAGCAACTCCGGAACCGAGGCCAACGAGTGCGCGATCAAGGTCGCTCGCAAGCACGCCCATGGCCGCGGAGTCGAGGCCCCGGAGATCGTCAGCTTCGAGCGCGATTTCCACGGCCGCACCTACGGGGCGCTCTCGGCGACGCCGACACTGGCGGAGAACCCGGCGCTGGGGCCGATGCTGCCCGGCTTCCGCTCGGTTCCCTTCGACGATGCCGGCGCCCTGCGCGACGCGGTCGGCGAGAGCACCGCCGCGGTGATGATCGAGGCGATCCAGGGCGAGTCGGGCGTCTATCCACTCAGCGACGAGACGCTGCTGGCGGCGCGACAGGCCTGCGACGAGGTCGGCGCCCTCTTGATCCTCGACGAGATCCAGACCGGGATGGGACGGACCGGCTCGCTCTGGGCGTATGAGCAAACGCCGGTGCGGCCCGACCTGCTGACCAGCGCCAAGGCGCTCGGCGGCGGCCTTCCCGTCGGCGCCTGCGTGACGAGCGAGCAGCTCGGCGAGGTGCTGGAGGCTGGCGACCACGGCTCGACCTTCGCCGGCGGCGCCGTGGTCTCGGCGGCGGCGCTTGCCGTGCTCGACGTGGTCGACGAGCCGGCGCTGCTGCGTCGCGTGCGCGAGCTCGGCGCTGGATTGCGGGAGAGCCTTCTGGCATTTGACGGAGTCGAGGAGGTCCGCGGGCGCGGCCTGATGCTGGGAGTCGGCCTGGCGAGCGGGATCGACGCCCCCGCGGTCGTCGCCGAGCTGCTGGAGCGCGGCCTGATCGTCAACGTGCCCGAGCCCGGCACGCTGCGGCTGCTGCCGCCCCTGACGGTCGATTCGGCCCAGGTCGAGCGGGCCGTTGCGCTGATCGGCGATTCGCTCCTAAGCTACGCGACAGGATGAGCGCCGAAAAGTTCCCGCCAAAGGGGCGACCGCCCGCCTCGGCTGCCGATGCAGCGCAGCGCCTGGCGACGATCGTCGATGCCGCCGAGCAGGCTGCCGCGAGCGTCATCGACGGCGCCGAGCGGCAGGCCCAGCAGCATCTCGACGAGGCCCGCGACCGCGCCGACCGGATCGTCGCCGAGCGCCTGCGCGAGCTTGCCGACGAGCTCGACCCGCCCAGCTCCGACGAGCGCCGCGGCGGCCATTTGAAACCGGTCGAGAGCCCGGTGGACGATGACGAGGTCGAACCTTTGGCCCCACGGCGCTCCGGGTCCGCCGGGGCGCGACTGCTGGCGACCCAGATGGCGGTCTCCGGCGCCGACCGCAAGGAGATCGAAGCGCGACTGCGCAGCGGCTTCGACATCGAGGACACGAGTGAGATCCTCGACGCAATCCTCGGGCCCGAGGAGTAGATCGAGATGCACGACGACCCGACCCGGATCATGGGCCAGCCCGGCGACCCCGGCCACAGGCCCCGCGGCAACATGCGACTGCTGATCGCCGGTTTGATCGCGGTGATCGCCGGCCTCGTCGTCGCGATCGTCGTGATCGCCTCCGACAACGGAAGCAGCAGCTCTACCTCGGCGGTCACCACCTTGCCGACGACCTCCGAAACGACTACGACTCCGACGACCGAGACGACCACCGGCTCGACCACCGAACCGACGACGACTGAAACGACCGAAACGACCACCACCGCGCCGCCGACGACCACTCCTGAAGAAGAAGAAAACGGCAGCGGCGGGATTCCCGCCGAATGACCGATCTGCCACCCGAGGGGGTCCGCACCGCGGGCTATGAGGCCGACCCTGCCGAGGTTCGGCGAGTGCTGCTGCTCTACTCCGGCGGCCTCGACACCAGCGTGATGCTGAAATGGATCCAGGATCGCTACGGGGCGGAGGTCGTCTGCCTCACGGTCAACCTCGGCCAGCCCGGCGAGGACTACGCCGTGATCGAAGAGAAGGCGAAGCGGCTCGGCGCGCTCGAGTGTCATGTGGTCGACGCCCGCGAGCGCTTCGCCGAGGGCTTCGTCGCCCCGGCGATCAAGGCAAACGCGCTCTACGGCGGCGGCTACCCGCTGTTCACCGCGCTGGGCCGGCCGCTGATCGCCGAGCTGGCGGTCGAGTACGCGCGGCGCAGCGGCTGCGACACGATCGCCCACGGCTGCACTGGCAAGGGCAACGACCAGGTGCGGATCGAGGCGACCGTCGCCACCCTGGCCCCGGAGCTGAAAACGATCGCGCCGGTGCGCTCCTGGCAGATGGGTCGCGAGGAGGAGATCGCCTACGCCCGCGAGCACGGCATCCCGGTCAAGGGCGGCACCGAGGCAGCTCCCTACTCGATCGACGACAACCTCTGGGGCCGTTCCTCGGAGGGGCGCTGGATCGAGGACCTCGAGCACGCGCCCGAGGACGACGTCTTCCAGCTGGTCACCCGGCCCGAGCTTGCCCCCGACGAGGCCGAGACCGTGACGGTCGAGTTTGAGGCCGGCGTCCCGGTTGCCCTCAACGGCGAGCGGCTCGGTCTGGTCGATCTGCTCGAACGCACCGCCGAGATCGGCTGCCGCCACGGGGTCGGGATCGTCGACCACATCGAGGACCGCATCGTCGGGCTCAAGGTGCGCGACATCTACGAGGTGCCCGCGGCGGCGATCCTGCTGCCCGCCCACCAGGAGCTGGAGAAGCTGGTCGGCACGATCCACCAGAACCAGTTCAAGCCGGGGCTGGATCAGAAGTGGGGGTACCTGGTCTACGCCGGGCTCTGGTGGGAGCCGCTGCGCACCGACCTCGACGCCTACATGGAAGCGGTCAACGCTCAGGTGAGCGGGACGATCGGCCTCAAGCTCTACAAAGGCGGCGTGCGAGTCGTCACCCGCTCCTCGCCGAACGCGGTCTACGACGCGGACCTGGCCTCCTTCGCCGAGTCGGGCGGTCTCTTCTCGCAGACTGCCTCACCCGGCTTCATCGAGCTCTGGTCGCTGCAGTCGCGGATGGCGCACCGGATCCGGCAGCGCAACGAGACTGGGGAGGAAGACTGATGTACGACAAGCTCGGCAAAGCGGCGTTGCGCTTCACCGTCGCCTACCTGCGCCGCCGCTACCGGCGGGAGATCCGCATCGGCGCCGGCCTTGGGATCGCCGCGATCGGCATCGCGATCTACCTCGCCAACCGGGACGTTCCCGAGGGCTGAGGTGGACTCATGCGTAGATCCCCCGCAGTCGTTTTCCTTGCCTTAGCCCTGCTCACGGTCGCCACCGCCCGCGCAGCGGACGTCGGCGCCCTGCGCGACAAGGTCGGTGGGGCGCGCGAAGAAGCCGCCTCGCTGGGGGCGGCGATCCGCGATACCCAGGAACGCCTCGCCGCAACCGAAGCCGAAGCCACGGCCGCCGCGTCGCGTGAGCGCCATCTCACCGACCTGCTGGCTCACGGCCGCGAACGGGCCGCGCGCCTTGCTGCCAAGGTCGAGCGCTCCCAGCGGCGCCTGGAGGCCGAGCGGGCGCGTCTACAGCGCGCGCGGCATGCGCTGGCAAACCGCCTCGTCGCGATCTACATGAGCGGCTCGCCGAGCACGGCGAGCATCGTGCTCGGCTCGGGTGACATCAGCGAACTCGAGGTCCGCACCGAATACCTGCAGCGGATCGAGGACTCCGACACCGAGCTCGCCGCCCGGGTCGAGCAGGTGCGCAACAGCGTGCGCCACGAGCTGGACCTGGTCGCGGCTTTGAAGGCCCGGGTGGATGCCTACAACGAGCGCCTCGCCGCGGCCCGCGCCGAAATTGCCTCGGTGCGCAGTCGTGCGCAGGAGGCGGCGGCGCGGCTCGACTCGCTGTCGGCGGAACGCTCGTCCTCGCTGGAAGAGCTCAAGTCGCGAATCGGCCAGTGGGTGGGTGAAATCGAAGCGGCGGAAGCCGCGAGCCGCGAAGCGGCGGAAGAAACCGTCGGGCGCTGGCTCGGCGGCCCCTTCTCGATCCCGACCTACATCGTGATGTGCGAGTCCGGCGGCAACTACGGCGCGGTGAACCCCAGCAGCGGCGCCGGCGGCGCGTATCAGATCCTGCCCTCGACTTGGGATCTCTACGGTGGCCAGGGTGCCCCGCAGGACGCACCGAAGGCCGAACAGGACCGCATCGCCGCCGAAATCTGGGCCGACTCGGGCGGCAGCGCCTGGGTCTGCGCCGGCTGAGCATCCCCCTGATCGCACGTTTCGAGCCGAACCCGTGCGAAACATTTTGCCTTCAGCGCATCATACGCGCGTTGTCGCCGCCTAGCCTGGCATTATGCAGACAATAGAACTCGCCAGGACAGGAGACCGTATGGCTGATCTCGACCAAAAGATCGATGAACTCCAAGCAGAGATGCGAGAGGGATTCAGGGAAGTTCGGGCTGAGTTCAAGAACGTAAGGTCCGAGATCAAGGAGGTCAGGTCGGAGATCGGCGGTGTCAGGGACGACCTCAAATCAGAGATCAAAGACGTCCGGTTGGAGATCAATGGCGTCAGGTCTGAGGTCAAAGACGTGCGAGACGAGGTGCAGGCGGGATTCAAGGGCGTGCGAGCGGAGATAAGGGAAGTGCGCGCCGATGCTCATGCTGAGGTGGTCGAACTGCGGTCCGATATGAACGCCCGCTTCGCTGGCATGGAACGCTTGACCACTGCCCTGTGGGTCTCGCTAACCGGGGGCATGGCCGCATTCGTGGCGGCGCTGATCGCGACCAATACCTGATTCGAGCAGGGGAGCCGCGACCGCCGTCGAAGCGGGTCGCATGTTCGTGCGCAAGAAGCGAGGCTCGGTCGCGCGCCGCAAGTCGAAAGCGAAGCCCAAAGCCAAATCGCGGCTGCCCCGTCCGCATCTGCCGGAGGGCCTGCAGCAGCGCCACCTCGACCTAATTGGACTCTTCTTGATTGCGGCGGGGGTCTACCTCTGTTTCGTCCTCTTCTTCGGCTGGGATGGCGGCAAGGTCGGCTACGGGCTGGAAACCGGCCTGGAATACCTCTTCGGCCAGGTCGGGGCGCGGATCGCGACCGTCCTGATCTTGGCCATCGGCACGATGCTGGTCACCGGCACGTCGGTATCGACCGTCTTCCGCGGTCTCGGTCGCGGCGTCCACCACACCTTCGCCGGCGGTCGCGACATCGCCCAGACCGCGATCCAGCAGCGCGAGGAGCGTCGCGGCGAGAAGGCCTCGGCATTCGAGACCCAGGCAGGGCCGACCGACGTGATGAGCACCTATCCCGAGGACGACGACTTCGAACCGACCGTCGCGATCGCCGAGGACAGCGCCGAGGAAGAGCCCGTCACCACCGAATTTGAGCCGGAGGCCGAGTCCGAGGTCGATCCCCAGCCTGCCGACGCGGGCCTGAGCCCACATGCTTACGAGGTCGAGGTCCGCAGCGAGGAGGGACTTGGCGTCGGCACGGACTCCGAGTCGAAGCAGGCGTCCCTCACCCCGATGGGGCAGAAGCGCGGCGTCACTGAATCCGACCAGATCGACTACCGGCCGCCGCCGGCCAAGGTGCTCGAAAAGGGCAAAGGCGACAAGGGCCCCGACCCGCGCGATCACGAAGTGATCGGCCGCAAGCTGGTCGAGACGCTTGGCCACTTCGGCGTCGAGGCCAAGATCGTCGGCATCGTCAGCGGTCCGCATGTCTCCCGCTTCGAGCTGCGCCTCGCGCCCGGCACCAAGGTGAAGAAAGTCACCGAGCTCTCCAACGACCTCGCCTACGCGCTCGCCTCGACCGACATCCGCATCCTCGCGCCGATTCCCGGCAAGCAGGCGGTGGGGGTGGAGGTGCCCAACGCGCGCCGTCGCCTGGTCCGCCTCGGCGACATCTACGCCGGCCGGCCGGAGAAAACCTCGCCGCTGGTCGCCTGGCTCGGCAAGGGAATCGACGGCAACCCGGTCTGGACCGACCTGGCGAAGATGCCGCACGTCCTCGTCGCCGGCACCACCGGCTCCGGCAAGTCCGGCTGCGTCAACGCGATCCTCTCCTCGATCCTGATGCAGGCCTCGCCCAACGAAGTGCGCCTGGTCCTGGTCGACCCCAAGCAGGTCGAGCTCAACCACTACGAGCACGTGCCGCACCTGCTCACCCCCGTCGTCACTTCACCCCGCCTTGCCGCCAACGTGCTCGCCAACCTGATCGGCGAGATGGAGAACCGCTACGGGATCATGGGCGAGGCGCGCTGCCGCAACCTGGCCGAGCTGAACCGCGCCCGTGCCAAGGCCGGCGAAGCGCCGCTGCCGCACATCCTCTGCGTGATCGACGAGCTCGCGGACCTGATGATGGTCTCGCCGGCCGAGGTCGAGGACTCGATCATCCGCCTCGCGCAGAAGTCCCGCGCGACCGGTATCCACCTGGTGCTGGCCACGCAGCGCCCCTCGACGGACATCATCACCGGCACGATCAAGGTCAACATCCCGGCCCGAATCGCCTTCGCCGTCTCCTCGCAGACCGATTCGCGCGTGATCCTCGACCAAGGTGGCGCCGAGGCGCTGCTCGGGCAGGGCGACATGCTCTTTCGCGGCGCCGGCACCTCGAAGATGGCGCGCGTCCAGGGCGCCTTCGTCACCGAGGACGAGATCGCCCGCATCACCAAGCACTGGGCAAAGCAGGGCGAACCCGAATTCGCCGCCGAGTTGCTCGAGGCCCGCGAGGAGACCGGGCGGGAGGGCGGCGACGATGACTTCGATCCCGATGCCGACGATCTGCTCGACGAAGCGATCCGCACCGTGGTCCAGACCGAAACCGCCTCGGTCTCGATGATCCAGCGCCGCCTTCGCGTCGGCTACACCCGCGCCGGTCGCCTGATCGACATGCTCGAGCGCCGCGGCGTCATCTCCGGCTACGAGGGCTCCAAGCCACGACAGGTGCTGATCACCGAGGCGGACCTGCCCCGCGTTCTCAGCGGCGGCGGGGATCCGGAGCCCGTCGCGGTCGACGTCGACGAGATGAGTTAACAGCCATCTTTCGCGTCCAGACGGCGTAGCGGACACAATGGGTGGATGGACACCGGCATCGGCCCCACCCTTCGCGAGGCGCGAAATCGCCGCAAAGCCGACCTCTCCGAGGTCGAGGCAGAGATCAAGATCCGTGTCCGCTACCTGCAGGCGATGGAGAACGAGGAGTGGGACGCCCTCCCCGGCGGCGCCTACACGCGTGGTTTCATCCGCACCTATGCCTCCTATCTGGGCCTCGACGGCGAGCGCCTCGCCGACGACTACCGCCGCGCAACGGGCCCGCCGGGGGGAGAGCGGGCGCCGAAGCGGGTCGAGCCGGTGCCGACCGCAAGGCGAGGGCGCCGGCCTCTGGTCTCCAGTCGCCTCGTCATCGTGGCGGTTTGTCTCGTCCTCGTTGCTGTCGTGGTTGGCATTGCGCTGGCCGGAGGGGGCGGCAGCTCGTCTTCCTCTACGACGGCGAGCGACGGGAAGAAGCTGCGAAAGAAGCACGCAAAGGCGCCTGCGGCGACGAGCAAGCCAGGTGTCGCGGTGCGCCTGACGGCGACGGCTGAAGTCTGGGTCTGTCTGCTCGACGCGAAGGAAGAACCGCTGGTCGACGGCCAGATCCTCGAAGAAGGCGCCGAAGCCGGTCCGTTCCGCTCCAACGGCTTCGAAGTCGCCCTGGGCAATGGCTCGGTGGCGATGTTCGTCGACGGCAGGCGGGCCCACGTCCCGGCCAGCTCCAGCCCGGTGGGATACCGGGTCGATCCGGGCGGAGAGCTGATCGCTTTGAAAGAAGGCGAAAGGCCGAGCTGCGAATGACGGCAGCTCCGGTAAGAGCGGGGATAGTCGTCACGGGAACCGAGGTTCTGACCGGGCGGATCGCCGACCGCAACGGACCCTGGGTCTCCGAGCAGCTGGCCGAGCTCGGGGTCGACGTCGCCCATATCACCGTGGTCGGGGACCGTCCCGAGGACCTCGAGGCGGCATTGCGCTTCATGGCCGGCGAGGGCATGGACCTGATCGTCACCTCCGGCGGGCTCGGGCCCACCGCCGACGACCTGACGGCAGAGGTCGTTGCCCGCTTTGCCGGGGTGGAGCTGCTGCTCGACGACGAGGTGGAGGAGAAGATCGCCGAGATCCTGCGCGGCTTCGCGCGCCGCTTCCGCTTCGACGAGGAGGCGGTGCGGGAGGCGAACCGCAAGCAGGCGATGATCCCCGAGGGCTCGTTGCCGCTCGATCCGGTCGGGACCGCGCCGGGACTGGTGGTGCCCGTGGATGGGCGTGTGGTGGTCGTCCTGCCGGGGCCGCCGCGCGAGCTGCAGCCGATGTGGCCGCGAGCGGTCGAGTCGCCCCAGGTCCAGGCGGTCCTCGCCCGCGCCACCCCGTTGCTCTCCTACACGCTGCGGATGTTCGGCATCCCCGAGTCGGAGATCGCCAAGAGCCTGCGCGAGATCGAGGACGACGGGGCCGAGCTGGACAAGGTCGAGATCACCACCTGCCTGCGGCGCGGCGAGATCGAGATCGACGTCCGCTACCGCGCCGAGGCGACGCCGGTTGCCGAGGCGGTGCGGGCGGGGCTGGTCGACCGCCACGCGCGCCACCTGTTCAGCCTCGACGGCGAGACGATCGACTCGCAGCTTGCCAGCCTGCTGAGCGGCCGCAAGCTGGCCCTCGCCGAGTCCTGCTCCGGCGGGCTGCTGGCGGCGCGGATCACCAACCTGCCGGGCGCATCCGCGTATTTCGCCGGCGGGGTCGTCGCTTACTCGAACGAGGCGAAGGCTGAGCTGCTTGGAGTCGATGCCGCCCTGATCGAGGACCGCGGCGCCGTCTCGCCCGAGGTTGCGGAGGCGATGTCGCGGGGGGCGCTCGAGCGCTTCGACGCCGACGTCGCCGTCTCGATCACCGGCATCGCCGGCCCCGACGGCGGCACCGAGGAGAAGCCGGTCGGCTACGTCTGCTTCGACGCCCGCCTTGCCGACGGCACCACCATCGCGCGCGACCCGGTCATTCCGGGGGGCCGAGAGGACATCCGCGAACGCTCCGCCCTGGTCGCGATGCACCTGCTGCGGACCCTGCTCGGCGACATTGACCCACCTCTGTAGAGAAGGCGTCACAGACTTTTTTCGATCGTGTCTTGTTCCGTGCGTTCCGGCCGCGTAGCGTCGGTGACATGGCGAAGGAGAGGTTGAAGAGCCCGCGGGCGAGGTTGTTCATCGCCCTCGATCTGCCCGACCGCACGCGAGCGGAGCTGGCCGAGTGGGGGCGTGAGGCGCTCGCCGACCCCGCGCTGCGGCCGGTCAAGCCCGAGTCGCTCCACGCCACGCTGGCCTTTCTGGGTTACCTGCCGGAGAAGGAGATACCTCGCCTGGCGGAGATCGTCGAGGCGAGCAAGGTGTCAGCGCCCTCGATCGAGCTGGGCGATCCGGTGCCGCGACCGGAGCGCGGCCGCCCACGCCTCTTCGCGCTGCCGGCCGAGTCGCCCGGCACGATCGCTTTGCAACGAGCGCTGGAGGAAAAGCTGGTCGCGGCCCGCCTGTTCGAGCCGGAGAAGCGGCCGTTCTGGCCGCACGTGACCGTAGCCAGGGTGCGCCGTGAGGAGCGCGGCTCGAGGCGCTCGGCGCTGGTTTCCAAGCCTCCGAAAGCGCTGCCGAAAAGTCTTTCCCAGAAGCTCTATGGCGTCCGATTGACGCTCTACCGTTCGCAAATCCAGCCGCGGGGTGCGCACTACACCCCGCTGGCGCAAGTCGAGCTGCCCGCAGACGGGCGGCAGTGAGGTGGAAGAGATGGCAGACAAGAAAATGGCCCTGAAGGACGCCTCGGCCAAGGAAGCGAAGGCCAAGGACGCGGCGCTGGAAGCAGCCGTAACCGGAATCAAGCGCGAGTTTGGCGAGGGCTCGTTGATGCGCCTCGGCGCCGATGCGACGATCAAGATCCCGGCGATCCCGACCGGAGCGCTCGCGCTCGACCTGGCGCTGGGCATCGGTGGCGTCCCCCGGGGCCGGATCGTCGAGATCTTCGGCCCCGAGTCCTCGGGAAAGACGACGCTGATCTACCACATCATCTCCGAAGCTCAGGCCCGCGGCGGGATCTGCGCCTTCATCGACACCGAGCACGCGATCGACCCGAGCTACGCCCGCAAGATCGGCGTCGATACCGACGAGCTTCTGGTCTCCCAGCCCGACTACGGCGAGCAGGCGTTGCAGATCGCCGATCGCCTGATCGCCTCCGCCGCGATCGACGTGGTCGCAATCGACTCGGTTGCGGCGCTGACGCCTAAAGCTGAGCTCGACGGCCAGATCGGCGACACGACCGTCGGCCTGCAGGCGCGCCTGATGTCGCAGGCGATGCGCAAACTGGCCGGCAACCTCAACCGGACCAACACCGTCTGCCTCTTCACCAACCAGATCCGCGAAAAAGTCGGCGTTCAGTTCGGCTCGCCGGAGACCCAACCCGGCGGCAGGGCGCTCAAGTTCTACTCCTCGCAGCGCCTCGACATCCGCCGTATTGAGACCCTCAAGGAAGGGACCGAGGCGGTCGGCAACCGGGTCCGGGTCAAAGTCGTCAAGAACAAGGTTGCCTCGCCCTTCCGCCAGGCCGAGTTCGACATCGAGTACGGGGTCGGCATCTCGCGCGAGGGCGGCCTGCTCGACTTTGGCATCGAGCACGACCTGGTGCAGAAATCCGGCTCGTTCTTCTCCTACGGCAAGACGCGGCTTGGTCAGGGGCGCAACAACGCCAAACAGTTCCTCGCCGAGAACCCCGAGATCGCAAGCGAGATCGAGGCCAAGATCCGCACCGCGCTCGGCATCGGCACCGAGAACGTCGTGCCCGTGGCTGAGGAGACGGCGCCTGCGGCTGAGTCGTCGGTCGAGTCGGTGGCCGAGGTCCAGGCCGCATAGCCGATTAGACACGCGCGTCTATAGGAGTAGTCTCCGGCGTAGATGAAAATCAGCATGCCGCCGTGGAATTGGTCACGCGGCAACGGTTCGGAGCCAGATCTGGTTTTGGACCGGCTGGAGGCGCTGGACGCACAGCTCGGTGAGCTGAAGCGCGCCGAGCTGGAACGAATTTCCTCGTTGAGCGTGGACGAGGCGCGCCAGATGCTTCTCGACGAAGTCGAGGTCGGTGCCCGCCGCCAAGCCGGCCTGGCCTTGCGCAAGATCGAGGAGGAGACCCGCCACGAGGCGGAGAGGCGCGCCCGCGGCATCCTCGCCACCGCGACGCAGCGCCTCGCAGCACCGCACGCGGTGCGAACGACGACCCAGCTGGTTCAGCTGCCGAACGACGAGATGAAGGGCAGGATCATCGGCCGCGAGGGGCGCAACATCCACGTGCTCGAGCAGCTGACCGGGGTCGACATCATCGTCGACGACACACCGTCCGCGGTGCGCCTCTCGAGCTTCGACGGGATGCGCCGCGAGATCGCCCGCCTCACCCTCGAACGGCTCATCGCCGACGGCCGCATCCACCCGTCCCGCTGCGAGGAGGCATTCGAGCAGGCGACGAGGGAAATTGAGGATCGGGTGGTCGAAGAGGGCGAGCGAGCGACGCTCGATGCCAACGTCAACAGCCTCCATCCGCACCTGATCGACCTGCTCGGCAGGTTGCAGTTCCGCACCAGCTACGGGCAGAACGTGCTCGGCCACCTGGTCGAGTCCTCCTACCTGGCTGCGCTGATCGCGGTCGAGCTCGGTGCCGCCGCCGACATCGCCCGGCGAGCGGCGCTGCTGCACGACATCGGCAAGGCGGTCGACCAGGAGGTCGAGGGGACGCACGCGCAGATCGGTGCCCGCCTCGCCCGTCGCTACGGCGAGAGCGAGGAGGTCGCCCACGCGATCGAGGCTCATCACGACGAGGTCGAGCCGCGCTCGGTCGAGGCAGTGGTGGTGCAAGCCGCTGACGCCCTCTCCGGAGCGCGGCCAGGCGCCCGCGGCGACACGCTCGAGGAGTACGTGGCTCGCCTCCACGAGCTCGAGGAGCTCGCCTCGCGCCACGCCGGGGTGGAGAGGGTCTACGCGATGCAGGCCGGTCGCGAGATGCGGGTCATGGTCGATCCCGGCGCGGTCGACGACGAGCGCGCGGCGCTGATCGCGTATGAGATTGCCGCGGCGATAGAGCGCGAGGTCTCCTATCCGGGCCGGATCAAGATCACCGTCATTCGCGAGAGCCGCGCGACCAGCTACGCCAGGTGAGGCCGAACCTGGCGGGGCCGCTCCGCCGTCCTCTGTGGATAGGATTCCCGCCGCATGGACAACGGAACCGTCTTCTTCATAGTCGGACCCCTTCTCGCCGTCTCGGCGGTCGTGGTCAGCTTCATCGGCCTGCGCTTCGAGAGCTTTCCGGGCCGGTTCACCCCCGTCGTCATTCTCTGGTTCGTGATCCTGGTCGGCGGCGCGACGACCTTTGCGGTTCTTCACGGCAAGGACGAGCAGGAAGCGAGAGCGGCCGAGGTCGAAGGCGCTGGCGAAAAATTCATCGAAGAGGAGAAATCGCCGGTCGGCTCCGGCGAAGCCGAGGGCGCTGTCAAGGCAAAGCCGGAAGCCAAGGCGAAGGGCCCTGGCGGGACCCTTCAGCTGGCTGCCGATCCCACGCAGATCGCCTTCGACACGACGACGCTGACCAGCAAGCCGGGCAAGGTGACGATCGACTTCAACAACCCGTCGGCGCTCGAACACGACGTGGCGATCGAGCAGAACGGCGAACAGATCGCGATTTCCGAAACGATCGCCAAAGGGAAGACGTCGGTGAGCGCCGACCTTGCCCCCGGCACCTACACCTTCCTCTGCACCATCCCCGGACATGCCGAAGCGGGCATGGAAGGCACTTTGACGGTGAAGTAACGCCGCCTGGGCCCCGCCGCTACCCTGCCACCGATGGGTAAGCGCTACCACGTCACCACGTTCGGCTGCCAGATGAACGTGCACGATTCCGAGCGGATGCAGGGGATGCTCGAGTCGCTTGGCTACGCCGAGGCTCCGAGTCGCGCCGATGCCGACCTGATCCTCTTCAACACCTGCTCGATCCGCGAGTCGGCGGACAACCGCTTTGTCGCCCATCTGGGCGAGGCGAAGCGGCTCAAGTCCGAAGACCCCGAGCGCGTGGTCGGAGTGGGGGGCTGCTGGGCGCAGTCGGTCAAGGAGGAGGTCTTTGAGCGCTTTCCCTTCGTGGACGTCGCCTTCGGCCCCGGGCAGATCCACCGGCTTGCCGAGTTCCTCAACTCGGATTCGCTCACCGCCCAGGGGTATTTCGAGTTCGAGGACTTCTCCGGCCACCTGCCGGCCCGTCGCGAGCGCGAGTTTCAGGGCTGGCTGCAGATCTCGCAGGGCTGCAACTGCAGGTGCTCCTACTGCATCGTGCCCTCGACCCGGGGCCGCGAGGAGAGTCGCGACCCCGCTGAGCTGCTCGTCGAGGCCGAGGCCCTCGCGGCGGACGGCGTGCGCGAGGTGACCCTGCTCGGGCAAAACGTCAATAGCTACGGCCGCGATCTGCCGAGTGAGTCGCGCATCGGCTTCGCCGAGCTGCTGACGCGGGTCGACGCGGTCGAGGGGATCGAGCGCATCCGCTACACCAGCCCGCACCCCAAGGACATGCGCGAGGACGTGATCCGCGCCCATGCTGAGCTGCCCTCGCTCTGTGAGCACATCCATCTGCCGCTGCAGTCGGGCTCCAGCGCGATCCTCAAGCGGATGCGACGCACTTACGATCGCCGGCGCTACATGGATCGCGTCGCGCTGATCCGCGAGCACGTGCCCGACTGCGCGATCACCACCGACATCATCGTCGGCTTCCCCGGCGAGACCGAGGCAGACTTCGCGCAGACGCTCGAAGTCGTCGACGAGGTCGGCTACGACAGCGCCTTCACCTTCGTCTTCTCGCCGCGTCGCGAGACCGAGGCGGCGACGATGGGCGAGCAGGTGTCCCACCCGGTCAAGCGGGAGCGGATGGAGCGGCTCGTCGAGCTGGTTCAGCGGCGCGCCACCGAGCGGGCGCAGCGGTTTGTCGGGCGCGACATGGAGGTTCTCGTCGAAGGCACAAGCCGGACCGATTCGACGCGGCTGCGTGGGCGGACTCGGCACAACAAGGCGGTGAACTTCGACGGGGTTGGCGAGTCTGGGGAGTTCGTGACTGTCGAGATAGATCGTGCGACCTCGACCACCTTGGGAGGGGTGGCGGTGAAGCCCCTCACTCAACTTTTTCGTTGAAGGCTTCGGCAGGGGCGGTGTCGGGGCTACCCCTCACTCAACTTTTTCGGTGGGGCCGTTGCGGTTACGCCCCGACCCCACACCGAAAAAGTACAAGCCGTTCGGGGCAGCCCCGACACCGCCTTTTCGGATCCCTTCGGTGAATGTTCTCGGGATCTTCGGGCCCACCGGGGTAGGGAAGACCGGGGTCGCGATTGCGCTTGCTGGGCTGCTGCGAGAGCGGGGCGAGGATCCTGTTGCCATCTCTTGCGATGCGCTTCAGGTTTACGAAGGGCTCAGCGTCCTGACGGGCGTTGCGAGCCCAGACGAGCAGGCCAAGCTGGAGCATCGGTTGGTTGGCTTTGTGCCCGTCACCCAGCCGTTCTCGGTGGGCGACTACATGGGATTGGCGCATGCTGAGATCGATGCTGCGCTTGAGGCTGGGCGGAGGCCGATCGTTGTGGGGGGGACCGGGCTGTATTTGCGCGCTGCGGTTGCTGAGCTTTCGCTTGAAAAGGCTCCGCCCGGGGCCGTGGACTCCGAGCTTTGGTCGCCGCAGACCCGGTTGCCCACGACGATCTTCGGTCTCGACATGGATCGCGCCCAGCTCTATGAGCGGATCGATGCGCGCACCGAGGCGATCGTCGCCGCCGGGGCGGAGGAGGAGGTGCGCCTGGCCGAAGCGTTGGGGCCCTCGCGCACCGCCCGCAAGGCGCTCGGCTTCGACGAGTTGCTCGGCGGCGATATCGAGCTGATGAAGAAGCGCTCGCGCAACTACGCGAGGCGTCAGCTGACCTGGATGCGCAAGATCCCCAATCTCCGCGCGATCGACCGCGCCGCTCGCTCCGACGCCGACATAGCCGCCGAGATCGCCTCCGACTTGTCTGAGTAGGGTGCGCGGATGCGATTCGAGAAGTGGCAGGCGCTGGGCAACGACTACGTGATCCTCGAAGCAGACGCGCTCCCCTGGGAGCTGACCTCGTCCCGCGTCGAGTGGATCTGCGACCCGCATTTCGGCATCGGCTCCGATGGTGTCCTGTTGCTCTCGCGCAGCGATCACCCCGATTTCGTCGCCGACCTGCGGATCTTTAACCCAGACGGGTCGGAGGCCGAGCTCTCCGGCAACGGCGCGCGCGAGGCGATCCTCTACCTGCGCCGGCATGGCTGGACCGACGCGGACGTGTTCACGATCCGCACCGCCGCCGGGCCGATCACGCCGACGATCACCTCCGAGCTGACCTGCTCGGTCGACATGGGCAAAGCCTCGACGACTTCGAAGGATTTCCCCTCGGGTGCCGCGGATGGCAGGGGCTCTCTGAGTGCCGGCGGCCGCGAGTGGGAGTTCCAGCACGTCTCGATCGGCAACCCGCAGTGCGCGATCGAGGTCGGCGACGAGGTCGAGGACCTCGATCTCGACCCGATCGGTCCGGCGATCGAAGCGAGCGAGCTCTTCCCGAACCGCACCAACGTCTCCTTCTTCAGGGTCGACGGCAGCAGGGTGCGGGCGCGGATCTTCGAGCGCGGCGTAGGGGAGACGCTCTCTTCGGGCACGGGCGCGAGCGGGGCCGCGGTGTCGGCCTTCCTGCGAGGGGCGCCGAGCCCGATCACCGTCGAGCTCGACGGCGGCGAGCTGGAGGTCGAGATCTCCGACGACCTCGGCGTGCGGCTGAGCGGCTGGGCGGAGCCGATCTGCGCCGGCGAGCTCTCTCCTGAGCTGCTGCAGGCGCTGTCCGAGCTCAACGACTAGATTTCCGCGCCCGTGGGGATCGCAGAGCCATCCAAGCGCCTGGAGGCGATGCCTCCGTACATGTTCCAGGAATTGGAGCGGCGGATCGCTGAGAAGCGCGCCGCGGGCATCGACGTGATCAGCCTCGGGATCGGCGATCCGGACGAACCGACCTATCCGCACATCGTCTCGGCGATGCAGGAGGCGGTCGCCGACCCGACCACCCATCAGTACCCGAGCAACCGCGGTCGCGACGACTTCCGCGAGGCCTTTGCGCGCTTCTACGACAAGCGCTTCGGAGTCGAGATCGACCCCGGCAGCGAGGTGATCCCGGCGATTGGCGCCAAGGAGTGCATCTACAACCTCTGCTTTGCCTTCCTCGATCCAGGCGGCGTCGCCCTCGCCTCAGACCCCGGCTACCCGGTCTACACGGGGGGCCCGATCCTTGCCGGCGCGACGCCCGAGTTGCTGCCCCTGGTCCCCGAGCTCGGCTTCGCTCCGGACCTCGGCGCGGTGCCGGCCGACGTCGCGGCCAAGGCACGCTTGATGTTCATCAATTACCCCAACAACCCGACCGGGGCCGTCGTTCCCGAGGGCTTCTTCGAGCTGGTCGTCTCCTTCGCCCGCGAGCACGAAATCCTCGTCGTCCACGACAACGCCTACTCGGAGACGACCTACGACGGCTACGTCGCGCCCAGCTTCCTCGCCACACCCGGCGCCAAGGAGGTCGGTGTCGAGGTCTTCTCCCTGTCAAAGGGCTTCAACATGACCGGCTGGCGCTGCGCCGCGATCCTCGGCAACGCCGAGGCCGTGCAGACCTACTGGCGGCTGAAGACGAACGTCGATTCGGGCCTGTTCGAGGCCGTCCAGAAGGCGGGGATAGCAGCGCTGGAGGGACCCAACGGCCCGCTGGAGCGGATGAACGCGACCTATGCCCGCCGCCGCGATCTGGTCGTCTCGGCGCTGAGCGAGATCGGCGTCGAGGTGAGCGCGCCGAAGGGGACGATCTACGTCTGGGCGCCGGTGCCGGACGGCCACACCTCGACCTCCTTCGCCGAGCTCGTGCTCGAAGAGGCTGCGGTCGTCGTATCGCCCGGCTCGATGTATGGGCCGAGCGGCGAGGGATTCTTCAGGATTGCGCTCACCACCCCTGATGAGCGGATTATCGAGGCGGTCGAGCGGATGCGTGAGCATTTGGGTTGAGTTGGAGAGGCGTCCGGGCAGGCCCTCCACTTAACTTTTTGGATGTATCGCGTTTGGGCTGTCGCCCGAAGGCGTCGACCAAAAAGTACAAGACGTTCCGGGCCTACCCGGACGCCTCTCGCTCGGTGCGCTTGGTCCAGTACCTATTTAGCCCACGCCATTGGTACTGGGGTGGGACGCACTGGATCAGCTCTTGAGCTGAGTCAGCGTTTTCAGCGTGTTCGGCGACCAGGTCGCGGTGGCGTTGCTCGTATTCGTCCTCGGAGAGGTTGCGCGCCTGCTGGGCCTCCTCGCGGAGGCGCTCGCGGACCTTTGCCAGATGAGGGGCCGGATCGTCGATTGCGGCGAAGTGGGTTAGGGCAAGCTTCTCCGGCTGCCAGCTTTCGACGATGCCGATCGAGTCCTCCCAGCGCTCGATGTCGATGTCGGGCGGTGGGGTGGGGGGGACGATCAGGTCGGTTCCCGGAATCGAAACCGCGGCGACGTCGCCGACGAAGGCGGTCCCGCTCTCCTCGTGCAGGTAGCAGACGTGGTGGGAGGCGTGGCCGGGGGTGTAGGCGACGCGCATGCCGAGGACCTGCTCACCGCCCGAGAGCGGCTTCACGTTGGCCTCCGGCACGGGCACGATCTCGCCCCAGAGCCGCTGCATCTGATCGCCGTAGAGGCGCCCGGCGCTCGCCAGCAGCTTCGAGGGGTCGATCAGATGCGGTGCTCCCCGCTCGTGGACGTAGACCTCGAGGTCGGGCCAGCGGCGCACGAGCGCTCCGGTCGCGGCGGCGTGGTCGAGGTGGATGTGGGTGAGCAACAGGGCTCGTGGCCGCTCCTCGCCGAGCGCGCCGAGCAGAGTCGGCAGCGAGGACTCAGGGCCGGGATCGACCAGGGCATCGCCGACCTGCCAGCAGCCGATCACGTGGGGACGGCCGAGGTGCATCGTGTCGATGACGCGCATCGTGCGTACGCTGGCTTCAGGCGGCCGTTGGAGAGGGGAAGCGATCGTCTGCTTCGAGCGTCTGCCGCCAGCCCTCCTCCATGCCGCGCGGTGCGTAGCCGAGCTCGCGGCTGGCCTTCTCGTGGCTGGCCCAGAAGGTGACGCCGTCGGCCGAGGTGATCAGCTCGCGCAGGTTGGGGGGCTGGCCGAACAGCTTGCCGACCAGGGGGCCGATCGGCGTCATCGCCTTCAGCAGCCCCGTCGGCATCGCCCGCTTGGGCGCCTTGCGACCGCTGACCGCGGCGACGGTCTCGACCGCCTCGCGCATCGTGACGACCGGGCCGCTCAGCACATACGTCTCGCCGATCCGGCCCTTGTCGAGGGCGAGCAGGATGCCTCCGGCGATGTCATCGACGTGGGTCATGCAGACCCCCAGCTCGGGAAAGGGCAGCAGGGGCAGTTTCCCGGCGAAGAACTGTTCGAGCAGGTCGGCCACCTGTGAGGTGTCATCGGGGCCGTAGACCCCGCCGGGCTGGACGATCACGCCGGGCAGGCCGTCCTCGATCATTCGCTTGGCGATCCGGTGCGCCTCCAGCTTGGTCTCCTCGTAGTAGGAGGTGAATTCCTTGCCGGGGTGCTCGTAGGTCTCATCGACGACCTTCTGGTGGGTGTTGCCGAAGACGCCGCAGGTCGAGACGTAGACAACCTTCGGGATCTTCGCCTCCAGGGCCGCTTTCATCACCCGCTCGGTGCCGGCGACATTCGCCTCCCACATCGCCGGGTGCTGCTTGGCGGGGATACCGACCTCGTACATCGCGGCGGCGTGGACGACGGCATCGCAACCCTCCATGCCGCTGCGGATCGCCTCGGCGTCGCCGAGGTCGCCGCTCGCCAGCGTGGCACCGAGCGCGGTCACCTTCGCCGCCTTCTCCGGGTTGCGAACGAGGCAGACGACGTCGACGCCGCGCTCGCGCAGCTGGCGCACGACCGTGCCGCCGATGAAGCCGGTTCCTCCCGTGACGAAGACCTTCACGGCCGCAAAGCCTATCCGCACTACCCCGACGCCTACAATCAGGCCGAGTGGATCGATCCAGGAACGGGCGCAACAAGCAGACGCACTATGCCGCCAACGGCGCCGGCGTCTCCAATCCACGCGCCCGCCAGCGGGCCCTGGCGATCGGCATCGCCGACGGCAGCGAGGACGGCGACCCGCTTGGCGAGCTGAAGGAACTGCTCCGCACCGCCGGCGTCGCTACCGCGGGCGAGGCGGTCCAGCAGCGCGCCAAACCCGACCCCGACCGCTACCTCGGTCGCGGCAAGCTGGCTGAGGTGAAGGAGCAGATCGCCGCCTGCGACGCGAACCTTGCCGCCTGCGACGACGAGCTCGCCCCCCGGCAGGAGCGCAACCTCGAGAGTGCGCTGGGTGTGCCGGTGATCGACCGCACCGCCGTCATCCTCGACATCTTCGCCGACCACGCCCACTCCGCCGAGGGCAAGCTCCAGGTCGAGCTGGCCCAGCTCGAATACAACCTGGCGCGGATGCGGGGCCTCTGGACCCACCTCGAGCGCCTCGGCGGCGGGATCGGCACCAGGGGCCCGGGCGAGAGCCAGATAGAGACCGACCGTCGCCTCGCCCGCGACCGGATCGCGGCGCTGCGGCGACGGTTGGGTCGCCTGGAGCGCAACCGCGGCGTGATGCGGGCGCAGCGGCAGCAGTCGTCGCTGCCCCGGGTCGCCCTCGCCGGCTACACCAACGCCGGCAAGTCGACCCTGCTCAACGCCCTTACCGGCAGCGAGGAGGTCGGAGTGGGGGACAGGCTCTTCCACACGCTCGACCCGACCACGCGCAGCGTCGCCCTCTCCGGCCGGGACTTCCTCTTCACCGACACGGTCGGCTTCATCGAGAAGCTGCCCCACCAGCTGGTCGAGGCCTTCAAGGCGACCCTGGAGGAGACGGTTCTCGCCGACCTGATCCTGCAGGTGGTCGATGCGGCGGCGCCCGAGGAGCGGCGGCTGGCGGATCTGGAGGCGGTCGACGCGGTGCTGGAGGAGATCGGCGCGGGCGACAAGCCACGCCTGCTCGTGCTCAACAAGGCCGACCTGCTCGACGAGGACGAACGCGGCGATGCGCTGTTGCGCCACCCGGGAGCGGTCCTGGCCTCCGCTCTCACCGGCGAAGGCATCGAGACACTGCGGGAGCGGGTCGAGCGGGCATTCGAAGACACCCTGGCCGAGGTCGAGCTGCTCATCCCTTACAGCGAGGGTGCGCGCCTGCACGAGCTGCACGAGGTGGCCGGCGATCTGACGCGGACTGAGCGGGAGGATGGCGTGCTCGTGCGAGCTCGTGTCCCCGTCGCCGAGCTGCACCGCTTCGAAGACCTCGCAGTCGCCTAGACCCTTTAGGGTGCGCGCGGTGGATCTTCGGGTTGAGAAGCTGAAGGATGAGGCGCGGGTTCCGACGCGCGCGCATGATGGGGATGCTGGTGTCGATCTCTATGCGTGTGAGGCTGCTCATCTTGGGCCCGGAGAGCGGTGGAGCGTTGGGACCGGGGTCGCGGTGGAAGTGCCGGAGGGGCATGCCGGACTGGTGTTGCCGCGGTCCGGACTTGCGCGTGACAATGGGATTGCCCTGGTCAACAGCCCCGGCTTGATCGATGCGGGCTACCGGGGTGAAGTTCGGGTGCTGCTGCTCAACACCGATCCCGCCGAGACCTTTCGGGTTGAGCCCGGTGACCGGATCGCTCAGCTTGTGATCGCCCCGGTTTCCCTCGCTGATCCGGTCGAGGTGGATTCGCTTACCGAGTCCGCCCGTGGCGGCGGAGGCTTCGGCTCCAGCGGCCGCTGAGGTCCGCCAGAGCCCCTAGGTGAAATGGTACAGTTATCTTTGAGTGGGTGAAAATCTTCGCACCGGACTGATCACTGCCTCGGCCGTACTGTTCGGTGGGTTGATCGCGGGAGGCGCCAGTTTCGCAACGACCCTCGTCAACCAGCGCGGTGAGAACGCGCGGGTGGAACAGCGCATCGACGAGGAAGCGCGCGGGGCGGCCCGAATTCTGATCAGCCGGTTCAATACCGATCTCGAATACGTGCAAATCGCGACGAGCACGGACGAATTCCCGACCTTCCATCCGGATTTCGTCGTCCCGCAGTCGAAGCGAGACGTCGAGCTGACCAGCAGTAGGCTTTCGGTCGGCGGATTCAAAGCTGTCGACAGCGCCTTGCGCTACATGACGGCTACCGATGCCGAAGCCGCGGAAGCGCCCGGCGCGAGCTTAACTGTAGAAAATCGCAGGATATTCGCCGCTTTGCGGTTCAAGATATGGAGGGCCAGAAGTGCCTTGCTGGTGGTCGCCGACCTCCCTCCGTACCCTGGCCGGAGGGCTAGCGCCGGCGGACCCGAAACCTAGACAGGGCGGGGGAGTGGTCGCGGTTGCCGGTGCTGTCGATCGCGAAGACCCGCAACGTGTGCGGTCCCAGGCCGAGGCGGTACCTGCGCGGTGAGTGACAGGGCTTGAACGGACTGTGGTCGAGCTTGCAGCGGAACGTCGCGTTGGCCTCGTTGGCGGCAAAGGCGAAGCTGACCGAGCGGAACCTGTGGCTGGCGAGCACCGTCTTGGCGGGGCGGTGAAGGAAGCGGGTTCGCGGCGGGGTCCTGTCGCGTTGCACCGGCTTTTTCTTGGGCGGCGGTGGCTGAGCCGGCGTCGAAATCGGTCCGGTCGGCGTTTCCGGAGGCCGGAAGCTGTTGGGGTCCGCTTCGAAGACGTTCTCGCAGCCGACCGGAGCCGGGTCCTGGTAGCTGCTGGTTGGCCGGTCGATGAACGCGGTGTCGCCCGGGTTGCCGCCGCAGTCGATGACCAGGTCGGAGTCGGCGGAGTTGGCGAGGATCGTGTCTTCCCCGCCGAGCGCGAAGTAGGTGTCGGCGCCGAGGTGGCCGAGCAGCTGGTTGCTTGCGCCGTCGCCGTAGAAGAAGTCGCCGAAGCGGGTCCCCTCCAGGTCCTCGATCGATTGCAGGTGGTCGGGTTCGCCGCCTGCGGAGCAGTTGGGCTGCCCACCCACGGGATGCCCGACCAGGCCGGTGTCGAGGCGCGCCGCGACCGGTTCGTCGAGTTTCGTCCAGGAGGCGTTGTCACGGTAGTCGCCTTCGCCGCCGTCGATCGTGTCGCCATCGCAGATCGAGTTGGAGAGGAAGAGGTCGCTGCCGGTGCCGCCGTCGAGCGTGTCCTTGCCGTCGTTGTTCAGCAGGGCGTCGTCGTCGCCCTTGCCGTTCAGAGTGTCGTCGCCCGGGCCGTCGGCGAGCACGTCTTCGCTTTCATCGGCACCGGTCAGGGTGTCGTTTTCGGGCCCGCCGAGCTCGACCACTGAGGTCGTGTCCGGGAAGCCGGAGGTGCTCAGCGAGTCGTTGCCGCCCATGCCGGCGAGGACGAGCGAGTCGGGCGCTTCGCTGAGCTGGCAGACCGCTTTGTCGTCTTCCGGCAAGGCGCAGGCGCCCGCGCCGGCCGATTCCGGGTCAAACGCGCCGGTGCCGAGTTCGAAGGTGACGCTCTTGGCGCTGGTCGAATAGGTCGCGGTCACCGAGTCGTTACCGCTGCTGCCGGTCAGGTAGAGGCCGGGATTCGAGCCCTCCTGAGGCGCCATGACGCCGACGCTGACTTCGCCCTGGTCGCGCAGGACGACGCCACTGCCGACGTTCTCGCACGAGGTTTCCGCGGTCGCTTCCGCGCAGTGGTCGCCGTCGGCCCCGCCGAAGATCGTGTCGCCGCCCCCGCCGCCGAGGATCACGTCGGCGCCCCCGCCGCCGTAGATCGTCTCGGCGCTGCCGGTGCCGACGATGAAGTCGGAGAAGGGGGTGCCGATGATTGTCTCGAAGTCGCCGCCCTGGACGTCTTCGTCCAAGCCGCCACCGTCCGGGGCGATGCCGTTGTCGCCGATTTCCTCGTTGAGATTGATGTAGGCGCCGCGCTCGCCGCTGTGGCTGGGGAAGTTGGCGTAGTCGGAGAAGACCGGGTATTCGCCAGGGTGGTCCGAGAATCCCGGCGTCACCCCGGTCGCGTAGCTGAGCGTGTCGCCGCTGTCACCACCGCTGTCGACGATGTGGTCGAGGGTTGCGTCCCCGCGCACGAAGTCGTTGCCGGATTCGCCGTCGATCGAGTCGGCGCCGAAGCCGCCGGAGAGCAGGTCGTCGCCCGGCCCGCCGTGCAGTTCGTCGTCGCCGATGCCGCCGTAAAGGCTGTCGTCGCCTTCGCCGCCGTTGAGGGTGTCGTTTCCGCGATCACCGAAGATGACGTCGTTGCCAGGGCCGCCGTTGAAGGTTTGGCTGCCGACGCCGAGGTGACGGCACTCGCCGGTACAGGGGGCGCCTGCGGCGATCGGTGCGGAGACGATCGTGTCGTTCCCGCCACCGCCGTCGACGACGGCGACGCTCGGCGGCGCGACGATCGTGTCGGCGCAGGGCGTGCCGACGATCGAGTCGCCAACCCTCTCCGGGCCTTCCGCGCAGGTTGGCGCGGCCCCTGCCTGTGCCGATGCGCCGGGCGCAATCAGGGCCAGGCCGGAGATGGCGAGCAGGGCGAGGAATGCAGCTCGGCGCAGGGGCGTCATCTCAGCCTCGTACCCGGCAGGGCTGGATCTCATCCCCGCAGGGCCACGTCGCGGGCGCACTGCTCGGCGGCGAGCTCTAGCCTGTCGTCCAGGGGCTCCAGCTCTGGCGTTGAGCCGTATCGCCGTTCCAGCGCGAGGGCGATGAGGCGATCGGCCAGCCAGGCGTTCTTGGGCAGCAGCGGGCCGTGCAGGTAGGTGCCGATGAGGTTGTCGCGGCGGACGCCCTCATGTCCGTCCTTGCCGTTGTTGCCATGTCCTTTCAACACGCGGCCGAGCGGGATGGCGCTCTCGCCGAGATAGGTCCGGCCACCGTGGTTCTCGAAGCCGGCGATCGTCCGCGGGCCGTCGCCGAGGCCTGCCTCGATCGCGACGTTGCCGATCAGTCGCTCGCCCGGCTCGCGTACCGTCTCCAGGTCGGCCAGGCCGAGCCCCGGCAGGCGCTCCTTGCCGAGCTGGTAGCTGTGGCCGAGCAGCTGGTAACCGCCGCAGACGGCGAGCAGCACCGCTCCGTCGTCGACAGCCTCCGCCAGGGCCTCGCGCTTGCTCGCGACCATGTCGGCGGCGACGGCACGCTGGTCGCGGTCCTGGCCGCCGCCGAGGTAGAGCAGGTCGTGCGCCCCGGGGTCGACGGCGTCGCCGGGCCCTGCAGCGGCATAGGCGAACTCGATGCCGCGCCACTCGCAGCGCCGTTGCAGGAAGAGGATGTTGCCGCGGTCGGCGTAGATGTTCATCTGGTCCGGATAGAGGGCGAGCAGGCGGAGCTCCATCGTCACTCCGTCCCCTTGCCGAGGACGACGACGGTCGAGCCGACGTGGATGTCGGTCGGTTCGATCCGGTGGCACTCGACCGGCGCCAACCCCACCGTCGCCGCCTCCTCCTCGAGCTGCGCTGCCGAGAAGGTCTCGATCCGGACCCGATTCGGCTCCTCGTCGAGCTCGCCAGTGGGGGAGACGGTCTGGCGGAGGCGGTGGATGACGATTTCGTCCGGCCCGACCGCGGCCTCGACCGCGAGGCTCGAGTAGACCCAGCCATCGACCTCGCGCACGTCGGGCAGCGGTGGCGGCGAGTCGTCCGGCGGTGGCATCTCCTCCAGGATCGCAGCCGCGAAGCGTCCTCCGGGCGCCAGGGCGGTGGCCACGCGGCGCAGGCAGGCGACGCGGTCCTCACTGCCTTCGAGCAGCTGCAGGGTCTGCATCGGCGCCAGCGCCAACGCCACAGGGCGTTCGAGCACGAACTCGCGGGCGTCGGCGTGGACGGCCTCGACCGCCAGCTCACCGGCCCGCTCGCGCAGTGCCGCCAGCAGCGTCGCGTTGCGGTCGAGGCCGATGACCTCGTGACCGCGGCGAGCGAGGTGCAGCGCGACCCGGCCGGTGCCGCAGCCGAGGTCGAGGACAGCACCGCCCCCGGCTGCCGTGAGCTTCTCCCAGAGAGGGAGGTCGGCGCTGTAGGAGGCGCACTCGACGTCGTGCCAGATCACCTCGGTGTCGAGCGCCGCGCTCATCGCCAGAACTCCCGCGTGAGCCCGCGCCCCGACAGCAGCTTGTGCAGTTCGAGCAGCGCCGTGTAGGTGGGCAGAGCGAAGAGCTGCTCGGGCGCCTCGGCCACGGCCCGGTCGAGCGAGGGCTCGATCTCCGCCTCGACCACGATCGACTCCTCCGGCCAGCCGGCGTACTTAAGGCGCAGGGCCATCTCCGGCGCCCGGGTGCCGGCGCAGACGACCCGGCGGACGGCGCCCGCCAGGAGCTCGAAGTCGGCGTCCCAGATCCAGGAGACGTCGCGGCCGTCGGCGATGCGGTCGTTGAGGGCGATCCAGAGGTCGATCTGGCCCTCGCCGGCCTCTAGCTTCAAGGTGCGCAATACCTCGTTCGTCCCGGCCGGGTTCTTGACCAGCAGGATCGAAACCCGCTTGGCGCCGATCTCGATCGTCTCGACCCGACCGAAGGCGCCGCGCATCTCACGCAGGGCCGGTGCGATCCGCTCCGCCGCGATCCCCAGCTGGAGGCCGGCGGCAATTGCGGCGAGAGCGTTGTAGACGTTGTAGAGGCCGGGCAGGGGCAGGTCGATCGCCAGCTCGCCCTGCGGGGTCCGAACCGTCAGCGAAGAGCCGCGCATCCCGTGCAGCTCGATCCTGGTCGCCGCCACCTCCGGCTGCGGTCGCTTCGCTCCGCAGTTGGGGCAGGAGTAGTGGCCGAGGTGGGCGAGGAAGGCGCGCTCGTAGGCGTACGGATGACCGCAGCGGCGGCAGTGCTTCGCGTCGAAGGCGTGCTGCAGCTCGGGCAGCGCCTGGGCCTCGTCGTCGATGCCGAAGTAGACGATCCCCTCGCGCAGGCTGCCCTGCTCGTTGCGGCCGAGGTCGGCGATGAGCGGATCGTCGGCGTTGAGGGCGAAGCGCGTACGGCCGGCCCGCTGATCGACCGTCTTCGCCCACGCGCCGGCCAGGGCCTCGGTCTCGCCGTAGCGGTCGAGCTGGTCGCGGAAGAGGTTGCCGAGCACCACCAGCGAGGGATCGAGTTCGGCCGCCACCCGCGGCAGCCAGGCCTCGTCGACCTCGAAGAGGCCCTCGTGGCCGCGCTGCTCGAGCAGCGCCGTGGCGATCCCCCAGGTCATGTTCGACCCGGCCCGGTTGTGGACGGGCTCACGACCGTCGGCGGCGAGGAGGGCGGCCAGCATGCCCGCCGTCGTGGTCTTGCCGTTGGTGGCGCTGACCAGGGTGATGCCGCCGTCGAGCCGCGAGCCGAGGCGCGCTATCGAGCGCCGGTCGAGTCGCAGCAGCAACCGCCCCGGCAGCGTCGTTCCACCGCCGCGCCCGCTGGCGCGGCTGGCGGCGCCTACCGCACGCGCGGCGAGGCGCTTGGCCCCGAACAGCGCCCCGCTGCCGTCCCCGCTCACTCCTCGGCCCGCGGCGGGACGATCACGCTCAACGCCCGCGGCAGCACCCGCAGCTTGGCGGGGAGATCGGTCAGATGCTCGCCGTCCGCGTACACCGGAAAGGGCCGGCTGGCATTCAGCTCGAGGCGCGAGGCGCGAAACACGCGCACCTCATCCTCCTCGACGTGGGTGCCCTTGAACACCTTGGGCAGGTTACCCAGGAAGCGGAGCTTGCCCACCTCGCCCACGCTGACCACGTCGAACTCGCCATCGGCCAGGTCGGCGTCGGGGGCGATGAACATGCCGCCGCCGAAGGCCTTGCTGTTGGCCACCGAGACCGAGTAGCCGGTGAATCGCTCGCGCTGCTCTCCCACCTGAATCGTGAAGCGGGCCGGCTTCCAGCCGAACAGCGTGCGCAGGCCGGCATAGGCGTAGACGAGATTGCCGCGCAGCCACTTGGTTTCGTTTGCGAGCCGGTTTGCTTCCGAGTCGAAGCCGACGCTGACGATGCCGAGGAAGCGCTTGCCGTTGACCTCGCCGACGTCGATGCGACGGGTCTGGCCGGCGGCGAGCATCGCCACGGCGGCATCGGGCTCCGAGGGGATGCCGAGCACCCGCGCCAGGTCGTTGCCGCGGCCGCCGGGCACGATTCCCAGCGGGACCTCCGAGCCGGCGAGGGCGCCGCCGATCGCCCCGATCAACCCGTCGCCACTGACCACGACTGGGATCTCGTCCGCTTCGGCGGCGCGCAGCGCCCGCTCGACCCCGTCCTCCAGGCCACGCGTGCGCTCGACCCGGAAGGGGACGCGGCGCGCATCCAGCTCCCGCTCCAGTTGCGGCAGTAGCTTCAACGTCCGCCCGTGCGCCGAGACTGGGTTGACCAGCAGCGCCAGAGGCATCCCGTCGACTTGCATCGCGTGCGGCAGACTATTCGGGCGGGGGCTCGGTGGCGTGAAGGCGCAGGACGTGGAAGCGTTCTTCCTCTGCTTCGCCGCTCTCGACCGGGACGAAGCCTTGGCCTCCCAGGCGCCAGTCCAGCCAGCGCCACCCACCGACCAACACCAAGTATCCGTTTGGGCGCAGGACCCGAGCGATCTCGCCCGGATGCAGAGCCCCGCCGGCCTGGGCCACGAGGTCGAAGAAGCCGTCGGGAAAGGGAAGCGCCCGCGACTTGCCCTGCTTGAAGGCGACCCGCCCCTCTGGATCGAGCCCGATCCGTGCAACGGCCTCACGGATCGCCTCCGCGGAGGCATCGACACCGCGCACCCGGGCCGAGGGGTACTCGCGCGCCAGGAACAACACAGCCTCGCCGTCGCCGCAGCCGATCTCGAGAACTCGCTCGGGCCGCTCGGGCACGTCGAGGACGGCGGCGGCAAGCGCGATCAGCGAAGACGAGGGCACCTGTCGATCATCTAGGATCTCGCCGCGATGGAGGGCTTTCGAGAGGAACGCAGGAAGTGGATCGCGCTCGGCGTCTTTGCGCTGATCGCCGCCGGCGTCGTCGCGGCGATCCTGATCTCACGCGGCGGCGGTAGCAGCGACTCGACCGCCACGGCGAGCGGCTCGGGTTGCCAACAGGTCGAAGCGCCGAAGCCGAAGACGGCCAACTCCTTCGCCTTTCTCTCCGAAGAAGGCTTCTACGACGACCTGACCTTCCACCGGGTCGCGCCCGAATTCGTCATCCAGGGCGGCGACCCGCTTGGCACCGGCACCGGTGGCCCTGGCTACAGCGTCGACGAGAAGCCCCCCGCCAACCTCGCCTACACGAAAGGCGTCGTCGCAATGGCGAAGAGCTCGGCGGAGCCGCCCGGACGCTCGGGCAGCCAGTTCTTCGTCGTCCTCTCCGCCGACGCGGGCCTGCCGCCGGAATACGCGCTGGTCGGCAAGGTCGACAAGGGCTTCGACGTGGTCGAACGGATCGGCAAGCTCGGCAACCCCGAAACCGAAAAACCGAAGCAGACCGTCCTGATCGAAAAGATCTCGATCGAAAAGGGCTGACGGTCTAGTCTGAGCCCATGGCCAAGGTCGACGTAGGAGACGCTGCACCCGACTTCGAGCTGCCGGGAACCGGCGGCAAGACGTACAAGCTCTCGGATTTCCGCGGCAAGAACGTCGTGCTGGCCTTCTACCCCGGCGACGCGACCACGGTCTGCACCGCGCAGTTCTGCTCCTACCGCGACAACAGCGACCGCATCGACGGGCTCGATGCCGAGGTGCTCGGCATCTCACCCCAGTCGGTCGACTCGCACGAGCACTGGGTCGAAGAGCAGAGCCTCAACGTGCCGTTGCTCGCCGACGAGGACCTGGCCGTCAGCAAGCGCTACGGGGTGACCGGCTGGCTTGGGCCGCTGGCGCGCTTCACCGAGCTGAAAGACGTGCCGGGGGGGCGCTACGTCATGCGCGCGATCTTCGTCGTCGACGGCGAGGGCATCGTGCGCTATCGCCATGTCTCGCGGACCGGCTCGACGTTCCAGAGCGTCGACGATCTCGAGCAGGCAGTCGCCGCACTAGCCGCCTGATGCCGGACGAGCCGCGGCCGTTCGTCGCCGGGGAGCACCCGGCGATCCGGGGCAAAGTGGCGGGGGAGGGGGCGCCGATCGTCCTCTGTCATGGGATCACCGCTACCCGCCGCTACGTCGTGCACGGCTCGCGGGCGCTGGAGCGGGCCGGCTACGCCGTCACTTCATATGACGCGCGCGGCCACGGGGAGTCCGATCCCGCCCCCGAGGGCCAGGGTTATGGATACCCGGAGCTGGTCGGGGATCTGGAGGCGGTGGTTGCGACGGCGGTTGGGGACGGGTCGTTCGTCCTTGGCGGCCACTCGATGGGTGCCCACACTGCTGCTGCCTACGCGCTGCGGCATCCAGAGCGCCTCAGCGGCCTCGTCGTGATCGGTCCGACGTACACAGGTGAGATCTGCGCCGAGTCGCTCGCCTACTGGGACGGACTCGCGGCGGCGCTGGAGACCGGCGGGGTCGACGGCTTCGTCGACTACATCGACCGCAACCAGGGAGCCGACCCGTCCTGGCGCGACTCGGTCTTGCGCTTCACCCGGGAGAGGTTGCTGCGCCAGCGCCACCCGGAGGCACTGGTGGAGGCGTTGCGCCAGGTGCCGCGCTCGCGGCCGTTCGGCGAGATGGCGGAGCTCGAGTCTCTGCAGGTACCGGCGCTCGTCGTCGCCAGTCACGACGCGGCCGATCCCGGGCACCCGCGGCACGTTGCCGAGGCCTACGCGGAGCGCCTGCCGCAGGCACGGCTCACCGGAGAGGCAGAGGGCGAATCGCCGCTCGCCTGGCAGGGCGGCAAGCTCTCCCGCGAGATCGCGGCCTTCTGCGGGGAATTGGCTCAAGACACCCCCGCTTAGCTCGGCTGAAGGCGGGTCGAATACGGTTGCGGCGATGAAGCTGCCTGCAGAGGGAACGTTGCGGATGATCGCGACCTTCGTCGCCGCCTTCGGCATCGGCGTCGCCACCTACATCACGATCGCCGATTCGGGCGGCGGCTCACCGGTCTGCATCGCCGGCGGGGGCGGCTGCGAGACCGTCGCCAACAGCACCTACTCGCACCTGCTCGGCGTCAATATCGCCGCTTTCGGCATCGTCGGTTACGTGCTGTTGCTGGCCGCGTCGCTGCTGCGCGGAGACGCGGCCCGGATGGCCGGCTTCGGCGTCTCCCTGGTCGGCTTCGGCTACAGCGTCTACCTGACCTATCTGGAGCTGTTCAAGATCGAAGCGATCTGTCAGTGGTGCGTGGCGAGCGCGGCGCTGATGACGATTCTCTTCGGCCTCAACGCCATCCGCATGGTTGGCTACGTTGGGAAACCGGCATGAGCGGCAAGAACTCCAGGGAAGCACGCCGCGAAGAGCGGCTGCGGGCCGAAGGCGAGAGCGAGCAGGGAGAGCGTCGTAAGCGACTGCTCCAAATCGGCAGCGCCGCGGCCTTCGTCGTGGTTGCCGTGGTGCTGGTGCTGATCGTGATCAGCTCGAACAAGACCAGTGGCGGCGACACCAATCTCGAGGACGTGGGTCTGGTCGCCAACCAGCTAAAAGGGATTCCCCAGAATGGCCTCGTGCTCGGGGAGCCGAGCGCCAAGGTGACGCTTTATGAGTTCGGCGACCTCAAGTGCCCGGTCTGCAAAGGGTTCTCGGAAGAAATCGTGCCAAACGTGATCGACTCCAAGGTCCGCGGCGGCGAAGCGAAGATCGAGTTCAAGAACTTCACGATCATCGACGAGGAATCGACTCCGGCTGGCGCCGCGGCGATAGCCGCCGGCGAGCAGGGCCGCGGGTGGAGCTTCATCGAGCTCTTCTACCGGAACCAGGGGCCGGAGACCTCGAGCTACGTGACCGACGAATTCCTCACCGAAATCGCCAAGGGTGCGGGCGTGCCGGACATCGCCCGGTGGAACAAGGACCGCAAGAGCCCGAAGACCGTGGCTGAGGTCGAAAGCACCACCCAGGAAGCCGAAAAGCTCGGCTTCACCGGCACGCCCTCATTCGCGGTCGAAGGCCCGGGTACGCAGGGGATCGAAACCATTGGCACTCCCGGCTCGGCGGGCGCCCTGGAAGCGGCTGTTGAGGGCGCAAAATGAGGTTTGATCTGGACGAGTTGAATCAGCTTGATCAGTCGGATCCACCCGATACTGTGAAAACCGTGCGCGGGCGCAGCGACCTCGACTGGCTGGCCCGGAATGGAGGCTGGGTGCTTCTGGCATTCGGGATTGGCCTCATTGCGCTCGCGACGGCAATTGCCAACAAGGAGGCGGTTGCCGCCATCTTCGCCTTCTGCGGGGTCGCATCGGCAGTTTTCGGAGTGCTGCTGCCACGCCTGGAGGGTTCATTCGTGTTTTCGCCGACGAAGTTCGCCGCAACCCTCGCGGAGGCGCGCAAGGTCGGCATCCGCGAGGACCTCACCCTTGAAGAGCGGGCGGACCTGATCCTCCGACTGCTCGACGTGGAGGGCGATGAGCGCAAACATGCGAAAAGGGTCGACCGCAAAGAACGGTTGCTCAAACGCTCGCTGGGGGTCAGCCCAGTGCCCGAGCGTCACTATCCACTACCTCAACCACCGCCGTTTGCGCGGCCTTCGGATACGGATCGAGTGCACGAGACGCTCGTTGCCTTCGAGGCACATGTCGCTGCTGCCTTCCGCGAAGCCGGCTGGGCGATCGAGGAGCTCGGTCCGGCGTCGCCCTTTGATTTCGTTGCGACCCAGGAGGGCGAAAAGAACAATGTCGAGGTGAAGTTGAGCCGCAGGTTCAGCGCGGCGGACGCCCAGGCTTTCATCGCGGCCGCGGACGAAAGCATCGATCCGGGAGAGAACGAGCGCTGCGTCCTTGTGGTGAATCGTGGTGCGCTCTCGGAGCAAGCCAGTCAGGCGTTCCTTGGCTCATCGTTCAGCATTCAGGTTTTGGAGGTGCCCGTCGAGGGCTGGTGAGCGCGACGAGAAATAACGCCCACTCTTCCAGAGTAGTGTGTTGACATAACCACCATTATCGTGCGTTGACCGCCAATCTTTGCTAGAGTTTTTCCGTCCAAACTCTCGGGAGGAGTGGTCATGCGGCGGAGAATGGCTTTTGTGCTGGTCGTGGCGGGACTTACGTTGGGAGCGCTCGAGGGCGGTGCGCTGGCGCTCTGCTCTGCCGCCCAGGGGGCTGAATTCATCTTCAAAACGAAAGGAATCGAACTGAAAGGCGGCGAATCGCGGGAACTGCTGAAGTCCGCCAACGGATTGGCCTACAGGTTCAAAAAGAGCGGCGGGTCGCCCAACGTCGAATACGAATGCTCGGGGATGGAACTGTCGGAAAAAAGCACGATTTTCGGCGGGAAACCGGGAGCCCTGTCGGTCAAACTGAAATGGACGGGCTGCACCGGCACGGTTGGCTCGAATTCGTGCACTGGCGTATCCGCCGAAACGCCGGCGCGGCTCAAAGGGGAAATTGCCGAACGGCTCGGGGCCGAAGGGCAGCCGGTGATGCGATTCAGCCCGGAAACGGGGGAAGAACTCATCCACTTCTCGGCCACCTGCGGAGGTAAAACTGATGAACGCGCGGTTGAGGGCGACTTCATCGTCGAACCAAGCCCCTCCTCATGTGCCAGTAACACCCTGGAAGTTGACTTCCTCTTTATTGGATATATCGGTGAAGTGAACACCACTGGAGGAAAAGTGAAAACCCCGACGAGCATGGAAGGATTTAGCTTCTCGATCGAAGGTACGACCTTCTTCCACCTGCCCGGCATCGTCAAATGGGGCGTTTGCTGAGCGGCCTAACCCCCAGGTCGCCGCTGCCCCGCTAGAGGGGCAGGGCCGCGCTTCCTCGCGTCAGCGGCCTGACGAGCGGCGGCGCCTTCGGCAGGCTCCCTCGCTCGACCCGCTCCACCGCGAACGGCGAGGCTTCGATCGTCGCCACCGTGTCGCGGTTGCAGTGACAGCCGTCGGCGAGGAAGCGCCAGGGCTTTTCGAGGCGGTCCTGCCAGCGTGCCAGGCTGACGTCCTCCGCGCGGACGTGCTCGACAAAGAGCAGCTTGCCACCCGGTTTGAGGATCCGTGCGGCCTCGGCGAGGGCTGCCTGCGGGTTGGGCACAGTGCAGAGAACCAGCGTGAAGACCGCGGTGTCGAAGCTCGAGTCCTCAAAGGGCAATCGCTCGGCCGGCGCCCCGATCACTTCGGCGTCCACTCCGGCCTCGCTCACTTTCGCGCGAAGCCTCCTACGCATATGTGGATCGGGCTCAGCGAGGACCAACTCGCTCACCGTCGCCGGATAGAGGCTCAGGTTGGCGCCGGTCCCGGCGCCAAGGTCGATCGTTCGCCCGCTCGCAACGGCGATCGTTTCGCGGCGCATCTCCCGCAGGCCCGCCTCCTCAGCCCCCTCCGAGGCGCGGTCGTAGACCGCGGCGAACCCCCTGCCCCAGGTGGCATCGTAGATTCGGCCCATGTCAGGACCGTAGCGCCTTGGGCGCCTGATTCAAGCGGCGTCGCGTTGCGCCGTCGGCTCCGACTTCCGCTCGAGGCCCGGCTCGCTGTGCGCGGCTCGCTCCTCGTACGCCTGGCGGGCGCCGTGGTCGACTTCGGTCATCAGTTTGTCGACCTTCATTAAGCGGCCGAGGGCCTCGCGGGCTGGGCGCGGAAGCAGCGCCACGACCTTGAACAACCCGCCGTTGGCGCGCGGGACCCAGACGTCGAAGCGCGGCACTTCAAGCGCGTCGACGATCTCATCGGCGACGTCGCTCGCCTCCACCGGCTTGATCATCTTCTGGCCGACGCCCGAGGTGAGCTCGGTGTTGACCACGGTCGGCATCACGCAGGCGATCTCGATCCCGCTGCCACGCAGCTCTGCCCGGACCGCCTCGCTGATCCCGACCACGGCGTGCTTGGTGCCCGAGTAGGTGGCGATTCCGGGGAAGCCGCCTTTACCGGCCTGGGAGGCGAGGTTGACGATGTGGCCGGAGCCGCGCGGCCGCATCCGCTCGATCGCCAGCTGCATGCCGGTGATCACGCCGTAGACGTTGATGTCGAGCTGGCGTTTGATCGAGTCGGCGGACTCCTCGGCGAACGGCGTCACCGGCATGATCCCGGCGTTGTTGACGACCACGTCGAGCGGACCGAGCTGGCGCTCGGCCTCGTCGAGGAAGGCGGAGAAGGAGCCGCGGTCGGTGACGTCCAGGACCAGGGCAACCGTGCCGCCCCCCAGCTCCGCCGCGGTCTGCTCGGCACGGGCCAGGTCGAGGTCGCCGATCGCGACGCGGCAGCCCTTGCGGACCAGTGCCGTCGCCGTCGCCTTGCCGATCCCCCGGGCGCCCCCCGTGATCGCCACGACCTTGCCGGATAGTGCCTGTCGCTGCTTCGCCATCGGGCCCTCCTCCTCCGGCGACTCCTAGGCCGCCGGCTTGTAGACGGTGACCACGGCGGCGCCGCCGAGGCCGATGTTGTGCTGCAAGGCGGTCTTGGCGCCCTCTACCTGTCGCTTGTCGGCTTCCCCGCGCAACTGCCAGGTCAGCTCCGAGCACTGCGCCAGCCCGGTCGCGCCCAGCGGGTGGCCCTTGGAGATCAGCCCACCGGAGGGGTTGACGACGACCTTGCCGCCGAAGGTGGTCGCTTCTTCCTCGACCAACTTGTGAGCCTCCCCCTCGGCCGCGAAGCCAAGCGCTTCGTAGGTGATCAGCTCGTTGGCGCTGAAGCAGTCGTGCAGCTCGCAGACGTCGACCTCATCGGCCACGACGCCGGCCTCGGCGTAGGCCTCGTCCGCCGCCAGCCTCGACATGTCGGAGCCAACGATCTTCATGCAGTCGGTGTCCTCGGCGAAGGTCGAGCTGAGGTCGGTGACCATCGACTGGCCGGCGATCTCGATCGCCTGCCCCCCCAAGTCGTGCTCTTCGACGTAGCGCTCGGAGGCAACGATCGCGCAGGCCGAGCCGTCGGAGGTCGGCGAGCACTGCAGCTTGGTCAGCGGCTCGTGGATCATCTTCGCCGCCTTGATGTCCTCGAGCGTGTACTCGTCCTGGAACTGGGCGTAGGGGTTGTTGACCGAGTGCTTGTGGTTCTTCCAGCCGATCCAGGCGTAGTGGTCGGGGTTGGAGCCGTACTTCTGCATGTGGTCGCGGCCGGCGTTGCCGAACATCTGCGGCGCCGGCGGCGACTGCTCGGGATCGCGGATCTCGAACATCCGCATCGCGTGCTTGTCGAGCGCGTTGGTGCGGTCGGTGTACTTGACGCCGAGCGAGCCCGGCTCCATCTTCTCGAAGCCGAGCGCCATCGCGCACTCGACGAGGCCGCCCTTGACCGCCTGGCGGGCGAGGAACAGCGCCGAGGAGCCGGTCGAGCAGTTGTTGTTGACGTTGACGACTGGGATCCCGGTGAGGCCGAGCTGGTAGAGCGCCCGCTGGCCGTAGGTCGAGTCGCCGTAGCAGTAGCCGGCGTAGGCCTGCTCGACGTCCGTGTAGGGAATGCCGGCGTCGGCGAGCGCCTTCTCCCCCGCCTCCTTGGCCCAATCGGGATAGTCGCCCTCCTTCGTCCCTGGCTTCTCGAACTTGGTCATCCCGACCCCGATCACGAACGTGCGGTTGCTCAAAGTCTGCTCCTGTTCTGAGCCGCGGGCGCGCGGCAAATTGGCTGGCTGGCCAAGAAATCTACCGGGCCGCGTCTGGCGGCGCGAGTGGCTTCGTCCGTTCTCCCGGATTCGACCACAGCAGGAAGGCTGCGCCAGCGATGGCGATACCGATCGCGGTCGCGATTGCACGCTGGCCCGCCGCGTGCAATGCCGGCTCGCCCAGGGTGTCGGCAAGCAGGACGGCGTAGGTGGTGATCGCGGCGGTGAACAGCGCGTACTGGACGGTGAGCAGGCCGTAGGCAAAGGCGGTGGCGATGGCCAGGGCGATGGCGAGGGCGACGCCGTCGTCGTTGAGCCAGAACGAGAGCGCGGTAGCGACGACGAGCCCGATCGCGGTGCCGACCGCGCGCAGGATCAGGCGGTGGAAGGTCTCCCCCTCTTCGGGCCGCAGGACGAAGAGGATGGTGAGGGGGATCCAGAAGCCGTGCTCGTGCATCCCCAACACCCAGTAGACGGCGACGCCGGCGGCGAGGGCAGAGCCGAAGCGCAGCGCATGGCGGGCGCTGCTGGAGCGCAGGGTCAGGTTGGTGGACAGGGCCTGCAGCGCGGCCCGGGTGTCCCACCCTGCGCCTCCCCCCTCCTCTTCGCGATCGCCGGCGGCGAACACGCAGAGCGAGAAGGCGGCTTGGAGCAGCCCGCCCAGGGCGGTGAAGAGCAGCGCGTCGAGCGTGTGCGAAGCGGGGACTCCGAGACCCTGGGAGACGACCAGGGCCAGCGCCACGGAGAGCCCGGCGATCGAGAACCGCAGCGAGACGGCAAAGCAGTAGCCGGCCGCCGCTCCCACGAGCAGCATCACGGCAACGGACAGCGCAGCCGAGGGCCCGGTGAGCACGCCCAGCGCTGCCGCGAGCCCGACGAACGGGGTGACGGCCGCCTGCCATGCGGCTCGCGTCCGGGCTGGCGCATCGAGGCCGGGGAAGCCGACGAACAGGGCGCCCGTCGCGACTGCCCCCTTGCTCTCTGCGCCCGTCCCCAGCTCGAACAGCAATGCCGCGCCGACGGGGATCGCGACAAGGGCGCCGCGGCGAAGCGCCGGCCCGGCGGCGCTCGGACCAAACGCGAACAGCGGCGAGGCACGCAGCCAGCGAGCCCTGCCGGCGGCGTTGAACAGTGGCGATGTCGAGCGCTCGGCCAGCGTGCGCCGAGTCTAAGCGCGAAGCTGGATGGCTGCCCGAGTATCCTGGAGGGTCGTGATCGTCGCCGAGCTGAGCACCGATCCGACCGCGGGCGTAGGCATCCTCGCCGCCCTCGCGGCGGGCATCGTGTCCTTCCTCTCCCCCTGCGTACTGCCGCTGGTTCCCGGCTACCTCTCGGCGGTAAGCGGAGTGTCGGCTTCCGAGCTCGAGAGCGCCGGCTGGCGCCGCGTGCTGGGGCCGAGCCTGCTCTTCGTCGCCAGCTTCTCGGCGATCTTCATCCTGCTCGGACTTACCGCCACCGGCCTCGGCGCGACCCTGCAGGATCACAAGCAGCTGCTGACCAAGATCTCGGCCGCGTTGATCATCGCCATGGGCGTGCTCTTCGTCGCCTCTCTCTTCATCACCCGGCTCAATCGCGAGTGGCATGTCGACGGCCTGCTCGAGCGCGCCGGCAAGGGCGGCCCGATCGTCGCCGGTGCCGCTTTCGCGATCGCCTGGACCCCATGCATTGGTCCAACCCTCGGCGCAATCCTCTCCGCCGCCTCGCTGTCGGGCTCGGCCGCCCACGGCGCCCTCCTCCTCGCGGTCTACTCGGCCGGCCTGGCGATCCCGTTCATCCTCACCGCGGTCGCCTTCTCCCGCATGACCACCGCCTTCGCCGTGGTCAAGCGCCACTACCAGGCGATAGTCGCCACCGGCGGGGTGATTCTCATAGCGATGGGCATCCTGATCTGGACCGGCGAACTGACCCAGCTCAATATCGAAGCCCAACGCCTGTTGAGCGAAAGCGGCCTCGACTTCTGGAACTCGGTCTGAGGCCGCGCTAGGCCGGCACTCCAGGCGGTGCCGCATAAACCGCAATGTTCTGTCCGAAACATCCTCTAATATGCGATACTTAGGAAAGGATGGTCGCGGGATACCCGCCTGCTGCCCTCACGGGCAGCATCCGCTGAAATAAGCGGCTATAGGCGGCCCCGGTCCATCCCTTCCTCGTCGATTGGCAGGGCTCACAGGGGAAGGCAGGGACGGACGTGCTGTATCGCGCCTATGTGGACGAGGCGGGAGATCTTGGCTTTTCTCCCAGATCCTCTCGATATTTCGTCGTATCGGCGGTGATCGTCTGCGACGAGAACGACGCCCAGTTGCGTTCGGAGCTCGCAGGTCTTCGATCGTCGTTGGGCCGGCGCCCCAAGCATGCCTTGCATTTCGTCAAGTTCAGCCATTCCAAGCGGCTAAAGGCGGTTCAGGACGTGGCGAACTCTTGTCTTGCCGCAATCGCCAACGTGGTGATCCACAAGGACCTGATTGGGCAGCCGTATGCCGTCCGTGAAGTCGCCGGTGTCGCACGGCCTAATCCGATTTACCTCTGGGCCCTACGGTTGCTGCTCGGACGAATTTCCCGGTGCGTCGATGAAGAGGGCGGCGATGAAGCGGTTATGACGTTCAGTCAACTGAAGGGATTCAGGCCGCGCAAGCTCCACGACTATCGAATAGCGCTCGAAGCGTCGAGCGGAGTCGATATCCGCTGGTCAGTCTTCGAAGGCCATCCTTTTCGCATTGACGGGCCGAGGGCCGTTGAACTGCTCCAGCTCGCCGATATCACTGCGTCAGCGTTGTTTCGAGCGATCGAGCCGGATCGGTTTGGCAACACAGAGCCGCGATATCTCCACGAACTCGGCCCAAAGCTCTACCGTCGAGCAGGTGCAAGCATCACGTCCTATGGACTCAAGACCTTCCCGGCCAATGTATCCAACCCTGGTAAGCCCCTAGCCTTTCTTCGCGACTTCTAGCGCCCTCGCGTGGATGCTTTATCAGCAGGCGTGCTGTCCTCCTGTGGACAGCCCAAAAAAACTAAGGCTCCGGCCGCATGACTCATAGGAGCCGGAGGCGGGACCGGGGCGACTCAGACAACATATCGCATCAGTTGTTGGTTGGAGCGACCGTCTCAAGTTCACGGCCGATCGCCTCGGTCTCTTCGAGGCCGGTGTCGTCGAGTTCCTGTGAGCAGACGATGCGGAAGCGGCCCGTGCCGATCGCCGAGTCCGGCACGACCGGCAACCCGCGGATCTCCTCCCAGCCCAGCCGTTCGATCTCGAAGGGATTCATCCGCACTTCCGCTGCCGGGAACGGGCAGTTCCGGTTGTGCTGATCGATCGCCTTGGAGATCACCTCCAGGTTCTTTGCCTCAGGTGAAGCCATCACCACATCCTACCGTTGGAGGTTCCCGCTTTGGACTAGACGTAGTCAAGGTCGAGACACTCTCCAATGTGCCTGTGGTGGCGCACGCTCCCGGGTCGAAGGACTTCCCACAGAGCGGACTCGGATGCCGGGTCCGGGTTAATCAAGACAGGTCTTCGTAGGGAGTCATTGGTGTTTGCAGCACTCTCGAAAAAATATCGAGCGTGTAGATCGGCCTGTGGAAAGGAGTACCCCCAAAAAATGACCTTGTCGGCATGGGCAATTTCTTCGGTTGCGGCGCGCCAGACGCGCTCAAGCTCATGTCGAATCAGGCCGTGCTTTTCGTAGATGGGTGGTACTACTAATGGCCATAGATACCAATCACGCCCTCTTGCGGAGCGTAGCTTGACTCCCGTTCTGACCGGGAGAGTCTTATTGGTCCACAGGAACAGCTTACGTCGTCCTCTTCCAACATCTTTCGGTGGATATGGGTCCCGGGTCCGGAAAACCCAATTTAACGATCCGTGAAGCTTTCTTACCGGAACGTGTTGTTCCAAACCACCCGGGCACTCTCCGTCAAATTCCTCAGCCGCTGAGGCAATATGGTCGATTGACCCCAGTCCGTATGCGTGATCGATACACCAGCGTCCAGGGTTACGTTTTACCGGCAAGAGCGAAAGTGCGTTCTCTACGAGGAGGTCGTGATTAAAAGTCAAGATAGATAAAACATTACCGAGCTGAAGCTCCGCGGTTATTAGCTTTTTAAGACCGCCTCGACGGCCAATCATCCAGTTCGTCGTTTTCAGAAGCTCAGTCTGATAAAGCTGGACGAGGTCAAAGTAGGCCTCCTTCGACGCAGTAGTTCCCCCGCTACGCATCTCAAAGTAAACGCGTCCAAGGTGCTGCTCAAGGCTTATTGGTGGATCATCCCGGAAAAGATCTGGCTGTCCGAGGCCCTGCGCCTGCTCGACAACTCGATCAAGAAGATTCTGTGGGGCATGTTTTCGCGTACGTCGGAAAAACGTTGCATCAAGTGGCGGGTGGTCTCGAGTTCGAGTTGGACGGAACCCAAGCGCCTCCGAGACACTTGCACCAGCGCCGAGGACAAGGACGGTTCTTTTTTGCAGCCGTCTCCAATTTAGATCCGAAGCCCGAGATCCATCTCCACACGCTTGTTAGAGCTACTCAAAGCGCTTGTGCTACCTCAGCTATTCCTTGATACGTCTCCATGATTTCCCGAGGGTCGGACGTGAAATGCCAGCCGTATATCCGCAAATTCGGCTTTAAATGGAGCCCTTAGAGCGTGCCGCCGGTCTCGTAGGGCTCGCCGGGCGTGGCGCCGATGACGAGGAGGCGAATGCCCCCGGGGCCCGGGGTGACCTTGCGCTTTACCTCGGGGCCGACGCGGGCGATGTGGTCGGCGTCGATCGGGTACTGCTCCCCGTCGGCTTCGAGGGTGCCCGAGCCCTCGAGGGCCGCGTAGACCTCCTCCTGGCCGAGCTGTTGGGGGCGTTTGGCGAACATCTGGCCGCCCAGGCCGTCCTCGTCGTGGTCGTGCTCGGGGTAGTCGTTGGCGCCCGGCGCGAGGTCGATGATCGAGATCCCGAAGGCGCTGACGCCGAGCCCGGCGGCGGCTTTGTGGAACCGGATGCCTTCGAGGACGCCGTCGATCGCCTCGATGTCGGCGATCTTCGTGTGGGTTACGTCTGCCATCGGTTCGATCCTACCCTCGTCCTACGATCGTATTCATCGCCGATCGACGCACAATCGCGCACCTTGACATGGACGCCTTCTACGCGTCTGTCGAGTTGCGGCGGCGACCGGAGCTGAAGGGGAAGCCGGTCGTGGTCTGCGGTTCCGGGCCGCGGGCGGTCGTGACCACGGCCAGCTATGAGGCGCGCAAGCTGGCCGGGATCCACTCGGCGATGCCGGCCGCGGTCGCCCGGAGGCGGTTGCCCGATGCCGTCTACCTTTCACCGGATTTCACCGCCTATCGCGAGGCCTCGGGACAGGTGATGGCGATCTTGCGCGCCAATGCGGAGACGGTCGAGGTCGTCGGGCTCGACGAGGCCTACCTCGACCTGACCGGGCTCTTCTCCCCGAAGGCGACGATGCGACGGATCGCCACCGGGATCCGCGAGGAGCTGGGCCTGACCTGCTCGGTCGGCATCTCCGAGAACCGCCTGCTGGCCAAGATCGTCAGCGAGCTCGGTAAGCCCGCCGGCCTGGTCGTCCTCACCCGTGCCGAAGCATTGGAGCGCTTTGCGGGCCATCCCCCGGGCCTAGTTCCGGGGATCGGTCCGAAAACCGTGCTCAAGCTGGAGAAGATGGGCATCCGCAGCCTCGCCGAGCTGCGCGCCCACGATCCGGTCGTGCTGGAGCGGGCCTTCGGGCCGCGCATGGGCCGCTGGCTTCCCGCCCGGGCGCGCTTCGAAGACGAGACGCCGATCTCCGTCGTCCGCGAGATCAGGTCACAGTCGGCCGAGACGACGTTCGACGTCGACGTCGCCGACCAGGAGGAGATGGCGGGGCACGTCGCCTCGCTTGCCAGGGAGCTTTGCCGGCGGCTGCGCGCACGTGACCTCGAGGGCCGGACGATCGGAATCAAGGTCCGCCTCGACGACTGGACCAACGTCACCCGCGCCCACACCGTCGAGGCGCCAACCAACGATCCCGCGGTCGTCGCCCCGGTCGCCCTGGACCTGCTGCGTGCCTACGCCCCGCCCCGTCCGGTACGGCTGCTCGGCGTTCGCGTTGCCGGCTTTTCCGGTGACGATGCTGCGACGGAGCCGGCGCCCGAGGAGGCGCAGCTTCAGCTCACGGTTTCCGATTGAACTCCCGCTCGGGTCTGCCAAGATGGAGCGGTGAATGGCGATCGACTGACCGGGCTCGACGCTTCCTTTCTCCATATGGAGCGTGCCGGGGCGCACATGCACGTCGCCTCGGCGATCCTCTTCGAGGGCTCACCCCCCTCCCATGAGGAGTTCCGCGACCAGATCGAGTCGCGACTGCATCTCGTCCCCCGCTTCCGCCAGAAGCTGCGCTTCGTCCCTTTCGAGCAGGGCCGGCCGGTCTGGGTCGACGATCCCTTCCTCAACCTCGACTACCACGTGCGCCGCACCGCGCTGCCGGCGCTGGGCTCCGAAGAGCAGCTGCGTAACCTCGCGGCGCGGATCTTCTCCCAGCAGCTCGACCGCACCAAGCCGCTCTGGGAGCTGTGGCTGGTCGAGGGGCTCGACGGCGACCGCTTCGCCGTCGTCGGCAAGAGCCACCACGCGCTTGTCGACGGCGTCTCCGGAGTTGACATAACCACCGTCCTCTTCGACCTCGAGGAGGAACCCGACCATCCGCCAGTGCGGCCGCCCAAGTGGGCGCCCCGGCCAGAGCCGACCAACCTCGACCTGCTCCTTGACGCTCTCCACGAGCGAGCGACCAGTCCGCGTGAGATCGTCCGCGGCGTTCGTGCAGCCCTGCGCGGGCCGCGCCAGGTGCTACGCGGCCTTGGCGCCACCGGCAAGATGATCGAGGTCGCGGCCGCGGCTCCGAGCACCCCGTTCAACGTCGAGATCGGCCCGCACCGGCGCCTCGCCTTCGTCCGCGGCGACCTCGGTGACTTCAAGCGGGTCAAGAACGCCCATGGGGGCACGGTCAACGACGTGGTGCTCTCCGTCGTCGCCGGTGCGCTCGGCAACTACCTGCGGGCTCGCGGTCACGACACCGACGAGTTGGAGATGCGGGCGATGGTGCCGGTCAGCGTTCGTGCCGACGAAGAGCACGGTGCGCTCGGCAACCGCATCTCGGCGATGATGGCGCCGCTGCCGGTCTGGTCGCGGGACCCGGTCGAGCGCCTGCGCCTGATCACCGAGACGATGGGCGACCTCAAGGGCTCCGGCCAGGCGGTCGGTGCTGAGCTGCTGACCAAACTGACCGATTTCGCCCCGCCGACGATCGCCTCCCAGGCGGCACGCCTGCAGCCCGCCCAGCGCTTCTTCAACCTCGTCGTCACCAATGTCCCCGGCCCGCAGTTCCCGCTCTACCTGATGGGCCGCCGGATGAGCTCGATCTTCCCCCTCGTCCCGCTCGCCCGCCGTCAGGCGCTCTGCGTTGGGATCATGTCCTACGACGGCAAGATCGACTTCGGCCTGGTCGGCGACTACGACGCGATGGCCGATCTCGATAGCTTCGGCCTCGACCTCGAAGGGGCGATCGCCGAAGCGGTTGCCACCGCTCCGCCTGCGCCCAAGGGCCCTCAGGGCGAGCTGGCGCGGACCCGGAACGGCGCCGTGTCGGTCAAGTAATTCCAGTCGAGCCGGCGGGCGCTGAAGCCTTCGGCCCTGGTGTCGGCGTTGATCAGCACCGCGGTGATCCGCTCGAAGCGTTGGGGCCGCGCCAGCCGGACCGTCATCGCGCCGCCGTGCTGTCGGAAGCGCAGCCTGGATACGACGTGCCCATGGCGCTCGCTGCCGATCCGACCCACCAGCGCCAGCCCGGCCGCGACGCCCGGGGGTCCGCTGGCGTGGACGACCACCGCCCGGTTGCCCTGCGGGTGAACCCGCAGCAGCTGGAAGGTCGTGTGGTTGAGCGAGCGCTCGAGCGGGCGCCCATCGGGCGGCAGGCTGGCGCGGCGCGGCACGTCCGGGTAGCGCCGGCCTTCGCGGAAGCGGCTGCCGGTGTTCCACTCGGCGACGTCGCGGGCGAAGCGGGCGAAGTCGTGGCTGAAGTCCGAGCCGCCCGCAGCGCGGATCGCCGAGTCGTAGCTGTCGACGGAGAACCCACCCGGCCGCGTGTGCGCGGCCCTCGACCAGGCGTTACGGAGGATCGTGCGGCCGTAGCGACGCACCAGCCACTCGTTCCAGACCGTCGCCCCGTACTCGCTGATCGAGTTGGCGGTGAGCGGCGTGTCGTAGAGGTTGACCCAGCGGCGCACGTAGCGCAGGTAGTCGTTGATCCCGTTGTAGACCTGATCCTCCATCCAGACTGCGGTCGACTCCGCCATCCAGGCGTCCTGGTAGGCGTCGTAGTTCATCTGCAGGATGTGGCAGTACTCGTGGGCGAAGGTGACCTCGAGGTCGGCCAGCGGCTTGGTGCCGGGGTACTGGAAGGGGTTGTAGTCGTTGTCGAGGACCAGGTAGCCGTGCAGGCGACGAGGCAGATGGTGGCCTTTGGACGCCTGGCCTCGGTCGGGCGCCGCGTAGCCGAACAGATGCCGTCCCAGCTCCTTCAGGTAGACGTCGGTCTTGCCGTTGCGGCCGCCGCGGCGGCCATCGGAGCGCGGCTCCCGCCACCCCAGCTTGCCGTTCTCGACCGCGTGCACGTGGGCGCCGACCTTCAACACCTGCTCGACGAAGTCCGGCAGGCCGTCGCCGTCTTCGTCGCTGAGGTCGGGTGCGTCGATGCCCTCGTCCACCCAGTGCACGCAAAAGCGACCGGCACAGGCGGGCGAGTTGGGTGCTTCCGGCACCGAGTAGGAGTGACGGGCGGGGTCCGGATGGTCGGTGGGCCTCGCGAGCGGCTGGCGGAAGGTCCACTGGTTGCCGGCATGCGCCGCGGCGGGCGCGGTGGCCAGAACGGCAAGCAGCACGAGCGACGCCCCGATCGACCGCAGGTGTGCGCGCATCGGAGCCAATCTACAGGCCGCTGAGGCGCGTCCCGCCCCTCTCGGCGGCGATACTTCAAGGGTGACCCCACGGAGAACCGCTTGCGCATAGCTCTCGCCCAGATCGACCCGACGGTCGGCGACGTCGACGGCAACGCCGCCAAGATCGCCGCCTGGATGAGCCGGGCGGCCACCGCGGGCGCCGAGCTGGCGATCTTCCCCGAGCTCTGCCTTCCGGGCTACCCCGCCGAGGACCTCTACCTGAAGCGGCATTTCGTCGAGGCAAATCGGGCCGCGATCGAGGAGCTTGCCCGCGGCAGCCGTGAGATGACCGTCCTGGTCGGCTTTGCCGAGCCGGTCGCGGCCGGCGGCGACCATCGTCACGCCCACAACTCGCTCGCCGTCCTCCACGGCGGCGAGGTTCGCGCCGTCTACCGCAAGAACAGACTGCCGAACTACGCCGTCTTCGACGAGCAGCGCTATTTCGTCCCCGGGGTCGAGCCGGTGACGATCGAGGTCGCGGGCACCGCGGTCGGTCTGACCATCTGCGAGGACGTCTGGGAGGAGGGCCCGCCCGCGTCGAGCGAGGCGGCGGAGGGCGCCGCGCTGATCGCCAACCCATCGGGCTCTCCCTACCACCGTGGCAAGGGCCGCGAGCGGGAAGCGATGTTCGCCGCCCGCGCCCGCGCCTACGGCACCCACCTCGCCTTCTGCAACCTCGTCGGCGGCCAGGACGAGCTGGTCTTCGACGGTCAGAGCTTCGTCGTCGACCCGAGCGGCGAGGTGATCGCCCGTGCCGCCCAGTTCGAGGAGGAGCTGCTGATCTGCGAGATCCCGGCCGGCGGCCCAGGGCGACTCGCCGAGCCCCTCTCCGATCCGGCCGAGGTCTACGGGGCGCTGGTTCTCGGCCTTCGCGACTACGCCGGCAAGAACGGCTTTCGGCACGTCGGCATCGGGCTCTCGGGTGGCATCGACTCGGCCCTGGTGGCCCTGCTCGCCGCCGACGCCATTGGAGCCGAGAACGTCAGCTGCGTGGTCATGCCCTCGCCCCATTCCAGCAATGAAACCCAGGCGGACGCCCGAACTATCGCCGCAAACCTCGGAGCCGCCGCGATCGAGATCCCGATCGAGGCGACGATGGGCGCCTACGAGGACTCCCTCGCTCCCGTCTTTGCGGACGATGGCGCGGGTGGCGGCACCGACGACGAGCCCCTGCCCCGCGACCCGACCCGGCCGTCCGAGCCCGACCTGGCCGCCGAGAACATCCAGGCGCGGATTCGCGGCAACGTGATGATGGCGCTCTCGAACAAGCACGGCTGGCTAGTGCTGACCACCGGCAACAAGAGCGAGATGTCGGTCGGCTACGCGACCCTCTACGGCGATATGGCGGGTGGGTTTGCCGCGATCAAGGACGTGCCGAAGACGCTGGTCTACGACCTGGTTCGCTACCGCAACGAACAGGCGGACCAGGAGCTCGTTCCCGCTTCCGTGCTCGAGCGAGCCCCCTCGGCGGAGCTACGCCCGGACCAGCTCGACAGCGACTCGCTGCCGCCCTACGAGCTGCTCGACCGCGTGCTTGAGGCCTACGTCGAGCGCGACCAGGGCCGCGAGGAGATGGTCGAGGCGGGGATGCCGGCAGACGTGGTCGACGAGGTGGTGCGCATGGTCGACCGCTCCGAGTATAAGCGCCGCCAGGCGGCGCCAGGAATCCGCATCACGCCCCGGGCGTTCGGCCGCGACCGGCGCCTGCCGATCACCAACCGCTTCGGCGGTTAGCGATCGGCGACGCCGGTCGTTGGGCAGTGTCTCCTCAGGTCAAGGCATTATTCGCCGAACAGCTTGATCGGTTCGGTTCCGATGAATGTGGTCGGGTTTTCAACGGTTCCATAATCGAATTTGCCGTTTTTGTGGGCCCCTTTTTCGTCACATAGGAGTCCATCCTCGGTAAATGCGACGCCTTCAACAGTGCCAGATGCCTCGACATCTTCTTCTTTTTCACCGTTCAAAAGAGAGAGCGGTTCCAATTTTTCCTGAGGTTCGATTGTGATCGTGCATGCCGTTATAGTGTGTTTCGAATTAGAGTAGATGTGGATTTCGATCTTCTGTCCCGTTGGGCACACGATATTTATATAGGCTTTGGTGACACCAGCCATTTTTTCGGTCGTCTGGTAGACGTAGTCGCATTCGTTGAATGCAACTGTCACCGGGAGGTTGTTGTACGTGCATGGATTGGTGACGCTCGGAACCACTGTCAAGATGGTGGTTTCCGTCGATAATTTTGATGCAAAGGTTGTTTTTTCACATTCAACCGAATGCATTTCCGTTGTGAATACCGGTTGTTTGGATTCCGCGCTGACGCCAACCGGGTATTTTCCGTTCACGGCTTTGAAGTGCGGCGCGGCCTGTGCCGCAGATGCCATCATTGCGCTGATTGCGAGCAGTGCGACGAGGGCAAGGCTGATAGCTGCCAGGGTGCGGGCCATGTTCTTTCCTTTCGATTTGGCTGGGCCGTCACTCGAGCGGCAACGGCCGGTCCTCGTGCGGGGACCAATCGAAGGGATAGCGCCTTCGCGTCTAAAACACAAAAATATTCGAGTATTTAGCGGCTGGCGCCCTGGGGTCTGGTGGCGATCGTCATCTGGGCCAGGGCGCAGAGGCGACCCTCGGCATCGATGACTTCGGCGTCCCAGACCCAGGTGGTGCGGCCGCGGTGACGGGCCTGCGCCTTGACTTCGGCGTGGCCCGCCGTGATCGGGCGGATGAAGCTGACGGCGATCGACTGACCCATCGCCGCCATGCCGTCGTCTCGCACGGCGAGCGCGGTGGCGCGCGAGCAGACGCTCTCGATCAGGGTCGACATCACCCCGCCGTGCATCAGGCCGACCGGCTGGCGAAGATCGTCGCGAATCGGAACTCGCGCCCGGGCGTCCTCGGGGTCGTCGCTGAGCCACTCGGTGCCGATCAGGGCGTCGAAATGGGAGAGAAGGCCGCGGGGGTCGTCTGCCATGCGGCGGACCCTATCCCTGTTGCGTGCGGTCGAGGTTTGATCCGCATGGCGATCGAAACCTCGACCGCACGCAAAATGTGGGCTTAAGACGCGTCGCATAGTCTTCCGCCGGGTTATGGCACTCACCGACGACCAGAGGGCCCTGCTCCGCTTGCTCGCGCAGCGGGAGGAGGGCTACGAGGATATCGCGGCGCTGAAGGGGCTCAGCGTCGAGCAGGTGCGAGCGGAAGTGAAGGATGCCCTTGCCGAGATGCAGGCCGCCGGCGAGACGCCGCCGCCCTTGCCACCTCCGCCGCCCGCCAAGGTGGAGGAGCCCCCCGCGGAGCCGACGCCGACCCCAGAGGCAAAAGAGCCCCCCGCACCACCTCCCGTCGAGCCGAAGCCGCAAGCCAAGAAGCCGGCGCGCCGGCCGTCGCGACCTACGCTGCCCGCGGAGCGGCGGCGCCTCGTCCTGCTGACCGGCGGCGCACTCGCGACCGTCGGCGTCGTCCTAGCCGCAATTGCCATCTTCAGCGGCGGCTCCGACTCCAGTACCAGCTCCAGTCCCCCCGAAGCTTCCGGAGCCGCAACCGAAACCGCCGCGGCTGAAAGCGGCAAACTTACGCAGGCGGTGCTCGAACCGGCCGACGGCAGCGATGCGAGCGGCCGGGCGATCTTTGGCAGGCTCAAGAAGGAAATCGTCCTGCAGGTGACCGGCGAAGGCCTGCAGCCGACCGAAAAGGGGCAGTCCTACATCGTCTGGCTCTATCGCTCGCCGAAACTCACGCTTCGCGTAGGCAGCGTCCCCGTCGACGAATCCGGCCGCCTCGGCGCCCGCTTCGCGATCCCGGCCGAACTGCTTGCCTACGTCGCCGGCGGCGCCTTCGACCATATCTACGTCTCCCGCACCGAGGACGCGGCTTACCAGGCCGAGGTCGCGCGGGCCAAGAAGAACAAATCGCTACCCCGCTATACGGGCGAAACGGTTCTCACTGGGGAAATCACCGGCCCCATCGCCAAAGGCGAAGGCGCAAGCGAAGGCGGCTAGTTCGCTGGGATCGTCTTTTCCGGATTCATGATCCCGGCGGGATCGAGCTGTTCCTTGACCGCCCGTAGGACCTCGATTCCGGTCTCCCCCACCTCCGCCTCCATGTAAGGGGCGTGGTCGCGGCCAACGGCGTGATGGTGGGTGATCGTGCCACCGGTGGCGACGATCGCCTCCGAGGCGGCGCGCTTGACCGCCCGCCACTGCTCGATCTCCTCGCCCCGCCGCGAGCGGGAGATGAAGGTGAAGTAGAGCGAGGCGCCGTCGGCGTAGGCGTGCGAGAGATGGCAGAAGGCCAGTCCCGGCGTCCCCTGGGCGGTGAGCGCACCGCGAATCGCGGCCGCCACGGCCGCGTGCAGCTCGTGCAGCCGCGACCAGGTGTGTGAGGTCTCGAGCGTCTCCACCATCGCCCCCATGCCCATCAGCGTGTCGCGCAGATAGGGCCCCTGGTAGCGCCCGTGCTCCCAGGAGCGCCCCGCCCCCTGGCCGAGGTAGGCGGCGCCGCCGCGGCGCAGGGCTCGCACCGCGAGGGCGCGACGGCGGGCGACCGACTCCTCGTCTCCCTCGAAGCCGGCGACGATCAGACAGCCGCCGCGCTTGCGGCGCAGACCGAGATAGCTGCCGAAGAGAGTCCCGGTTAGCCCGCGCGGACCGGAGAGCGCCAGCGAGACCTCGGTCTCCTCCTCGTCGGAGACGCGGATCACGTCGGGAAGCCCCGGTCCCTGCGCGAGCGCCCGTACGACCTCGGCCCCCGCCTCGAAGCTCTCGGCGATCCAGGCCTCGTAGGGGCGCACGTTCGGCAGCGGGCGCACGCGCACGGTGACGTCTGGAATCACCCCAAAGGTCCCCTCCGAGCCGACCACGAGCTCGCGCAGCGCCGGGCCGGCGGCGGTGTGGGGAGTCTCCAGCGTGCGCAGGTCGCCGGCCGGGGCGATCAGCCTCACCGAGCTGACCAGCGAGTCGAAGCGGCCGTAGCCGCTGGAAGCCTGGCCGGCGGAACGGGTCGCCGCAAAGCCGCCGATCGTCGCGTACTCGAACGACTGCGGGAAGTGGCCGAGGACGACACCCTCGGCGCCCAGCGCTGCTTCTGCCTCGGGTCCGCGAAGGCCCGCGCCGAGGCGGGCGGTTAGCGAGCGCTGGTCGACCTCGACAGTGCGCAGGCGGCCGAGGTCGAGGCTGACCAGGCGCGAGTGTGATCCGCGCAACGGCGCGACCCCGCCGACGACACTGGTGCCGCCCCCGTAAGGGACCACGGCTATGCTCTCCGCCGCGCAGACCTCGAGCACGCGGCGCACGGTGTCGGCATCGGCCGGCAGCAACACGGCGTCAGGGGCAGCATCGAGCCGTCCTCCCCGCAGCCGGGCCAGATCGGCGTAGCCGCAGCCGGTCGCATGCCGCACCCGGTCCTCGGTGGAGGTGAAGACGTTCGCCTCACCCACGGCCTCGATCAAGTCCCGCGGCAGCGGCTCGGCCTCGGGCAGCTCGAACCGCTCCAGCTCCGCCGCCAGCGGCCAGGGCTTCAGCTCCCCCACCCGCTCGCGCAGCACACCCAGCGCCTCGCCATCGAGCTCTGGCGCGATAGCGGGATCGCCCCAGCCCCACCACTTCGAGTCCCTGCGTGGCGAGTTATCGGTCATATGGACACCAAAGCCGCCACACAGGCCTCACGCCACCCCACCCAAAGCGCGTTCCAACCCATCGAGCGCCTGGTCGAGGATCTTGCGCTGGCCACCGCGCATCATCGGCGAGCCCAGCCGCGACATGCCGCGCAGCTTCTGATCGGAGGTGAGGCTGACCGCAGTCCCATCATCTTCGGCCCGCAGCCCGATCTCGACCACCGAGCTGCGCAGGTGCCGTTCGAAGGGGCTGCCGGCGAGCTGCTGCTCCCAGACGTAACGCTCGCCCTCGGCCGAGCTGAGGCAGCGGTAGTCGGCACGCACCCCGCGTCCCTCGGCCGTCTCGAGGACCTTGGTCCACTGGCTGCGCTTACCCTCGGGTTTGCGATCGACGCTCTCCACGCGGCTCGTCCGTGGCCACCAGCGCGGCAGGCTGTAGGGGTCGGAGATCAGGTCCCAGACCTCTTCCACTGGGGCGGCGATGGTCCGCCGTCGGGTCACGCGGGACACCGGCCGGCCGCTCAGTCTCCGGCGAGGCGGCGGAGATCTCGGACCAGCAACAGGTGCTTGAGGTGGCTGACGGTCGCCGCCAGGCTCTCCAGGCTCTCCAGGGCCTCCTTGCGCCGCTCCGGGTTGCGAGAACGCAACGAAGGCCCGAGCAAGGCTTCCAGCAGGTTTGCCTCGCGATCGGCGGAGGAGCGGAAGACGCGCAGGTTGCGGGCGCCGACGCCGACCCGGGAGAGCTCGTTGGCGGCGCGGACGATCTCGCGATCGGTCTCGTCGTAGGCGGCTTTGCCGTCGCGCTTTTCGGGCTGGACGATGCCAAAGTTCTCGAGCTCGGCGATCAGCTCGGAGCGGGCGCCCGTCTCCTCGATCACCTCCTCCAGCGTCAGGTAGGCGCTGGAGGTGTTGACCAGGATCGCGCGTCGCACCGTGCCAGCCGTCGGACGGCGGTCGCCGCTACTGGCGCCGAGGTCGATGTCGCCGCCGGCAGCGAGCTCCTGGCGGATCACCCGCAGCGGCAGGAACTCGTCGCGCTGCAGGCGCAGGATCGTGCGCAGGCGCTCGACATCGGACTGGCTGTAGAGGCGGTAGCCGCCCTGCGTGCGGCGTGGGGTCAGGAGCTTCTGATCCTCGAGGTAGCGGATCTTCGAGATCGAGATGTCGTCGAACTCGTTCTCGAGGATCTTGCAGACGGCGCCGATCGTCAGCGCCTTGCGGGGCCGCGAGTCGCGCTGGCGAACCTGTTGCTCGGATACCGCCACGGGGCTCCCTACTTCTCCAGGTAGCTGAGCTTGTACTTGCCGACCTGGATCTCGTCGCCGTCGGCAAGGCGGTGGGACTCGATCCGGCGCCTGTTGACGTAGGTGCCGTTGAGCGAGCCGAGGTCGTCGATGTAGAAGCCGTCGCGGCGGTGCACCAGCAGGGCGTGGTTGCGGGAGACGGTGACGTCGTCGAGGAAGACGCCGGCGTCGGGGCTGCGACCGATGCTGACTCGGTCATCGGTCACGGTGAAGCTCTCCCCGGCGCGTCCGCCGCCGGAGCGGATGACCAGGGCCGCGCCGCTCTCCTCGAGCACCTCGTCGATGTCGATCGGCTGCATCTCGCCGGTGTCGTCGACGGTGTAGGTCATCGTCGTCGGTTCGTCCTCGCCGTCTTTGGGCCCGCCGAGATAGGCACCGCACTTCTGGCAGTAGTTGGCGCCCTCGGGGTTGACGAAACCGCACTCCGGACAGTGGATGGCCATCGGATCTGCTCCAGCCTCAGGCGGCCGTGTCGTCCTCGGGTGGGCTCTGCGCCTTGCCGGCGAGGATGTCGGTCAGCTGGGCGACGTCGTCGCCGGAGATCAGCGAGTCGCCGCTTTCGTGCTTGTGGCGCAGCCGGTTGACCAGCTCGGCACGCAGGATGTCGATCTTGCCGTGCAGAACCCGGCGTTTGTAGGAGATCTCGTTCTCCTCGGTGGTGAGCTTGTCGATCAGGTCCTTCAGCTCTTCGTCGCTGAGCGAACCGAGATCGGGAAAGGTGTCCTCCATCTTGCTCCTTGATCGGGAGACCTTCGCCTCCGTTGGCCGCGGAGGGCAATTATAGGTCGCTGGGCCGAAGGTTCAACTCCAGGTTGAAGGTTATGGATCCTGGGCGGTGCCTTGCGCCCTGCGTTCGCGGACCGTGCGCACCCCCGTCTGGGCGTAGAGCACGGTGGCGAGGATCGCCAGAGCGACGCCGGCGATCAACAGCGCCGCCGGGACCCAGCCGGCGAAGACGAGGGCGAAGAAGATGCCGCCCATGATCGGGAAGACGGAGATCCGGCCCGGCCAGTTGACCGCTATCTCGACCCCGTGGCGCAGCCCGTACTGGGCGAGCAGCAGCATCGCCACCTCGCGCACGACGAGCAGGGCCAGCGCCCAGCGCGGCAAGAGCTCGAAGTGCCAGCAGACGATCGCGCCGGAGAGGATCGTGAGGCGGTCGATCAGGGGATCGAGCATCGCCCCCAGACGGCTGTACTGGCCGGTGACCCGGGCGAGGAAGCCGTCGACGTAGTCGCCGGCCGCGATCAGCCAGAAGATCGCCGCCGAGGCGACGCTGCGGCCGTCACCCGATTCGAAGGCGAGGTAGAGGAAGACCGGCAGCCCCGCCAGGCGCAGGTAGCCGACCAGGTTGGGCAGAGTCCAGGGGTTGAGCGGTTCGCCCTCGCGCGTCTGCCTGGGCGGCGGGCCGCTGCGGTCGAGGCCGAAGAGCCGGCGGATGCGGCCACGCCCGAAGGGGGCTGCGTCAGGCATCCTCGCCCTGCAGCAGGGCGATGGCCCGCTCACCGGCCTCGCCAACCGGCAGCTCGTGCTCGGCGCCACTGGCCCGCTCGCTCGCCTCGACCACTCCCTTGGCGAGGCCGCGCCGCCCGACCACGACGCGCAGCGGACAGCCGAGCAGCTCGGCATCGGTCAGCTTCTCGCCCGGGCCGGCGTCGCGATCGTCGTAGAGCACCTCCGCCCCACCCTCGCGCAGTGCCGCATAGAGCTCGTCGGCCGCCTCGCGCTCCGGCTCGCCGGCCTTGGCGAGGGAGACGAGCTGCACCTGCCAGGGAGCGAGCGCGGCGGGCCAGACGATGCCGCGCTCGTCCGCCCCCTGCTCGATCGTCGCGGCGACGATTCGCGCCGGGCCGATCCCATAGCTGCCCATCACGATGGGTCGCTCGACCCCGCCCTCGTCGAGGTAGGTCGCTCCGAGCGGCTCCGAGTAGCGGGTGCCGAGCTGGAAGATGTTGCCGACCTCGATCGCGGGCTCGATCTCGATAGTGCCTCCACCGGGGGCGGTGTCGCCCGCCTCGACCGTGCGCACGTCCATCTCGTAGGCCTCGAAGTCGCGGGAGGGGTCGATGCCGCGAAGGTGAGTATTCGCCCTGTTGGCGCCGGAGACGTAGGAATCGCCGCTGAGCGCCGCGTCCCTGATGATCGGCAGGCCGCTGCCAACCGGGCCGAGGTAGCCGACGGGGCCGAGCTGCGCCTCGATCTCCTCGCTGCTCGCCTGGCGAAAGTCGGTATTCATCCCGTTGCGCAGCTTGATCTCGTTGAGCCGATGGTCTCCACGGAGCAGCACGAGGACCATCCCGCGACCCTCGACGACGATCGGCAGCGTCTTGATGAAGGCGCCGTGCGGGAGCCCGAGGTGGCCGGCCACCTCCTCGACCTTGGTCAAGCCGGGCGTGTCGATCTCCTCAGGGGCATCCAGCGGCGCCGGCAGCTCGACCGGTTGCGGCTCCGCCGAGGCGATCTCGACGTTGGCGGCGTAGCCCGGGGCCAGCGCCACCTCGTTCTCGCCCGCTGAGCAGGGCGCCATGTACTCGTGAGCGCCGGAGCCGCCCATCATCCCCACGTCGGACTCGACCCGGTGCCAGCGCAGCCCGCAGCGGTCGAAGATCCGCTCATAGGCCCCGCTCTGCAGCTCGTAGGAGCGGCTCAGACCCTCCTCGTCGCGATCGAAGGAGTAGGCGTCCTTCATCGTGAACTCACGCGTGCGCAGGACCCCGGCGCGCGGGCGCGGCTCGTCGCGCTCCTTGGTCTGGATCTGGAACACCATGATTGGCAGGTCACGGTAGGAACGCACCTCGCGAGCGACGTGGGAGGTGACGCACTCCTCGTGCGTCATCGCCAGGACCATCTCGGCGCCCTTGCGGTCCTCGAGCTTGAAGAGCTCATCGATCGCATAGCGCCCCGTCGTCCTCCAGGCCTCCGCGGGCTGCAGCACGGGCATCAGCATCTCCTGGCAGCCGATCGCCTCCATCTCCTCGCGCAGGATCGCCTCTACCTTGCGCACCACCCGCCAGCCGGCGGGCAAATACGTCCACAGCCCGGCGCCCAGCTGACGAATGAGGCCAGCCCGCACCATCAGCTTGTGCGACACGGCCTCGGCGTCGGAAGGCGGGTCCTTCAGCGTGGGAATAAAGCTTTCGCTCAGCCTCGTCACTGCAGGAAACCTATCCACTAGTCGGGCGGACAGTGGTCGACAGGAAGTCTCGGCGAGCGGGGCTTAAGCCCGGGTGAAGCGGCGGCCCGCCGTCGGCGAGGCCTCCTCGTCGAGCAGGACCTTGTCCGACTCGCCCTTTTCGACCGCTTCCTTCTCCATCCGGGCGATCTTCTCCGGCGTCAGTTCGCCGGCATTTTCCTGCTCGATCTTGGCCAGCCAGGCGGCGCCCTCGCGCGACTCCGCCTCGTCGACCTCGACCTTGCCACGGTCGAGCGACTTGTCGATCTCTTCGAACAGGGTGTCGACGAGCGTCGCCTGGGGAACCTTTCGCAACGGCTTGCCGTGGGCGAAGATCAGGCCCTCGTTCTTGGCGCCGGCGATGCCGAAGTCGGCGTGGCTGGCCTCGCCGATCCCGTTCACGGCACAGCCCAGAACCGCCACCTCGACCGGCTCGGCGTAGCTTTCCAGCCGCTGCTCGATCTCGGCGACGACCGAGTCCATGTCGAACTGGAGGCGACCGCAGGTCGGGCAGGCGATCAGCACGGGGCCGCGCTCGCGCAGCTGCAGCGCCTTGAGGATCTCCCAGGCGACCTTGACCTCCTCCTCGGCGTGGAAGGTCGAGAGGCTGATCCGGATCGTGTCGCCGATCCCGTCGGCGAGCAGCGTCCCCAGCCCGACCGAGGATTTGAGCGCCCCGGACCATTTGGTCCCCGCCTCGGTGATCCCCAGGTGCAGCGGGTAGGGAATCTTCTCCGAGAGCAGCCGGTTGGCGGCAATCGTGTTGGGCACGTTGGTCGACTTGATCGAGACCTTGAAGTCTTCGAAGTCGAGGCCCTCCATCAGCTCGACGAACTCGATCGCGGCGGCGACCAGTGCCTCGACGGGGGCCTCGCGCTCGAGCTCGTGCAGGTGCTTTGGCAGCGAGCCGGAGTTGACCCCGATCCGCATCGGCACGCCCGCGGCAGTCGCCCTGAGCGCCACCTCGGCGACTTTCTCACGACCGCCGATGTTGCCGGGGTTGAGGCGGATGCAGTGGGCGCCGGCGTCGATCGCCTTCAGCGCCAGCGTGTGGTTGAAGTGGATGTCGGCGATCACCGGGATCGGCGACTCTTTGACGATCGTCTTCAGCGCCTCGACGTCGTCGTCGCGCGGAACGGCGACGCGGACGATGTCCGCCCCGGCATCGGCGACCTTGCGGATCTGCTCCATCGTCGCCGCCAGGTTGGCGGTCTCGGTCTTGGTCATCGTCTGCACGACTACCGGCGCGCCACCGCCGATCGGCACCCCGCCAACGAATATCTGCCGCTTAGAAGCCATATACGCAGCGTAGCGGGAAGGGTCCCCGACTCGGATTGAACTTCTCTGGCCGAGTCTCCGTATGCAGAAACGCATGGGTACGTCGATCCGGGGAGAGGCATCGAAGCGCGCGGGCTCCAAGCTGCGCATCGCGTTGCTCGCCGTCATCGCCGTCTTCCTCTTAGCGGCGCCCTCCGCCCAGGCCACCTTCCACCTGATCAAAGTGCGCGAGGTCCATCCCGGCCAGAGCGACGACAGCTACGTCGAGCTGCAGATGTTCGCCGCCGGCCAGTCCATGCTCAGCGGGCACTCGCTGACCCTCTACGACTCGAGCGGCAGCCTCGTCCACACCTCGACGTTCTTCGAGCTCGGTGGCTCATTCCGCGAACCAGCAGACCGTCCTGATCGGCGACACCGCCGTGCAGTCGACGTTCGGCGTGGCCCCGGATCTCCTCGACGCCGGGCTCTCGATCCCGGCCGCGGGCGGCGCCGTCTGCTGGAATGCGGGCGGAATTCCCGCCGATTGCGTCGCCTGGGGCAACTTCAACGGTCAGGTGGCGTTGCAGGCCGCCACCGGCACCAGCGTCGGCTCCCCCGCTTCCCCCAGCGGGATCACGGCCGGCAAGGCGATCCGCCGCAAGATCAGCCCCGGCTGCCCGACCCTCCTCGAGGAAGCCGACGACAGCGACGACAGCGCCACCGACTTCGAAGAGGTGAGCCCGGCACCGCGCAATGACAGCAGCGCGATAACCGAAGCTGTCTGCGCGGGCGCGCCGAACACGGCAATCGACGATCGCCCGCCGCTGAGCTCGAACAGCACCAGCGCTGAATTCACCTACGAAGCCCCGACCGCAACCAGCTATGAATGCAGGCTGGACGCGGAAGCGTTCGCCGCCTGTCCGGTGGGTGGTCCCCAGACCTACACAGCGCTGGCAGACGGGAGCCACACCTTCCAGGTGCGGGGCGTCAACGCCTCGGGCCCGGACCCGACGCCGGCCTCCTACACCTGGACGGTGGATACGGTCGCCCCGACCGCGAGCATCACCAGCCACCCGCTCGATCCGAGCCCGGGGAAAACCGCGGCATTCCGCTACAGCTCGAACGAGGGCGGCTCCAAATTCGAATGCAGGCTGTCGCCGCTGGAAGCGAGCTTCAGCGCCTGCAACACCCAACCGAAGACCTACGCCAACCTCGCCGACGGCGCCTACGAATTCGAAGTGCGCGCGATCGACGCGGCGGGCAATGCGCAATCGACGGCAACCGCCTTCGGCTGGACGGTCGACAACTCGCTCGCCGACACGACGCCGCCCGATACCTCGATCGCGACGAAGCCCTCAGACCCCAGCAACAGCTCGACCGCGGCGTTCACCTACACCTCCTCGGAGCCCGGGTCGACCTTCCAGTGCAAGCTCGACAGCGGTGCCTTCGCCGCCTGCCCGAGCGGCGGCATCGCCTATTCCGGCCTCGGCGAAGGTCAGCACACCTTCCAGGTACGGGCGATCGACAGCAGCGAAAACGTCGACCCCAGCCCGGCCGGCTACACCTTCAACGTCGTGCTGTCCCCCTCTTCGGGCTCGGGTCAGGCAGGCTCGTCCCCACCCGCCCCCCCTGTCGCGCTACCGGCGCCTCCAGCAGCGGCACCGCCGGTGGTCGTCAAACGCCATCGTCATCACCGTCGGCACCACAAGCGCCGGCATCACCACCACCGCCACCGGGGCGCGAAGCGTTGATCGCCCGACATTCCCTGGTCGCCGTGATCGGGGCACTCACTCTCTCGCTGCTCGTCGCGCAACCGGCGCTGGCGACTTTCCACGAGATGATGATCCGCGAGGTCTACCCCGGCTCCGCCGCCCATCCGAACTCCGAATACGTGGAGCTGCAGATGTGGGCTCCCGGGCAGAACCTCGTCGGGGGGCACCAGATCTCGTTCTACGACGCAGCGGGGTCGGTTGCGGGAACCGCTGCCTTCGCCCACGACGTCACCGGCGACGCCAACCAGAGCACGCTGGTCGCGGCGACGCCCGAAGCCGAATCGGAGTTCGGGTTCGCAGCCGACGCCGCAATGGCTCCCGGCCTGCTCGATCCCGCCGGCGGCGCGGTCTGCTGGGAAAACCTCGACTGCGCCTCGTGGGGCGGCTTCTCCGGCTCCACCCCCTCCCCCACCGGCTCGCCGGCGTCACCGGGCGGCATCCCGGACGGGATGGCCCTGCGCCGCACGATCGAACCCGGCTGCCCGACCCTGCTCGAGCCAAGCGACGATCGAGACAACAGCGCCGCCGATTTCGCCGTGGTCTTCCCCGGTCCACGGCCCAACTCCGCCTGCCCATCCGAGCACGCCTGCTCGTCACAGGCCGCTGCGGGTGGCAACGCATCCCCAGAAGGCGGCACCACTGGCGCGGCAAAGAAACGACCCCAGACCCGGATTCGCCGCGGCCCGGGCCACTCGATTCGCGACCGCACGCCGACCTTCCGCTTCGCCTCCAGCATTGCCGGATCGACCTATCTCTGCAAGCTCGACGGCGCCAGCTTCAAGCGCTGTCACTCCCCCTTCACGGCCCCCTCGCTCCGCTTCGGCCGCCACGTCTTCAAGGTCAAGGCACGTAGTCCCGGTGGCCCGGCCGACAGTACTCCGGCAACTTACGTTTTCAGGGTCACGCAAAAGCGCGCCTAAAGCACTACTGACTCAGGCGCGACTCGGCAGGCTTAATCCTCTTCATGCTCGTCGAACTCGTGTCGGTCGAGGAAGTGGCGCAGGTTGACCGCGAAGACGATGAGGCCCAAGGTCATCCAGCCCTTCGCCTCGGGATCGTCACGCAGGAGGAACAGCCCGACGACCCCGATCGGCAGCGTGACCGCGAGGCTGACCCAGACATTGCGAAAGCTGATGTCGTCCATAGCTATGTAGCGTAAACGATGCACTGGTCGACGACCCAGACGGCAAGCACGACGGCGGCTGCGATGTAGCTGTCGCGAAGCGCAGCGCCCTCCACCTGCTTGCGCGACTCGCTCCGAAGCACGCCACGAGTAGCGCCCAAAAAGCCGCCGACAACAACCCCGGCACCGATGGCCGTGGCTGCGCTTTCAATGATCGGCGTGAAAATTCCGGTGGTGCCAAGGACGAGGAGCATGCCCCGACCGTGCCAGGCCCCGACGCGCGCATGGCGCGCTCAATGTGACCGAAGTGGAATTTCTTTGCCTCGGCCCCATCCGTCAAAGGCCGTTCGGCAGACATGCCAGATCAGTCCGCGTAGAGCGCTTCGATCTCGGTGGCGTACTTGCGCTCTATCGGCTTGCGCTTGAGCTTCATCGTCGGGGTCAGCTCGTCGCCGCCGGGGGCCCACTCGGTCGGCAGGATCTTGAGCTTCTTGATCTGCTCGACTCGGGCCATGCGCTCGTTTGCCGACTCGACCGCCTGCTCGATCGCCCGCTGGACCGCCTCGTGCGTGGCGAGGGCCTCCAGCGTGGTGTCCTCGATCCCCTCGGCCTGCGCCCAGACCGGGGCGTAGTCGGCGTCAAGCACGACCAGCGCTACGTTGTAGCTGCGTGCGTCGCCGATCGCCACCGCCTGGCCGATCAGCGGGCTGGCCGCCTTCAGCTTCGACTCGATTGAGGCCGGCGACATGTTCTTACCCGCCGCGTTGATGATCAGCTCCTTCTTGCGATCGACGATGCGGAGGTAGCCGTCCTCGTCGAGCTCGCCGATGTCGCCCGTGTGCAGCCAGCCCTCGGCGTCGATCGTCTCGGCGGTCTTCTCCGGCATGTTGCGGTAGCCGGGCATGTTGGCCTCGCCGCGGACCAGCACCTCACCGTCATCGGCAAGCTTCAGCTCGACGCCGGGCAGCGGTGGCCCCACGGTGCCGAGCTTGATTCGCTCCGGCGGGTTGCAGGTTGCGACGCCGCAGGTCTCCGACATCCCCCAGAGCTCGCTGACCGGGATGCCGATCGCATGGAAGAACTCGAGCACCTCGATTGGAGTCGGCGCCGCGCCGACGCTGACCGCGACCGCCTCATCGAGGCCGAGCTGGCTGCGCAGAGCCGCGAACATCCCCTCGTCGGCCGCCGTGGCAGCCGCGGCCAGCTCGGCGGGCACCTCCTCGCCGCGCTGCTCCAGTCGCACCCTCTCCAGCGCCGCCTCGTAGCCGCGCTCGGCCGGCCCCGCTGCTCGTCGGGCAGCCGGGCCAGCATCGCCTCGAGCCCAGCCTTGAGCTTCTCGAAGACACGCGGCACGGCGAAGAACCAGGTCGGACGGACCTGGGGCAGAAACTGGACTATTTCGCGCGGATCTGGGCAGATGTGGATCTCCAGCCCCTTGACCACCGGCAGGTAGTAGTTGGCGCCGCGCTCGGCGATATGGGCGGCGGGCAGCCAAGAGATGACCCGGCCGCCTTCCTCCGGCAGCGGCACCAGATCGTCGAACGAGGCGACCAGGGTGAGCAGGTTGCGATGGGTCAGCTGCACGCCCTTCGGCGGCCCGGTCGTGCCCGAGGTATAGATCAGCGTCAAGAGGTCATCGGGCTCGATCGCGGCGGCGCCGGGCCCTGGGTCGAACCTGGGGTCGCGAGCCTCGAGCTCCGCCAGCGTCTCGGTCCCACCCTCGCCGTCGAGGACGATCAGGTGCTCGATGTCAGGCAGTTCCAACCGGGCCACCTCGAAGGCCTCGAGGTAGGCGGCCTCGACGATTGCCACCCGCGCCCCGGCATCGCCGACCACGTAGGCGATCTGCTCGGGCGAGGAGGTTTGGTAGATCGAGAAGGGCACCGCCCCCAGCGACATCGCGGCAAGGTCGCAGGTGACGAACTCGGGCCGGTTGGCGAGCATCAGGGCGACCGTCTCGCCCCTCGTCACCCCCAGCGCCGCAAGACCGCCGGCTATTCGCCCCACCTGGGCAGCCAACTCCGACCAGCTCAGCGTCTGCTCGCCGCTGCGCAGTGCGACGTCGTCTTGCCGCTGCTCGACCGTGGCGAGGAAGGCCTCATAGAGGCTGGCGACAGGCAGCTCGGGCGTCGGGCCGCCGCTGACGTAGCTCTCGGCGGCGGAGACCTCCATCAGCGGACGTTGAAGCCTTCGCCGGTGATCCGGCCGATGTCGTTGGTGAGGCCGATGAAGAAGAGCATGGCCACCAGGACGATGCCGACGATGCTCGCACGCTCCATTACCAGCAGCGACACCGGATCGCCGCGGAATTTCTCCACCAAACTCCAAAAGATATGGCCCCCATCGAGAGGCAGAAAGGGAAATAGGTTGATCAGCCCAAGCGAAAGACTGACCACAGCGAGAAGGATCAGCGTTCGCTCGAGGCTCACTTGAATCGTCTGATGAGCGACGTCGCTGATACCGACAGGACCTGAGATTTCCTTCCGTTCCTTCGAGTTGAAGATCTTGGCAAACCGGGTCAGCGTTTCGTGGGTTACGAACCACGCAAAGCTTCCGGCGCGGCTGGCTGCTTCGCTTGCGCTGATGTCAATCGGCTTGCCCTTGAAAGAAAAACCGACCAGCGTCTGGCCGGCCGAAGCCCGGTATTCAGGCCGCACCGATATGTCTACGACCTTCTTACCCCGTTCGATCTTCAGGTTGACCGGGGTTGCTGCCCTGCATCCATTCTTCTGCTCGCCCGCGCACTCATGCGAACCGATGTCTTCGTGGAAGCGGGTGACCCTGGCTTCGCTATCGAGATTCTTGTAGCTCTTGCCATCGACGGCAAGAATCTTGTCGCCTGGCTTCAGGATCGTGGCGGCCGGGGACTTGGGCACTATTTCTCCGACGGACTGGGTGGCCGTCGTGGCATTGGTGTATGCAAGGACGAAGAGAAGGGCCAGCGCAAGGAGGATGTTCACCGCCGGCCCCGCTCCGATCACGACGATCCGTCTCCAGACCGGCTTGCGGTAGTAGGCGCGGTGCTCGACCTCCGAAGGAAGCGACTCCTCCGGGTTCATGCCGCTGATTTTCACGTAGCCGCCGAGCGGGATCGCCTTGACCCCGTACTCGGTCTCGCCGCGTTTGATCGAAAACAGGGTTGGCCCGAAAAAGAGGAAGAACTTCTCGACCCGCATTCCGGTCGCCTTGGCGGCGAAGAAGTGGCCGGCCTCGTGCAGGATGATCAGCAGCGAGAAGCCGAGAAAGACGAGGAGCCAGCTCATACCTTCGCCAACCCCCCGACCTGCTCTTCGGTGCGGCGGCGGGCCTCCTCGTCGCAGGCGAAGAGGTCGTCGAAGTGGGTCACGGGCCGGGCCGGCATCTCCTCCAGAACCCGCTCGATCGCGGCTGCGATCGCAGTGAACTCGATCCGCCCGTCGAGGAAGGCGGCGACGGCGACCTCGTCGGCGGCGTTGAGCACGCAGGGCGCCGTCCCCCCCGCTCGGCCCGCCTCCAGCGCCAGGCGCAGGCAGGCGAAGGTCTCCAGGTCCGGCGGCTCGAAGCTCAACTCGCCCACCGCTGCGAGGTCGAGTCGCGGCACGTCGACGTCGGCCCGCTCTGGGAAATGCAGGGCGTATGAGATCGGCACCAGCATGTCGGGATAGCCGAGGTGGGCCAGGGTGGCGCCGTCGTTGAGGTCGATCAACGAGTGGACGATCGACTGCGGGTGGACCACGACCGCGATTCGCTCGTACGGCAGGCCGAAGAGGTGATGGGCCTCGATCGCCTCGAACCCCTTGTTCATCAGGGTCGCCGAGTCGATCGTGATCCGCCCGCCCATCCTCCAGGTTGGGTGCGCGAGGGCATCCTCAACGCTGACTCCGGAGAGATCGCTGCGCCCGCGAAAAGGTCCCCCGGAGGCGGTCAGGACAAGTCGCTCGACGGTGCCGGGCCGGGCGGACCCGATCAGCTGGAACAGCGCCGAGTGCTCGGAGTCGACCGGCAGCAGCCTCGCCCCGGTCGCCTCGGCTAGCGCCGTGGTCAGCTCGCCGCCGATCACGAGGCTCTCCTTGTTGGCGAGGGCGACATCGATTCCCTCGCCGAGGGCGACGACGGTCGGGCCGAGGCCGGCCGCGCCGACCATCCCGTTGAGGACGAGGTCGGCACCAGAGCCGGCGATCAGCTCGCGAATGCCCTCCTCGCCGACCAGAACGCGGCCGTCCCAGGCGGAGCGCGCCCGCTCGGCGGCGCCGGCGTCGGCGAGCGCCACGGTCGGCACGCCGTGCTGCCGCGCCTGTTCGAGCAGCTGCTCCCAGCTCGAACCGGCGGCCAGGCCGGCGACCTGGAGCTCTTCGGAAGCGGCGACGATCTCCAGCGCCTGCGTGCCGATCGAGCCGCTGCTGCCGAGAATGACCAGCTTCTTCATCTCAAGGAGTTTAGGTGGGTCAGTAGACCAGCTGGACGGAGAGGTAGTAGCCGACGACGACCGTGAAGAGGACGGCGTCGAGGCGGTCGAGCAGGCCGCCGTGCGGGCCGAAGAGCTTGCCGGTGTCCTTGGTGCCGAGGTCGCGCTTGACCATCGAGGCGAAGAGGTCGCCGATCGGGGCGACCGCGGCCACGGCGGCGCCGATGATCAGCGCGTCGGCTCCGGAGAGCCAGTTCTGGTAGAGGCCGGCGAACCAGAAGGCCATCGTGCCGATCAGGAAGCCGCCGATCAGGCCCTCGATCGTCTTGTTGGGCGAGAGGTCGGGGGTGATCCGGTGCGAGCCGAACATGCGCCCGGTCGCGTAAGCCCCGGTATCGGTGGCAAAGGTGCCGACGAGGACGTCGATCAGCAGCGCCGCGCCGTGGTCGGGCAGGTCGCGCAGGAGCACGGCGTGGACCAGCGGCAGGCCAATCCAGATCGCGCCGAGGACGGTCACGCCCATCGAGATGACGATCCCGTCGCGAGGCCGGCGCTGGGCGCCGAAGAAGAAGAGCAGCGGGAAGGATGCGGCCGCCAGTAGGAGGACGTTGAACGCCGTGCCGAAGTAGGCGGCGGCGACCATCGCGACGAGGGCGATGTAGGCGGCCATCTGAACCGGGCGCAGCGGTGCCGTCATGAGGAAGTACTCGCGCAGGCAGAGCAGGCCGAGCCCGGCCATTGCCACGGCGAATACCGGCCCACCGAGCACGACGATGACGATCGCGAAGACGATCCAGGGGATCGCGACGAGGATCCGCCGCGCCGTCTCGCCGCTGAGGAGTGCGTTGCGCTGGCGCCGCGGCTCACGCGGCGGTCGCTCGGGCGGGGGCGGTTCCTCGGAGAACATGTCGTCGTCGAAGAGGTCCTGGACCATCTAGCCCCTCCCCCCGAAGCGCCGCCGCGGCCGCAGCTCGAACTCGCGCAGCGACTCCTCGAACGCTTCGCGGTCGAAGTCCGGCCAGAGCTCGTCGCGGAAGACCAGCTCCGAGTAGGCGCACTGCCAGAGCAGGTAGTTGGAGATGCGCTGCTCGCCGCTGGTCCGGATCAGGAGGTCTGGGTCGTGCATCTCGGCTGCATAGAGGTGTTGGCGGAACTCCTCCTCGGAGTCCCCTTTGAAGGTTCGCGCCGCATCGACGATCTCCGCCCGGCCGCCGTAGTTGAAGGCGACGAAGAGGACGATGCGGTCGTTCGCCGCAGTCGTCTCTTCGGCCCAGCGCATCCGCTGGACCAGGTCCTCGGCGACTCCCTCGCGGCGCCCAAGGAACCGCATCCGCACCCCTTCCTCGTGTAGCTCGGGGGTTTCGGCGTCGATCCGCTCGCCGAACATCCGCATCAGGCCCTCGACCTCCGCCGACGGCCGCGCCCAGTTCTCGGTCGAGAAGGAGAAGACGGTCAGCTCCTCGATGCCGAGCTCGACCGCGTCCCGCAATCGCGCCTTGACGGTGTCGGCACCGGCTCGGTGCCCATCGGCCACGGGGAGGCCGCGCTGTTCTGCCCAGCGTCCGTTGCCGTCGGTGATGATCGCGACGTACCGCGCGGAGGTGCTCACACCTCCAGGATCTCCTCTTCCTTTCCCTCGAGCAGGGTGTCGATCTCGGCGATTGCCTCGTCGGTCTGCTTCTGCAGTGCCGCCTCGGCGCGGCGCTCGTCGTCCTCGCCCGCTTCGCCCTCTTTTTTCAGATCGCGCAGGTCCTGCATGGTGTCGCGGCGGATGTTGCGGATCGCGACCCGCCCCTCCTCGGCGACGCCGTGGACGACCTTGACCATCTCGCGGCGGCGCTCCTCGGTCAGCTCGGGGATCTGCAGGCGGATCACGTTGCCGTCGTTGCTTGGCGTGAGGCCGACGTCGGACTCCTGGATCGCTTTCTCGATCTCGCCCATCGAGCCCTTGTCGAAGGGGGTGACGGTGAGCAGGCGCGCGTCGGAGGTGGCGATGTTGGCCAGCTGCTTGAGCGGCGCCGGCGAGCCGTAGTAGTCGACCGTGATCCGGTCCAGAAGGTGTGGCGAGGCACGGCCGGTACGCACCGTGGCCAACTCACCACGGCTCGATTCGACCGACTTCTGCATTCGCCCTTCGGCGTCCTTGAGCAACTCGTCGATCAGCTCCACTGGATCCTCTCTCCGGTCCTCAGGCGTCGCTGGAGACCAGCGTGCCTACCCTCTCGCCGCCGACGATCCTATCTATGTTGGTCTCGTCGCCCATGTTGAAGACGTAGATCGGCAGGTCGTTGTCCATGCAGAGCGAGAGCGCGGTCGAGTCCATCACCTTGAGCCCGCGCTCGATCGCCTCGCGGTGGCCGATCTCAGGGATGAACTTGGCGTCCGGGTTGATCGCCGGGTCGGAGTCGTAGACCCCTTCGACCCCGTTCTTCGCCATCAGGATCGTTTGCGCGTGGATCTCCAGGGCGCGCAGCGCCGCCGCGGTGTCGGTGGTGAAGAACGGGTTGCCGGTGCCGGCGGCGAAGATCACCACGCGGCCCTTCTCGAGGTGGCGCATCGCGCGGCGGCGGATGTAGGGCTCGGCGACCTCCTGGACGGCGATCGCCGACATCACCCGGGTGTGCTCGCCGATCTTCTCCAGCGCGTCCTGCAGGGTCAGCGCGTTCAGCACCGTCGCCAGCATGCCCATGTAGTCGCCGGTGGCGCGGTCCATCCCCGCCGCCGCCCCCTGCAGGCCGCGGTAGATGTTGCCGGCGCCGACCACGATCGCCACCTCGACCCCCTGGGCGCGCACGGCGGCCACCTGGCGGGCGATCCGCTCCACCTCGGCGGCGTCGGTGCCGTGATCGCGCTCCCCCATCAGCGCCTCCCCCGAGAGCTTGAGGAGGATGCGGCTGAATTTGGGCTCGGGCTTGTTCAATCGTCGCCGACGCGGAAGTAGGCGAAGCGCGCCACGCGGATGTTCTCGCCGGTCTTCGCGGCCAGCTCCTGACGCAGCTCCTCGATCGACTTCGAGTCGTGCTTCTCGGCGTTGACGTGGGACTGGTCGAGCAGGGCCACTTCCTTCGCCCACTTGGCGAGCTGGCCCTCGACTATTTTCTCGACGACGTTGTCCGGTTTGCCGTCCTCGCGCGCCTTCTCCTCGAAGACCCGCTTTTCGGCCTCGCGCTCGTCAGCCGGGATCTCCGCGGAAGAGACGAACTTGGGGGCAGTGGCGGCGACGTGCAGAGCGACCTCGTAGGCGAAGGCCCTGAAATCCTCGTTACGGGCGACGAAGTCGGTCTCGCACTGCACTTCGACCATCGCCCCGACCTTGTCGTTGGCGTGGATGTAGGAGGAGACGACCCCCTCGCCGGTCCCGCGCCCTTCCCGCTTGGCGGCCGAGGCCTGGCCCTTCACCCGCAGGATCTCGATCGCCCGATCGACGTCTCCCTCGGACTCGGAGAGCGCCGCTTTGCAATCCATCATCGCGGCACCGGTGCGGTCCCGCAGAGCTTTCACATCGGCAGCGGTAACGCTCATTTCGAATCTCCCTCATTGGCAGCGGGAGCTTTCTCTGCGTCAACTGGTGTTTTCTCTGCCGCCGGTGGAGCAGCTGCCTCCTCCGCCGAAGCCGCGGCTTTAGGCGCCTCTGCCGTGGCCTGGGGGGCCTGAGCCTGCGGTGCCTGGGCCGGTTTGACCGGCGGCGCTTCAGCAGCCTTTTTGGCCGCCGCTTCTTCGGCGAGTTTTTTCTCCGCCTCGAGTTTTTCGACCCGCTCTTTCTCTTCTTCCTCTCGCTTCTTTCTCTCCTCTTCCTCACGTTTGCGCCGTTCCATTTCCTCGGCGATGCGCTTCTCCTCCTGGACGCGCCAAGCGCTGGAGCCCTCCTCGACGGCGCCGCCGATCGTGCCGATCACCAGATTGCAGGAACGGATCGCGTCGTCGTTGCCCGGGATCACATAGTCGATCTGGGTCGGGTCGCAGTTGGTGTCGACCAGCCCGATGATCGGGATCCTCAAGCGGACCGCCTCGCGGACCGCGATCTCCTCGGTTTTCAGGTCGGTGACGAAGACCGCGTCGGGGAGCCGGTCCATGTCGCGGACGCCGCCGAGGTTGTACTCGAGCTTGGCCAGCTCGGCCTCCATCCCCATCCGCTCCTTGGTCGGCAGCAGGCTGAGTTTGCCCTCCTCCTGCCAGGTCGTCAGCTCGTGCAGGCGCGAGATCCGCGCCGAGATCGTGTTGAAGTTGGTCAGCAGCCCGCCGAGCCAGCGCTGATTGACGTAGGGCATCTTGCAGCGTTCGGCCCATTCCTGGACCGGCCCGCGGGCCTGCTTCTTGGTGCCGACGAAGAGCACCGTGCCGCCGCCGCTGGCGAGCTCGCCGGAAAAGCGGCGCGCGTTCTCCAGCAACGCCTCGGTCTGGATCAGGTCGATGATGTGAATCCCGTCCAGCTCGCCGAATATGTAGCGGCGCATGTTCGGGTTCCAGCGACGCGTCTGGTGGCCGAAGTGAACTCCGGCCTCCAGCAGCTCTTTTAGGCCTGCCTCTGGCATTTTCGAAGGGTCTCCTTGGTTTTGGTGAAGGCCCGGCGCCCTAGCCGGGGACTCGGCCTCACGAGGCGAAGTCAGGATCCGGGGCGGTTACGACGGGGGTCGGTTTAGAACGGAGGAATTGTAGTGGGGCGGGCGAGGTCAGGCGGAGCGGGCAGCCGCGAGCGCCGCGGCGAGGCCGGCCGGCAGCTCGGAGCGGAAGTCCATCGCCTCGCCGCTGACCGGATGGGCGAAGGCGAGCCGGTGTGCGTGCAGAAACTGGCGGCTCAGGCCGTACTTCTCCTCGCCGCCGTAGGTTGCGTCGCCGATCAGAGGGTGGCCGATGGCACCAAAGTGAGCGCGGATCTGGTGCGTGCGCCCGGTCTCCAGCTTGACCTCGAGGTAGCTCTCGGCGGCGAGCAGCTCCAGCACCTCGAAGTGCGTGCGGGCCTGTCGCGAGGCCGCGCCCGATACGGCCATGCGGTGGCGCTGTCGCGAGGCCCGGCCGATCGGCGCGTCGATCGTCCCCGTGCGCGAGCCGAGCCGCCCACCGGCCAGCGCCAGGTAGACGCGTTCGACCTCGCGGCGGCGGACCTGCTCCTGCAATGCGGCGTGGGTGGCGTCGTCGCGGGCGACGACGAGCAGGCCGCTGGTCTCCTTGTCGAGGCGGTGGACGATGCCGGGGCGCTCCGGGTCGGCGCCACCGCCGAGGATCTCCGCCAGCTCGTCGACCAGGGTGAGGCCGTCGTGCGACGGGGCCGGGTGGACGACCAGGCCGGCCGGCTTGTCGACCACGGCAAGGTGCTCGTCCAGGTGGACCACGCGCAGCTCGGAGGTCATCCGTCGGCCTCGCCGACGTAGCAGAGCGCCAGCACGACGACGCCGAGCGTGATCGCGACGTCGGCAAGGTTGAAGGGAGGCCAGCTGAAGACGTCGACGTAGTCGGTGACCGCCCCCACGCGCACCCGGTCGGCGAGGTTGCCGATCGCGCCGCCGGCGAGCAGGCCGAAGGCGACCCACATCCAAGGGCGGGTCGGGTTGCGGGCGAAGAGGACGCCGACGAAGACCAACGCGACGACGGTGAGGACGACCAGGGCCGCGCCACCGCCGCTGGCGAGCCCGAAGGCGACACCTTCGTTGTGGGTGAGAGTGAAGCCGAGCGGCCCGAGCACGTCGACGTGCTCGCCGGGGACCATGTTGGCCTCGATCAGAGCCTTGGCGACCTGGTCGGCGATGACGACGATGACGCAGAGCGCGCCGGCCAGGCGCCAGGCGCGGGCGTTGGCCGCGCTCACCCGGCGATCAGGGCGACTACCAGCCCGCGCAGGATGTAGAGGACGATGATGCCGATCATCGGGCTCAGGTCGAGCCCGAAGCCCCCGCCCCCGATCGGCGGGATTATGCGGCGGAAGAGGTTGAGGTAGGGGTCGGTGGTCTCGACGATGAAGTCGAGCACTGACCGCAGCGCCGGGTTGTAGGGCATGCGCGGTATCCACGACATCAGCACCCGGATCAGGATCAGGATGATGTAGACGAGGAAGAGCGCACCGACGTAATCGGCGACGTCCCCTCGGGCCAGCGCCAGCAGCATCACCCCCGCATCCGCTCCAGGGAGGCCCTGACCGCGGCTTCAAATGCCTCTTTCGCCCCTTCGCGCTCAAGCGCTTCCAAGCCCGCTTCCGTGCTGCCGCCGGGTGAAGTGACTGCGACCCGGAGCTCGGCCGGGCGTCGAACGCGCATCAGCGATCCGGTGCCCGCGGCGGCCTCGACAACCAGCTTCTCGGCCAGCTTCCCCTTGAGGCCGGCGTCGATCCCGGCCTCAACGAGCGCCTCGGCCACCAGGGCGAAATACGCTGGGGAACAACCCATCAGCGCAGTCGCGACGTCGAATTGCGAGTCGGGCAACTCGACGACAGACCCGAGAACGCCCAGCTTCTCTCGAACCCCTGGGCCGAACTCCCCGGCAGCGCAGAGAACGCCTCCGCTCACCTCCACCGCGAGGTTGGGCATGACTCGTCCGACTTCGGCCTGGGGAAATGCGGCTTCTACCTTCTCCAGGGGGGTCGCTCCCAAGATCGAGATGACCGACTTTGCGCCCGCCAGTTCACCGGCCGCCTGCTGGAGGGCGCCCGGCTTGACCGCAAGGAGCACGACATCGGACCGTTCCGCCAACTCCCCGTTGGACCCGACGGCCTCGCCGCCGAGATCCCCGGCCAGCTTGCGAGCCCTATCGGAGTCCGGATCGAAGAACAGCATCTTCTCCCACTGTCCAGTCCATCCCATGGCAAGAGCCGCAGCCATGTTCCCCGACCCGCAAAAGCCAATGATCATGATCGGGAGCCTAGTAGGAGCGACAAGGGCTCGGGTGTCCCTTCCAGGGAGGCTCAGGGACGGGCGATCGAACCCTGAACCGCGATCAGCTGCGCGACGGCCTCCATGGAAGGGACACCCGAGCCCTCCAAGGCGCCGGTGCTACGACTGGTTGAAGAACCCTTTGTCGAGCAGCCGAGCCTTCTCCTCAGCCGAAACCTCGACGTTCCGGGGCGTGAGCAGGAAGATCTTCTCGGCGATCCGCTGCATGCCGCCATCGAGCGAGTAGGTGAGGCCGGAGCAGAAATCGATCATCCGCTTGGAGAGCTCGTGGTCGGTGGTCTGCAGATTGAGGATCACCGGCACCGACCGCTTGAACTGGTCGGCGACCTGCTGGGCGTCGTTGAAGTTGCGCGGGATGACGAGATGGACTTTGACGTCGGAATCGTCACCGACCGGCCGCAGGGTGCGAGTCCGCGAGGCCGAGATCGGCTCGTCGTCGGCGAAGATGTCATCGATCTCGTCGCGGCGTGAGCGGCGTGAGGTCGGCAGCCGCCGCACCGAGCCAGACTCCCTGCGAGCCTCGATTTCCTCTTCGGAGGTCTCGGGGAAGTCTTCCTCGTACTCGAGGCCGTGCTCGTGCTCTTCCGCCAGTCCGAAATAGACCAGTGCTTTATGCCAGTTATCTCTTAGGGCCATGTTTGCGCTGATTCGGCTCAAACGGCGCGAATCCTCTAGTGATTATGGCTGATGGTCGGGGGAGGTCAGATGTACAGCGCGGTTCCCAGGCGAATGATGGTTGCGCCCTCCTCTACGGCCACCGGCCAGTCTTGGGAGGTGCCCATTGAAAGCTTGCTCAGGCTGTGCTCGGAGGCGAGTTCCGCGAGCTTGGCGAAATGGGGGCGTGAGTCCTCCGGGTTGGTGCTGAACGGTGGCATCGTCATCAGGCCCGAGACCCGGACGGGGCAGCTGTCGATGAAGGCCGCCAGGTCCCCGGCCACTACGCCGCTCTTGCCCTCCTCGCCGGCGACGTTGACCTCGACCAGGACCTCGGTTTGCGGATCGCCGTGGCGACCGAGTTGCTCCAGCGCCGAGTCGGAGGCGACCGAGTGGATCAGGCGACATAGCGGCAGCAGGCGCTTGACCTTGCGGCTTTGCAGGTTGCCGATGAAGTCCCAGGCGAACGCGTCCCCCCAGCGCTCGTGCTTTGCCTCGAGATCCTGCTGGCGGTTCTCGCCGACCAGCTCGACCCCCGCCTCGGCGAGCGCGCCCATCTCCTCCAGCGGCACGTACTTGACCGCGGCGAGGATCTCTACCCCGTCGCCGGTCCGCTCGCGCACCCGTTCGAGGTTCGCGGCGATCTTGGCCGGCTCGAGGCCGTGGATCAGTCCGGGCACTTCACTCTCCCCCGTTCTCGATCCAGGCAAGTCCGGCCTGACGGCCGGGACCACCGTCGCGCCGGTGGGAGAAGAAGAGGTCCGGCTCGCAACGGGTGCAGAGGCCGGCGGACTCGATGTCCTCTATGCCCGCCCGCAGCAGTTGGCGTCGGGCCACCTCGGGCAGGTCGAGCATCCGGCCCGTGGCGATTCCGTCCCCCAGGCCGGCGAATGCGTCGAGCACGTCGCTGCCGACCTCGTAGCAGCAGACGCCAATTCCCGGTCCGATCGCGGCGTGGGTGGCGCTCACCGACTCGACGCCGCGGGCAATGATGCCGGCGGCCAGGCCGCGCCAGCCACAGTGGAGCATCGCGACGCCGACCGGCCCGGCCACCGCGACCGGCAGGCAGTCGGCGGTGTAGACGAGGCCGATCGGGCCGGCGGCGAGGATCACCTGCCCGTCGACCTCGGGCGCGTCGGTGGTCGGGGCGTCGTGAAACGCCAGCTCGGCGCCATGCACCTGCCGTCCGCTGACGATCCGGTCGGGGGAGATGTCCAGGGCGGCGGCAAGTGGAAGGCGGTCCTCCTTGACCGAGCCGGCAGAGCGGGTCGAGAAGATCGCTCTCGCGCCGGGCAGGCCGGCCTCCAGCCAGCGAACGTCGCCTTTTTCGGCCCACTTCATCCGGACTGTCGCGCCGTCTCCAGGGCAACCGCAAGCTCCTCGTCGCGCCCGGAGAGCTCGCCGTCGAGCTTGCGCCGCAGCGCCTCGGCGAGGCCCTCGCCGATCTGCGGTCCCTGTGGGACGCCGGCGGCGATCAGCTCCTCGCCGTCGATCTCGAGCGCCACTCCGCGCCACTCGGCCTGATAGCGGTCGAGCCATTGGGCACCCAGCGCCCGTGCAAGGACCAGCGCGACCGGATCCGCTCCCCGGGCGAGTCGCACCGCCTCCGATGGTCGCTCCGGGCTTGCCGCAGCCAGCCGCTCGGCCTCCCCCCAGGTGCCCAACGCCGCGGCGAGGACCGCTCGATCGCGGCGGGCAACGTCCCGCCAGGGAGGCGCCGAGAGCAATCCCGCGACCCGGCCGGCGAGATCAGCCCCATTTTCGTGCAACTCCAGGAGGCCCCAATCGGCGAGCAGGGCGAAACCGCGCACCGCCTCAGCTTCCCCTGCCAGCCGCAGCAGCTCGGCGTCGCGGCGCTCGACCGAGACCGTGCTCAGGTCCGTTTGGCCGAGCAGCTCGGCCGTGTCGGGCTCCAGCTCGAAGCCGAAGCGGGCGGCGTAGCGGGCGGCTCGCAGCGCCCGGGTCGGGTCGTCCTCGAAGGAACGGGCGTGCAGGATGCGCAGCAGGCCGGCTTCGAGGTCCTCACGCCCCCGGTGGGGGTCGATCAGCTCGGGATCGCGACGCAGGGGGACCGCCATCGCGTTGATCGTGAAGTCGCGGCGGGCAAGGTCGGCGGCGATCCCCGCCGTCGGCTCCACCTCGGGCAACGCGCCCGGGTGTGGATAGGACTCGGCGCGGGCAGTGGCGATGTCGACCTCGTGGCCGTCGAGGCGCACCTTGGCGGTGGCGAAGCGCTCGTGCTCGACCACCTCGACGCCGAGCCGTGCGGCCAGCGCCGTCGCCTTGCCCTCGACCACCAGGTCGATGTCGGCCCGCCCGCGGCCGAGGAGAAGGTCGCGGACGGCGCCGCCGACCAGGTAGACGGGTTTCCCTCCAGCCACTTCCTGTACGGCTGCCAGCTCGGGATAGGCGCCGTGCAGTGCCTCACCCAGATCGTCGATCGGCTTCACGGTCACCCCCAATGCCTACCATGATCGGCTTCTCGGATGGTCGACGAGCGCAAAGCGAGGCGGGAGAGGCGGCGGCGACAGATCCGGCGCAGGCGGATGCTTGCCGGCGGAGCGCTGTTCGTTGCCGTGGTGGCGATCGCCGTCGCGTTCCTCGTCTCTTCCTCCGGTGGCAACAACGAGCGCGGTCGAGGTTTGGACCGGATAGCGAACCAAAACTCGACCGCGCGGTCGCAGGTGGTGCGCCCGGCCCCCGCCGAGATCCGCAACGCCAGCCCTCAGCCCGGCTGGCGCCCGTACACCGGCCCGGTCCCCATCCTCGAGTACCACGTGCTCGGCGCAGCGCCGCCGGACGAGGCCTACCCCGACCTCTACGTCAGCCGCCCCGACTTCCACAAGCAGATGAACTGGTTGGACGAACACGGGTATGAGGCGGTGACGCTCGAACAGGTCGAGGAAGCCTGGTACCACGGCGCGACTCTGCCGCCGAAGCCGGTCGTCATCTCCTTCGACGATGGCTATCGGCCGCAGTTCACCTATGCGCTGCCGGAGCTGCGGCGGCACGGTTGGGCGGGCGTGCTCAACCTGAAGGCGGAGGGCTCCGACCTCTACCCGAGCAACGTCGAGGCGATGATCGCGGCAGGCTGGGAGCTGGCCGCCCACACGATCCACCACCTCGACCTGACCGAACTCGACGCGGCCCAGTTGAAGGAAGAAGTCGCGGGCTCGCGGGCGATTCTGCGGCGTGAATACGGCGTCCCGGTCAAGAACTTCTGTTATCCCGCCGGGCAGTTCGACGAAACGACGATCGCCGCGGTCAAGGCTGCCGGCTATGCCGGCGCGACGACCGAGATCTCCGGTTACGCCACGCGCGGCAGCCCGTACCAACTGGACCGCTACGAGATCCTCGGCTCGGGGGGTCTTGCGGGGATGGTCTCCGACCTGCGCTCCGGCGAAAGCTAGGCCCGCACCGGAATGCCGGCTGCCGCCAGGTGCTGCTTGGCATCGCGCACCCGGTAGTCGCCGTAGTGGAAGATCGAGGCGCAGAGGACGGCGTCGGCGCGGCCGTCGGTAATCGCCTTGCTGAGGTGGTCGAGCGTGCCCGCACCGCCAGAGGCGATCACCGGCACGGTCACGGCGTCGGCAACCGCGCGGGTCAGCGCGATGTCGTAGCCGTCGTTGGTGCCGTCGCGATCCATGCTCGTCAGCAGCACCTCCCCCGCTCCGCGTTCGGTCGCCTCGGTGGCCCAAGTGACAGCGTCGCGGCCCTCGACCCTCTTGCGCCCGCCGTTGACGTAGACGCCCCAGCTATCGCCCTCGCGCTTGGCGTCGATCGCGATCACGACGCACTGGGCGCCGAAGTGGTCGGCCAACTCGGTCAGCAGCTCAGGGCGGGCGAGCGCCGAGGAGTTGACCGAGACCTTGTCGGCGCCGGCGTCGAGGACGGCCTGGGCATCCCCGACCGAGCGGATGCCGCCGCCGATCGTGAAGGGGATGAAGACGTTGTCGGCGGTGCGCCGCGCCAGCTCGACGATCGTGTCGCGCTTCTCGTGCGAGGCGGTGATGTCGAGGAAGACCAGCTCGTCGGCTCCCTCGGCGTCGTAGCGCTCGGCGAGCTCGACCGGGTCGCCTGCGTCGCGCAGGCCGACGAAGTTCGTGCCCTTGACGACGCGGCCGGCGTCTACGTCCAGGCAGGGGATTACTCGTTTGAGGACCATGGTGGAAGCGTAGAGGTCAGGGATTGGGGTGCCCCTCCCCCGGAGACCGTTGCGCAGCTGATCGCGGGCCTGGGCTCAAACGCCCGTCCCGGAGCCTCCGTGGGAGGGGCACCCCAATCCCTACCGCCGAAGCGCCTCGATGGCTTCGGCAACGCTGAAGCGCTGCTCGTAGAGCGCTCTGCCCACAATGGCGCCCTCGACGTTGGCGGGCATCGAGCTTGCGAGGGATTCGAGGTGGGATAGGTCGCCGACGCCGCCGGAGGCGATCACTTTGGAGCTGGTGGCGTTTGCGATCTCGGTGAGTTGGTCGATCGCCGGACCCTTCATCGTGCCGTCGACCTCGATTGCCGTGCAGAGGAAGCGGGCGACGCCGCGCTTGCTGAGTGCTGCGATGGCGTCGACTACGTTCCCCTCCCCCGCTTTGGTCCAGCCCTCCAGGGCTACTTTGCCGGCGCGGGCGTCGACTGAGACGACGATCCGGTGGCCGTGTGCTTCCAGCATTGCGTCTAGGAACTCTGGGTCGCGCAGTGCAGCGGTGCCGATCACTACCCGGTCGGCTCCGGCGTCGAGGATCGCGCGCACCGATTGGGGGTCTCGTAGCCCCCCGCCCACCTGGATCGGGCAGTCGACCGTCGCGGCGATGCGCTCGACTGCGTCGAGGTTGCGCGGTTCGCCCGCCTTCGCCCCGTCGAGGTCGACCACGTGCAGGAACTCGGCGCCTTCGCCGGCCCAGCGCTTGGCCGCGTCGACCGGATCGGCGTCGTAGGTCGTCTCGCGCTCGTAGTCGCCCTGCAGCAGGCGGACCGCCTTGCCGCCGCGGATGTCGATCGCCGGGTAGAGGATCACGCCGGGGCGGGCGCCTGTACGCAGATCCCGGCGAAGTTGGAGAGCAGCCGCAGCCCGGCCGCGCTCGACTTCTCGGGGTGGAACTGGACGCCGAAGACGTTGTCGCGCTCCGCGGCGCAGGCGAAGCGGGTGCCGTAGGCGGCGCTGCCGAGCAGATCGCCGTGATCCGGGCTCGGGGCGAAGGAGTGGACGAAATAGAAGGGCGTCTCGCTCTCGATCCCCTCGGCGAGGCGGGACTCCTTCTCCCAACGAACCGGCGACCAGCCGATGTGCGGGACCTTGAGCCCGTCCGCCTGCAGCTCATCCACTCCACCCGACAGTAGGCCGATGCCACTCGCCCCTCCCAGCTCGGTGGTCGAGTCGAAGAGCAGCTGCAAGCCGAGGCAGATCCCGAGGATCGGCACGCCGCTGTCGCGTCGCTCGGCGATCAGCTCGTCGAGCCCGAGCTCCCGCACATGCTGCATCGCTTTGGGAAAGGCGCCGACGCCAGGCAGGATCACACCGTCCGCCTTGCGGACCGTCTCAGCGTCGCTGCTGATCGTCGCCGTCGCGCCAACATGCTCGAGCGCCTTCTCGACCGAGCGCAGGTTGCCCATGCCGTAGTCCAAGATGCAGATTCGCGCCGTCATTCGCTCAAGGTCCCCTTGGTCGAGGGCACGCCGATCTCCTCGGGATCGAGTGAGACTGCGACCCGCAGGGCGCGGGCGAATGCCTTGAAGCAGGCCTCGATCATGTGGTGGACGTTGGTGCCATAGCGGACCGAGACGTGCAGGGTCAGCTTGGCGCCGTTGGCGACGGCGCGGAAGAACTCCTCGGCCAGCTCGCTGTCGAAGCCGGCGATCGAGGTCGCGGGCAGCTCGGCATCGAACACGCAGAGCGGCCGGCCCGAGATGTCGATCGCGCACTCGGCAAGCGACTCGTCCATCGGCACCAGCGCCGAGCCGTAGCGACGGATCCCGGCGCGGTCGCCGAGGGCCTCGTCGAGAGCCTGGCCAAGGACGATGCCGACATCCTCGACGGTGTGGTGCGCGCCGGTCTCGAGGTCCCCGCTCGCCTCGACCCGCAACCCCAGCTTGCCGTGGCGCGCCAGCAGGTCGAGCATGTGGTCGAGGAAGCCGACGCCGGTCGCGGCGCTCGACTCGCCTCCGTCCAGATCGAGCGAAAGCTTGATCTTGGTCTCGGCGGTGCTGCGTTCTCTGTTCGCGGTTCTGCTCATCGCGTCCTAATCATTGCCGACTCGCCGTGGACCGGGAATCCCTCGGCCTCGGCGATCCTCTTCACGTGTGGAGCTAGCTTCGCCGCGGCGTCGGCGGGGACCTCCACGGTGGCGATCTTGCGGCGGAAGACATCCGGGCCCAGCGGGCCTGAGAAGCGCCCGGAGCCCCCCGTAGGCAAGACGTGGTTGGACCCGGCGACGTAATCGCCGAAGGCCGTCGCGCTGTGGCGGCCGACGAAAACACACCCCGCAGTCGTGACCCGATCGGCGAGCAGCGCCGCGTCCTCCTCGAGTAGCTCAAGGTGCTCGGGGGCGAAGGCGTTGGCGAGGTCGATGGCGTCGCTCAGGTCGGGCACCTGAACCAGCGCCAGGGGCGCGTCCGCGACCTTAGGCCGCTCGGCCGCAGCACTCTCGGATGCCCCTGCAATCGCATTGAGGACGTGCGCCTCGACCGAAGCAACGACAAGCGGGCCTTCGGCGCCGTGCTCAGCCTGTGCGCAAAGGTCGAGTGCCGCCCACTCGGGATCGGTGTCGTGACCGGCGACGAGCATCAGCTCCGAGGGACCGGCGAGGGAATCGATGCCGACGACGCCGTTGACCGCCCGCTTAGCCTCGCGCACCCAGGCATTACCAGGCCCAGCGACGACATCGACGGGGTCGATCGACTCGGTGCCGTAGGCGAAGCCGAAGATTGCCTGCGCGCCGCCGACGGCGTAGACCTCGTCGACCTCGCAGAGGGCGGCCGTGGCAAGGACCAAAGGAGGAACGCTGCCGTCGGGTCCCGGCGGGGTTGCGAGTGCTACCCGGCCTACGCCTGCGACTCGGGCTGGAACGGTGCCCATCAGAACGCTCGACGGATACGCGGCCCGGCCGCCCGGGGCGTAAATCCCCGCGGCGCCAACCGGAGCGTCGCGCAGTGTGACGGATTGGCCCTGCGGAAGCCGTACCTTCTCTGGCTCGTCGATGACCTGCGCGGCAGCGACGGTCCGGACATTGGCAATCGCCAGCTCCAGCGATTCGCGCAGAGCGGGATCGAGCGCGGCGAGCGCCGAGTCGAGGGCGGCGGTATCGACGCGTAGGCGCTCCGGACGGTGCTCGGTGGCGTCGAAGCGCGCCGTCATCTCCAGCAGCGCTGCATCGCGACGGGCTTCGACGTCGCGCGCAATCGGCTCAACGTCCACCCGCGGCATGTTGAGAGCAGTCCAGATGCGGATTTGCTCGGCGGTTTCTGTGGCTCCCCCCCACGGGAATTCTTTGGCATTCATCCCGCAGTCGCCTCCCGCAGCCGCGCCGTCAGATCGTCGATCTCCTTCGCTCGCAGCTTGTGCGCCACCCGATTCGCCACGAAGCGAGCCGTACACTCGACGATCTCCTCGCGCACCTCGAGGTCGTTCTCTTCCAGCGTGCGGCCGGTGGCGACCAGGTCGACGATCCCGTCTCCCAGGCCGATCAGCGGCGCGAGCTCGACCGAGCCCTTGACCTCGATCGTCTCGACCTGACGGCCGGTCGACTCGAAGTAGCGTTCGGCTATGCGCGGGTACTTGGTCGCGATCCGCATCATCCCCAGCCGCCGCTGCGACTCGCCGAGGCTTTCGTCTCCCCTGCGCCCGGCGAGGACCATGCGACAGCGCCCGTAGCCGAGGTCGAGCAGCTCGTAGACCAGGCGGTCCGCTTGCTCGAGCAGCACGTCCTTGCCGGTGATGCCGACGTCGGCGGCGCCGGCCTCGACATAGGTCGGCACGTCGGAGGGGCGCATCGTCACCAGCGTGATCCCCTCGCCCGGGAAGATCAGCGAACGCGACTCGCCGCGCACCGCGGCGGTGTCGACTCCGGCGGCGTCGAGGACGGCGAGCGTCCCCGTGAGCAGCGCACCGCGAGGCACCGCGAGCTTCAGCGGCCCATCGGCCTTCGCGCCGGCCATTCCGGCGACTTCGACGCTCACGAGGGCCCCTCTCGCCGCGACTCCTCCATCTGGGCGATGTGGACCCTCTCCAGGTAAAGGGCGAACCCTGCCGCGGGCAGGTCGATGCCGAAGCGCTTGAGCAGCTCGTCGTAGCGCCCCCCACCTCCCAGCACGTGGCCGACGGCGGGGTCGTAGACCTCGAGGATCGCGCCGCTGTAATAGCCGAGATCGCGCAGCAGGCCGAGATCGACGCGGACGCGCTCGGCTACGCCGCGCTCTTCCAGCGCCCCGAAGGTCTCCCCCAGCCGTGCCGTTGCCCGCTCGACGGCTGCTCCGCCGATCGCGCGAGCCTGGTCGAGAACCTCGCGACCGCCGCGCAGCTGCGAGAGGGCAACGCAGGTGTCCACCTGCTCGCTGGCGAGCCCGGCCTGCGCGAGCTCCACCTCGAGGCCGACCAGGTCGTGCATCGCCAGCCGCTCCAGAATCGCGTCGCGTGCCTCGCCTTCGACCTCGAGCTCTGTCAGCAACTGGCGATAGAGATCGGCGTCGCCGAGGCCGATCACCGCTCGGTCGAGGCCGGCCGCGTCGAGGGTCGCCTCCAAGACCTCGACCACCTCCACCGTGCCGCCCGGGGCCGGCGCTCCGATCAGCTCGACGCCCGCCTGGGCGAACTCGCGCATCTGACCGCGCTGAGGGCGCACCGCGCGGAAAGCATTTGCCAAATAACAGAGACGCAGCGGCCACTCGGCATCGGCGTAGCGCGACGCAACCAGGCGCGCGATCGGCACGGTCATGTCGGAGCGCAGCGCCAGCAGGTCGCCGCGCTCGTCGAAGAAGCGGTAGGCGGAGGCAGCGGTGCGACCGTCGCCGCGGGCCAAGACCTCGTCGTACTCGATCGCGGGCGTCGCCACCTCACCGTAGCCACGGCTCTCGAACACCTCGATCATCGCCCGGTGCAGGCGCCGCAGCTCCCGCATCTCGTCGGGGAGGATGTCGCGCGTCCCTGGGGGGATCGGGTGGATCATCCGCCTGACCTTACGAGAGTGGGCGCCGAAAGCCTGCTAGGCCGGGATCTCTGCAGAGACGCGTTCGATCTGGGCGCCGAGGCCGCGCAGGCGCTCGTCGATCGACTCGTAGCCGCGGTCGATCTGGCGGATGTTGCCGATCTCCGAGCTGCCCTCCGCCGCCAGGGCGGCGATGAGCATCGCCATTCCGGCCCTGATGTCGGGGCTCTCGACCCGCTCGCCATGAAGCCGGCTCGGACCGCTGACGATCGCCCTGTGGGGATCGCAAAGCGTGATCCGAGCGCCCATCGCGACCAGCTTGTCGACGAAGAAGAGGCGGTTCTCGAACATCTTCTCGAAGATCAGGATCTCGCCCTCGGCCTGGGTGGCGAGGGCCAGCGCGATCGAGGTGAGGTCGGCGGGAAAGGCCGGCCAGGGGCCGTCCTCGATCTTCGGGATCGCGTCGCCGATGTCGGCTTTGATCCTCAGCCGTTGCTCGGGCGGCACGATCACGTCTTCGCCTTCGATCGTGGATTCCAGCCCAAGGCGGCGGAACTGACGCCGCACCATGACCAGGTCGGCCGGGGCGACTTCGCGGATCCGCAGTTCGCCCCCCGTTGCGGCGGCGAGCGCCATGAAGCTGCCGACCTCGATGTGGTCGGGGGAGATCGTGTGCTCGGCGCCGCCGAGGCGGTCGCGTCCGTGCACCGTCATCACGTTGGAGCCGATTCCCGTCACCTCGGCGCCCATCGCGCTGAGCAGATGGGCGAGGTCCTGGACGTGGGGCTCCGAGGCGGCGTTGGAGATGGTCGTCGGGCCCGGCGTCAGCGCCGCCGCCATCAACGCGTTCTCCGTGCCCATCACGGATGGCTCATCCATGAAGATCGCGCAGGGGCGCAGCCCCCCCGCCGGCGCCTTCAGCTCGATCCAGCGATCGCCGTCGACGTCGGCACCAAGGTCGGAAAAGGCGTCGAGGTGCGCGTCGAGTCGCCGGCGGCCGATGAAGTCACCGCCCGGCGGCGGCATGCGCGCTTCGCCGAAGCGCGCCAGTAGTGGCCCAGCCAGCAGGAACGAGGCGCGGATCTTGTTCGAGAGCTCCTCGTCGACGGAAACGTCGGAAATCGTCGCCGCGCACAGTTGCAGGCTGTTGTCGGCGACCCAGGACGCCTCGACCCCGAGGCGTTCGAGCAGCGCGATCTGCGCTTCGGTGTCGCGAATTCGCGGTACCCGGTGCAGGAGCAACTCCTCCTCGGTGAGCAGGCAGGCGGCGAGGATGGGCAGGGCCGCGTTCTTGTTGCCGGCGGCCGTCAGCTCGCCCGAGAGCGGCGCGCCTCCGTTGATGACGAACTTCTCCATGGTCCGGCTAGGGTACCTGCGTAATGGGACGGGGCTGGAAGATCCTGATCGCGGTCGTGGCCGTGCTGATCGTGCTGATCGGCGTCAATGCCGTGGTCGTCGACGACGAAACCAAGTCCGCTGAAGTGAACGAGCCGGGCGGGCGCATCCTTGACCTTCCGGGCGGGGAAATGCAGGTGGTCGAACACGGGCCGCGCGACGCGCCGCCGATCGTCCTCATTCACTGCTTCACCTGCGCGATCAACTGGTGGGACGGGGTGATTCCCCGTCTCGATCGAGACCACCGCGTGATCGCCGTCGACCTGCTCGGGCACGGCGGCTCGGAAAAGCCCTCGTCGGGGTACTCGATCGAAAACCAGGCCTCCTTGGTCGCGGGTGTCCTCGGGCGGCTGGGCGTGCACAACGCCGAGGTCGTCGGTCACTCGCTCGGCGGCCCGGTATCGATCGCCCTGGCGGAACGGTCGCCGCAGCTGGTCAACCGGTTGGTGGCGATCGACAGCATCCCCGACGACAGCTACGGAGACGTCGGTTTCATCGGTGAATTGCCGTTCAAGCCGGTGATCGGGCAGACGCTTTGGCGGATCAAGCCCGACTTCTCGATCCGCCACGGCCTCGAGGTCGCCTTCGCCCCCGGCTTCAAGGTTCCGGATGCATTCGTCGAGGATGTGAAGCAGATGACCTACAGCTCCTACACCGGCTCCCACGAAGCCTTTGACGACTACACCGGCGAAGAGGCGCTTCCACAGCGCGCGGCGGCGACCGGCAAGCCCGTCCTGGCGATCATGGGAGCCGAGGAGCAGATAGCCAAGGATCCCGAGGAAGCGCTGGCCGCATACCGAGCAGCCGGCGCCCAGACCAAGCTGATCCAGGGCGCCGGCCATTCGCCAGAAGTCGAGAAACCAGCAGAGACGGCGGCCCTCCTCCTGGCCTTCGACAAGCCCGCCGAAACCGCGAAAAAGGCGGTTTCCAGGCACGAATTGCAAAAGCGCCTGCAAAAACCGCAAGCCGTCCGGAAGCGTCCGTAGAGTCGAACCTATGTTCGATACGAAATTCAAGACGCAACGGAGCCTCAGCGGCCAGTTGGCCAACGCAGTAGACCTGACGATCGACTTCGCCACCCTGGGCGAGTACGGCCTCGAGCCGGTCAATCCCCCGGTGCAGCCCTGCGAGGGTCGCCGGCGCTGCGCCAATCGGCGCAGCACGGGAACGTGGGTATCTGCGATCGACCGCTTCGCCGCTCACTCCTAGAACGACGAAGGGCCGCCCGAAGGCGGCCCTGAGTCAGAAGAACCGGCGGCGACCTACTCTCCCAGGGGGTTGCCCCCCAAGTACCATCGGCGCAGAGTGGCTTAACTGCTCTGTTCGGAATGGGAAGAGGTGTTTCCCACTCGCTATGCGCCACCGGAATTTTGCGAAACCGCCCCCGGTGGAGCTTGAAAACTGCACAAGGCCATAGGTAAAGAAATAAACATCCGTCAAGCCCTCGACCCATTAGTACCGGTCGGCTGAGCGCATCACTGCGCTTGCACCGCCGGCCTATCAACCTGGTGGTCTACCAGGGGTCTTACTCCCTCGAAGGGATGGGAGAGCTCATCTCGAGGACGGCTTCCCGCTTAGATGCCTTCAGCGGTTATCCGTTCCGTGCGTAGCTAACCTGCGATGCCCTTGGCAGGACAACAGATACACCAGCGGCACGTTCATCCCGGTCCTCTCGTACTAGGGATGACTCCTCTCAACTCTCCAACGCCCACAGCAGATAGGGACCGAACTGTCTCACGACGTTCTGAACCCAGCTCGCGTACCGCTTTAATGGGCGAACAGCCCAACCCTTGGGACCTACTCCAGCCCCAGGATGCGACGAGCCGACATCGAGGTGCCAAACCGTTTCGTCGATGTGGACTCTTGGAAACGATAAGCCTGTTATCCCCGGAGTACCTTTTATCCGTTGAGCGACGGCGCTTCCACTTGCTACCGCCGGATCACTAAGCCCAACTTTCGTTCCTGCTCGACCCGTCGGTCTCGCAGTCAAGCTCCCTTGTTGCCTTTACACTCTGCGCACGATTTCCAACCGTGCTGAGGGAACCTTTGGGCGCCTCCGTTACACTTTAGGAGGCGACCGCCCCAGTCAAACTGCCCACCTGACACTGTTCACCACCCGGATCACGGCATGGTGTTAGAAGCCCAAAACATCAAGGGTGGTATCTCAAGGACGACTCCCCAGCAGCCAAGGCCGCTGGTTCACAGTCTCCCACCTATCCTGAGCGAGATACATCAGACTCCAATATCAAGTTGCAGTAAAGGTTCACGGGGTCTTTCCGTCTAGCTGCGGGTACTCGGCATCTTCACCGAGACTTTAATTTCACCGAGCCTCTCGTTGAGACAGCGTCCAACTCGTTGCGCCATTCGTGCAGGTCGGAACTTACCCGACAAGGAATTTCGCTACCTTAGGACCGTTATAGTTACGGCCGCCGTTTACCGGGGCTTAGCTTCATTGCTTCGCGCCGAAGCGCTAACAAGTCCGCGTAACCTTCCGGCACCGGGCAGGCGTCAGCCCCTATACGTCGTCTTGCGACTTAGCAGAGGCCTGTGTTTTTGGTAAACAGTCGGTTGGACCAATTCACTGCGGCCCCCTCAGGCTCCCTCCGTACGGAGTTCACCCTAACGGGGCGTCCCTTCTCCCGAAGTTACGGGACGATTTTGCCGAGTTCCTTAACGAGAGTTAGCTCGCTCACCTCAGTATGTTCTACTTGTCCACCTGTGTCGGTTATCGGTACGGGCACGCGAATCCTGCCTAGAGGATTTTCTCGGAGGCATGGGATCGGGGACTGGCCGGCGGTCAAGCCAGCTGGCATCGCACCTCGCGTCAAAACGCCCCTGCGGATTTTCCTACAGAGACTGGCTACGTGCTTGCCCCAGGACGACCATCGCCTGGGATCCCTTACCCTTCCCCGTCCCCCCATCGGTCATAACGGAATCGACGTGGTACAGGAATATCAACCTGTTGGCCATCGGCTACGCCTTTCGGCCTCGCCTTAGGTCCCGACTAACCCTGAGCAGACGAACTTTACTCAGGAAACCTTGGACAATCGGTGGAGGGGAGTCTCACCCCTCTATCGTTACTCATGCCGGCATTCTCACTTCCAGCCACTCCACAGGAGCTTACGCGCCTGCTTCACGCAACTGGAACGCTCTCCTACCGCGTGCAGAGCCCGCAGGCCTGCACACCCATAGCTTCGGAGACTAGCTTGAGCCCCGTTGAATTCTCCGCGCCCGAACACTTGACCAGTGAGCTGTTACGCACTCTTTTAAGGGTGGCTGCTTCTAAGCCAACCTCTTGGTTGTCTCTGCATTCGGACATCGTTCACCACTTAGCTAGTACTTAGGGTCCTTAGCTGATGGTCTGGGTTGTTCCCCTTTTGCGTACGAAGTTTATCCCCCGCACACTGACTCCCGCGCTAACCGTGACGGTCTTCGGAGTTTGCCTGAAGTCGGTAACCTGGTAGGGCCCCTAGTCCAAACAGTGCTCTACGGCCGCCACGCAATCACGCGAGGCTATACCTAAATATATTTCGGAGAGAACCAGATATCTCTGGGCTTGATTAGCCTTTCACTCCAATCCACAGGTCATCCGCCCAGTTTTCAACCTAGGTCGGTTCGGCCCTCCACGAGGTCTTACCCCCGCTTCAGCCTGCCCATGGATAGCTCGCCCAGTTTCGGGTCTACCGCCAATGACTATGTCGCCCTATTCAGACTCGCTTTCGCTGCGGCTCCGCTCATCGCTTAACCTTGCCACTGACGAGTAACTCGCCGGCTCGTGATGCAAAAAGCACGCCGTCACACCCGAAGGTGCTCCGACCACTTGTAGGCTTGCGGTTTCAGGTACTATTTCACTCCCCTTCAGGGGTGCTTTTCACCTTTCCCTCACGGTACTAGTTCACTATCGGTCACCAGGTAGTACTTAGCCTTGGAGGGTGGTCCCCCCAGATTCGGACCGCGTTTCACGGGTGCGGTCCTACTCAGGAACATCAGTCGGCAGATCAGTGTGTTTTCACCTACGGGACGATTGCCCTCTGTGGTGCGAGGTTCCACTCGCTTCGGTTAACACCTGATTTGGTAACTGCCGCCGAGCCAGGCACGGCTCGGGCGTGATGTCCTACGACCCCCGACAGACAACGCGTGCCCGCTTGCATCTGTCAGGTTTAGGCTGATCCCCTTTCGCTCGCCACTACTAAGGGAGTCTCGGTTGATTTCTATTCCTCGGGGTACTTAGATGTTTCAGTTCCCCCGGTTGCCTTCCGGTGACTATGAATTCACCACCGGATGACGCCGCATTACCGGCGCCGGGTTTCCCCATTCGGAAATCCGCGGGTCAATGGCTGTTCAGCGCCTCACCGCGGCTTAACGCAGCCGTCCACGTCCTTCATCGACTCCTGGTGCCAAGGCATCCACCGTAAGCCCTTACTATCTTGACGGTGAGCAACCCGTGCGCCTAAGCGTACGGGTCGATTAAATTACCCAGAACCTGCCTTGCGACAGGTTCTTATTATTGGCCTTGTACAGTTTTCAAGGTCCACCGAGGCACACGCAGCGGAGTACTTCCGCTGGCGGTCTCTCAAAACTGAGCAGCGTTCCCAGTGACACACAGTCACTGGGGAGCCCGGTCGACGTTCTAGAGAAACTCCCTAGAAAGGAGGTGATCCAGCCGCAGCTTCCGCTACGGCTACCTTGTTACGACTTCACCCCAATCACAGGTCCCACCTTCGACGGCTCCCTCCAAAAGGTTAGGCCACCGGCTTCGGGTGTTACTTGCTTTCGTGGTGTGACGGGCGGTGTGTACAAGGCCCGGGAACGTATTCACCGCAGCATTGCTGATCTGCGATTACTAGCAACTCCAGCTTCATGAAGGCGAGTTTCAGCCTTCAATCCGAACCGAGACGCACTTTCTGGGATTCGCTCCACCTCGCGGTATTGCTGCCCTTTGTATGCGCCAATGTAGCACGTGTGTAGCCCTGGACATAAGGGGCATGATGACTTGACGTCATCCCCACCTTCCTCCGGTTTGTCACCGGCAGTCTCCCATGAGTCCCCAACTTAATGATGGCAACATGGAACGGGGGTTGCGCTCGTTGCGGGACTTAACCCAACATCTCACGACACGAGCTGACGACAGCCATGCACCACCTGTGATGGTGTCCCGAAGGAAAACCGTGTTTCCACGGCGGTCACCAACATGTCAAGCCCAGGTAAGGTTCTTCGCGTTGCGTCGAATTAAACCACATGCTCCGCTGCTTGTGCGGGCCCCCGTCAATTCCTTTGAGTTTTAGCCTTGCGGCCGTACTCCCCAGGCGGGGCACTTAGTGCGTTAGCGACGGCACGGGAGGAGTCGACACCTCCCACACCTAGTGCCCATCGTTTACGGCGTGGACTACCAGGGTATCTAATCCTGTTCGCTCCCCACGCTTTCGCGCCTTAGCGTCAGTACCGTCCCAGCGAGCTGCCTTCGCTATTGGTGTTCCTCCTGATATCTGCGCATTCCACCGCTACACCAGGAATTCCACTCGCCTCTTCCGGACTCTAGCCCTGCAGTATCCATCGGCTTTCAAAGGTTGAGCCTTTGACTTTCACAACGGACTTACAGGGCCGCCTACGCGCGCTTTACGCCCAATGATTCCGGACAACGCTTGCCCCCTACGTATTACCGCGGCTGCTGGCACGTAGTTAGCCGGAGCTTCTTCTGGAGGTACCGTCAGTCCGGACGGCTATTCACCGCCGAACCTTCGTCCCTCCTGAAAGGGGTTTACAACCCGAAGGCCGTCTTCCCCCACGCGGCGTTGCTGCGTCACGCTTTCGCGCATTGCGCAAGATTCCCCACTGCTGCCTCCCGTAGGAGTCTGGGCCGTGTCTCAGTCCCAGTGTGGCTGATCGTCCTCTCAGACCAGCTACCCATCGTTGCCTTGGTAGGCCATAACCCCACCAACAAGCTAATGGGCCGCGAGCCCCTCCCAATGCGGAGGCCGAAGCTTCCTTTAGCGAACAGGCTTACGCCTGTGCGCCACATCCGGTATTAGCCCGAGTTTCCTCGGGTTGTCCCGGTCATCGGGGCAGGTTACTCACGTGTTACTCACCCGTTCGCGGCTTTGCCCCAGGGCAAGCCCTGGTTCGTCGCACCACTTGCATGTGTTAAGCACGCCGCCAGCGTTCGTCCTGAGCCAGGATCAAACTCTCCGTGAAGAGTACTTCTACAGAGAGATGCCATGCCTGGCTGGCCACCGGGTACACATACATGGTGGCCGGCATGACGGGTAAATCAGACCACTCGACACGCTGACGAGTCGAGTGGATCGGGCTCAAACAATCCCACGAACACGAATGTTCGCGGGGTGCACGCTGCTCAGTTTTCAAAGACCGCTGCGCCTCTGCGGCGGGACTCGCCGTCTTTTGCGCATGGGACGGCACAGGGCCAATCCCAGAAGGACGCGGAAGTATAGCGCTGCGGCGGCGCTTTGCCTAGAGGGCCTCAGACTGCGGCTCGGAGGCGGCAGAAGCGACGCTTGCCGATTTGTAGGACACGGCCATCTAGCTCGCTCGCATCCATCTCGAGCTGGTCGCCTCTGAGCGTCTCCCCGTCGAGCTTGACCCCTCCCTGCTGGAGTAGCCGCCTGGCCTCGCTGGAACTGATCTCGAAGGCGTCCGCCATTAGCTGCGGCAAGTGGACGGCCTCGCCTCGGAAGGCTTTTAGGCCAACCTCCTCGACATCTTTCGGCGCCTCGCGGCGGACGAAGAGATGGTTGAAGTGCTCCTCGGCTTCCTCCCTGGCATCCTTGCCATGAAAGCGCTCGACGATGAGCCGCGCAAGTTCCCGCTTGGCCTCGTACGGCGGGCCCGTGGGCTGCTTGGTGCCCAATAGCAGTTGGAAGTATTGAGGCATCACTCCGTCGGGAATGCTCATTAGCTTGCCGAACATCTCCTCCGGCGCCTCAGTGACCCCGACGTAGTTGCCCAGCGACTTGCTCATCTTCTGCGTTCCATCCGTCCCCACCAGGAGCGGCATCGTCATGATCGACTGCGGCTTCGTGTCGTAGGCGGACTGGATCTGGCGCGCAAAAAGGAGATTGAACGTCTGGTCGGTTCCCCCCAGCTCGACATCGGCTTCGACTACGACAGAGTCGTAGCCCTGTAGCAACGGGTAGAGCAGCTCAAGAGCGGAAATCGGCGCGTTCTCCGCCATCCGCTTTTGGAAGTCATCTCGCTCCAGCAACCGCGCCACGGTGGTCCGCGCCAACAAGCCCATCAAGCCCTCGGCGTCCATCCGCAGCCACTCGCTGTTGAAGCGCACCTCGGTCCGCTCGCGGTCGAGCAGCTTGAACGCCTGCTCCTGATAGGTGGCTGCGTTGGCCTCGATCTCCCCGGCCGAGGGCAGCGGTCGCTGCGCCGAACGACCGCTCGGGTCGCCGACCCTCGCGGTGAAGTCGCCGATGATCAGGACGACTTGGTGGCCCTCGTCTTGGAACTCGCGCAGCTTGGCGAGGACGACGGTGTGGCCGAGGTGGATGTCGGCGGTCGTCGGGTCGATCCCGAGCTTGACCCGCAGCGGACGCTGCGCCGCGAGCTGCTCGGCGAGCATGCCGTCGGGCAGCACGTCGACCGCGTTACGCGTCAAGTCCGGCACGGGCGCAATGCTAGACTGCCGCCTCTGCTCGACGGGTAGCGCCTGCCGGGCCACACACCTCGATGGCGGTCCTTGGAACAAAGCCCCGCCGGGCCGGCGGCTCGGTTCCGCCGCCCCCGGCGTCTTCGACGAAGCCCGCGCGGCCGCGGCTGAAAAAGCTGCGCATCCTCTTCGTCCTCCTGGGCCTCGGCGTCCTCGCTCTCGTCTCGATGGTCTTCGGCATGATGACCGCGGTTTCGCAGGACCTGCCGGCGATCTACAACTTCGCCCAGTACAAGGCCTCCAAGAACAGCGAGGTCTTCGACGCCTCCGGCGAGCCGATCGGCACGCTGACCAGCAACCAGAACAAGATCCTGCTCACCTCGGGCCAGATCTCGCCCAACATGAAGAACGCGGTGGTCTCGATCGAGGATTCGCGCTTCTACGAACACAACGGCGTCGACTTCCAGGGCATCGCCCGCGCCTTGGTCAGGGACGTGCTCAGCCAGAGCGCCGCGCAGGGCGCATCGACGATCACCGAGCAGTTCGTCAAGAACGCGCTCGAAGCCGAAGGCAGCCGCACGGTCCTCGAGAAGTTCCGCGAGGCGGCGCTCGCCTACCGTCTCGAGCGCCACTGGAGCAAGGACAAAATCCTCACCGAGTACCTCAACACGATCTACTTCGGCGAGGGCGCCTACGGGATCGAGGCGGCCGCCCGCACCTACTTCGGCAAGGCGCACCCCGGCTGCGGCACGCAGGCCGAGCCCTGTGCGTCCGTGCTCGAGCCATGGGAGGCGGCGACGCTGGCCGGGATCATCGCCTCGCCCTCGGCCTACGACCCGAAGATCTATCCCGAAAACACGCTGGCCCGGCGCAACATCGTGCTCGAAAAGATGTACGAACAGGGCTACATCACCCAGACCCAGCTCAGCGAAGGAACCAAGCAGGCCCTCCCCGCCCCCAGCGACATCCAGCCCCCTCGGCTGGACTCCAAGGCCCCCTACTTCACCTCGTGGCTGCGTCAGCAGCTGGTCGAACGCTACGGCGCCGCCAAGACCTTCTTCGGCGGGCTGAAAGTGAAGACGACGCTCGACCTCAAACTCCAGCGAGCCGCCGAAGAAGCGGTCAACTCCTACCTCGGTTACCTGCCCCCCACCGCGTCGGTGGTCGTGCTCGACAACAAGAACGCCGGCGTCAAGGCGATGGTCGGCGGCCCCAACTTCCAGACCAAGCCGTTCAACCTGGCGACGCTCGGCCACCGCCAGCCGGGGTCCTCGATCAAGCCCTTCACGCTGATCACCGCCCTGGAAGAGGGGATCTCGCCGGAAACCGTCTACGAATCGGCGCCGCAGGAATTCCACTTCGGCAAGCACGACCAGGAAACGTTCGTCGTCCACAACGACGAGGACTCCTATCTCGGCTCCTGCAGCATCATCTGCGCGACGACCTACTCCGACAACTCGATCTACGCCCAGCTCGCGCTGGAAGGCCTGAAGGGCAAGACGATCGAGGACCGGACCCGCTCGATCGCGGCGACGATTCACAAAATGGGCTACCGCGACCCGATCTCGACCAATCCCGCGATGGTCCTGGGCGGACTGAAGGAAGGCGTCACGCCGCTCGGCTGGACCTACGCCTACTCGACGCTGGCCAACAACGGGGACCGTGTCAGCGGCACCCTCGCCCCCGACCCGGGCGACAGCCCGGTGGCATACACCCAGGTCGAAGACCAGGACGGCCACACGATCAAGGGCGGCGACAACGACTCGACCCACGAACAGGTGCTGAGCGAAGGGACCGCCGAAGAGGCGAAGAGCATCCTCGAAACGGTCGTCACCAGCGGCACCGGCACGCACGCGAACATCGGTGCCCCCGGCCAGTGGGGCAAGACCGGGACGACTGAGGAAAATGGCGACGCCTGGTTCTGCGGCGCAACCGAAGAAGTCACCGCCTGCGTCTGGGTCGGCTACGCCGACACGGTCACCCCGATGACCACCCTCTACAACGGCGGCCCGGTGATGGGCGGCACGTTCCCCGCCGAGATCTGGGCCAGCGTCGTCTCCGCCTGGGAAAGCATCAAAGCCGAACGCGCCGCGGAAGCCGCGAGCGAAAAGGCGGCCAAGTCGAAGGGCTCGGGCGGCGGATCCTCGGAAGAAGAAAGCTACGTTCCACCCGAATCCTCGACCGAATCGGCGGCGCCCGAAGAAGAAGCGGCGCCGGCGCCTGAAGCGACGCCAGAAGGCGAAGCTGCTCCTGAAGCGGCCCCGGAAGCTGCGCCTGAATCCGGCGGTGGCGGTGCCGGTGGCGGGATCACGGCTGGTTGATGGGCCTTACTCCGGCCTTGGTCGTGAGACGAAGCGGCTGCCCGCGAGGCTGAAGCGCCAGGGGCGGTCTACGGCTTTGGTAATGCCGATGCGAGGGCTGGTGGTCACCTTTCCGCTCCAGCTGGGCTCGGGCGGGAGCAGCAGGAACGGGTCCTCGCTGAGGTCGGTGTCGTTGGCGGCGAGACCGATGCCGAGTGCCTCGGTCAGCTTGCCCGGGCCCGAGCAGAGGTCGGCATCGGGGCGCTTGCCGCGTCGCGAGCGCATCGCGTCGAGCTCTGCCGTCGGCTCGAGTGCGCGGATCAGGACCGCCGCGGCCTCGTTCTCGGGTTCGCAGACGAAGTTGAGCAGGCTGTGGATGCCGTAGGAGAGGTAGACGTAGGCGCGGCCCGGCGGCCCGAAGAGGACCTCGGTGCGCTTGGTCAGGCCGGCGTAAGCGTGGCAGGCCGGGTCGTCGCGCTCGTAGCTCTCGGTCTCGACGATCGTCCCTCCGCAGCCTGCGTAGAAGAGGCGGCAGCCGATCAGATCGCACGCGACGGCATGCACCGAGCGGGCGAAGAACTCGGTGTCCAGCCGCTCTCCCGCGGCCGTGCTCACGAGCGCTCGTCGAGGACCCGTGCCTTGACGGCGGCAAGGGTCTCGTGGGCGAGCGCGATCTGCTCGGCGACCGCCGACGAGCCGGTGCCGCCCTCGATCCGCTTCGACTCGAGCCAGCTCTCGCGCTTGAGGACCTCGTAGAAGGAGTCGTCCAGCAGCTCGGAGCGTTTTCGCAGCTCCTCCGGCGTCAGCTCGGAGAGCGACCTGCCGCTCTCGACCGCGTCGCGCACCAGGCCGCCGACGATTCCGTGCGCCTCGCGGAAGGGCACCCCCTTGCGAACCAGGAGGTCGGCGACCTCGGTGGCCGCCAGCATCTCGTCGCTGGAAGCATCCTCCATGCGCTCGCGATCGAAGGCGATCCCCGCGAGCATCCCCTCGGTCGCGTCGAGGCAGGACTCAACCGTGTCGACCGCGTCGAACAGTGGCTCCTTGTCCTCCTGCATGTCCTTGCCGTAGGTCAGCGGCAACGCGTGCATCGTGCCCAGCAGGGCGAGGAAATCGGCGGCGACCCGCGGGCTCTTCGCCCGCAGCAGCTCGGCCGAGTCGGGGTTGACCTTCTGCGGCATGATCGACGATCCCGAGGAGAACGACTCATCTAGCCGGCAGAAGCCGAACTCGCTGCTCGACCAGATGACGATCTCCGAGCCGAGCCGCGAGAGGTGCATCGCGCAGATCGAGGCGGCGGACAGGTAGTCGAGGACGAAGTCGCGGTTGGAGGCGCCGTCGATCGAGTTGTGGGTGACGTGTTCGAAGCCGAGGTCGTCGGCGACCGCATTGCGGTCGATCTCCCAGTTGACCCCGGCGAGTGCCCCCGATCCGAGCGGCATCACGCTGGCGCTGTCGAGGGCGAACTGGAAGCGCAGCACGTCGCGGGCAAGCATCCAAAAGTAAGCCAGCAGGTGATGGCCGAGGTAGACCGGCTGGGCGCGCTGCAGGTGCGTGTAGCCGGGCATCGGCCAGTCCCGATGGCGCTCGGCCAGCTCGAGCAGGCGCTCCATCGCCGCCGCGGCCAGGTCGATCGCCTGCAGCGAGTGCACCTGGACGACCATCGCCATGTCGGTGGCGACCTGGTCGTTGCGGGAGCGGCCGGTGTGCAGCTTGCCGGCGAGCGCACCGATCTCCTCGCCGAGCAGCCGCTCGATCGCCATGTGGATGTCCTCGTCGGCGGGGTCGAACTCGAAGCCGTGGGCGCCGATCCGCTCCCCGACCCGGTCGAGGCCGGCGATCATCTGCTCCAGCTCGGCCTCGTCGAGGACGCCAATCCGCTGCAGCGCCCGCGCGTGTGCCTTCGACTGGTCGAGGTCGTAGACGGCCAGCGGCCAGTCGAACTCGAGCGAGCGGTTGATGCGCCAGAAGCGCGGGTCGGGGTCTTTGCGAAAGCGCGACATCAGCGGAGGGAATCGGCGAGAGCCTCGCATACCCGCGCGACCTGCGACTCCGTCATCGCCGGGAAGAACGGCAGCGCCAGCGAGCAGGCCGAGGCGGCTTCGGCGACCGGGAACTGCCCCTCGCGGTAGCCGAGCTCGCGCAGGTGAGGGAAGAGGTGGATGCAGGGGAGATAGGCCTTGGAGGCGACGCCGCGCTCCGCCAGGCGGGCGACGACCGCGTCGCGGTCGATCTCCTCGGCCAGGCGCACCGGGTAGATGAACCAGCTGCGCCGCTCTTTGCCGCGCGTGGCGATCGGGGTGGAGACGCCCTCCACCTCGGCCAGGCCCTGCTCATACAGCGAGACCACCGTGGAGCGCCGGGCGAGCATCGCGTCGAGCCGCTCGAGCTGGGCGACGCCGAGCGCCGCGGCGAGGTCGGTGAGGCGGTAGTTGAAGCCGAGCCCGCCATGGTCGAGCCAGCCCATGTCAGCCGCACGGCCCTGGTTGCGCTCCGAGCGCAACCGCGCCGCGACCGCCGGGCCCGAGGGCACGATCATCCCCCCCTCACCGGTGGCCATTTGCTTGTTGGCGTAGAAGGCGAAGGTGGCGAGGTTGCCCCGCGTACCCACGCCGCGACCCTCGGAGTCGACCGCGCCGAGCGCCTCGCAGGCGTCCTCGAGGATGCCGAGGCCGCGGCGGGCGGCGATCGCCTCGAGCTCCGGCATCGCCGCCGGGAAGCCGAAGATGTGGATCGGCAGGATGCCGGCGCTGCGCTCCCCAGTGGCTGCCTCGACCGCAGACGGGTCGAGGTTGAGGGTCACCGGATCGACGTCGCAGAAGACCGGCCGGGCGCCCTCGTAGAGCAGGCAGTTGGCTGAGGCGACGAAGCTGAAGGGGCTGGTCAGAACCTCGTCCCCAGGTCCCCAGCCGAGCGCGCGCACGCAGAGATGCAGGGCGGCCGTGCCACTGGACGCGGTGGCAGCATCTTCGACGCCGAGCCAGGCGGCGAACTCGCGCTCAAAACGCTCGCCGGCCGGTCCAAGCGAGAGGCGGCCCGAGCGCAGCACGTCGAGGATCAGCTCCTCCTCTCGGGCACCGATCTCGGGCTTTGCCAGTGGGATCATCTCGGTGTCGGTATGGCCGCCCACGGCGGCCACCCTATCCGCGGGGCTGGAAGGCGTACTCGAGCGAGTCGACCAGCGCCTCCCAGGAAGCCTCGATGATGTTCTCCGAGACGCCGATCGTCCCCCACTCGCGCTCGCCGTCGGAGGAGTCGAGCAGGACGCGGGTGACGGCGCCGGTGCCGTGGCTCTCGTCGAGGATGCGCACCTTGTAGTTGGTCAGCTCGACGTCGGCCAGGTGCGGGTAGCGATCGGCGATCGCGCCGCGCAGGGCGCTGTCGAGGGCGTTGACCGGGCCGTTGCCCTCGGCGACGCGAACGTAGCGCTCGCCGTCGACCTTGACCTTGATCGTCGCCTCGGTTTCGACCCTGCCGTCGGCGCGCTTCTCGACCAGGACCTTGAAGCTCTCCAGCTCGAACAGCGACTCGTAGCTGCCCGCCTCGCGGCGCAGCAGCAGCTCGAACGAGGCCGGCGCCGCCTCGTAGTGGTAGCCGCGGTGCTCGCGCTCCTTGAGGCGCTCGACCGCGTGCGTCGCCTCCTCCTCGCCGAGCTCCAGGCCCGCCTGGGCGGCCTGGCTGCGGATCGTCGCCTTGCCCGACAGCTCCGAGGCGAGGATCTCACGCTGGTTGCCCAGCAGCGCCGGGTCGAGGTGCTCGAAGGTGCTGGCGTCGGCCTCGACCCCGGCGGCGTGCATGCCCGCCTTGTGGGCGAAGGCATTGCGACCGACGTAGGGCTGGTCGGGGTTCGGCGTCATGTTGCAGAGCTCGTCGAGGTAGTGGCTCGTCCGGGTCAGGCCGGCGAGCTTCTCCGGCGCGACGACCTCGAAGCCCATCTTCAGCTGCAGCGCCGGCATGATCGTCGCCAGGTTGGCGTTGCCGCAGCGCTCGCCGTAGCCGTTGACGGTGCCCTGGACCAGCCGGGCCCCGGCTTCCACCGCGGCCAGCGAGTTGGCGACGGCGCAGCCGGCGTCGTCGTGGGTGTGGATGCCGATCTCCACCCCGTCGCCGAGCGCCTCGACCACGGCGGCGGTCGCCTCGGCGACGGAGGCGGGAAGGCTGCCGCCGTTGGTGTCGCAGAGGGTGACGTTCTCGGCGCCGGCCTCGGAGGCGGCGCGCGCGCATTCCAGGGCATAGGCAGAGTCATCCCGGTATCCGTCGAAGAAGTGCTCGGCGTCGAAGATCGGCCGCTTGCCGCGCTTGCGGCAGAAGCCGATCGAGTCGGCGATCATCGCCAGGTTCTCCTCGGCGGAGACCTTGATCACCTTTTCCAGGTGCAGGCCCCAGCTCTTGCCGACGAGACAGACGACAGGCGCGAAGCTGTCGACCAGCACGGCGAGCGCCTCGTCCTCCGCGGCGCTGCGGTCGCGGCGGCGGGTCATGCCGAAGGCCGCGATCGTCGCCTGCTCCAGATCGAGCTCGGCCAGCAGCTCGAAGAGCTCGGCTTCCTTGGGGTTGGAGCTTGGAAACCCCGCCTCGATCGTCTGCACGCCGAGCTCGTCAAGCGCCCGCACGACTTTCAGCTTCTCGCCGACCGAGAGCGACATGCCTGGGCCTCCCATGCCGTCGCGCAGGGTGGTGTCGTAGATCTTCACCTGTTCCATCTGATGCCTTTCTGATGCGAGGGTCGAACCGGGAGTGCGCGCAGCGCAGCGCCAGCCGCTAGGCGGCAGGCGTAATTCGCCCGGCCGGCTCGTCGGCCCTTGCCGGCGCCTCGACGAAGTCGAGCCACTCCAGGTACTCCTCGGCGCGTCCTTCCAGGGCATCGCGGAACTTGGCCTGGATCACGCGCGTGATCTCGCCCGGCTCGCCGAGCGGGTGGTCGTCTATCTCGCGCACCGGGACCAGCTCGGCCGCGGTGCCGGTGAGGAAGACCTCCTCGGCCAGGTACAGCTCGGAGCGGGCGATGTCGCGCTCGACCACGGTGTAGCCGAGGTCGCGGGCGATCTGGATCACCGACTTGCGGTTGATCCCGTCGAGGATCGCCGCGACGTGCGGCGGGGTGACGATCTGACCCTCGCGGACGACGAAGATGTTCTCGCCCGAGCCCTCGCAGACGAAGCCCCGCTCGTCGAGCAGCAGCGCCTCTTCGTAGCCCGCGTTCTGCGACTCGGTCTTGGCGAGGATCGAGTTGAGGTACTGGCCGGACGCCTTGGCGTGGGGAATCAGCCCCGCGGAGCCGATCCGCCGCCAGCTCGAGACCTTGGCGCGGATGCCGTGCTTCTGGCCCTCCTCGCCGAGATAGGCCCCCCAGGGGAAGGCGGCGATGACGAGGTCGATCGGGGCGTCGGTCGCGTACAGACCGAGGTTGCCGTAGCCGCGGAAGGCGAGCGGCCGGATGTAGCAGGAGCGCAGATCGTTGCGGCGGATCAGCTCCCGGGTCGCCGCGGCGATTTCCTCGCCGGAATAGGCCAGCTCGAAGTAGTAGAGCTCGGCCGATTTGGCGAGCCGGTCGAGGTGGTCCTGGTGGCGGAAGATCGCCGGGCCGCGCTCGGTCTCATAACAGCGGATCCCCTCGAAGACACCCGTGCCGTAGTGCAGGCCATGGCTGAGCACGTGCGTGGTCGCCTCGTGCCAGGGCACGAACTCGCCGTTCTGCCAGATCAGCTCCGCAGTCTCCATCTCGCGAAAGTATGCCCGATGAATCGAGGCGGGTCGAGTCAGAGCTCGGAAAGCACGGCCTGGGTCATCTCCGCGGTGCCGACCGTGTTCTCCTGGGCGAGATCGGGCGTGCGCAGGCCGCGCTCCAGGACCGCGTCGACAGCGGCCTCGATGCGCTCGGCCTCCCCTGACCGTTCCAGCCCGTGGCGCAGCAGCATCGCCGTGCTGAGGAAGGTGGCCAGCGGGTTTGCGATCCCCTGCCCGGCGATGTCCGGGGCAGAGCCGTGAACCGGCTCGAAGAGGCCGGGGGCGCCAGCCTCGCCGAGGCTTGCGGAGGGCAGCATCCCCAGCGAGCCGGTCAGCATCGCCGACTCGTCGCTGAGGATGTCGCCGAAGAGGTTCTCGGTGACGATCACGTCGAACTCGGCCGGGCGCGAGACGAGTTGCATCGCCGCGTTGTCGACCAACAGGTGGTCGAGCTCCACGTCGGGGTAGTCGTCGGCGATGCCGCTGACCACCTCGCGCCACAGCCGCGAGGTCTCGAGCACGTTGGCCTTGTCGACCGAGGTGACCCGGGGAGTGCGGCTGCCCCCCTCGGCGCGGCGCTGCGCCACCTCGAAACCGGTGCGGGCGATCCGTTCGATCTCGGCGCTCGAGTACTCGCAGGTGTCGTGGGCGGAGTCGCCCTCGCGGCCGCTGTCGCCGAAGTAGATCCCGCCGGTCAGCTCGCGCACGACCAAGAGGTCGGTGCCGGCGATCCGCTCCTCGCGCAGCGGGCTGGCGCTGACCAGCGCCGGGCTGGGACGGACCGGGCGCAGATTGGCGTAGAGGCCCATTCCCTTGCGCAGGCCGAGCAGGCCCTGCTCGGGGCGCGGTGCGTCCGGGTCGGTGGTGTCCCACTTGGGCCCGCCGACGGCTCCCAGTAGGACAGCATCCGAGGCGCGGCAGACTTCGAGCACCGCGTCGGTGAGCGCGATGCCGTGGGCGTCGATCGAGCAGCCGCCCATCAGGCGCTCGTCGAACTCGAAATCGCCGAGCGCTTCGAGCAGCCGGGTCGCCGCAGCGACGATCTCGGGGCCGATCCCGTCGCCGGGCAGGAGGACTATGCGCGGTGCGTCGCTCACAGGCGCGCCACTCTAGACGTGCCGGTAGTTATCCGTCATATAGGGCGGTTAACTACCGGCACGTCAGGCGGTGGCCTCGATGTTGAGGCGTACGTAGTCGAGGGTCAGCGGTTGGGCCGACGCCTCGAGGATTGCTTCGGCGAAGGGCCGGCGCAGGTCTTCGGGGAGCTGGGCCAGGAGCGGGCCGAGGGTGACGGTGGAGGTGAAGGCGAGTGGATCGGCAGGCGTGACGGGCTTCGGCTCGAGCCAGCAGCGGGCCGCGGTGAAGCCGGCGGCGCAGAGCCTGTCTTCCGTCTCCTCGGGTGCGGCGAAGTTCCATATCCCGGTCATCTGCGCCAGGTGCGAAGCGAACTCGGGCCTCGCGGCGACGGTGGCGATCACCTGCGCGTGCTCGGCGACGTTGCCCTGCCCCCCACACTGGGCGACCAGGCGCCCGCCGGGGTTCAGCGCTGCGTGCAGGCGTTGGAAGAGACGATCGTGATCGGCGATCCAGTGGAAGGTGGCCGTGGAGAAAATCAGGTCGACCGGCTTGTCGGCTTGCAACTCGGACAAGTCGGCGACGAGATATGTCGCCGTCTCCCCCAGGCGCTCTTTCGCCTTGGCGATCATCGCCTCCGAGCCGTCGACCGCCAGCAGCGTGCCGCCGGGGAGGCGATCGATGAGCTTCTCGGTGACTTTGCCCGAGCCGCAACCCGCGTCGATCGCCGACTCGTCCCCTCGCAGCTCGAGGCGGCCGAGCACCTCCACTCCCCATTCGAACTGCGGATCGGAGACGGCGTCGTAGGTGTCGGCGTCCCACTCGCGGGGTCCGGTGTTGATCGATCGATCCATCTCGGCGCTCAAAGAGCGGTCGTGATCGGGCCGGCTTCGGCGCCCTGACCAGCCTCGAACGCCTCGATAGCGGCGCTCTCCAGGGTGATCCCGATATCGTCGAGACCGTTCAGCAGGCGGTGCTGAACATCCGGCTCGATCGCGAACTCGAAGACCCCGCCCGCGCAGGTGACCGTCTGATCGTCGACGTCGATTCGCGCCTCGCCGGCCTCGGCGACCGCACGGCAGTGCTCCTCGTCGAGCTCGACGGGCAGGAGGCCGACCTTGGTGCAGTTGGAATAGAAGATGTCGGCGAAGGACGGCGCCACGATCGCCTCGAAGCCGAAGTCCTCCAGTGCCCAGGGGGCGTGCTCGCGAGAGGAGCCGCAGCCGAAGTTGCGGCCGGCGACGAGGATCGGATTCGGCTCCAGCTCGATCTCGCCGTCGCGGATCCAGTCATAGAAGAGGAACTCGCCGAAGCCGGTCCGCTCGACCCGCTTGAGGAACTGCTTGGGGATGATCTGGTCGGTGTCGACGTCGTGCCGGTCCAACACCGAGACCTTGCCCTCGATCACGTCTATCGGTCGCATGTCTAGCTCCAATCCCTGATGTCGACGAAATGGCCCTCGATCGCGGCGGCTGCTGCCATTTTCGGGCTGACCAGATGGGTCCTGCCGCCCTTGCCCTGCCGCCCCTCGAAGTTGCGGTTCGAGGTCGAGGCGCAGCGCTCGCCCTCGATCAGGATGTCCGGGTTCATCCCCAGGCACATCGAGCAGCCTGCCTCGCGCCACTCGAAACCGGCAGCGCGGAAGACCTCGTGCAGGCCCTCCTCCTCGGCGGTCGCCTTGACCTGCTGGGAACCGGGCACGACCATCGCCCGCACCGAGGCGGCGACGCGCCGCCCATCGACCACCGCGGCGGCCTCGCGCAGGTCCTCGATCCGCGAGTTGGTGCAGGAGCCGATGAATACCCGCTCCGGCCTCACCTCGGTCATCGGCGTGCCGGGCTCCAGCGCCATGTAGGTGAGTGCCCTTTCGGCGGATTCGCGATCGGCGGGCGACTCCATCGCCGCCGGGTCGGGCACCGTGTCGGTGACCTCGACCACCATGCCGGGATTCGTTCCCCAGGTGATCATCGGCGAGATGCCGCCGGCGTCGATCTCGACCTCGGCGTCGAAGCTCGCGCCGGCGTCCGTCGGCAGCTCGCGCCAGCGCGCGACCGCTGCGTCGAAATCCCGCGGCGCAGCATCGCGGCCTCGTACCCACTCGAAGGTAGTCTCGTCGGGAGCGATCATTCCCGCTCTTCCGCCGCCCTCGATCGTCATGTTGCAGACCGTCATCCGGCCGGGCATCGAGAGCGACTCGATCGCCGGTCCGGCGTACTCCACGGCGTAGCCGGTCATGCCGCCGGTCCCGAGGCGCCCGATCGTCGCCAGGATCAGGTCCTTCGGCGTCACGCCGGCCCCGAGCTCGCCCGAGTAGAGGATGCGCATCGTCTTCGGCCGCTTCTGGACCAGGCACTGGGTCGCCAGCACGTGCTCGACCTCGGAGGTGCCGATGCCGAAGGCCAATGCGCCGAAGGCGCCGTGGGTCGAGGTGTGGCTGTCGCCGCAGACGATCGTCATGCCGGGCTGGGTCACGCCCAGCTCGGGGCCGATTACGTGGACGATGCCCTGCCGCTCGGAGCCCAGCGAGTAGAGCGGGATGCCGAACTCCTCGCAGTTGCGCTCCAGCGTTTCGACCTGGACCCGCGAGAGCTCGTCGGCGATCAGCCGGGCCGCCATCGTGCCGTCGGTCGGCACGTTGTGGTCTGCCGTGGCCAGCGTCTTGTCGGGCCGGCGCAGCGGCCGCCCCGCCAGGCGCAGGCCGTCGAAGGCCTGCGGTGAGGTGACCTCGTGGACCAGGTGCAGGTCGATGTAGAGCAGGCCGTCGGAGACCTCGTGCTTACTCCAGATCTTTTCGAACATCGTTTGCGGCATCGCTCAGCTCCTCCTCAGCCCGGCGGCTATCACGGCGAGGAAGCGTGCCTGCTCCTTGCCGTCGTTCTCGAAGTGGTGCGGCAGGTCGGCGTCGAAGGTGACGCTGTCCCCCGCGCGCAGCTCATGGCGGGTGCCGTCGACGGTCAGCGCCAGCACGCCGGTCAGGACGACGGCGGTCTCGCGACTGCCCGGCTCGTGCATGGGCGGGTCGTCGGGCCCGCCGGTCGTCGCCCCGGCCTTCAGGGTGTGCAGGGAGACGTCGGCGCGCTGTCCCGGCAAGGGCGGCGTCAGCTCCTCGAAGCGGTGCCCGCCGCGCTCATAGCGCCGACGCTCTCCGGCGCGACTGACCGCGACGTGCTCGCCCTCGTCGAGCCGAAGCAGCTGCGAGAGGGTCAGCTCCAGCCCGGCGGCGATCTTCTCGGCGATCGCGAGGGTCGGGCTCGTCTCCCCCCGCTCGACTTGCGACAGCATCGGCGCACTCACCCCGCTGCGCTCGGCCAGCTCGCGCAAGGAGAACCCCATCGCCTCGCGCAACGCTTTTACCCGCGCCCCAATCGCCGCCGAGCCATCGGCCTGTACAGAGCGCTTCTCGGTCGCCACGCCACTCATTACATTTGTACGCTATCACATACAAAGTTGAACTCTCACTCTCCCGCGAATATGGCGGGAAAGTAAGAGTTTCAGCGTAGGAGGTTGCGGAGATCGGCGAGGAGGGCGTCGGGATCGTCTAGTTGATGCCAGGTCACCCGGATTACGCGCCAGCCGGCAACCTGTAGCCGGCGGTCTCGTTCGCGATCTGCCTCGAAGGCAACGCGCGTTCCATGCGACCGGCCCCCATCTAGCTCGACGATCAACCGTTGCTTACTCCATAGGCAGTCGGCCTCGATCTTGAATCCGTCGAGGTCTAGGAGAGCGTTCAGCGTAGGCAGTGGAAGGTCAGTTCGGGCGAGTAGGGCCGCGAACCTGACCTCCAGCCTGCTGCGGGTGCGGCCTCGTGGACCACGGCCAAGCCGATGGAGACAGGCCCTGATCGCGGTCGCACCTCGCCGTCCCGGGTGCCGCTCCAAGAGGTTCTCTAGTTGTTGGAGCTGAAGCCGGTGGCGGTATTCCGCCTCGCGGATAGCGGCTTCCAACCTCTCGCGTGGGGAACCAACCGCAATATCGAAGAGCGTTCGGGTAAGCGTGGTGACCGGAATCAGTCGCTTGGTAGTGATCTCATCCGGCGCGAGACGCAGGACATGGCGGCGAATCGGCCTCGGAAGTTGTGTCGATCGCGGCAATGAAATGTCAATTTGATCGCGCTCCCCATCCCGCAGGATGCCCCAAAGTGTCGCTGCCGAGCCGTGGCTCAGCACAGCACCCTCTCCACCCCGCATGGCGGCGGCCAACCAGCGTCCCTCTTTCGACACGAGCCCATGGCCGACGGCGTAGACGCCACGATGCACTCGATGCAGCCGACCGCTGCCTAGCCTTGTGTCAATCGCGTCTTCCCCCAGGCCAAGATCGAGCAATTGCGCCCGCGAGACGATCCCATGATGCCGCTCAGCAAGCCGGGCAATTTCCCCGTCGGACGGTCGAAGTCTCGGTTTCCCGCCTATATGACGGGAAACCGAGACTTCGCGCCGAGGTGCCTTTGGCATGGCCGGGACGCTGACGGGTCTTGGCGCGCGGATGGTGCGCTGAAGGTGATTTATGCGTGTCCGGTTGCGCGCGAAGCGCTACGGACCGGGGGTGCGTTCCACCACGGCCTCGGCGGTTGCCGCCTCTGCCTCGCGGATCGCGGCGCCCTCCAGCGCGTTCGAAAGCGCTCGCACGTATGCCCTGGCTGAGGCCTCGAGGATGTCCGTCGCCACCCCCTGACCGGTCGCCAGGCGTCCGGCGGTGCGCAGCATCACCGTCACCTGGCCGAGGGCGTCCTCTCCCCCGGTCACCGCCTCGACCGTGTACTGGCGCAGCTCGCACTCGGTGCCGGCGGCTTTCTGGATCGCGAGGAAGATCGCGTCGACCGGGCCATCGCCGCCCGACTCGCCCACCACCTCCTCGCCGGAAGGCAGGGTGACGGCGACGCGGGCCAGCGGCTCTCGCCGCGAGCCCGCCTCGACCTCGAACCAGGCCAGCTCGTGGGCGTCGGCGCGCTCGCGCATCTCGTCGGAGACGATCGCCTCCAGATCGAGCGCGGTGACCTGCTTCTTACGGTCCGCTATCTCCTTGAAGCGCTTGAAGGCGGCGTTGAGCGCATTGCCCTCGATCTTGAAGCCGAGCTGCTCCAGCGCGTCGCGCAGCGCGTGGCGGCCGGAGTGCTTGCCCAGCACGAGCGAGTTCGACTCCAGGCCGACTTCGGTCGCGTCCATGATCTCGTAGGTGGTGCGCTCCTTGAGCACGCCGTCCTGATGGATGCCGGACTCGTGGGCGAACGCGTTGCGGCCGACGATCGCCTTGTTGGGCTGGATCGCGTAGCCGGTCAGACGGGAGACCATGCGGCTGGTGCGGGCCAGCTCGCGGGTGTCGAGGCCGGTCGAGAGCCCGTGCACGTCCTCTCTGGTCTTGATCAGCATCACGATCTCCTCCAGCGAGCAGTTGCCGGCGCGCTCGCCGATCCCGTTGACCGCGCACTCGACCTGGCGGGAACCGGCCAGGACGCCGGCGTAGGAGTTGGCGACGGCCAGGCCGAGGTCGTCGTGACAGTGGACCGAGATCTCGACCTCGCGCAGGCCCGGCACCAACTCGTAGAGGCGGCGGAAGTAGTCCGCGTACTCCTCCGGGGTCGTGTAGCCGACGGTGTCGGGGATGTTGACCACGGTCGCCCCCTCTTCGACCGCGATCGCGCAGACCTCCGCGGTGAACTCGACGTCGGCGCGGGTCGCGTCCATCGGCGAGAACTCGACGTCGTCGCAGTAGGACTTGGCCAGCGTGACGGCGGCACGGGCCTGCCCCTTGACGTCCTCGCGATCGGTCTGCAGCTGGTGCTCGATATGGATGTCGGAGGTCGAGATGAAGGTGTGGATGCGCGGGCGGTCGGCGTCCCGGATGGCCCCCCAGGCCGCGTCGATGTCGGCCTTGTGGGTACGGGCGAGCCCGCAGATCACCGGTCCCTCCACCTGCCGCGAGATCGCCTCGACGGCCTCGAAATCGCCGGGCGAGGTGATCGGGAAACCGGCCTCGATCACGTCGACGCCGAGCCGTGCCAGCTGCTGGGCGATCTCGACCTTCTCCGCGGTGTTCAGCGAGATGCCCGGCGACTGCTCGCCGTCGCGCAGGGTGGTGTCGAAGATGTGGACGCGGTTTGCGTCGGCTGCGGTGCTCGGGGTGGTGCTCACGGACTTCCTCCTTCTCCAGTGCTTTCGAATGACCTCTGTCTCTCGCGGCTATCGCGCCGCCCAGCGCTATTCCCCCCGAAGGGGGAGGAGAAGGAGTAGCGCGAGGCTGTCGAAGCGGTGCGTCATTCGCCGCTCCAGCTTAGCGTAGGCTGCCCGGATCGCAAGGCTGGATCGCACCACCATTCTGGCGCTGCTGGCGATGAGCATGAGCGTGCTCGTCATCGCCAACGACTTCTCCGCGATCAACGTCGCCATCCCGACGATGGAGAAGGACTTCGACACCAACGTCAACACGATCCAGTGGGTGGTCAACGCCTACGCGCTCACCTTCGGGGTGATGATCGTCACCGGGGGGCGCCTTGCCGACATGTTCGGCCGTCGCCGCGCCTTCTTCCTTGGCACCGCGATCTTCGCCTCGATGTCGGCGCTGGGCGGCGCCGCGCAGACCGAGACGTGGCTGATCGCCACCCGCGTCGTGATGGGAATCGGCGGGGCGCTGATGTGGCCGGCGATCCTCGGCATGACCTTCGAGCTGCTGCCCTCCGACAAGGCCGGGCTTGCCGGCGGCATCATCCTTGGCGCCGCCGGCCTCGGCAACGCGATCGGCCCGCTGATCGGCGGAGTCCTCACCGACGCGCTGAGCTGGCGCTGGATCTTCTTCCTCAACGTGCCGATCGCTGCCTTCGCCGTGCTCGTCACCTACTACCTGGTCAAAGTGAAGGAGCCCGAAGCGGCGGAGCAGCGCATCGACTATCCGGGAATCTCGACGATCTCGATCGGCCTGGTCTCGCTCCTGGTCGCGCTCGATCAGGTCGACGACTGGGGTTGGGGGGACCCGAAAGTGGTGGCGATGCTGGCGCTGGCCGCAGTCCTGATCGCGGCCTTCGTCCGGATCGAGCGCAGGGCCGGGATGAACGCCCTGATTCCACGGGCGGTGATGGGCAACGAGAGCTTCCGCGCCTCCTGCGTGGCGATCACGCTGATGTCCGCGACCTTCTTCGCCGCACTGCTCTACCTACCTCAGTTCATGCAGAAGCACCTCGGCTACTCGCCGCTCGAAGCCGGCGTCGGGGTGCTGCCCTTCCTCGCCACCTTCGCCCTCGTCTCCTTCATCGCCGGTCCGCTCTACAACCGGCTCGGGGCGAAGCCGCTGGCAGTGGTGGGCGCGGCCTGCATCACGATCGCCCCGTTCCTCTTCTCGCAGGTCACCGAAAGCTCCGGCTACGCGGCCCTGGTCCCCGGGATGTTCGTGCTCGGCATTGGCATCGGCAGCTTCTACCCCACTGCGACGACGGCGGGGGTCACCTCGGTCGACGAATCGCAGAGCAGCCTCGCCGGTGGGATCCTCTACATGTGCCAGATCGCCGGCGGCGCTATCGGTCTCGGCCTGACGACGACGATCTTCTCCGCCCAGGAATCGTTCGTCGACGGCATCCAGGCCGCCTTCCGCCTCGACGCGGCGTTGTCTCTCGTCGGCTTCCTGATCGCGCTGTTCTTCGTCGGCGGCCGGCTGATCGGTCGCCGCACCCAGGAGGAGACCGCTTAGTAGGCGGTCACTGGTACTGGCGCACTTCGTTCGTTCCCGTGCCACCCACCAGCGTGTCCGTGCCGGACCCTCCACCCAGGATGTCATTGCCAGGCCCGCCGATCAGCACGTCGTCGCCTGGGCCTCCGTAGAGCACGTCATCGCCGCGCCAGCCGACCAGGCGGTCGTTGCCCTGGCCGCCTATCAGCTTGTCCGGGCCCGCTCCGCCAATCAGGACGTCGTCGCCGGCGCCGCCCCGCATGGTCACCGGCACGGTGATGTTCTTGGCCACCGAGACGTGATCGTCGCCGGCGCCGGAATTGACTTCGAAGCCGGCTATCGAGGGCGCGGCGCAGACCAGCTGGTTCGGGTTGTCTTCGGGATGCGTGCAGACCGAGCCGCCGACTTCGAGCTGAACGAGCGAGTCGATCACGTATTCGCGACCGTCCGGGCTGAGCCAGATCTTGACCGAGTTCGCTTCATCGCCACCGGCGAGCAGCACCGTGTAGGTCTTTTCGGTCGCCAACGCAGAGCCGGGCGCCAGTAGCGCCAGGAGGGCGAACGAGATGAGTAGGAGCTTCTTCATTGCGAGTCGTCCCCGCCGCCGATCGGGTCGGAGCGTCTAATTAGGAAACAGCAAGACCTTGCCTACGTTGCGGCGCTCGGCGATGAATTTATGCGCGTCTCCGGCGCGATCGAAGGGAAATGCCTCGGCGACCACAGGCTCGAGCTTGCCTGCCTCGAGGTCCTCGGTCAGCGGGTCGAGCACCCGGTCGAGGCTGCCCTCGGCGTCCCACCACTTGAGCATGTTGAGGCCGAAGACCCCTTTGTTCTCGTTCATGATCAGCAGGCTCTTCCACCAGGGCATCGTCGCGCTCGGCATCGAGACCAGGCTCTTCAGCATCGCGGCGACGTTCCGCTTGCCGTCCGTGGTGCCCTCGGAGAGCCCGTACATGACCATCCGTCCCCCCGACCGAAGCAGGCGGTAGTCCTTGCGAAAAGAGGTTGGGCCGAGCGCGTCGATCACCAGGTCCACGCCCTCGCCGCCGGTGATCCGCATCGTCTCCGCCTCGAAATCCTGGGAGCGGTAGTCGATCGGGTGATCGACTCCCTGGGCGCGGATCGCCTCGTGCTTGGACGGTGAGGCCGTGCCGAAGATCTCGGCACCCGCGTTGCGGGCGATCTGCGTCGCCGAGATCCCCACTCCGCCCGCGGCGGCATGGATCAGGACGCGGTCGCCCTTGCGCAGGCTGCCCATCAGGATCAGCGCCGCGTATGCCGTGCCGTAGTTGACGGGGATCGCCGCTCCCTGCTCGAAGCTGAGTCCCGCCGGCAGTGCGAACGCCTGCGCCTCGGGGACGGTGACCAGCTCTGCCTGGCCGCCGAAGCGCGTGCCGCCGACGACCCTGTCGCCGACCTGGAACTCGCTGACGCCCTCGCCCACCGACTCGACCTCCCCGGCGACCTCGTAGCCGAGCACGCAGGGTGGCTTCGGTGCGTCCGGGTAGAGCCCGACCCTGGCCATCGTGTCGGCGAAGTTGATCCCCGCGGCCTTGACCGCGATCCGGACCTCTCCGGGGCCGACCGGTGGGTCGGGGCGCTCCTGCACCTGGAGCACGTCGTAGCCGCCCGTCCCTGTCAGCACCACCGCCTTCACCGGATTGAGCCTATCTTGCGCTAGAGATCGACCGAGCGGCCGATCGAGAAGCCGTCGAGCTCGAGGATCTTGTCGATCGTCTCAGCCCGCACCGGCGCGTCGGTGGTCAACGCCATCACCGCACGCTCCCCGCCCGGCTCGGCGCCGACCGCGGCGGAGATGATGTTGACGCCCTCCTCGCCGAACATCGTTCCGACCCGGCCGATCATTCCCGGTCGGTCGGCATAGCTGAAGACGGCGAGGTGCTCGGCGAAGGGCAGGTAGAAGCTCTCGCCAAGGACGGAGACCAGGTAGGGCTCGTTGCGCGGTCCGACGCCGGTCCCGGCGACCTCGACCGCATCCTTGCCGGCACCGAGCCGCACCGTGATCAGCTCGGTGAAGTCCTTGGACCCCCCGTCCTTGGTCTCGACCAGCTCGATGCCGCGCTCCTCGGCCATCTGGGGCGCGTTGACGAGGTTGACCGGCTCCTCGGTGTGGCCGGAGAGGATGCCGACCAGGACCGCGATCCCGAGCAGACGGGTGTCGTGGGAAGCGATGCGACCGCGGAACTCGACCGAGACGCCGCCGATCGAGCCGTCCCCCAGACCTTGGGCGAGACGACCCAGCTTTTCGCAGAGCGGCACGAACGGAGCCAGAGCCTCCATCTCCTCTGGGCGGACGGCGGCGATGTTGACCGCGTTGGTGACGACGCCGCCGCTCAGCGCCGCGATCACCTGTTCGGCGGTGACCACGCCGGCGCGGTCCTGCGCCTCCGCCGTCGAGGCGCCCAGGTGCGGGGTGACGACGACATCGTCGCGGCCGAAGAGCGGATGCTCGGTGAACGGCTCCGCGGGGAAGACATCAAGCGCCGCGCCACCAAGCTTGCCCGACTCGAGCCCGGCCAGCACCGCGTCGAGATCGACCAGCTCGCCGCGGGCGCAGTTGACCACTCGCGCACCGTCTTTCATCGCCGTGATCGCCTCGGCGTCGATCAGGTCGATCGTGTCGGGCGTCTTCGGCACGTGCAGCGTGACGATGTCGGCGCGTCCCAGCAGCTCGCTCAGCTCCTCGACGCCCTCGACGCCGAGCTCGCGGAAGCGCTCCGCCGAGACGAACTTGTCGAAGGCGACGACGTCCATCTCGAAGGCCTGGGCACGTTTGGCGACGAGCTGGCCGATGCGGCCGAAGCCGACCACGCCGAGCGTCTTGCCGTAGAGCTCGGTTCCCTTGAACTTGGGCCGCTCCCAGGCACCGCCGATCAGCGAGGCGTGCGCCCTCGGCACGTTGCGACAGAGGGAGAGCATCAGCGCCAGCGTGTGCTCCGCCGCTGCCACCGAGTTCGATTCGGGCGCGTTGGCGACGACGATCCCGCGTCTGGTCGCGGCCGGGATGTCGACGTTGTCGACGCCGGTGCCAGCGCGTCCAATCACTTTGAGGCGGTCGGCGAGCTCGATCAGCTCGGGAGTCACCTGGGTCGCCGAGCGGACCAGGATCGCGTCGTAGGAGCCGATCGCCTCGCGCAGCTCCTCGTCGGACATCTCGAGGCCGAGATCCACGTCGAAGCTCTTGCGCAGCAGATCGACGCCGGAGTCGGCGATCTTCTCCTTGACCAGGACTTTCACGGCGTCGCCTCAGGCACGTTCTCGATCACCCAGTCGATGCAGGACGTGAGCGCCTCGATGTCGGCCGGCTCGACCGCCGGGAACATGCCGACGCGGAGTTGGTTGCGCCCCAGCTTGCGGTAGGGCTCGACGTCGACGATTCCGTTGGCGCGCAGGCTCGCGGCCAGGACCGCGGCGTCGACCGAGCCGGCGAAGTCGATCGTGCCGACCACCAGCGAGCGCTTGGCCGGGTCGGCGACGAACGGGGCGGCGAAGTCGCTTTCCTCGGCCCAGCCGTAGAGGTGCCCGGAGGATGCGGCGGTCCGCTGAACGCACCAGTCGAGGCCGCCGCCGGCCAGCATCCACTCGACCTGGTCGGCGAGCAGCAGCAGGGTCGCCAGCGCGGGCGTGTTGTAGGTCTGGTTCTTGCGCGAGTTCTCGAGCGCCGTCTGCAGCGAGAGGAAGGCGGGCTGCCAGCGCCCGGCTGTGGCGTCGAGCTGCTCGATCCGCTCGATCGCCGCCGGGCTCAGCGCCGCCAGCCAGAGGCCGCCGTCGGCGCCGAAGGCCTTCTGGGGGGCGAAGTAGTAGGCGTCGACCTGAGAGGCGTCGAGAGGCAGCCCGCCGGCGCCCGACGTGCCGTCGACCAGGACCAGCGCGTCGCCGCTGCCCTCGGGGCGGCTGACGTCGACCATCACCCCGGTCGAGGTCTCGTTGTGCGCCCAGGCGAGCACGTCGGCGCCGGGGTCGGCGACCGGTGCGGGCGCGTCGCCGGGCTCCGCTTCGACCACGATCGGGTCCGCGAGGAAGGGCGCGCTGGCGGTCACCTTGGCGAACTTCTGCGAGAACTCGCCGTAGCTGAGGTGGAGGGCGCGATCGCGGACCAGCCAGACGGCGGCAGCGTCCCAAAAAGCCGTGGTGCCACCGTTGCCGAGCGCGACCTCGTAACCGTCGGGCAGGCCGAACAGCTCACCGAGGCCGGAGCGGATGCGACCGACGAGGTCGCGCACCGGCGCCTGCCTGTGCGAGGTCCCCATCAGCTCGGTGCGCTCGGCAAGAGCCGCGAGAGCCTCGGGGCGGACCTTCGAGGGCCCGCAGCCGAAGCGGCCATCGGCTGGCTTGAGCTCCGCGGGGATCTGGACTGAGGTCGAGGTCGGCATCGGGAGGCCAAGGTTATTGACCTGCGCGGGTGGACCCTGGCGACGCTTCCCCGTGGCATCTTGCGTACGATCCGGCCGATGTCAGAGACCGGTCGGCAGGGAGCGGTGAAAGGCGACGGCTACGCAGTCGCCAACCTCTCGGACCTCGGCGAGGGCTATGGCTTCCGCAAGATCCGCAAGGGCCTGGGCGTGACCGCCTTCGGCGTCAACGCGATCGTCATCCCGCCCTCCTACGAGACCGGCAGCCACCTGCACGAGGAGCAGGAGGAGCTGTATTTCCTGCACAGTGGCCGCATCGCGATCGAGTTCGGCGACGGCACCAGCCAGGAGCTCGGACCGGGTGGCCTGGCCCGCGTCGACGCAGCGACGATCCGCAAGATCCGCAACGTCAGCGACTCCGAGGACGCGGTCTACATAGTCGTCGGCGGCAAGGACGGCTACGTCGGCCGCGACGGCAAGCTGCCTGAGGGCGAGACCAAGGACTGAGGACGGGACGGGTGTCCCTCCCCATGAGGCTCATGGACGAGCGACTCGCACCCTAGGCCCGCGATCAGCTGCGCAACGGCCTCATGGGGAGGGACACCCGTCCCGTCACCCCTAGAACTCGGTCTCGATCCAGGGCATCATGTCGCGGAGCTCGCCGCCGACCTCCTCGACTTCATGCTTGGCGCCCTCCTCGCGCATGCGCGCGAGGTTCTCGCCGCCGGCGCGGTTCTCCGCAATCCACTCCTTGGCGAACTCGCCCGACTGGATCTCGCCGAGGATCTGCTTCATCGCCGCCCGCGACTCCTCGCCGATCACGCGTTTGCCACGGGTCATGTCACCGTACTCGGCGGTGTTGGAGATCGAGTAGCGCATCCCCTGGATCCCCTTCTCGTACATCAGGTCGGCGATCAGCTTGAGCTCGTGCAGGCACTCGAAGTAGGCGAGGCGCGGGTCGTATCCCGCCTCGACGAGGGTCTCGTAGCCGGCGCGGACCAGCTCGGAGGCGCCGCCGCAGAGGACCGCCTGCTCGCCGAAGAGATCGGTCTCGCACTCGTCCTTGAAGGTCGTCTCGATGATCGCCGCGCGGCCGCCGCCGATTCCCGCGGCGTAGGCGAGGACGAGGTCGTGGGCGTTCCCGGTCGCGTCCTGGTGGACGGCCATCAGACAGGGCACGCCGTGCCCTTCCTCGTACTGGCGCCGCACCAGGTGGCCCGGTCCCTTGGGGGCGACCATGCCGACGTCGACGCCCGGTGGGGGGAGGATCTGCTCGAAGTGGATCGCGAAGCCATGGGCGAAAAGGAGCAGGTTGCCGGGGGCGATCCCATCTGAGATCTCCGCCTCCCAGACCTCGGCCTGTTTCTCGTCGGGCAGCAGCACCATGACGAGGTCGCCGCGGCTTGCCGCGTCGGCGATGCCGAGCACCTCGAGTCCCGCGCCTTCGGCCTTGGCGCGGCTGGAGGAGTCGGGGCGTAGGCCAACGACGACGTCGACACCCGAGTCCTTCAGGTTGAGCGCGTGGGCGTGGCCCTGGGAGCCGTAGCCGAGGATGGCGACGGTCTTCCCCTCTAGCTTCGAGAGGTCGGCGTCCTTGTCGTAGAAGATGTCGTCGGTTTTCATGCCGAGCAGGCTAACGAAGGGCGCGTCGCAGCAGCTTGCCCGAGGGCGTGCGCGGCAGCGCCGCCGCCAGCTCGACCCGCTTCGGCACCTTGAACCCCGCGAGCGACTCGGCGCAGTGGCGGCGCAGCTCGTCGGGGGTCGTCGCCGAGCCGTCCCGCAGGACGACCACCGCCGTCACCGCCTGCTGCCACTCGGGGTCCTCGCGGCCGACCACCGCCGCGTCGGCGACTTCCGGATGGCGCAGCAGCACCTGCTCGACTTCGGCCGGGACGACGTTCTCGCCGCCGCTGACGATCATGTCGTCGATCCGGTCTTCGACGTAGAGGAAGCCCTCCTCGTCGATCCGCCCGAGGTCGCCGGTGTGCAGCCAGCCGTCGGAGTCGACCCGACTCGGCGCCACGGTCGGCCCCTGGACGAGGATCTCGCCGTCGCGGATCCGCAAATGGGTCGTGAGCAGCGGCCGGCCGGCGGAGCCGAGCTTGCGCTGCGCTTCTGTCGGGGAGAGCGTGGTCACCTGCGAGCAGGCCTCGGTCAGGCCGTAGGTCTGTACGACGGTGGCGCCGCGGGCGACCGCCTCTTCGAGCGGCTCCTCGGGGACCGGGCCGCCGCCGATCAGGATCGCGCGTGGGCCCGAGAGGTCGACGCCGGCCTTGAGCAGCCGGGTCAGCATCGTCGTCACCAGAGAGACGACCGAGATCTGGTCCTCCTGCAGCGCGGCGGCCACCCGGTCGACGTCGAAGCCGTCGTGCAGGACCGCGGTGGTCCCGTAGATCACCGAGCGCATCGCGATGCTGAGCCCGGAGATGTGGCTGAGCGGCAGGCAGCAGAGCCAGCGATCGGCCGGCTCGACGCCGATGTTGAAGCCGGAGCCGACCGCGCTCCAGAGGAAGTTGCCGTAGGTCAGCTCGACCGGGTCGGGCGTGCCGGTACTGCCGCTGGTCAGCACCCGGCAGCAGGGCGCATCCATGTCGTGCTCGCCGAGCAGTGGCAGGTCGGCCTCGGTCTGGGTCAGCTCGCCCGGGTCGCTGAGGTCGACCGTGGGCTCCTCGGCGTCGATCACCGCGGCTCGCTCCGCCGCGGTCAGGCGCGGGCTGAGCGGCAGCAGCACGGCCCCGACCTTCATCAGCGCGTGGACGAGGACCACCTGCTCGCGGCGCGGCTCCATCGTCAGTGCGGCGGTCGAGCCGCGGCGGACGCCGTGCGCCTCGAGCCGCCGCGCGACCCAGGTCGCCTCCGCCTCGAGCTCGGCGTAGGTCACCTCGGACCCGTCCGCGATCAGCGCGACGCGGTCGGGGCAGCTTTGGGATCTCTGGGCGAGCCAGTCGTCGAGCTTCATCGAGGCCGGGATATCGTGCCCATCATGCCGAAACGACACAAGGACGCCCTGCCCGAGGAGGATCTCTACGCGCCGATCGAGTGGCATGCCGCCGCCGAGTACGGCGACATCCGCTACGAGAAGGCCGGCGGGATCGCCAAGATCACGATCGACCGCCCCGAGGTGCTCAACGCCTTCCGCCCGCAGACGCTGATCGAGGTCTCCGCCGCGATGGAGCTGGCCCGCGAGGACACCGAGGTCGGCGTGGTCATCCTCACCGGCGAGGGGCAGAAGGCGTTCTGCTCGGGTGGCGACCAGACGGTTCGCGGCGACACCGGCTACATGGAGGAGGGCGCCTCTGTCGGCCGCTTCCACGTCACCGATCTGCAGGTGCAGATGCGGCGACTGCCGAAGCCGGTCGTGGCGATGGTGGCCGGCTACGCGATCGGCGGCGGCCACATCCTGCACGTCTGCTGCGACCTGACGATCGCCGCCGACAACGCCTGGTTCGGGCAGACCGGGCCGCGGGTTGGCTCTTGGGACGGCGGCTTTGGCGCCTCGCTGCTGCGCGATCTCGTCGGGACCAAGAAGGCGAAGGAGTTCTGGCTGCTCTGCCGTCAGTACGACGCCGAGGAGGCGCTGGAGATGGGCCTCTGCAACGCGGTCTTCCCGCTCGGCGACTTGGAGCGGGAGACGGTCGCCTGGTGTCGGGAGATGCTTGCGCTCTCGCCCTTCGCCCTGCGTCTGGTCAAGGCCAGCTTCAACGCGCACGAGGATGGCTACGCGGGGATCCAACAGCTGGCGCACGACACCAACCTGCTCTTCTACGGCAGTGAGGAGGCTCGCGAGGGGCGCGAGTCGTTCAAGGAGAAGCGCCAGCCCGACTTCTCCAAGTTCCCGAGACGCCCATGAGGATCTGGCTGATGGCGGCGCGGCCGCGGACCCTGCCGGCGGCGATCGCGCCGGTCTTCGTCGGCACCGCCGCGGCGGTCGAATGGGCCGGGCGCCTACCGCGGGCCGGCGCCTTCATCGCCGCGCTCATCGGCTCGATCTTCATTCAGATCGGGACGAATCTGGCCAACGACTATTCCGACGCCAAGCGCGGCGCCGACACCGTCGACCGATTGGGGCCGGTGCGAGTCACCTCAGCGGGCCTCGTGACGCCGCAGCGCGTGCTGGTCGCGACCTGGGTCGCCTTCGGCGTCGCCATCGCCTGCGGCATCTACCTGACGATCGTCGCCGGCATCGTGATCCTGCTGATCGGCGCCGTCTCGATCGCCGCCGGAGTCCTCTACACCGGTGGCCCGCGCCCCTACGGCTACGCCGGCCTCGGCGAGGTCTTCGTCTTCCTCTTCTTCGGCCTCGTCGCCGTCAACGGCTCCTACTACGTTCAGGTCGAGCAGCTCGACGCGCTGCCGCTCGGGCTCTCGATCGCGGTCGGCTTCCTCGCCACGGCGATCCTCGTCGTCAACAACGTGCGCGATCTCGAGACCGACCGCCGGGCGGGCAAGAACACGCTCGCGGTGCGGATGGGCCGCGGCAACGCCGTGGCGCTGTACCGCCTGCTGGTGCTCGGGGCCTTCGTCGTGCTGCCGATCGCCCTCGTCGCCGGCGAAGCGAGCGCGTTGCCGCTGATCGGCTTCCTTGCGCTGCCGATGGCGATCAAACCGCTGCGCGCGATGAGCAACCGCACCGACGGCCCGGCGCTGAATGCCGCCCTGGCCGGCACCGGTGCGCTCTTGGGCGCATTCAGCCTGCTGGTCTCGGCCGGCCTGCTGATCGCGGCGTAGGCTCTCTTCATGCGCATTGCCTCGGTCGAGGTCGTCCCCTACGCGCTTCCTTTCCGCGAGCCATACGTGACCGCGGCCGGCAGCCTTACGCGGCGCGAGATGGTGCTGCTGCGGCTGCGGGATGACGATGGGCTGATCGGATTGGGGGAAGCTGTGCCGCTTTCGCTGCGCGGCGGTAGCAGCCTGGATCAGGTCGCCGAGGAGCTGAGGGGACTTGGCGAGCGCGACGCGCTGGACGAGGCGAGCCTGAGAGGGGATGCGCCGGCGCTTTCCGCGCCGGCTCGCTGCGCGGCGCTGACGGCGCTGCTGGATCTCCGTGGAAAGCGGGCCGCGGGGGAAGGTGGCGTGAGCACGGGGCCCACGCCCCCCGTTCGCTGCAACGCGACGCTGACCGCGGGCGACCCAGCCATGGTCGTCTCGGCCGCTGAACGTTGGGCGGCTGACGGCTTCTCCACTTTCAAGCTCAAGCTCGGCAGCGGCGACGATGCCGCCCAGGTGCGGGCGGTGCGCGAGGCCCTCGGTCCACGGGCACGGATCCGCGTCGACGCCAACGGCGCCTGGGACGTGGAGACGGCGAAGCTCACACTGAGCGAACTCGAGCCCTATGAGGTCGAGCTGGCCGAGCAGCCCGTCGGAACGCTGGAGGAGTCGATGGAGGTGGCCAGGTCGACCTCGATCCCGCTCGCCGGCGACGAGAGCATCGAGAGCCGCGCCGACGCGGAACGCGCCGTTGCGATGGAGGCCTGCCGGATGACCGGCGTCAAGCTCTCCAAGGTCGGCGGGCCGGAGTCGGCGGTCGAGATCGCCGAGGTTCTCCCGGCCTATCTCTCGAGTGCGCTGGACGGCCCGGTGGGGATCGCCGCGGCGGCGCAGGTGGCCGCGACCCTTGGCGTGGCGCTCGGCGGTGGGCCGAATCTGGCGCATGGCCTCGCCACCCAGCGCCTCTTCGCCTCGACGATCGCCACCGTCGAGTGCAGGCTCGAAGGCGACATGCTCCACCTGCCGGAAGGCCCGGGCCTCGGCGTCGAGATCGACGAGGCGGCACTGCAAGCCCACCGCCTCGACGCATCCTGAAGCGTTAGGTGGTCCCCGCTGCCCAAAATGCTTCAACCTGCCTGCTGAGCTATGGACGCAACTAATACCAATACTGCGCTCGCCTCGGCTTTCGCCGAGGAGCTGGCACGTTGCGGGCTGCGGCACGCCGTCCTCTCCCCCGGCTCGCGCTCGACCCCGCTGGCCCTTGCCCTCTGGCGGCAGCCGGAGATCGAGACGACCGTGATCGTCGATGAGCGCTCCGCGGCTTTCTTTGCCTTGGGTGCCGCACAGGCGAGCGGCGCTCCAGTTGCGATCCTCTGCACCTCCGGGACCGCGGCCGCCAACTACCACCCCGCCGTGTGCGAGGCAGACCATGCCGCCGTCCCCCTGCTGGTGCTGACCGCCGACCGGCCGCCGGAGCTGCGCGGGATCGGCGCCGGCCAGGCGATCGACCAGCTCAAGCTCTACGGCTCCTCGGTGCGCTGGTTTTGCGAGGTCGGCACCCACGCCGCCGACGATGACGGCCTGCTCCACTACCGCGCGACCGCCTGCCGCGCCTTCGCCGCGGCGCGGGGTGAGCAGCGCCCCGGCCCGGTCCACCTCAATTTCCCCTTCCGCGAGCCACTGGCTCCACTGCCCGAAGACGGCACAGTGACCGCGACCGATCCGCTCGCCCTGACTGGCCGTGGCGATCGCCCGCTGACCGCGGTCACGCCGATCGACATGGAGCCCTCGCAGTTCCTGCTCGACGAGGTGGCGAAACACATCGCCGAGGCCGGCATCGGCGTGATCGTCGCCGGCCGCCAGCTCGACCCCGAGCTGAGGGAGCCCCTCGCCCACCTCGCCCGAGTCGCCGGTTTTCCGATCCTCGCCGAGCCGACCTCACAACTGCGCTGCGGTCCGCACGACCGCTCCTACGTCATCACCGCCTACGACCTGCTGCTGCGCGACGAGCGGTTCCGCGAGACCGCCTCGCCGGACCTCGTGCTGCGTTTCGGCGAGATGCCGACCAGCAAGCCGCTGCGCTCCTGGCTGGCGGAGTCCGGCGCAGATCAGATCGTCGTCGATCCGCTCGGCGACTGGAACGAGCCAACGCGCCGGGCAGCGGCGCTGCTTCGCGCCGACCCGACCGAGCTGGCATCCGGCTGGGCAGCGCACCTCGGTGAGGACCGCCCAGCGCCGGCGATGTGGCTGCAGGCGGAGCAGGCCGCGCGCGAGGCGATCGAGGCGGAGCTGGGCGCCATCGACGCTCTCACCGAGCCGGGTCTGCAACTGGCGCTCGGCGCCGCCTACAGCGACGGCGAGCTCATCTACACCGCCTCGAGCATGCCGATCCGCGACCAGGAGGCGTTCTTGCCGGCCGGCGAGGCCGGCACGACCTTCCTCTGCAATCGCGGGACCAACGGGATCGACGGCCTGATCTCCTCCGGCATCGGCGCAGCCCACGCGACCGGCAAGCCGACCACCATCGTCACCGGCGACCTCGGCCTGCTGCACGACATAGGCAGCCTGGCCGCTCTGCGCGACGTCTCGACCCCGGTGCGAATCGTCGTGATCGACAACGACGGCGGCGGGATCTTCCACTTCCTGCCCCAGCAGGAGGCGCTGGGTGCCGACGAGTTCGAAGCGCTCCTCGGCACCCCGCGCGGCGTCGACGTCGCAAAGGCAGCAGCCCTCTTCGACCTCCCACACCACGAGCTGGAGTCGCTTGATCAGCTACCGGAGGCGCTTGCCGCAGGCACCGGCCTGATCGAGGTCAAGACGGACCGCCAAGCCAACGCAGCTCTCCACCAACAGCTCACCAAAAGCGTTCATGCCGCTTTAGCGAACCTTCTATAGCACTAGCGAGAGGACGGGGTGACCCTCTCCCCCACCTACTCAGCCACAAGCGGCAGCAACGCCTGCAGCTTTACCTCGGTCTCCGCCAACTCAGCGGCAGGGTCGGAGCCGGCCACCACACCCACTCCGGCAAAAAGGCGGGCCTCGCGGTCGCGCAGCAGGGCGCTGCGCAGGGCTACGCAGAACTCGCCGTCCTCGGTGGCGTCCATCCAGCCGACCGGGGCGGCGTACCAGCCGCGGTCCATCTGCTCCAGATCGGCGATCGTGTCCGCTGCGCCGGGCCAGGGCTCCCCGCCGACCGCCGGGGTCGGGTGAAGCATTCCGGCCAGCTCGACCGCGGAGCGCGGTTCGGCGAGCTGGGCGATCACAGGCGTCGCCAGGTGCTGGATGTTGGCGATCTTGACCACCTCCGGCTCCGGTGCGGTCTGCACCCAGACCGCGTGCGGACGCAGCTTGCGGACGATGCGCTCGGCGACGATCCGCTGCTCGCGGCGGTTCTTGTCGCTGCGCAGCAACTGCTCGCCGAGATGGTCGTCGACGGCCGGGTCCGAGCTGCGGCGCGTGGAGCCTGCCAGCGCCACGGTCGAAGCGCCGGCGCCCGAGCGCCGGATCAGCAGCTCCGGAGTCGCGCCGAGGAAGGCCGCCTCCGGAGTGCCGCGGCAAAAGCAGAAGCAGGAAGGGAACTGCTCGCGCAAGGCGCCGAAGATGGCCGCCGGATCGTGGGCGGCAGCCGCCTCGACCGTGACCTCGCGGGCGAGCACGACCTTGCTGATCTCGCCCTCGGCGATCCGCTCTGTCGCCGTTTCGACGGCCGCTTCGAAGTCGCCGGGCGGGCGCACGCTGTGAATCTCCGGCCGGCCGGTCGGGTGCGGGTCGAGCATCGGCAAGGGGTTGCCTCGCAGTCCGGATAGCCGGGCGCCGACCCGCTCGGCGGATGCGACTGCATCGTCACCCGGCGAGACGACCAGGTTGGCCGTCAGGAAGCACTCGTCTCCGACTCGGCAGATCGAGAGCTCCGGCAGGACCAGTGAAGCCGGTGAGAACGAGGACCAGGCCGAGGACGTCGCGCCCTCGGGGTCGAAGGCGAAGCCGCCGGTCCAAACCGGCCCCGCGCCCGAGGGGAGTCCGGCCGGCTCATCGACCACGGCGCCCTCGTTCAGCCGCAGGCACTCCCTGGCCACGTCGCCGAATCGGCCATCGCCGCGCGAGCTGGCCTCATGGGCGACGCCCATCGCCGCCAGCGCGAACCCTCGATCCGGCTGCTCCCAGCAGAACCAGTGGTCCGAGGCAAGGCGCGAGGCAAAAATCGCCGCAGGGGGATCGATTCCCTCGACCGGCACCGTGGCGCTGACCAGCGTGCGCCGGGCTCGCTCGGCCGCCTGCTCCGCGCCATCGCGCAGCAGGCTTTGCAGCTGGCTAGTCGCCGCCCCGAGCAATGGCTATCTCACCGGTGCGGACCATCTCTATGAGGCCATGCGGGCGGATCATCCGCTCGAAGGCCTCGATCTTGTCGGCCGAGCCGGTCACCTCGATCGTCATCGCGCGCCGCGAGACGTCGATGATCTTGGCCCGGAAGATCTCGGCGAACTGGATGATCTCGGCGCGGCTCTCGACCGCGGCGGAGACTTTGAACATCGCCATCTCGCGGGCGACCGTCTCCTCGGGCTCCATGTCGCGGATTTTCAGCACGTTGACGAGCTTGTGCAGCTGCTTGGTCACCTGGTCGATCGGGTGGACGGCGCCGTCCAGCGTGAGCGTGATCCGCGAGATGCTGGGGTCGTCGGTCGGCCCGACCGCGAGAGTGTCGATGTTGAAGCCGCGGCGCGAGAAGAGCCCCGCGATCCGTGCCAGGACGCCCGGCTTGTTCTCGACCAGGATCGAGAGGATGTGCTTGCGCCCGCTCAGCTGCCCGGGCACATGCAGGTCCTCGAGTTTGACCATCTGGGGCGTGCCGGCCTCCATCAACTCACCGCCTTCGGGGCCTCGACCATGTCCCTTGCCGCTTCGCCCGGCGGGATCATCGGGTAGCAGTTCTCCTCCTGGGCGACGCGAACGTCGAGCAGCACCGGGCCGTCCGTCTCCAGCGCCTGCGTCATCGTTCCCTCGAGCTCATCGGCGTTCTCGCAGCGCATCCCGGTCGCGCCGAAGGCCTCGGCCAGCTTCACCCAGTCCGGGCTGTCACCCATCTGCACCGAGCTGTAGCGGCGGTCCCAGAACAGCTCCTGCCACTGGCGGACCATGCCCATGTAGCCGTTGTTCATCAGGAAGACCTTGACCGGGATCTCTTCGGTGACGCAGGTCGCGAGCTCCTGGCAGTTCATGATCAGGCTGCCGTCGCCGGCCAGGCAGACGACGTCGTCGTCGGGCCGGGCGACCTTGGCGCCGACCGCGGCAGGCAGGCCGAAGCCCATCGTCCCCAGGCCGCCCGAGTTGATCCAGTGCCGGGGCCGCTCGAAGCCGTAGTACTGCGCCGCCCACATCTGGTGCTGGCCGACGTCGGAGGTGACGATCGCGTTCCCCTTCGTCGCCCGGTGCATCGCCTCGACCATGAACTGCGGCTTGATCTCGCCGTCGACCCCGGGCTCGTAGCGCAGCGGGTGCTGCTCCTGCCACTCGCGCAGCTGCTTCCACCAGGGGTCGAGGCGCGAGCTGTCGGTTTGCAGGGCCCGGTACTCGCGGGCCAGCTCCGGCAGCACCAGCTTGACGTCGCCGACGATCGGGATGTGCGCCCCGATGTTCTTCGAGATCTCCGCCGGATCGATGTCGATGTGGATGATTTTGGCGTGCGGCGCGAACTCGGAGAGCTTGCCGGTGATGCGGTCGTCGAAGCGGGCGCCGATCGCGACGATCAGGTCGGCGTTGTCCATTGCCCAGTTGGCCGTCACCGTGCCGTGCATGCCGAGCATCCCCAGCCAGTGCTCGCCCGAAGCCGGGTAGGCACCCAGCCCCATCAGGGTCGAGGTGAGCGGGAAGCGGTCGGCTGCAGCGAGCTCGCGCAGCTCCTCGGAGGCGTTGGCGTTGACCACGCCGCCACCCGTGTAGAGGATCGGCCGTTTGGCGTTGGCGAGCGCTTTGGCGGCGATCCGCACCTGTTTGATGTTGCCCTTGCTCATCGGTTTGTAGCCGGGCAGCTCAACCGGCTCCGTGCGTGGCGAGTAGTCGATCTCGGCCCGCGAGAGGTCCTGTGGGATGTCGAGCAGCACCGGCCCCGGCCGGCCCGTCGCGGCGACGTGGAAGGCCTCGTGCACGTACTCGGGGATCTGCCGCGGGTCGGTGACCTGGAAGGAGTGCTTGACGAAGGGCAGCGTCGCGCCGAGGATGTCGGCCTCCTGGAAGCCGTCGGTGCCGATCAGCTCGGTCCGCACCTGGCCGGTGACGAACACCGTCGGCACCGAGTCCATCATCGCGTCGGCGATCGCGGTAACCAGGTTGGTCGCGCCGGGGCCCGAGGTGGCGAACGCCACCCCCACCCTGCCCGATGCCTTGGCGTAGCCCTCTGCCGCGTGGCCGCCGCCCTGCTCGTGGCGCACCTGGATGTGGCGGAAGCCGGCGTCGACGAGCGCGTCGTAGGTCGGCAGGTTGGCCCCACCGGGGATGCCAAAGATGTTTTTCACACCCTCGGCCTCGAGGCTTTTCATCAGCGCGTCCGCGGCTCTCATCGAACTCGCGATGGTACCAGCGGGCCTATGCCTGGCCAGCGGGGGTTTTTGCGCCGCCGGCCGGGTTCCAGCGGGTACGCGGGTCGATCGAGCTCTCGATCGCGTTGCCCTTGTAGCGCTCGATCGCGTGGATGATCGACTCGACCAGCTCCTCGCCGAGCAGGGTCGGCTCGAGGCCGAGGTCGAGCAGCTTGGTGTGGATCGCGTTGTAGTAGTGCTCTTCCTTCTCGACCCGGGGGTTGTCGCAGTGCTGGATCTCAACCGTGTAGCCGAGGTGCTCGGCGGCGTGCTTGACCAGCTCCGCCAGCTCGAGGACCGAGAACTGCTCGGTGAACTGGTTGAAGACGCGGAACTCGCCCGCATCGGCCGGGTTGGTAGCCGCCAGTTCAATGCAGGCGAGGGTGTCGCGGATGTTGAGGAAGCCGCGGGTCTGGCCGCCGGTGCCGTAGACGGTCAGCGGATGGCCGATCACCGCTTGCAGGCAGAAGCGGTTGAGCACGGTGCCGAAGATCTCGTCGTAGTCGAAACGGGTGATCAGGCGCTCGTCGCTTGCCGTCTCGTCGGTCTGGATGCCGTAGACGACGCCCTGGTTCAGGTCGGTCGCCCTGAGGCCCCAGGTGCGACAGGCGAAGTGGATGTTGGTCGAGTCGTGGACCTTCGAGCAGTGATAGAGCGAGCCGGGCAGCTTCGGGAAGGGCAGTGTGTCCTTGCGGCCCTTGTGCTCGATCTCTATGTAGCCCTCCTCGATGTCGATGTTGGGCTGGCCGTACTCACCCATCGTCCCCAGCTTGACCAGGTGGCAGTCGGGGACGTGATCGCGCATCGCGAAGAGCAGGTTGAGGTTGCCGATCACGTTCGTGTGCTGGGTCTCAACGGCGTGCTCGCGGGAGATCATCGAGTAGGGGGCCGAGGGTTGCTCGCCGTAGTGGATGACCACCTCGGGGCGGGTCTCCGCCACCACTCCGTCGAGGAACTCGCCGTCCTCCACCGAGCCGACGAAGCTTTGGATCTGCTTGCCCGAGGTCTCCTCCCAGGCTTCTATGCGTGCCTCGAGGTCTGCGATCGGGGTCAGCGAGTCGCTGCCGCTCTCGGTTACCCAGCGCCGGCGGGAGAAGTTGTCGAGGACGGTGACCTCGTGGCCGCGGGCCGAGAAGCGCAGGGCGGTCGGCCAGCCAAGGTAGCCGTCGCCGCCAAGGATTAGGACGCGCATGGTCGCGGCAGAGTAACGAACGGAGGCGACATAGCATCCACCGGATGAAAGGACTGGCGGCGCGCAACGGCGGGCGGATCGGGCTCGCGGCGCTGGTCGCGATCCTCCTGCTCGGTGTGGGCCTGCGCGTGGACAACGCCTGGCAGGGACGAGCGCCCGTCTACGACGCCGCCGCCTACGCGACGATCGCGGCGAACCTGGAGCGCGGCGAGGGCTTCACGCTCGGACCGGCCGCAACTCAGCCGGCAAGCAACTACTCCCCCGGGTTGCCGCTGCTGGCCGGGGGCATCTACAAGCTGACCGGTGGCGTTCACGAACGGTTCGTGCGCCTGGTCCTGGCGTTGATCGGATCGCTTTCAGTCCTGTTCGCTTATTTGATCGGGCGTCGACTATCTGGCCCGGTGGCCGGATTGACCGGCGCGGGAGCGGTCGCCGTCTACCCCGCGTTGCTCGAGTACCAAGGGATGTTCATGTCCGAGCCGCTTGCCGCGACGCTGCTATCGGGGGCAGTGCTGGCGATGCTCTGGGCTAGTGGTCGGGAGGAGGGGCGGGGGTCCTCGGGCGATCGCTGGGTTTTTCGCCTGGGACGTGGACAGCCGTCCGAGATTGTGGGTGGGGCGAAAAACAGGACGCCGCGTCCGCCCGAGAACCCCCGCCCCTCCTCTGTCGGATGGCTGCTGCCAGGACTACTGCTCGGCGCGCTGGCCCTGGTCCGACCCGAGTACCTAGCGATCTCACTGCCGATAGCTGTTGTGGTATTCGCGCGTCGGGGGCGGGACGATTGGCGAGCTGGTCTTGTTCAAGCGTTGGTGATGCTTGTTGGGCTGGCGCTGGTCGTCGTGCCTTGGACCGTGCGTAACGAGGTGGCGCTTGGCCGGTTTGTGCCGATCTCGACCGGGGGCGGGCAGGTTCTGTTTGCCGGCAGCTACATGCCCTCGGGTGGCGATCCCGAACAGGTCGGTGCCGAGGTGCTGGAGCGTCACCCCGAATTGCGTCGTGTGCTGCCGCCGGACCCGAGGCTGGAGCAGATACTCGCCGCGCTGGCGAGGCAGCGGTATCCGGACATGGAAAGCGATGCCGCGTTGGCGCGCATGGGGCGCGAACGGCTCTGGGACGACGTCAGCGAGCATCCGCTCGAATACGCCGGGTTCGTCGCCTCGAAGCTGTGGCTGATCTGGGGGCATGGGCCGCGCGACGTGATGCGCGAGCCGGCCTGGGAGGTGCTGCACTGGCTGCTCGTCGCGCTTGGGCTGCTGGGGCTCGGGGTCCTCGCCTGGCAGCGCCGCTGGGAGGCCCTCCTGCTCGGCGTGGTCCTGGTCGCGGTGACCGCTACCGGGGCCCTGCTCGTCGCATCGCCGCGGCGGGCCCTGGTGACGATTCCGGTGGTCGCGGCGCTGGCCGGCGTCGCGACCACCTGGGTCGTCAGGACTTGTACTGGACGGCGAACGTCAACTTGACGAAGGTCGCCGTGTCGGCGCCTTTGAAGGTGCAGACGTAACGCACGAAGTCCGGTTCGGTCGAGAACACCGTCGGCCTGCAGTAGAAGCCTCCGACGTTGCCACGCGGCTGCTCGAGGCCGATTTCAGTGACCTTCTTCATCACCCGTTTTGCCTGCCCGCAGGTGGCGAATTGGGCCTGCGACGGATCGACGTTGCTTGCGGCCAGCTTCGCGGTGACTTTCCCTCCAACCACCTGCGGGGACGCTGCGGTGCAGGTCTTTTCGGTGGGGAGGTTTTCCGTGGGCATCGCGGCTGCGGCTGATGCGAACACGAGCGCCGCGCAGAGGAATGCGCAGAACGCGATCAGTGGGGAACGTGGCATTGGGGCTCCTTTGGGGGATTGACGTCAGGCCACCCCATTTCGACACCGGCGCCCGTCGCCCTTGCGCCGGATAGCCTCAGCCACCTTGACCGTGATCGGTAACCGGATCCGGACCCTCCCTGAGCGCCACGGGCGGACGACGCTGATCCTGCTGGCGCTGATCCTCGTGCTCGGCTTCGGCCTGCGCGCCTACCGGGTGGTCGAGCCGCTGGCCACGCCGGGAGATGACGCCCACGCCTACTACGCACTCTCCAAGTCGCTCTACGAGGAAGGCAGTTACGGCGGACCGGCCTTCCGCGACGCCAGCGACTGGTCGCCGGGGGCACCGCTGCTCTACGCGGCCGCCTTTTATGCGACCGGTGGTCCTCGCGAAGGCACGGCGCGGATCGTCGAGCTGCTCCTCGGCCTGGCGGCAATCGTGGTCGCCTATCTGCTCGGGCGCCGGATCAACTGCCGGCCGGCGGGCCTGATTGCCGCGCTCGGCGTGGCGGTCTATCCGCCGTTCATCCACTCGACCGGCGCGCTCTACAGCGAGCCACCGGCAATCTTCACCCTGCCCGCCGCGGTGCTGGCCTTCTTGTGGGCCAGCGAACAGGAACGCCTACGTGCCTGGCTCCTCCCCGGTCTCCTCTTCGGCCTGACCGCCCTGATCCGCCCGGAGTACCTCCTGGCCGGCGTCGCCTTCGCTCTGCTGGCAGCAATCCGAATCGGCCGTGAGCGTGGCTGGCAGCCCGGCCTCGCCGGCGCCGCGTTGCTCATCGCCGCACTCCTGGTGCCGATCGTCCCCTGGACGGTCCACAACCAGGTCGTCCTCGACCGCACGGTGCCGATCTCGACCGGGGGCGGCAAGGCGCTCTACGTCGGCACCTTCCTGCCGGCGGACGGCGAATACCAGCGGGTCAAGGCAATGCTGCTCGAGCGCTACCGGCACCGCGACCTCCCCCCCGATTCCGAAGCGCTCGAACGAGTCGACCCGACGCCGCTGTTCGACCGGGTGGCCGCCCGCTATCCGGATCTGCCGCGCGATTCGGCGCTGGGCAAGATCGGCAAGCAGAACTTCTCCAAGTACTTCGGCGAAGACCCGCTCGGCTACGCGGCGATGACTGTGCGCAAGGTCTGGCGAATGTGGAGCGCGGGCATCGGCGAAGCGATGGAATCGGGCGCCGGCCGCGTCGTCCAGGTGCTGCTGGTCTTGCTCGGGCTCACTGGCCTCGCCCTGCTCGGGCTACGCCGCCGCTGGTGGGAGCTGGTTGCGATGGCCACCCCGATCGCCCTCGTCACCGTCGTCGGCGCGGCCTCGCTCGCGGCGCCGAGGCGCAACGAGATCCTGATGACGCTGATCTTTCCGCTTGCCGGCGTAGCCCTGTCACGACTGGGCGCAGCCATATCCTCAAGCGGCTCATGGTCCCCGAGGCAGGCATCTTCCCCACCGAGCTGACGGCGCTTCGCGTAGCCGGCCTGCTGATCGCGGCTGCGACCATCGCCTACGCGATCCTGCGTCGCCGCACCCTGCGCAACGTCGACGTGTTGATCCTGCTCGCCGCCGGCATCGGCCTGGCGATCGTCTCCGGGACCGAGCTGACCGACAGGCTGCTCTCCGCCTTCTCCTTCGAAAAAGGCAACGGCGGCCGCATCCTCGGTCTCGCCGTCTTCTCGATCTTCGTTCTCTTCCTGCTCGTCTTGCGAGCGCTGTCGCAGGCCGCGCGCAACACCCGCCAGCTCTCTGCCGTGCTCGAGGGCCTGGCCTGGGAGGAGTTCCGCCAGGCGGATCTGCCCGAGCGCTTCCGCGGCAAGATCGCGATCCTCGTCCCTGCCTACAACGAGGCCGAAAACGTCGGCCAGGTGCTCGACCTGATGCCGGCTGAGGTTTGCGGCGTGCAGACCGCGGTATTGGTGGTCGACGACGGCTCCCGCGACGGCACCGGCGACGTCGCCGCCGAGCACGGCGCGGTCGTTGCCCGCCACGTGATCAACCGCGGCGGCGGCGCGGCCCTGCGCACCGGCTACCGCCTGATGGTCGAATCCGGCGCGGAGATCGTCGTAACCCTCGACGCCGACGGTCAGCACCTGCCCTCCGAGATGCCGCGTCTCGTGCAGCCCGTGCTCGATGGCGAGGTCGACGTCGCACATGGATCTCGCGTCCTCGGCGAGGCAGACGACAACCATTTCGCCCGCGAGCTCGGGATCGTCTTCTTCAACCGCCTCGTCTCCACCATCACCCGCACCAAGGTCAGCGACTGCTCCAACGGCTACCGCGCCGTCCGCACGACGGTCCTCCCGCAACTGGTCCTGCGCCAGGAGCAGTTCCACACCTCCGAGTTCATGATCGAGGCGATCAAGCGCGGCGTCCCCGCCAAGGAGATTCCAGTGACCGTCGCCAAGCGCCTCCACGGCCACTCGAAGAAGCCGGCCGTCGTCCGCTACGGCCTTGGCTTCGCGAACGCGATCGTGCGGACCTGGCTGCGGTAGTCGTCGTTCGGCAGCAGCGCCCGGAAGGTCGATCGATGCTCGATCCAGCGGTGGAAGCGAGCGACGCAGTGACGGTCGAGGCGCTTTCCGGCAAGGAGGCGACCGCCGCCGTTGAGCCGCACCCTCTCGCCTGCCTGGCCCGCACAGGGAGCCAGGCGCACGGTGAGGAGCAGCTTCAGCGCCCCGTGCACCGGATGCGCCCTGACCGCCAGGAGGAGCCTCGCCCGCTTGCGTTTCACCGCATGGATCAGGATCGGCGAGGCCGAGGGCGCGGCGGCCGCGGCACAGGCAGAGGGGGACGCTCCCACGAAGCGATACACCGTTCCCACCTGGGAAACGACGTATAGGCGCCCGCAGGAGTCTTCGCCGAAGGAGACGGGATTCGCGACGCTAAGCCCCTCCGATCGATCTCCGCCGGCAACTCCCCCTGTCGTCGAGGGCAGAATCAATGAGCGGATCTCGCCGACGCAGTAGTCCGCGTAGACGTAGCGGCCGTAGAGATCGCCGAGGCTGGGGTCGCGGACGACGTAGCCGCCGGTAATCGCGCAGCCGTGGGCGGTGCCGTCGCCCGGATCGGCGTGGGGATAGTCGAAAACCGGTTCGGTGAAGCCGCTGGCCCCAGCGCAGCTCGCGCCCGGTTCGGGGTAGGCGCTGAAGCCCTCGCGACAGTTCCAGCCGTAGTTGTTGCCGCTGCCTCCGACCGTGCCAGGGGCCGGGCTTGGCGCGTAGTCGATCTCCTCGTGGGCGTTCTGCCCGACGTCGGCGATGACCATAGCGCCGCTGAGGCAGTCGAAGGAGAAGCGCCAGGGATTCCTCAGCCCATAGCTCCAGATTTGCGCTTCCGCGCCCGGGTGCGGTTCGAGGCGGAGGATCTTGCCGAGCAGGCTGCTGAGATCCTGCCCGCTTTCGAAAGGATCGCCGCCACCGCCACCGTCGCCGGTCGAGACATAGAGGTTCCCGTCGGGCCCGAACTCGAGCTGACCGCCGTTGTGGTTCGCGTTGGTCGCGTGGCCGACGCTGAAAAGCGGTTCGCGGACGAGCGCACCGCCGTCATGGCGGAAGGCGTCCACGTGCACGTCGCCTTCCGCGCCTCCGGCTGCGGGCTTGCCCGTGTAGGCGGCGTAGAAGTGGCCCGAGGTGGCGAAATCCGGGGCGAGCGCGATCGAGAGCAGACCGCGCTCGCTTTCGCAGCAACTGACCAGGTCGGTGAGATCGGCAAAGACGCTGCGGCTGCCGTTGTCGTCCTCCACCACCCTGCCTTCCCGCTCCGCGACGAACAGATCGGACGGGTTGCCGGGGTTGGAAGTGACGAAGATCGGCTGGGAGAAATCGCCGACGGGTTGGAGCGTGGCGGCGGACGCTCCAGCGGCGCAGCAGAGCGAAACCAACATCGTCGACAGGGCCAGCCTCGAGATCCGGCGCACATAGTCTCCTCGTCAGATTGTCGCCGGACCTTTACCCGGCGCGGCTGTCCTCTATTCCACCCCGGGATGCCGAACCGCGGCCGGATCGGGCAGATACAGGTCGGTTCCGCAGCGCGGGCAGACCTGGACGTAGAGCTTGACCGCCTTGTGGCAGTTGGGGCACTGCCGTTCCGGTTCGTCCTTGTCTCGGCGGTAGAGGATGACCGCGATCAGGCCGAGTAGCGGCAACACGGTGCCGATCAGCAACCAGAGCCAGAACGAGCTGCCCTTGGCGCGGCCGATGATCGCCGTGGCGAGGCCGAAGAGACCCGCTATGAAGAGATACTCGAAGCCCACGGGGTCATTGTCGCGGCCCGGCGAATCACTCGCCCAGCCGCTCGGGATGCCCGATCGATCCGACCTCGGCGAGATCACGGCGGAAGGGCAGGCTGGCCGTCCAGTCGATCACCGCGCGTACCTTTCGGGCGACACCCGGGATCTGACTCATGTGGTAGGTCCTCGCCATCCACCAGGCCGGGAAGCCGCGGAACTTGCGACCGCCGACCCTGCCCACCGCCTTGTAGCGGCCGAGGTTGACGAAGGAGGCGTTGCCGCGGTACTCGAAGCGACGCGCGGTGCCGACGCCCAGCTCGGCGGCGATGTTGCGGGCGGCGACCGGGCCCTGGCGGACGGCGTGCTGGGCGGTCGGCGGGTAGAAGCCGCCACCGGGGTCGGGTGCCGCCGCGCAATCGCCCACCGCCCAGACCGAATCCGACCCCCGCACGCGTAGATGGTCGTCGACTGGAACACGGCCGCGCTCGTCGAGCGGCAGGTTGAGCTGGCGGAGGCTCGGGTGCGGCGCGACTCCCGCGGTCCAGACCACGGTGCGGGTCGGCAGGGTCTCGCCGCTGGAGAGGCGCGCGCTGTCGGCGCTGACCTCCTCCAACGTGGTCTCGAGCCGGATGTCAATGCCACGGCCGCGCAACTCACGCAGTGCGTATTCGGCGAGGCCGATGTCGATCTCGGGAAGGACTCGCCCGGTCGCCTCGACCAGCACCCAGCGCATACCGTGCAGCCGGGCGCGCGGATAGCTCTCCATCGCGTCAGCGGCGAAGTCCTGGAGCTCGGCGAGCGCCTCGAGGCCGGCGTAGCCGCCGCCGACGAAGACGTAGGTGAGCAGCTCGTCGCGGCGGGCTGGATCTTCGCTTGCGTTAGCCGCCTCCAGCGTCTCGACCACGTGATTGCGCAACCAGATCGCGTCGGCAAGGCTCTTGAAGCCGACCGCGTGCTCGGCGAGGCCGGGTACCGGGAGCACCCGCGAGACCGAGCCGAGAGCAAGCAGGAGCTGGTCGTAGGGAAGCTGCTCGCTCTCGCCATCGCGAGTGCGCAGCTCGACCGTACGCGCCTCCGGGTCGTGACCAGAGATCGTGCCAAGCCGCAGGTAGGTCCGGTCGAGGATCTCGCGCAAGGGCGTCACCACGTGGCGCGGCTCCAGCGTCCCCGCCGCCGCCTCGGGCAGGAACGGCGTGTAGAGCATGAAGTTGACGTCGTTGACCAGCGTGAGCCGCGCCGACTGCTTGGGCATGATCCGCTCCAGCTCCCGAGCCGCCATCGCCCCACCGAATCCACCCCCGGCGATGACGACGTTCCAGGCCATGAGTCCAACTTAGGGGGATTATATACTTGACACAGGGCTAGCCAACAGCTAAGCTAGTCCTATGACTTCCCTTTACGGCTCTCCAGCGCCGTTTTCTTGGCAGCCTCCCGAGCTTTTTTCGGGAACAATTTCCGCATTACCTGCGCATCGTTCAACTCCCGCGCTTTCGGTTTGCGTCGAGGCATCGCTATGAACCTCCCCGATCTGATCGAGCAATTCCGCTCAGAGGACAAGTGCCGGGCCTACCTTGAGGACCTGCGCTGGCCTGACGGCGTGCGCTGCCCACGCTGCGGGAACGACTCGACCTCGAAGATCGAGAAGCGCAACCAATATGAGTGCAACGAGGAGTCATGCCGCTACCAATTCTCCGTGACTGCGGGGACGGTCTTCCACGATTCGCACCTTCCTCTGTGGAAATGGTTCCTGGCGATCTACCTTATCGGCGAGTCCAAGAAGGGGATCAGCGCCAAGCAGCTTCAAAGGACGCTCGGCGTCTCCTACAAGACCGCCTGGTATCTCGGCCACCGTGTGCGCTCTGCGATGGAGGAGGACTCCCCCGTGCCACTGGAGGGCATCGTGGAGGTCGATGAGACCTGGATCGGCGGGGTTCACCACAAAACGGCCAAGGATCGCTCTGGGCGCTCCAAAAAGAAGCTCGTCCTCGGCGCTATCGCTCGCGACGGAGAGGTTCGGCTTGTCATGCGATCCGGGCCGGGCCGGGAGACGAAAGTCTCCTACCGGCAATTCGTCAAAGACGTGGTGGGCGACGATGCCGAATACATCTTCACGGACTCCGACTACTCATGGGGCGATATGACGGACTGGAACACGAAGCATCGGAAGGTCGATCACCGCCGCGAGGAATGGGTGCGCGGCCTGGTCCATACGAATACCGTCGAGAGCGTCTGGAGCCTGTTCAAGCGCTCTGTGGTGGGGACCTATCACCAGATGTCTGCCAAGCATCTGCCGGCCTATCTGGATGAGATGGCCTTCCGCTTCAACAACCGCAACAACGCCTTTCTGTTCCGCGACACGCTGCTGCGGATGATCGAGGGCGAGACCTTGCCTTATGCGGAGCTTGTCGAGCAGGAGACGAGCTAAGCGGCGACCTCTGGCGCTGGCTTGTCCTTCGGCCTGGTCATGAACCAGATCAGCGCCAAGGGGATGAAGCCGAAGAACCAGACGAACCAGAGGACCACGACACCGATCCCGGTCCCCGCGTTGCTCGCGTCTTCGCAACTCTGCTTGCTCAGATAGGCATGATGGACGCAGTTTCCGCCCGGGTCGGCCTGTCCCAGCGCCGCGATGATCCATATCGCCATGACGACACACCAGATGATCACGACCCAGCTCATCTTGCGCCAGCGTGGCCTGCCTATCCGCATTGAAGCCCCTCCCAAATCGGTGGACGAGTCGGCGGCACTCTAGCGAAACACAACGCTATTGGTCCTAGACGCTATTGGTTGGGGCGTAGACGATTGAGCCGTGGAGGCAAAGGCCGTCGTCGGCCGCAACATCAAGGCATGTCGTAAACGGGCCGATCTGACGCAAGAGGGGCTGGCGCATCGCTGCGGGATGCATCTGAACGAGATCGGGCGTGCTGAGCGGGGCGTCAGAGATCTGCGGGTCTCGACTGTCGCGCGGCTGGCGAAAGGACTAGGAGTTCCGGCCTGCGAGCTACTGCGCGGCGTCTAGGTCTGCGAGCTTCTTCCGAAGCCAAGCGAGTCGCTGATCGTAGTAGCGCTCTTCCTCGGCTGAATCGTAAGGAGGGTAGAAGCCATCGGGGCGATTCGTGTTGGGATTCGCCCGATATTGCTCCGCGAGCACTGGATTCTCCCGTTGAACCCATTCGACATTCGCGAGGTCCCATTTATTCATTTGGCGGAAATACCAGTCGTCGCCTTGAACAGGCCGTTCGCGCTGGTTTACCTCACTCTCTGCGATTCGCGCTCGCAGCCATCGCTCTAAAGGAGTCGCAGAGGCCAATCTCGCTTCCCGGCGTCTTTGACGCCATTCCTTCACAGCGAGCCATATGGCACGGAAAGCGCAAAGCAGCGCCAGAAGCGCTACAAAGAGAGTGAGCGCAAGCGGCGACTTGATCCACCCAAGGACAATGGAAGTCAGCGCTAGCGCCAAAGTGGCCCAGACAGAAGCTCCGGTGGACTGAACCCGCATGAATCCAGATCATAGCGCCTACCCTGCGTCAAGGGGATAGTCCCCCAACTTAGCACTTTGTAACAAGTTGTTACAAAGTTTCAGATGGCACATGGAAGCGCATCGCCACATGAAGCGCTAAAGTTTCGGCCAGGTCTTGGTGTCCACAACGTTGAACGGCCCCGGGTGTGTACCCCGGGGCCGTTTCGTTTGCGGTGTCTCCTCTAGCGATCCACGAGCTTCGATGCGAGTGCGACCAGCGCTCGCATGACGCCCGCGTTGGCCTCGAGGACCACCGCTGTCTTTGTATCCACGCCGAGATAAGCGCTCAGCGTCGAAAGCTCGCCCCCTTCAAATCTCCAGCTCTTCTTTGATCAGGCGGTTGACCTCGCCGCCGTCGGCGCGCCCCTTGGTCTCCTTCATCACGGCACCGACGATGGCGCCGATCGCCTTCTGGTTGCCGGCGCGGATCTGCTCGGCCGCCTCGGGGTTGGCCTCTACCGCGGCGGCCACTATCGACTCCAGCTCGCCGCTGTCGGAGATCTGGGCGAGGCCGTCGCGCTCGACGATCGCCGCCGGGTCGCCACCTTCCTCGACCAGCGTCGTCAGCACCTGCTTGCCGCTGCCGTGGGAGATCTTCTTCTCGCCGACCATCGCAACGAGAGTCGCCAGCGACTCCGGCGAGACCTTCGAGCCGGCCGCGTCGCCACCGCCGGCCTGGCGCAGCGCCGCGGCCAGCTCGCCGGTCACCCAGTTGGCGATCGTCTGCGCCTCCACCGCGGGCGCCTTGTCTCGGACCGCTTCGAAGTAGGCCGCCTCGTCCGGGTCCGCCGCGAGCTGGGCGGCGTTCTCGGCCGAGAGCTTCAACTCGCTTTCGTAGCGCCGCGTGCGCGCCTCGGGCAGCTCCGGCAGTGACTCTCGCGCCTCGCGCAGCATCGCCTCGGTCGGCGCCAGCGGCACCAGGTCCGGCTCGGGGAAGTAGCGGTAGTCGTGAGCCTCCTCCTTCGAGCGCAGCGCAGTCAGCGAGCCGTCCTCGGGATGGAAGTGGAGCGTCTCCTGGACCACCGCCCCCCCCGCCTCGACCAGCTCGCGCTGTCTCGCCAGCTCGGCCTCGATCCCGCGTTCGAGGAAGCGGAAGCTGTTCATGTTCTTCAGCTCGGTCTTCGTCCCCAGCGCCTCGCTACCCGCCGGCCGCACGGAGACGTTGGCGTCGATCCGCAGGCTGCCCTCCTCCATGTTGACGTTGGAGACGCCGAGCTGGCTGACCGTCGTGCGCAGCAGGCGCGCCCAGGAGCCGGCTTCCGCCGCGCTGCGCAGGTCGGGCTCGGTGACGATCTCCACGAGCGGCGTGCCGCAGCGGTTGAAGTCGACCAGGGAAGCGCCGGAGCCGTGGATGCGCCCGGACTCGCCCACGTGGATCGTCTTGGCCGCGTCCTCCTCCAGGTGGGCGCGGTGGATGCGGATCCCGCCCAAGCGGCCAGGCCCGGCAATCGGCTGGTCGTACTGGCTGATCTGGTACGCCTTCGGACTGTCCGGATAGAAGTAGTTCTTGCGATGGAAGATCGAGCTCGGCGCCACCTCGCACTCCAGCGCGGCGGCGATCTTCAGCGCGTAGCGGATCGCTTCCTCGTTTGGCACCGGCAGGACGCCGGGATGGGCTAGGCAGACCGGGCAGGTATGGACGTTGGGCTCGTCGCCGAAGGAGAGCGCGCAGCCACAGAACATCTTCGTCCGAGTCGAGAGCTGGACGTGGATCTTGAGCCCGATAACCGCTTCGAGCTCAGCCATCGACCCGCACCCCCGGCTTGGCGTCGAAGCCGATCGCCTGCTCGAGGGCGAAGGCGGCATCGAGCAGCTTCTGCTCGCCGAACGCCGGCGCGGCGATCTGGAAGCCGACCGGCAGCTGCGGGCCGCCGCTGTCGGGTTCGGCAAGTCCGGCCGGAATCGAGATCGCGGGGATGCCGGCAAGGCTCATCGGCACGGTGAAGAAGTCGTTCATGTACATCGCCAGCGGGTCGTCGGTCTTCTCGCCGAGGCCGAAGGCGACCGAGGGCGAGGTCGGCGTGACGACGAAGTCGAAGTTGCCGAAAGCAGTGGCAAAGTCCTCGGCGATCTTCGTGCGGACCTTCTGCGCGCGCCCGTAGTAGGCGTCGTAGTAGCCGGAGGAGAGCGCGTAGGTGCCCAGCATGATCCGCCGCTTGACCTCGTCGCCGAAACCGGCGGCGCGGGTCGATTCGTACATCTCGACCACGTCGCCGCCCGCCTCGGCCCGCATCCCGTAGCGGACCCCGTCGTAGCGCGCCAGGTTGGAGGAGGCCTCCGCGGGGGCGATCACGTAGTAGGCGGAGATGCCGTGCTCGGCGTGCGGCAGCGCCACCTCGGCGACCTCCCCTCCCAGCTCCTCGATCCGCTCCAGCGTCGCCTCGAAGACGGCCCGGACCCCGGGTTCGATCGCGTCCTGCGCCAACTCGGCTGGAACCGCGAAGCGAAGCCCGCTCAGGTCCTCGCGGCCGGGCGCCTCGATGCCGCCCTCGATCCCAACCGACGTCGAGTCGCAGCGATCTTTGCCCTGCATGACGGAAAGCAGCAGGGCGGCGTCGGTCACGTCGCGAGTCAGCGGCCCACACTGGTCCAGCGAGGAAGCGAAAGCGATCATCCCGTAGCGGGAGATCGCTCCATAGGTTGGCTTCAGGCCGACGATGCCGCAGAGTGCCGCCGGCTGGCGGATCGAGCCGCCCGTGTCGGTGCCGATCGCGCACGGCGCGAGGCCTCCCGCGACCACTGCTGCCGAGCCCCCGGAGGAGCCACCCGGCACCCGGCCACTGTCCCACGGATTGAGCACCGGCCCATAAGCGGAGTTCTCGTTCGAGGACCCCATCGCGAACTCGTCCATGTTGGTCTTACCGAGCACCTCGGCGCCGGCTCCCGTCAACTTCCGGACCGCCGTTGCGGTGTAGAGCGGTCGGTGGCCCTCGAGAATGCGAGAGCCGGCGGTGGTCGGCACGGCCTCGGTGCAGAAGAGATCCTTGATCGCGATTGGGATCCCCTCCAGCGGGCCGTCGCTTTCGACCGCTCGATTCTCCGCGCGCCAGAGATACGCGTTGAGCTCATCGCCCGCCGCGGCGTCGCGCCACGCATCGAAGTACTCCTCGCGCGACAGCTCCACCGCCTGGATCCGCGTCGCGGCCTCGGCGACGCTCATCTCCAGCAGCTCGGACATCAGCCCTCGGCCCGCGGCGACGGAACCCGAAACGCACCATCAGCCGGATCGGGCGCCTGCTCCAGCACATCGTCCCGGGGCCAGCTCGGCCGCGGCTCATCAGGCCGCAGCACGTTCTCGAGGTCGACCACGTGCGAGGTTGGCACCACGTCGTCCAAGTCCAGCTCCCCGATCCGCCCGACGTGATCGAGAATCCCCGAAAGCTCCCCAGCCATCCGCTCAACCTCTTCCTCGCTCAAGCGCAGCCGCGCAAGCTTGGCGACATGAAGTACCTGCTCCCGCTCGATCACGGCGGGGATTCTAGGCGCCATGCATCCTGGCCAGTCAGCCAGTTATTGTCCCCCAGCGATGCGGGGAGCGAAAGCAGAGGCCTTCGTAGTTCTCAGCCTGCGGCTGCTGGCGGTCAGCTTTGCGGTGGTCGGCATCCTCTTCATCGCCGTTCCAAGCGGCGTGCTCGACGTCATCTCCGACGTCGGCGAATGGTTCGGCAACAGCACCCGGGCGCCGCATGGCCAGGAGCAGCTCTGGCTGGCGCTTGCCTTCGCCTACATGGTCGTGATCACCGGCATCTGCCTGGTGGCCCAGGCGGACGTCGTCCGTTACCGGCCGCTGCTGCTGGTTCTGGCGGCGGGCAAGGCCGCTTCCTCGCTCGGCTCGCTCGGCTTCTTCCTCTTCGACCAGCACGTCTTCATCTACCTGCTCAACTTCCTGGTCGACGGCTTCCTTGCGCTGCTGGCGCTCTGGCTCTGGTCGCTCGCTGGCCGCGTGGACCGGCTCGCCGCGCCTGGCTGACAGCGTCCGCCGGGGTTGTCGGCCACCGAGCAACGTACCCTGAGCGCGATCTGCGAGGCGATGGCCCCCGCCCTCGACGGCCTACCCGCGGCCGAGCGCGAGGTCGATGTCGCCGGCCCGGTCGGGGAGTTCCTCACCTCGCTATCGCCGCGCGTCCTGACCCGCGTCCGCCTCGCCCTGCGGGCTTTTGAGTGGCTTCCCTTTCCGTGGCGCTTCAGCCGCCTCGATCTGGCTGCTCGGGAGGACTTCCTGCGGCGCATGGAGCGCTCCCGTTTCGGCCTCTACCACGAGCTGATCCTGATGGCAAAGACCTTCACCACGCTCGGCTACGCGGTCGACCCACGAGTCGAGGAGAGGCTGGGGCTGGAGACGAGCTGCCGCGTCGGGAACGGCTCGCCGCCCGAGCCGGCTGGGTCGTTGGGCGAGACCAGAGCGCCGGCGGAGGGCGAGGAATGCGACGTGGTGGTGGTCGGCTCCGGCGCTGGTGGCGCCGTCGCCGCGGCGACCCTCGCCGAGGCTGGCCTCGACGTGATCGTGCTCGAGGCGGGTGACAGCTACAACCGCGAGAACTACCCCGAGAACCAGCTCGATGCGATCGCTTCGCTCTACCGCGATGGCGGCCTGACGATCGCCGAGGGTCGCCCACCGATTCCCGTGCCGGTCGCGCGCACCGTCGGCGGCACGACCGTGATCAACTCCGGGACCTGCTTCCGCGCCCCCGATCCGGTGCTCGAGCACTGGCGAGACCGCTACGGGGTCGATTGGGCAGACCGACTCGACCCCGACTTTGCCGAGGCGGAGGAGTTTCTGCGGGTGATGCCGCTCGATCCGGAGCGGATGGGCCGCAACGGCCAGCTGGCAATGGAGGGTGCGGCGGCGATCGGCGCCAGCGGCGGCCCGATATCTCGCAACGCGGGCAACTGCGTCCAGTGCAGCTCCTGCCCTTACGGCTGTCGGATCGACGCCAAGCGGGGAATGCACGTCAGCTACATGCCGCGAGCGGTAGCCGCCGGGGCTCGACTGCGGACCGGAGTCGAGGCGCGTCAGGTCATCGTCGAGAACGGTCGCGCCGCCGGTGTCCGCTGCGTGGCTGCGCCAGATGGCGAGCGCAACGGCAGCCGGCGCCCGTACACGGTCCGTGCCCGCCGCGCGACGATCGTCGCGGGAGGAGCCTTCGGCACGCCGGAGCTGCTGCTGCGCTCGGGCCTCGGCGGCGACCAGGCCGGCCGCAACCTCCACATCCACCCCGCCTGCTGGGTCGGGGCGCGCTACGAGGAGGAGGTGCGTGGCTGGGACGGCGTGATGCAGAGCTACTACGTCGACGAGTGGGAGTCCGAGCGAGTGCTGCTCGAGGCGACGTTCACGCCGCTCCCCTTTGGCGGTGCCTGGCTTCAGGGCTCCGGGCGTGAGCACCAGGAGGCGATTCTCGACTTCGGCCACGTCAGCTCGATCGGCGTCCAGCTCACCGACGAGTCCGCCGGCCGGGTCGGGGTGGCTCGCGACGGCTCGATCCGCGCCAGCTACGCGCTCAGCGACGACGATGCCCAGCGGGTCATCTTCGGCATCGCCCGCGCCGCCGAGATCCACTTTGCCGCCGGCGCCACCGAGGTCTACCCCAACATCGGCCGCGCGCCGGTCCTACGCCCGGGCGGAGTCGCCGAGTTCGAGGCCATCCGCTTCAAGCCGTCGGAGCTGCGCCTCGAGGCCTTTCACCCGCAGGGAACGGCAAGGATCGCCACCGATCCCGCCGAGGGGGTCTGCGCCATCGACGGCTCGGTCAATGGCGTCTCGGGGCTGTACGTTGCCGATGCTTCCCTTTTCCCCACGGCCGTCGGCGTGAACCCGATGATGACGATCATCGCTTTCGCCAAGAGAGTGGCCGCCGAAGTAGCTGAAGCCACCCCGGCGGCGTAGCTCTCCTACTGCCCGGCGGGAGGCGGTGGGGGTGGCTGCTGTGGCGGAGGAGGTGGAGGTTGCTGCGATGGCGGAGGTGGGGGCGGAGGGGGAGGAGGTCCGCCAGCGGGCGGCTGACCGCCGGAGAGACGGTCAGCCTCTCCTCCGAAGGTCGCGCCTTCCTCGCGCATCGCGCTGTAGCCGCCGTAGGCGATCCCGGCGGCGGCGATCAGGCCGAGGAAGATGCCGAACTTGAGCGTCGCGTCGACCGATACCCCTCCGAAGGAACCGAAGTCGGGCGGAGAGATGATCCGGTAGAGAATCAGCAGTACCGCGAATGCTCCGAGCCCGGCGACGATCGCGTTGAGCGAGACCGGCGGCTCGAGATCGGCATCGGTGAGGCGGATCAAGGCGACGCCGATCGCGACCACGATCGCCAGCATGAGGAAGATCGGGATCACGTCGAGCGCGTCCCAGGCGCTGCCGCCGCTGCCGGAAACGTCACCGGAGAAGCCGGAGACTCCCGTGATCTTGACGCCGAACCAGTCGAAGAACATGAATATGAAGAGGAGGATCGCGGAGACCGCGGAGACCTTCTCGCCCGTGTTCAGCTTGTCAACTTCCATCTACATCTCCTCCGGGAGTAGGGGTCGTGGCGACACTACACCCGGGCTCGGGCGGCAGCCAACGTATTTACGAGCAGCATTGCCCGCGTCATCGGCCCCACCCCGCCGGGCACGGGAGTGATCGCCCCGGCGCGCTCGCTGGCGGACTCGAACTCGACGTCGCCGACCAGCTTGCCGCCGACCCGGTTGGTGCCGACGTCGATCACCGTCGCGCCCGGCTTGACCATCTCTCCGCTGACCAGGCCGGGCTGGCCCGCCGCCGCGACGAGGATGTCGGCCTCGCGGCAGATCGCCGCCAGGTCGCGGGTCCGCGAGTGGCAGTGGGTGACGGTGGCGTTCGCCGCCAGAAGCAGCGCGGCAAGTGGCTTGCCGACCAGGATCGAGCGTCCGATCACCACCGCGTGGGCGCCTTCGACCTCGACCTCCGCGTGACCAAGAAGCCCCATCACGCCCGACGGCGTGCACGGCGCGATCGCCTCGGCGTGTCCCTGCGCGAGCAGTCCGGCGCTGATCGGCGTCAGCCCGTCGACGTCCTTGGCCGGGTCGATCAGCGCGATCAGCGGATCCTGGTCGAGGTGTTCGGGCAGCGGCAGCTGCAGCAGGATCCCGTGCACCCGCTCGTCCGCGTTGAGCGATTCGATCAGCGTTACGAGCTCCTCCTGGGACACTTCGCCGCCGGGCTCGTGGTGGAAGGACTCGATGCCGACCTCGGCGGAGTCCTCGCGCTTCATCCGCACGTACACCGCGGAGGCGGGATCGTCGCCGACCAGGATCGTCGCCAGGCCTGGCGGGGCGGCCAGCTCGGCAACCTGCTCGCGCACCCGCTCCCGAACCTCGGCGGCGACCGCCTTGCCGTCGATCAGCCTTGCAGCCATTCGCTCACCGCCTGCGGATCGGCGCGTAGTCGGCCATCAGCTTGCGCTCGGAGCCGTCGCCGGCGAAGCGGACGACCACGACCCCGCCCGGCTCGACCGCGGTGACGACGCCGTCGCCGAAGCTGGCGTGGACCACGTCGTCGCCGGTATGCAGCTCCAGGGTCGGGCCCGGATCGACCGGGCTCGCGGCTTCGACCGTCGAGCCAGCCGCCCAGCCGGTGCTGGCTCCCACAGCGCTGGAGCTGCGCTCGGTCAGCTCCTCGGGCAGCTCGTCGACGAAGCGCGAGGGCAGGTTGCGCTCGGATCTGCCGAACAGCTGCCGCTCGCGCGTCCAGGTCATGTAGAGACGGCTGCGGGCACGGGTGATGGCGACGTAACAGAGGCGCCGCTCCTCCTCCTCACCCCCCTCTTCGAGCGCTTTCATATGGGGGAAGGCGCCGTCCTCACACCCGACGACGAAGACGGTCTCGTACTCGAGGCCCTTGGCGTTGTGCAGCGTCATCAGCGTGATCACAGACTCGTCGCCCAGATCGTCCTGCTGCGTGTAGAGGGAGATCTGCTGCAGGTACTCCTCCAGCGGCGGCACCTCGCTCTCTCCCTCCCGCTCACGCTCGATGTCGAACTCGGCGGCGCCGGCGAGGAGGGCCTCGAGGTTCTCGGCTCGCCCTTCGGCTTCCACGGTTCGCTCCGCGGCCAGCGCTTCCAGGTACCCCGTCTCGTTGAGGATCGCCTCGAGCAGGCCCGCGACCGCCCCTTCCTCACCCGCGCGTTCGCGCAGGCCGGCCATCGTCTCGTAGAAGCGGGAGGTCGACTTGATCGCCGCACCGCCCAGCCCCGGCACCTCCTCGACCCGTTCGATCACCTCCCAGATCGTCATCCCGGTCGTGTTCGCGTGAGAGATGAGTCTGCCCTGGCTGGTTTTGCCGATGCCGCGCCGCGGCGAGTTGACGATCCGCGCGAAGGAGACCTGGTCGGCAGGGTTGGCGAGCAGGCTGAGGTAGGCGACCGCGTCCTTGACCTCCGCTCGTTCGTAGAACTTCGTCCCCCCGATTACCTGATACGGGACGTCGAAGCGGTTGAGAGTGTCCTCGAGCACCCGGCTCATCGCGTTGGTGCGGTAGAAGATGGCGACGTCCTCGCGCCGCACGCCCTCCTCCTCGCCGAGGCGCTCGATCTCGCCCGCCACCCAGCGCGCCTCCTCATGCTCGTCGGAGAGCTCGCGCAGTTGCAGCGGCTCGCCGCCGGCCAGCTCGGTCCAGAGCCGCTTCGGCCGCCGCTCCCGGTTGTTTTCGACGACCGCGTTGGCGGCGGAGAGGATCGTCTGGGTCGAGCGGTAGTTCTGCTCGAGCTTGACCGAGTCGGCATCGGGAAAGTCCTCCTCGAAATCCAAGATATTCCTGATGTCGGCGTGGCGGAAGCCGTAGATCGACTGATCCTCGTCGCCGACGACCATCAGGTTGCCGTGCTCGGAGGTAAGCAACTGCAGCAGCCTGTACTGAGCGTGGTTGGTGTCCTGGTACTCGTCGACGAGGACGTGGCGGAAGGTCCGGCGCCAGCGCTCGCGCACCTCCTCGAACAGCTCCAGAGAGTTCACCGTACGCACCAGTAGGTCGTCGAAGTCCATCGCGTTGGCCTCGAGCATCCGCTTCTCGTAGAGGTTGTAGACGCCAGCGGTGGTTTCCTCGAAGACGCTGCCCTGGGCCTGCGCGTAGGCGTCGGCGTCGATCAGCTGGTTCTTGGCGCCGGAGATCTGCGAGCGGATCGCCCGCGGCGGGTAGCGCTTCGGGTCGACGTGCAGCTCCTCCATGCAGCGTTTGAGCATCCGCAACGAGTCCGACTCGTCGTAGATCGTGAAGCCGCGCGAGTAGCCGAGGCGCTCGGCGTCGGCGCGCAGCATCCGCGCGCAGGCCGAGTGGAAGGTGGTGACCCACATCGCCCGGGTCGCCCGCCCGACGAGGGATTCGACCCGCTCGCGCATCTCGGTCGCGGCCTTGTTGGTGAAGGTGATCGCCAGGATCTCGCCAGGCCGTGCCTGCCCCGTCGCCAGCAGGTAGGCAATGCGGTGGGTGAGAACCCGGGTCTTGCCCGAGCCGGCCCCGGCAAGGACGAGCAGTGGCCCCTCGCCGTGGCGCACCGCCTGCTGCTGTGGCTCGTTCAGGCCGGCCAGCAGACGCTCAGCGCGATCCGCGCCCGCTTCGGTCGGCGCGCCCAGAGGGGCGTCAGGCTCGCCGGTGGGCGTCTCGGGCTCGGTCTGGAGCATCGCTCCGAGAATAGAGACGGGAACGGCTGGCTCAGCCCCCAGCCGAGGAGCGGCCGGTTCGGGGTCGAAGCTCCTCCCCATTTCCGCTCGCGCCTTCGCCGCCGTCGATCTCGGCGAGGCGCTGCTCGAGCTTTGCGATCCGCTCCGAGAGGGTCTTGATCGCCTCGGCGATCGGGTCGGGCAGGTGGATCCAGTCGGCGTCCGGGCCCTCCTGGCGCCGCCCTTCCACCTTGACGAGATGGCCGGGGTTGCCGACCACGGTCGAGGAGGGCGGCACGTCCTCGACGACGACGGTGTTGGCGCCGATCTTGGCGCCGTCGCCGACCGCGATCGGGCCGAGCAGCTTGGCGCCCGAGCCGACGGTGACGTTGTCCCCGAGGGTCGGGTGTCGCTTGCCGGGCTGGAAACCGGTGCCACCCAGCGTCACCCCCTGGTACAGGGTCACCCGCCGGCCGATTTCAGCGGTCTCGCCGATCACCACGCCGGAGCCGTGGTCGATGAAGAACTCGCGCCCGATCTTGGCCGCCGGGTGGATCTCGACCCCGGTCACGGCCCGGGCGACATAGGCGATCGCGCCTGGCACCACCGGCACGCCGGCCTCGCGCAAGGCATGGGCGAGTCGGTGCGCGAGCAGCGCCTGCACGCCGGCCCAGCCGATCAGGATCTCGAAGGACGAGACGCCCCGCGCCGCCGGGTCGCGATCGCGCGCCGCGGCGATGTCGGCTCGAATCTCGATGAGCACTCGCTTGATCACGGTGCGAAGAAGGGTAGGGACATGTACCGCTCACCCGAGTCGCAGACCACGGTCACCACCCGTTTCCCCTCCATCTCCGGCCGGGCGGCCACCTCCAGGGCCGCCTTGATGTTCGCCCCGGCGGAGATGCCGGCCAGCACCCCCTCTCGCTTCGCCGCGATGCGGGCGGTCTCAAGCGCGTCCTCGTCGCCGATGCCGATCGTCTCGGCGATCAGCGAGCGGTCGAGCACGGCCGGCACGAAGCCAGCGCCGATGCCCTGGATCTTGTGTGGGCCGGGAGCGCCGCCCGAGAGCACGGGCGAGGTTGCGGGCTCGACCGCGACGACCAGCGCGTCGGGCTTGCGTTCGCGCAGCATCCCGCCCACCCCGGTGATCGTCCCGCCGGTGCCGACCCCGGCGACGAAGGCGTCGACCTCGCCATCGGTGTCGTTCCAGATCTCCTCGGCGGTGGTGCGACGGTGCACCTCGGGATTTGCCGGGTTCGAGAACTGTTGCGGCATGAACCCCTTACGCTGCTCGCGGATCGCCTCGGCGAGCTCGACCGCCTCGGTCATCCCCCCGAGCGAGGGCGTCTCACGGACCTCGGCCCCGTAGGCGCGCAGCAACTTCGCCCGCTCGCGGCTCATCCCCTCCGGCAGAGTCAGGATCAGCTCGTAGCCCCGCGCCGCGCAGACCATCGCCAGCGCGATCCCGGTATTGCCGCTGGTCGGCTCGACGATCACCGACCGCCCCCGCTCGATCAGCCCATCCTCCTCGGCCGCGTCGAGCATCGCCACCCCGATCCGGTCCTTGACCGAGCCGCCGGGGTTGAAGTACTCGAGCTTCGCGCAGACCTGCCCGGGCAACCCCTCGCTGAGCCGCCGCAGCGACACCAGCGGCGTCCCTCCCACGACAGAGGAAGCCTCAGCCCCGATCCTCATCTCCGCCATCTTTTCGCGCTCATGGACGGCGACACTAGCGCGAGAATCGCGGTCCGCTCAGCGACGATGGTGGCTGGTATGTCGCCGAGGTCTCGTCGATTGCCGTAGGACCAGCCGTCGGCTGGCGCTTTCGCCGCCTCTCAGGCTGACGATTGCACTCACGGTGAGCCGTCGAGAGTGTTGGGCGAGCAGCCGCAGCGCCTGGTGCGTGAGGCGTACCCCGACTGCCCTGCTTTCGTCGGCAGCCAGAGCGTAATGGCGTCGGGCGATCAGAAAGGTCTGTCGAGGTGCGACATGGGGCGAGCCGGAATGACAGCCGATACGCACCCTGAGGCGCAGTACGCCGCTACAGAGATCGCCGGCCCGTCCACCTTCGCAGCCGAGGTCGATCTTCGTCCAACGGTGACGGACGGGGGCGCGAGCGTGTTTGACCACGACGGCAATCGGGCCGGGTTCGATGCGCCCGACTATGCCGGGCTCTTTGGGAAATCGTTCCTGGCAGGTGCCGCCACCTCCGAGGCACGGTTCGTCTCCTTCCGCCGTGTACCAGACGTCGCCTTCAGGCCCGACAGCTATCGCATGGACTTGGGTCTTATGTGGAAGTTCGATGCGGGTGATCGTCCCATTCGGCGCGACCGTTCCGATCGTTCCCACTCCGTAGACGAACCAGAGCCGCCCATCGGGACCACTGACGATCTGCACCGGATAGGCATCTTCGCCCAGAAGGGGGAACTCCGTGAACTGTCCGGACGGAGTGATGCGTCCGATCGCGCCAGCCTGCTCCTCGGTGAACCAAATGTTCCCATCGGGGCCGGCCGCAACTCCCGAGGGACGAGCACTTTCCGTCGGGATCGCGAACTCCGTTATCTGGCCGGACGGCGTAACACGCCCGATCTTGTTCGCCCCCCACTCCGTGAACCAGACGTTTCCATCAGATCCTGCGGTGATCGCGATCAGCCCAAGTTCCTTCCCGATGAGCGGAAATTCCGATACCTGGCCGGTTGGAGTCATGCGGCCGACCACTTCCACGCTCTGCGGCGGGCCTCCTTCGTTGCCCAGGGAATGCTCAGCCGCGAACCAGAGATTTCCGTCAGGCCCCTCGGTGACCGCCTTGGGATTGGTGTGCGTCGTCGGAAACCGAGTTTCCAGCGGAAATTCGGTAACCGCTCCGCTCGCCCCGATCTCTCCGATGCCATTTCCATCGACGAACCAGAAATTCCCGCCGGGACCGGGCGTGACGGCAAATGCCGCGGATGCGCTCAGGTGACTGGCAACCGCACTTATATTCCCATCGGCGGAGATTTGATCGACCTCTCGAACGAGTTCTCCTTCCCCAAAGCGAAGTGCCCCATGAACATAGTTCGCGGCAAACCACATATTGCCGTTGGGGCCAGCCGCAATAGCGCTGGGATATGACGGCAGGCTGGGAAGGCGGAACTCCGTGACTCGAGCCGCAGCATTCACCGTCGGCGCATCGACGCACATCGCGAATAGCGAAGCTGCCACGACAAGGACGGCGGGTGGGATTCCCCTCCAATGTTTCTTTGCAGCTCCTCGCATTGGTCCCACTAACCCTAATTAGTCCCCAATGTCTCGGGTCGAGGCAACGCGACCTAGATGAAGTACATGCCGGGTTGGGGGGCGCAATCCCGCATTGACAAGCGGTTTGCCATCGCCGTGCGCCAGTTATGCGCCAGTTGGTGCGCCAGTGTCACGGCGCTGACCCAACGTCTGGCTGCATTTGCTGATCTTCCGGGCATCGAGGGGGATGTACGGATTGCCCCCTTCCAGGGCTTTCCGACAGGCTGCCCCCACCTCACTTTTAAGCTCGTTCACAACCGCTTCCAACGCGGCCAGCCGGACGACGATCTTGTCCGCCCACGGCTTAGCGCATTCCTCGCCGTATTCCTTGATGGGCGTCACATCCCCGCATTCGTTCTTCGCCCGTGCATCCTCCGCCGCCTGCGCTTCATCCTCGCGGAGTGCCTCAATCAGCCGCTCGACCTCAGCGGCGGAGGTAGTGGGCACAGCCGCCTCAACCGCCGTATCGGTCGCAGACGACTCGCCCCCTCCCCCACCACAAGCAACGAGGCCCAGCGCCAGCGATGCACAAATGCCTCGATCGTCAGCGTCTCTCTCTCCGAGCCAGTTCACCGCCCGATCCGGCTCGCCGACCTCGCGGAAGATCGGCGCAAAGGGACCGCGACTCGCCAGGTCCTCCAAGAGACAGAAGTAGATCCTCGCGCCATAGGCGCTCGATAGCTCCGGGTTGCTTTCTAGTAGCACAAGCGCGATGTTGCGCCGACGAATCAGCGCCTTGCGTGAGACACCGGCCAGGACGCAGAGCACGGGCGGGAAGCTGGGGTAGTGGCTACGCCACAGCGGCTCGCCGCCTTTGTCGCGGGCGCGGTAAAGGCGGCCGTAGCGGGCCAGCTCAAGGACCATACGTTCAACCGAGAGCGTGGCCCGGTCCACCTCCACAAAGCGCTGCTCGAAAACGATGTCCCTCTCCTCGTCGCGGACGTAGTTCAGCACCGCGTCGGCGATCAGCGTGCGGCGAGCGCGGCCGCGACCACGGTTGAGGGGATGGGCGACCTCATGCCGCCAGGAGAGCGGCCCGAATTCGTCGCCCCGTTCTCGTGCCGCGCGCAGGAAACTGATCCCGACCTCGTTGACGCCAAGGGTGTGAGCGCACAGCGGTCCCGCCGCTTGCTGGGGGCTGAGGACTTTCGGCCGGCGCTCCACCTCGCTGGCGTCGACCGCCAGGTCAGCGCCACTCCCGGTGAGGAACCACAGGCGACGGGGAGCGCGCCGAGATTCGATGTAGGCGACCAGCCCCGCCCGCTCAAGGTACGCAAGGACTTGCTGAGTGCGGCGCGGGCTGCGATCCGGCAAGTGGATTGCGCGGACCTGGGCCGTGGAGAGGACGCGATGCTCGCCGAGCGAAGCGATCACCTCAGCGGTCGTCTCGGGCAATCTCAGCCCCGCTGCCGCCTTCCAACTCATGTGGACCTCCAAGCCTGCGACCGATTGACGGCGGAGCGCTGCGAAGCCAGCGCGGAGTCGGGGACCGACTGTGGAAGTGGAGTTGCCAGCACCAAGGCGATTACGGTCGCCGAGGTGATGGAGGGCCGCTGCGGAGCCAGCGCTGAGGCGATAGCGCAGGCGTCGAGTGCAAGGGACGCGGAGGAAAGGACGACCGCCTTGACCGACTTGATGTTTTGACCCGGGGGTGGCGTAGGAATGTCGGCAAAACGCCAAGCCCGCAAACGGCACTGCGATGGGCGTTGGCGGGCATTGGGCCTAGCCGGGCCGCGAAGCCACGGGCGAAACGATGGGCGCAGGCTCCCCCGAAGCGGGAAGCGAAGCGGCGATGAAGTTCCGGCTCTCACATAACCACAGGGCAAGAAGCCGCCAAAGTGGTCACAACCGTATGCGCATACGGTTGTACGTCGGGCCGGATCACCAGGGCGGGTCTGTTGGTCTACGCGTTCATCCACGAGGCTCTGACCAACAGGGCGATCAACCGCGAAAGTGGCTTCAACTCCGCAGTTAAAGTTGGAGGCACTAGGAAAGGTTCAGCCAGCCCCTGCCCGATTTCGAGCGCCCATCAGGAGCACCTTGGTTATCCCGCCCGCGCAGCGGGACATGCCTTCGACGGGGCTAGCGGTAGACGGGCATGTGTTCGGCGCCCCACCGGATGCTGAGAAGGCCGTCTTCGATCTGATGGATCGTCTTTGGTTCTGCGACGTGCGTACGGGTCGCAGGGTTGACGAAGTTCCACTCAATCAGGAAGTCGATTAGCTCGATCCCGCGGTCGAGGTGCTCGGATTCGATGAAGGCGGCGACCGTTTCGCGTGTGTACTGATCCTTCTCGTCGGGCGGCTCCGCCGTCTTCCGGGCCGTCAGGAACCGCTCGACCTTGGCGATGTGGTCGTAGCAGCGCCTCTCGAAAGTGGTCAGCGCCTCCTGAAAGTAGTCGTCTAACTCGATGCGCTTCTCGGCCGCGTCCCACTCGTTGAGCACCCCGACGCCAAGAGCGAGAAGGGCGAAGACGACCACGGCGGCAAGCGGTCCCCACCACCCGAGCGACAGGGCGCTGATGGCGCCGGTGCCGACCAGCAGCGCGAGCACAGTCAGCACCCGGCCCGCGTGGTCGGTGTAGTCGTAGGCCCAGCCCCACCCTCCCCTTGCCGCTCTCCCGAGAAGCCTCAGCTTCTTGTCATGAGGCCACGGTACGGTGACTCGAGGACGAGACATCCACTGGAGTGGAGCGCCAGAAGGAGGACGCAGCCTACCCGTCGTCCGGCTGCACTCCGGTGATCTCCCAGCCGTCAGCGGCCGCTAAGGCTCGGCCGAACTGCTCCACCGGCGAAGGGTTCGGTAGCCCGACTATCTCATCCGTTTTAAAGGCGTAGCGCTCCTCTCCCAGCCTGAGCATCCAGGCCCGAAGGACTCGCTCTGCGCCATGGTCGTAATGGATCGCATCCGTGATTGTGCTGAGCCCCCAATTCAATGCGTCGTAGCGTTGCACCATCAGCTTTGGCCACTCGTATTTCGGATCCTCTGCCGGATACACAAACGCCGTCCACAGCGTGTGCGGCTCGCCAACCAAGGACAGGAGCCACGGATGCGACTCATTGCTCGGAATGCTGTGGAACTCCACTATCGCCCACTGCTCGCCGAACTCAGGCATCAGCGCCTTCAGGCTGCGCGCGACTGCCCGAACCTCCGTGCCTTGCGATTCGTTACCGGCGACGAGGCCTGCGGCGATCTCTAGCGCTTGCTGATCGGTCACGCCAGGCACCATGCCATCCCGGCAAGACGGAATCTGACTACAACGAACTGCTTGCTTATGCAGTCGTGAGTGGACGATCAGTCAACGTGGCCGTTGCAACGTGCAGCGGGCCGCCTTGCTCGCCCTCATCGGCCAAGTAAAGCGCGACGCCCTCTTGCAGAGACTCGAAAAGCTCGTCCAGGGTGTCGCCAGAGGCAAAGCAGCCCGGAAGCTCTGGAACGTCTGCCCAGTAGCTGCCTTCCTCGATATGGATGCGCGCGGTCAACTCCATTGCTGAATCCCCCTCATTGTAGCCCCGCCTGCTTGAGAATCGCGCTGGTCAACCCAGGCTGGTAGTCGCGGCCCTTGTGCTGCGGGAGCGTGATTGGACGACAGCCCTCCTTGGTCATCTTGACCTGATGCTTACCGCCGCGAGCCTGCGTCCAGCCGTTTTCCTTCAACAGCTTGATTGCCTTTTTCTGACTGAGCGCCCCTTTCATCGGCCGAGCGACGGTAGCTCTAGGTGCGGCGGAAACGTTTCGGTAGCGGTCCTCATGCGCCACTGGTGCGCCAGTCGTGCGCCAGTGGGACCGGAAATAACCGGATTCAACCGGACTGCATTCCGCTTGAACAAGCGGAATGTCAATGCCGATGCGACCCGATCTAAATGAAGTACATCCCGGAGCCGGCCTCCTCGGCCTCGCGGCGAGCGACTTCGGCGATCGTCGTCTGACCGAAGACCTTGCGCAGCGCGCCGACGCCCTCGGCCCAGATGCCCCCCGCCTCATCGGCCTCCTGGCCGACCTTGCCGTCGAGGGTCTGGACCACCTCGAGCACGGTGATCTCGTCGGCGGCCCGGGCGAGCGTGTAGCCGCCTTTCATCCCGCGGTGGCTGGTCAGCAAACCCGCCCGGCGAAGGGTCGAAAAGAGCTGCTCGAGGAACTGCTCGGGGATGCCGCGCCGCTCGGCCAACTCCTTGATCGGCACCGGCCGCTCTCCCGAGCGGGCCAGCTCGGCCATGGCTACGACGGCGTAGCGCGACTTCGAAGTGATTGAGATCACAGGCCCTTTCTACCGCACAAAGCGGATTTTGCTGGGTATAGGATCGAGTGGTTCCAAGCGAGCGCCCACATTGCCTTGTGATCGACGCCCAGCCGCTGGTTCGGTTGGGCATGCGCCAAGCCTTGGCGGGCGATTTCGAGATCCACGAGAGCGAGACGCGCGGCGAGGCGATCGGGTTGATCCACGACATCGGCAGCGTCGACGTCGCGATCGTCGCCCTGCGGCGCGAGCCGGTCGACGAAGAGGAGCCGCTCTACGGCAACGAGGCGATTCGAGCGCTGCGCAAGACGGCCCCCGGTATGGGGATCGTCGCCCACGGCGAGCGCCCGGAGCGTCACCTTGCCTCGGCGGCCCTCCAGGCGGGCGCCAGCGCCTACGTCGCCCGTACTGCCGGTGCTGAGGAAATGGCCCGGGCCGTATGGGCGGCCCTCGAGCAGCAGCGATTCATCGACCCGGCGGTACCGCCGAGCGGCAGCCGCGGCAAGCTGACCCGCCGCCAGCGCGAGATCCTGCAGCTGTTGGCGGACGGCGGCTCCACTGTCGTCGCTGCTCGCGAGCTTGGCCTCAGCGAAGAAACGGTGAAGACGCACACCAAGAACGTCCTCGCCCGCCTCGGCGCGAAAAACAGGACCCACGCAGTCGCGATCGCGCTGCGCGAATGCCTGATCGATTAGCAGCCGCTTAGATCCAGCCGCGATCGCGCGCGGTGAGGACCGCCTGCGCCCGGTCGACGGCGCCGATCTTGCCGTAGACGTTGTGCAGGTGAGTGCGGATCGTCGAGACCGAGAGCTGCATCTCGCCGGCGATCTGCTTGTAGACCATGCCCTCCGAGAGATGACGGAGGACGTCGAGCTCACGGCCGGAGAGCGGGCACGGCTCGCTGACCCGGGACTCGCGCTCGCGCGGGTAGGGAAGCTCGTAGAGAAGCTCGCGCAGGCCCTCGGGGCCGAGCCCGCAGCGCTTCGCGGTCTCGCGAAGGCGCTCCGGGGTCACCGCCTCGCCCTGGGAGTAGTGAGCGACCATGTCGGCGGTTGCGACGACTGCGGCGAGGCCTTCGGCATCCTCGGCGTGGTGGCGCTCGATCGCCACCGCAATCCGCTGCGGCACGTTCCAGCGCCGCGCCAGGACGCCACCGACCAGAGCGTGGTCGATGCCGAGTTGGTCGCGTTCTTCGCGGATCCGCTGCTCAGGCGTGCGCGAGGTCGAATCGAAGTAGGTCTTGCGACCGGGATGAAGCTTGGAGATGACCAGCCGGCCGATGTCGTGGAGCAAGGCCGCGACGACCAGCTCGTCGCGGTCCTCCCAGCCGATCTCACGGCCGATCCGGGCGGCTGCCTGCTGAGTTGCGAGGGCGTGGACGCGGAACTGCTCAGGGCGCAGCTCCCAGCCCCCGTTGGGCTCGAAGAAGTCGAAGACCGGCGCGGTGCCGGCGATCGCCAGCACACCGGAAGGCTTCAGAACGTCGATCGCAGCCGGCACACCGCCGATGTTGCCCAGACTGCTGGCGCGGTTGGCGAAGCGCAGAACGGCGATCGTCAGGGCGACGTCGGCCTCGACGGCCTCGACCAAGTCACCGATACGGGAGGTCTCGGCCGTCGCTGCCTGCATCACACGGGCGCGGGACTCGATCAACGCCGGGAACTTCTCCACTGCCTCGAAGGCCGCGGCCAGGCGGGCCCCGGGTGCGGGCGCGCCGGCGCCACGCGGCGCATCGGCCGAGTGCACCTTCCCATTGCTCTGCGTTTTGCTCGATGCCATAGCCAGTCGCTCCGCCCCCATCATCGGCAGCAGAGGACGCACGGTTTAGCTTTGGCCTCCTGATTTTTAGGTGTTGCTTTGTGCACGAAGGCGTACAAGTGCCGCATCGATACGCCGCAGCGATTCCTCGCGGCCCAGCACCGCCAACGACTCGAAGATGCCGGGCGAGACGGTGCCGCCGCTGATCGCAACTCGAATCGGCTGGTAGACCCGACCGGGCTTGAGGCCCAGTCGCTCCGGCAATGGCGACAGCGCCACCTCCACTTCCGCCGCATCAAAGCCACTCGCCACGGCGAGCGCCTCCCGGGAGGCCTCGAGCGCCGCCGGGGCCTCGTCCTTCATCGTCTTCCGCCATGCCTTCTCGTCCTCGACCGGGGGCTCGAAGAGGAAGCGGATCAGCGGCCAGACCTCGGCCAGGGTCTGCGCTTTCTCCTGCACGATCTCGCAGGCCGCTCGCAGCCGCTCGTCCACCGGGCGCCCCAGGTGCGTCGCAACGGCCTGCACGTACTCTTCCAGCGGCATCTCGCGCATGTAGCGGCCGTTGACCCAGCGCAGCTTCTTCTCGTCGAAGATCGCCGCCGCCTTGCCGACGTCCGCGACCCGGAAGCGCTCGACCAGCTCCTCGGTCGGGATCAGCGTCGCGTCGTCGTCGGCTCCCCAGCCGAGCAACGCCAGATAGTTGCGCACGGCCGCCGGCAGGTAGCCCGCATCGCGTAACTCCTGCACGGAGGCGGCGCCGTGGCGCTTGGAGAGCTTGCGACCGTCGGGACCATGCAGGAGCGGCAGGTGCGCGTAGCGCGGTGCCTCGAAGCCAAGCGCCTCGAGTACGAGCAGCTGCTTCGGCGTGTTGGAGAGATGATCGTCGCCGCGCACCACGTCGGTGATGCCCATCTCCGCGTCGTCCACCGCGACGGCGAAGTTGTAGAGGACCGAGCCGTCGCCGCGGGCGATGACGAAATCGTCGTAGCTGCGATTGGGAAAGCTGACCGCCCCGCGGATCAGATCCTCGACCACGGTCTCTCCATCGTCAGGCACCCGCAGCCGCACCGCAGCGTCCGCTGCCTCGCTCGGCTCGCCCCGATAGCCCCGGCCGACGCCGTGCTCGGCCTTCCAGGCCTCGACGTCCTTCGCGGTGGCAGAGTCGCGATAGGCGGCACCACTCTCCAGCAGGCGCTCCAGCGCCACCCGGTGGCGATCTGAGCGAGAGGCCTGCGACACGGGCCCCTCGTCCCAGTCCAGCTCCAGCCAACGCAGCGCGTCGAGGATCTGCTCGACGTTCTCCCCGGTGGACCGCTCGCGGTCGGTGTCCTCGATCCGCAGCACCAGAGCGCCCCCCTCGTGGCGCGCCGCCAGCCAGTTGTAGAGTGCCGTCCTCGCCCCGCCGATGTGCAGCGCACCGGTCGGCGAGGGAGCAAATCTCAATCGGGGGTTATCGCTGGTCATGTTGATCGGAGCGCATGTCTCCACGGCGGGTGGGCTCGCCAACGCAATCGAGCGCGGCGAGGAGCGCGGTTGCGAATCTATCCAGATCTTCAACCAGAGTCCGCGGATGTGGCGACCGACCAACTACGGCCCCGACGACTTCGCGGCGTTCAAAGAGGCAATGGACGCTTCCTCGGTAGAAGCAGTCGTGATCCACGCGGTCTACCTGATCAACTGCGCCTCGAAAGACAAAGAGCTGCGCAAAAAATCACTTGCCTCGCTCACCCACGCCCTGCGGATCGGCGACGGCATCGGCGCCGCCGGCGTCGTCCTGCATCCCGGAGCGCAGAAAGGCGAGCCACTGGGTCCCTCAATCAAACGCGCCGCCAAAGTCATCGCAGCGGCCGTGAAGGACAGCGACCGCTGTCCGCTTCTGCTCGAGCAGACCGCCGGCCACAAAGGCCTCCTGGGCCGCGACTTCGACCAGACCGCCGAGCTGATCGACCTGGCCGGCGGCGGCAAGCGCCTCGGCCTCTGCCTCGACTCCTGCCACCTCTTCGTCCAGGGCTACGACGTCACCGACGCCAAGCACCTGACCAAGGTCGTCGACGAAGCCGACGAGAAGGTGGGCCTCGACCGACTCCGCTGCCTGCACGTAAACGACGCCGCCGCCCCACTCGGCTCCTGCCGCGACCGCCACGCCAACATCGGCAAAGGCGAGATGGGCAAGCAGGGCCTGGCCGCCTTCCTCTCCGAGCCCCGCTTCAAGGGCCTACCGGCAACGCTGGAGACCCCCGGACCAAACAAGAAGGGCCCGGACAAGAAAGAAGTGACGGCAGCCAAGCACCTACGGCAGACCGGTTTGAAACGCCGGAAGAAGTGAGCGACGCTTCCTGCGCATCCGACTTTGACCCCACCAGAGGGTGGTGAAAGTCGGATGCGCAGCCTGAGAAGGGGCCCAGCTATTTGATGTGGACGCCCGAGATCGCGCGGGAGATGACCAGGCGCTGGATCTCGGAGGTGCCCTCGAAGATCGTGTAGATCTTGGCGTCGCGGTGCATGCGCTCGACCGGGAACTCGCGGGTGTAGCCGTTGCCGCCGAGAATCTGGATCGCCCGCTCGGTTGCCCAGACGGCGACCTCGCCGGCCTTCAGCTTCGACATCGAGCCCTCGGCGTTTTCGAACTTCTGGCCGGTACGGCCCATCCAGGCGGCGCGCCAGACGAGCAGGCGGGCGGCGTCGATCTCCATCTTCATGTCGGCGAGTGCGAAGGCGATCGACTGGTTCTCGATGATCGCCTTGCCGAACTGCTCACGCTCTTTGGCGTACTCGAGCGAGTACTCGTAGGCGGCGCGGGCGATGCCGATCGCCTGGGCGCCGACGGTCGGACGGCTTGCCTCGAAGGTCTGCATCGCCGCCTGCGACTTGGAGCTCTTGCCCTCGCGGACCCGGGCGAGGCGCTCGTCGAGCTTCTCTTTGCCGCCCAGCAGGCATGAGCCGGGGATGCGGCAGTCGTCGAGGTGGACGTCGGCGGTATGGGAGGCGCGCAGGCCGTGCTTCTTGACCTTGGCGCCCTGCTCGCAGCCCTTCGTGCCGGGTGGAATGACGAAGGCGGCGTGCCCGCGCGAGCGCAGCTCGCGGTCGACCGAGGCGATCACGACGTGGACGTCGGCGATGCCGCCGTTGGTCGCCCAGGCCTTCTGCCCGTTCAGCACCCACTCGCCGGTCGCCTCGTCGTACTTGGCGGTGGTGCGGATCGCCGCCACGTCGGAGCCCGCGTCCGGCTCCGAAGCGCAGAAGGCGGCGACCTTGGGGTCGTCCTCCGCGCCGAAGCACTGCGGGATCCACTCGCCCATCTGCTCCGGGGTTCCCTGCCCGAAGATCGCGGCGACGGCCAGCGAGGTGCCCATGATCGCCATGCCGATGCCGGCGTCGCCCCAGAACAGCTCCTCGTTGGCGATCGGCAGCATTAGGCCGGTGTCGTCGCCGAAGAACTGTCCCAGCGCTTCGAATCCGTAAAGGCCGATCTTGGCGGCCTCCTGGATCACCGGCCAGGGCGTCTCCTCGCGCTCATCCCATTCGGCAGCCGCGGGCCGTACGACGCCCTCGGCAAAGCCGTGGACCCAGTCGCGGATGTCCTGCTGGTCCTGGTTCAGCTCGAGCGTGAACTTGGGGCCCTCAGCCCCGGCGTCACCTGCCGCCGCGTCCGCCGCCACCTGCTCTGCCTCTGCCACTGCCGAAGAATCGCTCATGCGGCAAAGCCTACATGGAACCGTGTCAAATTAGACAGCGGGGGGCTCTGATGCAAGATCGCGCAGATCGAACGCACGCAGGCCCTCGGGGCCGTCGTCGGTGCAGTCGAAGAAGCGGTGGTTGACGCAGTCGTACTCGGGCCCGGAGCCGGCATAGGCGCGCTCGACCGAGAAGGGGCAGTGCGGCAGTGCCGTGCCGGTCATCTTGACCCCGCCGAAGCCACCCGGCTGCAGGACGGCGTCGAGCTCGACCTTGGCGGCGAAGACCTCCTGCATACAACCGACGTACTGCGTCCCCGTCAGGCTGTCCACATAGCTGTAGAGGAAGCGGCAGCCGAGCTCGACGCAGCTGCGCGGCTCGACCATCTTGTCGCAGAAAGAGCGGCACTGACGACACTCACCGGTCTTCTGGCGCGTAGCGGGCACAGCAGAAGTCTAGGCAGCCAGAGCGTCGGCGCCTAGGACGTGATCCAACTCCGCCAGCAGCTTGCTCGAGTTGCGAACCTTGAACTCCTCGCCCAGCTTCCACTCGCGGGCCCTGCCGTCCTCGCCGGGGATCGCCAGGAAGACCTCGGCATCGCCCCGGTGGCCCTCGAAAACCGTCTTCAGTTCCTCGATCAGATGCGGGTTGCCGAGGCTCGCCGCGGCGATCGTCAGCCGCAGCGGAGCGGCCGGCGCACTCGCGGCGGCGCTCGCCCGGGCCATCTCCTCCACATCGGGTTCGAAGCGCTCGGCCTCCTGCACGACAAGCTTCGTCTCGCCGCGGTCCTTGTGGTCGATCCGGCCGCGGACGAGGACGACGGCATCGGTCTCGATCGCCCCGGCGCTCTCGGCCTGGTCGGCCTTGAAGACCAGCATCTCGACCTGCCCTTCGATGTCGTCGAGCGTCGCGAACATCATCTGGTTGCCGCTCTTGGTGCGGATCTTCTTGCTCTCGGCGACGATGCCGCCGACGGTGACCCAGGCCCCGTCGGGCTTGTTCGCCAGGTCCGCCAGGCTGCAGTCGACACGGGCACGCAGCGCCTCGCGGACTTCCGAGAGCGGATGCGAGGAGAGGTAGGTGCCGAGCGTCTCCTTCTCCAGCGCCAACAGCTCGCGGCGCTCGAACTCGGCCGCTGAGATCGGCGGCCGGTGGTGGGAGCTCGAGCCGCCCCCCTCCCCCCCGCTCGCCGCCGCGTCGCCGAAGTCGAAGATCGAGCCCTGGCCGAGCTGGGCGTCCTCCTGGGCTTTCTGCCCGGCCGACTGCGCCGCCGGCAGCGCCTCGAGCATGCCCTTCCTCGTCGCCCCGGTGGAGTCGAGGGCGCCGCACTTGACCAGGCATTCGATCGCCCGTTTGTTGACCGCGCGCGAGTCGACCCGCTCGCAGAAGTCCCAGATCGAGGCGATCGGGGCATCCTCGCGAGCCCGCAGGATCGCCTCGACCGCCGCGTGCCCGACGTTCTTCACCGCGTCGAGGCCGAAGCGGATCGCCTTCTCGGAGACGACGAAGCTGTGATCGGAGGAGTTGACGTCGGGTGGCAGGACGTCGATCCCCATCTCCGCGCAGCGGTTGACGAAGAGCGGCACCTTGTCTTTGGTGTTCATCACCGAGGAGATCACGGCCGCCATGTACTCGGCCGGGTAGTTGGCCTTGAGGTAGGCGGTGCGGTAGGAGATCAGCCCGTAACAGGCGGCGTGGGACTTGTTGAAGGAGTAGTCGGCGGCCGCTTCGTTCAGCTTCCAGAGATCCTTGGCAACCGCCGTGGCGGTGTCGGATTCGGCCAGGCCCTGCATGAATTTGTCCTTCATCGTCGCCATCAGGTCGCGCTTCTTCTTGCCGATCGCCTTGCGCAGGTCGTCCGCCTCGGCGCCAGAGAAGCCGGCCATCGACCGCGCGATCTCCATCAACTGCTCCTGGTAGATGACGCAGCCGTGGGTCTCCTCGGTGATCGCCCGCAATCGAGGGTCGGGGTAACGCACCGTCGAGGGGTCCCGCTTGCCCTTGGCGTAGGCGGGGATGTAGGCCATCGCACCGGGCCGGTAGAGGGCGCCGAGCGCGACGATGTCGGCGAACTCGGTTGGTCCCACCTTGCGCAGGGCGTCGCGCATTCCCTCCGACTCGAACTGGAAGACGCCGGTCGAGTCGCCCCCGGCGAGCATCGCGTAGGTCTTCGCGTCGTCGATCGGGATCTTCTCCATGTCGATCTTCTCGCCACGCGAGCGCTCGATGATGTCGATCGCGTCCTCGATCACGTCGAGGTTGCGCAGGCCGAGGAAGTCCATCTTCAACAGGCCCATCTCCTCGATCGGCCCCATCGAGTACTGGGTGACGATCTTGTACTGGCGCTCCGGCTTGCCGGAGCCGTTGCCATTGCCGGTCGCCGGGGCGTTGCGGTCCTCGGCCAGCTGCAGCGGCACCACCTCGTGCAAGGGCCGGTCGGCGATCACCACCGCGGCGGCGTGGATCGAGTTGTTGCGGATGATCCCCTCGAGTCCCTGGGCGACGTCGATGATCCGTTTCGCGTCCGGCTCGGCGTCGTAGGTCTGTTTCAATTCCTGCCCCGCCCTCAGGCATTCCTCGAAGGAAGGACTGCGGCCCATGATCGGCTCCGGAATCTGCTTGGCGAGGCGATCGCCGCTGCCGTAGTCGAAGCCGAGCACCCGCGCCGCGTCACGGGTCGCCGCGCGCGGCGCCATCTTGCCGAAGGTAATGATCTGGGCGACCGACTCGCGGCCATACTTGTCGCCGACGTAGCGGATCATCCGCTCGCGCCCACGGACGGAGAAATCGATGTCGATATCCGGCATCGATTTGCGCCCGGGGTTGAGGAAGCGCTCGAAGATCAGCCCCTCGGCGAGCGGATCGAGGTCGGTGATCTTGAGCACGTAGGAGACGATCGAGCCCGCCGCCGAACCGCGGCCGGGGCCAACGGCGACGCCGTTCTCCTTGGCGTAGCGGACGAAGTCCCAGACGATCAAGAAATAAGAGGAGAAGCCCATCTCCTCGATCACGCCGAGCTCGAACTCCATCCGCTCGACCGCCTCGGCCGGAACCGGATCGCCATAACGGGCCCGCAGCCCCTCGCCGGCGATCCGCCGCAGCATCGCCTCCGGCTCCTCGCCGTCCTCGGTCGGGTAGCGGGGCAGCAGCAGGCTGCCGAGCTCGATGTCCAGCGAGCAGCGTTCGGCGATCTCCAGCGTCGTCGGGATCGCCTCGGGCCACTCGGCGAAGGATTCCGTCATCTCCTCGTTGCTCTTGAGGAAGAACTCGTTGGTGTCGAAGCTCATCTTCGGCGCCTCAAGGGTCGACTTGGTCTGCACGCAGAGCAGCGCCGCGTGGTTGTCGAAGTCCTCGCGGCGCAGGTAGTGGACGTCGGCGGTGCCGACCAGCGGCCGGTTCAGCTCGCGAGCGAAGCGGACGATCCCCTGGTTGGCCTTCTCCTGCTCCTCGATGCCGTTTTTCTGCACCTCGAAGTAGACCTGCTCGGGGCCGAAGGCCTGGATCAGGTCATCGAGATGACCGCGAGCGTCGTCGGCGCGCTCTTCGATCAGGCGCCGGCAGAAGCGCGACTGCAGGCAGCCGGTGAGGACGATCACCCCGTCGGCGTGGGCGGCGAGCAGCTCCATATCGACGTTGGCTTTGCCGCGCGAGAAGCCCTGCAGGAAGCCGGCCGAGGTGAGCTTGACCAGGTTGGCGAAGCCGGCGTCGTTTTCGGCCAGCAGGGTGAGGTGGTTGCGCTCGTACTTGGGCTTCTCCCTGATCGCCTTGACGTCGTCGACGAGGTAGGCCTCGAGGCCGGCGATGGGTTTGATCCCGTGCTTCTGGCAGGCCTTGTAGAGGTCCACGGCGCCGTTCATCACGCCATGGTCGGTCAACCCCAACGCCGGCTGGCCCAGCTCCGCCGCCCGTGCCGCCATCGCGTCGATCTTGCAGGCGCCATCGAGCAGCGAGTACTCGCTGTGGGCATGTAGATGGACGGCGGCGGCTGAACTCACGGCTGCGATCGATCATGGCAAGCGAGGCAGATGGCAAGTGCCCCAGAATCGGTGTCTTCCCCGCTATGTCCGTGCCTAAATTCGCGCTAAAAGCCCACGGGAACGTGTGCAAGCCGGGCTAACATCGCAGCGTGCTTGCAAATGAGACCGATCTGTCGGGAGGCCGCGTCCTCGTCGTCGAGGACGATCAGGAGATCGCCGACGTGCTGAGGCGCTCGCTGCGCAACGAGGGCTACGAGGTGCGCACCTCGGCGGATGGAGTCGACGCGCTCGACGTCGCCGCCGGCTTCGTGCCGGACCTGGTCGTCCTCGACCTGGGCCTACCGCGGATGGACGGGGTCGAGGTCTGCCAGCGATTGCGCGCCGACAGCGACGTGCCGATCCTGATGCTGACCGCACGGGCAGAGACCGAGGACCGGGTGGGTGGGCTCGACAGCGGTGCCGACGACTACCTGGTCAAGCCCTTTGAGCGCAAGGAGCTGCTCGCCCGGATCCGTGCCCTGCTGCGCCGCCGGCCGCCGCGCGGCTCGGCTTCGCTTGAGGTCGGCGACCTCAGCCTCAACCCGGATACGCGCGAGGTGCGGCGCGGCGAGCGCGAGATCGAGCTGACCAACCGCGAGTTCGAGCTGCTCGAATACCTGATGCACAACGAGCGCCTCGTCGTCTCACGCGAGCGCCTGCTCGACGAGGTCTGGGGCTATGACCCGATGGCGGCCACCAACACGATCGACGTATTCATCTCCAATCTGCGCCGCAAGCTCGAGGCGGGTGAGGAGACACGGCTTCTGCACACCAAGCGCGGCGCCGGCTACGTGCTCAAGGGCTAGCGGCATTCCGGCCGGGCAACTGGCCGGTCCGCTGGCGCCTCGCCGGCGTCTCCGCCGGGCTGACCCTGGCGATCCTGGTGCTGTTCGGGGTGATCGTCGGCAACCTCGCCGCGCAGCGCATCCGGGACGACTTCAACCGCGAGATGAAGGGCGCGGTGACGACGCTGGCCTCTCAGGTCCAGATCGTCGACACGATCACCAACACGCTGATCGTCCGCGAGCCGGACCTGGCCGATTTCGTCAGCCCCAACGATGCCTCGGTGCGGATCTACGATTCGCAGGGGCGGGAACTCGACGCCAGCCCGAACGCAGCCGGACTCGGCCCCCCCGTACCCGGCATCCGCGACGTCGGCGAGATGCGGGTCGTGACGGTCGCCCTGCGCAGCCGTCAGACCGGGCGAATTGCCGGCTATGTCCAGTACGGCCGCGACGAGCAGCACATCGACTCGACCGTGGGCCGGCTCTGGCTCCTGATCGCAGCCGGCGTGCTGGGCGCGACCCTGCTCGCCAGTCTCGCCGGCGTGGCGATCGCCCGTCGCGCGATGCACCCGATCGCGTCGCTGACCGCGACGGCGCGCACAATCGCCGACACCGGCGACCCCTCCAGCCACATGCCACAACCGCGTGTGGACGACGAGGTGGGCGAGCTGGCGAGGACGCTGGAGCGGATGCTCCGCTCGCTCGACGCCGCCCGCGCCGAGCGCGAAGCGGCGCTGAAGCGCCAGCGCGAGTTCGTCGCCGACGCCTCGCACGAGTTGCGCACCCCGCTGACCAGCATCCTCGCCAACCTGGAGCTGCTCCAGGCCTCGCTCGAGGAGCCGGCGCAGGAGGACGAGCGGGCGATGGTCGACTCGGCGCTGCGCTCCTCCACTCGCATGAGCCGCCTGGTCGGCGACCTACTGCTCCTCGCCCGCGCCGATGCCGGGCGCATCGGCGCTCGCACCCGCTGCGATCTGGCCGAGGTGGCGGGTAACGCCGCGGCGGAGGTTGCGCCGACGATCGGCGAACGTGAGCTACGGGTAGAGAACGAGCGACCGCTCCTGGTCGACGGCAATCCCGACGAGCTGCATCGCATGGTGCTCAATCTGCTCGACAACGCCGCCCGCCACACCCCCCCGGGCTCGCGGATCGAACTGCGCCTGCACGCCGAGGGCGCGAGCGCCGTGGTCGAGGTCGCCGACGACGGTCCTGGTGTGCCGGTGGAGCTTCGCGAGCAGGTCTTCGAGCGCTTCGTCCGCGGCGACGGGCCCGCCGACACCGCGATCGGCGGCGGCAGCGGCCTCGGCCTGGCGATCGTCAGCGCCGTGGCGAGATCGCACGGCGGCAGCGCCGAGGCAGGCGAGTCCGACCTGGGTGGTGCGCTCTTTCGCGTCCGGCTGCCCCTACGCAAGTCTGAGAAACCGATTACCGGGGCTTTAGACCGGCTTTAGCGCTCAGCCGTAGTTTCTCCCACGGACGAGACACAAGGGCCCGCCGGTTCTCCCCAACGCGACCGGCGGGTCCTTTTTCTGTCGCAGCATCGGTGTCATGGTCTTTGGTTTTGATCAGATATACTTGATCACTCACCCCGCTCGTGGTAAAAAGGTCACTCATCGAAGGGGGCCTGCCGTGAGACATTTCAGCATCCGTAATTCATGCGCGCTTGCCGTGCTGGTTGGGCTTGCATTCTGCGCCGCGACCACGACCTCTGCCTCGGCCTCAACCGAGCTCTGCAAAGCCGTGGAAGAACCTTGCAAAGCGGAAAACGTCTACGCACCGGGGACGCTGATCGAAGCCACCTCCAGCGAAGCCAGGTTGCAAGGCGGAACGCTGAGCATAGTCTGCACCAGTTCCAGCATCATAGGCGAAACCTCGGGGAAGGCCGGCGGCGCCACTCCCCGTCGAAATCAGCTCGCTCAGCTTCGCCGGATGCAAAAACGGAGGCACCGAATGCACCCTCTCGACTCTCGAAACTCCATATCTGGGACAGATCGAAGCAAGCGGTGAAAATGCCGGCGCCTTGACGCTCCGGAGAGGCGATGGCGAAAATCCCGCGGCCAGCGTCAACTGCGGCTTCGCCTGCCTGTACACGGCCGAAGCGATCGAACTGGGCCTGAAAGGTGGCAATCCGGGCGAAATCATCGCTAAAGAAGAGCCCCTGGCCAAAAAAACGGGCCTGCTGTGCCCCGCGACGGCGAGCTGGACGGCCAACTACACCGTCCAGAAACCTAAACCGCTCGACCTCTCGAAACTACCGACCAAACTCTGCAAAGCGGCACCTGAAAAAACCGAAACCACGTGCCCAGCCGGAGAAGAATTCAGCGGCGAAATTGTCGGCGCGCTTTCCAAAAACGTGTCCATCATCTCGGCCGGAGGCCCCGGGGGCACGGTGACCTGCACCGAATCTCCGCTGAAAGGGAAATTCAACGGCAACGGGACCGGAGAAATCAGCTCGCTGGGATTCAGCTCCAACAAAGGCGGCGAATGCACCTCGACCCTCAAAGGCAATCCGAACGTCGCGGTCTCGATGGCGAACCTGCCTGCTGTTAGCTCGGCTTTCGCCTACTTTGGCCTCGGTAAAGGACTGCTGATGATCGAGGGCAAAAAAAATCTTGAGCTCAACCTGCTGATCGCCGGCGAAAAAGATGCCTGTGTCTACAAACTGCCGGGCGCCGAGCTGATCATCACCAATCCCGGTGCCGTGATGACCGGGGAAACCGACCCCTGGGTGGCAGGCAAGATCAAAGGGCCGGCGACTTGCCCCACGGGAATCCAGGTTCAGACCACCTGGAAAATCGAAAGCAACGCCGGAAAAAACATCTGGCTGGCCGAAAAATAGGCGGCTAAACCTCGACGACGACCGGCAGGATCATCGGCCGGCTGCGCAGCTTCTCGTAGACGAGCTTGGCGATCGCCTCGTGAACGTCTTCCTGGATCAGGTGGACCTCCCGCGTGCCGGCCTCGGCGGCGTCCTCGAGCGAGTCCTCGACCACGTCCTTCAATTCTTCGACCAGGGACTCCTCGCCCTCTGGCAGGGCGACGCCGCGCACGATCGCCTCGGGATCGGCGACGACGCTGCCGTCCTCGGCGGAGATCGTCGCGACGACGATGAAGATGCCGTCGGCGGAGATCTCGCGCCGGTCGCGCAGCGCCACGTCATCGGGCTCGCCGACGTTGACGCCGTCGACGTAGACGACGCCGGCGTGGACCTCCTTGCCGAAACGCGCCCCGTTGGCATCCAGCTCCAACGGCAGGCCGTTGCGACCCTGGAAGACGTTCTCGGGGTCGACCCCCACCGAGTGGGCGAGGCTGGCGTGCAGGCGCAGCCGCTGGTGATCGCCGTGCACGGGCATCACGTAGCGCGGTTTGGTCAGGTTGAGCATCAGCTTCAACTCCTCCTGCCAACCGTGCCCGGAAGCGTGGATCGGCGCATCCTTGGCGGTCACGACCGAGGCCCCGATCTCGTAGATACGGTCGATCGTTTCGTTCACAGCGCGCTCGTTGCCCGGCACCGGGGTCGCCGAGAAGACGACGGTGTCGCCCGAGTGCAGCTGGACGTCGCGGTGGTCGTTGTTGGCCATCCTCCGTAGCGCCGAGAGCGGCTCGCCCTGGCTGCCGGTGGAGATCACGACAACCTTCTCGTCGGGGAAGTCCTCGATCTCGCGCGGCTGGATGAAGAGGCCCGAAGGCGCTTTGGCGATGCCGAGGTTGGAGGCGATGTTGAAGTTCTTGCGCATCGAGCGGCCGACCAGGGCGACGCGGCGGTCGAGCGCGACGGCGGCGTCGATCACCTGCTGCACGCGGTGGATGTTGGAGGCGAAGGAGGTGACGATGACCCGGCCTTTGCAGGCCGAGAAGGTCTCCAGCAGGGCCGGCCCGACGCTCGACTCCGAGGGCGCGATACCCGGGCGGTCGGCGTTGGTCGAGTCGCCGCAGAGCAGCAGCAGGCCTTCGCGGCCGAGCTGGGCGAGCCGTGAGATGTCGGCGGGGCGGCCATCGACCGGGGTCTGGTCGAACTTGTAGTCGCCGGTCATCAGGATCTTGCCGACCTCGGTGCCGAGGATCACTCCCCGCATGTCGGGGATCGAGTGGGAGAGATGGACCAGCTCGAGCTCGAAGGGGCCGAGCTGGACTTTCTTGCCCGCTGGCAGCTCCTCCAACGGCGCGTCCTTCATCTTGTGCTCGTCGAGCTTGGAGCGCACCATGCCGACCGTCAGCAGACCGCCGTAGATGACCGGCGGCATGCCGATCTCACGCAGCACGTAAGGCAGCGCGCCGACGTGATCCTCGTGCCCGTGGGTGAGGACGACCGCCTCGATGTCGTCGACGCGGTCGCGCAGGTAGGAGAAGTCGGGCAGGACCAGGTCGATGCCGAGCATCTCGGGCGTCGGGAACATCAGGCCGGTGTCGACGACGACGATCCGCCCGTCGTACTCGATCACGGTCATGTTCTTGCCGATCTCGCCCAGGCCGCCGAGCGGCAGAACTCGCAGTTTCGCCGCCATCGGCTAGGAAGCCACCGGCACGCCGACGGCGTCCAACGCGTCGCGGATCGTCGCGCGCTGCGCGGCATCGACGGGAACCATCGGCAGTCGCATGGTCCCGGAGGGGATCAGGCCGGCGATCTCCAGCGCCGCCTTGAGCGGCATCGGGTTGGTGGTCACGGCGAGCGCCTCGTAGAGCGGTCGCAGACCGGCGTCGATCTCACGCGCACGGTCCAGTTCCTCGGCCTGCGCCGCGTCCCACATCTCCCGCATCTGGTCGCCCACCAGGTGCGTGGCGACGAGAATCCCGCCGGCGAGGCCGAGCTCAAGCGTTCTCAGAAATATGTCGTCGTTGCCGGCCAGGACGTCGAGGCCCTCGATCGGGCCGATCTCGTCGTTGTTCGCCTGCTTGACGGCGACCACGCCGTCGATCTGGGCCAGCTCGGCGAGATCCGCCGGCGGCACGTTGATCACCACCCTGGAGGGGATGTTGTAGGCGATCAACGGTAGACCTGGAACGGCCGAGGCGATCGCTTCGAAGTGGGCGCGGATCCCGGCCGGGTTGGGCTTGTTGTAGTAGGGGGTGACGACAAGCGCCGCCTCGGCACCGGCCTCGGCTGCCGCCCTGGTCAGCTCGATCGAGTGGCGGGTGTCGTTGGTGCCGGTGCCACAGATCACCGTCGCCTGTGCCCCGACCTCCTCGACAACCGCCCGCAGCAGCGAGATGTGCTCGCGATCGTCAAGGGTCGCGGCCTCGCCGGTGGAGCCGGCGACGACGACACCGTGCGATCCGTGCTCGACCAGATGGGAAGCGAGCCGGCGGGCTGCTACCTCGTCCACTCCCCCCCCTCGATCGAAGGGGGTGGCCATCGCCGTTATGACGCCGCGGATCTCCCTCATCGCTGGCAGGGTATCGGGGCGGTCATATGGCAAAGGTGGCCGCCGTGCGGCCTGCCCAGGGGACCGCCTGCTCGAGCTGGGAAGCGACCCGCAGCAGCACGTCCTCGCGTCCCAGCGGGGCGACGAGCTGGACGCCGATCGGCAGCCCGCTCTCGCTCACGTGCAACGGCAGGGAGATCGCCGGCTGGCCGGTCGCGTTGAACGCCGCCGTGAAGCAGCCGTCGAGGAAGGCTCGCTCGAAGGCGACCATCGGGTCCGGTCCGGAGTCGTCGAAGGTGCCGAGCGGCGGCGGTGGCTCACCCATGACCGGGCTCAAGAGCAGGTCGAAGCCGGACTCGTGGATGCCGGCGAACATTCGCGACATCACCTGATGCTGGCCGACGGCAGTCAGGTAATCGCCCGCGCTGCGGGCACGTCCGATCTCGGCCAGGGCCCAGGTCAACGGCTCGACGTCGTCGGGACCGATGGGCGCTCCGCCGATCACCCCGAGCTGGTCGAGCGTCGATGCCTGCCCGGCGGCCCAGCGGACCAGGAAAGGCTCGATGATGGGGATGCCCTTCAGCATGCTCAGGTCCGGCTCCTCGACCGCGTGGCCAAGGCCTTCCAGCGTCGCTGCCGCGGACTTGGCCGCGGCCACGACCTCGGGATCGGCGTCCTGCTCGATCACGGTCTCGGTCCAGAGCGCGATCCGCAGCTTGCCGGGGTCGGCGCCGACCTCCTCGCTGTAGGGGCGGAGTGGCGGCGGGGCGACGTAGGGGTCTCCCGGCGCCGGGCCGTGCACCGCCTCGAGCAGCGCAGCGGTATCGCGCACCGAACGCGAGACGCAAAGCTCCGCCGTCAGGCCGGACATGAAGTCGCCGGCGATCGGTCCCTCGCTGGTCCGCTGCCGAGTCGGCTTGAGGCCGACGAGGCCGCAGTTGGAGGCCGGGATGCGGATCGAGCCACCACCGTCGTTGGCGTGGGCCATCGGCACCATGCCGGCGGCAACCGCAGCGGCGGATCCTCCGCTCGACCCGCCAGGCGTCCGCTCGAGGTCCCAGGGATTGCGCGTCGGGCCGTAGGCGCGTGGCTCGGTCGTCGGCAGGATGCCGAGCTCTGGGCAGCTCGTCTTGCCGATCGTGACCAGCCCGGCGGCACGGAAGCGCTGCGCCAGGTAGGTGTCCATCGGGGCGCGGAAATCGCGTTCCTTCAGGTAGTTCATGCCCAGGTGCAGCGGCTGGCCGGCAAAGACGGCGCCGAGGTCCTTGAGCAGGAAGGGAACGCCCTTGAAGGGCCCGTCGGGGAGATCTCCCCGGGCCGCCTCCAGGCCTTCCTCGAAGAGCGGATGGATCACGGCGTTGATCTCGCCGTTGGTTGCCTCGATCCGAGAGATCGCCGCTTCGACCAGCTCGGCCGCGGTCAGGTCTCCGTTGCGGACCAGCTCGGCCTGGGCGGTCGCGTCGAGGCGCGTCAGCTCGTCGCTCATCGCATGAACCTACAACAGCTTCTCGAGGCCGGCCGTGAAGCGGTCGGGCAGGCCGGCGACCCGGCGGACGGCGAGGATGACGCCGGGCATGAATGAGACGCGGTCGATCGAGTCGTGGCGGATCGAGAGCGTCTGGCCCTCGCCGCCGAAGATCACTTCCTGATGGGCGACCAGGCCTGACAGCCGCACCGAGTGGATCGGCTGGTGGACGTTGCCGCCGGCGCCCTCGATCAGCTCCGCGGTCCGCTTCGCCGTGCCCGAAGGCGCGTCGAGCTTGCGGTCGTGGTGCAGCTCGACGATCTCGCACTCGGGCATGTGCTTGGCGATCGCCTGCGCCGCCTCCATCAGCAGCACGGCTCCGATCGCGAAGTTGGGCGCGACGAAGCAGTTGGCGTCGCCCGCCTCGGCGGCGGCGCGAAGGGCATCGAGGTCGAATCCGGTCGTGCCAAGGACTACGTGCACCCCGGCGTCGAGGCAGGCCTTGGCGTTGTCGAGCGCCGTGTCGGGCGTGCTGAAGTCGACGACGACGTCGGCATCGCCGAGCACGCCGGCCAGCTCGACCCCGAGCGCCGGGTCGGCTTTCGCAACCAGCTCCAGGCCGTCGGCGCCCTCGACCGCTTCGCAGACGGTCTGGCCCATGCGCCCGTTCGCGCCGGAAACAGCGACGCGGATCATGCCGCTGCCAGCGCCTCGCTGACGGGAGCCAACGCCTTGCGGAAGCACTCCTCATCGCGACCGACGCAGGCGGCCGAGAGCCGCTCGGCGCGGTAGAGCTCGCTGGCCAGCTCGCTCAGCTCCTCGACGCTCACCGCATCGACTTTGGCCAGCATCGAATCGAGGCTTTCGATCGGCAGGTTGAAGAGCGTCGAGCGCGAGATCCGCGACATCCGCGCCGCGGTCGACTCCGAGGAGAGCACGAGGCGACCCTTGACGTTCTCCTTTGCCCGCGCCAGCTCATCGGCCGAGACCGGCTCGGAGCGCAGTCGCTCCAGCTCGGCACCGATCACCGCGCAGGCTTCCTCGACGTTGTCCTCGCGGGTGCCGACGTAGGTCGCCACCATGCCGGAGTCGGTGTACTGCTCGTTGTAGGAGCCGACCGAGTAGGCGAGGCCGCGCTTCTCGCGCACCTCGCGAAAGAGGCGCGAGGAGGTCGAGCCGCCGAAGATCGAGTCGAGCACCGCGAGCCCGTAGCGACGCTCGTCGTCGCGGACGATCCCGGTCGCGCCGAAGCAGATGTGGTACTGCTCGGTGTCCTTCGGGTAGAAGCGCAACCGCGCAGCGCCGTCGGTCCGAACCGCTTGCGACCCGTTCTCGCCGCTCGGCGGCGAGACGAGGCGCTCGGCCAGAGCGACGATCCGCTCGTGGTCGAGGTGCCCGGCCGCGCCGACGACGACGTGCGGGCCGGTGTAGCGACCCTTGCGGTAGGCCTCGATCTCGGGAACCGGGATCGAGGAGATCACCTCGGCCTCGCCGAGCACTCGCCGGCCCAGCGGGTGCTCGCCGAAGACGGCGCCGGCGAGGATGTCGTGGACCCGGTCCTGTGGCTCGTCCTCGTACATCGCGATCTCCTCCAACACGACGTCGCGCTCGGAGTCGATGTCCGGGTAGGTCGGCGCCAGCAGCATCTCCGCGAGCAGGTCGAAGACCTCGTCGGTGTGCTCGTCGAGGAAGCGGGCGTGCAGGTGGGTGGTCTCCTTGCCGGTCGCCGCGTTGACCGAGGCGCCGAGCCCGTCGAAGAGCTCGGAGATCTCGATCGCCGAGTAGCGCGCGGTGCCCTTGAACAGCAGGTGCTCGAGGAAGTGCGAGACACCGGCCTGTGCCGGCGTCTCGTTCCTCGAGCCGGTGCGAACCCAGAGCCCGAGCGCCACGGAGCGGACCGAGGGAACCTCCTCAGTCACGACCCGGGCGCCCGAGCCGAGCTCGGTTAGCTGCGCAGCGCTCAAGGGCTAGCTGCGACGCTCGCGCTCGCGCCGGCGACCGCCGCCTCCGCCGCCGCGGCCACCGCGATCACGGTCACCACCGTTACGGCGTGGGCCACCGTCGCCGGAGCCGACCTCGGCCAGCTCCTCGGCGGTTTTACCGGCTACCGACGGGTCGTCGGAGAGCCGCAGGCCGATGCGACCGCGCTCGCGGTCGACCTCGACAACGGTGACGTCGATCACGTCCCCCGAGCTGAGCACGTCGTCGACCGAGTCGACCCTCTCCCCCGGCTTCACGTTGGAGATGTGCAGCAGGCCATCGGTGCCCTTGACCAGCTCGACGAAGGCGCCGAAGGTGGTCGTCTTGACGACTTTGGCGGCGTTGTACCGATCGCCGATCTCCGCCTCCTTGGTCATCGACTCGATCCGGGCAACACAGGCTTCGACCAGTTCGCCGGTCGGAGCGTAGATCCGGATCGTGCCGTCGTCCTCGACGTCGATTTCGGCTTCGAACTCCTCGCAGAGGGCGCGGATCGTTTCGCCGCCTTTGCCGATCACGGCGCCGATCTTCTCCTGGTCGATCTTGATCGCCTCGATCCGCGGCGCGTGCTTGGAGAGCGACTCGCGTGGGCCGTCGATCGCCTCGGCCATCTTGCCGAGGATGAACTGGCGGCCCTTGTTGGCCTGCTCCAGGGCGTCGGTGAGGATCTCGAAGGTGACGCCGGTGATCTTGATGTCCATCTGCAGCGCGGTGATCCCGTCCGCGGTGCCGGCGACCTTGAAGTCCATGTCGCCGAGGTGATCCTCGACGCCGGCGATGTCGGTGAGGACGATGTAGTCGTCGCCCTCTTTGATCAGGCCCATCGCGACGCCGGCGACCGGTGCGCTGACCGGCACGCCCGCCGCCTGCAGTGCCATTGAGGAGGCGCAGACCGATCCCATCGACGAGGAGCCGTTGGACTCGAGCGTCTCGGAGACGACTCGGATCACGTAGGGGAACTCCTCTTCGCCGGGGATCGTGGCGACCAGAGCACGCTCGGCGAGCGCCCCGTGACCGATGTCGCGACGCTTCGGGCCGCGCATGAAGCCGGCCTCCCCGACCGAGAAGGGCGGGAAGTTGTAGTGGTGCCAGAATTTCTTCGACGTCTCCAGACCGAGCGTGTCGATCCGCATGTCCATGCGGGTCGTGCCGAGCGCGGCGTTGGAGAGGATCTGCGTCTCACCGCGGGTGAATAGCGCCGAGCCGTGCACGCGGGGGGAGATGTCGACCTCGCACTCGATCGGCCGGATCTCGTCCTGGGCGCGACCGTCGGGGCGCTTCTTGTCGACGGCGATCGCCTTGCGGATCGTGTCCTTCTCGATGCTGTCGAAGGCGGCGGATACCTCGGCCTTGCGGTCGGAGCCGGCGTCCTCGTCGCTCTCCGGCGCGTACTGGGCGACGACCTCCTCCTTGACCTTGTCGATCGCCTCGTAGCGCTCGAGCTTGCCCTCGGTGGCGATCGCGTCGACCAGCGCCTGGCCATGAGAAGAGCGGATGTCGCTGAGCAGCCCCTCGTCGATCGAGGGCGCTTCGACCTCGATCTTCTCCTTGCCGGCCTTCTGCTGCAGCTCCTCCATCGCGGCGACGAGCTTCTTGATCTCGCCGTGGGCGATGTCGAGCGCGTCGAGGATCTCCTGCTCGGTGACGCCGTTGGCGCCGGCCTCGACCATCAGGATGGCCTCGCTGGTGCCGGCGACGATCAGGTCGAGGTCGAGCTCGGCGTGGTCCTCCTCAGAGGGGTTTACGACGAAGTCGCCGTCCAGCTTGCCGATCCGCACCGCGCCGACGTGGTCGGCCACCGGGACCGGTGAGATCGCCAGCGCCGCGGAGGCGCCGTTCATCGCGAGGATGTCGTAGGGGTGGATCTGGTCCACCGACATCGGGATCGCGACCAGCTGGGTCTCGTAGTGCCAGCCCTTCGGGAACAGCGGCCGGATCGGCCGGTCGATCATGCGCGCGGTCAGCGTCGCCTTCTCGCTGGATTTGCCCTCGCGACGGAAGAACGAGCCGGGGATTTTGCCCGCGGCGTACATCCGCTCCTCGATGTCGACGGTGAGGGGAAGGAAGTCCACGTCGCGCAGGCTGCCGACGGTTGCGGTGCACAGGACCATGGTGTCGCCGGCCTGGACCACGACCGCGCCGCCCGCCTGCTTCGCGAGTTTTCCGGTCTCGAAGGAAATCTGGCTGTCGCCGATGTCCGCCGAGACGCGGGTAACGTCAAACATGCTCATTTAGTTGTCCTACCTCCGGCCGCCCGGATGGCGGCCATTTGCTTTCAGAACTCTCGTTCTCTTTCAGCTGGGAGAGTACATGGCCGGCGTTCCGATGACACCGGCGCGGATGCCGGACTCGAAGTCGCGCCTAACCCGGGCAGCGACCTCATCCGTTCGCCGGTCCGCCTCGAAGCGCCGCAGGTCGAGCTCGAAGCCGCTCCGCCCGCTCCCAGAGGTGCGGGTCGTCGACCCGCCCGCGATCGGCGTAGAGCGAATCGACCATCTCGAAGAACCGCCCCTGCTTCCCGGCGGCCTCGGCCGCGGCGTGCAGGGCCGGTGCCCTCGGGTGCTTGCTCGCCACCGGAAAGTGGCGGAAGACGACGCTCACGCGTCGCTCGCAGATCTCCAGCCACGCCGCCGCGCAGTGCGGGCAACCGAGGTCGGCGTAGACGATCAAGGTCTCGCCCTCGCCACGCACGTGGTCCTCCGGGCCTACCGGGGGCACCGCGGCGCTGGTCAGCTCAGGCGTCAGACCCGACGGTCTCCAGGGCGTCGAAGATCAAGTTGGCGCCGGGGATCTCGAGCGGCGTCGGCGACTCGTGCACCCAGGCGACCGTGCCCTCCTCGTCGACGAGGACGAGCGAGCGGTTGGCGTGTCCCGTCTGCTCGATGTAGGCGCCATAGGCGCGGGCCACCTCGCCCTTCGGCTCGAAGTCGGCGAGCAGAGGCGTGTCGATGCCCAGCTTTTCCTGGAAGGCCTTGTGGGCGAAGCCGTGGTCGACGCTGATCCCGACCAGCTCGACCCCCTTCTCGGCGATCTCGGGCTTGACCTCCTGGTAGATCGAGAGCTGGTCCGAGCAGACCGGGCTGAAGTCGAGCGGGTAAAAGACGAGCAGGACCCTGCGACCGCGGTAGTCGGAAAGCGAGACCTTCTCTCCGTCCTGGTTGCGGAGGGTGAACTCGGGAGCCGGCTCGCCGGCGGCGATCATCGGCGCAGGCCGAGATCGGCGACCAGGGCGCGGTAGCGCTCGAGGTCGGTGCGCTCCAGATAGCGGAGCATGCGGCGGCGCTTGCCGACCAGCATCAGCAGGCCGCGGCGCGAGTGGTGATCTTTGGCGTGCCCGCGGAGGTGCTCGGTGAGCTCGTTGATCCGCTCGGTGAGCAGCGCGACCTGGACCTCGGCAGAGCCGGTGTCGCCGTCAGCGCGGCCGTACTTTCCGATCAGCTCGGTCTTCTTCTCCTTGGCGAGGCTCATGATGCGCCGGTGAAGCTAGCACAGACCCGCTTCGCGTCCTCGACGTCGATCCGCATCTGGACGATCAGCTCCTCGACGCTGGGGAAGCGCTTCTCGCCGCGCAGCCTCTCGACGAAGGCGACGCGCAGGGTGCGCCCGTAGAGGTCTTCGTTGCGGTCGATCAGATAAGTCTCGATCAGCACGCCCCGACCGCTCTCGAAGGTCGGCCGCACACCGACGTTGACGGCGGCGGGAACGCCGTCGGCAAAGGCCGCGAAGACGCCGTGGCCGGGGATCAGCAGGCGGTCGTCGGGGACGATGTTGGCGGTCGGAAAGCCGAGCTCGCGACCGCGCTGGTCGCCCTCGACGACGGTTCCCTCGACCATGAAGGGGGCGCCGAGGCAGTGCCGCGCGCCCTCCATGTCGCCAGCGGCCACCAGGGCCCTGATCCGGGTCGAGGAGACCGTCTCGCCGTCGACCTCGACCAGCGGCACCACCCTGGTCTCGAACTCGGTGCGCGCGGCCAGCATCGTCGGGTCCCCTTTGGCTTTGGCGCCGAAACGGAAGTTCTCCCCCACCGAGACCTGCTCGGCGCCCAGTCGCTCGATCAGAACCCGCTCGATGAACTCCTCGGCGGAGAGCGTCGCGAAGTCGTGGTCAAAGGGGATGACGACCAGCTCGCGCACGCCGAGCCCCTCGATCACGTCGCGCTTGACGCCGAAGGGCATGATCAATTTCGGCAGCGCGGCGGGATGGATCACCTCGAGCGGATGCGGGTCGAAGGTGAGCACCGTGTCGGCGCCCTCGATCACCGCCTGATGACCGCGGTGCACGCCGTCGAAGGTGCCGATCGCGACATGCCGCGCCCGCGGTTCGGCGTCCGGCAGGCTGGTGACGACGATGTTGGCCATTACCGCATCGCCTCCGCCGCGGCGGGAATCAGCTCGCCGATGCGCTCGACGCCGACCTGTTCGCCCGCGTTCTCGACCCTGAAGGGCCCGATCGCGGTGCGGCGCAGCTCGGAGCAGTAGACATCGCCGAGCGTCTCGACCAGAGTGCGCACGTAGGTCCCGCTGGAGCACTCGATCTCATAGCGGGCGCTCTCGGCATCGTGCCCGAGCAGCTCGGCGCGGTAGATCTCGACGTCGCGTGGCGGGGTCGCGACCGTCTCGCCCCGGTGGGCCTTGCGATAGAGCCGCTCGCCCCCGACTCGCACGGCCGAGGTCATCGGCACATGCTGGCGCACCGTGCCGGTCGGCAGCTCGAGCGCTTTCGGCAGCGCGCCAGTCTCGGTCAGCTCACCTTCGGGATCGCCGCTGCTCGAGCGCCAGCCAAGCCGCGCCGTCGCCAGGTAGGTCTTCGGCAGCTCGACGAGGAAGCGCTGCACGCGGGTTGCCTCGTCAAGCAGGACCAGCAGCAGACCGGTGGCAAAGGGATCGAGCGTTCCCGCATGCCCCGCCTTGCAGCCGCGCTCGCGTCGCACCTGTTCAACCATGTCGTGTGAGGTGATTCCCGCGGGCTTGTCGCAGAGCAGAACCGTCAAGGATCGAGTTGCCTGGATACCTCGCCGCAGAGGAAGGAGACCAGCGCCTCCAGCTCGAGGTCGGTGGAGAAGCCGGCGGCTCGCTTGTGGCCGCCGCCGCCGTTGACGCGGGCGATCGCGGAGACGTCGACCTCGCCGTCGCTGGAGCGCAGGCTCACCTTGCGGGCAGCGCGGCCGCGGTCGCCGAGGTCGCGGATCAGCGCCGCGACGCGGGCACCCTCGACCGAGCGCAGGTGATCGATGATCCCCTCGGTCATCTCCTCGCCGGCGCCGCTCGCCTCGTAGTCCTCGGCGGCGATGTAGGCGAGCACCAGCCTGCCCTTGCAGTGGTGCTGGATCCCGTCCAGGGCGCGAGAGAGCAGGCGCAGCTTCTCGAGCGGCACGTGCTCGTAGAGACGACGGTAGGTCTCATCGACCTCGACCCCGGCTTCGATCAGGTCGGCGGCGATGCGATGGGTGCGCGCGTTGGTGTTCTCGTACATGAACTTGCCGGTGTCGGTGACCAGGCCGACGTAGAGAGCCGCGGCGATCTCCGGCGTGATCTCGGCCCCGAGCAGGATCGCCAGCTCGTAGACGATCTCCGCCGTGCAGGAGGCGTCGACCTCGACCAGGTTGACGTCGCCGAAGAGGGTGTTGTCGTGGTGGTGGTCGACGTTGATCGTGAAGACCCCATCCGCGGAGAGGAAGTCGACCGGCATGCGATCGATGTTGCCGCAGTCGAGGAAGATCGCCGCACGATCAGCCATGTCGGCCGGCGCCTCGTGAAAGACCTCCTCCAGCGGCAGGAAGCGGTACTCGATCGGCAGCGGGAACTCCTTCGCGGCGAGGAACATCACCGAGTCCTTGCCGAGCTGGGTCAGCAGGTGGTGCATGCCGAGCAGCGAGCCGAGCGCGTCGCCGTCGGGCCCCTCGTGGGCGGTGAGCAGGAAGCGGTCGCGATTGCGGATCTCGTTGGCGACCCGCTCGATCGCGGTGGCGCCGATGTCGGTGGTCTCGCTCATTCCTCTTCCTCTTCGAGCAACTGGGAGATTCTCATCCCCTGCTCGACCGTCGGGTCGTAGTGAAAGGACAGGGTCGGGGTGCGCTTCATCCTCGTCTCGGCGGCGATCTTGGCCTGCAGAACGCCGTGGGAGGAGCGCAGCCCGGTAAGCGCCTCCTCGCGGGCATCGTCATCGCCGAGCACGCTGACGTGCACCTTGGCGCTGCGGAGGTCTGGGCTGGTCTCGACCGAGGTCACGGTGACGAAGCCGATCCGAGGATCGCTCAGTTCGGTGGTGATGGCTGCGCCGATCACCTCGCGGAGCACCTCGTTGATACGGCGCATGCGAGGCGTGGCCATCCTAATCCAGCGTCTGCTCGACCTGCTTGGTCTTGTAGAACTCGAGCACGTCGTCCTCCTTGACGTCGGCGTAGCCGTCGAGCACGATGCCGCACTCCTGGCCCTCCTCGACCTCCTGGACGTTGTCTTTGAAGCGACGCAAAGAGCCGAGCTTGCCGTCCCAGATGACCGTGCCCTCGCGGATCAGGCGGACGTTGGCATCGCGGGCGACCTTGCCCTCGTTGACGATGCAGCCCGCGATGCGGCCGACCTTGGAGGCCTTGAAGGTCTGTTTGACCTCGGCCTCGCCGAGCGTTTCCTCGACCTCGACCGCCTCCAGCAGACCCTCCATCGCGTTGCGCAGGTCTTCGGTGATTTTGTAGATGACCGAGTAGGTGCGGACATCGACGCCCTCGCGCTCGGCGGCCTTGCGGGCATCGGCGAGCGGGCGGACGTTGAAGCCGATCACGATCGCTTCCGAGGCCGATGCCAGCATCACGTCGGACTCGTTGATGCCACCGGTCTGCGAGTGGATGATGTTGATCGCGACCTGCTCCTGTGGGACTTTGGCGATCTCGTCCTGCAACGCCTCCAGGGAACCCGCGACGTCGGCCTTGAGCACGATGTTGAGCTCCTTGATGTCGCCCGCCTGGGCGCGGGAGAAGACCTCCTCGAGGCTGACCTTGCGCGCCTGGCGGCGGGCCAGGGCCTCGGTCTTGAGGCGGTTGCCCCGCTCCTGGGCCAGCTGGCGGGCACGGCGGTCGTTCTCGACCACCCGCACGTGTTCGCCGGCCTCGCAGACACCGTCGAAGCCGAGCACCTCGACCGGCATCCCGGGGCCGGCCTCCTGGACTCGATCGCCGGTGAAGTCGTGCATCGCCCGCACGCGGCCCCATTGCGGGCCCGCGACCAGGGCATCGCCGACTGCGAGCGTGCCGCGCTGGACCAGGATCGTGACGACCGGGCCGCGGCCGGGATCGAGCTGGGACTCGACCACCGTTCCGGAAGCGGGAGCGTCCGGGTTGGCGCCCAGCTCCTCGAGCTCGGAGACGAGCAGGATCATGTCGAGCAGGTTGCCGAGGCCCTCGTGGGTCTTGGCCGAGACGTCGCAGTAGACCGTCTCGCCTCCCCAGTCCTCGGGCGTGAGGCCGTCGGCCGCCAGCTCGTTGCGGACGCGGTCGGGCTGCGCACCCTCTTTGTCGATCTTGTTGACCGCGATCAGGATCGGCACGTCGGCGGCGCGGGCGTGGTCGATCGCCTCTTTGGTCTGCGGCATGACCCCGTCGTCGGCGGCGACCACGACGACGGCGATGTCGGTGACCTTGGCACCACGGGCACGCATCGCCGTGAAGGCGGCGTGGCCAGGGGTGTCGAGAAAGGTGATGGTCTTGTCCTCGTGGTGGACCTGGTAGGCGCCGATGTGCTGGGTGATCCCCCCCGCCTCACCCGCGGCCACCTCGGTCTCGCGGATCGCGTCGAGGAGCGAGGTCTTGCCGTGGTCGACGTGACCCATGATCGTGACCACGGGTGGCCGGTCGACCAGGCTCTCCTCGGCGTCCTCGAATTCCGGCGCCTCTGGCTCCTCCTCGGCGGCGGTGACGATTTCGATCTTGCGGTCGTACTCGTCGGCGATCGCTTTGATCGACTCGTCAGTGAGGGTCTGGGTGAGCGTCGCCATCTCCCCCATCATCATCAGCTTCTTGATCACCTCGGCGCTGCCCAGGCCGAGCAGCTCGGCGACCTCGCGCACGGTCGCCCCGGAGTTGACCCTGGTCGCCTCCGGCTCCGCCGGCTCCTCGGTTCTGACCGGCGGCTCCTCGAGCAGCGGCCGGCGGCGCCTGCCGCCGCGCCGCCGCGGCGGGCGCTGCGGCGGCGGTCCGCCCATCTGATCGCGGCGAGCCGCCTGCGAGTCGATCACAACGCGGCGTTTTTTCGCCGCTCCAGCGGGTTTTTTTGCGGCTGGCGCGGATTTCGCGACCGGTTTTGCCTGCTCCTGAGAGGGCGCCGCCGGCTTGGCCGCGGCTTTCGGCTGGGGTTTGGCTGCCGCTGCCCCGTTACCGGAGAGTGCTTTTAGCGCGTCCGCCTCCTCCACGCTCGAGGCTGCGGCTTTGGCTTCGACTCCGGCTTTTTTGAGCGCAGCAAGCAGCTCTTTGCTGCTCAACCCTTGAGCTTTGGCAATCTCATGGACGCGCTTTTTAGCCACTAGGCCTGCTCAGCCTCCTCGGCGACGGGCTCCTGCGCTTCTTCTTCCTCGGGGACCGAATCTTCGGCATCGACTTCGGCGACGGTCTCTTCCTCGGGCTCCTCGACGGGCTCGACGAACTCGGCTTCCGCCTTGCCAACGATCTCGGACACCTGGCCTTCGTCGGCCTGGGCATCGGCGAGGATCGCCACCTCGGCTTCCTCCAACGGAGCCAGCACCGCGATCTGGTTGGTCGTGAAACGGCTCAGCGCCTGGTGGGTCGGCAGGCCGCAGTAGGAGGACTCGCCGATTGCCGCGTTGGGGCAGCGGCGGCCATTGGAGAGCACCGCCAGGCAGTGGCCGTCGGACTGCTCCTCGCCCTCGTACTCGACCTCCTCGTCGTCCTGGGCGAACTCGGTCTCGGACTTGATGTCGACCCGCCAGCCGGTGAGGCGCGCCGCCAGCCGGGCGTTCTGCCCGTCGCGGCCGATCGCCAGCGAGAGCTGGTCGTCGGGGACGATCACGGTCGCCTGGCGCTCCTCGTCATCGACGATCACCTCGCGCACACGGGCCGGCGAAAGCGCCTTGGCGACGAAGCGGGCGGGCTCGTCGTTGTGGGGAATGATGTCGATCTTCTCGCCGCGCAGCTCGGAGACGACCATGCGCACCCGCGAGCCACGCGGGCCGACGCAGGCGCCGACCGGGTCGACGCCGTCGGTGTGGGAGACGACTGCGATCTTCGAGCGATAGCCGGGCTCACGGGCGACGCCGACGATCTCGACCAGTTTGTCGGCGATCTCCGGAACCTCCATCTCGAAGAGGCTCTTGATCAGCTCCGGGCTGCGCCTCGAGACGACGATCGCCGGGCCCTTGGTCGAGTCGGAGACGTCGGTGATCACTGCCTTGACCCGCATCCCGTGGTCGTAGCGCTCGTTGTAGACCTGCTCGGACTTGGGCAGCAACGCCTCGACCCGCTCACGCAGCTGAACCAGCGTGTAGCGCTTGTCGGACTGCTGGATGATCCCGGTGATCAGCTCGCCGACCCGGTCCTGGTACTCCTCGAACATCATCATCCGTTCCGCCTCGCGAATCCGCTGCAGGATCACCTGCTTGGCGGTCTGCGCGGCGATCCGGCCGAAGTCTTCCGGGGTCACGTCGCGGGTCTCGATCTGATCCTCGTAGGGAGCGATCATCTCGGGGTCGAGCTCGGGGTCCTCCGGCTCTTTCAGCTCGCCCGTTTCGGGATCGATCTCGCGCTCTTCCTCCTCCTGGGCCTCGGCCGCCTCGGCCAGCAGCTTCTCCTCCAGCTCGGCCGGCAGGATCAGTTCGAAGACGAGGAAGTCGCCGGTCTCGTGGTCGAGGTCGACGCGCGCGTATTTCGCCGCTCCGGGGGTCTTCTTGTAAGCCGACAGAAGAGCATCGGCGAGGGCGTCCATCAGCTTGTCGGCCGCGATGCCCTTCTCCTGCTCGAGCGCCTTGATTGCTTCGACGATCTCTTTGCTCACGGCTGCTCCTTACGGTATTTGGGCCCCGGCGAGGAGACCTCGAGCGCGTACTCGGCGCGAAGTTGGTTGAGATGCCTGGTGACCCGTTCGCAGAGCGCCAGGTCGACCCCTGCCGGGTGGTCGATGAAAAGGCGCAGCGATTCGGTCCCCGGCTGCTCGATGGCAACGAGGTCGAGCTCGGAGTCGAGCTCTGCGAGCTGCTGTTGGATGCTGTCTTTTAGGTCTGCCATGGCTGGGTTGCCTGGTTTGGGACGAAAAAAAGTGGGCCAGGCCCACTTCTCGCTACTGCATAGGGACAAAAAGCTTGGGGTCAGTATAGCCCGGTGCGGTTACGGGGAGGGCAGGGGGTGTCCCTCCGCTTGCTGGGTTTCCGCCAGGCGCGCTGGAACCAACTCGCTGAGTCGGTGGGGCGGAAAGAGGACGCCGCTGCGCGGAGGGACACCCCCTGCCCTCCCCTCGCGAGCCCGGCTGCTACTTCGTGTGAAGGTTGGAGTTGCTGCGGAGCTGGTCGACTCTCTCGAGGATCTGCTCAGCTATTACGTCCTTGGGGGCTTTCGCGAGCGTGGTCTCTTCGGTGGAGCTGATCAGGGTTACGGCGTTGTCGCTGCTCTCGAAGCCGATGGCTGGGTCGGAGACGTCGTTTAGGACGATCAGGTCGGCGCCCTTGCGGGTGAGCTTCTCGCGGGCTCGGGCTATGTCGTTGCCGTGTTCGGCGGCGAAGCCGACGATGGTCTGCTCGTCGGTGCGGGAAGTGGACAGGCTGGCGAGGATGTCCTCGGTTGGCTCCAGGTGGAGGTCCAGGTCGCCGTCGCGCTTCAGCTTGTCCGTGGCCGGTTCGCTTGCCCTGAAGTCGGCGGGCGCGGCTGCCATCAGGAGCAGGTGACTGGAGGCGAACTCCGTGCGTGCTGCCTCGGCCAGCTCGGCTGCAGTCTCTACGTCGATGCGGCGGACGCCGGCTGGCTCAGGCAGAGAGACGTTTGCCGCGATCAGGGTTACGTCCGCGCCGCGGCGCGCCGCGGCGGCGGCGAGCGCGATGCCCATGCGACCGCTGGAGCGGTTGCCGAGGTAGCGCACCGGGTCGATCGGCTCGCGCGTGCCTCCGGCGGTGACCAGGACCCGCATCCCATCCCAGGGACGCTCGCCGGCCGGGAGAACCGCCTCGATCCGGGCGAGCAGCTCAGCCGGGTCGGGCAGCCGGCCCTTGCCGAACTCGCCGCGCGAGGCAAGCCGGCCCTCGCCAGGCTCGATCACCTCGACGCCGCGCTCGCGCAGCGTCGCGAGGTTGGCCTGGGTGGCGGCGTCCCCATACATGCGGTCGTTCATCGCCGGTGCGACCAGTCGCGGCGCGGCGCAGGCTAGAAACGAGGTGGTGAGCATCGAGTCGGCCATCCCGGCCGCGAGCTTGGCCAGCGTGTTGGCGGATGCAGGCGCCACCAGGTAGGCATCGCAGTTGGCCGCGACCTCCAAGTGGCCGATCGGATCGTGCTCGGGCCGCGGGTCGCCTGGAAAGGCGCCGCCCAGGGGGTCACGCTCGAACTCAGAGGTGAGCACGGGGGCGCCGGCGATGCCCTCGAAGGAGGCGGCGCCGACGAAGCGGCCGGCCGTCTCGGTCATCACGACGCGTACGCCGTGCCCGGCCACGGTGGCGAGGCGGGCCAGCTCCAGCGACTTGTAAGCGGCAATCCCGCCGCTTACGCCGAGCAGGATCCTTGCCATGTCTCCCCCTTTTGAGCGAGCGGTGCGCTAAGCGCGGTACTCGTATTTGAGCTTGCCCTCGGCAAGCTCCTCGAGCGCCATCGAGAGGTAGTTACGGTCTCCGCGGGTCTCGACCATCGGCGGCGGGTACTCGCCGAAGCCGCCCTCGCCGAGGTTGTGGAAGTAGCTGTTTATCTGGCGGGCTCGCTTCGCCGCGACGACGACTGCCGCGTAATGGGAGTCGGCGTGGTCGAGGAGCTTATCTACGCGTGGTTTGATCATTCGGCCGCCGAGTCTACTGACAGGCCCAGCTCGGCGCGCACGATCCCCTCCAAATCCGCTGCGGCGCGCTCCAGGTCGGCGTTCACCACCAGGTGGTCGAAGTCCCCCTGCGCGGCCAGCTCAACCTCGGCCACCTTCAGCCTCGCGTCGATCGCCTCGGCCGAGTCGGTGCCGCGCGACTCCAACCGCTTGCGCAGGGCCGTGGGATCGGGCGGAACGATGAAGACCTGGACCGACTCCCGCATCGCGGCGCGCACCTGACTCGCGCCCTGGACCTCGATCTCGAGCACGACCGAGTGACCGGCGTCGAGGCGCTTGCGAACCTCGGAGCGCAGAGTGCCGTAGCGGTTGCCACTGTAGGTGGCGAACTCGAGGAAGTCTTCGCGCTCGATCCGCCGATCGAATTCCTCCGCGCTGAGGAAGTGGTAGTCGCGGCCATCGACCTCACCCTCGCGTGGCTCGCGAGTCGTCGCCGAAACGGATAGCTCCAGGTCGGGAACGCGTTCGAGCAACTGGGAGATCAGCGTCCCCTTGCCCACCCCGCTGGGCCCGGTGATGACAAAGACTTTGGCCATGCGGCCGGAGATATTGACCGGCGGCCCGGTCGGCTTCGCTACCTGCGGAGCTGGGAGACGAGCTCTGCCCGCTGGCGCTCGGAAAGGCCGCCGATCGTCTTCGAGGGCGAGATGCGGCACTGGTTGAGGATCCGGTTGGTCTTCACCCGGCCGTACTTGGGGACGGCGAGCAGCATGTCGAAGACCTTGGCGGTCATCACGTACTCGGGCGGATCGAGGAGCAGCGCGTGGATGCTCGCCTTGCCCGCTTTGAGGTCCTTCTTCAGCTTGGCGCGGGCGGTGCGAATGTCGTTTGCCCGCTTCAGCGCGTCCATTCGCTGGTCCAGCGACCTCTCGGGGGCCGCTGCGGAGGTCTTGACTGGGGCAGGCATGTGGGCGGCGAGTATAGCCGCGGCTCGCGGGCGTGCAAGGGCATCCGACCCGTTTTTTGCCAAATTCACCTAGACCTCGAGTCTAGGTTGAGGCTTGCTCGGCCAGCGGAGACCGCTCAGACAGCTCTGCGGCAATTCGGGCCCCCGCTTTCGGGTCGCGAAAGCTCTCCGTCCCGACCGCGACCAGGGTCGCTCCAGCGCCCAGCATCTCGAGCGCATCGTCACCGCAACTGACCCCTCCCATGCCTATGACCGGCAGGCTTACGGCCGCGGCGACGGCACGAACCTGTGCGACAGCGATCGGCCGGATCGCCGGCCCCGAGAGCCCCCCTTGCCCCACCCCGATGCCCGGTTCCCCGCTGACCGGATCGATCGCGCTCGCCTTCATCGTGTTGATCAGCGAGACCGCGTCGGCTCCCCCCTCTTCGGCGGCCACCGCCACGGCAGCGGGATCGGCGACGTTGGGAGTCAGCTTCACGATCAGCGGCTTCGACGTCAGCGGCCGTAGCGCTTCGAGCAGCGCGCTGGTCTCCTCGGGCTGCTCACCGACGATCAGCCCGGAATGAACGTTGGGGCAGGACACGTTCAGCTCAAACGCGGCGACCTCATCGCGCTCGTCAAGTGCGCTGACCATCCGTCCGAAGTCCTCGTGCCCCGTAGCCATCACGGAGACGATCAGAGGCACCGGTAACTCACCCAGCTCCGGCAGATCGGAGGCCAAGAACCCTTCCAGCCCCTTGTTCGGCAAGCCGATCGAGTTGATCATCCCGGCCGGCGTCTCCCAAATCCGCTGCGGCTCGTTTCCGGCCCTAGGCTCAAGCGTGATCGTCTTTGAGACGAACGCCGAAAACGGAAACTCCCTCAGCAGCTCGTCCCCATACACGCGCCGCGCGGCAATCGCGTCGAAGGTGCCCGACGCGTTGATCACCGAGTGCACGAGCTCCAGGCCACAGAAATCGACGGCGGCGGTTCCCGTTGGAGGGAGGACGGGGGTGCCCACCCGCTTGCTGGGTTTTTCGCCAGGAGCCTCGTCGGCTGGCGCGTTGGCAGGTGGGGCGAAAAAGAGGACGCCGCTGCGCGGGTGGACACCCCCGTCCTCCCTTGGCCCACGCACTACCGGTCCGTCGACACATAGGCGGGCGTATCCGCCTCCCGCTTTGGGAACAGCGCAGCCAAAGCAGGCGCCAAACCCGCAAGCCATCGGCGACTCCATGGCCAGCTCGCAAGCAACGTTGTGAGCGCTGCACAGAGCTGCGACGGCGTCGAGCATCTGAGGCGGGCCACAGGCGTAGACGGCGGCGCTTTGAGCGTCGTCGCCTTCAAGCATCGCTGCGAGCAGGTCGGTGACATAGCCGTGGTGGCCAATGTGGCCGTCGTCGCTGGCTAGTCCGACCTCGCAGCAGCGGAAGAGGTCGTCGAGGCCACCCGAGTGGGTTTCATCTCGGAAGCCGAGCAGGATTCGGGCGGGAATATTTCGCTCGGAGAGCTTGCGGCGCCACAGGGCCAGCGGGGCGATGCCAATGCCACCTCCCACGAGAATGGCTCCGGCTGCGCCCTCGGAAAGCTCCCTGGGCTCGGAGAAGCTGTTGCCGAGCGGGCCGTTTACCCAGACCCACTCTCCCGGCTCGAGCTTGCAGAGGCGATCAGTGCCGGGGCCGATGCCCTCGATCAGAAAGTCGAGTCGGATGCCGTCCCTCGCCGGAGCAGTCTCTGCGACCGAAAAGGCCCGTGGCAGAAAGGGACGATTGCCACGCTCCTCCCAGTGCTGCTCCGTGGCGAGCATGTAGAACTGGCCTGGGAGCGACTCGGGACCCTCGGTATCGAGCAGCGAGAAGACGCGATAGCCACCGGAGGCGCGGCTCTCCGTCACCTCGCAGGCCCGGCGCCCGAAGGGGGCGGTCATCGGGTCTGCTGGGCCCTTGCCGGCGCGTGGATCTCCTGCAGGCTCAGAACCTCGGGCTCGCCCTGCATCTGCGCGGCGATCGCCCGCACCGCGGCCGAGGCGCCCGTCATCGTCGTCACGCAGGGGATGCCGTGGCGGACCGCGGCTGTTCGGATCGCCTGGCCGTCGGCTCGTGCGCCGGAGCCGGTCGGCGTGTTGATCACCAGGTCGCAGCGGCGCTCGCGGATCAGGTCGACGACGTGGGGCGATCCCTCGCCGACCTTGTTGATCCGAGTCACCGGCACCCCCATCGAGGAGATCGACTGGGCCGTGCCGCCGGTCGCGATCAGCTCGAAGCCGAGGTCATGGAAGCGGGCCGCCATCTGAGTCGCCGCCGGCTTGTCGGTGTCCGTGACGGTGATGAAGACCGTCCCCTCTGTCGGCAGCAGCACCCCGGCGGCGGCCTGCGCCTTGGCGAAAGCGGTCGGGAAGTCGGCGGCGATGCCCATCACCTCGCCGGTGCTCTTCATCTCCGGGCCGAGGACCGAATCGACCCCCGCGAAGCGGGCGAAGGGAAGCACCGCCTCCTTGACGCTGACGTAGCCGCTGGGCGGTGCGGGCAGGTCGAGCTCGGCCAGCTTCTCGCCCAGCATCAGCCGTGCGGCGACCTTGGCCAGGGACACACCGGTCGCCTTGGAGACGAACGGCACGGTGCGCGAGGCCCGTGGGTTGGCCTCGATCACGTAGAGCCGGCCGCCGGCGATCGCGTACTGGATGTTGATCAGGCCGATCACACCCAGCTCCAGCGCGATCTGACTCGTCGTCGCGCGGATCTGCTCGAGCATCTCCTCGCCGATGCTGAGCGGCGGGATCACACAGGCCGAGTCGCCCGAGTGGACGCCGGCTTCCTCGACGTGCTGCATGATCCCGGCAACGTGGACGTCCTCGCCGTCGGCGAGCGCGTCGACGTCGATCTCGATCGCGTTCTCGAGGAAGCGGTCGAGCAGCAACGGGTGCTCCTGGTCGGCCTTGACGTGCGCCTGCAGGTAGGCGTTGAGGTTCTCGGTCGAGTAACAGATCTCCATCGCCCGGCCGCCGAGCACGTAGGAGGGCCGGACCAGGAGCGGGAAGCCGACCTTTTCGGCGATCACCGTCGCCTCCTCGGCCGATAGAGCGGTGCCATAGGGCGGGTGCTCGATGCCGAGCCGGCGCAGCAGGGCGCCGAAGCGACCGCGGTCCTCGGCGAGGTCGATCGCGTCGACCGGGGTGCCGAGCAGCGGCACGCCCGCCTCCTCGAGGGCTCGGGCTAGTTTCAGCGGCGTCTGCCCGCCGAACTGGACGATCACGCCCTCGGGCCGCTCCTGCTCGCAGACGGCGAGAACGTCCTCGGCGGTGAGCGGCTCGAAGTAGAGCCTGTCGGAGGTGTCGTAGTCGGTCGAGACCGTCTCCGGGTTGCAGTTGATCATCACCGCGTCGCGGCCGAGCTCGCGGGCGGTCATCGCAGCGTGCACGCAGCAGTAGTCGAACTCGATCCCCTGGCCGATCCGGTTCGGGCCGGCGCCGAGGATGACGACCGAGTCGCGCTCGCCGCGCCGCACCTCCGAGGCTGCCGTGCCGTCCCGCCCCGGGCGCTCGTGGGCGGAGTAGTAATAGGGAGTCGCCGCCTCGAACTCGGCGGCGCAGGTGTCGACCGCCTTGTAGGTGCGGACGAGCCCCTCGGTCCCATCGCCCTCGGTAGCGAGGGTCTGCAGCTCACGCAGGAACCAGCGGTCGACCAAACAACGCTCGTGCACGGCCTCGACCTCGAGGCCGCGACGGAAGCCCTCGAGGATCAGGTCGAAGCGCTCGGCAGAGGGAATCGCGATCGCCTCGAGCAACTCCTCTTCGGAGGCCGGCGGCTCGGCCGGGGAGTCGAGCTCTCGCGAGCGCATCGCCTTGGCGAAGGACTCGCCGAAGGTGCGCCCGATCGCCATCACCTCGCCGACGCTCTGCATGTGGGTGGAGAGGCGGCCCTCGGCGCCGGGGAACTTCTCGAAGGCAAAGCGCGGGACCTTCGTCACCACGTAGTCGATCGTCGGCTCGAAGGAGGCGGGCGTGGCGCGGGTGATGTCGTTGGGGATCTCCTCCAGGGCGTAGCCGACGGCCAGCTTCGCCGCCATCTTGGCGATCGGGAAGCCGGTCGCCTTCGAGGCCAGCGCCGAAGAGCGCGAGACCCGCGGGTTCATCTCGATCACGACGATCTCGCCGTCCTCCGGATTGACGCCGAACTGGACGTTGGAGCCACCCGTCTCGACCCCGACGGCGCGGATCACCCGGATCGCCTGGTCGCGCAGCTCCTGGTAGAGGCGGTCGGTGAGGGTCTGCGCCGGCGCGACCGTCACCGAGTCGCCGGTGTGGACGCCCATCGGGTCGACGTTCTCGATCGAGCAGATGATCACGACGTTGTCGTTGCGGTCGCGCATCACCTCGAGCTCGAACTCGCCCCAGCCGAGCACCGACTCCTCGACCAGGACCTGGTTGATCGGGCTCGCCGCGAGGCCCTCGCTGACGACCTGGCGCAGCTCGGTCTCGGTCCCCCCTACGCCGCCGCCCTGACCGCCCATGGTGAAAGCGGGCCGGACGATCGCCGGCAGCGTGATCTTGCCTTCGGAGAGGGCCCCCTCGACCTCACTGAGCGATTCGACCGTGATCGACCACGGGATCCGCAACCCCGCCTCGGTCATCGTGCGGCGGAACTCCTCGCGGTCCTCGGCGCGGCGGATGGCGGCATGGTCGGCGCCGATCAGCTCCACCCCGAAGCGCTCGAGCGTGCCGTCCTCGTACAGCGCCATCGCCAGGTTCAGCGCCGTCTGCCCGCCGAGCGTGGGCAGCAGGGCGTCGGGGCGCTCCTTCTCGATGATCTTCCTCACCGGGCCGGGCAACAGCGGCTCGACGTAGGTCGCGGTTGCGAACTCCGGGTCGGTCATGATCGTCGCCGGGTTCGAGTTGACGAGGACGACCTCGTAGCCCTCCTCGAGCAGAACCTTGCAGGCCTGCACGCCGGAGTAGTCGAACTCGGCGGCCTGGCCGATCACGATCGGCCCCGAGCCGATCAGGAGGATCTTCTCGATGTCGGTGCGCTTAGGCATGGGCGAGCTCCAGGAAGCTGTCGAAGAGGTGGCGGGCGTCGTGCGGGCCGGGACCTGCCTCGGGGTGGTACTGGACCGTCGCCGCGGCGGCGTCCTTGAGGACGAGACCCTCGACCGTGCGGTCGTAGAGGTTGAGGTGGGAGAGCTCGGCGACGCCGAAGTCGGTCTCCCAGCGGACCGGCTCGTCGGTCTCGATCCGCGGCTCGCCGCCCGGACCCTGCACGGCGAAGCCGTGGTTCTGCGAGGTGATCTCGATCCTGCCGCTGGCCAGATCCTTTACCGGGTGGTTGGCGCCGCGGTGGCCGAAGGGCAGCTTGAACGTCTCCAGGCCGACCGCGCGGCAGAGCAGCTGGTGGCCCAGGCAGATGCCGAAGAGGGGCTTGACCCCGACCAGCTCGCGCACGGTGTCGACGACGTAGCCGAGGGCACCGGGATCGCCGGGGCCGTTGGCGAGGAAGACGACATCCGGGGCCTCGGCCAGCACCTGCTCCGCCGAGGACGTGCAGGGGAGCAGGGTGAGGCGGCAGCCACGCTCGCGCAGCTCGCGGACGATGTTGAGCTTGACCCCGGTGTCGATTCCGACCACATGCGGACCGTCGCCCTCGAAGCGGACCGGCTCGGGTGGCGTGACCGTGCGGGCCAGGTCGGCGCCGTCCATCGCCGGCTCGGCGGCGACCCGTTCGCGCGCCTCGGGCTCCGCCGTCGCCCCGGAGAAGATGCCGCCGCGCATCGAGCCCCGGTCGCGGATGTGGCGAACGAGGGCGCGCGTATCGACGCCGCCGATCCCCGGCACGCCGCAGTCGCCGAGCCAGTCGAGCCAGCCGCCCTCGGCAGTGGCGACGTCTTCGCGGTTCTTCGGATCGCGCATCACGACCCCCCGGGCGTGGATCCGGTCGGACTCCATCGCCTCGGCGGAGACGCCGTAGTTGCCGATCAGCGGGTAGGTGAAGACGATGATCTGGCCGGCATAGGAGGGGTCGGTGACCGACTCCTGGTAACCGGTCATCGAGGTGTTGAAGACGACCTCGCCGGTGACCTCGCCCTCGTGCCCGCAGGGCACACCGTCGAAGCGGGTCCCGTCCTCGAGCAGGACGTAACCGGTGCTCACGTTGCGACTCCCAGGCTGAAGCTGCGCAGTCGATAGGCCACCTGGCCGCCGGCGACCGTCATCAGGACCCGACCGGTCAGCTCGCGACCGGCGCACCAGGAGTTCTGCGAGCGACTCTCATAACCCTCCTCGCCGACGGTCCACTTGGCGCTCAGGTCGCAGAGGGCGATGTTGGCCTCGCTGCCCGGCTTCAGGGTCGGGCGCTCTAGGTCGAAGGGAGCGGCGCCGCCGGCCAGCCGCTCGATCAGCAGGCCGAGGTCGATCGTGCCCGGCAGGACCAGCTCGGTGTGCAGCGCGGCAAAGGCGGTCTCCAGCCCGGTCACCCCCATCGCGGCCTGCTCGAAGGGGACTTCCTTGTCCTCCAGGGCGTGTGGAGCGTGGTCGGTGGCGATGCACTCGATCGTGCCGTCGCGCAGGCCCGCGATCAGGGCCTGGCGGTCGGCCTCGGTGCGCAGCGGGGGGTTCATCTTGAAGCGCCGGGGGTCGAGGCTGCGCAGCTCCTCGTCGGTGAGGCAGAGGTGGTGCGGGCTGGCCTCGGCGCTGATCTTCACCCCGGCGGCCTTGGCGGCACGCACCGCCTCGACCGACTCGGCGGCAGAAAGGTGCTGGACGTGGATCCGTCCCCCCTCGTAACCGGCCAGTGCGGCGTCGCGGGCGATCATCGTCGACTCCGAGACCGAGGGGATGCCGGCCAGCCCGAGCGCGGCGGACACCGGCCCCTCATGCATGACGCCGTCGCCGGAGAGCTCGGGGTCCTCCTCGTGCAGGGCGATCGTGCCACCGCAGAGCTGTTGGTACTGCAGGGCGCGCCGCAGGACGCGGGCGCTGCGGATCGGCAGGCCGTCGTCGCTGAAGCCGACGGCGCCCGCCTCGCGGATCGCCCCCATCTCGGTCAGCTCCTCGCCCGCCATGCCGCGGCTGACGGTTGCCAAGAAGCCAACCGGGACCGAAGCCCCCTCACGGGCCGCCTCGCGCAGTGCCTCGACGTCGGCCGGCGAGCTGACAGGGGGCTCGGTGTTGGCCATCGCGAGGATCCCGCAATAGCCGCCGGCAGCGGCGGCGCGGCTGCCCGTCTCGACGTCCTCCTTGTGCTCCTGCCCGGGGGTGCGCAGGTGAACGTGAGGATCGAAGAAGGCCGGGAAGGCGTGCAGGCCCTCGGCCTCGACCTCCTCCAGCCCCTCGGCAGAGACCCCCGGGGCAGCGAGCTCGGCGACCCGGCCGGCGCGGACGACGACGTCGTATGTGCCGTCGATGCCCGCCACCGGATCTAGCACGGTGGCACCGCGCAGGACCAGGTCGGCGCCCTCTCCGGAGCGCATGTCAAGCGCCTCGGCGAGACTCACGCCGGCTGTCCGATCGGAGTCGGGCTCTGCTCGGGCTCGTCCGCTGCGCTGACCGGATGCTGGGGCCCGGCCGCGAGCAGCTCGTAGAGGATCGCCATCCGCACGACAAGGCCGGAGGCGACCTGCTCGGTCATCAACGACTGGGGCGAATCGATCACCTCACCAGAAAGCTCGACGCCGCGGTTGACCGGGCCGGGGTGCATCAGCAGCTGGCGCGGGCCGAGCCGCCGCGAGTCGATCTGGAAGCGCGCCGCGTACTCGCGGATCGAGGGCACGAAGCTCTCCGCCATGCGCTCGCGTTGGAGTCGCAACGCGTAGACGACGTCGGCCTCGCCGAGCCGCTCGAGCGAGTAGGAGACCTCGCAGCCGAGCTGCTCGATCCCGCGCGGGATCAGCGCCGGCGGGCCGCAAACCGTCACCTCGGCACCCATCGCCTGGAAGGCGACGAGATTTGAGCGGGCGACGCGGCTGTGCAGGACGTCGCCGACGATCCAGATCCGCTTCCCCTCCAGTGAGTCGAGCCGGCGGCGCAGGGTGAAGAGGTCGAGCAGCGCCTGGCTGGGGTGCTCGTGCTTGCCGTCACCGGCGTTGACGACCGCCGCCTCGCTCCAGTCGGCGACCAGCTGTGCCGCGCCGGCGTAGGGGTGGCGGATGACGATCGCCGCCGGGTCGTAGGCGGAGAGGGTCGCGCATGTGTCCTTCAGCGACTCGCCCTTGTCGACCGAGGAGCCCGCCGCCTTGAGCGAGATCAGGTCGGCGGAGAGCCGCTTCGCCGCCAGCTCGAAAGAAGCGCTGGTGCGGGTGCTCGCCTCGTAGAAGAGGCTGACGACGGTACGGCCGCGCAGCGTCGGCACCTTCTTGATGTCGCGGCGGCCGACCTCGGCGAAGCTCTCGGCGCGGTCGAGGATCGCCTCGATCCCCTCGCGGTCGAGATCCTTGATCGCCAGCAGGTGCTTCACAGGACCGCCTCCGCCGCCTTTGGCTCGGAGATCGTCACCTCATCGACCTCGTCGGTCTCCTCGAGCCGCACATTGACCCGCTCGCCGCGCGCGGTCGGCAGGTTCTTGCCGACGTAGTCGGGACGGATCGGCAGCTCGCGGTGGCCGCGGTCGCAGAGCACCGCCAGCTGCACCCGCTGCGGCCGGCCGTAGTCGAAGAGGGCGTCGACCGCGGCGCGCACGGTGCGGCCGGTGAAGAGCACGTCGTCGACGAGGACCACCGTGCGGCCGGTGAGGTCGAAGTCGATGTGGGAGGAGTGGACGACCGGCTGTGTCGCCGGCGACTGAGCGCCGACGTCGTCCCGGTAGAAGGAGATGTCGAGGTCGCCGATCGGCGTCTCGGCCTCGGTCAGCTCGCCGACCAGGGCGTGGAGGCGGCGGGCGATCACGGCGCCGCGGGTGTGGATGCCGACGATCGCGAGACGCTCGGGCTCCGGGTTGGCCTCGGCAATCTCGTGGGCGATCCGCCGCAGCGTCCGCCTCAGGTCGTCGTGCTCGAGCACGACTTTCTCGCTCACTAGTTTGCTCCTTCCTGGCCTCGCGGGACCGGGTTAAAGGACGGCGCCACCGTATCACCACGACGCGACGGCGCCATTCGTGTCATCCTTCGCAAAATGATCAGAACTTTTCTTTCATTTGCTTTCGTCGCTGCCTGTCTGGTGCTCGCCGGGCTTGCGTCGCAGGGCTGTGGGAGCGCCGGAGGTCAGGATGCTTCGGCCCAGGCCGAAAAGCTCCCGCCCCTGGTCGATCCCGCGGTGGTCGCCTACAAGAAGCCCAGCGCGGAATACACCAAGATCTTGGAAGAGCTCCGAAGCGCCGCCAAGGCAGGCAAGAACTACGAGGCGCCCCGCCTCACCAAAAACCTCGGCCCAGTGGAGAAGGCCGTCGTCAAATGGTTTTGCCAGACTGCTTGGCAGATGGTCGTGAATAAAGAACTCGACAGGCTACCCGACGGCGAATACCTGGCCCACAGGCTCAGTGTTCGGTCGATACTGGAAGTGAGCAACCATCTGTACACCAAGTCAGGCCGAGCCCCCTACCTCGCCCCGGTGGAAGTCGGGGTGAACGAGCTCGACAGGGTCATCGACCTGCGCACGTTCAACGCCAAGCAGGACAGGCGCTACGAGAAGACCTGCGACGGCGGCTGGAAATCGACCTGAGCGCCGGACTCAGTCCGCGGGGCTGCGGTCACGGGCACCGTCGGACTTCAGGGCCGGGCTCGCCGCGCTCCCCGAAGGGAATCTCGATCAGATCGAAGTCGCGTGGCGCGACGGTTGGCTCGAAGACCTCCTTGGCCTCCTCGAGCACCTTTCCCACGTGGTAGCGGGAGGAGATGTGGACCAGGGCGAGGAGCTTGACTTCGGCCTCGCGGGCTACGGCTGCCGCTTGACCGACGGTCGAGTGGCCGGTGTCGGCGGCGCGCTGGGCCTCCTCCTCGGCGAAGCTGGCGTCGTGGACGAGGAGATCCGCCCCCTTCGCGGCTTCGACCGTCGCGCGACAGGGCGCCGTGTCGCCGGTGATCACGATGGTGCGGCCGGGGCGTGGCTCGCCCACCACCTCGCCCGGCTCGACCGGTCCAGAGGAGCCGTTGACGCTCTCGCCGCGCTGCAGGGCGGCGAAATCGGGGCCTTCCTTGACCCCAAGCCGCTTCGCCGCCTCGAGGTCGAAGCGTCCGGGGCGGCCGGCCTCGACCAGGGCGTAGCCGAAGGCGCGCACGCTGTGCTCGACCGGGAAGGAGCGGATCTCGCCACCATCGCATGGGATCGCGTCGCCGGCCTCCAGTTCGACCAGGTCGAGCTTGTAGCCGACCCTGCCGATCACGCGGCCGAGGCTCTGGATCAGGTCGCGCAGGCCGCGGGGGCCGTAGATCGTCAGCGGCCGCTCTCGCTCGGTCAGGTCATACGTTTTCAGCAACCCCGGCAGGCCGAGGAAGTGATCGGCGTGGAAGTGGGTGAAGTAGATCGCGTCGACCTGGACCAGGCCCAGCGAGCGCTGCATCTGGCGCTGCGTCCCCTCGCCGCAGTCGAACAGCAGCCGTTCGCCGCCGCGCGCGACGAGCACGCTCGCGGTGTTGCGCCGCGCCGAGGGCACGGCGCCGCCCGTGCCGAGAAAGGCAACCGAGAGGTCCATGGCTCGCGAGCCTACGCGACGGCGTGCGATGGGTTCGGCGCCGGATAAGCTGGACCGCGAGCGCCCGTAGCTCAGCTGGATAGAGCGCTTCCCTCCGGAGGAAGAGGCCGCAGGTTCGAATCCTGCCGGGCGCGTCATGGATCTGAGCTCGAATAGCCGCCCACCGCGGGGGGCACTGGCGGTGGTGGCGATCGGGTTGATCGCCACCGTCGCTGCTGCGCTGCTGACGACCGACGCGTCGGGCGGCAGCTCGGTGGAGATCGAATGGGCGACGCATGCGCAGCTGTCCGACTCCTCCCCGGCGACGATCCCCGGTGGCGGCTCGATGCGCCTCCGGGACGGCGGCCTGCGCGCGAGCGAAGACAACATCGAAGGCGAACGGATCTTCCGCGTGACCTCGGTCCTGCGGATCGCACCCGGCTCGGCCGTCGGGCACGGGCGAGTGCGCTGCCGGATGAGCGGCGGCGGTCGTGGGGCGGAACTCGGCCGCACCGTCAACAGTCGCGCCGCCTTCCCCCGGTCGAGCGGCGAATACAACCTGACCAAGCAGGAGGTCCCCAAGAGCGTCGGGGTCAGACTGCCGATCCAAGGAGCCGAATACGCTTCACTGGAGCTTGGCGATGCCTTCGAAGCCTTTACCGGCCTTCCGGGCGTCGTCGTCAGCTGGCTGCCCCACCGCACCTACTCTCAGGAATGGCAGTGGGGCCTGCCCAAAGGCCGCCCACAGGAACCGCTTGATCTCGCCTTCGCCTCCTTTTGGCGCACCGCCGGAAAGCTCGATGCGCACGTCTCCTGCACGGTCGAGACCGACGCCGGCAGAGCGACCGTCCACACCGCGGGCGAGCTCAACTAGAAGGGGCGACCAACAACTCAGGGCCCTCGATCCCTTTGCCGACCTTGTTCAGCTTCGGGTTGGCGGGGGTGCTGTCCATCCGCGAGGCAGGCAGAGGCCCGCACATCGCGATCGCGTCCGCGGCGCTCAGGTCGGGACGCAGCCAGGCGGCCTCGGCGTCGGCGCTGGGCAGGATCGCCGGCATACGGTCGTGGACCGGCGCGACGACCTCGTTCGGCGTCGTGGTGACGATCGTGCAGCTGTAGAGCCAGCCGTCCTCGAAGCCACGATCCTCCTCGTCCTCCCACTCCTTGCGGGTGCAGAGCCCGGCGAAGGCGAAGGGCTCGCCGCCGTCGACAGTGAAGCGCCAAGGCTGGCGCGGCTGCTTGGGATCCTCCGCCTTCATCCACTCGTAGAAGCCGTCGGCGACGATCAGGCAGCGGTGGCGGAACTTGCCGACAAGCGGCGCGTAGGCGCGGCTCGAAGTCGAGGTTCTCGGCTTTGGCGTTGATCATCCGGTAGCCGACCTTGAGGTCCTTGGCCCAGCGAGGCACCAGCCCCCAGCGCATCAGCCGCGCCTCGCGCTCACCCCGTGCGGCCTCTTCGGGATCGGGCGAGGAGCGCACCGTCAGCACCTCCTGCGTCGGCGCGACGTTGAAGCGGCCAAGCCCAGATTCGGCTTTCTTGACCCGCTCTTTGGTCGGGGGCGGTGCCTCGCCGGACGAGTTCCGCTCCAGCGAGCGTTCCAGCTCGACCTGGAAGCGATCGGCGATCGTCTTCGTGTCTTTGGCCGTGACCGTGAAGCGCCCGCACATGACGCCCAGACTAGCTATGACGCCAGGCTAGTTAGGCGTGATCAGTTCAACGGCCGGGAAATAGGTCCGGTAACGAGCGGTGTCGCGAGTGAGGAGACGTAGCCCAGCGATTACGGCATGCGCCCCGATGAAGAAGTCGGGCAACGGCGAGCGTCGATCGCCGCCGCGCCTGCGGTAGTCCGCAAAAGCCCTGCCGGCGAGAAATGCGGCCGGCCAGGGGGTGTGCTCTCGCTGAAAATCGTCTCTGGGCAGCTCTCGCTCCAACTCCTCGATGTGCGAATAGCGTGCGGATACCTCGGCGTAGATCACCTCGTTGATCACAAGCGGTCCATCCGCACCCGCCTGCCGAAGCGCATCCTGCGACCAATCGCCCCAAGTGGGATCGTCTGAAAACACATCAATCAAGACGTTCGAGTCGACAAGGGTTCCAGCCACACCTACCTAAGTCCCCCGGCCCCAATTCTCTCCCCTGGTCATCCTCATGATCTCGTCCGTGCTCAGTGGAATATCGCCGCCACTCGCCTTCAGTAGTCGGTCGACGATCTCGTCGCCGCGGGTGCGTCCGCCTGCCAGTCGGCGAACTCGCGCTTCCCCGCCCTCCTCGACGAACTCGACCTCGGTGCCCGGAAGCAGACCGAGCCGATCGCGGATCTCCTTCGGGATCGTGACCTGACCTTTACTGGTGATCTTCATTCAGTAAGAATAGCACCGGTATTACTCTTACTTGGCCGGGCCTCGGGGTGCTCGCGGTACCAGTCGAGCGTCGTCTTCAGGCCGTCCTCTAGAGCGACCTCGGGACGCCAGCCGGTCAGCTCGCGCAGCTTGGCCGAGTCGACGAACTGGCGATCGATCTCGCCGTCGGGGTTGCCCTGCCCTTGGAAGTTGGGCTCGATTCCAGCTCCCGCCGCCGCGGCGATCAGCTCGACCACCTCGCGAACCGAGTGGGGCCGCTCGCCGCCGGCGTTGAAGGCCTCCCCCACCGCTCCGTCGTCGAGCGCGCCGGCGATCGCCAGGTAGGCGGAGACGGCGTCGTCGACGTGGAGGAAATCGCGCTCGGGGCTGCCGTCGGAGCGGATCACCGGCGCCCGGCCGTCGAGCAACGCCACCACCGTCTCCGGGATCAGGCGCGAGAAGTTGAGGTCGCCGCCGCCGTAGACGTTGGCGAAGCGCGTCACCGCCAGCGGCAAGTCGTAGGCGGTCGCGTAGCTACGTGCGATCGTGTCCGCCGCTGCCTTGCTGGCGTCGTAGGGATAGACGGCCCGTAGCGGAAAGTCCTCGCGATAGGGAAGCTCGGGACTCGACCCGTAGGCCTTGTCGGAAGAGGCGAAGACGATGCCCCCGACCGCATGCACGCGGCAGGCCTCGAAGACGTTCCAGGCGCCCTGCACGTTTACCTCGAACGTCTCCAGCGGCGAGTCGCGGGCGACCCCCACGATCGTCTGGGCGGCGAGATGGAAGACGGAGTCCGAGCCCTCGACCGCCGCCGCGACCGCCTCGGCGTCGCGCAGGTCGGCCTCGACCAGCTCGACCTCATCGCGGATCCCGAGCAGGTCCAAGCCGGAGCGGCGCTCGCCGCCGACGTCGGCCAGACGTGGCGCGGGACGGTCCAGCACGCGAACCTCGTAGTCGCCCTCCAGCAGCGCCCGAGCAAGGTGCGAGCCCACGAAGCCGTGGGCGCCGCTGACCAGAGCTCGAGTCACCGCACGCCCACCTCGGTCAGCGCCCTCCAGGGTGCTTCTCCCGCGGCCCAGAGGTCGTTGAGCACAACTGCGTCCTTGTAGGTGTCCATGCAGTCCCAGAAGCCTTCATGGCGGTGGGCGTGGAGCTGCCGGTCGGCGGCCAGGGACGAAAGCGGCTCGCGCTCGAGGACGCTCTGCTCGTCCAGGTAGCCGAGGGCACCGGGCTCGAAGCAGAAGAAGCCGCCGTTGATCCAGTGCTCGCTGCGCGGCTTCTCGGCGAAGCCCTCGACCCGGCCTCCCTCCCCCAGCTCGGCGACGCCCCACTGCAGGTGCGGCCGCACCACCGTCATCGTCGCCAGGTCGCCGTGCCCGGCGTGAAACGACAGCAGCGCGCCGAGGTCGATGTCGGCGACGCCGTCGGCGTAGGTCGCGCAGAAGGTCCCGCCCAGGAGGTGATCGGCAAGGCGCGCCAGCCGCCCCCCGGTCGGCGTGTCGACTCCCGTGTCGATGCACTCGACGGCGACGCCGCTGGGCCATGACTCGGCCATCACGAACTCCTCCACCGCCTCGCCCATGTGGCCGGTGGCCAGCAGGAAGCGGTCGAATCCCTGCGCTGCGTAGATCCCGATCACATGCCAGAGGATCGGCCTGCCGCCGATCTCGACCAGCGCCTTCGGCACCGACTCCGTCCGCTCGCGCAGCCGCGTGCCGCGACCGCCGCAGAGGATTACGACCGGCGGCTTAGCCACCCGCAACGGCAGGCAAAATCGTCACCTCGTCGCCCTCGCTGATCGCCGTCTCCAGGCCCTGCTGGAAGCGGATGTCCTCGCCGCTGACGTAGACGTTGACGAAACGGCGCAGATCGCCGTCCTGGGTGATCCGCTCGCGCAGATCTCCGTGGGCCTCGAAGAGGGCATCGAGGGCGTCGCCCACGGTAGAGCCGGCGACCTCGACCTCGGCTTCCCCCCCGGTTGCGGCGCGCAGCTGGGTCGGAATCTTCACGGTGACGGACATCAGGCGACTACCTCCTGCTGGTGTTCGAACGCGGACTCGAAGCTGTCGAGATCGGGGTCGATCTCATGCATGTGGAAACTATCGCGCGTCGCGTCCAGCGTCTTCAGGCCCTCGCCGGTGATGTAGACGACGACCCGCTCGCCGGCGCCGACGTCGCCGCGCTCGGCCAGCTTGGCGAGGACGCCGACGGTGACCCCGCCGGCGGTCTCGGTGAAGATCCCCGTCGTCTCCGCCAGCAGGCGGATGCCGGCGCGGATCTCCTCGTCGGTGACCGAGTCGATCGAGCCGCCGCTGCGCCGCGCCTGCTCGATCGCATAGGGGCCGTCGGCCGGGTCGCCGATCGCCAGGCTCTTGGCGATCGTCTCCGGCTTCTGCGGCTTGCAGACGTCCCAGCCTTCGGCGAAGGCGGTCGCGACGGGACTGCAGCCGAGCGCCTGGGCGCCGTTGAAAACCGGCTGCTCGCCCTCGATCAGGCCCAGGTCCGTCCACTCCTGGAAGCCGCGGGCGACCTTGGTGAAGAGCGAGCCGGAGGCGATCGGGCAGACCACACGGTCGGGCAGCTCCCAGCCGAGCTGCTCGGCGGTCTCATAGGCGAGCGTCTTCGAGCCCTCGGCGTAGTAGGGACGCAGGTTGACGTTGACGAAGGCCCACGGCCGGGTTTCGGCCAGCTGCGTGCAGAGCCGGTTGACGGCGTCGTAGTTGCCGCGCACGCCGACCAGGTTGGTGCCATAGATCGCGGTGGCGAGCAGCTTCTGTTCCTCCAGGTTGGCGGGAACGAGGACGTAGGACTCCAGCCCGGCGGCTGCGGCGTGGGCGGCGACCGCGTTGGCCAGGTTGCCGGTCGAGGCGCAGGCCACGGTCTCGAAGCCCAGCTCGCGCGCCTTGGCCACCGCGACCGCGACCACCCTGTCCTTGAACGAGTGGGTCGGGTTGGCGGCATCGTTCTTGATCCAGATCTCGGCGTCGAGGCCGAGCCGCTCGGCGAGGCGGTCGGCGCGCAGCAGCGGCGTCAGGCCGGGCTCCAGCGGATCGAGCGGCCTGCCGGTGAAGGGCAGGAAATCGGCGTAGCGCCAGATCCCCTGCGAGCCGGCCTGAATCCTGCGCTTCGCCTCGGTGGCGTCGAGCCCGGAATGGTCATAGGCGACTTCCAGCGGGCCAAAACAGTTCTCACAGGCGTAGCTGGCGCCCAGTTCGTAGGTCGCCCCACACTCCTTGCACTTCAAGCTCTCGACTGACATCCGATCTACCTCTTCCTTTGCCTAGAAAAAAACCTCCGCCTTGTGGGGCAGAGGTCCGATCGGGACGTCTCCCCACATCTTCCAGGTCCCGAACTTCCGGGAAACCTGCTGGAGTTGGCACCTCCCCTCGAACCAATGGTTCGAGGTGGTTGCCGGGGCTTCTGCGGGCCAGTCCCTCCACCCCTCTAGATGTGGCGCTTATGTACGCAGCAGAGAGTACCATCCGCAGCCATGCCCGACGAGACGCTGAGCGCGACAGATGCCGAACCTTCCGAAACCACGGCTACGGCGGGCTGCCCGGCGCGAAGCACTCGCCTCGACGGCATCTCAGCCTGAGCCCCAGACCCCGAACGTCGAGCAGATCGACTCCTCCGGCCTGCGCTGGGTCAACATCGAGCGCCCAGGTGCGCTCGAGCGCACCTGGCTGGAGGAAAACTTCGACTTCCACGCGCTCGACCTCGAGGACGTGCTCTCGCGCAACCAGCGACCGAAGATCGACGTCTACGACGACTACCTCTTCATCGTCCTCCACTTCCCGGTCTTCGACCCCGCGGCCGGCCGCCTCGGCACCGGGGAGCTCGACCTCTTCGTCGGCCCCGGCTACGTGGTGACGATCCCGAACCAGCCGCTGCAGCCGGTCGAGTACCTCTTCGAGCGCTGCCGGGCGAAGGAGGAGCTTCGCGATCAGCTCTTCTCACGTGGCTCGGGCTACCTGCTCTACCGCCTCGTCGATGACAGCTTCGACTACTGCTTCCCGATGCTGCGCAAGATCGGCAACAAGCTCGACGCGTTGGAGGACGACATCTTCGAGGGCCGCTCGGAGGAGGTCGTGCGCGACATCTCCAACGTCAAGCAGGAGATCATCAACTTCCGCAAGGTGATCCGGCCGCAGCGACCGGTTCTGCGCGACCTGGAGAAGGTCAAGCAGCGCTACCTGGCGACCGACCTCGACCTGGAGATCTACTTCGACGACATCGTCGACGCCCACGAGCGGATCTGGGACATGCTCGAGAACTACAAGGAGGTGGTCGACTCGCTGGCGGAGACCAACGAGTCGGTGATCTCGCACCGGCTCAACGACATCTTGCGTGTCCTCACCTCGATCAGCGTCGTGATCCTGCCGCTGACCCTGATCGCCAGCATCATGGGCATGAACTCGTGGGTGCCATACGAACACAACGTCGAGGGCTTCTTCATCGTCCTCGGTGCGATGGCGCTGATACTGCTCGGCATGGTCGCCTACTTCCGCAAGCGCAACTGGCTATAGCCTGCCGCGAGTGGCAAATTTCCGCATCTGGGCGCCCTGGCGCCTCGCCTACGTGAAGGACGCGTCCAAGGACAACGAGGAGGAGTGCATCTTCTGCGCCAAGCCGGCGGCAGATGACGATGCGGCGGACCTGATCGTCCACCGCGACCGGAGCTGCTTCGTGATCCTCAACCTCTTCCCCTACACCAACGGGCACCTGATGGTGGCGCCGTACGAGCACATCGGCCGCATTCAAGACCTGCCCGGTGAGACGGTGGCGGAGATGATGTCGCTGGCGCAGCGGGCGATGAGCCGCCTGGAGGAGGTCTACGACCCGCACGGTTACAACGTCGGCTTCAACCAGGGCCGCGTCGCCGGCGCCGGGGTCGAGCACCACATCCACCTCCACGTCGTCCCCCGCTGGGGCGGCGACACCAACTTCATGCCGGTCATCGCCGACACCAAAGTGATGCCGCAGACGCTCGAGCAGAGCTTCGAGGCGCTGAAAGGAGCGTTTTGACGGAATCCGCCCCACTGGCCCCAAGTCAGATCTTCAAGGCCTACGACATCCGTGGCCTCTACGGCGAGGAAATGGACGAGACGACCGCGCTTGCCGTCGGCCGGGCGTTCGCTCGCGTGCTGGCGCGGCTGCGCGGCAAGCAGCCGAGCGAATTGAGGGTCGGGCTCGGCCGCGACATGCGGCTGACCGCGCCCGCGATGGCGGCGGAGTTGCGCGACGGGCTGATCTTCGAGGGCGCGACGGTGCTCGACGCCGGCATGGTCGCCACCGAGATGCTCTACCACCTGGTCGGCTCGCGCGAGCTCGACGGCGGCGCGATGGTGACCGCCTCCCACAACCCGAAGGCCTACACCGGCGTCAAGCTCGTTCGCGAGGGGGCGCTGGCGCTCTCCGGCGAAGCCGGCATCGGCGACGTTCGACGCGAGATCGAAGTCGGGCTCGGCTCCGCCCCGGGTGGCGGCTCCTTCGAGGAGGTCGACGTCTGGGACGAATATCGAAAGCACGCGCTCTCTTTCATAGACCCCGGCGCAGTGAAGCCGATGAAGGTCGTCGTCGACGGCGGCAACGGCATGGCGGGGCCGATGGTCGGTCCCACCCTGCGCGGCCTGGGACTGGAGCTGGACGAGATGTACTTCGAGCCGAACGGAGAGTTCCCCGACCACGAGCCGAATCCGCTGTTGCCGGAGAACCGCAGGTTGATCGAAGACCGGGTGCGCTCCGCCGGGGCCGACCTCGGCATCGCTTGGGACGGCGACGCCGACCGCTGCTTCTTCATCGACGGCGAGGGCGCCTTCTGCGACGGCGATTTCATCTGTGCCCTGCTCGCCCGCGCCGCGCTGAGCCGCAACCCCGGCGCGACGATCCTCTACGACCCTCGCTCCAGCCGCGCGGTGCCGGACCTGGTCGCCGCCGAGGGCGGCCGCTCCGACCTCTCCCGTGTCGGCCACGCCTTCTTCAAGATCCGCATGCGCGAGGAGAACGCGGTCTTCGGCGGCGAGGTCTCCGGCCACTACTACTTCCGCGACTTCTGGTGCGCCGACTCGGGCACGATCCCCGCCCTGCTGGTGCTCGAGCTGCTCTCGCGCGACGGGCGCTCGCTGGCGGAGCTGATGGCCGAGTTCCGCTCGCGCTACTTCATCTCCGGCGAGATCAACTCCGAGGTCGCCGGCCAGGAGGCGAAAATGGAGGAGATCGCGGCGCGCTATTCCGACGGCCAGGTCACCACCCTTGATGGAGTCTCGATCGACTACCCCGACTGGCACTTCAACGTGCGCCCGTCCAACACCGAGCCGCTGCTCCGCCTCAACCTCGAGTCGCTCGTCTCGCGCGAGGACATGGAGGCCAAGCGGGACGAGCTGCTGGGGCTGATCCGGGCGTGACGCTCACGCCGGAGGGGGCGCTGGGGCAGGCCGCTCTGGCCGGCGTCCATTGCCTTCGCATCCCCACCCCCTTCGCGGTTGGCAGGGTCAACTGCTACCTGCTCGAGGACGAGCCGCTGACCCTGATCGACACCGGGCCCAACTCCGGCAAGGCGCTCGACGAGCTGCAGGGCCAGCTGGGCGAGCGGGGGCACTCGATCGACGACCTGGAGCTGGTCATCCTCACTCACCAGCACATCGACCATCTCGGCTTGGTCGAGATCATCGTCGAGCACTCGGGGGCCGAGGTCGCCGCGCTCGGGCTCGCCGCCGAGCGCCTCGCCAACTTCGGCGAGGACGCCGAACGCGAGGACGAGTTTGCAGTCGAGCTGATGCTGCGCAACGGCATCCCGCAGGAGGTCGCCTTCGCCCTGCAGAGCGTCTCGCGCAGCTTCCGTGGCTGGGGCTCGAAGGCAGAGGTGACGCGACCGCTCGGGGACGGGCAGGCGGTGCAGTTCCGCGATCGGACCCTGCAGACGCTGCACCGGCCCGGCCACAGTCCCTCCGACACGGTCTTCTGGGACGAGCAGCGGCGGATCCTGATCGCCGCCGACCACCTGATCGCCCACATCTCCTCCAACCCGCTGATCACCCGCCCGCTCGACGGCTCCTCGCAGCGCACCCAGGCGCTCGTCACCTACATCGAGTCGATGAAGAAGACGCGCGAGATGCCGGCCGAGATCGTCCTCTCGGGCCATGGCGAGCCGATCGTCGACCACGTGGCGCTGATCGACGACCGACTGGCCAAGCACGACCGGCGCAAGGAGAAGATCCACGGCCTGATCGCCGAGCAGCCCCGCACGGGCTACGAGATCGCCCAGGCGATCTGGGGCGACGTCGCCGTGACCCAGGCCTTCCTCACCCTCTCCGAGGTGATCGGACACGCCGACCTGCTACTCAACGAAGGGCGGGTGCGCGAAGTCGAGGACGGCGAAGTGGTCCGCTACGAGGCGACTACCTAGAGCGCTGCGGCCGCGGCAGCAGGGTCGCGGGCGAGCGGAAGCTGGGGCATTCGCTGGGGGCGTTTGGCGCGGTCGGGATCTTCGCTTCGAAGACGACGTAGTAACGGCCCGTCGGAACACGCTTGCGCTCGAACTTCCACGCCAGCGTGCCGTTCTCCGGCGTCGCCCCGGCGGCGATTTCGGGTGAGATCGCGCGATCGGGGCCGGGCAGGACGCGATAGATCCGCAACAGGCGCGGACCGTCGGGGAAGTGGCGATTTCCGGCAAGACAGGCAAAGTCGCCGGAGCCGTCCGTCTTCGGGGGCATCTTGGCCGTCCCGTAGAAGAAACCGTGCGTGCGGTTGTAGCCAAGCGTCGTGTATTCGGCCCGCGGGCCGGGCGGCTTTGCCGCACCGCTGGAGGCCAGCCAGCAGAAAGCGAGCGCGGAGAGCAGCGTCCCGGCGGCAAGGACGCGTGTCGCGGAGGCAGCGATTAGCCGCACGATACCCAGGCCGCATAGATTGCAACGCTCGATGGTCAGACTCGGCTCCGGAAAGGCACGCAAGCCCGCCAAGAAGCGGATGCTGCTGATCGTCAACCCCTACGCGACGACCGTCTCCGACCGGCTCAAGAACCTGGTCGTCTACGCGCTGCAGGGCCGCTACGAGGTCGAGATGGTCGCCACCGAGGCACAGAACCACGCCACGGAGATAGGTCGCGAGGTGCGCGACCACGGCTACGACATCGTCGTCGCCTTCGGCGGCGACGGCACCCTGAACGAGGTCGCCAATGGGCTCGCGGGCACCGACGTGCCGGTCTCGGTCCTGCCCGGCGGCTCGACCAACGTCGTCTGCCGCACGCTCGGCATCCCCAACGACGTCGTCGACGCGACCGAGCACCTGCTTGCCGCCGTCGACGAGTGGGCACCGCGCAAGGTCGACCTCGGCAAGGCCGGCGAGCGCCACTTCGTCTTCTCCTGCGGCGTCGGCATCGACGCCACCGTGGTCAAGCGGGTCGACTCTCATCCCCGCCTCAAGTCACGCGCGGGGCCCTACTACTACAGCTGGGCGGCGATCTCGGCCTTCTACCGTGGCTACATGGTCAAACCCGTCAGGTTGCGGGTCGAGATCGAGGGCGAGGCGACCGAGGGCGTCACCGCCCTGGCCCAGAACTCCGATCCCTTCACCTACTTCGCCAGCCACCCTATCCGGGTCTGCGAGGGCGTCGAGATCGACGACGGCAGCCTTTCGCTCGGCGTCCTCAAGCGAGCCGCCCAGCGCGACATGCCGACCTTGATCCCACGCCTCTTCAGCGAGAAGCGGCCCGCCGCGCGCCACCGCCAGATCGAGCACTTCGAAGGCGTCACCGCGGCCGGCATTACCTCGATCTCGCAGACCAAGGACGGCATCGCCCGCCCCTTCCCGATCCAGGTAGACGGCGACTACATCGGCGAGAGGACCCACCTGGAGTTGAGCGTCGCCCCGGGGGCGCTCACGATCGTCGCCTGATCAGCTGGTCGGAGTAATTCTGTAGGCGTCGAAGACGGACTCGACGTTGCGCAGGCGGGAGATGCACTGCTTGATCTGCTCGGTGTCGCCGACCTCGACCACGAAGCGGTTTTTCACCATCGGGTGCTTGGTCATGCAACTGGCGCCGAGGATGTTGATCCCGGCCTCGGAGAAGGTGCGCGACAGGTCCTCGAGCAGGCGAGTGCGATCGTAGGCGTCGATCTGAAGTTCGACCCGGTAGGAGGACTCGTTCTCCCCCTCCCAGGCGACCTCGACGAACCGTTCCGGCGACTTCATCAACGCCTTCACGTTCTTGCAGTCGGCACGGTGGATGGTGATGCCACGGCCGAGCGAGACGTAGCCGGCGATCGTGTCGCCGGGAACCGGGCGGCAGCACTTGGCGAGGCGCACGGCGACGTTGTCGGCGCCCTTGACCCGGATCCCGTAGTTGGAGGCGTCCTTGGTCCGCCGTGCCTTGTCCTCGCGCGCTCCCTCGAAGCCGATCGGCTGCTCGTCCTCGACAGCCTCGCCCTCTTTCAGCCGCTGCATCAGCTTGTTGGCGACCGCCTTGGTCGAGATCTTGCCCTGGCCGAGGGCGATGTAGAACTCGGTCGCCTTGTGGAAGCCCATCTCGCGGATCACCTGGGCGAGCAGCGGCGACATCACCAGCTTCTGCATCGGCAGACCGCGCTTGCGCAGCGACTCCTCAAGCGCCTCGCGGCCCTTCTTCTCGGCGTCCTCTCGCCGTTCCTGTTTGAAGAAGGCGCGGATCTTGTTGCGGGCGCGGCTGGTCCGCACCAGCTTCAACCAGTCGCGCGAGGGCCCGCGGTTCTGTTTCGCGGTCAGCACCTCGACGATGTCGCCTGAGCGCAGCTGGTAGTGCAGCGGCACGATCGAGCCGTTGACCTTGGCGCCGACGCAGCGGTGGCCGACGTCGGTGTGGACCGCGTAGGCGAAGTCGAGCGGGGTCGATCCCGCCGAGAGGTTCTTCACCTCGCCCTTCGGGGTGAAGACGAAGACCTCGTCCTCGAACAGGTCGACCTTCAGCGACTCGAGGAACTCGGCGGGGTCCTGGTCGCCCTCGGCCTCGACCAGCTGACGCAGCCAGGTCATCTTCTCGCGCTTGGGGTCGCCGCTGCCGCCCTCTTTGTAGGCGACGTGGGCGGCGATCCCGTACTCGGCCAGGCTGTGCATCTCGCCGGTGCGGATCTGGATCTCGAGCGGCTTGCCCTCCGGGCCGATCACCGTCGTGTGCAGCGCCTGGTACATGTTGGCCTTCGGCATCGCGACGAAGTCCTTGAAGCGCCCGGGCAGCGGCTTCCAGAGCGAGTGGATGACCCCGATCGCTCCGTAGCAGTCTTTGACCGAGCCGACGATCACGCGCATCGCGGTCAGGTCGAAGATCTCGTTGAACTCGCGGCCCTTCTTGGTCATCTTCGTGTAGATCGAGTAGAAGTGCTTGGCGCGGCCGGAGATCTCGGCCTCGATGCCGACGGCCTCTAGCTCCTCGCCGAGGAACGCGCCGGCCTGGTTGACGTAGACCTCGCGCTCGTCGCGCTGCTGGGCGACGAGCTGTTTGATCTCCTTGTACTTGCGCGGGTGCAGGGTGGCGAAGGAGAGATCCTCGAGCTCCCATTTGATCGCGTGGATCCCGAGCCGGTGGGCGAGCGGCGCGTAGATCTCTAGCGTCTCGCGCGACTTCGCCATCTGCTTCTGCTTCGGCAGCGCGCCGAGCGTACGCATGTTGTGGAGGCGGTCGGCCAGCTTGATCAGGATCACCCTGACGTCGGTGGCCATCGCCACCATCATCTTGCGGTAGTTCTCCGCCTGTCGCTCGTCGCGGCTCTCGAAGGTCATGCCGGTCAGCTTGGTGACGCCATCGACGAGCTGGGCCACCTCCTCGCCGAACTCGGTCCGGATCTCCTCCAGGCTGGCGCTCGTATCCTCGACCGTGTCGTGCAGCAGCGCCGCGCAGAGCGTCTCGGTGTCGAGCCGCATCCCGGCGCAGATCTGAGCGACGCCGACGGGATGGGTGATGAACTCATCGCCCGAGCGGCGCATCTGGTCGGCGTGGCGGTCGCAGGCGAAGTCGAATGCCCGCGTCAAGGCGGCGCGGTCGATCGTCGCCACCGCGACGGCAGCGCCGCCGTTCGACCCGGCGTCGCCCACCGGCGCCGAATCGAACTCCTCGACCACAGCGAAAAGATCGGCGAGAAGCTCTCGCTGCTCTAGGGCTGTTTGCGTCGTTTGAGGTATTTCAGGCCCTCCTGGTGGCGAGCGCCGTAGGCGCGAAACGCGGCCGAGCGCTCGAGTTCTGTCTCCTCTGAGGATACGACGCCGACGCTGCCGTCACCTCCCGCGGCCGATCCCTGCACCAGACCGAGCTCACCCAGGACCCGCAGGCAGCGGGCCGCGGTCTCGGCGCTGCGGGGATGAGGACCGCTTCCCCGCAGGGCTGCCAGCAGCTCGGATCCGCTCGACTCGCCCGCCTCGCGAAGGTCCCTGAACATGGCGATCAGTACAGCCCGCTGGGCAAGTTGCTCGTCGAGCATGGCGAGCGCGAAACGATGCTCGGCCTCGCCCCAAGCCAGGTGTACATAACCGCCGGCGGTCGTAGGCCGCGTCGCCAGATCCTCATCGTGGGCAAAGGCGGGTGGATCGACGAGCACGACGTGCTCGAAGCCGGAAGCGAGGTCGGGATCGGCCTCGAGCGTGGGCCCGTCGGCGAGTACGACGCCATCGCCCGCCATCGCCACACGCCGCTCACGATCCGCAACCACAGCGAGCACTTCGCCACCGCCCGAGGAGGCCAGCTCCCCCACCACCGCGGCGGGTGAGCTCCGCGGCCGTACCTCCTCACGGCCGACGGGCCGATTTCCGTCCGTATGGGCGTGTTTTAGGCCCGTCGGCGGCCAGTTGGCGGGGTCCGTCGCCAGCTCGGCCTCGAAGCGCTGCCACCACTGCTCCTCGGCACGTGCCTCGTCCTCCAGTACCTCGCGGGGATAGAGCTCGCGCAACACCACTCGCGGCTCGACCGAGCCATTCCAGCGGTTGACCTCGAGCCGCACCGCGGCATCTACCGGATCGTCCTCCCCGACCCCAAGCTTCGAGCGACCGAAGGCGACCCCGAGCGCACGGTGGGCGCCGCTGTGCAGGCTGAAGCGAGCATGCGTGCCCTCCTTCCCCATCGCCCGCACGTCGCGCACCCTCGCGGAGGGGACGAGTAGGCGCACACCGGGGTTGCCCATCCCGAACGGGGCGAGCTGCTGCAGCTCCTCGGCCAGCTCGAGCCCCAATCCGGCCCCACCGACCATCGCATCGACCCGTTCCGTCCGCTTCAGATCATCCGGCCCCAGAACCGAGGCCGCATGAGCAGCAAATGCAACCCGAAAGGCCCCCAAATTCTCAGCCCGCAACTGCAGCCCAGCAGCAGCCCGATGCCCCCCAAAGCTCTCCAAGTGCTCGGCACAGGCCTCGAGAGCGGCAAGCAGATCGAACCCGGGAATACTCCGCCCCGACCCCCGCCCTCCCCCCTCGCCATCGAGCGAAATGACCACAACGGGCCGGTGATGCCGCTCGACCAGCCGCGAAGCAACGATCCCGATCACCCCCGGATGCCAGCCCTCGCCCGCCAAAACCAGCCCCAACGCTTCGCGCAGCTCATCGGGCAGCTCGCGCCGCGCCGCCTCAGCCGCGGCATCGACCTCGCGCTCAGTCGACCGGCGCTCGCTGTTAGCCCGACTCAGCTCCTTGGCGATCTCAGCAGCACGCTCCTCGTCCTCGGTAAGGAACAACTCCACTCCAGCATCAGCCCTGTACAGCCGTCCCGCAGCATTGATCCTTGGCGCCAGCCTGAACGCCAAATCACCCTCGTCAAGCTGGCTGGGCTCACATTTCGCGGCTTCGAGCAGCGCCCGCATCCCAGGCCTACGCGCCCGCCGAACCTCCGCCAGCCCGCACCGAACCAGCGAGCGATTCTCCCCCACAAGCGGCACAACATCGGCGACGGTGGCCAGGGCAACCAGATCGAGGTTGGCAGAGGCCTCGGGGGTGGGGTCCCCAGGAACTCCTCGCGAACGCGAGCCTGGGGACCCCACCCCCGAGGCCTCCCAAAGCGCACAGCTCAACTTCCAAGCCACCGCCGTCCCACAAAGCTCCTCAAACGGATACCCGTCAACCCCAGGATGCAGAATCGGACAATCGGGCAGCTCCGGCCCAGGCTGGTGGTGATCGGTGACCACGACCTCCATGCCAAGCGATCGGGCGAGCTTCACCTCCGCGACAGCCGTGATCCCGCAGTCGACGGTGATCAGCAGCTCGGTGCCCCGCTCGGCCAGCTTCTCCATGTTCTCGGCGCTGAGCCCGTAACCATCGGCGATCCGGTCGGGGATCAGCCAATCGCACTCGCCGCCGAGCTCGCGAAGCGTGCTGACGAGGATCGTGGTGGCACAGACCCCGTCTACGTCGAAGTCGCCGTGAACCGTGATCCGCTTGTCCCCCCGGATCGCCGCCAAGACGAGGGCGACCACCGCCGGCATCGATTTGAAGGCGTCGGGCGAGTACGACTCGTCGGCAGCAAGAAAGGCGCGTGCCGCCTCGGGCGTCCGGTACCCCCGCCGCACCAGGGTCACGGCGACCGGCTCACTCAGCCCAAGCTCGTCGGCAAGCTCCCGTACCTCGCTGTAGTCATACGGCTCGGCCTTGTACGCGTGGATGGTTTCCGACACGCAGCCAGGCTAGGAAGCGCCTGGGACGGACTTTGGTGAGATTCAGGCCGCTTGTTCCGAGCGAACGCCGATCGCCCACACCACCGCGAGCCCGATCGCGACGCCGGGAATCGCGGTGAGCGCGGTCGCCACGTCGGTCGTGCCCAGACCGCGGCCGGAGACGATCTCGACGATCGCGCCGAAGACGACCGCGCCGATCACCGCGCCGAGGAAGGCGCCGACGATGCCCTGCCAGAAGCGATCGGGCAGGAAGACCGTGAAGTGCCAGAGCGCTATCCCCATCGTGAACCAGACCAGTAGGGCCATGATCTAGCGATTCCTCCCATGCTTGCGGCGTTGTTTGCGGCGCTCGCGCCGCTGCGCGTTGCGCTCCTGCCGCGCCGCGGTCTCCGGATCGACCGATTCGACCGGGACGGTGCTCTCGCCGTTCGATGAGGGATCGCCGCCGCCGGCGCGAGGCGGATCGGCCACGGCAACCGCGGCAAGCTCCTCCTCGACCTCAGCTTCGGACTCGCTGTCGTCGCTCAGCTTCGCCAGCGCGACCTCATCGGCAAAGGCAGGGACGCTGCCGTCGATCTCGGCGATCCGTGCGCGCCTTCGCGCATAGCCCGGCTCGCGCTCCTTCCAGGCGGTAAGCACCGGCGAGGCGATGAAGATCGACGAGTAGGTGCCCGAGATGATCCCGACCATCATCGCGAAGGCGAAGTCCTGAAGCGTGGCGCCCCCGAAGATGAGCAGTGAGACGACGGCGAGCAGGGTCGTGAAGCTGGTCGCCAGGGAACGGGTCAGTACCTCGCTCATCGAGCGGTTGACGATCTGCGAGAAGGCCGCCCGCGGCATCCGCGGCATGTTCTCGCGTATTCGGTCGAAGACGATGATCGTGTCGTAGAGCGAGTAGCCCAAAATCGTCAAGAAAGCGGCGACCGTCCCGCTCGTCACCTCCCGGCCGGTGAGCGCGTAGACCCCCGCGGTGATCAGGATGTCGTGAAAGAGCGCGATCAGCACGGGAACCGCGAATTTCGGGTCGAAGCGGAAGGCTATGTAAGCGCAGATCACCAACAGCGAGAAGATCAGGGCGTTGCGGGCGCTATTGGCGACCGTGGCACCGAAGGTCGGCCCGACGCTGGTGCTGTCGAAGCCATCCGCGGTGATCCCGTATTCGCGCTCAAGCTCGTGCTGCATCGAGTTGATCTGGCTCGGCTTCAACGTGTTGGACTGGATCAGGAATACGTTGTCGCCGAGGCCCGGGTTGCTCTCGCGCTGCACCTCGGCGCCGGAGATTCCGGCCTTGTCGAGCGTTTCGCGGACACCTTCCTCGTCGGTCTGCTTGGTCAGCGCCACCTCGACCCGCGTGCCGGACTCGAAATCGATGCCAAGGTTGAGCTGCTTCGTCGCCAGCGCGAGCGCACCGACGATCAGGATGCAGCCTGAAAGGGTGAAGAACCAGCGACTTGCCCCCATGAAGTCGAAGTGCCAGCGCACCCGCTGGCCGCCCGCGGTGCCGAGCACGCTCGGCGAGCGCAGCAACCTCGTGCGGCTCATGCTGAGCAGCAGCGCCTGGGTGAAAACGACGGCCGTCAGCAGCGAGACGATCGTGCCGACACCGAGGGTGAAGGCGAAGCCCTTGACCCCGGCCGTCGCCAGGACGAAGAGGATGAAGGCGGTGAGCAGGGTGACGACGTTGGCGTCGACGATCGTGGCGATGCCACGGCGGTAGCCGGCGGCGATCGCGGCCGCCATCGGGCGACCGGCGCGCACCTCCTCCTTGATCCGCTCGAAGATGACGATGTTGGAGTCGGCCGCGACCCCGATCGTCAGGACCAGGCCCGCGATCCCCGGCAGCGTCATCGTGATCGGGATCAGTTTGATCAGGGCGAAGAAGATCAATCCATAGGCGCCGAGAGCGAACACGGCGATAAGTCCGAGGACGCGGTAGAAGAGGAGGAGGAAAAGGGCGACGAGGGCGAGGCCGATGACTCCGGCCTTGATCCCGGCATGCAGCGCCTGACTGCCGAGCGTCGCCGAGACCTGGGTCTGGCTGATCAGGTTGAGGTTGATCGGCAAAGCGCCACGCTGCAGGAAGCTGGCGAGGTCCTGCGCATCTTCGATGCTGTTGAAGCCACCCGAGATCTGCGCCCCGGTGCGCCCGTCGATCCCGTCGGGATTTTCGGAGAAGTTGATGATCGGCCGCGTTTTGACTTCGTTGTCGAGGACGGCAGCGAAGTGGCCGGAGAGCGCCGCGGCCTGTTCCCCGGATGCGGGCCCGATCGCCCGCGCCTGGCCGCGCTGGGCGATCTGCCGGGTGACGTCCTGGAAGGCTTCGCGACCCTTGCCGCTGAACTGGAAGGTGACGGCGGGACCGGAGGTTTCCCCCTGTTCGGCCTTCGGGTTGGTGATTTCCGTGCCAGAGAGCGCGGGATCGTCTTTGAACGCGTACCAGCCCGGCTCGGCTTCTTCGATCACCTGACCCTTGCTGTCGCTCGGTTTTTCGGAGATCACGATCGTCCCCTGCGGCACCTTGACGACGATGCCCGCGTTCTGAGGGCGTTTCTTGCCGTTGGGGTCGACGTATAGGTCTTCCCTGGTGAACTCAGGGCCGTCGATCAGCTTGTGCGGCGGCAGCTTGGAGAAGAGGTAGTAGGTGGTCGGCTGGCTGCAGTTTTCGCAGTCGGGAACCGACTTCTGTTCGGAGGCGAGTTTTGCCGCGTTGTACTCCGACGCGAAAGCTCCGGCGGCGATCAGCTGCCCGTTTTCTTCTTTGCTGGGGTTGCGCCCCGCCGCTTTCCATTCTTCGCTCGCTTCTTCGATTGCCCCTTTCGGTGCTTCGCGACCGGGGACCCCCCCGATCGCCTTCTCACGCCCGATCAGGTTCGGTTCCCAGTCGAAGAAATAGAGGCGAGCGGGCTTGGTCGCGCATTCGGTCGCCTTGCCGACGCTGGTGGCGCCCGGGATCCCCACCTGGATCTGGTCGCTGCCCACGCGCGCGACTTCGATCTCCGAGACGCCAAGCTGATCGCAGCCCGAGCGGATGATGTCCACCGCCCTTTCCATCGAGCTGTTGTCGATCGTCGGCTGCTGGGGCGTCGGCCGGCCCTGCAGGACGAGCTGTACGCCACCCTTGAGGTCGAGGCCGAGCTTGGTCGGCTTGTTCGCGACCACCACCGCCGACACCACGATCAATCCCAGGACGAAGAGCAGCACGAAGAGATTTCTGCGCCGTTTCATCGCCTCAGTTCTCCGGCGTCAGGACGATCAGCAGGCCGCCGTCGTCGTCGTAGGCAGGGAAGACGTCGGCGACGGCTTCGGCGGGAAGGTCGCCTTCTGCGTTCACCGAGACCTTTTTGCCGAGCGAGCGAACCCCCCACTCAAGCGAGGTCTCGATCGGATCGCCGTTGTCCCCGGCTTCCCACTGCAGGCCAAGGACCTCTTTCACGGGACGGCCGATCACGTCCTCGTCGGTCAGCCCGGTGAGCTCGAAGCTGCCGCGCCCGGCGTCGATTACCCGCGCCTGTTGATCGCAGACGAAGAAGGCCGCGTTCGGCGCCGGGTAGTAATCGTCGAGCAACTCGAAAACGAAGCCGAAGCCGCATTTGGAGCAGCCCTTGGGACGGGTGCTGAAACCGGCTGTCCGGTCCGCGCTCAGCTCCCTGTTCCCGCAGTTGGGGCAGATGAAGAAAGGCATCCCACCACAGGCTACTGAGAGTCCGCTCAGAACAGACTGCGCGCTCGGTCCGGCATCGGAATTCCGAGATGCTCGTAGGCCCTCTCGGTCAGCACTCTGCCGCGTGGAGTCCGCTTCAGCAAGCCCTGCTGGAGTAGATAGGGCTCGAGCACGTCCTCGATCGTGTCCTGCTCCTCGCCGATCGCGACCGCCAGAGTAGAGAGGCCGACCGGGCCGCCGGCGAACTTGGTCGCCACCGTGTCGAGCAGGCTGCGGTCGCTGCGGTCGAGCCCCCCGGCGTCGACCTCGAGCATCTCCAACCCGGCGGCCGCTACGTCAGCGTCGACGCTGCCGGTGCCCTTGACCTCGGCAAAGTCGCGCACCCGCTTCAGCAGCCGGTTGGCGACCCGCGGGGTGCCACGCGAGCGGCCGGCGATGATCCGTGCCCCCTCGGCGTCGATCTCGACTTCGAGGATGCCGGCGGAGCGCTCGATGATCTCGGCCAGGTGGATGGGGTCGTAGTGCTCGAGCCGGTGGCTGACGCCAAAGCGGTCGCGTAGCGGCGTCGTCAGCAGGCCCGCCCGGGTGGTCGCGCCGACCAGGGTGAACGGCGGCAGCGGCAGGGTCACGGTGCGGGCGCCGGCGCCCTGGCCGAGCACGACCGGGAGCTCGCCGTCCTCCATCGCCGGGTAGAGCGTCTCCTCGACCGCCCGGCCGAGCCGGTGGATCTCGTCGACGAAGAAGACGCTGCCCGGCTCGAGTGCAGTGAGGAAGGAGGCGACGTCGGCCTTGCGCTCCAGCGCCGGGCCGGCGGTCTGGACGAGCGGCACGCCCATCTCGGCGGCGACGATGTGGGCCAGCGAGGTCTTGCCGAGCCCGGGCGGGCCGGCGAGCAGGACGTGGTCGAGCGGCTCGCCGCGTCGCTTCGCCGCCTCGATGAAGATCGCCAGCTGCTCGGTCACCTGCACCTGGTTGACGAAGTCGGCGAGGCTCGGCGGCCGCAGCGAGCGGTCGAGGTCTTCGTCAGGGACGTCGGCCCGCGCGTCATGGATGCGGACCTCGGGCTCGCCATCATCGCCGTCGATGCCGGGAGTCCGGATCCGCTTCTCGCTCACGCTGCCTTCCTCCCGGTCCCGGCCTTGCGCAGAGCGCTGGCGAGCAGCTCCTCGGCGTCGCCACCGTCGAGCCCGTCGAGCAGTTGCTCGGCTTCCAGCGGCGCGTAACCGAGGTTGACGAGGCCATCGCGGGCGAGGGACCGGGGGTCGTCGTCGCCGGCGGCCAGCGTCACCTCTTCCTCCAGCGCCCCCGCAACCTTCTCGCGCAGCTCGACGATGATCCGCTCTGAGGTCCGCTTGCCGATGCCCGGCGCCGCCTGAAATCGTTTCGCGTCGCCGGCGGCGATCGCGCGCAGCAGCTCCCGCGCCGGGCCGCCGGAGAGCACCGCGATCGCGACTTTCGGCCCGACGCCGCTGACCGAGACCAGCTGCCCGAAGAGATCGCGCTCCTCCTCGGAGGCAAAGCCGAACAGCGCCAGCGAGTCCTCGCGCGAGACCAGCTCGGCGTGCAGGAAGGCCTCGCGACCGGTCGCCGGCACGGCTTTCAGCGTCTCGGCCGAAACCGTGAGCCGGTAACCGACCCCGCCGGCGTCGATCACCACGTGGTCGGGTCGCCGCACCATCACCTCGCCGCGCACCGCTGCGATCACGGAGCGATCCCCTCCGCCATCTCGATTGCCTCGCGGCGACCGCTGCCGCCGCCGTGGCAGATCGCCACGGCGAGAGCGTCGGCGGCGTGGTCGGGGGTTGGAAGCTCGGGCAGGCCGAGCAGGGTCCCGACCATCCTCTGGACCTGCTTCTTGCCAGCGGCGCCACTGCCGCAGACGGCCATCTTGATCGCCTGCGGCGTGTAGGTGAAGCAGGCGATGCCAGCTTGCGCGGCAGCGAGCATCGCCACTCCGCTGGCGCGGCCGACGGTCATCGCCGTCTGCACGTTCTTGCCGAAGAAGACGTCCTCGACAGCCATGGCCTTCGGCTCGTGCCAGGCGATCAGCTCGGCGAGGGAGCCGTGGATCCGCTCCAGGCGGCGCTCCATCGGCAGCTCAGCCGTCGTTTCGACGACGCCGCCGTCGAGCGCGACCATGCGATTGCCCTCGACCCGGACGATGCCGAAGCCAAGGTTGGCTGCGCCGGGGTCGATCCCCATCACCACTTGCATGGGAAGTGATTCTGGATGGGACCTCGGATGCCTCTACGCCGCTAGTTGCTGCAACACCTCGTCGGGAATGTCGAAGTTGGCGTGGACCTCGTTGACGTCGTCGTCATCTTCCAGGTCTTCGATCAGGCCCAACAGCGACTTTGCCTCGTTGCCCTTCACCTCGACCGTGCTTTTCGGCTCCATCGTCACGTCCGCCGACTGGATCTCGACCCCGCCGGCCTCCAGCACCTCGCGGACCGCGCTGAGGCTGGCCGGCTCGCAGAGCACCCGCAGTAGATCCCCCTCCTCACTCACGTCCTCGGCGCCCGCGTCGATCGCCGCGATCAGATCGTCCTCGCCGTAGCGAGCACCGTCGACCGCGAGCACGCCGCGTTTCTCGAAGATCCAGGCGACCGACCCCGGCTCGCCGAGGCTGCCGTTGTGCTTGCTGAAGGCATGGCGCACTTCGGCGCTGGTGCGGTTGCGGTTGTCGGTCAGCGCCTCGACCAGAATCGCGGCGCCGCCCGGTCCGTAGCCCTCGAAGACGACGCTCTCGATCGCCGTGGCGTCGGTGCCCTCACCGGTGCCGCGGTCGATCGCCCGCTGGATGTTGTCCTTGGGCATCGAGGCGTCCCGCGCCTTCTGGATCGCCTTTGCCAGCGCCGGGCTGTTGTCGGGGTCGCCGCCACCGTCGCGGGCCGCCACCGTGATCGCCCGCGCCAGCTTGGTGAAGAGCTTGCCGCGTTTGGCGTCAGCCGCGCCCTTCTTGTGTTTGATCGAGGACCACTTCGAATGCCCGGACATCGTTTGCCATTCTATGAGTAAGGCATGCGCACCGAGACGATCACCCACCTGCATGCACAGAGCGCCCTTCGAGGCCTGATGGCCAGCGCGGTCTTCGTGGTGATGCTGCTCACCGCTCTGGCGCTGTGGACGGCGATCCCGGTGGGCTGGCTCTGGATCGGCTCGAAGGTCTCCACGACCCAGTTCCCGGCCGTGGGTCCCTACGCCGTCGTCGGCATCGGGATCGTCCTTACCGTTGTGCTCGATGCCTGGCTGATCGGTCGCCTCAATGCCCTCTACATGCGGATCACCGGCACCAACCGGCTGGCGCCGATGCGGCCGAGCTGGCTGAAGAGCATGCGCGACAGCGGTGGCGCCGCCGGGACCACCACCGTGGTCGAGGCCGTGATGATGGGCTCGGTGCTGCTCGCCGGCGCCGTCTTCGTCAGCTGGTTCTTCCTGCTCGCGGGATCGCCGATCCCGAACCAGTAGTCAGACGACGAACTTGCCGTCTTCCTGCATCACCTCGCCATCGACTTCGAGCTTGCCGCCGAGGCGCAGGTCGCAGACCAGGTCGGTGTGTACCGCCGACTCGTTGACGCCGCCCGACTCGGGGTAGCTCTTGCCGACCGCCATGTGGACGGTGCCGCCGAGCTTCTCGTCGAGCAGCACCTCGCGGGTGCCGCGGTCGATCGCGTAGTTGGTGCCGATCCCGAGCTCGCCGAGGCGGCGGGCGCCGTCGTCGGTGTCGAGCAGCTCGACCAGGAACTCCTCGCCACGCTCGGCGCTCGCGTCGACGACCTTGCCCGCCTCGAAGCGCAGCCGCACACCGGCGACTTCGCGGCCGCCGATCGTCGCCGGCAGGTGGAAGGTCACCTCCCCCTCGACCGAGTCCTCGACCGGCCCGGTGAAGAACTCGCCGTCGGGCATGTTGTGACGGCCATCGCAGGGGATGAATTTGCGCCCGGCGATTCCCAGCTTGACGTCGGTGCCAGGCGCCGTGACCCGCACCTCCTCGTGGCCCTCGATCCACTCGGCCAGCCGCACCGTCTCGGCCGAGGCGCGCTGCCAGGCGGTCAGCGGATCCTTGTCGCCGGCGAGACAGGCGCCGTAGTAGAAGTCCTCGTAGTCGGCCAGGCTCATCTCCGCGTCCGAGGCGTAGGCGCTGGTCGGGAAGAGCGTGTAGACCCAGCGGAACTCGCCCTTTGCGCTGCGCTCCATCGCCCGGCCGAGCAGCTCGCCGGTGGCCATCTGACGACGCGACTGGCGCTGTGGCGGCACCGCGGAGAGCTCGCGGGTGTTGGTCGAGGCGCCGACCGCGATCCGCACGTCGACGTTGTCGAGCAACCATTCCGAGGTCGGTGAGATCCACTCCAGCTGAGCGTCCGAGGCATGCTTGTAGTAGGCGGCGCCCTGGCCCTCCAGGGAGACGTTCATGACCGGGTTGGCGCCGGCCTTCAGCACCTCCTCGTAGACCGCCAGGAGCAGCGGCGCCGCAGCGCTCTCGCCGTCGATCGAGACGATCTCGCCCTCCTTCACCTCGGTCGAGTAGCCGACCAGGATCTTCGCCAGCCGTTCCGCTCTCGGGTCTCTCACGTCTCCGCCCCCTCCCGCGCGTCGCTTCGCGCCTTGGTGGTTATGGCCATGAACAGTGCGTGCAGCCTCGAGTCGTCGGTCAGCTCGGGATGGAAGGCGCAGGCAAGGACGCTCCCCTCGCGCACCGCCACCGGGTGGCCATCGTAGGAGGCAAGCACCTCGACCCGAGGACCGTAGCGCTCGACCCAGGGAGCGCGAATGAAGACCGCGCGCAACGGCTCCTCGCCGATCCCCTCCACGGAGAGATCGACCTCGAAGCTCTGCATCTGGCGACCGAAGGCGTTGCGCCGCGCGGTCACGTCGAGCAGGCCGAGGTGATCCTCGTCGCAGACGATCATCCCGGCACAGGTGCCGAAGACCGGCTTGCCCTGCGCGTGATGGGCGGCGATCGCCTCGCCCAGCCCCGCGGACTCGATCCCCATCATGATCGTCGTGCTCTCACCGCCGGGGATAACCAGGCCGTCGAGCTGCTCCAGGCCGGCCGGCTCGCGGACTTCCAGGGCCTCGGCCTCCAGCTCGCGCAACGTCGTCAGGTGCGCTTCGAAGCCGCCCTGAATGGCGAGGACGCCGATCCGCAGCCCAGGTGCTTCAGGCACCGCGGTCCTGCAGGAGAGCGTCGGCCGCGGCCAGCTCCGAGATCTCCAGACCCGGCATCGCCTCGCCGAGGCCGATCGACGCCGCCGTCACCCGCTCGGGGTCGTTGAAGTGGGTGGTCGCCTCGACGATCGCGCGCGCGCGGCGCTCCGGATCGGCGCTCTTGAAGATCCCCGAGCCGACGAAGTTCCCCTCGGCGCCGAGCTGCATCATCAGCGCCGCGTCCGCCGGCGTGGCGATGCCGCCGGCGCAGAACATCGGCACCGGCAGGCGGCCCTGCACGGCGACCTCGTGGACGACTTCGAGCGGCGCCTGGTGCTCCTTGGCCGCGCCGGCCAGCTCCTCCGGGCCGAGCTGGGCCAACTGCTTGATCCCGCCGACGATCTCGCGCATGTGGCGAACCGCCTCGACCACGTTGCCCGTGCCGGCCTCGCCCTTGGAGCGGATCATCGCCGCCCCCTCGCCGATTCGCCGCAACGCCTCGCCTAGGTTGGTGGCGCCGCAGACGAAAGGCACCTCGAAGGCGAGCTTGTCGATGTGGTGGCGCTCGTCGGCCGGGGTAAGCACCTCGGACTCGTCGATGTAGTCGACCTCGAGCGCCTGCAGGACCTGAGCCTCTGCGAAGTGGCCGATCCGCGCCTTGGCCATCACCGGGATCGTCACCGCCTCCTGGATCCCCTTGATCATCGCCGGGTCGGACATACGGGCGACGCCGCCGTCGCGGCGGATGTCTGCGGGAACGCGCTCCAGCGCCATCACCGCACAGGCCCCGGCCGCCTCGGCGATCCGTGCCTGCTCGGGCGTGACCACGTCCATGATCACCCCGCCCTTCAGCATCTCGGCGAGGCCGGTCTTGACCCGGAAAGTTGCGCGCTCGGTCACGCGGCCAATATTACGGGGGCGGTCGCTACTTCAGTTTGTAGGCACGAATGCGGTCTTTGTGCGCGGCTTCGTCGCGCGCGTACAGACCGTGCGCCAAACCCTGCACGAGCGCCATCAACGCCGTGTTGGAACGAGCGAAGGACGGGCTGTTCGAAGAGAAGTAGAGAGTCTGTTCGGCGTGCTCGCCGACCTCGGACATCGAGGCGTCGGAGATCGCCAGCGTGCGCGCGCGCCGGTGCACGGCGAGCTTCATCGCCCGCAAGAGCAGCGGATGGGCGCGGCCACAGGAAAGGACGATGACGAGCGTTTCCTCGTCGATTCGCCCGAGTCGTTGCAGCGACTCGCCGCCGGTGCTGGCGACGATTTCGGCGCGGATGTCGAGCAGGCTGAGGATGTGGCGCAGGTAGCTGGCGAAGAAGGCCATCTGGTCGACGCCAACGATCACCACTCGCTGCGCTTCGGCAAGCGCCGCGACGGCGCCGTCGACCTGCTCGCGGGTGAGGTTGCGCGCGGTTTCCTCGAGGTTCGCGTAGTCGGCGCTGAGCGACCCCTCCAGCTCAGAATGGTCGAAGGAGAAGAGCGCCGCTCCGCCGGCCGTGGCGCCGCTGCCGGCCACGGTGGCGCTGCGGTACTCCTCGATCGCTGCCTGCTGAAGCTCTGGGTAGCCCTCGAAGCCGAGGGCCTGGGAGAAGCGCACCACCGTCGATGAGGAGGTGCTCGCTCTCCTGGCCAGCTCCTCGGCGGTGAGGAAGGCCGCCTCGTCGAGATGGTCGACGATGTAGCGGGCGACGTCTTTCTGCGAGCGCGAGAACTCGTCGAAGCGCTCCTGGATGTACTCGGAAAGGCTTTTGAGTTGAGGGGATTTCGTTGCGGTCTTGGTCACGGCGGTCCATTTCGCCGATTCGGATGCTTTCCCTTCCGCTCGCTCTCCAATCTGGTTGGATGGAGGGTGAAATGACCGTTGAGCAGGCCCTTCGCCTCACCAATCGCAACATGATCGCCTTCGATCTAGTGCTTGGATCGGCGGCCATCGCGGCACCGGCGGCGACCCTGCGGGTGCTCGGTCATGATGAGCCCTCGCCCGATGCGGCACATCTCTTCCGCCGCTGTGGGCCGATCTGGCTCACCTTTGCGGCGGCGCACGCCCTCGCCGCCGCCCGCGGTGAGCAACGCGACTGGTGGGCGCTGGCCTGGTTGCGTGGAACCGAGATCGCGACCGACGCGCTCTGGTCGGAGTCGCCGGCGGTGCGCCGGCCCGGGGCCAAGCTCGGCCTCCGCCTCGCCGGGGTCGCCAACGTGGCGATGGCCGCCGGCTTCGCCTGGCTCTCGAAGCAATGAGCGAGAGCGCCGGGCTGCCCAGCAAGCGCTGGAGCCTGCGCGGTTACGACGACGAAGGCAACGAGGTCTGGTTGATCCGCAGCTTCGGGCAGAAGCTCTACCGCTGCCCGGGCTGCCACGGCGACATCCCGATCGGCACCGAGCACACCGTGGTGCAGTACGTGCTGCGCCTGGGTGGCACCGAACATCACCACTGGCACCGGCGCTGCGCCGAAGAACTGCTCGTGCCGGACCTACGCGAGGTGAAGCGGGTCCCCGCCACACAGTCCTCGCGCTCGAAGCTGGAGGAGCGCGGCCGCCACCCGTCGGGACGGCGGCGGCGTCGATAGATGGACAGCCGGCTGAGCCTCTTCTCCATCTACGGGCGGATCTGGCGTACCTACGTCGCCTGGGCGGGGACGCTGCTGCCGCTTGCCTGCTTCGTATTCGTCCCGCTTGGGCTGATCCACGCGATTCCCGTGCACGTCGAGGCGACCTCGCTGAACATCGACAGCGGCCTCGAGATCTTCGGCGCCGTCCTGGCCGTGTTGCTGCTGGTTACCACCGGCCTGCTCGGCGAGATCTTCTACACCGGCGCGGTGGCGATTGCCCTCACCCATCCCCATGACGGCGAACAGCCCAGCCTGCGCGAAGTGGCCGGCTCGGTTCGGTACGGAACGCTGATTGCCGTTGACCTGATCTTCGGCGTTCTGGTTGCCGCCGGCGTGCTCGCCTTCCTCGTCCCGGGAGTCATCGTCTTCGTCTACCTCGGGCTCGCCGCTCCGGTGGTGGAGATAGAGCACCGCGGGGTCCGCGCCGCCCTGGCCCGCAGCTTCGGCCTGGTCCGCGGTCACTTCTGGCTGGTGCTGGCGGTACTGCTACCGATTGAGATCGTCAGCGACGGGCTGACCGATCTGGCGACGGCGGCCGTCCATGCGCTGCTGGGCGACTCGCTCGTCGCCGAGTGGCTGACCGATACCGCGACCAACATCGTGCTGACGCCCTTCTACGCGGTAGCGGCGGTGCTGCTCTCCATCGACCTGATCGCCGCCAGGGATGGCACGAGCCCGCGTTTACACTCGACTCCGCCCTCGTGATGGTCACGGCCTCGATCCTCAGCGACTTCTGGAACGACCAGATCCTCGCCGGCGAAAAACAGGGCCTCTTCCTGGTCCTCGTCGGCTTCATCCTCTCCTTCGCCTTCATCCGCATGAGCACCCGCCTGATGCGCAGCCCGCGCGTTACCTGGTGGCCCGGCAGCGTGGTCAGCGACGGCGGCGTCCACGTCCACCACCTGGTCTTCGGGATCGTGACGATGATGATCGCCGGCACGCTGGGGCTGGCGGCGCTCGGCGACACCCCATACGCGGAAATCTGCTCCTTCTTCTTTGGCGTCGGGGCGGGGCTGACGATCGACGAGTTCGCCCTCTGGGTCTACCTCGACGACGTCTACTGGGCCGAGGAGGGCCGCGCTTCGATCGACGCCACGGTGATCGCCGCGGCGGGAATGATGCTGATCCTGCTCGGCTTCAGCCCGTTCAGCTTCGACACCGGCTCCTTCGAGGAGACGATCGGCAGCATCTTCAGCGCGGCCATCGTCTTCAGCCTGGTCGCCGCCTGCTTCGCCAAGCAGCGCGTCCTGCACGGCACGGTCGGATTCTTCATCTTCCCGATCGCCATCTACGGCGCGGCGCGGATCGGCAAGCCGGGGTCGCCCTGGGGACGCCGCCGGTACGGCGAGGGCAACCCGGCCAAACAGGCCAAGGCCGAAGAGCGCTTCCCGCCCGACCGCCGTACCGAGCGCTTCAAGAACGCCTTCCGCGACATGGTCGGCGGCAAGCCGAGCGAGGGAGTCGCCGCCGCGACCGAAGAGGCGCTGGCCGCGACCCGCGAGGCCGCCGAAGAAGTCCGCCGCCGCGCCGAACGCGTCACGCATCCGGGCGGCGACCGAGATTCGCACTAGCCCGGGCTGGGGCTGCAGGTCTTCAGGCCGATCTCCCGGGCGAGCTCGTAGCGTTCCCGTTGCCCGTTGTCGCGGCGTTCACGGGCGGCCAGGTATTCGCTCGTGTGTTCTGAGCGCGCCGCCAGCAAGGCCTGCACGTCGTACCTGTGGACCCGCTGTTGCGCCTGTACGTATTTCTCGTAGGACCGGCGCACGCTCGGCGGCGGGTTGAGGGCCGTGAAGCGCTTCACGGCCGGGGTCGAGATGCCGACCAGGGCTTCGGAGTAGCCAACGTCGGGCGCTTCCTCGCTTTTCGCTTCGGGGAACTCCGCCCTGACTTCTTCGAAGGAGCTCTGGCTGTCGGCGCAGATCGCGTCGGCCTTGGCGATCAGCTCGGTCTTCGACAACGGTGGTGCCGATCGTTTGTGCGCGCCTTGCTTGGACGCCGCCCGGGCAGCGCGTAACGCCTCGTCCAGAGCGCCGCCTCCCCCTCCCCCACTTCCAAGGGCGAGCACGACGGCGACTATCACGGCAACGGCTGCCAATCCGCCCGCTAGCGCCAACCAGGTGCGTTTGCGTCCGTCAGGGCTGCCCTGCGGCTCGATCGCGATCGTCGCCGCCGTTCGCGTCGCCGCCGCCCCGGTCGCAACCGTGCGCTCGGGAAGGTCGGGCTGCGATCCGCTCAAAGCGGCCACCGCGGCCCGGCCGAGGTCGCCGGCAGAGGGGTAGCGATCCTCGGGGGCCTTCGACATCGCACGGATCGCGACGTCGTCGAGCGCCATAGGCACCGCGGTCGCGTACAGTGAGGGTGCCGGGGGCGGGTCGTTGAGATGAGCGTAGAGGCGCGCGGCCTCGCCGTCGCGCGGGTAGGGCACCTCGCCGGTCAGCAGTTTGAAGAGCAGGCAGCCGAGCGCGTACACGTCGGCGCGCGCATCGACCGCGGCGCCTGAGATCTGCTCCGGCGCGACGTAGTCGAGGGTGCCGACGAAGCGCCCCGTCTGGGTCAGGCCTGACTCGGTCGAGACGTTGCGGGCGACGCCGAAGTCGGTGATGTAGGCGTGGTCATCGCCGTCGGTCTCGCCGAGCAGCACGTTGGCGGGCTTGACGTCACGGTGGACCAGGCCGGCGGCGTGGATCGCATCGAGGCCGCTGCCGACCTGGGCGATCAGCGCCACCGCGGCTGCCGGCTCGAGCTGGCCTTCACGCGCCAGCCTGCGACCGAGGTCGGAGCCCGAGACGTAGCGCATTGCGATGTAAGGGACGCCGTCCTCCTCTCCCGCCGCGTAGATCGGCACCACGTTGGGGTGCTCGATCGAGGCAGCGATCTTCGACTCCTCCGCGAAACGACGGGCGAAGACCTCGTCGGCCGCCGCCTCCGGCGCGATCAGCTTCAGCGCCACGCGTCGCTCCAGCCCCGGCTCGATCGCCAGGTAGAGGATGCCCATGCCACCGCGCCCGAGTCTCCGCTCGATCCGGTAGCCGGCAAACTCGTCCCCCTCGGACAGCTCGATCCAGCGTCCGCTCGGCTCCATCGCGGGACTGTAACCCCCGCCACCGCAGCAAAACCTTCTTAACCCAACCACCGCGGGCCAAACTAGGTCCCGGGAATAGAATTCCTCATAGAGGTGGGATGAAGCGCATCGCTGTCATAGGGCTGCTGCTTGCCACGGCGCTCTTCGGCGCCGCAATCGCCCGTGCGGAGCTCGCCGGCGAAAATGGCCTGTTCGTCAGCTTCGGCGGGGGGTTCAACCCCCACTCGCTGCCACGCGACCGTGATGTGCCGGTCACCGTCAACCTCGATACCTCGATCAAAACCGCGAACGGGATGCGACCGCCGCAGCTTCGCCAGATCTCGTTCGAGGTGAACCGCTACGGCCGAATCTCCACCATCGGCCTGCCCACCTGCAATCCGGGGTTGCTCGAGTCGACCAATACCCAGGTCGCCCTCGAACGCTGCGGTCCCGCCCTGGTCGGCCGCGGCCAGTTCGTCGCCAACGTCCAGTTCCCGAACCGAGCACCGTTCCCGGTGCACGGCCAGATGCTCGCCTTCAACAGCCGCTCGCACGGACATCCTGCGATCCTGCTGCACATCCACGGCTCCAGCCCGGCGGAGGTGACCGTGGTGCTCGTCTTCACGATCCGACACCCCGCCAAAGGCAAGTTCGGCACCGTGCTTTCGGCGAAAATCCCCCGCCTCGCATCGGACCTGGGCTATGTCACCCACGTATCGCTTGTCTTCAGCCGCAGGTACCAGTACCGCGGTAAGAGCTACAGCTTCCTCAGCGCCCGTTGCGCCGCTCCCTCGGGCTTTCCGGGAGCGATCTTCTCCTTCACCCGGGGAACGTTTTCCTTTGCGGGTGGGCAGCAGATCGTCACCACGCTGACCCGAAACTGCACCGTTCGCTAGACGCGCAAGCTTTCGATCAATCGTCCGCAGGGCTGACCTTCAAGGCCAGATATGCCGATACGGGCGTCGTGCGATCGCTTGGTTGGAGACCGGCCGTCGGGCCCACCCTCTTCGCGGTGGTGGCGATCGTGCTGCTCGTCTACGACCATCTCAACCAGCGTGTGCCCCCGCTCGTCTTCTGGCTGACCCTGGGGCTCATCGTGGCGATCTTCGCGCGGACGATCGACACGCTGCTCAAACAGTCGACGGTGCTGGAGTGGCACGAGGAGAGCGCCCGCAGCGACCAGATCACCGGCCTGGAAAACCGGGAGAAGCTGAAGGCGGACATCGAATTCAGGATCGGGATCGAAGCGGGCAACCACGTCCTGGTCCTGTTCGAGCTCGAAGGGCTGCAGGCCTACAACGATCGCTTCGGCTTCGCCGCCGGCGACGCGCTGCTGCGCAACTTCGCGGTCAATCTGGTTTCCTCGGTGGCACCGCTCGGGGGCACGGCCTATCGCAGCGACGGCGGTCGCTTTGCCGTTTTCGCTCCGGCCAGCAGCAGCCAACTGGGCGAGATGGTGCTGGCCGCGACGGCGTCGCTGCGAGGGGACGACAGCGGCATGTCGCTGGGAACGACCTACGGCGAGGTGGCCATCCCCAGCGAGGCCCAGGACGCGGAGCTTGCGCTGCGCATCGCCGGCCAGCGGCTCGCCGCCCACAAGCAGCGCCAGCACCGCTCCGCGCGGCGGCAGGCACACGCCGTGCTGATCGCGGCGCTGAGCGCCAGGCGGCCGGACCTGCGCGATCATCTGCGCGTCGTCGCCTACCGCGCGATCGCGCTCGGCCGCCGCCTGGGGATGGACCGCGAGGAAATCGACGACGTAGCTCTCGCCGCCGAGCTTCAGGACGTCGGCCTGCTCGCGGTACCGGAGTCGGTGCTCGAAAAGGAGGCGCTTGACGAAGTCGAGCGGGCGATCGTGCGCAGCCACACGGCAGAGGGCGCGAGGATCGTCGCCGCGGCACCCGGGCTTGCTTCGGTCGCTCGCCTGGTTCGCTCCAGCGCCGAGCACTTCGACGGCAGTGGCTACCCGGACGGGCTGGCGGGCGAGTCGATCCCGCTCGGCGCACGGGTGATCGCCACCTCGGTCGCCTTTGCCGCGATGACCGAGCGGCGCCCCTACCGGGAGCCGGTGGGCCCCGGCGAAGCGCTGGCCGAGCTGCGCCGTAACTCCGGCAGCCAGTTCGACCCACGCGTCGTCGAGGCCCTGGCCGTGGACCTCGCCGAAGAGGCGGCCCCGGCCGTGGCGCACGTCTAGGGGCTAGTAGCCACCGCTGTACTTTTCGGCTTCTTCGATCCCCTTCTGGGCCTCTTCCTTGCCCTTTTCGATCCCCTTCTGCGCTTCCCGCTTGGCCCTTTCGATCCCCTGCTGTGCTTCCTGAGAGCCTTTCTGGACTCCGTTCTGCGCTTGCTGGGCTCCCTGGCTGACGCCCTGCTTCGCTTCCTTTTCAGCCTTTTCGAAGCCCTTCTTCACTTCTTCGGAGCCCTTTTCAAGTCCCTGCTTCGCTTCTTCGGCGGCCTTTTCGACCCGTTCTTGGACTTCGCCAGTGCTGGTGTCGCTGCTGCTGCCGCTGCTCCCGCCGCAACCCGCCCAAGCGATGCTGGCAACCCCGATCGACAGGGCAGCCAGGAACGCTGGAGCGCGCCGCCCCCAGCGTTGCTTCAGACCTTGATCCGACACTTCGACTCCTCTCGTTGGTGAACCGACACGAAGCAGAAGCGATATTCGCACCTAAGATCGATCGGTGCCCGCCCTGCATGTCCTTCGCGTCTTCGTCAACGAGGAGGACGAGTGGGGCAACCCGCTCGGCGTCTTTCTCGGGGGAGAGCAGGTGGCGGAGCCCGACCGGCAGAGCGTCGCGGCGGAGCTGGGGTTCAGCGAGACCGTCTTCGTCGACGACCCTGCCGCCGGGCGGCTCCGCATCTACACGCCGCGGGTCGAGCTTCCCTTCGCCGGTCACCCGACGGTAGGCGCCGCCTGGCTGCTGGCAAGAGAGGGAGCGCCGGTGGAGGCGTTGCGACCACCGGCGGGAAAGGTTGGGGTGCGCTACGCCGGCGACATGACTTACGTCGCGGCAAAGCCGGAGTGGGCACCTCGGTTCGAGTACCGCCAGCTGGGCTCGCCGGCCGAGGTGCGAGGCCTGTGCGCCTCTGCGCAAGAGGTCAATTCCTACGCCTGGGCCTGGATCGACGACGCGGCGGGAACGATCCGCGCCCGCTCTTTCGTCCCCGAAGCCGGGATCGCCGAGGACGAGGCGACGGGTTCCGCCGCGATCGCCCTCTGCGCCCAACTGGACCGGCCGATCACGATCCACCAGGGCCACGGCTCGGTCCTGCTCTGCCGGCCGTTCGCCGATGGGCGGATCGAGGTCGGCGGCAAGGTCGTCCTCGACGAGGTGAAACTCGCCGGTTAACCAGCCGGATCCATCGGGTGAAGCTCGCTCCTGACCAGAGCCTCCGTACGCAGATGCCCGATCGCCTGGTACTCGGCGGAGCCGATCATGTCGAGGAAGGCCTGGCGGGTGGGGTACTCGACGAGGACCACCAGGTCCCAGGAATCCTCACCCAGGAGCGCCTGGGCCGGAGCTCCCATGAAGACGATCCGACCGCCGGCCTTCTCGAGCGACGGGGCAACGGCCTCGCCGTATTCCTCATACCGCTCGCGTCCACCATCGGGCTTGAACGCGAGCAGGTTCAGCATCACCACGGGCGCATCCTCCCCGACGCGCTGCGCGAAAGCGGCAAACCCCTCCTTGCTCAGCGGCTCGGCTCGGGAGGACTCCACGGGCCGAGTATATGCCCGCCGCAAGCCCCTGTCCGCGTCAGAGGCCAAGGCCTCCCACGCCTCGCTCATCCCAGCCGAGGTGGTGGGCAAGCTCGTGGCGCAAGGTCCGCTCGACCTGTCGGGCGAGCAGATCCCGGTCGTGGCCGAAGTCGCGTTCCAGCGTGTCGCGGTAGATGACGATCCGGTCCTCATAACGTTCGCGCGCGACGCCGTCCCCGAAGTACTGGCCGTATGCGTGCTCCTCGGCCCCGAGCTCGGAGACCACGACCGCAACCTTGGCCAACACCTCCTGGAACTCGTCGGGCAACCGATCGATCGCGTCAACGACCAGCGACTCGAAGTCGTCGAGCTCGGGAACGTCGGCCATGGCACCAACGGTAGAGGCTTCAAGGTGCGAGAAGACGAAATGCCGGCTCAGCAGCTCCGTGGCCGGCGATTTCGAGGCTGAGCATGCCCGGAACTTCCGCCCCCTCGCATTGACTGAAGCAAGAATGGTTGCAACTCAGACAAGTAAGTGCAAGAAGGTGCGTGACTGAATCTAAGCCTACGATTGACGAATACCGCTATCTCGCCTGGCGATCGACTCATAGGTCGCTACCCTCACGGGAGATGACCTTCGCGGACCTAGGGACCCTGCCTGGTGCAGCCTGGCGTTACAGACTTGGACGACGGACGCGAGTCCGTCGAGCCCCTACTGGTGTCGATCGGGGCCCCGCGTCTGAGGTCGGTGGGGATCGAACTGCCCAAGACGATCGCCTCCCCGGAGCACAAGCTCTACTCGCTACTGGCTCGTGAGAAAGGCGACGCAGGCCACTCCGCCTACAACGCACTGATCCGCCGACTTGTCAGCTTCGAGCGGGCAGCAGCGTGCGCGGTCTCACCGGCGGCGCGACCGCAGTTCTCCATGGCTGGCGAGATACGACCATCGACGTCGACATCAAGCTCATTCCCGACCACGATGAGATCTTGCGTGAGATACCTCGACTCAAGGAGGAGCTGAACCCAAAGCAATCGAACCCGAGCTTTTCCGCTTCCCTGCGATTGATCCCGCCTCATTCCGCAAAGCCGTCGATGATCTGCTCGCGCAATAGTGAGGCGGGAAGGACTCGAATCATACTCTCGCTGTTGCTTCACGCGTAAAGCCGGTGACTCTACTGTGCGCCCTGCAGGGGGCCCACCGGAGCGTTTAGGGTTTCGCTATGCAGAGCGGTGGACCTATCGCCTTTTACGTTTGTCTCACTCTCAATCAACTACGTGGACCAGATCTTCAACGCTCCGACCCGTCCCAATAGCGAGCGAATCTGGCTAGAACACCTAATCGCCACGAGTGATTACCGCATCGACAAGCTCGATACAGAAGCCCAGGTAAGTAAGGCGGCGCGCGAACGCGCAAAGCCCCACCGCAAGACCCAAAGGGTGATTGAGAGACGGGAGTGCGCAGAACTCGCCGAACTCCTCAGGGACGAAGACCTCCAAGCTCCCGGCCCTTCGCCCTGTCGGTAATCCGCCTCCTGGACCGTCAGGTCGTCGACCGCTTGCTGAGCAAGTGGGATGGCGATGACGGTCCACCGGCGACTGTGACCATGCGTGAAAAGGGGCCAGCTTCTGCGAAAACACGGGGAAGAAGCACAGATGCCCGTAGATTCACTTAGTTCTCGCTCGTATCCACACCTGATGCACCTTGCGGCATGGCCGGGACGTATTATCTGACGATGGCCTGCGAGCTTGAGCTTGACGGGGTTGTCGCTGTTCTGCGGACCGTCGTCCGCGACCCGGAGTTTGATGACCAGCACCTCAAAGAACAACTTGGGCTCCAGGACGACATCTTTGCTGCGGTGAGTGGACTGGTCGCCGAGCAGTTCAATGGGCGTGTAGAGCTGTCTCGCGACGTTGAGATCCAGCGGGGGAGCGTGGTTATCGTCCTCACCCTTGTAACCGTCGGACGCGTGATTATCGAATACGGCGCGCTTATGGCAGGTCTCCACGAGCTTTCACGACTAATCCCAGACCGTATTCGCAACGCTATGGGCCGCCGGCGTCCGTGGCCAATGCATATTGAGCCTTCTCAGGTGATCCTCGGACCCACGGTTCTGGTTGCGCGACCGGCAAAACGTGCTCCGCTATCGTCGGCGATGACCGTCGCGCTGTCTGCTCTCGGGGGAGCAGCTCTCGTCATCATCGGCGTGCTGCTTGGACACCTTTTGTAGACCGAAGCGCAGAGCGCCGGCGCATTGGCGCTCGCTTCGCGCAATGCGCAGCAACGTCAAGGCTGCCTGGCTGTCTGTCAATCGCCATCGACATCCGAGCACAATTCGGCCTTCACACTTCGAATCACCCCACGAGGTCAAGAAGGACGGCAAGCGTGACACCTAAGAGCGCGACGCTTATCGCCAAAAGTCGTCCGCCGTACGTAAAGGCCCAACCGCAGCGTTTCCATACGCTGCCCGTCCCTGCCCAAATCTTATCTACTTCAGCAGCTTCTCCATCACGAATGCTGCACGCCATGTCTATCCGAGCGAGGTGGAGGTTAGACAGGTAGTAGAAGTAGAGAGCCGCAGAAGTCACTGCCGCGATGAGTCCTGCGGCCAGAGTCCAGCGGGTCCAGACCGGAAGTTGGAGTAGGCGGTGAAATGGAAGCTGAGTAACAAAGATGACCGCTAGCCCTAGAACGCCGGTAACACGCAGATATACCTGCCGCACGTCATCGCGGGCGATCTGAATCATTTCGCGAGCGAACTCAACATCGAGGTCGTTCTCATTTTCGGTTGGCACGGTGCATAGCCATTATCACCCGATCATCCGACGGAATCGGCCCACTCGGGAACCAGGCGACGTCGCGCGCTCCTGCTCCGCGCGAGAAGCGGGACCCCACCGAGCCCGAGGCTCAAGGTTCGGCGTCATCGCTGCTCGCGGAGCGCTCCCGCCGACCGTCGCCTTGGTAGGTCAAGGGGGAGAGCGAGATGGGGCGCCGCCGGGGTGGATGCAGGCCGGCACCGCCTATGTAAGCTCCAAGCAGCAGACCCGTCCACGCGGTCGCAACCTTTGGCCAGAAGGCGTTGCCATGAGAGGGTGTGCGGCATCTCGTTATCTCATCATCCGCCCGACCTCCAGGAGGAATCCATGAAGAAGGCTCTGCGCAGCAAGCTGACCTACGCCAACGTCATGTCGACGATCGCCGTCTTCTTCCTCGTCGCCGGCGGCACCGCACTCGCGGCCAGCGCGTTGAGCGGCAAGCAGAAGAAGCAGGTGGGGAAGATCGCGACGAAGGTCTTCAACGCCAGGATCAGCGGAGCGACTGTCAGCCATGCCGGCAGCGCCGACACCGCCGTCAAAGCGAACGAAGCGACTAAAGCGAACACGGCTGCGAAAGCGACTGAAGCCACGAAAGCGGGTTCCGCGACGAAAGCGGCCGACGCCGAAAAATTGGGCGGGCGAACTCCGGCGGAATACCAGCGCAAGCTCAAAGCAGGCTGCGCGCCGCCCACCTCGATCGCCGGGCTCAGCAACGAAGGCGACGTCACCTGCACGTCGCCGGTTCAGGCGATCAGGATGACCCCCGCGGCCGTAGAAGACATTGCTCAGAACCTCGGCAACCAACTGCAGTTTCAAACCGTCTGTCACGACGGGGGCAGCGTCTCCGTGCACTTCCAGAACCTGAGCTCCAATCCGGCGGCCCTCAACTGGTTCTACGGCGACAACGCTGCGGCCCACGCGAACGGTTCCAGCATCGCCGGCGGTAACGAACAGGAATTCAGCTTCCTTGGCAACCGGATCGAGGGCCAGTTCATCTACTCGACCCCCTCGAGCGTGATGACGATCAACCTCCATGCCTTCGACGGCACGACGTTCTGCGAGGTGCGCGGCACGGTGGAGACCGCCAACGGCTAGCGCGTTTCGCCTGCCTCTCCTGCGTGGTTTCCTTGACGCTGGCCTGGTCGAGCGCACTTTGCTCTGAGCAAGACCCTTTCGTTGTGGGCACGATGGAAGCCGAAGAGAGGCTGCCCCTATCCACGAGTGCAGCCGCGGCCGGAATCGGTCATCACCCGTGGGCAGCGGGACTTGAACAGGACTTCCTTGCCCTCCTTACGCGGACGGTACGGCGCACACCCGAACGCTCTCGCTTTGCGCGGTTGCAAGTGCGGGCGCTGGATCGCTTTCGCTCCTCGCTTCGGACGAAAAGCGACACTGAACGACAAGGGCTCGTCGCATGGGGCGGGAAGGACTCGAACCTTCGACCGACGGATTATAAATCGCGCCGGAAACCGTCCGTAGAGCCAATTCGTGCCCTGACGGGGCGCGCTCAGTCTGAGGAGATCGGTTGAGTTCGGTGGAGTCCGGGACAAATTTCGGGACAAAGTTTCAGCGGATCAGCCGAACCTCTGCCTCGACATCGGCCGCGACCCATTCGCGATCGGCGGTCAATGCTGGAACCCGGAGGCGTTGGGCCAACGCCAGGCAAGCCCGATCCGCCAGCGAGAGTCCCTGCGCCCTCGTTATGGGACGAAGTCGCGCGATCGTGATGCAGTCAGCAGCGGTCATGGGTTCAATCGTCAACGCCCTCCTAGAGCCTTCGGCCCTTCGCAGCTCGGCGGAGGCTTCCCCTGGATTTCTCCCCGCCTCGGCGAGCTTGGAAAGCACCTCAGCCCAATTCGCAACGCTGATCGCTGCTCCCTCCCCGATCGCCTCCATGACAGTCGAGGCGCCATCCTCGTCATGAAGGACCGCCATTAGGGCCGACGCGTCGAGAACCGACGCCAGAGCGGTCTCAGCCACCGGCGCGCTGCGAGCGAGCCACGCCCTCGCGAGCCTCGACTCCCGCTTCGGCCCGACGATCTGCGATCAACTCATCGACCAAGCTGCGATCCGGTGCCACATCGGCAAAAAGCCCACGCATCCGCTCGGCCGCCGCGCGGCGACGTTCGACCTCAGGCTTGGAGAGCTTGACGGCGTGAGCCATGCGGACATGGTACCTGGCCGCCCTGACCCAAAAAAGCCCTACCGCGTCTGTCTGGTCGTCACGGCATCCTAGAAGCGATGCCAGCATCTAAGCCAAGGCGGCGGCGACTAGGACGGTCCACTGCTGCCCTTGTCTTGGGTGCCGGCTGGTCCCGGCCGGCTGGACTTCCCCTCGCGAGCGAGCTTTTCGATCACCCTCCCAAGGGCCTCCTCACCTGGGCCGATTTCAAGGCCAGGGAAGTCCCTGAGGCTTTTCGTCAGTGGCGGCTGAAGCACCCCGACTCAGCGGCCGAGAAATTTGTTGGCCGGGTCTATAGCAGGCCGTTCGGCTTTGACCTGCCGGGAAGCTACTTCCCATTTCACCCAAGCTACTCGACCCAAATGCAGCTTCCGGAACCCTCGGAGCCGTGCACCGAACGGTGGTTCCTGAGGTGGCCCGACATGGCGGAGTATCTACAGCTTCGGCTCGCATGGCCCCTTGAACCTTTCCGGTGGCCTTCTGAGGTTCGGTACAAGGCGCAAATTCTGCGAGCACCCCGCTGTGCCGCCCAGGTCGCCGCCGTTGACAGCATCCTTCAGCGATTTGAACTCGCGGGTCTCGTCACGACGAACTACGACGTGACCGCAGAGCAAGTCCTCGGGGTAGAAGCAAGACCCAATCGACCCGGCTTCTACTATGGCGATCTGGGCTGCACCTACCACCCACCGAACTCTCCCTTTCGCCGAGAGCGAGAGCAATACCAGCGCCCCTCAGGTTCAGTGCGAATGAGCAAGCTTCACGGCTCTCTGAACTGGAGCCTCAACACAAGTGGACACCTCGACGTCTATTGCGATCTACGAGCAGCGTTCAGACGAGGGGGCACGGCAGCAATCGTCCCCCCGCTGCCCGAGAAGCATGTGCCAACTTGGCTCAAACCAGTCTGGCAAGAGGCTTTTACGACTCTCTCGGAGGCGGATGTCTGGATTGTCATCGGCTACTCGCTCCCAACCTATGACTTCGAGGTTAGGCGTCTCTTTGAAGCCGCCTATCGCAATCAGCACATTGAGATTTCGGATCCCAACGCCGCAACAGTCGCCTCCGCATTTGCGGAGGTTGCACCGGGCGCATCATTTGAGCTGCGAGATGGCCTATCCGGTCAGCCAACGCCATATCGCCGCCCGCGCTCTCGGCGGAACGCCCCTGCCGGTCGACCAATGGGGCGGGCAGGACTCGAACCTGCGCTACACGGATTATGAGTCGCGCCGAAACCCGTCTATAGAGCCGAATCTGGCCCGAGAGAGCGAATCACGTCCAAGGAGTTCGGTGGAGTCGGGGACCAAGTCTGATCATGCCTTTCCGCATCGAGGCATTAAGGTCGAGCTTGACATGTTGGTCGAAAGCCAACGTTTTCGTAGCTCTTCACGATGACCTCTTCCAGTCCTTCAGAACCAGATCGGACGCCCGACGTTGCAGCACTATGGTCCGCATGCGTCGAAGCCGTCAACCAGGTCTACAGCCTACGAGCGATCAGCCACAGCGAAGCTGTTGATCTCGTTGTCACAACGATGCGGGGACGTGTCGAGCCGGGTAGCGAGCATGAGATGGCCCCGATCGTGCTCGATAAGGAGTTTCTTACGAGGGAGGGCGATAGCGGTGTGCTGCTTACCTCTCATCCGATTGGAGAGCTCAAGCCCGTCGAGACCGAGTTATGTGTAAGAACCTTGGGTTTAGGAGCACACCTCGTACAGCGAACCGGCTTTGAGGCAAAGGGAGTTGTCCCTGCCGGCCCACTACTGGCACTCTGCGGTACGTCGAGGGCTCTGGCAATCTTCTCTTCGATTCTTGAATTGTACGATCAAGGCAACCACGCAAGCATTGGGATCCTCTACCGCAGCGTTATCGAGCTCTGGATATACGTTGTCTTTCTGCTCAACGATGAGGAGGCAGCGGTGGAAACCCTCGTGAGTTCTCATCGGTGGGTATTCCGCGATATCGATGACGATCCCGTCCTCGCCATTCTTGACATAGAACCTTCAAAAGTTACCCCTCGTCGGCCGAACCTGAAAGCTATCGCGGATCGTGTGGAGTCGTTGGATGTGCCAATGGGCGGTCTTGTACAACAGGCGTATTCCGGTCTATTCGGACCTGCATCGCACTTCTTCACCCACACGTCCCTGCGAGGCCTTTTGAACCATCTTGAGGCCGACAAGAACTACATCCGGCCTACCCCAGTCGAGACGGGGACTGATCCGCTTGATCAGCCTTTGCGTCCCCTGATGGCGGCCGTCCTCGTTGGCGATATGACTCGACAGCACATAAAGAACATCCAAAACCGCGAGCTAGCAGAGTGGGTGCGGGCTTTTGACATTTTCACGGTCAAGGTTCTTAAACAGCGGATCGGAGAGTCTCAGCAGCAAGATGGACCTTGATTGCCCGTAGTAGGAAGTTCGCCTCGCTGCTTCTCGGAAGCGCCCGGCAAGATTCGAACCTGCGCGCTTCGGATTTAGAAACTGCTGCGACGAGACCCAACCATGCGACGGCTCCGTCGAGAGCATCGGGTTCGCCCTCGCCCATGGTGCCTGACCCGGGAGACGCCCATCCGGGCCAAGATCCCCACATTTGAGGATTCCCGCGACGTCACCTCTTCCCATTCGCCCACGAACTGGAGGAAGGACGTATCGCAAGGAAAGCCTGGTTCGTGGACGCCTTGGACACGCTTGGTCCGGCCTCGCAGGAAGAGGGTGTGCTTCTTGCGGGCCCGGGCTTCGGCCTCGCTCGCGGAGCGATCATAGATCCCGTCGACTGCAACTTTGTCCCGCCTGAGATAGGCGCTCAGCAGATCCTTTTTCGTGGAAGGGGCCAGCGACTGCGTGACGGAGAAGATTTCCCACCCACTAGAGCCGAAAGCCTCAACGGCTAGGCCCCCAGCGGCGACGATCTTCTCGACCCTGGGGTCGAACTCCGCGAGGGCGTCATCGAGACGGTTGGAATAGAAGTCATATGTAGGCTCCTGCTCGATATTGGCTAGGAGCCACCACCCCCTCGCCTCTCGAACCATCTGTGGAGTCGGACCGAGGGTGCGAAGCCGTGGCCAGAAATCGAAACAGCGATGGCGCGTGCTGGTTTCGGCGAGCACCACGCCGAGCGCGAGGATCTCGATCTTTTCGAGGTCGTCAAGGAAGCTGGGTTCCTCTCGCAGGAAGTAGTCGCCATCATCGAAGATTGCCTCGTCGATGTCGAGCATGAACTGGAGGTTGTCCCGGTCGGGCTCCAGCGGGAACTCTTCAAATTCGACCGACGTCTCGCGGTTGCATTCGACCCTGCGGCTGAAACGCTCCATGAGCGGCGTCTTCTCACGGAGAGGTCTCGTGTGTTCCTTGAGGTAGCTGGCGCCAGTGAAGTCGTAGGGCTGGTCGGCGGCGTGCCAGGCGTCGTACATGGCCTGGCCCTCACCCCCTTGGTGCCAGTAGTCCAGGTAGGCGTCGACCTGGGCCTGGTCGTACTCAACGGGCTCGTGCATCTGCGTGCATGGGGGGTTCGACCATTTCGGTCGATGACCGTAGCGGATGAAACGGACTTCGCAACCAACGCCCAAGTAAATAACGCGAAACCCCCAGGGTGGGGGCTTGTCGCGGAGATGTCGCCCGGGCCCAACTCCAGACTGCGGCCGTCTTCACAGAGCCAGTCGTCGCGCCCGCCACCTGGACACAAAGGCTTCCAAAGTGGGGCGGGAAGGACTCGAACCTTCGACCGACGGATTATGAGTCCGCTGCTCTAACCAACTGAGCTACCGCCCCGGGGATGGCGAGGGTAGCGCGCGATGGGCTGGCGTTGCTCGCTCAGGCGCTGAAGAGCTGGGCCAGAGAGCGGCCTACGTCGGGGGGCTCTTCCTGGCCCTCGGCTGCGGCGTTGGCTCCCTCGGAGAGGGCCTTGGCGGCGTCGGCGATCTGGTGGGAGCGGCCGCCGCGAAGGACGCCGGTTTTCTTCGCTTCGGCGAGGTCGGATTCCATCAGTCCGGCCAGCTCGGCGAGGCGGCGAAGGCCGACCGCTCCCGCGGTTCCCCTCAGCGCGTGAGCTTCGGCCCGCAGGGTCTCGAAGTCTTCGGTCTCGGTGGCAACGCCGGCGGCGATCACGTCGCAGCGACGCCGCGCCTCTTCGGCAAACGACTTGAGCAGCTCTGGATCGGGTGCCGTTTTCTCGCTCATTCCCCCGTCACCTCTTCCACGATCTTCGTCATGCGTTCGACGCCGAAAGCCCCCTCGACCACCGCCTGGATCACTCCCTTGCGATTGATCGCGAACAGCCACGGCTCGCTCGGCAGGTGGAACGCCCGCACCTGTGGCCTCACGCCCTTGCTCGGATCGTTGTCGTTGTAGATCTCCATATGGATGAACGCGGCTTTGTCGTCGAACTGGTCTTTGACCTGCTCGGCCACGTCGACGACCGGGCCGCACACCCGACTCTGGCAGAACTGGGGGGTCGCAAACAAGAGGAAGATCGGTTCCTTGCCCAGCACGTCTGCGTAATCGACCCGATTCTGGGTGTCGGGCGGGATGCGCGTCGTGATTTTGGAGAGGTCGCCACCGACGTCCGCGGGGGTGGGCGTGTGGATCTTCGGGGCCTTTTCCCCCACCTTCGGTATGCCCTTGAACTCACCGACCGAGGCGCTCGGCAGCAGCGTCGCAAGGGTTTCGTTCCCTTCCTTGATCAGCGCCGCCACGCGCCACTCTCCGTTGCTGGGGAAGTCAACGTCGGTCGCGTAGACGAGCGTTGCCGCATCGGGATCGCTGGTCGTCGTCTGGGCACGGTAGGCCGGCTTGGTGGCGAGGCTTTCGATCGCCGCCGGATAGGGGCCCATGGCGGGTTGTTCAAGCGCTTCGGTGCGGGCGCGGGCCAGCGCTCCCTTCTTCTGGTCGTTCCCGGTGGCTTCCTCGCCGCCTGGTTCCACATGGGGCACCCTTGCCACATAAAGGGCGACCTTGGCGTCGTTCACCTGGCTGCGATCGGTATGGAAGACGCCGAACGGATAGCGGTTCTCGCCCTTGTAGAAGGCAAGGGCGGCCGGGGAGACGACCAGTTCGGAATGCGAATCGGCGGCTTTGACGATTTCGCGCAGGGTCCTGCCTTCGGTCCTGGGGAAGTCGCTCTTGGGCGGTGCGGGCTTGCTCGTGGCAACGCCTCCGCTGGAGGTGGACGAGTCGGAGCTGCCGCAGCCAATCACGAGGAGAGCGGCGACGAGGAGGCAGAGGAAAGCGCTTGTGGCGAGGCGCCGGGGCATTCGGATCGGTCATGTTATTCGGCGAAGGGCCACAAGCGCCATATAGGGTGCGTGCGCCGACGAACGACGAGCATGAGGAGAGTGACGTGGCGGATCGAGCAGCACTGATCACGGGAGCCTCGAGCGGGATCGGGCTGGCGATCGCCCGCGCGCTCGGCGAAGAGGGATACGCGCTGACCGTCTCCGCGCGGCGGCCGGAGAAGCTGGATGCCGCCGCCGAGGAGCTGCGCGCCGACGGGCTGGAGGTCCAGAGCGTCGTCGCCAACATGACCGAGGAGGAGGACGTGGTCGGCGTCTTCGCAAAGCACCGGGAGGCCTATGGCCGTCTCGATGTGCTCGTCAACAACGCCGGTGTGGGAATCGGCGCGGCGATGGAGGAGATCCAGACCAAGCACCTCGACATGCAGCTCGGGGTCAACCTGCGGGCGCTGATCATCGGCACGCGCGAGGGTCTGCCGATGCTGCGCGAAGCCGGCGCCGAGCACGGCAAGGCGCTGATCGTCAACACCGCCTCGATCGCCGGCAAATCCGGGCAGGCCTGGCTCTCGATCTACGCCGCGACCAAGGGTGCGGTGATCAACTTCACCCAATCGACCCACCGTGAGGCCGGCAGCGCCGGCATCCAGTGCACGGCGCTGGCGCCGGGCTTCGTCGACACGCCGATGACCGAGTTCGCAAAGGGCCAGGTGCCCGGCGAGGAGATGATCCGGCCGGAGGACATCGGCGAGGCCGTGAAGTTCCTGCTGCACGTCTCGCCCAACTGCCACGTGCCCGAGATTGTCTTCACGCGACCAGGCGAGGGGCTTGACACCCCCTAGTCGCTTCCTGGTCGCCGCCTTCGGCGACCCGGGGCACGTCTTTCCCGCGATAGCTCTCGGTCGAGCCCTGGCCGGGCGCGGCCACGAGGTGATGATCGAGACCTGGGAGGAGCGGCGGGCCGCGGTCGAGGGGCCGGCCTGGGCTTCGCCGCGGCGGAGGAATACCGCATGTTCCCCCCACCGGATCCCGATTCGCCGGAGGGAGCCCACGCGGCCGAGGCGGCTCGGGCGCTATTGCCTCTGCTGGAGGAAATGCGCCCCCACGCGATCGTCAGCGACATCCTCACCCTGGCACCTGCGCTTGCGGCCGAGGTGGCAGGCGTGCCCCTGGCAACGCTGATCCCGCACATCTATCCGGTGGTCGAGCCGGGACTGCCCTTCTTCGCCGTCGGCCTGCGGCCACCGCGCACGCCACTGGGTCGCGGCGTCTGGCGAGCCGGACAGCGAGCGCTGAACGTCGGGCTGGAGCAGGGTCGCAACGACCTCAACCGGCAGCGGGGACGGCTGGGCCTGTCCCCCACCGAGCGTTTCCATGGCGGGATCAGCCCCGACCTGGCCCTGGTCGGCACCTTCCCACAGCTCGAGTATCCGCGGCGCTGGCCGCTCGGGGTTCAGGTGACGGGGCCGATGAGCTTCGAGGTTCCCCACCCGGAAATCGAGCTGCCGCCAGGCGATGATCCCCTCGTCCTGGTCGCGCCAAGCACGGCTCATGACTCACGCAACCACCTCGTGCGCACTGCGCTCGCGGCGCTGGCCGGCGAGCCGGTGCGAGTCGTGGCGACGACCAACCGCGTCGTGCCGCAGAGCCCGATCGAGGTGCCCGGCAACGCGACCCTCGTCGACTGGCTCAGCTACAGCCAGCTGATGCCCGCCGCCTCGCTGGTGATTTCGCACGGCGGCCACGGCACCGTGGCTCGGGCGCTCGCGGCGGGCACGCCACTGTTGATCAGCCCCTTCATCGGCGACATGAGCGAGACCGCGATGCGGGTCAGCTGGGCCAAAGCCGGCCTCTCGCTCCCCTGGCGCCTCTGCCGTCCCGCCCCTCTGCGCTGGGCAACTCGACGCATCCTCGCCGATCCGTCGTTCACTGCCCGCGCCGGCGAGCTTGCCATCTGGGCCCAGGAGCACGATGGGGCCGAGCGTGGCGCCGAACTGGTCGAGCAGCTGGCTCGGAAGCACGCGCTCGCGTGAAGAAGCTCCGGGGGTGGGACTCGAACCCACAACAACTCGGTTAACAGCCGAGTGCTCTACCGATTGAGCTACCCCGGAACGCAGGAGGGAATTTAACGATTAACCCTCGACGCGCTCGGTGCGGGCTATGCGCTCCACCAGGGCGGCACGCTCTCGGCTCAGCGCGGCGCGGCGCTCGTAGTCATCTGCTTCGCCGGCGGCGGCGATCTTTGACTCGAGGCGACGCTGCTCCAGCAGGAGGTAGTTGAGCTCCATCGCCTCGGCCGAGGCAGGCTCGTCGTGAGCGAGGATGACGAGCTCGGCGATCAGGCCGGCGAGCTGATCGTCGTCGTGCGGGAGGTTGGACGCCGGGTCCTCCGGGTGCTCGCGCAACCAGGAAGCGACACGGGCGCCGCTCGCCGATAGATGCTCCTCGGTGAGGCGGCTCAAGTACTCCTTGCCCTCGTCCGGCAACGCGATGCACATCGCCAGCAGGGCCCGCTCGCGGCGTTCGCGCGAGGTCAGCTCGCCACCGCTGCGTACCTGCGGAGCGGCAGGCGCACCCCGCCGTGGCGCTTCTACCGAACCACCGCTCAGCGGGCGCGCAGACGTAACCCGGCCCATCACCAGCGCCGGCTCCAGATCCAGCCGCCCGGCCACCCGCCGCACCAGGTCGTCGCGGCTCGCCGTCTCCCCCATCCCAGCCAGGATCGGCGCCACCTCGCTCAGGGCCCGGTCGCGCTCGGCCGGAGAGGAGACATCCGTCCCGTCCAAGACCAGCCCAACCTGGAAGGCGGGCAAGTCCACCGCGCCCTCGACCAGCGCAGCGAAGCGCTCCGCGCCACCCTCTGCCGCCATCATCTCGGCAGGGTCCACACCCTCGGGCATCGCCGCCACGCGCAGCCTCATCTTGCGTCCCGCGGCGACCCGCTGCGCGCGCAACATCGCCTCCTGGCCGGCGGAGTCGGCGTCGAGCGCCAGCACCACCTCGTCGACCATCCCGGAAAGCGCCGCGACCTGCTCCTCGGTGATCGCCGTGCCCATCACGCCCACGGCCTCACCGATCCCAGCCTGGTGCAGCGCCAGCACGTCGGTGTAGCCCTCGACCACCACCACCCGGGCGCTCTTCGCGATCGCCTCTTTGGCCAGGTCGATCCCGTACAGCATCTGGCTCTTGTGGAAGAAGTCGGTCTCGGCGGTATTGACGTACTTCGCCCCCTGGTCGGAGCGCATCGCCCGCCCGCCGAAGCCGAGGGTGCGACCGCGGCGGTCCCGGATCGGGAACATGATCCGCTCGCGGAAGCGGTCGTACTCGCCGCCGCTGCGTCCCCGCTGCGCCAGCCCGACGCCGCGCAGCTCCTCGACCTTGAAGCCCGCCCGCTGTCCGCGCAGCAGCACCGTGTCCCAGGCGCTCGGCGCGTAGCCGACGCCGAAAGCCCGCAGCGTCTCCTCCCCCAGTCCCCGCTCAGCCAGATAGGCACGCGCCTTGGCGGCCTCCTCGGAGTCCCAGAGGTACTGCATGTAGAAGCCTGCCGTGCGATCGAGAAGGTCGCCCAGCCGGCGACGCTGCTGGCGCCGAGCCTCCGCGCGCGGATCCTCTTTCTCGCGCTCCAGCTCGACCCCGTAGCGGTCGGCGAGCAGCTCCACCGCCTCGGCGAAGCCGAGCCCCTCCTTCTCCTCGACGAACTTAATCGTGTCGCCGCCCACCCCACAGCCAAAGCAGTGGTAGAGCTTTTCCTGGGGCTCGACGGAGAAGGACGGCGTGCGCTCCTCGTGGAAGGGGCAGAGCCCGACCCAGCGAGCGCCCTGGCGGCGCAGGTCGGTGTGGGCGGAGATCACCTCGACGATGTCCGCCGCCTGCTTGACCCGCTCCAGGCTCTCCTCGGAGATCAGCGCCATTAGAACCTCGCCGCCTCGGGGACGGTGAGCTCGGCGAAGCGGGCGATGCAGAAGCGATCGGTCATCCCGGCCAGGTAGTCGGCGACCCGCTGGCAGTCGCTTGCCCCCGGCTCCCCCTCGGGCACCTCGTCCGGATGCTCCATGTAGTGGTCGAAGAGACCGCGCAGGGCTCGCTGTGCCCGTTCGTGCTCACCGCGGGCCGCCTCGCCCAGGTAGACGCGCTGAAACATGAACTTGCGCAGCCGCAGCATCGCCCCGCCCACCTCCTCGCTCTGCGCGATGTCGCCGGCCTCGGTCGAGCGGTCGACTATGTCGCGCACCAGGGTGTCGATCCGCATCGAGCCGGTCGGCCCGAGCAGCTCGATCTCGGCAGCGGGCAGGTCAGCTGGCTGCAGGATCCCGGCCCGCAGCGCGTCGTCGATGTCGTGGTTGATGTAGGCGACGCGGTCGACCAGCTTGACGATCCGCCCCTCCAGCGTCGCCGGCCGGTCCGAGCCGGTGTGGTTGAGGATGCCGTCGCGCACCTGCTCGGTCAGGTTCAGCCCCTGGCCATCGCGCTCCAGCACGTCGACGACCCGCAACGAGTGGACGTTGTGCTTGAAGCCCTGCTCGCAGCGCTCGCGCAGCGCGGCGTCGAGGGCCTCCTCGCCGGTATGGCCGAAGGGCGGGTGACCGAGGTCGTGGCCGAGCCCGATCGCCTCGGTCAGGTCCTCGTTGAGGCCGAGAGCACGGGCGACCGTGCGGGCGATCCCGCAGGCCTCGAGCGTGTGCGTGAGACGGGTGCGGTAGTGATCGCCTTCGGGTGCGATGAAGACCTGCGTCTTGTGCTTGAGGCGACGGAACGCCTTCGAGTGGACGATCCGGTCGCGGTCGCGCTGGAACGGGGTCCGCAGCGGGCTGTCGGCCTCCTCGGTTCGCCGTTTCGCGGGGTAGGACCGAGTCGCCTCCGGAACAAGAAACTCTTCCTCCCAGGCGGCGACGCGATCCTCGAAGGTGGTCGTGAGAGACACCCGTCGATCATAAGGAGGCGGGGAGGGACTTGACGGAGCCTCCCGCTGTTGCTCCGGCAAGTCCCTCCCCGCCTCCTCCTAAGCCGCGGCGCGTAGTTGCACGTGCGCGTGGTGCTCCAGCGTTTCGCCGATCGCACGCTCCGCCTGGCGCAACTCGCGCTCGCCCGCATCGGGCGCCTCCGCCAGCGGCCGGGCGATCGACTCGACCATGAAGCTGTGCGCATCCTCGGAGAGAGGGAAGGAGCCCGCTTCGCAGCTGGCGCAGACGACGCCGCCCGCCGCGCCGGAGAAGCCGACCAGGTGCTCGGCCTCCCCGCAGCCGGTGCAGGAGCCAAGCTCGGGCGAGAAGCCCGCGGCCAAGGCCAGCTTGAGCCGAAAGGACAGCGCCGTCGGCAAGGACGCGGCCTCGGGCGCCGCCGGGTCGTCGAGCAGCGCAAGGTAGCGGCAGAGCAGGTTGTAGGCGGGCGTGTTGGGCTCGGCCGAGTCGAGCAGGCGCAGGACCGCATCACAGGCGCGGGCGCCAGCGGTGAGGGCGGCGCCGGAGGCTCGCAGGCGCGGGTAGCCGTCGACCGTGGCGGCCTGGGTCACGGTGAGTAGCTCACCGCGGCCTTCGTGCAGCAGCAGGTCGAGCCGGAAGAAGGGCTCCAGGCGGCCCCCGAAGCGCGACTTGGGGCGCCGCGCGCCCTTGGCGATCGCCCCCACCCGCCCCCGCTTCGCGGTGTAGAGGTGGAGGATGCGGTCGGCCTCGCCATAGCGGATGCTGCGCAGGACGATCGCCTCCGTCTTCAGCGTCTTACCGGCCATAGCCGGTCTACGTTGAACGAGGCACCGGACGGCGGCGGCGGGGTTTGCGCCGCAGGCGCACCTGACAGGCCGGGCAGAAGTAGGTCGAGCGGCCTGAGACGACGATCCGCTCGATCGTCCCGTCACAGCGCGGACAGGCCTTCCCCTCGCGGGTGTGGACGAGGAACTCGTCCTGCATGCGGCCCTTCTCGCCGCGGCCGTCGCGATAGTCGTCGATCGAGGCCCCGCCACCGTCGATCCCCGCTTCGAGCGCGGCGACGACCGCGTCGCGCAGAGCCTCCAGATGCTCGGGCTTCATCGAGCCCGCGGACGAGAGGGGGTGCAGTCGGGCCCGGAACAGCGCCTCGTCGGCGTAGATGTTGCCGACGCCGGCGATGCCTTTCTGGTCGAGCAGGAAGGACTTGAGCGGAACCGTGCGTCCAGCCGCGATCTCGCCCAGCGCCTCGGACGTGAAAGCCTCGGAGAACGGCTCGACTCCCAGCCGGGAAGCGAAGTGGGCATCGAGTGAGGCGTCGTCGAGCAACAGCGCCTCGCCGAAGCGGCGCGGATCGGTGAACCACACCTGGCGGCCGTCGTCGAGGACGAAGCGGGCGCGCAGATGCCGCTCCGAGGCCGACCGCTCACCCTCGTACAGCCGCATCCCCTCCGAGGGGTCGAGCTTGTCCTCGCCCTCGACCAGGACCAGGTTGCCGGTCATCCGCAGGTGCATGACCAGCGTCTGGCCGCCGTCGAGTCCGAGCAACAGGTACTTACCGCGGCGCCCCAGCCGCTCGATCGTCCTTCCCGACACCGCGGCCTCCAACTCGGCCGGCGGCATCGGGCGGCACCAGCGCGGATCGAGCACCTCGAGCGACTCGATCCGGTGCCCTTCCAGCTCCGGCTCGAGCTGGCGGCAGACGGTCTCGACCTCGGGCAGCTCGGGCATCGCCCGGTTTTATCAGGCACTTGGCGCGTTAGTCGCACATATTGCGACCAACGCGCCAATCAGCCGTCGACCGCCCGTGGGTGGGCCTCGAAATAGACCTCCTTGAGGCGCTCGCCGGAGAGGTGCGTGTACATCTGCGTCGTCGCGATGTCGGCGTGGCCGAGCATCTCCTGCACGGCACGCAGGTCGCAGCCCCCCGCAAGCAGGTGAGTGGCGAAGCTGTGGCGCAGCGTGTGTGGGCTCATCTGCCCCGCCAAGCCGGCCTCGCGGGCGTGGCGCTGGACGATTTTGTAGAGGCCCTGGCGGCTGAGCGGGCCACCGCGGAAGTTGACGAACAGGCGCACCTCGTGGCGTTCCCCGACCAGCTTCGGCCGGCCGCCGCGCAGATAGGCGGAGATCGCCGCGATCGCTTTGCGGCCGAGCGGCACGATGCGCTCCTTGGAGCCCTTGCCGCGCGCCCGCAGCAGGCCCTCGCGCAGATCGATGTCGGACATCTCCAGCCCGATCGTCTCCGAGGCGCGCAGCCCGCATGCATACATCACCTCGAGGAGCGCCCGGTCGCGCAGCGTCGTCGGCTCGCTGCCGCGCGGTGCGGCGAGCAGCTTCTGCACCTCGGCGTAGTTGAGGACCTGGGGCAGCTTCTTGGCGCGGCGCGGCGCGCTCAGGGCCGCGGTCGGGTCGTCGCCGATCAACTCGTCACGGCGCAGGTGCTTGTAGAAGGAGCGCAGGCAGGCGGTCTTGCGGTGCACCGTGGCGGCCGAACAAGGTGGGCGGCCGTTGCCGGTCGCGAGGTCGGCGAGGAAGTCGCCGATGTCGGCCGGCCGGGCAGCCAGTGCGTCGAGCTCGTGCGCGCCGAGGAATTCGCCGTACTGGAACAGATCGGTGCGGTAGGCGTTGAGGGTGTTTCGCGAGAGACCTCGCTCCAGCTCCAGGTAGGAGAGGAAGTCGAGGACGAGGCCCTCGAAGCGGGTATCGGTTGTCGGACGTGGCGCGACTGCGATGGCCATGGCGGGTGGGTTCGCGTCAACTGAAGGCAACCCTTGGGCCGCAAGGGACTATGCGTGTCGGGCCGCAGATATGCCTAACACGTGGCCTGCTGCCAGTGCGGCGGAAAAGAAGAGCTGGTCCTCGTTGATGCCCCGTCCCATGACTCGGGACGGTAGGCCTGAAGCGGCGTAGCCCGCCGGGTCGGGCTGGGCTTCTTGGAGCTGGTGGCGATCGCCTGCTGCGTCAGTTAGCTGCGCTGCCGTCTCAGGATCGCCAGGGGGCAGCGGGATCACCACCCCTCCCAGCAGCAGTTCAAGGACGGTCAGCGTGTGGTGGCTTACTCCTCGGTGGCGCTCTCGGGGGTCGGCTTCGGAGAGCCGGGGTGAGAGCAGGGTTGGAAAGCCCAGGGCCAAAGCGGCGTGGGCGCTGTCCAGGGCCGCCATGCCGCCGTGGCCCAAGCGCGTCTCCGAGCCGATGATGCCTGGGCCCGGGCCGACGATCGCGACGTCCCAGCCGAGGCCGTTGGCTGCAGCGTCCAGCGCCCCGGCGACCGTGAGCGCCTCGTGCTCGCCGCCATATGCCTGACCGGCCGTGATGTGCCCGCAGAGCAGGTCGCGCTCGCGCAGCTGGACGACGTCACGGGAAAGCGATCCGGGAAGGGCGCCGCCGCCCGTCTGCACGTAGCCGGCTTTCAAGCCAGGTGCCGCTTGGCTGGCCGCCCATGCGGCGGGCGCCAGGTGGCCGTGCAACGGCAGGACCAGGACCGGGATCGACTGCCCGCCCGCTTCCGGCGGAAGCTCGACCGGGTCGACCGGGTGTTGAAGCGACGTGTAGTTGAGCTTGATCACGTGCTCGCGGCCCTCGCCGCTCGCGTCGAGGCCGCGGGTCAGGTTGACGTGGACCACGTCGAAGCCGCCCGAGCCGAGCTGCAAATCGAGCGCGGCGACGTTGACGATGACCTCGTCCCCCTTGCGCATCTCGCCCAGCAGCACTTCATCTGCCCAGGCCGCCCGTCGCTCGCCGTCGATCTCGACCGTCAGGGGATCCTCGTCGACGACGAGACCGCGGCGTAGCTTCAGCCGGCCGCTCACTCCGGCGTGGTCTCGGCGACAGCGGTCACGATCGCCTCGCAGACCTCAAGCATCGTGTCTAGGTCCGCGGCCGCAACCCGCTCGTTCGACGTGTGGACATCCTGCGGGCCATTGGCCAGCAGGACGCAGTCGAAGCCGTCCAAGCGCAGCGCGTTGGCGTCGCTGCCGCCGCCGATCGTGGTGCGGACGGGCTCGTGGCCGGTATCGCGCAGGCCTGCCTCGGCCAGCGCAAGCGCCTTCGAGTCGTTGGGGATCTGGTAGCCGCGGAAGAGCTCTTCCACCCGCACGTCGGCGTCACAGCCGTGCTCGCTGGCACCCCAGGCGCAGGCCTCGGTGATCTCACCGGCGACGGCCGCGGCCCGGTCGGCGTCGAGGCTGCGCGTCTCGGCGACGATGTCGCAGTGCCCCGGCACGACGTTCCCCGACGTGCCGCCCGAAATCAGACCGACATTGGCGGTCGTCCCCTCGTCGATCCGACCCAGCTCCATCCGCGCGATCGCGGCGGCGGCCGCGGCAATGGCGCTGTTCCCGTCGTCCGGTTCGATTCCGGCGTGAGCCTCGACCCCGACGAAATCCGCCCAGATCTTCTGTTGCGTGGGAGTCGCCACGATCACCTCACCGACCGGACCAGCGTGGTCGAGGACGAAACCGCAATCGGCGCGGAGCTCGCTCGCGTCGAATACCTTTGCACCACGAAGGCCCTGCTCCTCGGCGACGGTCAGCAGCAGCTCGATTCCGACCGGCGGGGGCTCGGTCGCGTGGCGAGCGACCAGCTCGATGAAGACCGCGACCGCCGCCTTGTTGTCGGCGCCGAGGATCGTCTCGCCGCGACTGCGGAAGACCCCTTCATCGCTCACGACCTCGATCTGACCACGGTGCGGCACGGTGTCGATGTGGGCACAGAACATCGCCCAGCGGTCCGAGCGTCCGGGCAGGCGGGCCACGATGTTGCCCGCGCCTGCTTCGGCCGGCCCGGCGGCGTCGTCCTCGCTGACCTCGAGCCCCATTGCCCGCAGTTCGGCGACGATCGTGTCGGTGACCTCGCGCTCCTCCCCGGTCGGACTGCGGATCTCACACAGCCGGACGAATGTCTCATGCAGCCTGTCCACGGTCGAACAGGCTATCCGGGTTCAGCCGGAGTGATGGACTCCGGCGTCGTCGCGCTCGGTCGCCTCGACCTCCCGCAGCTCTCCACCCTCGGCCGGGCGCTCACCCGCATGGAGAGCCGCGGCACCGACGAACTCGCGGAAGAGCGGCTCGGGCCGGTTGGGGCGCGAGTTGAACTCGGGGTGGAACTGAGAGGCGACGAAGAACGGGTGATCGGGCAGCTCGATCATCTCGACCAGGCGCTCGTCCGGCGAGGTGCCGCCGCAGACCAGGCCCTCGTCTTCGAGCCGGCGGCGCAGCTGGATGTTGACCTCGTAACGGTGGCGGTGGCGCTTGTAGATGACCTGCTCGCCGAAGATCTCGCGCGCTCGCGTCCCTTCGTGAAGTTTCACCGGGTCGGCGCCGAGCCGCATCGTGCCGCCCATCTCGGAGACTTCCTTCTGCTCAGGCAGCAGGTCGACCACCGGGAAGGGCGTCTCGGGATCGAACTCCGATGAGTTGGCCCCCTCCATCCCCGCCACCGTGCGGGCAAACTCGACCACGGCGATCTGCATCCCCAGGCAGATGCCCAGGTAGGGAATCGAGCGCTCGCGGGCGATCCGCGCCGCTTCGACCTTGCCCTCGATGCCGCGCTCGCCGAAGCCGCCGGGAATCAGCACACCGTCGGCGTTCTCCAGCTTCTCGGGCTCGAAATCGTCCGAGTCGACCAGCTCGATCTCGACCTCCACTCCGTGATGGAATCCGCCGTGCTCGAGCGCCTCGATCACCGACTTGTAGGCATCGGCCAGCTGCACGTACTTGCCGACCAGCGCGATCCGCACCTTGCCGGTGGCGGCGTCGGCGCGGCGCACCATCGCCTCCCACTCGCTCAGATCCGAGGCCGGCGCCTCCATGCCGAAGTGGTCGAGCACGAGGTCGTCGACGCCTTCGGCGCGGAAGACCAGCGGCACCTTGTAGATGTTGTCGACGTCGTGAGCCGAGATCACGGCGTCGACCGGAAGGCTGGCGAAGAGCGCAATCTTGCTGCGGATCTCGCGGTCGAGGCGGCTCTCGGAGCGGCAGACCAGCGCGTGCGGCTGGACCCCGATCCGGCGCAGCTCGTTGACCGAGTGCTGGGTCGGCTTGGTCTTCAGTTCCCCGGCGTGGCCGACGTAGGGAACCAGGGTCAGGTGGACGAACATGGCGCGCTTCGGGCCGAGATCGGTGTAGAGCTGGCGGATCGACTCGAGGAAGGGCAGCGACTCGATGTCCCCGACGGTTCCGCCGATCTCGGTGAGGACGAAGTCGACCGACTGCGACTCGGCGACGATCAGGATGCGGTTCTTGATCTCGTCGGTGATGTGCGGGATCACCTGCACCGTGGCGCCGAGGTAGTCGCCGCGCCGCTCGCGGTTGATCACCGTGTTGTAGACCGAGCCGGCGGTGACGTTGGAGGCACGCGAGGTGTTCTCGTCGGTGAAGCGCTCGTAGTGGCCGAGGTCGAGGTCGGTCTCGGCGCCGTCCTCGGTGACGAAGACCTCGCCATGCTGGAAGGGGCTCATCGTCCCCGGGTCGACGTTGATGTACGGATCGAACTTCTGCAGCTGCACCCGGTAGCCGCGCGAGACGAGGAGGCGGCCGATCGAGGCGGCGGCGATCCCCTTGCCGAGGGCCGAGACAACCCCGCCAGTGACGAAGATGAAGCGCGTGTCTCCTGGTTTGGGCCGACTCATTCTCTGCCGAGCGAGTCTAGCCAGCGCAAGGGCGGAACCGCGTCGACCGTCTGCGAAATAGACCGCAACTCGCCGAAAACGGTCAGTGCGACGACCAGCGCAAGGGCGACGAGCCTCCCCGTTCCGCCCAGCGTCGTCAGCAGCCAGACCCCGCCGATCGCCCCGACGAGGTTGGAGCCGGTGTCACCCAGCATCGCCCGCTCGCGCAGGGTGAACCAGGCGCCGACCAGCACCGGGCCGGCGAAGATCCCGAGCAGATCGAGGGGCGCAAAGGTCCAGGCGCCGAGGCATAGCCCGGCGCCAAGCAGGGCCAGGCCCTTCTCCGCCCGCCCGGGCCGCAGGTCGAGCAGGTTGAAAGCGTTGGTGGCGAGGACCAGCAGGGCCACGTCGGCAAGGTAGCGCCACGATTCGAGGCCACGGCCGGAGACGACGTAGGCGGCGATGGCAAGCGCCCCGATCGCCTTGATCGCGCCGGTCGAGAGCCGCCCTTGGCGCAGCGCATCTGCGTGGCCTCGCCAGCCCCGCGGCGAGCCGGCCGCCTCGCCCCGCCCCAGCGAATCGTCGAGGAAGCCGAGGAAGACGACGCCGATCACATAGGGCAACCAGCGACGCAGTTCGGGATCGAGCAGTTCCAGATCGCCGCGGTCGTCGAGGAAGGCGAGCGGGGCGAGCGCCACCAGCGCCGCGGTCGCCAACACCGCGCCGAGTGGGAAGGCCAGCCGGGCACCGCGGAAGTTCTCCCGGACCAGGCCGGCATCGAGCAGACCACGGATTCCGGCCGGAACGACCAGCAGCGCCACCGCGATCGCCGCGGGGAAGCCGACCCAGGTCATTCGCGCGGTTCCAGCAGGTCGGGCAGAAGGCGGTCGGCGCTGCCCTTGATGCCGAAGCTTCCCTCGGCGCCGAGCAGGGCGAAGACGGTCGCCAGCCGCCCGGCGACCAGGTCGACGTCATCGACGCTGGAGAGGTCGTTGCCGGCGAAGAAGGAGACCGAGGACGGTTCGGCTTCGCTGCTCTCGACCCCGACGGCCGGCGTGTGGGTCGCGGTGATGCCCTTCGCCATCCCGGACTCGATCCGGCCGGCGACCGAGCGCTGGATTGGGCCCATGTCCTGCGGCTGGCTGCGGACGACGATCACCGCGTCGAGAGCGCCGAAGTTGCCGCTGGCACGCGAGAAGAGGTGACTGCGCACCGGTTCCAGCAGCGTTCCGCCGCGGACCAGCTGGCGCCCAAGCCCGACCCCGAGAGCAGTCTGAGTATCGGGGTCGCGGGCCACCTTGGCGAAGCGGGTCTTGGCCAGATCGGCGGCGAGGCCGCTGGTGTCGATCGGCTCGCGAACGACGCCGACGCCGACCAGATGCCCGCCCGCCGGCGCCAGGGCTGCCTCGATCGCTCCGTAGACGCCGCCCGGAAGATCGCCAAAGGCGATCAGGCCGATCCGGCGCCCACGCAGCCGGTCGCGGACGAGGACCGGGTAGACCCGGCTGGAGAACTCGTTGGCGCGGCCCAGTTCCCCACTCAGTTCGCCGGCCTGTTCGCGGGCGTCCTGAAGGTTGCCGGTGAGGCTGTGCTCGAGGTCCTTGCGCGTGTTGGAGAGCGTGTCGCCGCCGAACTCAGCGCCGATCAGGATCCCGATCGCAAGGGCGAGGAAGACGGCGATCAGCGACGTGGCGTGGTAGCGAGCGCTGTAACCCATCGGCCGGGAAGGCTAGACGCTCACCGCAGAGCGCACTAAAAGCCGAGCCAGATCTTGACCTTCAGCCAGAGCAGTTCGACGAGGTCGTTGAGCGCCGGAGAGCTGATCACGACGATCGTCAGCAGGATCGCGAAGGCGACGAGGAAGAGTGCGACCGGCGCAAAGGTCGAGGGTGGGTTGTAGAGGCGGCTGACCCCCTTGGCGTCGACCAGCTTCTCGCCGATCCGCAGCCGGGTGAGGAAAGTGGAGGACATGCCGCCGCGCTTGCGGTCGAGGAACTCGATCAGGTTGAAGTGGGCGCCGACGCTGACGATCAGGTCCGCGCCCTTCTCGTAGGACATCAGCATCGCGACGTCCTCGCTGGTGCCGGCGGCGGGGACGAGCGTGTGCTCCAGCCCCAGCTCCTGCAACCGCTCGCGGCCCGGCGCCCGCCCGTCAGGGTAGGCGTGGACGATCAGCTCCGCGCCGCAGCGCAGCGCCTCGTCGCCCGCCGAGTCCATGTCGCCGAGGATCACATCGGGCTTCAGGCCCGCTTCGAGGCACCCCTCGGCGCCGCCGTCGACGGCGACGACGAGCGGGTGGACGTCGCGAATGTAGGCGCGCAACGCCTTCAGGTCGCGGCGGTGGCGATCTCCGCGGACGACGATCAGGACGTGGCGGTCGCGGAATACGGTTCTGGTCGGGGGCAGCTCGACCGCGCCGGTCAGCAGGTCGGTCTCCTGGCGCACGTGGGCGACGGTGTTTTCGGCGAACTCGGCCAGCGCCTGGTCCACGCGCTCGCGCTGATCGGCGAGCCGCGCCTCCAACTCGTCGACCCCCAACACCGCCCCGCGCATCACCTCACGTCCGCCGCGGCTCACCGCGCCGGCGGCAACCGACACCTCGGCTCCGTCGTCGAGCAACTCAAAGGGATCGACGTCGACCACGTCGATCAGGACGACCCCCGCGCGAACCAACAGCAGTGGCCCGGCGTTTGGATAGCGACCATCGCTCGACTGCGCAGCGTTGACCACCGCACCAACGCCGGTGGCGATCAGCTCCTCGGCGGCGATCCGGTCGATGTTGACGTGGTCGATGACGGCGACGTCGCCCGGGCGCAGCCGCTTGACCAGATCCTTGGTGCGGCGACCGAGTCGGACGGTGCCGTGGATGGCCTGCTCCGCGGCCACCCCGTTGCGGCGCGATAGCAGCGCAGGGAAGCGACGGTGACTGGCGGTAGCCACGAGAGCAGGTTACAGCCGTGCTACGCGGCCGCAAGCAGCTCGCGGGCGTGGCGGTCGGCCGCCTCATCAGCGCGCTCGCCGCCCAGCATGCGGCGGATCTCCTCGACCACGCCCTCGCCGTCGAGGCGCTGCACGGTGGCGGCGGCTCGCTCGCCGCTCAGATCCTTCTCCAGCCGGAAGTGGGTCGGCGCCAGCGAGGCAACCTGCGGCAGGTGGGTGATGCAGAGGACCTGGCGCGCTTCGCCGAGCGCGCGCAGGCGCTCGCCGACGATACGGGCGGTCTTGCCGCCGACGCCGGCGTCAATCTCGTCGAAGACCAGCGTCCCCGCCCCGGCGCCCTCGCCAAGCCCGCTCAGGGCCAGCATCACCCGCGAGAGCTCGCCGCCGGACGCCGCGTCGCGCAGCGGCGCCGGGGCCATGCCGGGATTGGGTGAGATCAGCAGCTCGACCGTCTCGCGGCCGTTCGCCCCGAACCCTCCGGGGTGCGGCGCCAGCTCGACCTCCAGGCTGGCGCCCGGCATCGCCAGGCGGTCGAGCTCCTCGGCGACTCGCTCCCGGAGGGGCGCGGCGGCGGCGGCCCGCCCTTTGCTCAGCCGCTTGCCGAGCTTCTCGCGCCGCGCTTCGGCTGCGGCGAGGGCGGCCTGAGCCTCGGCGCCGCGGGTCTCGGCGCCCTCGAGCCGCTCGATCTCGACCCGGCAACGCTCAGCGTGGGCGAGCACCGATCCGACGCTGCCGCCATGCTTGCGCTGCAGGCGGTCGATCGCTTCCAAGCGCTCCTCGACTGCGACGAGACGACCCGGGTCGGCCTCGATCCTGTCGAGATAGCCACGCAGCTCCGCGGCAACGTCGCCCAGCTCGACGGCCACGGCCGCCAGGCGCTCGGCCAGCGAGTCGAGATCGGCATCGACGCCGCCGACACCGTGCAGGAGCGATTCGGCGGTCGCCAGGGCGCTCGCTGCCCCACCGCCGTCCTCGTCGGCTCCGGCGGCGCCGGCCAGGGCACCGCCCGCCGCCTCGCGCAGCCCCTCCGCATGGCGCAGACGCTCGCGCTCGGTGGACAGCTCGGCCTCCTCGGCCGGGTCGGGCGCCACCTCCTCGATCTCCGCGAGCTCGTAGCGACAGAGATCGAGGTCGCGCTCGCGACTGCCGTCGCGCTCGCGCAGCTCGGCCAGTTCTGCATCGAGCTTCGCGCACTCGCGATGCGACTCCCGATAGGCCTCCCGGAGGGCCAGGTGCTCGGCGCCGGCAAAGCCATCGAGCACCTCCATCTGCGCTGAGGAGATCGTCAGCTTGCGATGCTCGTGCTGGCCGTAGAAGGCGAGCAGCCGGCTGCCGAGCAGCTTCAGGTCAGCGGCCGAAGCAGCCCGGCCGGCAAGGAAGGCGGCGGTCCGCCCCGAGGCCGACACCCGGCGCCCGAGGACGATCTCCCCGGCGCCCTCCGGCAGCCGCTCGGCGACCTCCACCATCTCCGGCTCGGCCAGCAATCCCCGCGGCAGATCGAAGACCCCCTCGACCCAGGCCTCCTCGGCCCCCGGCCGGACGATCTGCGGCCGTGCCTTGCCTCCCATCAACAGGTCGAGCGAGTGGGCGAGCACCGTCTTGCCGGCGCCGGTCTCACCGGTGATCGCGTTCAGCCCCTCTCCCAGCCGCAGTTCGGCCCGCTCGATCAGCAGCAGGTTCTCGATCCGAAGCTCACGGAGCACGCCCTGTGTGTACCACCCGCCGCGGCGGTTCAGGCGGGCGCGGGCTCCGTTGCCTGTGGCTCCGGTGAGCTGGCGACGAAGTCGCGAGGGTGAATCAGGGCAAAGCCGAGGGCGGCGCCGGCGAAGGAGAGGATCGCGCCGATCAGGAGAATCTCGTTGAAGCCGCTGACGAAGGCGATTTTTGCCGCGTGCACGACCTCGACTCGCTGTCCAGGCGGAGCAATCGCGGCGGCTGCCCGCGAGCCCCCCGAAGAGACCGCTTCGGCGAGCCCGGGGGGCGCACCCGGCAGCAGGCTGGAGAGCTTCGAGGCGACCTGGGACTGGAACACCGCGCCGAGCGATGCAACGCCGGTGGCTATCCCGACCTGGCGGAAGGTCGTGTTGATTCCCGAGCCCATCCCCGCTTTGGCCGGCGGGACGACGGCGATCGCGACCTGGCCGATGCTGGGATTGGTGAGGCCGATCCCGACGCCGGCGATGAGAAAGCCCGGGATCAACGCCGAGACGTCCGAGCCGGCATCGAGGCCGTGCATCCAGAGCAGGCCGAGGCCGACCAGCCCGAGGCCGACTCCGACAAGGACGCGGATAGGCACCCGCTGGGAGAGCTTGCCCGAGATCGGGGCGACGACGAAGGAGAGCACCGTGAGCGGAAGGAAGCGCAGCCCGGCCTGCAGCGGCGAGAAGTCGAGCACGCCCTGCATGTAGATGGTCAGGTAGAGGAACATCGCGAACATCCCCGCCGAGAGGCCGAAGGCGACGGCGGAGACCCCGTTGAAGGCGGGCTTGCGAAAGAGGGTGAGGTCGAGCATCGGGTGGCTGCTACGCGCCTCGATCGCGATGAAGGCGAGTAGCAAAGCCGCCGAACCCGCCAGGCAGGCGACGATCGTCGTACTGCCCCAGCCTTCGGGGTTGCCGCGGATCAGGCCGTAGATCAGCAGGAAGAGACCACCGGAGAACGTCGCCAGGCCGGGCAGGTCGATCCGCTGGGGGTCTTGGGCGGCGACGTTGGCGAGCCGGAGCTCGGTCAGCGCGACGGCGACGATGCCGATCGGGATGTTGACGAAGAAGATCCACTCCCAGCCGAGGTGCTCGGTGATCAGGCCGCCGACAAGCGGGCCGATCGCGACGGCGCCGCCGACCGTCGCGCCCCAGATGCCGAACGCGGTCGCCCGATCTTTTCCGTGAAACTCCTGGCCGATCAGGGCGAGCGAGGTGGCGAACATCGCCGCGCCGCCGATCCCCTGCAGGCCGCGCGCCAGGTTGAGCAAGGTCGGGTCGCCGGCTGATGCCGCAGAGGAACGAGGCGAAGGTGAAGAGGCCGAGGCCGAGCGAGAAGACGCGGCGCCGGCCCAGCCGGTCACCCAGCGATCCCGCCGTGAGCAGGAAGGCGGCGAGCATCAGCGAGTAGGCATCGACCACCCACTGCAGGCTGGAGAGGCTGGCCCCGAGGTCGCGCTGGATGTCGGGCAGGGCGACGTTGACGACCGTGATGTCCAGCAGCAGCATGAACGTCGCGATCGAGCTGAGGACGAGGGTCCACCATTTGCGCTCCATCGGACAACACCCTAGATAATTGCCGGCCTCGGCCAGTGAGGCTCAAACTGCGAGGTGGCCGAACTTCTCGCGAATGCGCTGGTAGAAGCTAGTCCCCGGCAACTGGGCGAGCCGCCCGGCGCCGTCGGCAAAGCTCACCTCGAGCGCCGCCCCAGACTCGAGCGTGCCGGCGTGCTCGCCGTCGATCGCGACGTCGACGGGCTCGCGCCCGCTTGCATTGCCGACATGCAGGATGTCGCTGGGAGCAACCACGAGGGCGCGCGCGGTCAGCGAGTGCGGGGCGACATAGGAGACCACGTAGCCCTTGACCCCCCAGGCGAGGATCGGTCCCTGATTGGCAAGGTTGTAGCCGGTCGATCCGACCGGCGTCGCGGCGACGAGGCCGTCGCAGCGGACATGGCCGACCTCCTCGTCGGCGATCTTGTAGCTCAGCTCGGCGACCCGCTCGTGCGGGCGGCGGATGAAGCTGACGTCGTTGAGGGCCACCCGCGACGCACCGTCCACCTCGATCTCGAGCCCGGGAAGGTCGATGGCCTCTGTCTCACCGGCGAACGCCCGCCGCATGCCATCCCCAGCCTCGTCGCGCTCGACCGCGGCGAGGAAGCCGACGGTCCCGAAATTGACCCCGAACACCGGCACGCCACTGCGGGCGAAGTGGCGCAGCGCGTAGAGGATCGAGCCATCGCCGCCGAGCACCAAACAGAGGTCAGCCTGATGAGGGAGCTCCGCGACGGTTTCGATGTGATCGGCGGCGTCGCCGTGCTTGGCGAGCTCCCCAGCGGTTGCGACCAGCCGCCAGCCGGCTTCCCGGGCAGCGGAGATCGCGAGCTTCACCGCGTCGGTGGTCGCCGGCGGGTGTCCGTGGGTGACCAGGGCGGCAACCCGGTCGCTCACGGGTCGACCTCGCGGACGGCGCCCGGGAGGTCAGCGAGCGGCTCCCCTTCGCCGCCGCACCAGACGAACGTCTCGCGGTTGCCCTTTGGACCGGGCAGGCCGGAAGAGGCGACGCCGCGCACCGGCAGCCCCAGCTCGCCCGCGGCGGCAGCCACCGAGAGGATCGCCTCGTGGCGGTCGGCCGCGTCGCGCACGACGCCCTTGTGAACCCGCGCGCGGCCGAGCTCGAACTGGGGCTTGACCATGGCCAGGACCTCACCACCGGGCGACAGACAGCCGGCGACAGCCGGCAGCACCTTGGTCAGCGAGATGAAGGAGACGTCGACGGTGGCCAGGTCCGGCCTGAAGGGCAGGTCGTCGGGGGAAAGCGCACGGGCGTTGAGCCGCTCGATCACGGTCACGCGGGGATCCTCGCGCATGCGCAGGTCGATCTGGCCATAAGCGACGTCGAGAGCGGCCACGCGCACGGCGCCACGCTGCAAGAGGCAGTCGGTGAAGCCACCGGTCGAGGCCCCCGTATCGAGGCAGTCACGACCGGAGACGGCGATGCCGAGGGCCTCGATCGCATTGTCGAGCTTGATCCCGCCGCGGGAGACGAAGCGCGGCCCCTGCTCGAGGCGGAAATCGGCCTCCGGGTCGACCAGCTGGCTGGGTCGGAGCGCGACGGGCCCGTCTTGGCCCACCCTGACCTCGCCGGCGCGGACCGCACCGGCCGCGGCTGAGCGCGACGGAAAGAGGCCCCGCTCGGCCAATACCGCGTCTATTCGTGCTTTGGAGCCAGTCTTCGCCACGCAGGAACGGTACAGCCGTCCATCTGGCAATCCATAAGAAGCCCTTGCCAGATGTTTAGCGACACCTTAGAATTGGGTAGAACAATCGCCTCAAGCAAGCCGCAGACGCGTGTCGAAGGCCTCTGTGACTCGCCTCACACACAAATCGCACGTATGTTCGTATCTTGATTCAAGGATTCGCGAGAGAGGATCGATAAAGGGCAAACAAGAACTTCCTGGTTGGGCCTGGCGTCGCTCATATGGCAGTTGACTCCCATCAACTCCCGCCGCGACACATAGAGGGCTCTCCTACCTCCCACGGATCCACATATATAGAGATACATATCTCTCCTCCCTGTAGTAACCCCAGAAACGCCCCGCCTCCCCGGTGGGGCGTTTTCTGTTGTGCTGGGAGCTACAGATTGCGGACCCGGCGGCCTATCTCGCGGTCCTGCGGATAGCCGGCGGACTCCCAGAACGCTCCGGCCACCTCGTCATCGAAGGCGACCAGGGCGGTTACCCGCCGGACGCCGCATTCGCACAGGTACTCCTCACCGGCCCGCGTCAAGGCGATCCCGATGCCTTCTCGCCGGTGCCCCTCGCGAACGGCGAGCCGATACATGTTCCCTCGCCAGCCATCCCAGCCCGCGATCAGAGCACCGACGATCTCGCCATCGCGCTCGGCGACCAGAAGGGCGGCCGGTGAGTCGTGGATCAAGCCCTCGACGTCCTCCAGGCAGTCCGTCGTACTTGCGTGCCCGCTCCGCGCTTCGGCCCACAACCGTAGGACCGCTTGCGCGTCCTGCACCCGGCATAGCCGAATCGTGAGCTCCTCGCCACTCAAGCCCCCAGTATGGCAACCAGGCCCCGCTCGCCGGCGTGTACCGGCGAGCGGGCCCAGGCGGAGCCGGGGTCAGCCGATTCCGTACGTGCCGTTATTGGATTCCGTATGTGCCGCTGTTCGTCCCTTCGACTTCGGGCGTGCCGGAGGTTTTGAACGTCTGTTCTGATTTTTCGTTTGTGATTTTTCCTTCGAAGAAGAGGGCGGACATTTCTTTGCTGTTCGGTTCAAGAATTACTGTCATGCTCGCGATCGTCTTGTCGAGTTCTGGTTCTTTGCATTCGGCGCCTTTGAAGCTGTGCTTGATGCGCCAATTTGTGACCGTCAGATCCGTTTCGTTGACGTCGACCGTCCAAGGCAGGCTTTTTCCTTCGCCGACGTTCAGTTCGCATTTTGTCGCTTTGAAGGTGCCGAAAGTGCCTTCGCATTTTTTGACTTTGAATTCGGTGATGCTCGCGGTGCTCCCACCTGAGGTGGTCATCTTGGCGTGGATTTCGCAGTCCATGCCGTTGCCGGGCGTCGTTTCAACTATTTCAGAGCCGTTCAATGTGAATTCGGTCAATTTGGTGACTTTGGTGCCGTTTTTGTCTTTCCATTCCGCCGCCAGGGCCAGGGCCGGACAACGAGCGCGATCGCGGCGATCACGCCGACGATAAGCAGCTTTCTTTTGCTTTTCATCTCTCCCATTTCCTTTACTTGAATGACTGTCAGCCCCCCGGCAAGCCTCGGCGGGAAGGGCTCGGTCTTTAGACAAGCCGGAGATTATAATCAGATTAATTAGATAATAAGGCCAAGTGGCGATCCCAGGACCTGCTCCGTTGGCTGAGCGAACGGTTCAGCTATGGCGCGGGGCAAGCCGGAACACAACCGGCACCGCCGCCGTTTCGGCGCCGCCGCCGGTCGGCATGTAGGTGAGCCCCACCCTCACCTGCAGCCTGTGCTTCCGCCTCAAAATGGCGCGAGTGGCCGGCGTCGGCCGCAGATGGATCGTCACCGTCCTGGCCTTGGCAAGCGGGACGGTCACGGGCTCTATCGGCGCACCGACCTTCCTTGCTGCGCTCGTCTGAGCCCGGCCCCCTACCGCCGGCGTCGGTGCCTTGGCGGCACGCAGCAAGCCGGAGCCGGCGACGCTGACACGCAGGGTGGCAATGCCGCTGCGCCGATTCACCCGAGGCTTGCCAAAGCGGAACCGGCGATGCTTGGACGAGAGCCCGCCTGGCGGCGCACTAGGGATCGAGACCGCGTCCACCCCGGCATTGAAGACTTCCTCGGTCACCGTATTGGCGATGCGCAGGCGCACCGTCTGACCGGCAAAAGGACTGAGATTCACACTGAACTTCGTCGGGGCCATCGTCGGGCGGTCGCCGAGCTTAGTGGCAAAGACGGTGCGAAGGACATCGCCCGGCTCAAGCGATTCGAGTGGCGCTTCCGGCCTCATCACGTCGATTCGGAACTGCTGGTTTTTTTGGAACTGACCATTCGGAAGCCGCAGGGCTTCTTCGCCGATAGAGAGCGAGTCGGGGACCGGAATCGCGATCGGCTTGTAAGAGTCGTAGTACGCGATCAGGCTCAGCTGGTAGTCGCTCCCCGGCGGCAGGGTCACGTCCTGATAGAGAATCAGGGTGTCGCCCTCGACCTCGTCGGTGACGGCGGCGTAGGTCCCTAGCGGCGGGGGCTGCACGTCCCGACCTTCCCCCTGTTTTTTTCTATTGGCCCCGATCGGCGTTTCCGTTCCCTGGTATGCAAACCAGTCGCCGAACGGGTTTGCCTGGTACACGTTCCAGCCGCTCAGCGTCCCAGACTCAAAGCCGCCGTTGACCACCTGCTCCGCCCCTGCGCCGCTTGGCGCCAACAGGGCAACGAAAGCAGCGGCGAGTAGGACCGCCCGTCCGATCTCAGGCCACGGTCTCATGCTCACCTGGAGATCGAGAATTTCTTCTTCGCCGGGCTCAGGTCGACATGCCCTGACGGACCTACGGCGCGCACCCAGAAGACGTGCCTACCGGCCGCCAAGCCCATATATCTCTTCGGTGATCTGCAGATGTCGAAAGGCTTGTCGTCGAGCCTGCAGAGGAAGGTGGAGCCGGCCTGACTGGCCTCGAAGACGAAACGGGCGCTGTGGTGCCGCAACCTTCCTCTCACGATCTTGGTCCGCGGCCGGATCGGCGCTGCGTTCACGAATGGGCCCTGCGATCCGCCCCCGAAGACCCCACCCGCGCCTCCAGCCGAGCCGTCGGTTCCGCTGCCGATCGTCGCCAGCTCCGAGGTCGCGCCTTCCAGAGTCTGGGTTGCGGCAATGATCGTCCCCGCCGGGATTTCTTCGTCATAGGTGACGGTCCAGCTGTTGTCTTCGTCGGCGACCGCTTCGCCGAGGAACGACTCGAGCTCCCCCGTCGCCGACGACTGCTTGCGGAAGACACGCACCGTGGCGCCTTCTTCCGCGCCGCCGCTCGCGCCGGTTTGAGTAGAGGTCGAGAAGGCGGGCGGTTTGAGCCCCCGGTTGGGCCCAACTTCGGTGGCGGGAGATTTGGCGACCAGGTCGATGAAGAGTCCACCGTTACCGGTTCCGCGGTTGCGAGCGACTTCGTTGTCGGTTTTTTCTTCGTTGGAGATCTCGATCGCGGCGGCGGCGCTGCCGTTGATCACGTTTTCGTCGCCGTCGGTGTCGCCGCCGACAGAGTTTCGAATTGCTTCCGAGATATTGCCCTGGATCCAGATCCCAGGACCACCGGTCCCGAGGACTTCGTTGCCGACAATCTCGTTGTAGTCGTTTTCGACCAGGATCCCGCTGACTGCAGATCCGTCGATCCGGTTGTCCTCGATCACGTTGCCGTAGTAGGCAATTGGGTCGACGGTCTTGATCCCCGTCTGAGCACCCGCGATCCGGTTACCGTGGATCCAGGCTCCCCGGCCTTTCTGGAGGATCGCATTGCCGCCTTCCATCCTGATCTCATTGCCGGCGATCTCGGCTTCGAGCGCCGGGCTTTCAGATTCCCCCGAGTCGACAACGATCCCGTCTTCAGGTGAGCTCAACGCGCCGGTGGCGGTGGCATCGGTGCCAATCAGGTTGCCGCGGATGGCGAGATCGCCCGCTTCGGGTCCGGCTAGGACGCCGACGCTGCCACCGTTGATGCGATTGGCATCGCGCGCGGAGGGACCCCCGATGAGCGTGTGCGGCGCTTGGCCCACATCTATACCGGCGTCGGCGTTGGGGACCGCCGCGGTGCCGCCCGCGTTGACGCCGATGTAGTTGCCGAACACCGACGTCGACGTCGCGGGGCTCTCTCCCACCTCGCCCCGCAGATCCACTCCATCCGCAGCCGCGCCGGAGATCACGTTGCAGCCGCCATCACACCGCGGGCTCGCGGCGGCGGCATTGACCCTGGTGCCGATTTCGGTGCCGCTCACTTCGCCCCCTCCCGTCGCGACGACCTCGATGTCATCGCCGCCGTTGGGGCTCGGCGTGATCCCGTCTGGCTCGACGCCAAAGTAGTTGCCGAAGACCTTGATGCCGTTTCCCCCGTGGACGTCGAGTCCGTCGGCCGTATTGCCAGCGAAAACGTTCCTTTCAAGTTCGCCTTCCCCGCCGATACGGCTGCCGTCCGATTCCGATTCGACGAGAACTCCGGTCCCGTTCCCCGGCGATGCGCCACCTAGCGTTACGCCAAACCAGTTGCCCTGAATCATGGTTTCGGGGGCTTCCAGCAGGCTGACGGCGGTCTGCGCCCCGGTTATCGCCAGGCCGGCGATTCTGCCGCCTCGAGCTTCCGAGACGACCAATGCCGGTTCATTGCTTATGCCGCTGATCCCGACACAGGGGCCAAGAGCACCGGAGCCGGTTTCGCAGGTCCCGTCGATGAACACCGGCACGGTTATGTCCGGCAGCTGGCTGCCCAGGGTGATCGTCGACGAGGGCTGGCCGTTGAAAACTCCTTCTTCTCCTTTATCGAATTCGATCGAGGTCGATTCCCCCAGGCTGTCCCCCTCTTCGATCGCGGCGCGCAGCGTGCATTCTTCTTCTTCTCTTTTCCCTTCTTCAACTTCGGTCTTTTCTTCCTGGGTCAAGCAACCGATCCCAGGGGTGGCGCCGGTCTGATCTCCGGTGCTGTTGACCGTGAAGGGTTCGGCTCTTGCCATCGGCACGGCGACCAGCCCGCAGGCAAGCGCGACCGCAGCAACGGCCAGAGCCCAGCCTCGACGCCTCCCAAGCATCCCGTCGACCAGCACGTCAAGACCTTAACCGCCGCCGAGCCGATGGGCAAGTTTTTTTGTTTCAGTTGAGAAGAAGCGACAAATAAACAACAGGATTCCCATCCACCTTCGTCCAATCTCTAGAGTGGTGCCGCAAACTTCAACCGGAGGTCGTCATGGCTGCCCGTATTTCCGCTCTGCTCATCGCCGCTCTTGCCGTCGCGCTGCTGCCCGCCGCCCTGGCCGCCGGCGCGAGCAACTCGACCACGATCGTCGTCAGTCTCAAAACCCCCGCCTTCCACGGGACGCTCAAGTCCAGCAAGAGCGCCTGCTCGACGGGTCGTACGGTCAAGCTCTACCGCGAGAAGGCTGGACCGGACAAGCTCCTCGGCACCGACAAGAGCAACGCCAAGACCAAGTGGTCGATCCCGCTCGGCAAGAGGCTCACCTCGGGCTCCTACTACGCCAAGGCACCCGCCAAGGGCAGCTGCAAGGCGGCGAAATCGAAGGTGCTGCCGATCGCCTAGAGCGGTTAGGCGTCCGGCTGGGGCTCGTCCGAGCCCTCGAACAGCTGCCCGGCGCGGATCCGCTCTGCCATGTCCGCCGATTCGCCGCGGTAGACGCGGCCATCCTCAAACTCGATCGCCGGGTACTTGCGTTGGCCTGAGAGCTGCTCGAGGTCGTTGCGCTTGCCCGGGCGCAGCGGCCCCTTGACCACCTCGTACGCGATGCCCTGCTCGTCGAGCGCCTTCTGGACTCGCCAGCAGGGGTGCGCGTCGATCTTGACCCACATCGTCGAGCAGCGGTGGAGCTTTACGGCCATGGCGCCACCCTAGCCGCACACGAGGAAAACGGCAAGGTTGGGCGGGCGACCCATGCCCTACCCAAGGGCATAGGTCCGCCTGCCCAACGGACCCTGCATATCCAGAGATACGCGCCTCCTCTCCCTGTAGTAACCCCAGAAACGTTCCGCGAAGCGGTGCCGGTTCCGGTGCAACCAAGGAGGCCGCCGGGCAGGCTAGCCGATTGAGCGCTTTGGTGCAAGCGCAGGTAGAAATTTCGTTAATGGATGCGAGCTTCTAGCGCAGCGCGGGCTCGCCGGAGCGCAATGCCGCGAGGACCCGCTCCGCCACCGACTCCCCCGTCAGGCCGACCTCCTCGCGCAGCAGCGCCGGCTTGCCGTGGGTGACGTAGCGGTCGGGCAGGCCAACCCGCATCACCCGCGCCCGATCGCCGGGGCGATCGGCGAAGGAGTCCTCGAGGTGCTCGAGGACCGCCGAGCCGAAGCCGCCGGGCAGCACGTTCTCCTCGATCGTCACGACCAGGTCGTGGCCGAGCGCGAGGCGCTCCAGCAGCTCGGCGTCGAGTGGCTTGGCGAAGCGGGCGTCGGCGACGGTCGGGCGCAGGTCGTGCGCGGCGAGGATCTCAGCTGCCTGCAACGCGACCGAGACCCCGTAGCCGTATCCCAGCAGCGCAACCCGCTCGCCGCTCGCCAGCAGCTCGCCGCTGCCGATCGGTATCTCCTCGGGCCGGCCGGGCAGCTCGGCCCCCTCCGCGGCACCGCGCGGGTAACGCAACGCCGCCGGGCCATCGTGGGCGATCGCCGTGCGCAGCATGTTGACCAGCATCGCCTCGTCGCGGGGCGCCATCATCACGACGTTGGGCAGCGGCCGCAAGTAGGAGACGTCGAAGACGCCGTGGTGGGTCGGCCCGTCGTCGCCGACCAGGCCGGCCCGGTCCAAGGCGAAGGTGACGTCGAGCTCCTGCAGGCAGACGTCGTGGATGATCTGGTCGTAGGCGCGCTGCAGGAAGGTCGAGTAGATCGCGCAGACCGGCTTCGCCCCCTGCAGGGCGAGGCCGGAGGCGAGCAGGACCGCGTTCTGCTCCGCGATGCCGACGTCGTAGTACTGCTCGGGCACCTCGTCGGCGAGCTTCTGCAACCCGGCTCCGCCGGCCATCGCGGCGGTGATCCCGATCACCCGCTCGTCGCGCTCAGCCTCGGCGACGATCGCGTCGGCGAAGACCTGGGTGTACTGCGGCGGCGCTCCGGCGGCAGGCGGCTTCTCGAGCCGCTCAGGGGCGATCGCCTCGGGCGAGTCGGACTCCTTGACCGGAACCGGCTTCGGCGCGGGCGCCCCGTCGACGATCGATTTCGGCTTGGCGGCGTGCCATTTCTCCATCCCCTCCAGGCCACCCTCCTCTGCCGGCGCGAAGCCCTTGCCCTTGACAGTGTGGATGTGGACGACTACGGGGCGTTCGGCCTCGAAAGCTTCGCGCAGAGCATCGCGCAGGGCGTGCACATCGTGGCCGTCGATCACGCCCATGTAGGCGAGGTCGAGCTCCTCGAAGAAGAGGCCCGGCGCCCAGTAGGCCTTGATCGCCGACTTGATCTCCGGCCCCAGCCGTTCGATCCGCCCCCCCAGCCCCAGCGGCAGCTTGGTCAGCCGGTCCTCGACCCCCTCGCGAGCGTGGTAGAGGCGCGGGTTGAGCCGCACCCGGTTGAAATAGCGCGAGAGGGCACCGACGTTGGGTGATATCGACATCCCGTTGTCGTTGAGGACGATCACGATCGGCGTCTGCAAGCCACCTGCGGCATGCAGCGCCTCGTAAGCGACACCCCCGGTAAGCGCCCCGTCGCCGATCACCGCGGCGACCTTGCCGTCCTCACCGATCCCCTTGCGCATCGCCTCCTTGAGGCCGACCGCGTAGCCGATCGAGGTCGAGGCGTGGCCAGCGCCCATGATGTCGTGCTCGGACTCGAAGATCGAGCAGAACGGGGCCAGCCCGTCGTACTGGCGGATTGTCGGCAGGGCGTCGCGGCGGCCGGTGAGGATCTTGTGCGGGTAGGACTGGTGGCCGACGTCCCAGAGGACCTTGTCGCGGGGCGAGTCGAGCAGGCTGTGCAGGGCGACGGCCAGCTCGCAGGTGCCGAGGTTGGCGCCGAAGTGGCCGCCGATCTCCCCGATCGTGTCGATGATGTAGGTGCGCATCTCCTGCGCGACCTGCTGCAGCTGCTCGTCGTCGAGCTCGTGCAGGTCGGCGGGAGAATCGATCCCCTCCAGCAGTCTTGGTGGCTTGTCGCTCATTCGTTCCTGGTGAAGATGTAGTCGGCGATCCCTCTCAGGTCGCCGGTGTCGCCGCTCGCCTCGGCCAGCGCCGCGGTCGCCTTCGCGTGGGACTCGGCCGCCAGCTCGCGTGCCCGCTCGAGGCCAAAGAGGCTGACGTAGGTGAGTTTGCCATGTCGCTCGTCGCTTCCACGGGGCTTGCCCAGTTGCTCGTCGCTTCCGGTCACGTCGAGGATGTCGTCGACGATCTGGAAGAGGACGCCGAGCTCGCCGGAGAACCGGCGATAGGGAATTGTCTCAGTTTCGGCCACGCCCTCGAGAGTAAGTACGACGCCGACCCCGGCGGCGATCAACCGGCCGGTCTTCAAGCCGTGCAGCGCGCGCAGCGCCTCGGCATCATTAGCCTCGCCGATCACGTCCACGTACTGGCCGCCGACCATGCCGTCGACGCCCGTCGCCCCCGCCAGCTCCGACAGCGCGGCAAGCACTCGCGCCGGCTCGCCGGGCTGCTCGCAGAAGAGTCGAATCGCCTCGGCAAAGAGGCCGTCCCCGGCCAGGATCGCCACGTCCTCGCCGTACTTGACGTGCGAGGTCGGCAGGCCGCGCCGCAGCCCATCGTCGTCCATAGCCGGCAGGTCGTCGTGGATCAGCGAGTACGTGTGGATCAGCTCGAGCGCCGCCGCCGCCGGCAGGTAGCGCGCCGGATCGGCGCCGAGGGCCCGCGCCGTGGCCAGGGCGAGGACCGGCCGCACCCGCTTGCCGCCGGCGAGCAACGAGTAGCGCATCGCCTCATCTAGTCCCGCCGTCGCGGGGTGGGCGGCAAAGCGAAGGCGCTCCAGCTCGGCGTCGACCAGGGCGCGCAGGTCCTCGGGGTAGCTCACCGCGGGCGCTGTTCGCTCACCGCGAGCCCCCCGACTCGCGGATGCGGCGGTTCGCCTCCTCGACCGCCTCGGTCGAGAGCTCGGCCGCCTCGTGGGCCAGCTCGGCGGCCCGCTCGTCGCTCGCCTCCGAGCCCTCCAGCTCCGCGGCGATCGCCTGCAGGCGACTCGAGATCTCGCGCAATCGCTCCGCCTCGCTCACTTCACCGCGCCTCCCTGACGCTCGCGCACGATCGCGCCGAGGATGCCGTTGACGAAGCCGGGGGCGTCGGCGCCGCAGTACTCCTTGGCAATCTCGACCGCCTCGTCGATCGCCACCTCGTCGGGCACGTCCTCGCTGTGCTCTATCTCGCAGAGGGCAACCCGCATCACGTTCAGCTCCAGCGGCGCGATCCGCTTCAGCTCCCAGCCGCGGGCGTGGCCGCCGATCGTCGCGTCGAGCGCCTCGCGGTGCGACTCGACCGCCTCGGCCAGCTCGCGGGTGAAGGGGCGGGCGTCGTCCAGCAGCTCGGCCAGCGGGCGCCCGGTGACATCGCGCTGGTAGCAGGCGAAAACGGCGTCGCGTCGCTGGTCGGATCTGCGCATCGGCCTATTCTCGCGCTTCGGGCCGGCGGCGCCGTTAAGCGCGGGAGATGTACTTGGCGCTGTCGGTGTCGACCCGGATCGTCTCGCCCTCGTCGATGAAGAGGGGCACCTGCACGACCACACCCGACTCGAGCGTCGCCGGCTTGGTGCCACCGCCGGAAGCCGTGTCGCCCTTCACTCCGGGATCGGTCTGCGTGACCTTCATCTCGACCGCGCTGGCAACCTGCACGTCGCTCGGCGATTCGTCGACGAAGAGGACGTCGACCTCGTCGTTGGGTAGGACCCACTGCATCGACTCGCCGGCGATCTCGCTCGGGATCTCGATCTGCTCGTAGTCGCCAGTGTCCATGAAGACAGCCGCCTCGCCGGAGTCGTAGAGGTACTGCATCTTGCGCGACTCGGTGTGGACCGGCCTGAACTTCTCCCCCGCCCTGAAGGTCTTGTCCTGGACCGAGCCGTCGTCGATCTTGCGCAGCTTGGTACGCACGAACGCGCCGCCCTTGCCGGGCTTGACGTGTTGGAACTCGAGGATCTTGAAGACGGACCCGTCGATTTCGATGTGGCTGCCGTTCTTGAACTGGTTGGTGCTTATCAAGTCTTTTACCTGCTATTTAGCGGTTTTTTATGTGTAGGTCGCATCCAGGAGCGTCTAGACAACCCCGGTGAGGGGCGAAGACTATCCAGCCCACGCTTCCGCCGGTCGCAGTGCAAACCTATGTTCGTAGGCAAACACACAAACAATTGAGGTAGAAAATGTGGAAGTACGAGCTGTTCAGAGACTCAGCTGGAAAGTGGCGGTGGCACCTGCTGAGTCACGGGAGGGTCGTGGCGACCTCAGGGGAGGCGTTTGCCTCTCACTACGACGCGCGCCGAGCCGTGGCCAATGTGAAACATCACGCCAGCACAGCTGCGCTGCCACCTGAAGCCGATTCCGATCCGAATCTGATTCTGCGGCGAGCGTTGCTGGGTATGGCCCGGCGGAATACCGCTGCGCAGGAGGCACTCCACGCGAGACTGTTCGGCTCGCATTAATCCAGCGAAGGCCCAATAGCGATCGACACACTTCCGCAGTGCTATACCCGCTGTTGGGCTTTGCGGTGAGCGCGTAGGCCGGCTCGAGGGCCAACGGCAAGCCAGAGGCACTTGGCTGGCGCACCGTCTGAGGGCTCGTTGCGGTAGAGCAACCGGAAGCGCGGCTTGCTTTTGTGCGTCGCGATGTCAAAGCGGACCCGTCGACAGTCGGCCAGCTCGGGATGGCGACCGGCTCCCATCAGCTCCCCCGCGTAGGGGTTGGCCTCACATTCGAGGAACAGCGAGGCGATGCATCTCTCTTCAGGGCTTCAACCTCGGCTCGCTCGGCGGGTCCGGCCTCGGTGGAAAGCGCCGTCAACTCAGCGATATCGCCCTTGACGCCATCGGCAAGCTCAACCTTGACCTCTGGAGCGGCCTCTCCGCCCACGATTTACCGGACTTGAATGCCGAGATCAGCGAGCGCCTCAGCGCCGTCCTCGGTGCGCTGGGCAGCGCCGCTTCGAACTCGCTCGGCTGCCAGGGCTTCGACTTCGTCGTCGGCACGCCGGTCCTGAATTGTCGCGATCTCGCCACGCACCTCGCGCATTTGCGTTTCCAAGTCGCTCAACTTCTCGAAGAGCTGCCTGGATTTCGTCCTGGGCAAGAGCGGCATCGCCAACCAGAATACCCTTGCCGTCCGCCGGATTCGGCAGCCTTCGCGATCTCGAAGGTTATGTGCCTATTGACCAGCTAGACAACTGGTTGGTCGAGATCACGGCGAGGAAGACTAGCCATCCGTTCCGGCGACCGCGAACAATCGCCACTCATCGGGGGCGCCCTTGAGGGTGTGGGTGCCGCGCTCGGCGAAGTCGAGGCCCGATCCGACCACCAGCTCGCGGACGGTGCTGGAGACGAGCACCTCGCCGGGGCCGGCGAGAGCGCCAATCCGGGCGCCGATGTTGACCGCCATGCCGCCGACGTCGTCGCCGATCAGATCGACCTCACCGGTGTGGATGCCGGCGCGGACCTCGATGCCGATCTCCGGCACTGCCCGATCGATCGCGGTGGCACAACGGATCGCCCGGGCCGGCCCGTCGAAGGTGGCGAGGAAGCCGTCTCCCATCGTCTTCACCTCGCGTCCCCGGTGGATGGCCAGCTGACGGCGCACGATCGCGTCATGGCGCTCCAGCAGGTCGCGCCAGCGGCGATCGCCGAGCTGCGCCGCCGCCGCGGTCGACCCGACGATGTCGGTGAAGAGGACCGTCGCGAGCGCCCGCTCGGGCTCGTGGGCGCGGCGGCTGCCGGTGAGGAACTCCTCCACCTCATCGAGCAGCGCGTCCTGATCTCCCGTCCAAGCCAGATGGTCGGCGCCGTCGAGGGCCACGAAGCGCGCATCGGGAATCTGCTCGGCGAGGAACCGCCCCTGGCCGGCCGAGACCACCTGGTCCTCGGTGCGATGCAGGACCAGCGCGGGCACGTCGATGCTGGGCAGGATCGCGCGCACATCTATCTCCCGGTAGAGATCGACCAGGGCGATCGCCCCCGCCGGGCTCGTCCCCTGGCGCAGAAGGCGTGCCCACCAACGTTCGGTCTCCGGATCGCCGACCACGCTCGGCGCCCAGTAGCGCAGCCCGACCGGCCCTCCCCACTCGTGGCGCACCATCTCTTTCCAAAAGTCGAGCACATCGTCGGGCATGCCGAGCGGGAAGTCCGGGGACCTGACCATCCGGGCGTAGGTCCCGTAGAGGACGAGGGAGGAGATCCGCTCGGGATAGGTCGCGGCGAAGAGCGTCGACATCGGGCCGCCCTCGGAGACGCCGAAGATCGCCGGTCGCTCGCAGGACGCCGCCTCCAGGACCGCCCGCAGGTCGTCCATCGACTCCTCCAGGGTGGCCGGGGTGCCGGGGCGATCGGAGAGGCCCTGACCGCGCTTGTCGAAGACGACCACCCGGGCGAAAGAGCAGAGGCGCTTCAGGAAACGGGCCGTCGCCGGGCTCTCCCAGAGCAGTTCGACATGGGAGACGAAACCCGGCACGAAGACCAGGTCGAGGTCGCCCTCGCCGTGCACCCGGTAGGCGATGCTGACCCCGTCGGAGTCCGCGTAATGAGTCGGGGGGTCGCCGTCCATGTGCCCCTCATCGTAGGCCGGCACGCACCAGCCTCTAACCTAGATGTGCCTGGGAGATGAAGAGGACGCTGGGGACATTCGCCGCGATCGCCATCGCGATGCTTGCCATCGCGCCGCTTGCTGCCGGCGAGGAACAGACGCGGGACAGCTACACGGCGCAGGTCGAGCCGATCTGCCAGGCGAACCGCAGCGCCAACGAAAAGATCATGGCCGGCGCCAAGGATCGCGTCAACAGTGGCAAGCTCGTGCCGGCGGGCAAGCAGTTCATCCGGCTCTCGGGCTCTGTGGGAGGGATGGTCAAGCGGCTGACGACCGTCCCCAGCCCCACCGCCGACGCACGGCGGATCGAACACTGGCTCGCCTCGATTCAGCTACTCGAACAGCGACTACGCGAAGTCGGCAAGTACTACGAGGCCGGCGAAAAGATCAAAGCGACGCACACCGCGATCCTGGCCGAACGCGCCGGGCTCTCGGCCAACAACACGAGCATCGTCTTCCACTTCCACTACTGCCGCTTCAGCCACATCCCCGGCTGAGCAGCCCCGAGGTAGCCCTCAGTCGTCGGATTCCGAGGCCGTGCTCGTGGTCAAGCTCGAGGCGGCGGCGCCGGACAGCACGCGGCGGACCAGTCCCGGCAGGAGGATGCGGGCGACCGCGGCCAGAGCGTAGGGGCGCGGCACGTAGCGCTCGGCCTTGCCGCGCAGGCCGGTCTCGACGATCGCCTCGGCGACCTTCTCCGGCTTGGAGACCGTCCAGCGGGTCAGCGCCCGCTCGCGCAGCTCGGTCGCCGGGAACCCCTCGGTCTCGATGAAGCCCGGCAGCACCATGCCGACGTGGACGCCGTGCGGGCGCTCCTCTGCATAGAGGGCGTCGGTCCAGCCGATCAGGGCGAACTTGCTGGCCGAGTAGGAGCCGGTCCGCGCCCGCGCGACCCGGCCGGCGGTGCTGGCGACGTTGACGATCGCGCTCGGCGTCGAGGCCCGCAGCGCCGGCAGCAGCGCTTCGGTGAGGCGGGCGACGGCGTCGAAGTTGATCTCCATGTGGCGGCGCACGTTCTCGTAGCCCTCCTCGCCGAAGGAGCCCCGCCAGGAGGCGCCGGCGTTGTTGACCAAGAGATTGAGCTGGCCACCGTGCCGCTCGGCGAGATGGGCTCGCACGCGCTCCGGGGCATCGGGATCGGTCAGGTCGACGGCGAGCCAACTCGCCTCGCAGGGCAGCGCCTCGGCCAGCGAACGCAGTCGCTCCTCGCGGCGAGCGACCAGGATCAGCTCGGCGCCCGGCTCGCGCGCCAGCCGCTTCGCCGCCGCCTCGCCGATGCCACTCGAGGCGCCCGTCACCAGATAGGTATTCGTCGTTTCGCTCATGGCGGGGAAAACTATTCCAATTGCCTCGTTGCGTACGTCTGTTCGACTCGACATACTGCTGCCTTCGCAATGGTCGAGATCCCTTCGCTGCTAGACAAACTGCTCCGCGCCGGCGCCCCCTCCGGGCACGAGGGCCCTGCCGCAGCCATCTGGCGCGACGAAGCCTCCTTCGCCACGCTCTCGGCCGACGGCCTCGGCTCCTCGATCGCCCGCGTCGGCGAGGAGGCCCCGCTGCTTGCCGTGGTTGGCCATATCGACGAGATCGGCCTGGTGGTCACCCACATCGACGAGAAGGGCTTCCTCTGGTTCGCTCCGATCGGCGGCTGGGACCCGCAGATCCTGGTCGGCCAGCGGGTCGAGGTGCGCGGCCGCGACGGGCTCGTGCCCGGCGTCGTCGGTCGCAAGCCGATCCACCTGCTCGACCCCGACCAGCGCAAGAAGGTGGTCGAGCTGAAAGGCCTCCACATCGACGTCGGCGCGGCCGGCAACGACGAGGCGGCAGCGCTAATCCGCATCGGCGACCCGGTCGTGATCGCGGCGGAGCCCCTGCGCCTGGCCGGCGACCGCCTGGTCTCGCGCGCGATGGACAACCGGATCGGCGCTTACGTCGCGTTGGAGGCGCTGCGCCGCTGCCACGAGCGCAACTCGCTGAGCGGCAGCTTCGCCGCCATCGCCGCCGTCCAGGAGGAGATCGGGCTGTTCGGCGCGCGGACCTCGGCCTTCCAGGTGCGCCCGGACCTCGCCGTCGCGATCGACGTCACCCACGCCACCGACGCTCCCGGTGTCGACGAGAAGGAGATCGGCAGCCATCCGCTCGGCTCCGGCCCGGCGATTGGCCGTGGCTCGACCCTCTCGCCGAAGGTTTTCGAGCTGCTGGTCGAGACCGCCGAGGAGGCGGGAATCGAGTACACGGTCAGCGCCAGCGGTCGCGGCACCAGCACCGACGCCGACTCGATCCAGATCTCGCGCTCGGGGATCCCCACGGGCCTGGTCTCGGTCCCGCTGCGCTACATGCACTCGCCGGTCGAGCTCTGCGACCTCGGCGACCTCGAGGCGACCGTCGAGCTGATCGCCGCCTTCGCCGCACGCCTGCAGGCCGGCCTCGACCTCAGTCGCTGAGCGGCCACCCCAGCCGCGCTCAGTTGGCGCAGACCATGACCCGGTCCCGCCCCGCCGCCTTGGCGGAGTAGAGCGCCTCGTCGGCAAGGCCGACCAGCTGGTCGGTGTCGAGCGGGCCCGGTCGCGAGACGGCGACGCCGACGCTGATCGTCATCGCCACCCCTCCAGGACGGCGCTCGCGCACGGCAAGCCGCAGGCGCTCGCCGACTCCGAAGGCGTCGGCTTTCGTCGCCCCGGGAAGGACGACGAGGATCTCCTCGCCACCGACGCGGTAGATCGAGTCTCCCGCGCGCAGGACGGAGCACATCGTGTAGGCGACGTCCTGGAGCACGGCGTCGCCGGCGGCGTGGCCGAGCTGGTCGTTGACCCGCTTGAAGTGGTCGAGGTCGCAGAGGAGAAGCGCATGCGAGGAGCCTTCCTTGCCCGCCGGCTGGCCGTCCAGCTCGGCGAGGCGCTGCTCGAGGGCGTTGCGGTTGAAGAGGCCGGTGAGCGGATCGAGGGTCGAGCGGCGGCGGTGGGCGCGGTCGGACTCGACCAGGGCACCGGAGAGGATCACCGTGCTGAGCACCAGGGCGACTGCCGCGATCACCTCCTGGTGGTGCGCCGAGGCGGTCGCGGCGTCGAGGCCGACCGTGCTGCCGAGCAGCAGGGCCAGGATGTAAGCCGTGCCGATCGCGACGCCCCGCGTCGAGAAGCGGGCGCCGAGGGTCACGGCCGGCAGCGCGAACCACATCAGCACCGGGCTTCCAGCGCCTCCGGTCACCACGACCGCGTCGGCGAGCAGCAGCGGCAGGATTCCCCAGGCCGTCGCCACCCAGATCGCCGGATGCTCGCTGTTGCCCATGAAGCTGTCGGCGACCGCAAAGCCACCGAGACCGGCCAGAAGCGGCACGACCCACCACCAGCCGACTTCCGCCCCGGCCGAGGCCAGCGCCAAGCCGAGGATCGCAAAGCATGCAAAGCGGTAGGGGCGCAGCCTCACCTCCATGTCGAGCAGGCGCTCGCGGCGGGCATCGTCGCGGGCGGCAAGCAGCGACTCCTTGGCAGGCGCGTCAGGTCTCACCCGATGCGCATCGGCTCTCCGGCGCCCGGACTTAGGGCTGCACCTACTCGACCAGCTGAAGTTCTTTGGGCAATGCGCTCAGATTTCGGCAGCCGCCGTCGGTGACGACGACGAGGTCCTCGATCCGCACACCCAGCTGGCCAGGCACGTAGACCCCTGGCTCGATGGTCACCACTTCGCCTGCCGAGAGCACGTCCTCCGAGCGCGGCGAGACGCGCGGTGCCTCGTGCACCTCGAGCCCCACGCCGTGGCCGAGGCCGTGGCCGAAACGCTCGCCGTAGCCGGCCTCCCCGATCACCTCGCGGGCAACCGCGTCGAGGGCCTCGCCACCGACCCCCGCGGCGACCGCGTCGAGGGCCGCCGCCTGCGCGGCCCGCACCGTCTCGTAGACCTCGCGGGCGTGCTCGCCGGGCTCGCCGACGGCGAAGGTCCGCGTGCCATCCGAGCAGTAGCCGTCGAGCTTCGCCCCCATGTCGAAGACGACCAGGTCTCCATGCTCGATCGGGCGCTCTCCCGGCTCTGCGTGCGGCAACGCCCCGTTGGGGCCGGCGGCGACGATCGCGGGAAAGGAGGGATCGCCACCCAGCTCGCGGATCCGTGCTTCGGCTGCGCGGGCCACCTCGCGCTCGGGCCGGCTGCCGAGGCCGCGCTCGACGCTCCAGGCCCAGACCTCGTCGGCGAGCTCAGAGGCGGCGGCTATCGCTTTCAGCTCAGCCTCGTCCTTGACCCGGCGCAGCTTCTCGACCGAGCCACCAGCCGCGACCGCCTCGACGCCCTCGGCAAGTTTTCCCCGCAGCCGCTCCAGCAGGCGGACCGAGACGTGGTCGTCCTCGAAGCCGGCACGGCCGGTGAGATGCGCGGCGATTCCGCCCAGCCAGTCGTCGCTGACCGTGATCGTCTCCCAGCCCTCGACCTCCGCCGCGGCCCGCTCGGTGTAGCGGAAGTCGGTCAGGAAGAGACGCGTCTTGGGGCCGCAGACGCAGGCGCCGTTGGTCCCCGTGAAGCCGGTCAGGTAGCGGATGTTGACCAGCTCGGTGACCAGCATCAGGTCGAGCTCACGCTCGGCCAGCGAAGCCGCGAGGCGGTCGCCGCGGCCCTTCATGCGCCGGCGGAGACGTCCAGATGGCGCGCCAGGGTCGCGAGCGCGTCGCGGTAGCCATCCGGCCCCTTGCCGGAGATCTTCTCCAGCACGAGCCCGTCGAAGACCGACTCGCGGCGCCAGTCCTGGCGCGACTCGACGTCGGAGAGATGGACCTCGACCGCGGGCAGCCCGGTCAGCTCGAGCGCGTCGGCGATCGCGCGGCTGTAGTGGGTCCAGGCGCCGGCGTTGATGATGATCGAGTCGGCCATCTCCGGCGCTCGGTGCAGGTATTCGGCGAACTCGCCCTCCGAGTTGGTCTGGAAGAAGAGCGTTTCGAGGCCGAGCTCACGCGCGACAGCCTGGATCCCCATCTCCAACTCGCTCAGCGAGAGCCCACCGTAGACCTCGGGGTCGCGCTTCTCGAGCACGTCGAAGTTGACTCCGTGCAGGACTGCGACGCGGTTGTGCGCGGAGGTCATGCGTACAACTCCAGCACAGCGGACCTGACCGTGTCGGGGTCGAGAATCTGGCCGGTTCGGGGCTTGCCTGGCTCGGAGAGGAGGACGAAGCCAACGCCCGCGGAGGTTCGCTTCTTGTCGTGCTGGATCAAGTCGAGGATGACCTCGGTATCGCCAGCCCCAAGCTCGACCGGTAGGCCGTGTTTGGCGAGGATCGCTTCGACCTCGTCGCGCAGCTCGGCGGCTCCAGAGAGACGCAGCGCGGCCAATAAGCCAAGACCGACCGACTCGCCGTGTCCAAAGCCGAGCCTGAAAGCGGACTCGATCTCGATCGCGTGCCCGATCGTGTGGCCCAAGTTGAGGATCTCGCGCAACCCGGAGTCTCGCTCGTCGGCAGCAACCACCTCGCACTTAAAGCGAGCGCAGGCAAAGATGAGATCATCGAGTCCGCCAGGATCAAGCGACTCGATCGAGCGCACGCGCTCCCACAACTTGCCACCCGCGAGCAAGCCGGTCTTAAGGACCTCGACGAAGCCCGCCGCTAACTCAGTTTGAGGAAGACTCGCAAGAGTCTCCGTGTCCGCAAGCACTGCCGCCGGCAGATGGTAGGCGCCTATGTAGTTCTTCCCGCCCACTGCGTTGACCCCAGTCTTGCCCCCATAGGCCGAATCAACCTGAGCGACAAGGGAAGTGGGGACTTGCACGACCGGGACCCCGCGTTGGTAGATGTGCGCGCAGAACCCGGTTAGATCGCCAATCACCCCGCCGCCCAAGGCGACGGCGTGGTCTTCACGGGTCATACCACTCCCGGCCCACTCAGCGAGGACATCCTCGACCGTATCCATGGTCTTGTTGGACTCCATCGACTTGCTGACCGTTCCTGGCTTGAGCTCTATCAACGCCTCAATCGGTTCGACGCTCTTGACGTACAACGGGCCCACGGCAGCATCAGTAACGCAGAATCGCTGACTCCCCAATGGCCACCAGTCGGCATTCAGCAGACCGCGGCCGGCGAAGACCGGGTACTCGCCCGAGGCGCTCGCCGCCCAAAGCATTTTCGTGCCCACCGGCAGCTCGGCAAGTGCCCGAATCGACGGTAGCACCCGGCCGGCGACTCCCCGATCCCCCTGCGGGACAATCGCGTCGGCGAGCCCCTCGTACAGCGGTAGGCGCACGTCCAATAGCTCAGCCACGTCCGCAGCGCTGCGCGCCAGCGGCCGGTCGCTGCCCTCGATCCGCGACCAGGCCTCCTCGGCACCGACCTGCAGCCAGACGATGGTGTGACGGGCAAGGGCCTTGCGGATGCGCTCCGAGAGGACGCTGCCGCCGCCAAGCGCGATCGCCCCGCCGTCAGCCCGCTCGAGCAGTGCGCCAACGACCTCCGCCTCGCGCTCGCGGAACGCCTCCTCTCCATCGCGCTCGAAGGCCTGGTCGATCGGCATCCCCAAGTCGGCCTCCATCAGGCTGTCGATCTCAGTCGTCTCCAGACCCGCCTCGCGCGCCGCGGCGAGCGCGGTCGACTTGCCCGCGCCCATGAAGCCGATGAAGACGATCGCGGGCCGGCTCATGCCGTCACCCGCGGAAGTCGATGCGCTTCTTGTAGGCATCGACGGCGACATGGACGTCGTCGATGTGGTCGCCGCCGAACTTCTCGCGATAGCAGCTGGCGAGGACCAGGCAGACCATCGCCTCGGCGACCACGGCGGCGGCGGGGACGACGGTCGAGTCGGTGCGCTCGCGCAGCGCCTGGGCCGGCTGCTTGGTCTCGGTGTCGACCGAGCGCAGCGGCTTGGTCAGGGTCGAGATCGGCTTGATCGCGGCCCGCACCGAGAGTGGCTGGCCGTTGGTCATACCGCCCTCGAGCCCGCCCGCATGGTTCGTTTCGCGCTGGTAGCCGTGCTCCTCGGACCAGAAGATCTCGTCGTGCGCCTCCGACCCGGGGCGGCTGGCGACGTCCCAGGCTTCGCCGATCGCGACGCCCTTGACCGACTGGATCGAGGCGACGGCGCCGGCGAGACGGCCGTCCAGCCGCTCCTCCCAGGAGACATGAGAGCCGAGGCCTGGGGCGAGCCCGAAGGCGCGTACCTCGAAGCTGCCGCCGAGGCTCTCGTTGGCTTTGCGCAGGCGGTTGATCTCCGCGACCATCGCCGCGCTCGCCTCGGGGTCGAGGCAGCGCACCGGGTCATCGTCGACGCCGGCAAAATCCTCGGCGCTGAGATCGGGACGCTCGGGCGCCTTGACCGAGGCGATCTGGGTGACGTGGCTGTGCACGCTCACCCCAAGCGCGGTGAGCAGGCCGCGAGCGAGCGAGCCGGCCGCCACCCGCGCCGCCGTCTCGCGAGCGCTGGCCCGCTCCAGGACGTTGCGGATGTCGCTGTGGCCGTACTTCTGGGCGCCGACCAGGTCGGCGTGGCCGGGGCGCGGCAGGTGCACCTCGTCCGGCTCGAAGCCCTCGACCGGCCAGGGGTTCATCCGCTCCTCCCAGTTGGCGTAGTCGCGGTTGGCGACGAGGAGCGCGATCGGGCTGCCCAGGGTGCGACCGTGGCGGACGCCGGAGCGGACCTCGACTGAGTCCGTCTCGATCTTCATCCGCCCGCCGCGCCCGTGACCGAGCTGGCGCCGCGCCATGTCGCGGTCGAGTGCCCCGCGCTCGAGCTCCAGTCCCGCCGGCATGCCCTCGACGATCGCGACCAGACCGGGGCCGTGCGACTCGCCTGCGGTGGTGAATCTGAAACGCGTGCTCATCGCCGCCTAGGCTATCTGCGTGCCGCGGCGCGCATCGCTTCGAGCGACGGCTCGCGCCCGGTCCAGATCCGCAGCGAAAGTGCGCCCTGGCGCACGAGGACCTCGATTCCGTCGACCACGGCCGCCCCCGCCGCCTCAGCCGCCGCCAGCAGCGGGCTCGGCTGCTCGCCATAGACGAGGTCGACGACGATCTGAGTGGAGGCGAAGCCAGCCGGGTCGAGCGGCAGCTCGGCGAATGGATCCTCACCATGCAGTCCGGCCGCGCTGGTGTTGACGACCAGCTCGTAAGCGCTCTGGTCGGGCGTTGCTGCTGGAACCCCACCGAGCTCGGCGCAAAGGTGCTCGGCGCGCAGCGCGGTGCGGTTCCAGACCTCGACCTCCGCACCCTCGCGAACCAGGGCCCAGACGATCGCGCGGGCGGCGCCACCCGCGCCCATGACCAGCACCCGCTTGCCGCCTGGCGACTCGGGCAGCGCGTCCAGCAGGCCCTGCGCATCGGTGTTGCCGGCGCGGATCTCCCCGGCCTCGAAGCTGAGCGTGTTCGCTGCGCCGATCTCGCGCGCGGTCTCAGACAGCGAGTCGGCCAGTGCGAGCGCCGCCCCCTTGTGGGGGACGGTGACGTTGGCGCCGGCGAACCCTTCGCCGGGCATCGCCCGCACGCGGTGCTCGAGCTCGTCCGGCGCCACCTCGATTGCCTCATAGCTCCACCCGCCCGCGAGGCCCAGCTCGGCCAGCGCCGCGTTGTGCATGGCCGGCGAGCGCGAGTGGCCCACGGGGTGGCCGAGGACGGCGAGTCGCTTCATTCCCCGCAGGTGTCGGGCGATTCCCCGCCCGCCGCTTCGCGCGCTTCGTTGTAAGCCGCCACGTCGGCTTCGAATTCAGCCGCGGTCGACGAGAAGGAGTCTTCCCCGCAGGTGCCCGGCTTGACCACGTAGTAGAGGTAGCCGACCTTGGCTGGACGGGCCGCGGCTTCGAGCGAGGCGAGGCCGGGGTTCCCGATCGGCCCGGGCGGCAGCCCGGTGTGGAGGCGGGTGTTGTAGGGCGATTCGACCGCGAGTTCGGATTCGGTCAGCGGCCGGTCGTAGTTGCCCGTGGCGAAGCGGATCGTCGCGTCGATCCCCAGCGGCATCCCTTCGTGCAGGCGGTTGTAGATGACGGCGGCGATCAGCGGCCGCTCCTTCTCCAGCTGGGCCTCGCGCTCGACCATCGAGGCGATCGTCACCACGTCGCGCGTGGTCAGGTTCTTGGAGCGCGCGTAGCTCATGTCGACGCCCTTGATGCGGCGTTTGAAGTCCTCCAACTGCAGCTGGACGAGGTCGGCCGCGGGCGCCCGCTTTTCCAGTTCGAAGGTGTCCGGGAAGAGGAAGCCTTCGCGTCCCTGGCTGGCCTTCATGTAGCTGCCGGTCAGACCGGCTTCCTTGGCGACCTGCGCGGTCTGCTCGCGGGTGTAGCCCTCCGGGATCGTCACCGTGACCGTCTTCAGGACGACGGGCGGCGGCGGGGCCGGGTTGTGGAAGTGGCGGTAGGCGAGGGCAGCCGCCGCTCCGCCGAGCGCCAGCGCCACGAGAATGGTGAGGAGACCGATACGCCGGCGGCGCTTCACCGTTACCGCTCGCCGAACCTCGCGCTCCTGGCGGCGACGCTCCCGCTCGGCGACCGCGGTGTCGTCCCCGAACCAGTCGTCAGCCATCGTCCTCGGCGCCTTCGATCGCGGCCTGTCCGGCGAGGTAGGCCTGCAGCAGGTGCGCTGCGGCCAGGGAGTCCGGCGCCGCCGCCGCGCCTTCGCGCTTGCTCGCCTCGGCCATCCGCGTCGTCAGCCGCTCGTCGTAGGTCTCGACCGGGATGTCGAGCAGCGCTTCCAGTTCGACGCAGAAGGTGCGGGTCAGCGCGGCCTGCGATCCCTCCTCTCCGCTCAGATGCAACGGCAGGCCGACGACGACGCGCCCGACCTCGTGCTTGGCGACCAGCTCGACTACCGAGCGCGCCTCAGAGGGCTCGATCACCGGCAACGGCGTCGCCAGGGTCCCGCTCGGGTCGGAGATCGCACAGCCGGTGCGGGCGGTGCCGTAGTCGAGGGCGAGCACGCGCACTACCCGAGCACCTTCATCCGAGCTCCCGCTCGATTGCCTGCCTCGCGACGTCGAGTGCCTCGTCGAGCTTGGCGGCGTCCGTGCCCCCCGCTTGCGCCATCTCCTCGCGGCCGCCGCCTCCACCGCCGACGAGTGGTGCGGCCTCGCGCACAACCGTCGCCGCCGAGACGCCGCGCCCGACGGCGCCCTTGGAGACGAGGACGACCAAGCCGACCTTGCTTCCCTCGGCGCCGCCGAGGGCGATCGCCGACTCGCCGCCGAGCTTCGACTGCACCCGGTTGGCGAGCTCGAGTAGCTGCTTCTGGTCGGCGATCGGCGCCTGGGAGGCGACGACGTCGACCCCGTCGACCCCCTTCGCCGCGGCGACCAGGCGCTCCGCCTCGTCGCCAGCCAGCTGTTTGGCGGCCTGCTTCGCGCCTTCGCCCGCCTCGCGCAGTCGCTCCGCGGCACGGCGCGCGCCGGTCAGCGGGTCCTGGGGGGACTCGAGCAGCTCGCCGACCTCGCGCAGCTGCCCCTCCCTGGCCCGGAACCAGTCGATCGCCGCGGGCCCGGTAACGGCCTCGATCCGCCTCACGTTGGCCGCGCTGGAGCCCTCCGAGACGATCTTGAAGATGCCGACCTCGGCCGTGTTGGCGACGTGGGTGCCACCGCAGAGCTCACGCGAGACCTCGTCGACCTCGACCACCCGCACCCACTCGCCGTATTTCTCGCCGAACAGCGCCATCGCGCCGAGCTTTTCGGCCTCCGCCCGGTCCATCTCCAGCCAGCGCACGGGCCGGCTCGCCTTGATCCAGCCGTTGACCCGCGCCTCGATCGCGGCGAGATCCTCGGCTCCGAGCCCCTGTCCGTGGTTGAAGTCGAAGCGCAGCTTGTCCGGGCGCACGGCCGAGCCCGCCTGACGCACGTGGTCGCCGAGTCGCTCGCGCAGTGCCGCGTGCAGGAGGTGGGTCGCGGTGTGGTTGCGCATCGTCGCGTGCCGGGCCTCATGGTCGACCAGCGCCTCGACGGCGACGCCGGAGGCGACCGAGCCGTTGCCGGCCTCGACCTCCAGCGCCTGGTCTTCGCCGAGCCGGTAGACGTCGACCACGCGGGCCTCTCCCCCGTCCCAGCGCAGCACGCCCGTGTCGGCGACCTGACCGCCGCCCTCGGCGTAGAAGGGGCTCTCCTCGAGCTTGACCAGGGCTCGGCCGTCGTCGGCAGCGACCGCGGCGAGCCCGGTGGTCGCCCGCAGCGTCTCGTAGCCGACGAAACGGGTCGGCGGGGCCTCCGCGGCGAAAGCGATCACCCTCTCGTGGCGATCCTCGGAGCCGTGCGCGGTGGCGGAGCCGACCCGGGCGCGCTGGCGCTGCTCCTCCATCAACTCCTCGAAGCCGCCGTCGTCGACCGAGAGGCCCTGCTCGGCGAGCAGCTCCTTGGTCAGGTCATAGGGGAAGCCGTAGGTGTCGTGCAGCTTGAAGGCATCGGCGGCGTCGATCCAGGAGGTGCTCGACTCGCGGGCCTCGGCAATCAGGCGCTCGAGCAGCTCGCTGCCACGCTCGAGGGTGCGACCGAAGCTCTCCTCCTCGTCACCGACCCAGCGGGCGATCGTCTTCCGCTCCGCCGTCAGCTCGGGGTAGGCGCCGGACATGATCTCGACCGTTCGTTCCGCGAAGCGGCCCAGCCACGGCGCCTCCAGGCCCAAGGTGCGCCCCTGCTGGATCGCCCGGCGCATGATCCGCCGCAGGATGTAGCCGCGGTCCTCGTTGGAAGGGACGACCCCGTCGGCGATCAGGAAGGCGGCGCCACGCGAGTGGTCGGCGACGATCCGCATCGCCCTGGTCACCGCTCCGCCCTCGGCGTAGGAACGCCCGGACAGCTCCTCGGCGAGGTCGATCAACGGTCGGACCAGGTCGGTCTCGAACACCGACGGGACGTCCTGGAGGATCGCCGCCATCCGGTCGAGACCCATGCCGGTGTCGATGTTGCGCATCGGCAGCTCGGTGAGAGCCCCCGCGGCGGAGAGGTCGTAGGTCATGAAGACGTGGTTCCAGAACTCGAGGAAGCGGTCGGTGTCGTCGCCGGGGCGCTCATCGGCGCCGCCGAAATCCTCACCGCGGTCGAGGTAGAGCTCCGAGCAGGGGCCGCAGGGGCCGGTCGGGCCCGCCTGCCAGAAGTTGTCCGCGCGGCCGAGCGGGACGATCCGCTCCTCGGGCATGCCGACGCCCTTCCAGATCTCGATCGCCTCCTCGTCCGGTCCGAGGCCGAGCTCCTCGTCGCCGCCGAAGACGGTTGCCCAGATCCGCTCCGGGTCCATCCCGAACCCCTGCGTCGCCAGCTCCCAGCCCCATGGAATCGACTCCGCCTTGAAGTAGTCGCCAAAGCTCCAGTTGCCGAGCATCTCAAAGAAGGTGAGATGGCGCGCGGTTTTGCCGACCTCCTCGATGTCGGTCGTGCGGAAGCACTTCTGCACGTCGGCGAGCCGCGGCGCCGGTGGCTTCTCGCGTCCGAGGAAATAGGGCTTGAAGGGCTGCATCCCCGCGGTCGTGAGCAGCACCGAGGGGTCGTGGACCGAGGGAACCAGCGAAGCCGAGGGCACGATCCGGTGGCCCCGCTCCTCGAAGTAGGACAGATAGGTGTTGCGGATCTCCTCGGCTTTCATCGGCAACGAAGCCTAAGCGACGGCAGGCGGCTTCAGACCGTCGCCGCGATGGTGCCGTGGCCGACGATCGCCTCGCCGCAGAGCAGCACCGCTGCCTGCCCCGGCGCCGCGGCGTCGAAGGCCTCGCCAAGCTGGACGTCGAGCTCGCTGTGACGGCCCCTCTCCGCTCCCGATAGAGAGGCCGGGACCGGCGTGGCTTGGTAGCGCAGTTTGACCGCGTCGACGCGGTCCCCGCCGCGGTGCAGGACGGCGTCGCGGACCCGCACCGTCAGCGCCGCCAGCTCGACTCGGGGGCCGACGGTGACCGTGTTCGCGCCGGCATCGGTTGCCAGCACGTAGAGCGGCTCCGGCGCCGATACGCCGATTCCGCGCCGCTGCCCGACGGTGAAGTTGTGGTGGCCGCGATGGCGTCCGATCGCCCGGCCGGAGCCGTCGAGAACCGCGCCCTCGCGCTCGCCGAGGCCGGCATGGCGGCGCAGGAAACGCTCCTTGCCCTGGCCGGCGAGGAAGCAGAGATCCTGGCTCTCGGGCTTTTTGGCGACGGAGAGGCCGTGACGGGCGGCGATCTCCCGCACCTCAGGCTTACTCAGCTCGGTGAGGGGGAAGCGCAGGCGGTCGAGCATCGCCGGCGGCAGGGCGGCGAGCATGTAGCTCTGGTCCTTGTTGCTGTCGGACGCCGCGGCAAGCAAGGGGCCATCGCCGTCCTCGACGATCCGCGCGTAGTGGCCGGTGACCAGGTATTCGGCACCGAGGCGCTCGGCAAGGTCGACCATCGCCGCGATCCTTACCTCGCCGTTGCAGACGATGCAGGGGTTCGGGGTGGCACCCGCCCCGTACCCGTCGAGGAAGGTGCCGACGACGCGGCGGCGGAATTCCTCCTCGAGGTCGAGCGTGAGGTGCGGGATGCCGAGCGAGTGCGCCACGGCCCTGGCCCCGAGGACGGCCTCGGGCGAACAGCAGGCCTTTGCCCCGTCGGTCTCCGGATCGGCCCAGAGCTTCAGAGTGACGGCAAGCACATCGGCGCCCCGCTCGCGTTCAAGCAGGGCGGCGACGGCGCTGTCGACGCCGCCCGACATGGCGATCAGGACCCGGCCGCCGCGCGGTGCGGCAAGCTTCTTCGAAGACGCCGCGACACTTGCAAGGGCCCGGTGCAGGGCGTCGGCGGCGAGCTGAGCGGCATGAAGCTTGGCGGGCGTCAGCCCTCCAACCGCCTCATCGACCTCGTCGATCCCGATCTGCGCCGCCTCGATCACGGGCTCCCCGTCGACCAATTCGGCGACGGCTGCGGTAGCCGCCCTCGTCGCCCCACATCCCTCGGCGTCAAAGCTCACGCTGGCCACGCGCCCGTCCTCGATCAGCAGCGATACCCGCGAGAGATCCCCGCATGCCGCACCCCCGGCCGCGCCGGTGAACCCGCCGTCGAGCGACGGCCCAAGCCGCGTCTCGTCACGCAGGTAGTGCTCGAACAGTTCCCGACTCACGCCCCACAGCGTAGAGCCGCCCGTATATCCGCAGCAATTCTCGCTCCGTCATAGCGGAGCTGGCGCCAGGTCACCCGCATAACCCGCCAGCCGTCGGTCATGAGCAGCCTGTCACGCTCCCGGTCGTTCTCGAATGCCTTGCGCGTCCCATGGACGGCCCTGCTGTCGAGCTCGACGATCAATCTCTCCTCACGCCAGAGGCAGTCAGCCGAGAAGAAGCGACCGCCAACCGCGACATCCGCATTGAACCGCGGGCGTGGCAATCCATGCGAATCCAGGAGAGGCACGATGGTCTCCTCGAAATCGTTCTTCGTCGCCCCACCTGCCTCAGCGCCTTCGTCCAACAGGTCGCGCAGCACCGCCGTTCCTCGCCGCCCCGGATACCGCGCGAGCAAGTTTGGAATCGACAGCCGGTCGGTCAATCCCTGCACTTCGACCTCGTTCAGCGCCCGCTCCACCTGCCGCCGCGAAGCGAGAGCCGCGAAATCCAAAACCGTCCGCGGCATAGTCGTAACCGGAATCCCTTGAATCACCGTCCGCTCGTCGTCGGGCAGAAAAGAATGGTGGGCAACTATGGGAGCGCGCGGCCAAGCCTTCGTGGCTCGGGTCACTTCAATGGCTCGGCTTGATCGCGGCACGATTCCCCACAGTTCTCCCGCCGAGCGGTGACTCAGGAATGCCTCTGGTCCCAGGGCGAGAGTCGCGGCCATCCATTTCCCGAGCGGGGAAAGCACCGAGTGACCAACCGAATAGACCCCGCGATGGATCGAATGAAGTGATCCCCTGTCGAGCCGACCCCCGATCGCTCTTCGCCCGACGCCAGCGGCCAGCAACTGATATCGGGCAACGATTCCATGTTGCTCATCCGCCAGCCTCGCAAGCACACGATCGGTGTGATCGCCACCATCGCGTCTACGAAATCTATGTTCGGCCCCCGATAGGGGCTCAACATGGACTTCGCCATCCCTGGATGCCTTGGTCTCCATCCGCACCCCAGAAGGCTTGCCGATGCTCACGCACGCGTGGCGCGTTAAACGTCAAATCTCTCCCACGAAAAGAGGCTCCAACCCGCCGTTGCCGCCCCTGGCTTTGATCCCTTGAAGAAAAGGGTGGGCGCCTCCTCCGGATCCCACAGGACCAAGAGAGATCGGCCCCCGCGCCGTTTGTGTTGGGTCAAACGGTGGGACGGCTCTCGCACGGGCTCGAGCCTCGGCTGAACCGTACCACCGCGAGGGCCCGCCGGCGACTGGAGATCGGTCCAGGCAGAAAGCCCCTGGGACTCTTCAGTCCAGGTTGGAGAGCAGGAACTCGGCCTCGCTCCAGTCCTCGCCCCTGACCCGCAGGGCGATGTCGCCGCGGCCGAAGCGATCGATCGGCCAGTCGGCGGTTAGAACAGCCTCGATTCCCGCCTCTTCCAGCGCCTGGTGCCAGGCCCGCGCCGTGCGCACGTCACCGAAGTCGCGCACGACCTCCCAGGAGTCGAAAACTGGATCGTCGACCTGAACGGGCGTCTTCCCCGGACCGGGCTGACGGCCTCGACGGGCAAATCGAAAGCGATCGAGGAGGCTCATGGCCATATCTTGACCACTCTTCCCAGCGCGAGGTAACCGATCCGGGCTCAGTGCCCGGCGAGGCCACGACGATGCAGCGCTATGCCCAGCTCTTTGAGCTGCATCTCACCAACCGGCGCCGGGGCGCCGGTCAGCGCGTCGGCACCCGAGGCGGTCTTCGGAAAGGCGATCACGTCGCGGATCGAATCGGCGCCGGCGAGGCGCTGCACGATCCGGTCGAGCCCGTAGGCGATGCCGCCGTGCGGCGGCGCGCCGTAGCGCAGCGCCTCGAGCAGGAAGCCGAAGCGGGCCTCGGCTTCCTCGGCATCGATTCCGAGCGCGGCGAAGACCTTCTCCTGCACGTCGGCGCGATGGATACGGATCGAGCCACCGCCCATCTCCTGGCCGTTCCAGACCAGGTCGTAGGCCAGCGCGCGGGCGCTGCCGGGGTCGCCGGGGTCGAACTCGCCGGCGGACGCCGTGAACGGATGGTGCAGCGGGTCCCAACGCTCCTCGCCGGGGCTCTGCTCGAGCAGCGGCCAGTCGACGACCCAGACCAACCGGTGCGCATCGGCGGGGATCAGATCGAAGCGTTCCGCAAGGTCGACGCGCAGCTGCCCCAGCACCGCGTTGACGACCCGGGGCTGATCGGCGACCAGCAGCAGCAGATCGCCCTCCTCGGCGTCCAGTAGACGATTGAGATCGGCCCGCTCTGCCTCACTCAGGTGCTTGGCCACACCGGGCGAGCGCCAGCCGTCACCCTCGGGAATCGCCCAGACGAGACCTTTGGCGCCCAGCTCTTGGGCGCGGGACACAAGACCGTCCAGCTCGGAACGCGGCATGTCATGGCGCCCGGCATTGAGACCGCGCACCACACCGCCTCCATCCAGAGTCCCACGAAACGCTCTGAACTCCGTCTCGTGGAGTGCCGGGCCGAGGTCGACCAGCTCCAGCCCAAAGCGCAGGTCGGGCCGGTCGGTGCCGAAGCGGCTCATCGCTTCGTCGTAGGGAAGCCGCTCGATCGGCAACTCGACCGCCGGACCGCCGACGCGCTCGAATACATGCGCCAGCAGCCGCTCGTTGACCTCGATCACGTCATCGACGCCGACGAAGGACATCTCGATGTCGAGCTGGGTGAAATCGGGCTGGCGATCAGCGCGCAGATCCTCGTCACGGAAGCAGCGGGCAACCTGGTAGTAGCGCTCGAAGCCGGCCACCATCAGCATCTGCTTGAACAGCTGCGGCGACTGTGGCAGGGCGTAGAAGGAGCCCTGCTGAAGGCGGCTGGGAACGAGGAAGTCGCGCGCGCCCTCCGGAGTGGAGCGGGTCAGCACCGGCGTCTCGACGTCGAGGAAGCCCTCGGCATCGAGGAACTCGCGCATCGCCGCGGTCACCCGGTGGCGCAGAACCAGCGCCTCGCGCATCGGCTCGCGACGCAGGTCGAGGTAGCGGTGGCGCAGGCGGGCATCCTCGCCCACCTCGCCGGAGAAGCCCTCGATCTGGAAGGGCGGCGTCTCGGCGTCGGCAAGCAGCTCCGCGTCGCTGACAGCCAGCTCGAACTCGCCGGTCGCCAGCTCCGGGTTGATCGTCTCGGGCGAGCGTCGGACAACGGCACCGGCGGCACTCAGCACGTCCTCGGCCCGCAGCTTGTGGGCGAGCTCGAAGGCCGCGCCCGAAGTGTCCGGATGGAAGACGAGCTGGACGATGCCGGTGCGGTCGCGTAGGTCGATGAAGATCAGGCCGCCGTGGTCGCGGCGACGGTGAACCCAGCCGGCCACCCGAACGGTGGAATCGACCCGGTCGTCCAGCACCTGGCCGCACCAGGTGTCGCGGTACTGGTTGGCACGCAGCGCCGGCGTGTCGCTCACGATCGCTCCCCGCCGATCGCCTCGATCAGTCCCGCTGGATCGATTTGGCGCTGCTCGCCGCTTTGCATATCGCGCAGCTGCGCGGAGCCGTCGGGGTCGAGGATCAACACGCGGCGGGCGCCGATCCGGTCGGCGTGCTTGAGCTGCCCCTTCAGCCCTCGCCCGGCGAGGTCGACCTCCGCCGAAAGGCCGGCGTGGCGCAGCTCGGTCGCCAACACCAGCGCCTGTCGCTGCTGACTGGCATCCGCAACGGCGATGAAAGCATCGCGGCCAACCTCCTCCTCAGCCTCGCCCAGCGCCAAGAGGATGCGCTCGATCCCGGCTGCCCAGCCAACCGCCGGCGTCGGCGGCCCGCCCAGCTGCTCGATCAGCCCGTCGTAGCGGCCGCCACCGCCGACCTCGGATTGCGCGCCGAGCTCGTCGCAAACGAAAGAGAAGATCGTCCGCGTGTAGTAGTCGAGGCCACGCACCAGGGTCGGGTCGATCTCGAAGCCGATCCCGGCCGCCTCGAGCAGCGCGCGCACCTCAGCGAAGTGCTCGGCGTCCTCTCCCTCCAGCCGCTCGACGATCGTCGGTGCGCTCGCCATCACGCCGCGCGTCCCCTCGTCGTCCGCGTCGAAGGCACGCAAAGGGTTGATCTCGATCCGCTCGCGGACGTCCTTGGAGAGCTCCGCCTCGTGGGCGCGCAGATGAGACTTCAGCTCTTCCAGGTAGGCGCTTCGCGCCCCCGGCGAGCCGAGGCTGCCGATCCGCAGCTCGACGCCTGGCACGCCCAACTCGGTGAGCAGATCGGAGAGCAGCATGATCGCCTCGGCGTCGGCCAGCGGCGAGTCGGTGCCGATCGCCTCAACGCCGAGCTGGTGGAACTGGCGGTAGCGCCCGGCCTGGGGGCGCTCGTGGCGGAAGAACGGGCCGCCGTAGGAGAGCTTCACCGGCTGCGCCAGCTTGTGCATGCCGTGCTTGAGGTAGGCGCGGCAGATCGGCGCGGTGCCCTCGGGCCGCAGGGTGATGCTGCGGCCTCCCTTGTCCTCGAAGGTGAACATCTCCTTGCGCACGATGTCGGTGGAGCGGCCGACCCCCCGCTCGAACAGCTCAGTGTCCTCAAACGCGGGAGTGGCAATCGGCTCGTAGCCAGCCCGTGCAAAGACGGCCGCTGCGGCCGCTTCGATCCGCCTTCTGGCGCGGGCGCCGGCGGGCAGGACGTCGAAGGTTCCCCGGGGGGCCTGGTACTTGCTCGCCATCGTGGCGCGACCTTACCTGCGCGGCGCGCGGGTCAGCTCGCCAGTTCGGCGAGAAAGGGATTGCTCGCCCGCTCGGCGCCAAGTGTGGTGACGCCCATGTGGCCCGGGTAGACACCGGTTTCCGGCGAATGGGAATCGAGCAGCCCGCGGATCGAGCGCATCAATGTCGGGCCATCGCCGCCGGGCAGGTCGACCCGGCCGACCGATCCCTTGAAGAGCACGTCGCCGGAGAACATCGCCTCCTCGTCGCGGATCGAGTAGGTGACGTGACCAGGACTGTGGCCCGGAGTGAAGATGACGTCGATGGTCAGACCGGCCAGCTCCAGCGCCTCTCCCCCCTTCAGCGTCTCGTCGGCCTCGTAGCTCTCGTAGGGACCGATGCCGGGCATCGGCACGTAGGCCATGATGTCGGCGAGCAGCGGCCGCTCCATCTCCGGGCAGTACACGGGCGCACCGGTGACCGTCGCCACCGGCGAGACCGCGCCGATGTGGTCAAAGTGACAGTGGGTGATCAGGATCGCATCGACCTTGGTCCCCATCTGCTCGACTGTGGCGAGGATGCGATCCGGCTCGTCACCGGGGTCGACGATCAGTCCGCTGCCCGAGCCTTCGCGCCGCACGACGAAGCAGTTCTCCGCGATCGGCCCCACAGTGAGCATCTGGACGTCCAGGCTCATTCCTTCCCACCGCCGCGGATCCGGGCCCGCTCGCGGCGCCGCCACAGCATCGAGTCGATGTAGTAGCCGGCCGGGATGTAGAAGACGAGCATGAAAGCGCCAAGGCCGAAGGCGGCACCGGGCGGCCGTTTGAAGATCAGCATTAGAAGTGCCGTGAAGATGACGGCGGCAACCACGCCGCGGGTGATCGAACTGCGCCAGGTCGGCGGCGCGTCGGTCTTCTGCTGAGTCTTGCGGCCGGAGCGGGCACGTGCCTTGGCCTCCTCGCGGCTGCGCGGGCGACCGGCTCGGCGGTTCGGATCGACGCGACCGCCCTGCGTGCCCCGGTGCTTGCGGCGGCGCTTCTTCCTCGTCTGGGCCATATCCGGAATCTAGACGAATGGCGGCACTGGGCCACTCAGGACAGCGCTGCGAGCCGCCGCTCAATCGTCCGTAGCTCCGGGTCGAAGTCCCGAATCGGCACGTCGTCCGGATAGCCGGCGAGAGCGGCGGCCGGAATCAGACCGACGAGCTCGGCCTCGACCGGCCGGGCGCCCAGCGGCTCGGCGAGCGAGCGAATCCTCTCCACGACCGTTCCCAGCGGCGTCGCGGCCGGGTCATGGATATTGGCCGAGACCTGCACACGGCCGCTCGAGAGCGGCAGGCCGGCCGCCCGCACGCCGGCCAGGCCGCCTCCCGACTCGCGTAGGCCAGCGGCGACAGCCCGCCCCAGATCGAGGTCACTCGTGTCCAGCTCGACGTTGAAGGCGCCGAGTGGCGGTCGGGACGTGACCAGAGTTGCACCGGCGGTTCGGTGCGGCTGCGCTGGGCCGCGGTCGGGGAGCAGCTCGCCCGCGTCCATTCTCAGCCAAAGCTCGGTCAGCCCGCCGTTGCGGAAGTAGGCCCGCTCGGCTCGCTCGGGCCCGCTTGCCAGCTCGCCGTAGAGAAAAACGGGAACGCCCAGGCGGGCGACCCGGCCGGCGACGTCGACGGCAGTCGCTCCTGCCTGCGCGCGGTCCTCAAGTCCAATCCAGACGATCGGGGAGACGTCGAGCGCTCCGATCGCCGGGTGAACGCCCTCGTGCCCGGTCATGTCGATCGAGCGGATCGCCTCGGCGGCGCCTTGGGCCAGCGCCGCGGTCAGCGCCTCTGCCTCGCCCGCCAGAGTGAAAACGGTCCGGTTGTGATCGGGGTCGCTGTGACGATCGAGCAGGGCCACCCCCGCAGAGAAGGCGCGCTCCAAAGCGTCGATCCGACCTGCATCGCGACCCTCGGAAACGTTGGGAACGGCAAGCAGCGGCGGCGCCACCGCTCAGACGACCAGCTCTCCGGCATGCACGATCGTGGCGCCGTCGATCTCCACGGTCGGCTGCATCACCACGCAGTCGAGGTGGACCGGCACCTGGACAGTGCCGCCGATCGCCGCCGAAGCGCCGAAGGCGACGTGAGCGGTGCCGAGGATCTTCTCGTCCTCGAGGATGTTGCCGGTGAGGATCGCGCTTTCGTTGGTGCCGATGCCGAGCTCGGCGACATTGGTGCCTTCGGCGCTGTGTTCGGTGAGCAACTCCATCAGCCGCTCCCCCTCGGCTCCGCTCGCCTCGGTCAGGTGGCCGCCGCTCACGGTCAGCTCAACCGGCTCGGCGAGCTTGCCGATGGCGGCGATTGAGCCGTCGACGATCAGCGTCCCCTCGGCGGTCCCCTCCAGCGGCGCGATGAATGCCTCGCCGCAGGGAATGTTGCCGAAAGCGCCGCGCATGTTCAGCGCCCCCGCGTCGACGATCGCCGTGCGGTCCTCGAGGCCGAGGCGCAGGTCGGAGCCGTTCGTGCAGGTGATCCTTGCCTCCGCGCCGGCACCGAGCGCGCGACCGACCGAGGCGCCCCGTTTGCGCAACAGCTTCAGGTCCGCGCCCATCACCCGGGCGAGCATCTCGCCGGTCACGCCGGGCATCGAAGCGACGCGCACCCCGGCTTCGGTGGCGGCGCGACGCGCTTCGGTGTGGGAGATCGACTGGATCGTCGGCGCCACGACGATGTCGACGGCAAGCATCGCGGCGGCAACCGCTTGCGGCGGCTCCGCGGCGTGCGATTCCCGCTCGGAGATGACCGCCAGGGTCGCCTCGCCGCCCTCGCCCTGCGCGTTGATCCGCAGCAGCGCACCAAGCTCTTCGGTGATCGGGTTGCAGATCACCAGCATCTCTTCAGAGGGGTTCAGATCCAGGCAATCCCGGATCAGCGTGTTCACTGCCCTATCCAGAGCGCTGCCCATCACGGACACAAGGCTATCCGCATGGACGGCGCGCGGCACCGCCCACGCACAAAGCATCGCTACCATCCGCCGCCCCGCCGGAGTAGCTCAGCTGGTTAGAGCAGCGGAATCATAATCCGCGTGTCGGGGGTTCGAGTCCCTCCTCCGGCATCGCATTGGCAGGCCGAATGCGGCTCCACGCGCCCTGTTTGCTGTTCAATTTCCAAGGGGGTGGCAAGGAAAGTGGCAAGGGTTTGCGACTGAGATTCCGCTCCGAGGCACCTAGTGACGCTCGCTGGACCCTCGTTAGGCGTAAGCCGATGCAGCGCAAGCTCAAAGCGAATTGAGGGCGATCCCGATACTTCTGGCGATGCGCGCTGCAAAATGGCTAGTGGCGATCCTGCTTGGATACGGACTCTTTACCGGCATCGCGTACGTCCTAGTCCCGGTGGTTTCCGACAGCTGGGGGAACACGACGACGCTTCTGATCGGCCTCGTCCTATTAGTTGTCTGCGGTGCCGGCCTGCTCCGCCTTGATCCGAGACGTTAGGTCTACACGACCGCCCAGCAGAGGATTAATAGGAAGGCTTGCCTTTGCATCAATTGTTTGGGTCCGATCCTGCCGAGTCGGAATCAGACCTGAGATCAGCGACCGAAGGCGACACAAAGTTGTGGGCTGGGTTCGGCGGGGCAGCAGTTACGGGCACCGTCGCCGGGGTGGGCAGCCTCCTCGGAGCCCAGGATCAAGCAACCTGGAAACTCGTTGTCGCCTCCGGGTTGCTCGCCATCGTCGGATTCTTCGTCGCGGCCGCCATATCTGCTTCAGGCGGAAGCCGTGCTTCCTGGCTGGGAGCTGCTTGCGTCGTCCTCGCGAGCTTAGCGGTGTTCACCTATTGGCAACTGCGTCGACCGATCTCTTCCCCTCCCACGGTGGCCTATACCGTGAACGGTTCTGAGGATCAGGAACTGCGAGCTCATGGGGAGCCTGGCGGAGCGGAACTCGTACTTGCTCCCGCCATCTACGGGAGCAACACTTATCAATTCGACTGCCAGGCGCCGGTAGGTCAACCCAATGAAGGGAACACATGGTTGCGCCTAGCCGGCTCCGAGTACTGGTATCCGCTGGCTGGGCTCCACCCTCCCGCTGGCGTGCATGCAGGGCGGCTCCCCGCGTGCGACTGATACGCATTCCCTGCTTGTCGCGCGGGGCGGTAGCACGACTAGGCTTTGGGCGATGCGAAAGTGCCTCCTCATCGGCAGCTTAGCTGGCTGCCTAGTTCTCCCGGTTGCTGCTATCGCCTTGCCGGTTGTTCACGGAGCCAAGTTCGCCGAGAGAACTGCGAGCGGCCACAACGCCCAAGCCGTGGCCAGCGGAAGGACCAGTCTCCCAATGGCCATATACCTCCGGGTCACGTCCCGGCCACTGCAGCCCGTCACCGGCTTTTGGAGCCTGGTCTGCACTAAAGGCAAGGGAATCGGGGGTGGTACCACGCGTCATAGCCTAGGCGGCCGAACCCCGTTCGTCCGCAGATTACAACTGTCCTTCCCCCGCCCGTCGTCGTGCAGCGCCATCGCTAGCGTCGGGCTCACCACCAGTGCTGGCGGGGTTGGATCCGCCACTGGCTTCTTGAAGGTTCAGCTCATCGCCACGCGTTGAGGGATACCGCTCGGTTCTTGTCAACCGACCAGTTGATCAGCTCGCGACGCTTCCGGCGCTAACGATTCGCGATTGATGACAGTCGCTGCTCGCGCGGAGCAGGAGCGACCGAGGCAAACCGCTGCATCGCTCGGTGACCCGGAGGTGTGGACTCGGCGGCGTAGCCGACGATCAGCAGTATCACCAGCACCCTCCTCTGCCGAGCGTTTGTCGACGTGGTGAGAAATTTCAACTACCCTCAGCCCGTGGAGGACTGGAGTCGAGCGCCACTCTCCCTGCGCGGCTACATCGCGCTTAACATCGTCGGTGACGTCGTCGTCCCGATTCTGCGAAGTCCGATCGCGCTAATCGGTCTGCCGATTACCCTGCTGTGGGCTTACTTCCTACTGAGGCAGAACCGGATCGCCTGGCTTCTGGCCGTCGCAGCGCAGCTGCTCGCGCTTCCTCTGTACATCACCGGCCACCAACCGTGGATCTACTTCGTCTGGATCGGTTTGGACTTGGTCCTCCTCTTGGCGCCAGAGACGCGGCGGTTCTTCTCGCACGGGATTCAGAAGGCATTAGACGCATCCTCATCCTCGCCTGGCTCGGCTTCCCGCTCAGGTGAGTCCTAGAAGGGGGCGACCGGCTGCGTCCCTGCCGCCAATGAGACCCGCTCGTCCTTCCCCCGAGACAGCTTGACGGGCTTGCCTTTCAATCACTTGTTCGGGCCGATTTCTATGAACTCTTAGGCTCTCAGCATGGCCGTAGGTGTAGCCAGTAGGTCGAGTCGCGGTAGTTGCGGACCACGACGTGGACGCGCATCCTGGTGTAGGCGTAGCGACCGCAGGCAAAGACCGGACGGTAGGCCTTCGCCTTGAGCGGCCCGGAGGGACAGCTGCCCATCCCGCAGTAGTGCCAGCGACCACGGGCATTGGTGGTGCGTCCACCCCACCCCCGCCAGTGCAGCTTCTGCATCCAGATCTCGGTGTAGTGGGCTTCGACGTTGCCGCGATACACGATGCATTCGTGAGGGTGAGGGGAAAATCGGGTCGAGGGCGGGTAGGTCTCGCCCGAGCAACCGACCACCGTCGCGGCTGGACCAGCAGAACTCGCGGCGACTGCGGGCACCAGCACAACCGAGGCCGTGACCAGCAACGAGGTCAAGCCGCGGACGAGCACTCTGAAGCCGTTGCTACGGCCCATCACTCCCCACCCGTCACAAGTGAAGAGACCAACGGCCCGATCAATGATCGGGCCGTCGCCTGGTCTTCAGCGCTGGCGAGGACCGCGAAGCCCGAACCGCCGCGATCGAGGAAGAAGTCGGCGCGCTCGCGCAGGCCCGAACTCGCCTGGAAGTCGATCTCGCTTCCGTAGGTATCGCCCTTGGAGACACCGTCGCGAACCGCGTAGATATGCTCTTCGGCGGCTTCGAGGTCGGTGCGGATCGCTTCCGCGCTTTCGGCGGGCGGCGCCGGTTCGCCTGCTGACTCGTCGATCAGGATCTCCTCATCGCCCGTGGGGCTGCTCCAGGTGTTCTCGACGAAGCTGCCGTCGCGAGCGACCTTTTCGCTCTCGGTCTGGGTCCAACCGGCAGGTATCGCGACGCTGTAGCCGGCCGTCTGGAATTCGCTTGGCGCGCTCGAGGCCGCAGCCGAGCTCGTCACCACTTCTTCGCTTGCTTCGGGCGCCGGCGCAGTTTCGGCGACCGTAGTCGTCGCCCGGCTGACGACGGTTCGCGAGTCACCGCCGCCCTTGCCGTTGAAGATCAGCGCACCAGCGATGAGTCCTGCGGCAAGGACGAGAGCCCCGCCGATGATCGCCGCCGTGCGGGTGCCGCTGCCATCGCGCTGGCGGGGCGGTGGCTCGCTCGGCATCCGCCTGGTCGGCGGGTCGGCGCGCGGGGGTGCGGTCCGGGTCGGCGCGGTGGCCGCCGCGTTCGACGGGGCCTCGAGCATGCCCGCGGCGGCGGCCCCGGTCGCGACGCCGCGCTCAGTCAGCTGAGGTTCAGAGCCCTCAAGTGCCGCCCGGGCGGCACGGGCGAAGTCGCCAGCCGAGCGGTAGCGATTGTCGGGCTCGCGATCGGTAGCGCGAGCTATCACTGAGTCAAAACGCGAGCGTTCGACCGGCAGCGGTGGCACCGCCTGGTTGGCCTTCGCTATCACCTTCTGCAGGTCGCTGCCAGGGAAGGGAATCGCCCCTGCGAGCATCTCGAAGAAAACGCAGCCGAGCGCGTAGACATCGGTGCGGGCGTCGATGCGGGCATTTGACATCTGCTCCGGGGCGACGTAGTCGAGCGTGCCAATCCACTGCCCGGTGCCGGTCAGTTGCTCTGCACCACCGTGCTGACCGCGGGTGAGCCCAAAGTCGGTTAGGTAGGCGCTTAGAAGCTCTGGCCCGTCGGCAAGCAGGACGTTGCCCGGCTTGACGTCGCGATGGACGAACCCGGCGGCATGGGCGGCATCGAGCGCGGCGGCGACATCGGCGAGAATCGCGACGGCCTGGGCGGGATCGAGAGTGCCTTGCTCTGCGAGCAAATGGCGCAGGTCGGTGCCCTCGACATAGCGCATTGCCATATAAAGCTCGCCGTCGAGGCTTCCCGCCGAGTAGACAGCGATGGCGTTTGGGTGCTCGATCGCTGCCGCGCTTCGCGCCTCGGTTTCGAAGCGCTTTTGGAACTCGGGGTCGTGGGCGAGCCAGGGCGCGATCACCTTGAGCGCGACCTGGCGATCGAGGCGCTCGTCGCGGGCCAAGTAGACAACGCCCATGCCGCCGTCGCCGATCGCGCGCAGGATCGCGAAGTCACCGAGTCGATCACCTGCGCTCACGGGCATCGCGGGGAACTCAGCCGGTTCCGCAGGAGCTGGCGACTTGGCCGCGGGCCACGCGGAGCTGGGCGGCAACGTGGCGAGCACGGCGGCGAAGCTTCGTCTTCTCAATCCCACGCGCCCGCCGCGAGTGCGCTTGGAGACGGTAGCGCTGGCGAGCGAGCACACGGACGCGGGACTTTGCCTTCTTGCAGAGCGGCGATATCGACGGCACCACGGGGGCGCCCACCTTGCCGTGGACCGTAGGGCTTTCGACCGCCTGGTATTCGCCGTCGGCCGGACGCGAAACAATGAACCCGGCACCTTTCTTCAGCGCCGATTCGGGCAGCGACATCTGAAAGGCGATCTGGCCGCCAACGCTCGAAGCCGTGTAGACGGCGATCCCGCCTTCCCTCCAGCGCACGGTGAGCGTGTAGATAAGACCGTCAGGCGCGGGCAGCCCGGTCGCACCGGTGACCGACGCGTGGACGACGCCGTTCGCCGGCACTTCGGAGAACGTCGGCAGGTTGACGTTGAGGTAGTGCCGCGGTGGTTCGACGCTGAAGTCATAGGGGAAGGTTTCCTGTTCCCCCGAGGTTGGCGTCCTGTTGGCGTAAGCCCAGAACTCAAGGTAGGTGTTACCGGCGTCCGTGGACTGGACCGTCATCGGCGTCGCTGCCGCACCACTGCCCGAAAGCTCGTAGCCACGGGGGCTAGAGCAGCTGCCGCCCTGGAAAACGGTTCCCCAGTTGAAGTCGTTGATTCCCTGGACGAGCATCATGCAGACAGGGAAGCCCGACCCGTGGGTGAAGGGCAACCCGTGCCAGTTGACCACAATCTGATCGTGAGAGCTGACCGAAGGGAGCCGCCACAGCGCCACCTCCTCCGCTTCGGAGGAGCCGGAGTTGTAGTTGGCGTCTTCCTTGTGGTTGTTCAGCTGCCCGGCGTAGTGCTGGCCCCAGGCGATCGTCGGAGCCTGGCTCGGCGCCCGGCCTCCGCCTTCGAAGGCGGAGGCCGAAGACGCGACCGTCAAAAGCGCTATCGCGATTGCCGCACCCCCAGCGATGACTTTCCTCATGGAGCCCTTGCCTCCGTTCGCACTTGATTGGATCTGCGGTCCCACCTTCAGAGCGAAACCTATTCGAGCACTCAACAGAGGCAGCCTATACGGAGATGCCGGTACTGGGGTTGGGGGGAAAGGTTGGTCTTCCATCTCCCGACTGAGCCTCAATCCACCGATTCGCCACAAGGATCAAGTGAGCCGGACCAGGTTCCACGGAGACTTTTTTAGTTGGTTTCCAATCTTCTCTGTAGATGGCTCAGTTGACTCCCTGGGCAACGTATAGGTCCTCGAACTCAGCGGGTGGCAGATCGGCCAGGGATTCATGGAAGCGGTCGTTGTTGAACCAGGCGATGTACTCGACGACGGTCAGCTCGAGTTGCATCCGGGAGTGCCAGCTGCGGTCGGCGATCAGCTCGGTCTAGAAGGAGTCGACGAAGCTCTCGGCAATCGCGTTGTCATAGGCATCACCGACAGAGCCGACAGATGCAAGGACGCCGTGATCGTCGAACGTCTGTGTGTAGTCGATCGACGTGTACTGACTGCCGCGATCACTGTGATGCACCAGCTCGACGTCAGCGCCGGGCTCGCGCTGGGCGAGTGCCATTCTCAGCGCGTCAAGGACGAGGTCGGTGCGCATGTGTGGGGCAAGCTGCCAGCCGACCACCTTGCGGCTGAAGACGTCGATCACGAAGGAGAAGAACAGTGCGCCCTCCCACGAGCGCATGTAGGAGAGGTCGGCAGCCCAGAGGCGATTCGGCCCCTCGGCACTGAAATCTCGCTCGACCAGGTCGGGGCGGCGGTGCGCCAGGGGGTCGGGCTTTGTCGTGCGCCAGGCCTTGCCACGCCGCTTGGCGCCTTGGATTCGGGCCCCCTTCATCAGACGCTGCACCCGGCCGCAGCCGACCTCCTCGCCTTCGCGCTGCAGGGCGATCCACATCCGCCGGTAGCCGTGGCGCAGTAGTTGCGCTCGTGGATCTCACGGACGCGGGCGAGCAGGCGCTTGTCCTCGATCGCCCTGGTGGATCGCCTGCCCTTGGCGCGCTCATAGTAGGCGGAGGCCGACACATCGAGAGTGCTGCAGATCGGCTCGACCCCCGAGCGCTCGCGATGCTCCTCAATGAAGGAACTCACTTCGGTCGGGTGTGGGTCGAGCTCGGCTGCGAAAACGCCGAGGCGGACTTGAGGATCTCGTTGGCCCGGCGCAGCTCGCGCACCTCACCGCCGGGCGGCCCAACTCCTCGCGCTCCTCGCTGCTCAGCAGCTCCTTGCGCTTGCCGGCGTCGGCTTCGGCTTGGCGCACCCATTTGCGCAGGACCTCCGAGTTGACGCCCAGGTCCTGGGCTGCGTGGGTGATCGGCCGGCCGGACTCAAAGACCAGGCGGGCGCCTCGGTCAAGCAACTCCTCGGGGTACTTCCTCTTGCGTGGCATGGCTCGGGAGAATCTCCATTCCCCAGGACAAGATCCTGGTTTCGGAGTCTCCGTGAAACCCGGCCTGGCTCAAACCGTATCGCCATGCCTGGCCGTTTCGCCCTTCGCAATAATTGGCTAGTGAACCTTGAGCGTAAGCCCGCGTCGCTCTTGCGTCGACCGTGGTGGGTTTGGCTCATCGGCTGCCTTCTGCTTCTCATCGGCGGAGCGCTTATCGTTGCCGGAGATCGAATCGCAGGCCTAGACGATTACCAGAGGTCGATTTTCGCACATGTTGGTACCGCGATTGGCCTCGTCGGTCCACTTTTCATCGCTGAGCGGCTCCTCTCGATTCAGGTCGATGCAGCAAGGGCGGAGGCGGCCGCTGCGCGATCAACTGCGGGACATGCCTTGGAGGAGGTTCGGTCCGTGCGCAGCGCCATCGATCAAGAGGTTCGTGATCGCCTCGATCAGGTCCGTCGTGAGACTAGGCGGCGACAGCAGAATGCGACCGAAGGCAGCTTCCATGACCTAATAGCCCTATATGACGAGGCCGCTGCGCACCGCTGGATTGATCGCCGAGGTCTCCGCGTCCCTACCGGCCTCCCAGGTATATGGCTTCGAGTGCGCGCTCTCAGGCGTTCGTTTGATGGCGACGAGGTTCAACTGATCGAGCTTGACTTCGAGGGAGCAGACCTTGAACCCATCGGCGAGTCAGCGATCTGGTCAGCCGAGGATTCGGCGGCAGATGCGTTCTTTCGTCTTATAGATGGACTTAAAGGAACCTCCCACTGGCCTGGAGATCAGGTGTTTGAGGTGGGGGCGCTTCTGCAAGCGATCACCGACGCGCTCCGTAAGAGCATCGACCTTCACACCGGGGAACAAGGGGATCAGCGAATCGGCCAGATTGTCGAAGTCATTGATGACGTCTGGATAGTTACCCGCGAGGGACTGGACTGCATAGCCGAGCCGGAAATACATGTCGACCGCGATGAGCTGATCTACCAGAGCGACCTTGCCTTGGGTCGCGTGACTGAGCTTGTCCTCCTCCTTGAACTCGACAGGGACCAGTTCCGCCATGCGTTCAGCAATGCCGAACACGTCCACAAGGCGCTACGTGGAGAGACGCTGAATATGCTGGGTAACCAGGCTCTCTGATTGCCTTAGCCAAGGGTGGCAAGGGATGGCAAGGAGAGGGCCGAAAACAGCGGGAAGCGGCGAGGCTGTGTGAGCGCTAAAACGGCCCTACAGAGCGGGAGCTACGACTAGCCGCAACGGGCCAAAGACCCAAGCGCGAATCATAATCCGCGTGTCGGGGGTTCGAGTCCCTCCTCCGGCATCGGCATAGGCAAGGAAGATCACAGCCCTCCGGGGTCATCCACTCCATTGGCCCCCAAATCGCAAGAGGCTTTTCGGCTTGCGCGCCTGACTCCCGGCAAAAGGCAAGCCCGTCTGGGTCTACGCTTGGCCGACCCAACGAAAGGATCGATCCAAATGGCTTACCTGATGTCGCATTTCTGGCCGGGCGCGACCGAGGATCAGTACAGGGCGACGATTGCGGTGGTGCACCCTCCGGGAGGCCTGCCCGAGGGACAGACCTACCACGCCGCTGGGACGGCAGACGAGGGCATTCTCATCGCCGCCGTGTGGGAGTCCAAGGAACAAGCCGACCGCTTGTCCAGGACAAACTGCTGCCGAGCATGCCCGTCGAAGGGGGCTTTACTGGACAGCCCGAGGAGCGCACCGCCGAGGTCGTGAACCTGATCACGGCTTAGGCCGCCGAGTAAAGGCGCCCGCTGTCAGCCGGGCAGCGAGGCGCCGGTCTGGCGGAACTGGGCGAGGGTTTCCTCCATCGCCTCTACCTCGGGGGCGACCATCGAGGGCCAGGGCTTGTCCGGGTGCTCGTCGAGGGTCTTGTAGCCGTTGCCGCTGATCACGGCGACGACGGTGTCGTCGGGACCGAGTTTGCCCTCGTTCGCGAGCTTGATCGTCGCCGCGATCGTGGTGCCGCCGGCGGGCTCGGTGAGGATTCCCTCGGTGGCGCCGAGCAGGTCCAGTGCCTCGAAGATCTCGGGGTCGCTTGCGGTCGCCGCCGAGCCGCCACGCGAGGCCACCGCGTCGACCACGAGCGGGCCGTCCCCGGGGGCGCCGATCGCCAGCGAGTGCGCAGCGGTGTTCGGCCGCTGCGGCTCGATCTCTCCGCTGCCGTCGAGGATCGCGGTGGCGATCGGCCCGCAGCCCTCCGCTTGGGCGATGTGGATCTTGGTTGCCGCCGTCTCCGCCATGCCCACCGTCTCCATCTCTCCAAGTCCCTTATGGACGCGCGAGGAGAGGGTGCCGCCGGCAGCCGGGATCACGAAGTGATCGGGTGAGACCCAGTCGAGCTGCTCGACGACCTCGAAGGCCATCGTCTTCGCCCCCTCGGCGTAGAACGGGCGCAGGGTGATGTTGGCGAACTGGATGTCGGTCGCCAGGGCCAGCTCGCGGCAGGCGCGGTTGGCTTCGTCGTAGTTGCCGTCGAGCTGGATCACGGCCGCACCCAGAGCCCGGCAGGCGCGTGCCTTGCCGCGCTCCATGTTGCTCGGGTAGAAGACGTAGGCGGCGACACCCGCCTTGGCCGCCAGCGAGGCAACCGCGGTGCCGACGTTGCCGGTCGAGACGCAGCCGATCTCCTCCTTGCCCAGCTCGAGCAGGCGGGCGACCGCCATCGAGACGACGCGATCCTTGTAGGAGAGGCTGGGGCGCTGGGTGCTGTCGTCCTTGAGGTAGAGCTTGCGCAGGCCCAACTCCGCGCCGAGGCGGTCGGCGTGGATCAGCGGCGTGCGTCCGCTGTAGCGCCCGACCCGGTGCTTTGCGCTGGCGTCGACGATCGGCAACAGCTCCTCGAAGCGCCAGATGTTGAGCTCGCGCTCACCGATCGGCAGCTCGGCCACGCGGGAGGTGGCAAGCTCGTAGTCGTAGTCGACATCGAGAGTCTGGCCGCAGCCGAGACACCTGAAGGTGGTATCGAAAAGAGGGAGCCGAAGCTCACAGTCGTGGCAGACCAGCTCCGTCGCGCAGGAGCGGGTGCGCTGGCCGGCCGAGAGGCTCATCGCCCCTCAACGCCCCCGGCTAGCGACGGCAGGCCGCCCGCCTTCGCAAATCTCCGCCTGCGCTTTCCATGCTGGCGCCTGATCATGAGCGGTTTTGTATAGCAGATACGGGCATGTCGATCAATTATTCCTGGCCATTAACAACGGGGAAACATCTTCTCCTCCTGCCGGAAATCCTACAGACGCGTCCTGGCCGAGAGCAAGCAGCAGCTCCTCGGCAATGTGCGGCGCGAATGGCGAGAGAGTCCTTGCCAGCAGGGCCAGCGCCTCGAGCAAGGCCGCGTAGTCCTCGTGGCAAAGCTGACCGCGACGCTTGACGATCCGCTTCTCGTAGTCCTTGATCCGCTCCAGCAACCGCGTCACGTTGCGCACCGCCTTGTGCATCTGCAGCTCCTCGAGGTCGGCGGTGATCCGCTCGACCCCGTTGTCGCACCATTTCCCCAGCCGCTCGCGGATGAAGGCGGTGTCGGCTGACGCCTCGGCATCCTCGGCTGCCTCGGCCGCCGCGGCGATGCTCTCGTGCGTGTAGTCCCAGAGGCCGCGCAGGAAGCGCGAGGCGAAGCGAAGCGCGCCATCGGTCCAGTTGAGCGCCTTGGCCGGGCCGGCGGCGTAGAGGACGGCCAGCCGCACGGTGTCGGCGCCGTGCTCGGCAACCAGCTCGTCGGGGTCGACGACGTTGCCGAGGTGCTTGCTCATCTTGCGCCCGTCTGCGATCACCATCTCGTGGAAGAGACAGCCGGCGAAGGGCTCGCCGTCCTCCAGGAAGGAGAAGGGGCCGATGTCGCGCAGCGCCTTGGTCACAACCCGCTGGTCGAAGACGAAACCGCCGCTGTCGTTGCCTGCGACGAGTCGCTCGGAGGGAAGCCAGTGCCGCAGGTCCGGGTGGGTGAACATCTTCTCGTCGCGATCCTGCGGCGGCACCGCCGCTGGCACCCACAGCCAGAGGGCGTCGAAATGGCAGTCGAGCGTGTCGGTCTCACGCCGCGCCGCTCCGCCGCAGGTCGGACAGGCGGTCTCCAGGAAGTCAGGCCGCTCGGCCAGAGGGTTGCCCTCGCCGGTTGGCTCGACGTCGCGCGGCAGCACCACCGGCAGGTCCTCGATCGGAACCGGGACCACCCCGCACTGCTCACAGTGCAGCACCGGAATTGGCGTGCCCCAGTAGCGCTGGCGTGAGATAGAGAAGTCATAAGCGCGGTAGCGGGTCGCCTCCCGCAACTCCAGGCCGGCGGCCGAACCGCCGCCGAGCGGCTCTCCGGCCGTTCGGGGCATCCGCGCCGCGATCGCCTCGTCGGCCTCGTCGACGCTGGGGATGCCGAGCGCCGCGGTGGGGCCGTAGCGGGCGTCGACGATCGGGGAGACGAAGAGCGGCAAGCTGCCACCGGCGGCCCCGACCGACGCGCCGGTGTCGATCACGGGAACGGCGGAGGCGTCGCGGGCGCTGCGCTCCCAACCGCCCGAGCGCAGCTCGTCCAATTTCTCGGCGACCGCGGGATCGGTGACCCAGCGATCGAGCGCTGGATGGCGCGGCGAGAGCAGCACGAAACGTGCCTCGTCCACGGCGTCCTCATGTGGGGTGAAGACCTCCAGGCCATCACCGTCCGGGCCACCGAGGTCCAACTCGACCCCGTCGCTGCGGCCAAGGATGTAGCGCTGAGTTTTCAACGAGAGCTCGTCCCAGCCGGCGAGCCGCCCGAGGTTGCGATCGTTCTCCTCCAGATAAGGAGACAGGCGCAGAAACCAGGTGGGGCGGCGAATCAGCCGCACCGGGTTGTGGCAGCGCCAGCAGCGCCCGTCCTCGACCTGCAGCGCGGCGAGCGTCGTCTGACAGGTGTCGCACCAGTCGACGGTGGCGTTGTCGCGGTAGACCAGCCCCGCCTCGAAGAGGGTCAGGAAGAGCCACTGGGACCAGCGGTACTGGGCCTCGTCGGAGCTGTAGAAGGCGCGGTCGTAGTCGAAGGAGAAGCCAAGCCGCTTCATCTGTCCCAGCATCCGCTCGCCGCAGCGCTCGACCCACTCCGCGGGCCGGGTACCACGCTCGATCGCCGCCATCTCGGCCGGCAGCCCGAAGGCATCGAAGCCGAAGCCGAAGAGCACCGCGTCGCCACGGGCGCGCCGGAAGCGTGCGTAGGCGTCCCCGATCGAGTAGTCCCGGACGTGGCCCATGTGCAGGTTGCCCGAGGTGAACGGGCTCGACGGCTTGATGTAGACGGCGTCCTGCCCGGCGGCCGGAACGGGGGTCGCGAAGGCGCCCCGCTCAGTCCACTCGGCCTGCCGGTTGGACTCGGTCTCGCCAGCGTCGTAGATCGGCTTCTCGCGGCTCATCGTCATCGCAGTTTGCCACGGACGTTGACCCCGGGCCCGAGGGGACCTATGCTGGAAAAGAAATGATCAAGTACCTTGAAGTATTCGAGTGACATACGAAAGCGTGACGGAAGTGTCAAATAAGTGGAAAAAGTTGCTTTTAGGGGGTATTTAGGCGCTTCGCCGTCCGGGCGCGGGCCTAGCTTGAATTGGGAAGAGAAACAGGCGACCCCGGCGGTGCTTGCGACACCCCGGGGCCTGGCCGAGACCTTAAGAGGAGGTCCCAACATGAGAGAGGGTACGAGAACCGCCCTGCTGGAAAAAGGGCGATTCGACGAAGAGACTGTTAAGCGGGTAATCGTCGCCACCGAGGAGGCGCCGCCCGAAGACCGGGTCAGAGCCGGGCTGGAGGCATTGATCGATCTGGCCGAGACCGATCCCGCCGCCGCCCGGTCTGCCCTGCGCGAGCTCCGAACGGATCACCCCCGCCTGGGCCGGATCGAGGCCTGGCTCAGCGGAGACCCCGATCGAGCGACATTCGGGCTCGGCGCAGCGATCCAGCTCGCCGACACGGAGCTCGCCTCCCCCACCCCCGACCTGGAAAAGCTTGAACCAGAGCTGCTGCACTGGCTAGAAGGCAAGTGGTAGCCGGGGCCAGACCGCTCCCTGACGCGTCAGGCAAACGTCCATAGCTTGTTGCCCAGAAAATTGAAGGGCATCGCTACGGCGACCGCGATCGCCTGGGCGGTGAGGTCGCCCATCGACGCACCCGAGACGAGTGCTTCGAGCACCACGAGGTTGATCAGCAGTGCGGCGACACTGACGGCGAGGAAACGCGCCGCTTGAAAGCCTGGGTGGCCATGGCCCGCATCGAAGGTCCAGTGCCGGTTCCAGAGGAAGTTGTTGGCGAGGGCAACGCAGAAGGCCCCGATTGCGGCAAGCAGATGGTGCAGGCCGAGGCCGCCGGCGAGCACGGCGAAGACCGCCAGGTTGATCAGGTAGCCGGAGCCGCCGACGACGCCGAATTTGAGCAACTGCAGCCAACTCGCCGGGCGGCGGGCGGCGGCGCGAATGCGGTAGGCGAATTCGTAGGTGCCGCTCATCGACCGCTCCACGGGGCGCCGTGAGGCCCGTCGGCGACGACGGCATTGCGGCCGAAACCGGTCCGCGCGTCGCGCAGCACATGGAAGGGAACTTGTCGGATTCGAGGGGACACGTAGCGGATGAGCGTAAGGCGCTCCAGCCTACGACGTTCGACCGGACGGAAGCCCTGCGGCAGCCTTGGCGGCTTTCCGGCAACGACCGGCTTGCTGGCCACGTCGATCTCACGAACCGGGAGCACGCCGCGGTAGGCGCGGCGCGAGGGGCCGTCGAGATAGAACCGGATCGGGTCGGCGGCGAGTTTCCAGGTGACGATCGCGCGCGGTCGCCGTGGCGGCCCCAGCTGCTCGGCGAGGTCGCGGAAGTCCGGGCGCTGCAGATTGGGGGTGTGAGTGACGTAGACGTCGTAGGCAAGCCAGTAGGCACAGAGAACGACGGCGCAGGCCAGGCCCAGGCGGCGAGCCCCGCTGGCGGCAAACCCCACCGCCACGACGATCGCGAGGGGCACCAGGGCCGGCAACAGGTTGCGCTCGACTATGTAGTCCTTGCCGGCGAGCGCCACGGCAGATGCGAGCAGCACGACGCCCAACCCCACGACCAGGCCCAGCAGCGCGCCGCGCTTCTCCCGAGGCGAGCCCCGCAGGGCGACGAGCAGCAGCGCCACGCCGATCAGCACCACCGGGATCAGCGCGTAGCGCTCGCGAGGGGGCTCGGCGATCACATGGCCGGTCTCCCCCGCGAGGAAGCTGACGCCGGTCTCGAAAAGGCGCAAGGACAGCGCGCTGTGGTCGATCCAGCCGATGTGAGTCGGGTTGACCTGGGCCGAGATCAACGGCAATAGGGCCAAGCCGACCGCGACGACGGCGCCCACGGCAGGCAGGACCAACCGCCACATGGGTCTCATCGCAACCAGCAGCCAAACGGCCTCGATCGCCACCGCGAAGACGGCGAAGTAGTGGCTGCACAGTGCGAGTGCCGACGCCAGCGCCCAGAGCGCCAGGTCCCGTCCCAACCAGCTGTGCAGGGCGCGGACGAAGAACAGCAGCGCCAGCGCCCCGAAGAAGACCAGCACCGCATAGGAACGGGCCTCCTGCGAGTACCAGATCAGCATCGGGTTGACGGCGACGACCGCTGCCGCGATCAGCCCCGCTCGGTTGCTCACCAGCTCACGCCCGATCAGATAGGCGACCGGGACGGTGGCCGCGCCGAAGAGCGCCGATAACGAACGCAGCCCGATCTCCCCCGTGCCGAACACCTTCGCCCAGGCCCAGGCGAGCACGTAGTACAGGGGCGGGTTGGACTCGCTCCCCTTGACCTGGCGCAGCATGTGCTCGAATTCGCCGGGGATGACGCGCGCGGCGGTGATCACCTCGTCGTGGTGGTAGCTCTGGACGCCGAGGCTGGCGAAGCGGACAGCGATGCCCAGTCCGGTCAGGCCGGCAAGCGCCCAGAGGACGGTCGAGTGGGCTCGGTCGCTCGTCAAGGAGTGCAGCGGTTCGGTGGCATCGGCCGCCCGGTCCCGAAGGACGGCGGCAGCGCGGCGGCGGAGGCGCCCCAGGTGCGGACCGGCCGGGTGCCGAGGCGATAGGCGAGCGTCGCACCGCGCGCCAGCGCGCAGAACGTGGTCCAAGGCCGCGCGTAAGAGTGGCCGTTGAAGCGCATCGACCGAATGTATGGGGCGCGGGACAGAGCAAGGGGGATGAGGTGGGGCCTTCCGTGCCCGTGGCGACTCGAGCGCCGATCGGCGGACGCGAGGATCCGCAGCTTGCGGCCGCCGGCCAGGCGCACGGTCGCCCGTCCGAAGAGCGGGCTTCCGATCGCCAGCACGTCGGTCCCGGGGACCTCTGGGTAGAGGCCGAGCGCGCCGAGCACGTACCAGGACGAGAGCGTGCCTAGGTCGTCGTTGCCCGGATAGCCATCGGGGGCGGTGCTGTAGAGCCGCAGCGCCCGCCGCACGACGGCCTGGGTCTTGTAGGGCGCCCCCGCCCAGTCATACAGCCAGGGGACGTTGAGGTTGGGCTCGTTGCCGAGCAGCGCATGATCGGCGTGCGTGGCGCCGGGACCGCCGTTGAGGGTTCGCAGGAAGCGGTCGAGCCTGGTCACGGCAGTGGACCGTCCGCCGATCGCCGCGAAGAGGCCGGCGGGATTCTGTGGCACCAGCCAGGTGTACTGGGCGGAGTCGCCCTCGGCAAAGCCGGCGCCATGGAGGTTGTCGTAGTGGGGGGCGAAGGTCCCATCTTCGAAGCGGGGCTCGATCTGAGCGCTGAGTGGGTTGAGGAGATTGCGCCAGTTTCCTGAACGCAACATGAAGGAGCGATACGCGGCCCGGTCGTTGAGGGAACGGGCGGCGAACTGGGCGATCGAGAAGTCGTCGATCGCGTACTCGAGGGTGGTTGCCGCCGAGGCCCAGACGGCTTCTGGGTCTCCGAACAACGAGTTCGCATTGCGCTGCATCGAATCGAGGTCGAAGGGAACGTAGCCCAGCGCTCTGTACTGAGCGAGGCCCTGCCGCTGGACGTAGCTGCCATCGGCGGTGCGGCAGCCTTCGTTGGCGCCCCTCAGCATCGCTTCCAGCGCGGCGCCGGCATCGAAGCGCCGGGCGCCGAACGCGGCCGCCGAGGCGATGATCGGGTCGGCCGGGTCGCCGACCATCGTCATGCTCTGCCCGTTGGCGTAGGACCAGCGCGGCAGGCAGCCGCTCTCCCTGGCGTCGGCCAGCATCGAGGCGACGATGTCGCTGGCGCGACGCGGCATCAGCATTGCCAGCAACGGGATCTGCGTGCGGTAGATGTCCCAGCCGGAGAAATCCGCGTACTGGATGCGCCCCTCGGCGCGGTGCACTGCCCCGTCCATGCCGATGTAGCGGCCATCGGCGTCACTGAAGGTGCGGGGCGCGAGAAGAGCGTGGTAGAGCGCCGTGTAGAAAGTCTCGACGTCGCCCGTCCCGCCACCGCCGATCTCGATCGAGGACAGAGCGTGGTTCCAGCCGGCCTCGGCGCGGGCCCGGACGGTGCCGAACGACGCGCTCCGGTTCTCAGCGGCAAGGTTGGCGCGCGCACCGGCGACGCTGACGAAGGAGACCCCGACACGGACGGCGACGGTGCGGTTGTGACGAGTGTCGAAACTGGCGTATGCGCCTGCCTGGGCCGTATTGGCCGCGACGGTTGAGGGTTCTCTCTGGTCGACGGCGGCGGTGGACCCAGGTGCCAGCTTCTGGCGCGTCCAGGTGCCATAGGCGCCGAAGGGGCGATTGAAGGCCGCGGCGAAATAGACCCGGTAGCGAGGTCGCTGGGCGCAGAAATAGCCGCTCGAGGCAGAACCGGAGATTTCGCGCCGGGCGGGATCGATCCGCACTTCGGCCAGGTCATCGGCTCTGGCGCTGCCCCCGGCGTCGATCAGGACGCTCGCGTGGGGCGAGCGGGGAAATGAGAACTGGGCCATTCCGGTGCGGGTGGTGGCGGTCAACGCCGTGTCGATCGCGCCCCCGCCGACTGGATTCAGACGGACGGAGTAGAAGCCGGGGCTGGCGCGCTCCTGGGCATGGGAGAAGCCGGGCTGGAAGCGCCCGGTCAGGCCGCCGCCCGCTGCCGCCGGGGAGGTGCGAATCGGCTCGGTCGTCGGCAGAAATGGAAAATCCCCGTAGAGAGCGCACCCGGCGCCGCTGAGGTGGGTGAGGCTGAAGCCGCGAAGGTGGCGATCGCGATAGTCGTAGCCGCCGGAATGGCGTTCGGCGGGAACGGTGTCGGGGCCCCACTGCACCATCCCGAAGGGCACGGTGGCGCCAGGGAAGTTGTGCCCGCCGCCAAAGGCGCCGTCGCCCGGCTCGGTGCCGGCGAAGACGTTGACCTGGTCGCTCGGCCCGGCCGCCTCCGCGGCCGCGGAGGCGAAGGCGAGCACGAGCAGCGCCCCCAGCGTGATGACAGCGACACGAAGCATCCCGACAACTTAGGGGCCGGCCCCGCTGCGCCCGCCGCGATAGGCCGTTCGGCACGTAACCTTCCGACCCCGATGCGGGCCGCAATCGCCATCCTCGCCGTCATCGCGGCCGCCGCCGCGGCTGCCTTGGTGGTCGCCCTGGCGGGCGGAAGCGATGGCGAAAGCAGCGAACATCCATCTCTACCCGGCGAACCGAGTGTCGCGATCGTCTCTCCGCGTAACGGCGCCCGGCAGACCAACCGGGCGGTCGTCGTCAAGGCCAGGGTCCAGAACTTCACCCTGGCGCCGCAGCACTTCGGCGGCGAACCCCAGCTGGGCGAGGGAAACATCCGCTTCGCGCTCAACCGCGTGCCCGATTGCGTCGACCCGGCCAAACTCAAGCGCGCCGAGGAAAGCCCGCTGGGGCGCGGACGGCTGGTCGGCGCCTCGTTCGACTTCCCCCGCTACTCGGGCCCCAACGGGGTCCTCGCCGAGCGGATAGGCGCCAGCGGCAGCTACTCGCCGGCGACCCGGCCGGAGATCTACTACCACGACCTACGGGCCGGCTTCTACCGCCTGGTCGTCACCCTCGCGCTCAACAACGGCGCGACGACGCCCTACCACGCCGTCACCAACTTCCAGATCCTGCCCCGCCCCGGCCACGGGCCGAAGTGCGCCGCCGGCAAGGTCTCCAGCGCCAAGGCCGCCGCCTTCGACTGACGTGCCGGTAGTTAGCCGCCCATATGGGCGGCTAACTACCGGCACGTACTGCTCGGGGGCCTTTACTTCACTTTGTATAGTGGCTTGATGCGGACCTATCGCCGTCTGATGGGCTTTCTGCGGCCCTATCGCCGCCAGCTCTGGGGCTCGCTCGTCTTTGCCTGGCTGGCGATGGGGATGACCGTGCTGATCCCGTGGCTGATCGGCCGTGCGATCAACGCGATCGAGAACCACGACAAGCCGGACCTGCTGCCGCTGGCGATCGTGATCGTCGTCGCCGGCATCCTGCGCCTGGGGCTGACGATGGTGCGGCGGGTGGTCGCCGGCAAGGTCTCTCTCGCGGTCGAGTACGACCTGCGGCAGCTGTTCTATGCGCATCTGCAGCGGCTCGAGCTCGGCTTCTTCGACAGCCAACAGACCGGGCAGCTGATGTCGCGGGCGACGGTCGACCTGCAATCGATCCGCTTCTTCCTCGGCTACGGCCTGATCTTCATCACCCAGAACCTGCTCACGATCGCCCTCGCCAGCGCCGTGATGTTCGTCCTCGAGCCCTGGCTGGCGCTGGTCGCCCTCGCGCCGGCGCCCTTCGTCGTCTACGCCGCCTCCCGCTACAACCGCGTCTCCCGCCCCGCCGTGCAGGAGGTGCAGCAGCGGATCGCCGAGCTGACCGCCGAAGCCGAGGAGAACGTCTCCGGAATCCGCATCGTCAAGGCCTTCGCCCGCGAGGAGCACCAGTTGCACCGCTTCCGCCGCGCCGTCTCCCGCGTCTTCGACCAGAGCATCTACTCCACCCGCCTGCAGGCCTTCTACTCGCCGCTGCTCGGCTTCCTGCCACAGCTGGGCATCGCCCTCGTGCTGCTGATCGGCGGCCGTCAGGTGATCGCCGGGAACCTCAGTCTCGGCGATTTCACCGCCTTCTACACCTACGTCGCGATGCTGGCGGGGCCGATGCGGATGCTGGGGATGACGCTGGGGATGGCACAACGCGCGATCGCCTCCGGCAACCGCCTCTTCGAGATCCTCGACCGCGAGCCGCAAATCGAGAGCCCCCCCGACGCACCGCCGCTGCCGGCGGGCGGCGGGCGGTTGGAGATGCGCGGCGTGACCTTGCGCTATGACGGCGCCGCACCCGCGCTGACCGACATCGACCTGGCGATCGAGGCGGGCCGCACCGTGGCGCTCGTCGGCCCCTCGGGCTCGGGCAAGACGAGCCTGGTGGCACTGATCGCCCGCCTCTACGACCCGAGCGAGGGCTCGGTCGGGATCGACGGCGCCGACGTGCGCTCGGTCGACCTGGTCTCGCTGCGCTCGGAGGTCGCCTTCGTCGGCGACGACAGCTTCCTCTTCACCGCCAGCATCGCCGAGAACATCGCCTACGCACGGCCGCAAGCGAGCCGCGAAGAGGTCGAAGCGGCGGCACGCCGCGCCCAGGCCGACGGATTCATCCGCGACCTGCCGGGCGGCTACGACACCCTCGTCGGCGAGCGCGGCATGACCCTCTCCGGCGGGCAGCGACAGCGCGTGGCGATCGCCCGCGCCCTGCTCGCCGACCCGCGCATCCTGATCCTCGACGACGCCACCTCTTCCGTCGACGCGACGACCGAGGCGGCGATCAAGACCGGCCTCGGCGAAGCGATGGCCGGGCGCACGACCTTCGTCATCGCCCACCGCCTCTCGACCGTCTCACTCGCCGACGAGGTGGTGGTCATGGACGGTGGCCGCATCGTCGATCGCGGCACCCACGAGGAGCTGCTCGAGGGCTGCGGCTTCTACCGCGAGATCGCCGAGCACGGGCTCGCCGACTCGGTCTTCCTGCAGCGCGACCTCGAGCAGCGCGAGGAGGTGGCGAGGCTGTGAGGAGGCTTTGGCTGATAGTCCGCGGCGAGGACCAGCGCGGCCGCAAGCTGCGCTGGATGGCCGGCCTGCTGCGCCCCTACCGCGGCCGGGTGGCGCTGACCGTGATCGCGATCCTCGCGGCCACCGGCGCCGGCCTCGCCCCTCCCTACCTTGCCGGGCAGGCGATCGACGCCGGCATCGTCACCGGCGACACCAGCGCGCTGACGGTGATCGTCATCGCCTTCCTCGCCGTCGCCGCCGTCTTTGCCCTCGCCACCTACGCCCAGACCTACCTGGTCGGCTGGGTCGGCACCCGTGCGCTCCAAGACCTGCGCGAGCACATCTTCGCCCACCTTCAATCGATGTCGATCGGCTTCTTCACGCGGCGCAGCCCGGGGGTGCTGATCAGCCGCATGACCAACGACATCGAGGCCCTCAACCAACTCCTCACCAGCGGTGTGACGACCCTCTTCTCCAGCGTCCTCACCCTGATCGGCGTGGTCGTGATCATGTTCGCGCTCGACGTCAAGCTGGCCCTTGTCACCTTTCTCACCTTTCCCCTGGTCGCCCTCGCCAGCGTCGTCTTCCGGGTCGCCTCGCACGGCGCCTACCGGGAAACGCGCGAGCGGATCGCGGCCGTCACCGCCTACCTGCAGGAGACGCTGAGCGGCGTGCGGGTCGTGCGCAGCTTCGGTCAGGAGGCACGCCACGGCGCCGCGATGACCGAGCTGAACGAGGCAAACCGCGAGGCGAACATGCGGACCGTCTTCCTCAACGCCTCCTACTTCCCAGCGATCGAACTGCTTACCGCCGCCGGCACCGCGGCGATCATCCTCTACGGCGGCACCCAGGCGATCGACCACGCGATCCAGATCGGCACGATCGTCGCCTTCATCGGCTACCTGCAGGTCTTCTTCTCACCGATCCAGGAACTCTCACAGCTCTACACGACCTACCAGCAGGGCATGGCCGCGCTCGACAAGATCTTCGAGCTGCTCGACACCGAGCCCGACATGGTCGACGCGCCGGGCGCCATCGACCCGGGCACCTTGCGCGGTGAGATCGAGATGGAGGGTGTGTCCTTCGCCTACGCCGACGACGCCCTGGAGCGGGATGACCGTGGCGAGCAGGTCGAGTGGGCGCTGCGTGAGGTCGATCTGCACGTGCCACCCGGGCAGACCCTGGCCCTGGTCGGCACGACCGGAGCCGGCAAGTCGACCTTCGCCAAGCTCGTCGCGCGCTTCTACGACCCCCAACGGGGCCGCGTGCTGGTCGACGGCCACGACCTACGCGGGGTCCAGCAGCACTCCCTGCGGCGCCAGCTCGGGATCGTCCCCCAGGAGGGATTCCTCTTCTCCGGCTGCGTGCGCGAGAACATCGCCTTCGGCCGGCCGGAGGCAAGCCTGGAGGAGATCGAAGCCGCGGCGGCGGCCGTCGGGGCGACCGAGTTCGTCGCGGCCCTGCCCGAAGGCATCGAGACCGAAGTCGGCGAGCGCGGCGTCCAGCTCTCAGCGGGCCAGCGCCAACTCGTCGCCTTCGCCCGCGCGCTTCTCGCCGAACCGCGCATCCTGATCCTCGACGAGGCGACCTCGAACGTCGACGTGCGGACCGAGAAAACGATCGAGCGGGGCCTGGAGCGGCTGCTGACCGGCCGTACGGCGATCGTCATCGCCCACCGCCTCTCGACCATCCGCCGCGCCGGCAAGATCGTCGTGCTCGAACACGGGCGCATAGCCGAGAGCGGCACCCACGAGGAGCTGATCGAGGCCGGCGGCGCCTACGCGCGCCTCTACGGCAGCTGGGAAGAGAGCTCGGCTGCCTGAGCGGTCAGGCTAGCCCGGGCCGATGCCGCCGCTCGACCCACCGCCCGAGCCGCCACCGCCGCCTTCGGTCCCGCCGCCCACTCCCGCACCCCCACCGGCGCTTTCTTCTTCGACGGGCGGCGCTTCTTCAGGCGTTGCTTCTGCTTCTTCGGGCGCGACTTCTTCGCTTTCGACTTCGCCCGCTTCCGGTTCGGCCCCGCCGGTTGCAGATTCCGCGCCCGAGCCCGACGGCGTGGGCGCGGTTGGGGTTTCGGCGCATTTTTCAAAGCCGAAGGCTTCGGCTTCGGACTCGAATTCCGAGAGCGCCGAGGAGACTTCAGCGGAGGCGGTGGAGAGCGCTTCGCCTTCTTCGCGTTCGTAGGCGAGCTTGACGTTGCCCTCGGCCTGCGAAAGCGCTTCGGCGGAGGAGATGAATTCGGAATATCCCGAGCTTTCGTCGCTGGGCGGCCCGAGCGCCTTCAGCCGTTCGACCATCCCGGAATAGAGGCTGGCGACCTGCGCCACCTCGGCGCTGGCTTCGGAACTGGTCGAGCCGGCCGAGCCCACCGCGGCGTTCACCTCGGCGCAGATCGCGTCGCCCTGGGTGATCAGCTCTTCCTTCGTCAGCGCCGTCGTCGTTTCGGTCGTTTCGACCGGCGCCGTCGTCGAGTCGCCGCCACTGCCACCGCCACAACCGGCGATTGCGAGAGCGGCGAGAGGCACGATCGCGAGAAGGCTCCTTCGGGTCCCCATCGCCGCGAAGGTAGCAGAGCGACTAGACGGGTTTGCAGGAACTTTCGCGGACTGCGCCCCAGGGACTCGAACCCCGAAATCCAGCTCCAGAGGCTGGCGTGTTGCCAATTACACCAGGGCGCAACGAACTGCCTTGAGGATATCCGGCGGCGTGCACCAGGTGCCCGCACGCCTCCTCTTCAGGAGATTTCGCCCAGGTCGCTGTCGGAATCGGCGATCCGCTCGCGGGCGGCGGAGACGTCGATGCCGTCGGCGAGCATGCGGCGCGCCTCGGCGAGGTCTTCGGAGCGGCCCACGCTGAGCGCCCCTGCCACCCTGCCGTCCTTCAGGTACCAGACAGAGAACTCGCCGCTGTCTCGGTCGCCTCGCCAGAGCTCCTCGTCCCACTCGGCCGCCGGGCCGACGTACTCGAGGCTCGCCCAGTCGGCGAGATCGCTGAAGAAGTAGGGGACGACGTCGTAGTCGCGGTCCTCGCCGAGCATGTTGCCGGCGGCGTGCATGCCCTGCTGCATCGCCACGTCCCAGTGCTCGACCCGGATCCGCCGGCCGTGGACGACGCTGTCGTAGGAGCAGCAGTCGCCCGCCGCGTAGATCCCCTCGCTCGAGGTCATCAGCTTCGAGTCGCAGACGATCCCGTCGCCGACCTCAAGCCCGGCTCGCTGGGCGAGCATCGCGTCGGGGCGGACACCGGCGCCGACGACGACCGCGTCGCACTCGATCGCCCGGCCGCTCTTGGTCAGCACCGCCTTGACCCGCCCGTCGCCCTCGAAGGCCTCCAGCTCCTCGCCGGCGTGGACGGTGACGCCGTGGCCTTCGATCTTCTCCTGGAACCAGCGCCCGGCGTCCTCGCCGAAGACCCGCGACAGCGCGACGTCCTCCATCATCACGATCGTGCACTTGACGCCCTTCGCGGTCAGCGATGCGGCGACCTCGGTGCCGATGTAGCTGCCGCCGATCAGCACCACGTGCTCGGCCGCCTCGGCGTCGGCGCGGATCGCGTCGGAGTTGCCGAAGGCACGCAGGTAGTGGATGCCCTCGTTCTCGGCGCCCTCGACCCGCAGGATGTTGACCATCGCCCCGGTGGCGATGAGCGCCTTGTCGAAGGCGACCTCCTCCCCGCCCTGCAGCTTTGCCGTGCGCGCCGCCGGGTCGAGCGACATCGCATTGACGCCGGTCAGCAGCTCGACCCCGTTCTCCTCATACCAGCCGGGCGGGTTGACGTAGGCGTCCGCGCGGCTCGCCTCGCCCCGCATGTACTCCTTCGAGAGCGGCGGTCGTTCGTAGGGCGGCTCGGGCTCGCGCCCGGCCAGCAGGATCGAGCCCTCGGCACCGCGCTTGCGCAACTCCGCCGCGCAATGCGCCGAGCCCATGCCGCCGCCGATCAGGAGGAAATCGACCTCGCGACCGGCCATCGCTCAACCCGTCCCGTTGCCGCCGGCAGCCGGGCCAAAGAGCTCCTTGAGGTCGTCCTCGCGACCGGGATCGAGGACGGCAAGCACCTCGTCGCCGACCTCCAGGACGGTGTCGGCGTTGGGCACGAAGCCCTTGCCTTCGCGCAGCACCGAGATCAAGAGACTTCCTTCGGGCATCGAGAGATCGCCAACACGGCGTCCGGTTACCCGTGAGTCCTTGCCGAGCAACATCTCGATGATCTCCAGTTGCTCCTCCTGCAGGTCGAGCAGGTGGACGAGGCCGTACTCGGGCACCTCGTGCTCGAGCAGGCGCAGGATCAGGTCGGTGGCGGAAACCGACGGCTTCACCCCGAGCAGGTCGAAGTGGGGCCGGTTGCGCGGGTTGTTGACGCGGGCAATGATCTGGGCCACCTCGTACTTCTCGCGGGCGACCTGGCAGATCAGCATGTTGTCCTCGTCGTCGCCGGTGACCGCGATCACCATGTCGGCTCGCTGGATCCCGGCGCGCTCGAGCACCCAGAGCTCGGAGGCGTCGCCGTAGGTGACGTTGTGCTCGAGCTCCTGCTCGACGGTCAGGTAGCGGCGGCGGTTGCTCTCGATCACCGTCACCTCGTGGTTCTTTTCAAGCAGCTCGCGGGCCAGGTTCCAGCCGACCTTCCCCGCTCCGACGACGATGATGTACATCTCAGACCGCCTCGCGCTGAGCGCCCTCGCGGACGGCGCTCTCGAGCATGTCGATCGCGACCCGCGTCGGGCAGATCGTGTGCAGGCCCTGCTGGCGATACCACTCGGCGCGCAGCGGGTCGAGGATCCGCGCGATCACCGTCGGCACCTCGTAGCGCCGTTGGGCGATCTGGGCGATGACGATGTTGGTGTTGTCGCCGTTGGTCGCGGCGATGAAGGCGTCCGCGGTCTCGATCCCGGCAGCCACCAGGGCGTCGGTCTCGAGGCCGGTGCCGACCGTGAAGCGACCGCCGAGGTCCTCCCAGCCCTTGTCGAGCCCGACCTCGAGCCGCGTGTGGGACTCGGGGTCCTCGTCGAGGCAAGACACTTCGTGCCCCTCGCTCAGCATGCTCCTCGCGACGGAGGAGCCGACTCTTCCGCAGCCGACGATCAGAATGAACACGTCGCGGATACTAGATGGAGGCGACCTGCTCCGGAGGAGCAGTCAGCAGGACCTGGCAGGGCGCCTTCTTCAGCACGTACTCCGTGGCCGCCCCGATCTCGGCGGGCCTGGCGGCACCGATCCCACCCAGCGTCGCTCCACCGCGGATCTTGCTCGGCGGCTCGGCCCCGACGACGATCGCTTCGACGCCCCCGCGCCGCGCCGCTTCGACGATCCCGGCGCCGATCTTGCGCGCCCTCGTCACCGAGGCGCTCACCCTCACGCCCTCGTACTCTTCGGCGATTTCGCGGGCCCGGTCGATCGCTTGCAGGGCCTCGTTCTCCTGCTCCGGCGGCAGCTCCGCGTCCAGGGGCAGGATGAGCGGCACCTCGAGCACGTAGACGATCGCGAGGTGGGTCTCGTCGATTTCGGCGGCTCCCTCCTGCTCCGCCGCGGCAAGACGGCCGGCGGTGGCGACGATGTCGTCGTCGAGCTCGGTCCCGAACACCGGCACGAGGATATTGCCGTATTCGACGTCGGGCGCCTGCTTGGTCAATGCCCGCTCGGTGACCGAGACGCGCCGGGTCAGGGAGGTCCCCTCGAAGACCTTGCGGTAGACGACGTAGAAGAGCAGGCCGAAGAGCATCCAGCCGCCACCGACCCAGCGCGCCCGGTCGTGGAAGGCCAGCACGCTGAGGAAGGCGAGGAAGCTGAGCAGAGCGGCCAGGATGGTCGGCACGGGGAGCTGAGCGCCGCGCCAGGAGACGTTCCAGGGCACACGGAAGGGACGGGACCGGTCGGGTTCGGTGACCCGCAGCCGCAGGATCGAGAGGTGGGCGATCGTGATCGCCAGCATCGCCCCAAAGGCATAGAGCCCCGCCAGCAGCTTGACGTCGGTCGGTGCGACCAGGCCGATCGCGATCAGGCCGGAGAGCCCGATCGCCACGTGCGGCGTCGCGTAGCGACCGTTGAGCTTGCCCAGCCAGCTGGGGATCTGGCGGTTGATCGCCAGCGTGTAGATGTGGCGGGAGACGCCGAGCATCGCGGTCGTCGCCGCCCAGAACAGAACCGGCGCGGCGACCAGCGCCACCACCCAGCGCATCGCATGCGCGACCCAGGCCGGGTGATAGGCGGAGACCACGCCGAGCACCGGCGCCTCGACGAATTCGCCGCCAAGCGCGGTTTCGGGCCCATGGGGCCCGGCGACGACCGGCACCGCCATCAGCGCGATCGCCGCCATCCCGGCGTAGACGAGCGGCACCGCGAGGGCCCCCACCGAGACGATCCGCTTCAGGTCGCGCGGCCTGACGTCGATGTCGGGCGCGAGGTCGGAGGCGGCCTCGATCCCCGCGTAGGCGAGCATCGCGACCACCGATGCATAGATGATGTCCTTGAGGCTCGGAGAGGTGAAGAGGTGGATCTGGTCGGTGAGGCGGTCGGGGTGCAGGACCGCGAGCACGCCCACGCCGATCACCGCGAGCTGCAGAACGATGTCGGCCAGCGCCAGCACGCCGAGCGTGCGCGCCCGGCCACGGCCGGTGATGTTGAGGATGTTGAGCGTGCAGGCGGCGACGATCACCAGCGCGGCGACGCCGATCTCCCAGCCCGGCTCGGAGAGGTTGTGGGATATCGGCTCCAGATAGTGCGGGACCGAGATCGCGGCCAGAGCGGCGACGATCAGGTAATCGATCAGGATCGCCCAGCCGGCGATGAAGGCGATCAGCTCGTTGAAGGCGTGGCGGGCGAAGCTCGAGGAGCCCCCCCGCTCGCGAATCATCGCGCCCCCCTCGACGTAGCTGAGCGTGGTCAGCACGAAGAGCAGCCCGGCGGCGAGGAAGATCAGCGGGGTCAGGCCAAGGCCGCGATCTGCGACGACGCCGAGCGAGAAGTAGATCGAGAAGCCTACGACTGAGTAGACGGCGGCGAAGAGTCCGGGGACGCCCAAGCCGCGGTTCAGGAGGGGCTCCAGACGAGGGCGCTGCTCGGGCTCGCTCATCGGAAGCCTCGGCGACTCAGCCAGAGGCGCGCTACGCCGACGGCTAGGAAGGCCAGGCCTAGGAGAGCTCCAAGTGAGATTGGCCCGCCGCCGTGAGCGAAGGTGCTTATGAGGATCAGGAGGCCCAGGGCCAGGAAGGCTAGGGATAGAAGCTGGACCGAGCGGGCGTACACGTGGGCGATTCTCTCAAGCTGGGACGGGCACCGCCTCTGGCTGCTGCACGCTCCTGTCGGAAACGACGATGACGCGGCAGGGCCGCTCGCTGAGGACGGTCTGCAGGGTCTTGTCGTAGAGCGGCGCGCCGTTGCGGTAGCGCAGGCCGACGACGATCGCGGCGGCGCTGATCAGGTTCGCCTCGTCGGAGATCGAGTAGCCAGCCTGCGCGGGCCGCACCCGCTCGACGTGACCGGTGACCCGCTGCCCGCCAATCAGCTTCGCCTGCTCGACCTTGCTCTGCGCCTCGGCTTCCTGGTTGCGCAGGTCGGCGTCGAGCGGGAGGTCGGTCGGCACCGTCAGCATCGAGTGGATGTGAACGCCCCGGCGCCGCTTGGAGGCGAGCTTGATCGCCGTCGCGACCATCTCCTCGGAGAACGGCTCGCCGTCCTCGAAGGCGACCAGGATGCTGCGGTACTCGATCTCCTCCACGCCGAGCGGCTCCGGCGTGACCACTTTGACGGTCTCGGTCAGCGGTAGTTTCTGGTTGCGGCGGTAGAGGACGTAGACGACTATCCCGAACGCCATCCAGCCGGCTCCCACGGCCAGAGTGCGCGGGTTCAGCGCCATCACCACGATCCAGGCGGCAAAGGTGCCGAGGCCGCCGAGCACCGCGGTCAGCGGCACCTCAAAGCCAAAGGCGCGGAAGTTGAGTGGGGGCTTCCAGGGACGCTCCTCGTCCGCGTGCCTGCGTCGCAGCTGGATCACCGAGACGTGGGCGATCGTGAAGGAGAGCATCGCGCCGAACGAGTACAGCGTCGCGAGGAATTCTGCCTGCCCGGGGATCAGCGTCAGCATCGCCACCCCGGCGAAGATCATGATCGCGATGTAGGGCGTGCGGTAGCGGGGATGCACTGCCCGCAGCCCCTCGGGCAGCTGACGGTGCTGGCCCATCGAGTAGGTCAGGCGGGAGACGCCGATCAGGCCGGCGTTGGTCGCGATCAGCAGGATCACCGCGGCGAGGATGCCGACGTAGAAGCGCAGCGCTTCGGTCAGGCCGCTCCCCAGACCGAGGTTCTCGACGATGCCAAGAATCGGGTCGCTGGCAAACTCCGAGCCGAGCGCGGTCGTGTAGTGGCCGGCGGCGTCCTGCACGACCGGCATCGCCGAGAGCGCGACGATCGGGATCAGCAGGTAGAGGCCAAGCACGGCGGCGACCGTGAAGCCGACGCTGCGCGGGATCGTCCGCGCCGCGTCCTTGGCCTCCTCGGCCATGTTGGAGATCGTCTCGATGCCGGTGTAGGCGATCATCGCGACCGCGATGCCGAGGGCAAAGTCGCTCCAGGAAGGGGCGATGCCCAGATGGACGTTGTCGACCAGCACCTGTGGGCTCAACACCAGCACGACGCCGATCCCGACCAGCACGAACTGGGTGCCGAGGTCGGCGACGGCGAGGATCAGGTTGAGCTTCGCCGACTCCTGCGAGCCGCGGATGTTGAGCAGCGCCAGCGCCCCGATCAGCACGGCGCCGCCGATGATGTCTCCCGGGGCGTGGCCGAGCGGCTCCCAGAAGACCGCCAGATAGTGAGGCACAAAATAGGCCGAGATCGCGACCGTGATCGTGTAGTTGAGCATCTGCCCCCAGGCGGCGACGAAGCTGACCAGCTCGTTGAAGGCGTGACGGGCGAAGCTCGAGGAGCCCCCCGCCTCCGGGTACATCACCGTCGCCTCGGCGTAGGTCGCCGCGGTCGCGGCGAAGATCAGGCCGGAGATGACGAAGGCGACCGGGGTGAGGCCGAGGGCGAAGGCGGCGGTGACGCCGAGCGCGTAGTAGATCGAGGAGCCGACGTTGCCGTAGGCAGCCGAGAACAGCGCACCGACGCCGTGAACACGGCTCAGCGATTCGTCTCTGGGGATCCGCTGCGCCATCGATCAGGTTGAGGGGCCGGTCACTCAGTCCGAATATACGGACGCCGCCGGTGCCCTCTGCACGTGGGCGCGGGTCAGCTCCGCGGGCGAGGCGCAACCGCAGAGCGCGAGCGTCAGCTCCAGCTCCTCGCGCAACAGCTCGAGCACCCGGCGAGCGCCGGCCTCGCCGCCCACCGCGAGCCCCCAGAGCGTGGGCCGTCCGACCAGCACGGCGTCAGCTCCGAGCGCCAGGGCGATCGCAACATCGACGCCTCGCCGGATACCGCCGTCGACGAGGACGGGGACCCGCCCCGCGACCGCGTCGACGGCCTCGGGCAGGACGTCGGCGGTGGCGAGGCAGCGGTCGAGCTGGCGGGCTCCGTGGTTGGAGACTACGACGCCCGCGGCACCGTGCTCGACCGCCAGCCCCGCGTCCTCCCCCGTCTGCACTCCCTTGACCAGCACCGGCACACGGCACTCGGCGGCCAGCTCTCCGAAGTCGGGCCAGCTCAGCGCCGGATCCATCAGGCCGAAGGTCTCCTCGATCGTCACCGCGCGATCCGAGCCGAGCGCCGCTTCGACGCTGGGAACGCCCAGCCCCTCGGGGATCTTGAACCCGGTCCGCAAGTCACGCTCGCGGTTGCCGCTGCGCGGCGCGTCGACGGTGACCACGATCGCCTCGAAGCCGGCCTCGACCGCCTCGTCCACCAGCGCTCTGGTGAGGCCCTCGTCCTTGAAGCAGTAGAGCTGGAACCAGCGTCGTCCGTCCGGAGCCGCGGCGGCGACGGGACCTGGCCGCGTGGTGGCGCACGTCGAGAGGCACATCACCGTTCCCGCGGCGGCGGCCGCCCGCGCCATCGCCACCTCACCCTCCGGGTCGATCAGCCCCTGGTAGGCGGTCGGCGCGACCAGCACCGGCATCGAAACGTCCCCGCCCAGCAACTCCACCCCAGTAGACCACTCGCCAAGCCCGGCAAGCGCCCGAGGCCGCAACCGCCATCCCGACCAAGCGGCAACGTTCTCCCGCAGCGTCAGCTCATCCCCGGCCCCGCCGAAGAAGTACCCGGCGACGCCAGCATCCAGCTTCTCAGCCGCAACCCGCTCGAAGTCGGCGACATTGATCAACCCGTCGATCACGCGCGCACCCTAGACGAGTATCCAGGGAAGAGAATCGACCGCTAGAGGCTTGAGTCCGAGTGGCTTGCATCAGTCAAACCTCACCGCCCCTCGCAGCGCCTCGCCCGCTTCTTCTGGACAGAGCATTCAGTTGACCGCCTGGAAAAACGCAACCTGCGGGCGCGTGATGTCGTGGCAGCTATCCAGAAGCAACACCAAAGACGGGCGATCAACCGCGGTCGAGCGCAGTGGCGTGTTGTCGGTTCGACCGGCGATGGCCGTGCCTTCGTCGTTATATACGACCACCCGCATGGTGCCGATACTGGCGCCGTGCGCATCGTGAGCGCGTGGCCGCTTTAAGCCGTGACAAAGAGTTGCGCTATCCTCGACCGACAATGCACGCGCATTATGACCCTGAAGTCGATATCGCTCTGCTCTCATTCGAGGCTGGCAAAGCAGTCAGCGAGGAGCACGACTGGGGCCTGATCGATCGCGACCCAGACGACGGTCATCTGATGGGCTTCGAGATCTGGGACGCCAGCCGAAACCTCCCGCCCGAGTTGGTAGATGCACTACCAGCCCCGGGCCGCACCAGCAGCGCTGCGTAGAACCCACCGAGGCCCAGAGCCACAGCAGCTACGGCAAAGAGCCGCGATCCTGATTTGACCGCGGACAAAACTAGGCGCCCGAGAGGAGGGGCAAGGCGCCCCTCTTGCGCAGCGGCGTCCCGTTTTCGCCCCCAAACGCCTCCTTGGACAGCGGGTGGCGCGGGCGGGCGAAAACCCAGCAAGCAGGAGGGGCGCCTTGCCCCTCCCACCCACTACGCCTAGAAGTGAACTATCGGGATGATCAGGATGGCGACGATGTTTGCCACCTTGATCATCGGGTTGATCGCCGGGCCGGCCGTGTCCTTGTAGGGATCGCCGACCGTGTCGCCGGTCACCGAGGCTTCGTGGGCCGGCGAGCCTTTGCCGCCGTGGGCGCCGTCCTCGATCAGCTTCTTGGCGTTGTCCCAGGCGCCGCCGCCGGCGGTCATCGAGATCGCCGCGAAGAGGCCGACGACGATCACGCCGATCAGCAGCCCGCCGAGGGCATCGACGCTGAGCAGGCCGACGACGACGGGGACGAGGATCGGGATCAGCGCGGGCAGGATCATCTCTTTCTGCGCCGCGAGGGTGACGATGCTGACCGTTTTCGCGTAGTCCGGTTTTTCGGTCCCCTCCATGATCCCCGGGTGCTCGCGGAACTGCTCGCGGACCTGTTCGACCACCTCGCCACCGGCACGGCCGACGGCCTCGATCGCGAACGCCGCGAACAGGTAGACCATCATGCCGCCGATGATCAGCCCGATCAGGACGTCGGGGCTGCTCAGGTTGAAGAGGCCATTGAGATCGAATCCGGGCGGTGCTTCGCCGGCGAGTTCGCTCTTGAAGGCCGCAAACAGGACAAGGGCGGCGAGTGCGGCGGAGCCGATCGCGTAACCCTTGGTGACCGCCTTGGTCGTGTTGCCGACCGCGTCGAGCGGGTCGGTGACGTTGCGGACCTCCTCCGGCAGGTCGGCCATCTCGGCTATGCCACCGGCGTTGTCGGTGATCGGCCCGAAGGCGTCGAGGGCGACGATCAGGCCGCAGAGCGAGAGCTGTGCCATCACGGCGATGCCGATGCCGTAGATGCCGGCGAGCTCGTTGGCGGCGAGGATCGCCAGCGCCAGGACCAGCGCCGGAGCCGCCGTCGACTGGAAGCCCTGCGCCAGCCCCTGGATGATGTTGGTCGCGTGACCGGTCTCCGAGGCCTTGGCGATCGACTTCACCGGCCGGAAGCGGGTCGAGGTATAAAATTCGGTGATGACAAAAAGCAGCGCCGTGACCGCGACACCGATTACTGCGCAGAGCCAGAGGTCGGTCACCGTGACCGACTTCGCCGCGGTGCTGAGGCCGAGCCGCACCGGGTCGCTCATCAGCCACTTGGTGACTGGGTAGAAGGCCGCGATCGAGATGATCCCGGAGATGATCAGGCCCTGGTAGAGAGCTCCCTCGACCCGGTCCGATTTGGTCCGCACCGAGAGCGCCCCGATGATCGAGGCGATGATCGCGACGGCGCCGATGACCAGCGGGAAGATCGCCACCTCGCGTGAGAAGTCGCCGCCCGAGCCGGTGAAGGTGAGGACGCCGAGCAGCATCACCGCGACCGAGGTGACCGCGTAGGTCTCGAACAGGTCGGCGGCCATGCCTGCGCAGTCGCCGACGTTGTCGCCGACGTTGTCGGCGATAACGGCCGGGTTGCGCGGATCGTCCTCGGGGATTCCCGCCTCGACCTTGCCGACCAGGTCGGCGCCGACGTCGGCTGCCTTGGTGAAGATGCCGCCGCCGAGCCGGGCGAAGACGGAGATCAGCGAGCCGCCGAAGCCGAGGCCGACGAGCGCGTCGACGGCCTCCTTGTCGCTGGAGCCGGTGAGGACGAGCAGGCCGAAGTAGCCGGCGACGCCGAAGAGAGCGAGGCCGACGACGAGCAGGCCGGTGACCGAGCCGCCCTTGAAGGCGACGTCGAGAGCCGGCGGCACACCGCCGCGGGCCGCCTCGGCGACGCGCGAGTTGGCGCGCACCGAGAGGTTCATCCCGATGAAGCCGGTCGCACCCGAGAGGACGCCGCCGATCACGAAGCCGATCGCGGTCTTGTAGTCCTGCAGGAGCCAGAGCACGATCGCAATCGGCACCGCGACAGCGGCGATGATCGTGTACTGGCGGTTGAGGTAGGCCTTGGCCCCCTCCTGCACCGCCCCTGAGATTTCCTGCATCCGCTCGTTGCCTGGTGACTTCTTCAGCAGGCGTTGCGTGATGATCAATCCGTAGAGCACTGCCGCCCCTGCGCAGACAAGCGCAACGACGACTCCGTATTCGGTCAAGAAGCTGGTCAAGTTCGGTTCCTCCGGCTGGGATTAAGCGGCGCGGGAGTCTATAAGGGGGCGCGGATAGGTGCGGTGCGTCTCCTGTACCGCGTCCCGATAGAGGTCCTCGATGGCGATACCGGAGTCGAGCGCCTCGCGTGACCGCTGGGCGCCGTTACGCTCCGGCAGCCGCGGCTCGATCCCAAGCGCCGAGCGTGCCGGTGCGGTCCATTCGAGCACCGCCTCCAGGGCCGCCCGCGCCTCGATCTCCTCGCCGCGGCGGAAGTCGATCAGCTTGCCGCTCATGCCGTGCCGGATCGCCCGCCAGAGGTTCTCCTCGATCTCGCGGTCGCGCAGCGGCGCGCCGGCGCCGTCGTAGCCGTGCTCGTCGTAGTCGAGCGCCGTCTGGGCGATGCAGGCGGCGACCAGGCCGGCCAGGGCAAACGACTCCTCGCCGCGCGTCTGTGCGTCGCAGATCCGCACCTCGACCGTGCCGAACTGATGGTGGGGGCGAACGCTCCACCAGAGCTGGGTCGACTCGACCGCGCTGCCGGTCCGCTGCAGCATGCCGACGAACTCGGCGTAGCCGGCCCAGTCGAGAAAGGGGCTCGGGACGCCGCAGCGAGGAAACGTGCGGGTGAAGATCTCGGTGCGCACCGTGTGCAGGCCGGTGTCGCGGCGATCGAGGAAGGGCGAGTTGGCGGAGGCCGCCAGCAGCAGCGGCAGCAGCTCGCGCATCCAGTCGCAGACGGCAATCGCGCGATCGGCGCCGCGCACGCCCATGTGGACGTGCATGCTCCAGGTGTTGTTGCGCTGGGCGACCCAGCCCAGTTCGCGGCGCAGGCGGTTGTAGTGGGGGGTGTCGATGATCCGCTGGTCGAGGTAGTTGGCCCAGGGGTGCGTGCCCATCGCCCCCAGCGCCAACCCCAGCTCGCCGGCCAGCCCGAAGAGCCGTGTCCGGCACTCGCGCTGGGCCGACATCGCCTCGCCGAAGGTCTCCGCACGCCCCGAGCGGATCTCGATCTCCGAGGCGATCAGCTCGCCCGCCGCCGCGCCGGCCAGGACGTCGTCCTTCTGGCAGGCGGCGTAGAGCTCGTCGAAGCGGTGCTCGAGCTCGAGCGTGGCCGGATCGAGGATCGCGAACTCCTCCTCGAGGCCGATCGTGAAGTCGGTGGAGGACTCGAATATCTCCCGAGCCAGGTCGAGGTCCAGGGACAAGGGGGGCCTCAGGTCAGGTAGAAGTAGAGCGCGTAGAGAAGGTCGACAGCGGGGCTGGAGGTATGCACCGTCACCTCCGGCGGCACCTGCAGCAGCTGCTCGGAGTAGTTGAAGATGATCTTCACTCCGGCCTCGACCAGGCGGTCGGCGACGGCCTGCGCGGCGGCGGCGGGGACGGCGAGGACGCCGACGACGATCTCCTGGTCGGAGACGACCGCCTCCAGATCGCCGAAATCGCGGATCTGAAGGCTGCCGACCTGGCCGCCGACGACCTCCGGGTCGATGTCGAACATGGCGACGACCTCGAAGCCGTGGTCGGCGAAGATGTCGGAGCTGGCGATCGCCTGGCCGAGGTTGCCGGCGCCGAAGAGGGCGATGTTGTGCTGGCCGGAGGTGCGCAGGATCTTGCGGATCTCCGCCACCAGCGAGTCGACGTTGTAGCCGACCCCGCGCTTGCCGAACTTGCCGAAGCCCGAGAGGTCGCGGCGGATCTGGGTCGGATTGATGTGGGTGTAGTCCGACAGTTCCTGCGAGGAGATCGTCTCGCGCCCCATCTTGCGGGCCTGGGTCAGCACCTGCAGGTAGCGGGAGAGGCGCGCGGCGACACCGAGCGAGAGCCGCTCGCCATCGCCAATCAGCCCACCGGGCACCTCGACCTCCTCCACGGCCTGCTCAATCATCGGCCCCCACAGTATCGAGCCGTGCCCGAACGGAGGTTTGGTCCAGGGTCAGCTCGGAGACGACCTCGCCGTTCAGCTCGAGCACGGGAATGCGCTCGAGCATCGCTCGCAGCAGGGTCTCATCGCTCTCGATGTCGATCTCGCGCAGCTCGAAGCGGTAGCCCTCCTCGTGAAGGGCGACCAGCTCCTCCAGTGCCTGCTCGCAGAGGTGGCAACCCGGGCGCGAGTAGAGGACGAGCTCCGCGCTCATCGCACGGCAACCGGCGGGCGGTTGCTCGGAAAGGCGTCATAGGAGAGGTAGTCGGGATAGGGGAGCGCCGTGGCGAAGCGGGCCGCCGAGCCGATCATCGCCGCGTTGTCGGTACAGAGCTCCAGGGGCACCAGCTTCAGCCTCACGCCCCGCTCCTCGCAGAGCACCGAGACCGCCTCACGCAGTGGCCCGTTGGCGGCGACGCCGCCGCCGAGCGCGACCGCGTCCCACTCGCCCCGCTTCAGCGCCCGCTTCAGTTTCGCCGTCAGCTGCCCTACAGCCGCTGCCTGGAAGCTCGCGGCGAGGTCGGCGCGGCGCTCGCGCACCTCGTCCGGCCCGAGGTCGCGGCAGAGGTAGACGAGGGCCGTCTTCAGCCCGCTGAAACTGAAGTCGAGGCCGGGATCGCGGGCCATGGCGACGGGCAGCTCAAACCCCTCGGGGTCTCCCTCCTCGGCCAGCCTTTGCAGTGCGGGGCCACCGGGAAAGCCGAGGCCGAGCAGGCGGGCGACCTTGTCGAAGGCCTCGCCGGCGGCGTCGTCGAGCGTCTGCCCGAGCACCTCGTGGCCGGCGTGATCGTGCACCCCCGCCAACAGCGTGTGGCCGCCGCTCGCGACGAGGCAGAGGAAGGGTGGCTCGAGCGGCTCGGGGGCGAGGAAGTTGGCGGCGACGTGCCCCTGCAGATGGTCGACCGGGATCAGCGGCAGCCGCCGCGGCGCGGCGATCGCCTTGGCGGTGCTGAGGCCGACCAGCAACGCCCCGATCAGGCCCGGTCCGGCGGTCACTGCCACCGCCTCGATCTCGTCGAGCGAGACGCCTGCCTCGTTCAGCGCCGCGCCGACCACCGGCACCGCCAGCTCCAGATGGTGCCGCGAGGCGACCTCGGGCACGATCCCGCCGAAGGCGGCGTGGGCCTCGTCCTGCGAGGAGATCAGGCTGGAGCGGATGTGCGGGCCGTCGAGAACGGCGGCGCAGGTGTCATCGCAAGACGTCTCGATGGCGAGGATCAAGGCGGCTCAGTCCAGCCACATGATCAGGGCGTCCTCGCCGTTGTCCTGGTAATAGCGAGGACGCACCCCGGCCGAGCGGAAGCCGAGCTTCTCGTACATCGCGATCGCGTCGCGGTTGGAGACCCGCACCTCGAGCGTGAACGGGAGCTCGCCGCCGGCCTCGGCGATCAGCTGCGAGATCAGGCGGCTGGCGACCCCCTGCCGGCGCCGCTCCGGCGCCACAGCGACGTTCATCAGGTGCCAGACGCGGTCGTAGCGCGAGCAGACGAGGTAGCCGACCAGCTCGTCGCCGGCTGTGGCGGCGAGGCAGATCCCCGACGGCTTGGAGAGCTCGAGCACGAACATCGCCAGCGACCAGGGCGCCGGGAAGGAGCGGCGCTCGACCGCGATCACCGCCGGCAGGTCGCTGTAGGCAAGCCGCCGCACCGGCGGATCGCCGCTCAGCTCACTCGGCTGCTTGGACAGAGTCTCGCTCACGCCACCGTTGTGCATCGGGGGGCCTCAGATAGATCGGGGCAATCGAGCCGGAATCGTCCTCGTCCGTTCCTACCGCCGCGAGAGCGCAGATGTGTCGCGCGGCGACGCGGTGCACGGGGTCGGCATCATCCGGGATCTCGACCGCCCGACTCGTCAACTGCTGCCTGAATCGTACAGCGCCCGACCCCCCGCACAGCGCCGCTTCGGGCAACGCGGGGATCCGCGTGGCAAGCTCCTCGGGGCTGCCGAGCCAGGGTCCCCACAGCTGCTCGCCCGCCGCCGAGTAGACCGCCGCCGCGACCTCGCCGCGGCGCGCGTCGAGGACGGCGAGGCAGCGCTGCTCGCCGGCGACCTCGCCGAGTCCCCGTGCCAGCGCATCCAGGGTGCCGACGCCGCTCAGTGGCAGCCCCCTGCTGAGTCCCAGTGCCCGCGCGGTGGCAATGCCCACGCGCAGGCCGGTGAAGGAGCCAGGCCCGATGCCTACGGCAATCCGGCCGACAGCCTCCCAGCCCCCGGCCGTCTCCGCCGCCCGCTCGACCTCGGCCAGCAGCGCCGTGGTGTGCCGCGGCCCTCCCTTCTCGGAGAGCCCGAGCAATGCCTCGTGCAGAACCTCGCCGTCGCGAGTTGCGGCAACGGCGGTGTCGGCGGTCGCGGTGTCGAAGCCGGCGACTACCACAGCTTGCCGTCGACTACTTACCGGACTTGGACTTGCCGCTGGGCGGGTCGACGACGAAGCTGAAGAGGCCGACCCGCTTGCCTTTCACGAACCAGGAAACCTTGTGTTCACCCGGGATGTTGGAGGTGATCTTGTTGACGTAGAGCGTCCCCTTTTCCGCTTTCTGTTTGGGGGCGCAGAGGTTTTTCTTGGTCGGGAACTTGACGCATACCGTGTAGAAGACGTCGCCCTTGTTGCTGCGGAAGAAGGCGCCCTTGTCGCGTCCCGCCTGGCAGTGGTGTGCGGGCTTCGCTTTTTGGGACAGACCGCAGGCGACGTAGTGCTTGAACGCGGCGCTTTTCTTCGCCGAGGCCGGAGCGGCGCTCGCCAGCAGCGCGATCCCCACTACCACTGCCGTCAGCGTCTTCGGTCCCTTCATCAAGCGCTCTCCTCGTTCGGTTGCGTACTCGGGCGATGCTACAGGGCAGCATCCCCCTCCGAAACACGCTTATTCCAGGACCGATGCGCTGTCCACTTCGATGCGGCGCCTATCGTCGCCGGCATGGTCCAGGCGGACCGCCAGGACGCGGCGCCCCGCCAGTTGCGGCTCCGCCAGGGCGGGCCACTCGAGGAATGCGACCGAAGCGGCGTCGAGGTAGTCGTCGAGCAGCGCCGGGTCCTCGTCCTCGAGTCCCCCGAGGCGGTAGAGATCGAGGTGGGAGACGGGCAGGCGGCCGCGGTAGCGCTGGCCGATCGTGAAGGTGGGTGAGGTGACCGGGCCCTCGACCCCGAGCGCCCGGCAGGCGCCGCGGATCAGCGTCGTCTTGCCGGCCCCCAGCTCGCCGCTGACGACGACGACGTCACCGGGGCCCAAGCGCGCGGCGAGCTTCGCCCCGACCGCTTCGGTCTCGACCGAGGACTCGCTCTCGACCGTCTCCATCGCGGCGCTCAACCGAACATGTCGAGCTGGTCGGCGGGATCCTCGGGCGGGGCCGCCGCCGGCTCCTCCGCGATCTCCTCCTCCAGCTCCTCAGCCGTCACCGGAGGCGGGCCCGAGAGCAGCCGCGGCAGCAGCTCCAAGTCGGCCCGCAGCGTCTCCTTGACCGCCGGCGTGCGCAACGCCGCCGCCGGGTGGAAGAGCGGCAGCAGGAAGACGGTGCGGCCGCCCAGCTCGTGCACCTGCGGCGTCCCCCGCACCCTGGTGATCCCGGTCGGATTGCCGCTCAGCAGCTTGGTCGCGAAGTTGCCCAAGGTGCAGACGACGCGCGGCTCGATCAGCCGCACCTGCTCGAACAGGTAGGGACGGCAGGCCTCGATCTCCAGCGGCTGGGGGTCGCGATTGCCGGGCGGCCGGCTCTTCAACACGTTGGCGATGAAGACCCCCTCCCTTGCCATCCCTATGCCTTCGAGTAGCTCATTCAACAGTTGCCCGGCGCGACCGACGAAGGGCAAGCCCTGGCGATCCTCTTCAGCCCCCGGCGCCTCACCGACGAACATCACCTCAGCATCGGCGTCACCAGCTCCAAACACGGACTTGGTCCGCGTCTCGTGCAAGGGGCACTTAGTGCACACCTGCACTTCCTTGTACAGCGCAACCAGCTCATCCCGCCGCTCCTCAGCCGTCATCGAAGCAATGCTAACCGCGACCGGGGCCTGTCCCGGTAGGGCTGGAACGTCTTGTACTTTTTCGGTGTCGGCCACGGGGCGTCAGCCCATCGGCGATCCATCGAAAAAGTTAAGTGGAAGCCCTACCGGGACAGGCCCCTCACGGCAGCGGCTCCCAATCCCATGACGCCGTGGAGCCGATCCCGTCCTTCTGCTCCAGGTAGCGCTGGAACTCGGCCAGCTCCTCCGGCTCGACCCCGTAGACGTGCTCGGGCTCGGGGAAGCGGTGGCTGCGCACCTCTTCCGCGTAGCGGCTGACGCCGTCGACCATCGCCGCGTGGATCTCGGCGTAGCGCTTGACGAATTTGGGCGAGCGCCCGGTCGTGATCCCGAGCAGGTCGTGGTAGACGAGCACCTGTCCCGCCGTGGCCCGGCCCGCGCCGATGCCGATCGCCGGGATCTCGAGGCGCTGGGCGATCGCCTCGGCTATCGCCGCCGGCACCGCCTCGAAGACGACCGCGAAGCAGCCGACCGACTGCAGGGCAAGCGCGTCCTCGAGCAGCTGGATCGCGCCCTGGGCCGTCTTGCCCTGGGTCTTGTAGCCACCCAGCGCGGTCGCCGTCTGGGGCGTCAGGCCGATGTGTCCCATGACCGGGATCCCGGCACGGACGATCGCGCGCGCGCGCTCCACCGAGGTCCCCCCCGCCTCCAGCTTGACCACCTGGCAGCCGGTTTCCTTGACCAGGCGCTGGGCTCCCTGGACGGCGAGCTCGTTGCTGGCCTCGTAGCTGCCCATCGGCATGTCGCCGACCATCAGCGGCGTCTTCACGCCGCGGCGGACGGCTTTGCCGAGCATCACCATCTCGTCCATCGAGACCGCCTCGGTGCCGGGATAGCCGAGCACGACCATCGCCGCCGTGTCGCCGACGAGGACGAGGTCGACGCCGGCCTCCTCGGCGACACGGGCCGAGGGGTAGTCGTAGGCGGTGACCATCACGATCGGTTCGCCCGCCTGCTTCATCTCGGCCAGACGGGGCAGGGTGACGGGTTGGCGGTCGCTCATCAGATGACCTCCTGGGCGAGCAGCACCTCCGGGTGGCTGTCGACGGCGACGGTGGCGTTGTCGTCGTCGACGTGGACGACGACCGGCGAGTAGGCCTCCAGGTCGCTCTCGTCGTAGGCGCCGAAGGAGGCGACGATGATCTTGTGGCCGGGGCGGGTCAGGTGGGCGGCGGCGCCGTTGACCTGCATCGTGCCGGAGCCGGGCTCGCCGTCGATGACGTAGGTGACGAAGCGGGCACCGTTGTCGATGTCCCAGACGTGGACCTGCTCGTTGGTGATCAGGTCGGCGCTTGCCATCAGCTCGGTGTCGACCGTGATGCTGCCGATGTAATCGACGTCGCAGTCGGTAACCGTCGCCCGGTGAATCTTGGACTTGAGCATCTGCCTCTGCATTGAGTCTCCCCTTGGGTTCAGGCCTTCATGGCCGGATCAAGACGTTGTCGATGAGGCGGGCGCCGCCGAACTGCGCGGCGACCGCTACCAACACCGGATGGCCATTCAGCTCGGCCACCGGCTCCAAGTTCTCTGCGTCGCGGGCCTCGAGGTACTCCGGCTCGACCCCCGCTGCCTCCAGCTCGTGCCGGCCGGCGTCGAGTGCCGCGGCAAGCGAATTGGCGTGGGCGACACGCTCGACCTCGCGCAGCGCCCGCGAGAGCGCCGTCGCCCGCACGCGCTCCTCGGGCCCGAGGTAGGCGTTGCGAGAGCTCATCGCCAGGCCGTCGGCCTCGCGCACGATCGGCAGCGTCTCGATCCGCACCGGGATGTCGAGGTCGCGCACCATGCGACGGATCACGACGGCCTGCTGAGCGTCCTTCTGGCCGAAGTAGGCGACATCGGGTGTGACGGTGTTGAAGAGCTTGGCGACGACGGTGGTGACGCCGCGAAAGTGCTCGGGGCCACGACGGGCCGGATCGCCGTCGAGGACCTCAGTTAGCCCGCTCACCTCGACGCTGGTTGAGAAGCCCTCAGGGTAGACCTCGTCCACCGGCGGTGCGTAGACCAGGTCAACGCCAGCATCGCCGGCCAGCTCGGCGTCGCGGGCCTCGTCGCGCGGGTAGCGGTCGAGGTCCTCGCCGGGGCCGAACTGGGTCGGGTTGACGAAGAGGCTCATCACGACCAGATCGCACTCGGCACGGGCAGCCCGCAACAGCGTGAGATGGCCCTCGTGCAGGTAGCCCATCGTCGGCACCAGGCCGATCGAGCGTCCTTCCGCGCGTGCGGAGGCAAGCAGCACCCGCAGCTCGTCCTTGCGGCGGACGAACTTCACGCCTGCTGGTGCGTGCAACGGCTCAGTCAATGCGAGGTTCATGGGTAGGTCCATGCCCTTGCGGGGGTCACGGCCGACCTCCGAGTATAGGCACTCAGCGGCGGAAATCTATGGGCTTGATCACACGGGCCGGAGCGCCCGCCGCGATCGACCCGGCAGGCAGGTCCGTCGTAATCACGGAGTTTGCGCCGATCACGCAGCGATCGCCGATCGTCACGCCGCTGGTGACCGCGCAGTTGACCCCGAACCAGCAATTGGCGCCAATCCTGACCGGCCCCTTGCTGGTGAAGCCCTGCCAGGTGACCGGCGTGTCGGGATCGTCGAAGCGGTGCTCGGCATCGCCGACGAAGCAGCCGTTGGCGAACATCGTGTGGTCGCCGATCTCGATCAGCTCATAGGCGGCGAGCATCGTGTTGCGGTTGAGGAAACAGCCGGCGCCGATCTCGATCCTGGCCTCGGGAGCGAGAGTCAGCCAGCAGCCCGGCTCAAGCAGCGTCCCCTCGCCGATCCGCAGGCGTCCCTCGTCGAGCGCCTCCAGCAGCTCGCCCTCGACCGGCCTGCGAACGAAGAAGCCGCCCCGTGCGGCGTGGCGGGCAAGGCGCCAACGACGGAGAGGGCGCCGGTTTCGCTCATACCAGCGCCGCTTCGCCCACCAGTGTCGCCAACCCCGCAGCTCGCTCACGGGCGTAGCTTCCCAGACGCCCCGCAGGCATAGACTGGGCGACGTGAGCGACCTGCGCGGTGGCATCGACCTTGGCGGCACCAAGATCCAGACGGCGATCGTCGACCCCGGCGGCAAAGTCGCCGGCGAAGCGCGGCAGCCCACGCCGACCACGGGCGGCCCGGCCGGCGTGGCGAGCGCAATGGAGGATGCCCTGCGCGAAGCCGCTTCCGCCGCCGGCGTCAAGCCCGAGGATCTGAGCGGCGTCGGCGTCGGCTCACCCGGCGATGCCGACGAGAAGACCGGTGTCGTGTCCACCGCTCGCAACCTGCCGGAATGGGAAGGCGGCTTCCCGCTCGGCGAGACCCTTTCGAAGGCGCTTGGAACCACGGTCCGGGTCGGCAACGACGTGCAGGTGGCGACCGAGGCGGAGTTCCATCTCGGCGCCGGACGCGAGTTCCAGAGCCTGATCGGGGTCTTCTGGGGGACCGGAGTCGGCGGTGGGCTCGTCCTCGACGGCAAGCCCTGGCTCGGCCGCGGCGCCGCCGGCGAGATCGGACACATGGTCGTCAAGCGCGGCGGCGCCAAGTGCCCCTGCGGGCGCAAGGGCTGCATGGAGGCATACGCGGGCCGCGCGGCGATGGAAGCCGAGGCGCGCCGCGAGCAGGAAGAGGGTCACAAGACCGACCTCTTCAAGCTGATGGAGAAGCATGAGAAACCGCGCCTGACCAGCGGCATCTGGGAGCGCGCGATCGACCACGGCGATCACCTCGCGACAAAGCTGATCGACCGCGCGATCGAGGCCCTCGGAACCGGCATCGCCTCGGCCGTGAACCTGCTCGACCCCGAAGCGGTGATCATCGGCGGCGGCCTCGGCATCCGCTTCGGCGACCGCTACATGGAGGCGCTGACAGGGGAGATGGACAAGCACCTCTTCCTCAACGAGCGCCCGCCCGCGGTGCGCGTCGCCTCGCTCGGCGACCTCGGCGGCGCAATCGGCGCCTCGCTGCTGGTCGACCGCTGAAATTCGTCAAGCGGGTTGGCCTACCGGCAAACCCTGCTTGTCGGCCGCTTCAGCCAGCCGTTCGTCGTAAGTCACGAACAAGCCGATCTCGTCGCGAACGCTGAGCGCTGTTGCAAGGTGAAGCGCATCGAGACTTCGCAGGGCCGTCGGCCACAGTTCGGAGGCTATGTCCAAAATCAGATCATCGAGCGGCAACAACGACACGCCCTCCAGCCATCTACGAGCCTCGAGGGCATCCTCGGCGCTACGGCGGCCGCAAGCCCGAATCGACTCGACCGCAAGCAGCGTGCTCGACACGTATCCATTCCAGTCGGCAAGCTCGGTCAGGAGGGCGGCTTCGCCGGACTCGCGAAGCACGGCCTTGACATAGGCCGAGCTGTCGAGGTACACACTGCGGAGTTCTATAGCCGCTCTTCCCGCTCCGCATCGAGCAGTTCGAGACTCGACGGTCCTCCCGCCGGCTTCCGCGGGGCGACCTTGGCCAGCTCCAGCAGGTTGGCGGTAGGCATCGTCGCGCCCCGCTCGGCGACCAGCCGGGCTATCGGCGAACTCACCGGCCCGGACGGCACGAGCCGAGCCACCTCACGCCCTCGCTCGGTGACCCGGAAGCTATCGCCCTCCTTCACCTCTCTCAGGTAACGAGACAGGTTTTGCCGCAGTTCGCGAACACCCACCGTATCCATGTGCGTCACGGTAGCACAAGCACGAGCGTACCGCGCTGTGTTGTCTACACCCGTCCCGCCGCCTGGCGCTGCTGGCGGGCTATCGCGTCGACCAGGACGGCGAGCAGGAGAACGCCGCCGGTGACCATGAACTTGACCGCGGAGGTGAGCGCCAAGAGGTCCATGCCGTTTGAGATCGAGCCGATCACGAGGGCGCCGAGCAGGGCGGTCCAGACCGAGCCGCGGCCGCCGAAGAGGCTGGTCCCGGCGATCACCGGGCCGGCGATCGCGAGCAGCAGCAGTTCGCTGCCGCCCGAGCCCTGATTCACCGCCAGCAGGCGCGACGCCGCCATGATGCCACCGATCGCCGCCATCGAGCCGGAGATGGCGAAGACCGCCACCCGCACGCCGTTGACCCGGATGCCCGCTCGCCTGGCCGCCTCGGCGTTGCCGCCGACGGCGTAGACATGGCGACCGAAACGGGTGCGCTTGACGACGTACTCCATGCCGACGACGAAGGCGAGCAGGATCAGGACCGCGAGGGGCACGCCGCGATCGGAGTTGAGAATCACCACGGCGACGATCGCGATCGCGGCGACGAACACCACCCGGAGCACGAGAGCCGGGACGCTCTCGCCGGCCAGCCCCGCCGCCACCCGGCGCCGGTGGCCGAGCAGGACCACGGCCGCATACGTGGCTATGACGACCGCGCAGAAGATCCAACCCACCGCATCGGAGTAGAAGGTGTTCGCCAGCCCGGTGATTTTGGGGTCGGTGAGGTTGATCGACCCGGTCGATCCGAGCACCTGCAAAAGAGCCCCCTGCCAGGCCAGTAAGCCGGCGAGGGTGACCACGAAGGAGGGAATGACGAAACGGCTGAAGAGAGAGCCCTGCAGCAGGCCGATCGCGGTGCCGACCAGGATGGCCGCGACGATCGCCAGATAGGGGTTCCAGCCGTGCTTGACGTTGAGGACCGCCATCACCCCCGCGGCGAGGCCGCTGACGGCCCCCACCGAGAGGTCTATCTCGCCGAGCAGGAGGACGTAGACGATGCCGACTGAGATCAGGCCGATCGCCGTGATCTGCAGCATCAGGTTGGTCAGGTTCTCGGCGGAGAGAAAGCGATCGTTCTGGGATTGGAAGATGATCCAGATCAGGGCCAGGCCGAGGACGACGCGGGCGGACGCGAGATCGCCCTGGACGAGGCGCCGCAGGTTGGCGCTCACTTCTCCTCCTCCGAGTTCTCACCGAGACCGGTGATCGCCGAGACGACGTGCTCCTCGGTCGTCTGTTCGGCTTTGAAGTCGCCGACGGTCCGGCCGAGGCGCAGGACGACGATGCGGTCCGCGATCTCGAAGACGTTGGCAAGGTTGTGGCTGATCACGACGACCCCGAGGCCGCGCTCCCGCAGGCGCCCGATCAACTCCAGCACCTGTTTGGTCTGGGGCACGCCGAGCGCCGCCGTCGGCTCGTCCAGCAGCACGACCCGCGGCTCCCCCAGCAGGGAACGGGCGACCGCGACCTGCTGGCGCTGACCGCCCGAGAGCGTCCCGACCTCGGTGCGCATGCTGGGGATCGTCACCGCGAGGCTGGACAGCAGCTCACCCGCCCGGTGCTCCATCTTGGCCTCGTCGAGCTGCCGCGAGATCTCCCCGGTGCCCGGCGATATCTCCTCCTGCCCCAGGAAGACGTTGGCGACGACGTCGAGGTTGTCGCAGAGGGCGAGGTCCTGGTAGACGGTTGCGATCCCGAGTTTGGTCGCGTCCTGGGGCCGCGTAACCTTGATCTCGCGACCGTCGAAGCGAATCCGCCCGTCGTCGGCCGAGTGGATGCCGGCGATCGTCTTCACCAGCGTCGACTTGCCGGCGCCGTTGTCGCCGACGAGGCCGACCACCTCACCGGCGTTGACGGCGAAGTCGACCCGGTCCAGAGCCTGGACCGGGCCGAATCGCTTGCTTACTCCATCCAGCTCGAGGAGCGGAGCGGCCGAGCTCATCTCAGCCGCTGATCCCCGCTTCTTCGCATCCCTTCTTGAATGCGCTGGTGCATAGTTCGGAGGCGGTCACGAACCCGTCGGCGACGACGGTGCTCTTGATGTTTTCTTTCGTCACCGCGACCGGTTTCAGCACGACCGAAGGGACCTTCACTTTCCCGTTGTTGATTTCTTCGGTGATGTGTTCCTGCGGCACTTCTTCACCTTCGGCCAGGGCGATCGCAATTTCGGCGCTGATCGTCGCCTCCGGTTCGATTTCCTTGTAGACCGTCATGTACTGCTGCCCGACGAGGATCCGCTGCAGGCCGGCGACCGTCGCGTCCTGGCCGGTGACCGGCTTTTCGGCGGGGTTGATGCCGGCGCCCTTCATCGCGGCGATCGCGCCACCACCGGTGTCGTCGTTGGCGGCGTAGATGCCGGCGAAGCCGTTGTTGCCGAGCGCGGTGATCGCCTGCTGAGCCTCACGCTGGGCGTTTTCGGCCGACCAGCCCGGCGTGTCGTATTCCTTGGCGATCTTCACCCCGGCGGCGTCGAACCCGTTATGGGCGCCTTCCTTGAAGCCCGCCGCGTTTGGGTCGGCCGGGTCGCCGTTGATCATGATGATCGGGCCGCTCGGGCTGCCGTCTTCTTTCAGTTTCTTCGCCAGCGTTTCAGCCTGCAGTTCGCCGACTTCGACGTTTGCGTAGGAGACGTAGGCGTCGACTTCGCCGTTTTCGATCAGCCGGTCGTAGCTGACCACCGGCACGTTCTGGGCCTGGGCCTTTTCGGCGATCGCAGCGGCTGATTTGGAGTCCATCGGGTCGACGACGAGAACGTCAGCCCCCTGGGTCAGCGCCGCTTCGGCCTGGCTCTGTTGTTTTTCCGCATCTCCGCCCGCGTTGCTGTAGAGCACTTCGCAGTCGGGGCATTCTTCTTCGACTGCCTTTTCGAAGTCCGGCCTGTCGTCGGACTCGTAGCGGGGCGTTTCGTTTTCGGGGAGCAGCAGGGCGATCTTGGCACCGCCGCCACCACTGCTGCCACCACAGCCCGCCGCGATGGCAACAAGAGCCAACAACACGCCAACTGCGACCGGGAGTCGCTTGAGAGCTGATCGGGACATGAACTCCTCCTTTTCCAGCCCTGCCCTTACCCGCTTGCCGCAAATTTCACTCTAGCGCTACGCGGCAACCGCCTCACGGTGTTTGCGGGCACGTTTCGGCTTGGCCGGCTCGACCAGCTCGGCGAGGAAACGACCGGTGTGCGATGCCTCAACCGCGGCGACCTGCTCCGGCGTGCCGGTGGCGATCACCTCTCCGCCCTCTTCGCCGCCGTCGGGACCGAGGTCGACGAGGTGGTCGGCGGTCTTGATCACGTCGAGGTTGTGCTCGATCACGACCACGGTGTTGCCGGCGTCGACGAGGCGCCCGAGCACGTCGAGCAAGCGCTGCACGTCGGCGAAATGCAGGCCGGTGGTCGGCTCGTCGAGGATGTAGAGGGTGTCGCCGGTGGCGACTTTGGAGAGCTCGGTCGCCAGCTTCACCCGCTGCGCCTCGCCACCCGAGAGCGTCGTCGCCGCCTGGCCGAGGCGGATGTAGTCGAGGCCGACGTCGTGCAGGGTGCGCAGGCGGCGGGCGATCTTCGGCACGTTCTCGAAGAAGACGACCGCCTCCTCGACCGACATCTCGAGCACGTCGGCGATGCTCTTGCCCTTGAAGCGGACCTCGAGCGTCTCGCGGTTGTAGCGGCGGCCGTGGCACTGCTCGCAGGGGACGTAGACGTCGGGCAGGAAGTGCATCTCGATCTTGATCTGGCCGTCGCCGCGGCAGACCTCGCAGCGCCCGCCTTTGACGTTGAAGCTGAAGCGGCCCGGCTTGTAGCCGCGCGCCCGCGCCTCCTGGGTCTGGGTGAACAATTGGCGGATGTGGTCGAAGACGCCGGTGTAGGTCGCCGGGTTGGAGCGCGGCGTGCGGCCGATCGGCGACTGGTCGATGTTGATGATCTTGTCGATCTGGCTGAGCCCGTCGACGCCGTCGTGAGCGCCAGGGCGCAGCTTCGCCTGGTGCAGGCGGTTGGCGACCGAGTGATGCAGGGTCTCGTTGACCAAGGTCGACTTGCCCGAGCCGGAGACGCCGGTGACGCAGCAGAAGACGCCCAGGGGAATCGCCACGTCGATCCCCTTGAGGTTGTGTTCGCGGGCGCCGCGCACGAGCAGGGCGCCACGCGGCTCGCGGCGCTCGGCCGGCACCTCGATCATCCGCACCCCGGAGAGGTACTGCCCGGTCAGCGAGGCCGGATCTTTGGCGACCTGATCCGGAGTGCCGGCGGAGATCACGTGGCCGCCATGTTCGCCGGCGCCGGGCCGAGATCGACCAGGTGGTCGGCGGCGCGCATCGTGCCCTCGTCGTGCTCGACCACGATCACCGTATTGCCGAGGTCGCGAAGGCGATCGAGCGTGCCGATCAGCTTCTCGTTGTCGCGCTGGTGCAGCCCGATCGAGGGCTCGTCGAGCACGTACATCACCCCGACCAGGCTGGAGCCGATCTGCGTCGCCAGGCGGATCCGCTGCGCCTCGCCACCGGAGAGCGAGCGCGCCGAGCGGGCCAGCGATAGGTAGCCGATGCCGACGTTCTTGAGGAAGGCGAGGCGTTCGGAGATCTCGCGCACGATCAGCCGCGCGATCGCCCGCTCGGTCTCGGTCAGCTCCAGTCCTTGAATCCACTCGCTCGCCGCCCGCGCCGAGAGCGACGTGTACTCGGCGATGCTGAGCCCGCTGACGGTGACCGCCAGGCTCTCCGGCCGCAACCGCGCCCCATCGCAGTCGGGGCAGGGCTGCTCGGCCATGTAGCTCTCGATCCGCTCGCGGTTGGTCTCCGAGTCGGTCTCCTCGTAACGACGCTGCAGCTGGTTGACGATCCCCTCGAAGCGGACCTTGTAGGAGCGACGACGGCCATAGCGGTTGGTGTAGGTCACCTGGTGGCGCTCGCCGCCGGTGCCGTAGAGGAAGACCTCTTTCTCCGCTTTCTTCAGCTTCGACCACGGCTTGTCGGCGTCCACCCCATAGTCGTCGGCCACCGCCCCGATCAGCCGCCGCCAGTAGGCGGTGACGCCGCGGTTCCACGGCTGCAGCGCGCCCTCGGCGAGCGAAAGGGTCGGATCGGGAACGACCAGCTCGGGGTCGATGACACGTTGGAAGCCGAGCCCGTGGCAGCGCTCGCAGGCCCCGTGCGGCGAGTTGAAGGAGAAGATCCGCGGCTCCAGCTCGGGGATCGAGGTGCCGCAGGTCAAACAGGCGAACTGCTCGCTGAAGAGCATTGCCTCGTCCGCGTCGCCGATCATCTCGACTTCGACCAGGCCAGCGGCGAGGCCCGCGGCGGCCTCGACCGACTCGGAGAGACGGCGGCGCAGGTCGGTCTTCATGACCAGCCGGTCGACCACCACCGAGACGTCGTGTTTGTACTTCTTGTCGAGGATGATCTCCTCGTCGAGGCGCAGCAGCTCGCCGTTGACCTTGACCCGCGAGTAGCCCTCCAGCCGCATCTGGTCGAGCAATTTCCCGTACTCGCCTTTGCGCCCCCGCACGACCGGCGCCATGACCATGAATTTCGTCCCCTCGTCGAGGGTCATCAGGCGGTCGACTATCTGCTCCTGCGTCTGGCCGGTGATCTCCTCGCCGCAGGTGGGACAGTGCGGGACGCCAATCCGCGCCCAGAGCAGGCGCAGGTAGTCGTAGATCTCGGTCACCGTTCCCACAGTCGAGCGCGGGTTTCGCGAGGTCGTCTTCTGATCGATCGAGATTGCCGGCGAGAGCCCCTCGATCGAGTCGACGTCGGGCTTCTCCATCAAGCCGAGGAACTGGCGCGCGTAGGCGGAGAGCGACTCGACGTAGCGTCGCTGCCCCTCGGCGTAGATCGTGTCGAAGGCGAGGCTCGACTTGCCCGAGCCCGAGAGCCCGGTGATCACGATCAGCGCGTCGCGGGGCAGCTCGACGTCGATGTCCTTCAGGTTGTGCTCACGCGCACCCGAGATGACGATTCGCTCAGAGGCAGCCACTCAGGCGAGTCTACCCAGACGAACAGATGTTCCCCTCAGGCGCCCTAGCGCCCGATCGACTGCTGGTAAAGCGTGAAGCCGATTCCAGAGCAGACGGCGGCGATGATCCAGAAGCGCAGCATGATCTTCGTCTCCGACCAGGCCATCATCTCGAAGTGGTGGTGCAGCGGCGCCATCAGCAGGACGCGGCGGCGGAAGGTCTTGAAGGAAAAGACCTGGATCGCGACCGAGAGGGCCTCGATCACGAAGATGCCGCCGATGATGATCAAGAGCACCTCGGTCTGGGTCATCACCGCAAGCGCGCCGATAGCGCCGCCGAGGCCGAGCGAGCCGGTGTCGCCCATGAATATCGAGGCGGGGAAGGCGTTGAACCAGAGGAAACCGACGCAGGCGCCAACCAGGCAGGCGGAGAGCAGCGCCAGGTTCTGCTGCTCGTTGGTGACGAAGCAGATCGCCGTGTAGGCAAGCAGGACGATCGCGCAGGAGCCGGCGGCGAGGCCGTCGAGGCCGTCGGTGAGGTTGACCCCATTGGAGGTGCCGGCGATGACGAGGAAGACGAGGACGAAATAGAGGACCGGGCCGAGGTCGAGGCTGGCGTCGCCGATGCGGAAGAAGAGGGTCGGCTCGAGGCCGACCTCATGGCGCGCCACCCACCAGAGGCCCAGCGCGAGGAACAGCTGGAAGACCAGCTTCCAGCGCGCCGAGAGGCCCAGCGAACGGCGTTTGACGATCTTGATGAAGTCGTCGGCGAAGCCGAGCGCGGCGCAGCCGATGGCGACACCGAAGACGCCGAGGCTCTGCGCGTCGCGGTCGGAGAGGACCAGGTAGGGCACGCAGATCGCGGCGAAGACGATCAGGCCACCCATCGTCGGCGTGCCGGCCTTGGCGTGGTGCTCCTGCGGCCCGTCCTCGCGAATGTGCTGGCCGAACTCCTTCACCCTCAGGTACTCGATGAACTTGGGCCCGAGGAATATGCAGATCAGCATCGCCGCCATGCCGGCGATCAGGACTTCGCCCATCAGAGCAGCTCCGCCAGGGTCTCGGAGACGGCCTCGAGGCCGGCCGAGCGCGAGCCCTTGACCAGGATCGTGTCGCCGGGCTCGAGCTGGGCGGCGAGCAGTTCCGCCGCCTCGGCGGGGTCGCCGACGAGCTCGTCGGGATCGTAGGCGCGAGCGGGCTCGCCGATCCCGATCAGCAGGTCGATGCCCTCGGCACGTGCGTGGACACCGACTTCACGGTGGTAGGCGGGTGCGCCGGGGCCCAGCTCGGCCATCTCGCCGAGCACGGCGATGCGCCGCCTCGCCTCGATCGAGGCGAGGTGGTCGAGCGCCGCGCGCATAGACACCGGGTTGGCGTTGTAGCAGTCGTTCACCAGGACGATCCCGTCTCCTAGCTCGAGGCGCTCGCCCCGGAAGCGGGAGAAGCCTATGTTCGCAGCGCGGTCGGCCATCTCCTCGAGCGATGCGCCGAGCGCGACCCCGGCGCCGACGGCGGCAAGCGCGTTGGTCAGGTTGTGGCGCTCGGTGAAGGGAAAGTGGAAGCGCGCTTGGCCGGCCGGCGTGGCGATCAGAGCTTCGGTCACTCCATCCGCCACCCGTTGCTCGACGACGTCGACATCCCCGCCGGCGCCGAAGCGCAGCAGGCTCGGGACGCCATCGAGGTGGGCCTCGAGCTCGCCCGCCTCGGCCGGGACGACGGCGGTTCCGTCGGCGGGCAGCGCGACAAGGATCTCGGCCTTCGCCGCCGCCACCGCCTCGATCGACCCCAGAAGCTCGACGTGGACCGGGCCGACGTTGGTGATCACGCCGATTCGCGGCTCCGCGATCGCCGCCAGCTCGGCGATCTGCCCGGGTCCGCGCATCGCCATCTCCAGCACCAGCAGCTCGGTGTCCGCCGGCGCTTCGAGCAGGGTCAGCGGCAGGCCGATCTCGGTGTTGAGGTTCTCGCGGTTGGCGTGGACGCGACCGGGCAGCAGCGCCCGGGCGATGTCCTTGACCGAGGTCTTGCCGACCGAGCCGGTGACGCCCACCACGGGGGCGCCCAGCTCACGGCGCCAGGCACGCGCCAGCGCCTGCAGGGCCGCGAGCGGCTCCTCGACCATGAAGACCCAGCCAGCGGGGAAAGCGCGGTCGTCTTTTCTACCGCTATCCGGGACAAAAGTCGACCGCGCAACGGTCGGCCCGACGACGGCGCCCCAGGCACCGGCTTCAAGCGCCGCTGGGGCGAACTCGCCGCCGTCGACCCGCTCGCCCCGCAGGCCGAAGAAGAGGTCCCCCACCTCAGCCTGACTGGAGTCGATGATGCCGCGCCGCGGAAAGCCCGCCTCGCCACGGGCGACGATCTCCGCCCCGATCGCGGCGGCAATCTGCTCTGGAGTCATGTTCACAGCCGGCGCAGCTCCTCTCGCGCCACGTCACGGTCGTCGAAGGGCAGCTTGCGGCCGTCCTCGAACTCCTGCCCCTGCTCGTGACCCTTGCCTGCGATTACCACCGTGTCGCCAGGCTCGGCGCGGGAAAGAGCCAGGGCGATCGCGGCCCGGCGGTCGACCTCGGCCTTGACCCCCTTGCGATCGTCGATTCCAGCGAGGATCTCGGCGACGATCGCCTCGGGGCTCTCGGATCGAGGGTTGTCGGAGGTGACGATCGCCAGATCCGACAGCTCGGCGCCGGCGCGACCCATCCGCGGTCGCTTTCCACGGTCGCGATCGCCGCCGGCGCCGAAGACCGAGATCACCCGCCCCCGGCCCAAGCGTCGCGCCGCCCGCAGGACGTTCTCCAGCGAGTCGGGCGTATGGGCGTAGTCGACAAGGACCGAAAACGGCTGCCCCTCGTCAATCGGCTCGAAGCGCCCGGGGGGGGCAGCCGCCTGGGCTAGTCCGGCCGCGGCGATCTCCGGCTCGACGCCCATCGCCGTGGCCGCGGCGAATGCAGCCAGCGCATTGGAGACGTTGAAATCGCCAGGCAAAAGCGTTCGCACCGCGACCACTCCCACGCTGAACTCCGCACCGAGGGGGGTGATGCCGACATCACCTGCCACGAGGTCGGCATCACCCCCCTCGGCCGAGAACGTCACGCACTCGAATTCCTCCGCCAGGCGCTGCCCATAAGGGTCATCGACGTTGACGATCGCGGTCTTCGGCCCCGTCTCGAACAGCCGCCGCTTGGAGCGGAAGTAGTCCTCCATGTCCGCGTGGAAGTCGAGGTGGTCCTGGGTGAGGTTGGTGAAGAGGGCGACGTCGAAGTCGATTGCGTCGGCACGATGCAGGGCCAGGGCATGCGAGGACACCTCCATCGCGCAAGCCCGATCTCCCCCGTCGAGCATGCGCCGAAAGGTCCGCTGAAGGTCGATCGCCTCAGGCGTAGTCCGTTCGACCTCCTCCTCTCCCCCGCCGACGACCTGCTTGACCGTCCCCAGCAACCCGCACCGCACCCCCGCCGACTCCAGAATCTCCCGCAAGAGGAATGCCGTAGTCGTCTTCCCGTTGGTCCCGGTGATCCCAGCCACCTTCAACTCGCCGGTTGGGTCTCCATAGAAACGAGCAGCCAGAGGAGCCATGGCCCCGCGAGCGTCAGGCACCACCACCTGCGCCACATCCAACTCCAACTCCCGCTCCACGACCAACCCGGCCGCCCCGGCCTCCACGCCCGCAGCGGCAAACTCATGCCCATCGATCTTCTCCCCGGGCACGCAAAAGAAAAGCGTCCCAGGGCGCACTTTGCGACTGTCGTAGGCAAGCTCCGCAACCTCGACAGACCCATCGCCAACAACCTGGGCCGACCCAGCTACGCCAGCGAGCTCATCCAATCTCACGGCGGCGATTGTAGGCCGGGGGCCCCCGCTATTCCTGCGGCACACCGAGATATGGAAGAGCGAACGCCGCGATCTTGCCGAAAGCGGGAGCCGCCACCGACCCGCCGTAGATTTCCCCCTGCGGCTGATCGACGACCACCGCGACCAGCAAGCGCGGATCCGCAGCCGGCGCAAAGCCGATGAAGGAAGCGATGAACTTGGTCTTCGAATAGGTCCCGTTTTCGGCGACCTGCGCGGTGCCGGTCTTGCCGGCCAGGGTGTAGCCGGGCACGCTGACCTCAGACGCGGTGCCGCCCGGCGCGAGCACGCCCTCGAGCATCGTCCGCACCTGTTCGGCGACGACCGGCGAGATCACCCGGTGCCCATGCGGCTCCTCGACCGGTTCGTCGCCGATCTTCTCGACCAGCTGCGGCGGCCGCAGCATGCCGCCGTTGGCGATCGCGGCGTCAGCCGGCGATCATCTGCACCGGGGTCACCGAGAGGCCCTGTCCCATCGGCAGGTTCCCGATCGTCGAGCCGGAGTATTCATCGAGCTTCGGGACGAGCCCGATTTCCTCGCCGGGGAACTGGATGCCGGTCTGCCGGCCGAAGCCGAAGCGATCGATCCACTTGCTGAAGCGGGTGGCGCCCAACTCCTCGCCAATCTCGACGGCGCCAATGTTCGAGGATTTGGCAAGGATTTCAGCGACGCTCAGGTTCTCGGTGCCGTGTTCCTCGGCGTCTTCGATCGTGCGGTCGGCGACCTGCAGCGAAGGCGGGATCGTGAAGGTGCTGGCCGGCGTGACCACGCCTTCTTCCAGCGCTGCCGAGACGGTGAACGCCTTGAAGGTCGAGCCGGGCTCGTAGTTGAAGCCGGTGGCGCGGTTGATCAGGTCTTCGGGGTTGGCGTTTTCAAGGTCGCTCGGGTCGACCGGCGGCCAGTTGGCCATCGCCAGGACCTGCGAGTTGCGCGGGTTCATAACGATCGCCGTGGCGCCCTTCGGCGCGTAGGCTTCTCCGACTTCGGCCAAGGCCTGCTCGGTCTCCTTCTGGATCGCCGGATCGAGCGTCAGCTGCAGGTTTTCGCCGTCGCTGGCTTCCTTCACCGTTTCCATCCGGATCGGTTCCCCGAGCGCGTCGTTGACGATCCGCCTTTCGCCGTCGGTGCCGTGCAGGACCGAGTTCTCGCCCATCTCGAGCCCGGTAAGGCCCTGGTTTTCCTCGCCGACGGCGCCGATCGTCTGCGCCGCCAGGTCGCCCTGCGGGTAGGTGCGCCGGCTGTCTGGCAACTCGCCGATCCCGGGCAGTTCGAGCCGGGCGACTCGTGCGGCTTTTGGAATTTCCACCTTGCGCGCGACGTAGGCAAAGCCCGATTCTTCGCTCAGGCTCTTCAGCACTTCATCCTTTTCGAGGCCGAGGATAGAAGCCAGTTTTTCCGCGGTCTGCCGCGGCTTTTTGACCTGGTAAGGCGTCGCGTAGATCGTTTTCGCGTCTTCCGAGACCGCGAGTGGGTTGCCGAAGCGGTCGAGCACGCTGCCGCGCAGGCCGGGGACGGTGACGACGTCCGTCTGCTGATAGGCCGCCTCGGAGGCGAGCTTGGCCCCCTGCACGCCCTGCAACCAGAAGGCGCGCCCGGCGATCACCAGAAAACAGAGCAGAAAGCCGGCGAAGAGAAGACCGATCCGGCGCTCGATCGTGCGCATCTGACCTCAGTAAGCCGTTCCAGCAGCGGCCAGGCGCTGCGCCGCGGTCTCGACGTCGTGCGGGCTTACCTGTATCGAGCCGACCTGTTCGACGGCAGCGGCGCTCAGGCCGAGGGCGGCGGCGTCGTGGGCGATCCGCCCGGCGCCAGAGAGCTGCGCGTCGCGACTGCGAGCGACCGAGTTGTCTTCTTCCAGGGCTTGGATGTTTTGGGAGATGTGCCCGGAGCTGGCCGCGAAGCTGAGCGTGATCACGTTGAGGGCGACGATCCCGACGAGCAGCACGCCGAGGACCCCGATCCAGGCGCGGCCGCGGGTCATCCGCACCACCAGGCTCGAGTCGGGGAGGTTGCGGACGGCGGTGGCGGTGCCGACCGCGATTGGGATCAGCTGACCGCCAGGACGGCGGGCCGGTGCTTTGCGGCGCGCCGGTGCTTGCTTGCGAACGGGTGCTTTGCGAGCCGGAGCGGTGCGCGCGGAGGCGACGACGAGCGGCCGTTTGCGGCGCGGAGCGTGGGCCGGAGCGGAGGCGGTCTTGCGGGCGGTCGCGGCGGCGGCCATCAGGCGGCGCTCCCCGCGCTCTGCGCGTCGGCGATCTTGACCGCGGCGCGAAGGTGGGCGGATTTAGAGCGCGGGTTGGCGGCCATCTCGGCGGCTTCCGGCGCGATCGCACGGCGGGTGAGCAGCTCGGCTTCGGGCTCGCGCCCACAGGTGCAGACCGGAAGCTCGGGGGGACAGACGCAGCCGCGAGCGCGATCGGCAAGGAAGCGCTTGACGGGGCGATCCTCGAGCGAGTGGAAGGAGATCGCCGCCAGGCGCCCGCCGACCGGCAGCATCGACCAGGCGGTCGGCAATGCGTCGTCGAGCGAGTCGAGCTCGCCGTTGACCGCTATCCGGATGGCCTGAAAGGTCTTCTTGGCCGGGTGGCCACCGCCAAAGCGAGCTGAGGCGGGCATCCCGGCCTTGACCGCGTCGACCAACTCTGCGGTGGTCCGCAGTGGGCGGCGGCGGCCTATCTCCCGCGCGATCCCGCCGGCATAGCGCTCCTCGCCGAAACGCCGCAATGCCTGGGCGATGCGCGACTCGGGCCACTCGTTGACGAGGTCGGCGGCGCTGAACTCCTGCCGCGTGTCCATCCGCATGTCGAGCGGCGCGTCGTAGGAATAGGAGAACCCACGCTCCCTGGCGTCGACCTGCATCGAGGACATTCCGAGGTCCATGAACACCATGTCTGGGCGGACGCCTTCGCCGCGCAGGGTGCGAAGACCTGCCGAGTAGTCGCTGCCAAGGAAACGGGTCCGGCAGGGGACCTCGGTGGCAAAGCGCTCGAAACGGGCCTGCGCGGCGGGATCGCGGTCGATCCCGATCAGAGTCCCCTCCGTCCCGATTGCCGCCGCGATCCGGCGCGCGTGGCCGCCGCCGCCGAAGGTGCAGTCGACGGCAATCTGCCCCGGCTGAGGCGCCAGAAGGGCGGTCAGCTCGGGGGCAAGGACTGGTGCGTGCTCGGTCGGCATGTAGATAAGGGTTGCGCTATGGGGTCCGGTGTAGCGATGGCCTCGGTCGGACAGGGCGGCGTGCTCGGCGCGGGCTTGCATGTCAGACGACCCCTCCACTCGAGGCGAGGCCCTCGGCGATCTCGGGGGCGGAGGCGTCGAGCTCTTCCTCCTGCTTCGCCCAGGCCTCGGCGTTCCAGATCTCGAGGTACTCGCCTGCCCCGATCACGACGCAGGGGCCGGCGAGGCCGGCATGCTCGATCAGCGGCTTGGGTACGCGGATGCGACCGGCCGAGTCGAGCGTCTCGTCGAAAGAGCCGCCATGGAAGCGCCGGCGCAGGCTGCGCGCGTCCTTGCCAAAGGGGCTGTGCGGCGAGAGGAAACGGTCGGACAGTTGCTCGAACTCCCCGGTCGTGTGCACCCAGACGCAGGGGTCGAAGCCTTTCGACAGAACAATCCCGTCGGAGAGCGCGGCCCGGAACCGAGAGGGAACCGTGAGGCGATCCTTGGAGTCGAGGCTGTGCTCGTAGAGACCCCGAAATGCCATCCCGTGGTCCTTTCTGCGGCTGGAAAAAAGAGTTAGGACCGGAGTGATGAGGTGGGAGGAGCCTCACCACCCCGGTCCTGGGCTTCAACTCGAGCGCCACAATACCCCACTTTCCCCCACTTTGCAACACAACCTCAAACAGGTGTCCCATTCGCAACCTCGGTTGCAGCGACTAGGCTCGCCACCCGATGAGCGCGACTGAGGAGACAGCCGCCCCGCCAGCTGCCGGCGCGACCGTGCCCGACGACGCCAACGACCTGCGCGGCTTCCACTTCAAACGCTTGCTGGGCAAGCCGCTGACTTGGGTCCTGCTAGCGATCTTTGCCGTCGCCGCCGGTGTTGCCGGGGCGATCTTCGCCGGCCCGGTCATCGGCGCCGCGGGCGCCGCCGCGGTCTTCCTCCTCGGCCTCTTGATCGTCTTCGCGGTCGCCGATTCGCAGGCGGAGGAGCCTTCTTCACTGCCTACGCCGAGCAACGCGGGCTGGCGCTGGCGGGCAAGGGGCCGCTGCCTCCCGCCACGCCGCTGCTGCGCAAGGGCGATGACCGCTACGCCGAGCGCTCGATGGCCGGGCCTCTCGCCGGCGGGGTCGACGGCGTCCTCGCTCTCTATACCTACGAGGACGAGACGACGGACAGCGAGGGCAACCGGCAGACCAACTACTACCGCTACACGGTCGGCCTCGCCCAGCTGCCCGAGTGCGCCGGTTTCGTCCCCGAGCTCTACTGCCAGCGCAAGTCCGGCCTGCGTGCCCTGGAGAAGCTCGAGGACGTCTTCCGCCGTTCCAAAGAGCGGGTCAAGCTGGAGAGCGAGGCGCTTGACGAGCGCTACGAGATCTTCGCCGGCAAAGCCCAGGACCCGAACCGGCTACGCCAGCTCTTCTCCCCCACCTTCATCGTCTGGCTGACCGACTCGGCCCCGGAGAAGTTCGCCTTCGAGCTGGTCGACGGCACCCTCTGCTGCTACGTCAAGGGCCACAAGACGAAGGCGGCCGAGCTGGACACGATCCGCGCCGCCTCAGCCGCAGTCGCCACGCGCCTGCGCGACGAGGCTGAGGAGTAGCTAGAACCCGCCGAGGAGGATGTCGGCGTTGGCGATCAGGGCCGCGGCGATCATCAGCAGGACCGAAGGGACGAGGATTAGAGCCACCACCAGCTGGATCTTGGGGGCGGCGCGGGCGGCTCTCTCCTCGACGGCGCGGCGCTGGTCGCGCCGCAGCGAGGCGGCCTGACGTCGTAGTTGCCCCGCCAGCGGCGAACCGAGACGGCGCGAGCGCTCGATCGATGCGCAGAGGGAGGCGACCTCGGTGCCGGGGACACGCCGGCGGAGCGCCGCGAGGGCCTCGGCCAGCGGCTGGCCGCAGCCGAGCTCGGCCATCGTGACCCGCAGCTCGTCGGCGAGTGGGCCGCTGCCGGCGCGGGCGATCTCGGCAAAGCCAACCGCTGGGCTGCGGCCCGCGGCCGAGCCGATCGCAAGCAGGTCGAGCGCGTCAGGCAGCGAGGCGATCAGGCGGCGGTGGCGACGCCGTGCCTCACGCTCCCGCAATGCGTCCGGCAGAAAAAAGCCGGCGGAAGGCAATCCGAGCGCGACCAGCAACGCGATCCGGCCCGGCGCCGCCGGCGCCGCGACCAGCGCCACGATCCCGCCCACAATGGCGCAGGCCAGCTTCGATGCAAGCGTCGCATGCGACCTCACTCGACCACCCGGGCAAAGCGCCGGATTGCGACGAAGCCGGCTAGCTGCAACGCAGCGGCCAACGCCAGCAGCACTGCCGGCGCTGGAGCGCCCAGCACCTTGGCGAGGAAGCCCGGCTGGATCAGCTCGGCGAAGAGCGCGCCGCCACTCGGCATCGCGACGACGAGCAGCCCGGTGAAGCGTGCCTGCGCCGTTGCCGAGCGGGCATCGTCGGCGGCGCGGTCGCGCTCGGCGGCGCCATCGGCAAAGCTGCGCAGGAGGCCCGCGAGGTCACCTCCGGCGCGCTGCTGGCTGAGCAGCGCCATCGCGAAGGCATCGACCCTTGCCGAACGCATCCGCCACCGCCACCCCTCGATCGCAGTCACCGTCGACGCCCCCAGCTCCAGCTCCGCCCCCAACCTGGCCAGCTCGACCGTGGCCGGACCATCAACCGAGGATGCCGCCGCCGGCAGTGAAGCCCGCAAGGAACGGCCGGCCGCGAGCGAATCCGCTACCGCAACCGCGACCTCGGGCAGAGCGCGCTCGAGGGCACGCCGGTAGCGACGGCGGCGATTCGACACCGCCCAGCCCGCCAACCCAGGGCCGGCAACCGCCAGCGGCGCCGCGACCATCGCCCCGGCCAGGAACCAGCCACCGAGCAGCGCCGCTCCCGCACCGACCGCGGCAAGCCGGCGGCGCTCCATGGTCGAGGGCACGTAACCCTCCTCTCCCGCCCTGCGCAATGGCTCCAGCGCGAGCCGCAGCCACTGGGCGACGGCCGGAGTGGCAAGCACGGCTTCGCGAGCCGCGAGCGCCGCCAAACCCCCCGCGGCGGCGCCGGCAATCGGAACCAGCGGCCCGGGGGCGCCGCTCATCCGGCCGCCGCCACATCGGCTATCTCGGTGACACGACGGGAGCCATCCTCGAACCGCTCGAGGTGGACGACGAGATCGATGCCGCGGCGAACCTGCGCGGCGATCGCCTCGTGCGGCAGCCCCAACCCGGCCATCAGGGCCAGTGTCTCCAGACGCGCGAGGGCATCGGCCGGCGAGTTGGCGTGCACCGTCGAGAGCGCGCCGCGGTGGCCGGTGTTGAGTGCCGTGAGCAGATCCAACGCCTCGGCGCCGCGCACCTCGCCGATCACGATCCGGTCGGGCCGCATCCGCAACGCGTTGCGCAGCAGGTCGCGAATCGTCACCTCCCCCCTTCCCTCGACCCCGGCCGGCCGGCTCTCCAGCCGCACGACGTGGCGTCGCCGCAGCCGAAGCTCGGCCGCGTCCTCGATCGTCACCAGGCGCTCCTCGGGTGAGACGAAGCCCGAGAGCGCGTTGAGCAGGGTCGTCTTGCCGGAGCCGGTGCCACCGCTGACAAGGACGCTGCGCCGTTCGCCAACAGCTCGCTCGAGCAACTCGACCTGGGACTCGGTGAGGGTCCCGAGCTCGACCAGCTCGCGCGCTCCGGGCCGGCTGGCGCCGAAGCGCCGGATCGAGAGCGCCGGTCCGTCGATGGCCAGCGGCGGGATCACCGCGTTGACCCGCGAGCCATCGGCGAGTCGAGCGTCCACCATCGGGCTCAGCTCGTCGATGCGGCGGCCGAGCGGGGCGAGAATGCGCTCGATCGCGTTGCGCAGCTCCTCCTCGTCGGCGAAGCAGGCATCGGTCGCCTCGATTCGCCCGCCGCGCTCCACATACACCTGGCCCGGACCGTTCACCATCACCTCCTCGACGCTGGGATCGGCGAGCAGGTCCTCCAGCGGTCCGAGACCCACGGTGTCGCGCAGCACGCGGGCCACCAGCGCCTCCCGATCCGCGGAGCCGAGCAGCGCCGCTTCCCGCTGCACGAGGCCGAACACCTCAGCGGCCAACTCCTCAGATGGCGGGGTACCGGCAGCGGCGGCTTCGCGTCGAGCCTCGATCAGGCGGCTGCGCAACGAATCGGCGAGATCCTCCAGGTGCCGTTGGCGCGCCTCCACCCGCGGTCAGTCCTCTGGCAGGAGGGTCACCTTGCGGGCGAAGCTCTCGGCGGCGATCAGCCGCAGCGCCTGGCTTTTGGTCAGGCCCAGGGTCGCAGCGGCCGTCGTCCCCGGCCCCGCACCTTCGGAACCCGGCCGCAGCGCCAGCAGAGGGACGCGGGGCGCGGCGACGTAGGTTCGACCCGGCCCAGCAGCGGCTGGTTCGCTCGTGACCACGACGTCGACCCTCGATCCAGGCGAGGACGGCCCGGCCGCCAGCAGCGCATCGGCGCCGCTGACGGCGATCTCAACCGGCCGCCGCCCGCCCGTGAGGCCGGGACCCTCACGACTCGCCCTGCGGGCGATGCCGAGCTGCGTGCCGAGCAGGTAGGAGCCGGCGGGCAGCGGCGCACGGGCGACCAGACCCAGCGCTTCCCCTGGCGCAACCAGCGCCCCGGGCGGAACGAACCGGACCGGGACGCGTCGCACGGTGAGGGCCGAGCCGATCTCCTTCGACCCGATCCGCTGCCCGACCGCGATCCTTGCGCCGAGCACCACCACCGGACGCAGCGGGCCGTAGCCGCGCACGGCATTCGCTCCATAGCCGTCAGCGATCGCCGCGGCGCCGGCGGCAGCGAGGAGTGCCAGCAACAGGAACGCGAGCGCTCGCCTGCGCCGGCTCATGCCGCGGGAGAGCCGCGGTCGCTTGCAAGCGGAAGCTCGAGCAGGGCGAGCGATCCGGCCTCAGAGCGTCGCAGCGCGAAGCGCCCCCGATGGGCCGCCGCCACCTGCCGGACGACGGCGAGACCGTGGCCATGACGCCGGCGCCCGGAGAGACGGGCGATTACGTCAGCGGGCGTGCCGCGACGAGCATTCGGGCGCGCGTCCCGACCCGAATCCGCGATGACGATCCGCACCCGGCCCTTTTGCGGCCTGGCATCAATCGAGATCGCCGGCCCTCCGTGCTCGATCGCGTTGACGATCAGGTTGTCGAGAGCCTGGGCGAGCTCGACCCTGTCGCCGATCACAACCGCGCGCCCGGCGCGCCAGCGCAGGCCCAGCGAACCGCCACCGAGGCTGGCCCGGGCCCGCCAGCGCCGCGCCGCCGCTTCGAGCAGCGGCCGCATCTCCACCGCCTCTGCCGGGCGCCGCAGCGACGAACCGCCGCCGTTCACCTCGTGGTCGAGACGATCCAGCGCGGCGGCGGCCAGGCGCACCGAGCTCTCGATCGCTGGCGGCGAGCTGACCGGGCCACCGGCGCCCGCGAGAGCGATCGCCTGCAGCGGACGGCGCAGCTCGTGCAGCGCCTCGTTGAGCGCGCCGCGGCGGCGACCGTTGCGCAGCCCCTGAGCGGCGGCCACCGCCGCCATCGTGGTGGCGAGCGGCCACCCGACGGCGATCTCAGCCAGCTCGATCATCCGTCGAGGAGGCGATATCCGACGCCCCAGCAGTTGATTACGAAGCGCGCCCGCTCGGGATCCAGTTTGCGCCGCAGACGGCTTGCGTGGGAGTCGAGCGTGCGGGTCTTGGTCGGCATCCGATGGCCCCAGACCTCGCCCAGCAGCTCGCGCTTGGAGAAGACCCGGTGCGGGTCCGCGGCGAGCACCCGCAACAGCGAGAACTCTTTCTTGGACAGCCGCACCTCGCGCCCGCCGACCCAGGCGCGGCGCCGGCCCGGATCGACGACGATGTCGCCAACCCGAATCGGACCGCTGTTGCGCTGGTCCACCCGCCGCAGCACCGCCGCGATCCGCGCCCGTAGCTCCGAGTAGACGTAGGGCTTGACCACGTAGTCGTCAGCCCCGAACTCGAGGCCGCGCACGCGATCCTGGTCGGCACCGCGCCCACTGAGGACGATCACCGGCAGGCGCGGGTCGAAGCGCGAGACGATGCCGTCCGCTTCGCGGATCTCCTGCAGCACGTCGAGCCCCGAGGCATCGGGCAGGCTCAGGTCCAAGAGCATCAGGTCCGGCTGCTTGTAGCGGCAGAGGCGCAGCGCATCGGAAGCGCTCGGGGCGGGTAGCACGCCGAAGCGATCGGCGACCAGGTTGTCGCAGAGAAGCTCGAGCGTCGTCGTGTCGTCCTCGCAGACGACGACGCTGGCGATTTCTCGTCTCTGGGGAAGCATGCACCCCCTAAGGGCGCCGAGACGAAAACTCTCCCCCTTCGGCCCTGGTCACATCCGCAAAACGCGGACTTACAGCTACTGCGTGCCGACCTCGTTGAAGTACGCGATGACGTCCATCGACTGACCCGAAGCCAGCGCGGACTGAATTTCGGCGGAGGACATGCCGAGCGCCAGCGAGGCGTTGTTCACCTGGAGATCGAGCGTCAATTCCCCCGCCGCCGCATAGGCGGCGTCCCACTCGGCGATCGCGTCGGTGACGTCGTTCAGCACCGCCTGAAAGGCAGCGGAGCTCGCATCGGCGATCGCCGTGCGGATGTCGGTGACGGCCGCGTTTACGTCGCTCTCCAGCTGCTGCCAGGCGGTGAGGATCGCCTGAAGGCTCGCCTCGATCTCGTCGGTCTCCGCAACCATCGCCGCGTAGTGGCTGGCGAGGAGCTGCAGGGTGGCGACGTCCTGGGTCAGACCGGTGATTTCTTCCTGATCGGACTTGATCTTCGCCTTGTCGGCGACGATCTTGTTGCTGTCGATGGCGATATAGGTCGTCGCGACCACGACCACCGGCCCCAGGGCAAGCCATGCGACCAAACCCACCGGCCAGGCGGCGATAGTGACCACCACACCCAGGGTGAGCGCGACTCCGTCGGCGATCCCGAGTCCGATGAGATCCGCGGTCAGCGACTTGATGTCGGACCGCAGGCTTTCGATGTCCGCGTTGAGCGTGTTGATCTTTTCCTGGTCGGCCTTGGCGTCGTTCGCCGATTTGGTGGCAATCGCCTGAAGTTGCTGGGACATGGCCGGCAGTACGTCGCCGAAGTCCTGGACGGCTTTGACCGCACCGCTGATGAAGGTGGTGACGAGCGAGAGCTGGCCGGTCAGATCCTGCAGGTCATTGTCGAGAATCGCGAGCGCGTCAGGGTCGGAGGGGTCGGCGATCAGCTTCTCCGCCTGGCTCTTCGCGTCGCCGAGGATCTGACTGATCGTCGGGTTGTATCCCGCCACGTCCTCGGGGATCTGGAGGAGGCGAGCCATCACGGTGTTGACCCACTGCAGCGCGTCGCTTTCCGCCTGCTCGTAGGCGTTGATGAATTCCTGCCAATCGGGGGGCTTCGTATTGAGCGGCGGCAGCTTGGAGGTGAGCACGGCATTGATGAACGTGTTCACCATCGCGACGTCCTGCTTGTAGGTGGTCTGCGCCTGGCCAAGCGGCGTGGCGTTCTGGCGGATTGCGGTGGCAAGAGACATCTTTCGCTCCAGTTTCGATTGCGTCCAATGATGAGCAGATTATCCTGTTCTATTTGTAAATGCTGAGTTTTCTGGAAGCTCAAGAACGGCGCTCGCCCGCCGATCCCAGGCGAGGCGGCGCGGTGGCACCCCTCGCCTCACCGAGCAGGGCCGGCCAGCGCCATCGAGGAAGACGAGATCGAGCGCGAAGCGCATGCCGAAGGTGTGGACGCTGCGGCAGCTCGGGATCAATAGCCCGGACCCCGCCTCGTCCAGGTCGAGATGGGAGAGGCCGAGCAGGCGGGCGCATCGGGTCGAAGCGACGGGGAAGTCGCGGGCGAGGACGGCGGCCGTGGGGAGATCTCGGAAGCGTCGGGTGGTCACAACCCCCCAAGGGCACAGCCACCGTTTCTCTTCCCCGTAAATGTGTCAGCGCTTTAACAAAGAATATTAAAGTACTACGTGTCTATATGTTAAGTTCGAACGCCATGAACATCTCGCGCGGGAGATTGGCTTCTTGGAGATCGTCGTCCAACTGAGCCATCTGGCTGCCGCGGAGCTTGCCCGCAAAGCGGAGGCGAGCCCTGTGCCCGAGCAACCCCTGCCCGGGCTGGAGGGCCTTGGGCTCTCCTTCGAACCGATGCACCCCGGCGAGAGCGACCCAGCTCTGGCCGCCTACTTCACCGTCGAGGTCCCGGACGCCGATGCGGCGGACCGGGCACTCGGAGCCCTACGGCGCAGCGATGCCGTCGAGGCCGCGTACATGAAGCCATCCGCCGAGCCCCCCTAGTCCGAAGGAGACCCCAGTGGCCCAGTCCAAATCGAAAAGCAAGAAGGTCGTCAAGCCCGCATACGAGCTTCCGTCCCCCGAACTGGTGGTCGTGGTGCACCCAGAGGCGGGTCTCAGAGCCGGGCCCGACGAGCTCACCGCGGAAGCGGCGGACGCAAAGCCGCTGGCCGAGGCGATCGGCTCAGCCAACGCCGAGCTGACGCCGCTCTTCGGCGCGAGCGAGCAACGCCTCCGCGTCGAGGCCGCAACCGCGGCCGCCCAGACGGGCGCCGCGCCGCCCGACCTCTCCATCTACTACCAGGCCGAAGGAGCCAAAGACCCCGCCGCGCTGGCCAAAGAGCTAGCCGGGCTCGACATCGTCGAGACGGCATACGTGAAGCCGCCGGCAGAGCCACCCGCGATCCTCACCGACCTCGCGCCACTGGCCGCGGAGCCCCCGACCACCACCCCCGACTTCACCTCTCACCAGGGCTACCTCGATGCGGCCCCGGGAGGCGTCGACGCCCGCTATGCCTGGGGGCGCCCGGGCGGCGACGGCGACGGCGTCAGGATCGTCGACGTCGAGGGCGCCTGGCGCTTCACCCATGAGGACCTGGGGGCCAACCAGGGGGGTGTGATCGGCGGCTCGATGAGCACCGACATCGGCTGGCGCAACCACGGCACGGCAGTCGCCGGAGAGTTCAGCGGCGACACCAACGCCTTCGGCGTGACCGGAATCTCCCCCGCCGCCAACCTGCGGACGGTCTCGATCTTCGGGGCCGGCATGGGCTCGGGGCAGGCGATCAGGCAGGCCGCCAACGCCCTCGGCGCCGGCGACATCATCCTGATCGAGCTCCACCGCCCCGGCCCGCGTCACAACTTCGAAGAACGAGGCGACCAGCTCGGCTACATCGCGGTCGAGTGGTGGCCCGACGACTTCGACGCAATCCTCTACGCGACGAGCCGCGGAGTGGTCGTGGTCGAGGCGGGCGGGAACGGTGCCGAGAACCTCGACGACGCGCTCTACAGCAAACCCGGGTCGGGCTTCCCGACGAGCTGGACCAACCCGTTCAACCGGGCAAACCGCGACTCCGGTGCGATCGTCGTCGGTGCGGGCGCGCCGCCGCCCGGCACCCATGGCCGCGAACACGGCCCCGACCGCTCGCGCCTCGACTTCTCCAACTACGGCGCCCTGGTCGACGCCCAGGGCTGGGGGCGCGAGGTGACGACCTGCGGGTACGGCGACCTGCAGGGCGGCGCCGGCGAGGATGTCTGGTACACGGATCAGTTCAGCGGCACCTCCAGCGCCTCGCCGATCGTGGTCGGCACGCTGGCCTCCCTGCAGGGGGTCGCACGCAAACACGGGCGGACCCTCACCCCCGCCGAGTGCCGCGCCCACCTGCGCGAAACCGGGTCCCCTCAGCAGGCATCGCCTAGCTCACCGGTGAGCCAGCGGATCGGCAACCGTCCGGATCTGCGAGCGCTGATCGCGAACGTCGAGGGCGTCCTCAAGAACAAGCTGGAGGTCAGAGAGAAGCTGAAGCTCGAGTCCAAAGAGAAGCGGGAGAAGGGCGAGAAATTCGAGATCGAGGGCGAACACAAGGGCGTACATAAGGAGAAAGAGAAGCGGGAGAAGCTCGAGAAGATCGAGAAACTCGAGCGCGAGGGTACGAACAAGCAGGAAAAGCGCGAGAAGGTCGAGATCGAGGGGAAGCAGAAACTCATCAAGGAGAAAGACGGGAAAGAGGCGGAGATCGAACGCGGCGGAAATATCTTCGAGCGCCAGCGCCTGCAGGCACCGGAACTCCATGACCGCATCAACGCCCAGTTTCAGGACAAGGTGAAGCTCGAGAAAGGCGAGGGCGAGACCAACAAACCGTTCGAGAAAGTGGCCAAGGAGGAAAAGGAGATAGCGGACCACAAGGAAGCCAAGGACGCCGTCAAGGAGAAGGAGGCCAAGGACGAGAAGGACGGCATCAAGGACAAGGACGAGAACGAGGGCAAGGACGAACAGGCCGACGCGACGCTGAAGTACGAAACGGATAGCAAGTACGAAACCGACAAGGGCTTCAAGGACGAGAAGGGCGAGAAGGACGGCAAGGAGACGAAGGACAGCAAGGACGACAAGGACGGCATCAAGGACAAGGACGAGAAGTTCGAGATCAAAGACAAGGAGAAGGAGCGAATCGAGAAGCCCGAGCCCGAGTTCCTGACCCAGCGCCGCCGCATCTCGCACTTCATCGACCCCCGCTTCAGGCCCGACCTGAGCGAAGGGGCGCTCGCGCATGAGTCCGATGTCGCCAAACTCGACAAAGAGGCCGCCGAGGCCAAGCGGTCGAAGGACGCCAAGGACATCGAGAAGGCCACCGAGGTCTGAGGCGGGAGCGGCTCGATGTGGCTGATCGCCTGTAACCCGGGCGACGTGGCGGCCCTCTGGGCCGCCCGTCGCCTCGCCGAGCGTGGCCTGGCGCCGCTTGAGGTAGTCAGCGCCGAGGCGCTGGCGTACTCGCTCAGGGTCGAGCACCGGCTCGGCGCCGGGCCGCCCTCGGTGAGGCTCGAGCTCGCCGACGGCAGGCGGGTCGCGAGCGACGAGGTGCGCGGCTTTCTCAACCGCCTGACCTACCCTCCGATGGACCACCTCGGGGTCGCCCCGGAGGCCGAGCGGGACTACGCGATACAAGAGGTCTCGGCCTTCTTCCTCAGCTGGCTGACGGGAATGCCGGGACCGGTCCTCAACCGCCCGGTTCCGTTCGGGCTGGCGGGCCCAAACCTCGATCCGCTCCAGTGGCTCGCGCTGGCTGCCCGGGCCGGGCTGCCCACGCCCGCTCGCCGCGCCACGTCACGGCGACAGCACGGCGCCGAGCCTGCCGGTTGGGTCGCCCCTGCGAGCAGCGTGGTGGTCGCCTGCGGAGCGCTCTACGGCACCCCACTGCCCGCAACTACCGCCGAGTCCTGCCTGCGGCTCGCCGGCCTCAGTGGGACCGACATCCTCGGCGTCGAGCTGCGCCGCGATGCCGGCGGGCAGTTGGAGTTCGCGGCCGCGCAGCCCCTCCCCGACCTGCGGATCGGCGGCGAGCCGCTGATCGACGGCCTCGCCGCCGCACTGGCCCCGGGGGCCGAAGCGTGATCCTGCTCTGCGGCATCCCGAGCGAGAGCTCGCTGGCCAGGGCGACGCGTGCGGTCGAGCTGCTCGGCGCCGAGCACGTCTTCTTCAACCAGCGCGAGTTCGCCGCGGCCGAGCTGGAGTTCGAATTGGTCGCCGGGGAGATCACGGGGGAGCTGCACATCGACGGCGGGGCCTACCCGCTGGAGGAGATCGGCGGGGTCTACACGCGGCTGATGGACGACCGGTTCCTGCCCGAGCTGCGCGGCGAGCCGGCCGGCTCGCCGTCGCGAGCCCACTGCCGCAAGCTGCACGAGACGCTGAACCAGTGGCTCGAGATCGCCCCGGCGCGGGTCGTCAACCGCTCGCGCCCACAGGGGTCGAACTCCTCCAAGCCCTACCAGTCGCAGCTGATCGCCGGACACGGCTTCTCGGTCCCCGAGACGCTGATCACCAACGACCCGGGGCTCGTGCGCGAGTTCGTCGCTGAGCACCCCTGCGTGATCTACAAGTCGATCAGCGGCGTGCGCTCGATCGTGCAGACGTTCGGCGAGGAGGACCTGGCGCGGCTCGAGCTGATCCGCTGGTGCCCGGTCCAGTTCCAGGCGTTCGTGCCCGGCACGGATGTCCGCGCCCACGTGGTCGGCAACGAGGTCTTCGCCACCACCGTGCGCAGCGAGGCGACCGACTACCGCTACGCCGGCCGGCAATCCGGAAGCGCCGCGGAGATGGCCGCGACGAAGCTGCCGGCGGAGGTCGGGGAGCGCTGCGTCGCGCTCGCCCACGACCTGGACCTGCCCTTCGCCGGAATCGACCTGCGAATCACGCCGGAGGACGAGGTCTTCTGCTTCGAGGTCAACCCCAGCCCGGCCTTCAGCTACTACGAGTCGCAGACCGAGCAGCCGATCGGTGAGGCGCTGGCGCGGTATCTGGCGGGGGCCTGACGCGCAAAACCTCGTTCAGCGGTCGTCCCCACTAGGCACGGGACTACGATGACAGGCATGATCCAGCACCTGCCGTCGCTGGGCTGGCGACGGCGGATTGGCTTCAACTCAATGAACAAGAAGACGACCCGCAGAGGAAATTACGAGTCGGGCTCCGACTACGTGCTCGAGTACGGCGAGCTGCGCTTTGCCTTCAACGAGGAGGACTTCGGCCAGCGCGTCGAGCAGGCCGCGGTCAAACTCGGCTTCGTCCAGCAGGGACTTAGCCGCGAGGAGCTCGACGACCTGCTCGATCTCGCCGTCAACGGCGAGATCTCGGAGCCCAGCTCAGAGCTCGGCGAGCACATCAACGTCAACTGGGAGGACCTGGTCGGCCCCTCCAACCGCAGCCTCGTCCACTGGCTGCGCCGCCTCGTCTTCCGCGGCGCCTGGCTCGACCAGCGGGTCAAGGAGGGTGAGCTGGACGTCGTCTTCGACGACAGCACCCAGACCTTCGGCTACGTCCAGCCCGACCGCAGCAACGAGCTGATCGAGCTCTCCAAAGAGCCTTCCTGGCGCCGCATCGCCTACCGGCGCTGAGGCCGTCTGACCGGCGCATCTCGGCGTCCTCGGCCGTTCGCGTGCGGAGCACGCCACACGGCCTGCGTCCTTGATCTGCTTGGTCTGACGACCTCAGTCAGTTCTCTCTACTGCCGCAACGACCGTGAGTGAGCCTGCCCCCGCGCCAAGGCCGGCGTCGAAGAGCTCGCGGGCCTCATCGGCACCGGCGAAGGTCTCGGCGAAGCGGCTCAGGGAGTCGATCAGGACGATCACGTCCTCGCCGGCACCGGCCCGGGAGCGAGCCTGGGCGAGGGCGTCCTCGGCGTGTTTCGCCTTGCCAGCGGAGACGATCTCGGCTTTGGGCGCCTCGCGCTTCCAGTCGGCGAGCTCCTCCGGTGTCGGGTCGACGAGCAGGGCAATCGGGTCGGGGCCCTCGGGGGCGCCGGACAACTCAGCCGCCACTTCCCGCAGCATCGCCGTGCAGGCGGCGCGGCTCTCGGCGTAGACGATCGCCTGGCGGCCGGAGCCGGCGGGCAGAAGCAGGTCGTGGACACGGACGCCCTTGGGGCGCCGGCCCCAGCGCCGGCGGCGCCGTTTGCGTTTGGGGCGCTCGGTGGAGGCCGCCGCGTCAGCGGGTGGCGCTGCTGGGACAGGCTCGCTCGGCGGAGCCGGTTGCTGCCGCCCGCTTTTCTGGCCCTCGCGCGGTTTGCGCTCCTGACGGTCGCCGCGCGGCTCGCGAGGTTTGCGACTGCGATTGCGCTGCCGACGCTGACCCGAGTCTCCTCCGGAGCGCTCGCGTTTCGGTTGCGTCGCCCCGCCGCCATTTCCCCCGGCGAGCTTGTCGATCAGCTCGGCGCGGGGCAGCATCCGGTAGCGCTCGACGCCGGCGTCGGCGGCGAGCTCGTGCAGCTCGGCAATGTGCTTGGACTCGAGTTCGGCTTTCGTCATCGTGATTGCAGGCTATTCAACCGGGCCGTCGCGATGCACTTCCGGCCGCTGCGGCGTCGGTGCCCGCCTCGGCAAGTGCCGCCGGCCAGGCCTCGGCCTCGCGCTTCACCTGGCGTCGCGACCAGCCGAGCTCCTCGCCGAGCACGGCGGCAACCAAGCGGGCGACGTCGGTGCCGCGCAGCTGCGGCGCCGCCAGAAGCCCGAGCCGGGTGCGGCGCAGGAGCACGTCGGCGACGCAGCGCGCCTGCTCGAGTCGCGCCGCGATCGCCACCTCGGCGAGCAGGTCGGGACGGCCGGAGACGATCGGCGCGGCCAGCTTCGGGTCCTCGCGAGCGAGGCGCAGCACGACCCGCGCCGCGTGTCCGTAGCGGAACTCGAGCTGGGCGATGGTCGCCTCCCCCACCCCCTCCGGTGCCTCCAGATCCTCCGGCCGCGCCTCCATGCCAAGTGGGATCTCCGCCGTGTGACAGGGCGCCTCGCGACCCTCGCGCTCGACCAGACGGTCGACCGTCTGCTTCGCCATCCGCCTCCAGGTGGTGAGCTTGCCGCCGGTGATCGTCAGCATCCCCGACGAGGTCTCATACAGCTCGGCTTTGCGCGAGATGTCGACCGACTTCTTCGGGTCGCCGGTGGAGAGCAACGGCCGCACGCCGGCGTAGGCGCCGACCAAGTCGGAGTCGCTCAGGGAAATGCCGAAGAAGGCGTTGACGGCATCGAGCAGGTACTCGACGTCGGCCTCGCCCGGCCGGGGGTGGTCGATGTCGCCCGCGTAGTCGTTGTCGGTGGTGCCGATCAGCGTTCTGCCGTACCAGGGCAGGGCGAAGATGTGGCGGCCCTCGCCGGCGGGGACGATGCAGGCGGCGCGGCCGGTGGAGAGGGCGTCGCGGTCGATCAAGACGTGGGTGCCGCGGCTCGGCGAGATCCGCGGCACGTCCTCCTCGTCGGCCACCTCGGCGCCGATCCGGTCGGCCCAGACGCCGGTCGCGTTGACGACGCTGCCGGCCTCGACCTCGAAGCGCTCGCCCGACTCCGCCTCGACTACCGCGACGCCCGTCGCGCGGCCGTTCCGCGTCAGCACCTCGGCCACCTCGGCGCCGTTCAGCATCACCGCCCCGAAGCGCTCGGCCTCGCCGAGGATCGTCAGCACCAGCCGCACGTCGTCGGTCTGGCAGTCGTAGAAGAGGTAGGCGTCGTTGGGATCGCGCGGCTCCAGCGCGGGCACCATCTCCAGGACCTCGTCGCGGTCGATCGTGCGGTGGCGGTCGGGCGACCAGTAGAAGTCCGCGTCCTCGTCCTTGGAGGAGCGCATCTCGCGACGGCTGCGACCGACCCGCGTGGTCGCCATCACGTCGTACATGTTGAGCCCCATGCCGAGTTTGCGGTCACGCCGCTCATCGGCGAAGGAGGGGACGAGGAATGGCGTCGGGTAGACGAGGTGCGGCGCCAGCTGCACCATCAACTGGCGCTCCAGCAACGCCTCGCGGACGAGGCCGAGGTCGAAGTTCTGCAGGTAGCGAAGGCCGCCGTGGACCATCTTCGAGGAGCGACTGGAGGTGCCGACGGCGTAGTCGCCGCGCTCCAGCAGCGCCACCGAATAGCCGCGCGAGGCGGCGTCGAGGGCGACCCCGGCACCGGTGATGCCGCCGCCGATCACGACAACCTCGAAGCGCTGGCCGGCGATCTCCTCCAGGGCCGCGGCGCGGGTCAGCATCCGGCGGCCATCAGTCGAGGTAGGTGGTCGTCTGCGCCACCGGCGGGCGCTCGGGCGCCTCTTTGTCCTGTCGCTGGCGGCCGAGGTGGAGGAGGCCGACGAAGCGCTCGCCGTCGGGCAGGCAGACGGCGGCGCGGCCCTCGGGCGAGCGCAGCAGGCCGGGCGTGCGCCAGTAGCCGGCGAGGCCACGAGCGTGGGCGGCGAGCAGGACGATGTAGGAGGCGACGGCGGCCGTGTGCAGGTCCTCCTCGTCTTGGACCGGATCGCCGGAGAGCACGCAGGAGACGACGATCAGCGTCGGGGCGCGGTCGAGCTTGGCGGCGCCCTCGGGCCCGGCCGCCTCCTTCAACCGGGCCAGCGCCCCCGGCCCGACGACCCGAAAGCGCCAGGGGGCGGTCAGGTTGTGATTCGGCGCCCAGCGCGCCAGCTCGAGCAGTTCCTCGATCTGCTCGCGCGAGAGCGCCTCCGGCCGGAAGGCCTTGTGGGTGCGGCGAGTGCGAATCGCGGCCTCGACATCCATCTCGCGAGCGTATAGCGCCCCGGCTACCAGCTGAAACGGCGGCCCAGCAAGAGCACGCTGCCGAGGGTTACGCCGGCGGTGGCCAGGCCGATGCCGAGGGGTGCCCAGGGCTTGGGTCCGGGGTTGTCGCTCGCTTCGAAGCGGGGTGCGGCGGGCTCGGCGGGGGCCGGTGCCGCTGCGTCGCCCTCGGGGATGGACGCATGGGGCACGCCCGGAATGACACCACCTCCCCCCACCGGCGGCTTGGTCGAGGGACTGATGCCACCGGCGGTGCCCGGCGGGGCGCTGCCGGCGCTGCCTTGGCTGAGCGATTCGGCCAGTTCCTGGCTCGAGCCGGTGGACGGAGGCGCTACGGGGATCGCCGAGCCCAGGTCACTGCTTGCCGGCGGGGCGGGCGCGGCGCGCGGGACCGGGGGCACCGGGAAGGAGTCGCCGGCCGTCGCCGCCAATACCTGGCCGGTGACCCAGACGGGCGTCTGATCGCTCGACGCGGAGTAGCGGTAGTGGCCATCGGCGTCCTGGCGAGCGGCGAGGTATTCGAGCGGGCTCTTGCCCTTCTCGTGCACCGAGGCGGGGTCGGTCCCCACAGCCACCATCCCCTGGACGGCCCAGGCGGTCGACTGGGCGTTGACCGCGCCGGAGGCGCCGATCGGGAAGCCGCCGCTGGGCCGCTGGGCGTTGCGCAGGTAGCCGAGCCCGTGCCTGGCAACGCTGCTGTCGGGCATCGCCTGCATCGCGGCACCGGTGCCATCGGCGGTGCTAGGCGAGCCGGGCACGTCGCCCCAACCGCCATCGCCGTTCTGGACCTTGGCAAGCCAGGAGATCGACTGGTCGATGCCGCCCCCACCCGCGGCACGCAGCGCGATCACCGCGAAGGCCGTCGACCCCGGCCAGCCTTCGTAGGAGCCGTTGTTGCGACGCTGGCCGGCCAGCGCCGAGACCAGGTCACGACCGCCGAAGTCGTGAGGGTCGACGCCGGCACCCTCGAGGGCGAGGATCGTGCGGGCGTAGTCGCCGGGGCTGCTCAGCTCATCGACGTGGCCGCGCAGGTAGCCGACCGGGTTGTGGCCTTCGCTGGATATGTCGAGTGGGTTGCGCCCAGATGCCTCGAGGCCCAGCATCGCCCACGCGGTCATATCGGTCGCCGAGCTGTGGCCGGGCGAAGACCCCCAACCACCGTCGTCGTTCTGCGCCGCGACCAGCCACTCGGCGGCGCGGCTCGTTTCAGAGGCCTGGGCGCGGGCCGGCAGCACGCTGGCCAGCGCAAGCGCCAGCAACAGCACCGAGACCACTGCCGGGGCGTGCCACTCGAACCGCTCGCGGAAGCGGACCAGCATCCGGATCATCGCCGGCCCGGCGACCAGGGCGAGGGCGGCATTGCCGATCGCGTGGGCGGCGTCGAAGGGCACGGCGCGGGACTCCAGGGCAAGGAAGCGCTGCCATGAGAGGTCCCCTCCGTAGGTCGCCATCAAAGAGAAGTTCAGCAGAGCGCCGTACGCGACGCCAGCAAAAGCGCAGACGACGGCCAGGGTGAGGCGCCCGGCACGTGGGCGCACGACCGCCAGGACGGCGCCCAGGATCCCGCACATCCCCCACCCCGCCATCTGCCAGGGGGTCCACGGACCCTGCCCGAACCAGAAGTTGGAGACGAGCGCGGCCAGGCCGCCGACCGCGAAACCCGGCGCCGGGCCGAGCGCGTAGCCGGCGAAGATGACGATGTCGGTGGTCGGCTTGACGTTGGGCAGGGCAGCGAAGGCGAGCCGGCCGGCGACGGCGAGCGCCGCTAGGGCGGCAACCAGGGCGACGACCTGCGAGGTCGGCCGCGAGCGCTCGTACCAGGCAAAGCCGCCGAGCAGGGCAGCGCCGAGGATGAGGAAGCTGGCCAGCTCCCAGCTCATCCCGGATGCTCCCGGTCGAGGCTGGCGGCGCCCTGCTCCGGGGTGATCACGCCGGGCAGGTCGAGGATGCGCGCGACCTCGGTGGCGAAGTACCAACCGCCGGAGAGGATCTCGGCCGCGCTGCCGTCGGCGATCACGACGCCGTCGCCCATCAGTACGACGCGCTGCGCGAAGCTGGCCGCGAACTCGACGTCGTGGGTTGCGACGAGGACCCCGGCCCCGCGGCCGGCGAGTCCTTCGATCAGCTCGACCAGATCGCCCCTGCGCGCTCGGTCCATGCCGCGGGTCGGCTCGTCCAGCGCGACGAGGCCCGGCATCTCCTCGCCGTCCATGCGGCCGGCCAACGCAATCGCAAGGGCCAGCCGCTGCCGCTCGCCACCGGAGAGATCACGGGGGTCGGAGCCGACCTTGTGCTCCAACCCGACGATCCGCAACGCCGCCAACCCTTCGTCACCCGGCAGCTCGTCGCCGACCCGCTCACGCACCAGGTAGTCGCTTGGGTTCTGCGTCAGCAGGGCCATTTCACCTGAGACCTCGGTCTTCCCCCGCACCGGCTCGACGAGACCCGCCAGCGTTCGCAGCAGCGTGCTCTTGCCCGCACCGTTGCGACCCATGAGAGCTACACGTTCGCCGCGGTCGATCTTCAGGTCGATTCCCTTCAGCACGTCGTGGGGCTCGTCTCCCTGGCGCAGCTCTACCCAGAGGTTGAGGACTTCGGCGGCTGCGGTGGCCGCGGAGGGACGGGGGTCCCCCTCCCTCCGTCCCTGGGCTACTCCCCCGGTTTGGTTCCGGAGGATGGCTCGAGCGTCGCGGACGCCCACAGGCAAGGGCTCGATGCCCGAAAGAGAGAAGAGGCGCGCGGCGGGGGTCTCTAAAGCGAGATCGGCTTGTCGTGCCCAAGCCAAAAAGTCTCTCGGAGAGCCGTCGAAGGAGATTGAGCCCGAGTCCATCGCGATGACCCGGTCGGCGGCGGCGAGACAGCGCTCTAGGCGGTGCTCGGCCAAGAGGATCGATACGCCCCACTCCTCGTTCAAGCGGCGTAAGAGCCAGATCAACTCGTCGCCCGCTACGGGGTCGAGCTGCGACGTGGGCTCGTCTAAGAGGACCAGTTTGGGGCGAGTGACCAGGGCTGCAGCAAGGGCGACTCGTTGGAGCTCCCCTCCAGAGAGGGTGTCCACGGTGCGGTTCAGGAGGTGCGGGATCGCGAGGGCAAGCGCTACCTCCTCCACAGCGCGGGCACGAGAGGCCGGCGGATCGCCCCGCATCTCCAGCGGCAGCTCGATCTCCGCGGCGACAGTGGTCGAGACGATCTGGGTCTCAGGGTCCTGGGCCACATAGCCGACGACCGCCGCCAACTCTCCCGGGCCGCTGGCAATCGCGTCTATCCCGGCGACATGGACGCTGCCCTCGATCTCGCCGCCGTGGAAGTGCGGCACCAGGCCACAGGCGGCGCGCAGCAGCGTCGTCTTACCGCAGGCGGAGCGTCCGGCCAGCACCGCGAACTCCCCCGCCGCAAGAGTCAGCGAGACGTCGCGAAGCGCGTATCCGACATTCACCCCCTTCTGGTGTGGTGAATGTCGGATACGCGGGGCGGCGGGATAGAAATACGAAAGGCGCTCAATCGCAAGGGCCGGTGCTGCGCGTGGCGGGGCGGAGAGCTCAGGCATCGCGCCTCCTCGGAGCCAAGCCGGAGAGAACGATCAGGGTGGAGAGGGCGAGAGTTCCGGCGCCGAGCCCGACCTCGATCGTTGGATAGGCATGGAAGTCGTCTACCCCCAGGGCCATTCCCGCGATCGCGGCAGTCAGCACCGCGGCGCCGACGACATAGAAGCGTCGGTCGTACCTCGACCGACGCATATTGAAGGGTTGTGGGCCTCGGGGGGCCCACAACCCTTCAATATGCGGGCGGTGATCGCGGCGGGACGACTGGAGCGCGTAGCCGCGTAGCTCCAGGGTCGCTGCCACGTCGACGGCCCGGTCTAGAGATCCCGCCATCAGGCGGCGGAGCAGCGTGGCGCGGCCAACGGGCGCCGCTGCCGGTCCGCGCAGCTGGCCGGCGTCGCGCAGGCGGGTGGCGTCGGCTACGGCCACCGGGACGAGGCGGGAGATCAGCGCCGCGGTCAGCGCCGAGCGCCCGGCGAAGGGACGCAGTGCCCGCAGCACGCGATCCGGGTCGACGCAGGCCGAGTAGACGGCGAAGGCGATCATCGCTACCCCCGCCCGCAGGCCCAGGATCGCGCCTTCGACCATCGCCTCGGCGGTGACGTCGACGCGGCCCAGAAGCGGCGCCTCGCCGAGCCGCAGCAGCACGGTCTCACCGCGGTCGACGACGAGGACGTTGACGACGACGATCAGCAGGGCCAGAGTCAGGCCCATGCGCAGCGCGACGCGCACGGCGCTGCCGGCCCCGGCGATGAAGCCGGCCAGCGCCGCGGCGACCCCCACCGCCACCAGCACCAGCGGGTTCGAGTAGAGAAAGGCGACGGCGACGAGGGCACCGAGATAGGTGACGGCGGCGCCCGGCGAGGCCGCCTGCAGCGGGCCCGGTCGCGGCGTGTAGGCAAAGGGCGACCTCATCGCACCGGCAGCGGCGTCTCCCGGCCGCCTTCGGTTGCCACCGCGTAATGGTCGCGCAGCTGCGCGGCGCCGAGCAGGCTGGCGGCCGCCAGCGCGCCACCCGCGGTCGGCCCGGTGACGAGCCAGACCGGCGGAGCTTCGAAATGGCGGGTGGCGGCGACGAGGCCGGCACCCGGGCCGAAGCCACGGGCCGGATCGCCGGCTTCGTCGAGCCCCTGCAGCCGGTAACCGCCTGCGTGCTGGGTGAAGCCGGCGAAAACGCCGCTCACCTGCGGGCCCTGCTCCAGCTGCGCCGCGGCCGGGTCGTCGCGCAGCCGTGCCCAGGGCCCGACGAGAACCCGGATCGCATCGTCGGAGAGCCCCGCCACCGGCACGATGCCGGCTTCGCCGAGCTTGCGACGGGCCACAGCGCAGGCGGCGCCGGCGGCGCGGCATTCGAGCGCCACCGGATGCGACTTCCCTTCGTAGCCACCGAGGAGCGGATGCGGCCAGGAGCCGACCACGGCCGGGACCCGCTCGGCGGCGGCCCAGTTGCGGTAGTCCCACCAGATCGCCTCGCCGCCGTGCAGGTCGAAATCGGCCGCGCCCACCGGAGCCTCGACCCCGTTGACGTAGAAGAACCAGTCGAAGGAGTGGCCGAAGCGCTCGTCCGCTTCGAGCCCGTCGATCGCCTGCACGAAGCCGCCGCTGTAGCGGGTCGAGATCTTCGCCTCGCGTTCGAGCACTCGCATCACCGTGTCCGATTCCGAGGCCTTGTCGTTCGCTGCCGGCTGCACCTGCTCCGAGCCATAGTCCCGGGTCACCGTCAGCGAGACCTCGCCGACGCTCGAGCCGGGGCCGAAGCCGCAGCCGGCGGCCGCGAGCGCCGCTGCAAGGAGCAGCGCGATCGCGACCGCCGTGCCACGGCCCAGCCTCACGGGATCAACCGGCGGGGCACGCCCCGCTCACGCAGACCGCGGCCTGGTTGGACGGGATGTCTTTGCCATGGGTGGCGGCCAGCGTGGCCGCTCCGGTCAGGGTCACCGTCGTCCGGCCTTCGGCATCGGTCGGCGCCGTCGCATCGGTAACCGTCACGCCCACGGCCGGCTTTCGCTTGCCCTTGTCGCTGTAGGAGAAGACGCGGACGTCGAACGGCACCCCCGGACTCGCTTCGCCCGGTGCGACCAGCGACAGCTCATTCGGGTAGGGATACGGCTCCAGGGCCCAGAGCACTTCGTCCCCGGCCTTCAACTTGACCGCGTCGCCGCCCAGTTCCGGATTCTTGTGGTTGACCTTCAGGTACCAGGAGAGCTTCGGGGTCGCCTTGAAGCCGCCGACCCCACAGATCCCCAGGCCGAAGTCAAAGGCATCGGTGAGCAGCAGTGGCTTCAGCGCGCTGGTCGACTTCGCCGCCTGGCCGAGCAGGCCGAGCGCAGTGGCGCCTTTGATCGTCGCCGCCTTGCCGCTGCCGGCGGTGCCCTTGCCAAAGCAGGTCGCCTTCTGGCTGGTCGGCACCGAGACGGTGCCGGTCTTGAGCGTCGCTTCGGCGATGGTCTTGCCGCCTCCGACCACGCGCAGCTCGGCAGGGACCTTCGCCACGGCGAGCGCGGCGGTCGACAGCACCAGGGTGAAAGCCAGCGCGCACACGGCGGCCAGCCGGAATGGAATGAGTCTTGGCATTTAAGCCACCCTTTCCTCGAGGGTCGTCATGGCTGGCCGGGGACAGGTCTCCTGGCTTCCGGGAATCGGCCTGCCGCACCTTCCCGGGGGCTCTGTGTCGCCCCCAGTGGCCGGCGCCAAACACGCGCCCGCGGCACCCTTCGCCCGGTCACAGTGGCGGGACCGCGCCGGTTTCGCACCGGACTTCCCTTGACCACCGACCGAATGTACGCGGGCGAGTCTATCCCGCGACAAGGCCGCGACGAGGGCTACGGGTGCTTTTCGGTGTCCTTGGGCGACTCGAAGGCAGCGAGGGCAACGGTCATAGGGATCGGCTTCTCCCCGGACTCGGCCATGCGCGCATTAGCTCTTTCCTGCTCCTCGGAAAGCCAGTAGAACAAAGCATCGACTTTGGCGATCACGTTCTTCCAGCCCTGCAGGTCAAGTCGGAAAGGGCTCCAAGTGAAGTGCCGATCCTCCCTGGCATCGATCGTACCCGCCACTAGAGCCGCTTTGACGCGCTCGGCGAGCGTGAGGAAGCATCGCCAAGTGAAGATGTTCTTCATTGCATCGGGCACGTCTGGCCAAGTACCCTCGTCAAACATCGCCGGACTAGTTGCACGGTAGAAATGCTCAACCGCGCCGCGTCGTTTTCCTCCGGTCTCTGTCCTGGTTTGGTAGAGCCAGCCATATTCGATCAGCACCTCGAATGCGCGAGCAACCCTGGGAAGACTCCCGCCCCCAAACTCCTCGAAGAACTGCTTCGGGCTCATCTCCCGCGTGTTGCACTCAGCCAGGATCTGAACGCGCAGCGAATCCGCGAACACTTTTGCCATGCGCAAGGTAAATGGAAGCTGGGACTTGATTCCCATTTTCAATTTCGTCACGCATTCCTCCAGTGTTCTCCGTTGCCCGAGTGTTGCCGTGAAGTCTATTCGGTCTTGTAGCGGAACTGTCTGAGTTCTTCGCTGGTTCGACGCCGCTCAACAAACGCTCTGGTTTTTTAGAGCATTTAACATTGAAGGAGGTGGGCTAATGACGGTCACCAAGACCGAGACCGCTTTGCCGGTCCTGTCGATCACCAAGGCGGGTTAGCTTCGACGGCCCGTGAGCAACCCCGGGCCGCCGGCACAGGCCGCGCGGCTCGGGGCCGTTTGCCACTTCCCCCTGCCCAAACGATCTGACTGAGTTGTTTGATCTTCACATTCGAAGTGTAAATCTAGCTCAGGATTCCTACACTGATGCCGAAATCCTCAACGCGAAATCCTTAACGCCCTGTTCGTTTGGGGCCGATCCCGGATTGAGAGAGGGTGCTCTGGATGGCGGGTAACAGCAAGATGCGGAAGGGGCGCAAGAAGCCCAATGGTCGGCACCGAGCCAACCTGATCGACGCTATCGCCCACCCGTTGAGGCGCCGCATACTGCGCTTGCTTGCCGACTGCAGCGAGCAGTCCAGCCCGGCAAAGATTGCCAAGGAGTTCCACCTGCACGTCGGCATGATCAGCTACCACGTCAGGGTCCTGCAGAAGCTCGGCGCCGTCGAGCTGACGGACGAAGGAATGGTCCGCGGTGCGGTCGAGCATTTCTATGAAACGACGATTATCGACGACCCTCCGATCGAAACGCTGCTTGAGGAAACACGGGAAATTGATGACGAAGCCAGGTAACCGCAGAGCCCGGACGCTCGTCGCTTCGCGATATGAAACACACTCAATATTCCTACACTGCCGCTGAAATTCCTTAACGCCCTGTTCGTTTGGGTCGATCCGGATTGAGAGAGGATGCACGAGATGTCAGAGGCACGCGGAGAACGGGGCAGGAACAGGCGCACCCGGAGGAAGGGAAGGCCGGGCAAACGGGCGCGCAAGGCCGAACAGCCCCGGCCGCGCGGGCGATCGACTCGCCGGCGCAGCCGCGCCATCCTGATCAAGGCGATGGCGCACCCCGTACGCCGCCGCCTGCTGCGCGAGATCAACGCGGGGAACGCACCGCTCAGCCCCGCCCAGCTGGCGAAGGCGTTCGACCTGCCGCTGGGCGTGGTCGCCTACCACGCGACTGTCTTACAGCGATGCGGTGCGGTGGAAGTGGCCACGGCAGAGGACGGGTAATCGAGCCGTCCTGAACGTTCGTCCGTCTCGATTGAATTGCCCCAGAGTCGCGGCTTAGGGTCCTCCCGAATCTGGAAACTGGGACGTTTACGGAGGGGAAATGAAGCAGGGGATCTGGCGGCACTCGCCGGCGTTGGTGGTCGCCGTCATCGCGCTGTTCGTGGCGCTCGGCGGCAGCGTCTATGCGGCGAAGAAGGCAAAGCTCGACGGCAGGGCGATCAGGGCAAAGTCGATTCCCGGCAACCGCCTGAAGCCGCACTCGATCGCGGCCAACCGGCTGATGCCCGGGGTTATCGGCAGCGCCCCGGCGAGCGGTCCCCTGACCGGCGCTGACATCAACGAGCTGACCCTGGGCCAGGTGCCGAGCGCTACCCACGCCGATTCCGCCGACACGGCGCAGAGCGCCGTCGACGCGCAGACCGCGCTCAACGCGGTCAATGCCGTCGACGCGAAAACGATCAACGGGCACAGCGCCGGCTGCCTGCCCGGCACGCAACCCTTCGCCGGCGCCTGCTGGGAGAGCTCGGCGAGCAGTGCCGTCGACGCCCCCACCGCGGCACGCAAATGCGCCGCCCGCGGCGGCACCCTGCCGGAGGCGCTGCAGCTAGCCGCCTTCGCCGAAGAGCTCGGCGTCAACCTCGACTCGGGCGACGAGTGGTCGGGAGACTTGACCAACGTTTCTGGTCTTAATACCTATGGCGTAGTCATCGTTTCAGCGGCGAGCAAACTGGACTACGTCCTCTCAACTAAAACCCACGCGTACCGCTGCGTGATCCCGCTTTTGACCTAGGTCTATCCTTCCTTCGATGCGAATGGGCCCGCACAGCGCCTGGTCTCGCGCTGGCGGCGCGTTGGCGACGCTTTGCTTCCTGCTCGCGGCACTCGCCGCCCCCGCGGGCGCCGCCGCCCGCCTCCACCCCACCGCCACGGTGAGCCCTGGCGAAGCGGCGCGAACCGCCAGCTACTGGACGGCGGCGCGGATGCGCGCCACGCCGCCGCTCGACGCGGCCCCCAGCGCCGGCATCACCGCGCTCGCCAGCTTCGCCCACGTGACCGAACCGACCGTCGCCCCCTTCGCCGTCAACGGCCGCCTCTTCGTCCGTCAGGGAAACAGAGGCGGCTTCTGCTCGGCGACGGCGATCGACAGCGCCAGCCGCAAGCTCGTATTGACCGCTGGCCACTGCGTCAACTCCGGGCCGCAAGCGCCCAACGGGCACAGCACCTGGTCGGACCTGCTCGAGTTCGTCCCCGCCTACAGCGGCGGCACGGCGCCTTTCGGCGCCTTCATCGCCCACCGCGACTCGGTCTTCGCGCCGAAGCAGTGGGTCAAGTTCGGCAACCCCAACTTCGACATGGGGGCGATCCTGACCGCGCCCAACGCCGAAGGCGTCAACGTCGCCGACGCGGTCGGCGGTGGCGCCACGATCGCCACCGACCTGAGCCGCAAACAGGACTTCCAGACCTTCGGCTATCCCGGCAGCTCGCGCTGGATGCAGGGCTGCGAATCGCCCTACGTCGGCGACGACATCATCACCTACCGGATCCCCGGCCCGCCGACGATCGCGATCGGCTGCCACTGGCTGCCGGGCGCCAGCGGCGGCGGCTGGCTGATCGAAGGCGGCACGACGATCGACGGCCTGACCAGCTACGGCAAACCGGGCGATCGCCACCACACCTTCGGCCCTTACTTCAGCAAGCGCAACGTAGGCCACCTAACCGCCGGCCTCTAGGACGTGCCGGTAGTTAGCCGCCCATATGGGCGGCTAACTACCGGCACGTCTGAGTGGGCTCAGGTGCCGAGCAGGTCTCGGTAGAAGCGGTAGTCGCGCCGATCGGGGCGCAGGTTGGCGGCGAGCGCCAGGTGATGGCGAGCGCGCTCGGTCTCACCGGTCTTGGCCAGGGCGCGGCCGAGGCAGAAGTGGGCGAAGTCGTTGACCTGGTGGGTGTCGACCACGGCCTCGAACTCGGTTGCGGCGGCGGCAAAGCGCCCGCAGCGGAAGTAGGCGCGGCCCAGCGCCTCGCGCACCGAGGACTTCTCCGGCGCCCGTCGCGCCGCGGCCTCCAACGGCGCGGTCGCCTGCTCGAAATCGGCCTCCTCGAGCAGCTCAATCCCACGCCGGTAGAGGGTGAAGGTCGAGTCGCTATCGGCGAATGCCATCGACCAAGTGTAGGCACCAGCGGTGCCCGTGAAGCTAGCCGACCGCGTCGGCCCAGTCGCGCAGGCGACCGGCGAACTGGGGCGTGGCGGGACCGACCTCGACGATCTCATCAGCCGGGATGTCGGCGCGACGGGCGGCGGCCCTGATCGCGTCGGGCGAGGGCGCCTCATAGAGGCAGTAGGTGCGGCGGCGATCGGCGCTGAGGAAGGAGAAGAGCCAGCGCACGCTCTCGTCGCCGTTGATCTCCTCGATCAGCTCGACGTCCTCGTCCTGGAGGTCGAGCTGATCGGCGAAGCCGCGCTCGATCATGTAAAGCGCCATGTCCGGATCGTAGCGGGGTTTTGAACCGGTCAGTGAGGCGTCGCCTATCAAGCGAGCCCGTGGCGGTGGGCGTAGGAGGCGGCCTCGGTGCGGTTGGCGCACTCGGTCTTGCGCAGGATGCTGCGGATGTGGTTGGCGGCGGTGTGCCCGCTGATCGTCAGCGCCTCGCCGATCTCGCGGTTGCTGAGCCCGCGGGCGACGAGCTCGAGGATCTGCGCCTCGCGTGACGAGAGCCCGGCCGGGAGCGCGCCACCCGGCGGCACTACCCCGAGCGAATCGATCCTGGCGAGCAGGCCGGCCATGCCGATCCGCTCGGCCAGCGCCCCGGCCTCGCCGAGCAGCGCCTCGGCTTGATCGCGGCGCTCGCGGCCGCGACCAAGCAGGAAGCGGGCGTACTCGAAGGCGGTGTGGGCGACCCAGGTCGGCGCCTCCATGCGCCGGTTCAGCTCCAGGGCGGCCTCGAAGTGACGCTCGGCGCTCTCGGCCTCCCCAAGCGTCGCGGCGAGCATGCCCAGGTAGCGATCGGCGGCGCCGTAGCAGGCGACCAGGTGGCCGATCATCACGTTGCCGCCGGCGAGCGGCTCCAGCTCCGGGTAGAGGATCGCGGCCATCGTCTCGTCGCCCAGCGCAGCACTGGCGTCGGTCAGGTAGACCAGCGTGGCGAGCCAGAGCGAGTCGCGAAAGCCGTCGATGCCGTCGGTCGCGAGGCGGGCGAGCTCCCGCCTTGCCTCGCTCTCCATGCCCAGCTCGGCGAGCACGGCTACCAGCCCGGGTTGCCACGGGCCGACTCGCTCGGGATCGCCGGCGAGCAGCCTCACCGCCGGCGCCAGCTCGGCCAGGCGGCCCTGCTCGCGACGAATGCTGAACATCTGGATCCCGTAGGTGCCCGAGGCGTCCCGGCCGCTCATCAACCGGCTCCACTCTTCGGAGCGCCGCGCCATCGCCTCCGCCTCCTCCAGGCGGCCGTCGCAGATCGCGATCGCGGCGCTGTAGTGGGCGGCGACGTGAGCATGAAAGGGCTGCGCCGTGCGCTCGGTCATCTCGTGCAGAGCGGCGACCTCGGCGCGGGCGGCGTCGAAGTCGCAGAGGGCGACGAAGGTCGGCACGCGCCAGGCCGTCGCGTCGGCGCGCAGTTCGGCGTCGCCCAGCTCCTCCGCCAGGTCCCTCGCCTCGGTCAGCATCGCGAGGATCTCCTCCAGCGGGCTCGCGCCGCGCGACCAGTAGGAGCGCACCAGCACCTTCGCCAGCCCGGAGCGGTCGCCGCGCTGCCGGGCGAGGGCAACCGCGTTGCCACGGACGATCGCTCCGCGCTCGCGCTCGCCCTGGAAATCGAGCGCGCGAGCGAGGCCGGCCAGCAGGCCGATGCGCAGCTCGTCGTCTCCTTCGCGCAGGGCGGCGATCCCTTCCTCGAGCAGCTCGATCGAGTCCTGGATCCCCAGGCCGGGACGCCAGCAGGCATCCTCGTAGCCGATCGCGGCGCGGGCGAGCAGCTCGGCGCTGTCCTGCTCGCGGGCAATCGCCGCGGCGGCGACGAACGCCTCCAGGGCCTCCGGTGCCTTGCCCGCTCGGTGACTGACAGCACCCAGCTCGAGGAATATCCCGGCCCGGGCGACCGGGTCGTCCACGCCGAGATCGATCGCCGTGCGCAGGCCCTGCGCGGCCTCCTCGAAGGCCAGCGCCGCGGCGGCGGCGCGGGCCGCGCGCAGGTTGTGCTCGACCGCGCGCTCGCTGCCGCCGAAGGGAACCCCGGCGGCGAAGTGATGGGCGAGGTCGGCGAGGGCGCGGTTGGAATCGGCGCCGGCCGCTTCCAGCGCCTCGCCGACGCGCAGGTGCAGCTCAGCTCGCCGCGCTCGCGAGAGCTCGTCGTAGAGCGCCCGCCGCACCAGCTCGTGAGTGAAGCGGCAGGAGAGGCGCTGCGAGGGCAGCTCCTCGATCATCCCACTCGCCACCGCCTCCTCGAGCGCGGCGAGGAGCTCTGACTCGGCCAGACCGGCGGCCTGGCGGACGACGTCGAGCTCGAACTCGGCCCCGACGGTGGCGGCCAGCTCGAGTAGCTCGATCGTCTCGGGAGCGAGGCGGGAGAGGCGCTGTCCGGTCACCTCGCGGACGCTTTCCGGGCTGGTGAGCCGGTCCAGCGGCCGGGCGATCTGGATCGCCCCGGCCGAGACCTCCACCGCCCCGGTCTCATCGAGGGCCCGCCAGAGCTCGCAGACGAGGAACGCGTTGCCGCCGGTGAGGTCCTCGATCGTCCCCGCCAACTCGCTCAACTCGGGCCCGGGACCGCAGCCGGAAGCTCGCTGGACGAACTCGCCGATCTCGACCGCGGAGAGCGCACCCATCCGCAGCCGTTCCACCTCGTCGGAGCGGCGCAGGTCGGCCAGCGTGTCGGCCAGCTCCGGCGGCACGTCGGCCTCGGTATCGCGGAAGGTGGCGAGGAGGAGCAGGCGGGCGTCGCCGGCGCTCTGGGCGAGGTGGCGCAACAGCAGCAGGGTCGGAGCGTCCGCCCAGTGCACGTCCTCGAGCACGAGCAGCAACGGCCGGGCGCGGGAGGCGCCGGTGAGCAGCTCGGCGACAGCCGTATGCAGCCGCAGGCGCTCGGTGTCCGGGTCGGCCTCGAGCGGCGCCGACAGCTCGCCGAACCGCGCGGCCAGGTCGGGTAGCAGTCGCGTCAGCTCTCCCCCGCCGTAGCCGAGCGCGGCGCGCAACTCCTCCTCGCCGACCACCCGCGTCAGCCGGTCGAGCGCCGCGACGAAGGGCCCGTAGGCCATCCGCACAACCGCGTCCGCCGCCCCGTAGAGGACCAGCGCCCCGTCCTCGGCCGCGGCGGCGGCGAACTCGCGCACCAGCCGGCTCTTGCCCGAGCCGGGCGCCCCGGCAAGCAGCGCGACCCGGCGTCCCTCGCCCTCGGCCCGGGGCATCAGCGCCCGCAGCCGGGCCAGCTCGCCGTCGCGGCCGACGAACGGCAGGGCCGAAGCGAGGCGAAGCGACCCGGGGAGATCGTGTGTTGCGTCGCCCACAGGCACACCATAGTCAGGTCTGACTAGTCCGTTGAGGACGTAACGAGTGCTCGCTGGCCGAAATTGGATCAACTCCGGTCATGACAGAGCCGCTTGCGGCCCCTAGCCTCGATCCGAATAGGAAACCGACGAGAGCAAGGAGAAGGAAACGTGAACACCCCCAGCGCAACGGACATCCCGGGTTTCGAGGGAACGCTGATCGGCCCCGCCGACAGCTCCTACGAGGAGGCCCGCCAGGTCTACAACGCGATGATCGACAGGCGTCCCGCGCTGGTGGCGCGCTGCGCCGGCCCCGACGACGTTGCCAAGGTCGTCAACTTCGCCCGTGAGAACGACGTCCTGCTGGCGGTGCGCGGCGGCGGCCACAACGGCGCTGGTCTCGGCACCTGCGACGGGGGCGTGGTCATCGACCTTGCCGGCCTGAAGCAGATCGAGGTCGACCCCGGTGCCCGCACGGCGCGGGTCGGTGGCGGCTGCACCTGGGGCGAAGTCGACGCCGCGACCGGCGAGCACGGCTTGGCGACCCCGAGCGGGATCATCTCGACCACCGGCGTCGGCGGACTCACGCTCGGTGGCGGCATGGGTCACCTGAGCCGCAAATGCGGCCTGACGATCGACAACCTGCTCGAGGCCGAGGTCGTGCTGGCGAGCGGCGAGCGGGTGCGCGCCGCCGAGGACGAGAACCCCAACCTCTTCTGGGCGATCCGCGGCGGCGGCGGCAACTTCGGCGTCGTCACCTCCTTCCTCTTCCGCCTGCACGAGGTCGGAACGGTGATCGGCGGCCCGACCTTCTGGGACGTCGATCAGAGCGCCGAGGTGCTCTCCGCCTACCGCGAGTTCATCCTGGCCGCTCCGCGCGAGCTGAACGGCTTCTTCGCCTACACCTCGGTGCCGCCGGCACCACCCTTCCCCGGGGAGCTGCACGGACGTAAGGTCTGCGGGATCGTCTGGTGCTACGTCGGTGGCGAGGAGGAGGCGGCCGCGGCGATGGCGCCGCTGCTCGATTCCGTGCCCGCGCCGCTGATGCACGGCGTGCAGCCGATGCCGCACGCGGTCCTGCAGACCGCCTTCGACGCCCTCTACCCGAAGGGCGACCAGTGGTACTGGCGGGCCGACTTCGTCAACGATATTCCCGACGAGGCCGTCGCCGCCCACGCCCGCTTCGGGCCAGAGATGCCAAGCGGGCAGTCGACCATGCACCTCTATCCGATCGACGGTGCCGCCCACGACGCCGGCAACTCCGACACCGCCTGGGCCTACCGTGACGCGAACTGGGGCTCGGTCTTCGCCGGGGTCGATCCCGACCCGGCCAATGCCGCGGCGATCCGCGACTGGAGCGTCGATTATTTCGAAGCGCTGCACCCGTACTCGGCCGGCGGCGCCTACGTCAACATGATGATGGACGAGGGACAGGAGCGGGTGAAGGCCAGCTACGGCGGTAACTACGAGCGGTTGGCCCGGATCAAGGCGGAGTACGACCCGGGCAATCTCTTCCGCGTCAACCAGAACATCGAGCCGCAAGCCTGAGCCACCAAACCCTGACGTGCCGGTGGAGAGAGGTCCATATGGACCTCTCTCCACCGGCACGTCAGGGCTCAGCTGGACCGGACCGCGGCGATCGTTTCGCGCAGCGTTTCGCGAGCGTCGTGGTGCGGCATCCAGTGCAGCTTGCGGCGCGCCCGCGAGGTGTCCATCAGGACCGGGCGGCGCACGGTCTCGATCCAGGCCGCCTCGGCCGGCAGGAAGGGCAGGAAGGGCGCAACCGCCTCGGCGGCGACGCCGACCGCGAGCTGCGGCGCCGGCACCGAGTGCCAGCCGAGCTCCCGGGCGAGGTCGGAGACGGTCAGCTCACCGGGGCCGGCGAGGTTGTAGGTGCCCGGCTCGCCGTGGCCTAGCACCGCGGCGCAGAGCGCGGCGGCGACGTCGTCGTGATGGACGAGCTGGAATGGGACGCCGGGATCGGGCAGCACCGGACGCAGCGAGGGCGCCTTGCCCAGTGCCCAGCGAACCGGTCCGGGCAGCCTCTGCCCGGCGCTCAGCAACGGCACCAGCTCCAGTAGCAGCGGCGCCTTCGGCCCGGCGACGATGCAGGGGCGGAAGACGTAGGCGTCGGTTGCCGAGCCCTCCAGCGCCGCGCTCAGCTCCGCCTCGACCTCGGCCTTGTCGGCGGAGTAAGGATGGCGGGCGGTGCCGCGCACCGGCTCGTCCTCGGTAAGCAGTGAGGGCAGGCTGCGGTGGAAGCCGTAGGCCGCGACCGAGGAGGTGTAGACGAGGCGCCTGACGCCGGCCGAGGCCGCGGCCTCGAAGACGTTGCGCGAGCCGGTCAGGTTGATCTCACGGCTCTCGCCGCGCCCGGCGACGATGACGAAGGCGAGGTGGACGACGACGCCGGCCTCGGCGACCAGCGCCCCGACCGCCTCGCGATCGAGGATGTCGCCGCGCCGGTATTCGGTCTTCTCCCAGCCCTGCGCACCGAGGTCGAAGGGACGCCGCGCCATGCCGATCACCCGCTCCACCTCGGGAGCGCGCTCCAGGGCGGAAATGAACGACTTGCCGATCTCGCCGGTCGGGCCGGTGACTGCAACGGTCAGCATGCGATCAATTCTCCCGAAACTGCGGCATGAAACGCATCAGGGGCGTGCAGATGTCTACTTTGGCATGCAAAGTTGACATGATTAAGCAAAGATGTCTGATCGAGCAATTCCATCTACTACATTCAGTACAAGAGGAGAACTCGTGCCAACCCAAGAGATGAGAGCACTCTGGCACCCGACCAGAGCACGGATCCTCGAGCTCCTGAAGTCGGCGCCCGCGGCCAGGTCCTATCTGGTTGAGGCCGCCGGCGCCCCCTATGCGGAGGTCGCCTACCACTGCCGCGCCCTCTGCCGCTCGGGTTGCATCCAATACGTCGAGGGGTCGGACGCGGATTCCCCCGACCCCCGCTTCGAAGTCGTCTAGCTCGACGGCCGCGGGCGCCCCTCCACCCGCCTGGACGGGCCAGAAGCGCGATCCGTCTTGCCGGATGGACATGGCTTGCGTTCCGTTGTTACACTCCAAAATTATTGAATAGTTACTCAACTGTTCGATAAACAAATACGCACCAGTACCTCAATCGGTTAGAGGATCGGGTTTGTAAGCCGAGGATCCGGGTTCGAGCCCCGGCTGGTGCATCGGCAGGGTTGCCGGGACTATGGACATCAATCTCTTCGACTACTTCGACGAAGCGGAAGGCGGGGGCGGCGCCCAGTCGCACTGGACCCTGCGGGCGCCCTACCGGCCACACCAGCGCTTCGACCTGATGCTGGTGCCGCGCTCGCCGGACTGGCAGGAAGATCGCGGCGCGCGCGACGACCTGGAGAGGATCGAGGGCCTGGACTGGGTCGAGGCGGTCAAGTCCGACGGCGGCCAGGTCTGGCTGCGCCTCGACGACGGCTGGGTCGATCGGCGGGGGTCGGCGCTGGAGCAGGGCGAGGAGGCGGTGGCCGGTTGCGGCGACGTCGCCGCCGGCAGGCGCTTCGCGCTCAACTTCTGGGACGCCAACTCGACCAAGGCGCTGCACATCGGCCATCTGCGCAACCTGGCGCTTGGCAACGCGCTCGGCAACGCGCTCGGCGAGGCCGGCGGCGAGATCGAGCGGCGCAGCATCATCTGCGACGTCGGCCGCAGCATGGGCGAGGCGATGGCGGGGGTCGTGCGCAGCGGCAAGTACCCCCAGGGGTCGGCGGAGAACGGCGTCAAGTCAGACCATTTCGTCGGCTACTGCTACGCCGACTACGTCAAGAACGGGGCCTCGCTCGGCCTTGCCGCCGACCATCCGGCCGACTCCTTGACGCGCGAGGTCGACGTGCAGGACGACAGCGCCGACGAGCTGCTGCAGCGCGTGCTGAACGGCGACCAGGCGGCGCTCGAACTGTGGTCGCAGACGCGGGCCTGGGTGATCTCCGGCCAGCGCAAGACCCTGGCCCGGCTCGGCATCCACTTCGACCGCGTCTTCTTCGAGTCCGACTTCCTGCCCGAGGTGGGCGAGCTGACCGAGCTCGGGCTGCAGGAGGGGACCCTGGAGAAACGGGTCGACGGCACGGTGATCTACATGACCGGCCGCGAGGAGCTCGAGGAAATGCCGCTGGTGCGCTCCGACGGCGTGCCGACCCAGCACATGCGTGCCCTCGCCTACTGGCTGGCCGACACCGGTCTCGACGGCACGACCTCGGTCCAGGTCTGCGGTCAGGAGTGGTTCGCCCACGTCACCTGCCGGCGCCAGCTGATGGCCGAGCTGGTCCACACCGACAGCGGCAACGGCTTCCACCCTTACCACGACATCTTCCACGGCATGGTCGCGCGCGAACGCGAGAAGATCGCCTCGTCCAAGAAAGACGCGCTGCTGATCGACCACCTGGTCGAATGGATCGACGAGCAGATCGAGTCCGACGCGGCGCGGGACGCGGTCAGGCGCGGGCATCCATCCCCCGACAGGGTCGCCTCGCAGGTCGCGCTCGGCTACTTCCTCCTGCACACGGCCACCAAGCGGGTCGACTTCGAGCCGGAGAAGCTGCTCACCGACGACAAGGCGCTCGGCTGGGACCTGGTCAGGGCGCGCTCGCGCAACGGCAACGGCGCGACCCCCGCCGACGCGCCCGAGCTCGACCCCGACTACCGCTTCGCGGTCGTCCAGGCGGAGACCTACGGGCGCCTGCTGGGGCGCGTCACGGAGACCCTCGACGTCGCGCCGCTGGCCCGTTACGCGTCGCACCTCGCCCGCTGGCAGCTGGAAGAGAAGCGGGCACCGCACGTGCAGCGCGTCGTCAACTCGACCCTCGACCGGGCCGCTCGCGGCCTTGGGCTGGAGGCACCGGCATGAGGACCCTGCTCGTCGACAACCACGACTCCTACACCTACAACGTCTTCCACCTGCTGGCCGGGGTCAGCGGCGAGCAGCCGATCGTCGTCGACAACGACGCCGTCTCCTGGCGGGCGCTCTCGCGCTGGGACTTCGACGCGATCGTCCTCTCCCCCGGCCCCGGCAACCCGCAGCGCTGGCACGACTTCTGCGTCTGCAACGACATCCTCCGCTACAGCGAGATCCCGGTGCTGGGCATCTGCCTCGGCCACCAGGGGCTCGGCCAGATGCTCGCCGGCAAGGTCTCGAGCGCGCCGGAGGCGATGCACGGGCGACTCAGCCGCATCCACCACTCCGAGGACGGGCTCTTCGCCGGCATCCCGCAGGACTTCCCAGTCGTCCGCTACCACTCCCTGGCAATCACCGACATGGGCCCGGACGGCAACGTCTCCGCCTGGGCCGACGACGGCGTCGTGATGGGGATCGAACACCGTCGCCGGCCGATGTGGGGCGTCCAGTTCCACCCCGAGTCGATCGCCACCGAGCACGGCGCCAGGCTGGTCGAGAACTTCTACGACCTCGCCCGCCGGCAGCGCTCGCCGCGCTGGCGCGGCGCCAAGCGGCCCTTGCAACCGCCCTCGCGCAGCGTGGCGCGGCGCGTCCGCAGCGGCGGCGAGAGCGAGCTGCGGCTGCGCTCGATCCCCGGCGAGCCCTCGACCGAGGCGCTCTTCGAACGCCTCTTCGGCGACGCCGAGCACGCCTTCTGGCTCGACAGCGCCGACGCGCCGACGCGGCTCGCCCAGCGCTCCTTCCTCGGCACCAGCGCCGGGCCCGGCCGTTGCGTGCTCGAATACGACGTCGAGTCCGGAATCGCAACTCGGCACGGCGCCGGCGGCGCGAGCAGCGAGCGCGCCTCAATCTTCGACTTGCTCGACCGCGGGCTCGCAGGGCACGCGATCGAGCCACCCCCGCCGACCTGCCGCCCGGACTGATGGGCGGCTTCGTCGGCTATCTCGGCTACGAGCTGAAGGCGGACTGCGGGTCGCCAAACGTGCATCGGTCCGACATGCCCGATGCAGTGATGATGCTCGCCAACCGCCTCGTCGCCGTTGACCACGTGCGTAGACGGACGCACGTTGTCGCGCTCTGCCATGGCGACGAGGCGGAAGCCGAGATCTGGCTCGACGAGGCCGAGGAGGCGGTGCGCGAGATCATCGCCCGCCCGCCCGAGCCTGCGACGCCGCTCGCCCTCAGCGAGGGCCCCGGCGACTCCCACGTCAGCTTCCGCTGCGGTCGCGGGCGCGGGCAGTACCTGGCCGACATCGAACGCAGCCAGGCCGAGCTCGCCGCCGGAGAGTCCTACGAGGTCTGCCTCACCGACCAGATCTCGACCGACGCCAGCCCCGACCCCTTCGACCTCTACCGGCTGCTGCGGCGGCGCAACCCGGCTCCCTTCGCCGCCTACCTGAAGCTCGGCGAGATGGCGATCGTCAGCTCCTCGCCCGAGCGCTTCCTCTCGGTCGATCGCGATCGCCGGGTCGAGGCGCGCCCGATCAAGGGCACGACGTCGCGCTCCGCCGACCTCGAGCGCGATGAGGCGCTGCGCGCCGAGCTGACCGAAGACGAGAAGACCTACGCCGAGCACCTGATGATCGTCGACCTGCTGCGCAACGACCTCGGCCGCGTCTGCGAGGTCGGCAGCGTCGGCGTCCCCGAGCTGATGATCGTCGAGGACTACGCGACGGTGCACCAGCTGATCTCCACGGTGAGCGGTGTGCTCGACCCGAACCGCAGCGCGGCGGAGTGCGCCCGTGCCTGCTTCCCCGGCGGCTCGATGACCGGCGCGCCCAAGGAGCGCACGATGGAGATCATCGACGACCTCGAGGACGAGGCGCGCGGCGTCTACTCGGGGGCGATCGGCTGGTTCGGGGTCGACGGCGCGATGGACCTCAGCATCGTCATCCGTACGATCGTGATGCGACCCGGCCGGACGACGATCGGGGCCGGCGGCGCGATCGTCATGCAGTCCGACCCCGAGGACGAGTTCGACGAGATCCTGCTCAAGGCGAGGGCGCCGATGGCGACGATCGCCGAGGCGGTCACCGGCAGCGCCGCGCCGGAGGCCTGGTCGGTGGAGCTGGAGCCACAGGCGGAGGCCGCCGGGGTCCTATGAGCGTGCGGGCGGCGACTGCCGACGACGCGCCGGCGGTGGCGAGCGCGGTCGAAGCCCTGCTGATCGAGCTCGGCGGCGAGCGGCCCCCGACCGCGGCGCTGGAGGAAGGGGTGCGGACGCTGGTCGCCGACGAGGACGCGGGCGCTCTGCTCGTTGCCGAGGACGAAGGGACGATCGTCGGGATCCTCGCCGCGAGCTGGCAGTACGCGATCCACGTGCCCGGGCGCTACGGCACGATCCAGGATCTCTGGGTCCACCCGGATTGGCGTGGCAGGGCGCTCGGCCGCGAGCTGGTCCTCGCCCTGGTCCGGCGGGCGGCCGATGTCGGTGTGCCGCGGCTGGAGGTCGGCCTGCCGCAGGAGAGCTTCGCCGGGCTCGACGCCACCGAACGCTTCTACCGCGAGAACGACTTCGCGCCCCTGGGGCCGAGGATGCGGCGGCTCCTGTCATGAGACGTCCTGTGTCAACCCCCAGCCAGTTCCGCCTGGCGAAAGTTGCCATGGAGCGTGGAGTCATAGGGGACGCGGTCCTGCCAGCAGCGCCAGAGAACCCGAAGCCAGGCCCGGCCGAGCGTTCGGATGGCGTGGGGATGGTCCTGACCCCTGGCTCGTGCCCGCCGGTAGACCTCTCCGGCCCAGGGATGCCAATGGCGGGTGGAGTCGGCAAGGGTCGCGACAGCGAGTCGCAGGCGCTTGTCGCAGGCCCTTCTGAAGGTGGCCACCCGCAGCTTTCCCGACTCCAGGGCGACGGGGCTCATGCCGGCGTCAGCGGCGAGTGCAGCCTCGGTGGGATAGCGCCCTCGGCAGTCCCCGAGCTCGGCGATCAGGGTGGCAGGGCAGATCGCCGTCTTGGCATCGCGGAACAGCGGCCGGAAGATCTCCACGTCGGGATGGGCAGCGAGGCGCTCGCGGATCTGGACTGTGAGCTTTGCGATCTTGGCGACGATCGGCTCAAGAGCGGCAACCAGGCCGAGCACCGCTCCGCGACGAGCCTCGCGCTCCGCCGCACCGGCGGTCCCCTGGGGAGCAGCCTTGACTCGCTCCACCAACTCGGCCGGGTCGGTGCGACCGCTGTAGCCGCGGCGGGCGAGGAAGGCGGCCATCCGCTTGGCGCCAAGGCCCTTGGCGTCTTCGGGGCCCGGGTAGCGAGCGATGAACGCCAGGGAGATCCCGCTGTCGACGTCGTCGAAGATCAGGGCACCGGGCCAAAAGGCCTGAAGCTGCGCCCGCAGCTGGTTGGCGAGCTCCACCCTGACTCCGACCAGATCCTCCCGCGCCCGTGTCAAGGCCCGCAGCGCCTTGGTCTCATCGCTGTCGGGGACCAGCGCTCGGAAGCGGTGGACGTCGGTGCGAGCCAGCTCCGCAAGGACGTAGGCGTCGAAGCGATCGGACTTGCCGTGGGCGACCGCAAAGCGCGGGCGCGCCGCCTTGACCTGGTTGGGGTGGATCGCCAAGACCCGAAGGCCGGCGGCCAAGAGCCGCTCGACCAGGATTCCATCGGGTCGCTCGATCGCGACCCGGGCAACCCCAAGCCGTACCAGCCTGCGCGCCAGCTCTGCGATCCCACGCTCGTCGTGGCTCGCCGAAAAGCGCTCCGCCACCTTTCCCTCCTCACTGATGCACACCTCGTGGGCCTCGCTGGCCCAGTCGATTCCCGCGGTCCTCGTTCCTGCCATGCTTCCTCCTCGGTCGATTCATCTCGGCTGATCGCCGGCCGCGAGGAGCCGTTGCGCGTGCTCATAGGGCGGTGCTCTCGGGCACCACGTCCTGTTGGCGCTTCTGGCGCCTCGCACCGCCGGGAGGCGCTGGTCTCATGCGGGCCGTCTAGGCGGCAAGCGAGCGTGGCGCTCTCCCGGCGGGGGTCGGCTCTATGCGTTCCCCGGGATCTTCGACGGCCTCGCTGCGCTCGGCCTCTCAATCTCAGAAGAACGAGGGGGAGGTTCTCCTATGAGCGAGGAGCTGTTGATGATCGAGCAGCGCGGCGGCCATCGCAACGGCGCCCCCTGGATCCTCGAAGGCGGCCGCAAGCTGCCCGGCATGGACGACCGGCGGCGGATGACGGAGGTGCGCAACGGGTTGGTCTGTCACGCGCGGGTGCGGGCCGCCGACGCCGACGCGGCGACGGCGGAGGTCGAGCAGACGCTGGCCGAGCTGCACGACGACAGCTACCTGGAGACGCTGCGCGAGATCCGCTCCGAGGAGCCGGTGGTGATGCCGGAGCTGGCGGCGCCGGGGCTGCCGCCCGACATCCCCGTCTGCGCCGGCCTCGTCGCCGCCGCCCACGAGGGCGTGCGCACGGCGATCACCGCGGCGGCGCGCCTGGTCGGCGGGGCGCGCTTCTCCTACGCGCTCTGCCGCCCGCCCGGCCACCACGCCGGGCCCGACTGGTTCGCCGGCTACTGCTACCTCAACTCGGCCGCGGCGGCGGCGCTGACCCTACGCGAGGGCGGCCTCGGGCCGGTCGGCATCCTCGACCTCGACCTGCACTACCCGAACGGCACCGCGGCGATCGTCGCCAAGATGGACGGCGCCAGCCTGCACTCGCTGCACGCCTGGCCGGTGACCAACGTCGCCGCGCGGACGGTGACCCCGAGCAGCGAGCGCGAACGGGTGGTCGAGTTCACCGGCAGCCCCAACGCCGCGACCTATCTGGACGCGGTCGCCCGCTCGATCGACTCCCTGGCAAAGACCTCCGAGGCCCTGGTCGTCTCGCTCGGCTACGACACGGTCGAGGGCGACCCGCACGGAGGCTGGGGCTTCTCGCCGACGATCTTCGCCCAGATCGGCCGCCTGCTGGCGGCCTCGGGGTTGCCGGTCTGCATCGTCCAGGAGGGCGGCTACGCCCTGCATTCCCTCGCCGCCTGCAGCTACGCCTTCGCCGCTGGGCTGCTCGACGAGCCGGTCGAGGAGGTGCTGGCGGCGTGAATCAGAACGGGCTGGATCCATACCGCCGCCGCCTCGACGGGCTCGACGACGAGATCGCCCGCCTGCTCGGCGAGCGCTTCGAGGTCTGCCGGGACATCGCCCGCTACAAGCGCGCGCACGACATCCCGATGATGCAGCCCGACAGGGTCGTCGCCGTGCGCGAGCGCTACCTGGCGCGGGGCGAGGAGGCAAAGCTGCCCGCCGAGTTCGCGGTCGACCTCTTCGAGCTGCTGATCGCCGCCACCTGCAAGGAGGAGGACGAGCTGATGGCGGCACTCGAGACTTCCTCAGAGGGCGGGGACGCATGAAGGGAGATGGGAGAGACATCCGCAGGACCGGGGGCGGCGCGGGGCTGCCCCCGGGCCCGCGGATGCCCAGCGCCCTGCAGGCGGTTGGCTGGGCGCGGCGGCCCTATCCGCTCATGAAGCGCTGCCAGGAGCGCTACGGGGACACCTTCACCCTGCGCATCCTGCACTCGGGAACGTGGGTCTTCCTCTGCGACCCCGAGGATGTCAAACGGGTCTTCACCGCTCCGGCCGGGAGCCTCGGCGTCGCCCTCGCCAACCCGCTGCTGCTGCCCGTGCTTGGCCCACGCTCGGTGATGCTGCTGGAGGAACCCGGGCACATGACCCGGCGGCGCCTGATGCTGCCGCCCTTCCACGGCAAGCGGATGGGGGCCGACGCCGAGATGATGGCCGAGGTGACGCGCAGCCGGGTGCGGAACTGGCCGGCCGGCGAGCCGTTCGAGCTCTGGCCGCACATGCAGGCGATCACCCAGGAGGTGATCATGCGCTCGGTCTTCGGTCCCGACGATGAGGGCCGGCTCGGGCGCATGCGCACGCTGCTGCACGAGCTGACCGCGGCGCTCAACGAGCCGCGGCGCCTCAGCATGGCGGCGGCACTGGGGCCAAGGTGGCTCGCCCGCAGCGGTGGATTCCGCGCCGCGATGGCGCCGGTCGAAGCGGCCCTGCTGGAGGAGGTCGACAGGCGGCGGCGCGCGGGCGAGAGCAGCCCACAGGACATCGTCTCGATCCTGATCGAGGCGCGCTACGAGGACGGCTCGCCGCTGAGCGACGAGGAGATGCGCGACGAACTGATGACGCTGCTCACCGATGGGCCGACCTCCTCCTCGCTGGCCTGGGTGTTCGAGCGGCTGCTGCGCCACCCGGAGAAGCTGGCGAGGCTGCAGGCGGAGGTCGTCGCCGGCGAGGAGACCACCTACATGGACGCCGTGGTGCAGGAGACTCTGCGGCTCTGCCCGCCGGTGCCGGTCGTGGTCCGCCGCCTGCTGGAGCCGATCGAGCTGGGCGGCTACGAGCTGCCCGCCGGCACCACCGTCGCCCCCTGCGTCTACCTGATCCACCGCAACGAGGAGATCTACCCCAACCCACGCCACTTCCTGCCCGAGCGCTTCCTCGGACAGTCCCCCGGCACCTACACCTGGATCCCCTTCGGCGGTGGCACGCGGCGCTGCCTCGCCGCCAGCTACGCCGAACTGGAGATGAAGCGGGTGCTGCGCACGGTGCTGAGCGAGGTCGAGCTGTGCCCCGCCGACTCCGACTCCGAGCGGGCGCGGCGCAGCGCGATCTCCTTCAGCCCGGACAAGCGTGGCCGCGTTGTCGCCGAGCCGCGCACGCCCGTACCCGCCCCCAGCCCGGCCGAGCCATGGCAGCCGAGTCCGATCTACTCGTAGTCGGCGCCGGCGCCAAGGCCGCCGGCATCGCGACCAAGGTCCATGCCTTCAACTCGCTCGGCCTCGGGCCGGTCTCGCTGAAGATCGTCGAGGGGACCGAGGTCGCCGCCTCCTGGAAGGGCCGCAACGGGATGACCTCGGGCGAGGAGCCGCTGGCGGTGACGCCGATCAAGGACGTCGGCTTTCCCTACCAGAGCTTCCGCGAGTTCGGCGAGGCGGGCGAGGCGATCGACGAGCAGGCGATGCAGTTCTCCTGGCAGCGCTACATGGTCGCCCGGCGCCGCTACGCGCGCTGGATCGACGCCGGCTCGCCGCAGGTGCGCCACCGCGACTACGGCGAGTACCTGACCTGGGTCCTCTCGCGAGCGACCGAGGGCGTCAGCCACGTCGAGGGCCGGGTGACGCGGGTATCGCTGGAGGGGGGCGAGCGCTGGGCGGTCGAGGTCGAGGAGGCGGGCGGGAGCTCGCGCCACACCGCGGCGGCGCTGGTCCTGACCGGCCCGGGCGTCCACCGGGCCTTCCCGCACGAGCCGGACATCGCCTCGCGGGTCTTCCACTGCGACAGCCGGCGCGAGGAGTTCGCGCAGCTGCCGGAGGAGGGCGCCTGCGACGTCGCGATCGTCGGTGGCGGCGAGAGCGCGCTGAGCTGCATGATGTTCCTGCGCGGCTTTCGCCCCCGCTCCCACTTCACCGTCTACACGCCGATGCTGCCGATGAGCCGCGGCGAGAGCTTCCTCGAGAACCGCGTCTTCTCCAACCCCGACGAGGTCGGGTGGAGCGCGCTCGACCAGACGACGCGGCGGGACTTCGTCAAGCACTCCGACCGCGGCGTCTTCGACCCGCCGAGCCTGGCGGCGATCGCCTACGACGACCGCTGTCGCTTCGTCACCGGCCGCATCACCGACGTCGCCGTGGCACGCGGCGGCGCCGGAGTGCGCCTCCGCCACGAGTCGCACGAGGGCGTCGCCGGGCCCGAGCACGACTACGTCGTCAACTGCACCGGATTCGACCTGCTCGCGCAGCTGAGCGACCTCTTCCCGGCCGAGACCCGGGCCGAGATCGAGAGTCGGGTGGGGCAGCTCTGGGGGACCCCGGCGGGAACCGAGGTGCCGATCGGCCGGCACCTCGAACTGCGCGGGATGCAGCCCCGGCTGCAGATCCCCGGGCTCGCCGGGCTGAGCCAGGGGCCGGGCTTCGCCAACCTCGGCGCCCTCGGGCTGCTGTCGAACCGCGCGCTGCAACCGCTGCTCGAAGAGCGAGAGCCGTCGTCTGTAACCCCTTATATTTCTATAAATACTTGACAGAATTTTATCTATCCAATAGGGTCGCGAGATGATGGTTGGCACCGGCGGGCGGGGGTACGGCGGGGGTGTGGCGGCTCTGGTCGCCATGCTCGTGGCGGCGGTCCTGGTGACCGGCTGCGGCGGCGGCTCCTCCTCCGGCGAAGAAGTGAGCTACGACGGCACGGGATACCCCAACGGCGACCCGGCCAACACGCGCAACGCCGGCGGGCCGATCAAATCCTCCACGGTGAACGAACTCGAAATCGCCTGGACGAACCCGATCAAAGCCGAAAGCGCCTTCGGCAGCTACGCCTCCTCGCCGATCCTCAGCAAAGGCGTCCTCTACTCGCAGGACCTGGCCTCCAACGTGCAGGCGATCGAAGCGAGCAGCGGCGAAGTGCTCTGGACGAAAAAATACGAACTGCCAGACCACGGCCCCAACGGCGTCGTCGTCCAGGGCGGCATGGTCTTCGGGGCGACGCCGACCTCAGCCTTTGCACTCAACCAGGAAACCGGCAAGCAGGTCTGGTCGGTGCCCTTGATCCGCAACGAACAAGAGGGCATCGACATGGCCCCCGGCTACCACGACGGCATCGTCTACGTCTCGACGGTGCCGGTCAACGTGGGCGAATTCTACGGCGCCGGCGGGGTCGGAATCCTCTGGGCGCTCGACGCCAAGACCGGTAAGAAACTGTGGCACTTCGACACCGTGCCCAAAAACCTCTGGGGCAAGCCGGACGTCAACTCGGGCGGCGGTCTCTGGTACACCCCGGCCTTCGACAAGAAGGGCTCGATGTACTTCGGCGTCGGCAACCCGGCGCCGTTCCCGGGGACCGAAACGGAACCGTGGGGATCGAGCCGGCCGGGCCCGAACCTCTACAGCGACTCCCTGGTCAAACTCAACGCGAAGACGGGCAAGCTCGAGTGGTACTACCAGCAGACCCCCCATGCGCTAGCCGATTGGGACTTCCAGAACCCCCCGATCCTCGTCGACGCCGGCGGCAAGGAACTGGTCCTGGGCGCGGGCAAGTCGGGCTGGGTCGTCGCCCTCGATGCCAAGACCGGCAAGCCGGTCTGGAAGCGCGCGGTCGGCAAACACAACGGCCACGACGACGACGGCCTGCTGGCGATGCGCGGCGAAACCTCGAAGCTGAAGATACCCGAGACGATTTACCCGGGCTCGCTCGGCGGGGTGATCGCGCCGATGGCCACCGACGGCAAGAGCGTCTTCGTGCCGGTCGACAACGCCCCGTTGGAAATCACGTCCCAGACCGAAAAGGGCGAACCTGGGCCGCTGACCGGCGAACTCGTCGCCCTGGACGTGAAGACGGGGGCGCTGAAATGGAAGCACGAATTCCCCAACGCGGCGGCCTTCGGCTTCACCACCGTCGCCAACGATCTCGTCTTCGCGACCACCTCCGACGGCAACGTGCAGGCCTTCAACACGAATACCGGCCAGGTCGCCTGGCAGGAAACCCTCCCCTCCGGCACCAACGCGGGAGTGACGGTCGCGGGCGACATGATGATCGCCCCGGCCGGCCTTGCCGCCGCCGAAGGCCAGACGCCGCAACTCGTCGCCTTCCGCCTCGGCGGCTGAAACCTTAGACGTTTATAGCCCAAAAATACTTACGTAATTCGTACCGGATTCGAACCCTGATCTTGTCGCCTGGTGGCGAATCGGTGAAGGCCGCAGAAGAGCGGTCGAGCAACCCGGAACACGGAGGTGTGCAGTGAATCGCGTCAGTCTCAGAGTCAGTGCAGTCGCAGCCATAGCGGCGTTCAGTGTGCTCTTCCTCTCCCTCTCGGCGAGTTCGGCCGCGGGCGCCCAGATCGGCAAAAACGGTGTGATCCACTCTTGCTTCAAGGCGAAGGGAAAGAACAAGGGCGCGCTGCGGGTGGTGCCCGGCAAGCGCAGTTGCAGAAGGCTTCATGGCAGCTGGCGTCCGCTGTCGTGGAGCATGAGCAGCCCCTCGCCGGCCACCCCGGCTCTCCCAGTGGGGCCGCAGGGCAATCCCGGCCAGGAAGGGCAGGCGGGCGCCGCCGGACAGGTCGACAAATCGCTGATCGAAACGGTCAAAAACCAGGCCACCGAGATCGAAGGGCTGACCAACAAAGTCACCGACCTGACCAACGAACTGCTGAGCCTGAAAAGCACCGTCGGCGAAACGTGCTCCCAACTGACGACGGTCACCGAACAGAGCGACAAACTCCTTAGCTCGCTGCTCGGCTCCACGGTCGCAGTGCTGGGGAACCTGCTCAACGTTCCCTCTCCACCCAGCCCGCTGGGAACGTTCGAATGTGAATAGCCATCTCGGGGCCCGGATCAATCCGGGCCCCGAGATCGTGCCCTACTGGACCCAGATGGGGACGACTTTCCCGCCTTTTGTGCCGGTCATTGTGGTGTTGCCCGAGTAGTTCGAGGTTCCGGTTTCCGGCCCGCAGAGGATGCCTTTGAGGCGTTTGTATTTCAGGCCCACGACAGTGGGCTGAACTGTTATGTCGAAGGGTTCTTCTGTCATGTCGATCAGGTAGACGGTTTTCGCCCCGTTCTGCGGTGGGATTTCGAATACGCACGTCGGGTTACCGGCTTCATGGCTGGCGACGCTGTTGTAGCCGAAGAATTCGATCCCGGCGGCACCTTCGCAGACGATGTCGACGTTGGCCCCGAATTTGTCTTCGACGATTTCATTTTCCAGGTGGAGTTGGAAGGCGCAGCCGTTGACTTTGATTGTCGCCGGCACCAACGCTCCTTCGCCGAACTTCATCAGGCACTGCGCGTAGGACCGCTGGATCAACAATGTCGGGCCTTCTTTTTCCAGCGTCCCGCTCAGCGTCGTGCTTTCGCAGGTGAATTCGACTTCGCCGAACTTGAACTTCGTCGGTTCGGCTTTGACCCCGGTCCCGTCCAGCGTCACCGGGAATGCGTTAGCCCTGAATGCCAGGGCCTGGGCGCCCGCGGCGGCGAGGCTGGCGACTGCAAGGGCCGCGATCAAGCTGGCGACAAGTGCCTTGGGTCTGCTCATCGTGCTCTCCTTTGACTCGGTTGCCCCCGCCCGCGTTGATCTTGACTAGGCTTTCTTGACTAATCAAGTACTTACGGGAATAGCTTCCAGCCGGGGTGGCCAAGGGTCCTCTAAGGTTCTGACGTGGCCGTAGCTCCCTCGCAATCCGAGACCGGCTCGATCGCCCGGTCGTATTTCGAAGCGATCGCCGTGCGTGACCTGGACGCGATGACCGAGTTCTACGAGGTCGGCGGCACCGGTGAGATCCATGGCCTGGTCGAGCTGACCGCGCCGCACAGCTACCGGGTGTGGTTCGCCAACCTCTTTGCGGCCTTCCCCGACTTCCGCTTCGAGATCCTCGACGTCGTCGCCGAGGGCGACGTGGCGGCGGTGCGCTGGCACGCAACCGGGACGTTCAACGGCGGAGCAAGATTCGAAGGAGTGGACCCGACCGGCGCCAAAGTCGACCTCACCGGCTGCGACGTGCTGAGGATCCGCAACGGCAAGATCCACCGCAACGACGCCTACATGAACGGCGCCCAGATGGCACAGCAGCTCGGCGCCCTGCCACCGACCGGCTCGCTGCCCGAGCGAGCGATGCTCGCCGCGCTCAACCTGAAAACGCGGCTGGCGGGAGCGCTAGGGCGCTGATTCCGCCTCTCCCCCACATCGACGAGCACGCAACGGATGTCGGGGCAGGCGCCGAGGCCACTTGGGAGGCCTTGCTGCGGATCGTCGAAGGCTCGTTTGGCTCGAGCCGGACGGGACACATCGCCGGCCTGCTCGGTTGCGCCGACCTCGATTCCGGTGGCCCCCGCCCCCTGGCGACAGGCTCGACCCTCCCCGGCTTTCACGTCGAGTTGGCCGAGCCTGGGCGCGAGCTGGCCCTCGCCGGCCGCCACCGCTTCTCGAGCTACGCGCTGATCTTCCGTCTCGATCGGCTGGATGCCGGCCGTACCCGCCTTCGCGCCGAGACCAGAGCGGACTTCCCACGCCTCAAGGGCTCCGTCTACCGCGCTCTCGTCATCGGCACTCGCGGCCACGTCCTCGTCACCCGTCGCCTGCTCGACGCCGCCAAGCGGCGCGCCGAGCGGGCCTGAGTACGGCATCCGCCGGCCCGCCGGGCGGACTTGGCTAGCCTTTAGGAGATGCTCTTCGGCCAGGAACACGTCGATCGCTACCGAGCCACCGACGGCGCGGAGGGGCACGAGTGGCGGGGGACTCAGACGTTGCTCCTGACGACGACCGGACGCAAGTCCGGCGAGCCTCGCACCACCCCGCTGATCTATGCGCCATACGGCGGCGCCTACACGATCGTCGCCTCCAAAGGCGGCTCCGACGCGCCACCGGCCTGGTACCTGAACCTCACAGAGGACCCCGACGTCGAGGTCCAAGTTCTGGGCGATCGATTCAAGGCGCACGCCCGCACGGCAAGCACGGAGGAGAAGCCGGAGATCTGGCAGACGATGGTCTCCGAGTGGCCCGACTACGACGCCTACCAGGAGAGGACCGAACGCGAGATCCCGGTCGTGGTGCTGGAGCGCGCATCCGGAGACAGCCACTGAGCCCTTCCCCGTGCACGAGCAGCCACCGCTGCCGAGAGGTCGGCAGATCAAGGAGATCATCGCCGGTCGCAGCAGGCTGTTAGGTGACGGGGTTTTAGCGACGGCTCCAACGAACCCCTAGTTTCTCCTGGAATGGAGAAACTAGGGGTTCGTTGGGCAGTTCCCGTTCACCACAGTTGATAGGTGAGGTGCCGTTACGACCTATAACCGTTTATTCGCGGAATCCGGGATTGTTCGTTTTGCGGATGCAAGCTGCAAGTTTTTGTGGGTTGTGTTTGAAGCGGTCACGGCAGATGGCGACCGCATTGCGAGGAACTACGTTGATTCGTCCGAGATAATGGCTTCCGGCAAACCAGATCGCTCCGTCAGAGCCTGCCGTGAGGTCGAAATGCAAGAAGCCGGTAACTCGTTCGTGAATCTCAGTCACGACCCCTTTCGGCGTAATCCGGCCGATCGGACTGTTCCCATTGAATTTGCGATTGAACTCCGTGAACCAGAGATTCCGGTCGGGACCCAACGTAATTCTGGTCGGTTTTCCAGTAATGCCTCGCGTGAACCTGGTCACAACGCCTTTCGGCGTAATCCGGCCGATCGCGCCGGGCGGCCCTTGTTCGGTGAACCACATATTCCCGTCCGGACCGGCGGTGATGTCAAGCGGTTCACCGACGCCTTTTTCGAACCGGGTCATGACTCCAGCTGGCGTAATGCGGACGATTGCGCCGTAGTCAGCAAACCAGACGCTGCCGTCGGCACCTCCTGCGAGAAAGAGCGTTTCGCTACTGGCTCCCAGCGGAAACTCAGTTACGACTCCTTGCGGCGTAATCCGAGCGACCAGGGCCGATTCCGCCTGGAGCTTGGGCATCTCGGTGAACCAGAGATTCCCGTCCGGACCGGCGGTGATGTATTGCGGGTAACCCGTGATCCCGTCTGGAAACGTGGTGATGGTCCCGGTCGGCGTGATCCGACCAATCGCTGATGGATACGAGGTGAACCAGAGATTCCCGTCCGGACCGGCGGTGATGTCCCCGGCGGTAAGTCCGGGAAACGTTTTCACGGCCCCAGTTGGTGTAATCAGACCGCTTTCTTTGGTGCTGGTGAACCAGACGTTGCCGTCCGGACCGGTGGTGACGTTCTTGATCGAGCCCGTGATCCCGATTCCGACTTTAGTCACAGAGAACTTGGGGGCTACTACAGCACTGGCGGCTGTCGGCAACGAGCTTGCCAGCACCAGCATGCTGAGCCCGACCAAAATACTGAGGCGTTTCATCATTTCGTCTCCTTCGGTGCGGCGGATTGTGGGTTGGCGCCGCCGGTTTCGGGTTCCGGCTTCGACTTGCTCGGCGGCTTCGATTGCTTCGGGGCACTGCCCGCCGTCGATCGTGTGTCGGTCGACGAAGAGCCACAGACCGCTATCGCAAGGACGCATACCACCGCCATCACTCCCCTAACAGCCGCATCATCAAGCTGCTATCCAACCACGAATCGCCCCCGTTGGTCGATTTTGGGGGCGACCGGTCCGCAGTGGGGTGCGCGTTCGATGCAGCATGTTCCCGCCGTGACCGAGGTCTGCAAGGAACAGGCCGAACACTTCCATGGATGTCGGCGCTCGAGCATCCAGGCGCGGTGCCCTGATCCATAGAGCTGCATGCTGGTGTCGAACGCATTCGGCGAGGCGAAAGACCTGAGTGACCAGGGAGATGCTGGTGATCCTGCTCTCTCCGATAAGGCCATACCGCTACGGGGATTCGAACCCCGGTTTCCGGACTGAGAATCCGGCGTCCTAGTCCCCTAGACGATAGCGGCGCGGAAGCGACATTCTAGCGGGAGGGCGGGCTGTCTCGATGTGAGGCTCGGCACTCGGCTCCGCGCTCCAAGCGTTAGATTTCCTGGTCCCGCGGCTGTGGCGGAATCTGGTAGACGCGCGAGCTTCAGGTGCTCGTGGGGGCAACCCCGTGGAGGTTCGAGTCCTCTCAGCCGCATCGCAGGAGCGATTACCTGGCGTGTAGGGACGTCCTCTGGCTGGATGAGGTCGCCGGGCCCAAGCGCTGGGCCGTTGCGCTGATCTCCTCGACGAAGTCGGGCCAGAGCTTGGGTGGCAGGTCGTGGCCCATGCCCTTGAAGATGCGCAGGTGGGAGTCGCGGATCGCGCGCGTAGTGGCGCGGCCGGCGAGGGGGCGGATCAGCGGGTCGCTGTCGCCGTGGATGACCGTCGCCGGCAGGCGCAGCCTTTCGAGTGCCGCGGTGCGGTCGCCTGAGGCGGTGATCGCATGAAGCTGGCGTGCTATGCCGGCACGGTTGTGGGAGCGGTCGTAGGAGGCGGCGGCCAGCTCGCGGAAACGCGCCTCGTCCATCGGATAGGCCGGCGAGCCGATCGTGCGGAAGGTCTTCACGGTGCGCTCGATCGCCGCCTCACGCCCGGCACCCGGACGCGTGAACAGCGTCCCGAAGGCCTTCCAGGTGGGCATCCCGAGCCAGCGGTTGCCGGTCGAGGACATCATCGAGACCAGCGAGCGCACCCGCTCGGGGCGGCGGATCGCCACCGTCTGGGCGATCATGCCGCCCATCGAGGCGCCGACCAGGTTCGCCGACTCGATCTCGAGATGGTCCATCAGCCCGGTCGTGTCCTCGGCCATGTCGCGCAGCAGGTAGGGCGCGGTGCGGCGGCGGCCGAGCAGCATGTCGGTGCGCTTGGGCACCCCCGCCGACTCGATCTTGGTCGAACGGCCGACGTCGCGGTTGTCGAAGCGGACGACGTGGAAGCCGCGCTCGGCCAGCAACGCGCAGAACTCCTCGTCCCAGGCGAGCATCTGGGTCGCCAGACCCATGATCAGCAGCAGCGGCTCGCCGTCCGGATCGCCGATCTCCTGGTAGGCGATCTCGATCCCGTTGACGGGAGCCAGCCGCTCCTCGCTGAGGCCGTTCATCCGGGCAGCTTAGAGCGGACAGCTAAGTTTGCCCTCAATGCGAACCGCGATCGTCTCCGACCTCCACCTCGGCAGCGCCTTCGGCGAGGACCTGCTGCGCGACGCCGGGATCCGCCGCGTCCTGCTCGATGAGCTCGCCTCGGCGGAGCGAGTGGTCCTGCTCGGCGACGTGCTGGAGCTGCGCGAACTGCCACTCGCCAGCGTGCTGGAGAGCGCCCAGGCCTTCTTCGAGGAGTTGGGCGAGGCGATGGCGGGGCGGCCTGTGATCCTGGTGCCCGGGAACCACGATCACCGGCTCGCCGAGCCCCTGCTGGAGCGGCTCGCCCTCGTCGGCAAGCCGCTCGACCTGGAGCACCACGCCGAGCCGGCCGGCGAGGCGGCGTCGCGGATCGCCGGCTGGCTCGGCGGGGCAGAGCTGCGGATCGCCTACCCGGGAATCTGGCTGCGCGAGGACGTCTACGCCACCCACGGCCACTACATGGACTGCCACATGAGCCTGCCACGGATGGAGTGCGTCGCGGCTGCAGCGACGATGCGCACCCTGCGCCCGCTGCCCACTCGCCCCAAGCCTGCCGACTACGAGCATGTCTTGCAGCCCGTCTACGGCTTCACCTACGGGTTGGCGCAGGGGGGCTCGGTCTGGGGCAATGCCCGCCCCTCCGAACGAGCATGGCGCTCACTCTCGAGTAGCAACGGCAATCGCAGATGGATCCGCCACGCTGCGTTGCGCGCCGCGGTGCCCGCGACCGTGTGGACCATCAACCGGCTCCTGCGGGCGGGGTTCGACGCCGACCTCAGCCCCGAGGCGATAACCCGCAGCGGAGTCGACGCAGCCACTGAGATGTCTGCGCGATTGGGCCTCTTGAGCGTGCAGGTGATCACCGGTCATACCCACCGAGCCGGTCCTGAAAAAGACGAGGAAACCTGGAGCCTGCCTGGCGGGGGGCGCCTTCATAACACCGGGAGCTGGGTCTTCGCCTCGGCCTTCCATCGCCCTGGCACCCCACCGGGCCCCTACTGGCCGGGCACGATCACGTGGCTTGGCGACGACGGCCCCCCGAAGCGGGTGAAATTGCTGCTGGGCCGCAGCAGAGATCAACTTACGAAAATCGGGCCAGGCTCCCGGGCGGCTCCCTAGAGCCAGCCGGCGATGATCCGGCCGATCTCCTCGCCCGCGTCCTCCTGGAGGAAGTGGCCGGCATTCTCGATCACCCGTGGGGCCGGGAAGTTGAGTCGCGAGGAGACCTGCTCCCCCACCGAGAGCGGCAGGGCTGGGTCGGAGTCCGCCCAGAGGACCAGCGTTGGGCGCTCGTCCGTTCGCAGCGCGTCCGCCACCCGCCTGCCCTCAGCCGCACCCGGAGCGTCGGGCTCGGTCGGCATGATCAGCGGGAAGGCGCGGGTGCCTGCCTTCGATTCAGGGTTTGGGAAGGGAGCCTCGTAGGCGGCAATCACATCGTCGCCGGGGTCGTTCTTGCAGCCGGCCTTGACCAGGAAGCCGGCCGGCACGTCGGGGGTGCGGCGGACATAGTCGCGGAATTTGAGCCAGGTCTCGCTCATCTTCTGGTGGCCGGTGAAGGGACCGGTGTCCATGATCACCAGGCGCGAGAAGCGGTCGGGGTGCTCGACCGCGAGCCGCAGCCCGATCGGCCCGCCCCAGTCGTGGACGACGACGGTGGCGTCACGCACGTCGAGCTCCTCGAGCAGCGCCGACATCAGCTCGACGTGGCGGTCGTAGGTGTACCAGTCGAGGTCGGTGGGCTTGTCGGAGCGGCCGAAGCCGGCGTAGTCGGGGGCGATGCAGCGGTAGCCGGCGTCGCGCACCGGCGGGATCACCTTACGCCAGAGGAACGACCAGGTCGGCTCGCCGTGGAAGAAGACGACCGGTCTCCCCTCCCCCTCGTCGAGGTAGGCGAGCCGCAGCCCGTCCACCTCGTGGTAGCTCGACTCGAAGGGAAAGTCCGGCAGCCCCCGCAGGCTCTCCTCCGGCGTTCTCACCGCCTCGACGCTCACGCCGCGATCATGGCAGTTGCCGCAGGAAGGCGCCGATTTCGGGGCCGAAGTAGGGCGAGAAGAGCTGGGTCGGCCGGCCCTGGTAGCTGTAGCTGGTGACGCCGCTGACGAATTCGCCGTCGAAGAGCCAGGCGCCACCGCTGGAGCCGGCGGCCATGTCGCAGGAGGCCGGCATGGTCGGCGGACCGGAGAAGCGGTCGGTGAGCGGGTCGAGCCCGAGGCCGTGGGCGCGGCAGCTGCGCAGCTCTTCCCCCTCGGCGCGCGCCGCCGGGTAGCCGAAGATCTGGAAGGCGCCGCGCCGGGATTTCCCGGTGGCGTAGCCGCGGGCGCCGACGACATCGGTGAGCTCGCCGAGCTCGTTCGGCTTGACCCGCAGGGCCGCGACGTCGAAGTCGGGATTTTCCCGATGGCGCCATTGAGGCATCACATATATGGACTGGGCATCGAAGGTCCCAAAGGGACGGTTGCCGTGGTCGTAGGCGGGAACGAAGGTGAGCTGCTTTCCCTCGACCCCCTTTTCGATCACGCAGTGCCCCGCCGTGAGGACGATCGAGTGACTCGGCGTGTTCAACGCCGTGCCCGAGCACGAGTAGGGACCCGTGACGGGGTCGATCCCGAAGATCCTGCCGTTGGTGCGCGCACCGTCTTCGGCGGAGTTGAGCACGCGGACGCTGCTGGCCCCAGCCCGTGGGCCTTCTCCGAAGGGCAATGCCGGGCCCCGTCCGGGAGCGCGCAGGGGCCGAGCGAGAGCAGGGAACGGCGCGTTCAGCTCATGCACCGGCAGCGGCGCGGCCTGCGCGGCGGTCGGAAGCAATGCGGTGAGCGCCGTCAAAGCGGCAAGCGCTCCTCGCGCCAGCGGTCTCATCGCCCCATTCATCGGCGCAAGGGTGCCAGAAGGATGACTTTTGCAAGCGAGATTGGCCGAGCGGGCATTCGTTGCAGGAAACACTTGATATAGACAGAAGCTGCTCCTGGCATTCTCTGTCTCTCCTCTTCACCGAAAGGGTTACTCATGAACGAAGACGGCCTAATCAGCGGCTGGTGGGTCTTTGCCGGTGTCCTGCTCCTCATCGCCGGTGTGCTCAACATCGTCTACGGGATTGCGGCGATCGGCGATTCGAAGTTCTTCACCGAAAACGCGACCTTCATCATCAGCGGGCTGCATACCTGGGGATGGGTCAGCCTGATCATCGGCGTGCTCGAGCTGATCGCCGCGTTCTCGCTCTTCTCGGGCGGCGAATACGGCCGCTGGGTCGGCATCTTCGTCGGCTCGCTCAACGCGATCGCCGCGCTGCTCTCGATCCCCGCCTACCCGTTCTGGTCGCTGGCGATCTTCGCCCTCTCGATCATCATCGTCTACAAGCTGGCCGAGGGCCCGGAAGGAAACCCCGTTCCGAGGGGCTGAGAAGCACGGGTCAGCCGCGCAGCGGCGATCCAGAGACCTGCTGTGGACGAAGGCTCCGGGAACCCGGGGCCTTCGCCGTCTCGGCGCCAAGCGGCGCCTGCGCTTCGAGGGTCGACCACGGCGCCACCGCCGGCTCACGGCTCTCGTAGAGGACGTCGACGCCGGCCAAGCGGTCCTGCCAGCCGCGGCGCCGTTGGTCGAAGAGGATGCCCAGGAAGCCGAGGCCGAATGGGATCGCGGCGAGGAAGAGGCCGACCAGACGCCGCAGCGACTTTCGCGGTGGCAGGCCACGACCGTCGGTGCCGAGCCTGATGCCGAAGAAGCGCATGCCAGGAGTCTGTCCGGCGAGCGACCAGAAGACGACCAGGTAGAGCGAGCCCAGGGCGATCCAGGTGACGCTGCCGACGGCGAGGGCAAAGCCGGAGACGCCGTTGCCGGTGCCGGAGAAGAAAGAGCCGATCAAAGCCACGATCGCGGCCAGGCCGGAGAAGGCGAGGTTGACGATCAGCAGGTCGAGCCCGAAGGCCAGGCCGCGGGTGAGCGCCCCGGCGCGCTCGGTCGGCTCGGTGCGGCGCTTGCGGAAGACGACCCGTCGCGCGATGCGCTCGATCACGCCGTCCAAACGCCGGGTCACATCGCCGATCGTGTGGCCGATGTCCTCGATGAAGCCGACGCTCTGGGCGCTGATCGCGGCGCGCAGCTCGGGCGCCTCGGCGATCCGCTCGACCAGGCGCTGCGCCTCGTCGCTGGCGAGCAAGCGCCGCCAGACCTCGTCGACCATCTCGCTGTCGAGCGCATCGATCAGGGCCTGCTTCACCGTGTCGCTCTCCAGCGCACCGCGGGCCGCTTCCTCGACCAGCGGCCCCTGCAGAACCCTCACCAGCGCGCGCTCCACCGCCTCGCTCTCGACCGCGGCGACCATCGCCTCCTCGGCGGCAGCCTCGACCGCCCGGTCGATTCCCGCCGCCTTGCCGACCGAACGGGCGCCGCGCACGCCGGCGCCGAGCAGCCGCACTGAAAGCGGCAGCGGAGTCGGGGGATCGGGACCGTCAGCCATTGCGGCCGAGTATACGTCTGGTCGGAGTGAGTGCGGTCGCCTTTCCTGCCGCTATCCGGTTGAAAAGGCGACCGCACTGACTTTCTAACGCCGGGCCTCTCCGAGCGCGGCGATCAGCCGGTCGATCAGCTCGGCCTGCGCCGGCAGGATCTTGAGGCGCGCCTCCTCCGGGTCGAACCATGCCGCCCGGTCGACCTCGGGGAACTCCTGGTGGCTACCGGAGCGCGGCGGCCACTCGAGCTCGAAGCTGTTGCTCGCCAGCGCCGCTGGGTCGAACTCGGCCTCGGCGGCCCAGGCGTGGACGAGCTTGCCGCCCTTCTGACGGATCGATCCAAGCTCGATCAGATCTCCAGGGTCGAGACCGGGCGCGCCCGGTCCCAGCTCCTCCCCCATCTCACGCAACGCGCATCGCCGCAATTCCTCCCCCGGGTCTGGTTCGCCCTTCGGGATCGTCCAGGCACCGAGGTCCTTCTTCGCCCAGAACGGCCCGCCGGGATGGACGAGGAGCAGCGCTGGCGCAGCCCGGTTGCGGAAGAGGAGCACGCCGGCGCTTTCCTTCGCCGCCACCTGGCTAGGCCACTGCGCGCAGCCGGCTCTTCGCCTGCTGGGCGATCACGGCGGCCCATTCGGAATCGTCGATCCGCACGGGTGCCGTCGTCGCGAGGAAATCGGCGAGCGTGGTGGCGAGTCCCTCTGGGTCTTCGAGAAGGGGGAAGTGGGCGGCACGCGGCAGCGTCTCGAAGCGGCAGTGCGGGATCGCCTCATGGGCGGCGCGCCCGTGCTCGATCGGGATCGTCCGGTCGCGCTCGCCCCAGACGATCAGGGTCGCCATGTCGCCGAGCAGGTAGAGCCGGTCGGCGGCGCTGACGTGCTGGCCGTGGACGTCGATTACCGAGCGCAGGGTCTGCAGGAACGCCCGTCGCGAGCCAGGCTCCTGCAGCGGCCGCAACGCCCGGGCGACCGCCTCGAGGTAGACGCCCTTCGAATTGCCGCGGCTGCGCAACCGCCCCGCGGCGGCGTCGATCGCGTCGACCAGTCGCCGCTGCGTGGCGAAGCGGAGCAGCGGTGAGGCGCCGGGCAGCGCCGCCCCGCGCAGCAGCGGGCTCACCTCGCGCCCGAGCCCACCGCTGGAGACCAGCACCAGCCGCTCGGTGCGCTGGGGGAATTGGTAGAAGAACTGCATCGCGACGCCGCCGCCGAGCGAGTGGCCGACGATCGTCGCCCGCTCCACCCCGATCGTCGTAAGCAGGTCGCGGATGCTTGCCGCGTGGGCGCCGAGCGAGTAGTCGCCGCGTGGCGTCGCCGAGTCGCCGTGCCCGATCAGGTCCGGCGCGACCACCCGGTAGGAGCCGGCGAGCCGCTCGGCGACCGCCTGCCAGTGGCGCGAGGAGTTGACCATGCCATGGATCAGGACCACGGTCGGTCCGCTGCCGGCGACGCGGTAGACCGCGCGGTGACCGTGCAGGTCGACCTCGTGGGCCTCGAAGCTCCTCGCCGCGTCCACGCGGAGACCTTAGCGCCGCGCGGGGTCCACCTTCGTAGAGTCCCGGCGATCGTGAGCGCAAACTGCATCGAGCCGCGATGAGCGGGGGTGAGATCCTCGCCATCGCTCTCGCCGGGCTGGCGGCCGGAGCGGTCAACGCGGCCGTCGGCAGCGGGACCCTGATCACCTTCCCGGTGCTCCTCGCATTCGGCTACGCGCCGGTGACCGCGAACGTCTCCAACACGATCGGGCTCGTTCCTGGCGCGCTCTCGGGGGCCTGGGGCTACCGTCGCGAGCTCGCGGGCCAGCGTTCGCGCGCGATCCGCTTCGGCATCGCTTCGCTGCTCGGCGGGACGACCGGGGCCGTGCTCCTCCTGACCCTGCCCTCTGCGGCCTTCAAGGCCATCGTCCCAGCCTTCATCGCGGTCGCGCTCGTCCTCGTGATCCTGCAGCCACGGATCAATCGCCTGCTTGCCTCGGGCGCGGTTGGCTCATGGCACGAGCGCGGGATCCTCCCGCCGCTCGCCGTTTACGCGACCGGCATCTACGGCGGCTACTTCGGCGCCGCACAGGGGATCATGTTGCTCGCGTTTCTCGGCGTCGCCCTGCCGCAGAGCCTGCAGCGGACCAACGGCCTCAAGAACGTCCTCGTCGGTCTGGTCAACGGCGTCGCCGGCCTGCTCTTCGTCTTCGCCGCGCACGTCGCCTGGGCGCCCGTTGCGATCATCGCCGTCTCCTCGGTCGCCGGCGGCCAGCTCGGCGCCCACTACGGCCGCCGCCTCTCACCCAACGCGCTGCGAGGCCTGATCGTCGTGGTCGGGACGACCGCGATCGTGCGCCTGGTCGCGGGATGAGCGGCGAGCCCGGCCTCACCGCGTCCGACCGCCGTGCGTGAGAGGGTCGGCGGACCGACTCGACACCGAGCTCGCGCCCGCTCCCCGAAAGGAACCCCTCAGTCGTGAAACACCAGATCCGCCTTGCCGCAGCACTCGCTCTCGCCGGGCTTGCCGTCCTCGCCGCCGGCTGTGGCGGCTCCAGCTCCGACGACAGCGGCTCCGGCAACTTCCGGGTGGGACTCGAGGCGCCGCTCTCCGGCGAACAGTCGGTCCTCGGCAAGGGCATGCTGATGGGCGCGGAACTGGCGGCGACGAAGCTCAACGCGGCGGACGGGATCCTCGGCAAGCAGGTCGAAGTCGTGCCGATCGACGACGCGGCGGATCCGGCAACCGGTGTGAAGGCGGCGAAATCCGCCATCGCCGCGGGCCTCGACGGCATCGTCGGCCCTTACAACTCCGGCGTCGGCGTCGAGACCCTGCCGCTCTACCTCAAGGCCGGCCTGGTGCCGATCAGGTTGACCTCCGATCAGTCGACCAACGGCCTCGGCTTCACCCTACAGCCGATGACCTACCAGATCGCACCGGTTGCCTCGCGGGCACTGACCGACTGGCTCCACGCCGGCTCCGTGGCGATCGCCTACGACCCGACGCAGAACTACACCGTCTCGGTCTCGAAAGCGCTGAAAGCGTCGCTGGAAAAGGCCGGCGTCACGGTGACCGCTTACGAGAAGGTCCAGCCCGGCAAGAAGTCCTACACCGACGTGGTCGACAAGCTCGCGGCCACCGACCCGACGTCATCTACGCCGCCGTCTACTTCCCCGAGGGCGGGCTGATCGCCAAGGAGATGCAGCAGGGCAAGGTGAAAGCCCAGTGCGTCGCCGACTACGCCTCATATGACACCGGCTTCGTCGAAACCGCTGGCGTGGCGGCCGCGCGGGCGTGCCCGGTGGTCGGCGTGCCGGCGCCGCAGGACTTCTCTGGCGCGGCCGCCAAGGCCGGCGAGTACGAAGAAGAATTCGGCAGTGCACCCGGCACCTGGAGCCCCTACACCTACGACTCGCTCAACTTCCTCGCCGACGGCGCGAAGAAGGCCGGCGGCACCGCCCCGGGCAAGCTCACCAAAGCCCTCGATGGGGTCAAAGGCTGGCAGGGTTGGACCGGTTCGGTCAGGATCGACCCGAGCAACGGCAATCGCCAGCCGGCCACCGTGGTGATCGTCGACACCGACAAGAGCGGGCAGCTCCACGTCGATAAGGAATGGGCCAAAGCGGTCGGCGCTCCCTACTAGACGAGCCCGACTCGGCCGGGTCAACTGCGAGCCGCTCCATGGCTATGGCAGCTCGCAGTTGACGAAGAGGTCGTCTCCGGGGCCACCGTCGCAGGAGTCCGCGGTGCCGAATCCGAAGGCGGGCGCGGCATTGTCGCCGTCGAGCTTGTCGACGTCGGGGCCGCCCTCGAGTTCGTCGTCGCCGGAGCCGCCGAGCATGTTGTCGCAGCCGGCGCCACCGTCCAGCCGGTCGTGGCCGTTCCCGCCGACGACGTGATCACTTCCGTTCGCACCCCGGATCGAGTCGTCGCCAGGGCCTCCCCAGAGGTTGTCGTCACCGTTGGCGCCATCGATCCGGTCGTCGCCGGGGCCGCCGATGACATGGTCGTCGCCTCCACCGCCGTAGATCCTGTCCGCACCACCGAACCCGTAGATGAGGTCCGGACCGTTCGTGCCGACGATCTTGTCCGGGCCGGGAGTTCCTTCGATCGTGTTCGTAGGCACTTCCCGGGAAGCGCCGGGGAGGTAGGTGGTACATGGCGGCGAGAAGCCCCCGTGGTCGTCGTTGCCGTGATGATCGTCGTCGTGACCGCCGCAGCCGTGTCCGTCGCCGTGCTCGTCGTGGTGCATGTAGGCCCGGGGCGCGTACCGGTGGGAGGAGCGCGCGTGCCCTCGCTGATCGCACGAGCCATGCGCACCGGCCGGCTGTGCCGACACAGCCAGCAGGCAGAGCGCAGCGGGACAAACCGCGAGGAGGACGGGGATCGCCCCACCTGAAAGTGAAAGCCTTCTCATGTCTCCCTTTGACCGCGGGTGCGCTCTCGCGACCCGGTTGAAGCCTGCCCGAAAGGGCATGCATACCTGCTGGCAACCGCGGTGTCGACCGTTCGGGGTCTGAATTTCGGCCAGACCTCGAGACCGGGCACGGGATGGGAACGACTACGCGGCGTCCGACTCGCGCAGGGAGAACTGGATGACCGGGATCGTCCGGTTCGCCTTCGCCGCCTCTCGACGGTACGCCGCGTAGGGCGCGAAGACACGGTCGGCGAGCGCCCAGAGCCTGCGGCACTCGGCCTCGTCCTCGATCACCGTGGCTCGCATCGGGACACCGGCGAAGGTGACGTCGGGGTCGGCGCGGAGGTTGTGGAACCAGGCGGGGTGCTTCGGATAGCCCAGCTTCGAGGCGACGATCGTCACCCTCTCGCCGTCATGGAAGTAGACGACCGCGTTGCGCCGCAGCGCGCCGCTCTTCGCGCCACGGGTCTCCAGCACCGCGGTGCGGACGAAAAGGCCCGATCCGAGGCGCCCACCGGTCCACCGCAGGACGTACGGATCGACCTTCCAGAGGACGTTGACCGAGAGGAACCTGCCCAGGCGGGTGTTGGCCAGGGCCGCGTAGGCGCGACTGAGCGGTCCGCGCGGGCGGTTGGGGTCGACGTACTTGACGACGCTAGGCGTCAGACTCGCGAGAGGACGCGACGGACGCGCTGGAACCGGCCGGACCTGAAGAGATCGGGTTCGACCGGGCCGAGCAACAGCCGGGCGCCTGCATAGACAAGGATCAGGAGACCCACGATCAGGATCGGCAACGGCAGGGATCCAGAACCCGAAGCCACCCGATCGGGCGTGCTTGCGACCAGTGAGGCCGCCCGGGACACCGAGCTCGTGTCGGCGGCTTGGGGGGATTCCGGCGAAGCCACCGGGCTTGCAGCGCCAACGTCGGCGTGGCGCCCCTCGGCGGCCGGCGGCGGTTCCACCGGCGCGACCTTGCTCACCGCTCGAGGCGCGGGCGCGGGCGCTTCGGAGGTCGAGGGAGTCGACGATTCCGGTTCGTAGTAGCCACTTGAACCGCCGCTGTATGAAGATTCTTCGCTCGTCGACCCGGCCTGCTCGCTGGTAGACCCGGCGGGCTTTGGGTTGGCGGCGCTGCCCAGCGAACTACCACGCCGAGTTGACGCGGCCCCTTGGCTGGATGCTTCCGTGCCTTCGCCCTGCGGGACCCAACCCGACGACGCGGGCGGAGCGGTCGTCGGCGAGGTGCCTTCGGAAGGCGCCGGAGGGGCGGATTCCGTCGTGCCGCCGCCCGAAGATTCGGTGCCTACCGTCGAGCCTCCACCCGATTCTTCGCCGGCCGCCAACGCGCCCGCCGGCGCCGCAGCGACCAGAGCCGTCGTCGCGACAACGATGAAAAGCTCAAGACAACGGCGGCGGCGCAACTTCCTCATCTGGCGGCTCGTTTAGGTCGTAGATCGAATAGGTGGACGGATATCCTAATTCAATGTTGTCAAAAGGCTGCCAAAAAATGTCGCTAGGAGCAAGAAAAGCTTGAGGATGCGGATTTCTCACCGAGGGGCGCTCGGAGGATTGGCCGGCGCGGTGGTTGCAATAGCCCTTGGCCTCTTGCTCACGGTCGCCGCCCCTGCCGACCCACCGCGCCTTACCGTCACGGCGACCGACGCGGTCGTCGGGCAGGCGATTCATGCGACCGCGGAGCTCTCCGAAAGCCCGAACGCCTCCGGAGAAATCTCCTTCGAAGTCTTCGGCCCGGAAGACGAAACCTGCTCCGGTCCTGCCCTCGCCCCAGCCCTGGATCCGGTCTCGGTAGCCGGCGAAGGCGAATACGCCTCGGGAGAGATCGCCCCGCCCACCGCGGGCACCTACTACTGGAGCGCCCACTATTCGGGCGACTCCGAAAACCCGCCCGCCGACTCCACCTGCCTCGCGATCTCGTCAGTAGGAAAAGCAAGCCCTGGATTGACGGGCAGCGCAAGCAACGGCGCGGTGGGCACCGCGATTCATGACGAAGCGACCGTGACCGGAGGCTTCTCCCCCACCGGAGAAGTGACCTTCTCGGTCTACGGCCCGGCGGACACCAGTTGCTCGACGCCGCTGGAAACGGACACCGTCCCGCTCCAGGGCGGCCACGCCGACTCGGCGGATTTCTTCGCCCAGCAGGCCGGCAAATTCCGCTGGACCGTCGAATACGAAGGCGACGCGAACAACGAAGCGGCCACCTTGAGTTGTGGCGCTGCCAACCAGGCTTCGACCGTCGGCAAGGCCTCGCCGACCCTCTCAGGGACGGCGACCTCCGCGGCCAAAGTCGGCCTGACGATTACCGACGGCGTGACCCTTGCCGAAGGCTTTGCGGCCGGCGGTCAGCTCGTTTTCCGCGCCTACGGACCGGGGGATCCGACCTGCGCCACGCCTGTCAAGTACGAAGCGACGGTCCCTGTCAGCGGCAACGACGCCTACTCTCCACCGGGTTTCGCCCCGGGGGCCGGGCTGTATCGGTGGACCGTCGTATACGAAGGCGACGCGAACAACGAAGCGGCTGTCCTGGGCTGTGGGGCGCCCAACCAGGCTTCGACCGTCAACAAGGCCTCGCCGGCCCTTTCGGGGACAGCGACCTCCGCGGTCAAAATCGGGCTCTCGATCACCGACAGCGTGACCCTGTCCGGCGGCTCTGGGCCTGGCGGCCAGATCCTCTTCCGCGCTTACGGACCTGGCGATCAGACCTGCTCCACCCCTGCCAAGTACGAAGCGACGGTGCCCGTCAGCGGCAACGGCACCTACTCACCGGCGGGCTTTACGCCGGAGGCGGCGGGGCCGTATCGCTGGACCGTTATATACGAAGGCGACGCGAACAACGAAGCGGCCGCCTTGACCTGTGGGGCCGCCAACCAGGGCTCGACCGTCAACAAGGCCGCCCCGACCCTTTTGGGGACGGCGACCTCCCCCGTCAAAGCCGGCCTCACGATCACCGACAGCGTGACCCTCGCCGGTGGCTTTTCCGCCGGCGGTCAGCTCGTTTTCCACGCCTACGGGCCGGGGGATCAGAGCTGCGCCGGCGCTACCGCTTACGAAGCGGCAGTTCCCGTCAGCGGCAACGGCATCTACTCCCCGGCGGGCTTTGCGCCGGGGGCGGGGCTGTATCGGTGGACCGTCGAATACGAAGGCGACGCGAACAACGAAGCGGCCACCTTGAGTTGTGGCGCTGCCAACCAGGCTTCGACCGTCAACAAGGCCTCGCCGACCCTTTCGGGGACGGCGACCCCCGCGGTCAAACCTGGTCTCTCCATCACCGATACGGTGTCCCTTGCTAGTGGCTTCTCCCCCACCGGAGAAGTGACCTTCTCGGTCTACGGCCCGACGGACACCAGTTGCTCGACGCCGCTGGAAACGGACACCGTCCCGCTCCAGGGCGGCCACGCCACCTCGGCGGATTTCTTCGCCCAACAGGCCGGAGAATTCCGTTGGACCGTCGAATACGAAGGCGACGCGAACAACGAAGCGGCCGTATTGGGCTGTGGGGCCGCAAACCAGGCTTCAAACGTCGGCAAGGCCTCCCCGACCCTCGTAGGTACGGCGACCTCCGCGGTCAAAGCCGGCCTGACGATCACCGACAGCGTGACCCTGGCCGAAGGCTTCGGGGCCAGCGGTCAGCTCGTCTTCCGCGCTTTCGGACCGGGCGATGCGACCTGCGCCGGCCCCGCCGCATATGAAGCGCCGGTCCCCGCCAGCGGCGACGGTTCCTACGGCCCGCCTGGCTTTGCCCCGGGGGCGGGGCTATATCTGTGGACCGTCGAATACGAAGGCGACGCGAACAACGAAGCGGCCCTCCTGGGCTGCGGGGCCGAACCCAGCCAGGCTTCGGCAGTGGGGCAGATTCCCGTAACCGTCGCCGTCGGCGCCACCGGAGGCACTGTCGGCAACCCCGTCACCGCCACGGCGACGATCCAGGAAGGAGCGATTCCGACCGGGCAGATCACGTTCAAGGCTTTCTCCCCCGGCGATACGACTTGCTCCGGGGCCGCAGCCTTCAGTTCAACCGTAAGCGTCTCGGGAAACGGTGAGTACCGTTCGGGTGCCTTCGTGCCCTCTCGGGTCGGCGCCTTCCGCTGGACCGTCGCCTACTCCGGCGACGTAAACCATCTCGCGACGACGGCCGGCTGTGGAAAAACGACGTCGAGCGTCACCCAGGCGGGGCCCTCGATCGCCGGGGCGGTCAAGCAACGACTTACCGTTGGCACCTCGTTCCAAGATACGGCGAAGTTACAGGGGGGCTATTCGCCTGCCGGCACGATCACATTTCGGATCTACGGCCCGGTCGCAGGAGGCTGCGCCAAGCCGGCGTTCGTCGACACCGTCGCGGTCGCCGGAAACGGCACGTTCAGCTCGGATCCGTTCGTCGCGCAGCGCCCCGGTCGCTACAGCTTCGTGGCCAGCTATTCGGGTGACTCCGCAAACAAAGGGGCGACCGAGCCGTGCGACTCGGCCAGCCAAGTAGTCGAAGTGCAGAAACGAGCGCTGAAAGTGGAGCCGCGTGCGCTTCTGAAGGAAGGCAAGCGGATCTCGATTCGCGCGCACCTTTCGGGCGGCGCCTCTCCTTCCGGCACGATCACCTTTCGTCTCTACGGTCCAGGCGACAAGCGCTGCAGCCACAAGCCCGCGTTCAGCGGCGGCATCACGGTCAAGTCAAATGGCAACTTTTCACTGGCTCAGTACCTCGCGACCAAATCGGGCATTTACCGCCTCAGCGTCGGCTACTCCGGTGACCAACGCAACCGGCGATACAAGGCCAGCTGCAGCGGCGCACAGTCCATCCGGGTTGGCTGACCTCCTATTCCGGCAACTCTTCGCCGCCGCGCTCGCGCACCATGTAGAGCGCGTACCAGTCCGGCCAGTTCGGGTCCTCCTCTCCCGTTCGCTCCTCGTGCCTGCCGTGCGCAGCGGCCGCACGCCTGAGAGCTTCCGCCAGGTCCTCTACGGACTCATAGGTCGTCGCCATCAGCCTCTCCTTTCAGCGACCCGGAAGCCGGGTCTTGATCTCCTGGAGCAGCCAGCCGTTGCCGTCCGGATCGCTGAAGGAGACGAACGAGCCGTAGTCGGCATGCTCCGGCGCCGGCCCGTTGACGCGCCCGTCGGTACCGGCATGGTGGAAGATCCCCGTCACGTCGTGGAACGTCTCGCTGACGTCGACCCCGCGCGCAACAAGGTCGGCGCGGGCCGCATCGATGTCGTAGACCGAGAGCTGCAGTCCCTCGGACGAGCCCGGCGGGGCGGAAGTGACCCCCTCGCCGAAGATGATCGAGCAGGCCGACCCCGGAGGCGTCAGCTGCACCACCCGGTAACCGTCATCGACCGCCAGGTCAGCGTCGAGACGCCAGCCCAGCCCCTCATAGAAGCGCTTCGCCCGATCGACATCCGAAACCGGCACGACCACGACCTCGAGCTTCACCTCCCCGACGTTGACGGGCGGGGTGCCCGCCGTTCCTTCGCCGCTCGTCTCTGCGCTACTCATCTCGGCCTCCATCCGTAGCCGCCGCCCAACCGGCACGACAGCGCGAAGCTACCGTCGAGTCGCACGAGCTTCTCCCTCGTCCAAGGGGAAGTCAAGTCGGACCGAGGCGCAGCGCAGCGTCACTCATCGGCCAACCAGCGCTTCTTCTTCGGCGGCGGGGCGGGGTCTTCCATCAGCCGGCGCCTGTTGAGAACGCCAAAGCCGATCACTTGTGTCAACCACCGGAGCGGCATATCGCGGTCGATGTCGTCGTCGAAATCCCCGAGCCAGTCAGGGTTTTCCTCCTTGATTCGGGTGTATGCCCAGTCCTGGACCTTTGAAGAGTCGAGATTTTCGGGGCTACCCGCAATACCCGCCTGGAGCACCGCGAATTTCTTCCAGCCCACCGACAGGCGCTCCGATCGTTGGTCATAGACCGCCATGGCGGTCTCGGCTGCGGCTATCAGGTCCCCTTCCGGGGGTCGCACGGGCGCCGAGTTCTGTCGATAGAACGTCTCCAATACCTGATCGCGCTTCAGAAAACGATGGAGTCGATCAGCCTCGGCCTCGTCGAGGTTGCCGGGGATCGCGAAACGGCCGTCCTGCATGATGGCTCGGATGTCGGGATCAGCCATGTAATCGGGCATTCGTGCCTTTACGATTTAGCGAGTGCTCAATGTATACAGACTTCCCGAGAAATATCATTTGCTTCACGGTGGACAGGCGAGGAAGGCAGCACACATGGGGCTGGAACCCCGAAAAGCCTGCTCGGCCAGAAGCCATTGCCTGCGAATTGCCTTCACTGGACGGTATTTGAACCACAGCCACTTCAACTCGGCGGCAGCAGTGCATCAGGCCTGGATGCCTCAGTCCCGCCACTCGGTGATACGCAGGGGACGAGAAGCTAATTGACGGAACAGCATTCTTGGCCAGGGAAGGGATGGAGATGGCTCCACGAATGAATGGCTCAACCCACTGACGATCTCCGCGGCTAGCCAAGTCGACGCCACGCCAAGCAGCAGCCCTATCCCTATCGCCGCTGAGCTCTCCAAATCATGACCCGGGCCTGCACTATGGAGGACGTAGTAGAGACCAGTAGTCCACGAAGCCGCCATCACCGCTGGAAAGAGAAGGACGCGGACCAGGTAGACCCAGACCAGATTGTTGCTCGCACGATCGACGCGAATTCTCCGCAGCCAGCGCTCGAATGCGATTGGCCCGCCGTCCACCTCGACTGCTCCATTGGGACCAACAGGCATTGCCACAAGCGCAGCGGACAGAAGATCAAGATGCTCGGTATTCCACCGCTCGGCAAACGAAGTTACCCACTCTCCCGTAGAGCCTTGCTCTGGATGCCGTAGAGCGAGTTCAATCTTGGCTTCCACCGCGCATAGGTAGTCCGTAAGTCGGCTGATACGCGCAAGCTCTCCAACCCAGTAGAGCATTCCGACCGTGGCTAGCGCCGGAACTCCAACCAAGAAAACAAGCTCGACAACCGCGTCATGCTTGCCCCATTGGCTGAATGCCGCGCCAACGACAATGCCAACGACCGCCGTTCCCCATTGCAATGCGGTGTAGGTGTGCTGACTGGCCTGAATTCCTGCAGAACCGAGAAGTCGGTACTCCTCTATGAGCAGACCTAGATATCCGTCCCTTTCCCCCACAGTCGCAGCTCAGTCTAGGTCTCCAGACGGAACTCGGACCCTCCCGCGACGCCGGAGAGGCCATGTGAGCTGCTCATATCGGGGAGACAGGATTTGAACCTGCGACCGCTCGGCCCCCAGCCGAGTGCGCTACCAGACTGCGCCACTCCCCGTGGCTGCTTCGCATTCTGACGGATTCCGGCAAACTGTCGAGGCGTCGTGGGTCGCTCGTGGAGACGGCTCGCCCACGCGGCGGTAGCTCAACGGTAGAGCCTCGCCCTTCCAAGGCGATGATGCGGGTTCAATTCCCGTCCGCCGCTTTTCGAGGCCGGCGTCTAAAAGACTCTGTACGAACGTCTGTTCGTATCACTAGATTGCCGGGCATGCGGGTCTGCGGGCGCTGTAAAGAGGAGAAGCCGCCAGACGAATTCGCCTGGCGGCGAAGAGCTCGTGGGCAGCGCGACAACTATTGCCGACCTTGTCGAACCGCCTACAAGCACGAGCACTATTCCCGTAACAAGCAGCGCTACATCGATTCCGCCCGCCGTCGCACGGAGAGGATCGTCGCTGAGCGCACCGCCTACCTCGTCTCGTTCTTTCGCGAGCATCCATGCGTGGGATTGCGGAGAAGGCGATCCGCTCGTCCTGGAGTTCGACCACCTGGGAGAAAAACAGTTCGGCATCGGCAAGGGCATGCGCGAACGGCCCTGGAAGGACGTCCTCGCCGAGATCGAGAAGTGCGAGGTCGTCTGCGCCAATTGCCATCGGCGCCGGACAAATCGTCGAGGAGGCTTCATTCGTACCGTGGTGCTTGCCGATACGACGGACGATGAATTGGGCGGGGGCTAGACGCGCAATATTCCTTGTCTGCCTCTCCGCAGCCTTTGCGGCGTTAGGGCTGACGGGATGCGGCGACTCGCACAGCAGTAGCGACGTTGCGGATGGCTCCTCCCCGCTCGTCAACTGGCCACTGTTCGGCCGCGTCCCCGAGCGCACGCACTACCTGCCCGATGAAGGACGGGACCTGGACCCGCCGCTGCGCGAAGCGTGGTCGATCAACACCCATGCGCTGATCGAGTTCCCTCCGGCGCTCGCTGGCGGAGTCGCCTATGTCGCCAACAAGTACGGCGACGTGCGGGCGGTCCGACTACGCGACCACAAGGTGCTCTGGGAACGGGTTACCGACCATCGCCTCACCCGTCCGCCAACCTTCGTCACCGCGCCCGTCTACCACCAGGGCCGCGTCTTCCTCGCCTTCCTCGACGGCGACCTGGTGGCGGTCGACGCGGCCACCGGTAAGACCGCCTGGAAGCGCAACCTGCACGCCCACCTCGAATCCTCACCGCTGGCCGTCGACGGCGACCTCTTCCTCGGCGACGACAAGACGAACCTCGTCTCGCTGCGCGCTTCCGACGGCAAGGTCCGCTGGCAGTTCAACTCACCCGGTGCGATCAAAGCGAGCCCGAGCTACCACGACGGCCGGGTCTACGTCGCCGATTACCAGTCGGCGATGTTCTGCGCGGACGCCGGCAGCGGCAAGCTTCTCTGGCGGACCAATACGAGCAAGGTGGCGCCGTTCGGCGATGGTGGCTTCTATTCCTCTCCGGCGGTCGCGTTCGGCCACGTCTATGCCGCCCGCGACGACGGCACGGTCTACGCCTTCGACGAAAAGACCGGCAAGGTCGACTGGTTCTTCCCGACGCACAACTTCATCTACGGCTCGCCCGCCGTTGCCCACGTGCCCGGCACGCCGCCCAGCGTCTACATCGGCGGCTACGACGAGCACCTCTACGCGCTCGACGCCCGGACCGGCAAGCAACGCTGGCGCTTCGACGTGGGCGGACCGGTTCCCGGCACCTCGACCGTGATCGGCCACACCGTCTACACCTCGAGCTTCAAGACCCGGGCGACGATCGGGGTCGACGCGCGCAGCGGCAAGAAGACCTTCTTCCTGCGCCAGGCCGGCTACACCCCGGTCGTCTCCGACGGCCGCCGCCTCTTCGCGATCGGCTACTACGAGCTGATCGGCCTGGAACCGACGCGGCGCTGAGCGACCCTGCCGACCCTCTCACGTTTTCCGGCGTACGCTCGTTGTAGTGGATGTGGAGAGGCGAGATCTCAGCTTTCAGGCCGGCGGCGACGCCTGCGCGGCCTGGCTCTATCCAGCGGCCGGCGATGCGACCGTCACGCCGGCGATCGTCATGGCCCACGGCCTCTCGGGAACCCGGCGGGACCGGCTCGGCCCCTTCGCCGAGCGCTTCGCCGCGGCCGGCATCGCCGCCCTCCCCTTCGACCACCGCGGCTTCGGCGACAGCGGCGGCGAGCCAGACCTCTTCCATCCCTCCCGCCAGCTCGAGGACTGGCGCGCCGCGATCGCCTTTGCCCGCTCGCTGCCGGGCATCGATCCCGATCGCGTCGCCACCTTCGGCTCCTCGATGGGTGGCGGCAACTCGCTCGCCGCCGCCGCCGACGATCCACGCATTGCCGCAGCGATCAGCCAGGTCCCCTTCATCGACATGTGGCGCCAAGCCCATCGCTCCTCGCCCCGGGTCACCGCACAAACGGTGCTTGCGGCGGTTATGGGACGTCACCTGCCAGCGGTCGGACAGCCAGACGAGGCGGCGTTCATCAACGCACCGGGTGGCGAGGAGGGCTGGCGCCACGTCCTCGCGATCGGCGAGGACTCGCGCTGGCGCAACCGGGCCTCGGCCCGCTGGCTGCTCGGCCGTCCCTATCGCCCGGCCCGCCACGCGGCAAAGCTCCACTGTCCGTGGCTCGCCTGCGTCGGCGAGGCCGATCGGGTCGCCAAGCCGGGACCGGCGATCGCCGCCGCGCGACGCGCACCGGAGGGCGAGCTGCGCACCTACCCCGGCGTCGATCACTTCGACATCTACGACGGCCCGCAGCACGAGGCGGTCGTCGCCGACGAGATCACCTTCCTGCAACGGCACCTCCTCTAGGCCGCTGCGGCCAGGGTCGAGGCGATCAGGGAGCGCGTCTCGCGCCGGGTCGATCGACGTCGTCGAGCTCGAACAGCGTCGCCGCGTTGAGCGCCTTCGCGTTGTCCTCGGCGGCAGCGGTCAGGTCGCGGACGCGCCGCTCGCGCTCCTCCTCGTCCTCGATCGCCTCCAGCTCCTTGCGCAGCGCCAGCCGCACCGCGCCCTTCGAGCCCCATCGGCCCGAGGTGCGCGCCCGGCCAGGCGACCGTGAGCAGCGGCTCGTGCAGGCTGCCGCCCGCCATCGCCTGCGCGCCGAGGCCGTAGCCGCGGCGCAGGATCACGGCGATGAGCGGCACCCGCAGCGCCGCGCCGCGCGACCAGCAGCCGCGAGGCGTGGCGGACCAGCCCGGTCGCCTCGGCCTCGGGGCCGACCATGAAGCCCGGCGTGTCGATCAGCGAGACGACCGGCAGCCCGAAGGCGTCGCAGAGCTGCAGGAAGCGCGCCGCCTTGTCGGAGGCGTCGCTGGTGATCGCGCCGGCCATGTGGCGCGAGTCGTTGGCGATGAAGCCGAGCGGGCGGCCCTCGATCCGCGCCAGCGCGGTCACCATCTCCGGCGCGAAGCGCTCGCGCAGGAAGGTCACCGAGCCGGCGTCGGCGAGCGTCTCGATCGATCGGCGCCGACCGCGTAGGCGCGGCGCTCGCGCTCGGGGACGATCTCGCGAAGCGCGCGTCTGGTCGGGCTCCGGCGCCGGGCGGCGGTCGGGCCCTGGAAGTAGCCGAGCAGGCGCTTCGCCGCGGCGACGGTCGCCTCGGCCTCGTCGGCGACGACCACGTCGACGACCCCGTTGCGCGCCTGCATCTCCGAGCGGGCCGACCTCGTCGGGGTCGACCTTGCCGAGCCCGCCGCCCTCGATCATCGCCGGGCCGCCCATCCCGAGCGAGACGTTCTCGGTGGCGACGATCAGGTCCGAGCAGCCGGCGAGCACCGCGTTGCCGGCGAAGCAGCGGCCGGCGACGACGGCGATCCGCGGCACCAGGCCCGAGAGCCGCGCCCAGAGCGCGAATGCGCGCGTGTCGAGCGCCGAGACGACCGGGTAGTCGGTGTCCCCGGGCCGCCCGCCGCCGCCCTCGGCGAAGAGCACGGTCGGCAGCCGCATCCGCTCGATCAGCTCGAAGAGCCGGTCCTTCTTGCGATGGCCGAGCGCCCCCTGCGTGCCGGCCAGCACCGTGTAGTCGTAGGAGAGGACGGCGCAGGCGGCTGCGCTCGCCGAAGAGCTCGCCGTTGACCGCGCGGTGCCGCCGACGAGCCCGTCGGCCGGGCGTGCGCGCGATCAGGTCCTCGAGCTCGCGACGGCCGCGCTGGGCGGCGATCGCGAAGCGCCCGTACTCGACGAAGGAGCCCGGGTCGACCAGGTCGTCGATGTTCTCCCGCGCGGTCCGCCCGCCAGCCGCGTGGCGCCGCTCGCACCGCCTCGGGCCGCGCCGCGTCCGCGGTCAGCGCCTCGCGCCGCCGCAGCTCGGCAAGATCGTCCCGCTCCCCTCCCCCGCTTCGCTCCTCCTCCGGCACTCGACGGATGTTCGCAGAGAGAAAATGGACCAGGCCCGCCATTGAGCTGTTAGATAGGGAGATGGCGGGAGAGCCAGACGGGACACTTCTCAATTGGGGGGACATCGCAGCCGCGCACAAGTGGGACACCCTGCTGCTCGGCAACGGGATGAGCATCAATATCTGGGAGCCCTTCAAGTACCGGGTGCTCTACGACCACGCCAGATCGGCGGGCCTCTCCCCTCAGGATCGCAGGTTGTTTGCCTCAACTCCGAATTTCGAGCGGGTACTCGCCGATCTTCTGACCGCGATCAGGGTGAACGACGCCGTAGGCCTTGACACGAAGCCTTTGCTCGCGCACTACCAAGACATCCAGCTGGCGCTTGTCGGCGCAATTCGAGACGTCCACCTCAACCAGACCCGGGTCCCTCGCTCCACTCGCGAGGTCATTGGATCTGCAATGCAGGAATGCGAATGGGTCTTCACGACGAGCTATGACCTGCTGGTCTACTGGGCAATGGCCACGGCGGGCTTCGAGCCCTTCATGGATCACTTCCGCTTCGGAGGCCGGTGCGAATTCGACCCGGCCAGGGCGAGCGTCCCGTCGAACAGGATTCCCGTCTACTTCCTCCACGGCGCCCTCCATCTGGTTGCCGGAGGGTCTGGGGCGACGTGGAAGCTGACGCAAACCGACCTCGACACTGTCCTCGATCAGTTCGGCAAACCCATCGAAGGGGATGCCAAAGCGCGTCCCCTCCTCGTCACGGAGGGCTCGGCCGCAGACAAGCTCGCGGCGATCGACGACAACGTCTATCTCTCGCATGCTCTGAAGCGCCTATCGGAGCGCGATCTGCCGCTCGTCGTGTTTGGCAGCAGCCTGAGCGAACACGACGCTCATCTGGCCGAAGCGCTCAGCGAGCATCCCGATCGGCCCGTGGCCATCTCGATGTTGCCCGCGCCAAAGAGGGAGCTCCTGGCACAACAGGTCGACATCTGCGGCCGCCTTGAGGCCAATCCCCTGCTTTTCTACGATGCCACGACGCACCCCCTGGGCAACCCTGCCCTCGGGGTGGCCACGAGGTGACGATCGGCAGAAGCTAAGCGGCGGCGCGTTTCTTCGCCCGCGTAACCGTGCTCTCAGCAGTGATCTTGCCGGTGCGATTCAGAACCCGAATCTCGCCGCCGCCTTCCCGCAGAACGAGCTTGCGAGCCACCTTCACCGCATCGGCCTTCGTCGCGCCATGGGCAGTCGCCCGGCGGTGACCTTCCTTGACGATGTCCCAGCCTCTGCCGCTTGCCTTTTTTACGTATCGCGTGTTCGTCATCCGGACTTTCCCTGGACCATTTGCTGCGTGCGCGCACTTTACGTTAGCCCTCGGCGGATCTCTGCCGCCCGTTTCAAGGAGCACGTAGCGGCAAATAGAACGGGGCAGCCAGGACTCGAACCTGGAATCGCCGGTTTTGGAGACCGGTGCCTTAGCCAGTTGGGCCACTGCCCCGAGGTCAGCGATTCTATGCGGGCGGAGGGACTTGAACCCCCACGGGCCGAAGCCCACCAGGACCTAAACCTGGCGCGTATACCAATTCCGCCACGCCCGCGCGAACGTCTTTCTCGGCGCTTAACCAGCGGCCAATGCCGCTGTGTCGCCCATAGATTCTATGATCGTCGGCGTGGCGGTAGGAGAGGTAACGCCGGGCTACGAGCTCTGGCACCCGAATCGGGAGAAGGCCGACGTGATCACGACCAAGTTCGTGGTCGCGTTTCTGATGCTCGCGACGGCCGTCATCGCGGCCCTGGTGACGATCGGCGGCTTCTCGTTGCTCAGCGGTGGCGCCGCCATGGGCGTCGTCTGCATGATCTACGCCCTGCTCTACGCCTTCTTCTCCTACCTGGTCGGGCGTCGCTGGAGCCGGGGCATCCTGCCAGTCGCCGCCTCGCTCTCGACGATCCTGGCGATCTTCTGCGCGGTCGGCGCCAACAGCTGGTTCGCCCGCGACAAGGCGGGCTTCGAAGACGCACTGATCCCGGTGTCGCTGATCGGCCTGCTGGTGATCATCCTCATGCTGCTCCAGATCATCCTGGTCGTCGCCTGCTTCTACGGCTTCAGCCAGGACTGGCATGTCGAGGAGGAGCGCCCGATCGGCTCGGGTGAGGATTACGGCGCCGGCGCCCGGTCAGGCTCCGACGCTCCGCAGCCCGCCTGACGTGCCGGTGGATTGAGGTCATATATGGCCTCGCAGCACCGGCACGTTAAGCGATCCGCTGCCGCTTCTATGCCGGAGGTGGGACTCGAACCCACAAGCCCGTAAGGGCAATCGATTTTGAGTCGATCGCGTATGCCAATTCCGCCACTCCGGCGCGGGCCGAACGATAGACCGCCCTCCACGGGCTCGCACTAGACTCGCGCCGGTGAAGGTCCACCACCTCAACTGCGGCTCGCTCTGCCCTCATGGGAGGCGCCTGATGAACGGTGACGGCGGACTGTTCGAAAAGGGTGAAGTCGTCTGCCACTGCCTGGCGATCGAGACGGGCGAGGGGCTGGTCCTGGTCGATACCGGCTTCGGCATCGAGGACGCGCGCAACCCGCGCCAGCTCGGCGCGATCTTCGGCCTGATGAACGCCGAGCCCAAAGCCGAGACCACGGCTCTGAGGCAGCTCGAGGCGCTCGGCTTCGGCGCCGCCGACGTGCGGCAGATCGTCGTCACCCATCTCGACCCCGACCACTCCGGAGGGCTGCCCGACTTCCCCCAGGCCGAGGTGCACGTCCTCTCGACCGAGCTCGACGCGGCGCTGCAGCCGAGCCTCAAGGACAAGCTGCGCTACCTCGGCGTCCACTGGAAGCACGGCCCGCGCTGGGTCAGGCACGACAACGACGGCGACGAATGGTTCGGCTTCGAGAGCGTCCGCATCCTGCCCGGCCTCGACGCCGAGGTGCTGCTGATCCCGCTCTTCGGCCACTCGCGCGGCCACACCGGGGTGGCGCTGCGGACCGGCGACAACTGGCTGCTGCACTGCGGCGATGCCTACTTCAACCACGGTGAGATCGAGACGCCGCCGAGCTGCCCGCCAGGGCTGCGCTTCTTCCAGATCCTCAACGCCGACGACGGCAAGGCCCGCAGGTCGAATCGCGACCGGCTGCAAGAGCTGGCCGCCCGCCACGGCGAAGAGATCACGCTGCTCTGCTCCCACGACCCACACGAGCTCGAGCGCGAGCAGGCCAGGGCTGGCACCGCGACGGCGACCGGGTGACCGCCGCGAAGCCCGAAAAGCTCTGGGAGCCGCTCGGCCGAGCTGGTCGAGCGGGCGCGGTTGACCGAGTACATGCGCTGGCTGGCGGCCGAGCGCGGGCTCGAGCTCGCCGGCTACGACGCGCTCTGGCAATGGTCGGTCGAGGACGTCGAGGGCTTCTGGGCCTCGATCTGGGATTTCTTCGAGGTGCAGGCCGACGGCGGCTATGACCGCGTGCTCGGCAACCGGGAGATGCCGGGCGCCGAGTGGTTCTCCGGGGCCCACCTCAACTACGCCGAGCACGTCTTCGCCGACAAGGAGGACGCCGAGCCGGCCATCCTGCATGCCTCTGAGCTGCGTGAGCTCGACCAGCTGAGCTGGGGCGAGCTGCGCGCCCGGGTCGCGGCGGTCGCCTCCGGCCTGCGCGAGCTCGGGGTCGAGCGCGGCGACCGCGTCGTCGCGTACGTCCCCAACATCCCCGAGGCGATCGTCGCCTTCCTCGCCACCGCCTCGATCGGCGCCGTCTGGTCGAGCTGCTCGCCCGACTTCGGCCCGGCCAGCGTGATCGACCGCTTCGCCCAGATCGAGCCCAAGGTGCTCTTCGCCGTCGACGGCTACCGCTACGGCGGCAAGGACTTCGACCGCCGCGACGTCATCGCCGAGCTGCAGGCGGCGATGCCGAGCCTGGTGCGGACCGTCGTCCTCCCCTACCTCGACCCGAACCCGGACCTCTCCTCCCTGCGCGACGCCACCCGCTGGCAGGAGCTGCTCGCCGCCGGCGAGGGCGCCGAGCTCGGCTTCGAGCGCGTCCCCTTCGAGCACCCGCTCTGGGTCCTTTACTCCTCCGGCACCACCGGCCTGCCGAAGGCGATCGTCCAGGGCCAGGGCGGCATCCTGCTCGAGCACCTGAAGAAGCTCCACCTCCACGTCGACGCCCACCCCGGCGACCGCCTCTTCTGGTTCACGACGACCGGCTGGATGATGTGGAACTTCCTCGTCTCGGGACTGCTGACCCGGGCGGCGATCGTCCTCTATGACGGCAGCCCCGGCCACCCCGACATGAGCGTCCTCTGGGACCTCGCCGCCCGCGCCGGGGTGACGATGTTCGGCACCAGCGCCTCCTACATCGCCGCCTGCATGAAGGACGGCGTCGAGCCGGCGGCGGGCCGCGACCTCAGCAGGCTGAAGGCGGTCGGCTCAACCGGCTCCCCCCTCTCGCCCGAGGGCTTCGACTGGATCTACGAGCAGCTCGGCGCCGACACCTGGCTCTTCTCGACCAGTGGCGGCACCGACCTCTGCACGGCCTTCATCGGCGGCACGCCGCTGCTGCCGGTCTACCGCGGCGAGCTGCAGGCGCGGGCCCTCGGCGCCGCGGTCGAGGCCTGGGACGAGGACGGCAACTCGGTGATCGACGAGGTCGGCGAGCTGGTCGTCACCGAGCCGATGCCCTCGATGCCCGTCTACTTCTGGGGCGACCCCGACGGCAGCCGCTACCGGGCCAGCTACTTCGAGCAGTACCCCGGCGTCTGGCGCCACGGCGACTGGATCGAAATCACCTCGTGCGGCACCGCCGTCATCTACGGCCGCTCCGACTCGACCATCAACCGCTCCGGCATCCGCATGGGGACGAGCGAGATCTACCGCGCCGTGCTCGGCATCGACGCGATCGTCGACGCACTGGTCGTCGACATCCCCCGTCCCGGCACCGAGGGCTGGATGCCGCTCTTCGTCGTCCTCCGCGAGGGCGCCGAGCTGGACGACGACCTGCGCCGCGAGATCGCCCGGCGCGTGCGCGAGCACTGCTCGCCGCGCCACGTCCCCGACGAGGTCTTCCCGATCGCCGAGGTGCCGCGCACGCTCAGCGGCAAGGTGCTCGAGGTGCCGGTCAAACGGATCCTGATGGGCACGCCGCCCGAGCAGGCTGCAAGCCGCGACTCGCTGGCCAACCCGGCCGCGCTCGACTGGTTCGTCGAGCTAGCCGGCTCGCTCGACTAAGCCGGCGTCACCGGGTTGCGGCGGTCCGCGAAGGAGCGATCCTTGCTCGCCGCCATCGCGAAGCGGCGCACGATCTCGGCACGCAGGTCCTCCGGCCGCACCACCGCGTCGACGACCATCTCCGAGGCGAGGTGGAGGATGTCGATGTCGGCCGCGTACTCCTCGCGTTTGCGGGCGACGAACTCCGCTCGCTCCGCCTCGTCCTCGATCGCCTGGATTTGGTTGTAGAAGACGGCGTTGATCGCCGCCTCGGGCCCCATCACGGCGATCGAGGCGCTGGGCAGGGCGATGCAGCAGTCGGGCTCGAAGGCCGGGCCGGCCATCGCGTAGAGGCCGGCGCCGTAGGCCTTACGGACGATGACGCTGAGCTTGGGCACGGTCGCCTCGGAGACGGCGCTGATCATCTTCGCCCCGTGGCGGATGATCCCCTGGCGCTCGACCGCGGTGCCGATCATGAAGCCGGGAACGTCGGCGAGGAAAAGCAGTGGCACGTTGAAGGCGTTGCAGGTCTGGATGAAGCGCGCCGCCTTGTCGGCCGAGTCGACGAAGAGCACGCCACCTTTCTGGCGCGGCTGGTTGGCGACGACGCCGACGACGCGGCCGTCGAGCCGCCCATAGCCGACGATCAGCTCTTGGCCCAGCGCTTGTGAACTTCGAGGAAGGAGCCGGCGTCGAGCAGGACATCGAGGACCTCGCGCATGTCGAAGGGCTGGTTCTCATCGGCGGGGACGATCTCGGCGATCGGCGTCTCGGAGGCCGGCGCGACTGGCTCGACTGCAGGCGACTGCTCGCGCCAGTTGCCCGGCATGTAGGAGAGGTAGCGCTTGGCGAGGTCGATCGCCTCCTCGTCGCTCTTGACCAGGAAGTGGCCGCAGCCGGAGACACCGGTGTGCATCTTCGCCCCGCCCATCTCCTCCAGCGTCACCTTCTCGCCGATCACCATCTCGGCCATCCGCGGCGACCCCAGGTACATCGAGGCGTTGCCCTCGCGCATGATCACCACGTCGCAGAAGGCGGGGATGTAGGCGCCGCCGGCGGCGCTGGGGCCGAAGAGCAGGCAGACCTGCGGCACCTGGCCGGAGAGCCGCACCTCGTTGTGGAAGATCCGCCCCGCGCCGCGACGGCCGGGGAACATCTGCACCTGGTCAGTGATCCGCGCCCCCGCCGAGTCGACCAGGTAGACCATCGGCAGCTGCAACTTCAGCGCCCGCTCCTGGACCCGCAGGATCTTCTCGACCGTCTTCGGCCCCCAAGAGCCCGCCTTCACCGTCGGATCGTTGGCCATCAGCGCGACGCGGCGGCCGTCGATGGTCGCCAGGCCGGTGACGACGCCGTCGGCGCCGAGGCCTTCCTCGTTCCAGTTGGCCAGCAGCGCCTCCTCGGCGAAGGAGCCCTCGTCGACCAGGCGCTCGACCCGCTCGCGCACCGGCAGCTTGCCCTGCTCGGCGGTCTTCTCGTGGTGGCGCTGCGGACCGCCGGCGAGCGCAGCCTCCAGTGCCTTGGCGAAATCGGTCACGGGCGGAGCCTATTCGGCTATTCGCGATGCCAGTCGACGGGCCCGGCGGTGAGCACGTGCGCCCCGAGCGGACGGCCGAGCGTCTCCTGCGCCGCGCGCGAGGCCTCGATCAGCCGCCCCAGGTCGATCCCGGTCTCGATCCCCATCTCGTGCAGCATCGAGACGACGTCCTCGCTCGAGACGTTGCCGGTCGCGCCCGGAGGTACGGGACAGCCGCCGAGCTCGCCGAAGCTCGACTCGAAGGAGTCGACGCCCTGCTCCAGCGCGGCCAGCACGTTGGCAAGGCCCTGGCCGCGCGTGTTGTGGAAGTGCGCGGTCAGCTCGACCCCGCTGAGCCGCTCCCGCGCCGCGGCGAAGAACTCGCCGACCTGCACCGGGTTGGCCATCCCGGTCGTGTCGCCGAAGCCGATCTCCTCGCAGCCCGCGGCGGCAAGTCGCTCGGCGATCGCGAAGACCCGGTCTGGCGGAACCTCGCCCTCGTAGGGGCAACCGAAGGAGGTCGAGATCACCCCCTCACAGCGCAGCCCGGCCTCGCGCGCGGTCGCCAGCGTCCGCTCCAACCCCGCGAGCGACTCCTCGATCGAGCGATTGACGTTCTCGAGGTTGTGGGTCTCCGAGGCGGAGACGAAGACGTTGATCTCGTCGAAGCGCTCGCGCAGGCCAAGCGCCCGCTCCAGCCCGCGCTCGTTGGGGATCAGGACCGAGAAGGAGACGCCGTCGCGGCGCTGCACCGCCGCCAGCACCTCCTCCGCGTCTGACAACTGCGGGATCACGTCGGGCCGCACGAACGAGGTCACCTCCAGCCTGCGCAGCCCGCTGGCCGAGAGCATGTCGATCAACCGCACCTTCTCGTCGGTGGGAATCGTCTCCGGCTCGTTCTGGAACCCGTCGCGGGGCCCGACCTCGCGGATGCGGACACTGCTCGGCAAGCTGGTCATATGGATCGAGGCTACGCCGTGGGCGGGCCCGCCTGGCCCACCACCCGCCGCTCGTGGGTGCCTACGCCTATCGTGCGATCGCCTTCGGTCACTTCTACGTCGAAGCGGAGCTTGCGGCCTTCGACTATCTCGCGCAGGGTGGCGCGGGTGCGGCATATCGCCCCCTCAGCGGAGGCCGCGACGTGCTTCACGCAGACCTCGAAGCCGACGGTCGCCTGGCCCTCCGGCAGGTGCTCGAAGGCCAGCATCGAGGCGCTGCCCTCCATCATCCCGATCATGCCCGGCGTCGAGAGAACGCCGCTGCCGATCGTGCCGCCGACGTCGGTGACGAGCGGCGGCGCGACCGTGAACTCGTCGCTACGCTCGATCCCGGGCATGAGGCCCGGCTCGGCCTCCGCCATCAGACCATTCCGAGGCCGCCGCTGACGCCCAGGGTCTCGCCCGTGACGTAGGTGGCGTCGTCCGAGGCCAGGAAGGCGACGGCTGCGGCGACCTCCTCGGGCTGGCCGAGGCGCTTCATCTGCGTGCCCTCTTTCATGTTCTCGATCACTTTCTCGCCGATCTCGCCGAGCTCCTTGGCGCCCATCAGCAACGGCGTCTCGATCGGTCCCGGAGCTATCGAGTTGGCGGTGATCCCGTAGCGGGCGTTCTCGCGCGCGATCACCTTCATGAACGCGATCACCCCACCCTTCGCCGCCGAGTAGACGGCCGAGCCCTTGGAGCCGACCCGGCCCGCCTCCGAGGAGAGGCTGACGATGCGGCCGTAGCCGGCCTGCTGCATCCCCGGCAGGGCGGCATGGGTGCAGTTGAGGACGCCGCCGAGGTTGACCGCAAGCACCTTCTGCCACTGCTCGGGCGTCGTGTAGGTGAAGAAGCCGAACTCGTCGGTGCCGGCGTTGTTGATGAGAATGTCGAGGGTCCCGGTCTCCTCCACCGCCGCCCTGGCCGACTCGAGATCGGTCACGTCGAGCGCCAGCGCATGGCCGTTGACCTCGCCGGCGATCCGCCCGGCGCCCTCGGTGTCGATGTCGCCGACCCAGACCTCGGCACCCTCGGCGGCGAGTCGTGCCGCGATCGCCGCGCCGATTCCGCTGGCGCCACCGGTGACCAGCGCCTTTCGTCCCTCCAGCCTCATAGGCCGGTGAGCATAGACTGGCGCGCCTGTGAGCGATCTCGAACCGATCCCGATCGTCGGTGGCACCGGCGCCCTCGGCGCCGGCCTCGCCCTGCGCTGGGCGAAGGCGGGCCGGGCGGTCGTGCTCGGCTCGCGCTCGGCGGAGCGGGCCGAGCAGGCGGCGGCGAAGCTGCGCGAGGCCGTGCCCGGCGCGGATGTCGAAGGATTGCTCAACGAGGAGGCAGCGAAGCAAGCCGGCGTCGTCTTCCTCACCGTCCCCTTCCGGGCCCAGTCGGAGAACCTCAACAACCTGCGCGAGGCGCTGCAGCCCGGCCAGATCCTGGTCGACTGCACCGTCCCCCTGGCCGCAGCAGTGAGCGGCAAAGCGACCCGGACCCTGGGCGTCTGGCAGGGCTCCGCGGCGCAACAGGCGCAGGAGATGGTGCCGGACGGGGTCACCGTGGTCGCCGCCCTGCACACCGTCGGCGCGCCCAGCCTCAACGACCCCGAGGCCGAGCTGGACGAGGACGTGCTGGTCTGCGGTGATCGCAAGGCCGACAAGGCGCGGGTCGCCCGCTTGATCGAGCTGATTCCCGGCCTGCGCGCGGTCAACGCCGGCCCGCTGGAGACGGCGCGGATCGTCGAGCAGCTGACCCCGCTGCTGATCTCGGTCAACGTCCGCTACAAGACCCACGCTGGGATCAAGCTCACCGGGCTCCCGGAGGGAGATCACTGGGCGTGAAGCGGAGCGGGCCGCGATGAGGGTCGCGCTGCTCGCCGGCGGCACCGGCGGCGCCAAACTCGGCGCCGGCATGCAGGAGGAGATCGGCGCCGATCTGGCCGTGATCGCCAACACCGCCGACGACATCGAGGTGCTCGGCGTCCACGTCTCCCCCGACCCCGATCTGGTCACCTACTGGCTCAGTGGCGAGATCGACGCCGAGCGCGGCTGGGGGATCCGCGACGACAGCTTCACCGTCTTCGAGCGGCTCTCGCGGCTGGGTGCGCCGGATTGGTTCAGCCTCTCCGACCGCGACCTCGCCGCCTGCCTCTACCGTCGCCAATTCATCGACGAGGGCGGGCGGCAAACCGACGCGCAGGCGCAGATCTCGCGCGGGCTCGGCGTCGGGGCCCGGGTGCTGCCGATGAGCGATGCGCCGGTGCGGACCAAGGTGCTGACCGAGGCCGGCTGGCGCGGGCTGCAGGAGTACCTGATCCTCGACGGGGGCGCCGCCGGCGTGCAGGGCGTCGAGCTGGAGGGAATCGCGGAGGCGGAGCCGAGCCCGGAGGTGCTGACGGTCCTGAAGGAAGCCGAGGCAATCGTGATCGGGCCGTCGAACCCGGTGATCAGCATCGGGCCGATCCTCGCCGTGCCCGGCATGCGTGAGGCGATTGCCGCGTCCGAGGCGCCGGTCCTCGCCGTCAGCCCCTTCGTCGCCGGCGCCGTCGTCAAGGGGCCGACGGAGCGCTTCATGGCGGCCCTCGGCCGCCCCTCGACCGCGGCCGGAGTCGCCTCCCTCTACGCCGGCCTGATCGACGCGATGGTCGTCGACGCGGACGATCCCGATCCGCCGCCGGAGGAGATCCCGACCCTCGCCGCGCCGACGCTGATGGACGGCGCCGCGGGGCGCGCCCGCCTGGCGCGGATCGTGCTCGACTATGCGACTACTCTCGCCGAAGGGTGAGAGCAACCGCGGTACTGCCGGTGAAGCGCTTCTCGGGGGCGAAGCAGCGCCTTGCCTCGGGAATCGACGACGAACGACGCGAGGCGTTGGTCGCGGCGATGCTGGAAGACGCGCTCGAGGCGATCGCCGGGGCGCGGTCGATCGAGCGGACGATTGTGGTCAGCGGCGACCCGAGAGCGCAGGAGATCGTCGCCGCGAGCGCCGCGGAGGTGCTTCCCGATCCGAACGACGAGGGTCACGTGGTGGCTGCGCTGGCTGGGATCGCCCGGGCCGAAGCGGATGGCGCCGAGTGCGTCGTCCTCCTCCCGGGGGACTGCCCGCTGCTCGACCCGAAGGAGCTGGACAGCCTGCTGACGGGCCTGCCGGCGCGCTTTGTCGCGGTGGTCCCCGACCGCCACGGAACCGGCACGAATGCCCTCGCCTTGGCCCCGCCCGGGGCGATCCGACCGGCTTTCGGCGAGGGCAGCTGCGCCCGCCACGTCGCTGCCGCTCGCGAGGCCGGCGTGCCCTATACCGTCGAGGAGCTGCCCTCCCTCGCCCTCGACCTCGACACGCCGGCGGACGTGGTGGCGCTGACCCGTGTCCTCGACGAAGGAGGCTCGGACCGCGCCAAGCGGACGGCGAAGGCGCTGGGGATATGAGCGCCGAGCTGCGCGTCATTCCCGTCCCCGGCCTGCCCGAGTTCTCCGCGCAGACGTCGATCGGGTCCGAGATCGGGGCACGCGCGGAGCTGCTCGACGGCGACGTCGTCGTCGTTTCGCAGAAGATCGTCTCCAAGGCAGAGGGCCGGATCCGACGGCTCTCCTCGGCGATCCCAGGAAGCGAGGCCAGGCGGCTCGCCGCGGTGCTCGGCAAGGAGCCGGCGCTGGTCGAGCTGATCCTCGCCGAGAGCCGCGAGGTGCTGCGGGCTGACGAGCGCGGCGTGCTGATCGTCGAGACGCACCACGGCTTCGTCTGCGCCAACGCCGGGATCGATACGTCCAACCTGCCGGAGCCGGACACGGTCTCCCTGCTGCCGGAGGACCCGGACGCCTCCGCCAGGCGCATCCGGACCGAGATCCAGGCCACGACCGGCACCGCGCCGGCGGTGATCGTCTCCGACAGCTTCGGCCGCGCCTGGCGGCTGGGACAGGCCGAGGTGGCAATCGGTTGCGCCGGCATCGCCCCCCTCGACGACTGGCGCGGCCGGGCCGATACGAGCGGCCGCGAACTCGAAGCAACCCAGATCGCAATAGCCGACGAGGCCGCCGCAGCCGCCGACCTCGTCCGCGACAAGACGAGCCGCGTTCCGGCAGCAATCGTCCGAGGTCTGGAGCGCTACGTCAGCACCGACGACGGCCCCGGCGCCGCAGCCATGCGCCGTCCTCGTGACGAGGATCTATTTCGCTAGCCGGAGCACGGCGGCGCCCTTGAGGGCCCCGGTGCGGATCGAGGCGAGCGCCTCGTTGGCTTCCTCCAGCGGGTGGACCTCGACCTCGGTCCGAATCGGCACCCGCGGCGCCAGCTCGAGGAACTCCTCGCCGTCGAGCCGCGTCAGGTTGGCGACCGAGCCCAGCGTCCGCTCGCCCCAGAGCTGCTCGTAGGGGAAGGACGGGATGTCACTCATGTGGATGCCTGCGCTGACGATCCGGGCGCCCTTGGCGCTGACCCGCAGAGCCTCGGCCATCAGCGACCCGACCGGGGCGAAGACGATCGCCCCGTCGAGCTGCTCCGGCGGCGTCTCGCCCGAAGTGCCGGCCCACTCGGCTCCGAGGCCGCGGGCGAACTGCTGCCCCGCTTCGTCGCCCTCGCGGGTGAAGGCGAAGACGCGCCGCCCCTGGTGCACGGCGAGCTGACAGAGGATGTGGGCGGAAGCACCGAAGCCGTAGAAGCCGATCCGATCCGCGTCCCCGACCAGGCGCAGCGCCCGGTAGCCGATCAGCCCGGCGCATAACAGCGGCGCCGCCTGATCGTCTGAATAGCTCGCGGGGATCGGGAAGCAGAAGCGCTCGTCGGCGACCGCGAGCTCGGCGTAGCCGCCGTCAAGGTCGTAGCCGGTGAAGCGAGCGCGGTCGCAGAGATTCTCGCGGCCGCTGACGCAGTAACGGCAGGACCCGTCGGTCCAGCCAAGCCAGGGCACTCCGACCCGTTCTCCTAGGGCGAAGCGCTCGGCATCCTCCCCCGCCCCAGCCACCGTGCCGACGATCTGGTGACCCGGTACCAGCGGCAGCTTCGGCTCGCTCAGCTCACCGTCGACGATGTGCAGATCGGTGCGGCAGACCCCGCAGGCCGCCACGGAGAGGAGAACCTGACCGGGGCCCGGCTCTGGATCGGGCAGCTCGGTGAGCCGCAGAGGCTCGCGCTGCCGCTCCAGGACCATCGCCCGCATCGACTCAGGGTACGACGGGCTCCAATGCTTCGCCGAGCGTCACCGCTTCGATGTGGATCTCGGCCCCGGCTTCGATCGATTCGCCGAGGAGAGGCGCGAGGTCGATCTGCGCACAGCTCTTGCCCGGTTCGACCAGAACAGGGTCTTCTCCTATTTCGACCGGCTGACCGTCGAAGAGAACGAGGTGGAAACCCGTCCCTTCGCTCGAGCTGCCGAAATATACGGTCAGCTCATGGGTAACGACGGGCGGCGGGGCTTCGCTCCCTTCCGTACCTTCCACCGGTGAGAGCGGCAGCGTGTAGTCGTCGCCTTCGCAAACCTGGAGGTCCTCGCTGGGCCCACTCCCTTCGCCGCCGCCGCCCGCGACGATGGGTCCAGGCGCGCCGCCACCGGTGCCACTGGTGGGCGGCGCGGCGACCGGCTCGACCGGCGGAGGCGCCGCGGCGACCGGAACGGCTACCGGCATCGGAGCAGGCTGCGGCGTGGGCGTGGGTTCGGGCTGGGACGGCTGCGGCGATCCCTGCGAAGGGCTACCGGGCCGGGGGCTCGCCACGACGCGAGCGGCAGCGATGCCCAGCCGCGGCTGCGATTTGCCCTCCTCTACAGCAGCGCCGGCGTCGACGAGCCTCGGCACGACGGCTTTAACGGGCTGAGCTGGCGCAACGGCAAGCTGCCGGCCCCGCGAAACGACCACCGAGTCGCCCAGCCCGACCCTCAACCCGAGGGCGACGCTCAATTGCGGTGAGACGGAGTTCGTCGCCCAGGGCTGAAGGGTGAGCAGCGCCGCGAGTCCGAGCGTGACAAGTAGGGCGATCGCGGAGACGATCGCCAACCCCGGGAACCCCTTCCCCGCCGCTGCAGAGCGCGAAGCGATGCGCGCACGATACCGCTAGATCAAACGTCCAGCTAGGAACTTAATAGGTCTCGACGACCTCGTACAGGGTCGTGCGCTGGGCCGGGACGCGGCCGGCCGCGCGTGCCGCCTCGATCAGCTGCTCGGGCTCCAGACGGACGCCGTGCTGCGAGCCGGCCATGCGCGAGATGTTCTCCTCCATCAGCGTGCCGCCGAGGTCGTTGACCCCCCAGCGCAGCGCCTCGGTCGCCGCCTCCAGGCCCATCTTTACCCAGCTCGCCTGCAGGTTGGGGATCGTCCGCCCCAGGGCGAGGCGAAAAGCGGCGGTGTGCTTGAGGTTCTCGCTCGCCGAGATCTCCTCGATGCCATGGGTGCGGCCGAGCATCGTGTTGAAGGGGATGAAGCTGAGCGGCACGAACTCGGTGATGCCGCCGGTCCGCTCCTGCAGGGCCCGCACCACCCGCATGTGGCGGGCAAGCTCACGCGGCTCCTCGATGTGGCCGAACATCACCGTCGAGGTCGAGCGCAGCCCGGCGCGATGCGAGGCTTCGATGATCTCGACCCAGCGATCGGCCGGCAGCTTGTTGGGAGAGATCCGCTGGCGGACGCCGTCGTCGAGCACCTCGGCGGCGGTGCCGGGCGTCGAGCCGAGCCCGCACTCGAGCAGGTACTCGAAGACCTCGCCGGGCTGCTTGCCCGAGCGCTCGCACATGTAGTGGACCTCCATCGGCGAGTAGGCGTGCAGGTGGAGCTGCGGCGCCACGTCCTTCGCCAGCCGCAGCCATTTGCCGTACTCCTCCAAGGTCAGGTCCGGATGGATGCCCCCCTGCATGCAGAGCTCGGTAGCGCCGAAGTCGACCGCTTCCTGGATCCGCGCCGCGAAGTCCTCCTCGGAGACCTCGTAAGCGTCGGGCGAGCGCTTGCCCTGCCCGAACCCGCAGAAGGCACAGCCGACGACGCAGATGTTGGTGAAGTTGATGTTGCGGTTGACGACAAAGGTGGCTCGATCCCCAGCCAGCTCAGCACGAAGCTCGTCAGCAGCAACCCGCATCTCCTCGATCACCTCGGGCCGGGTCTCGGCAAAGAGAGCAGTCAGCTCATCCTCCGTCAGCTCAACTCCGTCGCGTCCCTTCTCAATCGCCCGAGGTGCCAACTTCGAATCGATCGTCTCGTCATTGCGACGCCCGGAGCCTTTCCGCGGGATGAAGCTCCAATACTTCAGCTTGATCACATCGAGAACCCCCTGCTCCATCCACCCGGAGTCCATGTACTGCGGGTACACGCACAGCCTCTCGGTAAGTGCATAGCCCTTCGGAGCAAGCCCCTTGCGCACCTCATGGGGGCTCGGAAAAGCATGCTCGGGAGAGATGTGATCGCCGTTGGCTGACAGCCCACCCAAATCCGTCGCTCCCGCCTCTACAAGCTCCGCCCAGGCATCCGACAAATTCGGCGGCACCTGAACCCCCACATCCGGCATCAGCCGTTTGCATTCGCGGATCAATCGTTCGATATCCCCAACGCCAACGGGGCTCGCCCACTCTGACAGGGAGGACGGGGGTGTCCCTCCGCGCAGCGGCGTCCCGTTTTCCGCACCATCAGCGCCCGCGGACGAAGACCCAACGCCACTGGCGGAAAACCCAGCAAGCGGAGGGACACCCCCGTCCTCCCCCCACCGCTCGCGCGAAGCCGCATCGGCAATCTCAGCAACCTCCTGCCCGTAGTAGCGAGGGTGCGGAACGAAGTTCTGCAGGATGACCTCCTGAAGGTGGCCGTATTCGCGGTGAAGCTCGGCGAGGGCTTCTAGCGAGGCAACCTGCTCTTCCTGGGTCTCGCCAATGCCTACGAGGATGCCACTGGTGAAGGGGATCTTCAGCGCGCCGGCGGCCTCGATCGTCGCCAGCCGCTGAGTCGGATGCTTCGTCGGTGAGCCCGCGTGGACGGTGTCCATCAGACGCTCGGAAACGGACTCCAGCATCAGACCCTGGGAAGCGGTGACCTCGCGGAGCCGCGCCAGGTCATCGTGATCGAGCACGCCGATGTTCGTGTGCGGCAGGATGCCGCGCTCCAGGGCGCGCTCGCAGGCCCAGACGACGTAGGAGGTGAAGTCGTCGTGGCCCCACTCGGTGAGCTTGGCGGCAACCACGGGATTGACCTCCGGCCGCTCGCCGGTGAGGATCAGGAGCTCCTTGGCGTTGCGACGCTGCGCCTCGTCCAATCGCTGCTCAACCTCGTCGGGTGAGTAGATGTGAGCTTTGCGAGTCGCGAAGGCGCAGTACTTGCAGTAGCACTGGCAGGTGCGAGAGAGGGAGAGCGTGTAGTTCCTCGAGAAGGTGACCCGGCGCACGAAACCCAAGCTACTGGAAGCATGCCGCCGCCGGGCCATTCGGCCCGGCGGCTATACGGCTAGAGGAGGTCGGCGCTCAGGCGGTGGAGCCTGCGCCGGGCTTCGGCGCGGCAGGCGCCTTGACCCGCTCGGGCGGTTCGGTTGGCGCGGCGCCGCCGGGCTCGAGCACGAGCTTGTAGACGATCGCGGCAAGCAGTGAGCCGACGATCGGGCCAACCAGGTAGGGCCAGACGCCGCCCCACTCGTTGCCGACCAGGGCCGGACCGAACCAGCGGGCGGGGTTGAAGGAGCCGCCGGTCAGCGGACCGCCGACCATGACGATGAAGCCAAGCGTGGTACCGATCGCCAGCGGCGCCCAGTCCTTGACGCTCTTTTTCGAGTAGACGGCGGCGAGGATCACGAGGACGAGGCAGAAGGTCCCGACCGCCTCGACGATCGAACCCCGGAAGTTGCTGCCGAGTAATGGGCTGACCGTGGCGGCGCCGTAATGCGTGGCCCGTCCCTCGTCGAGCAGCAGGCCCTTGGCGAGCAGCGCGCCGAGCACGCCGCCGGAGAGCTGGGCGAGCATGTAGATCACCGCGTCGACCGGGGAGATCCGTTTGATCGCCGCCGCGGCAAGGGTCACGGCGGGGTTGAAATGGCCACCGCTGGCGACGCCGAACATCACGATCAACCCGAACAGCAGGAAGGCGTGGACGAGACCGATGACCGCGAAGTCCGATCCGAACTGAGGCTGATTGCCGGTGGCCAGGAACAGAATGACCACGCTGCAGATGAAGAACACCAACAGGAAAGTGCCGATCAGCTCGGCGAGATATGCCGAAAGTCCTCGTTGCTGCACTGGTTACGCCTCCTCTAGTCCCGTATCCCTGACACTCGATTTCGGGGCGGGAGTGTATCCGGAATGAGGATTGAATAGTTTTCCCTGTCGAATGAGACGTGCTGTCGCGCTGCTGGCGGCCGTCCTTCTGCTCGCCGGCGTGGCCGGTTGTGGGGGGAACGGCGCAGAACCGGGCGCGCCGAAAGGCGTGACGCTCGTGCTCGATTTCGTGCCCAACGCGGTTCATTCGGGCATCTACGCCGCTCAGCGCCAGGGCTACTACCGCGACCGGGGGATCGACCTGACGATCCGCCAACCGGGCGAATCGACCGATGCGCCGAAACTGCTCGAGGCGGGACGCGCCGACTTCGCGATCCTCGACATCCACGACCTGGGGATCGCCCGCGAGCGCGGCCTCGACGTGGTCGGGACGATGCCGATCGTGCAGCGGCCGCTCGCCGCGGTGATCGCGCGCGGCAATGGGCCGGTGCACCGGCCCCGCGAGCTCGAAGGCCACACGGTCGGGGTGACCGGCCTCCCCTCCGACGAAGCGGTGGTCGACTCCGAGGTATCGGCCGACGGCGGCGACCCCGCTCGCGTCCACCGGGTGACGATCGGCTTCAACGCCGTCGCCTCGCTGGCCGCCGGCAAGGTGGACGCGGCGACGGGGTTCTGGAACGCCGAGGGCGTGGCCCTGCGCCGCCAGGGCGTCCCGGTCCGGATCTTCAAGGTGAACCGCTACGGCGCCCCGCCCTACCCGGAGCTGATCCTGACCGCGTCCCAGCACACGATCGACAGCGATACCGAACTGGTCGAATCGATGGTCGCGGCAACCACACAGGGCTACGAATTCGTCTCAGACCAGCCGGCAAAGGGGCTCGACGACCTGCTCACCGAAGTGCCCAGCCTCGACCGGGGAGACCAGGCGGCGCAGTTGCACGCGCTGCTGCCCGACCTTCGCCCGGCGCCGTTCGACCCAGGCGTGCTGCGGGAATGGGCGGCTTGGGACCTCGAACACGGGTTGCTCGAAAAGCCCCTGGACGTCGAATCCGCCTTCCAGCTGAATCGGTAGCGCTTCCCAGATACGCTCTGGCCCATGGGCTTGGCCGGCGACTTCCAGCAGGTGCTCAACTCCCTCCCATCCGATTGGACGGATCTGGAGCTCGATCTGCGGATCGAGGACGAAAGCCGGTACGTGGACACCGCCGTGGCGCTGAGCCAGGTCAACGCCCAGCCCTATTCGGAAGCCGAGTGGGACTGGCGGCTGCTGGTCGCGCACAGCTTCGGGCACGCTGCTGCCGCCGAGAGCGTCACAGGGGTCCTGGAAAAGCTGGACGCGGACGGGGTCGCGGGCGAGATGCAGGTTCGCGAGGTACGCGAGGGACGGTCCGAGGTCGTGCAGATGTGGGGCCGGCCGGAGAGCGTGCGCGAGGAGTTTCGCCAGCGCCGCTCGATCTAGTGGCCCGCGTCCTGGCCATCGTCACCGACTTGATGCTGTCCAGCAGGGTCGAGGAGAGCCTGCGAAGCGCGGGCCATGACGTCGCGGTCATGGGCTCTATGCCTGACCCTGTCGAGGCTGACGTGCTCGTCTGTGACCTAGACGTCGTAGACGCCAGGGAAATCGGGCAAGCAGACGTGCCAACCCTCGGCTTCTACTCGCATGTGGACGTCGAGACCAAGAACGCCGCCGAAGCTGCCGGGATCGACCTCGCCGTCCCCCGCTCCCGGATGGCCCGCGAGCTCCCCCAGCTCGTCGGGAAACTCCTCGCCTGAGAAATCCCTAGAGGAACAGGTCCACGATCAGGAAGACGTTGAGGCCGATGATCAGCGCCGCCAGCGTCCCGGCGAGCGCCGTGAGCCAGCCCGGGTTGGCGAGCGAGCCCATGACGTCGCGCCGTCGTGCGATGAGCACCAGCGGAACCAGCGCGAAGGGGATACCGAAGGAGAGGACGACCTGACTGGCGACCAGGGCGTCGGTCGGGTTGAAGCCGATCGCCAGGACGAGCAGCGCCGGGGTGAGGGTGATCGCCCGGCGCAGGTAGAGCGGGATCGTGCGACTGATGAAGCCCTGCATCACGACCTGTCCCGCCATCGTGCCGACCGAGGAGGAGGCGAAGCCGGAGGCGAGCAGGGCGACGCCGAAGATCGTCGCGGCATTGCCGGAGACCAGAGTCTTCAAGCCGTCGAAGGCGCCTTCGATCGAGTCGATGCCGGTCAGGCCGCTGCTGTGGAAGAGGGCCGCGGCGACGATCATCATCGAGAGGTTGACCATGCCGGCAAGCGAGAGGGCGATCACCACGTCGACCTTCTCGAAGCCGAGGATGCGCTTTTTCTCGGCCTCGTCGCGACCGACGATCCGCTTCTGAGTCAGCGCCGAGTGCAAGTAGATGACGTGGGGCATCACGGTCGCGCCGACGATTCCGGTCGCGAGCAGCAGGCTCTCGGTGCCGGAGAAGCCGGGTAGGACGAGGTGCTTGGCGACTTCGCCGGCGGCCGGCTTGGCGTGGAAGAGCTCGACCACGAAGGAGGCGACGACCACGCCGACCAGCACGGTTATCCCCGCCTCCAGCCGGCGAAATCCCCGCTGCTGGAGAGTGAGGATCGCGAAGGCGCCGGCGCCGGCGATCAGCCCGGCCGGGAAGAGCGGGATGCCGAAGAGCAGGTTGAGGCCGAGCGCGGCGCCGACGACCTCGGCGATGTCGCAGGCCATCGCGACCAGCTCGGCCTGCAGCCAGAGGCCGATGCGAGCGCGGGGAAAGCACCTGCGGCACAGCTCGGCGAGGTTTTCGCCGGTGGCGATGCCCAGCTTCGCCGACTGGGTCTGGACCAGCATCGCGATCAGGTTCGCGGCCAAGACGACCCAGAGCAGCAGGTAGCCGAACTTCGCCCCACCGGCGATGTTGGTGGCGAAGTTGCCCGGGTCGATGTAGGCGACGGCGGCGACGAAGGCCGGGCCGAGGAAAGGCCAGATCCGGCTCGCGCCGCGGCTGTGGCCGTCCAACGAGCGGCGCGCCGCCGCCGCAACCGCAGCCTCGCCGGGAAGTACGTCCTCGACCGTCGCTTCGCGGGCCGGAGGCGGAGGCGGCTTCAACGGCTGCCCTCCGCGGGGAGGCTCAGGTCGGGGCCGGGAATCGGCGTGCCGTGCGGATCGTGGCTGGGCTCGCCGAGCTTGGCGGCGATCAGCGCCTCCAGCTCCTCGGAGATGTGGTGCTCGAGCACCTCGGCCTCGGCGTGGACCATGTCGTCCGGCATGCCCAACGCCTCGGAGAGGTAGGCCTCGATCAAACGGTGGTGGCGGATCACCTCGAGGGCGACCCTCTCTCCCGCCGGGGTCAGCGTCACGCCGCGGTAGGGCAGGTAGTCGACCAGGCCCAATCCGTCGAGCTTTTTGAGCATCGAGGTCGCCGTGGCCGGGGCGACGCCGAGCCGTTCCGCGACCTCGCCGTTGAGGACCGGCCCGGGCCGGTCCTGCGAGAGCGCGTAGATCGCCTTCGCGTAGTCCTCTATCGCCTCAGAAGGTTTAGACATGTCTAAATAAGTTTTGCATATCTAAAAGACCGGTGAGTGAGGCAGCTTCTTAGACTTCTAGAGATGACCGATGCGATCGCAATCGAGCTGGATGCCCAGTACCGCCAGTTGCGCGAGGAGTGCGGGTTGCTGGATCGGTCCGATCGCGGCAAGCTGATCGTCAGTGGCGGCGAGGCGGCCGAGTACCTGCAGGGGCAGCTGACCAACGACGTCGAGGCGCTGTCGCCGGGGGACGGTCAGTACGCCGCGCTGCTCGACCGCAAGGGCCACATGCAGGCCGACATGCGTGTCCTGCGCATCTCGACCGAGGAGATCTGGATCGACACCGAGCCCGAGGCCCTCGCCGCGGCCCAACGCCACCTGGAGATGTACAAGATCGGTCGGGACGCGGCGGTCGCCAACCTGACCGGGGAGCGGACGATCCTCTCGCTGATCGGCCCGCGCAGCGTCGAGATCGCCGGCACCGCGGCGCTTCCGGAGCACGCCAACGAAGCGACCGCCATCGGCGGCGCCGCCTGCCTTGCCGTGGGCACCGCCGCCGGCATCGACCTGATCGTCAAGGCCTCCGAGGCCGCGCGCCTGCACGAAGCCCTCCTCGACGCCGGCGCGGTCGAGGTCGGCCCCGAGGCCGCCGAGGTGATTCGAATCGAGGCCGGCACGCCCCGCTTCGGTGCCGAGATGAGCATCGAGACGATGCCCGCCGAGGCCGGCATCGTCGAGCGCGCCGTCAGCTTCACCAAGGGCTGCTACATCGGCCAGGAGCCGGTCGCCCGCCTCCACTACAAGGGCCGCCCCAACCGCCACCTTCGCGGCCTCGAGCTGAGCGCCCCTGCCGCTCCCGGCGCAAGCCTTCGGCTGGGCGAGAAGGAGGCCGGCCGAATCGGCAGCGCCTGCGTCTCCCCCGCCCGCGGCCCGATCGCGCTGGCGATCGTCCGCCGCGAGGCCGAGCCCGGCGCCGAGCTGGTCGTAGGTGAAGATGGCGTTACGGCTCGCGTGGTCGACCTGCCGTTCGGCTAGATTCCGCCCGATGGGGAGTAGACGGTCGATTCCACCCGCCGGTGGGGCGCGTTTGTTGTCTATAGGACAACTAAGTCGCCCCGCGACCGCTCTTGCATGCGCGCTTGGCGCCGTCGCGCTGCTCGGCGCCGGCTGCGGAGCCTCCGACCACCCCAACGAACCGCGCCCCCAGCCTCCGACCCGGATCAGCGTCGCGATCAGCGAAAACGCGGTCACCGTGCAGCCGCCGCGGATCGCGGTCGGCCCCGAACCGACCCAGCAGATACCGCAGAACCAGCACGCCGGGCAACCGCGGGTTCGCTCCAACGCCCCACTCAACGTGGTCTTCGTGGCCGCCAACCTGACCGACGTCGACTCCCGCCTCGAGGTTCACGGCGGCAAGAGCGTCAGCTCCGAACCGCTCTACGCCAACGCCGGCGTGACCATGCAGGCGATCCTTCCCACCGGCGTCTACCGGGTGAGCGCCGCCGGGGTCCCGGGTGCCAAACCGGCGAAACTGGTCGTCGGCCCGTACCGTACGTCTTCTCAGAACGACCTGCTTCTGCCCTGATAACGCGTCTATCTGTCTGTCAGCTAGAATGCCTCGCACGGAGGGTCGAAGCAGACAGGCGTGCTGCGCACGGTTGACAACCGTTGCGTCCCGCTCGACCAGCGGGATCCGGTTCGAGTCCGGTGCCCTCCGCAGATGCTCTAGTCGGTGCGGGTGTCGGTTGCTGATGCGGTCCACCGTGGTAATCTCAAGGTGGTTGTCAACCGTGTGCGGGGTGGTTCCCGCTTTCGCAGCACCGACCCGCTCCGGCGGGTCGTCTGTTTTCAGGCCCGGAAATTCCGGCGAAGTCCCGGCGCCGTGGCGTCTGCCCCGTTCGTCACGATCGGTGAGTGACCGTCGTGCTCGCAATAGCCGTCGTCTTGCTCGCCGCGGGGCTGCTCTACACGCTGCTTTCGCGCCGCCAGGAGCCGGCCGAGCAGCCCGACCTCGGACCCGCGATCCAGGCGGCGACGTCGAAAGCGGTCGCCGACCTGCAGCGGATGAACGCTGAGTCGCGCAAGGTCGACGCGCAGGCGGCCGAGGCGACCCTCGACAAGCGTCAGGCGGAGATCAAAGCGCTGGCGGAGCGGATCGCCAAGGGCCAGGAGAAGATCGAGAAGGAGGTGCAGCGGCGCGGCGAGACCGACCTGCAGACGCGCACCCTGCTCGAGCAGATGGGGCAGACGGTCGGCAACCTCAACTCCGAGACCGCGGGCCTGAAGAAGGCGCTGCGCCAGCCGCAGACGCGCGGCCAGTGGGGCGAGCTACAGCTGCGGCGCTGCGTCGAGATCGCCGGCATGACCGAACACGTCGACTTCGAGCTGCAGGAGACGATCCACACCGAAGACGGCAGGCTGCGACCCGACGCGCGCTTCCTGCTGCCGGAGGGGCGCAGCTTCGTCGCCGACTCGAAGGTCCCGCTCGACGCCTTCCTCGACGCCCAGGAGGCGGAGGTCGAGACGGAGCGCATCGTGCAGCTCGACCGTCACGCGCGGCAGGCGCGCGAGCACATCCGCAGCCTCAGCTCCAAGGACTACCAGGGCCAGTTCAAGGCGGGCGAGATGCCCGACCTGGTGATCTGCTTCATCCCCAACGAGCCGGCGATGCACGCCGCCTTCGCCGCCGACCCGACGCTCTTCGACTACGCCCTCGAGCGCAACGTGCTGGTCGTCAGCCCGACCTCGCTGATCGGCCTGCTGCGCACGATGGAGCTCGGCTGGCGCCAGGAGCGGATGGTCGCCGAGGCCGCCGAGATCGCCGAGGCGGCGGGCACGATGCACGCTCGCTTCGCCAAGTTCCTGACCGATTTCAACACGGTCGGCAAACGGCTGGGGTCGGCCACCGGCGCTTACAACTCCGCGGTCGCCTCGATGGAGGGCAGGCTGCTGCCCCAGCTGCGCAAGGTCGAGGAGCTCGGCATCGCCCCGGGCAAGGAGATCGAGCCGCCCGAACCAACCGAGATCACCGTCAGGGCGATCACGGCGCCCGAGCTGAGCGAGGCCGAGACCCCCGCGCTCGACTAGGATTCGCGGCCCCTACCCCGACCCACGGAGGAGCCGGTTTGGCCGTCGATAGCAGCGCAGTCGCGAAGTTGGACGTGGAGCCCGGAACGCTGCCCGAGACGATGGCGGCGTGGGTGATCCGCCAGGAGCGCGAGGGCGAGCCCACCGATGCCTTCCAGCTCGAGCAGATCGAGGTGCCCGAGCCCGGCGCTTTCGAGGTGATCGTGCGGGTGATGGCCGCCGGAGTGAACTTCAACAACGTCTGGGCGGCGCTGGGCAAACCGGTCTCGGTCTTCGGCTACGGCGACCATCCCGAGTACGGCCACCACATCGGCGGCTCCGACGCCTCCGGCATCGTCTGGAAGGTCGGCGACGGCGTCACCCGCTGGAAGCCGGGCGATGAGGTCGTCGTCCACTGCAACCAGGCCTCCTACGAGGACGTCGAGGTGCACGGGCTCGACCCGCTCGCCGCGCCGAGCCAGAAGATCTGGGGCTACGAGACGACCTGGGGCTCCTTCGCCCAGTTCACCAAAGTGCAGGCCCAGCAGCTCCTCCCCCGCCCCCAGAACCTCTCCTGGGTCGAGTCCTCCTCCTACGGGCTCACCTACTTCACCGCCTACCGGATGCTGATCGACCAGTGCAAGCTGCAGCCCGGCCACAACGTGCTGATCTGGGGCGCCGCCGGCGGGCTCGGCGTCTTCGCCGTGCAGCTCTGCAAGGCCGCCGGCGCCAACGCGGTCGGCGTCGTCTCCTCCGACGACAAGGGCGAGCTGGTCAAGCAACTGGGCGCGGTCGGCTACATCAACCGCGGCGAGTTCGCGGAGATGATGCGCACGCCCGAGAACCTCGCCGACAAGGCTGCCGACAAGGAGCGCTTCAAGGCGTCGCGCGGCTTCGCCAAGAGGGTCAAAGAGATCCTCGGCGACGCGCCCGACATCGTCTTCGAGCACGTCGGCCAGGCGACCTTCCCGACCTCGGTCTTCGTCGTCAAGCCGTTCGGAAAAGTCGTCATCTGCGGTGCCACCTCGGGCTTCCAGCTCGACTTCGACGTGCGCTACCTGTGGATGCGCCAGAAGCAGATCATCGGCTCGCACTTCGCCAACGCCTACGAGTGCATGCGCGCCAACCAGCTGATGGCCGAGGGCAAGGTGCGGCCGGTGCTGTGGAAGACGATGGGCTTCGAGGGCGTCCCCGAGGCGCACCAGCTGCTGCACGAAAACAAGCACCTCGGCAAGATCTCGATCCTGGTCGGGGCCGAGTCCGAGGACGAGGGCAAGAACGAGGACGGCGCCGGCGCGATCCGGGCCGAGGTGGGAGCTTAGACATGGCTGAGGTCTGCACGCTCGACTGGCACATCGCCCCCTTCAGGGCCGACCGCTGGCTCGACCTATGGGAACCGGCGGCGGCGCGGATGCCCGCCTTCGGCGCCAAGAGCTGGTCGCTGACCCGCTCGATCGACGACCCGCTGGCCTTCCAGCACTCCTCGGTCTGGGAGAGCCGCTCGGACTTCGAGCGCTACTGGTTCTCGGAGGAGATCGAGACCGCCCGCGCGGCGATCATCGACCTGCACGACCTGCCGATCCTGCCGGCCTGGCACACGCTCGTCGCGGCGGAATAGCCGCGAGGCCCGGCGGGCGGGGCGGAAGGCACAGGACCCGCCAGGCAAAACGCCGCACCAGCGGTTCGAGATCCCCGGCGGCGTCGAGCGCGGCCACCGCGAAGACGTGGGAACCGTTGTCCAGGTTCCTGTAGATCCGGGGCGAGGCACAGGGCTCGAATTCCCGCTCGTCCAGCTTGCAACGGAAGCGGGCGCCGGCGACGGTGGCCGAGAAGAGGAACCTCGCCACGTCGCGTCGCGTTCGCTTGCCGGGATGCTTGTCCAGCGACATCAGGATCGGCTCCGGGGCAAATGGCGGCAGGCTGACCAGTGGCGCGGCGGGTGACTGCGCGCCGCCCGATGGACCTGGGCCGTGTTCTTCGCCCGGCGGTTCTTCTTCTCCGCCTTCTTCTTCCCCGGGGGGTTCTTCTTCGGGCGGCGGTTCCGTGGCGTACACCGCGGTATAGGCGGGAGCGCTGCCGGCTTTCACCGCGTGAACCCGGGCGCCCCCGTCCGACCATTCCTTCCAGAAGTAGGCGACCCCGCCGATTTCGGCGGTCGCCGGGGCCGAGAGCAGGACGTTGGCCGCTTCGATCGCGGTCAGCCCGTAAGGGGCCACCTGCGTCGTCTCGCCGGCACCGAGCTGAATCCCGGATGGGTCGGATTCGATCTCCAGCTGGACCGGATGAGGATCGATCGAAACCGATTTGGTCGCCGTCAAGCCTCGTTCGTCGGTGGCGGTGAGGCTGATTTCGATGTGCGAGGGGTAGTCGTGGTCGGGCGCGAGCAGGCTGCCTTCGTGGACTGCCGGAAAGACCTCGAGCGGGTGGGCGTGACAGGCCGAGGGGCAATGGAGGAGGCGGGTCTTCCAGTAGAGATCGGAGTCGGGCAGTGCGCCCTGCTCTTTGTCGGTTGCCGAGCCGGAGAAGTGGATTTCCTGGCCGACCTTCCATTCGAGCGTCGGGGCCGGCGTCGAGATCGCCGGCTGCGGCGGCGTGTCGCCTGGATAGAGCGTCAGTTCGGCGACGCTCGACGTTTCGCCGTTGCTCACCTTGACCGCGACGTCGACGTTGTGGGTCACGTTGAGATTCGTGACCTGCTGTTCGCCGCCGTTGGTCTCGAACGTGCCGTTGCCGTCGAGGTCCCATTTGAAGCTCAGCGATTTCCCGTGTGGATCGCTCGAGCCGCTCGCATCGAGATGGGCTTCGAGCGGTGCTGGGCCGGAGAGCGTGTCCGCGGTGAGCTTGGCGACCGGCGCGTCGGCGTCATAGGAAATCCGGTGGATCGTCCCTTCCTCGGTGTCGCCGAAGAGCTTCACGTAGTAGAGATCGCCTTCGGGCCCGACCTCCAGGTCGACCCCTGGGTAGAGGCCGCCGTTGGCCATGAAGGTCGTCGTGTTGAGCGGGTCGGGGCGGCCGTCGTCGCCGGGGTGCATCACCCAGATGCAGCCGCGCACCGGGTCGGCGAAGAAGAGCGCGCCGTCATATGAGTCCGGATAGGGGCCGCCGGGGTAGAAGGCGAGCCCGGCGAGCGCCGAGCCCGTTCCGCTGTTGCAGGCTTCTTCGGGTACGACGTTCTCGTAGTGCTTGTAATAGAAGAGCGGCAGCGTGGTCGCGCCGGGTTCGGCGTAGAGCGATTTGCAGAGGTTCAGTTCCAACCCGGCGTAGATCGGGTTCGGCCCTGGCCCCTCGTAGCAGGGCCAGCCGGAGTTGAACACGGGCAGAGCGCCAACCGCGGGGACACGATCGATCTCCTCGTAAGTGTCCCAGCCGACGTTGCCGACGTAGATTTCGCCGCTGGCGGGGTCGATCGTGAAGCGAAATGGGTTGCGGAAGCCATAGCCGACGATGCGCCGCGCATTCGGATCGGAGCTGGCGGACAGCGGATTTCCCGGCCAGGCCGCGCCGGTTTGGGGATCGATCCGAACGACGGACCCGTCCAGAGTCGTCGGATCCCCCGGCGTGCGCAGGTCCTGCGAGCGCAATGCGCCGCCCTGCGCGGTGGGGGGGACCAGGGCTTCTCCACCCGGCGGATCCCCGCACATGTTCTTACGCGGCCAGCCGAACTGACCGTAGTCGGCGTTGTTGAAGCTCGCGCCATCGCCTCCACTCGCGTAGAGCGCGCCTTCGGGACCGAACTGGAGGTCGCCGATCGAGTGCGAGGAGAACTGCTGGCACCAGTCTTCGAGCAGGACTTTCTCTTCCGGGGCGCCAGACGACGGCTTCGCGTGGTTGCCTTCGGCGGTGAGCCGCACGAGGCGCCCGCTCACCGGACAGGCGTCGACGTCGGCATCGCCCGGTTTGGGGCATGGGTCGCCACTCGTGTTCGGGCTGCCCCAGCGCGGGACTTTGCCTTCTTCCCCCTGCCCCCCGAGGATGTGGTCGTAGGTATAGAGCGCATAGACGTAGTGATTGCTTTCGAAGTCCGGATCGAGCGCCAACCCGAGCAGGCCCCGGTCGCCGTTGTCGTAGACCTCCGTGCGCAGATCGGCGAAGACTTCGGGGGAGGTGTCGTTGAGGTCGCTGTAGACGAGGATCTGCCCCGACTTCGTGGCGACGAAGACCCGGCCGTCGGGCGAGAAGCGCATCGTCGTCGGTTCCGGGACTTCGCTGAGCACGATCGAGTCGTGGAACCCACTCGGCAGCTCGGGCGCGGCGGCGGCCGGGCCGGCCGCGCAGGCCAGAGCCCAGGCGGCTACCGCGGCGATCGCAAGCAGGCGGGAAGCCGGCTTCACGCTAGGCGCGCTCGAGCGGGGCGAGGGTCAGGCCTGCTTCCTTGAGCTGCTCCCAGTAGTGCTCGGCGGGCTCGCGGGCGCCGGACCAGACGATCGCCTGGCCGGTCGTGTGGATCGCATCGGCGATCTCGTGGCCGCGGGCGATGGTGACGCCGGGCAGAACACGAGCCAGCGTTTCGGCGACGTGGTCGAAGGTGTTGTGGTTGTCGTTGCGCACGATCACCCGCCACTCCCCTCCCAGGTCAGAGCCAGGTCCCGCCTGTCGCGGCTTCTCGATCGTCGTCGACATCGACGCCATTATGCGGAAAGGCCCTAAAAGGGGCTGGGAACGCGGACGACCACATCGTCGAAGCTGCCGACGGTGCCCTTGGCGTTGCCGACCGCGCCGAGGGAGACGCCGGAAGTGCGGCCCTGCAGCTCGCCCGACGAGGGGTCGGTGACGTCGGCGGCAAGCTGGCCGCCGACGAAGGCGAGAATGTGACAGCTGCCCTTTTCCGGGCCGCTGGTGACGTTGAAGGCCTGCAGGCGAATTTCGTTGGCCTGATTGAGGCCCCTGGTCCTGACCCCCTGGGCGATGTGGAGGTACTTGATCCGGCCGTCGGGCCCCACCCTGCGCAGCTGCGCCTTGCGCTGCAGGGGGAAGACCGCCAACTGGTAGCGAGCGCCGGCTCCGCCGGCGCGCAGGTTGACGGCGAGGTAGGCCTTTTTCTGGACCGGCTTCGGCGTCGTGTCGAGCAGGCGGCCGATCGCCGCCACCTCGAGGTCGCGCCCGATCACCGGCGTGCGGTAGGCGCATTCCGGCGTGGCCTTGCCGATCGTGATGCGCAGAGCGTGATCGGAACCGCCACGCTCACAACGATCGCCGTTCAGCTTGACGATCTGGGCGCGCTGCGCCGTCGACTCCATGCTGTTGCGGTAGACGCCGATCAAGGCGGCCCCGGCGCTGCCGGCAAGGGCCAGCGCCGCAACGGCGACCAGAAAACCGGCTGCTATTCGGAGTCTCATCGTGCTGGAGCCTAAACACCGCATCGGGGAAAAGATGCGCATCGTGACGAATGAACGCTGTCTTTCCCACCCTTGCAAATAACATTGGTGGCGATGTCCGAGCACCGACTGCCCGAGCGCGATCGCCCCTGGGTGATGCGCACCTACGCGGGTCATTCCGACGCCCGCCGCTCCAACGAGCTCTACAAGGGCAACCTCGCCAAGGGCCAGACTGGCCTCTCGGTCGCCTTCGACCTGCCGACGCAGACCGGCTATGACCCCGACCACGTCCTCGCCCGTGGCGAGGTCGGCAAGGTCGGCGTCTCGATCGCCCACAAGGGCGACATGCACCAGCTCTTCGACGGGATCCCGCTCGACGAGATGAACACCTCGATGACGATCAACGCGACCGCCGCCTGGCTGCTCGGCCTCTACGCCACGGTCGCCGAGGAGAACGGCGTCGAGCGATCGAAGCTGACCGGGACGACGCAGAACGACATCATCAAGGAGTACCTCTCGCGCGGCACCTACGCCTTCCCGCCGGAGCCCTCGATGCGGCTGATCGCCGACATGGTCGCCTTCACCGTCAACGAGGTGCCGAACTGGAACCCGACCAACATCTGCAGCTACCACCTGCAGGAGGCGGGCGCTACGCCTGTACAGGAGATCGCCTACGCGCTCTCGACCGGGATCGCCGTGCTCGACGAAGTGAAAGCGCGCGGCCAGGTCGCCGAGGACGACTTCCCGCGGGTCTTCGGCCGCATCTCCTTCTTCGTCAACGCCGGCATCCGCCTGATCGAGGAGATCGCCAAGCTGCGCACCATGGGCCGTCTCTGGAACGAGATCGGCCGCGAGCGCTACGGCGTCACCGACGAGAAGATGCTGCGCTTCCGCTACGGCGTCCAGGTCAACTCGCTCGGCCTGACGGAGGCCCAGCCGGAGAACAACATCCAACGCATCGTGCTCGAGGCTCTGGCGGTGACCCTGAGCCGCGACTCCCGCGCCCGCGCGATCCAGCTGCCGGCCTGGAACGAGGCGATGGGCCTGCCCCGTCCCTGGGACCAGCAGTGGAGCCTGCGCATCCAGCAGGTGCTGGCCAGCGAGACCGACCTGCTCGAGTACCCCGACATCTTCGCGGGCTCGGTGGTGATGGATGGCCTCGTCGATGAGCTGACCGAGGGCGCCAGGGCCGAGATGGCGGTGGTCGAGGAGCACGGTGGCGCGGTCGCCGCCGTCCCTTACATGAAGGCACGCCTGGTCGAGTCCCATCGCGAGCGGGTGGGGCGGATCGAGAACGGCGAGCAGGTGGTAGTCGGCCAGAACGCCTACAAGGAGAGCGAGGACTCCCCGCTCACCGCCGGAGCCGACGGCGGCATCCTCACTCCTGACCCCGAGGTCGAGCGCGAACGGGTCGAAGCGCTGGAGCAGTGGAAGGCCGAGCGCGACGGGGACGCCGTGCGCGCCGCCCTCGATGAGCTCGGCCGGGTCGCCGCCGACGAGAGCGCCAACGTGATGCCGGCGACGATCGCGGCGGCAAAAGCCGGGGCGACCACCGGCGAGTGGGCCGAGGTGCTGCGCGATGCCTTCGGCGCCTACCGCGCCCCCACCGGGGTCGACGGGGCGGCGCCCCCCGGCGACCGCAAGGCGCTGGTGGAGATCCGCCACCGCGTCGATGAGGTCTCCGAGCAGATCGGCCACCGGATCAAGATCCTCGTCGGCAAGCCCGGCCTCGACGGCCACTCCAACGGCTCCGAGCAGATCGCCCTGCGCGCCCGCGACGCCGGCATGGAGGTGATCTACCAGGGGATCCGCCTCACCCCCGAGGAGATCGCCGAGTCGGCGCTGCAGGAGGACGTCGACGTCGTCGGCCTCTCGATTCTCTCCGGCTCGCACCTGGAGCTGGTCCCCGACGTGGTCCGCCGCTTGCGCGACGAGGGCGTCGACGTGCCGGTCGTGGTCGGCGGGATCATCCCCGTCGCCGATGCCGAACGGCTGCGCAAGGCGGGCGTCGCCGGCGTCTACACGCCGAAGGACTTCGACATCAACAAGATCATGGGCGAGATCGCGGCCCTGGTCGAGCAGCGCGCCACAGCCGGCGCGACCGTTTGAGCGTCGCCGGCGGTCCTCCCCCCTCCGAGTGCGACCTCGCGGTCGTCGGCGGTGGCATTGTCGGCCTCGCGGTCGCGCGTGAGCTGCTCGCCAGGAATCCAGACGCGCGCCTCTGCGTGCTGGAGGGCGAAGAGCGGCTCGCCGGCCACCAGACCAGCCACTCGAGCGGCGTCATCCACGCCGGCATCTACTACCAGCCGGGATCGCTGAAGGCGCGGCTGTGCGTCGAAGGCGCCCGCGAGTTGTACGCCTACTGCGACGAACATGGGGTCCGCTACGAGCAGTCCGGCAAGCTGATCGTCGCGGTCGGCGAGGGCGAGCTCGAGCGACTGGAGGAGCTCGAGCGCCGCGGGCGCGCCAACGAGGTGCCGGGGCTGCGCCGCCTGGACGCCGGGGAGATCGGTGAGGTCGAGCCCGCCGCGCGGGGCGCCGCCGCCCTGCACTCACCGCACACCGGGATCGTCGACTTCGGCGCCGTCGCCGAGTCCTACGCCGCCGGCCTGCGCCGTGCCGGGGGCACGATTCACGTCGGCGCCGCGGTCACCGGCGCAGCAGAGAAAGGCAGTCGGATCGCGGTACGCCACTCGCAGGGCACCACGTCCGCGACGGCGGCCGTCTTCTGCGCCGGGCTCTGGTCGGACCGCCTCGCCGTCGCCTGCGGCGCGCCGAAGAGCCCGCGGATCGTCCCCTTCCGCGGCGGCTACCTGGCCCTGCCGCGCGAGGCCGCCAGGCTGATCCGCGGCAACGTCTACCCGGTCCCCAACCCGGACCTGCCGTTCCTCGGCGCCCACCTGACCCCGACCATCGACGGCCGGGTGCTGATCGGCCCGAGTGCCCTGCTGGCGCCAGCCCGCGACGCCTACCGGCTCTCGACCGTGCGGCCGCGCGATATCGCCGAGACGCTCGCCTGGCCTGGTACTTGGCGGATGGCGGCGCGCAACTGGCGGGCGGGCCTGCTCGAGATGCGCCACGCCGCCAGCAAGCGGGCGTTCGCCGCCGAAGCGGCACGCCTGGTGCCCGCCCTGCGAGGCGTCGCGGTCGAGCCCGGTCCCGCCGGGGTTCGCGCCCAGGCGATCGATCGCGACGGCACCCTGGTCGACGACTTCGTCGTCCACCGCACCGAGCGCGCGGTCCACGTCCGCAATGCCCCCTCCCCCGCCGCAACCTCCTCGCTGGCGATCGCTCGGCTGATCGCCGACGAGCTGGCTGCGACAATGCAGGTATGAGCGAGCTGAACGGGGACCGCTCGGCCTGGCTGCGCTGTTACCGCTGCTGGTCCCGCAACCTCGAGATCCAGATCCACTACGACGCGATCCGCCGCGTCGATCCGGAGACCGGCGTTCCGGCCGAAGGGATCGACGAAGTGCAGGAATCGGTCGTGCAGTGCCTCGACTGCATGCACGACCAGCCCCACCTCACCTTCCAGGACGACCGCGTCGTGCCGATCGAGGACCGTTGGGAAAGGATGGTCGCCGGCACCCCCTGGGTCGCCTCCTGCACGGTCACCGTCGACCAGGACCGGGTCGAGAGCTGCGCCGGCCCGGAAGCGGCCGAGCTGCTTGCCTACGGCGCCCTCGGCGAGGCCGGGGTACGCGAGTTCTTCGCCCATGTCCGCTTCCACAAGCACGACGAGGAGCGGATCGTCGTCCACATGCTGGTCGAGCTCTACGCCCGCTCGGCCGAGGAGGCGACCGAGGTGCTCGAAGCCGCCGCCAACGGCCAGCTCGAGATCACCTCGCTGGCAGAGGAGTCGCGACCCCCCGCCCACGCCTCCGGCGAGGCGCACTGAGCATGCAGGACCGGGCGTCCCACTGGACCAGGTTCACCAACCGTCTCAACGTGGTCGTCTGGGCATTGCCCACGCCGCGCCGGCTCAAAGCGTTGCTGAGCCGGATCGTCTACCAGAACCCGCCGATTCCGATCGCCACCGTCCTGATCGCCATGGCGACACTCGAAGCCAGCGGCGTCGAAGTGGCCCTGATGGGCGGCTGGGGGGCCGACGCGCTGGTCGGCGAACAGCTGCGACCGCACCACGATCTCGACCTGATCGTCAACCGCGACCACCTCGACAAAGCCCTGATGGCGCTTTATGCGATCGGTTTCGTGGAGTGGTTCCGCGATGGCTCCCCGAGCTCTTTCGGCGACCTCGAGCTCGAAAGTGGCGTCGTGGTGCGCGACACGGCGATGCGCGTCGTCGACCTCCACTCGATGCGCTTCGACCGCCCTAGGCCCGCTCTGACCGAGGGCACGATCGGCGGCCGCCGCGTCACCTGCATGTCGGCGGAGTTGCAGATCCGAGCCAACTCGAAAAGCCACGCGCGCTCTCGCCGGGTGAGAAGGCGCTACCGGGCAAACCTGGAGGCCGCCAGTCAAGCACAACGCTATAGCTGACCTTGGAGCATCCTGTTAAATACTTGTCACCGTGGTGGAGAGAGCTCGTCCCTGGTACCGGCTGACCGACCGGATCAACGCAGTCGTCTGGGCGCTGCCGGTTCCACGACGCCCGCGAGCGATTCTGAGCCGGATCGTCTACCAGAACCCGCCGATGCCCCGTGCCAACGTTCTGCGGATCCTTCAGGCGCTGGATCGCTCCGGGGTCGAGCCGGTCGTGATGGGCGGCTGGGGAATCGACGCGCTGGTCGGGGAAGAGCGGCGCCTGCATCGCGATCTCGACCTGATCGTCGACCACGGCAGTCTCGACACAGTGCTGACCAGACTGCGTGAGCTCGGCTTCGAGGAGTGGTTCCGAAATCCCTCCCCGGTCCCCTTCGTGGAACACGGCATAGAGGGCGACGTCGTCGTCATGCGGGATGCGGCGATGCGCGTCGTCGACATCCACCCGATGTGCCTACGCGAGCTGGGGGCATCGGCGGCCGAAGGCACGATCGGCGGCCGCCGCGTCAGCTGCGTCTCGGCCAAGCTCCAGGTCAAGGCGCACACCGGCAATCGCATTCGCTCCCGCCGCGAGCGCAGGCGCCATGAGTCGAACCTCGAGACCGCCAAGCGAGCGCTTGCGATCACAGAGTTGGGCAAGCGCGGCCCCTCAAGCAGCGGCCGCGCGCTCGCGCAGCAGCATTCTGATCTCGCCTAGGTCGACGGCGCGCAGGCCGAACAGCAACGCCGGGTAGGCAATTGCCGCGATCGCGAGCAGGACCGCGAGCGAGCCTCCGAGCCCGGAAGAGACCTCGAGCATCAGGGCGAGCGTCGCCGAGGCCGCGAGGATGCGGGCCATCCGGCCCAGCGGGGGCAACGTGAGCGCCAGCTGGCGGCGCAGCATCACCGCGGTCGCGATCACGACCACGGCCTCGGTCGCCAGCGTCATCCAGGCGGCGCCCATGAAGCCCCAGGCGGGGATCAGCACCACGTTGCCGATCACGTTCACCACGAGCCCGATCAGCCCGATCGCGACGAGCCGCCGCTGCAGCCCCGCGATCAGCACGAGATTGCCCGTCAGGTAACCGAAGCAGATGAACACGAATGCCCCGGCAAGCACCGGCAGGGCAGGCGCCGCACTGGCGAAATCCTCGCCGTAGAGGAGGACGGTGAGCGGCCTGGCGACGACGAGGGATACGGCGAGGCCGCCGAGCGAGGCGACCGTGAGGTACTCGGCGGCAAGCCAGGTGATGCGAAGCGCGCGCTCGCGGTTCACGGTCCAGGCGGCGGCCAGGATCGGCATCAGCGTGGTCATCACCGAGACCGGCACCAGGTGGGCCTGCTCGACGATCCGGTACTCGGCGCCATACAGGCCGGCCGCGGTGCTGCCGGCGATCGCGAAGACGATCAGCTGGTCGATCCTGGCGTAGGCCAGGACCAGCAATCCGGAGAGGCCTACTGGAAGCCCGACACGGGCCAGCCTCATCGTCGCCTCGCGCGAGGGGCGCAGGTCTGGCCGGGCGATCTTCACGGCGGCGATCGCCTGCAGCGTCGCCGTCAGGATGCTGGTGGCGGTCATCGCGATCGCCAGCGGCACCAGCCCGCCGCCGGCGACGAAGATGAAGACGACCGCGCCGCCCCAGAGGACGCTGTTCAGCGTCAGGATCGCCATCGGGACCCAGTTGCTCACCCGCAGCTGGTGGGTGACCCGCAACGAGGCGCCGACGTTGAACGGGGTCTGGACGAGCAGGACCACGCCGGCGACGAGCATCGCGGTGCTTTCCTGAAGCAGGAGCACGACGACCAGGCCGATGAGAATCGCCGGCACCGAGAGCAGCGAGCGCAGGATCAGCAGGGCGCCCAGCCACTCGCCCTCGCGGTCGGGGTCGGCCGTCGCTTCGCGGATGACGACGCTCTCGATGCCGAAGCTCGTGAAGTAGGAGATCAGCTGGACGACGACGAGGATCGTCGACCACTCGCCAAACCCGGCATCGCCGAGCGCCCGCGCGACCAGAGCCGTGACCACGACGCCGAGGCCGAGGTTGAGCACGCGGACGACGATTTGGATCGCCACGTCCCGAGTGGCATGATGGCGACTTGCTCTATGCGGGTCTCGGCTCACGAGGCCCAGTCAAGCCGATCGGACAGACGATTCGCGCGACGGCAGGGGCCGAAGCGAAACCTTGCCTCGCGCGGCGTTCAAGTCCAGACGCCACATGAGAGCGAAGATTGTTCGAATATTCGTCCGATGGCATCAGCGAAGTTCGCGCTGCAAGCTTGATTGCCAGTTTGAGCGCGACACACTTGTTGTCGATCTGTTGTTTCCGATGGAGTTTTGCCCTGATCATCTCTATTTTGACCTCACCCCTGCCCGATGCTGCCCCATGGCCCACCCCTTACTGATCGCCTAGCCAAGATGGAGAGTTCAACCGCAACCCACGCCCATGGGGCGTCTGCCGTCGAGGCAGACGAGGATGGCGCGGCTTCTCTTCGCAGTACAACGAGCCGTGCTCGCCGGCGCGGAGCCGTGCTGGCCAGGATGCTCTTCACGGCCGACTCGCTGGCGGCCTGCTTCGCCGGGGCAATCGCGGTACTCATCCTCGGCCTGACCTCGGTCGGGCCAGGCGGGGTGGCATACGTGGCCGGCGCGACCGTCCTCTGGCCGCTCGCCGCTTTCAGCATCGGCCTCTACCGCAGCGACCAGCTGGCCAGCTGGGCGTCGGCGGTGAGTGAGATCCCGCGCGCCTTCGTCACCCTCATGCTGATCACCTGGCCCCTCTTCGGCCTGGCATCGATCCTCGGGCTCGAAGCGGTCGTGGCCCTGACCTTCCTCACGGTCGCCGGGATCGCGGTCCTGACCGGAATCGCCCGCACGATCGTGCGGGCCGGTCTGCACCGCGCCCCGGACCTGCGCCAGCGCACGCTGATTCTCGGCTCGGGCTTCGTCGCCGGGCACGTCGTCAAGAAGCTCCGCAACAACGTCCAGTTCGGTCTCGTCCCGGTCGGAATCGTCGATGACGAGGTGCACGACATCGGCAGTCCGGACCTGCCCTGGCTGGGGCGCTTCGCCGACCTCGACGCGATCATCGAGGCACAGGGGATCGACCGGGTGATCATCGCCTTCTCGAAGGCCAGCCACGAGCAGCTGCTGGAGTCGATCCGAGCCTGCCGCGACGCGGGCGTGACGGTGGACGTCGTGCCCCGGCTCTTCGAGTTCCTCGACGGCGTGCGGGCTCTGGACCAGGTCGGCGGCCTGCCGCTGCTCTCGATCGGGACGCCGATGCTGACCTCGGCATCGATCGCGGCGAAGCGCGTGCTCGACGCGGCGGGGTCATTCGCTCTGATCGTCCTCTTCTCGCCGCTGATGATCGCGATCGCGGTCGCGGTGAAGCTCGAGTCGCGCGGGCCGGTCTTCTTCCGTCAGCCTCGTGCGGGTCGGGGCAACTCCAGCTTCCAGCTGATCAAGTTTCGCTCGATGTACATCGACGCGGAGAAGCGCAAGGCGGAGATGGGCGAACTCAACGAGGCCGCCGACGGCGTCATGTTCAAGATCCGCGAGGATCCCCGCGTCACGCGCGTCGGTCGCTTCATTCGCCGTTTCTCCCTCGACGAGCTGCCGCAGCTCTTCAACGTGCTGATGGGCCAGATGAGCCTGGTCGGCCCACGGCCGCTGATCTTTCCCGAGACCGCGGCGCTCGAAGAAGACTGGCATCTGCGCCGCCTCGAGCTGCGTCCCGGCCTGACCGGGCCGTGGCAGGTCTACGGCCGTTCGCAGAGCCCATTCCAGGAGATGGTCCGCTTCGACTACCAGTACGTCGCCGGCTGGTCGCTCGCGCGCGACGTCGAGATCCTGCTTGCCACCCTCCCGGCCGTGCTGTCGGGACGGGGCGCTTACTGAGCCCGCGCCAGGCCCGCCGGCGTCACGAGTTCCGCTCGACCCACTCGCGCAGCTCGCGGACGAAGCGCTGTGCCGAGAACCCCTCGGCGTTGCCCCTGCATACGGCGGCCTCGGGCGGCGATGCGACCAGGTCTCGAATCGCCTCGGCGAAGAGGCCGGGCTCTTGGCGCTGCACGCGCAGGCCGGTCTCCCCCTGTACGACCGTGTCCCGGGCGCCGCCGACGTCGAGCGCAACCACCGGGGCGCCGCAGGCCTGCGCCTCGACCGGGATGATCCCGAAGTCCTCGTTGGCCGGGAAGACGACTGCCAGGCTGGAGCGGTAGAGCTCGCGCAGGCGCTCATCGGGGGGTGAGATCTCGAACTCGACGTCGGCCCCGAGCCCGGCGGCGAGCGTGCGCAGCTCCTCCTCCTGTGGGCCCTTGCCGGCGACGGTCAGCGGCACCCCGGCGGCGGCGCAGGCTTCGATCGCCAGGGCCACGCTCTTGTACGGGACGAAACGGGAGACGGCCAGCGCCCGCGTCCTCTCCACCGGCTCGTCGGGGAGGCTGTAGTAATCCGTGTCGACGGGTGGGTGGATGACCTCCGACTCGCGTCCGTAGCACTCGTGGATCCGATCCTGGACCGCGGTCGAGTTGGCGGCGAAGAAATCGACGTTCTTAGCCGTCCGCCGGTCCCACTCGCGCAGCGCGGCGAAGGCGACCGACTTGCCGGGGATCCGCCGCTGGGTGCGCGCGTCGATGTCGGGCACCCAGGCGTAGCGCAGCGGCGTGTGGCAGTAACAGAAGTGGGTCGCCGATCTGGCCGGCGGAAAGCTGCGCACGAAGGCGTGGCTGGAGGTCAGCACCGTGTCGTAGGTGCCGTCGACGTGGATCAGCTTCCACGCAGCCGGCATCAGCGGCAGCGCCAGCTCGCGGCGGTCGCGCAGGGCCGGCCAGCGGTCGAGCAGCGTCGTCGTCACCTCGCGCCCGCCGAAATCGAACTGGGCGTCGCGATCCCAGGTCAGCGCGTAGAGGCCGGCCTCCGGATAGGCCTGGGCCATCGCCTCGAAGGTCTTCTCGCTGCCGGCCCTTACGGCAAGCCACTCGTGCGCTATCGCAAGCTTCGACACCGAGATCCGCCTTAGACGAACTGCCCGGGAGGATTGGCGGCGCGCCAGCGAGCGATGGCGCTGCTCAGGTCGGTCTCGTACTCGAAGCCCCGCTGGCTCAGCTCATGCGCCTGGATGTTGGTCGAGGCGACCAGCTTCCTGACCCGATCGGGGTCGAACGTCTTCAGGCCAAGCGCGCTGAGCAGGCGGGCAACTGCCAGCATCGGGCCGGCGGGGATCGTGCCGCGCGGCCTCGGCAGCCCGCCGGCGTCGTGGAAGGCCGCACAGATCGCCTCCAGCGTGGGCGGCTCGGGGTAGGCGTAGTTGTAGGTGACGGCGGGGTCGGCGGCGGCCCGCATGAAATAGAGCGACCCGATCAGGTCGTCGACGTAACCGCAGGCCTTCAGCGTGTCCTTGCGCCCCGGATAGAGGAAGAAGCCTTTGCGCAGGCCCCGTGCAAGGCGGGTGAAGTTGCCGTTTTCGCCGGGGCCGAAGACGGCCGCCGGGCGGACGACGACCAGTCGCCTGCCGCCGGCTTCCCCCACCCACCGGTGATGTATTTCCTCCGCCTCGAGCTTCGACTTGCCGTAGGCGCTGGCCGGCGTCAGCGGGGAGGCCTCCATGCGTGGCTCCTCGGTAGGCCCGTAGACGGCGATCGAGCTGGTGAACCAGAGTGAGCTCACGGCATGGCGGGCGCAGAACTCGGTGACGTTGCGGGCGCCGGCGACATTGGTCTCGAAGTACTCGTGGTCGGGATGGCCGGGCGTCCGGTGGACCGCCGCCAGGTTGAACACCAACGGCTCGGGCGTGTCCGGCTCGAGCTCGATCGGCTTGCGGACGTCCGCGATGGCGAACCTTGCGCCGGGGGGAAGCTCGGCCGGCTCATGCAGATCCGCTACGAGGACCGACGCACCGGCACTCGTCAAGCTGGCGACGAGATGGCTGCCGATGAAGCCGGCACCGCCGAAGACGACGGCGTGCCTGTTGCGCAGATCGATGGTGGGTGCGTCCAAGCGCGCAAGCGTAGCCAACGGGCAGGCGCTGCCTGCCGCGCCCGCCTGGTCGATCTCTATGCTTCGCGCGGCATGTGCCCGAAAAGCACTGGAACGAGCGAGAGGAACAGTCGATGAGCGGTCCCACCCTGGTAACCGGCGGTGCCGGATATGTAGGCGCCGAGGTGGTGGGCGCGCTGCTCGACGCCGGCCGCGAGGCGCGGATCCTCGACAGCCTCCTGCACGGACAGGACGCCGTCGCCAAAGGCCTCGAGGATCGGGGCGCCAAGCTGATCGTCGGCGACGTCCGCGACCCCGAGGCGCGCCGGGAGGCACTCGAGGGCGCCGAGTCGGTCGTCCACCTCGCCGCGATCGTCGGCGATCCCGCCTGCGCTCGCGATCCCGAGCTGGCCCGCGAGACCAACGTCGAGGCGACGCGCTCGCTGGTCGGGGACGCCGGCGCCGCCGGGGTGTCCCACCTGATCTTCGCCTCGACCTGCTCCAACTACGGGCGCATGGCCGACCCGGAGACGCCGGTCGACGAGGAGGCCCCGCTCGCGCCGGTCTCGCTCTACGCCGAACAGAAGGTCGAGATCGAGAAGATGCTGCTGGAGAACGGCAGCGGGCCGACGGTGCCGACCTGCCTGCGCTTCGCGACCGTGTACGGGGCGGCGCCGCGGATGCGCTTCGACCTGACCGTCAACGAGTTCACGCGCGAACTCTGGGACGACCGCGACCTGGAAGTCTTCGGCGAGCAGTTCTGGCGGCCCTACGTGCACGTGCGCGACGCGGCGCGGGGGATCGTCCGTGTGCTCGAGGCAGGGCCGGCGGAGGTCGGTGGGGACGTCTTCAACGTCGGCGACAGCGACGAGAACTACCGCAAGCTCGACCTCGTCGAGATCATCTCCGGCATCGTCCCGCGGGGAAACGTCAGCTACGTCCACAAGGACGAGGACCCGCGCGACTACAAGGTCGCCTTCGAGAAGATCCGCGATCGTCTGGGCTTCGAGCTGACGATGAAGGTCCCCGACGGCGTCGCCGAGGTCGCCAAAGGGCTCGACGACGGCGCCTTCGGCGATCCCTTCGCCGCCACGCACCGCAACACGCCCTAGCGAACTGATCCCGCCAGAGCGGGAAGGAACGGGATGGCGGGTACGCCTCTGCGGGAATTGACACCCCAGCGCTGCGCGCTGGGGTGAATCTGGTGCGCGGCCGCAGGCCGCGCTCCTCATCCACCCCACGCGCTTGCGCGTGGGGTCCCAATTCGACTGCAGGACGGCCAGTCTCTCTCGCCCTGCAACAAGGCCTGCAAGCTAGCCGCATGGACTAGTACATACGTCCAGTCGTAGGCGTGGTGGCCTGGGAAAGCCACTTTCAGCGCCCGATGAGGGGACCGTCATGGTTTCCCCTCTCAACCGCCTCCTCGTCGCCGCCCTCGTCTTGGCGAGCCTCTGCGCCGCCTCCGGCGCCGCCGTCGCCCTGGCAAGCCCCGCGCCGCGGCTCGCCAACGCCGTGGCCGTCGGGACCGGGGACAAGGCCACGGGGATCGCCGGGATCTGCGCCCGGCGGGCCAAGCGCAAGGTCCTGCGTTCCTCCTCCAGGGCGACCACCAGCGCCAAGGCCGCGCCGAAGTCACACGCCGCCGGCACCAGGATGAAGCGCCGCGCCAAGGCGTTGCGCCGTCGCTGCTTGAAAAACCTGCGGCGCCACTCCCGCCCCTCCACGGCGACCCAGAGTGCGCCGCTCCCCGAAACCGGTCCGCTGACCCTCGCCATCGACGGCGGCTACGGCGACTGGAGCGAAACCGAACTCGAAGAGCGCGAGGCCCTCGGCGCCGCGGTGACCCGCCACGAGTGGGACACCTCCGAACCGGTCGACGCGCAGGACGACGTCGTCCTTGCCGCCGCCGCCGAAGTCCACACCCGCATCCACGCGCTGCTCGGCGAAAACGACCTCGGCGACCCGAACCACTACCGCGAATGGGTCGTCGAATTCATCCGTCGCTACGGCCCCGGGGGCGCCTTCTGGAGCGCCCATCCGGAACTGGACGCCTCCCGCTACGCGATAACCAGCGTCGAACTCGGCAACGAGCCCTACTTCGGCGAAATGTCGGCAGCCGAATACGCCGACGCGGTGCGGCCCGCGCTGGAAGAAATCCACAAGCTGAACCTGCCGGTCAAGGTGGTCCTCGACAGCCGCGTCTACGGCAGCGACACCTCCTGGATGGACACGCTGTACGCGCGCATCCCCAACCTCAACTCGCTCTTCTACGCCTTCGCCGACCACCCCTACTGGTACGGGCACGACCCGGCGGAGACGAGCCCGGCCGGTCCCTTCGACCGGATCGAAACCCTGCGTAAGCGGATGATCGAACAGGGAGCCGGCAACAAGCCGATCTTCATCACCGAGTACGGCGAGTCGACCGCCGATTGCGGCAGTGAATGCGTCGATGAGCAGACGCAGGCCGACCACCTGCAGGAGATGATCTCCGCGGTCGCCACCCACCCCGAATGGGGCGTGGAAATGCTCTCCGTCTACCAGCTTCGCGACCGAGGCACCGACAGCAGCGATCGCGAGCGCCAGTTCGGCCTGCTGCGCGAAGACGGCACCGAGAAGCCCGCCTACGGAGTCGTCGAGGCGGCAATCCAGCAGTACCGCGGCTGAGGCTCTCCCGCCCCGGGCCGCCTGCTCGACAAATGTCGTAGCGATGCGTCACCATCGGTGGCGGATGTGGAGGATCAGCCCATCACTGCGCGCAGTTGCGCTAGTCGCAGCGCTGGTCGGCATTACGTTCGGCGTCGACCACACGACGGCCGGCCAGTTTCCTTCCATTGCCTACGTCGCCCAGCGGGTCGCCGCCGAGATGCCCACGCTGCACCACCGCGACTGCATCGGCGACTGTCGGGCCGATCTGGCTGTCAAGAGCCGGCGCAAGCCGCGTGTCTGGCACGCATCGGTCGGCGGCGGCGCCAGCGCGCCAAGGCGGCAACGCCTCATAGCCCTCTCCTCTTCGGTCGCGGTCAAATCTGCGCACCGGCCAGCGCCGTCGACCCCCGCCTCCCCCGATCTCCCCACGCAAGGGCCCCCGCCGGCGGCGCCCGCCCTCGTCGGAGCCGATCCGCAACAGCCCGCAACCGAGGCCGGGGAGCCAGCGCCGGAAACCAGCTCGCCCACGCCACCTGCAGCCGAACCGCCCCGCCCGCCCGAATCCGTGCCACCCGCTCCAGAAACGTCGCGTCCGAACCCGGCGCCGGAACCCGAACCTGAACCTGAACCGGCGCCCGAACCCGAACCGACGCCCCCGCCGGAACCGGAACCTACGCCTGAACCTGAACCGGAACCGATTCCTCCGCCGGTCGAAGTGCCCCCGCCCCCACCGGCCTCAGGCGCCCTCACCCTCGCGATCGACGGCGGTTACGGGGACTGGAGCGCGAGCGAAACCGCGGAGCGAACGGCGCTCGGCGCCGCGGTCACCCGTCACGAGTGGGATACCTCGCGGCCGGTCGACGACCAGGACGCCCTGGTTCTCAAGGCGGCCACGCAGGTCCACACCCGCATCCACGCCCTGCTCGGCGAAAACGAACTCGGCGATCCGACGCACTACCGCGAATGGGTCGTCGCCTTCATCCGCCGCTACGGCATGGGGGGCAGCTTCTGGAAAGAACATCCCGAACTGAACGAAACGCGCTACGCGATCACCACCTTCGAGCTCGGAAACGAGCCCTACTTCGGCGGCATGACGGCAAGCGAATACGCCGACGCGGTGCGACCGGCGCTGGAAGAAGTCCACCGGCTTGGGCTGCCCGCTGAGATGATCCTCGACAGCCGCGTCTACGGCAGCGACACCTCCTGGATGGACACGCTGTACGCGCGCATCCCCAACCTCAACTCGCTCTTCTACGCCTTCGCCGACCACCCCTACTGGTACGGGCACGACCCGGCGGAGACGAGCCCGGCCGGTCCCTTCGACCGGATCGAAACCCTGCGTAAGCGGATGATCGAACAGGGAGCCGGCAACAAGCCGATCTTCATCACCGAGTACGGCGAGTCGACCGCCGATTGCGGCAGTGAATGCGTCAGCGAGGAAGCGCAGGCCACCCACCTGGCAGAGATGATCGCGGCGATCGTCAGCCATCCCGAATGGAAGGTGGAGATGCTCTCCGTCTACCAACTGATCGACCGCGGCACCAACAGCGGCGAACGCGAGCTGCAGTTCGGGCTGCTGCGCGAGGACGGTACGCCGAAGCCGGCTTACTCGATCGTGCAAGCCGCCGTGCAGAACTATCGCGGCTAGGCACGAACGCCATCCCACGGCTGGACATGCGTCCATTTGCGGGAAGGGCTCCTGCATAACTCCCTTGGCGAACCGATCAGGGGGGCATGCCTTCCGCCAACGCAAGCCGGTCCGCGGCCCTCGTCCTGGTCATCAGCCTGCTCGCCGCGCTTGGCCTCGTATCGACCTCCGCCTCCGCCTCGACCTCCACCCGTAGCGCCGCCCACATCTGCGCCAAGCGAACCGAGCGCCCGGCCGCCAAGCGGCGGTGCATGCTGCGGCTTCGGCATAGCTCGAGCAGCCGCGACATCACGGCGCCAACCGTGGCCTTGAAGGCGCCGGGCGCCGGTGCGACCGCCAAGGGCACGCTGCAGGGCTCGGCCTGCGAAGCCTCGGCCTCCGACGATCGCGCCGTCACCAAGGTCGTCTTCAAGGTCGACGGGACGACGCTCAACACGGAGAGCGACGCCCCCTGGAACTGCACTTTCGACACGACCAAGGTCAGCGATGGCAGCCACACCGTGACCGCCACCGCCTATGACGCCGCCGGCAACTCGCGCTCGGCCTCGGTGACCGTGAACGTCGCCAACAAGGCCGTCACCCCGACTTCGGCGCCCGCTCAAACTCCAGCCCCATCTCCGACCACGACCCCAGCCCCTGCGCCAGCGCCCGAACCTGAACCCGAATCGACCCCAGCCCCCAGCCCCACGCCGACCGGCGACGTCACGGCACCAACTGTCGCCTGGCAGGTACCCGCAGCCGCCGCCACGATCAAGGGCAAGCTGCAGGGCTCGGCCTGCGAAGTCTCGGCCTCCGACGACCACGGCGTCGACCACGTTGTCTTCAAGGTCGACGGCACGACGACGTTGAACACCGAGAGCGACGCTCCCTGGAACTGCACTTTCGACACGACCAAGGTCAGCGACGGCGCTCACACCGTGACCGCCACTGCCTATGACGCGGCGGGCAACTCGAGCTCCACCTCGCGCAGCTTCACTGTCTCCAACGCCGCCACTCCCGCCCCGGCGGGGACCCCCGAACCGACCCCGACCCCCAGCCCGACCGGGATGATCGTCGGCCTCGACGCTGGGAACTACGGCAGCTCGGGCGCCGCCGACGTGCACGGCGCGGTCAACACCGTGCGCTTCGACACCGACCTGGGCGTCTCGGCGCTTGAAAACTTCAAGAAGGCCGGCCTGCGCATCCAGATGAACTTCTCGGGGCCCTACAACAGCGGCGGTGTCTGCGCGCTGAACGCCTCCTCCTGGGTCGCCGAAACCCTGTCCTTCTACAAGGCCAACACCAACCCGACCCAGACGCCGGTCATCGAGGCCCTGAACGAGCCCGGTGGGACCTGGTTTTGGGGCTCGAGCGCAAACAGCTCGGCCAACGCGGTCTGCTACCGCGAACTGCTGAAGAAGACCCACGACGCCTTCCACGCCACCTACGGCGAAGCGGCGCCGAAGATCCTCGGCACCCTCGACGGCTCAAACGGCCTCAGCTTCGGCAAGGCCTGGTACACCTCCGACTGGAGGACCTACGTGGACGGCTTCATCGTCCACCCCTACGGCGGCACCGGCTCCAAGACCAGCTCGGCGCTCGGCAACCGCGCCCTGGTCGAAAGCGCGCGGGCGATGACCGGCGGGCCGGTCTACATCACCGAGGTCGGCTGGCCGACGGCGGTGGGCCAGCCCTCCACCGGCGACAGCCTGCAGTGGTCGGAGTCCGAACAGGCGGCGAACATCACCAACTTCATCGCCTGGGCCGCGGGCACCGGCTACGTGGCCGAGGTCGACTACTTCAACTACCGTGACTACGGCACCAACGCCTGGTACGGCGTCGTGCGCAACGACGGCTCGCACAAGCCCGCTTACGAAGCGCTGCGCCAGGCCGCGGCGAAATACGGGACCTAGAAATCAGGCCCTGACCGTCCCGGGCTGGGCCTATACTCGCCGCCTCGTCGCCCCGCTCGGCGCCGATGCATGCGGACCGTCCTCGCCACTTCACACACCCCCACCCTCGACTCTGGCCGGGCGCGGCGGACGTATGGCCTGGTGCGCGCCCTTTCCGCACACGGCAGCCTCGACTTCGTCTACGGAGCGTTTGGCGCCGAGAGCCCCGACCCCTCCTACGAGTCGCTTGCCGGCGTTCGCCTGCACCGCGTCGAGAGGCCGTCGCGACTTCGAGCGAGCGTCGGCGTACCTGCGCAGCCGCTCGAGCGGCGTGCCCGGCGACTTCGCCCGTGGGATCTGGCCCGGCGTCGCTTCGCAGGCCGCGAAGCTGTCCGCGAACGGCGGGGACGTGCGTCTGATCGCCGAGGGACCGATCGCCGCGGCGGCGCTCTTGCCCCACGCGAAGCGACATCCGGCGATCTACAGCGCCCACAACCTGGAGTCTTCCTTCCGCCACCGACTCACCGACACGGGGATGTCGCTGCGCAGCCTGCAGCGCTTCGAGCGGCTTCTGCTCGAACGCTACGCTGAGAGCTGGATGGTCTCGCCGGCGGACATGCAGGGAGCCGCGGCGCTGGCACCCACGGCTCGGCTGCGACTCGTCCCCAACGTCGTCGACATCGCCGCGATAACGCCGGTGTCGCCGCGCGACGGGCAGCGCTCGCTGCTCTTCGTCGCCGACCTCTCCTACGAGCCGAACCGGCAGGGGCTGCGCTTCCTGCTCGACGCGGCGATGCCAGCCCTCTGGGAACGGGCAGCGGAGATCCGGCTGACCGTCGCCGGCAAGGGCAGCGACGCGATCGACGCAACCGATCCCCGCGTGGAGGGCCTGGGCTTCGTGCCGGATCTGGGCGCTCTCTATGACGCCGCCGGCTGCGCCGTCGTGCCCCTGCTGGAGGGAGGTGGGTCGCCGCTCAAGTTCGTCGAGGCGCTCGCCTTCGCCGTCCCGGTCGTCGCCACCCCGCTCGCCGCCGCCGGCCTCGAAGCGCAGGCCGGGCTCCACTACGTCGAGGGCGAGCCAGCCGGTGAGCCGTTTGCCCGGGCGGTGCTCGAAGCGCTCGACCCGCAGCGTGGCAACGCCCTGGCCGCCGCCGGTCGCGAGCTGGCCGAACGCGAGTACTCGATCGAGGCGCTCGAAGAGGCGCCTGACCCCTTGAAGATCGTCACCGTGATGACCGGCGCCGCCCCCGGCGGAGCGGAGTTCGCCGCGGTCGAGCTGCTCGACGCCCTGATCGGCCGCGGCCACGAAGCGGTGATGCTCAGCGACTCGCCCGAGATCGGCCGCCAGACCAGGGTCGAGGTCCACCCGCTCGAGCTCGGCCCGAAGCTGTCGGCAAGCAGCTGGCCTTCTCTGATGCTCCGCTGGCCGGCGCTGCGGCGGCGGCTGCGCGAGGCGCTCGAAGCCGAGCTCCCTTACGACTTTCTCCTCCTCCACTACAAGAAGGAGCAGTTGCTGGCGCCGCGGCTGCCCGCCCGGCTTCGCCCCCAGATCGCCTGGGCCGAGTGGGGGCCGGTCCCCTTCCAGATGAGGAGCGGGCCGGGGCGCTGGGCGTATGCCGCGGCCGGGCGCAAGGCGGATCCGATCCTGGCCATATCCGAGGGGACGCGCCGTTCGGTGATCGACGCCGGCGTCGACGCCGCAAAGGTCGTGGTCCTGCCGAACGCGATGCGAACCGACGAGATCCGCTTCAGCGAGGAGGGGCGCGAACGGGTGCGGAGCGAGCTCGGCATCCCCGCCGGGGCCTTCACCGTCGGCTGCATCTCGCGCTTCCACCCGAAGAAGCGCAACGACGTCGTCATCGACGCGGTCGCGGCGCTCGGCCCGGACACGCACCTGATCCTCGCCGGCGCCGGCGAGACCGAGGCCGAGCTGCAGTCCCGCGCCGCGCCGCTGGGCCCCCGCGCGCACTTCCTCTCCACTCCGGGCGCCGCGGTCGGCGACGTCCTCTCCGCCTTCGACGTCTCCGTCTTCTGCCCCAGCCCCACCGAGGGTCAGCCGCGGGCGGTGATCCTCGGCCTGCTCGCCGAACGGCCCTGTGTCTCGACCGGCGGAGAGGGCGTCCGCGACCTGATCGACGACAGCTTCGGCGCGATCGTCGCGCCCGAGAACGACCCCACCGCCCTGGCCACGATCCTGCGCTCCTATGAGAGCGACCCCGAGCGGGTCCGGCGCGAGGGCAGGCTCGCCGGGCAGAGCGCCCGCGAACGCTTCGACGCCGGCGTCGTCGCCGAGCAGGCCGAGCGCCTGCTCTCGGCCGCCGGGGAGAGTCGATGAGCGAGCGTCTGCGGGTCCTCTTCCTCGACGAGGGGGTGCTCGGCCACCGCACCCTGACCGCCCAGCTGAAGGCGACGCTCGCCGGCAACGCGGCGGTCGATACGACCTTCGCGACCGTGCCGCCGCCGAACCGGGTGGAGCGACTGTTCCTGCGCCGCTGGAAGCGCGGCGGCGATGCCGACATGTTCGCCCTGCGCTGGCGGCTGCGCTGGTCATGGCGGCTGCGCCGCCTGCTCAAGCGCCATCGGCGCTCGGTCGACGTGGCCTTGATCAGCACCCAGGCCTCCGCCCTGCTGATCCGCGGGCCGATGAGGCGGCTGCCCTGCGTGCTCTCGATCGACGCCACCGTCGGCCAGTTCACCGCGCTCGAGTACGGCGGCCCCGGCGACGCCTGGACGCCGCGCCAGCAACGTTTGCTGAAGCGGCTCGAGCGGCGGGCGCTGCGCGGAGCGGCGGCGGTCGTCGCCTGGACGGGCTGGAACGAGGAGGCGCTGCGCCGCGAATACGACATGTCGGAGGTGCGGCTGGCGACGATCCATCCCGGCCTCGACGGCGCCTGGTGGGGCCGCGCGGCGGCGGCGCGGCCGGTGCGGGACGAGGGGCCGCTGCGAGTCCTCTTCGTCGGCAACGAAGTCGAGCGCAAGGGCCTCGGCACGCTGATCGATGCCGTTGGCCGGCTCGAGGGCGAGGCGATTCTCGACGTCGTCTCGACCGACCCCGTGCCCGAGAACGATCTGGTTCGCCCCCACCGCGACGTCAAGGCGCGAAGCGAGCAGCTGCGGGATCTCTACGCGGCCGCCGACGCGCTCGCGCTGCCGACCAGGGCCGACGCCGTGCCCTGGGTGGTGCTGGAGGCTATGGCGGCGGGGCTCCCGGTCGTCGCCTCCGACGTCGGCGCGATCGGCGAGCTGCTCGGTGACGGTGGAGAGCTGGTCCAGCCGGACGACCCCGAGCAGCTGGCCGCCGCCCTGCGCCGGCTCGCCGACCCGGAGCGGCGCCGCCGGCTCGGAGCCGAGGCGCTGGAGCGGGTGCGGGAGAACTACGACAGCCCCGTGCAGGTGCAGCGCCTGCTGGAGCTGCTCGAGGAGGTCGCCAGGCCTGCCTCAGAACAGGGGCGGGGACGGATCCGGCGGCGGACCTTCGTCGCCGTCGGGGCCGGCGTGGCCGCGGTGGCGGTGGTCGCCCCATATGCGGCGCTGATCCCCGACGACGAGTTCGAGAAGCTGGTCGCCTCCAACCTCGGCATCGACCCGAAGCTGGCCGGCCAGTTGCTGGCGCGGGCGCGGGCCGAATACGCCGGTGCCGAGTACGACGCGCGGGCGACCGCCTTCGCGCTGGCCGTCCGCGATCCCGCCGCGACCGTGCTGCCGGACAGCGCCCGCGAAAAGGCGATCTCCGGCCTGCTCGACCCGATGCTGGACGCACCCTCGGCGAGCCTCGCCTACGCGATCACCGGCACCGACCCGGGCAGCCCGGGAGCCTGCGCGGGACTGGTGCGCGAATCGTGAAGACGGTCGAGACCGACATCGCGGTCGTCGGTTCGGGCATCTGCGGCTTGCTCAGCGCCTGGCCGGCGCTGCTCGCCGGGCAGCGGGTGACGATGCTCGAGCGCGGTGCGCTGAAGACCCACGCCGAGCAGCTCGCCGACGGGCAGTGGGCGGCAGCCGTGCCGGGAGCCGAGCCCAACGACGAAACGGCGCCCGGAACGCCGCCCTACCCGTGGAGCTACGTGTACGGCGTCGGCGGGTCCTCGCTGCACTGGGACGGCGCCACCCCGCGTTTCACCGCCGCCGATTTCAGCATGCGCTCGGCCTACGGCGTGATGGTCGACTGGCCGCTCTCGCTGGCCGAGCTGGAGCCCTACTACGTGCGGGCCGAGCAGGCGCTCGGCGTCTCGGGTGCCCCCGAGGGCACTGCAGCCGCGGCGAACGGATCCGTGCCGCCGGGCGCACGAATCCTTCCCGCCCACCCGCTCAGCCCGATGGACCGGGCGATCGCCCCCCACCTGCGCCCGTTCGGACCGCTTCCCCAGGCCCGTCCGTCCCAGCCCCTCCAGGGCCGGCCCGCCTGCTGTGGCTCGGCGACCTGCGAGCTGTGCCCGGTCGACGCCCGCTTCTCGGCGCTCAACGGCCTCCGCGGAGTGCTCGACCATCCCGGCCTCGACCTGCACCGGCAGACCGTCGCGGCGCGCCTACGGACCGGCGGGGGCGGCCGCCGGATCGAGGCGATCGAGGCGATCGACCAAAGCGGCGAGCGGTTGCTGGTGCGGGGCCGGCGCTACGTCCTCGCCGCCAGCGGCTTCGAAAACCCCGGCATCCTGCTCCGTTCCGGCCTGGGCGGCCCCGCCGTCGGCCGCTATCTCTTCGACCACGCGCACACGACGCTGATCGTCGGCCTGCGCCACGATCTCAGCCCCGGCCACGGCGACACCCTCTCGACCGGCCTCTCCGAGGCCCTTCGCGAAGGCGGCTTCCGCTCGAAGCGCTCCGGCGCGATCCTCATTCCCTTCAACCCGGGGGCGCCGCTCGCGCCGCTCGTCACGGAAAGCGTCCTCGCCGGCGGCGGCGACCGCAACCGCGCCGGCGCGCTCTCGACCTGGAGCCGGCAGCTGCCGCTCGACATGCTGACCGAAGACGTGCCGCAGGCGGGGCGGCGGGTGACGCTGGCGTCGAAGCGCGACTCCTTCGGCCTGCCGCTCAACCTGGTCGCCTATCCACGCTCCACCAGCTACGAGCTGGACGGGATCAGTGCCGCCGCCGAGCAGGTCCGCCGCCGCCTCGCCCCGCTCGGCGCCCGCGACGTCGAAGTCAGCCCCGGCCCACGCGGAGGCCACCTGCTCGGCACCTGCCGGATGGGGACGGGAGGCGACGCGGTGGTCGATCCCGAGATGCGTCATCTGGAGATCGAGAACCTCTTCGTCGCCGGGGGATCGGCCTTCCCCACCTACTCGGCGGCCCACCCCACCCTGACGATCGCCGCCCTGGCGCTGCGCCTCGGCGACCTGCTGGCCGGGGAGCTCAGCCCGAGCTCTGCTGCCGCATCGCCCGCAGCTCGCGCAGGTCTTTGAGGCTGATCGCGCCGAACAGCAAGGCCAGCGGCGCGTAGCTGAGCGGCGCCGCGAGCAACAACGGCACCGCCGGCGTGCCGATCCGCCGCAGTCCCAGGAGCAGCAGGGTCATCGCCGTGGTGGCGAGCACGGCCCGGAACACACGGCCGAGCTTGGGGCGGAAGCGAAGCTCCGCCAGCACGGCCCCCCAGGCGAGGCCGACGACGGCGAGCTCGGTCGCGAGCGTCGTCCAAGCCGCGGCAATGAACCCGTATCGCGGCAGCAGCAGCAGGTTGAGGCAGATGTTGAAGAAAAGGCCGATCAGGGCGTAGGCGAGGTAGCGTCGCTGCAGGCCGAGCACGATCACCATGTTTCCCGAGAGGTAGCCGAAGCAGATGACGACGAAGGCGCCCATCAGGATCGGCAGCGCGGGCGCCGCGTCGGCGAATTCGCTGCCGAAGAGCAATTCGATAGCCGGGCCGGAGGCGGCGAGGGCTACGCCGAGGGCGGGCAGGGCGACCACCGTCAGATAGTCCAGCGTCGTCTGCAGCAGCTCCCGAACCCGCGCGGGTTCGGCCGGGTAAGCGGCCGAGACGAGCGGCAGCAGGGTCATGCTGACCGTCAGCGGCAGGAAGTGCGCCTGCTCGAGGATCCTGTAGACGGCGGCGTAGAGGCCGGCCTCGCGGGCGCCGGAGATCTCGAGCACGAGGATCTGGTCGATGCGGGCGTAGGCGAGGACGAGCACGCCGGCCGTCGCCAGCGGCAACCCGACGCGCGCCAGGGGTCCCCAGAGATGGCGCGAGCCGAGCAGCTTGACCGCGCCGGCCCTCACCCCGACCCAGACCTGCACCGCGGTGGTGGCCAGCGCCGCGGCGAGGAAGGCGATCGCCAGCGGGACCAGGCCGCCCCCGGCCGCCTCGACGACGATCGCGGCCACACCCCAGACGACCGAGGAGAAGGTCATCACGGCGACGTTGACGTCGTTGCGCAGGCGCAGCTGCAGCAGCGCCCGGATCGTGTTGGGGCCGCTGAGCAGGATCGTCGTCGAGACGAGCACCCCGGCGAGCGCCATGTCTTGGTTCTCGGCGATCAGCAAGGCGACGACGATCGAGACCAGGGTCGCGGGCAGCGAGACCAGGGCGCGCAGGACGATCGTCGCGCCGATCCATTCCGCCTCCCGTTCGGGCTCGGCCGCCGCCCGCCGCACCCCCACCTGTTCGAGCCCGAGGTCGGCGAGGTAGGCGGCGATCTGGACGCCGACGAGCAGGCTCGACCATTCGCCGAAGCCGCTGTCGCCGAGCGAGCGGGCGATGACCGCGGTGACGACCACGCCGAGGCCGAGGTTGAGCACGCGCCCGATCAGCTGACGCACGACGTCGCGGGTAGCGCGCGAACGGGTGCTCTCGGTCGCCATCGGCGGCGACTGTACAGGCGCGTTGCGTCGCTCTGACGGCGGGGGCCGCTGCGATACTGCGGCGCTTGCCGGAGACCGTGACCGCCTGCGTGATCGCCAGCGACGAGGAGCGCCGGCTCCCGGCGTGCCTGCAGAGCCTCGATTTCTGCGACGCGATCGTCGTCGTCGACGGCGGCTCGCGCGATCGCACGACCGAGATCGCCCGCGCCGCCGGGGCACTCGTCGTCGAGAACCCGTGGCCGGGCTTCGCCGCGCAGCGCAACGTCGCGCTCGACCACGCGCATAGCGACTGGATCCTCGAGATCGACGCCGACGAGCGGGTCAGCCCGAATCTCGGTGTGGAGATCCGCCGCATGCTCGCCGGCCCTCCGGGCAGGGAGATCCGGATGGCGGCCCTGCCGATGCGCGACGTCTTCCTCGGCCGCCCGCTCGGCCCCTCGGCCCGTTACCCCCGCTACCGCCACCGCCTCTTCCGCCGCGAGGCCTTCCGCCACGACGAGTCGCGCACCGTGCACGAGGGGCTATGGCCAGACGGTCCGGTGCTGCCGTTCGAAGGCGAGCTCGAGCACCTGCTGGCGACGACCTGGCGCGAGGCGCTGGCCGACGCGATCGCCTACGCGCGCCTCGAGAGCCGCCAGCGGGGGCGCCCGGGGCCGCTCGGCGTGCTCAAGGGGGCGCTGCTGCGACCGACCGCCAAGCTCATCTACCGCGCCCTGCTCTACGGCGGCTGGCGCGACGGCGTTCGCGGCCTGGGGAACATCTGGCTCGAGTGCGCCGCTGACTCGCTGGCGACGCTGTACGGGCTGCGCGGCGGCTCGGGCGAGCACAGCGGCGGCCACGGCGCGGAGCCCCCAAGGGTGGGACCCGTGCGGCTCGTCGGCATCGGCCTCGGCGCATCCGGTGGGGCGCGGCTTGCCGCCTGGCTCAGCGAGGCGGCCGAGGCCGGAGCCGACGTCGCGCTGATCTGCGGGAGGAACGCGCCGGACAGCTCTGTCCGCGCGCGGCAGGTTGCGGGGATCGGCCCGGGCGCGCTCGCCCGCGCGCTCGACGCCGAGGACCAGCTGCGGCCGATCGATGCCATCGTCCCGGCGGGAGCGCGCGAGCGTCGCCTGCTGGGTCTTTCGCCGGGGACGCTGAGGGGCGTCGTCCAGCCACTCTCACCGGCGCAGGCCCCCGACGCCGCGGTGTGGAGCGTGCGCGAGCGGGTACGCCAGAGGTAATGACCTGCTCCGGGGCTATCCTCCGTAACTCGTACAACCGTCCAGCGAACTACCGGCCTGCCGGATTCAAGTCGAATCCGGGGCCGCCCGATAGGTCCCTGCACTCGTGGAATTCACCGGCAACCTCCGACTGATCTGGGCCAGCAAACGCTGGCTGGCGCTGTTCGCCGTCGTCGCGGCTGTGGTCGTCTACGCGATCTCCTCCTCCAAATCCGACGAATACGAAAGCAGCGCCCTGGGCCAGATCGTCACTACCAGCCAGGCGGCCGGCGAAATCCTCAACGAAGAACAGCTGCTCAGCCTCTCCAACCTCTACGACGAGCTGGCGAAGACCCGCTCGGTCTTCGAAGTCGCTCACGAAGACCCGGCGATCAAAGGACGCGAAGAAGCGTTCGACGCGAGCACCGAAGTGCAGCCCGAAGCGCGGACCGGGGTGATGAGCTTTTCCGCGACCACCGGCGACCCCCAGGAATCGGCGGAATTCGCCAACGTCTACGCCGAAGCCTTCTCCCGCTATCTCGGCGATCTCTCGGTGACGCAGCAAAAATCGACGCTGCAGCCGATCCAACAGCGGATCGACGAAATCGAAGGCGAAATCGCCGAAGGCGGAAGCAACGGGACCGGCGTCGCCGGCCTACAGGTCGAGTTGCAGGCGTTGCAGAATCAGATCGCCGAACAGAGCGCGAATCCGGGCGACACGATGCGGGTGGTCGAGCACGCCGTTCCGCAGAGCACGCCGGTGGCCCCGACCCCGAAACGCGATGCCCTGCTCGCCCTGATCGGCGCGCTCGTCCTCGGCGCCATCGCGATCTATCTCCGCGACCTCTTCTTCGACCGCTACCGCACCGCACAGGAGGCGGCCAAAGACCTCGGCCTGACCCTGCTCGGCGAGATCCCCAAGGGCCGCGGAACCCCGGCCCTGGAGTCGTTCCGGAACCTGCGCACGGCAACGCTGCTGACGCTCGAACGGACGGGGGCTGGAAGCCAGGTCTCCAACGGCGCGGGCACCGCCCAGGGGGCGAGCACGGTGCTGGTGACCGGCGCGGAGTCGGGCTGCGGCAAGAGCTACGTGGCGGCCAATGTCTCCCGTGCCCTGGCGGCGGAGGGCCGGCACGTGACGGCCGTAGACGGGGACCTGCGGCGACCGACGCTGCATCAGATCTTCGACAAGTCCCTTTCCCCCGGCCTCAGCGACCTGCTCGTCGTCGAGAACGCGCCAAGTCCCAGTGACGTCGCGGTCAAGGTCAGCCTCACGGCCGACGCCGGGCGCGCCGGCGGCGAGCTGAGGGTCGTGCCCGCCGGAGCGCACGCCGAGGACGCGGTCGAGTCGCTCTCCTCGGAGAGGATGAAATCGGTCGTCCAGTACCTGCGTACCGACAACGACGTCGTCGTCTTCGACACGCCGCCGGCGCTCGTCGTCGTCGACCCTGTGGTCCTTGCCCGCTACGCCGACGGGGTCGTGTTCGTCGTCGACTCGCGCCGCACCAGCCGCCGCGACGCCCGCCGCGCGGTCGAGGCACTACGGGCGATAGGCGCACCGATGCTCGGCTTCGCCTTCAACCGCTCGAACACGAAACAGAACAGCTACGACTCCTACAGGCCGCGCGACATGGCCCTGCCGGCGTCCCGCACCAAGGAGACCGCAGCCTGAACCGGCCGACGCTCGCTGCGCCGGACCTCGGCTTGGCGATCGCGGTAAGTGCAACCGGGATCGCCACCGGCCTGGTCCTGGTCGAGGCGATGAACCGGTTTGGCGCCGTCGGCGCGATCGCGCCCGCGGTGCTCGCGCTCGGCCTGGTGCTGCTGCGCTATCCCGCCGCCGCGCTGACCCTGCTCGTCGCCACCGCGATCCTGGTCGAGTCCGAAAGCCAGGGCTTCCTGCCACCGGCCGGCGCCTTCTATGACGTCGTCGCGATAAAAATGACGCCGCAGGACATGCTGCTGTTCACGGGGCTCGGCGGCGTCCTACTCCGCTTCGTCAGGGAGAGCGAGCGCCCCCTCTTGCCGGAGCCGCTCACCGCACCCCTGCTCGTGCTGGCCGCGGCGGTCCTCACCGGCGTGATCGTCGGCCACTACTCGCACATGGTCAGCGTCGGCGAACTCTTCCACCGCTCGCTCACCTCCGGCTACATCATCCTGATCCCGCTGCTGGCGGTGAACGCGGTACGCAGCACGCGCGCACTCAAGGTCTTCCTCGCGATCGGCGCCGGCCTCGCCACCTTCAAGGGGATATCGGGGATATACACGGCGTTCAGCGGCATCGGCTCCGCAGTCGAATCGGAGACGATCAGCTACCTCAACCCGGTGCCGAACCTGACCATGCTGATCTTCGTCCTCGGCGTAGTCGCGGCGTTGATCCGGCGCGTCAAGGTGCCGGGCTGGATGCTCGCCGGAGCGCCGATCGCCTTCCTCGCCCTCGTCGTCTCCTATCGGCGCTCCTTCTGGATCGCCGGCGCGCTGACCCTGGTCGTGGTGATCATCATCGCCAGCCGCCGTCGCGGTCGGGCGGTGCTCGCGATCGGCGCGGTCGCGCTGGCACTGGGCGTAGCCGGGGCCGTGGCGGTCGGCTCCTCCGAGAACCCGCAGGCAAGCCCCCTCGTCCAGCGGGCCCAGACCCTAAGCCCAGGCGGGTTCGGCTCCAACCGCGGCGACCGCTACCGGATCGACGAGCGCAAAAACGTCCTGCAGAACATCCGCGAACACCCGCTCACCGGGATCGGCCTCGGGGTGTCATGGGAGGTCCACTACCCGCTCGCCGAAACCCACGACCGCCGCTATGCCCACGTCGCCTTCCTCTGGTTCTGGCTGGCCTTCGGCCCGCTCGGCCCGATCGCCTACGTGTTCATCTTGTTCAGCGCCCTGTGGACCGCGGTGAGGCTCTGGCGCCGCCACCCCGACCCGGTGATCCAGGTGGGGGCGATCGCCGCCTTCGGCGGCGTCCTCGGACTGGCGATCGTCGAACTGACCGCGACCTTCGCCTCGATCGAGCCGCGCACCTCGATCCTGCTCGGCGCGATACTCGGCTGGCTCGTAGCCGCCTGGCGCGATCTGCCGTCCGAGGAAGACGAGGAAGAGCGAGGCGCGAGCGAGGCCCTGCCCGCCCTCGCCGCCTGAGCAGATGCGCATCGCCGTCGACGCCAACGTGCTGGAGGCCAACTGGGGCGGCATTCCGAAGTACCTCGACCGGATCGCGCGGGAGCTGATCGAGCGGGGCGACGAGATCCTGCTCCTCGCCAACACGCGGCGCCTGTCCCGGCAGATCCCCGGCGCGCACGAGGTCGGCGTGCGGGTCAAGGGCAGGCCGATCTGGCGAGAGGCCTTCCTGCCGCTCTGGCTCGCCCGCAACCGCATCGACGTCTTCTGGGCCCCCGAGAGCGTCCTGCCGCGCCGCTGCCCGGTGCCGAGCGTAATCACCATCCACGATCTGGCCACGCTGCGCTTCGCCGGGGTCAAGCAGGAGAGCCAGGAGCGTCACTTCGGTACCACCGTGGCGCGCTCGGCACGCCAGGCCACGCGGCTGATCGCGGTCTCGCGAGCGACGGCTAACGACGTCGCCTCCTACTACGGGGTCGGCGGGGACTCGGTCAGGGTGGTGCCCAACGGCGTCGACGAGATCTTCACGCCCGGCGACCGCGCCGCGGCGCTGGCGGCCGTGCGCGAGCGCTGGGGGATCGAGGGCCCGTTCGTCCTCCATGTCGGCGCGATCGAGCCCCGCAAGGGTCTCGACGTGCTGATCGAAGCCGCGGCCCTCGCCGCCGCCGAGAACGCCGACTGGCGGGTCGTCATGGCTGGCCTGCCCGGCTTCGAAGGCGGGCCGATCGAAGCGAAGGCGAGAGAGAGCGGCGCCTGCGACCTGCTCGGCGGAGTCACGGAGGGTGAGCTGCTCGACCTGCTGCGCGCCGCCGGCGCCCTCGCGGCCCCGGCCCTCTACGAGGGCTTCGGGATCGCGCCGCTGGAGGCGATGGCCTGCGGGACCCCCGCGGTCGTCGCCGCCGACAAGGGCGGGCTCGAAGAGATCAGCGGGCCGGCGGCCCTGGTCGTGGGCGAGCGCACCCCGGTCGCCTGGCGCACCGCGCTGGAGCAGGCGCTGGAGCGGCCTCAGGAGTTGGTCGAGAGAGGGATCCGCCACGCCTCGCAGTTCAGCTGGCCGAGCGTGGCGGCACAGACGCGCGAGGTGCTCGCGGAAGCCGCGACGACGCGGCGCTAGCGACTACAGCAAGTCACGAATCTCGCCGAAGCGCGCCAGCACAGATTCGAACCGCGGATAGTCATCATCCGAAAAGAGCAGGCGGCATTGCTCCTCGTAGTCCTCCTCGAGCTGCTCGCGCAGGCCCGGGTCCGGGAAAAGGGCGGGGCTCTCAGCGAACGAGAGATCCGTGGGCGGCTGATAGCTGTCGAGAAAGAACTCGCGGCTCTTGGCATCGCAATCGCGGCGGATCTCGCCGTATTCGTCGGAGGCAAGCATCGAACGAACCTCCTGCTCAGCGGAGAGCACGTAGAGATCCGAATAGTGGCGAGCATCTCGGCCGAGCGGACGACCCCCTGCCTGCAGGTCCACGACCTTGCCGTGCAAGGCGAACATCTTCTCGACGAAAGTTCGCCGGTAGTGCAACAGCGCCATCTCGAAACTGGAGAGATCATCAGCGATGTCACCCGACCCCCGCTCCTGGAGGTACGCGCCAACCAGTGAGGAGATCGGTACCACCTCGGTCGGGAACGAGCCGCTGCGGACGCCTGGCTCCAGCAGAACCGCAGGACGAAGACCCGGCAGCGCAACGAATCTGGGCTTATAGGAAAAGACGTCCATGCGCCCCCGGCCAGTTGAGGTCCTGCCCTCGTCGCGAAGCCAGGTGAGAGCGGGGTGCTCGGCCACCCCCGCGGCCAGCTGTTTGAGAGTCCGGTCTATCGCGCTCCTGCCCAGCGGAGGGTCGAACTCACACGGATTGACGAAGAGGTCGATGTCCTCGGAAAACCGGGCGATCAGATCCCATCCCTTCGAGAGGCTGGTCCCCCCCTTGAAGACGGCCTTCTTGCCCAAGCGGCTCGCAACGGTCCGAAGGATCTCGGTGACGTAGTAGTCCTTCTCGACGAACTGCTCGCTGACGTCGTGGTGCTCTGCCGCCAGAAGCATCGCCTTTGTTCGCACAGCCTCACTTCGCTTGCCAGTCCCGGGCATGCCGCAGGGCGGACAGCACTCCAAAGTCGTACCTGCTCAGCGGGTTCAGGCTCCTCTTCAGCCGATCGAGGAGGGACTGGGGCATATCCAGCTCTTGGCCGAGCGCCCCGAGCATCGCCCGTACTCGCGGTGGTTCGGCGATTGCCACGCTCGCGAGACGCCGAAAGCGTTGCTCGTCGGAAAGCTCGCGTCGAAGACGACGGATCGTCTCAGTGTCCGAGAGGTCGCTGGAGCGGGCCCGCTCCCTGAGGATCTCTAGGACAGCGCCGTCCTCGGGGGAGAGCCGAGCCCGCTGGGCGGGTCGGCCAGCATGGACGACCGCGCCCTTCAGCGCGATGGGGGCCCTCGACGCCGGAGTCGCGTACTCGGGGCGTCCAGGATTCTGCGTGGTCAGCCCGAGCACATTCGCCGCGCTGAGGCCGGCCGGATGGAGCCGAGCATTGAGGGTCTCGGCGATCGCGCCACTGGCAACGGGCATGCTCATTCCGAAGGAGGTCGGCACAGAGCGGTAGTAGACGCCCTTTCCAGTGCGCTGCAATTCGCCTCTTCGCGCCATGCGAGAAAGCGCGGCCGCCACCGCTTCCGGGGGAAGGTCGTCGAAGTCCGCGTGCTTCCAAAAGCGAGCCCCCCCGCGCTGGACGCGATCACGGACGATCCTCGCCGCGCTACGGCGGGGCCTCTCTGGGGATGACTTCCCAGTCATGCCCGCAGGTTAACGGGGTACTTCGTAGGTGTCAAGTTTTTTGCCTACAAAACTTGACACTTTAGCCGAGCGCCGCTTCGATTTCCTCGATTCGCGCCTCCCAGGAATGCGCGGCGGCGGCTTCGGAGCGCTGCCTCCGGCGTTGCGGAGTGTCGAGGCCGAGCTCACGCTCGGCGGCGGCAATCAGCTCGGCGGCGCCGGCGACGCGCTCGACGCCATCCACTCCTTCAAGCGCTGGCAGCGGCGTCGCCAGCACCGGCAGGCCGGCGGCCAGGTACTCGTAGACCTTCATCGGGAAGACGCTGCGGGTGAGGTCGTTGATCGCGTAGGGGATCAACCCGGCGTCGGCGCCGCGCAGCACGCCTGGAAGGTCGGCAGCGTCGCGCGGGCCGGTGAAGTGGATGTTCGGCGCCCGATCGAGGGCGGAGAGATCGCCTCCCGGGTCGCCCGCGCCCCGGGGGCCGACCAGGACGATGCTCCAATCGGGTCGCAGGCGGGCGAGCTCGGCGAGCAGCGACAGGTCGAGCTTGGTGGCGACGATCGCGCCCTGGAAGACGAGGCGCGGCCGGGGCAGCGAATCCAGCGAAGCATCGACCGGTCCGTCGTCGAGAGCGGTCGCAAAGAGAGCGGTGTCGGCCACGTTCGGTGCGTAGAGGACGTGGTCGGAGAGGGTCTTCATCCGCTCGGCCAGGGCCGGGGCACTGGCGAGGACCAGGCTGGCGCGGCGGGCGTAGCGTTCCTCGCTGGCGCGGAAACTGTCGCCGTCGACGCCCTTCTGGACGGCGACGTCGTCGACGCAGTGGTAGACGACCTGCTCGGGATCGAGCACGTCGAGCAGCTCCTCGGCCTGCGGGGCGTAAGCCCAGAGCAGCGGCCGGCGCATTCCCAGCCGCCGGGCCGCCCGCCCCACCTGCAAGCGCAGCAGGCGGCGGTTCAGGGAGCGGATCGCCGCGCTCCCGTGCAGGGGAAGCACGAGCGGCGAGAGGACGTGCACCGCGCCGGCCGAGCGCACGCCGCGCAGCCCCCGCGCCAGCCGCCGCCCGATGCGCCGCAGGTCGCGCGAGGCGAGCTGGGGGCGGCGCAGGCCGAGCGACTCGACGAAGAGGACCTTGTTGCGGGCGGCGAGCCTGCCCATCAGCTGGTGCTGGTTGATCGGCAGCTCGGTCTGCCAGTCGGCGGTGCCGATGCAGACGATGTCGCGACCCTCGAGCCTCACCCCGAGGTGTCGCCGGGCAGGAACCGGTCCCGCATCCGCTCGAACTCGTCCATCGCCGTCTCGTAGTCGTCATGGCGACCGATGTCGAGCCAGTAGTCGTCCTCGCTGCGCCTGGCCCGGACCTCCTCGCCCGCCTCGAGCAGGCGCAGAACGAGGTCGGGGAAGTCGAGTCGCTCGCCGGGCTCGATCAGCGGCAGCACCCGCGGCGAAAAGGCGTAGACGCCCATGCTGACCTCGTAGTTGTAGCTCGGCTTCTCGATGTAGCCGGTGAGGCGGTCCGCGTCGCCGCCGTCGAACTGGAGCACGCCGAGCGAGACCTGCACCTCGCGCTGGTGGGCGGCGATCGTCGCAGCCGCCCCGGAGCTTCGATGCCCGTCGTAGAAGCTGCCGTAGGGAAGGTCAGTGAGCACGTCGCCGTTCATCATCAGGAAGTCGTCGTCGAGGCCGTCGAGCAGGCTGAGCGCGCCGACGGTGCCGAGCGGCTCTTCCTCGCGGTAGTAGTCGATCGGGATGCCGAAGCGCTCGCCGTCGCCGAAGAAGGCCTCGATCAGCTCGGCGAGATGACCGGTGACGATCGTCAGCCGCTCGAAACCGTGGTAGGCGAGCTGGCGCACGATCACGTCGAGGATCGGGCGGTCGCCGACCGGCATCAGCGGCTTCGGCAGGACGGTGGTGTAGGGGCGCAGGCGCATCCCCAGACCGCCAGCGAGTACGACTGCGCGTTTCACGGCCCGCAGCCTACCCACGGGCTCGGCGTCGGATCGGGTCGCGGCGGGGCCGGCTGAGATCATGCGGGAGATGAGCGAGGCGACGCCGCAGATCACAGCGGCCGGGCGGATACCGGCGGCGCCAGTCCGCTACGCGCAAGCGGTAGGGCTGAAGCTCGGACGGCTCAAGTGGCCGGATGGCAACGCGGCCGGCACGGGCAGGCCCTGGCCGCTCGTGCGCGTCGACGAGTTCCCCCACGCCGACGCATTCGACCCCTCGGGACGCTTCGGGACCGAGGCCTTCAAGCGCTTCCACGCGGTCCTCGCCGAGGCCGGCCTGCCCTATCTCCTCGCGGTGACGCCGCGCGTCTCACGCGACTACCTCGACCCCAAGCAGGACGAGTGGCGCCCGCTCGAAGACGCCGAGATCGCCGAGCTGGAGGCCCTCAAGCGCGACGGCGTTACCTTCGCCCTGCACGGCCTCGACCATCGCACCCGCCACGCCAACCCGCGCCGTCACTCCGAGCTCTGTGGCCTCGGCATCGCCGAGACGGAAGAGCGCATCGACCTGGCGCTCTCGATCCTGACCGAGACCGGGATCGAGGCCCCCGTGTTCGTGCCGCCCTTCAACCGCTTCGACGCCTCCCAGTACGCGCTGCTGGCGGAGCGCTTCGACGTCGTCTGCGGCGGCCCGGAGAGCATCCGCCTGCTCGGCTTCCGCCCGACCCCGATCAGGGACGGCAACGCCGTCTACCTGCCCTCCTACGCCCCGCTCTACGGCCGCGCCGCCGCCGTCCTACCGGGGATCGAGCGGATGATCGAGGCCGAAGAATCCCTCTGGGCGCCGATCACCCTGCACTGGGGGTGGGAGCTTGACGACGACTTCGCTGCGCTGAAAAGCCTTTGCAGTCGCCTAGCCGGGCTGGAGTGCGACTGGAGCCGCTTCCTCGCGGCTGCCGAGAACACCCGCGCCACCTGAACCTTCAGCTCCCTGTCTATTTGGGTACTGTCCGAGTCTCCAGACTTGGAATCGACGACAGGAGAGAGCCCGAGATGAAACCGCTTACCGTTGCCGCCACCGCAATCGCGCTGGGCATCGCGCTTTTCGCAGCGCTGCCGTCGCCCGCCGCTGCCCGCGACAAGGACTGTGCCGACTTCGCGTCACAGCGCGCGGCGCAGATCTTCTACTTGAAGCACGGTGGCCCTCGTTATGACCCGGATCGGCTCGACGGCGACGATGACGGGGTCGCCTGCGAGGACAATCCCTGTCCCTGCTATCGGGGGACTCGCCTGCCGAGGCGAGCCGATGCCGCTTTTAGGCGAGACGTACAGGTCCAGCGAAGCTAGGCCGCGACTTCGTCGATGCTCCCGCGCAGCGCGGTGACCACCCGCTGCAGGCGCTCCTCGCCGAGGTGGGGGTAGAGCGGCAGGGTCAGCTGGGTCCGGGCGGCATGCTCGCAGCGGGGCAGGCTCTGCTCGCCGCGGCCGTAGGCGGTGAACTCGTTGATCGAGGGGTAGAGGACGCTGGTCTGCACGCCGTGGCTCTCTGAGAGCAGCTTGCGCACGGCGTCGCGCTGCTCGGCGTTTTCCAGCATCACCGGCATCACGTAGCAAGAGCTGGCCGCGACCTGCTCGTCGCTGTAGGGGAGCGTCAGCTGATCGACGTCGCTCAGCAGCTCGCGATAGCGGGCGGTGAGGGCGCGGCGCACCTCGATGTCCGCGGCGAGATCGGGCAGGCGGGCCGAGAGCAGCGCCGCCCGTGGCTCGTCGAGCCGGTAGTTGTAGCCGACCTCGACCACGTCGTAGCCCATCGCGTGACCGCGGTGGCGATCCCAGGTCCCGGTCGTCATCGCGTGCGAGCGACGGCTGCGTGCCAGCTCGGCGACCCCGTCGTCAGCGGTCGCCAGCAGTCCCCCCTCGCCGCAGGAGAGGATCTTGTTCGAGAAGAAGCTGAAGGTGCCGGCCAGCCCGTAGGTGCCCAATTTCCGGCTCTCACCGGGAACGATTGCCTCGGGGCTGTGGGCGGCGTCCTCGATCAGCGCCAGGCCGTGGCGCTCGCAGATCTCACCCAGCGCCGCCAACGGCGCCGCATAGCCGCCGTAGTGGACGGCGCACACGGCTTTCGTCCGCGGGGTGATCTTCGCCTCGACGTCTTCAGGATCGAGACTGAGATCTCCCTGGCCGACGATCTCGGCAAGTACGGGCGTACCGCCGCAATAGCGCACGGCGGCGGCGGAGGCGACAAAGGTGATTCCCGGCACGATTACCTCGTCTCCAGGGCCGATCCCGGCCGCGAGATAGGCGAGGTGCAGGGCCGCGGTGCAGCTGTTGACGGCGATCGCGTGCCGGGCCCCCAAGTGCTCGGCGAACTCCGCCTCGAACTCCTGGATCCGGGGGCCCATGGTCAGCCAGCCCGAGCGCAGGGTCGCGGCCACGGCCTCGACGTGCGACTCGTTCAGCTGCACGTCGAACACCGGGATCTTGTCGGTCGCCTGAGCGGGGGCCATCGTCGCCTGACAGATTCAACCAACTTCGCCGTGACCCTTCTCCCGCCGTGCCGACGCGCCATACTCCCGGCCTGTGAAAGGCAGAGGGTCCAAGGTCCTGGCCGTGCTTGCGATCGCGATGACGCTGGTGCTCGTCGTCGGCGTCCTCGCCGGAGCGAACGTGATCAACCTGCCCGGCCACTGGCGGCAGACGCTCGGCTTCGAAAAGGCGACGCCGAACCCTCCCTGCCGCCTGGGCCTCTACCGCAAAGACCCGAAATCGCCGCCCGCTCCCGCCGGGCACTGGCGCCCAGAACCGGAAATGCCGCGTACCCAGGTGGAGTCGACGGCGGTCGCGATCGGCCCGGTCATCTACACCGCCGGGGGCAGCCCGCCGGGCAACCTGCACACCGTGCTCGCCTTCAACACGCGCACGAAACGCTGGAGTGAGCCGACGCACCTCCCCGTCGGCCTCGACCACGTCGAAGCGGCGACCTACAAGGGCAAGCTGTACCTGCCGGGCGGCTACCTCAACGGCGAAGAACCGACCACCGACTTCTGGGAATACAACCCGAAGACGAATCGCTGGGCCCAGCTTGCCTCGATGCACCAGCCGCCGCGCGCCGCCGGTGCCGTGACGGTGATCGGGCACAAGCTCTACGTCGCGGGCGGAGCGCCACAGACCTTCAACGTCAGCTCGTTCCCGGTCTACAACACGCTCGAAATCTACGACTTCGACACCGGCAAGTGGTCATTCGGCGCGCCGATGCAGATCGGCCGCCATCACATCTCCGGCGCCGCGCTCGGCGGCAAGTTCTACGTCGCCGGCGGCCGCGGCAGCAAGGACCGCTCGCTCGACATCTTCGAAAGCTACGACCCGAAGACCGACGAATGGGAAACCCTGCCGAAGCTGCCGATGGGCGTCGCCTCGCCGCGGGTCGTCACCGCGGGTGGCAGGATCGTCGTCGTCGGTGGCGAGGACCAGCTCAACTGGGAAAACGGCGGCGGCTGGGTCACGAACAGCGCCTGGGCGTACGACCCGAAGACCGCGAAGTGGGAGCGGCTGCCCAACATGAAGTTCGAACGTCGTGGCGGCGGCGCCGGCGTCGCCGACGGCCGCATCTACGCGATCGGCGGCAGCTACTGCCCCGGCCTGAAGCCGAACGGGCCGATCGGCACCCACACGGTCGAATCGCTGCCGATCAGCGCGCTGGAACGCGGCTGAGCCGCGCGGCGCCGTAACTAAGCACCAGCGCGAAGCCGGCAGCGATCACCGGCACGAAGACCAGCTCGAGCCGGTACCCCTGCGGGTTGTTGGCGACCAGGAGCAGGACGATGCAGCCGAGGATCGCCCCATGCGCCATCAGCCAGAAGGCGTCACCACGGGCGCGGCGCAGGACGACGAGCGCGATCGCCGCGAGGCTCACCGCGACCACGCCGTAGAGCAGCAGGCCGGCGGTTCCGTGTTCCAGCGGATAGGTGAGGTTGCCGTGCACGGTCGACCAGAGCTGAGCCGGGTAGCCGGAGATGATGTGGCCCCAGCTCGTATCCGTGGGGACGTTGTAGCCGGCGAGGATGTAGGCGAGGTTCTCCCGCACCGGCGCGCCCCCCAGCAGCAATGCCGGCAGAGCCGCGAGAGCGCCGCTACCGAGGATCCAGGCGTTGCGGCGCGCGGAGGCTTGATCGCGTAGCTGCATGATGGCCAGCCAGACAGCCGCCAGGCCGAGGATCATCGTCGCGTCGCGGGTGATCGAGAGCGCCAGCATCGCTCCGATCCAGAGTGGCAGCCAGCGCAGCCCACGATCCGAGACGACGACCAGCGCCAGCAGTCCCAGCGACTCGAGCAGGACGCCCCAGGAGTCGACGAACTGCCCGAACGACCAACGGTACATCGGCGGCAGCAACATGCAGGCGAGCGCGCCCAAGATGCTGATCGAGACCGAGAAACGGCGCCGCAAGAAGAGGAAGAGCACAGCGCCGATCAGCGCGTAGCCGAGCATCGAGACGGTCTTCAGCGCCGTCGGCACGCCCTCGCCGGTGACCGCGCCGACCCCGATCGCCAACCCGGGGACCAGCCAGCGGCGCTCGTAGAACTGGGCGCTGAACTGCTGCCAAGCGGGGTTGAGGACACGATATGAACCCGAGGGTTCGTCCTCGATCGCCGCCGTTTCCCTGGCCTCCTCGCTGGCAAAGACGTTGTGCATGGCTTCGTGATGCGACTCACCCTGCAGCTCCTTCGCCTGTACCTCGTAGAAGAGGCCGTCGGAATTCGGATCGCCGCTGAGAACCAGCCCCGGCAGCGCTAGCAACAGCCCGACGACGACCAGGAGGAGGACGGCGGCCCGATCCGAGAGCCGCTCGAGCGCGCCCAGGCCCCTGCTCAGCCAGTCGGCCACCGCGCGGACGAGGTGCTCCCTATCCCGGTTCGCGCCGCGGCACAAGCACCAGCCGCTTGAACTCGGCGACGAGGACGCCGTCCTGGTTGAGGACGCGGGTGTGGACCTTGACCACGCCGCGGTCGAGCTTCGATTTCGAGGGCTTGACGTCAAGCACCTCCGTCTCGCAGAAGAGCGTGTCGCCGTGGAAGACAGGGTTGGGGTGGCTGAGTTCTTCGGTCGCCAGGTTGGCGATCGCCTTGCCGGAGACGTCGGAGACCGACATGCCGAGCGCCAGCGAGTAGACGAGCGGGCCGACGACGACGTTGCGGCCCTGCTGCGAGTTGCCCGCGTAGATGTCGTTGATGTGCAGCGGGTGGTGATTCATCGTGATCAGGCAGAAGAGGTGATCGTCAGCCTCGGTCACGGTCTTGGCCGGCCAGTGCTTGTAGACGGCTCCGACCTCGAACTCCTCGAGGTAGCGGCCGTAGCTGTGGGCCCCGGACGCCTCGCGCTCGGCCTGGTCGGTGGTCAGCTCGTACTTCTGCTCGCTCATCGGTTTCGAATTCTCCTCTGGATTGGACGGCGCGGGATGCTAGCCGGGCGGCGCGTTCGACGCCACCAGAGGAGACGAGCACTCCAACACGAAGGGCGGACCGACAGGAGGGGCCGAGCGGATTGCCCGGCCCTCCCGTGGACCTGACCCGCCTACCCGCCCAGACCCCAGGCGAATGAGCGGGAGCTGTTCGAGCTGCTGTTCGACACCTGAACGTCGACGGTGTCGCCGGCGGCCACGGCGTAGGTACCCGCCACCGTGTTGCCGTCACCCGATCCCGAGAACGTGCAGGCGGTGCCGACGCTGGCACCGTTGATCCGCACCCGGAACGTGGTGGTACCGCTGGTCGGCGCCGAGCTGGCCTGACACGAGAAGCTCGTGAAGGTCTTGGCGACCGGCATCACGGCCTGCACATCGGTCTCAGTCGTGCTGCTGCTACTGAGCCCGACGAATCGTCCCGTGCTGGACAGCGAGAACGACCCGTTGCTGTTCCCCAGGATCAGGGTCGAGCCGTTGGTGCCGGCCGTGCCCTGCGTACCCTGAGGGCCGGTCGCGCCTTTGGCACCGTTGGTGCCAGCCGTACCTTGAGGGCCGGTGGCGCCTTTGGAGCCCCCGGAACCGGCAGGACCCTGCGGACCCGTGGCGCCTTTGGCACCGTTGGTGCCGGCCGTGCCCTGAGGCCCGGTTGCACCTTTGGCACCGTTGTTGCCCTGTGGGCCCGTGGCACCTTTCGCTCCGTTGTTGCCCTGAGCGCCGGTCGCGCCTTTAGCACCGGGAACGCCCTGGGGTCCCTGAGGACCGGTTGCACCTACAGGCCCCTGAGGACCAGGTGAGCCGGTATCGCCTTTAGCTCCTTGCTCGCCTTTTTGGCCCTGAGCGCCGGTGGCGCCGGTCTCACCTTTGGTGCCCGGGTTCCCCTGGGCACCGGTGGCGCCGGTATCGCCTTTGACACCCGGGTCGCCTTTCTGACCCTGCGGACCAGTAGCGCCGGTGTCGCCTTTAGCGCCCGGCTCACCTTTCTGACCCTGTTGACCAGTCGCACCCGTGTCGCCTTTAGCTCCGGGGTCGCCTTTCTGGCCGGTGGCACCGGTTGCACCCGTGTCGCCTTGGGCGCCGGGGTTGCCCTGGGCACCGGTGGCACCTTGCTCACCTTTCTGACCCTGTTGACCAGTCGCACCCGTGTCGCCTTTCTGACCTGGCTCGCCTTTCTGACCCTGCTGGCCAGTAGCGCCGGTATCGCCTTTAGCGCCCGGCTCACCTTTCTGGCCTTGCGGACCGGTGGCACCTACCGCACCCTGGGGACCGGTATCGCCTTTAGCTCCTTGCTCGCCTTTTTGGCCCTGAGCACCGGTGGCACCAGTCTCACCTTTGGCGCCCGGGTTGCCCTGAGCACCGGTGGCGCCGGTGTCGCCCTTTGCACCCGGGTCGCCCTTCTGGCCTTGCTGGCCGGTGGCACCCGTGTCGCCGGGGTCGCCCTTCTGGCCCTGCTCACCCTTCTGGCCGGTGGCACCGGTCGCGCCCGGGTCGCCCTTCTGGCCCTGTGGGCCGGTTGCGCCGACGGCTCCGTGCGGTCCGGTAGCACCCGTGTTGCCCTGGGCGCCGGTGGCGCCGGTGTCGCCCTTTGCACCCGGGTCGCCCTTCTGGCCTTGCTGGCCGGTGGCACCCGTGTCGCCGGGGTCGCCCTTCTGGCCCTGCTCACCCTTCTGGCCGGTGGCACCGGTCGCGCCCGGGTCGCCCTTCTGGCCCTGTGGGCCAGTGGCACCCGTGTCGCCCACAGCGCCGTGTGGGCCCGTTGCGCCGGTCGCACCCTTAGCACCGGGGTTGCCGGGAGCGCCTTGAGCGCCGGTAGCACCCTTGGCACCTGGATTACCCGACGGGCCCTGGGACCCGGTAGCGCCCTTGGCACCCGGGTTGCCGGGGCTACCAGGCGAACCCTGGGCGCCGGTCGCGCCCTTGGCGCCGTTGTTGCCCTGGGCACCGGTGGCACCTCGCGCCCCGGGATCGCCCTTCTCGCCCTTAGGTCCTGCAGGGCCCTGCGGGCCTACGGGCCCCTGAGGTCCCTGCGGTCCGGCTTCGCCGCTGCTTTCCTGGACGCCGAGGACTCCCTGACTGCCGGAGCCACCGACGACCTGGACGAGCACCTCGCCCTTTCTGCAGTGTTTGTTCGAGACGAAGCGCACGGTGCCCTTGGAGGGCCCGGTCTTCGTGATGCAGAGGTTGACCGTGCTCACAGTGCGTTTTGGCGCCGCCGAGGCGGAACCAACAAAGGCTGCGAACACAACGAACGCGAGGCAAGTGCCAAGCGCTAGCGCGATCCAACGCGCACGGGGCGAAGCGAACCTGGGCGCAATCATCGAGTGGGTCTCCTTACTGGTGAGTTGAAGCGATTTGGCGCCCCTGCGTTCACTCCCACGGGCACCGATTGGCGGCAAAGTACAGACCCACTCGACGTTTGACCAATCTATGCCGTCATACATCTGGCCAATCTAGGTACTTTTGACTAAAGGCCTCTCAAAAAGTACGGGTTGCAGGCATGAACGCCGCCTGCAACAACGCGTTCAAAACTCAACTTGGCGGCGTAGCTAGTGTGCTTTTTTGAGGCGCGAGCGCTGCTCTTGGCGTTCGACGACCTGAGCGACCAGCTTCTTCACGTTCGAGTCTCCGGTCGCCTTGATGTGGCCTGTCTCGACCGCTTTGCGGTAGCTCTTCAGCGTTCCCTTTTCGGCCAGCTCGTTGAACTGCGCCCGGTCGATCTGAACAAGGACACGCTCGTCTTGGGACAGGTCCTTCTTGATCTTCGGTCCCGGCAACTCCACCCGGTAGAGCTGGATGTCACCCCTGCCTTTCAGCTCCAACCCAAAGACCAGTTTCAGCTTCTGCAGCGCCGGTACTTCCGCCTGGAAGCGCTCGATCGCGGTCTGGATCAAGTCGGAAGTCGATGCCATTGGCTAGAAGCTCATCTAGATCTTGTGCCTCTGCAAGAGCTTCTTGCCGATCACCATGCGCTGTATCTCCGAGGTCCCCTCGCCGATCAGCAGCAGCGGCGCATCACGGTAGAGCCGCTCGATCTCGTACTCCTTCGAGTAGCCGTAGCCGCCGTGGATGCGAAAGCACTCCTCGACGCACTCCTTGCCGGTCTCGGAGGCGAGCAGCTTCGCCATCCCCGCCTCCAGGTCGGAGCGCTCGCCGGCGTCCTTGAGCCGGGCGGCTTTGCGGGTGACGAGGCGCGCGGCCTCGATCTTGGTCGCCATGTCGGCGAGCTTGAACTGAATCGCCTGGTGCTGGGCGATCGGCTTGCCGAAGGTCTTGCGCTCCTGGCTGTAGCGGAGGGCCAGCTCGAGCGCCCGCTGGGCGATGCCGACGCCGCGGGCGGCGACGTTGACGCGGCCGACCTCGAGCGCGTCCATCATCTGGACGAAGCCCTGGCCCACCCCAGCCTCCTCGCCGCCGAGCACGCGCTCGGGCGGACAGCGGTAGCCGTCGTAGACGAGCTCGGTCGACTCGACCCCCTTGTAGCCCATCTTCTTGATCTTGGGCGGGACGTTGAGGCCCTCGTAGTCGCCCTCGTTGATTTCCACCCAGGGCTCCTTCTCGGTGATGAAGCAGGTCATCCCCTTATATGGGGGGTCGGCCTTGGGGTCGGTCTTCATCAGCACGAAGACGACGCTGGAGCCGAGCCCGTTGGTCACCCACATCTTCTGGCCGTTCAGCTCCCAGTTGCCGTCCTCGCCCTTCTTCGCCGTCGACTTGATCCCCTGCACGTCGGAACCGACCTCGGGCTCCGAGAGCGAGAAGGCGGCGCGGATCTCCCCGGTCGCCATCTTCGGCAGGAAGTAGTCCTTCTGCTCGTCGGTGCCGAACTTCATCAAGAGGTAGGAGCCGATGAAGTGGGTGTTGACGACGCCGGAGATCGAGATCCAGCCGCGCGAGAGCTCTTCGACGATCATCGCGTAGGTCGTCAGGTCGAGTCCCATGCCGCCGTACTCCTCGGGAATCGTCACCCCGAACAGGCCGAGCTCCTTCATCTGCTCGACGATCGGCTCCGGGAAGGAGTCCTCGTGGTCGTACTTCTCGGCGTTGGGGATGATCTGCTCGTCGGCGAACTGGCGCACCATCTCGGTGATGTCGCGCTGGACGTCGGTCTGCTCGGTATAGGCGGCGGTGTCCACGGCCATGGCTCCTAGCTCGGATCGTTTTACGGAAGGAGCGGAAGGATATCGGCGCAGGCCGCCCGGACGCCCGGCACGGCCTTGACCGGCCAAATTCCCGGGACTAGCTTCGATCTCTCATATATCTGTCCAGCCGGGGGCGGCTGGACGACTGCGGGCGTCGCCCGCGGCGACAAGGGGAGTGATGGCACGCGGCCTCTCGCTCATAGTCACCGTTCTTGCGCTGTCCTGCGTGGCGGCCACCTCCAATGCCGCGGCGGTCGGCATCCAAGGCCACCGGGTCGCGGCAGTCGCGCCAGCGCCGACCGCCAAGCGAGCGACCGCGACGAGCGATGGTGGCGAATTGATCGCGCCCGCTTCGGTCTGTTCCGACCAGGAAGACCTCGGCGCCCCGGCCGTCGTTCAGGAGCAGGCGATGGATTGCATGGTCAACTTCGCTCGCCACCAGGCGGGCCTGGGCGAACTCGCCAACGCCGACGCCCTGGCGCAATCGGCGCACGACAAGTCGCTCGACATCCTCAACTGCGACAGCTTCAGCCACTATGCCTGCGGGCGCGAATTCACCTTCTGGATGAAGGAAACGGGCTACATGTCGACTCCCTGCTGGCGGGTCGGCGAGAACCTCGCCTGGGGCACCGGCGAATACGGCTCGGTGCGATCGATCTTCACCGCCTGGATGCACTCGCCCGACCACCGCGCCAACGTCCTCGGCGATTTCGACGAAACCGGCCTCAGCCTGCAGGTCGGCACGCTCGAAGGCAACCCCGGAACGCGGGTCTGGGCCCAGCACTTCGGCTCGCACTGCGACGCACCGGCCACTCAGTCCTAGGGGCCTCTAGCTCGCGCTCAGGCTGAAAGCGGCAGGCGCTGCAGCCTCTGCAGGCGCTCGGCAACCCGGTCGGCCCGGGCGGTGAAGTCACCCATGTCGCCGTCTTCGGGAAATGGGCTCGACGCCTGACCGTTGCCGCTCATCGCCCTGCTTGCCCGTTCGGCCAGCTCGGCTGCCCGCTTCGCCTGCTCGGCGGCGTCCAGGGCAGCGGCGCCGACGGTCATAACCGCCGCCTCGGAGGCACGGGCGGTGGCCAGCGCCTCGTCGATCCGCTCGACCAGCTCGCCCAGCAACGGCGGGCGGGCTCGCTCCGGCAGCGTCCAGCTCTCGGCGCCATCGCTCATCCCACCATGTACGGCGGCGAGGGCCGAATCCCTGCGCCACCCTGAAGGCGCGGTAGAGGTTCGGTTCGCATAGCGCGCCAAACCTCTACCGCGCCGCCTGATTAGATTCCAGCCGACCGTCCCCAACCCCCGAGGAGCAGCTTGCGAAACCCCAGAGACTTCTTCCAGCCGCTGGCGATCGGCGCCCCCGAGCCGCTGCCCGAGATCCCCGTCAAGCCGTCGCGGATGATCCACTTCCTCGACTTCTCGAACGAAAAGATGGTCGAAAAGGCCGCCGGCATCGCCGCGAAGACCGACATCCTGCTCGGCAACCTCGAGGACGCGATCCCGGTCGACCGCAAGGAGGCGGCGCGCGCCGGCCTGATCAAGGCGGCGAAAGAGTCCGACTTCGGCCAGACCGCGCTCTGGACCCGGGTCAACTCGCTGGAGAGCCCCTGGGTGCTCGACGACCTGACCACGCTGGTCACCGAGATCGGCGACCAGCTCGAGGTCGTGATGGTGCCCAAGGTCGAGGGCGCCTGGGACATCCACTACGTCGACCGCCTGCTCGCCCAGCTCGAGGCGAAGGCCGGCCTCGACCGCCCGATCCTGATCCACGCGATCCTCGAGACCGCCCAGGGCGTCGTCAACTTGGAGGAGATCGCGGCGGCCAGCCCGCGCATGCAGGGGATGAGCTTCGGCCCCGCCGACCTCGCCGCCTCACGCCGGATGAAGACGACCCGCGTCGGCGGCGGCCACCCCGGCTACCGCGTGATGGAGGACCCCGACGACCCGGAGAACCCCGAGGCCGACCGCGTCAGCGCCCAGCAGGACCTCTGGCACTACTCGATCGCACGCATGGTCGACGCCTGCGCCTCGACCGGGATCCTGCCCTTCTACGGGCCCTTCGGCGACATCAAGGACACGGCCGGATGCGAGACCCAGTTCCGCGCCGCCTTCCTGATGGGCTGCGTCGGCGCCTGGTCGCTGCACCCGGTCCAGATCGACATCGCCAAGAAGGTCTTCAGCCCGCCTCCGGAGGAGGTCAGGTTCGCCAAGAAAGTGCTCGAGGCGATCCCCGACGGCCGCGGCGTCCACATGATCGACGGCAAGATGCAGGACGACGCCACCTGGAAGCAGTGCAAGGTGATGGTCGAGCTCGCCGAAATGCTGGCCGCGAAGGACCCGGAGCTGGCCGAGTCCTACGGGATGTAGCGCTCCTATCTCCGGGCACCCGATCGGGTGCCCGGAGATAAAGCCCTAGTCGACGATTTCGATCCCTGTCGACCCTTCTTTTTCGTTCGTGCCGCTGATTTCGGCGTCGAGATCCAGCTTGCCGCTTTCGGTCGAGTTGCCCCCTCCGCAGAGGACGCCGGTCCGCGAGGCTTTGAGGCCTTCGACGGTCCCACCGAGTGTGACCTTCCCGCCTTCCAGGTTCTTGACGAAGGCTCCCGCCTTGCCGGTCTGCGCCGGGAGCTTGAATGTGCAGATCGAGGTGGTGTGTTCCGCGCTGCTGTAGCCGTGGACTTCGACTTCTTTGCCTTCAGGGCAGACGATGTCGGTCGTGACTCCCCACTTCCCCATTTCGATTGTGCTGCCGAGGTGCAGGACGTAGTCGCAGCCGTTCATTGTGGCTGTGTAGGACACATTGGTTACGCCGAGTTTGCCTTCGCAGCTGCTGTAGGTGGGCGCTGCTGTGGCCGTCGTCGTCGGGTTGGCGATAAATCCGCTCGGTGTTTCGTTTTCTTTGCCCAGCGAGTATTTGCCGTGGCATTCGATCTTCTGGCTTTCGTTGTATGTGAGGACGCTCTTGGCCAGGTCTGTGCCTGCCAGCTTCACGGGGCCGTCTGAGATGAGGCCAGTCGATTCATCGACGATTTCGATCCCTGTCGACCCTTCTTTTTCGTTCGTGCCGCTGATTTCGGCGTCGAGATCCAGCTTGCCGCTTTCGGTCGAGTTGCCCCCTCCGCAGAGGACGCCGGTCCGCGAGGCTTTGAGGCCTTCGACGGTCCCACCGAGTGTGACCTTCCCGCCTTCCAGGTTCTTGACGAAGGCTCCCGCCTTGCCGGTCTGCGCCGGGAGCTTGAATGTGCAGATCGAGGTGGTGTGTTCCGCGCTGCTGTAGCCGTGGACTTCGACTTCTTTGCCTTCAGGGCAGACGATGTCGGTCGTGACTCCCCACTTCCCCATTTCGATTGTGCTGCCGAGGTGCAGGACGTAGTCGCAGCCGTTCATTGTGGCTGTGTAGGACACATTGGTTACGCCGAGTTTGCCTTCGCAGCTGCTGTAGGTGGGCGCTGCTGTGGCCGTCGTCGTCGGGTTGGCGATAAATCCGCTCGGTGTTTCGTTTTCTTTGCCCAGCGAGTATTTGCCGTGGCATTCGATCTTCTGGCTTTCGTTGTATGTGAGGACGCTCTTGGCCAGGTCTGTGCCTGCCAGCTTCACGGGGCCGTCTGAGATGAGGCCAGTCGATTCATCGACGATTTCGATCCCTGTCGACCCTTCTTTTTCGTTCGTGCCGCTGATTTCGGCGTCGAGATCCAGCTTGCCGCTTTCGGTCGAGTTGCCCCCTCCGCAGAGGACGCCGGTCCGCGAGGCTTTGAGGCCTTCGACGGTCCCACCGAGTGTGACCTTCCCGCCTTCCAGGTTCTTGACGAAGGCTCCCGCCTTGCCGGTCTGCGCCGGGAGCTTGAATGTGCAGATCGAGGTGGTGTGTTCCGCGCTGCTGTAGCCGTGGACTTCGACTTCTTTGCCTTCAGGGCAGACGATGTCGGTCGTGACTCCCCACTTCCCCATTTCGATTGTGCTGCCGAGGTGCAGGACGTAGTCGCAGCCGTTCATTGTGGCTGTGTAGGACACATTGGTTACGCCGAGTTTGCCTTCGCAGCTGCTGTAGGTGGGCGCTGCTGTGGCCGTCGTCGTCGGGTTGGCGATAAATCCGCTCGGTGTTTCGTTTTCTTTGCCCAGCGAGTATTTGCCGTGGCATTCGATCTTCTGGCTTTCGTTGTATGTGAGGACGCTCTTGGCCAGGTCTGTGCCTGCCAGCTTCACGGGGCCGTCTGAGATGAGGGTCGGCGGGTCCGCCGAGGCTGCCGATGCGACCACAGCACTCATCCCAATCACAGCCATGATCGCCAGCCCTAGGCTCTTGAGATTGCGAATCATCTTCTCGTCCTTTCGAGTCGATTTCCGCGTCTGGTCAGTTGAACCCGACGCGCCTCCCGGTTTTAGGGACGAGGCATCATTAGCTGCACACATACAATTATTCAAGTAATTCCTTCTATATGGCCTGAAGCCGAGATTGCGGGTCGGTCAGCGCGTCAAGAACCAGAAGGAGACGCCGTGGCGGTCGACCTCGCCCAGCCCGGGGCGGGACCAGAGGCCGTCGAGCATTCCGCCCAGCGTTGAGTCGTTGCTGGCCCACCAGGCCGGCAGCACTATCTCGACGCCGGCGCCGCCCAAAAGGTAGGCGGCGAGCATGTACTGCTCGGAGTAGTAGCGCTCGGCGATGTCCGCCGGGTAGTCGTCGGGCAGGTAGACGTCGTGGATGCCGACCAGAACGCCAGCCGGGATCGCGGGTAGGACCTCGAGGAAGAAGACCGACACGTCGCTGTTCATGAAGACCCGGTGGGAGCCGTCGAAGAAGACGACGTCCCCCGCTTCGAGGCCGGCGAAGACCGAGAGGTCGGCCGCCTCCAACGGCTTGCGGATCACCTCGTCGCAGAGCTCGTCGACCTCTGCGCGCGGATGCGGGTCGATCGAGGTGATCTTGGTGCCGAGGTTGCCCTCGCGACATCCCCGGGCGACGAACTTGGTCGAGTTTCCCGAGCCGATCTCCAGGTAGCGGGCTGGCCTGCGGTCCCGCATCAAGGCGTAGAAGGTGGCCCCGTCGAGGCCGGAGATCATCCCGTTGACCCAGGAGGGCTCGCGCGGGTCGGTCGCCGAGACTTCGATCCGGGCCAGCTCCTCGGAGTAGCCGTCGATCGTCTCCAGGATCCGGCCGTAGCCCGAGGCCTGAGAGCGAATCAGCTCCTCCAGCCCAGGGTTCGGAGGACGCCCGTGCCCATAGCGGGGGACGTTCTCGACCGTGGGCGGGTAGTCGAGATTGACGTAGTGGCCGCCCGCAGCACGGCCCAGAGCACGGATCGACCGGCCGGCGACCTGAACCTTGAGATCGCCGAGCCGGCCCACCCGAGTGCGCCTAGGAGCTCAGTCGCTGTTCGAGATCGGCAAGCTGGTCGCGGAGCTGCTGCGGCAGCTGGTCGCCGAAGCGGGCGTAGTGCTCCTCGATCGCCGGCAGCTCGGCCCTCGCGCCGGCTGGGTCGGCAGCCAGCAGCTCGGCCACCTCGTCCGTCGAGATCTCCAGTCCCTCGGTGTCGAGGCCGTCCACCGTCGGCACCAGGCCGATCGGCGTCTCCTCCGCCTCGGCTTCCCCGGCGCAGCGGCGGAAGACCCACTCGAGCACGCGGCTGTTCTCGCCGAAGCCCGGCCAGAGGAAGTTGCCCTCGTCGTCTTTGCGGAACCAGTTGACGTAGAACACGCGCGGCATCTGGGCACCCTCGCGGGCGCCGACCTCGAGCCAGTGGTTGAAGTAGTCGCCCATGTGGTAGCCGCAGAAGGGCAACATCGCCATCGGGTCGTAGCGCAGCTTGCCGACCTCACCCGCCGCGGCTGCCGTCGTCTCCGAGGACATGATCGAGCCGAGGAAGACGCCGTGCTCCCAGCCGAAGGCTTCGCGCACCAGCGGCACCACCTTGGAACGGCGGCCGCCGAATAGGAAGGCGTCGATCGGCACTCCGGCGGGGTCCTCCCACTCGGGGGCGATCGACGGGCAGTCCGCCGCGGGGGTGGTGAAGCGCGCGTTGGGATGCGCTGAGGGCTTGTCGGAGGCCGGGGTCCAGTCCTCACCGTGCCAGTCGACCAGATGCTCGGGCGGCTCGGAGGTCATCCCCTCCCACCAGACGTCGCCGTCGTCGGTCTTGGCGCAATTGGTGAAGATCGAGTCGCGAGCGACGGTCTTCATCGCGTTCGGATTGGTCTTCTCGCCGGTTCCCGGCGCGACGCCGAAGAAGCCCGCCTCGGGGTTGATCGCGTAGAGGCGGCCGTCCTCACCGAATTTCATCCAGGCGATGTCGTCGCCGACCGTCTCGACCCCCCAGCCGGGGACGGTGGGGATCAGCATCGCCAGGTTGGTCTTGCCGCAGGCGGACGGGAAAGCGCCGCCGACGTACTTGACCTCGCCCTCGGGCGAAGTGAGTTTGAGAATCAGCATGTGCTCGGCGAGCCAGCCCTCGTCGCGGGCCATCGCCGAGGCGATCCGCAGCGCGAAGCACTTCTTGCCGAGCAGGGCGTTGCCGCCGTAGCCGGAGCCGTAGGACCAGATTTCGCGACTCTCGGGGAAGTGGACGATCCACTTGTTGTCGGCGTCGCAGGGCCAGGAGACGTCTTCCTCGCCCGCGGCCAGCGGCGCGCCGACCGAGTGCAGGCAGGGGACGAAGTCGCCGCCGGCACCTAGCACGTCGAGGGCGCCCTTGCCCATCCGGGTCATGATCCGCATGCTGGCGGCGACGTAGGCGGAGTCGGTCAGCTGCACGCCGATGTGGGCGATCGGCGAGCCGAGCGGGCCCATCGAGAAGGGAACGACGTACATCGTGCGGCCGGCCATCGAGCCGCTGAAGAGGCCGCGCAGCATCTCGCGCATCTCGCCAGGCTCGCGCCAGTTGTTCGTCGGGCCGGCATCGGCCTCGTTCTCGGAGCAGATGAAGGTGCGATCCTCGACCCGGGCGACGTCGCCGGGATCCGAGAGGGCGAGGTAGGAGTTCGGCCGCTTGGCGTCGGAGAGACGCTCGAAGGTGCCCGCCTCGATCAGCGTTTCGGCGAGCTTGTCGTACTCCTCGGCGGAGCCGTCGCACCAGTGAATGGCGTCGGGCTGGGTCAGGTCTGCGATCTCCCCGACCCAGTCGAGGAGCTTCTTATTGGTGGTCGGCGCTTCGGCCGCGATGGTTTGGCTCATCCGGCGCACTTTACTTATCGCCGCCGGACTTGATGTTGGTGATTTCGGTGTCCGCGTCGGAGTTGAGGATCTTCAGCGTCACCGTCTCCTGCTTCCCGCCCGCCAGGCTAACCGTGCAATCGAAGCTGGCTCCGGCCTTGACCTCGACTCCGGAGGGGCAGTCGACCGAGGAGACCTTCTGCTTCACGGATTTCTCCAGGTTTTCTTCGATCGTGGCCTCCATCTTGGCGCTGTCGAGCACCGTTTCCCCGCAGCCGGTCGCGACGAAGACGGCAATGGCCAGCGCCGCGACAGCGCTGAATCGAGACAGCAGACTCATCTCTCTCCCTTCGAGTGGATCGTCTTCAGAAGTATCCCAGGGCGCCAAACGGCTCTGCGCTCAGCGCTGGAAGAGCTGCGCGCGCGGGTTCAGCGAGCGCGCCCGGCGGTAGTCGCGGACCGCGGCCTCGGCCCTCCCGCTCTCGGCCTCGACCCGCGAGAGGACCAGCCAGTTGCGCCAGTTGGTCGACTCGCGTTCGGTCGCCGCCTGGGCAGCGGCGGCCGCAGCAGGAAGCTCTCCTATCTGCTCGAGCACGAGCGCCTGCTGGAGGCGCGGCCCGGCGGCACCCGGCTGCACGTTCTGGGCGCTGCGGGCGGCGCTCAGTGCAGCGGTCAGGTCCCCGTCGCGGACGTCCGCTTCGCTATGGCGTACCAGGCTGGTGGTGGCGAGTGGGATCGCGATGGCGACGATCGCCAGGAGGGCGACGGCGGCGGCCGCGACGCGCAGCGGGGTGGGCAGGCCCGCACGGCGCTCCGCCTCCTCCCCGGCCGGGCGCGACGGCATGACGAGGATCGAGCCGAGCAGCAGCGCCGCCACCGGCAGGGCCGGGATCTGCCACATCCAGTCGAACACCGCCGTGATGCAGAAGGCGGCGACGCCGGCCAGGGCGGCGGCGTACAGCGGGCGGTCCCGCGCCGGGGCGGCGAGCAGCCGCCGGGCTCCGCCGGCGAAGATCGCGCCGAGGAAGGCCATGATGAGGGCGAAGCCGACGATCCCCAGCTCGCCCAGCGTCTGCAGGTACAGGGAGTGGGTGTCGCGCACCGTTTCGTCGGTGTCGCCGTCGCGCGCCCACCAGAATTCGAAGGTGCCCGAGCCGGTTCCGGTCAGCGGCCTGGTCTTGTTCTCCCGCACCGCCGAGCTCCACAGCTGGTACCGGCTCTGGCCGGAGACGCTTCCCAACCGTCCCGCGCCCGAGCCGGGGCCGCCGCCTTCCTTGAATTCGTCCCAGCCGTTCGAGATGCGACCGGGGGCACCGAGGAGCAGCGCCGCGACGACCGCGACCATCACCGCGACGATCGTCGCGGTGAGCGCCCCCTCGCGCGAGACCCGGGTCCAACCCGGGCGGCGACCGGCCGCCGCCGAGGAGGAGAAGGCGGCCTGGAGCAGGCCGGCCGCGATGCAGACCGCGAGCACGATCAAGAGCAGCTCGCTGCCCTGGTGCCTGGCGGCGTCGTTTTCGAGCCCTTCCTGAAGGGCTTCGCGGCTGTTCGCGGCGACGACGAGGATCGCCCCGCCGGCGCCCGTGAGGAGAAGGGTCACGAGCTTGGGCAGCCGGTCGGAGGTCAGCGCCAGGAAGAGGGCGACGGCGAGCACCGCCGCGGCGATGCCGCCCCGCGACAGGGTCAGGAAGAGGGTCAGCATCGCTGCCGGCATGGCCGCGGCGGCAAGCGCTCGTGCGACGGTGGTCCTCGCCCCGCTTGCGATCTGCAGCAGCAGCGGCAGGCCGATCGCGATCAGCCCCGCGAGCCCGTTCCAGTAGTCGATCGGGTAGGAGAGCCGTTCGCGGTCTTCGAGGATGATCCCGGTCTGCCCCGCCGAGGGGAACCAGGCCGGATGCAGGCGCGAGAGCAGGCCGATCAGGAAGACGAGCGAGATCCCGGCCGCGACGGCGCCGATCAGGCGCTGCGATTCGCGGAAGCCCCGGCTGAGGATCGCGAGCGCGAAGATCCCCAGGTAGCCGAGCAGGCGGGCGAGGTCGGCCGAGGTTTTGTCGCTGCTCTCGGTCCAACCCAGACTGAGCGCGGTCCAGATCGTGAACGCCGCGAACAGGCCGAGGGCGATCCAAGCGACCCGGCCCGGCCGTCGCCGCGGCGCCGCGCCGATCGCCACGGCGGCGAGCAGGATCCACCAGACGGCGATCCCGACCTGATCGTGGACGAGCGCGTCATAGCCGCCCCCTTCAATCCCCAGGTAGGCGATCGCCCCGAAGCAGAGCAGCCAGATGGCCGCCGCCGCCCAGCCGACCTCACGGGTGTTTGCCAGGGGCGCCGGGCGGCGCATCGAAGCCGAGTTCATCGGGTTCTATGCTACGAACGCGGTTCGGACGGTCCGGCGCCAACCTCCCGCCGCACTCACTATCCGGCGTAGCTAGATATGAAGGCATCCAAGACGGGACTCGGTCTGCTTGCGGCGACGATCGCGATCTTCGCCCTTCCCACCGCCGCCCAGGCGGAATACCTGATACCCCCGGGCAACTCGGCCGCCACCCAGTACACGGAGGCGGTGCCGACGGCCGGCGGGCCGAAAGCGACCAACCCCTCGAAGCACGGCGGGAACAAGTCTCCGAAGCAGGTACTTGGCAACCACAATGCCAAGAAGCTCGACGCACAGGGGCCGGAAGGGCAGGCTGCGGCGGAAGTGGCCGCGGCGACCGCGCCGGTTGCGATCTCCGGCGGCGGCGAAGGCGGAGGTGGCTCCGCGGCGGCGGGTCACGCGTCGCCCGGAAAGGCGGCGAGCGGGTCCGGGTCCAGTGGGAGCGGCTCGAACGGCAGCGGCTCTCCAGGGCACGAGGCGTCCGGCGACACGCCCGAGAGCCCCGGCGGCGGAGAAGCGACCCTGGTCTCGGAGCAGATCCCGAACGGCTCCTCCGGGCTCGGCGAGGTGCTCGGCCAGGCGACCGGCTCCTCCTCGGGCCAGTTGGGCCTGCTGCTGCCGCTGATCGTGCTCGCGACGATCGCATGGTCGGTTGCATATCTCGTGCGCCGGCGCAGGCAGCCGACCCAGTAAGGGTCCTCCCTTCTCCGTGAGCCTCCCAAGCGCCAAATCGCTGCCGGTTCCAACCAGCCTGCACTGGGCCCTCGTCCTGCTCTGCTGCGCCCTCGCACTGGCCGCCGCTCCCCGCGCCGCAAGCGCCAAGGGGCCGGCGCCGCTGACGACCGGCGTCACCAACGTCGGCAGCGACGAACAGGTCGCCTTCGATCGGACCAAAGCGGCCGGCGCGAAGTTCGTGCGCATCCCGCTCGAGTGGCCGCACATCGCGCCGCAGGCCCAGCCAGCGAGCTGGAACCCGGAAGATCCGGCCGACCCCAACTACCGCTGGCAGGATGCCGACCTCGAGGTCGCGCGCGCGGTAGAGGCCGGCCTGGTGCCGGTCCTTCAGATCGACGGCGTGCCGGCCTGGGCTCAGCGCTGTCAGACCCCGGCCGCCCTCCCTGACGCGGTGTGCGATCCCGATCCGGGGGCGCTCGCCTCCTTTGCGACTGCCGCGGCGCGGCGCTACAGCGGCAAGTTCCTCAACCTGCCGCACGTGCAGTACTGGCAGGGGCTCAACGAGCCCAACCTCAGCCTCTTCTTCTTTCCCCAGTACGACACCGAAGGGCACGCGCTCTCGCCCGGCCTCTACCGAGCGCTGATCAACTCCTTCTACGGGGCGGTGAAATCGGTCGACCCGTCGAACCTGGTGCTCGCCGCCGGCCTTGGGCCGATCGCGGTGAAGAGCTGGACGATCGGGCCGATGCGCTTCGCACGCACGCTGCTCTGCATGACCGGCAGCAAGAACCCGAAGCCGATGAAGGGCAACTGCGGGGGCGGCGTCGACTTCGACATCTTCGCGATCCAGCCCTACACGACCGGCGGCCCGACGCACGAAGGCGGCATCAACGACGTCGAGTTGGGCGACCTCGGCAAGCTGCAGACGCTGATCGCAGCCGCCGACCGCGCCGGCCGGATCAACAGCCAGTCCAAGCACACGCCGCTCTGGATCACCGAGTTCTCCTGGGACTCCCAGCCGCCCGATCCCGGTGGCCTGCCGATGGACATCCTCACCCACTGGACCTCGGAAGCCCTCTACACCGCCTGGAAGGCCGGCGTCAGCCACTTCTTCTGGTACAGCCTCAGGGACGGCCTGCACCTGCCGGGGCAGGACTACGCCGACACGCTCGAGTCCGGCCTCTACTTCCGCGGCGGCGCCGAAGCCCAGCAGGACCAGCCCAAGGAAGTGCTCTACGCCTTCCGCTTCCCCTTCGTCGCCTTCCCCAAGGGCAACGGCCTCTACTTCTGGGGACGGACGCCGGAGAGCACCGCCGGCAAGGTCGCGATCCAGGTCTTCGACGGGAAAAAATGGCACAACGTCGCCACCGCTCGCGCCACCAAGGCGGGAATGTTCACCGGCACCGCGCCGACCACCTACGGCAAGGACAAGACGGGCTACGCGCGGGCGCTCTACCGGGGCCAGAACTCGCTCTCCTTCTCGATGAAGCCGATTCCCGACTTCGTCCATCCGCCCTTCGGCTGAGCGCCAGTCCGGTCTGCCCCGCGACCTAGACTCTCGACGATGAAGATCGGGATCGTCGGGCTCGGGTACGTTGGGCTGCCGCTGGCCGTCGCCTTTGCCGAGGCCGGGCACGAAGTGGTCGGGCTCGATACCGACGCCCGCAAGGTCGAGGCACTGAACGAGGGCCGCAGCTACATCGAGGACATCCCCGGCGCCAGCCTTGCGCCGCTCGGCGACCGCCTCCGTGCGACCTCGGACCCCAGTGAGCTCGAATCCCGTGCGGCGGTGATCGTCTGCGTGCCGACGCCGCTGACCGGGGCGCGCGAACCCGACCTCACCTACCTGACCGACTCGGCGGCGACGCTCGCAAGCGTCCTGCAGCCGGATCAGCTGGTCGTGCTGGAGTCGACCACCTACCCGGGGACCACGCGCGAGCGCCTGCAACCGATCCTCGAACAGGGATCGAGCCTCTCCGCAGGTCGCGACTTCCACCTCGCCTTCTCGCCCGAGCGGATCGACCCCGGCCGCACCGACTACACCGTGCGCAGCACGCCCAAGCTGGTCGGCGGCATCACGCCGGCCTCCGCGGAGCGGGCCCGCGAGCTGTACGAGCTGGTCTGCGACGAGGTCGTCGTCCTCTCGACCCCGGAGGCGGCGGAGCTGGCGAAGCTGCTCGAGAACATCTTCCGCTCGGTCAACATCGCCCTGGTCAACGAGCTCTCCCAGCTCTGCGACCGGCTCGGGATCGACGTCTGGGAGGTGATCGAAGCCGCCGGCACCAAGCCCTTCGGCTTCATGCGCTTCGATCCGGGGCCCGGGATGGGCGGCCACTGCCTGCCGGTCGATCCCTTCTATCTCGCCTTCAAGGCGCGCGAGCACGACTTCTATCCCGAGTTCATCGAGCTCGCCGGCAAGGTAAACCGGGCCCAGCCCGCCTACTGCGTGGACCGGATCGCGCGCGCCCTCAACGAGGCCGAAAAGGCGGTCAAGGGCTCCCGTGTCCTGCTGCTCGGCGTCAGCTACAAGGCCGGGGTCGGCGACATTCGCGAGTCACCGGCGCTGGAGATCGCCGGCATACTGCGCGAGCTGGGAGCAGTGGTCTCCTACCACGATCCCTTCGCGCCGGAGCTCACCGAGTTCGACCTCCGCTCGACGGACCTCGACGAGGCCCTCGCCTCCACCGACCTGGCGGCGATCGTCACCGCGCACCCGGGAATCGACTACGGCGCGGTGGTCTCGACGGCACCGCTGACGGTCGACTTCCGCGGCGTCACGCGGGAGATCGACGCGGCGAACCTGACCCGGCTGTAGCGGGCGTGCCGCCCAGGGTGACCGACGGGTCGGCGCCGGGATCGATCGCTCGCATCGGGGCACTCGCCTTCAGCAACATCTCCGCGAACTCCTCCCCGGGGTCCGACTGGGTGACGATCGCGCCGCCGGCGCCGATCCTGGCCGTGTCGCCATCGCTGACAATCGTCCTGATCGCGACGCTGAGGTCGCAGCCGCCGCCGAGGCCGAAGTAGCCGATCGCGCCCGAGTAGGCGCCGCGCGCTTCGCCCTCCAGCTCGTCGATGACCTGCATCGTGCGCCGCTTCGGCGCGCCGGTCATCGAGCCGGGTGGAAAGCAGGCGCGGACGCAGTCGGGCGCCCGCAGCTCCTCGCGCAACAGCCCGCGCACGGTCGAGACCAGTTGGTGCACGGTCTCGTAAGTCTCGACCTGTATCAGGTGGGGCACGTGCACGGTGCCTATCTCACAGACCGAGCCGAGGTCGTTGCGCAGCAGGTCGGCGATCATCAGGTTCTCCGCCCGGTTCTTCTCATCGCCGCGCAGCCGCTCGGCGAGGCGCACGTCCTCCGCGGCGGTCTCCCCGCGGCGGCTCGTCCCCTTGATCGGCTTCGCCTCGACCCAGCGGTCGCGGCCGACGCGCAGGAAACGCTCGGGCGAGGAGCTGAGCACAGCGGCATCGCCGAAACGCACGAAGGAGGAGAACGGCGCCGGGTTGACCCGGCGGAGAGTTCGGTAGAGCGCCAACGGCTCCGGCGCGGAGTCGGCAAGGACCGAGTTCGTCAAGCAGACCTCGTAGGTCTCGCCTTCGGCGAGCAGCCGCTTGCACTCGGCAATCTCTTCCAGGTAGCGCTCGTGCGACCGGGCGAGCCGGAACTCGACCGGATCGGCGGCGGCCTCCGTTGCGACCGGGCCCGTCTGGGGGGGCAGCGTACCCAGCCGGCTTACCGTTGTCTCGATCCAAGCTTCCGCCTCCGCCTCTCCTCCGGCCTCAACGAGACAGAGCACATAAGCCTTCCCCTCCGCGTGATCGAAGCCGACCATGCGGTCCGCGAAGACGAAGGCCGCATCGGACAGCGGCGACTCGTGCGCCGCGTCCCCCCCGCACTCCGCCTTCAGCTCATATCCCAGCCAGCCGGCGAAGCCACAGTCGAACTCGAACGGCAGCTCCGGCCCGTCGGGTTGGGGTTGCGCCAGCTCGTTCGCCAGGTAGTCAAAGATCGATTCGCGGTGGATCTCGACCCCACCCCCACGCTCAACCTTGACCTTGCCGTCAGCCACGCAATAGGTGGCGACAGCTCCGAGCGGACCCGAGCTGTCACCCATGAAAGAGAAGCGCGCACCCTCGCCCACGCGACTGCTGTCAAGCCAGAATGCGTTCTCGCTTTCCCCATACAAGCTCACGAAAGCCCGCTCGGGATCGACCAGCAGTTCGAGCCGTTTCACGGCGAGTCGTAGGGGAGAGCCGTCGGGGTGTCCCCCTCGCTTGCTGGGTTTTTCGCCAGGGACGCCGGCCGCGGCCACGCCGATTCCCCCGGGGCGAAAAACAGGACGCCGCTGCGCGAGGGGGACACCCCGACGGCTCTTTCGCGATGCGCCTGAAGCACCTCGCAGAAATCGATCGCTGAGGTCGCGGAAGTTGACGAGTAGCTGGCGGCCGTGGTCTGTACAGATCGACTCGGGGTGGAATTGGACCCCCCAGAGCGGGCGCTTGCGGTGTTCGACAGCCATCAGCACGCCGTCGGTCGTCCAAGCGATTCCGCGAAGCTCGTCCGGCAATGGCTGCTCCATGCAGAGCGAGTGGTAGCGGACCGCCTGGAACTCGCGGGGGATGCCTGCGAAGAGCGGCGAGTCGTCATGCAGAATCGCGCTGAGGCGGCCGTGCATCGGCTCGGGGGCGGCCACCACCGCGGCGCCGAACGCGGCGCCGAGACCCTGGTGACCGAGGCAGACGCCGAGCAACGGCACGGCGGAGTGACGGATGGCTTCCTCGCAAACGCCGAAGTCGCCAGCGCGGTCGGGGCGCCCAGGCCCAGGCGAGATGACGATGTTGTCGAGCTCGAGCGCCACGAGCTCCTCCCAGCTCGCCTCGTCGTTGCGGACGACTGTCGGCTCCTCCCCGTTCGCCTCCGCCAGCAGCTGGAAGAGGTTGTAGGTGAAGGAGTCGTAGTTGTCGATCAGCAGCGTCTTCAACCCGCGCGAGGTTGCCACAATGGCCGCGTGCCCGATCCCCGCCACGGCGTCTTCGAGACCCTGCTCGTCATCGACGGCCACCCGATCGAGCTCGACGCCCACTTAGCCAGGCTCCACACCAGCCTCGTCGAGCTCTTCCCCAACCACGACCCCCCACCACTCGACGTGCCGGTGGAGAGAGGTCCATATGGACCTCTCTCCACCGGCACGTCCCGGCGGCGCGCGCTGCGCATTGCGGTTGCGCCCAATGGCGCTGGGAGGCTCGAGGCGGCAATCGAGTGGCGGCGGGCGGCGTCGGAGGGCCTCGTTTCGCTCCACAGCGTTTCACTCCCCGGCGGGCTCGGGCCGCACAAGTGGGTCGACCGCTCGCTGCTCGACAAGGCGCAGGCCCGCATGCCCGCCGGCACGATCCCATTGATCGTCGATGAGGGCGGAAGCGTGCTCGAGGCCTCACGGGCCAACGTATTCGCGGTGCGCAACGGCGTCCTGCTGACCCCGCCGCTCGACGGCCGCATCCTTCCCGGCGTCACACGCATGCGGACGATCGAGCTCGCCGGCGAGCTTGGCATCGAGGCCCGCGAGGCCCGCCTCTCTCTCGGCGACCTCCTGGGCGCCGGCGAAGCCTTCCTGACCGGCTCCGTGCGCGGAATCGAGCCGGTCGGCGCGATCGACGGGACGGTGCTCGCCACCGGTGGGAATGTCGCCTCCGAGCTGAGCGCCGAACTGCGGCGGACTTGGGTTCGCGCCAAGGTTGGATAGGGTTCCGCGCCGCAATGCGCTTCTACGAGTACGAGGCACGCAAGATCGTCGAGCTGGCGGGAATCCCCGTCACCAAGTACGGCTTCTGCCAGACCGCCGACGAGGCCCGCAAGGCCGCCGAGGAGATCGGCGGCCCGACTGTGATCAAGTCGCAGGTGCTGAGCGGTGGACGGATGAAGGCCGGCGGCGTCAAGTTCGCCGACACGCCCGATGAGGCCGCCGAGCACGCCGAGGCGATCCTCAAGCTGGAGATCAACGGCCACATGCCGCGCGGCGTCCTCGTCGACCCAAAAGCAGAGGTCAAGCAGGAGTACTACGCGAGCGTCGTCTGGGACGGCACCGCGAAGCGGCCGCTGATGCTGTTCAGCGACATGGGCGGCATCGACATCGAGGAGGTCGCCGAGACCCACCCCGACCATGTCGGCCGCGGCCACGTCACCAACCTGATGCCGATCCCCGACTTCGAGGCCAAGCAGACGATCGCCGCGACCGGCGTCACCGGCTCGCAGCTCAACCGCGCCACCCCGATCCTGGCCAAGCTCGCCCGCCTCTTCCGCGACTACGACATGACCCTGGCCGAGATCAACCCGCTGGCCGAGCTGACCGACGGCAGCTTCGTCGCCCTCGACGCCCACATGGAGATGGAGGCCGAGGCGGTCGGGCGCCAGAAGGCACTGCTTCGCAAGCACCTCGAGATCGCCGAGGAGGACACCCGCGAGACGTATGAGCCCTCCGACTTCGAGCGCAACGTCGCCGCGATCGACGCCGCCGACCACCGCGGCGTGATCCAGGGAAAGGACCACGGCTTCGAGGGCAACCTCGGCCTCGTGATCGGCGCCGGCGGCGGCTCGCTGACGCTGACCGACGCGGTCCGCAGCCAGGGCGGCAAGCCCGCCAACTACTCCGAGATCGGCGGCAACCCGTCGGTGGCCAAGGCCTGCGGCCTGGCCAAGGAGGTGCTTGAGAAGGACGGCGTCGAGAAGATCGCCGTGATGATGTCGATCGTCTCCAACACCCGCGTCGACATCGTCGCCCGCGGCGTGATCAAGGCCTGCCTCGAGCTCGGCAAGGACCCCGGTGAGACGATCGCGATCTTCCGCATCCCCGGCGCCTGGGAGGACGAGGGCTTCAAGATCCTCGATCGCTACGGCGTCGAGTACTGCGACCGCTCGGTCTCGATGTGGGAGGCGGCGGGACGCGCCGTCGCCAAGATCCAGGGAGCGCCGGCCTGATGTCGATCCTGCTGAACAAGGACACCACCTTCATCGTCCAGGGGATCACCGGCCGCGAGGCAGTCAACCTGACCCGCGAGTGCCTCGACTACGGCTCCAAGGTCGTCGGCGGCGTCACCCCCGGCCGCAAGGGCCGCGAGGTCCACGGCGTGCCGGTCTTCGACACCGTCGCCCAGGCGGTCGAGAGCTACGGCGGGCCGATCGACGGCTCGGTCGTCACCGTCCCCCCCGCCTTCACCAAGGATGCCGTCTTCGAGGCGATCCTCAACGGGATCAAGCTGATCGTGATCGTCACCGAGCGCATCCCGCGCCGCGACGTCGCCCAGATGGTCGAGCTGGCGAACATGGAGGGCGCCCGCATCATCGGCCCCAACTGCCTCGGCCTGATCGTCCCCGAGGTCTGCAAGATGGGCGGCATAGGCGGCCCAGCGAAAGACGCCGCCAAGGCCTACGCGCCCGGCCCGGTCGGCGTGATGAGCCGCTCCGGCGGGATGACCACGGAGATCTCCTCCTCGCTTACCCAGGCCGGCCTCGGCGTCTCCACCGCCGTCTCGATCGGCGGCGACGCGATCATCGGCTCCACCTACGCCGAGCTGATGCCCTACTTCGAGGCCGACGAGCAGACGCAGGCGATCGTCATCTACACCGAGCCCGGCGGCCGCATGGAGGCGCAGCTCTCCGCCTGGGTCAAGGAGAACGACAGCCGCCTGCCGATCATCGCTTTCATGGCCGGCAAGTTCATGGACGACGAGGAGATGAAGGGCATGAGCTTCGGCCACGCGGGAACCATCGTCGAGGGCGTGGAGGACACGGCGACGGAGAAGATCGCCCGCCTCGAAGCCGCCGGCATCCGCGTCGTCGAGCGGATCGACGAGATCCCCGACGCGGTCAAGCAGAAGCTCGAGGTTTCCGTCTGATGGCCGAGGCGCTGGACAAGGTCTTCATCGACGTCGAGGTCGATGCCTCGGTGGCGGGCGACGCCGAGCTCGCAAAGAAGCTGGAAGAAGTCTGCCCCGTCGACATCTTCGCCGCCACCGATTCGGGCGTGGAGATCGTCGCCAAGAACCTCGACGAGTGCGTGCTCTGCAATCTCTGCGTCGACGCGGCCCCCGAGGGCACGATCCGGGTCGTCAAGCTCTACGAAAGCTAGGCGCCGGTGTTCGGGCGGATCGCGGATCTGACCTGGAAACATCCTAAGAAGGTCCTGGCGGCGGTTGGCATATTCACCCTGCTCGCCTTCGGGCTCAGCAAAAACGTAGAGCAGCACCTGAAGGCCGCCGGCTTCAGCGACCCGGCTAGTGAGAGCGCGCGTGCACAGGCGCTGCTGATCGAAAAGTCCGGCGCCGACAGCCAGCCCGCGATCATCCTCATGGTCACGCCCCGGAAGGGGGAAGGGCGCCTGCCGCTCCACTCTCCGGCTCTGCGGCGGGAAGCAGGGCGCCTGATCGCCATCCTGCGCTCGCTCGACGGCGTCGCCCGGGTCGAAAACCCGCTCCACGGGGGCTCGCCGCAGCTGATCGCTCCGAATCGAAGCTCCCTCCTACTGGCCGCCTACTTCTCCAGCTCCGACGTGCAGGTCCTCACCAATGCCGCGGATGAGGCGTCCGAACGGATCAGCTCCAAGCGGTTCCAGGTGACCGTCGGCGGTCTCGCCGCCGGATTCAACGAGGTCAACGACACGGTCCGCACCGACTTGGTCCGCGCCGAGCTGATCGCCTTCCCGCTGCTGGCCCTGCTGTTACTGATTGTCTTCAGGGGCGTGATCGCGGCGTCGATCCCCTTGCTGGTGGGGATGGTCTCCGTGGGCGGGACCTTCCTCGCCCTGCTGGTGATGTCGAAATTCGTCGACACCTCGGTCTTCGCGCTGAACATAACCACTGCGATGGGACTCGGACTGGCGGTGGACTACGGCCTTCTGATGGTCAGCCGCTACCGAGAGGAGCTCGAGCGCAACGGCGCGAGCCGCGAGTCCCACCGCCGGCTGGTCGAATCCGCCGGCCGCACGATCGTCTTCTCCGGTTTGACGGTTGCAGCGGCGATGGCAGCGCTGACGCTCCTGCCCCAGCGCTTCCTTTACTCGGTCGGCGCCGGCGGCGCGATCGTCGCGATCTTCGCCGCTTTCGGGGCCCTACTGCTGGTCCCCTCGCTACTTGCCTTGCTCGGCGAGCGCGTCAACGCCCTCTCGCTGCGGCCCGGCCCGGCCCTCTCCGACGAGTCGGGCGGTTGGTACAGGCTGGCCGGCGGCGTGATGCGCCACCCGGTCGCGGTCGCGCTGACCAGCGCGGCGCTCCTGCTTCTCCTCGCCGTCCCGGTCCTGGGGGTCAAACTGACTATCCCCGGCACCGATAGCGTCGCCCCCGGCAGTCCCTCCCGTGAAGTGGTGGCGACGATCAACCGCGACTATCCGCGGACTCTCGGCACCCCGATCACGGTCACTGTTGACGGACCGGCGACCGCGGCCCAACTGCGCCGCCTCTCGCAGCGGATCGCGGCAGTCAAGGGCGTCGGCCCCCCGGCGCCCTTCCAGCGCGCCTCCCGGGACGTGGCGACGGCCAACTTCGGCCTGCGCGGCAGCACGGATGAAGCTCTGAGCGACGAGTCGCAGGAAGCGGTGCGCAAGATCCGCGCCATCACCGGGCCGGCAGCGCTCCTGGTCTCCGGCTACACCGCCGAATTCCTCGACCTGAAGAAGAGCCTGGGCCAGAACCTGCCCCTTGTCATCGGCATCATCGCCCTGACCACGCTGGTGCTGCTCTTCATGCTGACCGGCTCGGTGGTGCTGCCGCTGAAGACGCTGCTGATGAACCTCCTGACCCTGGCGGGGACGCTGGGCGTGATCGTCGCCGCTTTCCAGTGGGGCCTGCTCGACGGCCCGCTCGGCTACAGCGGGCCGAAGGGCATGGAGACCTCGACGCTCGTGCTGATGTTCGCGGTCATCTTCGGCCTCTCCACCGACTACGCCGTCCTCGTCCTGGCGCGGATCAAGGAGATGCACGACTCGGGCCTCCCCAACGAAGAGGCGGTCGCCCGTGGGATCGCCCGCACCGGCAGAGTGATCACCGCGGCCGGCGTCTGCCTCGCCGCGGTCTTCCTCGCCTTCACCACCAGCTCGATCTTCTTCATGAAGGAGGCCGGCATCGGCTACGCAGCGGCGGTGCTGATCGACACGACGCTGGTCAGGGCATTGCTCGTCCCGGCGCTGATGCGCCTCTTCGGCGACTGGAACTGGTGGGCGCCGGCGCCGCTGCGCCGTTTCCAGAAGCGCTACGGATTCTCCGAGGTCGCCTAGGTTTCGACCTTGCGGCAGTTCAGGCTGCCGTGGTTTTTCAGCGCCAGTTCGCCGTTGTGGTTCACGCCCCAATGAAGGGCGATGTTGCAGGCAACTTCGTCGCCCGGTTCGGTGACGCCCTTGTACAGAAACCCGGCCACACAGTCGATGCGGCTTGCGGAGATACGTTCGCACGGTCCCACCGCGTATCCGATGCACTTACGTTCGTGACGGCACGTTTCTTCGGCAAACAGCCTGGTTTCATGCTTGGCCTGCCCGTACCCCAGATGCCACTGGAATGCCGCGGCGGTGCCGGCGAGAGCCAAAAAAGACACGGCCAACGCCGCGATCGCAACACTGCTCCTCATACCGTCTCCCCTTTCGGTACCTATAGAGGATCGGGAGAATACCTTGAATGACGAACGGAGGGCGCCGTGCCCGAGGCGCCCTCCGCTTTCCCTACTACTGGTGGCCGTGCTTTCGGTGGTGTTTCTTCACCGCCGCAGGCTTGACCAGGAGCTTCGCCCCGACGGGCTTCGCTCCGCCTTTGCCGCGTACGAGGAAGGTGACTTTGTAGGCACCTTCGGCGGAGTCGTCAGCCTTCAACCTGAGTTTCACGGCCCGTTTTTTGTGAGCCGCGATTTTGCCCAGCGACTTGCATTTCGGCGTTTTCACTTCTTTCTTCGCCTGCTTCGCCTCTTTGGCGCAGAGGCGGGAACCAGAAACGGGGAAGTCGCCGGAGTTGACGAGCTGGAAGCCGAAGGTCGCCGGACTTCCGGCCTTCGTTTTCACGTCGTGTTTCCTGATTTTCAAGGTCAGCGCCCCGGGATTGAGTTTGACCGCGGCGCTCGTCTGCGTCGCCGAGCCATCTTGGTTGGAGCCGGTCACCGCGCAGATGTAGGTGCCGGGCTTGGTGGCCGTGAGGGTGCTCGCGTTGGCGCTCGTTATCGCCACACCGTTGAGCGACCACTGATAGCCGTAGCTCCGCGGCGCCTGGTAGACGAAGGAGCCGGCGAAGTCGGCTGCCCAGGTGCCCTGCGAGCAGGAGAGGCTCACGGTTTTAGGCGTTCTGGTGATCGTCGGAGCGCCGGTGCCGCTCGGTCCCTTGAGGATGACCGGGTTCTGGGGGCCGTCGACCGGGGCGGTCGCGATGTTGATGCCGCCGCTGCCACCGCCGATGCCGAGGAACCCGAAGGCTCCCGTCGCCACTTTCGAGTTTTTGTAGTTGCCCCAGTAGATCTTGCCGCTCGTCGGGTCAAACGCCATCCCATAGCCTTCGCTGAAGGGGGCGGTTCCGTAGTCGAAATCGCCGCCGCCGCCACCCGTCAGATTGGCGTGTGACACTTTTTTGGTCTGCGAGTCGACCCAGTAGATCTGCCCAACCGCCGGGTTCACGGAGAGTCCGGTGATGTTGGTTGGCGTGGTTGCGCCAGTCAGGTCGAGGTTGCCGCCGCCACCGCTGTTGTTCAGCTTGGCGAAGGAGATCGTGTCGTTCCCGTAGTTGCTCCAGTAGATCCTGCCGCCGGCGAGATCGAGCGCTACCTGCCCAGGGCGGTTGACCGTCGCGCCGGAGGTATTCAGGTCGCCGGCAGAACTGCCGTCCAGCTTGGCGTAGGAGATCGTGCCCAGGTTTCCGGTGCCGCCTTCGGTGTTGGCCCAGTAGATCGTCTCAGTCGTGGGATCTATCGCGATCCCGTCCGGTTCATTCATCGTGGCAGTGCCGTTATTCAGCCGCCCCCCGTCGCCACCGCCAAGGCCGGCGTGGAAGATGCCGCCGGTGTCGGTGGAGCCTGAACCGTAACTCGACCAGTAGAGCCTGCCGCTGGCCGAGTCGATCGCGAGGCCTTCGGATCCGTTCGCCGGCTGGCCCGCGGTATCGAAATTACCGCCCCCGGTCCCGTCCAGGTTGGCGAAGGCGAGGGTCTTGCCGTCGAAGTTGCTCCAGTAGAGCGTTTCCGATGCCTGCGCCGCCGACACCGCCCAGAGAAGCACCGCGGACAACAGTGCAACGCATGCTGCGAACGAAGTTCGCGCTTTCATCCAACTCCTCCTCGAAGGTCGAACAAGCTTTGTGGACGGCAGAGGCTATACCTGGCCCAAGCGGCTGCCGGCCGACTGTGTCCGTGTGCGACCGCTCACACTGACCTGGACATAGATCGGTGTCTCAGTTAATGTTACATCGATCCATGTAGCGGGTATTCGCGGCGAGAGGCCTTACGGCCCTTGCACGCCTCGTATCTCACTTCAATCGAAAGGCATCGACGTTGACTGACAGTCCCCGTCGGGTCGCCATCCTCGGCGGCAACCGAATCCCATTTGCGCGCTCGAACTCGGCCTACTCGCGCGCCTCCAACCAGGACATGCTCAGCGCCGCTCTCGACGGCTTGGTCGAGCGTTTCTCGCTCGGCGGCGAGGCGCTCGGCGAGGTCGCCGGCGGCGCCGTGCTCAAGCACTCGCGCGACCGCGACCTGACCCGCGAGAGCGTGCTCGGCACCCGGCTCGCCCCCGAGACCCCCGCTTACGACGTGCAGCAGGCCTGCGGCACCGGGCTGGAGACGACGATCCTGGTCGCCAACAAGATCGCCCTCGGCCAGATCGACGCCGGCATCGCCTGCGGTGCCGACACCACCTCCGACGCGCCGATCGGCCTCAACGAGGATCTGCGCGAGGTGCTGCTCGATGCCAACCGCGAGAAGTCGACGGCGGGGCGCTTGAAGCATCTGACCCGGCTGCGCCCGGGCCACGTCGTCCCCGCGATACCGCGCAACGAGGAGCCCCGCACCGGCCTTTCGATGGGCGAGCACTGCGCCGTGATGGCCGCCGAGTGGGGCATTGGGCGCGAGGAGCAGGATGAGCTAACCGTGGAGAGCCATCGCAACCTCGCCGCCGCCTACGAGCGCGGCTTCATGGAGGATCTCGCCAACCCCTACCTCGGCCTCGAGCGCGACCAGAACCTGCGCCCGGACTCCTCGCCCGAGAAGCTGGCCAAGCTCGGCCCGGTCTTCGGCGGCGAGGACGGCACGATGACTGCGGCCAACTCGACCCCGCTCTCGGACGGCGCCTCGGCAGTGCTGCTGGCGAGCGAGGAGTGGGCCAGGGAGCGAGAGCTGCCGATCCTGGCTTACTTCGTCGACGGCCAGACGGCGGCGATCGACCACGTCCACAAGCGTGAGGGGCTCTTGATGGCGCCCGCTTACGCGATGCCGCGCATGCTCGACCGTCAAGACCTGAAGCTGCAGGACTTCGACCTCTACGAGATCCACGAGGCCTTCGCGGCGCAGGTGCTCTGCACGCTGCGCGCCTGGGAGGACGAGCGCTTCTGCCGCGACCGCCTCGGCCACGAGGAGCCGCTCGGCGCGATCGATCGCGACAAGCTCAACGTCAACGGCGGCTCGCTTGCCGCCGGGCACCCCTTCGCCGCGACGGGTGGGCGGATCGTCGCCTCGCTGGCCAAGGAGCTGCACGAGCGCGGCTCGGGCCGCGGCGCGGTCAGCATCTGCGCCGCCGCCGGCCAGGGCGTCGTGGCGATCCTCGAGGCCCCAGGAAAGGACGAGAAATGAGTGACCTCTACGCGCAGCTGGTCAACTCGCCACCTGGACGGCTGATCGCCCCTCGCGTCGGCCTCCCCCGCCCCACGGAGCTGCGCCGCCACGGCGCCGCAGAGACCAAGTCGACCGGCGCCGTCCTCTCCGCCGCCGCGCCCGGAGGGCGTCTCGACAAGGCGATCGAGCGCCTGCTCGGCGAGATCGGCGCGGCGCGCCCGGAGAAGTCCGACAGCCCGGTCGGGGCGCTCGTCTTCGACGCGACCGGCATCTCCGACTCGACCGAGCTGGTCGAGCTGCAGCGCTTCTTCCACCCCAACGTGAGGCGGGTGGAGCGCTCCGGCCGCGTCGTCGTGCTGGGCACGCCCCCGGCCGGACTGCCGCCTCGCGCGGCAACCGCGCAGCGTGCGCTGGAGGGCTTCACCCGCTCGCTGGGCAAGGAGATCGGCCGCGGCATCGCCGTCCAGCTCGTATACGTCGCCGTCGATGCCGAGGACCAGATCGACTCGACCCTGCGCTTCCTCCTCTCCCCCCGCTCCGCCTACGTCTCCGGCCAGACGATCCAGATCGGCGCTGGCGTCGCCGAGACTCCGAAGCTGGAATGGCGGCAGCCCTTGGACGGGATGCGGGCACTGGTCACCGGCGCTTCGCGTGGGATCGGCGAGGCGATCGCCACGGTCCTGGACCGCGACGGCGCCGAGCTCATCCTGCTCGACGTGCCGGCTCTCTCAGCGGATCTGAAGGCGGTGGCGAACCGGCTCGATGCCGAGACGATCGAGCTCGACATCACCGACGACGACGCTCCGGCGACGATCGCCGAGCGACTCTCCGACGGCGTCGACGTCGTCGTCCACAACGCCGGCGTGACCCGCGACCGCACGATCGCCAAGATGCCCGAGGACCGCTGGGCCTCGCTGATGGAGATCAACCTCTCCAGCGAGGAGCGGATCGACGACGAGCTCCTGCACAAGGGCCTGCTGCGTCGCAACGGCCGCATCGTCTGCGTCTCCTCGATGAGCGGTATCGCCGGCAACTCCGGCCAGACCAACTACGCGACCTCGAAGGCCGGCGTGATCGGCATGGTCGAGGCGCTGGCGCCGGAGCTGGCCAAGCGCGGGGCGACGATCAACGCGGTGGCGCCGGGTTTCATCGAGACCCAGATGACCGACGCGATGCCGATCGCGATCCGCGAAGCCGGTCGCCGCATGAACAGCATGTCGCAGGGCGGCCTGCCGGTCGACGTCGCCGAGACGATCGCCTGGTTCGCCAGCCCCGCCTCGACCGGCGTCAACGGCAACGTCGTCCGCGTCTGCGGCCAGAGCCTGCTGGGGGCCTGATGGCGGCGCGAACCCTCGACAGCTCGCCGTCCATCCTGCCGCTCTACGCGCGCGCCGCGGCGCCGCTGATCCCCGGCGCTTCGCGACTGCCATTCGTGCCGGGCCGGAGCAAGGACGTGCCCGACCTCGAGCTCAGCCTCGCCGGCGTGCGTCCCGACCCCGACGCCGTCGCCGCCTACAGCCGGGTCTGCGGTTTCACGCTGCGCGACCAGCTCCCTCCCACCTACCCGCACGTGCTCGCCTTCCCGCTGCACATGGCGGTGATGGCCGACGGCAGCTTTCCCTTCGGCGCGGTCGGCCTCGTCCATGTCGAGAACCGAATCGTCCAGCACCGGCCGATCGGGCTCGGCGAGGAGCTGAAGCTGGTCGTGCACCCGACCGCCCTGCAGCCACACCCGCGCGGTCGGACCTTCAGCCTCGTCACCGAGGCCTGGAGCGACGACGAGAAGGCCTGGGAGTCAACCAGCACCATGCTCCGCCGCCAACAGCCCGCCGACGGGACTGAAACACGCCTCTATGGTGGAAAATCGGCCCATCGGCCCAATGAGGTGGGGTTGGGCGCGAGCGCCGAGTGGCGACTCGGGGGCGATCTTGGGCGGCGCTACGCGGCTGTGTCCGGCGATCGCAACCCGATCCACATGCACTCCTTGACGGCGAAGCCGCTCGGCTTCCCCAGCGCGATCGCGCACGGGATGTGGACCAAGGCGCGCTGCCTGGCTGCGCTCGAGGGACGCCTGCCCGACGCCTTCGCCGTCGAGGTGCGCTTCCGCAAGCCGATCCGGCTGCCGGGCAAGGTCGAGTTCCTCAGCGGCGCCGGCAGCGAGGAGATCCACTTCGAAGTGCGCGATGCAAAGCGGCACACGCCCCACCTCGACGGCACGGTCGAGGCGAAGGCTTCACTCAACGAGAACAGCGGGAGGGATTCAAAGTGAACGGCAACGACAGAGGCAGCGCGGGAGTGGCCGAGCGCAGCATGGGCATCGGCCTGCGAGCGCTCAACTGGCTCGCCGGCTCGGACCTGCTCGACCGGATCCGAGCCCGTAAGCAGATCGAGCGAGCGCTCTTCCAGGGCACCAAGAACGGCTTCCGCTCGGCGACCGCCGCCGGGCGCACCTTCAAGGCAGCGCAGAAGCTGACCCGACCGGCGCGCCAGGCGACGAGCAAGCCCCGTGCCCTCTTCGACATCAGCCCCGACGACGAGCAGGAGATGTTCCAGGAGGCCGTGCGCGACTTCGCCGAGGCAAAGGTTCGGCCCGCCGCCCAGGAGGCCGATGCCGAGCGCTCGACGCCGGCCGAGCTGCTGGCCCAGGTCAACGAGCTCGGCGTCAACACTCTCGGCATTCCCGAGGAGCTCGGCGGTGTGATGCACGAGCAGGCGGCGACGACCAGCGCCCTTGTCGGCGAGGCGCTCGCCCACGGCGACATGGGGGTCGCCTACGCAGCGCTTGCGCCCGGCGCGGTCGCCACCGCGATCGGCCACTGGGGGACGCCCGAGCAGGAGGCCACCTACCTGCCCGCCTTCAGCGGCGAGGACGTGCCCGCCGCCGCCCTGGCCCTGCTCGAGCCACGTCCCCTCTTTGACCCGCTGAAGCTGGAGACGACGGCACGCCGCGACGGCGAGGACTGGGTCCTCAGCGGGGCCAAGTCGCTCCTCGCCCGAGCCGCCGAGTGCGAGCTGTTCATCGTCGCGGCCGAGGCCGAGGGACTGGGCCCAGCGCTGTTCGTGATCGAGTCCGGCGCCAAGGGCCTCTCGGTGCAGGACGAGCCGGCGATGGGGCTGCGTCCCGCCGCGACCGGCCGCCTGCTACTCGAGGACGTCCGCCTACCCGGCGCCGCGCTGCTCGGCGAGGGCGACCGCGACTCCTACGTCGAGTGCGTGCAGCGGGCGCGAATCGCCTGGTGCGCCCTCGCCGTCGGCGCCTCGCAGGCGGTCCTCGACTACGTAATCCCCTACGTCAACGAACGCACCGCCTTCGGCGAACCGGTCTCCAACCGCCAGGCGGTCGCCTTCGGCGTCTCCAACGTCGGCATCGAGTCGAGCGGCATGCGGCTCGCCACCTACCGCGCCGCCAGCCGCGCTGACCAGGGCCAGGAGTTCGGCCGCGAGGCCGCGCTGGCGCGCAAGCTCTGTGCCGCCAAGGGCATGGAGATCGGCTCCGAAGGAGTGCAGCTGCTCGGCGGCCACGGCTTCGTCAAGGAGCACCCGGTCGAGCGCTGGTACCGAGACCTCCGCGCAGCGGGCGTCATGGAGGGCGCCCTGCTCGTTTAGGGCCCTCCTAGAGCGAAAGGCAACGATGATCAACCTCGAGATACCGAAGAAGTTCAAGCCACTGGCCAGCCAGGCCAACCAGGTCGCAACCGAGGTCTTCCGACCGATCTCGCGCAAGTACGACGAGGCCGAGCACTCCTATCCGAAGGAGCTCGACATGCTCGCCTCGCTGATCGACGGGATGAACGAGGGCTCCGACATCGGCGGCGCCGGTGCGGCCGGTGTGCGCCGCGAGTCCAATGGCGACGGCGATGGCGGCAACCGCAACGGCTCCAACCTCTCCACCGTGCTCGGCATCATCGAGCTCTGCTGGGGAGACGTCGGCCTGCTGCTCTCGATGCCGCGCCAGGGCCTCGGCAACTCGGCGATCGCCTCGGTGGCGACCGAGGAGCAGCTCGAGCGCTATGGCGGCAAGTGGGCGGCGATGGCGATCACCGAGCCCGAGGCCGGCTCTGACTCGGCTGCGATCCGCACCACCGCCAAGCTCGACGGCGAGGAGTACGTGCTCAACGGCGAGAAGATCTTCGTCACCTCCGGCGACCGGGCCGAGCTGATCGTCGTCTGGGCCTCGCTCGACCCCGCCAAGGGCCGGGCGGCGATCAAGTCGTTCATCGTCGAGCGCGACAACCCCGGCCTGAAGCTCGACCGGCTCGAGCACAAGCTCGGCATCAGGGCCTCGGATACCGCCAACTTCATCCTGCAGGACTGCCGCGTGCCGAAGGAGGCGCTGTTGGGCAGCTCCGAGGTCGAGGACAAGCAGGGCTTCGGCGGCGCGATGCAGACCTTCGACAACACGCGGCCGCTGGTCGCGGCGATGGCCGTCGGCGTCGCCCGCGCCGCCCTGGAGCGGGCGGGCGAGCTGCTCGCCGAGGCCGGAGTCGCGATCGACTACGCGCTGCCGGCGCTCTCGCAGCCGGCCGCGGTCTCGCGCTATCTGGAGATGGAGGCCGACTACGAGGCCGCGCGGCTGCTGACCCTGCAGGCGGCCTGGATGGCCGACAACGGCAAGCCCAACTCGCTACAGGCCTCGATGGCGAAGGCCAAGGCCGGGCGCACCTGCGTCGACGTGGCGCTCGGCTGCGTCGAGCTCTGCGGCGCGGTCGGCTACGGCGAGGACGAGCTGCTGGAGAAGTGGGCCCGCGACGCGAAGATCCTCGACATCTTCGAGGGCACGCAGCAGATCCAGCTGCTGATCGTGGCGCGCCAGCTGCTCGGCAAGAGCTCGGCCGAACTGCGCTAGGCGGTGGCGGGCTCGGCGTCGGCGACCAGCGCCAGCGCGGCCTGGCGCAAGCGCTCGGGCAGGACGACCATCGCGCGCAGTTCCTCCAGCGCGCCCCGGTCGCCCTCGATTTCGATATCCCGCTCCGCCGCCTCGCCGGCGACCAGCGCCGCCAGCACGTCGGGAGGGTCGCCGGCCAGGACCAGGTCGGCGTCCTGCGCCTCACCGCGGGAGGCCGAGATCCAGCCGTCCTCGATCCGCAGCCAGTAGGCCTGCCCGCCGCTGCGCAGGCCGACCGTCAGCCGCGCGTCCGGCGGCGGCTGGGCAAGGACACGGATCGCGTTGGCGAGCGACGTCGGCGCGAGATGGACGACGTCGTCGACCCGCTCGAAGTGCAGGCCCCAGCGTCCCAGCTCGACCATCGGCCGCTCCAGCCCCCAGCCAACCTCGGTCAGCTCGTAGGCGACCCCGGTCGCCGGCGGGTCGAGCTCGCGACGGCGCACGACGCCGTGGCTCTCGAGGTCGCGCAGGCGCTTGGTCAGGACGTCGGTGGGCGCGTTGCCGACGTTGCGAACGAGGTCTGAGAAGCGCAGCGGCCCGAGCGAGAGCTCGCGCACGATTAGCAGCGACCAGCGCTCGCCGATCCGGTCGAGCGCGCAGGCAAGGCTGCAGGATTGGTCGTATTCGCGGCGGCGTGACATCGTTTCGATGGTAGCGATCGTAACAGCGTTAATTTGTAATTCAAAGTGAGCACTTTGAATTCTGGTACGGTCCCGGCGTCTCACGTCTCCGTCCCTTCGCCCGTTAGGACTCCCATGACGCGAATCGCAGACCTCACCTGGAACCATCCGAAGCGGGTCCTCATCGCGGTGGCGATATTCGCCGTTCTCTCCGTCGCGATCGGCCACAACGTCGAGCGGCACCTGAAGGCGGCCGGATTCACCGACAGCGCCTCGGAGAGCGAGCGGGCGACGAAGCTGCTCGACGAATCGCTCGGCTACAACCCCAACCCGGCGATCGCGCTGGTCGTCCGCGCACCCGGTGGCGGGCACCTCGACGTCGGCGACCCCGCTGTGCGCCGCGAGGTCGACCGGCTCAGCCGCGGCATGTCGAAGGTCGAATACGTCGGCCGGGTCGTCAACCCGCTGCACGATCGCCGCGCCGGCGCCGAGCTGATCGCCCGTGACGGCGAATCGCTGGTGATCACCGGCTACCTCTCGACGACGGACATCGAGGACGCGGGGGGCATCGCCGCCGAAGGCGTCGAACCCCTGGTCGCCTCCAGTCCCCTCGACGTCCAGATGGGCGGATTCGCCGCGGGCTTCAACGAAACCAACGACCAGACCAAAACCGACCTGACCAGGGCCGAGCTGATCGCCTTCCCGATCCTCGCCCTGCTGCTGCTGTTCGTCTTCCGCGGCGTCGTCGCAGCGGCGATTCCGCTGCTGATCGGGGGCGTCTCGATCGTCGGCACGCTGTTCGTGCTGCGGATCATGGCGGGCTTCACCGATACCTCGGTCTTCGCCCTTAACATCGCGACCGGGCTCAGCCTCGGGCTGGCGGTCGACTACGCCTTACTCATGGTCTCGCGCTACCGCGAGGAGATGGGGTGCGACGGCGCGTCGCGGGAAGCGCACCGTCGCACCGTCCAAACGGCGGGCCGCACCGCGCTCTTCTCTGGCCTCACGGTCGCGGCGGCGATGGCGGCGCTGGTCTTCATGCCGCAACGCTTCCTCTACTCGATGGCGGTTGCCGGCGCTTCGGTCGCCGTGCTCTCGTCGGTGATCGCGGTCCTCGTCGTTCCTTCCCTGCTGCGCTTGCTGGGCACGCGCATCGACGCGCTCTCGATCCGCCGCGGCCCGGCGGTCTCGGACACCTCCGACGGCTGGTATCGCCTGGCGCGCGGCGTGATGCGCCGTCCGGTCGCCGTCGCCCTGGGCAGCTCGGCGCTGCTCCTGGCGGCCGCGGCGCCGCTGCTGTGGACGACCCTGACCGGCCCCAGCGCCGAAGCGGTGCCGCCGGGCAAGCCCTCCCACGAAGCCTACGATTACCTCGAAGCGCACTACCCGCGCGACGTCACCGAGGCGGTCACCGTCACCGTCGACGGGCGCGCGAGCAACGCCCAGCTGGTCGGCTTCCAGCGCCAGATCAAAGCCATCGGCGGAGTCGCCGGCGGCGCCCCCTTCACCCGCGCCCCCGGCCAGGTCGCCTTCGCCAACTTCGCCCTCACCGAACCAGCCCTCCATGCCGGCGCCCAGGACTCGGTGCACGCGATCCGCGACCTCTCCCCACCGGGCGCCTCGAGCACGCTCGTCTCCGGCAACACCGCCGGTTTCATCGACCAGAAGCAGAGCCTGATCGAACACGCGCCCTTGGTCGTCGGGATCATCGCCCTGACCACGCTGGTCCTGCTCTTCCTGCTCACCGGCTCGGTCCTCCTCCCGATCAAGACCCTGCTGATGAACTCGCTGACCCTGGGGGCGACGCTCGGCATCCTCGTCCTTGCCTTCCAGGACGGCTGGCTCGACAGCCCGCTCGACTACACCGGGCCGGGAGCGATCGAGGTGACCAGCCTGGTCTTCCTCTTCGCCGTCATCTTCGGCCTCGCCACCGACTACGCGGTCCTCGTCATATCGCGGATCAAAGAGCAGCACGACCTCGGCGCCGACAACGAGGAGGCGGTCGCGATCGGGATCGGCCGCACCGGCCGGGTGATCACGGCGGCGGCGCTGGCGATCGCGATCGTCTTCCTCGCCTTCGGCGTCAGCACCGTCTTCTTCGTCAAGCAGATCGCGATCGGGATGGCCTTCGGGGTGATGATCGACGCGACGATCGTCCGCGCCCTGCTCGTCCCCTCGCTGATGCGCCTGCTCGGCGAGTGGAACTGGTGGGCACCGAAGCCCCTGCGCCGCATCTACCTGCGCCTCGGCATCTCCGAGGCCTAGAACACCCGCCGACGGGCCTAAAAGAGAACTCAGGGTTCGCTTTTAGGCCCGTCGGCATCGTTTGTGCGGCAGACTGCCGCGCGTGAACTTCGTCGAGGACGTGATGGAACGAGCCCCTGCCTCGCGGCTGGGGATCGTCGCCGTCGATGCCGAGGGGAACCGGCGCGACTGGCACTTCGGCGAACTGATCGCGCGCTCAGCCGGGCTCTCTGGGGCTTTCGCCGCGCGGGGGGTGAAGCGTGGCGATGTCGTGATGACGCTGCTCGGCAACCGGATCGAGTGGGCGCTGACGCTGCTCGCCTGCTGGCGGATGGGCGCCGTCGCCCTGCCCTGCAGCCCGCAGCTGCGCCGCCACGACCTCGAGCAGCGCACGGGCGCGGCCCAGCCGGCGCTCTGCGTCGCCGCCGAGGAGATGCTCGGCGAGCTGCCCGACGGGGTGCCGGCGATGACCCTCGACGAGGTCGCCGCGACCCTCGACGAGGACCGGCCACAGGAGACCCCGGCGGCGATCGAGGCGATGGACGACGAGGACCCGGCGCTGATCGTCTTCACCTCCGGCACCACCGGCGAGCCGCGTGGCGTCGTCCACGCCTACCGCTACCTGAGCGGGCAGCGCACCCAGGCCGAGCACTGGCTCGGCTCCCAGCCCGGTGAGCTGGTCTGGTGCACCACCGCTCCCGGCTGGTCCAAGTCGGCCCGCAACGTCTTCCTCGCCCCCTGGCTGACCGGCGCGGCAGCGGTGATCCACGACGGCCGCTTCGAGCCCGGTGAGCGACTCGACATAGCTGAGGCGCTGGGCGTCAACGTGCTCTGCCAGGCGCCGACCGAGTACCGCATGCTGGCCAAGCGCACGCAGCTGCGACCCCTCCCGGCCATGCGCCGCATGGTCTCTGCCGGCGAGGCGCTCGAGGCCGAGACGATCGCTGCGTTTCGTGAGGGGATGGGCTGCGAGCCCGCCGACGGCTACGGGCAGACCGAGACCGGTCACATCTCCGGCAACCTCGCGGGCGAACCCGTGCGTCCGGGCTCGATGGGTAAACCGCTGCCCGGCATCGAGGTTCGCATCCTCGACGGCGAGCTCCAGCTCAATGCCTCCTCCTCCCCCACCTTCTTCTCGCGCTACCTCGACGGCGAGCGCTTCGACGGCGAGTGGTGGCCAACCGGCGACCTGGTCCGCCAGGATGACGACGGCTATCTCTACTTCGAGGGTCGCGACGACGACGTGATCGTCTCCTCCGGCTACCGGATCGGCCCGGTCGAGGTCGAGGCGGCGTTGCTCTCTCACCCAGCCGTGGCCGAGGCCGCCGCCGTCGCCGCCCCCGACCCCGAGCGCGGCGCCGTCGTGCGGGCGATCGTCGTCCCGCGCGACCGCGAGCCGAGCGAGGAGCTGGCCCGCGAGCTGCAGGAGCACTGCAAGCGCGAGACCGCCCCCTACAAGTTCCCCCGCATCGTCGAGTTCGCCACCGAGCTGCCGAAGACGGCCAGCGGCAAGATCAAGCGCGCCGAGCTGCGCGGCTGAGGGGCACGTCTACCGTGTGGTGCTAGGCGGTCTGGGCGAAGGCCTCATCGAGGCCGACGGGGCGGCCGAGATGGAAGCCCTGGGCCATGTCGACCCCGTACTCGCGCAGCATCTCGGCGGTCTGGTCGTCCTGGACGTACTCGGCGATCGTCGACTTGCCGAGGCCGCGGGCGATCTGGACGATCGCCTGGACGGTGAGCTGGTCGGCATCGCTGCGCGGCAGGTCGCGGACGAACGCGCCGTCGATCTTGATCAGATCGAAGGGGATCGTCTTCAGGTAGTGGAAGGGGCTGAAGCCGGCGCCGTAGTCGTCGATCGCGACCTGGCAGCCGAACTCGGTCAGCCGGTCGGCAAACCCGGAGGCCGCGTCGAAGTCGTGGACGTGCGCCGTCTCAGTGATCTCGAAGGTGCAGGAGGAGGGGTCGGCGTCGCCTTCGTCAAGCCGCCGTTCGATGAACTCGAGCACCGAGATGTCGGCCAGCGAGGCGCCGGAGAGGTTGATGTGCAGCGACAGCGGCGCCCCTTGGCGCTGCCGCTCTCCGAGCAGCTCCAGCGCCTGCCCGACGACCCAGCGGTCCAGCTCCTGAACCATGCCCGCCCGCTCCGCCGCCTCGATGAACGATGCGGCCGGCAGCAGCTCTCCCTCTTCGTTGGTCATCCGCAGGAGCAGCTCGTAGCGCTCGATCCCACCGGAGGCGAGGCTGCGGATCGGCTGGGAGTGAAGGCTGAGGCGGTCGTCGGTGAGCGCGTCGCGGATTCTCGCCGCGGTCGTCTGGCGGCGTTCGGGGTCGCGCTGTGGCTCGCTCGGGTCGCGGAAGAGGGCGATCTGGTTACGCCCCCCCTCCTTTGCCCGGTACATCGCCTGATCCGCGGCGACCAGCACCGCTTCGGAGCCGGTTCCCTTCTCACCGCCGCCGAACATCGTGATGCCGACACTGATCGTCGCCGGCTCGGAGTCGGAGGTGGGCTGGACGCTGTCGGCGACCTGGGCGCGCAGGTCCTCGCCCAGTTGCATCGCACCCTCGACTTCGGTCTGCGGCATCAGGATCGCGAACTCGTCGCCGGAGAGGCGGGCGACGATGTCGGTGGCGCGCACCCTTTCCCGCATCACCGCGGCCACCTGGCGGATCAGGTTGTCGCCGGCATGGTGGCCGAGCGAGTCGTTGATCGCCTTGAGGCCGTCGATGTCGACGATCATCACGGCGCCACGGCCGCCGTAGCGGGCGCTGAAGGAGACGTACTGGTCGAGCTCGGCGCGGAAGCGACGGCGGTCGAGCAGCCCGGTGAGCGAGTCGTGGTCGGCGAGATAGCGCAGCTCGGCCTCGGTGCGCTCGGCCCGCTCCAGGGCCGCCAGCACGACCGCGCGGTCGTCGTCCTCGAGCTTCTTCAGCACGGCTTCGATCGCCGGCTCGCTTTGCGCAGGGGTTCTTTCGCTTGCCACCCGAGGAAGGTAGATATATCCGGCTGTCCATTCCGTAAAGACCTGCAGCTATTCCTCACCGCGACCTAGTTTCGGCGAGCCCGGCCACCCAATAGTTGGCCTTGATGTCCCGCGGGTAGTGTGAGCGCATGGCCAATCGCTTGGCGCGGGAGACCAGCCCCTATCTGCTCCAGCACCGCGACAACCCGGTCAACTGGTACCCGTGGGGGGCGGAGGCGCTGGCACGCGCGCGTGAGCTCGATCGCCCGATCCTGCTCTCGGTCGGCTACTCGGCCTGCCACTGGTGCCACGTGATGGAGCGCGAGTCCTTCGAGGACGCCGAGACCGCCACTTACATGAACGAGCACTTCGTCAGCGTCAAGGTCGACCGCGAGGAGCGACCCGACGTCGATGCCCTCTACATGGAGGCGGTGCAGGCGATCAGCGGTCAGGGCGGCTGGCCGATGACGGTCTTCTGCGATCCCGACGGCGTGCCCTTCTATGGCGGCACCTACTTCCCGCCCGACGAGAGCCGTGGAATGCCGAGCTTCCGCATGGTGATGGAAGCCGTCCTCGACGCCTTCGAGAACCGCCGCGAGGAGCTGCGCGAGCGGGCTCCCGAGACGCGGGTACGGCTGGGGGCGATCGGCGCGATCGAGCCCTCCGGCGAGGCGCCCGGCGCAGAGCTGCTGGAGACCGCGATCGCAACCCTGAGGGAGGCGGCCGACATGGAGCGCGGCGGCTTTCGCGGCGCTCCCAAGTTCCCGCCCGCGTCAGCACTCGAGCTGCTCATGGCCCAGGGCGTCGACGAGCCAGTCGAGCGGACGCTCGACACGATGATGGCCGGGGGCATCTATGACCAGATCGGTGGCGGCTTCGCCCGCTACTCGGTCGACGCGAACTGGCTCGTCCCCCACTTCGAGAAGATGCTCTACGACAACGCGCTGCTCGCACGCGCCTACCTGCACGGCTGGCAGGCCCTCGGCCACGAGCGCTACCGGCGCGTCTGCGAGGAGACGCTCGACTGGGCGCTGGGCGAGATGCGCGGGCCCGAGGGCGGCTTCTACTCGGCCCTCGACGCCGACTCCGAGGGCGAGGAGGGCCGCTTCTACGTCTGGACGCAAGACGAGATGGACGCCGTGCTGGGCGACAGCGCGGAGGCGGTCGCCGATTTCTACGGGGTCAGCGAGGCCGGCAACTTCGAGGGGCGCAACATCCTCCACCTGGCGGGCGGAGCGACGGCGACCGAGCCAGAAGGGCTCGCGGCGGCACGCCAGGCCCTGTACGAGGCGCGGGCGGGGCGGGTGCGACCGGGGCTGGACGACAAGCGCCTCGCCGCCTGGAACGCGCTGATGCTCGGAGCTTTGGCCGAGGCCGGCGCGGCGCTCGGCCGCGAGGACTACCTCGAGGCGGCCCGCGGTTGCGCCGAGTTCGTCCTCCGCGACCTGCGCGACGGCGACGGACGCCTGCTGCGCACCTACAAGGACGGCGAGGGCCGCCTCAACGCCTATCTCGAGGACCACGCCTTCCTGCTGGAAGCGCTGCTGACGCTGTACGAAGCGACCTTCGAGCAACGCTGGTTCGAGCGGGCGCGGGCGCTCGCGGACACCATGATCGCCCGCTTCGGCGACCCCGAGCGGGGCGGCTTCTTCTCGACCTCCGACGACCACGAGGAGCTGATCGCGCGCCGCAAGGAGATCGGCGATCACCCGATTCCCGCCGGCAACTCGGCCGCCGCCCTGGGCCTCTTGCGGCTCGAGGCGCTGACCGGAGAGCGCTCCTACGGAGAGCAGGCCGAGGGCGTCCTGCGCCTTTTCGCCAAAGCGGCTCCGCGCCAACCCGACGCCTTCGCCCACCTCCTCCGCGCGCTCGACTTCCAGCTTGCCGCGACCAAGGAGGTGGCGCTGATCGGCGACGACCTGGCCGAGCTCTCGGCGATCGTCCGCCCCCACTACCACCCCCATCTCGTCCTCGCCGGCGGGCCGGCGGGAAGCGACACCCCTCCCCTCCTCGCTGACCGCCCAGAGGTGAACGGCACGGCTGCCGCGTACGTGTGCGAGAACTTCACCTGCCAGGCTCCGGTGACCACTCCGGAACATCTGGCCGAGCTTCTCTGAGAGGATGCGCGTAGTGCGTGGCTCGTCCTTCACCTTCGCGGCAGGTCGCCGGGCGAAGTGGGTCGTCTTCGCGATCTGGTTCGTCGTCATCTTCGTTGCCGCCGGCCCGGCCAACCTGCCGGCCAAGTTCGAAGACGCCGAAAGCAACGAGGCGACCTCCTACCTGCCCGGCTCGGCCGAATCGACCAAGGCGCTGAAGGCGACCGAGTCGCTGCAGAACGGGGAAATCGCCCCCGCCGTGATCATCTTCAGGCGCGAGTCCGGCCTGACCGCCGCCGATCACCGCACGATCGTCGAAGACGTCGGCAAGATGACGCGCGGAGAACGCTTCCCGGGTGTCGTCGCCGACGGCGAAACCGCGGCGGCGGGCGGCAAGAGGCCGGATTCGGAGGCGGCGACCTCGCCCAAGGGCCTGCCGCCTGGGTGCGCGACCCCGACCCAGGCGGTTCCCGGCCAGCCCGCCGGCTACGCGCCCTTCGTCGGCCCCGTCTGCTCGCCCGACGGCAAGGCGGCGATCGTCACCTCCTACATCAAGGGCAACGGCGAGGGCGAACGGATACTCGACCCGGTCAAGGCCTGGCGCGGGGAGATAACCGACCGTGGCGGCGGCCTCGAGGTCAAGGTCACCGGCGGCGCCGGCTTCTCGGCCGACGCGATCGAAGTCTTCGAAGGCATCAACGGCACCCTGCTGCTGGCCGCGGTCAGCCTGGTGATCTTCCTGCTGATCGTCATCTACCGCTCGCCGATGTTCTTCTTCATCCCCCTGGCTGCGGTCCTCTTCGCCGAGACGCTCTCGCGCTCGATCGGCTACGGCGTCTCCGAGCTGGGGGTGACGATCAACGGACAATCGAGCTCGATCATGTCGGTGCTTGTGCTCGGCGCGGGCACCGATTACGCGTTGCTGCTCGTTGCCCGCTACCGCGAGGAGCTGCACCGCACCGCCGACAAGCACGAGGCGATGCGCACCGCGCTGGCCTCGGCCGGGCCGGCGATCTTCGCCTCGGCGGCAACCGTGATCGCGGCGCTGCTCTGCCTGACCATCGCCAAGGTCAACGGCACCTCGGGCCTCGGCCCGATCGCCGCGATCGGCATCGCCTGTGCCGCGCTCTCGATGCTCACCCTGCTGCCGGCGCTGCTGACGATCTTCGGCCGCCGTGCCTTCTGGCCCTTCGTGCCGCACACGGAGCAGACCGCGCCGCGGGCCTCCGAAGTCTCCGAGCGGGCCCGGCGCCGCATCGTCGACGGGTCGGCGCTCGGGGCGATCGTCCGCGTCATCCTCGCCTGCCTCCTCGTCTTGATCCTGCTGCCACTCGTGCTGCTCAACTGGATCCTGCGACTGATCAGCGGCAGGCGAATCCCCTCGTTGATAGTCGGACCGCTCGACCGCGCCATCTTCACGCCTTACGAGGTGCGCCGCCACGGGCTCGAGCATGCCGCGGACGCCACCCACGGCTTCTGGGCGCGGGTCGGAAACCGCGTCGCCATCTCGCCGCGGCGGGTGATCGCCGGCTTCGTCGCCGTCCTGCTCGTCTTCTGCTGTGGCTTTGCCTTCTTCTCCACCGAACTGACCAGCGAAGACAGCTACCGCACCGAAGTCGAATCGGTCGAAGGCCAGCACCTGCTCGAAAGGAGCTTCCCCTCCGGCGCCACCGCCCTGACCGACGTGGTCGTGCAGAACCGGGCCGACGTGCCGGCGGTACGCCGTGCCGTCGCCGGGGTCAAGGACGTCGAGGCGGTCTCCGGCCCGGTGAGCGAAGGACCGCCAGGGACGCTGATCCAGGCGACGCTGGCGATCAGCCCCTACTCGACCGAGGCCTTCGACCTGGTCGAACCGATCCGCGAGGCGGCGCACCGGGTCGCACCCAGCACCCTGGTGGGCGGCCCGACCGCGGTCGAATTCGACGTCCGCGACGCCGCCGGCTGGGACTCGATCGTGATCCCGCCGATCATCCTCGTCGTCGTCTTCCTGATCCTGATCGCTCTGCTGCGCGCCGTGGTCGCGCCACTGATCCTGATCGGCACCGTGATCCTCAGCTTCCTCGCCGCCCTCGGCGTCGGCTACTTCTTTTTCGACGTCGTCTTCGGCTTCCCGGGCTCAGACCCCTCGTTACCGCTCTTCGCCTTCGTCTTCCTGGTCGCGCTCGGGGTCGACTACAACATCTTCCTGATCTCCCGCGCCCGCGAGGAGACGATCCAGCACGGCTCCAGGCAGGGGATCCTGCGTGCCCTCGCGGTAACCGGCGCGGTCATCACCAGCGCCGGCATAGTCCTGGCCGGCACCTTCTCCGTCCTCGCCGTCCTCCCCCTCACCTTCCTCACCGAGCTCGGCTTCGTGGTCGCCTTCGGCGTCCTTCTCGACACCTTCCTGGTCCGCAGCATCCTCGTCCCAGCCATCGCCCTGACCGCGGGCGACAAGTTCTGGTGGCCCTCCTCACTCTCACACCCTGACGGGCGAGAGGCCGCTAAAGCACAGGAAGAAAGTTCTCTATCTCGTACGGAGTGACCTGGACGCGGTAGTCGTCCCATTCCTGCCGCTTGATCTCGACGAAACGGCGGAAGGTGTGCTCGCCCAGCGTGCGCAGGACCAGCTCCGAGTCGGCGGCGATGTCGATCGCTTCGCCGAGCGTCTCCGGCAGCTGCTCGATGCCGCGCTGGGAACGCTCCTCGGGCGAGAGGTGATAGAGGTTCTGCTCCATCGGCTCGGGCAGCTCGTAGCCGTGCTCGATCCCCTCCAGGCCGGCCTGCAGCATGCCGGCGAAGCAGAGGTAGGGGTTGCAGGCGGGGTCGGGGCAGCGCAGCTCGGCCCGCGTCGCCGCCTCCTTGCCGGGGTGGTAGAGCGGCACGCGGATCAGCGCTGAGCGGTTGCGGCGCGACCAGGCCAGGTAGACGGGGGCCTCGAAGCCGGGGACCAGGCGCTTGTAGGAGTTGACCCACTGGGCGAAGAGCGGAGATATCTCGCGCGCGTGGCGTAGCTGACCGGCGATGAAGGCCTTCGCCGTGGCCGAGAGGAAATAGGGGTCCTCAGCGTCGAAGAAGGCGTTTTTGCCGTCTTTGGCCAGCGACTGGTGGACGTGCATCCCGGAGCCGTTCTCGCCGAACAGCGGCTTCGGCATGAAGGTCGCGTGCCAGCCGTATTTCATCGCGTACTCCTTGACGACGATGCGGTACGTCATGCAGTCGTCGGCCATCTGCAGCGCGTCCTTGTAACGCATGTCGACCTCGTGCTGGGAGGGGCCGACCTCGTGATGGGCGTACTCGACGTGGATGCCCATCTTCTCCAGCGCCAGGATCGTGTCGCGGCGCACGTCGGAGCCGGCGTCGAGCGTGGTCAGGTCGAAGTAGCCGCCCTCGTCGAGCACCTCGGGCACGCCGCCCTCCGGCTTGGCCGAGCGGAAGTAGAAGTACTCGAGCTCGGGGCCGATGTTGTAGGTGTCGAAGCCCATGTCTTCGGCCCGTTTGAGCGCCCGCCGCATGATCCACCGTGGGTCTCCCTCATATGGATCGCCGCCGGGGACGCGGATGTCGCAGAACATCCGCGCCACCGCGTTCTCCTCCTCGGGCCGCCAGGGGATGATCGCGAAGGTCGACGGGTCGGGCATGGCGATCATGTCCGACTCCTCGATCGGGTTGAAGCCGGTGATCGAGGAGCCGTCGAAGCCCATGCCCCCCTCGAGCGCGTCCTCCAGTTCGGCGGAGTTGATCGAGAAGCTCTTCAGCTGGCCGAGCACGTCGGTGAACCAGAGCCGGATGAAGCGGACGTCGCGTTCCTTGACGATCTCGGCTACATCGGCGGCACTCGTTGGTTGCTCTGCCATTCCCCGGTCTCCTTCGTGGCTGTTTCGGCGCGGTTGGGGCAAAGATAGGCGAAGTGAACCGATCAGGTGCAAAACCCCGTATTACGGGTATGTGACGTTGGACGCAGAGGGGTTGCGGGAGCGTCCGGATCCAGGTATAACTTACTTCGCGTAAGTTAATGGCTTAAAGTAAAGTAAAGGCCACGTAAAGGCTCTGTGAAGCGGAATTCCGTCAATCCGAGCAAAAGGCGGGATGCAAGTGACCGTAAAAACGGCAGTAAGCAGATTCCAGATACACGACGAGTTGACGGCCCCTGACGAGAGTGCTCCGCTGATCAAGAGCATCCAGGCGGCCGGCGGCGCGGTGACCAAGTTCGTCGGCGTCCTCGCCGGCGCTCCCTCCGTGCTGCGCGCCTACACCCGGATGCGCTCCGAGCTGCGCGGCGGCGTCTTGCCGCAGGCGACCCGCGAGCGGATCGCTCTGGCGGTTGCCGAGTACAGGCACGACTCCTACAGCACCGCCCAGCACGCGAAGTCAGCGCGCCGCGCCGGACTCGGGCTGGACGAGGTCTCACGAGCGCGGAGCTTCGGCTCCGGCGACGCCAAAGAGGCGGCGCTGCTCGAATACCTCAAGGCAACCCTCGAAGCCGACGCCTATCCCCCCCACCACCTGCACGAGGAGGCGCGGGAGATCGGCTGGAGCGACGAGGAGATCCTCGAGGCGGTCGCGCACCTGGCCCTGAACGAGTTTCAGAGCCTGATCGCCAGCGCGGCTGCTCTCCCCAAAGATCAGGCGACGCCTGAAGTGCTCCCCTCAGCGGCCTAGGCCGCTGAGGGCTCAGTCCTCGACCACCGTCGCGGTGTAGAGCAGTCGCGCGGTCGAGTAGCGGCAGCCGTAGGTGGCTCGGGTGCCCACCTTCTGCTGGGGCTGGCCTTGGCGGACGTCGGTGGTGTTGGTGCATTTGCCCACTTCGCGGCTGGCGCGCCAGGCGTTTTTCGAAGAGAGGTTCTGGGCGAAGGCCGGGGCCCAGGTCGGGATCGTGATGCCGACTATGTCGCCCTTTTCGACCTTCAGCGAGGCGCCGAACTTGACCGTCTGGCCGAGGTAGGGGCTGAGCACGTGGATCGAGCCCTGACTGCGCAGGTTGTAGCGGGGGGGCTCGGTGCCGGGGACGCGGCGCAGGATCGCCAGCCGCGCCTCGGGCGGCGTGCCGAAGAAGCCGTTGAAGAACGAGCGCTGTTTGCTGGTCGGCTCGGCCAGCGTCAGCGTCCACGCCTTCACCTTGCCGTTCCGCCGCACATTGAAGGGAAGCCCCCCCTGGTCGGTGCTGACCTGAAAGCCGGTGACGCTTCCCACCGCCTGGCAGGGCAGGTCCGGGCAGGACGGGTCGGGCACGGTCGCGGTGGCCCCCAGCACGACGGTGGTGCGCGAGTTGGTCGCGGCGCCGGCGCCGGCGACCATCAGGACGAGTGCGAGCAGGCACCCGGACAGGACAGCCAGAGCGGCAAACCGACCGCGTCCTGCGAACCGATCGGCGACTCCGGCTCTCTGGGAAAACCTCGACATGCCCGTGCTCCTCTCGTAGAAAAGTCCTGCTGGGAGGGGAAGATTAGCCGGAGCAGCGGCCGTCAGCGGCCAGCGTGGCCGGTCGAGCGCCAGCTTCCGGCATATTCGAGCGAGACGGCAAAGCGGAGGCGATCGGCGCCCGACTTTTCGAACTGCAGGGCGCGCGCGGCGGCCTGGGTCAGATCCCAGGCGTTGCCGCGGCTGTAGGGACCGCGGTCGATCACCTGGGTAACGATCGAGTGGCCTTGGTAGACGAACTTGACCGTGGTGCCACAGGGAAGGCTGCGGTGAGCGACGCCAATCGTGTCGGGACCGAGCAGCTCGCCACAGGCGGTACGGCGGCCGTACAGGCCGGGGCCGTACCAGGTGGCGCCGGCCCACTGCATCGGCGCGAAGGCGATTTCGCTTCCCGCCTGGGCGCCGCTGCCGGCGACCGTCGAGGCGCCCCCGGTCGCTGCCTGGGCAGGCGCCGCGGACACGGCGAATGCCGCCACGAACAGCAGCAGGGCAGGCCAAGCTGGGGTTTTCCGCCAGGGGCGGTTTGCGTTTGTCTTCATCGCTCTTTCGAACGCTTACGGGGTTAGCTGACGGGCTCGCGCTGAAAGAGCTGCGCTACGTGGCTGATGCCGACGATTCGCCCCAACTTGTGGGTCCCCCGCTCCCCGCGATATGTGGCGGAGATTCAGCGGAAGTTGGCGGCACGTTAGCAAACGCTAAGACAGAAAATTGTGAGGAGATTGGAAAGGCCCCCTTTCGGGGGCCTTTCCGTAGCGGGCCTGTAAGCCGGATCCTGTCGTGAACGACCATCTATCTCATCGGGACCGAAGCCCCAAGGGGCCGCCGAAGCGGCCCTGCGGCCTACCTGGATCTCGCCGGGCAGGGTCGACGATCCTGTTTGGCCTTGCACCGGGCGGGGTTTGCCTGGCCGCCGCGTCACCGCGGCGCCGGTGCGCTCTTACCGCACCATTTCACCTTTGCCTGTACGCAGCTCACGTGTGGCTGCGCCATCGGCCGTATGTTTCTGTGGCACTTTCCCGCGGGTTTCCCCGGGTGGGCGTTACCCACCGCCCTCGCCCTTTGGTGTCCGGACTTTCCTCGAGGGGTTTTCTCTCCCCCCGCGGTCGCTCGGCCCGCACCCCGATGGTATCGCCACGGGGGCGAGCTCGCGACAATTGCATCGAATATCCTGCGCGGATGCCGGTTGCCGTCGTCACGGGAGCGGGGGGTGGTCTCGGGCGCGCGATCGCCCTCGATCTCGCCGGTCGCGGCTACCTGATCCAGGCCACCGACATCGACGCCGGCGCCGCGGCCGCAACCGCGGCTGAGATCGGTGCCGGCGCCAGTTCCTCGGAGCTCGACGTCACCGACCAGGAGGCTTGCCACGCAATCGCGACGGCCGCCGCAACCCGGTCCGGAACGCTAGATCTCTGGGTCAACAACGCCGGCGTGCTGGTCACCGGCCAGTCGTGGGAGCAAGGCGAGGCGACGCGCAGGGCGATGCTCGACGTCAATGCGCTGGGGACGATGAACGGCACGGTCGCTGCCCTGGAGAAGATGCTGCCCACCGGACGTGGCCACGTGATCAACGTGATCTCGCTGGCGGGACTGGTTGCGGCGCCGGGAGAGGTGAATTACTCGGCGAGCAAGCACGCGGCGATGGCCTTCACCCTCGGCACCCTCTTCGACCTGCGCAGATCCGGCGTGTCCGGCGTGCAGCTCTCCGCCGTCTGCCCCGACGGAATCTGGACGCCGATGCTCGAGGACAAGCTCGACGATCCCGCGGCGGCAGGCTCCTTCTCCGGCCAGTTGCTCACCCCCGGAGAGGTCGCGACCGCAGTCGGCAAGCTGACCGAACGCCCGCGGCCACTCCTCGTGTTGCCACGCTGGCGCGGGCCGCTGCTGCGCCTCTTCGACCTCTTCCCCCGCCTCGCCCTGCGGCTGCTGCCGCTGGTGATGCGCGACGCACGTCGCCGCCAGCGCCGCTACAAGAGACTGATCGAATCCGGCAAGTGGCCCTAGTCAGACTTTGCGAACTACGCCGATCACGCGGCCGATCACGCTGACCTCGGCACTGCGGATCGGCTCCATCGTCTCGTTCTCGGGCTGCAGGCGGATGTGGTCGGATTCGCGGAAGAAGCGCTTGACCGTCGCCTCCTCGCCGATCAGGGCGACGACGATCTCGCCGTCGGTCGCGTCGTCGGCCGGACGGACGATGACATAGTCGGCCTCGAAGATACCCGCTTCCTTCATGCTTTCGCCGCGGATGCGAAGGACGTAGTCGCCTTCCTCGCCACCGACCACGTCGGGGATCTCGATGTATTCCTCGATGTTCTCTTCGGCCAGGATCGGGGCGCCGGCTGGCGACGTGGCCGAGCAAGGGCAGGCCCGACTGGTCGGGGCGGATCGTCTTCTTCGCCTTGTCGATGAGCAGCTCGATCGCCCGCGGCTTCGACGGGTCGCGGCGCAGCAGCCCGATCTTCTCGAGGTTGGCGAGGTGCGCGTGCACGGTCGAGGAGGAGTGCAGGCCGACCGCTTTGCCGATCTCGCGAACGGTCGGCGGATAGCCCGTTTTCTCCGCATAGCGGCCGATGAAGTCGAAGATCTCCTTCTGCCTCTTGGTCAGGTCCAGGTCCACCGAGCAATCCTCCTCGTCATCAAACAAGCGAAGGCGTTCGAACACTTGTTCGCAGCGTACCGCCCGATTCGGACGCGTGCAAGCCAAACGCGCCCATGCAGCAGCCGATCCAGCGCACCGCAAGCCCCGTCACCGCCAAACATCTAGAATCGCCACCCCCGGGCGGCTGTGGCGGAACTGGTAGACGCGCAAGCTTGAGGGGCTTGTGTCCTTTACGGGACGTGATGGTTCGACTCCATTCAGCCGCATCGAAGACTCGTATGACCAGGCTTGCCGCGGCTAGGCCGGTTCGGCCATCGCTTCGATGCGGCCTTCGTCGACCGCCGCCTTCAGTGCCTCATAGTCGCGTTCGCTCTGGTCGGCGTAGGCCTCGGCGAACTCGACCATCGCGGTGTCGAAGACGTCGCTCTTACCGAGGTAGGAGCCGATCGCGATCCGGTCGCCGCCACGGGCGTGGGCGTGGGCCAGGGTCATGCCGCAGATCTCCGCGTAGGCGACGAGGGCCCGCGCGTCCATCGACTCGACCTGCACCGAGCCCTTCCAGTCCCAGAGCTGGCGGACGTAGAAATCGCGCTGCTCGCCATCGACCCCCTTGGCTCGGACCCAGCCGAGCATGACGTCGCTTGCCGTCTGCATCAGCCGCTGCCCATGGACGACGCGCTCGCCCTGGAGATCGAACTCGCTCTTCGCCGTGTAGGGCTCGAGCACCGAGCGCTGCGCCTCCTTGATCTGGAGGAAAAGCGGGTCCTGCCGGTCGCGACCGAGCAGCAGAGCGATCCAGGCTCGCGTGCCGACGCTGCCCACGCCGACGACTTTGAAGGCTATGTCGATCAAGCGGTAGCCGTCGATCAAGGCGCGGCGCTCGACCGGGAGCGAGTCGCGATACGAGGAGAGGACGTGACTCACGAGCGCCTCGACGTCCACCCCTTTGGCCTCGGCGGCAAGATCCTCGATCGGAACTATCAGCGGTGGATTGCTGAGGATGCGCAGCCTCCCGTCGACTTCCTCGACCAGCTTCGAGAAGGCTCGCTCGCTGTCCTTGGCCCGCGCCTTGGCCACGCTGCGCTCGAACGCCTTGCGCTGCTTGCCGCCCACCGCAGTCGCCCAGCGGGTGGCGATCGAATCCGCGTCGAGCTCCTGGTACCAGGATTCGAGGTTGCCCATCTGCGCCAGCCGGCGCATCGTCTCGCGATATTCGCGCGCCGCCGCCAGCACAATGCCTCGCCGCTCTTCCGTATCGCAATCACGGTCGCGACCGGCCAGCGAGAAGCTGGCGACGAGCCGCTTCACGTCCCACTCCCACGGCCCCGGCAGGGTCTCGTCGAAGTCATTGAGGTCGAAGACGAGCCGCCGCTCCGGCGAGGCGAAGGCGCCGAAGTTGGAGAGGTGGGCGTCGCCGCAGAGTTGCGTCTCCAGGCCCGAGCGCGGCGTTGGGTCAAGGTCTGCCGCCATCACCGCCGCGGCGCCGCGGTAGAAGGTGAAAGGCGAGACCAGCATGCGGCCGTAGCGCAGCGGCACCAGCTGTCCTACGCGCGAGGTGGCCTGGTGCTCGAGAACCTCGACCGGGTCCGGCCTGCCGGCAGCCGGCTTCCACTCGCCGTGGCTGGAGCGCGGTGCGACCGCCCGAGCGGCCCTGCCGGCGGCGGCGCGTTCGTCGGGCGATCCGGGATGGGTTTGGATCGAATCGGACATGAGGATCAGACTACGGCAGGCTCGGCGAGCGGTGGATCGGGGCCCGCCTGCAGCTCGTCGAAGCGCTGGGTCGGCAGGCGCCGGGTCGTCCAGAACGAGGCGAGGACGAGGAAGGCGGCAAAGAGGAACGCGGTCTTCAGCGCCTTCAGTTGGGCGTCTTCATAATTTTCGACCAGGGCGTCGACCGTCGCCGGATCGACGCCCGCTGCCGTGGCTCCGGTCCGCACCTCCTCAGAGGCGACGAAGCTGCCGCCGGCGCTCAGTTGCACCTGGACCTGGTTGCTGACGTCGTCGGAAACGCGCGAGTCGTCGGCGATGTTCGCAGTGAAAGCGGCGCTCAGCCCGGTGATCACGATCGCGCCGAGCAGCGCCGTCCCCAGCGAGGAGCCGAGCTGCTGCGCGGTGCTCTGCAGCCCCCCGGCCTCGCTGCGGTCGGCGTCGCCGACCGCCGACTGGACCACGTTGCCGAGCTGGGAGACGATCATGCCCATGCCGACGCCGAGCACTCCCATCGCGATGAGGAAGGGTGCGTTGTCGAGCTCGGGCTCGATCGTCGCCAGCAGCATCACGGTGGCCGCGAGCACGATCAGGAGGCCCACTCGTACAAGGCCTCGCGCCGCGAACCGCGAGGACAAGGCCGAGCCCGCAATCGCGGTGAGGAACAAACCGGCCGAGGTGGGAAGCATGCGCACGCCGGTTTCGAGCGCATCGAGGCCCTGGACGATCTGCAGGTAGAGCGGGATCGTGAAGAAGATTCCCATCAGGATCAGGTTCTGGGCGAGCAGCATCGAGACCCCGCCACGCAGCGGTCGGATGCTGAGCAGCCGCAGATGGACCAGCGGTTCGAGACCCCGCTCTTCGCGCCGCTGCTCCCAGGCACGGAAGCCGGCGAGAACCAGCGCCCCCGCCCCGATCACGAACGGGGTCAGCGAAAAGCCGAGGGGCTCGATCGGCGAGCTGTGCGGCTGCAGCCAGCCCCAGTTGCTCGCCTGCAATACGCCGAAGACGACCAGAGCGAGACCGGAGGCGGAGAGAATGCCGCCGACCCAGTCGAGTTCGGGTGCGGGCCCCTCCCGCTCCGGCTCGCGCAGCAACCGCGTCCCCGCCAGGATGCCGATCGCCACCACGACCTCGCCGACGAAGACCAGCCGCCAGGTGAAGTCGGTGGTCATCCAGCCGCCGAGGATCGGGCCGACGGCGATCGCGGCGCCGGCGATGCCGCCGAGGACGCCATAGGCGACGGCGCGGTTGGCGCCTTTGTAGGAGCCAGCCACCAGCGCGAAGAGGGCCGGCAAAACCAAGGCGGCGCCGATGCCCTCGAGGATCGACCAGCCGAGCACCAGGCTCGGCACGCTCCAGGAGGCGGCGGTCAGGCCGGAGCCGACGCCGTAGATGCAGATCCCGACGGTAAAGGCGCGGCGGCGGCCCCAGATGTCGCCGAGCTTGCCACCGATCAGCATCAGCGCCGCCATCACCAGCGCGTAGAGGGCGATCACCGCCTGGATCGTGGTGACGGTCGTGTCGAAGTCTTCGACCAACTGGGAGATCGCGACGTTCATAACCGCCTGGTCGAGGACCATCAGGAACTGCGCGGCCCCAAGAACCCCGAGAACTCCCCACTTGACCATGAGCGAAGACTATGGCCGATCCGCGTGTGTAGCTTTGAGCCGATGCCGTGGAGAGAGCGATGAGGGCACTGGTGCAGCGGGTCAGCCAGGCCGCGGTCGACGTCGAGGGCGAGCGGGTCGCGCAGATCGGCCCGGGCATGCTGGTCCTGCTCGGAGTCGGCCGTGACGATGGCGAAGCCGAGGCGGACCGGCTGGCGAAAAAGGTACTGGCGCTGCGCATCTTCGACGACGACGAGGGGCGGATGAACGAGCCGCTGGGCGAGCGCGAGGTGCTCTGCGTCAGCCAGTTCACCCTCTACGGCGACACCCGCAAGGGCAACCGGCCCAGCTACGCCGGAGCGGCCCCCGGCGCACAGGCCGAGCCTCTGTACGACCGCTTCTGCGAGCGCCTCGGTGCGAAGAAGGGCGTCTTCGGCGCCTGTATGGGCGTCGCGCTCGTCAACGACGGCCCGGTGACCCTGCTGGTCGAGCCCTGAGCAGACGCACCTCTAGCCCTCCTCCAGAAACCTCGCTTCGACCCCGCACAACTCGTAGATAGGGCGGGCGCGGCGGTCGAGGCTGACCAGCATGGCGTTCGCGTCCCGCGCCGTCAGGGCAATGAGCGCGTCGTAGATCGAGGCTCCTCCTCGGCCCTTGCTCGAGAGAAGCCTGAGCGCCTCCGGGTAGGTGTCGGGCTTCGGTTGGACCGGGACGGCGCCACTGAGGAGCTCGTCCAGGTAGCCAGCCACCACACCTGGAGCTGCCCGATAGACACCCCTGGGCGTGCTCAGCACCGAATAAGCCTCGGCCATGGTGTGGGGCGCCAGACCGCCCTCCTCCCGGACTTCTATTAGGGCGGGCTCCGCCACCGCGTAAAAGGGATGGGCAGCGGTAAAACCGGATACCAGGACAGAGGTGTCGGGAACGATCAACGGCGAGCCCGTTCCAGTGCTTCGCGATCCTCCTCCGGCCCGTGCCCGGGCGGTAGCCGCAGGTCGGACGTGAGCAGGCCATTTGGGCTACGGCGCAATTGCACTTTCCGAAACGCAGGCGTCAGCTCTATCCGTTCGCCCTCCAGGGTTATCTCAACCTCATCCCCGCCGACCAAATTCAGCGCAGCGCGCAGATCTTTCGGGATAACGACTCGTCCGGCATTGTCAATGGTAGTTCTCATACCATTGATCATACCGGGCACACAGGGGGGGAGCTCGAGCGTTGCGGGCATCAAGCCATAGGGATGCCGAAGGCGGAGTCCCCCCCTTCTCCGTGACAACGGACGCTATTTGCGACCCAGCGCCTCGTCGACGAAGGGGCCGAGCAGCTCGCCGGTCTGGGTGGCGGTGGTCTCGGGTGAGTCGCCGGGGGCGGTGATGTGGCTGATCGCGAGGCGGACGAGGTTCTCGGCAAGAAGGCGGGCTTTCGGCGGCGGCGCCTGCGGCCAGCCCGCTTCGATCGTCGTCGTGAGGCGGGAGGTCGCCCACTGGACCACCGGCGCGCCCCGCGTGGTCACGAAGGGGAGCAGCCCGGCGGTGCCATCGTCGCTCAAGAGGATGCGCACCAACGGATCTTCTCCGGCGGTGCGCAGGAAAGTCTCGAGCGCCGCCGCCATCGCGACGCGCGGATCGTCGAGGTGCTCGCGCACCGCCGTGTCGACGGCGTCGAGAAAGCGTTCGCCCTCGTGGATGACCAACGCCTGGGCGAACTCGTTGCGGCTGCCGAACTCCTTGTAGAGGGTCTGGCGACTGACTCCCGCCGCGGCGGCGATATCGGCCATCGTGATCTCCGACCAGGGTCGCTGCTGCACCTCGTCGCGGGCCGCCGCGAACAGGGTTTCGCGCAGTAGCTGCTTGGCGGCCTGGGGATAGGGGGTGCGCGCCTCCACGACGCCCCTTATCGTCGCAGCGGGAGCGGTCAATCGTCGCCGTCCGCAACCGGCTCGAAGTCAACCTTGTCGCGCACACCGCAGTCGGGGCAGTGCCAGTCGTCCGGAACCTCACCCCAGGGGGTGCCGGCCGCGAAGCCCTCGCGGGGATGACCGGCCGCCTCGTCGTAGACGTAGCCGCAACCGGGACAGCGAAAGGCGCTCACGCTCCAGCGTTCCCGTAGCGGGCGAGCACGCGACGCTTTGCCCGCGGCTGGATGTTGGCGCGGTCGAGGTCGCCGCCGTAGTGGTCGAGCAGGCGCCCGTCCATGATCCGGCGCCAGACCGGCGGGAACCATGCAAGCACGATCATCCCCGCGTAGCCGGTGGGCAGCTGCGGCGCCTCCTCGACGTGGCGCAGCGCCTGGTAGCGCCGGGTCGGGTTGGCGTGGTGGTCGCTGTGGCGCTGCAGGTGGTAAAGGAGGACGTTCGAGGCGACGTTGTTGCTGTTCCAGCTGTGCTGTGGCAGGCAGCGTTCGTAGCGCCCGTCCTCTTTCTTCCCGCGCAGCAAGCCGTAGTGCTCGAGGTAGTTGACGACCTCGAGCAGCGAGAAGCCGAGCACCGCCTGCAGCAGCAGGTAGGGCAGGACGACCGGGCCGAAGACGATCGCAAGCAGCGCGAAAAGCCCCACGGTCATCGCCCAGGCCTGGAGGATGTCGTTGTGGACCGACCAGACCGAGTGGCCCATGCGGTCGAGGCGGGCGCGCTCGATCCCCCACGCCGAGCTGAGACTGCCGGAGACGGTGCGCGGCAGGAAGGCCCAGAAGCTCTCCCCCATGCGGGAGCTGGCCGGGTCCTCGGGAGTGGCGACGCGGACGTGGTGGCCACGGTTGTGCTCGATGAAGAAGTGGCCGTAGCCGCTCTGCGCGAGGGCGACCTTGCTCAGCCACTTCTCCAGGCCGGCACGCTTGTGGCCGAGCTCGTGGGCGGTGTTGATCGCGATCCCGCTGACCATGCCCATCGTCAACGCCAGGCCGATGCTGTCGACGGTCGAGAGGCCGCCGTCAGCCCAGAGCCAGCAGGCGAAGATCAGCCCGGCGTACTGGACCGGGATGAAGACGTAGGTGCACCATCGGTAGTAGCGGTCCTGTTCGAGCCACTTGATGATGCTGTCGGGGGGGTTCTCGGCGTCCACGCCGACGAGGACGTCCAGCATGGGGAAGATGACGAAGACCAGCATTGGGCCGTAGAACCAGAAGACGCCAAGCCCGGTGAGCGTCACCAAGCCCCAGGCGAGAAATGGCAGCGACGGCACGATCAGCCCGAGCAGCCATGCGTAGCGCTTCGGGTCGGTCCAGGCCGCCGGGTTCAGTTCGACGTCTGCTGAGTCGTGGTGATGGTGGTCGTGCGCGGCAGCCTCCATTGGCGCCTCCTCCTTGTCAGATCGCCAGAAATCGTCTGCTTGGTTGACAGACTAGCTCAATCTGTCAACCAAAGCAACATAATTTCTGAATCTGTCTGAGACCCGCCGTGCGCCGCCGGCCGCTACCATTCGGCGCGTGTACACGTTCTTGGCCGTCCTCCAGGTGATCATCGCCGGCATCGTGATCTTCCTGATCCTGTTGCACTCCGGCAAAGACGCGGGGCTCTCCGGAGCTTTCGGGATCGGCGGCGGGGGCGGCTCCTTCGGCGGTGGCTCGATGGTCGAGCGCAACTTGGATCGCGCCACGGTCTTCTTCGCGGTTCTCTTCGTCGTCAACACCGTGGTGCTGCTGAAGATCTAGCTGCCTTCGGGTGCGCCGGCTACCAGCCGCGTGCCAAATAGGCAACGAACGGCGGGCCGGTCAGCGGCACGCGGGGCGCGCCGAGGAAGGAGACCGCGAGCGAGCCGGTCCAGCCCTTCGTGTTGCCAGGGCCCTGCTGGTAGGCGCCCGTGCCGCTGAACGGCGCGGGTGGGTTGACGCTCGCGCTGGACAGGGTGTCGTCGACGCTGAAGACAGACGGGTCCGCCTGCACCTTGACGGAGCGGATGACACCGACCGCCCCTTCGCTTGCCGACTCGAGGGCAAGGAGGTGAACCTGGCCGCGACCACGTACCTGTGCGGCGAAGACCGTTCGCGCGAGTGGAGTTTTGTGATCGGCGAACAGGGTCGTGGGCTTGGGACCGACGCTGGGGTGCGTCCTTACGCTCGGCGTCTCGGGGATCGTTCGGTGGATGCCGGAGTCGACTCCCGGTAGATGGAGCCCCCACGGGAGTTTCGGCACCGGGAGCCCCGCCTGCCGGCCCTGAGGCGTTGCGCCGAAGAGGCAGGCGACCAGCGCATTGAAGTCGATCGACCGCCCGGGCACGCGGTGGACCTCGGCGGAGGTGAATCCGCCCTCCCCCTGGAAGCGAAGCTCGCCGGCAAAGACGCCGAAACGGGCCAGGACGCCGCCGTTTGGCCTCTTGCAGCCGGCCTTGCGAGTGGCGTGGAGCTTCCGGCCCGAAGGTCGGAAGCGAACGTCGATTCGGCCGCGATCGCCGAAGGAAGCTGCGATCGACGTCTGCGTGACCCTGCCATGGGCGAGATAGGTCGTGGTTGAGGCAGGGCCACCACGGCCTTTTCGCCGGCCATGGGCATGAGTGACGACGAGGGCGACGGTCTGGCCGTGTGCGACGACCGTTATCGCATAGCCATCGCTGTTCTCGAATCTGAGTTCGGAGATGGCGCGGTCGGGCGGCAGGCCGAGAGAGCTCGAACCCTGGCCCAAGAGCGCCAGCTCGTCATTCAGCTGGGAGGCACCGGCCAGGAGCGCGGGCGCGGACGGCGAGGGCTCCGCCGCCGCGGGCTGAGCGCAGAGGAGCGCCACGACCAGCGCGAGGCAGGCGCATGCGAGGCGAGCCTTCATCGCACCCTCGCGGCGCGCGCGTAGAGCGCGTGCACCGCCGCGCCGAAGTAGGCGCCGAAATCGGTGGTCGGATCGTCGCCATAGCCATAGTTGGTGACCCCGTTCAGCACATCGCCGTGGATCGTCCAGCCGCCACCCGAGGCGCCACCCGTCACATCGCAGGTCAGCGCCAGGTTGAGGGGACCCGGCCAGAGGAACGACGCGAGGTCGTGGCCGAGGAACGGGGTGCCGGAGCAGAGCCTCTGAGTTGCCCCGTCGAAGGGCTTTTCAACCGGGTAGCCGTGAACGTCGAAGACCTGGCTCGGCGGCAGGTTCCAGGCGATGTCGTCTCCGCCGACGGCGGCCCCCAGGCGCTGGCCACGTTCGTTGCGCGAGACCACAGCGGCGCCGACGTCGGCGTTCTCGCTGCCGCCGTCGATCCAGGGCGAGGTGGCGCCGAGCCACTTGGCGACGAAGACGCCGTATGGCCGCACTCCATCGTGGTAGCCGGGAACGAAGACCCAGTCTTGGTTGAACCAGTGACCCGAGCCGCCCTCGTTGACGCAGTGACCGGCGGTGAAGACCACGCTGCGGTTGGGAGCGTTGACGGAGGTCCCGGAGCAGCGGGCGAGGCCAAAGCCTCCCGGCAGGGCGATGAAGATCACGCCGTTCTGCCTGAACCCGGGAGCGGTGGGGTCGGCGACCGCGGCGAACTCGGAGCGTGCCCGGGCGTCCGATTCCAGGCCCCGCACGGCTCCTTCGCCGGATTCGGCGGCGGACTCTCTTGCCAGGCCACCGCTTTCGGGCCTTGGCACGTCCAGCGGTCGCGCCTGACGCATGCGGGCCGGCGTCCAGAAGCGCAGCGCCTGACGCGCCGCCGCAGTCCCAGGGGATGCCGTCCAGCTGGCTGCTGCCTGCGCGGAGGAACCGATGACGAGCACCGCCAGAAGCACCATGAGCGAGGCCAGGCCCGAGTTGCGCAGATGGCGTCGAGTGCTCATATCGTTCCCAGACTAAACCGGTTCGGCCGGTTGCTCCGCATCGAGGATCTCGACCGCCTCCTTGCGCAACTCGGCGTCGAGCAGGGCGAAGTCCTCGTCGGAGAGCTTGCCGGCGGCGTGATCGAGCTCGGCGTCGCGGATCTCGCGGTACTTGGCTTCCTTCAAAGCCTCTAGCTCCGTGTCCGCCGCCGGCCGGCGACGAGCCCCGCGGGCCGGCCAGATCGCGATCAGGGCGCCGGCGAGGGAGATCAGCCCGCCGATCCAGATCCAGGTGACGAGCGGGTTGACGATGACGCGGAAGGTGGCGGTGGCGTCTTCGGCCAGATAGCCCTGGGCGATCCGCTGCGCCGTCGCCACCTGCAGGCTTTCTATCTGGGCCAGCGCGGTCGGACGCAGACGAGGGTTGGCCGCCGCCGCCCGCATCAGCTGCGACACCGCCCGGCACTGCGGCGGCGTGCCGGGCGCTCCCGACACACATGCTTCGAAGCCCCTGTCCGCGGCGCGGGCATGGCGCTGTATGCCGACGATGCTCGGCTGCAGCGCGGTCCAGAAATCCCTCAGGACGCCCGCCTTCAGGCCGATGTCGCTGTCGGATTCGCCGGCGAAGTAGTTGGAGATCGTCCCCCCTTCCACCCCGGTCGGGCGGTAGAAGCGACGGGTCGGGTGCAGCAGGAAGCTCTTCCCGTCCTTCTCTATGCGCAAGGCCGCGCCGGCGGTGAAGGCGAGCGGGTCGACCTTGGCCGTCGGCCGTACGTAGGTCACGGTGTACCCGTCGACGACCGCGCTCTGCCCGGGGCGCAACCGCACGTCCTGTTTGGTCTGGAAGCTGGAGGAGGCGGCGATGCCGATCAACAGCACGGCGACGCCGGCATGGACGATGTAGCCGCCGTAGCGGCGGCGGTTGCGCGCGACCACCCCGACAAGCGCCGCGGGCATCGAGCCGCCATGCAACGAGCGCCGCGCCGCCGCGCCGCGCCAGAACTCCAGCGCCAACCCGGTCAGGGCGAAGGCGGCGAAGGCGAAGAGGCCGAGCGCCCAGGGCTTGGCGGCCGCGTCGGTGAACAGCGCCAGTCCCAGGCCGGCGACGGCGGCGACGATCGCGGGGGCGAAGAAGACGCGCCTCGCCGAGTCCCAGCTGATCCGTCGCCAGGCGAGCAGCGGGCCGATCCCGGTGAAGAGCACCAGCACGATCGCCAGCGGCGTCGTGTAGCGATCGAACCACGGCGCCGCCAGCGACGACTTGTCGCCGGTGAACAGCTCCGAGATCAGCGGGAAGAAGGTCCCCCAGAAGATCGCCACGACGAGCGCCACGAGGAGCAGGTTGTTGACCAGGAAGACCGACTCGCGCGAGGCGAGCGAATCGATCCGCTTCTCGGAGCGCAGGTCGTCGAGGCGGGAGACGATCAGCGCCGTCGAGCCAACCAGGACGACCGCGATCAGGCCGAGGATGTAGGGGCCTACCGTGCTGTTGCCGAAGGCGTGGATCGATTGCAGGACACCGGAACGGACGAGGAAGGTGCCGAGCAGCGCCAGCGAGAACGTCGCCACGATCAGGCAGGCGTTCCAGACTTTCAGCATCCCCCGTTTCTCCTGGACCATGATCGAGTGCAGGAACGCGGTTCCCATCAGCCACGGCATCAGCGCCGCGTTCTCGACCGGGTCCCAGGCCCAGTAGCCACCCCAACCGAGCTCGGTGTAGGACCAGCGGGCGCCGAGCAGCAGTCCGAAGCCGAGGAGGGCCCAGGCGATCAGGGCGAAGCGGCGGGTCGAGCGGATCCAGGCTGCGTCGAGGCGACGGGTGATCAGGGCGCCGATCGCGAAGGCGAAGGGGATCGTGAAGGCGACGTACCCCGAGTAGAGCATCGGCGGGTGGATCATCATGCTCGGGTGCTGCAGCAGTGGGTTGAGACCGATCCCGTCGGCCGGCGCCGGGCTGAGCTTGGCGAACGGGTTGACGCCGCCGGCGAACAGCATCAGGCCGGTGAAGAAGCCGGAGATGCCCGCCATCACCGCGGTCGCGTAGGGGACGATCTCGCGCAGCTTGTTACGGGTCGCGTACAGCGCCAGCGAGGACGCGATCGAGAGCACCCAGGCCCAGAGCAGCAGCGAGCCTTCCTGGCTCGACCACATCGCCGCCAGCTTGTAGAAGGCCGGCGTCTCGATCGAGGAGTGCTGCTGGACGATGTTGAAGGAGAAGTCGTCGCTGGCGAAGGCGATCTCGATCATCACCACGCAGATGGTGAGCAGGACGAAGAGGCCGTAGACGGCGCGCCGCGAGATGTCGACCCAGCGCCGGTTGCCGTCCCGCCCGACCAGGGCCGCGACGGCGGCGAAGATCGCGGTGAGGAAGGCCAGCGCCAGGACGGCGCTGCCGAGGCCGGCGCTCATTCGCCGGAGCTACTCGTGGTGAACTTCGACGGGCACTTGGTGACCAGGGTGTCGCGTTCGCCGACGAAGACGCCGCTTTTCATCGTGCCCGCCAAGACGATCTCACGACCGCCGCGGAAGGGGTCGGGAATGGTGCCGGTGTAGGTGACCGGGATGCTCTGAGCGGCGTTTTCGCGATCGGCGACGCGGAAGCTGATCCCCTCGCCGTGGTGGCGGACCGAACGCTTCACCACCCGGCCGGTCACCTCGTAGCTCCCGCCCGAGGAGACGCCGATCAGCTGCGAGGGTTCTTTCGCCTCCGAAGATGCGCTGAACGAGGTGTAGACGAGCGCCACGGCAAGCAGCACGGCGACGCTGAGCGCCACCACGAGTCGGATCTTTCGCTTGCGGCTGGGATCCACGGCCCGGGATTATCGCAAGACTGCCACCCGGCCGATCCGGGCGCGTTTGTCACCTATAGGAGGACAAACGCGCCCGGCCTGCGAGAATCGGCCGCGTGAGCCACAACGATCCCGTTCTGCTGATCACCGGCGCCAGCAGCGGCATCGGCGCGGCGACGGCCCGAGCCGCAGCCGCAACGCACCGGCTGGTGCTGGCGGCGCGGCGGCTGGAGCCGTTGCAGGAGCTGGTCGGGGAGCTCGGCGGGGACGAGCGGGCGATCGCGGTGCGCTGCGACGTCACCGAGTGGGAGCAGGTCGAGGCGATGGCGACCGCTGCCCTCTCTGCCTTCGGCCGCATCGACGTCGTCTTCGCCAACGCCGGCTTCGGCGCCACCCGGGGCTTCCTCGAGGAGTCGCCGGAGCAATGGCGCTCGATGATCCTCACCAACGTCTACGGCCTCGCGCTGACGATCCGGGCCACCCTCCCCCACCTGCTCGAGCGCGGCGACGGCCACTTCCTCGTCATGAGCTCCGTCGCGGGGCGGCAGGCGCTGCCCGGCTCGCTCTACTCGGCGACCAAGTGGGCGGCGACGGCGATCGGCGAGTCGCTGCTGGGCGAGCTGCGCCAGATGCACGAGAACCACGGCATCAAGGTGACCCTGATCGAGCCGGGCATGGTCGACACGCCGTTCTTCGACAACCGGCCCGGCAAGTGGGCGCTGCAGGACGACGACGTCGCCCGGGCTGTGATCTACGCCCTTGAGCAGCCGGCCAACGTCGATATCAACGAGATCTTGATTCGTCCTACCGGTACGCCCGCCGATTAGGACCCATCTCGGCAGGGCTTTCACTTAACTTTTTCGGTGGATCGCCGGTGGGCTGGCGTCCGTGGCCGACAGCGAAAAAGTACAAGACGTTTCAGCCCTACCGAGATGGGTCCTATCGCAGCAGAAGAAGGACCGTGCGCCAGTAACTGCGGAGTAGAAGGCGAGCTGGGAGCGAGCGGGCGATAGCTGGGATGAAGGGCGAGTCGAGGTCTGGGGTGAGGAAGCTGGCGAACTTTGCGGCGCTGACTGTGCGCGTGGCCTGTACCTGGCGCCGCTCTCGCAGCAAGCGGGGAAGCCGGCGGATTACTTCGCCGATCGCGGCGAGTTTTTGCTTGCCCCACCCTGCGGCGATCGAGGCAGGGATGAGGGCCAGCTCGGTTGCGATCAGTGCCGGCGCCAGTAGCAGCAGCAGGCTCGTTGGATAGACGCGGATTAGGAAAGCCCAGCGGTTGCGCTCGAGCCAGCGCCACTTGTGCTCGCGGGCGCCGAACTCGTAGTCATGGTCGACGACCGCCGCCGGTTCGATCCCGAGCGCTCCTCCCGCCAACCGCAGCCGCAGCGAGAGGTCGACGTCCTCGTGGTAGAGGAAGAAGCGCTCCGGGAAGCCTCCCGCCTCCTCCCATCTGGTGCGGGGAATTGCCAGACAGGCGCCGGAGAGGGCCGTGACTTCTCCAGCCGGTGGCGCGGTCGCAATCGGGTTGCCGTGCCCTCCGGCCCAGACGATGCCGGTGAAGTGGACTGGGTTGCCGGCGGAGTTGATCGTCATCCCGTTGCCCTCGGCGACAAGCGCCTGCCAGGCGACCCAACCGCGCCTCTCGAGCCAGGGCCGCCGGATCGACTCGCCGAAGCCGGGCCGCGGTGCCGCGTCGGGGTTGAGCACGACGAGAAGGTCGCCGCGCGCCTGCGCCGCCCCCTCGTTGCAGCCGGCGGCAAAGCCGGCGTTGCGGCCGGTTTGGACGATCGTTGCGGCGGGCGCCAGGAAGGCCACCGCGTCGGCGGTGCCGTCGCTGGAGTCGTTGTCGACGACGATCAGCTCGTCCCCGTCCTCCAGCTCAGGCAACAGCGCAGGCAGCGTCCGCGCCAGCTCCTCGCGGCTGTTCCAGGCGACGATTAGGACCGAAAGCGTCGGGCGCACCGACGCGGGAGGCTATCCCCGCCTGACGTGCCGGTGGAGAGAGGTCCATATGGACCTCTCTCCACCGGCACGTCAACTATGGCTGTGTTTCTTGCCGCAGGAGAGCAGCAGGCGCGGCCGCATGTTTCGCTTCTTGCCGTTCTGGCCTTTGAACCGCACGAACACTCGCTTGCCGCGCGCCAGCTTGCGTTTGTGCGCCTTGCTCGCCTGCGCGCCTTTGCCCCCGTGCCGTTTCTTGGACGGACACTGATTCTGCGAATTGACCAGCAGGCCCCGTTTGCCACCCCGCAGGTTGAGCACGAACTTGGTCACCGGCACGTCGGGAACGACGTCGAAGGTGTTGCGAATGCGACCGTGGCTGCTGTCGGTGCGACTGTCGAGCTCGACTTCGACCTGACCGCGCAGATCCGCGACCAGGTCGGGCAGGACGTTGTTGGAAGAGCGCAGGTAGACCGGCCCCTGCAGCGGGTCGTCGAGCAGCGGCGAGGTCGCGACGGCGTTGCCGTAGATCGAGTTCTTCGGGCAGTCGTTGGCGGCGAACTGGACGCGCGTGCAGACGTTCGCCAGGTTGCCCTGGTCGAGGATCAGCGAGCGGGGCAAGATCGTCTGGGCGCGAGCGATGTTCGCGTCTCCCGGCCGCGCGGTCAGAACGGCGCGCAGCCTGGGGTTCTTGGCGCGCCGCATCCCGCCGGTCAGGCGCAGCGAGAGCTTTGGCCGGAAGCCGAGCTGGTCGCAACCGCTGGCTTCGAAGGGCGCCGAGACGGGCGACCGGGTGAAGGCGGCGGGATCGACCGGGTTGGCGCCGCCGCCGAGCAGCGCCCCGCCGAAGCTCAATTTGGAGCAGTTCGTCGGGTTGAGCGTGAAGTTGTCGCGGTCGAGCTTGATCGAGACCGAGCGGACGTCGAGCAGGGAGCCGCCGTAGACGTGCGGGATCGGATCGGAGACGGCGTGCACCTGCGCGGTGCGCGGTTCGAGCGAGAGCGCCACCCGCACCACGACCGTGCCGAGATCGAACGGCCCAGCCGTGGCGGGGGTGATCACTGCCAGAGAGAGGGGCGCGCCTTTGTAGCGCCCCGAGAGGAAGACCTTGCCGCTGACGTGAAGCGGAGAGGGGCCGCTGCCGGCGACGATGTCGGCGTGGCCGATCATGCTCGAGTTGGGACAGCTCGAGTCGGCGGCCTCGGCTGCGCCGCTGTTGGCGGCGGCGGCGGCCAAGACGTTGGCCGGGCAGTACTTGACCCCTGCCAGTTTCGCTACCAACCCCGGCGGCAGCGTCACGTCGACGCCTTTCAGCTCCTGGTTGCCATCGGCGCGGGCGATGTTCATGTGCAGTGGGCTGAATTCGCCCGCGGCCGGCTTGTTCGTGTCCGCGGCAAAGCTCGGAGCGAAGGGGCGTTCGGCGAGGGTTTTGGCGCATTTGCCGCCGCCGGGGGCCGTGCTGAGCGAGAACTCGCCGGAGGGAGTTGCCGCGGCGTTCCCCGACCAGGGCGTCATCACAGCGGTGGTCTTGTTCGGCCCACACGAGCCGGGGCTGGTTAGCACCGCGTGCGGCCCGTCGTCGAAGTCGAGCTTGAAGGAGCTGAAGGGGACCTGCGGCAGGCCACCCAGTTCCTTGTCGTCGAAGGTGGTCGTCAGCTGCCCGGTGGTGGGATCGGCGCTGACGTTGCCGATCAGCCGCGCCGAGATCGCGTACCGAGCCGACTCGACGTCGACGAAGATCCGGTACTCGTTACCCGAGGTCGGGTCGCGGCTTTCCTGCTTGCCGACGTAGACGGTGCCACTCAACGAGCCGTCCGGAAGCGGCGGCGTGTCGATCGAGGCAACGCCCACCTTCGACGCCGCCGGACAGGCGACCGGTCTCGTCGACCCCCGGCCGAACTGTGCGTCGGTGCACGTCTGCAGCCCCCCGGTCGCCGCCGAGGGATTGATGCCCATGCCGAGCGGCAGCGTCACCTTGGCCTGCTTCGTCTGCGAGCTGGCCTGCTTGGTCCGTTCCTGGAGGATTTCCGACCCGCTCGGGACTTCGAACGGAACGTCCACTTTGACCGCCGCCCCATCGGGCGAATCCGTCGGTACGGCCCCCGGATCGACCGAGAGCGAGGGGTTGTAGGGGACGGTGCCGCATTCTTTCGGGTTCGTGTTCTGTGGCAGTTCGGACTCGATGAACGGCGACCCGGCGGGAAAGATCGGGTCTTCTTCCTCGTAGGAATCGGCCCGCAGGAAGGTCGAGTAGATGTGCGCGAACGGCTGGCTTTCGTGGTCGTAACAGGTCGTCGGAGTGGTGATGAAGGTGCCGTTGCCCGAGCGACCGTCGAAGACGAGCCGGTTTTGCTGAATCCGGGCAACTTCCAGGCCCGGGATACCGCCGAGTTCGAGTTTGGCGACGTGGATCGTGAAGAACTCGTGGTAGTCGCCGTCCCAGGCCACTCCCGCGTCGAGGAAGATGTCGTTGCCGACGATGGTGAGGCCGAAGCGGGCCGGTTCGCCTTGGCGCGGCACGAGGTTGTAGACGCTGACCGGAGGCAGCGGGACGGAGACGCTGGTCAGCGGATTGGTCGCCGTCACGGCGCTGGTCCCGACTTTGGTGTCCGCCGGGCACGATTCGGGGTGCCCCACCGCTTCGAGGTTGCACTGCTCCGGCGTCGCCTGCGGATTGACGCTCAAACCGGCGGGAAGGTCGACGCGGACCGTTTTCAGGTTGCCGACAGGAATTTCACCGACGATAGGGCCGGGTTCGTCTTCGATGATGAACTGCGTAAAGCCGACCTGTGGGTGACCAGCGGACTGTTCGAAGAACTGCGAAGTCGTGTCGACGCTGCAGGTCGGGGTATCTTCGTAGCAAGTGCCCGCCTGCCAGCCGTCTTCGGCAGTGGGCGGATGATGCTGGGGAGCAATGATCTTGGCCTGCGCCGCCGATGCCGAGAAAACCATTCCCAGAGCCAGAAGCGCCGCAAAGACAGTAGTTCTCATTCCCGCTCCCCCGCTCATCCGAATCCCCTTCCGCTGGGCGATCATAAAGCTAGATTACCCGATTTTGATGATCTGAGCTATTATTTTTAGGTATTCCCCAGTCAACGAAAGTGAGGTAGTTGTGAATTGGGAACGCCTAGCTCGTGCCAATACCCACCCACTCCGCGTGTCAATCCTGGAAGTGCTGAGCATCGATGAAGGCCGCACGCTGTCGCCAAAGGACCTCAGCCTGGAGCTGCAGGCGCCGCTGAGCACCGTCAACTACCACGTGACCGAGCTACGGCGCTCCAATCTGGTCAAGGTCGTCGACGAACGCCAGGTCCGCGGCGCAATCGAGCACTTCTACCGCGTGGTCGAACCGAGCGAAAACGGATCGGGGCGGAAAAAGAGCCGCAAAGCCGCAGGCAAGGCACGCGCCTGAGGGAATCCCAACACACAACGGGGAGGGAGAAGTGGGCGGCGGGCCTCGAACTCGAGATCGAGACCCGCCTTTGGACTACCATTCTGATTCCGATGCGACTCGCGAGCCGTCTTACTGCGGGGATTGCGCTGGCGATAACCGCCTGCTGGGCGCTGGCGCTCGCCTTCGACGGCTCGACTGACGTTCTTCTCTTCCTCGCCCCGGCGCTTCTCATCGTCGCTCCGCTCGTGGCTGGCCGATACGTTGGCGAGGGGCTGATCGTCAAGCTCGCCATCAAGCGGGCCCGCAAGCCTCGGCGGGCGCCCGCGCCGGCCTCGCCCCCCTCGCGGCCTCCAGCGACCTGGCTGCCCCGAGGCACCGGCCTCCTGGCCTTCTCGTTAGCCAAGCGCCCGCCGCCGCCGCGCCTGCTCACCGAGTTCTAGCGCAGACGGCTGAGGGTCCTTTGGTCGTCGCGCACGACCGAAAGGAATAACTCGTGCGAAAGCACTGGACGGCGCTCGCCGTCATTGCCGCTTTGCTCGTCCTCATACCTGCCCCCTCGGCCCTGGCGCATGCGGGAGGGAATCCCAACTACCGCTCGGTGATCGACCGGGTGACGCCGAACGTGCCCGGCGTCAACTTCGAAGTGCTCGCCTATGACGCCTACTTCGAACTGCGCGACCAGCACGGCCACGAAGTCCTCATCTACGGCTACGAAGGCGAGCCCTATGCGCGCGTGCTGAAGGACGAGACGGTCCAGGTAAACGAACGCTCGCCCGCCTACTACCTCAACGACACCCGCTACCCGACCGCGGAAGTGCCGGCGATCGCCAACCCCAAGGCCGCGCCGAGATGGAAGACGGTCGGCAGCGACGGCACCTTTCTCTGGCACGACCACCGGATGCATTACGGGTCGACCGCGATCCCTCCCCAGGTCACCGACCAGCATCGCAAAACGAAGGTCTACGACTACGAAATACCGCTGCGGATCGACGGCCGCAAAGGGGCGATCGACGGCACCTTGTACTGGGTCGGCAGTCCCAATCCCTCCAAGCTCCCGTTCATCGCCGGCGCGGTCGCGTTCCTGGTGGTGGGCGGCGCCCTGGTGCTCTTCGTACGCCGGCGGCGAGGGTCAGAGGACGAATCCAAGGACGAGCCGGCCAAGGAGGCCTGGTAGTGAGACACCGGGCGCCAGTCATCCTGGCCGCAGCTCTCCTGCTGGCCCTCCTGGCCCCCGCGAACGCGCTCGCACACGCGCAGCTCGAGGGCACGGTCCCCCTGCGTGGTGCGGTCGTCAAGCACGAGCCGCCCGCGGTCATCTTCCGCTTCGACGAGCCGGTCGAGGGCAACTTCGGCGCGGTCCGGGTCTACGACGCCAATGGCTCGCGGGTCGACGAAGGCGACGCCTTCCACCCCAACGGCGAAGGCCCGCGGCTCGGCGTCCACCTCAAGCCCGGCCTTCCCGACGGCAGCTACACCGCCACCTACCGGGTCATCTCCGCCGACGGCCACATCGTCTCCAGCGGCTTCGTCTTCTCGATCGGCAAGCCGGGCAAGACGCCGAAGGAGACCGTCTCCGAACTGACGGCCGGCTCCGGCAGCGGCCCGGTCACCGAGACCGCCTTCGGCCTTGCCCGCGGACTCCAGTACGTGGCTATCGCGCTCGCCGCCGGCGGCCTTGCCTTCCTCCTGCTCGCCTGGCTGCCGGGGCTGGCGCTCGTGGGAGGCGACGGGGATGGCTGGTCGCGGGCGGCGGGGGCATTCGCGACGCGCCTGCGGCGGGTGGCGCTTCTCGCGGCGGCCCTCGGCGCGATCAGCGCCGCCGCCGGGGTCGTTCTGGAGGGAGCTGAGGCCGCCGGTATCTCCGGCTTCTCCGCACTGAAGGAGACGATCGTCCGCGAGACCCTGGAAACCAAATTCGGCACGATCTGGGGCCTCGCTGTGCTGGCCTGGATCGCCTTCGGGCTGCTGGCCGCGGTGTTGCTACGGCCCTCCGCTGGCCGATCGTTCGGATCGGGCCGAGCCTTGCTCCTCGCTGCGCCGCTCGCCTACCTCGTCCTGGTGCCGGCGCTCTCCGGGCACGGCAGCACGCAGTCCCCCGTACTTCTGAACTTCCCGGTCAACGTCATCCACGTCGCCGCGATGGCGGTCTGGCTGGGCGGCCTGGCGACGCTGCTCCTCGTCGCGCCGCGGGGGACTCGGGAGCTGGAGGCAGGCGACCGCGGCCGGCTGCTCGCCGCCGCGCTTTCGCGCTTCTCCCGGGTGGCCCTGATCTCGGTCGGGGCGATCCTGCTCACCGGCCTGATCCAGGCCTACGTCTACGTCCGTCGCCTCGATGCACTGATCGAAACCGGATACGGGCGGGCGGTGCTGGTCAAGTTCATCCTGCTGATGGTCCTGATCGGGATCGGCGCCTACAACCGCCGCCGCTCGGTGCCCCGGCTGAACCGGATCGCGGCGGGCGGGGAATCGCCGGGGCGAGCCGGGCTGCTGCTGCGTCGCGCCCTGCGCGCCGAGGTCGCCCTGCTCGTCGTCGTGATCGGCGTCACCGCCGCCCTTGCCAGCTACGCGCCCCCGATCAGCGCTCAATCCGGCCCCTTCTCGGCCGAAAGCACCTTCGGCCCGATCCAGCTGGAGATGAGCGTCGAACCGGCCAGGGTCGGCGCCAACCAGATCCACGTCTATCTCTTCGACGCCAAGAGCGGTGCCCCGTTCGCCAAGGTCAAACAGCTCGAGGCGAGCGCGGCTCTCCCCGAAAAGAACATCTCCCTGCCGTTGGAACCGCAGCTCGCCGGCCCCGGCCACTACACGATCCCCGGCGCTCTGCTGAACGCGAGCGGGGAATGGCAGATCACGCTCACCGTCCGGGTTTCAGCCTTTACCGAGTACGCGAAAACGATCGAGGTGCCGGTCCACTGATGGCGCCCAGGAAAGGAATACCCAAAATGCGACGAATTCCCCTCGCCGTCGTGGCAGCCTTCGCGCTGCTGGTGCCGGCAGCCGCACAGGCCCATGTGAGCCTGCACCCCAACGAGGTACCCACCGGCTCCTTCGCCACCCTCGACATCCGGGTGCCGAATGAGATGGAAAGCGCCAACACGGTCAAGCTCGCCGTCCAGGTGCCACCGGGCTTCCTCGACGTCTCGACCGAATACATGCCGGGCTGGACTTCCAAGGTGCTGACCAGCAAGCTCGCCAAGCCAGTACAGACCGACGACGGCGAAGTCACCGAACAGGTGCGCGAGGTCATCTGGACCGGGGATGGCAAGCAGGGCCTAATCCCGCCCGGCCAGTTCCTCAACTTCCCGATCTCGACCGAGATCCCCGGCAAGGCGGGGGAAGAATTGACCTTCAAGGTTCTGCAGTACTACGACAGCGGCGAAGTCGTGCGCTGGATCGGCGGCCCGAGCTCAGAAGAACCGGCACCAAAGATCGACGTCACCGCCGCGGGCGGGATCCTTCAGGACGTTGCCGGCTCAGAGACGGCGCCGCCGAGCCCCTCCGCGGCATCCTCCGAAGGCGGCGAAACGACGAGTAGCTCTAGCTCGAGTGACAGCGCCAGCAAGGGCCTCGGCATCGCCGCCCTCATCGTCGGCGCTCTCGGCCTGATCGCCGGTGGCGCCGCGTTGATCCGATCTCGCCGGACGGCATAGGGGCATGGGGAAGGGAAGAACGTTGCTCCCGACACGACACCTGTGGTCGGCGTGGATGGCGGTGTGCGCCGCTCTGCTCTGCGGGATCGCCTCTGGTTGCAGCGGCACCTACAGCGGCGTCAGCAGCAGGGCAGCGCCGCCGCGCACGGACTTTCCCTCGGCCGCGGGGAAGTCGCTGACCGGCCTGCTCGCGCAGTCCGACGGCGAAAGCAAGCTCGTCGTCGCGCCAACCGGAGAGGTCTTCGACAGGGGGAGCGATCGCTACGGCTTCGGGGTCTTCACCGCCGGGCGGGAACCGATCACCGATGCCAAGGTCGCCCTCTACTTCGCCCACGGCGAAAAGGGCAAGGCGTTTGGCCCCTATCCGGCCCGGGTTGAATCCCTGGCAACCGAATCCGCCTACATCGCCCAGAGCACCGGCAACGACCCCCAGGCCGGCAAGGTCGTCTACGTCATCGACGGCGCGCCGTTTCGGACGGACGGGGAATGGCGCATCCTGGCGCTGATCGACGAAGGCGGCTCGCTCAAGGGGACGATCGTGCCGAGCGCGGTCGTCGGCCACTTTCCCCACCCACCTCCTGGCTTACCAAAGAGCCCCCCGAACCCGCCCGACGTTGGCGAACCCGCCCCTCGCGTTCACACGCCGACGGCCGCCGACGTCGGCGGGGATCTGAGCAAGATCGACACCCGCATCCCGCCCGACCAGATGCATGAGGACGACCTTGCCGAAGTGCTCGGCAAGGAGCCCGTGGTCCTTCTCTTCGCCACGCCGCAGTTCTGCCAGAGCCGCGTCTGTGGGCCGGTTGTCGATGAGGCCGAACAGGTCAATCAGACCGAGGGCAAGGGCGTCGCCTTCATCCACATGGAGATCTACAAGGACAACAACCCGAACCTTGGAGCGCGGCCACAGGTCAAGGCATTTCGCCTGGAAAGCGAGCCCTGGCTCTTCGTGATCGACCGACACGGGATCATCCGCACGCGGATCGAGGGCGCCTGGAGCATTCCCGAATTGGAACAGGCGGTGCGGCAGGTGTCGTCGTCGGAATAGGGCTCCCGACAAAAGCGGACGACGGGTCTCGAACCCGCGACCTCGAGCTTGGGAAGCTCGCACTGAGCTTTAGCTCCAGCCGCTCTCCAATGCGCTTTGCCTGCAAATCTCCACTTTTTGAAGTGGACACCGAAAGACCATGCTGGACACGATGGGCCCGATTTTGTTCCTACCCGTGTTCCTACCCAGCACCGCTTCGAGAACGCCGCGATGCAGGCCAATCGATATTAACCCCGCTGCATCGCTAAGGGGCGGGTGCCGGCGGCAGGCTGAGCGAGTCGGCGAGCCGGCCGCTGATACTTTCAATTCTTTCAACTCTTGCACTACACTCCAGGAGCCATGGCAACCGTCGACTCAACCCGCGCCGACTACGTCCGCGCCCTGCCGACCCTCTCGCGTGCCGCCGAGCTGATCGACATCAGCCCCGCCGGGATCACTCGCGGGATCGAGGAGCTTGGCTTGGAGCCGATCCCCTGGGGCCGCCGCGAGAAGCACCTTGCCGTCGGTGACTTGCTGCGCCTCGCCACCCACCTTCGCCGCGCCTCGATCGAGGAGGTCGCCGGTGGCCTGCTCGAAGGCGTCGAGCGCGACCATTCCACGCAACTGGGGACGGTCAACGCCGAGGTCGATCACTTCTTCGCTGCGCTGCCGGCTCGCCGGGCCTCTGAGCCCGACGAGTTCCTGGCCGAGCTACATGGAGCCCTTCCCAAGCGATACGCCAAGCAGGCAGAGGCGATCTACCTCCGTCACGCGGAAAGCTCGAAGTAGTCGCCCTCATAGCCGCCGCGCCGTCGGCCGCGCTTGAACCCGAGGGCGATCAGCTCCTCCCGCGAGAGAGCGATTGCCGCGTCGAGGACAACACCGATGCGGCCCTTGGCAACGGTGCGCCGGTCGATCGCCAGGCCGATCAGGCAGAGCAGCCAGCAGGCGACCAGGTACTCGCCCCACAGCTCACCGCGAGCATCCTCAGCGAGCGCCGAGCGCAACCACGAGGTGAGGGCGCCTGCTGCCGCCCTGCGCGGGCCGCGGCTCGAAGTGCCAGGCCATCAACGCCGCGACCCGGCTCTCGTTTCTCAGGTCGACGGCAGTGAGGCGCCGGCCCTTCTGGGCCTCGGCGCCATGGAAGGCCGCCAGCGTCTCGCGCGAGAAGGGCACCCGGGCAAGCCGCGTTCGAGCGGTGCGCAGCTGCCAGCGCCCGGGCCGTCCCTCCTGCTTGCCACTGGGATCGGGATAGCGAAGATCGACCCTGATGCGCGTCTCGGGATCACCGTCACGGCGGCCCGCCTCCACGACGATTGCTTCGGCAAAACGCTCGAGCAACAGATCGCGGCGGCCGAGTAGGTAGTCGATCATTGGGGAGCGCATCGCGGCACCTTCTCCAAAGAGTCGGATGTCCGCCCGCTGAGATCGGGACGCTCAAAAGTCAACCGCTGCATCGGCTAGGGACGTGCGGCGCTGCACTCCCTCGCCTTGTCCACAGGAGATCTCCCCTCATTCGGTGTCTCCTATGTCCTGAGACAGGTGTCGCCTGTGTGCTGAAACCGGACACCGTCCGCCGGGATTCGAACCCACGACCTTCGGGTTATGAGCCCGAGCCCGAGGTCCCGAACGACTACGTGGGGCACGGTTCAAGCGGTTTTCGCGAGATCGAGATCGGCTGGAGTCGGCTGGAGTCTGTGGGGCTTCTTGCCCCATTTCTTGCCCCAGCAGCAGGCCGCACTAGGAGAAGCGAGCTCATCGTCACCGACCGTGGTCGCGGGTTTCGAGAGGGCACATCAGGGGGACTCGGCCTCGGACTTTCGATCATCGCGGAGATGACGACTGAGCTGACGATCGAGCAAGCGCCCGAGGGGACCGAGGTCAGGATGCGCTTCGCGCTCGCCGAGGGCTAAGGCTCGCGGCGTCTACGGCCGCGGCTGAGGTTGCTCAGCGCCTCGAGCGTACGCCCGCTGGAGCGCTCGAAACCGAACGGCACGATGCATAACTACGAGCTCACCACCTCTGCCATCAGCTTGGAGGCCGCGGCATCGTCGAGCCCTTCGCGATCCAGCCGCCGCCAGGTCCAGAAGTCGAGAGCGAGGGCGACCAGAACGCGCGCCTCGGGGCGAGAGAAGCCGGCCGCCAGGCCGGCGGTCAGCTCGGCGAACATCGGATCCATCGATTGCTCCAGCCAGGCGTCTAGCACCGAAACCGGGGTCCGTTCGCTGAGCAGTCGCTGCTGCATCGTCGCCGTCTTGCGGTACCAACCGTAAAACAAAGCGAGCGCGGTCCGCAGGCGCTCGCCCGGATCATCCAGAGCAAAGACGGGACCGAGGTCGGGCAGGGGATTCTCGCTCAGCCAGTGCTCAGTGCAGGCCGACAACATCGCCGCCAGGTCGGGGAAGTGCGCATAGACGGTCGGCCGACGCACCTCGGCGCGACGGGCGATGTCGGCAACCGTGGTGTTGGCGATTCCGACCTCTTCGTGCAGGGACGAGGCGGCGGCGGCGATGCGATTGCCGGTCTCCCGCTGGGAGTCGGCGCGGGCCTTCAACTCATATTTTCGCTTTTCACTTGACACCCCGTTAAACGATAGTAGGGTCGGCGGTCGTGAATTCCGGTCAGCCCGAAGTTGTGGTCCTCGGCGCCAAGGAGCACTCGGTCGCCTCTGCGTGCCGGCGCTGCGACAGCGGCATCTGCGGGGTCGAAGACGTCTTCAAGCTCTCCGAAGTCAGGGATGGTCTCGAAGAGCAGGGCATCCGCATCGAGGCGATGGCATAGAGGTGATTCCCAGCGGCCTTCGATTTGAGGGGATATCCATCCACCCACTGTCGGTCCTAAGGGACGCCCTCGGCGGTTGCCGCGACGGCATCGTTGTCCCTCACGGCGACGCCACCAACTCGATCACTCCGAGAACTTCGAACGACGCGGGTCGTGCCTTGAACCGGAGCCGCGCGCTCAGCAGCCTGATCGTATTTGGACTGGCGATTTATCTCTCCCGATAAGGACCGCACCAATGCAACCAGACGCCGACGAAACCAGACGAATTCCAGGCCCGGGCGGCCACGATGTCCGCAAGCCCGGCGAGGGCGAGATCTCGGAGATGTCGCGGGCCATAGCGCGCGCATTCTTCGAGGATCCTCTAAGCCTCTACGTCCTGCCCGATTCCTCTAGCCGTCCGCGGATAAGCGAAGCCGGTGTCGAGCTCTTCCTCCGCCGGGCCTGGTTCGAGCTGGGCGAGACCTACGCGGTGGGCGAGCCCGCCGCCGGAGTCTGCATTTGGAACCCGCCGGGCACCTCCGAGATCGGCATCGGCAAGCAGCTCACGATGCTGCCGGCGCTAATCCGGGTCTACGGGCGCAACCTTCCCCGCCTCCTCGCGGCCCTCCAATCCGCCGAAAGCAACCACCCGAAGGAGCCGCACTACTACCTGCCGATGCTCGGGGTGGAACCCGACTCTCAGGGGCACGGGATGGGCTCGGCGCTGATGTACCCGGTTCTCTCGCGCTGCGATGCCGAGGGCATCCCCGCCTACCTGGAGTCGAGCACCCCACGTAACCGGGCGCTCTATGAAAGACACGGTTTCGAGGCGATCGGCGAGTTCCGGCTTGGCCGCAGCCAATTCACCATCACTCGAATGTGGCGCCCGCCGAATCCTTGATCGATTCGACGAAAGGCAGCGGCGCACGGCTTGGCACGGCTCGACTCCGCGACGGGCGCTCGCTCGCCTATGCGGAATGGGGCCCGCTCGATGGGCGGCCGCTGCTCCACTTCCACGGGCTCCCCGACGGCCGCTTCGGCTGGAGCGGCGGGTCGGCCTGCGCGGATCGGGGCGTTCGGCTGATCTCGATCGACCGCCCCGGAGTCGGCGCCTCTGACCCAAGACCGGGGCGCTCGGTTGCCGACTGGGCCGCCGACGTAGAAGACCTGGCGATACAGCTCGAACTCGATCGCTTCTCCGTCAGTGGCTGGTCCGCGGGCGGTGCGTACGCTCTTGCATGCGCGGGCGTTCTGCGGTCCCAGGTCGATTCGGCCGTACTCATCAGCGCCTGCGGCAGGCTCGATTTACCCGGCTTCATCGGGCAGATGTCGAGCGCTCCGGCCTGGCGGCTGGCGGCACGCGCACCAGCGTCGATGACGCTCGTCTACTCGGCGATGGGGCGGTTGGCGCGGCGTCACCCGCGCGGCTTCACAAAGATTGCCTCCTTCGGACTCTCGAATGTGGACCGAGCCGTGATCCGTCGCCTTGATGTGACTAGACGCATGGCCACCGCCTATGTCGAGGCAACTCGCTCGGGCGGTCGCGGGTTCACCGAAGACATGCAGACGTTGCTTCGGCCGTGGGGCTTCGAACCGGCCGAGATCGACCTCCCGGTCCATCTGATCCACGGCCGCTGTGACAAGGTCGCTCCGGCCTCGCACGCCGAGCACTGGATCGCCTCGCTGCGAGCACCCCGACCCGTCTGGATCGAGGATGCGGGCCACTTTCTGATCGAGGACCATGTCGATCAAATCCTCGAAGCGCTCTCACGGTGATGTTCGACCCGGGCAGCGAGAAAACCGTTCGCCCAGTTGCGTTTTGGACGAGTACGCGATGAGATCGGTGGTTGTCACCGGGGCGTCCACTGGAATCGGGCGCGCAACCGCCTTGAGACTGGACTCCAAGGGATGGCAGGTTTTCGCCGGGGTCCGTCGCGCTAAGGATGGCGAAGCTCTCCAGAGATCAGGGTCGGGACGCATCGAGCCGTTGATGCTCGATGTGACCGATGCAGAGCAGATCGCCGATACGGCGAGACGGGTCGGTGAGCGGGTCGGATCGGCGGGACTCGACGGCCTCGTCAACAACGCCGGCATAGTGCTCGGTGGCGCGATTGAGGCGCTTCCAATCGATGACCTCCGAAGCGTGCTGGAGACCAACGTCGTCGGCCAGTTCGCCGTTACGCAGGCCCTGCTCGCGCCCCTGCGGGCGGCCCGCGGCCGCATCGTTTTCGTCGGTTCGATCAACGGCCGACTCTCGCTCCCCTTCCTCTCTCCCTATGCCGCCTCCAAGCACGCGATCGAGGCGATCGGCGACTCGTTGCGTGGCGAGATGCGCCCATTCGGGGTGGAGGTCTCGATCATCGAGCCCGGTGCGATCGAGACGCCAATGCGCGAGAAGGGCCGAGTCGCCGGAAGGCACGGAAGGGAGCATCTGAGCAGCGATCAGTTGCTCCTCTACGGCAAAGCGATCGATGGCTTCATGGCGGCGGCGGCCAAGGGTGACAAAGCGGCCTCCCCGCCCGAGAAAGTGGCGGCCACGATCGAGCACGCCCTGAGCGCCGATCGGCCGCGCACCCGCTATCTGGTGGGCCGCGACGCTCGGGCGCAGACCCTTGTGAAATCACTCCTCCCCGATCGAGTTCGCGACCGCGTAATCGAATTCCTGATGCGAGGCTAGGACAGAGCCTCACCGCGTGGAGGCGCCCGCCGAGGGCGGACTTACCCTCGGTGCTGGTGCTGCTTCTTTTCCCGTTCGCGCTGTTCTTTTTCCTTTTCGCGTTTGACCTTCAACTGCTGATCGCGAGTGAGCGGGAATTTGGGCGCGAGTTCCTGGCATTGCTTGCCAGCGCAGTTCTCCAGCCGTTCCAGTTCGGTGTGCAGGAAGTTGCGAATCGGGAACAGATTGGGGACCTTCGCCTGGTTGTTCAGCTCATAGGGATCGCGGCGCAGGTCGTACAGCTCCTTCTCACCGTTGGGCCACTCGATGTACTTGTAGGGGCCGAGGAGAATTCCCTCGTAGTTCTTGGGCGGGGCCAGAATCGAGGCCGTTGCACCCGATGGCCTCACCTTGGCCGATTCTCCCGCTGGGGCGGGGGTCGCCGGGGGGCCGCCGCCGTTCTCTTCGACATCGTTGGATTCGACGAAGGACTCGAAGAGGATCGGCCGCCTGGTGCGCAGGCTGGTGTCGTGGGCGAAGGGATAGAGCGAGCGGCCGTCGATGCTCTTGTCGGCTTCGGTGTGGGCGAGTTCGAGGATCGTCGGGGCAATGTCGATGTTCGCGGCCAGCTCACCGGTTTTGGTGTTCGGCTTGATCCCTGGCCCGCGCATCAGAAAGGGCAGATGGGTCGAGGGCTCATAGGCCAAGAACTTGCCGCCGGTGAGCCGGTGCTCGCCGTAGAAGAAGCCGTTGTCGGAGGTGAAGATGATGTAGGTGTCGCGGAGGCGGTGCAGGGCGCCGAGCTCTTCGACGATCTCCTTGACCCCGTCGTCGATCGAGCGCAGCGAGGCGAGGGCCTTGTCGTAGTAGACGCGGTAGGTGTGGATTTCGCTCAGCGTCAGGTAGGGCGCTTCGCGGATGAAGCTCGGCTTGTCTGAGACGTTGCCCTCGTCGAATCCCTGGGAGCGGCCGTGCGGATAGGGGGCACCGTCGAACCAGTTGTAATAGCGCGGCGCCGGCTCGGGCCCTGCGGGGCGGCGGAAGTCTCCGTGCGGAGCGGTGTAGTCGAGCTGCAGGTAGAAGGGCTTTTCGGGCGGCGTGCCGCCGATCTCTTCGGTCGCGACGCGGCTGAGGGCGTCGGTCTCATACAGGCAGGGCTGGCCGTTGAGCGGCGCCGACGGGCAGCCGGGGTCATCGCGCACGCCGTATTCGCGCGTGTCCCAGTTGCCCGAGTCGCCGTAGGGGCCTTCGATCGTGCCGTTGTTGTTCAGTTCGTAGCCGTAGTAGTAGTGGTTGGTGTCGGCGTGGATCACCGAGTGCCACGCGCTCCAGCCCGGAGGCACCGTGGTGCCATCGTCATATGGCGCGTCGCCATAGCCGTTGAGGAACTTGCCGACGTGGATCGTGCGATAGCCGGCCGCCTGCAACCAGGGGGCGATGTTGTGGCTGAACGCGGCTCGTTTGGCGAAGCCGGGGTAGCCGCCTTCGGGCGGTACGTTGCCGCGCACGTTGTGGTTGTGGGCGTAGCGGCCGGTGAGCAGCGTCACCCGCGAGGGACAGCAGAGCGAGTAGGAGACGTAGTAGCGACCGAAGGTGACGCCCCGCTTGGCGATCAGATCGAGCGTGTTGGGCATCGCCCGGATCGCCGCAGCACCGGGATAGGGGGTGTAGGCGGCGTAGAGCTGGTCGAGGGTCGAGTCGTCGGTCTGGATGACCACGAAGTTGGGATGGACGGGGATCGCGGCGCTCGGCGGCTCTAGCGCCGCGGCAGTGGGTGGTTGGCGGGCAACGAGGCTGAAAACAATCAGCAGCACGAGCACGCCCACTGCAAGTAGCAGCAGAGGTGCGCTTGCAAGCACACGGACTCGTGTCGGTAGGAACCTGAAGGAAGTCATCGTGGCGCCCCAGCCACTGCGCTAACCGGGGGCCGCGGTGGGAGTTGCGCCAGCAAGACTAGAAGGCGGGGCGGCGCCAGCCCCGACCGGGGAAAGTCTGCCCTCCCTCGTCACCTCAGTCAGGCTGTGGCGTCTCTCTCCTCGAGATCTCCAGGCTCCGATAGGCCCGTCGTCTTCGGCCAGGCGAGGTGATCCTGCCAGCCCGAATCGATCTCATCGAGTTCGCAGGCGAGCTGCACTACGGCCTCGTCGGGGAAACGGGCGTCATCGACCGTGACACGAAACCGCAGACGTTCCTGGTCAAGCGCCAGGAGCTGATGCCGCTTAGCCAGGACCCCGAGCAGGTCGGCTCCCTCTCGACCCTGGTCCAGGCGCCGCAAGAACACAGCGCACCCATCCAAGGACGGGCGCTCAAGTGGACTCAAGCGCTTCTTGGACCGCCGCCGTCGAAACCAGCGACTCATCTGCGGGGGGCACTGAGGGCCAATGCAATCGTAGGCTGAGACGATCCCACGCCGACCACGATCAACGGATAGGAGCACCAAGCGCTATCGCCGCGGGCGTTCATCGGAGTCAGGATCGGCGCGCGGACTACGATGCCCGCGTGATGGTGCGGCGACGGAGCATCGCTGGAGGGCTAGCTTTGCTCGGGGTGACGTTCGTCGCGCACGCCGCCGCGGCGCCCGATGCCGAACCCGAAGTCCGGCGCTGTCACGGGCGGGTCGCGACGATCGTCGGGACGGCCGGCGACGACGTGCTGAGAGGCACGCCGCATCGGGACGTGATCTGGGGCGGGCCGGGCAACGACACGATCTACGGCGATCTCGGCAACGACATCATCTGCGGCGGCGCGGGCAACGACTTGATCCACGGCGGACGAGGCAATGACCTCCTCGACGGCGGGCCGGGCACCGACCGGGTCTTCGGCGACCTCGGCGACGACAAGGTGCTGGGCGGGCCAGGCGACCGCGACGAAGTCAGCGGCGGCCTCGGGATCGACACGGTCAGCGGCGGGCCGGGCAACGAAGACCTAGTCCGCGGCGACTACGGCTATGACCGCATGGACGGCGGCCCCGGCAAGGGCGACATCGCCTCCTTCGCCACCGCTGTAGGCGGCAAGGGCCGCGGCCAGGGCGTTTGGGCCTCGCTGAAGGCCCACAAGGCATTCGGCGACGGCCACGACCGCCTCTATCGCTTCGAGAGCCTGGAAGGCTCGGCCTTCGCCGACACGTTGATCGGCGACAAAGTCGCCAACGTGATCGACGGCGCACCGGGCAACGACCACATCCTCGGCGGCGGCGGGCATGACACCCTCGACGGCGGCCAGGGAACCGACGGCTGCAAGGAAGGGCCGGTCCATATCTCCTGCGGTCCCGAAAAGCCGCCCCACGCCTCCGCCTACGTCCAGGTCGATCCCGATCCCGCTGGCGGCGGCGGACTACAAGTCATCGGCGGCGGCGGGCACGACGACATCACCGTCGCCTACGACGAACACTCACAGACCTTCGGCGTCAGCGCCGCCAAGGGGCTGGCGGCGGGAGGCGGCTGCGTCCACCCGACGGGGATAGTTACGCAGGTGAGCTGCCCGATGGAAGGGCCTGCGCGCTGGCTGATGATCGACCTCGGCCCCGGCAACGACCGCCTCCGTGTCGAAGGCAGCCTCCGCGCGGTCGACTTCGTCCGCCTCGCCGGCGGGGCGGGCAACGACGTGATTCACGGCGGACCCGAGGACGACCTGATCGAGTCCGGCCCCGGCGGCGATCGCATCTACGGCGGTGCCGGAGACGACGGCCTGATCGGCAACATGCCTGGGCCGACCTACCTCTACGGCGGTCCCGGCGGCGACCTGCTCGCGGCAGGCGGCGGCTGCGCCGGGGGCGCCCTGGTCGGTGGCCCCGGCCAGGACGACGCCTCCTTCGCCGAGACCCAGGCCCATCCCGGCACCCTCTACATCTCCCTCGCCGCAGGCTGGGCCTGGATCGACGCGATCCCCGGCTGCCACAAAGTCCGCCTCGCCCGGTCAGACGAGGACATCGAGGGCTCCTTCGACAACGATGTGCTGATCGGCGACGCCGGCCCCAACTTCATGCTCGGCCAGCCCGGCGAAGACAGCTTCTACGGGCGCGGCGGCGAAGACACGATCGACACCCGCGACGGGGTCAAGGACGCCGTCATCCAGTGCGGCAGCAAGGGCCATCCCTCGGGCCGGGCGCTCACCGACTCGATCGATCCCGCCCCGCTCTATTGCAAGGAAACCGAACACGGGCATCCGGTCGCCGGCCTGCACAAGAAGTAGGAACGGCCGAAGCTGGGGGCGCGTCAGGGGATCGCGATGATGAGGAGCGCCACGATCGCGGCGACGATGCCGAGCGCGAGGCCGACGAAGAAGACGACCGGCGGCGGCTCTACCAAAAGCGCCAATGGTCGCCACCCGGTGAGCCGGGCGAGGGCTGGGGACTTGTCCGCGCGTGCCGCTGGTATCGCCTCCGGCCGAAGTGTGGCAAACCCGGGCGAAGGAGACGCGGCAATCTCAGTCCTCGGTCGCCTCAGCCGGCCGAGCGGCGCCTGCGCACAATGAGGACGTAGAGCAGCGCCACGCCCGCGAGGGCGCTGGCGAGGCCGAAGACCGCGAAGAAGCGCTCCACTACCGGGCCGAGGAGGTAGGCGAGCAAGCCCACCGCGCACGCCCAGGCGATCGCGCCGAGGGCGTTCCAGAAGGAGAAGACCGCCCAGCGCATCCGGTGCGCGCCGGCGAGCCAGGCGACCGCGACTCGCAGCACGGCAGTGAAGCGGCCCAGGAAGACCGCCTTGGGGCCGTGGCGCTCGAAGAAGGGCTCGCCCTGCTCGAGGAACGCTTCGCGCCGCGCCCGGAAGGGACCAGGGAGAAGCAGCAGCGCACGACCACCCCTTCGCCCGATCACGTAGCCGATGTTGTCGCCTACGATCGCCGCTGCGGCCGCGATCGGGATCACCAGCTCGATCCGCAGTTCGCCGCTGTGGGCGAGGACGGCGGCGGCGATCAGTGCCGTCTCGCCGGGCAGCGGCACGCCCGCGGACTCGGCACCTATCAGGGCGGCGAGGGCGAGGTAGCCGAGATGGGCGGGGCTGTCGATCAGCGCGAGGACGTGATCCCGTTCCCGGCGATGGCGCTAGGAGTCGTCGTCGTTCTCGCCGGCAGACAGGGAATCGCGAAACTCGCGGATGCCCGCCCCTACCGAGCGCCCGATCGAGGGCAGGCGTTTGGGGCCGAGGACCAGCGCCGCCACGATGAGGATGAAGAGAAGGTGGGTGGGATTCTCAAGGCCGCTCAACATCGTCGGTGCAGGCTAGCGCTTCTAGGGGATTTCCCTGGCGGTCTCGCAGGAGACCCCTGTGTCCTGGCCTGAGCCGCCGATGCAGGTGTCTTCACCTGCCCCGCCGACCAGCTTGTCGTTGCCCGGCCCGCCGTAGAACCAGTCTCCGCCGCCGCGGCCGACCAGCGTGTCGTCGCCGGGACCGCCTCTCAGTTTGTCGTTGCCGGCGCCCCCGACCAGCGTGTCGTTCCCAGGACCGCCGCGTAGGGTCGACGGGGCCGGGACGCTGCGCCCGACGATCACCACGTCATCCCCAGCGCCGCCGTTGAACCAGAAGCCGTTGATCGCGGCCGCTTCGCAGGTCAGCTCGTTCGGGTTTTCGGGCGGGTTGACACATACGTCGCCGCTTGCTTCCAGCGCCGAGACGGAGTCGATCACGTAGGTGCGCCCATCGAGGCTGAGGAAGATGTGGATTTCGTTCGGGCCGGAGCTGCCGGCGAGGACGAGGTTGAAGTGGCGAGCCGCGGTTGAGGCGCTCGCCTGAGCCGTAACCATCACCGGATCGCTCGCCTGGCCTGCGCGGGCGATCGTCGTAGTTTGGGTGATCGCGGCAAGGACAAAGATCAGGGTCAGTTTCTTCGGTAGGGATGGCATCGCTTCGGCCCAGCCTCGTTACGAGGAGACTGGTTCTGAAACATCTAACGCTGAGCGACGATGCGGCGCAACACCGCGAGCTTGTGGCGGCTGGCGCGCTTGCGCAGGTGCCGAGCGCCGGAGTCTCCGTACTCGCAGTTGGTGATTTCGTTGTTGCCAGTGCCCCCGACGCAATCGTCGAAGCCGCCCTTGCCGTCGAGGCGATCGTCGCCTCCGCGGCCCAAGAGCGTGTTCGGCCCTTCGTCCCCGGTGAGGATGTCGTTGCCCGGAGAGCCCTCGATCTTCTCGACGCTGTCTTCGATGTGCCCGGCATTGCAGCCAGCGACATCGGGATCGAGAACTGCCCCGCCGATCGTTGCCTGGACGAAGACGCCGCTGTTGCGAACACGGGCGAAGGAGGCGCTGTCGTTGTCGCCCGTCCCGCCGTCGAAGAGATCGCCGTCACAGGGCTGGCCGCCGATCAGGAGATCGTCGCCGGGGCCGCCACGCATCGTCGCCGCGCCGGAATCCTTGCGGGGATGGAAGATGTTGATCCCGTAGAGCACGTCATCCCCGCCGCCGCCTTCGAGGGTGTCAGGGACGTGATCGTCACCGGCGTAGATCGTGTCGTCGCCTTCTCCGCCGCGCAGCGTGTCTGAGCCGGGGCCGCCGTCGATGGTCGAGGAGACGCTGGCGGGAACACTGGGGTCGACGGTGAAGGTGTCCTCGCCCGCCCCAAGCGAGGCTTGGATCGTGGAGATAGGGCCCTGGCAGGAGACTGAGTCCGAGCCCGGGTCGCGCGAGCAGCCGCCCGAGTTGGGATCGCCGAGCAGGATCGGATTGGCGCTGGGCGCGCCCTGCACCGTGTAGGTGCCGCCGCCAAAGCTCACGGTGGCGCTATCGACGCCGCCGTTACCGGTGACGATCAGGCTCGTCGCTTCGTCGATGCTCTTGTAGAGCTCGACCGCGGTCCCGCTTCCGCCCGCCATGGGGCCGCAGGACGTTTCCGCGCTGAAGCCGGTGCAGGCGTCGCTGCCCGGCCCGCCGAAGGCTTCGTCTGCTGCGCCGGCAGCGACGAGGTGATCGTTACCGGGGCCGCCGTCGAGGCGGTTGGGGGAAGCCGCCGAGCCGATCAGCGTGTCGTCGCCCGAGCCGCCGATCGCGTCCTCGATCCCGCTCAGCTGCTCGCCCTCGGCGCCGCTCACCGTGCCGGCTTCCAGGTTGATCGCTACCGCACCGCCCGTGCCCGCGTAGGAGGCGATGTCGTGGGCGCCGGCTCCGCCGTCGATTGAGTCGTTGCCGGGGCCGCCGGTGAGAACGTCGAAGTCGCCTTCGCCTCCCGAGAGAGAGTCGTCACCGGGGCCGCCGAGGAGCTGGTCGTGATCGCCCGCTCCACCGTTCAGTTCATCATTTCCAGTCGCGCCGAGAAGCAGATCTTCCCCGGCTCCGCCGTCGAGGTCGTCGGAGCCGCGTTCACCGTAGAGGGTGTCGTTGCCGCCTTCGCCGAAGAGGGTGTCGTTGCCGCGGCCACCGTAGACCGTGTCGTCCCCTTCCCCGCCGCAGATCGCGTCGTTGCCGCCTTCGCCGCGGATCACGTTGTCCCCCGGACCGGCGACGATCACATCGGGGGCTTTGGTTCCGGTGATCGTTGGCGCGTTCGAAACGATGGTCGCCGGCTTGCCGTCGCAGCTGGGTTTTGCCTGGGCGGCAGAAGCGGAGGTTAGAACCAGGCATGACGCAAGAAGAAAGGTGGCTGCGAGCCATCGTCCCCCTGAAGCTCTGCTGTTGGTTGCCGTTGTCCTCACGAATTAGACGCTCGACTTGGCCGCACGCGTGGGCGTGGCTCATCTGCCAGATCGACCGTCCTAGAGCCGAACTTGAGCCCTGGAACCCGAACCCAGACGGATGCTTGACGTCGCGGTCCGTTCGGCGATCGCGGCGCTATAGATCGCACACATCGCCTCGATGTCCTCGGGGGTGGCGCATCGCACTAGGACTTCCTTGCTCATTCCGACCTTTGGCAAGGAGATCGCCCCCACGAGGTCGAAACCGAGAACAGCTCGACGATGGGGCCTTCACTGAATGAAACAACCGACGCGACGCGACGCACCCGCCTCGCCAGCGAACGCACGGAGCTGGCCTGGTGGCGGACGGGCTTGACCGCGCTGGCGGTGGCGCTGGCGGTGGGCCGGGTCATTCCGGGACTCGACCACACTGCAGCGAAGTGGCCCTATAGCGTCGTGGGGGTCTGCTTCGCCATCTACGGCGTCGCTGTGATGGCCTTTGGCAGCCTCCGCCGCACAACGGTGGAGCGGGCTCTGGCGGAGGGCCAGTTCCCCGATCCACCTCATTTCGCGCACCTGGCGCTAGCGCTGAGTGGCATGGCACTCGGGTTGCTGAGCGCCATGCTCATCGTCATCGACTAGCTCAGAGGCATCTACTACGTCTGCGTCTTCTTCCTTTGAAGGCAATCGCAAGGCGTAGCCATCGAACTGCCCGATGCTTGGCCTGGCGGAGCCGACAGCCTCGCGCTCCTCCGCGAACGTTCTGAGCTCGTCGAAGTATTGTCTTCACGAGGTGAGCCGGGAAGCCTGGTCGGCACGTGCCGACCCCTGGGCGCTTCCATGGACACCAATCCCAACCACACCCCTGACCGCGTAGCCGGCGCCGGCAAGCGAGCGGGGCGCGTGCTCTTCAGTCGTCCCGCTCTGCTGGCGGCCTTCGCCTTCGCGGTGATGGCCGATCCGGTCTCATCCGTCGCCTATGCGATCGAGGCCGCGCTGCGCTCCCTGCACGGCGACCTGGCGCTGCTGCTTCCGACGATGGGACTCGTCATCGGGCTGATCGCGATCATCATCGCCAACTACCACCAGCTCGTCGCCCGCTTCCCCGCCGGTGGAGGCGCTGCCGCCGCGGCGGGGGCCGCATTCGGGGAGGGATGGGCGTTCATCCCGATCGGAGCGCTGATCGTCGACTTCGTGCTCACCATCGCGATCAGCGTCTCGGCCTCGGCCTCGGCTGTGATCGCCTACGTGCCCTCTATCGCCGGCCTGCGAATGCCGCTTGCCCTGATCGTGCTGGTTGCAGTCGCTGGCCTCACCTGGTTTGGGCACCTCGGACGTGCCGTATTCGCCGTGATGACCGTTGCCTTCGTCGGGCTCGGCGTCGCCGTCCTGATCGGCGGTCTTGGCGCTGAGGTGCCGGCCCACCATGCTCCGGCATCGAGCGCACCGGGCCATTCCGCGTTCGTGGCGATCCTGCTTGCCTTCCCGGTGGCGATGGCGCTGGCCACCGGGGTCGAGGCGCCTTCGTCAGCCATCGCCCAGCTGGGTCAGCTGGATGACGAGGGCCGGCGGCGCTTCGGGCGAGTCACCCTTTGGCTGACGCTCGGCGTCGTCGGCACGCTGACCCTCGGCCTGACGGCGATCGCCGTGCGCCTTCACATCGGCATCCCACCCCACGACTCGACTCAGATCGCCGACATCGCCAAGGTAAGCGTCGGGCCGCACCTCTTCGCCGCCTTTCAGCTCTTCACCGCACTGCTGCTGCTCGCCGCTGCGAGCTCCTCCTTTCAGGCTGGTCCAGGGCTGCTCAAAGCCCTCGCGCGCCGCACCCACGTCGGCGGGCAGACGACGGGAATCCTTCATCCACAACTGGGCTCGACCAACCGCCACCACACTCCCTACTGGGCGGTGCTGGCCTTTCTCCTCATCTCCGCCATCGTCGTGCTCGCCGCCGGTGCCAACGACCAGGCACTCGTGCTCTTCTACGCGGTCTCGGTCTTCATGAGCTTCCTCGTCGGGCTGGTGGCAATGGCCAAGTTCGATCGCGCAGAGCGCCGCTTTGCCTCGATGGCGATCAGCCTGCTCGGCGCGCTGCTCGTCGCCTTCACGCTCGTTGTCAACCTCTCCCGCGGAGACCCGATCGCCTCGATGCTCGCCGCATCATTCATCGCCTTCGTGCTCTATCGGTTCTGGGTTCGCGCCGGGCGTCCCCGCGGCATCGCTCAAGCCGTCGTCGAAGCCGAGTCCGGCGGCGAGGCAAAATAGGCTTCCCGATGGAAGGAACCTAAGATCGATGAGGTGGCAGGGACCCAGGAGACGAGACCGCCGTTGCAGCGCCTGGAGGCGCTGCAACGTGCCAACGAGGTGCGCCGGCAACGTGCCGAGATCAAGCGGGAGCTCCGCTCGGGTGGGATAAGCATCGCCAGGCTGGTGATCAGTCCACCCGAGTTTCTGCTGACCGCAAGGCTGTCGCAGATCCTCCTCGCCGTGCCGGGGCATGGGCAGGTACGTGTCAACCGCCTGCTCAAACGATGTCGCATCTCGCCCTTGAAGACGATCGGAGGCCTTTCGGAGCGCCAGCGGGAGGAGCTCGCGCGAGCGCTTGCTGGGGCCTAGCGGTGACGGGGCGGTCCCTTCTCGCCTCTCGGCTGGGCACATGCCGCCCTTGTCCGCCCTCGATGGCACTCTTCCGCGAGTGTCGGGACGCTATCGAGCCCACCTTCAGGCGGCGGTCGCAACGAGCGCCGCTCCGTATGGCTACACGCTCACGATCTGGACGTCCGGGGCGATTACGACGCACGCCCGCGGAGTCCCCGCCGCTTTGGAAGCGCTGCTCTTTCTCGGTGGTGCCGTCGCCGGGTTCGCCGCGGTCGGGGCAGCCGCCCACGGCAGCGCGACTCAAGTCTTGCGTACGCCTAAAGAGCCGACTGTCCGACTTTGGGGCGGCTTTCACCTACCGTCAGTTGGACTCGCCATCGCCGGCTCGTCTCTTGTTGCGGCACTCGTCCATGGCGCGCTTGCCTGGCCTCTGGTGGGTTTTCTCGCCACCTGCATCTATCTGATCGTCATCGCGGGCCAGTTCACGATCGCCGACGATAGGGGCCGAGAACCCAAACGCGATCAGGTTGGCGGCAAATAGCCGACCGCGGCGACTCCAGCGCTGAGATAGGACACCGGATCGGCTACCACCCAGCGCCATAGGATCGCGACGGCCAAATGATCCACGTCGACACCGAGTCGTTTTTCGTGATCGTCCTGGTTGCCGCGCTGGCGGCGATCACCGTTGCCGTCGTTCCCGGCCGGTTCGCACCTCCGGTGGTCGTCGTGGAGCTCTTCCTGGGGATCCTCGTCGGTCCCCAGGTCCTCGACATCGCCGGCACGGACAGCTTCATCGAATTCTTCTCCAACCTCGGCCTGGGGATGCTCTTCTTCTTCGCCGGCTATGAGATCGACTTCGAGCGCATCCGGGGCAAGCCGCTGGAGCTTGGAGGCGCAGGCTGGCTGCTCTCGGTGGGGCTCGCCTACGCGATCGGCGGCGTACTCGCCGCCGCCGGGATCATCGACTCCTTCCTCTACACCGGCTCGGCGATGGCGACGACGGCGATCGGCACGCTGATCCCGATCCTCCGCGACAACGGCGAGCTGAAGACGCGCTTCGGCACCTACCTGCTGGCCGCGGGAGGAGCCGGTGAGTTCGGGCCGGTCCTCCTGGTCACGCTCTTCCTCTCGACCGATCACCCCCTGCACGAGGCCGTGATCCTGATCGCCTTCGTGGTGCTGGCGATCGGCGTCGCGCTCGCCTCGATGGGCCTCGCCTGGCGCGGCTGGCCGGCCCTTGAGCGCACCTTCGAGGCGAGCAGCCAGCTCGCCGTACGGGTGACGGTGGTCCTCGTCTTCGGCCTGGTGCTGCTCGCCAGCCAGATCGGCCTCGACGTCCTACTCGGGGGGTTCGTCGCGGGCCTGATCACCCGCATGGCGCTCCAAGGGCACGAGCTGCGTGTCTTCGAGTCGAAGCTGACTGCCGTCGGCTTCGGCTTCTTCGTCCCCTTCTTCTTCGTGACGAGCGGAATCTCGTTCAATCTCGATGCGCTCGGCTCGGTCACCGCCGTGGCAAAGCTCGCGATGTTCTTCGGTCTCTTCCTGGTCGTGCGCGGCATCCCGGCGATGCTGCTTTACCGCAACGTGTTCGACATGCGCAACCGTGGCGCTCTGGCTTTTTACTCCGCGACCGAGCTTCCACTTGTGGTCGCGATCACGACGATCGCGGTCGAGGCGGGGCACATGAAGACCTCGACGGCGGCCGGTCTGGTCGGCGCCGCCATGCTCTCGACTCTCGTCTTCCCGTTTGTCGGCTTGGCTTTGCGCAAGGCCTCGAAGGAAGCGCCTGCGTAGCCCTGACCTCCCATGAGCTCTTCGGCGAGCGTTCAATTGTCAGTCGTTCGCCGGGCGGAATATTCAGTCGCGCGGCCCGCGTTGCCAGACCCCGAGGACGTTGCCGGCTGGATCGCGGAAGACGGCCACCCACAGATCCCCCTCCGCATAGGGCGCGGTTACAACCTCGCCGCCGTCGGCTGAGACCTTCGCGAGGGCGTCGTCGATGTTCTCGACGTAGATGTAAGGGCGGATTCCAGCCTCGCCTGCCACGGGCTGATCGGCAACGAAGTGGCCAATCACATGCCCGGTGCCGTCTTCGAAGCTCGGATCGGGGCGATCGGTATCCACGCTCCAGCCAAAGACGCTTCGGTAGAAGGCCGCGGTCGGCATAGGGTCCTCCGCGGGGATCCGCAGGTAGGAGATCCCAGCGCTTCGGAAGACTCCTGAGCCGGATTCGGGGTCGGGAGTCAAGAATGCAATGGAGCGCTCGGCGGGCGACGTCGTGCGGCGACGAAGGCGAGGGCCAAGGCCGCCAAGCCGAGCACGAGGCTGAGGATCCCGAGCCCCGTTCGGGGAGAGGTATCGCCGCGGGTCGGTCCCAGGAATCCAGGCAGAGCCTGGCATTCCACCGTCAGGTAGACGATGCCGAGCACCAGGAGCGCCAAGCCGGCAACCCCGGCCAGCAACACCGGAAGGCCCACGTTGCGTCGCACGCGCTGAGCTTAGCGCTCGACGGTCCAGGCGATTAGGGAGAGCTATCCCTTGCTAGGCAGCGAGCGGACGTAGGCGACCCCGCGAGCAACCCATTGCTCGAGCTGGCGCTTGCTCTGCAGCCCCTCGGCGTCAACCCAAGCCAACCCTGCATCGCGCGGTTGCGCATCTCGAATGGGTGTGCATGTGGCTCGCTGAGCAACTTCTCGGTTTCGTCGGGATCGACACGCACCAGCAGCCCACCCCGGCTGCTCGCGCTCACCGACATGTTTCCGTCGATCAAGAACGCCAGGCCGCCGAACATCTTCTTCTCGGTCAGGCCGCGCTCGGCTTGGAGGAGCTCGCGGAGCCGACCGGCGAGGTCTTCGTCGTATGTCACCAAGGCAGTATCCCCGGCCATCGAAGCATTCGCGCGCGGGAGGCGCAGTCGCCCGTACCTGCCTGGCCTCTCTGCGCCTCCCCCACTCCTTGATACAGCAGCGGGCCTTCCGGGACGACCTACAGCCGTTCGATCTCAGACCGGCACTCGCAGCAACGCGCCGACCATTCAGTCGGCTTTTTCTTCGCGCTAACGCGCGACATGCTGTGGGGCCTCACTCTTCGCGCGAGCGAAAGCCTGACCTAACACGACACAGGCAGGGAGAAGCGGCTTGCGGGCGCGACCGGGGCAACGGGAGAAGGCCCTCCGCCCATCGATCTGCCCCTTCGTCTCGAAACCGCCCGACCGCGTGGGCCGTTATTGCGGGCCACGCGGTCGGGGGCAGACTCGGACTACGGCAGGATGTAGTTGAAGGTGAGGGTCTTGGGGGCGCTTTCGCCACCGCCCCCGGTTGAGCTGAAGTTGCCGACGGCCCCGTTGTATTTGCCGGTCCCGCCGACGATCGCGCCGGAGACATCTTCGCCAGCGGCTTCCTTGCCTCCCACGTTCAATGCGAACGTACCGCCGGGCACAGTCGCCGTGCCGGTGCAGGTGCCACTCAGAGCGTTGCCGGGCGAGGGCTGGGTGGCGATGCAAACCGCGTTGATTTCGCCTTCGGTCTTCTTTGCGGAGTTTTGAAGCGGCGCTGAGAAAGCAAACCCATTTCCGGGCGAGATGCTCTTTTCGCTCGCTTTCCCGACCACGCCGAAGCTCTTGCCGGTTTCGCCGCCCGGTTCGGTCAGCTTCAGGGTTCCTTCTTCGCCGTGGGACTTAGAGGAGCCGCAACCCGCCAGGGCAACCAGGGCCACGACTGCTCCCAATGCAAGTACAACGATCCGAACGCGCTTCATACGCCTCTCCCGTCTGTAGAGAACCCCCAACCTGGAGCTATTCATATCCGATCGCGGGAGATGAGGTGGTCATATCCCAGATCCGGCTTGGCTTGCCGCCTGGGCGCTGCACCAGATGGCTAGCCCTCCTCGCGCGGGGCCACGCTCTGACAATCAACCCCACTGCCAAGCCGCACGACCAGTTTCGCGACTGAAGCTAGGGCTTCAGGCTTCTTTCTGGCGAACAACATGTTGTGGGGGGTCTCGCTCTTCTCGCGAAGGAGAAGCACTGCCTGTCCACCACGCCTGCCGACCGCCGCATCGTGCGGCTCTACTTCACAGTGTGTCCGTCGGCATTGATCGCGTACCACTTCCCGCCAAACTGCTTGGTACCGACCTTGGAGGTTTCCCCGGGCTTGGTGGTGGCGATGTCGATGTACAGCGGGTGGCCGGCATAGGTGAGCTGTCGCTCGCCCAGGACCTTGATCGTCGAAAGCAGGGAGGTGCGGACGCCCGGACCTGCGGTCGGCTTGCCGGTCGCTTCCTGCGGAATCCAGGACGTGATGCAACCGGCCTGCTTGACACAGATGTCCTTCTTCGGGGGGTCCTTCGAGAACTCAAACAGCGTGGTGCCGGCGGTGTTGACCAAGATCTTGCCGAGTTTCGTCTTCCGCAGATAGACAGAACGGAAGTTGCTGGCATGCGCCGACGGCACCGCGCTTTCGATCGTCGAGACCGCGAGAGCGGCGAGCAGAACGATGATCAGCAGAACGTAGGTGCGTTTCACAGGATGGCCTCCTGAATCGTTGACAGCCACAACGGCCAGCGGCACTCGGCGCGGCAATCTTCCCAGATCGCCGGGGGTGCGGGCGCATGGGAGGCAGGGTGCCGTCGAAAGGGCCTTACCCACATCTCGGCGAGCGGTTAGGCCCGCGCCGGGTTGGGGGCACGCAGTCGCCAGGTATCGAGGAGGAGGAATTCTGCGTTGACCACTCCTCACTGCCATTGCCGAGGCTCGCAGTGACCCTCAGCCAGCCGTGGGGCGGCTCTTTTTGATGATGAGCGACCCGCCGCTGCTATCCGTTTGGACCAGTTCGCATGGGATAGCCTCTACCGGTCTCGTCCAGCGGCCCACAAAGCCGCCACCCGTTAATCCAGAGACAGGAGGAGCAGCATGAAGGTCCGTCACAGCCCTCGAGCCGCGGTCTCCTGCGGACTCGTCGTCCTGATCGCCGCTCTCGTCGCCGGCGCCAGCAGCGCCAGCGCGGCCCACCCCGTCAAGGGCAAGACCTACTCCGGGTCGATCAAGCGCCTCGCGGGAGCCAACGTCACCTACTCGATCACCTTCGAGGTCTCCGCGAACGGCAAGAAGGTTCACGATTTCAGCCTGCCGAGCGGCTACCCGGTCTACTGCGAAGGCGGCGGTTTTGGCGAAGTCCAGGACGCGACGGCGAAGATCTCGAGCAAGGGCACCTTCACGGCGAAGCTGCCGATCTACTTCGCCCCCACCCACGACCACGAGGGCTTCGTGAAGATCACCGGCAAGTTCGGGAAGAAGGGGCATGAGAGCGGCAAGGTGATCACCGAATTCAGTACCTCCGACACCTGCAACGGGACCTCCAAGTACACCGCTAAGGCGAGCTGAGGGCCACTCACCCCGCCGCCGGCCGAACTTCCCAGCCGAAGAGCCTCGGGTTCACCGTCATAGGCTCACAGGCCGTACACATCGCTTCTCCCTCCGCGTGGGAACAAAAGCGTCGCGGCGGTGAGGCCACCTTGCACGGGAAAGCTACCGAGGGCAAGCCAGGTCGCTGGGCAGGCCGAAGATCTCAGTTGGACGACTTGACAATGCGCGGTGAGCGATTCTTCAGCGCATGCACGGTTGCCAGGGTCGTGCGAACAAGTCATAAGACTTGTGGATCGAGCTGAAGTCGATCGCTCGCGCGGTCTTGCAGTACTGCTTCGGCTTCTGTTCGTACTCGGCCTCGAAGACCGCCTTGTCGTGACGGATGAATTCCCGGTAGTAGCCGCATTCGTGGTACTGGAAGCACTGCTCGACGATCGCGAAGTCGAAGGCGTTGATCAACTCTGGGGCCTGGCGGCCGTCGTTCTTCAGAGCCACCGCCATCCCGCGCCCGTGGACCTGGCGGGCGACCCAGCGGTTGAAGCGCAACTGATCGGCCTTGGTGATCTTGAAACCAGTGTGGTTTTCTTTTTCCCAGCCGGCGAGGTTGTCGGGCTCGACTGCGTCAAAGCCCTTGCGTGCACACATCGAAAAGCGCTGCTTGAGCGGCTTCTCGAAGCGATGGAAATGGGCGACGTCGAGCCAGCGCTCGTCGGGAAAGCCGGAGTAGCGACGCCCGATCACCGAGCGCGGGAACTCGGCTTTGTCGGGGCGATAGGACTCCCAGCTGCCGACGTCGAGGTAGCAGATCGCCTTGCGGCCCTGGCGATGGAGTCGGCGCACCGTGCTGGCCGGGGTTTCGAACCCATCTATGTCGTATACCCCGGCCGCAACGCTGGTGTCGATCTTCCCCTGTAGCTGCCACTGCCAGGGAGCGGCGGTGGGACGCGGCGACCAGCGCACCGACGAAGCGCCGGCGGTCGCGGTGCCCAGAATCGCCAGCAGCCCCAGCGTCCCAACGAGAAGCGCGATCAGTGCGGAAGCTCTGCTCGGCATCGATCCCATCTCTCCTCCAACCCGCCGATTCCGGGTTTGCTGCGGTTGAGCAGATCGGTGTACGACAGGCAAAGAGCCAGCCCTCAGCAACGCGATCATGGCCGCGTTCGACCTCGATTGATTGCGCCGCTTCGCGCGATTGCGAGCATCTCGGCAACCAGCCGGAGACGATCGCAATGGACGAAAAACGGGCGTCCACCTGGGCTCAACTCGCACTCGCCGATGAGACCGCTAACAGCATCTGCTGCCGCCGGAATCCACGACTGGATCGGCCCCAAAATTGACGGAGGGCCAAAGTCAACCGCTGCATCGGCTGGGGGTGTGCGGCGCTGCGCTCCTCGGCCTCACCCGTCGGCGAGGCTCAGGCCGCTAAGAGGCCTTCCTCTACGCCCAGTGCGGCGTCCCTCGCTTGGTATGCAACCACTGAACGGCCGGGGATCACGGCGCCCGCCCCTGCTAGACACCTGCCGATCGGGCAAACTGCAGACAGCGAGAGGAGCGGACTCCCGATCCGATCGCTCCCGCGGCGGTAGCTCAATGGCCAGAGCCCCAGCTTCCCAAGCTGGCGATGCGGGTTCGATTCCCGTCCGCCGCTTCCGTCCGCCGCCGAGGACAGCTCAGGACAACGCGGAGAGCAGCTCGCTCAACTCCTCGTTCATCGCCGGCGGATCGGCGGCGTCCTCGCAGCAGGGCGGCTTCGCCGAGCGTTTGCGCCCGACGGTAGCGAGGCCAGGCAGGATCTCAGCGAGATCGGCTGCCGGGTTGTGGCTGCGCTCGTGCTTATCGAGGGCGACGATCACGACTCGCTTCTTGCGCGGGTAGGCCGTGAACATCCGCCATGCGTATGCGAGGTGGCGGCAACACAGCGGGTAGTCATCGCCATCGGCCGCGGCCAGCCGATAGCCACCGGCCCCGCAGCCTTCCCCGCGCAGGGCGTCGACCGCCGCCTCATAGGAGCGCTTCTCGCGCGCCGACATCCCGCCAAGCACAGAGGCGACCTGCGCCGTACGCAGGACCTCGTGGGGCATCAGGCGGGTTCGAGTCGCCCGCGGCCCAGCTGGGCCAAGCCCTCGCGCAGAGCCTCGCTACCCCGCGCTTCGCGGTCGTGCAGATGGTCGACCACAGCCTGTAGCCAATCGCGGTCCCGCCCGCGCTCGCGCAGCTCGGCGAGCGCGCGGCTGACGCGGTGCAGGCTCTGCGGCTCTATCTGCATCGGCCTGGTCCCCGCAACCGCCTCAAGCGCTCCTCGCTTTACCCAGTTGCGGATGGTCGGCTCGGAGACTCCGAGTCGCTCGCTCGCCGCCGCCACGCTCACACCCGGCGTGTGCTTGACCGAGATCAGCACCTCCTGGGCCTCCTCGAGCGCATCAAGGGCTGCGTCGGAGTGGCCGTTCTCGATCGCCTCACGCGCATCGACGAGGGTGAAGAGGGCCTCCGTGACCAGCTGTGCGTCGCGCTTTCCCATTGGCTCAGAGTAGCAGGGCTTACGGAAATCAGGCTCAATTCCGTAAGTCGCAATCATCGGTCAAGCGGTTCAAATCACTACCTCGACCCGACCGCGCCGACGCTCATCACCCGCGCCTCGTCCCAGCTGCCGGCGCAGGCCTTCTGGAAGCGGCGCGAGCTCCGACAAACTCAGAACATCGAAGCTCGTGCCGGTATTCACCGGCGGACAGCCCGCGAGAGCGGATTTCGCCCCACGGCTGGAAACGGATAGATGCCAGTGGACACGGATGGACAGCGCTTGACACGGCTAGACAGCTTGGGAAGCTCGCGCTGAGGCTTAGCTCCAGCCGCTTTCCAATGCGCTTTACCTGCAAATCACCACTTTTTGAAGTGGACACTGAAAGACCAAGCTGGACACGATGAGTCCGATTTTGTTCCTACCTGTGTTCCTACCTGGAGCGCTCCTCGCCTCGGCCGCACCGTCCTCACCCACCCACCCGCAGCTGGTCCGCTCGACGCCCCAGTGAGCGCGAATCACGACGAGTTGGCCGAGCCTTAGAGGTCCGCTCCTCGCACCCCCCACCCGAGGCGAAGCGACGGTGCGAGAGACATCGCTGAAACTCGCTCGTTGCGGCAGCGGGATTCGAACCTGCGACCTTCGGGTTATGAGTTCTCTGGTGCTGGTTGACCAGGCTGGTTTTTGGCTTGTTCAAGCGGTTCGAGTGGGTCCGAGTTGGACCGAGTTTCGCTCCACTTAGTACCCGCTCCTGGGCTGAGCGCCTGGTCCTAACCGGCCTCGGGAGCCTGGTCGTCCTCGTCGCCGGACTCCGGCTCTCCGAGGGCTTCGGCGCCGGGCGGAGGCTCCGCCGGCTCATCGGGGGTCCCCAGCTGGAAGCTGCTCAAGACGCAAGCTGCCTGCAGAAGCAGGGCAGTTGCGGGTTTCTGGACTTTCCCGACGAGGCCGTGGGCGATCTTGTTGCGGAAGTTCAGGCCGAGAGGGTCGATCAGGAGGACCATGAAGTATGCGTGAAGACCGGTATCGGCGAAGGCGGGGCCGATCGCCCGTAGCAGGGTCCCCAGCGTCTCCACCCCGCCCGGTTCGGAGCCGCGCGGCTCGCGATAGACCGGGATGCCGACACGGCGCGCGAGGCCGCGGATCACCTGCTCGATGCGCGACACGAGGATGTGGGCGCTCTCGTCGGGATGCCCGTCCCAATAGAGCTCAAGGGCGCGAGCAATGCGCTCCGCGACATCTACATCGACCAGCTCCCCGGTGAAGTATTCGGTCAGCTCGTCATGGCTCGGGCGGGCAAAGGTGTCCCCGATCACGTCCAGGGCGTCGGCGGCGAAGAGGGCCCAGAACGACGCCGCCTGGGCTCGTTGCTCGGACATAGCCACCCTCTTGTGCTTCTCCGGGCTGTCGGCGCGGAAGATCGCCCCGGCGCTCTCGGGACCGATGATCGCTTTCGTGAAGAGGAACTGAAGCGGTGCTTCGGTCATCAGCTCCTCGACATGAGCCTCAAGGTCGGCCGGCGACCCGCCCGGCGGCGGCTGCGCCGCAAGGAATCGCAGCGCGTCCTGCCACGATGCCGCGTCCCTGAAACGCGAGAGGAAGCGCTCGACCTCCTCCTTCGGCATCTTGACCTCGGCCGAGATCTCCTGCAAGTCGAGCTGCTCGGGGTCGAAATCCCCTAGCTCCTTTCGGAGTTCGTCCGCCTCGGTGTTCAAGCCGAAGGTACGGGCGATCTCAAGCGCTTTCTCCAGCCTGAACGCGCGCAGGAGGCCGTCGCCCCTCGTCGCCTCCTCGCGCCAGCGCGCAACCTGATCTTGGCGCAGCTGCCGGCGGCCCTCCTCATCGAGCAAGCGCACGCGAAGCTCGATGATGTTGTCCATCAGGTTCGGGTCCGCGCCGTAGCGCTCGGCGGCGCGCACAAGCAACTGATCGAGGCCATCGGGACGGTCCTCGGGCGCCAGGTCGACCAGCGATCGCAGGGGTCGCAGGCACTCGCCCGGCCGGCTCTCCGGGTTGTCAAGCTCGTACTCGGCGAAGGCGATGATCCGCTCGATCGCGGTCCGCGCCCGCTCGCCATCGCCGACGGCCTGGGCCAACTCCAGCGCGCGGGAGAGCAGCCGTGCGCGCTCTATGTCGGCCCAATCGTCGCGTTCGACCAACGCGAGCAAGGCATCACAGGCGCCCCGGACGTAGAGGTCGGGCCGCGGCGCGGCCCGCCGCTCGAAGAGAAGATCCCCGACGCGAGCCTTGACTACCGGGGAGTCGATCTCGTTGAAGGCGTCGATCCACGCCTCCACATCGACGTCCTCGATCGCGGAGACCTCGGGCGGGAACCTCCACCCCTCCCCCGCGATTCGTGATCCGAACGGTTCGCCTAACCGGTCGCGGCGGGGGCTGGTGCGCTCAAGCAACGTGTAGGAGAAGGCGAAGTAGAACGGCCTTACGGCAACGTCCTCACCGTCCGGGTCGAGAGCTCGAAGTGAGGTACTTACCTCGTGCCACGAAGTCTCGGCGTCGGCAGCGCGCAGAGCCTCAGCGATTCGCGCATCCAAGGGCATGACACGACACTACGAGCAACGGCGGTGGTCGGCGGGGCGAGATTCCCGCACACACCGAGCAGAAGGTAAAGCTGGGGATCAGTCGAGCAGGCGCCGCAGGTCCTCGGCACTGAGGTCGGCATCGCGGAGGATGCCGGCGAGGGTGCCGCGCCGAAGCTCCCGATGCAGCGGGACGACGAGCGCGTGCCTATGCCCGGTCTTCTTCAAGCGGACGTGGCTGCCACGTTGACGGACGACTTCCCAGCCCTCCTTGCGCAGCGCCTTGATCAGGCGCTCGCCGGAGACGACCGGCTGGCGCGGGCTCACGCCGGCAGGGGAATCGAGCGGCGGATCACGCCGCTATCGAGCGATTCGCCGTCTTCGCGCAGGCCCTCGACGTAGAGGGCAACCGCCTCGCTGGCGTTCGTCATCGCGTCGTCCATGTCGTCGCCCTGGGTGTGAAGACCAGGAAGGTCGGGCGCGTAAACGTGGTAGCCACCCTCGTCCTGGGGCTCGAAGACCAGCTCGATTTCTTGTGCATTTGCCATAACCGCTCCTCTCTAGCTTACGCCAGCTCGCGGGCCTACTGGCCTAGCTGCATCGTTTTCATCGTCGGTTGCATCGCCGTCCTCGTCCTCTTCCTCCTCGGCGAAGGCGGCCTCGGCCCAACGGGCGCCCTGGACCGATCGGGCGCGTAGTCGGCGTAGATTTCGGTCGTCTTGTAGTCACGGTGTCCCATCCACTCCTGAATGGTCCACAGCGGCGCCCCGGCGGCGGCCATCTTCGTGCCGAAGGTGTGGCGGAGGTCGTGGAGGCGGATCGAGCGGACGCCGGCTGCCTTGAGCGCGACCTTGAAGCGCTTCCGCATCTTCGAGGCGTCGAACGGGGCGCCGGTCTCGGGATGGCAGAAGACGAGATCGTCGGCGCCGGTGTAATTCGAGCGCTTGAAGTGCTCTTTGAGCGCGGCCGCGACGCGCTTGGGCATCGGGACCGATCGGCTGGAACGCTTCGTCTTCGGGGTGCCGAAGCGCCCGTGGGTGTAGCTGCGGCGGACGCGGATCAGACCCGCCTTCCAGTCAACGTCTTTCCAGCGCAGGGCGATCAGCTCGCCCTGGCGCAAGCCGGTCATGGCGGCGGTCAGGTAGAGCGGTCGCTCGACCGCGCCGAGAACGTCGTCGGGGACCTCCCGCAGGAGCGCCTCGAGTTCCTCCAGGTCGATAAAGCGAATGTCGGGGTCGCTGCCATCGGCTCGCGGTCGCTCGGCTTCGGCGACCGCGTTGCCCGAAGCCCAACCGCGCTTCTCTGCGAAGGCGAAAAGGCCGTGGAGGAAGTTCAGGTGGTCTAGGGCACAGAGACCTTGGGACGGAAAGGACCGGCGACGCGATTGAATGGAGCCCGGAGAGCGTCAGTCAGTCAGTCAGGACTAGCGCAGAGTGTGTCGGCGCTGACGCGAGGATGGGCTCAGATGATGGTGTCGTCGAGTACTTCGATAACTTTGGCGTTTGCCGCACTGGCACTGCGAGTCAATCGCTCGATCTCGAGAGAGTCTTTGCTCCAGGCACGGACCCTGACCAGCCCCGGCTCGGGCTCGTAGATAAATCCGGTCTCCTCGTTGACCACGCCGTCGAGCTCTCGAACCTGCCGAAGAAAGTCGACGTTCTCCTCGCGACGCCCGGCGAGCACGATGTCTCGCGCACGAGCGCGAACGCCGCGGGGAACGACCTCAGCCCGCATAACGTCGGCCTCCACGGATATCTCACGGGGGTACGAAAGCGGACTGACCATGGCGATATGGCGCGATCCTGCCTCCACAACGGCGCTGGTCCACTTGGCGAGCCCATCAACTCTGTCAGTGGTGCCCAGTTCGGCCACGAGTGGCCGGATGAGGTCATAGTCGGACCCCTCTGCCGCAGACTCACCTGAGGATCCGGCAAGCAAGAGCATCGGACCGAGTACTGGGCCGAAAGGCGACGACTCGCCATGTGCCGCCGCCATCTCTTTTAGCTCTAACCATTCGGTTCCCTCTGGACCCGAACGATCCGACGGCTCTTCGGCTATCGCCAAGAGTCGGAGCAGTCGACCCAACAACGCGCCCGGGACGCCCAGCTCCGCCAGGTGACTTGGCGCAAAAGGGCGTAGGTTGGCCCCTACCTGAGCCGCGACCCGCAGGAAAGTACGCGCAGCCTGTTCCGGATCGTTGAACTCGAACCTGGGCAGCCTGCGCTGCCTCACCTCAGGTCCATCGCTTCGAGGTGGCGAGTCGGTCACCAGCCTTGGTCCGTACATCCCTCGGGCCAAGACCTGAAGTTGAGAGTCCCGCTGCTCGATGATCAGTGCTCCCACCCGCTTCAGGGGAAGTTCGCTCTGATCCGGGGGGTCGTCGCACAGCCTCCGGTAGGTCTCGTCCCACGGAAACTCTTCCAGTAGCTCTTTCAATTTCATGGCGTAAAGAGGCAAGCGAGAAGGTGGCCCAAGACTGCTCGGCCTTCCATCAGTAGTGTCGCCTGAGGGTCGCAGTGGTCGTCATCTACGCCGTGATCGACGAGAGCATCGGTAGTCACTCTCATCACGATGACCTGATTGAGGATTTCCAGTGATTTTGCGATGCGGGCGATCCCGTAGGACTCCATCTCCACCAAGACATCCTCCCCGGAGTCGGCGATGAGGCCCAGCGCTTGCGCGTAGGTCCACGGCTTCGCCTCATATTCGGCCCGCGGCGGGGGTGGGTTGACCGGAATGGGCGCTTTACGAGGCAGCACGTGGACCACCTTGTCCGTCGCGGCGACGCGAGCGGTTGACAGTGGAGCGAGCTTCTTCAGCGTCTGCGAGTCCTGCTTGACCAGCGGGAATTTGATCGGGAGCAAGGGTTCCACGCCCGCTGGAGGGTCCGTATAACAGAGCCATTTGTTCTTCAGCGTGATCTGCTCATCACCCGTGTGGCCGGGATCGACGGTTCCGAGGGAGAGGTAGTTGACGGACTCGGCCAAAAAGACGGAACCCGCATTCACCTCGTCCAGGGCTCCGGCGCAGCCGTAAAAGACCACGTAATCGGGAGTGCCTTTCGTGGACCGGTACTGCCTGGCGAGCTCGGCTGCGGCGACCACGTTGCCCTGCCCAAGCAGCGCGACATGGTCGAGGGTCCAGACATCCTCGCCGAAGTCCCGCTTGATGGTCGTTCGGCCTTCTCGCCCCCATGGGGCAGTTCCGTCGGCGAGCTCGTCCAGCAGCCGTTCCACTGCCGCCTGCTCGTTCTCGTTGAAAGTCACCACGCTGATGCGCATGAGCGAAAAGAGAATAATCAAAAGAACTCACCTTCATATGCTAAATGCCCGCTACGGGCAACCGAGCCTGACGTCATGGCAGCCCGCGGTCCCCCACCGTTGCTCGCTCTGCTCCCACCCCGCAATGCAAGCCAGCCCCCATACGATGAGGCTGCGTTCGGCGCTAAGTCCCATGGCTTTGATCTCTTTGAACAACGCTGCGAGCTCCGACTCGCGGGTGAGCTCGCGGACCCGAACGGAGCTCCGGATGTACTCCTCGGGTGAGGTCCCGGCGAACCAGCCGTCCACCCACGTGTGGACAGGGCCGGTGAAGCGCACCTTGGGTCGCCAGGCTATCTCCGCCCCGAAGCGTCTGGCGAGAATGCGCCGCTCCGCCAGCTTGGCCGGCTCACGCAGGGCCGCGGTCGACGTGCGCGCCATGGCCGCGCTCACCAGATCGCGGCGAAGGAATGGGACACGCGCCTCCACGCCACGTGCCATGAACAGCCGGTCGACGCGCGCCAGGTGATAGTTGGGCAGACGCAGATCGAGCTCCATGGCGCGAAGCGCATCTGGGAGCGGACCGCGGCTTTGACTCGCCAACGCGTCCGCGATCGTCGTCGCGCGTCGCTCGAACGCAAGCTCCAGGTCGTCGCAGGCGATCCGGCGGTAGAAGGATCGTGGTAGCGGAACGAGATCATCCGCGTATGGCGCGAGGTCAAGCGCGCGCATACTCTCGATGCTCGGGCTGCACACTCGGAGCCGGCGGTACGCAAACCGAAGCTCATCCAGGCCATCTCCACTCAACACGCAGCGAATGCCATTGTTCGCCAGGCACTGCGCGAGGGCATGGGTAACAACCGGTGACGAGTTGAACATCGGCTGCTCCAACGCGGCGAAGATCGGCTCCAGATCTGCCGGAGTGCGCGGCCCGGTCACGTCCGTCTCCAAGGTCGGCAAGTCACACCGCGCCGCGACGAGCTTGGCGTAGGCGGACTCGTCCCGAGCCACGTCCTGGGACCCGGCGGTGGAGAACCTCGCAACGACCCCGCGTTGAACCAGCTTGGGCTCACTTCGCGTCGTGAAGTCAGCGATCAAGCTCGAGTCCACGCCACCGCTCAGCAGTACCGCAGGCGCGGCGTCGGCCGCACACACAGACCGTACCGCGACCTCAAGAAGAGCCTCCCAGTTGGAGCCCCAGTCGGCGTTCGGGTCATTGGCCACTAGGGATCCGGCCTCGCCGGCGAACAACGCACGCGGCTCTCGGCCGAGTTCGAGCACCTCTCCCGGCGCCACCTGGCGAATCCCGCCGTATGGCGACTTGGTCCTTTGCAGAGAGTGGCCGTGGACCAAACATTCGGTCGCGTAAGTCCGGTCGTAGCTCGGAGTCGTGCCGATCACCGCGACCAAGCCCTTGATCTCAGATGAGACGATGGACGCGCCTCTGGCGTTCAACAGGAACAGCGGCTTCACGCCGTGTCGGTCGCGAAAGGCGACGAAACGGTTCTCCGGTGCGTAGTACAGCACACCAGCGAACATCCCATCGAGGTCCGCCACGGCTTCCGCGCCTCCATCCCGGTACGCCGAGTACAGAACCTCGACATCGGAGCGCAGGCCGCGGATCTCGTGCACGGGCCCGTACCACTCTCCGTTGCAGATCAGGACGCTGCCGTCCGAGAACATCAACGGTTGCGCACCCGAATCGCTGTTCCTCACTGCGAGCCGCCACGCGCGCATGACCGCATGCGATCCCACGCGAACGGCTGAAGTGTCGTCCGGACCGCGGTGCCTCAGAGACCATGGGTCGCGGCTGAGCCGCTCCAGCCAGTCGCCATTGAGGCCAACGTGGTCGACGACCACGCTTATGCCACACATGTCATCAGCGCAGGCTCCTGGCTTGAACGGCGGCTCCGAGCCCGCCGTAGAACTCCAGCGACTCCAGGTGACACCACGCCCACGGGTACTCGACGGCGACCATGGCCTTGGTTGCCACGCCAGCGTACATGTCCCAGACCGCTTCCTCGACCATCCCGTCGGGTCGCCCGTCGATGCCGGCCAAGACGCGGGCGTCGATGACAGCGCGCCCCAACGAATACGGCCCTGGTCCCTCACGGCACACGTCGCGGACTACGTGACCTTTGAGGACGAACTGCGGGTGGCTCGGCGCCTCTGGGCGCGCGCTGTACGAGAACGTCGCCTCGCCTCCCAGCCGCAGATGCTCTCCCGCCAGCCACTGCACGGTTCCGGGGGAGCAGTAGACGTTCGCATGGCAGTAGACAAACGGCCCACGCACATCGTCGGCGAGCGTGGCCAGAGCGCCCGCCGTGCCATCGGCCGTCGAGTGCTTGTAGCGAACACGGAGTCCGAACCTCGTGCCGTTCCCGATGAACCCTTTGAGCTGCGACTCGAGGTGGTTGACGATCACCCACACCTCACGGACGCCCGCATCGGCGATCTCGCGAAGCACGTGCTCCACCACCGGCGCTCCTGCCACCGGAAGCAGCGCCTTGTGGACGACCTCCCCAAGCGGCCCCAGACGACGGCCGTGTCCTCCGCACATAATCACCGCAACTTCCGGGGCGCAGCGAGCGTCTGCGCGGTCGACAACCTTCATCGGGGCAGGTCCGGGACGACGGACGCGATCGACGGCGTCGGGCACACGCTCGTGACGGCCGAGCCGTTGCTCTCGAACCACCAGCCAGCGAGCTCGTCGATCGGGCGCGGCGGCCATCGACCCCCATGAAGAGCCACGAGCGCACGGATTACATCACCATGCGTCACGACCAGGACCGGCAAGCGGCTCTCTCGTGTCTTCTCGATGATCGCTTGGAGCCCGTGGAGAGCTCGACGCGCGATCTCGTGGCGGGACTCGCCGTCCGGCGGCCGCTCTAGGAGCCCGGCGTCCCAGTCATCCATCATCCCCGGGTAACGCTCGTCGATGGCGGCGCTCGTAAGCCCGGTCCAGGCTCCGTAGTCGCACTCCTCTAGGCCCACCTGCTCCGCGACCTCCGCGCGAGGCGCGGCCAAGATTGTCGCCGTCTCCCGCGTCCGCGACATTGGTGACGAGAAGACCACGCCAAGCTGGGTCAACTCGGTCGGGAGGTTCGCAGCGGCGCAATGCACACGGGCCCTGCCGGTCTCGCTCAGCGGCTGATCGACTCGGACCCCCTGGAGTCGATGATCGGCGTTCCACTGCGTCTCGCCGTGACGCAACAACAAGAAGCGCCTCATCGGAGTCGGGTGGTGGGTCATGCCGAGCACAGGCGCATGCTCAGCGGCGCGTCAGACGCGAGAGCATCAGATAGGTCAGAAGCATCAGCGCCAACGGTGGGGCTGCCGCGACTGCGCGAGCAGCCCAATCGTGGGGCGCTGAGAACGCGAAGGTCTCGAACGCGACCGCGAGTCCCCCGACTCCCAACACGCCGAAGACGAGCGTCAGCCAGATCTGCTGCCGCGAGATCCTCGACTGGAAGCCGAGGGACAACTCGTCCGACAGTGCTTCAAGACGCGTGAAGGTGATGTCGCGCAGCGCGTCGATCCCCATGATCCGCTTGCACCGTTCGATGCGTGCTCGAGTCGTGTCCTTGTGCGACATCTCGATGCTGTAGATCTCGTCCAGATGCCTCAGTGCTTCATTGCGCGTGCTTGCCGCGGCCGTGAGCGGCGCGATGTCCACGCGCCACTCGTTGAGTTGCGCATTGACGCGAAGGAGATAGTGCTTCAATGCGAGCAGGATCTTCGAGCTCGAACACGACGAGCGTTCGGGCCTCTTGGAAGTCCGTCTCGAAGTCTGACGCGAGCAGGTACACGACCCCGTCGGCGCTGACGTACCACGGGGCGGTACTGCGAGTCCCAACGTTCATCTCGGCGAGATCCGAGCCCACGCGGTTCGCTTCCTTGTGAGCCCAGTTGGCGTCGCCCGTGAGCAACCCTCGAATCTCAAGGCTGCCTTCGTGTATCCACGAGCCTAACGCTTGGCCATTCAGCGTCATCGTGAGCAGAAAGCTGGTGAAGCAATTGCTCGCTCTGTCCCCAGTCGTGCCGCGGGCACCTATCTTCCTCGCGACCTCGTTCCTGAGCGCTAGGACCGACCCGTAGTGCCGGTCCATCTCGGCGCGCGCCAGTACCGGGAAGTCTTTGAGGTCGTACGTCGTCACCAATAGGCGGGCGATCACGAGGGCGTAGATCTCGTGGAGGGTGTACGAGCCATACCCGTACGACGGGTCATCGGCCGTCACACGCAGGCGATCGATGTCCCGCAGCTGCGCTCCAAATTGCGAGAAGTCCGACCCAGGAGCCGTAAATCTCGCTACGAGCGTCGCCACGCCGAGCTTATTGAGCGTGGCCGTTAGCTCGATGCGCCACTCCTCGTCCCACGGAATGACCTGATCGTCCTGGTGGAAAAGCCCGCGCAAGTGCAGCGGCGTCAGCTCGAGCACCGTGGTTGCCCGCGCAGCCCGAAGTTGCGGCTTGAGACGACGCTGATAATGCGTCTGATAGTGCCTGAGGTAGCTGAGGGTCGTGCCTCCGTGTGCGCTCAAGCTGTCGGTGCGCACGACATACGTCCCGACGACGAGCGGCAGCCACCGACTCGACGACCCGCCGGTGTCGAAGATCGCATCCGGCATGGAGCCGGCGTCGAAGTCGACGATGTGCGCGCAGTCGACTCTCGCAACCGCAGCGTGATACCCGTCGTGAATCGTGGTCACGCCGGTGGACAGCCTGTCATCCAACGTCATACACGCGGCGATCGGCAGCCATGCTGACCTCTCCGCCGAACTCCTTACGAACACTCTGCTCCATCTGGAGCTCCTGCCCGTCGCAAGCCGGGAACATGTGGGTCATAACGGCGGCCTTGGCTCCGGCCTGCGCAGCCACCTCGCCCAGCTCGCGCGGACACGTATGGAACGAGGCACGCGCGACGTCGGCCATTCCATCGGGGAATGCGCAGTCATGGATCAGGAGATCGGTCGACGCGGATAGACCCACGACGGCGTCGCAAGGGATCGTGTCGCCGCTGAACGTGACAGAGCTGCCTCTGCGGTCATCGAACCGGAAGGCCGCACAGGGAAAGTTGTGCATGACCTCGGCCGCCTGGATTTGCAGGCTGCCGACCGATGCCTGCCAGCCGGTCTCGACCTCTGTGACACGCACGTCAAGCTCGACGTTGGCCACCGCACGGATCAAGTCGGCCACGTATGCAAACGCGTCGCGCAGCAAGACGTCGACTACGTGTGCCGTGCCCTCCGGACCGTAGACGTTGAGCGGGGAGGTCCGTCCCTCGAGGTACCCGGCCAGGACAACGCTCGGCAGCTCGAGGCAGTGGTCGAGGTGCGTATGGGAAAGAAACACATGATCCACCTTCGCCATCGACAAATCCAAGAGGGCCAAGTTGTGCCCGGTACCAGGTCCGCAGTCAACGAGATGAACGTGGTCATCGTCCAGAACCGCCTGGCCCGGCGATGCACGCTCGGGGTGGGGTCGTGGACCACCGGAGCCGAGTATCGCGACCTTCATCGTCACCGTCCTAAGCCGTTAGCGATTGCACCTATTCGAGACAGTGGAGGGAACGCTACTAAACTTTGCAAGGTACGGTGGGGGTTTGGCGTCCGCACGCAGCTTCAGCCAGGTGGGCGCTCGCCGACCTCATCAGCGTCCATCGCACCTACGTGGACGGTCTGGAGAGCCGAGATCGGAATCGGAATCGCCGATTCGGCGAGAACCTCATCTGGCTACGTAAGCGGGCTCAGCTCTCGCAGCAACGCACCACCGAACGCGTCGGTCTGCACCGCGTAGAGATCAGCCTGCTGGAGCGCAACGTGCGAATTCCCCGGCTGGAACCATCCTAGAGTTGGCTGCCCGCGGTCGAAGCCGATCCGTCCGAACTCATCCGCGGGATGCGCCGGCGGCTCGGATCGCCTTCAGTATCCGGGGCAGTTTTTCATCAGGGGGAGCGAGCCAGGGGGCCCTACAAAGGTGACGAGCTCAGCGACGACGAGGGGCTTGGAGGGGTCAAGTCCTCGGCGTGAAAGCCAAGAGACCACCGCCCACGGGACACCTCGTGGAAGCAAAGCTCGTTCTCCAGCCAGGCACGCGTTTCAGTTCGATGCGAGCGGCCCCCCGAGAACTCGCAGTCATGCCACTGCAACATCTCAGAGACTTCAACCGTAGTCATTTCGCTCTGCTGGACGGCGAGTTGACGAGCGAGTAGTCCAAGGGGGCCTGGGGCTACTGCGCATTTCACCGCGAAAGCCTCGATGCGTTCGCTCGCCTGCAGGGCGGCAACCATCTGTTCTCCAATGACGGGAGCAGCTTGGCTGGCAGCACGCCTGAGCTTTCCCCGTAGCTCACGGCCTCCTGGCCGCGTTAGGTAATAGCCCGCGCCGACGATCATGAGCAGGCCAATTGCAACAACGACCTCGGTTCCGAGCTTCGAGGACAACTTCTTCGCGCCCTCAATTACCGCAGCACCGCCAGCAGTCGGGACGATCGCCACCCCCTTCGCTCCGATAGTGAATTGGCCGACATGAAAAAGATCGATGGCTACCTCGTCGGTTGCAGTTTCGGGCAAAGCAAACGAGCGGAAATGCTTGCGATTGTCGGTGATGAGAACGGAGGGTGCCAAGAGTCCCACAAGTTCTGCGGTCGGCCTGTCCTTCGGGTGGACATCTTGGATTCGGGGATCATCGACCGTGCCCGGCTCAAGGGACACAAAGCGGACGGCAGGAAGAATGAGCTGGCGCCAGACCGACCACACGACATCCTCGGAAACTCCGCGCCGACCGGCGATCTCTGGAAGGTGCCGACTCGCCTCTCCGTGAACCGAGGTCGTTGCGAAGAGAACGACACCACTAAGGAGCGAATACCGACGACTCGCCCTCCCCAACAGCGCTCCGGAGTATCCCTTGCGCACCGCGTAATCCACGTTGCGCAGTAAGACGTCGGCATCAACGACCACGGGCGGGGACGGGAACATCGACACTTTGTATCGCGCGGAGTGGCGGCCAAAGCCCCATGCCGCCCCCTGGCGGGGAGAAGGCCGCCCCGTACCGACGCTGACCCTGCTTCGCAATATCGCGACGCAGCCTGACGCGGGCGGCCGAGCCTACTTGCGTCGAGCCTGGTCGACCGCTTCGCGGACTTCGGTCGCTGCGGTATGCAGCTGCGTGATCACCGCGTCGGCCAACGTAGGCGACAGCGGGATGACCTCGTGATTAATGAGCCCGGCGTCATCCGCAGGCGGGGTGGAGCCATCAAGGTCCTCCTCGGTCGGTCGATAGGCAAGCTTCGTCTTCAGATATGCCCGCGTGTACTGGCCTTGGTTGTGCACGAGAGCGTTGCGCAGCTCCTGCGCGTGCAGAACCTGATCCCAGCTCGGCAGCTTGCTCAGCGCGATTCCTCCGAAGTCCCGATAGCGCTCCGTGATCTGGTCAAACCGGCGATCCCAGTTGCGCACATCTTCGGCGACCAGCACTGCCAGAGCTGGAGACCCGGACAGGTCATAGCTCAGGTAGCTCCTCTTGAGTTCGCGAGCGAGGTAGTCCTGAAAGACCGCCCACGCGAAGACGACAGCTCCGACACGGATCGCCCTGCCGAAGTCCGCGAACCCATATCCCTCTTCAGGGCCGGCCTCGGCTCCATAGACGTCTATGACGTCGCCGTCCTCCCCATCGCTGGGCCTTTCGCCGATCTCCCTCCAACGCCGCTCGCGGTCATCGTCGATCAGCGGCGGGACGATCTTGAAAGGCCGCGAAGCTCGGTGAGCTGGACGATCAGCCCCTCGAATGGATCTGCGTAGACGCTGTACCTCCGGATACACGCTCATGTTGTACCGCCCGACACGTGGACTCGCTTTGCGCGGAAACCCACGTCCGCGGTCTGACGACCTTCTCGCCCGCCGGGGACGAGCGTAGCCTTGCCGCGTGGCACTGCCTCCTTTCACTTCTGGTCAAGTCGAGCACCTCGCGCGCATCGTCGGGGACAGCACGACCGGCAGCGAGATCGACCGGCTACTGGCCGAGGCACGCCTGCCGCCGTCGGACATCAGCACCAAGTGGCGGCGCATCCGCGACTCCTTCGAACGCGTCCAAGCGCGCGACGGAGGCGGCAACGCGGTCGCGAAATTCGTCGAGCTTGCCTTGGCGCCCGATCGCTTCGTTGGAGCACGCGAAACCCACGATGGGCTGTGCGCGTCGGCCAACGAGGTTCTGTCCTTCGCCGGTCTGCAACTGCGCAACGACGGCAAGCTCGTGCGCGTCACCGCCGCCCGTACCCTCAGCGAGGTCGAAGAACGAGCCAATCGCCTCCAGGCCAAGCTCAAAGCCCGCGACGTCCATACCGACGTGCTCGCGTTCTGTCGCGCCGAGCTGGTGCAGGAGAACTACTTCCATGCCGTGCTGGAGGCGGCAAAGAGCGTCGCGCAGAAGATCCGCGATCGCACCGGCCTGACCGGCGACGCGGCCACGCTCGTCGACGCCGCCTTCACGACGAAGGACAACATGCCGCCGTTGGCGTTCAACGGCCTGGAGAATCCCAACGAGCTCTCCGAGCATCGCGGTCTGGCGACCATGCTTAAGGGGTTCTTTATGACTTTCCGCAACCCGACCGCCCACGCCCCGAAGGTGCGCTGGGCCGTCCACGAGGCCGACGCGCTGGACATGCTGGCCCAAGCGTCGACGTTTCACCGGCGACTCGACGACGCCATTGTGACGCCGGCCGCGCCGATCTATCTTCGCCACGCCGCATAAGACCCGCGCGGCCGACCGAGGGGTCAGCTACCCGTGGGAAAGCGGCGGCGCGACGGGGGAGCCCGCCGAGCTCATGGACCATGAGTCGGTCGGTCGCTCCGCCGGCCTGTTGCGCGGCTGCCTCGGCGGTCGCGCGCCATCCAGCAGGGACGATCAGATGCAAAGCAACCGGGATCCCGTCCGGCGCGTCGTCGAGGAAGTCGGCGTGGGCTCACGCCTGCAGGGGAATCTTGCGGCGGATCACGCCGCTGTCGAGCGGTTCGCCGTCTTCGCGCAGTCCCTCGACGTAGAGAGCGACCGCCTCGTTGGCGTTCGTCATCGCGTCGTCAAGGTCGTCGCCCTGGGTGTGAAGACCCGGAAGGGTCGGGTGCGTAGACGTGGTAGCCGCCCTCGTCCTGAGGCTCGAAGACCAGCTCGATTTCTTGTGCATCTGCCATAACCGCTCCTATCTAGCTTACGCCAGCTTGCGGGTCTGCTGGTCTAGCTGGCTCGAGCCGCGACCCCGAGCCGAAATAGCTGACAGAGCGCGAGCCGCCCAGGACTGCAGCCATTTGTGGCGTTTTCCAAGGTCTTTTCAGTCAATCGAACCAACGACAACTATCTTTTGTTCCTACCCCTGTTCCTACCCGCAATGACTTGTGAAGCGTGGTTGGGTCGATATTTGGCTCTGCAATGCGAAGCGGACGACGGGTCTCGAACCCGCGACCTCGAGCTTGGGAAGCTCGCGCTCTACCAACTGAGCTACGTCCGCGCCTGCGGCTGATTCTAGGGTTAGTCGGGAAGTCGCGAGGGCTAGTGTTCGCGGGCCGTGAGCACTCGTGCCTTCCTCGCCTTCCTCGCCGTCTGCGCCGTCATCGGCCTGCTCGCGTTCGGGCTGCTGAGCAAGGGCGAGGCGAACATCGCCGTCGGCGACCCAGTGCCCGATCGCGAGTTGCCGCTCCTCGGCGACGAAGCCAAGCAGGGCGACATCGCCGAATATCGCGGGCGCTGGGTGCTGGTCAACCTCTGGGCCTCGTGGTGCATCCCCTGCCGGCAGGAGGCCCCGGTCCTGGATCGCTTCGCCAGGCAGTACCGCAAGCGCGGCGTCAGCGTGCTCGGCATCAACGTCCAGGACAACAGCGACGACGCGCTCGCCTTCGTCCGCGACTACGACATTCGCTACCGGCAGCTGCGCTCGATCGGCGACGAGCGCAGCGCCGCCTTCGGCTCGACCGGGGTTCCCGAGAACTTCCTCGTCGACCCGCGCGGGCGCCTGGCGCTGATCTGGCGCGGGCCCGTCGACCAGAGCTTCCTCGAGCAGCAGGTCGTACCGATCGTCGAAGGTCACTCGTGAGCCGGGGCACGGCCGCGCTCGCTGCGCTGCTGGCGCTGCTGGCACTCGCCTCCCCCAGCCTGGCCGCGACGCCTCAGACGAGCGTCAACGACGTCGAAGGCGAAGTGATGTGCCCGATCTGCGGCACCCTGCTGGAGCTCGCCGAATCGCCGCAGGCCCAGCGCGAGCGCGTCCTGGTCAAGCACCTGATCGCCGAAGGCAAGACCAAGGCCGAAGTCAAGGACGCGTTGGTCGCTCAGTACGGCCCGGCTGTGCTCGCGCTGCCCGAAGGCTCAGGCTTCGACCTCTCCGCCTACCTGGTGCCGGTGATCGCCTTCATCGCTGCCGCGATGGCGCTGGCCTTCGGCGTCCTGCGCTGGCGACGGGCGGCGAGACCGCCTGGACCGGGGGGCACCGCGGTGGGGGGCCCACAGGGCGAGGACGCCGAACGGTTGGACGCCGATCTCGCCCGCTACGACCTCTGACCAGACCTCAGGCCTGAACGACTAGGCCGGCAACCGGTCCGGGAAGGCTCGGGGGCGGCGGCATGCCTCGCTCCGACCAGACGAGGGTGACCTCGGCGACGGCCATCGCCGCGAGCAGCTCCGCGACCCGACCGGGAGGCGGACCGTCGATCACCAGCAACTCGTAGGCATCGTGGAGGCCCGCGACGGCATGGCGGAATCGCTCCGAGTCGAGCAAGACAGCCCCGTCCGCCGCCGGCCGGCCCGAAACTACGCAGACCAGCGGCTCGCTCGCCCCGGCAGAGCCCGGTCCCGCCAGAGCGACCGGCTTGAGGATCTCCCCCGAGTCCGCGACCCCACGCAGGTACTCGTGCAGCCCGGGGGCAGCAGCGAGGCCGAGTGCCTCGGCAAGCCCCGGTTCCACGAGCTCGCACTCGAGCAGCGCCGTGCGAGCTCCAGTCGCCGCGGCCGCCGCTGCCAACCCGGCCGCCGTCTCCCTCCGGCCCGGCGCCTCTCCCGTAAACAGGACCGAGCTGGCCGGGCGCAGCTCCTCCAGCAGGCCGCCGTACGCGGCGAGGTCGGCGCGGCGCAGCGTCCCCGTGCGGAGCTCGGACGAGGACCGGGCGGGGATCTCCGCCAGGACCCTCACATCTGCTCGGGGGCGGAGATGCCGAGCAGGCCGAGCGAAGCGGCGATCGTCTGCTGGGCGAGCCGGCAGAGGCCGAGGCGCGAGCGCTCGACCCCCTCCCCCTCGGCGCCGACGACCTGGCAGTCGCGGTAGAAGGCGTGGAAGTCGGCGGCGACGGTGGTCGAGTAGGCGCAGATGCGGTGGGGGGCACGCCGCGCCGCCGCCTCACGGACCTCTTCGGGGAACTCGAGCAGGCGCTTGACCAAGTCGCGCTCCGCCGGCTGCAACGGCGTGCCCGGAGTCGGCACCCCCGCCTCCCCTGCCTCGCCACCGGCTTTGCGCAGGATGCTGGCGATCCGCGCATGGGCGTACTGCACGTAGTAGACCGGGTTCTCGCTGGACTCCCGCCGCGCCAGCTCGAGGTCGAGGTCAACGGTGGTGTCGTGGCTGCGCCAGAGCATGAACCAGCGCGCCGCGTCGACGCCGATGTCGTCGACCAGCTCGTCGAGCGAGACGAAGTCGCCGCTGCGCTTCGACATCTGTGCCCGCTCGCCCGACTCGACGATGTGGACGAGGCGCATGATCAGCGCCTCCAGCACGTCCGGGTCGGCGCCAAGCGCGGCGATCGCCGCACGCAATCGCGGTGCGTAGCCGTGGTGGTCGGCGCCGAGCACGTTGATCAGGTGCTCGAAGCCACGCGCCAGCTTGTCGCGGTGGTAGGCGACGTCGGCGGCGAGGTAGGTCGGCTCGCCGCCGGCCCTGATCAAGACGCGATCCTTGTCGTCGCCGAAGTCGGTGCTGCGCAGCCACAACGCGCCATCGGTCTTGTAGGTATGGCCACGCTGCTCCAAGCGCTCGAGCGCAGCCTCGACCTCGCCCTTCGCGTACAGGTCGCGCTCGGAGAACCAACTGTCGAAGCCGACTCCGAAGCGGTCGAGAGTGGCACGCACGCCGTCCAGGATCAGCTCGATGCCGCGGCGACCGACCGCCTCTGTGTCGGCCGGGTCGATTCCCTCCACCTTCATCTGCTCGGCGAGGTCGGCGACATAGGCACCTTCGTAGCCGCCCTCGGGCCCCTCGGCGCCGGTCATCGCCGCGGCGATCGAGGCGGCGAAGCGCTGCACCTGCCCGCCGGCGTCGTTGACGTAGTACTCGCTCTCGACCTCGTGCCCGACCGCGCGCAGCAGACGGACGAGCGCGTCGCCGTAGGCGGCGTGGCGACCGCCGCCGACGTGGAGCGGGCCGGTCGGGTTGGCGGAGACGTACTCGACCAGGATCCGCTGCGGAGCGGAGATCGGGGCCGGGCCGAGGCTGCGGCCGGCCGCGGCGAGCTGCGCCATCGCCTGCCGGTACCACTCGTCGGCGAGAAAGAGGTTGACGAAGCCGGGCCCGGCCACCTCGACTCGATCGAGATGGTGCGCGGCGCCCAGCTCACGTTCGAGCTCGGCGCCGAGACGTGTCGCAACCTCACGCGGAGCTTCGCCCAGCGGGGCCGCCAGGAGCATCGCCGCATTCGAGCTGTAGTCGCCCAGCTCAGGCTTCGGCGGGCGATCGAGGGTCGGCTCCGGGCCGGTCGGCTCGCCGTCGCGCAAGGCCAGTGCCGCCCGCTGGACGGCGGCGCGCAGCTCGGCTATCGAGTCGGTTGCACTCACCGGGGCATCGTATGAGCCAGGAGCGGGCCGGGGTACGCTGGCCGCCGTGCGCGTAGCCGTGATCAGCGACATCCACGCCAACCTCCCCGCCCTCGAGGCGGTCCTCGATGCGATCGACGACGCCGGAATCGAGGAGATCTGGTGTCTCGGCGACGTGCTCGGCTACGGTGCCGAGCCCGACGAGTGCGCCGGCCTGGTGCGCGAGCGCTGCGCCATCTGCCTGGTCGGCAACCACGACCTCGCGGTGTTTGGCGCCCTCGACATCGCCGCCTTCTCCGAGGCCGCCGCCGAGGCGGTCGCCTGGACGCGGGAGAACGCCTCCGAGCGCAGCCTGGCGCCGTTGCGCGAGCTGGAGCCGGCTGGCGAACGGGAGGGGATCGGCCTCTTCCACGCCTCCCCGCGCGACCCGGTCTGGGAGTACGTGCTCTCCGCCGAGCAGGCCGATGCCTGCTTCGACGTGCAGCCGACCCGGATCGCCCTGATCGGCCATTCGCATGTCTCGCTTTACTTCGCCCGCCCCACGGCGGAGGAGGAGGGTGAGGAAATCCGTGGCTCCCAGGCGAGCGACGACACGCTGCTCGACCTCAGCTCAGGCCAGTGGCTGATCAATCCGGGCAGCGTCGGCCAGCCACGCGACGGCGACCCGCGCGCCGCCTGGCTCGAGCTCGACACGGGTGAGCAGGCGGCCCGTTTCCACCGCACCCACTACGACGTCGATCGGGCAGCCGCTTCGATCGTCGCCGCCGGGCTGCCACGTCGTCTGGCGGACCGCCTCCAGGTCGGCTCGTGAAGGGTAGAGTCATGCTTAGATGCAGGGAAATTCTGCGCTTAAGACTGTTCTCTAGACTCGCCCAGATGCCTCGCCTTCCCCTACCGTTGCTCGCCCTCGGGTTCACCGCCACCGCCACCCTCGCTCTCGTTGCCTGCGGCGGCGAAGACGCCAAACTGCTGCCCGGCGAGACCGCAAGGGAGATCACCGCGAACCTCGACACCGTTCAGCAGCTCTCCGACGAAGGAGACTGCCTTGGCGCCGAAAGCGCCGCCCAGCAGGTCGGCGAACAGATCGAAGCGCTGGAAGGCGTCGATACCAAGCTGAAGCGGGCGCTCGAGGAAGGGGCGGTGCGACTCGAAGAAGTGATCGCGAGTTGCGAAGAGTCGACCACCGAAGCGATCGCCCCCGCGGTAATCCCGGCCGAAACGGAAGAAGACGAAGAAAAGACGCCGAAGGAAAAGCCGGACAAGGAAAGGGAAGAGAAGCCGAAGGAAGAAGAAACGGCGTCGGAAAACCCTCAGTCGCTGCCCCCGCAGGCCAAAGGCGAAGGAAAAGGCCTGGAAAACGGCCATGGCCCGCCGGTCGAAGAAGAAGCGGAGCCTGAAGAAAGCACCTCCGGCGGAGTGGGCCCCGGTACCCCGGCGGAAGGGGGCGACTGATGGAGGCCGGAACGCTCTCGGGCCGCTACGAGCTCGGCGACCGCCTCGGCTCGGGTGGGATGTCGAACGTCTACCTCGCCACCGACCTGACCCTCGAGCGCACCGTCGCGGTCAAGATCCTCGCCGAGCACCTCTCCGACGACGAGCGCTTCGTCGCCCGCTTCCGCCGCGAGGCGCTCGCCGTGGCCAAGCTGATCCATCCCAACATCGTCCAGGTCTACGACACCGGGATCGACGACGGCCGCCACTACATCGTCATGGAGTACGTCGAGGGGCGCTCCGGGGCGCAGATCCTGCAACGACAGGGACCGATCGGGCCCGAGTCGGCGGCGGAGGCCGGCATCCAGGCCTGCGCCGGCCTCGACTACGCGCACCGGCGCGGGATCATCCACCGCGACGTCAAGCCCGGCAACCTGATGGTCGTCGGCGGCCCGGTGGGCGGCGGCGCGATGACGGTCAAGCTGACCGACTTCGGCATCGCAAGGGCGCTCGCCCAGACCCGGATCACCCAGGTCGGCTCCGTGGTCGGCACGGCCGCCTACCTGGCCCCCGAGCAGGTGCGGGGCGAGGAGGCGACGCCGGCGACCGACGTCTACGCGCTCGGCGTCGTCCTCTACCAGTTCCTCACCGGGCGCCTGCCCTATGAGGGATCGACCCTGGCCGAGCTGGCGGTGCGCCAGCAGAACGAGCGACCGCTGGCCCCAAGCACGTACAACGACGCGGTTCCCGAGCCCCTCGGCAGCGCCGTCCTGCGGGCGCTCGAAGGCGACCCGGCGCGCCGCTACGCCAGCGCCGACGAGCTGGCCGGCGGCCTGCAGCTGGGCCTGCAGGGCGAGGACGTGACCCTGCCCTTCGACGAGGGCACGGCGGCTACCAACGTCCTTGGAGGTGAGACGGCGACGCGGCGCCTCGACCAAACCGAGCGCACCGAGCTGCGCCCGCCATCGCCGAGCCGCCGCCCAGTCGCACGGGCGCCACAACAAGCTCCCTACTCAACGCCCCCGGCGGCCTCTCCCCCAGCTCTCAAGAAGCGAAGCGCTTTTTCCAGATTTGCCCGCTTCGTCATGGCGGCCGTTGCTCTGGTCCTAATCGCTGCCGCAGTAGCCGCAGCAGTGATCCTCGCCACGGACAAGGCGACCGGAGTTCACGCGACCGAAGTGGCCGGGGACTCGGTACACAAGGTCGTCGAAGAGTTCAAAGAACTGGTCAAGAAGAACACGGAATAGACCGCCCGAACGTCGACGAGGCGGGCCTACCCTCAGGGACCTCAGACCCGTGAAGGACATCCGGGTCAAAATCTGCGCCATTCGGCCAGGCGATCGTAGGGCCCTCGATCCTCACTGCGCGAAATAGGTCGGGGTTCGCCTTGAGAGGCTCGAATACCGGCCCCCAGAGCTCATCCTCCAAGTCGAGGACGCGTTCAGATTCGTCGTTGAACCGCAGCCGCAAGACAAAACCCCCGAGCGGCTCGACCTCGGTCACGCGAATCATTTCTGGCCTCTTCTTCATGGCAGCGGATCAATGCTAGCGAGAGTGGCATGGCTCCTCGCTCGAGACCAATTCTCTTCCAGCTCACCGCGGTGCAGCCATGCCCACCGGCGTACGAGTCGCGCGTCGCGTCCCGGCAACGCACCGTCATAGATCTCTCCGGTAGAGATCGCGACCTTGGCCGAATGCTCTGCGTGCTCGGCGTGGAAATGCGGCTGGCCGTGGTCGTCGAAGTACATCGTGATCACGATCCCGTAAAAGCTGCTGATCTGCGGCATGACGCGAGCGTCCCGAGCCACGACGCGCGCGTGGTGCGCACAGAGTGATTTCTTTGGCGGTCATCTGTGTCAAAACAGCACAGCCGACACAGTCCGTGTTCAAGCAGACCACGGAGCACCACCGGCAAGAACCGCAGTCACGTACTTATCGAAGGCCCCAGCCGCAATCGCCGTCCGGGCATGGCTCACCAGCTCGTTCATATAGGTCAGGTTGTGCAGGCAGAGCATGCGGACTGCGGTCAGCTCCTCGGCGCGGGAGAGATAGCTGAGGTAGTCGCGGTCGTGGTGGCGGCAAGCGGGACAGGGGCAGCCGTCGGCGATCGGCTCGCGGTCGCCCTCCCAGCCCGCCTTGCGCAGGTCGAGGCGGAAGCGGTTCTCGGGATCGGGGACGAGGGCCGTGCCGTGACGGGCGAGGCGAGTAGGGATCGCGCAGTCGAAGACGTCGAGGCCGAGGGCGATGCCGCTGAGCAGGTCGTCGACGTCGCCGATGCCGAGCAGGTGCTTGGGCGCCTCCTCGGGCAGCAGCGGCGCGGTCATCTCGAGCACCCCGCGCATCTCCTCCTTGTCGCGCCCCAGCGTCCCGCCGATCGCGATCCCGTCGACCCCGGCCGCGGAAACCGCTTGCGCCGACTCGCGACGCAGGTCCTCGTGGACCCCGCCTTGGACGATGCCGAAAACCGCCTGCCGCTCTGGACCGTGCTCCCCGTGCCACCCCAGGCAACGGTCGAGCCAGCGGTGCGTGCGCTCCATCGACCTAGCCGTGTACTCCCGGTCCGCGTGGTAGGGCGTGCACTCGTCGAAGACCAGGGCGATGTCGGACCCCAGCTTCGCCTGCACCTCCATCGAGACCTCGGGCGAGATGAACAGCGCCCTCCCGTCCTTGTAGGACTTGAAGCGAACACCCTCCTCGCCGATCGAGACGACCGATCCATGGTCTCCCCCGGGCCGCCCCTTCCCCTTGACCTCGTCAGCCACCCCACCGTGCGCCAGCGAGAAGACCTGAAAGCCGCCCGAGTCGGTGATCAGCGCCCCGTCCCAGCCCATGAACCCGTGCAGCCCCCCGGCAGCGGCGATCCGATCCGGCCCGGGCGAGACGAACAGGTGGTACGTGTTGCCCAAGATCAGCTCGTAGCCGATCTCGGCAACCTCGCGTGACTCGAGACCCCGCACGGTCCCCTTCGTCGCCAGCGGAATGAAAGCCGGCGTCCGCACCGGGCCGTGCGGGGTCCGGAGCACGCCCGCGCGGGCGCTTCCGTCTTTCGCCTCGATCTCGAAGCTCAACCTCTCTGGTTCGTGTCTCATACGCTCGAATGGGCTATTGACCACCGAATACGGGGGTCAACCGTTCATTCGACGAGAAGGGAGCGTCCCGTCATCGCCTCGGGCTGCGGGATGCCCAGGAGCTCCAGTGCGGTCGGGGCGACGTCGGCGAGGATGCCTTGGTCGCGTAGCTGGAGCCCCTCGGCGGTGACGACCAGCGGCACCGGGTTGAGCGAGTGCGCGGTGTTGGGCGAGCCGTCGGGCTCGAGCATGTGGTCGCAGTTGCCGTGGTCGGCGGTGACGATGCAGACGCCGCCCTTGGCCTCGACCGCCGCGACGACGTCGCCGAGGCAGCCGTCGACCTCCTCGACCGCCTTGACGGCGGCCGGAATGACGCCGGTATGGCCGACCATGTCGGGGTTGGCGAAGTTGATGATGCCGAAGCGGTAGTCGCCCCCCGACCACCGCGAGACGAAGGTGTCGGCTGCGGCGCGGGCGCTCATCTCCGGCTTGTGGTCGTAGGTGGGGACGTCGCGGGGCGAGTCGACCAGGCGGCGCTCCTCCCCCTCCCACTCCTCCTCGCGGCCGCCGTTGAAGAAGTAGGTGACGTGCGCGTACTTCTCGGTCTCGGCGACGTGCAGCTGACGGCCTTCGGCCTCGGAGACGACCTCGGCCAGGGTCGTCGTCGGGCGCGCCTCGGGGAAGGCGACCGGGTACGGCCAGCCCTTGCGGTACGCGGTCATCGTCGTCAGGTCGAGCACGGGACCGCCGGCACGGGGGAACTCGTCGAAATCCGGATCCGCCAGGGCGCGGGTCATCTCACGGGCACGGTCCGGCCGGAAGTTGATGAAGATCGCCACGTCGCCCTCGGCGGCGCCGTCGTAGTCGCCGATCACCGTCGGCTTGACGAACTCGTCGGTCTCCTCACGCTCATAGGAGGCGTCGATCGCCTCGGCCGAACCGGCTGCGTGCTGGCCACGGGCATGGACGATCGCGTCGTAGGCGAGCTTGATCCGCTCCCAGCGCGTGTCGCGGTCCATCGCGTAGTAGCGGCCGCTGACGGTGGCGACGCGGCCCGCCTGGCGCAGCCAGCGCTCCAGCTCGCCGAGGTAACCGCGGCCGCCATGAGGCAGCGTGTCGCGACCGTCGGTGAAGGCGTGGAAGACGACGTCGGGGACGCCCTCCTGCGTGGCCAGCTCGATCGTCGCCTCGATGTGCTCCCAGCCCGAGTGCACGCCGCCGTCGGAAACGAGGCCAAGCAGGTGCAGGCGGCCACGCGGGCTGCGGCGGGCGCGGTCGCAGGCGGCCAGCAGCGCCTCGTTCTCGAAGAAGCTGCCGTCGGCGATCGAGTCGTCGATCCGGGCCAGGTCCTGCTTGACGATCGTCCCCGCACCGAGGTTGAGGTGCCCCACCTCCGAGTTGCCCATCTGCCCGTCGGGAAGGCCGACGTCGCGGCCCTGGGCGGAAAGCTGGGTGTGCGGATAGCGGGCCCAGAGAGAGTCGAAGACCGGCGTCTCGGCCAGCGAGATCGCGTTGCCGGGGCCGGCCGGGGCCAGTCCCCAGCCGTCGAGGATGATCAGCGCCAGCGAGGGGACCGGCAGGTCCGTCACCTAGCCCGCCGCCTCGACGATCTGGGCGAATTCCTCGGGGTCCAGGCTCGCACCACCGACCAGGGCGCCGTCGATGTCCGGCTGGGACATCAGCTCGGCGGCGTTGGCGGGCTTGACCGAGCCGCCGTAGAGGATCCGCACCGCGTCGGCGACGGCGCCGCGCTCGCGCAGCACGTCGCGGATGAAGGCGCACACCTGCTGGGCCTGCTCGGGGGTGGCGGTGCGGCCGGTGCCGATCGCCCAGATCGGCTCGTAGGCGACGACGACCTCGGCGAGCCTGCCCGAATCGACCGCGGCCAGGCCGGCCTGCAGCTGGCGCTCCAGCACGCCCTCGGTCTGGTCCGCGTCGCGCGCCTCCTCGCTCTCGCCGACACAGAGGATCGGCTCGAGGCCCGCGGCGAGAGCCGCCGGCACCTTGCGGGCCAGCGCCTCGTCGGTCTCGTTGAAGTCTGCGCGCCGCTCGGAGTGACCGAGAACGACCGCCTCGACGTCGAGCTCCACCAGCATCGGCGCGGAGACCTCGCCGGTGAAGGCCCCCGAGCCCTCCTCGTGCATGTTCTGCGCGGCGACCTTGACCGCGGTGCCGTAACGCCGCTCGACCACCGCGGTGAGGGCGGTGAACGGCGGGCAGATGACGACGTCGCTCTGGGTCGCGGCGATCCGCGGCAGCAGCGCGTCGACGAAGGCCGCCGCCTCGGCGACCGTCTTGTGCATCTTCCAGTTTGCGGCGATGTAGGGGGTGCGCTCAGGCATCTCTCAGAGCCTCCACTCCCGGCAGCTTCTTTCCCTCCAGCAGCTCCAAGGACGCTCCTCCTCCGGTCGACACCCAATCCACTTTCTCAGCAAGGCCGAACTGGTGCAGCGCGGCAACCGAGTCGCCGCCGCCGACGACGGTGGTCCCCGGCGCGGCGGCGACCGCATCGGCGACGGTTCGCGTCCCGGCGGCGAACGGCTCCAGCTCGAAGGCGCCCATCGGCCCGTTCCAGAGCACCGTCCCGGCGGCGGCGATGCGCTCGGCGTAGGCGGAGACGGTGCGCGGGCCGACGTCGAGGCCCATCCAGCCATCCGGCACCTCGACCCCGTCGCTCTCGCGTCGCTCGGTCGCGGCGTCGAAGCTCTCGCCCAGGACCAGATCGACCGGCAGCATCAGCTCGCAGTCGGATCCCTCCGCCTTGCGCAACGCCTCCTCGGCGAGCTTCACCCCCGCCTCCTCGACCAGCGAGTTACCGGTGGCGATGCCCTGGGCGCGGAAGAAGCTGAAGCACATCGCGCCGCCGATCAGGATGCTGTCGGCGACTTCGAGGAAGCGGTCGATGACGCCGACCTTGTCGCTCACCTTGGCACCACCGAGGACGACGACCAGCGGCCGCTCGGGCGCCTCGACGACGCCGGTCAGCTCGTTGACCTCGCTCTCGAGCAGCAGGCCGGCGTAGCCAGGCAGGCGGTGGGCGACCCCCTCGGTACTGGCGTGGGCGCGGTGGGCGGCGCCGAAGGCGTCGTTGACGTAGAGGTCGGCGAGCCCGGCCAGCGCCTCGGCCAGCTCCGGATCGTCCTCCGTCTCACCCGGCTCGAAGCGGACGTTCTCGAGCAGCAACACGTCGCCAGGGCTCAGCCCCGCGGCCATCGTCTCGACGTCCTCGCCGACCACGCCGGGCGCCTGCTTCACGCCGGCACCGAGCAGCTCGGCCAGGCGTTCGCCGACCGGCTTCATCGAGAGCGCTGGGTCGACCTTGCCCTTCGGCCGGCCCAAATGGGAGACCAGGACCAAGCTGGCACCACGCTCGCGCAGCAGCTCGATCGTCGGCAGCGCCGCCCGGATCCGCGTGTCGTCGGCGACGCGACCGCCGTCGAGCGGCACGTTGAAGTCGACCCGAACCAGCGCTCGCTTGCCGGCGACGCCGGCGTCGCGGACGCTCTGCTTAGAGAAGCCCAATGCTCGCCCTCCGGACGGCGCTCAGAGGACCTTGCCCGCCAGCTCGACGCAGCGGTTCGAGTAGCCCCACTCGTTGTCGTACCAGGAGACGGCCTTGATCAGCTTGCCGTCGCCGATCGCCATCGTCTGGCCGGCGTCGAAGATCGAAGAGTGGGGATCGCCGACGATGTCGGTCGAGACGATCTCGTCCTCGGTGTAGGAGAGGATCCCCTTCATCGGTCCCTCTGCCGCCTGTTTGATGGCGGCGTTGACCGCCTTAGGGTCGGTCGGCTGGGAAGGCGTGAAGACGAGGTCGACGACCGAGCCGGTGATCACCGGCGCCCGCATCGCCAGCCCGTTCAGCTTGCCGTTCAGCTCCGGCAGGACGAGGCCGACGGCCTTGGCGGCACCGGTCGTCGTCGGGATCAGGTTGACCGCGGCGGCGCGCGCCCGGCGCAGGTCCTTGTGCGGCATGTCCTGCAGGCGCTGATCGGCGGTATAGGCGTGGATCGTCGTCATCAGCCCCTGCTCGATCCCAAAGGAGTCGTTCAGCACCTTCGCCACCGGCGCCAGGCAGTTCGTCGTGCAGGAGGCGTTGGAGATGATCTGATGCTTATCTGGGTCGTAGTCGCTGTCGAAGTTGACGCCAAGCGCCACGGTCACGTCCGGTTCGGAGGCGGGAGCGGAGATGATCACCTTCTTGGCGCCGGCGGCGAGGTGCTTGGCGGCGTCCTCGCGGCCGGTGAAGAGCCCGGTCGACTCGATCACGACGTCGACACCGAGGTCGCCCCAGGGCAGCGCCGCCGGGTCGCGCTCGGAGAGGACCTTGAGCTCCTTGCCGTCGATCGTCAGCGACCCCTCGCCCGCCTCGACCTCGCCGGGGAAGCGACCCAGGATCGAGTCGTACTTGAGCAGGTGGGCGAGCGTGCCGGTGTCGGTGATGTCGTTGACGGCGACGAACTCGAGGTCCGCACCCGCCGCGTGAGCTGCGCGGAAGAGATTGCGCCCGATGCGGCCGAAGCCGTTGATGCCGACCTTCACTGCCATGAAGTCACATCCTCCTGGATCGATTCGTTTGTCTTGCTGAGGCTAGTCACTGCCGATCGTCACCTCTATTTCGTACCCGTCCGGGTCCTGCAGGAACGCCGAGTAGGAGCCGGAGCCGTGCGAGCGCCGCTCACCGGGCTCGCCGACCGGGTTGCCACCGGCCTTCACACCCTGTTCCCAGGCCGCCTTGACGGCGACGATCCCGAGCCCCGAGAAGCTGAGCAGGCCGAAGCCCGGTTTGGCCGGGTGGTGCGCGGCGATGAAGAAGACCGGCTTGGCGATGCCCCAGCCGATCGTCTCGTCTTCCTCGAAATGGCGCCGCCAGCCAAGCGGCGCGAGCAGCGCGTCGTAGAAGGACGCGCTCTGCTCGAGGTCGGATACCTCTAGAAGAACGTGGTGCAACATCGGGTCGGGGAGGCTATAGGGATAAGTGAGCTAGGGGCCCGGCCCTATCCCAGCTATGCGGCTGCGACAGGGGCTGTCTCTCCTTCCAGGCTGGCCAAGAGCCCCTGTGCCTCGTCCAAAAGCTCGCGTAGCTCAGCGGCAGCCGTCTGCTGTCCAGCCACCGCGCCAGCATCTTCGACCGAGCCCTGAATCAAGCCAAGGCGTTTCGTCGACGGATCCACGAAAGCCGTAAAGAGCTTCTCCACTGGAGATCCTGCCTTTGCCACATACACGAGACGTTCCTGATCGTCCGGAACCTCTGGGATCACGACGAGGCCGCTGCCCCGCAATGTCTGAGCAATTCGCTCTCGCGCAAGAGCCTTCAGGCGACTCTCTCCCCCGACATCCCGAAGGTCACCGCCAGAACAAATCACGATTTCACCTTTGGCCTGATTTACCACGCTCTCAAGTTCATCGACATCCGCAAACTTCGTCATACTTGCCTCCTGTCTCTAGAGTCACTTTGATCTGAGTTTAAAATCTAGCATAGATTCTAAACTCAGGTGACTCTGGAAATAAACATTAGGGTATGCGCTGACCCTATCCGGACCGCGGGGTCCAGCGGAAGTAACGAATGGCCAGCAGGAGGCCGGCCACGCCCCAGATCGCGACCACAGCGAGGTTGTCCCAGGAGACGGCGGCGCCGCCGGGGACGTAGGCATCGAAGAAGGCCTCGAAGAAATGGCGGATCGGGAAGGCATCGGCGAAGTGGATGACGCCGCTGGGCAGCTGGTCGTCGGGGATGAAGACGCCGGAGAGGAAGTAGAGCGGCAGCAGCAGGGCGTTGACGATAGGCGCCGCCGCGTCCTGGCTGGGAATCGCCGCCGTCAGGGCGATGCCGAGGCAGCAGAACGACGCCGCTCCGGCGACGAGGGTGAGGACGATCGCGGGCAGCCGGTCCCAGGGGATGCCGACGCCGTAGGCAAGGCGGCCGATCGCCGCGAGCAGCACCAGCATCATCAGCGCGACGACGATCGAGTTGCCGATGCGGCCGGCGATGAAGACCCAGGGAGGCATCGGCGTGCCGCGGCCGCGCTTCAGCCGGCCGTCCTCGCGCGCGATCACCAGAGACATCGCCAGCGACTGCATCGTCGCCGAGATCACCGAGAGGGTGATTATCGCCGGCACGTAGTAGGTGGTCGTCTTGATCCCGCCCCGGACGTCGACCGTTTGGTCGCCGAAGACGGTGGCGAAGATCAGCAGCAGGACGACCGGGAAGGCGACGGTGAAGAAGACCGAGGCAGGGTTGCGCCAGAACGCTTTCTGGTCGTAGCGGAACTGATGAAGGACGAGGCTCATGTCTGGTCGGTCAGCTCCAAATAGACGTCCTCGAGGCTGGGCCTGGTGACCTCCAGCCCTTCGAGGTCACTTCCCTCCGCCAGCGCCCTGCCCGTCAGCTCGTTCAGGGTCTCGACCGGCGTCGTCGTCTCCAGCTCGACCTCGCGGCCCGCCTCGCGGTAGGTGATTCGCGCCGGGCGGTTCTCGCGGTCGCCAAGGTCCTCGGGGGTGCCTCGAGCGACCACCTGGCCGCCGGAGATGACCGTCACCCGGTCGGCGAGCCGCTGCGCCTCGTCCATGTAGTGGGTGGTGAGGAAGACGGTCTTGCCGAGGTCGCGCAGGCCGACGATCGTCTCCCACGCCTGCCGCCGCGCCGAGGGATCGAAGCCGGTCGTCGGCTCGTCGAGGAAGAGCAGCTCCGGATCGCCGATCAGCGCCATGCCGACGTCGAGCCGGCGCTGCTGGCCGCCGGAGAGCGAGCTGGCACGCGCGTCGGCCTTACCGGCAAGGCCGACCTGCTCGATCGTCTCCTCGATCGGCCGGGGCGCGTCGTAGTAGCCGGCGTAGAGGGCGAGTGACTCGCGCACGGTCAGGTAGGGGTCGAGGCGGCAGCTCTGCAGGACGATGCCGATCCGCTCGCGCCAGGCGCGGCCGGCGTGCTCCGGGTCCTCGCCGAGGACGCTCACCTCACCGGCGCTGCGCTTGCGGTAGCCCTCGAGGATCTCCACCGTGGTCGTCTTGCCCGCACCGTTTGGCCCGAGGAAGGCGAAGACTTCCCCTCGCTGCACCTCGAGATCGATGCCGCGCACCGCCTCGACGTCGCCGTAGCTCTTGCGCAGGCCGCGAATGGAGATGACGGGCGGGGAGTCTTCGGACAAAGCCGAAGCAGTCTATGAGGCTTAGGGCTCCAGATCGCGGTGCTTGACCCGCACGACGACGCCGTCACGCCCCTCCAGCGCCCGCCGGATGCGGTCGGCGACGGTCACCGAGCGATGCCTTCCGCCGGTGCAACCGACCGCGATCGTCAGGTGGCTCTTGCCCTCGGCGACGTAGGCCGGGACGAGGAACTCGAGCAAAGGCAGCAGCCGGCCGTAGAACTCGCCTGCCTGGGTGCCCGACTCGACGTAGGCGCGCACCGGCTCGTCGAGGCCGGTCTGCGGTCGCAGCTCGTCGATGTAGTGCGGGTTGGGCAGGAAGCGCACGTCGAGGGTGAGGTCGGCATCGCGCGGCGGCCCGTTCTTGAAGCCGAAGGTGAGCAGGGTCAGCGCCAGCTTGCCGCCGTCCTGGCCGCCGAGCATCTCCTCGGCGATCCGCCGCCGCAACTGTCCGCCGGTCAGGTTGCTGGTGTCCATCACCATGTCGGCGCGGGCCCGCAGCGGCGAGAGCAGCTCGCGCTCGGCCCGGATCCCATCGACGATCCTGCCCTCAGGAGCAAGCGGGTGGCGGCGGCGCGTCTCCTTGTAGCGGTCGAGCAGCACCTCCTCGTCGGCCTCGAGGAAGAGCAGCTTCGGCTTCAGCCCGTCGGTGCCGAGCTCGTCGAGCACCTGGATCAGCCCCTCGAAGTACTCGCCGCCGCGCACGTCGGAGACGACGGCGGCCTTCTCCACCCCGCTGCCTTCATGGCGAAAGAGCTCGCCGAGGCTGCCGATCATCCGCGGCGGCAGGTTGTCGACGCAGAAGTAGCCGCCGTCCTCGAAGGCAGCGATCGCTTCCGACTTGCCCGCGCCGGAGTGGCCGGTGATCAGGATCAGCTCGACTTCGCTGGCCACTAGCCGCCCGTCCTGTGCAGCTGCTCGTGGATCTCGCGCGCCAGCTTGCCGGGCACGCCCGGCACGGCCTCCAGCTCCTCGCGACTCGCGGTCAGGAACCGCTCCGGCGTGCCGAAGTGGTTGAGGAAGGCCCGCTTGCGAGCCGGGCCGACACCCCTGAGGTCGTCGAGCACCGAGCCGGTCATCGCCCGGTCGCGGCGCCCGCGATGGTGGTCGATCGCGAAGCGGTGCGCCTCGTCGCGCACCCGCTGCAGCAGCTTCGAGGCCTCCGAGCCGGCGGCCAGCTCGATCGGCGCCGGTCGCCCCGGGACGAAAACCTCCTCCTCACGCTTGGCGAGCGAGACCACGGTGACGCCGCGCTCGACGAACGGGGCAAGGACCTTCATCGCGGCGCCGAGCTGCCCCTTGCCGCCGTCGACCATGACCAGTGAGGGCAGCGTGGCAAAGCTCTCGTCGCGTTTGCCGTCGTGGGGGGAGAGGTCGACCTGCTCCTCGTAGCGGTTGACGCGACGGCTCAGCACCTCCTCCATGGAAGCGAAGTCGTCGGACCCGTTCGTGCGCTCGCCACGCACGCGGAAGCGGCGGTAGTCCGACTTCTTCGTCGCGCCACCCTCGAAGACGACCATCGAGGCGACCGTGTGCTCGCCGCCGAGGTTGGAGACGTCGAAGCCCTCGATGCGGATCGGCAGCTCCTCCATCCGCAGGGCCTCGCGCAGGTCAGCGAGCGAGTCGACCCGGCGCTGGCGCCGGTGCTCGCGCCGCAGCCGGTCCTGGTCGAGGGCGAGGCGGGCGTTGCGCTCGGCCAGCTCGCGCAGGCGGCGCTTGTCGCCCCGCTCGGCGACCCGTACCTCGACGGGCGAGCCGCGCCGCTCCCCCAGCGCCGCCGCCAAGAGCTCGGCGCGCTCGCGCAGGTAAGGACCGACGACGATCGTCCGCGGCATCGCCGGTGAGGCCGAGTAGTACTGGCCGATGAACTCCTCGGCGACCTCGGCCAGGTCGCGTTCGGCCTGGTTGTCGAGGTAGAAGCTCTGCCGCTCGGCGAGGATGCCGTCGCGCACCTGGAAGACCTGGGCGTTGGCGTCTGCCCCCTCGGCCGCTACCCCGATCATGTCAGCGGTGCCAACCGAGCCGCCGGCGACACGCTGGCGCTCGAACAGCGACTGGATCGCCTTCAGCCGGTCGCGGTGCAGCGCCGCCCGCTCGAACTCGCGCGCCGCCGCCGCGTTCTCCATCTTCGCCTGCTCGTCGGCCTCGACCTGCCGGTAGCGGCCGGAGAGGAAGTCGACGATCGCCTCGATGTTGCGCCGGTACTCCTCCTGGCTGACATAGCCGACGCAGGGCGCCCCGCAGCGCTTGATGTAGTAGTCGAGGCAGGGGCTGCCGGAACGGCGGCCCGGCTCGGCCCCCTCACAGGTACGGAACTGGAACAGCTTGCCGAGCAGGTCGAGCGTCTCCCGTACCCGCTTGGCGCTGGAGAAGGGCCCGAAGTAGGCGCGGCCGGAGCGGTGCTTCTCCCGCGTGAAGTAGACCCGTGGGTAATCCTCGTCGAGGCTGACGCAGACGTAGGGATAGGACTTGTCGTCGCGCAGGCGGATGTTGAAGCGCGGCCGGTGGCGCTTGATGAAGCTCTGCTCGGCGAGCAGCGCCTCGGCCTCGTTGGCGGTGACGAGGACGTCGATGCGGTCGACCCGCGAGGTCAGCCGGCTCTCACCGCCGGAGAAGTGCGAAGCGACGCGTTTGCGGATCGAGCGTGCCTTGCCGACGTAGAGCAACTCACCGTTCTCCTCATAGAAGAGGTAAACACCCGGAGAGTCGGGCAGCTCGCGTCGCTGCTGCGCCAGACGTTCCGCCCGCGAGGTCTCTCGATCGCTTTCGCTCACAGGCCAAAGGGTAGGCTCCTGGCCAGTTGGCCAACCTTCGATACGGATACGGAGATAGCGAGATGACCACCGAGACAATCAGCCCACCCGAGCTGAGCACGCTGCGAATCGAGGTCGACGGCCAGATCGGCACCCTCACCCTCGATCGACCCGAGAGCTTCAACGCGATGAGCCCCGAGATGATCTTCGATCTGGGGACCGCCTTCGCCTGGCTCGCCGACCAGGCGCCTCTGCGGGCGCTGATCCTCACCGGCGCCGGCAAGGCCTTCTGCTCCGGCGGCGACATCAACACCTTCAAAGCCGGGGTCGAGGACGACTCGATCGACCTGCCTGCACAGGTGCGGCGCGGCGCCGAGGCACTCCACAGCGCAATCGTCGACCTGCGGCGCATCCCTTATCCGGTGATCTGCGCACTGAACGGGCCGGGCTGCTGGCGCCGGCTTCTCGCTGGCGCTTGCCTGCGACATCAGGATCGCCTCCGAGGAGACCTTTCTCGCCTGCGCCTACGGCCGGATCGGGGCTTCGCCCGACGGCGGGATGACTTACTTCCTGCCGCGCGTGGTTGGGCCGAGCCGGGCGCTGGAAATCCTCCTCGAAGATCCCAACTTCAAGGCACCCGAAGCGCTCGAGGAGGGCCTCGTCTCCGCGGTCGTCCCAGCCGACGAGCTGATGGGCGCCGCCCGTGCCAAGGCCGAGAAGCTGGCCACGAAGGCGCCCCACTACGTGAAGATGGCCAAACGGCTCTGCGGCGTGAGCATCGAGAACAGCATCACCGAGCACCTGCAGCTGGAGCGGCACGGGATCGCCGACAGCATGGGGACCGAGGACCTGCGCGAAGGCGCAATCGCCTTCTTCAGCGGCGAGAAGCCCGAGTTCAAGGGTCGCTGAACCCGGCGGGGGCGATTGTCGTATTAGACCTAGAGAGCGTAGAGTCTCCTTGAGCATTCCTCCTAGGAAAGGATCCAGTCCGATGAAGAAGGTTGTCGCCCTGTTCGTCCTCGCACTTGCATCCGTTGCCCTCGTCGCCTGCGGAAGCAGTAGCAACTCGACCACGACGACCTCGAGCTCCAGCGGCGAAGAAGCCAATGGTGGCGCAGCGGCCGAAAGCGGCAAGGAATCCGGCAGCAGCGAAGGCGGTGGCTCGACGGTCAGCTTCGAAGCCAATCCGAATGGCGAACTCGCCTACACGACCACCGAAGCGTCGGCCAAGGCCGGCAAGGTGACGATCGACTTCAACAACCCGCAGAGCCTTACCCACGACGTGGCGATCGAAGACTCCAGCGGCAAGGAAGTCGGCAAAACCGAACTGATCGGCGAAGGGGAAACTTCTACGACCGTCAACCTCAAACCGGGCACCTACCACTACTACTGCACCGTGCCGGGGCACCGCGAAGCTGGCATGGAAGGCACGCTGACGGTCAAGTAGCGGGCGTCTCGTTTCTGAGGAGCTGACCGAGGGTCGGAAGGTCGAGCCTGATCGCCGTCGACCCCTCGGGCAGCTCCCCCTCGCCCACATAGACGCTTGCTATCCCGAGCGCGGACGTGGGTGCTATGTCACGGTCGAGCGAGTCGCCGACGTAGAGAACCTCGTGCGGCTCGCAGCCCGCGCGTTCAAGCGCCCTCTCGAAGAGCCCATCGCTCTTCGATGCTCCCTCGCCGGCGGAGGTGATGAGAAGGTCGACGCAAGACGCGATGCCCAGGCGTTCGATCGTCGTCTCCTGGGTGTCGTGCGGGCCCTCGCTGACCACCATCACCGATAGGCCCGCCCACTTTGCCGCTGCCAGCGCCTCCCGGGCACCGGGCTTCAGCTTCGAGCGCCTCCTCGAGGGCGGCGTCGTAGACGTCCAGCAGCCGGTCCAACTGCGGGCCGGGCTCCTGGGCGAACTCATCGAGCAACGCTCCGAAGCGGGCGGCGCGATAGTCACGTGATGTCTTCGGCTGCGTGAAGTGTTCGCCCTGCGCTGTCCGCAGAATCTCGCGATAGGACTCACTGAGATCGTCCGCCGCGATACCGAACTGCCGCTCCATGTCGCTGAACACGGCCTCCGATGCCCGACCGGACGCGCGCTTGAAGTAGTGCAGCGTGTCGTCCAGGTCAAAGGCGATCCAGCTCAGGCCAGGGGGCAACCGCTCCGTCATCGGCTCGTCGAGTCCCGGCGGAAGCCACCCTCCGCGTCGATCACCTGACCCGTCAGCCAGGCGCTATCGGGAGAGACGAGCCAGCCGACGATCGCGGCTATGTCGTCGGGGCTTCCCCAGCGGCCAGCCGGAAAGGCCGGGCGGAGGCGCTCGCGCAGCTCGGCCGAGGGCCAGCCGGTGTCGACCGGCCCCGGGTTGATCGCATTGACCGTGATCCCGCGATCGGCGAGTTCGTCGGCGAGCGTGCGGGTGACCTGATGCACGGCGCCCTTGCTGAGCACGTAAGGCAGCTCACCGCGCATCGGCCCGAGGTGCTGACCGGAGGTGAACAGGACGATGCGCCCACTCGCTTGGGCATCGTCGTGGGCAGCGGCAAACGCTTGAACGAGGAGGACCGCGGCGCGAGCGTTCACCGCCCACACCCTGTCGAGCTCCTCGGGGGTAGCCGTCACGAGCGACTGATTGGAACCCATGGCGTGGTTCACCACGAGGGCGTCGACCGCACCGAACGCCTCAATAGCCGTCTCGATCACTCGCCGCGAGGAATCTGGATCGCCGAGGTCGGCCTCGATCTGCTGGAGCCGATCCGAGGCACCCCCGAGCTCGCCGATCAGGGCATCGATGCCACCGGGATCGGCACCCAACGGCTGCTCGGGATCGTGTGCGGAAAACGAGTGGAGCAACACTCTTGCACCGTCCCGGAGAAGCCGCTGCGCAATCGCGAAGCCGATTCCCGCCCGACGACTTACGCCGGTCACCACCGCGATTTGCCCTTCCCTCGATCGTTCAGCCATGCTCGACTTCTACATGACGCCGAGCGAGCAGACGTCAGCCCCGCGCGATCAGCTCGATGCGGTTCCCCCAGGGATCGGCCGTATAGAAGCGCCGCAGGGGGCGAGCTCGTCGTCCCAGGCGACGGGCGCTCCAGCCTGAGCTAAACGCCTAGCCATGTCCTCGAGCTGGACAGACTCGACAAGCAGCGCCGGATGGGCCTTGGATGCCGGGGCGAACCCCTCCTCGACGCCAACGTGGATCTGCTGCTCGCCGGCTCCGAACCACGCGCCGCCGCGGACGGCCAAGGACGGAGGCTTCTCGATCTCTTCGAGACCGAGCACCCCAGCGAAGAACCGCCGCGCCTCGTCCTCGCAGTCCGGCGGCGCGGCGAGCTGAACGTGATCGATGCCGAGGATGCTCAAGCTTGGTCGAACCTAGCGATGTTGCACGGCTCTCAGTGCGCTTCTCCCCTTAGTCAGCTGGCGCCATCACGCGGGTGACGCTGTCGCCCACGAAGCACGGCTTCTCGTTGCCCTCTACATCGAGGGTGAAGCGGGTGACTACCTCGTACCAGCCGCCGCCCTTCTCGTCGATCGAGACGACCTCGGCGCGACCACGTACCCGAGCATCCACAGGCACCGGGGCCGGGAAGCGGATCTTGTTGGCGTTGTATGAATTGTTCGGCCTATTCCCGTGCGGGAAAGCGGTCGTAGGTTGAACTGTCCGGACAAGAGCCGTACACTCTCTCCGATGGAGCCCGCTACCAGCGCCAAGACCCGCCGGATCGAGATCCGAATGACCGACGAGGAGCGCGACCTGGAGCAGGCCGCCGCTGCCGCTCGCGGTCAGACGCTCAGCGAGTTCGTCCGTCAGGCCGCACGCCGCGAGGCGGAGCAGGTGCTGGCCGAGCGAACGAACATCGTGCTCAATCCAGAGGAGGCCAGCCGCTTCCTGGTCGCTCTGGACGATCCGTCTTCCTTTGAGGCCGGCCTCGGTCGCTTGACCGATAGGCCTAGCGTCCTCGGCAGGTGACCGCTCGGTTCGGAGCGGTCGAGCCGCTCGGATCGCGTCACCGAGTCGATCGCTTCGAGTGTGGCCGAGAGCAGCTTGACCGCTGGTTGCGCGCCTATGCCGGGCAGGGCCAGCGCCGAGACACCGCCCGGACCTTCGTGGTCTGCCGGCGAGGAGAGACCGACGTTGTCGGCTACTACACGCTGGTCGCCTCGCAGGTCGAGCAGGGTGAAGCAACCGATGACGTGAAGCGTGGGACGTCCAAGCACTTCCCGATCCCCGTCTGCCTGATCGCGCGCATCGCCGTCGATCGCTCCGAGCAGGGCATCGGCCTTGGACGGAGCCTTCTCCTCGACGCTCTGCAGCGCACCGAGCGCGCCTCGCGCTCGGTCGCCATGCGCGCCGCCCTCGTCCACGCTATCGACGACGAGGCCGTCGGCTTCTATGCGCGCTTTGGTTTCAGGCCGGTAAGTGCAGAGCCGCTAACGCTGATGGTCCCGCTTGAGGCCGTCCGTTCAGCCTTGAGCACGTCACGGTCGAGCAGCGACTAGAGAGATCACGCGGCAATGAGAAAGCACAGCGAGGACCTACACCGCGGTCAATCGCTCCCGACCAAGCGGCCGACCACGCCTACACTTCCTCAACCAACCAGCAGGAAGGAGCCGCTGCAAATGAACGATGGGCATTCGAACCAGGGGTCCGACCACGACCGGCGCATCGCTTTCGTCCAGTCGTGCTGGCACAAGGATCTCGTCGACCAGAGCCGGACGACGTTCATCGCGGAGATTGGGCAACTCGGGATCGCGGAGTCGCAAATCGACTTCTTCGAGGTGACTGGCGCTTTCGAGATCCCGCTACACGCCATGCGGCTCGCGGAGAGCGGGGCCTACGACGCAATCGTGGCGGCGGGACTCGTTGTCGATGAGGGCATCTACCGTCACGAGTTCGTCGCCGATGCGGTGATCAGCGGGCTGATGCGGGTCCAGCTCGACACCGGCGTTCCGGTCATCTCGGCTGTCCTCACTCCGCACCACTTTCACGAGCACGAGACCCATCGCGCCTTTTTCTTCGAGCACCTTGAAACGAAGGGGGTCGAGGCTGCGCGAGCTTGCGCTCACACGATCGATGCACTCGACCGCTTGCCGGCCTCCGCCTAACACCCTCAGGATCGAGTCTGCCGACTAGGCGGCTGGGTCTCCGGCTACCACCAGGCGCAGCCCGACATCCAGCTCGGGCTGCTGAAGGAGGTCGCCGTACCGTGCCTCCCAGGTACCGTCGGAGAGATCTTTGCTCAGCTGGCTGATCGCGCTGTTGACCCGAGCCCTGGGAAGCATCCGGAATACCGACGTGCCGTCGCGCACGCGCGGGTCGAGGTAGGCGCCGGGACGGCGCCAGAATGCCTGGTAGAAGCCGTCGACGCAGTCGTGTGGAACATGGACGGGTCGAAGCTCGACCTCGCCGAGTGAGGACTGAAGCTCATCGCGCCAGAAGCCCTCTTCCCGGTAGCGCGAGGTGATCAGCCCGTCCAGGTTGTCAAGGTAGTCGCGCGTCAACCAGAAACGTCCGGCGGCAGCCGGGTCGGCGTTGAGGAGGAGGACGCGATCGCGCGCAACCCGCCGCATCTCAGCCAGGCCCGCCTCGCGATCCCTCCAGTGATGGTCGCTGATGATCGCCATCGCTACATCGAAGCTGTCGTCCTCGAAGGGCAGCGCTTCGGCGCCCGCTTGGATCACGGGGGCAGCGCCCTCAGGGCGCTGGGCGATCATCACCGCGGACGGCTCGACCGCGATCAGCTCGCGGCTGCCGGGCTCATAGGAACCCGTTCCGGCACCGACGTTGAGCACCGTCCGCGCCTCGCCGAGCGCCGCCTCGATGTGCGCGGCGATCCTCGGATCGGTGCGTCGGGCCGCCGAGTAGCCTCGACCCAGTTCGTCGTAGGTCGCAGCGTCCGCTGGGCTCATCGGTGGCTCGTCAGCCCGCGGGCGCCATCACCCGGGTGACGCTGTCGCCCACGAAGCACGGCTTCTCGTTGCCCTCTACATCGAGGGTGAAGCGGGTGACTACCTCGTACCAGCCGCCGCCCCTCTCGTCGATCGAGACGACCTCGGCCTTGCCGCGGACCTTGGAGTCGACGGGGACCGGAGCGGGGAAGCGGATCTTGTTCCAGCCGTAGTTGACACCCAGGGCAAAGCCGGTTGAAGAGATCAAGTCTTTGCGGAAGCCATCGACCAGCGACAGGGTGAGATTGCCATGGGCGATCGTCGTGCCGAAGGGGCTCTCGTTCTTCGCCTTCTCGACGTCGACGTGGATCCACTGGTCGTCGCCCGAGAGCTCCGCGAAGGCGTCGATGTCCCCTTGGGTGACGGTGCGCCACTCGCTCGGGCCGATCTCCTGCCCGAGCAGCGACTGCATTCCCTCGACTCCCTGTACCTCGACGGTGGCCATCAGCTGGCAGTCTAGACGGGGTTAGTCACCGAGGCGGAGACGAGCCGTAGAGGTGCGTGGCGCGCGATGACCTGAAAATCCGTGTCGCAAGCGAGCAGTTCCGCCTCGTTACGCATTGCGACAATCGCAATCAGACAGTCCGTCAGTTGACGCGGTGTCTCGCCTCCTCGGCGACAGAGCCGGTATAGCTCGGCGGCACTCTCGTAGTCCGCCGGCCCGGTCACCCCCAGGAAGCGATTCCCATAGAGAAGGCGCCGCAACCAGTCACGCTCTGTCCGGTCCTTGGCCCCAGCTAGGACCTCCATCATCACGACGTCGGTAGTGGCCAGCTCGGCGCGCTCGTCCAGGGCGGTCTTCAGGCATAGATGAACCGGGCTTCCAGTCGCTCGCAGCAACTCGACCCATGCGGAGGTGTCGGCGAGGATCACAGCTCCGGTATCTCTTCGCGCGAACGAATCTCGTCGAGGTCGCCGCCCCAGCCGACTCCCTCCATTTCGAGCATTTCCTGGCGGCTCATGGGTTCCCCCGCGAGCTTTCGCAAAGCCAAATCAACGGCCTCCCGTTTACTGGGAAGGCGATAGATCTGCATCACGCGCTCGATCAGCTCGTCGTCGATCTCGATGTTCGTCCGCGTCACTACCCCATCGTACACCTTATGGTGTAGAAAGGTGGGATCGGCGATCGAAGCGACCGGTGCCATCGACATCAGGTCACCAGCCTCACTTCGAAGCTGGAGACGACAAGGGCGCCGGCGCCGCCGAGGAGCGCCAGAATCCGGCTCACATAGGCCTGGGTCTCCGGGTAACCGGGCACGCAATCACAGGCTTCGACCGGTGCTGGGCCGGCGTTGTAGGCGGCGAGGGCGAGCTGGGGGGAGCCGAACCGGTGGATCAGGTCTGACATGAGGTGGGCTTGAGCGTCGATCGCTTCGTCAGGGTCGAAGGGGTTGCTCAGCCCATAGGCGGCGGCCGTGGATGGCATGAACTGGGCGATGCCCTGTGCCCCGACCGGGGATCCGGCGTAGGGGTTGAAGTTCGACTCGGCCATCAACTGCGCCGCGAGCAGAGGGGCGGAGACGTTCCAGCGTGCGGCCGCCTTCAGCAGTAGCGCCCGAAACCGGGCGGGGACAAAGGATGGGAGCCCACCGCCCGAGGCCGTCGAGCCGTCGCCCCCGCTCCCGCCAACCGCGTTGCCGGCCTCGGAGCAGGGCGCCGGGGGTCGGTCGTACCCGTAGTGCCAGGCCTCCCAGGAGTAGCGCTGAACGAATCCGAACTTGGAGGCGTTGGCGGCGAGCCAGCCATAAGCGGATTCCGGTCCGAGGTCGAGCTCGGTCGCACAACGATGCAGCGAGTGGCCCGGCGGCGCCACCCAGGTCGGGTCGGGATGGGCGGCGAAGAGCGCCGCCTGTTCCGCGTCGGAGCGGAAGCCGGAATTGACGACCAGGGCGAGCCCGGCATGGGAGGCGGCGGCAGCCATCCGGTCGAAGGCGACAGCCACATCGGGCCGCATTCCCTCTCCGGTCCGGTAGACGAGCTGGCCGCTGTAGCCGCCCCCGCTGGCCGTGGCCGGCATCGAGCCACTGCTGCTGGCCGGCGCGGCTGCTTCGGCCACCGCCGATGCCTCGACACCGGCACTCCTGCCTCTGTTGCTGGTCTCATCCAGATCGAGACTGCCGGTTACGACGGCCTTGACGCGGACCGGCGCGAACGATCCGGCGTCGGGGAAGGTGACCTTCAACCGCCCAGCGCCGATTTCGTTCGCCCTCGCCACATCGGACGCGGCGGCTCGGGCCCGGGCCAGGTACTCGGGCTTCTCCACGTGGGCCGGGTTCGGCAGGCCGTCGGGAAGGATGGGCGGGGCCAGCAGTCGCGACAGGTCGTCGCGCATCGAGCGCGCCGCCGAGACCGCGGCGAGGTCGGCGGCTCGCTGCGCCCTGCCCTTCCCGGTAACGGCTCCGGCGATCGCAACCAGTGCCAGGGCAGCGGCGATCAGCGCGAAGGCACCCCCGAGCGCCAGCAGCAGCGCCTGACCGTCCTCTCTGCGACCCTCCATGTGCCGACCCTGGCGGGCGCCGGCGCGCGTGTGGTGCGCTCAAACGAAAATGTGTGCGATCGAACCGATACGCAATTGCGTCCGTAGACAGGGCGAACCCGGAATTCGACCGAGGAGCGTTCATGTCGCAGTCGCCAAGCAGCCGTCGCCCACGTCGCCTGACCATCGCGTTCATCGCCGCGATCGTCGTCCTTTCCATAGCTGCGCTCTACAGCGCCCTCGCTCTCGCGAGCACCAGCAAGCGCGTAGTCAATGAGGCACACAACCCATCGCTGGGCAAGACCGTCCTCATCGCCAACAACGGGCTCACCTTGTACAGCCTCAGCGCCGAGAAGAACGGTAGGTTCATCTGCAAGGGCTCCTGTCTCAAGGACTGGCATCCCTTGGTCGTGGCAGCCGGCGTGAAGCCGGTCGGCCCCGTTTCACTCGGCGTCATCAAGCGCCCCGACAATGGCCTGCGAGAGGTGACCTTCGACGGCAAGCCGCTCTACACGTTCGACGGCGACTCGAAGAAGGGCGACGCGAAGGGCGAGGGGATCAAGGACGTCGGCACCTGGCACGCCGCCACCCCGTAGGGCCAGGCCTCAACCTACGTCGACGATCTCGATCAGGTCCTCGAGACCACGAAGATCCTTCGAATTGAGCGTGTAGAGAGGCAGATTGTGAGCGAGCGCGGTCGCCGCGATCATCAGGTCGACGGACCGAGAGCCGCGCGACCTGCGCCCGATCCGTTCTACCGCGGCGGCCACGCGACCGAAGGCCCGTGCGCACCCCAGATCGAAGGGGAGCGCTTCGATTGTGGCTTCGACCCCGTGAAGATGGCGCCGACGGCGCTCCCTGTCGAGATCACGGACAGCCGCATAGTGGCCCTTGACCAGCTCGGCCACCGTAAGTGTGGAGATGGCCACCTTCGCGGACAGGCGGAGAAGTTCAGAGCTCTTCAAGTCGACCAAGATCGACGTGTCGATCAGTACGCGCGGCCCACTCGTACCAATCTTTCGGGCCATCGTCGAAGGCAGCGTCGATATCGGCTCGGAACTGCTCGTAGTCGATCGGGGGAATGTCGGCGAGGGCTTCGGCGAGCTCCCTGGCAGGTACGAACCGACGGCGCTTGCCGGGTCGCGACTCACCACTGCCCCCGCTGCGGCTGGGCCTCTTGTCGCTCATCTCTCGTTTCATCCTTTCCATCGTAGCAATTGAGAAATGTTTTGTCTTCAGTGCATAGCAGGCGCTCGCACGATCTGGAGAAGAACGCCTGACGGCTTGCAGACAAGGCTCCTAGCTGCGCGGCAAAAGCGGCCGGTAAGCCCAGTGGACGCTTGATGACGCCCACCTGCAGCGCCCTAGCCATTAGGTCGCGTACCGCGAGCGCCGTCAGCGCACGATCCTCGGTTAGGTCCGCACGCAGCAGTACTCCTGTGGACCGAATGCGGGTGTCGTCGAGCGCCACCCGCAGCAAGGTTGGCGGCAGGTGGACGACGGCTGCCAACTCGCGTGCGAGTGGCAGGGCGGCTACGAGCGTGTCGAGCGACTCGCGCTCGGGCGGGAGCTTCAGCAGGCAGATTCGTCCACGCGAGGCAATCGCGGCATCCGGCAAATGCGCCGCCAAGCGCTCCTCGAGTCTTCTCGCTCCAGCGGTGGCGATCAGGGTGGGGCGAGGCGCTCTTCCCTCTTCTAGGTCGACCAGCAGCGCCGCCCGATCGGACTCGGACGCAACGCAGGCCAGAGCCGCAGCCACAGCCCGCGAGCCCTTTGCCGCGCTGACCCGGGTAACAAGGACAACCGGGCTCACTTCGGCCTCGCCACGGCGGAGGACGTGACGGCGAGGCCGTTGGCAACCGCGGGCAAAAGCGACGGCGGACGCAGGCGAACGGTGATGCGTCCGCCTCCGACCGACACGTCGACGTCATCCCTGGCCCAGCCGGGCAGCGCCGCGCGAGCAGCAACGGCCGCAGGCCGCCCGGATGCAAGCGCCAGCGCCCCCGCCTCGGCCGCACCGTCGGCGAGCGTGAGCGCGTAGCCGGCCGCGAGCAGTTGCAGAGCGAGCAAAGCCGCCAGCAACAGGGCCGGCAAAGCAGCGACGAGCTCTACGGTGGACTGCCCCGCTTGCCCGGGGTCTGTCCGAGGACCCCTACCCACCGCCGGGCTCCAACGACGCCTTCGCACCGACCGACAGCGCCGGCAGCATCGGCAAGAGGCGAGGTATCGACACACGGACGGCGACCGCATCTCCCGTGCTCACGTCCGCCCCACCCCGCATCGCCGGCGGCAGAGCCTCCCGCGCCACTGACTCGACATTCCCCCCGACCAGCTCTGCCCGCGCTCCGGCTCGCGCCGCAACCCCCGCCGACCAGAGAGCCGCTCCGGCGAGCCCGATCTGTGCCGCGGCCAGGACCGCCAGCAGCAAGAACGGGACCACGGCGACCATCTCGACCGACGCGGTCCCGTCCTCCCTGCGAAAGCTGCTGGCGGCCTGGCGCGACACACACCGACCGTGCCAGGGCAGAACGCGCGTGTGGCGCGCTCAAACGAAAAGTTCTGTGACGCCTACGTGAAACGACTCAGTAGGTGTTGGCCTCGGTCCAGACCTTCCAGATCGCCGCCACCGCGGCGCCGAGCAGGAAGATCCAGGCGAGCGTGCCGCCGCCGCTGGCGAACATCTCGTCGCTGCCGGCGATCAGCAGCGCAATCAGGCCGAGGCCTCCGTAGAGAATCGCGCGGCGCCCGTCGCTCAGCGCCGCCAGGGTCAGCTGGTTCTGGCGGCTCAGCACGAACACGGCCCAGGCGATCGCGGCGAGGAAGCCCATCGTGATCGCGGTCAGGATCGCGTCCGCCGCGTTGCCGCCGTGGGGAGCGAAGGCCACGAGTAGGGCAAGCAACATCACGATCGCGACGTTTCGCAGTTTCCGCACAGAGAAAGCTTACGCCCCGAGCCCCAGGATCCAGGCGATTCCGTATGCAGCCGCCCCGATGGCCGCGGCCGCCGGCAGGGTCAACAGCCAGGCGACGACGATGTTGCCGGCCACGCCCCAGCGGACCGCCGAGACTCGTTTCGCCGCGCCGGCGCCCATCACGCCACCGCTGATCGCGTGCGTCGAGGAGATCGGAAAGCCGAGGAACGACGCGGCAAGAATCGTCGCGGCCCCCGCACCCTGGGCCGCAAAACCCTGCGCGGCGTCCATCTCGATGATCCGTGTTCCCCGACCCCGCATCACCCGCAAGCCGCCGGCCCAGGTGCCAAGAGCCAGTGCCGTAGCAGCCGTGACGACCACCCAGAAGGGCGGGTCGGCGGTTGCGCCAAGGCTGCCGTTTGCGATCAGCGCCAAGGCGATCACGCCCATCGTCTTCTGCGCGTCGTTGGCGCCGTGGGCAAGCGCGAGCAGGCTTCCCGAGAGCAGCTGGGCACGGCGAAACCCCCGCGTCACCGGCCCCGGACGTCGCTGGCCGAAAAGACGGTAGACGACAGCGATCGCGCAAACGGCAAGCAGGAAGGCGGCAAGCGGCGCAAGCAGGGCCGGGATCAGCACCTTGTCGAGCACCCCGCCCCCGACCAACGCATCCGACCCCGCGGCCGCCACCGATGCCCCCAAGAGCCCGCCGATCAGCGCGTGCGAGGAGCTCGACGGCAAGCCAAGCCGCCAGGTCGCGAGGTTCCAGGCAATCGCCCCGAGCAGGCCGGTGAAGACGACGACAGGAGCGATCGAGGCGGCCTCGACGACGTCGTGGGCGATCGTCGCCGCCACGGCAACGGAGATGAACGCACCGGCGAAGTTGAGCAGGGCAGCCGCCGCTATCGCCGCCTGGGGCGGCGCCGCCCCGGTGGAGACGGCGGTCGAGATCAGGTCGAAGGTGTCGTGAAAGCCGTTGCTGAAGGCGAAGGCAAGCGCCGCCGCGACCACCAGCACCATTGCGAGGTCGCCGCTCACGCGTTCTTGATGACTATGCCCTCGAGGATCTGGGCCGCGGTCTCCGTAGCGTCGATCGCGTTCTCGAGCACCGCGAACATGTCCTTCCAGCGGATCACGACCATCGGATCGATCCCGTTCGAGAAGAGCGAGGCGACCGCGTCGCGGGAGATCCTGTCGCCCTCGTTCTCGAGCCTGTGTATCTCGATCCAGTAGCGCTCCAGATCCTTGAAGCTGCGCAGGTTCTCCAGCCCCGCGGCGAGCTGCTCACAGGCTCCGACGAGAACCTTGGTCAGCGCCTGCGACTGCGCCATCGGCGCCTCTATCTGGTAGAGACCGAGGAAGTCCGCCGCCTCCTCGGTGTAGTCGACGATGTCGTCCATGCGGGTCGCGAGCCCGTAGATGTCCTCGCGGTCGATCGGCGTGACGAAGGTCGAGTTGAGCCGCTGGATGATGTCGTGGGTGATCCTGTCGCCCTCCTGCTCGGCCTTGAGGATCTCGCGGCCAAGGCCGCTGTCGTCGGGCCAGCTTCCCATCATCTTGTCGAGCAGGCGCGCCGCCTGCAGCGTGTTCTGGCCGGCCTCGATGAAGAGCTCGAAGAAAATGCTGTCCCGAGGTAGGAACGAGAGGCGTGCCATCGGCGAATCCTAGTGTCCCGAGTCGCCTCGCCGCCGACTCAGCCCGTCGTCGTCGCGAACTGCTCTCCGGCACGAGCGCCGTGGCGCGAGCGTAGCTCCTCCTGCACGCTGTGCCGCTCCCCGGCAGGCACCTCGAGGCGGGTCCATACACCGTCGCTGTCCAACTCCCAGGCATTGGCGTTCTCGGCGAAGCAGAGCTCGAGGACGTCGAGCAGTTCGGCCCGCAGCGCCTCGTCCTCGATCGGGGCGACGAGCTCGACCCGGCTGTCGAGATTGCGCGGCATCAGATCCGCCGAGCCGGTCAGCACGCGGGCCTCCTCGCCGCGCAGGAAGGCGTAGATGCGCGAGTGCTCGAGGAAACGGCCGACGATCGAGACGACGCGGATATTCTCCGAAACCCCCGGCACACCGGGTCGCAGGCAGCAGACGCCACGCACGTTGAGGTCGACCCGGACCCCCGCCTGCGACGCCTCGTAGAGGGCCTGGATGCAGCGCGCGTCGACCAGCGCGTTCATCTTCAGCGCGATCCGCGCCTCTTCGCCGGCGCGGTGAGCCTCGATCGTCGCCTCGATCTCGCCGAGGATGCTGTCGCGCATCGTCGTCGGCGAGACCAGCAGCTTGCGGTAGCCGTCCGGGCGGCCGTAGCCGGTGAGGAAGTTGAACATCTCGGCGACGTCGGCACCGATCTCCGGATCGGCGGTGAAGAGGCCGAGATCGGTGTAGAGGCGAGCGGTGGTCGGGTTGTAGTTGCCGGTGCCGATGTGGACGTACTCGCGCACCCGGTCGCCCTCGCGGCGGGCGACGAGGATCGCCTTCACGTGCGTCTTCAGTCCCGGGATGCCGTAGACGACGTGAACTCCCGCCTCCTCCATCGACTTCGCCCAGTGGATGTTCGCCTCCTCGTCGAAGCGGGCTTTCAGCTCGACCATGCAGACCGCCTGCTTGCCGCGTTCGGAGGCGCGGATCAGCGCCGGCACCAACGGCGAGTCGTCGCTGGTCCGGTACACCGTCTGCTTGATCGCCAACACGTCGGGGTCGGCGACCGCCTGCACGACGAAGCGCTCTACCGAGCTGGCGAAGGAGTCATAGGGATGGTGGACGAGGATGTCGCCCTGTCGGATCGCCGCGAACATGTCGGCCGGCTCATCGTCCTCACCCTGCAGGCGCGGCTGGGTCACCGGGGTCCAGGGCTCGTAGCGCAGCTCGGGGTGGCTGCCGGCGGCGTCGACGACGTCGCCCAGGTCCGCCAGGTCGATCAGGCCGTCGACGTCGTAGACCTCGCGGTCTTCGAGCCCAAGCGCATCGATCAGCTGGCCGCGCAGCTTGGCGTTCATCCCCGCCGCCACCTCCAGCCGCACGACCTCGCCGAAACGGCGGCGGCGCAGCTCGTCCTGGACCGCCTGGAGCAGGTCGTCGGCCTCGTCTGAGATCGTGAAGTCGGCATCGCGGGTGACGCGGAAGTAGCCGTGATCGACCACCTCGGCACCGGGGAAGAGCGCGTCGAGGTTGGCCGCGATCGCCTCCTCCAGGGGCACGAAGACCTCGTTGCGCTCGCCCACCCGCAGGAAGCGGCCGAGCAGCTCCTTCGGCACCTTGACGCGGGCGATGATCTCGGTGCCGCTGTCGGGGTCGCGCAGCAGCACGCCGAGGCTGAGCGAGAGGTTGGAGATGTAAGGGAAGGGGCGCCCGAGCCCGACCACGAGCGGGGTCAGGGCCGGAAACACCTGCTCGTGGAAGCGGGTGTCGATTTCGCGCCGCTCCTCCTCGCTCGCGGTCTCGAGCGAGACGATCCGGACGCCGTGCTCCTCCAGCGCCGGGCGCAACGTCCCGTTGAAGCAGCTGTGCAGACGGGTGTCCAGCTCCAGCACCCGCGGCTGGATCGCGTCGATCTGTTCCCTCGGCGGCAGCCCGTCGGGACCGTGGGCATCGATCCCAGCGTCGAGCTGGTCGAACAGCCCGGCTACGCGGACCATGAAGAACTCGTCCAGGTTGGAGGCGTAGATCGCGCAGAACCTGACCCTCTCCAACAGTGGCACCTGCGGGTCCTCGGCCAGCTCCAGAACGCGCTGGTTGAAGTCGAGCCAGGAAAGCTCGCGGTTGAAATAGAGGGCGGGATCGTCGATCGGCCAATCGTACTGCCGCACCCCTTTCCCTCCCCCGTGCCTCAGGCCGCTCGGGAAGGAGCTTGCCTGCTCGCCGCGGGCTCGGCGAGAGCCCGCCGGTAGCCGTTCCCGAGCTGCTCCATGGCGCGCGCCCAGGAGCGGGTCGCCGCAACGCCCTGCGCTGCCTCGCCGAGGCGGCGGCGCAGCGCCGGAGACGCGGTGAGCTGCAGTACCGCCCCCGCAATGTGATCGGCGTCAGGCTGGCAGAGGATCCCGGTGTGGCGGTTCTCGATCAGCGCCGCCGGCCCCCCTTCGCCGACCGCGACGACCGGCAGGCCGCTGGCGCCCGCCTCCAGGACCACCTGGCCATAGGTGTCGGTGCGTGAGCAGAAGAGGAAGAGGTCGGCGCTGGCGTAGGCACGAGCGAGGTCGTCGCCCTTGAGCCAGCCGAGGAAGGTCGCGTGCTCACCGAGCCGGGCGCGCAGCTCGCCCTCCTCGGGACCGCCGCCGGCAAGCAGCAGATGCAGGCGCGGCTCGACGACGCGCGCCCGCAGGAAGCTCTCGGCGAGCAGATCGACCCCCTTCTCGCGGGTGAGGCGGCCCGCGTAGAGGACCCGCAGATCACCGGGGAAGGCGCCCCGGTCGGCCTTCTCGGGGCTGAAGCGGTCGGTGTCGACGCCGCGCTCCCAGCGGTCGATGCGGCCCTCCGCGGCGCCGAGGCCCAGCAGCGAGCGGTCCGCGGCCGGGCTCGGCGAGAGGACCCGCGAGGGGGCCGTGTAGAAGGCGCCGAGGGCGGCCCTGGAGATCGCCTCGAGGCCGTCGTCGCCGCTGCGCATGCCGGCGTAGACGGCGAGCTCGGTGTGGTAGCTGGCGAGCAGCGGCGTTGCGGAAATCCGGCTGAGCAGCGAGGCGGCGACACCGGCCGGACCGGGCGCGGTGACGTGAACCAGGTCGTAGCGACCCTCGGCAAGGGTCTCAGCCAGATCGGGCAGGCCGGGGACCCCGAGGGTCATCCCCTCATAGAAGGGGACCTGCAGCGACGTGGCGGCGGGCAGCCGCCGGTCGACCCCCGGGTCGGTGCCGACCACCTCGACCTCGAAGCCGGGCACGCCACGCTCGCGGATCTGCTCGATCGTGTGGGTGACGCCGTGCATCGCCTCGATTCCGTCGGCGATCAGCGCAACCCGGGGGCGCTCGCCAGAGCGCCCGGCCAGCTTCGCCTTCTCGGCGCCGAGGAATATGGCCGGCGGCGCGTAGGGAATCGCCGGAAGCAATGCTTCGAAGATGCCGCTCACGGCCGTCTGCACGTCACCGCGAGCGATAGCTCCCGTCCCCGTGGCGATCGCCCCGCGCAGGCGGCGGTCGTGGATGCGACGGGCGCGGCGGTAGAGATCGGCGTGCGAGAACTCCTCCGCTTGGAGGTGGTCGATCAGCTCGCGGCCGCGCAGCTCGATGCCGATCGAGCCCAGCCAGGACTCGAGCAGCGCGCGGGCGTCGTCGGGGCCGATATCGGCGGCAACCGCCCCCTCGCGGGCGGCCCCATGGCCGACCACGCGCTGGGCGATCTTCAGCACCGTGGCCGGATCGGGCGCGCGATCGGCGGCGGCCGTCGCATCGAGCGCCAATGCCCGGGTCGCCAGTGCCATCGCCGCATGCGCCCACTTGGCGGCGCTGCCCTGCTCGCCGCGGGCCGTCGCCTCGCCGCGACGCATGCTCGAGAGAAACTCTTCCGGCGTGGAGGCAGACGGCACCTCGGTGTAGGTGCGGCCGATGTCCACGCCGGCGTGATCGTCGGAGCCACCGATCCCCGTGCTGCCGTTGGTCTCGACGTAGACCACGGCGGGCATGTTCAGCTCCGCGGCGCGCGAGCCGTTGCGTACCTCCCAGATCGGGAAGAGCTCGGCGAGGCGGCGGCGGTGGCGCGGCGCCAGCGGCGCCGCGACGTTGTAGAAGGGATGCGCCAGGGCGCAGGCGATCTCCCCCTCGTGAAGGTATGCGGCGCAGGCCTCGACGTCGCCGGCGTGTGCCTGCAGCCACTCGTGGTCCCCGGGATCGATCCCGTAACAGAGGACGTGCACCGCCTGGGGCTCGCCGGCGAAGCGAGCGGTCAGCTCCTCGGAGACGAAGCAGTCGGGACGGCCGGCCAACTCGAGGCAGCCGTCGATCGTGTCGTGGTCGGTGATCGTGACGAAGGCCATCCCCCGTCGCTTGGCCAGCGCGTAGACCTCCTCGGGCGGCGTCGCGCACTCGGGCAGGCCGAGAGAACGTTGAACGCCGAGCCGCGAAAGCTGCGAGGCGGTGGAGTGGCAGTGCATATCTACTCGGGAAGTCATCGGTGCCTTCCTCTCTATCTATCGTTCAGGTCACCTCCAGATTCGCCCCTGAGCAGGGAAAAGGTGTGAAGAGTCGGTGAAACCGCCTGCCAGAGATCGCTGAACTGACGGAAGAGCAACTCGCGGCGGGTGTGAAGCAGAGTGCACAGCGACTCGATGCCCTCCCCTCGGGCCAGCATCACGTCGCAGTCGTGGATCTCGCCCAGCACGCCCTGCAGCCGCTTGGCGGCATCGCGGGTGGCCTTCGCCTCCGGCCCGAAGCATGGCCCGGTGATCTCAAGCACATAACGCAGTCGCTTGGCGGCGATCCGCATGTCGTGCTGGGCCGTCGCCGCCGACGGCTTCGAGCGCGGCCGGCGCCAGCGAGCGCAGCTCCTCGAGGCGCGTGCGCACGATCCGCTCGGCGTTGGGACGCAGCGGCGCCGCCGGGTCGAGGCCCTCGACCACGCGCGGCTTCACCGTTTCGCCGCCTTGACCAGCTTGCGCAGGCGGCTGCGCAGCTTCTTCAGGCGCTTGTCCTTAAGGAAGGGCACCAGCTCCTCGTTCGCCTGGCGCTGCTCGCGGCGAAGGCGCTCGATCAACGCCCTGATCGCGGCGCCGTCAGCCTCAGGCGCCTCCTTAGCGAACCCGACCAGGAACTCGATCGCGATGTCGCGATCGCGACGCTCGCCAAGCGCGTCGGCCAGCGCCTTGACCTTCTTAAGCGCCTTGCGGTGACGCTTGGCCGGAAAACAGGGTGCAAACACCTCAAGCGCGGCCCGCAGCCGCCGCGTAGCAACCCGCATGTCGTGCAGCGCCTCGATTTCCTCGACGTCAAGAACCCCATCCGAGTGCTCGAAAACCTCGGCAGCCCGTACCGCCACCACCCGCTCAGCCGAAGCCGAGAACGTCTCCTCGCAATCGAACCCAGGTACGTCCTGTGCACGCGCCACGCACTCAGCCTAAAGCCATCCGGTAGGGCTGGAACGTCTTGTACTTTTTCGGTGCCAGCTACGGGCGACAGCCCACCGGCGACACACCGAAAAAGTTAAGTGGAAGCCCTGCCGGATGGCTTTAGGCCGCCAACCGCTCCGGCGAGGAACCATTGGCGTTGCCGTTGAGCTGATCGAGGACGACGCCCTCGCGAAGGCCACCCTTGCCAATCTGCAACGGCTGCCCAAGCAACTCGGAGAGTTTCTCCAGCAGCAGCACGCCGGTGGCGAGGATGCGCACCCGTTCGGGATCGAGCTCGAAGCGACGCGCGACGTCAGCGGCAGGATCGCCGCAGAGGACGCGTATCCCCCGCTCCAGCGTCTCGTACTCCAGCACCGCCCCGACCAGGCGGCGCAGCGAGGTCGCGCTGCCGCCGACCGCGACTGCCTGAGTGGGTTGCTCGATCTCCACGTCGGCGAAGAGATCGTCGATCCGGTCGCGAATCTTGCGGACCTCGGCCGCCGAGGGCGGATCCGAGGCGATCAGCTCGTCGGCCAGCACGCCGGAGCCGACACGCCAGGAGCGGACCTCCTGGACACCGCCGGGGACGGTGCCGAGGATGACCTCGGTCGAGCCACCGCCGACGTCGACGACGCCGACCAGGCCGTCGACCGGGTGGCCGAGCGTTTTGGTGGCGCCGATGAAAGAGAGCCTCCCCTCCTCCTGCTCAGAGAGGATCTCGACGGGAACGCCCGCCCCGTCACCGATCTGCTTGGCGACGACAGCGCCGTTGCTCGCTTCGCGGACGGCCGCGGTCGCCACCGCACGGATCGTCTCCGCCCCGAGCTCGCGCGCCAGCCGCACCTGCGTCGCCACGACCTCGGCGACCTCCGAGGCCTTCTCGGCCGGAATCTCGCCCGAATCGCGGATCGCCTTGTTGATCCGCGTGTAGGCCCGCTGCTCCATCACCTTCTTCAACTGTCCATCGACCGGCTCAGCAACGAGCAGGCGCGTGGTATTGGACCCAATGTCTATGGCGGCGCAGAGCATCCCGGACTCGGTCGTCATGTTCCCAGACCGCCCGGATCTCAACCCGGAGCGTGCCTACACGCTCGGATGCGAGGCGTCCTCGAACTCCCTGAAGAGCCCCGTGACGACGAAGGCGACCTGCTCGCCGATGTCGACCGCGTTGTCACCGATGCGCTCGATCGCACGCGCGGCGAGCAGCATCGTCATCGCCCACTCGCGACGGTCGGGGTCGTCGCCGATCTCAAGCGCCAGGCCGAAGCATTCGCGGTTGAGGGTGTCGACCACGTCGTCCTGGCGGACGAGGTCGCGCGCCATCTCGACGTTGCGGTCCTCGAAGGCCCGCTTGGACTGGCTGATCAGCGTGCGGGTCTGTTTGCCCATGGCGAGGATCAACCGCACCATCTCCTCGTCGGCGGGCGGCTCGTTGCCGGTCAGCGGGATCACCTTGCAGATGTTCACGCACTGGTCGCCCATCCGCTCGACGTTCTTGAGCACGTGCAGAAGCGCCGAGATCAGGCGCAGGTCGGTGGCCACAGGCGACTGCGTGGCGAGCAGCGTGATCAGCGCCTGGTGCACCTCCAGGTAGCGGCCGTCGATGCGGTCGTCGTCGGCGATCACCAGCTGGGCCAGCTCGACGTCCTGGTGCTCGACCGCCTCCAGCGTCCGCCCCAGCGCCGCGGTGACCAGATCGAGCCCACCGAGGGCGCTCGCCTCGAGTGCGTCCAGGTCCTCTTGGTACTGGGTCCTGGTCTCCGTCGCCATCAACCGAACTTCCCGGTCACGTACTGCTCGGTGCGGTCGTCGTCGGGGTTGGTGAAGAGCTTGTCGGTGGGGCCGACCTCGACCAGCTCGCCGTCGAGCATGAACACGGTGGTGTCGGCGACGCGAGCCGCCTGCTGCATGTTGTGAGTGACGATGACGATGGTCACCCTCTGCTTGAGCTCGGCGATCAGCTCCTCGATCCGCAGCGTCGCGACCGGATCGAGCGCCGAGCAGGGCTCGTCCATCAACAGCACCTCGGGGTCGACCGCAAGCGCCCGGGCGATGCAGAGGCGCTGCTGCTGTCCGCCGGAGAGCCCGACTCCGGGCGCCTTGAGCCGGTCCTTGACCTCGTCCCAGAGGCCCGCCCCGACCAGGGCTTCGCGGCCCCGATCCTCGAGCTCGCCACGCGAAGCGCCGGTCAGGCGCAGGCCCGCGGTCACGTTGTCGATCACCGACATCGTCGGGAACGGGTTGGGCTTCTGGAAGACCATGCCGACCGAGCGCCGCACGGCGACGATGTCGATGCGGGGGTCGTAGAGGTCGAGGCCGTCGAGCAGGACCTGGCCCTCGGACCTGGCGCCGGCGATCTCCTCGTGCATGCGGTTGATGCAGCGCACCATCGTCGACTTGCCGCAACCGGAGGGGCCGATGATCGCCGTCACCTTGGCCGAGTCGAAGACGAGACTGAGGTCGCGCACCGCGTGGTTGGAGCCGTAGTAGGCGTTGAGCCCCTGCAGCTCGACATTGCCGACCTCGCGGCTGCGCTTGGCGGGCTTTGCCGCGGGCTCGCCCCCCACCGAGACCATCGGGCGCGACTGTCCGAGGTCGGTCCCGGGGTCTGCCTGGGGCTCTGGATTCTGTTCGGTCACGGCGGGGCTCTCAATCGGGTGTCTGGTGTCCATCCTAGGACTCCTCGGGTTTGGGGTCAGGCTCCCATGCGCCTGCGGGAGCGGGCGTAGAAGGCGCGGGCGACGATGTTGAGGACGAGCACGAAGGCGATCAGGATCAGCGCCGCGGCCCAGGCCTGAGTGTGCGCCTCCGGGCTGGGGGACTCGGAGGCCTGGAAGATGAAGATCGGGATCGAGGCCAGGGCTTGGCTGGGTTCCGTGAGGACGCCGGGGGCGAAGATCGAGGAGAGCAGGATCAGCGGCGCGGTCTCCCCCGCCACCCTGGCGACGGCGAGCAGGGCGCCGGTCAGCAACCCCCCCGCCGCGGTCGGCAGGGTGACGCGCACGGTGGCGCGCCAGGGAGCTATGCCGAGCGCGTGGGCGGCCTCCTTGAGCGTGGCCGGGACCAGGCTCAGCACCTCCTGCGCCGTGCGGGCGACGATCGGCAGCATGATGATCGCCAGGGCGATCGACGCGGCGAAGCCGCTCTGATGATTGCCGGCGACCAGCAGCCCGTAGACGAAGATGCCGGTGATGATCGTCGGCACGCCGTTGAGGACGTCGAGCACGAAGCGGATCGGGTGGGCGGTGCGGGGCGAGGCGAACTCAGTGGTGTAGATCGCGACCAACAGGCCGACGGGGATGGCCATCAGGGCCGCGAGCCCGACCATGATCCCGCTGCCGACGATCGCGTTGGAGATGCCGCCGCCCGATTCGCCGAACAACGCCGTCGGCGTGGTCAAGAAGTGGATGCTCAGCGCCCCCAAGCCCTTGATCAGCACCGAGCCGACCACGATCAACAGCACGGCGACCGCAAGCAGCGCGGCGACGGTCGAGGCCGCGGCGACGATTGCGCTGACGCGCTTGCGCCGTTTCAGATGGCCGCGATCGAGCAGCAGCGAATGGCCCCCTGGCGCATTCACAGGGCCTCCACCTCGGTCGGCGTCATGTCGACGTCCTTGAGCGACCCCCGTTGGACGATGACCCGGGCGATGACGTTGACGACAACCGCGAACACCAAGAGGATCAGCCCCAGATAGGCAAGGGACGACTTGAACAGCTCTCCCGGGGCACCCTGGAACTGCGATGCGATCTGGGCCGCCAGGGTGCCGCCGGTATGGAAGAGGGATACGTTGATTCCGGTGGCCCCGCCGATCACCTGGGCGACCGCGATCGCCTCGCCGATCGCCCGGCCGAGGCCGAGGATCGTCGCGCCGACGATCCCGGCGCGCGAGTAGGGCAGCACCACCTGCCGGATCATCTCCCAGCGGGTCGCGCCGAGCGCGTAGGAGCCCTCCTTGAGGTCACCGGGCACCGTCTCGAAGACCTCGCGGGTGACGCTGGTGATGATCGGCGTGACCATGATCGTGAGGATCAGGGCGGCCGTCAGGTAGCCGAAGGCCGAAGGGTCGCCGCTGAAGATCGGCAGGAAGCCGAGCACGCTCTTCAGCGCCGGCTCGATCGTGTCGTGCATGAAGGGCCCGAGGACGAGGATTCCCCAGAGCCCGAGGATGACGGTGGGGATCGCGGCGAGCATGTCGACCAGCGTCGCCACCGGGCGCCTCAGCCGCGACGGCGCGAGCTCGGTCAGGTAGATCGAGATCGCGATCGAGAGCGGTGCCGCCAAGAGCAGCGCGATCGCCGACGTGACCACCGTTCCGTAGAGGAACGGCGCGGCCCCGAAGGTTTCCGTGACCGGGTTCCAGTCGTTGGTGGTGACGAAGCCGATGCCGAACTTGGAGATCGCCGGGCTCGAGAGGTGGATCACCTCATAGACGATCCCGGCGATGACGAGCACGGCGATCGCTGCCGCGAGGCCGGAGAGGCCTCGCAGCAGCGGGTCGCCGATTCGATCTACACGGTTGCGCCGGGCCCGTAGAACAGGGTTCTTGAGGGCACCGGCCTCCACCTAGGAACCGATCTTGGCGATCGCCTTCTTGCCCGCCGCGACAACCTGCTTGGGCAGCGGCGCGAAGTCGAGATCGGGACCGAATTCCTGGCCAGGTCCGATCGCGTAGGTGATGAACTTCTTCAGCGCATCGGCCTTTTCGCTTTCGAGCGGCACGATCACGTAGGTGTAGGTCGAGATCGGGTACGCGCCCGCGGCCGAGGACGGCAGGTCGGCCAGCGAGATTTCGTTGTTCGGACCGATCTTGCTGACGGCGTCCGCAGCGGCTTCGACGCTTTCGACGTTCGGTTCGGGGAAGTTCCCGGCTGAGTTTTCGACCAGCGGCATGCTGAGTTCGTTGGATAGCGCGTAGGCGAGGCCAACGTAGCCGATCGCACCGTCGGTCTGGGAGATCGCGGCGGAAACTCCGTCGTTCTTTTCGGCGCCGACGCCGGTCGGGAACTTGACCGTGGTCGAGGTGCCCACCTTCGACTTGAATTCGGGGTCGATCGTCGAGAGGTAGTTGGTGAACGCGTAGGTGTCGCCACTGCCATCGCTGCGGTAGACCGGCGTGATCTTCGTGCTCGGCAGGCTGGCGCCCGGGTTGAGCTTGGCGATCGCGGGGTCGTCCCACTGGGTGACGTTGCCGAGGTAGATGTCGGCGAGGACTTCGCCGCTCAGTTTCAGGTTGCTGGGAGCGCCGCTCACGTTGTAGGCGGGCACGGTGCCACTCAGGGCCCAGGGAATCTGCTCGACGCCATTTGCTTCTTCGAACTGTTCTTCGGTCAGCGGTGCGTCGGAGGCGCCGAAGTCGACCGTGCGCGAGGTGATCTGGTCGATCCCTCCACCACTGCCGATCGCGCCATAGGTGACCGTTTCTTCGCTCTTGCTGGCGTAGTCGGACTGCCATTTCGACATCAGCGGGGCCACCAGGGTGCTGCCGGCGCCGACGAGCGGCGAGCCGGAGGAGCCACTGCTGCTGTCAGAGGACGAGCTGCCACAGGCGGCAACGCCGATCGTGAGAGCCAGTGCCACCACGACGCTGAGAAGTCTCTTGGTCACGCGCTTCTCCTTAGATTGAGTGGTATGTGAGGCCACCGTCTCAGCGACCCGCTGGCAGCTTGTTGCCTGCCTGTAACGAGGATGTGAAAAAGATGTAAAGAGCCGGGAGGGCGCTCAGGCGGCCGTGAAGGCGTCCGAAACCCGCGCCGGCTCTACGTCCGCTTGGGGCTCATCGGGCCGCGGCGCAATGGCGGTATCGCCGGCAAGCGGCTCGGGGTCGAATCGATAGCCGACCCCGAAGTGGGTGTGGATGTAGCTCCAGCTCGGCGAAAGCTTCTCCAGCTTCTGGCGCAGCTTGCGGATGAAGACGTCGACGGAGCGGTCGCCGTGGGCCATCGCATAACCCCAGACCCGCTGGTAGATCGCCTCGCGCTCCAGCACCTGCCCGGGCGAGTCGGCAAGCAGCTGCAGCAGCTCGAACTCGCGCCTGGTCAGGTCAAGGCTGACTTCGCCGGCGAAGGCCTGGAAGCGATCGGAGCGGATCTCCAGCTCGCCGGCGACAACCGGCCCGGCCTCGACCTGCGGGCGGGCGCGGCGACGGCGGCGCGAGACCGCTTCGAGGCGGGCGATCGCCTCTTCGGGGTGGCACGGCTTCGTGATCCAGTCGTCGACCCCGAGGCGCAGCCCACGGACCCGCTGCGCGACCGTCGAGCGGCTGGTGCAGACGACCACGCCGAGGTCGGGGAGCATCCCGCAGACGCGCTCCAGGTAGGCCCACGCGTCTTCGCCGAGGACCGCGGGGTCGACCAGCAACGAGTTCAGCTTCAACGCAACCAACTCCTCCGGCGGGATCGCCCCGGCGAGCGTGCGCTGCTGCCAGCCGGCGGCCTCGGTGCGCTTGGCCAGAACCGTGACGAAGCCGCTGTCGTCGTCGATAACCGCGAGCCTGGTGGTCTGCTGTGAGTTCACGTTTTGCGGCGGCTGTGGCAGACGGACATTCGATTGCGAAGCTGCCCACATCCGTCAGACAACGCGATTGTATGCACACCGGCCGTCGGACCCTCTGGCGAAATCCCTGCTTTCACGAGATTTTCACAAGTAGAAGTGCGTAATTTGCGGAAACCAGGCCTCAAATCGGGTGCAAGCCCTCTTTATCGGAATTTTCACTCACGACTCTCCGTCCATTGGCAATATCGGGTCTCACGAGACTCCTCTCTCGTCGCAAGCGGCCCACCTGCCCTGGGCCGCTTGCCTTTTCTAGAAGGTGGCGGGACGCAGCCCGGTGGCGATGATCAGCAGGACCGCCACGCCGACCGCAAAGCGGTAGTAAACGAACGGCGCGTAGGACGACGTGCGCAGCAGGCGGAGGAGGAAGGCGATGGCCAGGTAGCCGGAGATCGCCGCCGCGAGAGTGCCGGCGATCATCGGGCCGGCGACGCCGCTGGGCAGCCCTTCGTGGATCGCGCTGGCGGCCTTGAAGACGGTGGCACCGGCGACTATCGGGATCAGCAGCAGGAAGGAGAAGCGCGCGGCGGCGTCGCGGTCGAGGCCCAGGTAGCGGGCAGCGGTGATCGTGATCCCCGAGCGCGAGGTGCCCGGCGCCAGGGCGAGGACTTGCGCAAGGCCGATGTAGAGGCCGTCCTTGACCGTCGATTCCTCCAACGTCTTGCGCTGGGGCAGGCGGTCGACGTAGAGCAGCAGGGCGCCGAAGAGGATCAGCTGGATCGCGATCATCCACGGCTCGCCGAGGTGGTCTTCGATGAAGCCGGATGCGAGGCCGCCGAAGATGACGGCTGGCACGGTGCCGACGGCAATCGCGACGGCGAGCCGCTGGTCGGGACTCTCGATCGCCCGCGCCCGGGCCGACGCGAGGAAGCTGCGAATGAGCTGCACGACCTCGTGGCGGAAGTAGGCGATCGCCGCAACCAGCGTCCCGGCGTGCAGCGCCACGTCGAAGGTCTTGTTGAAGTGAGGGTGGTCGATCAGGAACGTGTAGTCCTGAAGCCAGGGCACGAGGATCAGGTGGCCCGAGGAAGAGATCGGCAGGAACTCGGTAAGCCCCTGGACGATTCCCAGCAGCAGGGCCTCTAGCTCAGACATTGGCGGGGCATCCTAGGGGCAGAGCCGGGTATCCCCCCTGCCGGAACCCGCCGACGGACCGATGCAGGGGCGCGCTTCCCAGTTGGCTCACAAGTTCCGGCAGGGGGATACCCGGCTCTTGCGCTAGATTGCGGTTCATGAGGCAGCTCTCGCGTCGCAGCCAGATTTTTGCCGCGCTGTTAGCAGCGCTGACCATGTTGCTGCTTGCGGTGCCAGCTGCTTTTGCCGAGAACGGGGTTGGGCTTGCTGGGCCTACCACGGACAAGACGGTGACCTTCTTCTGCTTTGGCGTGATCCTCTTCTTCGCGATCCTGGTCATCGTCATGTCGCTTATTCAGGGACGACTCGAGAAGCGCAAGGAAATGCGCAAGCACACGCTCGACCGCGTCGGCTAGTCGAGACGGAATCCGGTCAACAGGCGTTTCTCGGTCTCGCCCTCGATCTTGGCGGCGACTTCGACCCGGCCCTCCAATGGGGTGCCGCGGATCTTGGTCGCGAGCAGGTCGTCGACCTGGAAGATCCCGGCCGAGTTGTTGAGCTCGATCTCGATCCGCACCGGCCGCTCCTCCCCCGCTTCGATCCGCACCTCGTCGACGGCGGCAGCCGAGATCGAGTGGATCCCCTCCTGGCCTGCCTCGAGCGGAATCCGGGTGCGACCTTGGGCCATGTCGAGAGCATCGGCGACCCTGACGACGCCGGCCTCGAGCGTGTAGGGCGCGCCGCGACGGCGGTGGCCAATGATCGCGTGCAGAATCTCTGAAGCGACGATCGTCCGCTTCGGCTCCCGGTAGACGCCGCCAAGCAGTCGTTCCAAAGCGCCGTTGGCCAAAAAGAGGCTGTACTCCTCGTGATCGGCCCGATGGATCGACATGCCGACGTCGTGAAGCAGGGCACCTCCCGCCACGACCACCTCGGCGTCGCGAGCCGACATCCCATGATCCGTCACAACTGCCGGCTCGACCCCGCCCTTGACCAGCAATCGCAGCAACCGCAGCGAGATATTGAGGACGATCTGCATGTGCACCCAGGAGTGGTCCGACATGCCCAGCCGTTCGGCGTGGACCTGCGCCATGTACCACCAGGTGCGTACCTGGTCGTCGTCGTTGACCGCCCCGAGGAATTCCTCCAGCTTCCGATTTCCCCGCGTAGGAGCTCTGACCTTCGCCTCCGCTATCGCCTCCTCGGGGGGCTTCCGACTGGGCCCTTTCGAATCCGGCGCCGGAACGGCCTCATCGTTCATGCAAGCAATCGTAGGAGGGCGGTCGGGCGTCCCCTGCCGGAACCCGCCGACGGTCGCCGGTTGAAATTCGGGAGGCCGTCGGGCTCACAAGTTCCTGCAGGGGACGCCCGACCGCCCTCCTATAAGCGTTAGCCGCAGATCGGCCAAGGACTGGAGCCTGACTGCGCATAGAGCAGAGCGGCGCGGTAGTCCTGCTCTTGTTCGGATGCCGCGGCAGGATCGCCGCTGCCGCCAACCGATTCCCAGGTTCCGTAGTCGAACTGGTACTTGCCCCGGTAGCTGCCGTCGGAAGAGACAGCCGTCGGGTCACCGCCGGACTCGCAGGCGCCGATCGCGTCGAGCGTTGCCTGCGAGACGCCACCGGGGAGGGTTGCGAAAGCTTCACGCTTTTCGCGGCGCAATCTGGCCTGGCGGGCAGCCTGGATGCGGCGTGCGGCCGCGCGCATTTCGGTGCGCAGGCTTTGACTCGGTTCGAGCAGCGGCAGAGCCGGCACCGCATCAGCCAGACCGATGCGCGGCTGTGCAGCATGCTGACTCGGAGCTGCGATCGCGACAGCGGGCACGGCAAGAGCAATCAATAGAACGGCTATGGAATATGTGCGTTTTGTGAGCAAGCGCGGGACCGTGGCGAGGTTCCGGCCCGCGCGAGGTGATCGCGCTCACAGAGCTCACATAGTGCGTGCGATTCAGTACTAGCTCAGGCACGAACCGCAAATTGCGGTTTCGGGGATGAAAGCGATCCTGCGCCCCAAGCCGCGATGATCCCGCCCATCTCCGACCAACCCCCCACCTCGCGCCTGCTGCTTGCCTGCCCCGATCGGCCCGGTCTGATCGCCGCCGTCAGCGGCTTCCTCGCCGACGCCGGCCGCAACATCGTCGACGCCGACCAGCACTCGAGCCAGGAGGGGCGCTTCTTCATGCGGATGGCCTTCGACCCCGCCCCCGAGGACGAGCGGGCAGCGCTCTACCGTCGCTTCGAGGAGGAGCTCGCAGGCCCATTGCGGATGGACCACCACTTCGCCGAGTCGAGCGAGCGCAAGCGCGTGGCGATCATGGTCTCGCGCGAAGACCACTGCCTCTCCGACCTGCTCTGGCGCTGGCGCAGCGGTGAGCTTGGCGCTGAGATCGTCGCGGTCGTGTCCAACCACTCCGACCACGCCGATCAGGTGACCTCGCTCGGCCTCCCCTTCCACTACGTGCCGATCGCCGGGGGCGAGAAGAGCACGGCGGAGGGGCGTGTCCTGGAGCTGCTCGCCGGCGAGATCGACCTGCTCGTCCTCGCTCGCTACATGCAGATCCTCTCCGCCGGCTTCCTCGCCCGGCTGGACACACCCGCGATCAACATCCACCACAGCTTCCTGCCCGCCTTCGTCGGCGCCGATCCCTACGCCCGCGCCCACGAGCGCGGCGTCAAGCTGATCGGCGCCACCGCCCACTACGTCACCGAGGAGCTCGACGCCGGCCCGATCATCGACCAGGACGTGACCCGGGTCAGCCACCGCGACGAGGTCGGCGACCTGATGCGGATCGGTCGCGACATCGAGCGCCTCGTCCTCGCCCGTGCGGTCATGGCCCACCTCGACGACCGCGTCCTGCTCGACGGGGCCAGGACCATCGTCTTCTGATGCCCTTCCCACCGGGGTCCAAGCTGCCGGCGATCGCGCAGGCGGTCCCGTGCGAGCGCCGCTCGGCTTCCTCACCCAGCTCCAGCGCCGTCACGGCGACATCTTCACGGTCTCGTTCCCGTATTTCGGCAAGGTCGTCTACGTCGCCGGCCCGGCCCTGGTCAAAGCCGTCTTCACCGGCTCGCCCGAGCAGTTCCACGCGGGCGAGGCGAATGCGACGGTCCTGGAGCCGGCGCTGGGCCCGAACTCGGTCCTGACCCTCGACGACGCCCCGCACATGCAACAGCGAAAGCTGCTGCTGCCACCTTTCCACGGCGAGCGGATCGAGCGCTACGGGTCAACGCGATCACCGCCTTTCCCATGCTGCGTCGCAATCTCGGTCGCTGGAGCCCCTGGCCACGCTTCCTGCGCGCCCGCGAGGCGCTCGACGAGTTCATCTACGAGGAGATCGCTCTGCGGCGCGGCGAGGTCGAGTCCGGCGAGGAGGGACACGACGACGTGCTCTCGCTGCTGCTCTCGGCCCGCCACGACGACGGCAGCCCGATGAGCGACGAAGAGCTGCGCGACGAGCTGGTGACTGTACTCGGCGCCGGGCACGAGACCACTGCGACGGCGCTCGCCTGGGCGATGGAGCGGCTGCCGCGCACGCCGCGGGCGCTGCAGGCGCTGCGCGAGTCGCTTGCGGCCGGTGAGGACGGCTATCTCGACGCGACATCGCCGCGATGCACTACCGCGAGGACCTCTTCCCGAGTCCCGAGGAGTTCCGTCCGGAGCGCTTCCTCGACGGCAAGCCGGATACGTATGTCTGGATCCCCTTCGGCGGCGGCGTGCGGCGCTGCATCGGCGCCGCCTTTGCCGAATACGAGATGCGGATCGTCCTGCGCGCGATCCTCGAGCGGGCCGAGCTGAGCGCACCGGACCCAAAGCCCGAAAAGGTCAAGGTCCGCAACATCACCCTCGCCCCCGGCAAGGGAACGCTGGTCAGCCTGGCTCGACCGCTGCGCTGACCTCGGCTTCGGCTACCTCCCACTGCTCGTACAGCTCGGCGACCGCCTGCTTCGCCGCCGCGTGCCGCGCTTCGGCCCGCTCGGCCCGGCCCGGGCTCGACCAGGCTTCGAGGTCGGCAAGCTCCTCCTCGAGCGCGCGCAGCGCCGTCTCCGCCTGCTCTATCCGCTCGGCAAGGCGGCCGGCTTTTCGCGCCGCTTTCTTCGCCGCGCGGCCGGCGTTGCGGTTGGTGGCCGCGGGAGGTGGCTTGGCCGCCTGCGCCGACGTCTCGGTGGCAGCTTCCTTTTCGTCGCGCTCTCGCTGGTAGGTGGCCCAGCCGGTCGGGTGGCTGCGCAGCGCGCCGTCCTCGCAGACGAGAGTGCGGGTCCCGACCGCCTCGAGCAGGGCGCGGTCGTGGGAGACGAGGACGACCGCCCCTTCGAAGGCGGAGAGGGCGTCCTCGAGCGCCTCGCGGCTCTCGATGTCGAGGTGGTTGGTGGGCTCGTCGAGGATCAGCACGTTGGCGCCGGAGGCGACCAGGATCGCCAGCGAAAGCCGCCGCTGCTCGCCGCCGGAGATGTCGCTGAGCTGCTTCTGCGCGTCGGCGCCGGAGAAGAGGAAGTTGCCGAGCAGGTCGCGGGCCTTCTGGCCGCTGAGGCCGGTCTGACGCTGCGCCGCGTCGAGCACGGTCCCCTCCCCCGCCGCCGTGTCGGCGTGCTGAGAGAGATAGCCGACCTTGACGTTGTGGCCAAGCCGCACCGAGCCGGCGGCGGGCTTCCGACGCTCAGCGAGAGTCTCGATCAGGGTCGTCTTGCCGGCGCCGTTGGGGCCGACCAGGACGACGTGCTCGCCGCGCTCGACTTCGAGCCGGGCATCGGCGAGCAGGGTCCGCCCCGGCACCTCGATCCGCGCGCCGACAAGCTTGAGCACGATCCGGCCGGGCCGCTCGGGTTGGACGAAGGAGAAGCGCAGGTTGCGGCGGTCGCGCTGCTCCGCCTCGACCCCATCGCGCTTGATCTTGTCGATCTGCTTCAACCGCGACTGCGCCTGGCGCGCCTTGGTCGCCTTGTAGCGGAAGCGCTCGACGAAGCGCTCCATGCGCTCGATCTCGGCCTCCTGATGCTCGATCGCCTTGCCGCGGGCGATCTCGCGAGCCGCCTGCTCCTTGCGCCAGGCATGCCAGGGACCGGCGAAGAAGCGCGCCCGCTTCGCCTCCAGCTCCAGCACCGAGGTGCCGACCGCCTCGAGGAACCAACGGTCGTGGGCGACGAGGACGACGGCGGCATCGAGGTCGCGCAAGTAGCGCTCCAGCCACTCCAGCGAGGGGATGTCGAGGTGGTTGGTCGGCTCGTCGAGCAGCAGCAGGTCGGGCCGGGTGGCCAGCGCCCGCGCCAGCGAAGCGCGGGTCAGCTCCCCGCCGGAGAACGTCGTCAGGGAGCGCTCGGCCTCCTCGCCGCCGAAGCCGAGACCGCGCAGCACGGAAAGGACGCCGTCGCGCCAGCGGTAGCCGCCGCCGTGATCGAGTCTCTGCTGGGCGGCGGCGTAGGTATTCAGCGTCTCCTCGCCGGTTTCTCCAGCCGACATCGCCGCCTCCAGCCGCTCCAGCTCCTCCTCCGTTTCGAGCATCTCGGTGCGGCCGGAGAAGACGTAGTCGCCGAGGGAGATCTCTGTTTCGCGCGGTGGGCGCTGATCGTGCAGGGCGACGCGAGCGCCTTTCTGCAGGACCAGGCTGCCGGCGTCCGGGGCGAGCTCGCCCGCCAGCATGCGCAGCAGGGTGGACTTGCCGGCGCCGTTGCGCCCGGAGAGCGTCATCCGCTCGCGCGGCTCGAGCTTGAAGGAGACACCTTCGAAGAGCAGCTTGCCGCCCATGTGGACGTCGAGACTGGTTGCGGTCGCGATTGCCATCGGCGTCTACGTTACGAAACGGGCCCTGGAGCCCTAGGCGAGCAGGGCGATGATGCCGCGGGCGATCATTAGGATGCCGAGAGCCGCCGCGACTCTTATGCCCCAGATACGCCCGCGTTCGCTGAGTCTGCGCTTGAAGCGCTCGATTGCCTTTGGGGTCCAGTCTGGGGCGAAGGTGTAGGCGAGGAGGGGGATCTCCAGCAGCATCAGCATGATCGCGTTGAAGGCGAGCACGACCAGGACCGTGAGCGGATCGGCGAGGTTCTCGTCGGAGATCCGGTACAGGGCGGTGATGTAGGTGGCGCCGGGCAGGGTGAGCAGGGCGCCGACGACGAAGGTGGTGCGAGCCGAGCCGCGGCCGAGCGCCTGCTGCCAGCGTGGCGGTCCCGCCTTGTCCTTGCCCTTCGCTGCCTTGCGCTCGCGCCGCCGCTCGACCAGCCTCTGATCGCGCCCCGAATGCAACACGAAGGCGATCGCGAGCGCCAGGCAGCCGAGGACGATGTCCTCGCCGGGCCCGAGCGTCACCTGCGTCGTCCTCGTCAGGCCCGCGTGGCGCAGCGCGAAGACGATGACCAGGCCGACCGTGACGCTGGTCATCGCGGCGCCGCACAGGTAGCCGAGCAGGAGCCGCTTCGGGTGCGGCATCAGCAGCATCACCGTCGTCGCCGCGAGCAACGTCGGGTAGAGCGCAGCGAGGAATGCGAGAAGGAAGACGTCGCCCACGGGGATGAACCTACTGTGCTGACATACGTAACCTCAAGCAATGGACCGCGAGGGACTGAAAGCCACCCAGGCGCCGCTCAAGCAGCGCTACGAGCAGGAGCCCGAGGCGGCCGTGGTCACGCTGAAGGCAAGCGGCAGCCTCGGCGACGGCATCTCCTGCTCGGTCGACACCGGCCGGGCCCTGGCCGAGGCGGGCCTGCACCCTGCATCCGGGGGCGACGGCACCCTGCTCTGCTCGGGCGACATGCTGCTCGAGGCCCTGGTCGCCTGTGCCGGCGTGACCCTGCGCGCAGTGGCAACGTCACTCGGCATCTCAGTCGAGTCGGGCAAGGTCCGCGCCGAGGGTGAGCTCGACTTCCGCGGCACCTTGGCGGTCGACCGCGACGCCCCGGTCGGCTTCCGCGCGATCCGACTCAACTTCGACCTCGACACCGACGCAAGCGAGGAAGACCTCGCGACCCTGCTGAAGCTGACCGAGCGCTACTGCGTCGTCTTTCAGACCCTCAGCACCCCACCCCAGCTGTCGGCGTCGATCGCAACGAAGTCGTAGCGAATATTTTTGAATTGGCGCGCCACTCGCGCGTCGACCCGCCCTACGGTGGCGCCGTGTTCTCGGTCGACTCAGAAAGCACGCGCGGACTGCTCGAAGGCGCAATCGCAGCCTTCTCCGTCCTGGGCGGCTGCATGGCATACCTCAGCGGCTACTACGCGAGCCAGGCCCTCGCTCAAAACCAGCCACCCGAGTGCTTATCCCAGCGGGTCAACGAAGGCCTGGGCCTTGGCTTTCGATTCGGATCTTCGCTTTCGATCATCGCTCTTATGATCATGATGTGGAGTTGATGAATCGCCTTGCTAAAACCCCGCGCGGCGCATCCGTCGCCGGCGTCGCCACGGCCTCGATAGTGGCATTGGCGGTCTTCGTCCTCGGGGCGCCCGGCTGGGTGCTCCTGCCGATCATGTTTGCTGGCGTAACCGCGTACGCAGAGTTGGGCTCTTGGGTCGAGCGCCGACTTGGCCGACGACACTGACCCGGGCTAGCCGAAGTATTTGGCGGCGATCCGCTCGATCGTGCCCTCGGTCCTGATCGTCATCGGACCGAGGATCGCGGCGATGGCCTTCAGGTCGAGCCCGCGCGCCACGCGTGCGTCGGCCCGCCCTATGGTGCGCCCGTGCCCTCAATCGACCCCAACGACGCGCGGGCGTTCCTTGAAAGCCTCATCGCCGGCTTCGCAGTGCTGGGAGGGACGATGGCGTACTTCAGCGGCTACGCCGCCTCCAGCGCACTTGCCGAGCCCCACCGACCCGACGCGGTCGCTCAATCGATCAACGAAGGGCTTGGCCTCGGCTTCGATCTCGGTTCGCGAGCAGCGATCATGGCTCTTATCATCATGGTGTGGACCTGATGGACAGATTGATCCTCGCGCCGCGGGCTGCTCGAGCCGTCGGCACGGTGACGTCGGTCCTTGTTGGAATTGCAATCTTCGTCTTCGGTGCGCCGCCGCTGGTCCTGGTTCCGGCGATTCTGCTGGTGGGCACCGCCTTCTTCGAGCTGCGCCTGCGCACCATGCACCGTCTAGGCAGGCACTGACGCTTCGAGCAGCTAGCCGAAGTGCTTCGCGGCGATCTGGTCGATCGTGCCCTTGGTCCTGATCGTCATCGAGCCGAGAATCGTGGCGAGGGCCTTGAGGTCGAGCTCGGAGTCCGACATTCGACCCCCAGGCAGCCAGTAGAGCTCCCGCTTCTCGATAGCGAGGCGATCGGCGTCGCTCGACAGCGCCAGCGCCTTCCTCGCCGCGACCGCAGCGGGCTTCTTGGTCAGCAGCGCCACCTGGAGCTTGCCGTCCGAGGCGGCGCGGTCCTTCGCTCCGAAGGGCTCGCACGCAGCAATCGCCAGCAGCTCCTTCGCCATACGCAGGAAGACCGGGACCTCATAGCCGAGCGCGTCGGCGAGACCGCCTTCGAGTCGGGCAGTCAGCTTCGCCGGCGACTCGCCATCGGCCGCAAAGATCACGTTGCCGCTGGCGCGGAAGGTGGCGACCTCCTCACAGCCCAGCGCCTCGAAATGCGCACGCAGCTCGTCGTTGGTGATCCGGCGCCCGCCGAGGTTCATCCCCCGCAGGAATGCGATGTAGCGGTCCATGTTCCTATGGAGGCGGCCGGAATCGAACCGGCGTGTCTGGCCGTAGCGCGAAGGTTTCTACAGGTTTAGCCGGCGCTTGATTCTCGTCTCCCGGGGTCCGCGCCGGCGGGCACTGCGGGAGATAAAGCCCTCTGAAATGTCCCCTGACAGACGGGGCGATCCGCCTGGGTAAGCCCGCAATTGAAGCCGGTGCCCCCCTCCGCGGGCGGGAGAGGGCCGACTCTCACTCACTTAGATCTAACTAAGCAGCGAGGGCGAACTCATGGTCCGCACGTATTGGTTGGTGCCGGGGTTTAACGAGGCCTCCGGCAACCTCGACCTGCGACCGTTCGCACGGACCGACCAGATCGAAGCCTGTCGCCCCCGTGCTATGTGGCATCGATTGTACGGTGCCGGGGTAGGGATGCCCAAATGAGCAAGAAAGAATTCGACGCGATCGTGATCGGCGCCGGCGCGCCGGGCGAGGTCTGCGCGGGGCGCCTGGCCGGCGGCGGGCTCTCAGTGGCAATCGTCGAGAGCCACCTGGTCGGCGGCGAATGCTCCTACTACGCCTGCATGCCGTCGAAGGCGCTGCTGCGTCCCGGCGAGCTGCTGGCCGAGGCTCACCGCGTGCCCGGCGTAGCCTCCGCCGTCAGGAGCGACCTCGACCCCCAGGCGGTCCTCGACCGCCGCGACGAGGTGATCCACGACCTCGACGACTCCGGTCAGTTGCCCTGGCTGGAAGACCGCGGCATCGAGTTGTTTCGCGGCGAGGGACGGCTCGACGGCGAGCGTCGGGTCGTCGTCGGCGATGAGACTCTGATCGCCCGCCAGGCCGTAGTCGTCGCCAACGGCAGCGGCGCGGCGATGCCGCCGATCGAGGGGCTGGACTCGGTGCGCACCTGGAACAACCGCGACGCGACGACCTCCAAGCGAGTGCCCGAAAGCATGACGATCCTCGGCGGCGGCCCGGTCGGCTCGGAGCTGGCCCAGGCATGGTCCACGCTCGGGACCAAGGTCGCCCTGATCGAGGGCGAGGACCGTCTGCTGCCGCGCGAGGAGCCGTTCGCAGGCGAGCAGGTTGCCGCCTCGCTAGGAGATTCCTACGGGATCGACGTGCGGACCGGGGTCCTCGCCGAGCGGGTCTCCTCGGGCGGCGCTGGGGTCGTGGTCGAGCTGAACGACGGCAGCCGGGCGGAAGCGGAGGAGCTCCTGGTCGCGATCGGCCGGGTTCCCCGCACCAAGGAGATCGGCCTCGATTCGGCCGGGGTCGAGCCAGACGAGCACGGCTTTCTCCAAACCGACCAACGGCTTCGGGTGGGAGGCCGCGAGTGGCTCTACGCCGTCGGCGACGTCAATGGACGCGCCCTCTTCACCCACATGGGCAAGTACCAGGCCTGGGTCGCGGCCGAGAACGTGCTCGGCCGCGAGGTCGAGGCGATCGCCGAAGACATCGGCTCGCCCCGGGTCACCTTCACCGACCCCCAGGTAGCCGCGGTGGGCAAGACGCTCGCCCAAGCCGAAGAGGCAGGTATCGACGCAAAAGCAGTCGACGTCCCCACCGACGGCACCGCCGGCGCAAGCTTCCAAGGCAAGGGCACCGGCGGCACCTCCCGCCTGGTGATCGACCAAAGCAAGCAAACGATCGTCGGCGCCACCTTCACCGGCTTCGAGACGGCGGACTTCCTACACGCCGCAACGATCGCAATCTTGGGAGAAGTGCCCCTCGATCGACTACGCCACGCAGTAGCCGCCTACCCCACGCGCAGCGAGATTTGGCTAAAGCTCCTCGAGTCCTACGGACTCTGAGCGCAACTCAGACGGTCGAGCGACGCTTCAGGTCTTCGGCAAACTCGCGCGGCAGGCCCGGGATCTCGTCCAGTTCGTCGATCGACTGAAAACGGCCGACCCGCTCGCGGTGCGCAAGCAGGCGGGTCGCCTGAGTCACCGAGAGCCCGTGAGCCCTGAGCTGCTCGAAGCTGATGTTGTTGAGTTCGATCGTCTCGCCGGCCCCTGCCGCGGCTGGTGGCGCCGGCGGGGGTAGAGCTGGCGGCCCGGGCTGGGGCTCGGGCTGCGGTGGCGCCGGAGGCGGACCGGGCTGAGGATCCGGTGCTGGCGGCGGAGGCTCAGGAGCCGGTGGCTGAGGCGTGGGTGCCGGAGGCGGCGGTGGAGTGTCCAGCTGCGGTGAGCGCTCCGGCGGAGGCTCTGGAGGCAGGGGCTGCGGGTTCAGCGATGCCGCTCCCCCGCCCTGAATCGACCCAAGCACGGCCTGCTCTGCCGCTTCGGCCCGGCGCTCGGCCTCGCGGGCGCGCTCCTCGGCCTGGGCGACGCTTTCCTCGATCTCGCGCAAACGCTGCTGGCGCTCGGCTTCCTGCGCTTTCAGCTGCGCAAGGCGCTCGGCCTCCGCGGCGCGCCGTTCCGCCGCTTTGGTCCGCTCCTCGATCTGACGCAGGCGCTCCTGCGCTTCGGCGAGTGAGCGCTCCTGCGCTTCGCGGCCCTGCTGCAGACGGTGCTCGGCCGTCTGCAGATCCGGCGCCGGCGGCGCAGCAGGTGGTGGCGGGACCGCGGCCATGCTCTGCGTCGTCTGCCCGGTCTCGGCTTGCGCTCGCCGTGCCTCGGCTTCGCGCTGAAGTCGCTCTGCCTCCTCGATGCGCCGATCCGCCTCGGAGCGGATTCGCTCCTCCTCACGCTGGATTTCGGCCACCTTGTCCTGAACGCGCTGTTCGGCCACAGCCGGGTCGTACCCCCCGGGCGTGAGCGGTGGCGCTCCCAGTGGCGGCGGCGCCTGTGGAGGGATGGGGGGCAGTGGTGGCGGCGGCGCGGCGGCCGGCATCGATGGGACGGGCGGCTGCGGCGGAGCCTGTACGGCGGGCGGTGGGACGACCGGGGGTTGCGGCGGTTGGGCGAACTGCTGCGCCGGCGGAGCCGGCGGCTGCTGAGTGGTCGCTGCGCTCTCCTGCTCGTACAGCGCCCGCTCCTGTGCGGCACGGGCCATGGCGAGCTCGCGCTCGGCCTTCGCCGCCTCCTTCTTGCCGCGACGCCCGCCTCGGCTTCCCCCGCTCGGCTTGCCGCGACGTTCGGACCGTTTCCTCGCCCGCTCTTCGCGGCGCCGCTTCGCTTCTTCCTGGCTGCGCTTGCGATGTTCGGCACGGGCGGAGCGTTGTTGCAGGCGGGCCTGTTTGCGCTTCTCCTTAGCACTCAACGGCTTGCCCGACGGAGGCGGCGGCGCGGACGGCACAGCTTTCGGTGCCGGCGACTGCAACGGCGACGCCGCTTGCGGTGGCAACGGAGGCGAAGAGGGCGCTGGGGCGGCCCCCGGCTTCCCTTTCTCCTTTTCCTTGCTGCGCCGCTGGACGACGCTGATCACGAGCAGCAAGAGCAGGACCGCCACCACCAGACCGGCGACGAGGTACGCAACATGGTCGCTGACGAAGTTGGCCATGATCATGCGAGGCCTCGAAGCTACCTCATTCGGCCCTTGAATTCGCGCTCGACCTCGCGGCGCACGTCACGGTCCGCGATCTCGCGGCGCCGGTCGCGCCCCTCCTTACCCTGCGCCAGCGCCAGCTCGACCTTCGCCCGTGCGCCCTTGAAGTAGATCCTGGTCGGGATCAGGGTCAGCCCGCGCTCGGCGGTTTTGCCGACGAGGCGCTCGATCTCGGCCCTGTGCAGGAGCAGCTTGCGCGGTCGCTCCGGCTCGTGGTTCTCGCGGCTGGCCGGCTCATATGGCGGGATATGGAGGTTGCGCAGCCAGACCTCGCCGTCGTTTATGACTGCGTAGGCGTCGGTCATCTGCGCCTTGCCGTTGCGCAGCGACTTGACCTCGGAGCCGCGCAGCACCATGCCGGCCTCGACTCTCTCGATCCACTCGAATTTGTGCCGGGCACGGCGGTTGGTGGCCACGTCGCCCGAGGCCGGATCGCGCTTCTTCTTCCCCTTCTTGGCCACGGCTCAGCCCACCACCGGCTCCAGGTCTGCGCGGCCCCGTGCCGCTTCGACCCCGCTCACCTGGACGGATATCGGATCGCCGAGCCGCAGCTTGCGCTTGGACTCCTGGCCAACCAGCGCCGTCTCGCTCTGGTCCAGCTCGAAGCGCTCGGCACCACCGAAGCGACGGGCCGGTAGGAAGCCCTCGTAGACGTCGCCGAGCTCGCCGCGGAAGCCGACGAAGGCACCGGCGCGGATCAGGCCCGAGACCTCGCCCTCGAACGCGGTCTCCGCGCCGCGCTCGCGCAACTCGCGTTCGAGCAGGAAGGCGGCGCAGATGTCGTCGGCCCGGCGCTCGACCCGCATCGACTCGCGCTCCCGCTCGCTGCAATGCGCGGCCACCTCGCGCGCCTCGGCGGCGCTCGGTGCCGGCTCACCCTCCCCCAGCGCCGCCAGCAGGGCGCGGTGGACGACCAGATCCGGGTAGCGGCGGATCGGCGAGGTGAAGTGACAGTAGGCAGCGCTGCCGAGCCCGGCATGGCCGCTGTTGCGCTCGCTGTAGGAGGCCTGTTTGAGGGAGCGCAGCACGAGCGATGTATACGCGGCGCGACCGTGCCCGCGTCGTGCCGCCTCCTTGGTCACCAGCCGGCTCGCATCCGCCGCCAGCTCAGCCGCCTGGCTTGGCGAAGGCGTGCCGCGCAGCGGCGGGGTCGGCACCTCGAGCGCGTGCAGCTTGGCGATCAGGTTTTCTATCCGCGGCGGGTCCGGCCGGGCATGGACCCGGTAGATCGCCGGCACCCGCTTGCGCTCCAAGAGCTGCGCCACCTGCTCGTTGGCGAGGATCATCAGCCGCTCGATCAACCGGTGGGACTCGGTCTGGGCGACGCCGTGGGCAGCGACGACGTTCCCGCGCGAGTCGAAGCGGAACTCGGGCTCGAAGGACTCGACGTCGAGGCTGGTGGCCCCGCGGCGTTCGCCCAGCGCCGCAGCGGCTTCGCGGGCGACCGCGAGCGACTCGGCAACCGCCTCTGGCGCTTCCGCCCGGCCCGAGAAGACGACGTCGAGCTCGTCGTAGTCGAGCCTTGCGTCGGAACGGATGCGGCTGCGGTAGAAGACCGCCCTGCCTGGGTGTCCATCGGCATCGAGCTCGATCTCCGTCGTCACCGCCAGCCGTTCGACCCCCGGCGCCAGGCTGCAGGCCTCCTCGCTGAGCGCGTGCGGCAGCATCGGCCCGACCGCGCCCGGCGCGTAGGTGCTGTTGGCCCGCCGCAGCGCCTCGATGTCGAGCGGCGAGCCCGGCGGCACGTGGGCGGCGACGTCGGCGATGTGAATCCAGAGTCGCGTCATCTCGCCCTCGCGTCGGGCCGAGACCGCGTCGTCGAAGTCGCGCGCCGTCGCCGGGTCGACGGTGAAGGTGGGCAGATCGGTCAGGTCGTGGCGCGGACCGCTGCGAGACTCGGCCACGGCGCCCGCCTCGGCCGCCTCGGCCTCGAGCGAGGCACGAAAGCCCCGCCCGCCCAGCTCTTCGCGAAGCAGCGCCTCCACCGCGTCGCGGGCGTTCTTCGGCTCGGCCTGCCTGCGCCCGCGCCCGCGGGCACGCTGCCGATCCCTGTGCTGGCGCCAGTTGCCCTCCGAGCCCTTGCTCACTGCGCCGACAGTACCCCGAGGGCTCGTTCGAGCCCCTCGTCACGACTCGTCCCCGGCAAGTTGGGGGCTCGCACGTCGGGGTGGATGCCCTTGCCGGCGAGGTTGGTGCCGTTCGGCGTGAAGTATTCGCCCACGGTCAGCTTCAGCGCGCCGCCGTTGGAGAGGTCGATCTCCTGCTGGAAGACGCCCTTGCCGTAGGAGCGCGTGCCGACCGTCTTCGCGCCGGCGTCGTCGGCCAGCGCCGCGGTGAGGATCTCCGCCGCCGAGGCGGTATTGCGGTCGATCAGGACGGCGATCGGCAGCGACGGCAGGTTGCCGCCCTTGGTCTTGTAGACGGCGTGGCCCTGGCTGCGCGAGTTGGTCGAGACCACCGTTTCCCCCTTGGGCAGGAAGATGCCGGCGTTCAGCACCGCCTCCTCCAGCAGGCCGCCGCCGTTGCCGCGCAGGTCGAGCACCAACCCCTGGGCCCCCTGGCCCTGCAGCTTGCGCACCGCCCGCCGCAACGCCAGGCTGGATCCTTCGCTGAAGGTCGCGAGGCGCGCGTAGCCGAGCTTCTGCCCGTGCACGGTCTCGAGTTTGCTGCTCACGACCGGCAGTGAGATCTGGGCACGGGTAAGGCGCACCTGTCGCGTCTTGCCGCCTTTTGGACCACGCACCCCGACCGCTACCTCCGACCCTTCGGGGCCTTTGATCAGATCGGTGGCGGCATTGGAGTCGAGACCGGCGATCGAGCGCCCGTCGACCGAGACGACCGTGTCGCCGACCGCGATCCCGGCGGCGCCGGCGGGCGAGCCCTTGAAGACGCGTTCGACCCGCAGGCCCTCTTTGACCCCGGTCACGCTGAGCCCGATCCCGGAGAAACGCCCCGCGATTTCCTCGTTGAAGCTGGCCAGCGCTTCCGGTGAGAAGTAGTCGGAGAAGCGGTCGCTGTATTGCCGCCGCAATCCCCGCACCATGCCCTGCAGCGAGGAGTCGATCAGCTTGCCCTGCGAGACCGGGCGGTAGTAGTTGTCTTCGATCAGCTCGGTTGCTTCCGCGGTCAGCCCCGCCGATTCGTCGACGAAGAGATCGCGCAGGGATGGCGGCATCTTCGCCGGGTGGCCGCCGATCCAGAGCCCGGCGGCGAGCACGACGAGGAACGCAGCCGCGAGGCCCAGCGTCCGCACGGCTCTCACGCAGACCTCAGACCTTGAGGAAGCGACGCAGGGTGACCCCGGAGCCGACCGCCGAGACCAGCACCGCGGCGGCGAAGAGGATTGCGACCAGCGCCGGGAAGGAGAGCGTGGTGGCGTTCTGCGCGGCGAGGAAGCCGATGCTGTTGCTCAGGGGGTCGACGATCGTCAGCTTGCCCAGCCACAGGATCAGTATGGCCACCAGGCCGCCGAAGAAGCCGACCACCACCCCCTCGATCATGAAGGGCCAGCGGATGAACCAGCGGGTGGCCCCGACGAGGCGCATCACCTCGACCTCGCGGCGACGGGTGTAGATCGAGAGCCGGATCGTGTTGCCGACCAGCATCAACGAGGCGATGATCAGCAGCGCCGTGATCACGGTGAGGACGATCTTCAGCGCGCTCGTCACCTGCTCGATCTTCTTCGAGTCTTCCTGACGGTTGAATTGATCCTGGATGATCGGCGAGATCGGCTGCGGCTTGCCGTTCGCCCCCGGCGGCGTTATCGCTGCTTCGACCGAGTCGAGGTTGCTCGCGTCGTCGGCCTTGACCGAGAAGTTCGCCGGCAACGGGTTGGAGTGCAGCTGGGTCAGCAGTTCGCTGCTCTTCTTCTTGCCGAGGTCTTCGGTAAGTTCGTCCAACGCCTCGGACTTGGTGATCAGCCTCACCGAGGCGACGTGCGGGATCGCCAGCAGCTGGTCTTCCAGCTTGGCGATTTCGGGCTTGGTCGCGTCGTCGAAGATCGCCACCCGGGTTTCGAGGCTGTCGCGAACCTGATTGCTCTTGGCCTGCGTCGTCTGAAAGATCGGGATCAGCACCCCGAGCAGGATCACCGTGACGACCGTGGTGACGATCGCCGCCATGCTCGGCGCACCGTTGCGGCGCAGCGCCCGGAAAGCCTCCTGAGTGAAGAAGAGAAGTCTTGACATCTAGAAGAGGGAGTCGTGGGCGTGGCCGTTGGTTTGCCCCTCGGGGCCGACGCCCATCTCGGCCCGCATGCGCAGGCCGAACTCGGACGTCGACTCCTCGGTGTAGCCACCGCTGACCTCGTCGCGGACGACGCGACCCTCATACAGCTCGATCACGCGGCGGCGCATGTTGTCGACCATCTCGCGGTCGTGGGTGACGACGACGACGGTGGTGCCGGTCTTGTTGATCCGGTAGAGCAGCTGCATCACGCCGATCGAGGTGACCGGGTCGAGGTTGCCGCTGGGCTCGTCGGCGAGCAGAAGGGGTGGGTGGTTGACGAAGGCGCGGGCGATCGAGACGCGCTGCTGCTCGCCGCCGGAGAGCTCGTCGGGGAAGCTGTGCAGCTTGGTCGAGAGGCCGACCAGGCGCAGGATCTCCGGCACCTGGCGGCGGATTTCGCCGCGATGGGCGCCGATCACCTGCAGCGCGTAGGCGACGTTGTCGTAGACCGTGCGGTCGGGGAGCAGCTTGAAGTCCTGGAAGACGGTGCCGATGTTGCGCCGCAGCTGCGGCGTTTTCTTCTCCGACATCGCGCCGATGTCGCGACCGGCGATGTGGACGCTGCCGTCGGTCGCCTCGAGCTCGCGGATCAGCATCTTGATCAGGGTCGACTTGCCACAGCCAGTCGGGCCGACGAGAAAGACGAACTCGCCGCGGTCGATCGCCAGCGAGACGCGGTCCAGCGCCATGTGGCCGCCGGGGTACACCTTGGTCACGTCGCGCATCTCGATGATCGGCGCACCGCCCTTGCGGTTGCGCGGCACCGGCGGCTCGCCGCCCTTCTTTCGCTTTCTAGCTCTGGCCATGCGCGGGGTCCTTCTCCAGGAACAGAGTGACTCCTGCGCGCCGTTTCGTGCGCAACACCCCGCCCAGAGGACCGTTAGCGAAAGCCTAGCGGATTGTTAGCGACTCCTCATAACTGGCTCATCGAAAACTCTTCGAGGAGCTCGTCGGCACTCGGTAGTGGCACCGAGCGTGATTTCGACGACCACACCAAAGGGGCACGCTCGGTCCCCAGCAACGGCGCGTAGCTCCCGTAGTCGACACGGAAGACGGTGCAGCGATTGCCCGGGTTGGAGTGGTCGCGCATCCAGTTGCGCCGTACGAGATGGAGCAGGCGGAGATCGAGCAGCTCTTGGATCAGCCGGTGACGTTCCTGGCGCTTTGGCACCGCGAAGCAGGTGACCTTGTGCTTGCCGACGGCAAACCCCGTCATCACGTTGAGGAACCTTTCCTGGTCCGTGCCGAGGTTGTCCAGCTTGTCGATGCCGAACCACTCGCTCGCGGCCGTCCTGATCGTGCCGGTACCGATCTTGGATCGAGAGCGCGAGACCTGAAAGAACGCCTTGGAGAAGATGTTGATGAAGTCGCGGGGAACTCCCTCTCCCGCGCGAACCAGTTCGTTGAACGCGCGTTCGTTGCTGAAGAGACAGTCGATCGCGGTCGAGGCATCGGAGATCCCGTGCTCGGCGGCCAGGTAGTCACTGGATGACACCTGCTCCGCAACTCCTATCGAGAGGTGCCTATGCAGTAGCTTGGCAAACAGTTGCAGGCTTTTTTCCTGGTTGCACTCGAAACCAAGGTGCTCGTCCAACTCAAGGGTCGCAGCGACGTCTGCCCCCACCTCGAAGCCGACCGGGTTGCCCTCGATCTTCGTGTGGAACTGCGAGCGGTGTCGTATCGAAGCGACCTTCAAGCAGATGCGCGGATGCGCGAGAAAGCAGCGCCGCAGATAGTCGGCTAGCAGCGGCTGGATCTCGAGCGGCACGGAGGTCCACTCGTCGAGCAGCAGCGTCAGGTGTGTCACCCGACAGCCGTCGAGCACCGCGTCGAGCGCGTTGCCGACCTCCTGGTAGTAGACGGCCTGCTCCGGCCTGCCGCTGCGGGCTACGGTGGACTGGTGTTGGACGCCACTCGCTCTGCCGGACTCAAGCCTGATCTCCGGCTTCGTCGAGATCGCCAGCCCGCTTTTCAAGGACCGCTCGCGCATATCCGTGTCGGAGTCCTCGGTCGAGAGCTCTTCGTCCTGCAGGACGGTCCGCCCCATCGACTTGGCAAGCTTGTCGAGCGCCTCAAAGGCTCCGGTTCCAACCTCTACGCCGGGTTCGGTGGCATAGGAGAGCAGTTCCGTGTGGATGCGCTCGACGATATCCCGCAAGACCGCGGTGGTGCGTACGTGCAGCTCCCTGCTTTCGCGCATGTTGACCGAGCCACTGCCCAGGATCCGCATGTCCAGGTACAACGCCAAGCGCCCTTCGCCGCGCCGTTGCCTTAACCCCTGCTCGAGGAACTTGAGAATGTGCGTCTTGCCGGTTCCGCGGCGGCCATAAACGATCTGGGAGTTGTCGTTCTCCAGCTGGTCAGTGAGTCCGGGATCGACGAACGTTTCCGCCAGCTGATCGAGGTTCTGCTGGGACTCAGCCCGAACCACTATCTGGCTCACCGCGTGCCGGAAGTCTTCGTCTTTGAATGGCGTGGTCACGGGATCCCTGCAGCCGCAGTGTTTTATCAGCTTCGGGTTAGCACCGCGCTGGCTTCAGAGCGGTACGAATTCTTGCAAGCAAACACCTCCAGTTCGCGACAGGCCCGACGGTGCTCAGTGCGACGCGGGCGCCAGGGCCTTTTCCGCCGCGGCGACGATGTGGCCGGCATCGATGCCGGCGGCGCCGAGCAGGTCCTTGGGGGGGCCGCTGCCCGGGCGCTTGCTGACTGCGAGGCGGACCAGCGGGGTGCCGGTGACCGCCTCGGCGAGCACTCCGGCGACGGTCTCGCCGATGCCGCCCTCGGGCCAGTGGTCCTCGACGCTGACGAGCGCTTTGGTCTCCCTCGCCGCGGCGAGGATGGCGTCGGCGTCGACCGGCTTGACCGAGTAGAGATCGATTACCCGCGCGGCGATCCCCTTGCCGGCGAGCTCGCCGGCGGCCGCGAGGCATTCGCGCAGGGTGATCCCGGCGCCGATCAGCGTCACCTCGTCTGAGTCGCCGGAGCGCACGGTGCGGCTGCCGCCGATCTCGAAGGTCTCGTCCGCCTCGTAGAGGACCGGCGTCGCCTCACGCGTCGTCCGCATGTAGCTGATGCCACGGTGCTGGCGCATCGCGTCGAGCAGCTGCACCGCCTGGTTGGCGTCGCTCGGGTAGAGCACGACGCTGCCGAAGACGGCACGCAGCGAGGCGATGTCTTCGAGTGCCATCTGCGAGGGGCCGTCGGGGCCGATCGAGACGCCGACGTGAGAGCCGCAGAGCTTCAGGTCGGCATCCGAGATCGCTCCCATGCGGACGAAGTCGTAGGCGCGGCTGAGAAAGGCCCCGAAGGAGGAGGCGAACGGCTTCCAGCCACGCGTCTGCAGGCCGACCGCGGCGGCGACCATCTGCTGCTCGGCGATGTACATCTCGAAGAAGCGGTCCGGGTGCTTGGCGGCAAAACGTTCGGCGTAGGTCGAGTTGCCGACCTCGCCGTCGAGCGCGACGACCCTCTCGTCGATCGAGCCGATCCAGGCGAGGGCGTCGCCGTAGGCACCACGCGTCGCCACCTTCTCGCCGACCTCGTAGGTGGGCCGCTCGACCGCCGCCTTGGCGATCTCATACGACTGTGCCTGCGGGGGCGAGTGCACCTCGACCCGCAGCGAGCGGATGCCGCCCAGCTCCTCGACCGCCGCATCGGGGTCCGCCAGGGGCTTGCCGTGCTGGTTTGGCTGGTCCTCGACCGCAGCCACCCCGGAGCCCTTCTTGGTGCGGGCGAAGATCACCGCCGGGACGCCGGCGGCGAGCGCCTGCGCGTAGGCCGCGTCGATCGCCTCGATGTCGTGCCCGTCGATCTCCTGCACGTCCCAGCCGCAAGCCGCCGCGCGGGCCGCCAAAGAGGAGGTATCCCACTCGTGCATCGTCGGGCCGCGCTGGCCGAGCCGGTTGACGTCGACGATCGCGATCATGTTGTCGAGGCCGGCGACGCCGGCGTGCTCGAAGGCCTCCCACATCGAGCCCTCGGCCAGCTCGGAATCGCCGCAGAGGACCCAGACGCGGAAGTCCGCCGACTCGAGGCGCTTGCCGGCCAGCGCGATCCCGACCGAGATCGGCAGGCCCTGGCCCAGCGACCCGGTCGCCACGTCGACCCAGGGGATTTCAGGCGTCGGGTGGCCCTGCAGGCGCGAGCCGAACTCGCGGAAGGTGAGCAGCTCCTCGTCGTCGATCGCCCCGGCCAGCTTGTACATGCCGTAGAGCAGCGGCGAGGCGTGGCCCTTCGAGAAGACGAGGTGATCGTTTGCCCGGTTCTCGGGCGCGTCGAAGTCGTAGCGCAGGTAGCGGGTCAGCAGGACCGCCATCAGGTCGGCGGCAGACATCGAGGAGGTCGGGTGGCCCGAGTTGGCAGCCGCCGCGGCACGAACCGAATCGACACGCAACTGCTGCGCGAGCTCGTGCAGCTGCTCGCGATCTACGGGGTCCGCGGACGTCACCTGGGCCATGTTCCGGACTTTATCTGGCGCTATCCGATCGCGACCATGCGCTCGATCGGCAGCCGTGCCCGCGCCGCGATCTCGGCCGGAACGCTGACCTCGAACTTCGTCTCGCGCAGCGCGTCGCGCAGCTTCGGCAACGTGATCATCTTCATGTACTTGCAGTAGGCCATCCGGTTCGCCTCGATCAGGCTCGCCCCCGGAGCGGCCTGCTGGAGCGGATGCAGCATGCCGTTCTCGGTGGCGACGATGTACTCGCCATCGGGTCGCTTCTGCACGTAGTCGAGCATCTGCCCGGTGGAGAGCATGTGCACTCCCTCCTCGTCGACTTCGCCGGCCGCGACGAACTCCATCACCTGGGTCACGCAGCCGCACTCGGGGTGGACGAGGAACTCGGCGTCGGGGTGGGCGGCTCGCTGCTCCCGGATGTCGCCGGGCCGGATGCCGGCGTGGACGTGGCACTCGCCGGGCCAGACGTGCATCGAGCGGCCAGTCTCGCGCTCGACATAGGAGCCCAGCCACATGTCGGGGCCGAAGAGGATCTCGGTGTCGGGGCCGTGCTCACGCAGGATGTGCTCGACGACCTTGACCGCGTTGGAGGAGGTGCAGCAGTAGTCGGTCTCCGCCTTGACCTCGGCGGAGGTGTTGACGTACATGACGACGACGGCGTCGGGACCGTGGCGCCGCTTCCACTCGCGCAGCTCCTCGGCGGTGATCGCGTCGGCCAGCGAGCAGCCGGCGTCGGGATCGGGGATCAGGACCGTCTTCTCGGGAGAGAGGATCGAGGCGGTCTCGGCCATGAAGTGGACGCCGCAGAAGGCGATGACCGAGGCGTCGGACTCGGCCGCCTTGCGCGAGAGGCCGAGCGAGTCGCCGGTGTAGTCGGCGACGTCCTGCACCTCGGGCACCTGGTAGTTGTGGGCGAGGATGACCGCGTCGCGCTCGCGCGCCAGCTCGCGCACCTCGCGCGCCATCTCCTTGACCTCCTCTGGCGAGAGGTCGAGCATCGGAACCGGCTCGTTGATCGTCGGCAGCTCTCTCATTATGTTCGCTGGCATGGCCTGGGCCTGAGTCCAGTCGAATGAACTAGTCGGAAGTCTACTCTCTCGGCATGCCCGAGCTGCCGGAGGTCGAGATCACCGTGCGGCGGCTCGACGCCGCGTTGCGGGGCGCCTCCGTTGGATCGGCGCTGGCCCCGGGGATGAACGTGATGAAGACGTTTGAGCCGCCGCTCGAAGAGCTGGTCGGGCGCAAGATCACCGCGGTACGGCGGGTTGGCAAGATGCCGGTCGTCGAGCTCGGCGACTTGGCGCTCCTCGTCCACCTGATGTCGGCCGGCAGGTTGCGCGTCTTCGACAAACGGGCCTCGCCCAAAGACCGCGCCTCGCGGGTGCTCGTCAGGCTCGAGGACGGGCGCGAGCTGCGGCTGCGCGAGTTCGGCACCAAGCAGCGCGCCTGGGCCAAGCTGCTGGCGGCCGATGCCGTCGAAGTGGACGAAGCCGTCGCCACGCTCGGGCCCGAAGCCTGGCCCCCGCCCCCGCTCGATGCCTTCGCCGCGGCGATCGACCAGCCCCGACACCTGCACCCGCTGCTCCGCCATCAGCGCGACATCGCCGGCATCGGCCGCTCCTGGGTAGACGAGATCCTCTGGGAGGCAAAGCTCTCCCCCTTCAAGAAGGGGTCCGAGCTGAACGACGAGGAGGTGACGCAGCTATACACAGCCCTCCACGTACTCGATGACGCAATCGAGCACTATGAGCACACGATCGGCGAGGAGCTACCCGACAAGCTCCCCATGCCACTGAGGATCCACAAGCGCGAGGGCACGCCGTGCCCTCGCTGTGGCACCACCATCGAGGCCGTCTACTTCGCTGAGCACCAGACCAACTACTGCCCAAAGGAGCAGACCAGCGGCAAGGTTCTGAAGGACCGCCGCCTCTCGCGCCTGCTCAAGTAGTCGGCTCGAGCAGGAGGCTGAAGTCGAGCGCCGACGCCGAGTGGGTGAGGGCGCCGATCGAGATGAAGTCGACCCCCGTCTCGGCAATCGCGCGCACCGTCTCCAAGCTGACGCCACCAGAAGCCTCAAGCTGAGGGCCATCGGCGCCGCGCTCGGCATCGCGTAGGGCGACCGCTTCGCGCAGCTCGTCCGGCGTCATGTTGTCGAGCAGCAGGCGATCTGCGCCGGTGCCCAGCGCGTAGCCGGACTCGAGGACGGTGCGGCACTCGACCTCGACCGGCTGATCCGGACGCGCGCTGCGCGCCGCGAGGACGGCCTTGGCGAGGCTTCCCGCCAGGGCGATGTGATTCTCCTTGATCAGGATCGCGTCGAAGAGACCCATGCGGTGGTTCTGACCGCCCCCCGCGGCCACTGCCGCCTTCTCCAGGACCCGCAGCCCCGGGGTCGTCTTGCGCGTGTCGAGGATGACGGCACCGGTTCCGGCAACCGCCTCGACGAAACACGCGGTAAGGGTCGCGATGCCGGAGAGATGGCCGAGGAAGTTGAGCGCCGTCCGCTCGGCAGCGAGGAGGCCCGCCGCCGATCCACTCGCCAACAGAACCTCAGCCGGCACATCCTCCCGCCACTGCCCCTCGACAACCAGATTGTCGACCTCCTCCACCCCACACTGCCCCATTGCCTCGGCAACAACAGCAAGACCGAAGACGACACCGGGCTGCTTCTGCACGATCCGCACTCGGCCACGAGCACCCTCAGGCACAGTCGCTTCAGAGGTCACATCTCCAGCTCCAAGATCCTCGGCAAGCGCGCAAGCAACCGTCTCCGCCAGATCAATCACCTGAGGGACCCTAGATAGCAAGAGAGACGGGTGCCTCTCCACCGGAACTTGTGAGCCAGCCAGACGCCCGCGCCCAGACAAGCTGCGGGCGGCGGGTTCGGGCGGAGGGACACCGGCCTCTCTCACGCCTGGCGGCCCTGGGGCGTTTAATCCCTTAGGTGACCGCATTGCCCCCCTTCCAGTCGCTTCTCGACGAGCACGCCGCCGGCGTGATGGCAGTGCTTCGGGGTGCAGTAGGCCGCACCGACGCCGAGGACTGCTTCCAGGAGACGTTCCTGGCGGCACTGCGCGCCTATCCGAAGCTGAGTGACGACAGCAATCTACGCGGCTGGCTGCTGACCATTGCCCATCGCAAGGCGATCGATCATCACCGCGCCAACGGACGCCGGGCGCTGCCGATCGCCGATCCAGATGAGATTGCCGGTGTCACCGCGGAGCCCGAGCTGGACGAGGGGATTTGGGAGCTGGTAGGAGCACTCCCGCCGAAGCAGCGAGCTGCCGTAGCCCTGCGCTACGCCTGCGATCTCCCCCACGCCGAGATCGCCGCGGCGCTGGGCTGCTCGCCCGAGGCGGCGCGACGCAGCCTGCACGAGGGAATCAAGCGATTGAGAAAGGAGCTGGCATGAAGGCAAGCCTCGAACATCTCACCGAGCGGGCGGCCGCCGAGGGCCTGCTCGACGTCGCCTACGCCACCGCCGACTCACCCTTCGGGCCCCTGCTCCTCGCCACCACCCCCAAGGGCCTGGTCAAGGTCGGCCTACCGAACTACGACTCCGAGGAGACGCTGCAGGACCTGGCGGCGCGGATCTCGCCACGGGTCATGGAGGCTCCCGCCCGCCTCGACGACGCCCGCCGCCAGCTCGACCTCTATTTCGAGGGCCGCCTGCACGAGTTCGACCTGCCGCTCGACTGGCAACTGAGCAAGGGCTTCCGCCGACGCGCTTTGCGGGCGATCGATCGCATCCCGTACGGCAGGACCCGCAACTACACCGAGATAGCCCGCAGCGCCGGCAACGAGCGCGCGGTGCGTGCGGCGGGCACGGCTTGCGGCTCCAACCCGATCCCGATCGTCGTCCCGTGCCACCGGGTCCTGCGCAGCAGCGGTGGCCTGGGTGGATATGGCGGCGGACTGCCGATGAAGGAGGCCCTTTTGCGGATGGAGGGCACGGGAATACACTGATTTGGCTAAAGGGGGCGCCATGACGAGCCGATGGATTCGCCCATGCCCACCAGACTGCCCCTACTCAGGCTTCCCATCCTTGTAGTACTTCTCGCGCTCTCCGGTCTGCTTCTCGCCGGCGCTGCTCATGCGGCTCAACTTGCTCCGGGCACGACGCCACTCGCCTTCGAAGAAGAATTCGCAGCCGAAGAAGAAGGCGAAGAAGGCGAAGTCGAATTCGAAGAAGGCGCCTGCGAAGAAGCCGAAGAAGAATTCGACGAAGGCGAACTCAGCGCCGGCGAAGTCAAGGAAATCTGCGAAGAAGAAGCCGCCGAACGCCGTAAGAAGGCTGCGAACGCAGGCAACGTGGCCCCCGAAGAATGCATCCTGCGTAGCGCTCACGGCCAGGCCGTTACCTCAGGGAAAGGCGACGAGCTGAAGCTGACGATCGGCTACACGACCTATGAACCGGCCGCCGCCTCGCTCAAGATCGGCCACCTGGGCACCGTGCACCGTCACCTGGGCCGCAGCGGCGTCCTCCGCCTCGTCGAGGATCTGCATGGTCACGACGGCCCGAAGCATCTCTCCGTTCAGATCGACATCCCTTCGGCGCAGAGCGCTGGGTGCCCCTTCCGCAGACTCGAGCTTTCCCCGCGCTAGCGCCCGCGCATGGTCCGACCCAGCCACGCCGCCACATCGGCGAGCTGCGAGGGGTCGATCTGATGCCCGACGCCCGACTCGCGGTACTCGACCTCGAGCCCAGCGGCCTCGAGCAGATCTCTGGCGCGCCGCCCGAAGCCGGCCTCTATCACCTGATCGGCACGGCCATGGGCGATGAAGGCCCGGGTCTCCTGGCGATCCTCCAGCTCGGGCTTCCAACCCTCGACGACGGGGACGAAGCCGCTGAAGGCCAGGAGTCCGGCCACCGCCGGCCGGTCGGCGCCCAAGGCCATCGCGTAGCTCATCACCGCCCCCATCGAGAAGCCGCCGAAGACAGTGCGGGCGGGCCCGAGGCCAGTCTCCTCCCAGATCCGGTCGTGGAGCTCGGCGAGGGCGCCGCGGGCGGCGTGGAAGCTGTCGGGGTCGGGATAGCCGACCCGCGGGACCAGGTACCAGTGATAGCCGGGGGAGCCGGGCAGCGTCAACGGCGCACGCGGCGTGCACACGTGCAGCCGCCGTTCGGGATCGAGCGCATCCGCCAGGCCGAGCAGATCGTGCTCGTCGGTCCCGCGCCCGTGATGGAGGACGAGAAGGCCCTCGGGCCGGTTCGCGGCCGGTCGCTCGAGGTAGGTCAGCGGCTCGCTCGGGGGCATCGTGCCTAGCGGGCCGAGGAGGCCGCGGTCTTGTTCAGGTAGTCCCGGATGAAGTCGTCGATGTCACCGTCGAGCACCCGCTGGGCGTCGCCGGCCTCATGCCCGGTCCGGTGGTCTTTGACCCGCTGGTCGGGGTGCAGGAAGTAGCTGCGGATCTGCGATCCCCAGGCGACTTCCTTGACCTCGCCCCGCTCCTTGGCCAGCGTCTCCGCCCGTTTGCGCTCCTCCAGCTCGATCAGCTTCGAGCGCAGCAGCTGCATCGCGACGGCCTTGTTCTGGGTCTGCGAGCGCTCGTTCTGGCACTGCACGACGACGCCGGTCGGCAGGTGCGTGATTCGCACCGCCGAGTCGGTCTTGTTGACGTGCTGGCCGCCCGCGCCCGAGGCGCGGTAGGTGTCGACGCGCAGGTCGGCGTCGTCGATCTCGACCTCGACCCCCTCGTCGACCAGCGGCCCGACGTCGACCTGGGCGAAGCTGGTGTGGCGCCGCGCCGAGGAGTCGAAGGGGGAGATCCGCACCAGCCGGTGGACGCCGCGCTCGGCGGCGAACAGCCCGTAGGCGTTCTCGCCGCGAGCGATGAAGGTCGCCGACTTGAGGCCGGCCTCCTCCCCCGGCGAGGCCTCCTTCATCTCGACCTCGAAGCCACGACGCTCGGCCCAGCGCAGGTACATCCGCAGCAGGATCTCGGCCCAGTCCTGGGAATCGGTTCCACCGGCACCGGCGTGGACGGTGACCACGGCGTCGCCGGCGTCGTATTTGCCGCTGAACAGGCGCGCCTCTTCGAGCTCGGCCAGGCGCCTTTCGACCGAGGCCATCTGGGTCGCCAGCTCGGCGGCCATCTCCTCGTCCTCGGCCGCCATCTCGGCCAGCTCGGCGAGGTCCCCCGCCTCGGACTCCAGCTCCTCGAAGGTCTTCAGCTTGCGCTGGGCGCGAGCATGGGCCGCCGAGACGCCCGCCGCCTTCTCCTGGTCGTCCCAGAAGCCGGGACGGCCCATCTCCTCCTCCAACCGCTCTGCTTCGTCCCGCAGCGAGGCTGGGTCAAAGGTAGTCCGAGAGCAGCTTCAACTGCTCGCGGATCTCGGCGAGCCGCGCCGGTACCGATTCGGTCGAGGCGACGTCGGCCATGCGAACAGCTTATTGAGCGCGGCCTAGAAGCACGCATCCGACATTGACCACACCAGAGGGGGGTCAATGTCGGATGCGCCGCTCAGGGCGCGACGGCGCCGATGATCCAGGTGGAGGCAGGCGCGACGACGCCCTCTGGACCCTCGAACTCGGCAAGTGCCTGGCGTAGGTCGCGCGAGATCTTGGGGCGGATCTCGTCGACCCTGTCACCCCAGAGCCGCAGCACCTCGCCGGCGGGGCCCAGCGACATGTTGAACTCGACCGCGTGATCGAGGTCGTCGCCGATCTTGATCGGCAGGTCACAGCGGCGCAGCGAGATCTCCTCGAAGCCCGCGATCGAGAGCTGCTCGCTGACCGTGTCGGCGTCAGCCATCGAGAACGGCCCCGGCCCGCAGGTCGGCTCGTCGGTCTCCTCGGGACGCTCGAGGTATCCCTCGACGACCTGCTCGGCGCGGTTCAGCCACGCGTTGTCCAGCTTGCGCCGCCAGACGATCGCGCAGAACCGCCCGCCCGGCGCAAGCGCCGATCGCACGTTGCGCAGCGCCTGCACGGGATTGGCGAAGAACATGATTCCCATCCGCGAGAAGGCGTAGTCGTAGCCCTCGCCGAGGTCCATGACCTGGACGTCACCACTGAGAAAGCGCACGTTGTCGACGCCGGCCGCCTCTGCCTCTCCACGCGCCGCGGCGACAAAGGGCTCGGAGACGTCGACGCCGGCCGCCTCGCCGACCGGACCGACGAGTGCGGCGAGCCGTTGAGTCGTATCGCCGAAGCCACAACCGAGATCGAGCACCCGCCCGCCGGGAGGCGGCGGATACGTCTTCATTGCCGTTTCTCCGTGCGCGCCCAACCCGCTGGTGACGAGGTCGCGAAACTGGACGAAACGATCGAACAGAGGCCCGCTCCAGGCATCGGTTGCCTCCCTATTGGATGCCGCGATCTGCTCCATCGCGTAGATGGTACGCCCGCCAAGCGGCCTCACGGTCCTCGAACGGGCGCCAGCTGCGAACCCGATGGTCGTGCAGCTCAAAGAGCCATGCCATCTCGTCCTCCCCCGCGGCCGAGCCGTCCTCATCCCAATGCCACACACGCTTGACCAGCGCGAGAGCACGCCCACCGCCCGACTCGGTCCCATCCTCAAAAAGCTCCTCAACCTCGACCGTCTGCTGCACACCTCCCGGCTTGCGGGTCGCCCAGAGCCGCGCCGCGTCCCGACCCTTCCGCAAGCCCTTCATCGAATGCAGCTCTACCTCGGAATCGAGCACAGCAACGAACGCGTCCAGATCGCGCGCGTTGAACGCGCGAATGAACTCTCTAACTGGATCGTGGCTCACGAGCGCTGGTCAAGAGCCCATCCGGTAGGGGTGGAACGTCTTGTACTTTTTCGTCGACGCCCTCGGGCGTCAGCCGACCGCGATCCACCGAAAAAGTTAAGTGGAACCCCTGCCGGATGGGCTCTTGGCGATCTCAAGCCCCATGACACTTCTTGAACTTTTTACCGCTCCCACACCAGCAGGGGTCGTTGCGACCTATTTCTTTTTCGCGCTCGTCCTTGACCACGGTCTCGATCACCTCGGGCGCCGGAGCGCCATTGCCGCCGCCGTTCGGCCGCGCGGTTCCTTCGGTGACGCTGACGCCCGCAGCCACCTCCTGCAGGGCCGACGGTTGGGCATCCGGGGTGCCGCCGGAGTAGTCGAGCGCAGTAAGCCCGCCGCCGTTGCCGGCAAATGCGCCTTCCTGCACCTGCGAGGGGTCTATTTCGATCTGGGCGTTGAAGACGAGTTTGCTGAATTCCTCCCAGATCGAGTGCATCAGCTCCTCGAACATGCCGAAGCCTTCGTTTTTGTAGGCGACGAGGGGGTCGATCTGGGCGAAGCCGCGCAGGTGGATGCCCTCGCGCAGGTAGTCCATGTCGTAGAGGTGCTCGCGCCAGCGGCTGTCGATCACCTGCAGCAGGATCGAGCGCTCCAGGTAGCGCATCAACTCCTCGCCGAGCGTCTGCTCGCGATCGTCGTAGGCGCTCATCGAGTCTTCGTCGAGGGCATCTTTGAGCTTTTCGCGGTCGACCGTCTCCGGAGACATCGAGCCGACGTCGATCCCAACCGGCCAGATCTGGCGCAACTGGGTCTCCAGCCCGGTTAGATCCCAGTCTTCGAGGTCGTCGCCGGGCGTGTACTCGTCGGCCAGGCGCTCGATCACCCCCTCCAGCTCGTCGCGGACGATGTCGGACATGTCCCGCCCCTCGAGGATCTCGCGGCGATATTTGTAGACGACGCGGCGCTGCTCGTTCATCACGTCGTCGTACTCGAGCACGCGTTTGCGGATAAGGAAGTTCTGTTCCTCGACCTTCTTCTGCGCCCCCTCGACCGTTTTGCTCAGCATTTTGGCCTCGAGCGGCATCTCGCCGCCCTCCTCGTCGACGGGACCGAGACGGTCGAGGATTTTGTAGATGCGGTCGCCGGCGAAGAGGCGGATCACGTCGTCTTCGGCGGAGAGGAAGAAACGCGTCTCGCCGGGGTCTCCCTGACGGCCGGAGCGGCCACGCAGCTGGTTGTCGATGCGGCGTGATTCGTGGCGCTCGGTACCGCAGATATAGAGGCCGCCGAGCTCGCGCACCTCTTCAGCCTCCGCCTTGCACTGCGGTTCCATCTCGACGATCTTCGCGGCCAGGGCCTCCTCGTAGCCCTCATCGCCGTGACCAAGGCCCTGCTTTTTCAGCTCTTTCATAGCGAGGTGCTCGGGGTCGCCGCCGAGCTTGATGTCGACGCCGCGGCCAGCCATGTTGGTGGCGATCATCACCGCACCTCTGCGCCCCGCTTCGGCGATCCGCTCACCCTCTTTTTCCGCGTGCTCGGGCTTGGCGTTGAGCACTGCGTGCTCGACCCCGTGCCGTTTCAGCTCGCCGGAGATCATCTCCGAGACCTCGACCGAGACGGTGCCGACGAGGATCGGCTGGCCTTTCTCGTGGCGGGCGAAGATCTCCTCGAGCACGGCCTTCCACTTGCCGTCTTTGGTTTTGAAGATCTGGTCGTTGTGGTCGGCCCGGACCATCGGCCGGTTGGTCGGGATCTCGACCACGGGCACTTTGTAGATCTTCATGAACTCGGTGGCCTCGGTCAGCGCCGTGCCGGTCATCCCACCGAGCTTGTCGTAGAGGCGGAAGTAGTTCTGCAGGGTGATCGTGGCCAGGGTCTGGTTCTCCTCGCCGATCGCAACCCCCTCCTTCGCCTCGACCGCCTGGTGCAGACCCTCCGACCAGCGCCGGCCCTCGAGGATGCGGCCGGTGAACTCGTCGATGATCATCACCTGGCCGTCGACCACAGCGTAGTCCTTGTCCTTCTTGTAGAGCGACTCGGCCTTGAGCGCCTGGCCGAGGTGGTTGACGAGGGTGCCGTGCTCGCTCAGGTAGAGGTTGTCGACGTCGAGGAACTCCTCGGCGCGTTTGACCCCGCGCTCGGTCGGCGCGACCGTCTTGTGCTTCTCGTCGTATTCGTAGTCGTAGTCGGCATCGGAGGTGTCTTTCGATTCGCCCAGTGATTTCAGCTTGTCTTTGGCTTGGACGCCCTCCATCTGCCGAGCGAGGCGGGCGAACTGGTAGTAGATCTGGGCTGCCTGTTCGGGAGCGCCGGAGATGATCAGCGGCGTGCGCGCCTCGTCGATCAGGATGTTGTCGACCTCGTCCACGATCGCGAAGTGGTGGCCGCGCTGAACGCATTCCTCCAGCGATCCCGACATGTTGTCGCGCAGGTAGTCGAAGCCAAACTCGGAGTTGGTGCCATAGGTCACGTCGCAGCCGTATTTGACCTGCCGCGCCGCATGATCGTCGGAGTCCTGGATCGCGGCAACGGTGACGCCGAGCGCCTCGTAGACCGGCGTCATCCATTCGGCATCGCGGCGCGCGAGGTAGTCGTTGACGGTGACGAGGTGGACGCTGTCGCCCGCCAGCGTGTTGAGGAAGACCGCCAGGGTCGCGGTCAGCGTCTTGCCCTCTCCCGTCTTCATCTCGGAGATCGCCCCCTCATGGAGCGCCATGCCGCCGATCAGCTGTACATCGAAGTGGCGCTGGCCGATGCTGCGCCGCGCCGCCTCGCGGGTCAGCGCAAAGGCCTCCGGCAGGAGATCATCCAGGGCCTCGCCACCGCGAGCGCGCTCGCGCAGAGAGTCGGCCTCGGCACGCAGCTCCTCGTCGCCGAGCAACTCCATCTCGGGCTCGATCGCATTGATCTTCTGCGCACGCTTCTCGTACGCCTTGAATTTGCGCCCCTCGCCGACGCGCAGAGCGCGCGTGACCATGTCCCTGGCGTTCGCCATTGCTCAAGAGTAGCGATGCGCCAAGGAGTCATGACTATGGCGTTGCCGGCCTCCCGCGCACCTGATTCACGAGCTTGCGCGTCCGGCTGCGCTTGCGTCGCTTCTCACGATGCTTCTTGACCTGGCGCCTGATGTCCTCTGCCAGTTCGTGGACACTGTGGGCCATCTCCGGCGCGCACTCCTTCGCATGCAGCGTCACGCCCTTGAGCCTCAGCGTGGCCTCGGCAACCTGGCTGTCGGCAATCGCGGGGTTCTTCTCTTCCCAGACGATCACTTCGAGCATCGCCAGCTCGGAGACCTGCCTGCCGACGCGGCGAAATCGTTTGAAGATGTGTTCCCGCAGCTCGTCATCGATCTCGACGTTGCGCCCACGCACCTCAATCCGCATATTGGCCTCCTCTGTCTGGGTCTGCTTCGATGCTACGCCGCTACCCGGTCCACGACAAGTGGAACTTCGGTGGATGTTGCGGCAGAGCTCATAGGCGCCTCGTGAATGTGATCGCTGCGACTCGGATGGCTCCCGATTGGCGGAGGGCTCGAGCGCAGGACGAGAGGGTGGCGCCGGTGGTCAGGACGTCGTCTACCAGGAGCACGCTGCGTGGGACTTTGCCGCGGACGTGGATCAAAGGTGGATGGCCGATGCGCTCAGCCCGTCGCTTGCCTACCTGGCGGCCTCCCCCACGGCGAGCCAGACAGGCTTCCAGCGGCAGCCCGGTTCGCTGCGCGAGGGCCGTCGCAATCTCAGCTGCGGGGTCGAAGCCGCGAAGCGCCGAGCGCAGGGGTGCGGTCGGGACGGGGACGATCGTGCCGCTCAAGATCGTGCTGGGGGCTAGCCACTGGATGCGGTCGGCGATCAAGTCGGCGACGGGAAGGAGGCGACGGAACTTGAGCGCTGTCACCAGGTCGCGGGCGACGCCCTCGTGGGAGGCTGAGGACCAGGCACGGTCCAGCCCCGGCGCGCCGGAGCCCTCCAGCGGATCGGCCTCGGCGAGCCGTCGCGAGCAGCGGGTGCAGAGCGTCGCCTCGGGACGGCAGGTTCGCCCGCAGGCGGCGCAGAGCGGCGGGACGATCGCGGCTGCAACTGCGTGGAGGAGCTTCATGGCCCGATCGTCCGGGCTCGCGGCGCGCGTGTGGCGCGCCGATTGTCAATTCTTCGTCAAGCGTCTCGCGCGTGAGCCGCGATGCCGCCGATCAGAATCGACTTCGGTGGCAGCTCGGCCCCCTCGAGCAGGATCGAGTCACGGACGATGGCGCCGTCGCCGATCCGGCAGCCGTCGCCGATGATCGCCGGTCCCTCGATCCGCACGCCGGCGCCGATCTCCACCCCGGTTCCGACCAGGACGGGCGCGGTCACCTCGGCGCCGTCGAGCGAGCTCGACGCGCGCACGCCGTCTGAGACCTCCGGGGCACCGGGCTCGACCTCGACCGCGCCGTGCAGCGCGTCCAGGTTGCCCTGCCGCAGCTCGTCGAGGTTGCCGATGTCGTTCCAGTAAGCGTCGATCTCGTGCGAGTAGAAAGGCACGTCGGCCTCCAGAAGGGCCGGGAAGACGTCCTTTGCCCAGTCGGCGAACTCGGGCGGGTCATCGGGGCCGGCGTCGTTGCTCGTGCCCGGCGCGGGGAAGTAGTCGAAGACCTCGGCACGGAACATGTAGATGCAGGTGTTGGCAAGGTCGGAGAGGGCTTCAGCTGGGTCGGGCTTCTCCTGGAAGCCCTGGATCCGCCCGTCGCCGGCGGCGATCACGACCCCGAACTGGTCGGTGTCGGCAACTCGTTTGGTCGCCATCGTGACCAGGCCGTCGTGGGATTCGTGGAACTCGCGCATCGCCGTGAAGTCGATGTCGGTGAGCGCATCGCCGGCGACGACGAGAAACGAGCCGCCGAGGAAATCGGCGACGTTGCGGACCCCACCGGCCGTGCCGAGCAGCTTTCCCTCATGGCTGTAGGAGAGCTCCAAGCCAAGGTCCGAGCCGTCGCCGAAGTGGCCTTCGATCAGCTCCGGGAACCAGTGCAGGTTGGCGATTGCCTCGGTGAAGCCGTGCCGAGCCAGCAGACGCGCGGCGTGCTCCATGACCGGCCGGTTGAGCACCGGCACCATCGGCTTCGGCATGCCGTAGGTGATCGGTCGCAGCCGGGTGCCGAGACCCGCCGCGAGGATCATCGCCTTCATCGACTCGAGTGCCCTGGGACTAGTAGCGGTAGTGATCGGGCTTGTAGGGGCCCTCGACCGGGATGCCGAGATAGGCGGCCTGCTCCTCGGACAGCTCGGTGAGGTCGACGCCGAGCGCCGCGAGGTGCAACCGCGCGACCTTCTCGTCGAGGTGCTTTGGCAGCACGGTGACGTCCTTGGCCGTGAACCCGTCGGGCTGGCCGTAGAGCTCGATCTGCGCGATCACCTGGTTGGTGAACGAGTTCGACATCACGAAGCTCGGGTGCCCGGTCGCGTTGCCGAGGTTGAGCAGGCGGCCCTCGGAGAGGAGGATGATCGAGTGGCCGTCGGGGAAGCGCCACTCGTCGACCTGCGGCTTGATGTTGACCCTCTCGGCGGAGGATGCTTCGAGCCCGGCGACGTCGATCTCGTTGTCGAAGTGGCCGATGTTGCCGACGATCGCGTTGTGCTTCATCCGCGCCATGTGGCCGGCGGTGATGATGTCCTTGTTGCCGGTGGCGGTGACGAAGATGTCGGCCGTCGCGACGACGTCGTCGAGCTTCCGCACCTCGTAGCCCTCCATCGCCGCCTGCAGGGCGCAGATCGGGTCGATCTCGGTGACGATCACGCGGGCACCCTGGCCGCGCAGCGACTCGGCACAGCCCTTGCCGACGTCGCCGTGGCCGCATACGACGGCGACCTTGCCGCCGATCATCACGTCGGTGGCGCGGTTGATCCCGTCGATCAGCGAGTGCCGGCAGCCGTAGAGGTTGTCGAACTTCGACTTGGTGACCGAGTCGTTGACGTTGATCGCCGGGAAGAGCAGGTCGCCGGTCTCGGCCAGCTGGTAGAGCCGGTGCACGCCGGTGGTCGTCTCCTCGGTGACCCCCTTGATTCCCGCGGCGATCTCGGTCCAGCGCTGCGGGTCGGCCTCGAGCGAGCGCTGCAGGGTCTCGAGCACGATGCGGAACTCCTCCGAGCCGGCCGAGGCCGGGTCGGGCACGGCGCCCGCCTTCTCGAACTCGACGCCCTTGTGGACGAGCAGGGTGGCGTCGCCGCCGTCGTCGAGGATCATGTTCGGGCCCTCGCCGTCGGGCCAGAGCAGGGCCTGCTCGGTGCACCACCAGTACTCCTCCAGGGTCTCGCCTTTCCAGGCGAAGACGGGGATGCCGGAGGCGGCGATCGCGGCGGCGGCGTGGTCCTGCGTCGAGAAGATGTTGCAGCTGGCCCAGCGGACCTCGGCGCCGAGGGCGACCAGGGTCTCGATCAGCACGGCGGTCTGCACCGTCATGTGGAGCGAGCCGGTGATCCGCGCCCCGCTCAGCGGCTGCTCGGCCGCAAACTCCTCGCGGGTCTGCATCAGGCCGGGCATCTCCACCTCGGCGAGGCCGATCTCCTTGCGCCCGAAATCGGCGAGGCCGATGTCTGCGACTTTGTAGTTTGAGGTGGCGGTTGCCATCGAATCCCTTTCGTCTATTGGTCCCGGCGAAGGATACGTAGAAAGCGTCAGCCGGACAGAGAGGCCTTGAGCCGGTCGATCGCCTCGATCGGCAGCGGCTCGACCCCATGGACCGTGGCCAGCTCGAGCGAGACCAGATCGCCCAGCATCACGGTCCAGAGCAGGCGCTCGGTGCGGCTCTCCCCCGCCGCCTCGATGCGGACCGCGGTGACTCCGTCGCGTTCGACCTCCGCCGCGGTCAGCTCGAAGCGCAGCTGCTCACGTGGATGCTGGTCGCGGTCTTCGAGCAGGACGGTGGCCAGCTGGGCGGCGCTTGGTGCCTCCCAGATGCAGATCTCGTTGTGGTTGGCCTCCGGCAGCTCCGAGGAGAAAGCCGGAAGCTTCGCGTTCTCGTTGATCTGCGTCTTCCAGCGACGCGCCGCGGCGGCGGTCGGCCCGGCGCCGTAGACGACGGGCACCCGCTCGCCTATCGCGCCGGCAACCTCGGCGGCGCGGTGGCGCAGATCGTCACGACTTGCCTCCAGAAACCCGGCCGCGGCCTCGATCTCAGCGGCGAGGCGAGGCGCGATGCCGGCGGCTGCCGCGACTTCGAGCGCGCAGACCAGCATGTAGGCGACGGCGGTGCGGGGCGCCGGCAGCAGGCCGGGCAGGCCGATCACCGGGTCGCCGGCGGCGCGGGCGCCCTCGACCAGAGCGCCACCGGTGCTGGCGACGACGCGGCGGGCGCCGAGGGCCTCGGCGGCGGCGAAACAGGCGAGAGTCTCCTCGGTTTCACCCGAGTAGCTGGAGCAGAACACCGTCCACTCGGCGCTGGCCCAGCTCGGCAGCCCATATCCGCGCACGGTCAGCAGCGGCCCGGTGAGCCGCTCGCCGAGCGCTGCCGCGGCGAGATCGCCGCCGATTGCCGAGCCGCCCATGCCGCAGACGAGGAGCCCAGCGGACTCGCCCGGCTCCAGCCGGGCCGACTCGACCCTCCAGAGGGCATCGCGAAGGTGATCGGGGATTGCGAGGACGTCGTCGAGCATGGTCAGCCGGGGAGTCTTTCGCCCTCTGCGGCGACAGCTCCTTCAACGACCGCACCGGGAGGCACCTCGGCTCGCGGCGAGAGGATCGAGTCGACGACGCGCGCGTTCTCGCCAACCGTGCAGTCGTCGAGGACGACCGACCCAAAGACCTGCGCCCCAGCCCCAACCTGGCAACCCCGCCCGATCACGGCCTGTGGCCCGACCCGCGCTGAGCTGTCGACCTGTGCGCCGGAGTCGACCAGGATGCCCTCGGCGGTGGGCTCGACCCGGGTCTCCACGCGGCCTTCGAGGATGTCCCAACTCGCCTGCCGGTAACGCTCCGGGGTGCCGATGTCCACCCAGTAGCCGTCGAGGAGCAGGCCGTGCAGCCCCTCGCCGACCAGGCGCGGGAACACGTCGCGCTCGATCGAGACATTCTCGCCAGGGGAAATCAGGTCGAGCACGGAGCGCTGCAGCACGTACATCCCGGCGTTGACCTCGCCCGGCTTGCGCTCCCCCGTCTTCTCGAGGAACTCGAGGACCGCCCCGCCGCCGTCGCTATGGACCAGGCCGAAAGCCGAGGAGTCCTCGACAGGATGCAGGCCGATCGTCGCCGCGGCGCTCCATTCCTGGTGCGCCCGCAAGAGCGCGCTCAGGTCGAGGTCGGTGAGCACGTCGCCGTTGAGGGCGAAGAAACGATCCTCGAGCTCGTCCCCCAGGGCGTCGGCAGCGAAGCGGATCGCCCCGGCGGTGCCCAGCGGCTCGGGCTCGGCGACGTAGCGGATCCGCACGCCCGCTCGCTCTTCCTCGCCAACCAAGGCGGCCCGCAACACGTCGGGAAGGAAGCCGCAGGCAAGCACCACCTCGGTCACTCCGTGCCCAGCCAGCCACTCGATCATGTAGGCGAGAAAGGGCCGGTCGACCAGGGTCAGCGCCGGCTTCGGCACCCGCTCGGTCAGCGGCCGCAGCCGCGTCCCTTCCCCACCGACTAAGACAATTGCCTGCATTCGTCAGTCGGCGGTCGCTGCCGACGGCGCATCGACCGGCGCCCTGCCGATCCCCTCGTATTCGAAGCCCGCGGATACAAGCTCCTGAGGGTCGAGGAAGTTGCGCCCGTCGACCAGCAGCGGCCGCGCCATCCTGCTTGCGGCCTCGGACCAGTCCAGCTCGGCGAACTCGGGCCACTCGGTTACCAGCACCGCCGCGTCGGCGCCGGCGAGCGCCTCCAGCGCCGAGTCGCACAGCTCGACGCCATCGAGCAGCTCGCGTGCCGGTCCAGTGGCAACGGGGTCGTAAGCCGCGACCTCTGCCCCTTCGCCCTGCAGTCGCGCCGACAACACGAGGCTCGACGCCTCGCGCATGTCGTCGGTCTGCGGCTTGAAGGCGAGGCCGAGCAGCGCCACCCGGCGCCCGACCAGCGAGCCCAGATGGCCGACCAGCTTCTGCACCACGCGGCGCTTCTGCAGCTCGTTCACCTCGATCACCGCGTTGAGCAGCTGGAAGTGGTAGCCCGTATTACCCGCAAGCATCTTGAGCGCGCTGACGTCCTTCGGAAAACAAGAACCCCCATAGCCGATCCCAGCTCGCAGGAACGACGGGCCGATGCGCTGGTCGAGCCCCATGCCCCGAGCGACCTCGCCGACGTCGGCGCCGACCTCCTCGCAGACGTTGGCGATCTCGTTGACGAAGGAGATCTTGGTCGCCAGGAAGGCGTTGGAGGCGAGCTTGATCATCTCGGCGCTGGCGACGTCGGTGTGGACGATCTCCCCCCCCAGCGGCTCATAGAGGGCGGCAACGGCGTCGCCGGCAACCCGATCGCCAGCATCGGCGCCGATCACAACCCGGTCGGGGTGGAGGAAGTCGGCGACCGCCGAGCCCTCCTTGAGGAACTCGGGACAGGAGACGTAGGCGAGGCCCGGCCGGTCGCGGCGGATCGCCTCGCCCGTGCCGGCCGGCACGGTGCTCTTCATGATCAGCACGTGCTCGCCGTCGGCGGGCAGCTCCTCGACCACGGCGCGGACCCGGGAGAGGTCGGCGTCGCCGGAGCGGGTCGGCGGCGTGTCGACGCAGACGAAGAGCAACCTGGCAGAAGCGAGCAGCTCGTCCATGTCGGTGGTGAAGGTGAGGCGCTCGGCGTTGCGCGCGAGCAGGTCGTCGAGCTCCGGCTCGTGGATCGTCGTCTCACCCCGCGAGAGCGCGGCGACCTTCTCCGGGAGGATGTCGCGGGCGACGACCCGGTGGCCGAGATCGGCGAAGCAGGCCGCCGTCACCAGGCCGACCCAACCCACCCCGATCACGCCGATCGGCTCTCTGCTCTCCATCATGGTTGCGCGCTCCCTCGCTTCTTCGTTGGTTTCTTCTTGGGAATTATCACCCTGGCCGACCGCGCCATGCCCAACATCTGATCGTTGGTCAGCGACTGCAGCAGGCTGTTGGAGACCCAGTAGGTGTTGTCGCCCCGGTGCCAGGCGATCATGCTGACGCGATCGCCGTCGATGTAGATGTCGTACTCGCGCCCGTGGATCGTCCTCGTTTCGCTCGGGTTGTCGAGGATCGGGGGGTCGCTCCAGCCCTGGATGCCCTGCACCCCGAAGTACTGGGTTTCGTATTCGGGCCCGTACTCGGCGACCATCCGGTAGGCGGCGTGGCGCTTGCCATCGGTGTCCTTGAAGTGGTACACGCGCGGGTCCTGCACGTGGTAGTAACTGTTGCTTTCCACGTATGACGCTTCCGCGGGAAGACGGCTCGCGTAGAAGACGGGGAATCCGCTGCTGACCTTGCGAGCGACCGACTTGCCCTCGAGTTCGCCCGCTTCCCCGGCGGCGACGAGTCCGTCGCTGCCGGGCGGCTTCGGCTTGACCCGAGGCTTCTTGCGCTGGGGCTTGCTCTGCTTCCCCTTCTTCTTCGACTTTGCCGCCGGATGTTCGCCGCCTTCGAGCGTGCCGCGCGGGCCGCCACTGGCTTCGATCCCGAGGAACTTTTCGACGGCCCCGTGGATTGCTTCCGGCGTCGCGTAGACGAAGCTGGGGCCGAGTTCCGCAGGGAAGTGGACCTCCTTGATTTCCGCGTTGCGCGAGGCGACGAACAGCTTCAGCACTTCGAGCATCGTCTGCGTGTCGCTGATGTCGGAGGTCGTGTACTTGGTGAAGATGTCGATCAGTTCGTTGCGGCCGAGCACGAGCTGATCGATCGGCACCCGTTGACGCGCATCGCTGATGAAGTCCTGCTGGCGTGCCGCCCGGACCAGATCGGTATCGGTGTGGCGGTAGCGCACGTACTCCAGCGCTTTTTTGCCGCAGAGCAGCTGGTAGCCCGGCTGGACGTCGATTTCGGAATATTCTTCGGAGGGCGGCACGCCGACGTTGGAGTGGTAGTAGCGACGGTCGACGTCGACGTAGACGCAGTTGATCGCATCGACTGCCTTCACGAAGCCGAGGTAGTCGACGTTGACGACATGGTTGATCGGCAGGCCGGTCAGTTCCTTGACGACCTGCAGGGTCAGCTTCGGCCCGCCGTAGCTGTAGGCGGCGTTGAACTTTTCCGTCCCGAAGCCGGGGATTTCGACCTTGAGGTCGCGCGGGATCGACATCAGCGCGATCGCGTTCTTCTCGGGATCGAGCCGCAGCAGCAAGGTGGTGTCAGAGCGGCCGGGGTCTTCGGGTTCGCTGGCGCGCTTGTCGGAGCCGATGATCAGGATGTTCTCCGGTTCCCCCCCGTGCGTCTGGGCGAGGACGCGCTCGACCTTGTTCTGCAGTTTGTTGTTGTGGGAGAGCGCGGTCGCGATGCTGCCGATGTAGAGCAGGATGCTGGCCGACGTGGCCGCCGCGGTGACGGCGATGATCACGACCGAGGCCAGGGTGAAGCGCCACCAGTAACGCTTGCGCTTCGGCGGCGGCTCGTGGTCGCCCTCGGGCGGCGGTTTCTTGAAGACCGGCTCGATCATCGCCCGGCGATCAGCCTTCGAGCCGGTCTGGGATCGCCCGCAAGAAGCTTTCGAGCGCCTGTCGGTAGGCCACCAGGGAGGGCACCGAGACCCACTCGGCGGGACCGTGGTGGCCTTCGCCGACCGGGCCGAACTCGACCGCCGGCACGCCCACGCGAAGGAAGGAGACGGCATCCGAAGCCCCGTCGCGGCCGACGCTCATCGGCTCCCCGTCGTGGTGCGCCGAAGCCGCCTCGCGCAGGCCCTGGACGAAGGGCGAATCGCGGTCGACGACTGCCGGCGGCCTTGTGAAGAGCGGGGTCACCTCGGCGTCGGGAAGGCTCCTCACCTGCTCGAGCACGGTCTCGGGGTCCTGGTCGGGCAGGTAGCGGATGTCGACGTCTATCGCGCATCGGTCGGGCACCTTGTTGAGCGCGTCGCCGCCCATGATCCGGCCGAGATTGATCGAGGGGCGGTCGAACAGCTCCGAGCTGTGCCTTGCGAACGGTAGCGACTCGATACTGCGGAAAACGTCGTGTGCCTTCAGCACCGCGTTATCGCCCAGCCACGGCGTCGCTCCGTGGGCGGCGACACCGCTGACCTCGAGGCGCAGCGCCAGCACCCCCTTGGCCTCGACGCCGATCTGCAAATCGGTCGGCTCGCCGGTGATAGCGAACTCGCCGACGAAGCCGCCATCGACGAGATGGTCGCTGCCGCGATCCGCCTCCTCCTCGGACTCCTCGTCACCGACGATCCCCAGCCGCACCCGCACCCGCTCCGAATCGCGCATGGCGGCCGTGGTCAGCAGCATCGCGGCCAGAGCCCCCTTCATGTCATAGGCGCCGCGCCCATAGAGCCGCTCACCGTCGACCCGAGGATCGAACTGCCCCGGCCGCCCGGGCACGACATCAAGATGGCCATGGAGAACGACGGTAGGCGCCCCCTCAGGCCCCACCTCAGCCTTGAGCACAGGCAGCCCCCGCACCTCTTCAGTAGCAACCGAGATCCCCCGAGCTTCCAACCACCCCTCGACGAATCCAGCAGCTTCCAACACCCCGTCCGCCTCGGACGTGTCGTACCCAATCAACCGCGTCGCGAGAGCAACCAGCTCCTCACTCATACAGACGTTCTACCGCCTGCGCGCGAAGGCCAGTCGGGTGACCCTCCCACGGAGGCTTCGGGACGGGCAAATCGAACCCAGGCAGGCGACCAGCTGCGCAACGGCCTCCGGGGGAGGGTCACCCGACTGGCCTTCACCCCTGGGCGATCGCAAGGAACGCTTCGGCTCGATCCCGATCCTTCTGCGCCCGGGTCTGCGCCCCACTCTTGTCCTCCGCCTCGGAGAATCGCTGTTCGGCGTCGGCGAGCTGCTCTTTGAGCGTGCCGGCATCGAGATCCTCTGGGGCGATCGCCTCCTCTACCAGCAGACGGGCGTGATTGCCGAAAACCTGCAGCCAGCCGTGCGCCTGGGCGTAACGGCGCGGCTCGCCGTCGCCCTCGAAGAGCCGCAGCTCGGTCGGCTTCAGCGCCGCCAGCAGCGGCGCGTGGTTGGCGAGGATGCCGATTTCGCCCCCGGCGGTGCGGGTCGAGACCTGGCTCACCTCGCCGTTGAAGACCTCGCCCTCCGGGGTGAGGATCTCGACCTCGAATTTGTCCTCGCCTGCCAAGCTGTATCCCTACGCCGCCGCCGCGGAGGAGGCGTTCTCGGTGACCTGGTCGATCGAGCCCTGCATGTAGAAGGCGCCCTCGGGGAGGTCGTCGTGCTCGCCATCGAGGATCTCGCGGAAGCCGCGCACCGTCTCGGCGACCGGCACGAACTCGCCGGCGCGACCGGTGAACTGTTCGGCGACGAAGAACGGCTGCGAGAGGAAGCGCTCGATCTTGCGCGCCCGCGAGACCGTCTGCTTGTCCTCGTCGGAGAGCTCGTCGATGCCGAGGATTGCGATGATGTCCTGCAGCTCCTTGTAGCGCTGCAGCACCTCCTGGACCTCGGTCGCGGTGCGGTAGTGGTCCTCGCCGACGACGTCGGGCTTGAGGATCGTCGAGCTCGAGTCGAGCGGGTCGACGGCCGGGTAGATCCCTTTCTCGGAGATCGACCGCGAGAGCGCCGTGGTCGCGTTGAGGTGGGCGAAGACCGACGCCGGAGCCGGGTCGGTGAAGTCGTCCGCGGGAACGTAGACCGCCTGCACCGAGGTGACCGAGCCGCGCTCGGTCGAGGTGATCCGCTCCTGCAGTTCGCCCATCTCGGTCTCCAGCGTCGGCTGGTAGCCGACCGCTGAGGGCATCCGGCCGAGCAGCGCCGAGACCTCCGAGCCCGCCTGGACGAAGCGGAAGATGTTGTCGATGAAGAGAAGGACGTCCTGCCCGCCCTGCTCGCGGTAGTACTCGGCCATGGTCAGGCCGGAGAGGGCGACGCGCAGGCGGGCACCCGGGGGCTCGTTCATCTGACCGAAGACGAGCATCGTTTTGTCGATCACGCCCGACTCTTTCATCTCGAGCCAGAGGTCGTTGCCCTCGCGCGAGCGCTCGCCGACGCCGCAGAAGGCGGAGAGGCCCTCGTGCTCCTCGGCGATCGAGCGGATCAGCTCCTGGATCAAAACGGTCTTGCCGACGCCGGCACCGCCGAAGAGCCCGACCTTGCCGCCCTTGGCGTAGGGGGCGAGCAGGTCGATCACCTTGATCCCGGTCTCGAGGATCTCCTGGGTCGGGGCGAGGTCGGAGGCCTGGGGCGCCGAGCGGTGGATCGGCCAGCGCTCCCCCGCCTCGATCGGCTCGCCGTTGTCGATCGGCTCGCCGAGCAGGTTGAAGATGCGGCCGAGGGTCACATCGCCGACCGGGACCGAGATCGGACCGCCGGTGTCGATCACCTTGTCGCCGCGCTGAAGGCCGTCGGTGGCGTCCATCGCCACGGTGCGGACGCGGTCGTCGCCGAGGTGCTGCTGGACCTCGCAGACCAGCTCGGTCGCCTCGCGATCCTCGTCGCCGGCCATCTCGATCTTGACCGCCGAGTAGATCCCCGGCAGCTGCTCTGGGAAGACGGCGTCGACGACGACGCCGGTCACCTGCTCGACTCGCCCTACGTTGCTTCCGTTGCTCTCAGCCATTGGTTCCTTTTCTCGTCTCTCTAATCGAAGCTTTGGTTAGCCGAGCGCCTCGGCGCCGGCGACTACCTCGAGGATCTCCTGGGTGATCTCCGCCTGCCTGGCACGGTTCATCTCCAGGGTGAGGTCGTCCATCATCGTCTCGGCGTTCTCCGCCGCGTTGCGCATCGCCGTCATCCTCGCCCCCAGCTCGGAGGCAGCCGACTCGAGCAGCGCCCGGTAGACCGAGATGTTCACGTACTCCGGGATGAGCTGCGCCAGCAGCTCTTCGGCGTCGGGCTCGTACTCCCACAACGCCCTGCTGTGGGCCTTCTCGATCTCGGTCTCCTCGGTCTCCTCTTCCTCCTCGTCGGCGCCGGAACCGATCACGTCGGCCTGCTGCAGAGGCAGCAGCGTCTGCCGCCAGACGTGCTGGGTGAGCGGCGAGACGTAGCGGTTGTAGACGAGCTCGACCCGGTCCAGCTCCTCGTCGACGTAGCGGGCGGTCAGCTCCTCGCCGATCTCCCGCGCGTTGGCAAAGCCGGGCCGGTCGGTGAAGCCGACGTAGGAGGTGCGCACGTCCTGCTTGCGGAAGGTCAGCGCGGAGACACCCTTGCGGCCGACCGCGGAGAAGCCCGTCTCGGCCCCCTTCTCCCGCCACTCGTCGCGCAGGCGCAGGCCGTCGCGGATCACGTTCGAGTTGAAGGCGCCGGCAAGGCCGCGATCGCCCGTGACCAGGACGATGCCGACGTGCTTCACGTCCTCGCGCTCGGTCAGCACCGGCACGCGCGGGACCCCACCCGCCTGCTCGGCGGCGCGGCGGGTCAGCTTGCGCATGCCCTGCGCGTAGGGCCGCAGCTGCGCGATCCGCTGCTCGGCCCGGCGCAGCCGCGCCGCGGCCACCATCTCCATCGCCCGCGTGATCTTGTTGATGTTCTTGATCGAGGCGATGCGGCTCTTGACGTCCTTCTGGGAGGCCATGGGCTGAGTGCGACCGCCGTCAGGCGGGGGTCGGCTCCTTCTCCGCGTCGTTCTCGGCTTCCTCAACCCGGCTCGGCTTCGAGCGCTCCTCCTCGGACTTGACCCGGTCTGATTCGCCCGCCTCGAGTGGATCGCCGTGCTCGTCGAAATCGGCGCCGAAGTCGTCGACGAAGTCGCGGATCGAGGCGCCGAGCTCCTCCTCGCCGGCCTCCTCGAGCTTGCCGGTCTCGGAGATCCGGGCCAGCAACTCGGGCTTCTCGGCGTGCAGGTGGAGCTTCAGGCCGCGCAGGAACTCGCCGACCCGCTCGGTTTTGATCCGGTCGAGGAAACCGCCGGTGCCGGAGTAGATCGCGGCGACCTGGTCGGCCATCTCGAGCGGTTCGCGCTCTTTCTGTTTGAGCAACTCGACCAGCCGTTCGCCGCGGTTCAGCGTTTTCTGCGTCTCCGGATCGAGCTCGGAGCCAAACTGGGCGAACGCCTCCAGGTCGCGGTACTGAGAAAGGTCGAGGCGCAGTTTCCCGGCGACCTTCTTCATCGCCTTGGTCTGGGCGTTGCCGCCGACCCGAGAGACCGAGATGCCGACGTTGATCGCCGGCCGCACGCCCGAGTTGAAGAGGTCGGACTCGAGGAAGATCTGACCGTCGGTGATCGAGATCACGTTGGTCGGGATGTAGGCGGAGACGTCCGAGGCCTGGGTCTCGATGATCGGCAGCGCCGTCAGCGAGCCGCCGCCGAGCTCGTCGTTCAGTTTCACCGCTCGCTCGAGAAGGCGTGAGTGCAGGTAGAAGACGTCGCCGGGGTATGCCTCGCGGCCAGGCGGGCGCCGCAGCAGCAGCGACATCTGGCGGTAGGCGTAGGCGTGCTTGGTCAGGTCGTCGTAGACGCAGAGCGCGGCTTTGCCGTTGTAGAGGAAGTGCTCCCCCATCGCGCAGCCCGCATAGGGCGCGATGAACTTGATCGGCGCGGCCTCGTCGGCGGGGGCGGCGACGATGATCGTGTTCTCCATCGCGCCGTTCTCCTCCAACACCTCCTTGAGCTGGACGACCGTCGACATCCGCTGGCCGATCGCGACGTAGATGCAGATCATGTCCTTGTCGCGGTTGTTGATGATCGTGTCGATCGCGATCGCCGTCTTGCCGGTCTGACGGTCGCCGATGATCAGCTCTCGCTGACCGCGGCCGATCGGGATCATCCCGTCGATCGACATCAGCCCGGTCTGGACCGGCTCGGTCACCGGCTGGCGCTCGACCACACCCGGCGCTTTGAACTCGGCCGGGCGGGTCTGATCGGTGGCGATCTCACCCTTGTTGTCGAGCGGGCGGCCGAGCGGGTCGACGAGGCGGCCGAGCAGATGGTCGCCGACGGGAATCCGCAGCAGGTGCCCGGTGCGCTTGACCGTGTCGCCCTCGACGACCTTGTCCCACTCGCCGAAGAGCACGGCGCCGACGTTGTCGGCCTCGAGGTTGAGGGCGAGGCCGGTGACCCCGTGCGGCAGCTCCAGCATCTCCAGCGCCATGCAGTTGTCGAGGCCGTGGATACGGGCGATCCCGTCGGCCACGGACAGCACGGTGCCGACCTCTGAGAGGTCAGCGCTGCCGGTGTCCAGTCCCTCGATCCTCTCCCTGAGGATTGATGCGATCTCGTCGGGCTTGATCTCCATTGGGGTGCTCTATGCCTCCTTACGCCGCTTGGGCGACGCTCTTTCGAAGTTTCTCCAGGCGACTGCGGATGCTCGCGTCGAGCACCATGTTCCCGACCTGCAGGACGATGCCACCGAGGATCTCGCCGTCGACCCGGCTTGCCAGCTCGACCGTCTGTCCGGTCTGCCGCTCGATCTCCTCGCCGACTTTGGCCACCACGGCCGGGTCCAGCTCGACCGCGCTGGTCACGGTCACGTCGATCCGCTTGTTCTCCTTCTTCCACATCTCCTCGAACTCGCGGCGCATGCGGAAGATCTCCGTCATCCGCCCCTTCTCGATCAGCAGCTCGAGGAAGTTGACCAGCTCCGGATCGGCGCCACTGAGCGCCCGGCCGAGCCCCTCGACCTTCTCGGCCGAGGCGAAGTGGGGGCTGAAGAAGAAGACCTGCAGCTCACGGTTGCCTTCGACGGCATCGGCGAACTGGGCCAGGCCGGTGCCGATCGCGTCGAGCTTTCCCTTCTCCTTCGCGACGTCGAAGAGCGCCTCGGCATATACGCGAGCTGCGTCCTGCATCTCTAGCTCTCCGCCCCCGAGAGGCTGGTGAAGTCGACTTCTGAGAGCGCCTCCTCGACCAGGCGGCGCTGGTCCTCGGTATTGAGGCTCTTGCGGGTCACCTTCTCGGTCGCCAGCACGGTCAGGTCGGCGACCTCCTTGCGGATCTGCTCGAGCGAGCGCCGCGTCTCGGCTTCGATGTCGCGCGTCGCGGCCGCAACCAGCTCCTCGCGCTTCTCCTTGCCCGCCGCGGTTGCCTCCGTTTCGGCGGTTTCCGCCGCCTTGCGGGCACGGGCCATGATGTCGTCCGCCTGCTCGCGAGCCTCGGCGAGGCGCCCGCGGTACTCCTCGAGCAGCTCGTCGGATTCGCGCCGCTGCCGTTCGGCCGCGTCGATCGACTCGGCGATCGTTTTGGCCCTCTTGTCGAGCGCCTCCTGGATCTTCGGGAAGGCGATCTTGCTCAGCACCCACATCGTGAAGAGAAAGAGGACCAGCGTCCAGATCATCAGGCCGAGGCCCGGCGAGACGAGGAAGCTGCCGCCCGATTCGCTGCCGCTGTCAGCAGCGAGCGGAAGCGCGGATATGTAGCCGAGAACCCCCATCCCTTAGGAGAGGAAGAAGGCGATGAGGCCGAAGATGAAGGTGTAGAAGGCGACCGCCTCGGTCAGCGCGAAGCCGAGCCAGCGGATGCTTTCGAGCTCGCTTTTCATCTCGGGCTGGCGGGCTACCGACTCGATCTCCTTGCCGAAGATGAAGCCGACGCCGATGCCGGCGCCGATCGAGCCGAGGCCGGCTCCTACGCCGAGGGCGATCGCTTTGCCGGCGCTTTTGACACCTTCATCGGTGACCGCGGCGGCGACGGGGGACAGATCCATAGTGAGAACAGTGCTCCTTTGTCTAGTGGCTTGCGGAGGTCGCTCCGCCGATGTAGATCGCGGTGAGGGTCGAGAAGATAAACGCCTGCAAGGTGGCGACGAGGCCGACCTCGAAGATGAAGAAGGCGAAGGCGAGCGGGAAGGTGAGGGTGCCGAGCGCGGCGATCCCGAGCAGCACGGCGAGCCCGCCCCCCATGAAGAGCAGCAACAGATGGCCGGCGAGGATGTTGGCGAAGAGACGCACGGAGAGCGAGATCAGCCGCACGAAGTGCGAGATCACCTCGATCAGGAAGATCGCCGCCTTGCCGAACGGGCTCATTTCCTCCAGGCCCGGGGGGAGCCAGCTGGCGAAGTAGGCGAAGAAGCCCTTGGAGCGGATCCCTTCGACGTGGTAGGAGATCCAGACCACCAGCGTGAGGACGAGCGGGATCGAGATGTTCGCGGTCGCCGCGTAGATCGCGAAGGCCGGGATTTCCAGCCCGAAGACGTTGACGGTGTGCTCGGTGTTGATCGGCAGCGGGATGAAGCCGATCATGTTCGAGAACCAGATGAAAAAGAAGAGGGCGCCGAGGAAGGGGAACCAGCGGATCGCGGTCTTGTTGTCCATGTTGCCGCCGGTGATGTTGTTCTTGGTCAGGTCGTAGGCGAGCTCGACCGCGGTCTGGACGCGGTTGGGCTTCTGCGCCATGCGGCGCGAGATCCAGGTCATCGCGAAGATCGTCAGGGCGCTGGCGAGGACGAGATAGAGGACCGCCTTGTTGATGCTGAGATCGAGGCTGCCGAGGTGGATCGGCACCCATTCTTCGAGTTTGAACTCGTTCTGGGGCTTGAACTCTTCGTTCTTGCCGGAGTTGCCGAAGATCAGCAGCATCGCGATCGCCAGCGCGAGATAGCCGCCGAGGCCGATCAGGACTTTGCTGCGGGTCTTCACGGGGCCTTGATCTCCCGCGCTTCGGGCTCGAGCAGGTAGACGAGGCCTTGCGCGGCGAAGGAGATGGTGAAGAGGGCGAGCAGCAGCAGCGCGGCCGAGAGACCGGCTTCGCGCTCGGCGATACCGACCAGGAGAACGGCGGTCACCATCAGCCAGACCCGCGCCAGGCCCGTAGCCGCGACCGTACCCATCGCCTTCTGTCGATTTCCCTTGGCCAGCTCGCTGCTGACGCGGCGGGCGGAGAGCACCTGGATTCCCCGCTGCGCGAGCCAGGCCCCGGCGGCCACGGCGTAGCCGAGCAGGGGCAGCCCACCGAGCACGAACACGGCAAGGGCGGCGGCTAGCACCAGGAGATCGACATGCTTGGGAGGAGACATAACACCGCCCGTCTCATCTGAGCGGGCGGACGAGCGACTATATCCGAAAGGGCCGACGATTGGCTTTCTAGAGCCAGTTCGTGCCCCTTGTCACAACCTCGCACAAAGTCGAAAAGGCCCATTTAGCGGTCTGGTTCGACCGCCTCGAACTCGCCCGTCTCCGGGTCGATTGCGGGGAAGTTGCCGGTCTCCAGCTCGCGGGCAACGGCGAGGTCGACCTGCTCGGCAGGCGGCACGGGGCGGCCGGCGTCGCGGCGCACGCTGACGAGCTGGCGCAGCCGCATGTTGCGCAGGTTGAGGATCTCGAGCACCTCGACCAGGTAGACGCTCGCTCCCAGGGCGAGCAGGCCAAAGGCGGCCATCACAGCGGTCCAGGCGACGTTGAAGTGGCCGTGGTTGTCGCTGTAGGGGACGAAGCGCAGGGCAAGGGCGACGATCGCCATGACGAAGGTCCAGCCGTAGAGGTAGGCGAGCGTGCGCCGCTGCGAGAAGCCGATGTCGGCCATGCGGTGGTGGAAGTGCCAGCGGTCCGCGCGGTAGATCGGGCGGCGGTATTTGAGCCGCTTGGCGACGACGAAGCCGGTATCGAGGATCGGCACGGTGAGGATGATCAACGGCAGGAACAACGCAATCACGGCGTTGGTCTTCAACGCGCCCTGCACGGCGACGACGCCGAGCAGGAAGCCGAGCAGGTTGGACCCGGTGTCCCCCATGAAGGTCTTCGCGGGCGGGAAGCCGTGGCGGAGGAAGCCGAGCGAGGCGCCGGCGGTGAGCGCGGCGAGGATGCCGGCGGCGTTGCGCTCCAGCGAGAGGGCGATCACGGCGAGCGCGAGGCCGGAGATGACGCAGACTCCGGCGGCGAGACCGTCGACGCCGTCGATCAGGTTGATCACGTTGATCACGGCGACGATGCCGATCACGGTGCCGACGTCGCCGAGCGAGATCGTGCCGCCGCCGGGCAGGCTGAGCAGGTCGACCGATCCAGGGTTGAGCTGGCCGAGGAAGGGGAAGGTGAAGCTTTCGACCGTGACGCCGGCCGTGACCGGGATCACGACGGCGGCCGTCTGGCCGAGCAGCTTGGTCGCCGCGCCGAGGTCGTAGATGTCGTCGAGGACGCCGATCGCGGTGATCGCCGCCGCGCCGGCGAGGATCGCTCGCGTCTCGGCGTCCCATGGAAGCCAGATCAGGGCGGAGACCAGGACCCCGGCGAAGATCGCCAGGCCACCCAGTTTCGGCGTCGGCACCTCGTGCAGCGAGCGCGGTCCCGGCCGGTCGATCGCGCCAGTGCGGCGGGCGAGCCGGATCGTCAGCGGCACGAGAAGCAGGGTCAAGATCCCCGCGACGAGGAAGGCGAGGAGGGCTTCGACGCTGGCTGGCATCGAGTCCAGACTAGGTGGCGTACCTGTCGAACCAGAGCGTGAAGGCGATCAATCCCCAGAGCTGGCGGCTGAGGTCCTCACGGCCGGCGCAGTGGCGGTCGAGCAGCGCGGTGACGGTTGCGGGGTCGAGCCAACCCTGCCGCGAGACCGACTCGGCCGAGAGCACTTCACGCGCGAATCCCTGTAGCGGCCCGCGTAGCCAGGCGGCCACCGGGATCGAGAACCCCTGCTTGGGCCCGCGCAGGACCTCCTTCGGCAGCAGCGGCGCCAGGGCCTGCCGCAGCAGCCGCTTCTTGGCCAGGCCGCGCACCTTGAGCGGCGTCGCCAGGCCGAGCGCCATCGTCGCGACCTCGTTGTCGAGGAAGGGGACGCGCAGCTCCAGCGAGTGCGCCATGCTCGAGCGGTCGGTCTTGACCAGCAGGTCGTCGACCAGGTAGATGCCGAGGTCGACGTCCTGCAGGCGGGCGAGCGGTTCCGCGCCGGCGGTCTCGGCGTAGCGCTCGCGGTAGACGTCGACCGGGTCCCAATCCGGATCGCGATCGCCCAGCAGCGAGGCCTGAAGCTGTCGGGAGAAGATCTCCTTCCAGGCGTGGTGGCGCTCCAGCGGCGGCAGCCCCGCGCCCCGCGCGAAGCGCTTCGCTTTGTAGTCGAGGCTGACCTTGGCATTGGAGCTGGGCAGCATCTCGGCGAGCGGCGCGGCAAGGGCGGCGAGACGGCCGGCCCGCGGCGCGAGCAGGTCGGCGACGTAGGTGTAGTAGCCGCCGAAGAGCTCGTCCCCCCCTCTCCCGAGAGAGCGACCTTGACCTCGCCGGCGGCCAGCTCGGAGACCAGATAGGTCGGCAGGGCCGAGGAGTCGCCAAAGGGCTCGTCGAAGGCCTCGACCAGCTTTGGGAAGAGCTCGACCGCGTCGGGCCGCAGGACGATCTCGTGGTGGTCGGTCCCGTAGCGGCTGGCGACCAGCCGCGCCCGGTCGAGCTCGTCGAAGCTCGCCTCCTCGAAGCCGACCGAGAAGGTCTTCACCGGGCCGGCCTGCTCGCCGGCGGCGAGGGCGACGATCCCGGCCGAGTCGACCCCGCCGGAGAGCAGCACGCCGACCGGGACGTCGGCGACGAGGTGTGCCCGGATCGAGTCGCGCAGGGTCTCGCGCAGCTCGTCCGCCAGCTCCCCCTCTGGACGGCGCCTGGTCTGAGCAGCCGGGACGGGCTCGGGGCGCGCGTACCGCGTCTGCTCGACCTCCCCGTCATGCCAGGCGAGCAGGGTTCCGGCAGGGAGCTTGCGTGCCTCGGAGAAGATCGTCAGCGGCGCCGGGATCGAGTTGAAAGCGAGGTAGGCGGCGACGGCCTGGGGATCTATCTGGCGCGAGAAGCCTGGCTGCTCCAGCATCGCCTTCAGCTCGGAGGCAAACGACAGGACGCCCCCGGCAAGCCGGTAGTAGAGCGGCTTGATCCCGAAACGGTCGCGGGCCAAGAGGAGGCGGTGCCGGCGCGAGTCCCAGAGCGCGATCGCGAACATCCCCCGTAGGCGCTCGACGAAGCCGTCGCCGTGCTCCTCGTAGAGATGGACCAGGACCTCGGTGTCCGAGTGCGTCGCGAAGCGGTGGCCGCGTCGCTCCAACTCGCCGCGCAGCTCGCGGTAGTTGTAGATCTCGCCGTTCTGGACGACGGTGATGCTGCCGTCCTCGTTCGAGATTGGCTGGTCGCCGTGCTCGAGGTCGATGATCGAGAGTCGCCGCATCGCCAGCGCGACCCCGCCTTCGTGGAACAAACCGTCGCTGTCCGGCCCGCGGTGCGTCAGCCGCGAGTTCATCGCCCTGACCGCATCGACGTCGGCAACCGCACCCCGCTCAGCCGTGGCCACTCCGCAGATGCCGCACATGGCGCGCAGTCTCGCAGGACGTGCCGGTGCTGCGAGGTCCATATGGACCTCGCAGCACCGGCACGTCAGCCGGGGGCGGCGGGGCCGCGGCCCAGGACCTTGACCACGGTGGCGAGGAGGACGCTGATGTAGAGCGGGACCGAGCGGTCGGCGATGTACTCCATGTCGTGGGCGAGCTTGTCGGCCCAGGACTCCTCGCGGGTCATCCGGGTCTGGGCGAAGCCGGTTACGCCTGGGCGGACCACCAGCCTCTGCCAGTACTGCGGGATCTCGCGGCAGAGCTCGGTGAAGAAGGCTGGCCGGATCGGCCGCGGGCCGACCACCGCCATGTCGCCGCGCAGGACGTTCCACAGCTGCGGCACCTCGTCGAGGTGGATCTTGCGCAGCGCCCGCCCGATCCGCGTCACCTCTTCCTCGGTTCGCCTGGTGAGCTCCTCCCCCAGGTACGGGCCGAGACGGTCCTCCGCATCCGGCTTCAGAGTGCGGAACTTGTACATGCGAAAGAGCCGCCCGCCCCTGCCCACACGGGCACCGTGGTAGAAGAGCGGCCGGCCGGAGGTGAGCACGATGGCCAGCGCGGTCAGCAGCAGCAGTGGCGAGAGGACAAGCAGGAAGGCGGCTGAGATGAGCACGTCGATGCCGCGCAGGACGGAGTCCACCGGGCGAGACTCGCCGTCCCCGGCGAGCGCGATGAAGTGCTCCAGCTCGGCCTGGACGTCGTCGGGCAGAGCGAGGGATTCAGCTCGAAGATGTGGCTTGCCGCGGGATGGTCGGCTCCGACGGTACCTAGGATCGTCTCGACGAGGAGACCAGGGTCTCGCCTGGTCGGAGTCGCGTCCGCGGTCCGTTTCTCGAGCTCGATCGCGCGCGGGTCGGTCAGTGGCCGCAGACGCCCTGAGCGGATCAACGCTTCATCGACGCCGCCGAGGCGCCCACCGTAGGTCGTGTAGACGGGAACGCCCAGCGCCGCCGCCTCGCGGTTCATCGTGCCCCCGGCGGAGACGACGAGGTCGGCGAGAGCCACCAGGCTCTGTGCCTCGACGGCGCCGGGCGGCAGGATCAACGAGGGCAGGGCGAGGCTCTCGACCAGCTCGCGCTGCGCCTGGGTGCGGGGCAGGACGATCGCGTGCACGTTCTCATCGGTGCCGAGCCGTTGCAGGACCTTCGGGAAGAGCGGGTTCGACTTGCGGTGGTAGAGCGAGACGTCGGGGGGCGGACGGACGACGACGACGACACGCTCGGTGTCGACCGAGAGGCGCTCGAGGGAATCGGGGTCCGGCTCGAAGTCGTAGAGGTAGTACTCCTCCTTCAGCCCGGGATAGGGGAAGAGCTTCTCGGGCCCGACGCCGAAGCGGCGCAGGCGCTCCGCCGGAACCGTGTCCGGGAACATCACCCGCTTGGCGAGGCGGCAGCCGATCCGGTGCTGGGTGACCGCGTACTCGTAGTCGTGCAGGTTGGCCTCGGGAACGCCGAGCAGCCGCGCCGCGATCGCCAGGTCGTTGGAGCCGTGGGCGAGGGCGAGGTCGAAGGAGCGGCCGCGGCCGAAGCGGATCATCGCCGTGGTGCGTGCCCCGAGCCGCAGCGCCTTGCGCACCCGCGAGGCGCCTCCGTGGCGACCGATCGGGGTGTGCTCCATGCCGTGCAACTCGAGCAGCGCCTGCGTCTGGGCGTAGTCGCGCGAGGTGACCTCGACCGTGTGGCCCTGGGCGCGGAGACGCTCGATGATCGGGCGCAGAACCAGCACGTGCGCCGGCGCGCTCATATCGACCCAGATGTTCATTGCCGGACCATATTCAGCTGGAAGGCCTTACCCGCCTTGGCCTTAGAAGATTCCGTATTCGCGCACGAGCGGCTCAAGGCTGGTCTCGAAGAGGAGTGCAAGCAGCCCCTGTTGGAACTCCGCGGCCAGGCGCTTTCCGTAGACGAAAAGTTCGGATGCCCTTGCTTGCTCTCTGGACAGCTGTTCCAACTCAGCCCTGGCGTCGCCGTCACCGAGCAGACCGATGAAGTGATCGTACGCCCCAACCGCACGAATGCCGGCGTCCAGAGCATCGAGTTGCAGGAAGGCCCATGCGATGCGATCGAGCGATGGCGACACCAGGGCTTCATCGAGAAATGGGGGAATGTCAGCAGCCGTAAGGCGGTGGCACAGCAAGACCGGTAGCAGGCCACCGGCAAATAGCGCCTTGCGCGAAAGGCCCAGCTTGAGGTTGCGCAGAGCCCACTTCTGACCGACTCCCTCTCGCTCCTTGCCGACGAAGTCGACGCAGATCGTTCGCCAATACCGAATCAGGTCGTTGAGCAGAAAACGCGGCGGCCGGTACCCCTTTACAGAATCGTCCAGATAGCCGTCGAGCACTCGTTTCCGGCAGGCCGTGTGGGCAGGCTCGTTTACGACCGCGGTCGACTCCAAAAGGAGCAGCATGCGCCTGGTCAGATTCTTGTTGTCATCCCCATCGAGGCCGATGCGCTCAACCAAATGGTCGCAGCTGACCAAAGCTGCAAACACCCCCTGACTGCCAGGCTCTCGACCGTCCGCTCCTAGCACCCCTTCGACCTCGGACCGAAGTGGCCGCGCATCGGCCCGGTCGGCACCATCGATCAGGATCGCCCAGTCGTCGTCGCTGTGCTCGGTGAGCTCGCGGCGGCCCCATGATCCGAAGAGGGCCACGCACACGTCGTCATCGCAATCCAGGCCTTTGAACCGCTCGCGCATTTCGGCCAGCCGACGCTCAGTCACCTCTCTCGCCCGGGTCAAATTCGGAAATCCCCCGTCGCTGCGCTCAGCGAGTTGTCCGAGGGCGTTCAACGCGACTCTCTGGCGCTAGCGCGGTTCTGCCTCGAGGATCCAGGGCACGTCGCGACAGCGAGCGAGCAGCGGAGCGAACAGCTCTTCCTGGTCGGGGATCAGCGGTACATGGCCCAGATCGTCCGACATCGAGCTGAGATGAACGTGCCGAAGGCGTGACGCAAATCGATCGAGAAGCTCTTCCCCCGTACTCATCGTCTGATCCACCGTCCATGCATGTGCCACGTCGAAGCAAAAGCCAGCCTCGGGGAAGACCTCGAATAGCTGCGCCAAGTCTTCGCTTGTCTGTCCAGAGCTCTTGCGTGAGTCCATGTTCTCGATCACGAGCCGACTGCCAAGTCGAGCGTAGAGCCGTGGATCCTCGATCTGGTCAGGATGGAGCACGATCGCGTTGACGAAGGGCGGCAGTTCTGCCAGCAGGGCTACTAACTCGTCCTCCGGCATCTTTCGAGCCTTGCTCGGACCGTGAACGCTCACATAGCGAAATGGCAGTGCCGGGGCATCACCCAGGTAGCCCAGGAGGCCGGAAAGCTCGTCCTCCCTGAGGGCAGTCAGCTCGACAGCGAAGCTCGAAACACGACTTGCCTCATCGAGGAGCCTCGGCCAATCACCGCGGCTTTCGACCATGTAGCCGGTAGACGCGCCGACAGGATGATGCCCGAGCGGCGGAGTCATTTCGGCAGTGAGCGGCGAGTTCACTTCACCCAAATTACCGCCGCGCCAAGACGCCGTCACCACGCCTCGATACCCGCACGATGCGGTGAGTTCACATCCCACGCCATCCTGCTAAACAGCCGCAGCGGCCAGCTCGGGGTACAGCGGGTAGCGCTCCATCAGCACGCTGGTGCGCTCGGCGAGCGCAGCCTTCTCGGCATCGAAGTCGTCGCCGAGGGCGGCGACGATCACCGACGCGATCTCGGTCAGGTCCTCCTCGACCAGGCCGCGAGTGGTCAGCGCCGGGGTGCCGATCCGCAGGCCGGACGGGTTCATCGGCGGGCACTCGTCGAAGGGAATCGCGTTTCGGTTGACCGTGATCCCGACCTCCTCAAGGCGTGCCTCGGCGGTCTTGCCGTCCAGCCCGCTGGGAGTGAGATCGACGAGAACGAGATGGACGTCGGTGCCGCCGGTGAGGACCGGCACGCCGCCGGCTTCGAGGCCAGCGGCAAAAGCCTTTGCGTTGGCGATCGTCTGCCTCTGTCGGGCGCGGAAGGGCTCGCTTGCGGCGATCCGCATCGCAACGGCCTTGGCGGCGATCGTGTGCATCAGCGGACCGCCCTGTTGCCCGGGGAAGGTCGCTCTGTCGATCGCCTTGGCGTGCTCCTCGCGGGAGAGGATCATGCCGCTGCGCGGCCCACAGAGGGTCTTGTGAATCGTCGTCGTGACGACATCCGCGTACGGCACTGGGTTGGGATGCTCGCCGGCGGCGACGAGGCCGGCGAAGTGCGCCATGTCGACCATCAGCTTGGCGCCGACCGAGTCGGCAATCGCGCGGAAGGCGGCGAAGTCGAGCTGGCGCGGGTAGGCCGACCAGCCGGCGACGATCAGGGCGGGCTTGTGCTCCTCGGCGAGGCTCGCGACCTCGTCCATGTCGACACGCAGGTCATCGCGACGCACGTGGTACGGCACCGGGTTGTAGAGCTTGCCGGAGACGTTGATCTTCATCCCGTGGCTGAGGTGACCGCCGTGGTCGAGCGCCATCCCGAGGAAGGTGTCACCCGGTTCCAGCAGCGCCATGTAGACGGCGTTGTTGGCCTGAGCCCCGGAGTGCGGCTGGACGTTCGCGTGCTCGGCGCCGAACAGATCCTTGGCCCGGTCGATCGCGAGCTGCTCGGCGACGTCGACCTCCTCGCAGCCGCCGTAGTAGCGCTTGCCGGGGTAGCCCTCGGCGTACTTGTTGGTCAGCACCGAGCCGACGGCTTCCATGATCGCCTGGGGGACGAAGTTCTCCGAGGCGATCATCTCCAGCGTTCCCTGCTGGCGCCGCAGCTCGGCGTCGAGCACGGCGGCGATCGCCGGATCGACCTCGCTCAGAGGTGCCGCCTGCAAGTTTTCGGGTAGCTCGCTCACCGTGAAACGACCATACCAATGGGTCGGGATAGCCTGCCACCGGTGAAAAGCCGCGCGTCCCTCGCAATCGCTGTCCTCTCGCTGCTTCTCTTCGTGCCGACCACCGCCGGGGCGGTGGCCAATCCCTGCGAAGGCCCCGAAGCTCGCGATCTGCTCTGCCCCAACTTGAGGATCGGCAAGCCGAGCGAAATCTACGAGACCACCGGCTACGACGGCAAGCTGCTCCTGCGGGCGACGAGCGACGTCGAGAGCCGCGGGGTGGGCCCGATGGAGCTGCGCGGCCACCGCGACGGCTGGCACACGATGCGGGTCAACCAGCGGATCCACCGCAAGGGCGGCGGCCGCCTCGTCCTGCGGACCGGGGCCAGCCTGCACTTCACCGACGTCGGCACGTACTTCGGCGGCAGCTACTGGAAGGTCCACCAGCTCGCCCGCTTCGAGCTGCGCCGGGTCGGGCCGGACGGCAAGACCGGCCCGGTCGTCCGCACCAGCCCAAAGCTCAACTACTGCCTGCGCGATCTCGAGCGCACCCGCCCCGGCAAGCGCTCGCCGAGCGTCCGCCACTACCCCGGCTGCGACCAGGACCCCTACACCGACGCGGTCACGCTCGGCACCTCGGTCGGCTGGTCGGACATCTACCCGGCCGACTACGACAAGCAGTGGATAAACGTCAGCGGCCTGCACGGCTGCTTCGCCTTCACGATGACCGTCGATCCGAAGGAACTGCTCTTCGAGTCGAACGAGCGCGACAACACCTCGCGCCGCCTAGTCCGCCTCCCCTACCCCGGTCAGCCGGGCTGCTAGGTCTTCGAGGGAGAGCCCTCCCTCGCGCAGGACGTCCCACTCGCCCTCGGCGTCGAAGTCGGTGAGATCGACGACGGTCGACGGTAGGCCGGTCAGAACGCCGCCGTCGATCGCGAGGTCGGCCGCGGCGACGATCTCGGCCGGAACGTCCTCGAAGCGAGACGGGGCCGGCTCGCCGCTGAGATTGGCCGAGGTCTGGAGCAGCGGGCACATCTCGCCGGCCAGCGGCCCGCCGATCAGGCGGACCCCGAGACGGGCGCGGTCCTCGCGGCAGGCGAGCGGGTAGCGGCCTTCGGGATTGGCGACCACCAGCGTCACCGGGCCCGGCAGGAGGGCGGCGAGCGCCAAACGCGTGCGCGGCCCGAGCCCTTCGACCAGCTCGCGCATCGCCAGCGGCGAGAGGTACATGACCGCCGAGGGCTTGCCGTCGTCGCGGCCCTTGATCTCGTGGATGCGCGCGATCGCCACCGCGTCGAGCGGATCGCAGGCCAGCCCGTAGAGCCCATCGGCGGGGAAGACCGCGACCCCGCCGGCGGCGATCGTCCGCTCCAGGGAGGAACGCGCTGCCTCGGCACCGTCCCGCTCTATCGAGACGAGCTCGCTCATCGCCACCCCCAGACGATCCGAGGGATCCCGGCCAGGTCGGGGCGAGTCTCGACCTTCGCAAAGCCGGCCTCGAAGAGCAGCTCGCTGACCGCCGGCGCCTGTCCCACGCCAACCTCGAGCGCCAGCGACGACGTCACCGTCGCGGCAACCGGGATCGCGAGGCGCAGCACGTCGAGCCCGTCCGACCCTGCAAGCAGCGCCTCGCGCGGCTCCCACTTGGTCACCTCGGGCTGCAGGCCCCCCCACTCCGACTCGGTGACATAGGGCAGGTTGGCGACGATCAGATCGAGCCCACCGGCGTCCGGCGGCAGCATCGCCTCGACGAACTCGACCCGATCGGCCAGGCGAAGGCGCTCTGCGTTCGCCCGCGCGACGGCGAGCGCCCCGGCGGACGTGTCGGTGGCGATTACCTCGCAACTGGCCAGCTCGCTGGCGATCGCCAGCGCGACGGCGCCCGAGCCGGTCCCCATGTCGAGCAGGCGTTGCGGCGCAGTCTCCAGCGCCAGCTCGACCAGCAGCTCGGTCTCGGGGCGGGGAATCAGCACGCGCCGATCGACCGTCAGCTCGATGTGACGGAATCCCTTGCGGCCGAGGATGTAGGCGACCGGCTCGCGCCGCAGCCGCCGCCTCACCATCTCCCCAAATTGCCTCCCCGCGCTCGCCGGCACCCCGGTTTCCGGCTCGGCCGCAAGCCGCGCCCGATCCCACCCGGTGGCCTCGGCGAGCAGCAACTCGGCATCCAAGCGAGGTGTTTCCACGCCGGCTGCTTCAAGCGCGTCAACCGCGCTGTCGAGGGCTTCGCGAACGCTGCCGGCAGTGGCGGTCCCGGCCACGCTCAGGCGGTCGAGGCCGCCGCGGCCTCGAGCCGTTGACGCTTCTCCTCCGCGGCCAGAGCGTCGCTGAACTCGGCGAGGTCCCCCGCCAAAACGGCTTCGATGTTGTGCGAGGTCAGCTTGATCCGGTGATCGGTTACCCGGCCCTGGGGGAAGTTGTAGGTGCGCACCTTCTCTGAGCGCTCGCCGCTGCCTACCTGCGCCTTGCGCTCGGCGGCGACCTTCGCCTGCTGCTCGGCAAGCTCGCGCTCGTACAGCCGCGCCCGCAGGACCCGCATCGCCTTCTCGCGGTTCTGCAGCTGCGACTTCTCGTCCTGCATCGAGACGACGATCCCGCTCGGTTTGTGGGTGATCCGCACCGCCGAGTCGGTCGTGTTGACCGACTGGCCGCCGGGTCCGGAGGAGCGGTAGACGTCGATCTGCAGGTCGTTCTGGTCGACCTCGACCTCGACCTCCTCGGCCTCGGGCAGCACCGCGACCGTCGCGGTCGAGGTGTGGATGCGACCCTGGGACTCGGTCTCGGGCACGCGCTGCACGCGGTGAGTGCCACCCTCGAACTTGAAGATCGAGTAGGCGCCCTCGCCCTTGATCGCGAAGGTCACCTCCTTGAAGCCGCCGACCTCGGCCGCCGACTGGGAGAGAACCTCGGTGGCGAATCCGCGCTCCTCCGCGTAGCGGGTCAGCATCTTGTAGAGGTCGCCGGCGAACAGCGCCGCCTCGTCGCCGCCGGTGCCAGCGCGGATCTCGACCAGCACGTTCTTGGCGTCGTTGGGATCGCGCTCGACCATCGCCAGGCGGATCTCCTCTTCGAGCTCCTCCAGCCTGGCCGGCGCCTCGTCGGCCACCTTGCGCAACTCAGCGTCCTCACCCTCCTCCAGCAGCTCCCGCGCCCCCTCCAGATCGTCCTTCAGAGTCCGCCACTCCGCCGCCAGCACCCGGGCCGGCTGCAGCTCCCGATACTCCCGCCCGACGCCGGCATAACGCTCCCGATCCGAGATCACATCAGGATCCGACATCAAGCTCTCTAGCTCGGAGAACCGGCTTTCGATCTGCTCTGCAAGCGCCTCGATCATGGAAAGAAACATAGAGGCAAGGGAGTCGGGTGCCCCTCCGGCAGAGGCTCAGGGACAGGCAAATCGAACCCTGAGCGGCGATCAGCTGCGCAACGGCCTCAGACGGAGGGGCACCCGACTCCCTTGCGGGCCTAAGCGACGATCTCGATCGGCGACTCGCCGGCCGCGAGCGGCTTCTCCTCGGCGAGGACCTTGTCCAGCGCCGCAATCGCAACCGCGAGCTGTTCTTCGTCGGGCTCGCGCGTAGTCAGGTTCTGCAGCATCAGGCCCGGCCACATCACCGCCCGGACCCAGCGTTTGCGGCGATGCTTGCCGGCCCACTTGATCACCTCGTAGGAGAGGCCGGCGATCAGCGGGATGCCGAGGATCCGCGAGGCAACCAGCCAGTACCAGGCGGGCAATCCGATCGGGGCGAAGACGAAGATCGCCAGGACCATCACGATCAGCAGGAAGCTCGTGCCGCAGCGCGGGTGCAGGCGCGAGTAGAGCTTGGCCCGCGCCGGCACCAGTTCGTCTTCGGCCTCGTAACAGGAGATCGTCTTGTGCTCGGCGCCGTGATACTCGAAGACCCGGCGCAGATCCGGCAGGCGGCTTATCGCCGCGATGTAGGCGATGAAGATCCCCGTCCGCAGCAGCCCCTCGATCAGCCAGAAGAGGAAGGGCGAGCCGAGCTGGTCCTTGATCAGGCTGGTCAGCCCGACCGGGACGACGAAGAAGAGCCCGATCGCCAGCACCATCGAGAAGACGATCGTCAGCCCCCAGACCCAGCCGCCGATCTCCTCCTTCTCCCCCTCCTCGTCCTCCTCCAGCTGGGCGTTGGCGGAGATCGCCAGGGCACGGAAGCCGATCTTCAGCGACTCGCCGAGAGCGACGACGCCGCGCAGCACGGGCACCCGCCAGAGGCGGTGGCGCTTCGCCCAGGGCACCAGCGGCTCGGAGCTGAGCTCGACCTGGCCCTCCGGATTGCGCACCGCGACCGCCCAGGTCGAGACGCCGCGCATCATCACGCCCTCCAGCACCGCCTGGCCGCCGACCGGTGCGTCGCGTTTCGCGACCAGGGCGCCATCGGGCATGCGAAGCGGGTCTGCCCCGTTTGAGGAGGAGACGGCTTCAGCCTGCGGAGAGACTGTCTCCGCGTCCATGGCTTACTTGGAGGCCTTGGCGTGCTTGGCTGCGCGCCGCTGGAACCGCTCTACCCGCCCACCGGTGTCGACGAGCTTCTGCTTGCCGGTGTAGAAGGGGTGGCACTCCGAGCAGAGCTCGACGTGCAGATCCTCAACCGTGGAGCGCGTGTAGAACTGGTTGCCGCACGAGCAGTGCACGTGAGCGAGCTTGTAATCGGGGTGAATTCCTGCCTTCATCGTCACTCAAGTCTAGAGAAGTGCGCAAGCACTCTGTTCGAGGCTTTGGAAGTGGCCTCGATCTGCCGATAACTGGGCATGACGACGAGGGAACCGGCGGTCGGCGACAGCGCCCTCGCGCGCGTCCTGCGCGCCTCCCTGGCGATCCTGCTCCTCGGTGGCACTCTTCTCGTCGCCCTTCACTACTGGCTCGGCGTCGGCGACGGCCTCAACTTCGCGATCGGCAGCGTCGTCTACGACGCGGTCGTGCTGGGTGCGGGGGTCGCCTGCCTGGTCCGGGCGTCGGCTTTCGGTCCCGAGCGGCGGGCGTGGATCCTGATCGGGATCGCGATCCTCACCTGGGGCACCGCCGAGGTCTACTGGGCGATCTTCATCGAAGGCAACGCGAACGCTCCCTATCCCTCCCCAGCCGACGTCGGCTACCTCCTCTTCTACCCCCTTGCCTACGCCGGGCTCGCCCTTCTGGTCCGCGCCCGGGCGCACGAGATGAACTGGCGCCTCTGGATGGACGGCGCCATCGCGGCGCTGGGCACCGCCGCGCTCGGTGCCGCCTTCGTCTTCGACTTCGTTGCCAGCAAGACCGAAGGCACGCCGCTGCAGGTCGCGACCACCCTCGCCTACCCCCTCGGCGACATCGCGATGGTCGCGATGGTCGTCGGCGTGGTCGCCCTGACCGGTTGGCGCCCGGGGCGGACCTGGTCGCTGCTGCTCGCCGGCCTCTCGGCGCTCGTCATCGCCGACATCGCCTACACCCTCCAGTCGACCGGGGAAGCCATCCCGGACGGCAACTGGATCGACCCGATCTACCTGATCGCCGCGGTCTGCCTCGGCGCCGCCGTCTGGCAGCCAGCCGCAGCGGCTGAGATCACCGCGCCGGAAAGCGACCGGCGGCGGGAGATGATCGTCCCGCCAGTCTTCGCCGGGGTGATGATCGGCCTCTTCGCGATGCAGTACTTCAGCGCCACCAGCGGCCTCTCGACCGTCCTCTGGGCGGCGACGATGACCGCGGTGATCGTGCGGCTGGCGATGAGCGACCGCGAGAACAAAGCGCTGCTCGAGCAGGTGCGCACCGACCCCCTGACCGGGCTCGCCAACCAAGGGCGGATGCAGGTCGACCTGCCGGCCAAGGTCTCCCGGGCGGACGCGGAGCACCCGGTGATGCTGCTGCTCTTCGATCTCAACGGCTTCAAGCACTACAACGACACCTTTGGCCATCCCGCCGGCGACGAGATGCTGAGGAGGCTCGGCGGAGCGCTGCGAGACGCGGTCGGCGAGGACGGGACCGCGTACCGCATCGGCGGCGACGAGTTCTGCGTGCTGCTGACCTGTGCGCCGAATCGCTTCGAGGCCGTGAGCCGCGCTGCGACGAGCGCGCTGACCGCGATGGGGCCGGGGTTCGACGTCAGCTCTGCCTGGGGCGCGGTCGAGGTGCCCGGCGAGGAGAAGGAGCCCTCCGCCGCGCTGCAGCTCGCCGACGTGCGGATGTACGCGCAGAAGGAGTCGCGGCGCATTGCCCACAACGACTTCCTCGACCCGACGCTAACCCGTGCTGAGCCCACCGAGCAGAGCGTCGAGCGTACGACTGACCTCGGCGCGCATTAGCTCGGGGTCCTCGGCACGGGCGACGAGCATCGCCGCCTCGTCGAGAGCGCCCATCAACACGTGGGCGAGCGGCCGAACGGGCTGCTCAGCGATCGCGCCGGCCTCGATCGCCGCCTGCAGGGTCGCCTCGATCAGCCCGAGCCCGTGCTCGGCGGCGATCTCCCGCCAGCGGTCCCAACCGAGCACCGAGGGCCCGTCGAGCAGAACGATCCGCTGCGCCTCGGGCTCGGTGGCGGCCTGCAGGAACATCTCCGCGCCCGCCCGCATCGCCTCCAGCGGCTCCGTCGCACCGCTGTCCAGCGCGCCGCTGGCGATGCGCTGCGCGAGCTCGACCTCGATCCGCTCGTAGACGGCCTCGAAGAGGTCGCGCTTGCCGTCGAAGTGGTGGTAGAGCGCCCCACGGGTGACGCCGGCCGCACGCACGATCTCCTCGGTGCCGACAGCCGCATAGCCGCGCTCGGCGAAGAGCGCCCGCGCTGCCTCGATCAGCGCATCGCGCGTCGCCTCCGAGCGTTCCGTCTGAGTTCGTTTGACATTCATACAGTCTGTATGTAATTTACCAGCCCCCGTCGGCCGGAAACACGCCCAAGAGGAGGATGCAATGAGCCAGCCAGATCAGCGCCGCGAGATCGACCTGCCCGCCGGAAGGGTCCGCTACCGCGAGGCCGGCGAAGGCAAGCCGGTCGTCTTCGTCCACGGCTACCTCGTCGACGGCCGCCTCTGGGACGGTGTCGTCGACAGCCTCTCCGACCGCTTCTGCTGCCTCGCCCCCGACTGGCCGATCGGCGCCCAGCAGATGGCGATGAATCCGGATGCAGACCTCTCCCCCTACGGGATCGCGGCGATCATCGCGAGCTTCCTCGAGGCGCTCGATCTCGACGACGTGACGATCGTCGGCAACGATTCCGGCGGCGCGATGTCGCAGGTGCTGGTCACCCGCCACCCCGAGCGGATCGGCCGCCTCGTCCTGACCAACTGCGACACGCATGAGAACTTCCCGCCGGGGATCTTCAAGGCGATGCCGCCGATCGCGGCCCTGCCGGGTGGGATGGCCCTGCTGGCGGCGCCGTTCCGCGTCGGCGCCCTTGCCCGCGCGGCCTTCAAGCCCTTCTCGAAGAACCCGATCCCCGCCGAGCTGGTCGCCTCCTGGATGCAGCCGGCCCTGCACGACCCCGGCGTCAAGCGGGACGCCAAGAAGGTGACCGTGGGGATGAACAAGCGTTACACCCTCGAGGCAGCCGAGAAGCTGCGCGGCTCCGACCTCCCCATCCTGCTGGCCTGGGCACCGGGCGACCGCTTCTTCCCGATCAAGTACGCGAAGCGGCTGGCTGCCGACACGCCCAATGCCCGGATCGTTGAGATTTCCGACGCTGCGACCTTCGTCCCCCTGGATCAACCCGCGCAACTTGCGAACTTAATTGCCGATTTCCGCTAATTGCACTTTTTTTCGTCCGACAGACGCGCGAGGGTTATGTCAACGCCCCCTACAGGACGGAGAGGGATTCATGCCCCAGGAAATCTTCGACCAGGACCGGCCCACGAGGAGAAGCGCGATGGCGCGGCGGCTCGACGAAGCCTTCGCCGGTTGCGAGCAGTGGACTCTCGCACCGCCCGCTCAGCGGCGCAGCGAGGCCGTCTTCAGCCCGCGGCTGCCGAGCTCCTCGAGAATGATCGGCAGGGCCGCCACGGTGCGCACCCAGGAACCGGGGGCGCTGTAGTAGTCGGCGTCATGTAGGAGGACGATGTCCCCGGCCCGGGCCGAGCCGGTCGCCTGACGGGCAATCGAGCGCGCGGTTTCGCGACCGCGCCAGTCCCTTCCCCACTGCGACCAGAGGACCGGGCGCCAGCCACGTCTGCGGCAGGCTCGCAGGGTCGCCGCGCTGTAGATCCCGTAGGGCGGGCGGTGGTCGGCGATTGCCTGCCCGCCCGCCTCCTCGATCGTTGCCCGCGCCCGTTCGGCGTCGTCCAAGAACATGCCGCCGGTCAGCCTCAGCGCGTTGCGGTGGCGATGACAGTGCAGCTCGACCCGGTGGCCGGCGGCGACGATCTCGGCCACCAGCGCGGGGCGGCGCTCGACCTGCTCGCCGGCGAGGAAGAAGGTTGCCTGGGCTCCGGCCTCGCGCAGGATCTCGAGCACGATCGGCGTGCCCTGTGGATGTGGGCCGTCGTCGAAGCTGAGCGCCACACCGTCAACCCCGTCTTGGCGCCGCACGATCCCGTATCGGTCCGCTACGCGCGGGACGACGGGGGCAAGAGCCTGAATCAAGGCCCTTCGGTCGCCGCCGCGCTGTGTGCGGCCGCCGGCTGAGCCGTCTGCACCGCCGGGGCGGCGACGGCGTCTTCGTCCTTGCCGAGGTGGATGCGGCTCTCCAGCGGCCTGGCGATCACGCGGTACGGCGTCTCGCGGTGGATCACCGCAAGCAGCATCACGGCGGCAACGGCGACCACGCTGACGGCGGTCGCGACGCGCTCCATCCGCAGCCGCCACACCGGCTGCGGCTTGATCCGCGGCCGTGCCGTGAGCACCCGTGAGGCGATCGACGGCAGCGAGGCAAAAGAGGAGTCGGGCGAGCGGCGTTCACGCGTCAGGTGCCGCAGCGTCGAGGTGAGCTCGTGCTCGGAGCGCGCCACCTCGGCCAGGCCGAAGCGCTCGAAGGCGGCGTTGTTCGCTCGCAGGTGGCCGGCCGAGAAGCCGTAGGAGACGACCGGGCAGCCGCGGATGTGGGCCTCGAGCACGGTCAGGCCGGCGGTCGAGTGGACCATTGCGTCGGCGGCGGCCATCCAGTCGCTCATCTGCTCGGTGAAGCCGAGTACCTGGACCCGCTCGTTTTCCGCGTAGCGCTGCTCCAGCTTCTCGCGGGCGGACTCGTTGCGACCGGCGATGCAGACGACTAGCGTGTCCTCGCCGGCGAGGGCGGCATCGATCGCACCTTCGAGGTCGCCTATCCCCCAGCCGCCGCCGGAGACGAGGACCATGCGGGCGTGGGCCGGCACGCCGAGTGCCTCGCGTGCGGCGGCGCGCGTGCGCGGCATCAGGAAGTCGCGTGCGATCGGCGGTCGCATCCACTCGACGCTGCCCGGCCCGACCAGCCGCTCGACCTCCTCGATCGACTCGGGGTGGGTAACGAAGTGGAGATCGACTCCGGGGTGCGCCCAGTAGCGCAGCCCGGCGAGGTCGGTGATCGCCGACTGCACCGGCACCAGCAGGCGACGATTCTCGCGCAGCATGCCCAGCACCGCGGTCACGCCGGGGTAGGTGGAGACGACGACGTCGGGCTGGTGTTGCTCGACGACGCGCATCAGGCCACGGGCGCCGACCAGGTAGCTGAGATGGTGCATCAGCCAGCGCGTCGGCGCGAACTTGGTGATCAGCCAGTACTGGAGATCGAACAACCAGGGCATCCAACGGAAGGTGAAACGGGATCCGTCGCGCGCCACCGAGGAGGAGATCCGGCCCATCGCCTTGAGGCCATCGACTATCTCAACCGTGGCGCCGGGGATCTCCCGCTCGACGTCCTCCTTGATCATCCGCGCGGGGAGGTCGTGGCCCTCGCCGATGTCGGCGGTCAGCACCAGCACTCGCGGCGGGCGCTCGCCTGTCTCCGTCGAGGCCCCCTCGAGCAGCGATCCGGCCGCACGGCCGTTGCCATGTCCGTTGCCGTTGCCGTTGTGGCTCAGCACCGGCTTCAGCCCCGGTACCGGGTCGGGTGGCCGCGTCGTGTTGCGGACCCACTCGACGTAGCGGCGGACGCCCTCGCGGAAGCTCGTCTCCGCCTTCCAGTCGATCTCCTCCAGCGCCCGCACGTTGGAGATCTCCTTGCCGGGGAAGTCGCCGGGGCGCGGCGGCGTGTGGACGATCTCGCAGTTGTCGGTGTTTTCCTGGACGCGCTCGGCGATTTCGAGGATGGTCACAACCTCGTCGCCGGAGAGGTTGTAGGTGCGGCCGGCGGCCTCGGGGGCCAGGGAAGCGACGATCCCGTCGGCGAGGTCCTCGACGTAGATGAAGCTGCGAGTAGTGCTGCCATCGCCGGCGATCGTCAGCGCCTTGCCTTCGAAAGCCAGGTCGGTGAACTTGGCGACCACCCCGGCGGCGCGGGCGCGCGGGCCGTAGGGAATGCCGAAGCGCAGCACGGTGTACTCGAGGTCGTAGAGCTCGGCGTAGCCGGCGCAGTAGGTCTCCCCCGCCAGCTTGGTCGCGGTATAGAGGTGGCGCGGGGCCGGGATCGGCGTTTCCTCGTCGACCGCCTGCTCGGCGCAGTCGCTGTAGACCCAGGTGGTCGAGCCGTAGACGACGCGACCGACCTCCGCCCTGCAGGCCGCCTCGAGCACGTTGAGCGTGCCGCGCGTGTTGACCTCCTCGGCCAGCACCGGGTCGGCGAGGACGTGGGAGACGTCGGCCACAGCGGCGAGGTGGATCACCGCGTCGCAGTCGCGCATCGCCAGATCGAGGTTGGCCGGGTCGGTGATGCTGCCGGTGAAGGTCTCGACTTCGAGCGGCGAGTGGTAGGGCGAGGCGCTGAGGTCGAAGATCCGCGGTGTGTGGCCGTCGCGCATCAGCCGGTCGACCACGTGCGAGCCGATGAAGCCACCGCCGCCGGTTACCAGGACCCTCATGCTTCCTCCTTTGCGAGGACGTCTTCCCGGCTCTCCGGGCGGTAGTAGAGCGGCACGCACCAGTGGTTCTCGGCCACCCAGTCGGTGTTGGGAAGGCGCTCGTCGCGGCCCATGATCCGGTGGCAGGGTTCCTCGTAGACCCGCCCGGTCGACTTCTCGATCGGTGCGAAGACTATGTACTTGTAGAGGCCGGACGTCATCCCGTCTGGGAGCTCGGGCCGCGCCGGGTGCAGGGCGTCGAGGTGCTCGGCCGCGTAGGCGTTCTTCCAGGCGACGATCTCCTCCATGCGGTCGGCCTGGACGAGGCCGAGGGCAGCGGTGAACTCGCTCATGCGGAAGTTGAGCCCGTCGACCTCGTGCTCGAACTTGCCGTAGTTGCGGAACTTGGCGGCGAACTCGATCAGCTCGGGGTGGGCGGAGACGAGCACTCCCCCCTCCCCGGTGGAGACGGTCTTCGTCGCGTAGAGCGAGTAGACGCCGGCGTCGCCGAAGCTCCCCGGCCTGCGCTCGCCCCACTCGGCGCCGTGGGCGTGGGCGCAGTCCTCGAGCAGGAAGATCCCGTTCTCGCGGCAGTAGGCGGCGATCCGCTCGGAGTCGAAGGCGATATGGCCGCCGATGTGGACGAGGATCGCGGCCTTCGGCTTCAAGCGCTCCGCCTTGCGCTCGAAGTCCTCGAACGACATGCAGAGGTCGCCGCGGTTGCAATCGACGAACTCGACCTCGGCACCGGCGTTGATCGCCGCCAGCGGCGAGGCCATGAAGGTGTTCGACGGGCAGAGCACGGTCTCGCCTCGCACGCCGGCGAACTCGAGCGCGGCGAGGGCACCGCCGGCCCAGCTGGACAGGCCCAGGCTGGGCAAGCCGTTCCACTGCGACCAGCGCTGCTCGAAGGCTTCCAGCATCGCGCCCTCGGACCACTGCTCGGAATCGAGCACCTGGGTCCAGAGCTCGAAGAGCCGGGCGCGGTCGCGATGATCGAACCCGATCGCGAACTTGCTCGCGTCGAGCGGAGGGCTGACTGGGGAAGCCAAAGCCGCGTCAGGCTAGCAGCGAAACCGGTCAGTTATCTAAAGAAACGGCTTTCAATGTGCGCTGTCGATCACAGTACCGACGGCCTTCGACCCGGCCAGGAGAACGGTCCCCGCTACAGCAAGGCCCATGAAGGCGACCAGGGCGACGCCGCCGAGGGGCGTGTCGCCCCAGTGCTCGCCGAAGATCAGCGGCGCCAGCAGCACCGGGACGAGGATCTGGACCGCGAACATCGCCGGCGCCACGTGGGTGGCGGCGCGCCGCTGCAGGGCGCTCATCTCGCTGAGCAGCGCCAAGCCCTCCGACGCAGCAGCGGTGCCGAGCCAGAGGGCGGCGACGACTATCGCTCCGGCGGCCAGCTCGTCGGTGAGCAGCTTGCTGGCGATCGCGGTCCACGCATACCCACAACCGGCGCTGATCACCATCAGCATCCCCAGCGCGCGCGCCCATCCGACTTCGACCCCCCCCTGGTGTGGTGAATGTCGGATGCGCGCGCGCAGGACGTAGGGGGCCAGCACCGGTATTGCGACCAGCACCAGGGCAGCCGCGATCGCCATCGCCCCAGCGTGATCGGTGGTCCGCTCCGGCGCCGCCCAGGCGACCCCGCCGACGCCGGCCACGATCGCGGCCACCGCGACGAACTCCCGCCGACCCGGCGCCTCCCCCAGCCGCGTCGCCCCGAGCCAAAGCAACAGGATCAACCCACTCGCCAGACAGGGCTGCACCACGGTCAGAGGAGCCAGCAACAGCGCCACGATCTCCAACGGCCAGCCCGCCAACCCCAGTGCCGTAGCCCCAAGCCAGCGCTTGTTCCGCACCAGCTTGCCAATCAACGACACCCGCAGCGAATGCTCCCCGGACACCTCCCGAGCCTCCAACGCCTGCAGCGCAATCGACGCGTTGTAGAGCAAAGAAGCTCCAACCGCCGAAACGATGCCGAGGGCAACCACGAGCCGACCCTAGCTGGAGAATCCGAGGGGTCCCGCAGGAGGACCGGGTGTCCCTCCCCATGAGGCTCCCAGATCCGCGACTCGAACCCTGACCCGGGACCAGCTGCGCAACGGCCTCAGGGGGAGGGACACCCGGTCCTCCCCCACGCCCTCAGGTCTCCTGGTAAAGCGGCCCGTCCCCACCCTCGGGCAACGTGAGGCGACCGCCCTTGGCCGTGATCGCCCCACACTGGACGCAGTTGGAGGCGGTGACGTGGACGTCGACTTCGGCGGCGCCGTTCTCGAGCTGCTCGTCGGGGATCTCGTAGACCTGGGCCGGGCACATCGATACCCACGTCTGGGCGATCTCACGCGGCACCCTGGTCTGGATGCGGACGTGGTTGGGGGCATCGTCGCGGGTCGCGTTGCCGGAGAGGAAGACCGAGTCGAGCTTGTTGAAGGTGACCTCGTTGTCGGGCTTGGGATAGCGGCTCGCAGCCGTCCCGAGGTGCATCGCGGGCTCGGCGTTGTCCTCGACCTTCATGTGGCCGGGTGGGAAGTTGCCTTTGCTGGCGACGAGCATGTTGGCGACGATGCCGCCGCGGATCAGGCCCTTGGTCAGCGGCTGCTTCATGTTGCGCGACTTGTAGAGGTCCTTCTCGATCACCGAGTTGCGGATCGCCTCGTCGTAGGAGGAGAAGTTGACCGAGTCGATGTCCTTCTTCAGCGACTCGACGATCGCTTCCGCCGCGTACATCCCGGCGTGCATCGCGTAGTGGACACCGGCGAGTTCGGCAATGTTGACCATGCCGGCGGCGTCGCCCGCGACCAGCATGCCGGGCACGGAGAAGCGCTTGGGGAGTGACCAGTAGCCACCCGAGGGGATCGTCTTCGCGCCCCAACCGACCCGCTTGCCGCCCTCGATGATCTTCTTGATGAAGGGGTGGGTCTTGAAGCGCTGCAGCTCGTCGTGGACCGAGAAGGTGGCGTCGGTGTAATCGAGGCCGACGACGAGGCCAAAGCAGACCTTGTCCTCGCCCATCGGGTAGATGAAGCTGCCGCCGGCCTCCTTGTATTTGGCGCCCCAGCGCAGCGGCCAGCCGAGCGTGTGGATAACCCGGTCGAGCGGCTTGGGGACCTCCCAGATCTCCTTCACCCCGAGCTCCCAGGCCTGCGGGTCGGAGCCGTGCATGTCGAAGTAGTCGTAGGCCGAGTAGGTGAGGTGGCCGATCGTGCCCTCGGCGAGAACGGTCGCCTTGGCGACGACGTCGGAGCCAGGCTCGAAGTTGCCGAGCTCCTCGCCGTCCTTGCCGCGGCCGCGGTCGCCCGAGCGCACGCCCTTGACGATCCGGTCCTCGACCAGCAGCTTGGTCGCGGCGGTCTCGGAGAGGATGTAGACACCCGCCTCTTCGGCTTTGTCGGCGAGGAAGCGGCCCAGTTTGGAGACCGACATCGTGTAGGTCCCCTCTTTGCGGAAGTTGGGCGGCGGCGGCTTCAGCGGGATCGCGGCCTTGGAGGTGAGGAAGTAGGTCGCGTCCTTGGTCACCTCCTGGTAGACCGACGGCCAGTCGCCCGGGTCCATGTCCGGGAACAGCCGCGTCATCGCCGAGGGGTCGACGTTGGCTCCGGAGAGCAGATGCGCCCCGGACACTTTGCCCTTCTCGATCACCGCGACCGGGACTTCGCCCAGCTTCTCGGTCAGCTCCGGCTCGTCCTCGAGCAGCTGCATAATCTTGTTGGCGCAGGCGAGGCCCGCCGGGCCGCCACCGACGATCGCGATCCCGACCTCGATCCGATCGTCGACCGGATCGGTCGGCGGGCCGATCACGTCGGCGGAGTCGAACGGCGGCGGGTAGTCGATCGGCTTTACGGCAGGCATCGCTTGCTCCTTCGGACTTTGGGACCGAGCCGCTTTGGCTCAGGCCCCTTTCTTCGCTTTGATCGCCTCGGTCAGCTTGGGGACGATCTTGTGCAGATCGCCGACCACGCCGAGATCCGAGAACTCGAAGATCGGCGCGTTCTGGTCCTTGTTGATCGCGAGGATGTTCTCTGAGCTCTGCATCCCGACCTTGTGCTGGATCGCGCCGGAGATGCCGGCGGCCAGGTAGAGCTTCGGGGCGACCGTCTTGCCGGTCTGGCCGATCTGGGCCGCGTAGGGGTACCAGCCTGCGTCGACCACGGCGCGGGTGGCGGCAACCGCCCCGCCCATCGCCTCGGCCAGTTCCTCGCACTGCTTGAAGCCCTCCGCCGCGCCGAGACCGCGACCGCCGCCGACGAGGATGTCGGCATCCTCGATGTTGACGTCGGCGCCGCGCTGCTCGCCACGCTGGACCAGCGTCGCCTTGGTCGACCAGGCCGAGAGCTCGACGTCGACGTCGACGACCTCGGCGGTGCCGCCGCTCTCCTTGGCGTCGAAGGCGTTGAGGCGGCCGATGATGATCCCGGGCTCGCTGACGTAACCGACGTCGGCGATCTGCGAGTCCTGCAGGATCGGGCGCTCGACGACCAGCTTGCCGTCCTGCACCTTGACCTGCGTCACCTCCATCGTCACGCCGGCGTTAAGGCGCGCGGTCAGACCGGCGCCGATCTCGAAGCCGAGCAGGCCGCCGCCGAAGAGCGCGTAGCCGAAGCCCTCGTCGGCGATGACCTTGGCCATCGCGTCGACGATCGGCTGGGCCAGGCCCTCGGGCACGCTCTTGGCCCGGTAGACCTTGGCCGCGCCCCAGTTGCCGAGCGCGGCGCAGGCGTCGTCGGCGACCTCGCCGACGACCAGCGCGGCGGCCTCGCCACCGATTTCACCGGCCAGCTTGGCCGCCTCGGAGATAGCCCCGAGCGAGTTTTTGTTGAAGTTGCCCTCGTCGTCGTGGAGGGCGTAAACCAGGATGCCTGCCATCTAGATCAGCTTCCTCTCGTCGAGCCAGGCGACGATCTTTTCGACCGTCTCGTTGGTGTCCTCGTCCTCGATGATTTCGCCGGCTTCCTTGGGAGGCGGCGGGTTGAGCGCGAGCACAGTCGTCTTGGAGCCGCCCGTGCCGACCATGCCGGCTTCGATGCCGACGTCAGCGGTGGCCTTGCCGTCGAGCGGTTTTTTCTTTGCCCCCATGATCGCTTTGAGGCTCGGGTAGCGGGGCTCGTTGATCGCGTCGCCGACGCTGATCACGGCCGGCAACTCGATCTCGACCGTGTCGTAGCCGTACTCGGCCTGGCGCTCGCAGCGCAGCTTGCCGTCGGTGACGTCGATCTTGATCACCTGGGTGAGCGAAGGCATCTTCAGGTGGTCGGCGACGACGGCGCCGATCGTGTAGCACTCGCCGTCGTCGGACTGCTGGCCGAGCAGAACCAGGTCGGGGCTCTCGGACTCGAGCACCTTGGCCAGCGAGTAGCCGGTGGCGCAGACGTCGGAGCCCGACAGCGCGTCGTCGGAGAGGTGGACCGAGCGGTCGGCGCCGAGCGCCACCGCCTTGTGCAGTGCGCGGACCGCCGAATCGGGGCCCATCGTCACCGCAACGACCTCCTCGACCGGGATAGCGCCGCCCTCCTTGATCTGCATGGCGGCCTCAATGGCGTGGGTATCGAAGGGGTTGAGGTTTTTCTCGCCGCTACGGTCCAAACGCATCGTCGTGGAGTCGATGCGCTTCTGGACGGCGGCGTCCGGAACCTCCTTGACCAGGACGCAGATCTTCAACTTTCGAGCCTCCTTGGCTGTTGCTTCAGGCTGTTGACTGACCAGTCAATCAGTCTATCTATACATCAGGACATGTGCTGTTCGGAGTGGCGCTCTTCGGCGCCACTGCGGATGAAATCGACAATCTCGTCGGTGCCCGAGCCGGGCGTGAATACGGCGGCGACCCCCAGCTCCTTCAGCTCGGGGATGTCGTCGGCTGGGATCGTGCCCCCGACCGTGACCAGGACGTCGTCGACACCCTGTGCCTTGAGCAGCTCGACCACCCGCGGCACCAGCGTCATGTGGGCCCCGGAGAGGATCGATAGGCCAACCGCGTCGGCGTCCTCCTGGATCACCGTCTCGGCGATCTGCTCCGGCGTCTGGTGCAGGCCGGTGTAGATCACCTCCATGCCCGCGTCGCGCAGCGCCCGGGCGATGATCTTGGCCCCGCGGTCGTGCCCGTCCAAGCCGGGCTTGGCGACGACGACACGGATCTTGCGGGCGGTTGCGGCCTCCATAGCGGCGGGGACATTAGACGACCCAGGGGGAGAAATCTCGTCGCTGAACCCTTTACCACCGGATGCGTGGGTCAAATGACCACTCCAGGGACGGACACGGAAGCGATGTGGCGATCTGGGCCCTCGTGAGACGGCAGCACGGCGCGATCGCCCGGCGGCAGCTCCTGGAATTGGGACTCAGTCCCCGCCGGATCGAGCGGCGAATCGCCTCCGGGCGGCTCCATCCGGTGTGGCGCGGCGTCTACGCAGTGGGGCGGCCGCTCCTGGACAAACATGGGAGCTGGATGGCCGCGGTGCTGGCCTGCGGGCCCGACGCAGTGTTGAGCCACAGCAGCGCCGCGGCCCTATGGGGTTTCGGGGTAGAGCAGGGCGGCTTGATTGACATTTCCGTACCGGCCGGAAGGCGCAGTCGACTACAAGGCATCCGCGCCCACCGGCGCACGGAGACAGTGCTCGACGATGTCCTCGTCCACGCCGGAATTCCCCTTACCTCGCCTGTGCGCACGCTGATCGACCAAGCCACGCGGCTCCGGCCGATGCAGCTCGAGCGCGCCGTCAACGAGGCCGACAAGCTCGACCGCGTGCGAGCGGATGCGCTGCATGGCTTGCTCGACAACTACCGCGGTCAACCCGGCGTGGCGCCCCTGCGAAAGCTCCTCGACCCCCTCACCTTCCGACTCAGCGACTCTGAGCTCGAGCAGCTGATGAGGCCTGTCGCGCGCGCCGCCGGCCTCCCGACGCCCGAGACGAAGGTGTGGGTGGACGGCTACGAAGTCGATTTCTTCTGGCCCGAGCTCGGAATCGTGGTGGAGACGGACGGGCTGAAATATCACCGCACGGCGTCCCAGCAGAAGCGCGGCTTGGAGCGCGATCAGGCACACCTGGCGGCCGGAATGTGGCCACTGCGCTTTTCCCACTGGCAGGTCAAGCACGAACCGGCACATGTTCGGCAGATCCTCCGCAGCGCCGTCGCGAGAGCGGCAAAACGAGGCGACTGAACCCTTTGCCACCGAATCCGGGGGCAAAGTGACCACTCGGCCGCTGACGCTAGAAGACTGGGGACTCAGTGTAGGTGCCGAAGACCTCTTGCATGGCGGAGATCATCTCGCCCTCGGTGGTGCGGGCGCGGGCGGCGGCGATGATCGGCGGCATCAGGTTCGCGTCGGTCGCGGCGGCGCGCTTGAGCTCGGCAAGCGCCGCCTCGACTGCGGCGCCGTCGCGACGAGCGCGCGTCGCCGCAAGGCGGTCGGTCTGCTTGCGTTCCAGGCTCGGGTCGATGCGCAGGATCGGCGTCGGCTGTTCGTCCTCCTGGACGAAGTCGTTGACGCCGACGACGATGCGGCTGCGCTCGTCGATCTCGCGCTGGTAGGTGAAGGCGGCGTCGGCGATCTCGCGCTGGGGGAAGTTGCGGCGGATCGCCTCGACCATCCCCCCCAGCTCGTCGATCCGCGCGAAGTAATCGTAGGCGGCGGCCTCCATCTCGTCGGTCAGCTTCTCGACGAACCAGGAGCCGCCGAGCGGGTCCGGCGTGTTCGTCGCGCCCGACTCGAAAGCGATGATCTGCTGCGTGCGCAGCGCCACCCGCACCGCCTCCTCGGTGGGCAGGGCCAGCGCCTCGTCGAATGAGTTGGTGTGCAGCGACTGGGTGCCGCCGAGCACCGCCGCCAACGCCTCCAGCGAGGTGCGCACGACGTTGTTGAGCGGCTGCTGGGCGGTCAGCGACACACCCGCCGTTTGCGCGTGGAAGCGCAGCCGCATCGACTCCTCGCGCTTGGCGCCGTAGGTATCGCGCATCTCGCGGGCCCAGATCCGCCGCGCCGCCCGGTACTTGGCGATCTCCTCGAAGAAGTCGACGTGGGCGTTGAAGAAGAAGGAGAGGCGGGGGGCGAAGGCGTCGACGTCAAGGCCGCGCTCGAGCGCCCGCTCGACGTAGGTGAAGCCGTCCTTGAGCGTGAAGGCCAGCTCCTGCTGCGCGGTCGAAGCCGGCCTCGCGGATGTGGTAGCCGGAGATCGAGACCGGGTGCCAGCGCGGCATGTTCTCGGTGCACCACTCGACCATGTCGGTGACCAGGCGCATCGCCGGCTCGATCGGGAAGCACCACTCTTTCTGGGCGATGTACTCCTTGAGGATGTCGGTCTGGATCGTGCCGCCGAGCTTGTCCGCCGAGATGCCCTGCTGCTCGCCCACCAGCACGTAGAAGGCAAGCAGGATCGCCGCCGGCGCGTTGATCGTCATCGAGGTGGTGACGCCGCCGAGCGGGATCCCGTCGAAGAGCTGTTCCATGTCGTCGAGGCTGTCGACGGCGACCCCCTCGCGCCCGACCTCGCCGAGGCTGCGCTCGTGGTCGGAGTCGTAGCCCATCAGGGTCGGCATGTCGAAGGCGGTCGAGAGCCCGGTCTGGCCGTGGTCGAGCAGGTAGTGGAAGCGCTCGTTGGTCTCCTCGACCGTGCCGAAGCCGGCGAACTGGCGCATCGTCCAGAGCTTGCCGCGGTGCATCGACTCGTACGGCCCACGGGTGAAGGGGTACTCGCCGGGACGGCCGATCGACTCCTCAGGATCGGCCGGCGCCAGCTCGGGACCGTAGAGCGGCGCGATCGGGTGTCCCGACATAGTCGTGCGCTCGGCCTCACCCCCGCCCTGCCGCAAATCAGTCTCTTCGCGCCACTGCTGGGCGCCACGCTTGGCTTTCGGCTCGACTGCCATGCGGGAAGTCTAAAGCCGGCGGCGAACACGCCCGAACGGCTCAGATAGTTACTGAAGTCACGAGACCGCTGGTTGCATTTGACGCAAGATCGAAAAACCGCGAGATGCTATCACCATGTTGAACCGGGACAGCATTTTTTTTATTGCGATGTCGAGCGCAACGAGTAAAACGAACGCGAATACGAACGTCGCGGTTGCTGAGGACAGCGAGAAAAGCGCCAGCGCCAGCAGCAGGGGATAGACCAGGTGCATGAAAAGCGAAGCCAGAGCGGCATCAAGCAAGACCTCGAGCCGTTGCTTCAGCGCCTTGCCCATTCGCAAATGATTGCACAGGGTCTATAGGGCAAACACCTAACGGCGTACGGGGAAGCGGCGCTGAGGCACCCTGCGGCGGGCGGCGACGCGGGAGGCGCCGAAGCCCGCGATCGTCGCCAGCAGGGTCACGGCGAGCGCTACGAGGCGGCGGCCGAGCTGCTCGAAGCGCATCGTCTGCCAGCCCTCCTCGCGGGCGATCTCGGCCAGCGGCGGGTCAGGGTTGACGACGACCGGGTGGCCGACCGCGCGCAGCATCGGCAGGTCCGAGATCGAGTCCGAGTAGGCGTAGGAGGTGGCGAGGTCGATCCCGTGCTCGGTGGCGAACGCCTCCATCGCCTCGACCTTGCCCGGCCCGTAGACGAAGGGCCCGTCGAAGCGGCCGGTGAAGGCGCCGTCCTCGCCGACCTCGTAGCGGGTGCCGATGCCTCCGTTCATCCCCAGCACGGCGGCGAGCGGCTCGACCACGCCGTTGCCGGCGGCGCTGACGATGAAGGTGGCGCGGCCGGCGTCCTGGTGGGCGTAGACCTCGTCGAGCATCTGCGGGTAGACGCGCGGCAGGATCGCCGCCATCACCTCCGGGTTCATGCGCTCGAGGCTACGGGCAGGGACACCAGAGATCAGGTCGCGCGCCACGCGCAGCACCTCCGTGGTGCGCTCGTCGGTGGTGCCGCGCAGCCGGTAACGCAGGTGCTCGACCCCCCAACTCGCGAGCAAGCGGCGGGACACGATCCCGTGCTGCGTCGCGACACGGGCGAACTGCATCCCCGAAGACCCCGCCATCAGGGTCTTGTCCAGATCGAAGAATGCAGCCGCTCGCTGCACCAGCTCAGACCTCGATGACTATGGCGTCGCCCTGGCCGCCGCCGCTACAGATCGCGGCGACGCCCAGCCCGCCGCCCCTTCGACCCAGCTCGTGGACGAGTGAGCCGACGATGCGGGCTCCGCTGGCGCCGATCGGGTGGCCGAGCGCGATCGCCCCGCCGTTGACGTTGACCTTGTCCTCGTCGACGCCGAGCATCCGCATCGAGTTGAGGGCGACCGAGGCGAAGGCCTCGTTGATCTCCCAGAGATCGACTTCCTCCGGGCTCTTGCCGATCTTCTCGAGCGCCTGCTTGGCGGCGTTGGCGGGGGTTTTGGCCAGGTAGGGGAAGTCGTCGGCGACGGTGCCGTAGGAGAGGACCCGGCCCAGCACGGTGCGGCCTTCCCTCTCGGCCCACTCATCGGATGCGACGACGATCGCGCCGGCGCCGTCGTTGACGCCCGGAGCGTTGCCGGCGGTGTGGGTGGCGTCATCGCCGCCGATCGCCCTCAGGCCGGCGAGCGTCTCGACCGTGGTCTCCGGGCGGATCGCCTCGTCGGCCTCGATCGTGTTCTCGCCCTTTCGCGACTTGACCGTGACACCGACGATCTCGTCGGCGAGACGGCCCGCGTCGGTCGCCTCGGCGGCGAGCCGGTGCGAGCGCTCGGCGAAGCGGTCCATGTCGGCGCGGGTGATCTCCAGCTCGTTGGAGACCTCGCTCGCCTCGTTGATCATCTGCTTTTCGGTGAAGGGGTTGGTGAGGCCGTCGTGGACCATCGAGTCGATCGTCTCGACGTGGCCCATCCGGTAGCCGAAGCGGGCGCCGGGGAGCAGGTGCGGGGCCCCGCTCATCGACTCCATGCCGCCGGTGACGGCGACTTCGGTGTCGCCGGCTCGGATCGCCATGTCGGCGATCCCGAGCGAACGCATGCCCGAGGCGCAGACCTTGTTGATCGTCTCCGAAGGGACCTCCTTGGGGACGCCGCCCTTGATCTGCGCCTGTCGCGAGGGGATCTGGCCCTGACCGGCCTGCAGGACCTGGCCGAAGACAACCTGGTCGACCTGTCCGGCGTCGACCCCGGAGCGCTCCAGCGCCGCGGAGATCGCGTGGCCGCCGAGGTCGGTGGCATCGAGTGACGAGAGGGTTCCGCCCATCTTGCCGAAGGGCGTACGTGCGGTTCCAAGGATTACGGTGCTGGGCATCTGGCGGCCTTTCTGCTTCGGTTTATGCCGGATCTCGGCTCGTACAGGGCCGCAAGGCCCTGTCTGGAACGATAGCGGGCCACCATGGCAAGTTGTGGTTCCTGGTCACGTAATAGTTGACTAAAGGAACCGCGCGGCGGGAGTTCATAGACTCGCTCGCCATGAGAGTCGAAGTCAGCCAGATCCAACCTGTGGAGACCGACGCCGATCTGCTCGCGGTCGGTCTATACGAGGGCGAGCAGCTGCCCGCCGAGCTGGCCGGAGCGCCGGGCGCCGGCGAGGCCAAGGGCGGTTTCCAGAAGCTGACCCTGCTGCGTCCCGAGCAGCCGGGTCGCGTGCTCGCGGTCGGCCTCGGCAAGCGCGACGACGCCGGCGTCGAGCGAATCCGCCTCGCCGCCGCCGTGGCCGCCAAGGAGGCCGCGAAGCTGGAGGCGACCTCGCTCGCCTGGCTGCTGCCGGAGTCGGGCCACGACGAAGCGACGGCCGAGGCGCTGGTCACCGGCACGATCCTCGCCGGCTACCGCTTCGATCGCTTCCAGAGCACCGACCCGAAGGACCCTCCCCCACCGCGCCTCGAGTCGCTGACCCTGCTCGCCCCGTCGGGCGCTGCCGCTGCGGCCGAGGCCGCTCGCGTCTGCGCCGAGGCGCAGAACCGCGCCCGCGACCTGCAGAGCCTTCCCTCCAACGTCGCCACTCCGTCATTCCTCGGCCGGCGGGCGCGGGAGATCGCCTCCCACCACGAGGGGGTCAGCGCCGAAGTCCTCGGACGCGAGGAGATCGCCGCCAAGGAGATGGGCGGGCTTGTAGCGGTCAGCCAGGGGACGCCGGAGGATCCGAAGCTGATCGTGCTGCGCTACGCGGGCGGCGGCTCGGGCCCCACTCTGGGACTGGTCGGTAAGGGCGTCACCTTCGACACCGGCGGCATCTCGCTGAAGCCCTCGGCCTCGATGCACGAGATGAAGATGGACATGTCCGGCGCCGCCGCGGTCTTGGAGGCCGTCGGCGCGATCGCAGAGCTGAAGCTCGAGCTGGATCTGGTCGCGGTCGTGCCCTCAACCGAGAACATGCCCTCCGGCACGGCCATAAAGCCCGGTGACGTCATCACCCAGTACAACGGGGTGACGGTCGAGGTCAACAACACCGACGCCGAGGGCCGCCTGATCCTCGCCGACGCCCTCGCCTACGCGGTCGAGTTGGGAGCAGAACGGATCGTCGACCTGGCGACGCTGACCGGTGCCGTGCTGATGGCCCTCGGCTCGACCTACGCGGCTGTGATCTCCAACGACGACGATCTCGCCGCCGAGGTCGCCGAGGCCGGCGAGACGACCGGCGAGCTGGTCTGGCGCCTACCGCTCCACCCCGAGTACAAGGAGCTGACCAAGGGCACCGTCGCCGACCTCACCAACGCCTCGGCGAAGCGCAAGGCCGGGACGATCTACGCCGGCTCCTTCCTCGAGGAGTTCGTCGGCGACACCCCTTGGGCGCACGTCGACATCGCCGGCACCGCCTGGGACGTGGGCCGCCCCTACACCGGCAACGACGCCAGTGGCTTCGGCGTGCGACTGCTCGTCGAGCTCGCGCGCGGCTTCGCCGCGTAGCGCTCGCGAGGGCTCAGGCCGAAAGGATCATGCAGGTGGCTACGCCGTGGGCGAGCAGTTTGCCGCTGTCGGCGGCGGTCAGCCTGGCTTCCGAGGTCGCCTGTTTGCGGCCGCGGTAGAGGACGTTGGCCTCGCAGAGCACGCGGCCGGTGTCACGGGTGATCGGCCGCACGAACTTGGCCTCGAGGCCGAGCGACGTGTAGCCGACGCCAGCCGGCAGAGTCGTGTGCACGGCGCAGCCGAGCGCCGAGTCGAGCAGGGTCGCCGCGTAGCCGCCGTGGACGACGCCGATCGGGTTGTAGTGCTCCTCGCCGGGCTCGCCCGAGAAGACGGCGCGACCCTCCTCCACCTCGATCGGGCCCATCCGCATCGTCACCGCGATCGGCGGTGGCGGGACCTCGCCGGCGACGATCGCCTCCATGTACTCGATGCCGCTCATCGTCGCACCGGCTGCCGCGGTGGGGACCGGGTCCTGCCAGACCAGGGTTCGGCTGCGGCTCGTCTCCGGGCTCGACTCGGCGAACGCCAGCGCGGCGTCGACCGCGGTGGCGCCGTTGGACTCGCCGCTCATCGTGCCCCGCGCCTACCGCTCGCTGCCAAGCCCCCGCTACCTGGGCGGCGATCCGCCGGGTAGTGCAGGTCGGCGGCGATCTCCGCCTGGCTGATCGAGATCCGCGGAGCCTTCGCCCGCCGCTGATGCCTGTGTCGTGAAATCAGCCTCATCTTGCGCCTCCAGTCGGCCAAGGTTGCTTGAAGCAACCATTGATTGCGACCACCCTAACCGACTCAGTTGCTTCACGCAACCTTGTGTGCCAAGATCACTCTCGTGCTCGGTCACGAATACCCGGGGCAGGTCTGTTCGATCGCCAAGGCGCTCGAGGTGGTCGGCGAGCGCTGGAGCCTGCTGATCGTCCGCGACGTGATGAACGGCAACCGTCGCTTCGGCGAGCTGCAGCGGGGCCTCGGGATTGCCCGCAACGTGCTCTCGGCGCGACTGCAGCGGCTAGTCGAGGAGGACATCCTCGAGCGTCGGCCCTACCAGTCGAGCCCCGAGCGCTACGAGTACTTCCTCACCGAGAAGGGTCTCGACCTCTGGCCGGCCCTGGTCGCGCTGCTCGCCTGGGGCGACCGTCACTCCCCCGAGCCGGACGGCCCGCCGATGCTGATCGTCCACAAGCAGTGCGGCGGCGAGGTCAACGACCGCGGCATCTGCGAGAGCTGCGGCGAGCTGCTGCATGCCCGCGACGCCCGCGCGATGCCCGGCCCCGGCGCCCTGGCGCAACAGGATGGACACTTGTTGCCCCTGTAGGGGACACAATGGTTCAATCGAGATGACGCGGGACGACTAGGAGGAGCGAGATGGCGACGGCGGCTGAGGTGCAAGCGCGGAACGAGATCTTCATCGGCGGCAAGTGGGTCGAGCCGCAGGGTGGCGAGACGATCGAGGTGGTCAACTCGACCAGCGAGGAGATCATGGCGACGATTCCGGCCTGCACGCCGGAGGACGCCGACCTCGCGGTGCGTGCCGCCCGCGACGCCTTCGACTCCTGGTCGCAGACCTCGCGCGAGGAGCGGGCCGGCTACCTGGCGGCGATCTCCGCCGGGCTCGGCGAGCGCAGCGACGAGATCGCCGCGACGATCTCCCAGGAGCTGGGGATGCCGCTGACGCTGAGCCGGATCATCCAGGCCGGCCTCCCGATCGGGCAGTTCGGGGCAATGCCGGGACTGATGGAGGAAGTCGCCTGGGAGGAGGAGATCGGCAACTCGCGCGTGCTACGCGAGCCGGCCGGCGTGCTCGGTGCGATCACCCCCTGGAACTACCCGCTCAACCAGATCGCCGCCAAGGTCGCGCCGGCGCTGGCCGCGGGCTGCACGGTCGTGCTCAAGCCGAGCGAGGTGGTCCCGCTCAACGCCTTCATCCTCGCCGAGGTGGTCGAGGCCGCCGGCCTGCCGGCAGGGGTCTTCAACCTCGTCACCGGCACCGGCCCGGTCGTCGGCGAGGCGATCGCCGGCCACCCCGGCGTCGACATGGTCTCCTTCACCGGCTCGACCCGAGCCGGCGGCGGGTCAGCGAGCTCGCTTCGGCGACGGTCAAGCCGGTCGCGATGGAGCTCGGCGGCAAGTCCCCCAACGTGATCCTCGACGACGCCGACCTCGCCAAGGCGATCCCCGACGGAGTCGGTAAGTGCTACCTCAACTCGGGCCAGACCTGCAGCGCCCTGACCCGGATGCTGGTGCCGCGCGAGAAGCTGGCCGAAGCCGAGGAGCTGGCCAAGTCCGCCGCCGAGGCCTTCACGCCGGGCGACCCCTTCGAGGACTCGACCCGGCTCGGCCCGCTCGTCTCCGGGGTCCAGCGCGAGCGCGTCCGCGACTACATCGAGAAGGGCGAGGCCGAAGGCGCCAAGCTGGTGACCGGCGGGGCTGCGGCACCCGAGGGGCTCGAGCGCGGCTACTTCGTCCGCCCCACGGTCTTCTCCGAGGTGACGCCCGAGATGACGATCGCCCAGGAGGAGATCTTCGGCCCGGTGCTCGCGATCCAGCCCTACGACGGCGAGGACGACGCGGTGCGGATCGCCAACGACACCGTCTACGGCCTCGCCGGGGGCGTCTGGTCGGGCGATCAGGACCGCGCGATCTCGGTCGCCAAGCGGATCCGCACCGGGCAGATCGAGATCAACGGCGGCGCCTTCAACCCCCTCGCCCCCTTCGGCGGCTACAAGCAGTCGGGGCACGGGCGCGAGAACGGTCGCTACGCGATCGAGGAGCTCTTGCAGGTCAAGAGCCTGCAGCTGTAGCGCTCGCATAGGCTGCCCGCCGTGAACTTCGAGCTGACCGACGAGCAAAAGCTCCTTCGGGACACGGTGCGCGAGTTTGCGCTCCAGGAGGTCAAGCCCGTTGCGGAGGAGTTGGATCGGACCAAGTCCTTTCCCTATGAGATCGTCGAGAAGCTCGGCGGGCTTGGGCTGATGGGGATTCCTTTTCCCCAGGAGTACGGGGGCGGCGGGGCCGACACGCTCTCCTATGTCCTGGCTGTGGAAGAGCTGGCGCGGATCGACTCCTCGGTCTGCATCACGATGGCCGCGCACACGTCGCTGGGGACGATGCCGATCTACCTCTGGGGAACGGACGAGCAGAAGGACGAGTGGCTGCCTGTCCTCTGCAGCGGCAAGAAGCTCGCCTCGTTCGGGCTGACCGAGCCCGAGGCCGGCTCGGACGCCGGCAACGTCCGCACCCAGGCAAGGCTCGCCGGCGGCGAATGGGTCATCGACGGCGCCAAGCAGTTCATCACCAACTCCGGCACCGACGTCTCCGGCTGCGTCTCGATCACCGCCGTCACCGGCGAGGCCGATGGGCGCAAAGAGATCTCCAACCTGATCGTCCCCAACGGCACGCCCGGCTATGAGGCCGGCGAGCCCTACCGCAAGATGGGCTGGAACGCCTCTGACACCCGACCGCTCAGCTTCGAGGACTGCCGAGTCCCCGAAGCCAGCCTGCTCGGCCGCCGCGGCGATGGCTTCAAGAACTTTCTCCACATCCTCGACGGCGGCCGCATCGGCGTCGCCGCGATGGGCGTCGGCCTCGCACAGGGCGCCCTCGACGAGGCGATCTCCTACGCCAAGGAGCGCCGCGCCTTCGGCCAGCCGATCTCCAAGTTCCAATCGATCCAGGCGAAGATCGCCGACCTCTCGGCCCAGATCGAGGCCGCCCGCCTACTCACCTGGCGCGCCGCTCTGGAGAAGGACACCGGCCAGTCGTTCACCCTCACCGCGGCGCAGGCGAAGCTGATCACCGGCCGCCTCGCCGTGCGCGCCACCGAGGAGGCGGTGCAGATCCACGGCGGCTACGGCTACATCGAGGAGTACCCGGTCTGCCGCTTCTACCGTGACGCCAAGATCCTCACCATCGGCGAGGGCACCGACGAGGTGCAGCAGATGGTCATCGCCCGCCAGCTCGGCTGCTAGCCGAAGGTGAAGGCGTAGCCAGTCACCCCCGCTTCGGGGATCAGGCGAAGCGTGCGGTGTTCGACCTTGGGCAGGTCGACGAGGTTGTAGAGGCGCTGTGCGGAGATCGTGACGACGCCGTTGTGGACGTCGGACCCGGCGAGGCTGTCTGGGATCGGCAGGCCGTCGAGCAGGACCCGCATGCGGCGGCTGTGCCCGGGGGAGCCCAGCACCAGGTAGACGCGGCGTGCTCCGAAGGAGAGATCCAGCGCCGCGCCGCGCTCCGCCGTCGCCGAATCGAGGGTGATCCTCCACGTCCCCCGGTAGGCGAATTCGTTGGCCGGCGGCGACTCAGGGTTGCCGAAATCATGGCTGCCCGGCGAGAGCATCGGGTTGACGAAGCGTTCGGCGCGGGCCGCGCCGAGGTAGGTCTCGGGAGTGGTCACCGTCGGAGACGGGGCAACGGCGCTGACGCGCGCCGACCCGCCCCCCGGGGCCTTACCGGCTTCGGCGAGCAGCTCGCGGATCACCTTTTCTTTCTCGCCGTATTCGCCCTCGCCGAAATGGGCGAAGCGGACCCGTCCCCGAGAGTCGATGAAGTACTCGGCGGGCCAGTACTGGTTGCCGTATGCGTTCCAGGTCGCCAGTTCGTTGTCCTGCACCACCGGATATTCGATTCCGTTGCGTTCGATCGCTTCTTCGACGTTGCTCGCCTCTTTCTCGAAGGGGAACTCCGGCGAGTGGACGCCGACGATCGTCAGCCCGTCCTTGCGGTAGCGCTTGTCCCAGGCGGTCAGGTAGGGCAGCGTGCGCAGGCAGTTGATGCAGCTGTAGGTCCAGAAATCGACCAGGACCACCCGCCCGCGCAGCGAGCGCAGCGTCAGCGGCCGGTCGCCGGGCGTGTTGAACCACCGCTGGTTGTCGACGAATTCGGGCGCCTTGCCGTACACCGGCAGGCCCGAATCGGGGCCGGGACCGGTGGCTTCGGGCATCGGCGCCGCCTCCGCCACCGCTTCGCCCAGCCCCCCACTCGATCCCCGCACTTCCGCCAGGGCGTCGTGGGCGGCGGCGGTGTCCTCCAGGGGCTTCGACGGGTTGACCAGGAAGCTGGGCAGGCTGCTGGCGATCTGGTTCTGGAATTTGACGTCGTAGTTGCCCAGCATCGCCAGCGCCACGACGACCATCACCCCTCCCATCGCTACCTGAAAGCCGGCACCGCGGCGGGCGAGCGGAGCGATGACGCGGCGGCCGCCCAGCATCAGAAAGTAGAGGACAACGGCCGAGCCGACGCCGTAGCTGAGCGCCACCGCCAGCCTGCCCGCCGTGAACGACTGCGAGGCCGAGACGGTGATCACCCCGGCGAGGATCGGCCCCGCGCAGGGCGCGTAGACGAACCCGAGGCTGCCCCCGACGGCGACTCCCGACCAGAAGCCGTCGCCGCCGCTGCGCGGCCCACCGACCAGACCGGCGAGGCGGCTGAGCCAGGCCTCCAGCCTGGCGGCGAGCGGGGGGATCATCAGCGTGACGCCGAAGCCGAACAGGACGAAGATCGCCAGCTTGCGCAGCAGGTCGTCGGGCAGGCCGAGCGCCGAGATCACGTAGACCAGGGCGACGGTGGCGAAGGTGAAGGAGACGGCGAGGCCGGCGACAATGCCTAGCGGCCGGCGCCGGCCACCGGTCGCGCCCGCGGAGAGCGCGATCGGCAGCACCGGGAGCACGCAGGGAGAGAGCGCGGTGGCCGCACCCGCCACGAAGCCGAACAGAATCAGCAGGACCATTCGCTCAACTCTTCCACCCTTTGGTTACGAGGAGATGAAGTCGATCGGTTCAGTCCGATGCGGGCTGGGCGGTGACCGAGCCCTCGGCGCGGTGGGCGACTTCGGCGTGGCGACCGAGCTGCTCGCCGACTCCGTAGTGGACGCAGATCGCCACCTCGTGCTCGCGCAGCAGTGGCCGGGTCGGGTCGACTGTGGGCGCCGCGAGCATCGCGTCGCGCCCCTCGGCAGTCCAGACGCGGCCCGGCATCGCGGCGCACTCGCGCAGAGGCACGACGAACGTCCTGGTGCGACGCCGGCGACCGGTGGCGACCACCAGCCAGACCGGGTTACCCGCCTCCGAGTCGGCGTATGCCCCCTCGACCCGGCCGACGGCCTTGCCGTCACTGTCGTCGAGCTCGAAGCCGCTCCAGCCGAGCGCCTCGGCGAGGCTCGGCAGCGTCCCCACCTCACTCACCGGACTGCCGCTCCATCAGCTCGCTCGCCGCGCTTGCCGGGTCGAGCTCACGGCGCACGACCCGCTCCAGCAGTGCCGCCGTCTCGGGATCGGCCGCGGCCGTCGCCTCCATGCGGCGCCGCGTGCGCGAGGTCGCGATCCCCAGCACCTCGTTGCGCAGGTTGCGGGCGCGGCGCCGCTCGAGCGTGCCCTCCGCCTCGATGTGGGCGCGGTGCTCGTCGATCTTCACCGCCAGCTCCTCGACGCCCTCGCCACGGGCGGCCTCGGTGCGCAGGATCGGCACCTGCCATTCGCCGGGCTGATGCGAGAGGGCGAGCACGCCGCGGACCTCGCGCACCATCGTGTCGGTCATCGGGTGGTCGGCCTTGTTGACGACGATCACGTCGGGGATCTCCATAACCCCCGCCTTCAGCGCCTGGATCGAGTCGCCGGATCCCGGCATCAGGGCAAGCACGATCGTGTCGGCGTGGTCGACGATGTCGATCTCGGCCTGGCCGACGCCGACGGTCTCGATCAGAACATCGTCCTTGCCAGCCGCATCCATCGCCAATGCGACCTGGAGCGCCGCCTCGGAGAGGCCGCCAAGCGCACCGCGCGAGGCCATCGAACGGATGAAGACGCCCGGGTCGAGGAAGTGATCGGAGAGACGGATGCGGTCGCCGAGCAGGGCACCTCGAGTGAAGGGGCTGGACGGGTCGATCGAGAGCACGGCGACCTGGCGCTCGGCCTTGCGCAGCTCGGCGGTGAGCGCGCCGATCAGGGTGCTCTTGCCGACGCCGGGCGGCCCGGTGAAGCCGACGATCCGGGCCCTGCCGGTGCGCGGGTAGACCTCCCGCACCAACTCCCAGCCCGCCGGGTCGTCGGACTCGATCAGCGTTATCGCCCGCGCCAGCGCCCGCTTGTCGCCGGCGACGAGGCGCTCGGCGAGCGAGGCGGATTTGGCGGCGTCGGGCATTGGCGGCGGAGTCTAAAGTGCGCCCCGCCGTGATTCGCCTCCTCCGCTTCTGCGCCCGCAACGGCATGCTGACGCCGGGTTATGCGCTGCTCGCGCTGCGCTACCTGTGGCGCCGCTTCCTCACCCGCGCCGGCTGGCGCTGGCGCACCGACGGGCTGCTCTTCCTCGGTCCCCGCCTCGAACTCGAGATCGCCCGCAAGGCGCGGGTCGATTTCGGCCGCTTCGTCTGGATCGGCCATGGGACCAAGATCCGCTGCCACGAGGGCGTGGTCGAGATCGGCGCCAAGACCGTGATGGGACAGGAGTGCACGATCTCGGCCTACAAGCGGGTGCGGATCGGCGAGCAGTGCGTGATCGCCGACCGGGCGATGTTCATCGACTTCGATCATGGCGTGGTCGAGGTCGAGCGACCGATCCGCCAGCAGGGCATCTACACCCGCGAGGTCGAGGTCGGCTCCAACGTCTGGATCGGCTACGGCGCCTGCATCCTGCGCGGCGTCAGCGTCGGCGACAACTCGATCGTCGGCACCAACTCGGTCGTCACCAAGGACGTGCCAGGCCAACGCCGTCGTCGCCGGCGTCCCGGCCCGAATCGTGCGCATGCGCGACACCCCGGAGCAGCTGAGCTGGCCCAATCCGGTCGAGCCTGACCCAGAGGCGTGGACGACGCTGCCGCGGCCCGAGTGACGTCAGTCGAGCACCGGAACCAGATCGGTCTTGGCGAAGTCCTTGCCCGTGAAAAGCAATGGCTGATTGGCGATATGGGCAGTGGCGTAGGTCATGCAATCGCCGTAGTTGAGCCTGGCGGGATGACGACCCTTGCCATAGCGGACAAAAGCTTCAGCGGCAAGGTGTCGGTGCTCCCGATCGAAGGGGACAACGATCACGTGATTCTCTTCGAGAAACTGCGCCACCAGCCCGCCGCCGCGCAGGTCGAAGCGGCCCAGCATCACCATGTCTGTCTCCACCAGGGTAGGCGCTCCAATTCCAACCACCTCAGCGGCCTCCACCGCCTCGCTAAGCTGGCGCCATCCTTCTTCCTCGATGAGCATGGCCACGACCGCTGAGCTGTCGAGAATCAATATCCCTCCGGCCCATAGCCGAGAATCTCTTCGCGTTCGGCCTTTGAAATGGACTTGCCGCGGAGCTCCTCCGGAAGCTGGGGCCAGATCTGGGTTTCCAGAAACCGCGCAAGATCACCGCGGCGCCGAGGCCTACCGCTTTTCCTCTCGAGCGCCAGCCGATCTCTTTTCTCCCGCAGCGCCTCGCGCACGGCGCCAGTCTTGCTATCGCCCGTGAGCTCCGCTACCTCCGCCGCCAATTTCTCCGTCTCCAGATCCTTGATGTTGAGTGCCATGGTGTAATCGTACGCCGATTACACCAGTGGCCTGTTGTCTGCAAAATTTATATCAGATCCGCGCGCTATTGTCTGTGACACAATGAACCTCCATCGCAGAGACTCGGCTTCTCCCGATTGGCGGCTGTAGATACTTCGGCTCGCAGACAAGAGAATTCCGGCGATGGACGTCGCCCGACGCTTCGGCGAGAACCTACGCCGATGCCGGCGGCGCGCCAACCTGTCACAGGAAGAGCTCGGCCTGCGCTCGTCCCTGCACCGGACCGAGATCGGCCTGCTCGAGCGCGGCGCGCGCGTCCCCCGCATCGACACGCTGATCAAAATCTCCAGCGCCCTGCAGATCCAGCCGGTCGAACTGATCGAAGGCATCGAGTGGACGCCGGGCAACACCACAAGCGGCAGCTTCTCGATCGCCCCCAAAGGAGATCCGCAGTCGAACTAGCCCCCGGGGACAGCTCACCCGTCACCTAAGCGGGACTTGGGTCGCCAGCCAGTTCGGCGTAGACGACGGCGGTCCGCTCGGCTACGTCGCCCCAGTCGAAGCGGCGCAGGTGCTCGTAGGCTTCGGCGACGAGGCTCTGGCCGAGCTCGTCGTCCCGGAGCACGCGGATCGCGACCTCGGCGAGGGCTTCGGGGTCGTCTGAACGAAAGCGCAGGCCGACGTCCTCGTGCGGGACGACCTCGCGCAGGCCACCGGTGTCGGCGACGATGCAAGGGCATTCCGAAGCCATCGCCTCGAGCGCTACCAACCCGAAGGGCTCATAGATCGAGGGCACCACGGTCAGGTCGGCGATCCGATAGAGCGAGTGGAGGACGTCGTCTCCGATCCAGCCGAGGAATGTGCCGTGCTCCATCAGGCCCAGCTCCCGGGCCTGGCGGTGCAGCTCCTCCTCATGGGTCCCGGAGCCGGCGACCAGGAAGCGCGTCCCCGGGGCCTCCTCGATCACCCGCGGCATCGCCTCCAGTGCAAGCTGGAAGCCCTTCTCGTAGACCAGCCGGCCGATCAGCAACACCAGCTTCTCCTCGGGCGCGGCGAACTCGGCCCGCATGCGCTTCAGCTCGGCCGGGTCCTGGACCGGGAGATCGTCGGGATCGATCCCGTTGGGGATGACGCTGACCCGCTCCTCCTCGACTCCGAAGATGTCGACGATCTGCTCGCGCATGTAATGCGAGCAGGCGATCGTGCGCTCCGAGCGGTTGGTGATCCAGCGCTCGACCCCGTGGATGTAGCTCTGCGGATGCTTGTCCACCCAGCCCTGGTGGCGGCCGTGCTCGGTGGCGTGGATCGTCGTCACCAGCGGCGCCTCGAAGCGCTTGGCCAGGTGGTCGCAGGCATTGGCGACCAGCCAGTCGTGGCCGTGCACGAGGTCGAAGCGGTAGCGGTCGCCGAGCTCGACCCCCGCGGCGAGCATGTCGGAGTTCATCCGCTCGACCCAGGCGACGAACTCGCCCAGCTCTGTCGGACGCCGCGGCTCGCGGATGCGGTGGATGTGGACGCCACCGCGACTCTCCTCGGCCGGCGACTCCTCGCCACCGCGGGTGAGGACGTGGACCTCGACCTCGCGCTCGACCAAGGCCTCGGAGAGCTTGCGCACGTGCCGTGCCAGGCCGCCCTCGATCAGCGGCGGGTACTCCCAGGAGAGAATCAGCACGCGAGTCATCGGAAGCTTTGGCTAGGGCTCCAACAGGGGAGCGAGGCTCAGGTCCGGGGCTAGGGCTCGCATACGCGGGTCGCTGCTGGGGGCAGAGTCTATGGCCTCCAGCAACGCCTCGGCGTGATCGGTCACGCGACGGAAGGGGTAGTCGCCCGCTTGGCCGCGCTTGTCGAGGAAAGCCCAGTCGCTTGCCTGGACGGCGAGCAGCTCGCGTGCCGCCCGCAGCGCCCCGGGCCCGCGCAGGCCCTGGGCGAGCGCCCGCAACAGGCGCAACTCCAGGCGCCGCGCGCCCCAGGCGAGGTCGGCGACCGGCGGCGAGTCCCACGTCCGCAGGTCCTTTTGCTCGCCCCAGGTCGAGGCGACCAGCGGCCGCTCGACCGGCTCGTGCTCGGCCAGGGCCTGCGGCGCGGTGAGCAGGCGGACACCGGCCTCGGCGGCGCCCCCGAGCACTTCGCGCAACCAGACCGCGCCCTCCGACCACCAGTGCCCGAGCAGCTCGGTGTCGATCGCGAAGACGATCAGGCCGCGGCGGCCGCGCTCCGCGGCGAAGTCGCGCAGACGCGCCGCGATCGCGGCCAGGAACTCCCCCGCCTGACGGCGTGCCACCGCCTCGGCGGCGGCGGGCTCATAGGCCCCGCCACCGACCTTCCAGATCCTCACCCCGCGCAGCGATTTGCCCGCGAACTGGGCGTGGGCGGGGTCGGAGGGGTAGCCGTCCAGCGACCAGAGCCACTGAATCGCCTCCCAGTCGATCGGCAAGGCCACCGGGCCGGCGTCGGTGGCCGAGGGGATAAGCGCGTCCAACGGATCCTTGTCGTGTGCGCTCTGGTCGACGCAGAACCAGCGCACCCCCTGCTCGGCCAGACGATGCTCCAGCCCCGGCGCGTAGGCGCACTCGGGCAGCCAGAAGCCGCCGTCCCAGCCAAAGCGGCGCCGGTGCGAGCGGATGCCGGCGTCGAGCTGCAATCGCAACCCCGCTCGAGTCGCCAGCAACGGCAGCACGGCGTGCGTGGCGGACGAAGCGGCCAGTGCGATCCGCCCTGCTCCGGCCGCATCCTGAAATGGCCGCAGGGGATCCCCGCCGGCTGCATCCAGCAACTCCAAGGCGTGCCGGTAGCGAACCAGCTCCGCCTCACAGGCGGCCCGGCACTCAGGTGCCACCTCAGGGGCGTCTGCCTCAGCGGCCCCGATCCGCCACTCGAGCAGGAACTCCCGCAACCGCTCCGCCGCGCCGGTGTCCTCCAGCTGGTCGGCCAGCACCGGCGTGACGGTCATCGTCAGATCCCTCGCCACCTCCAGCACCGGCAGATAGGACCGGATCACGGCGTCGAACAGCCACTCCTCGCCAAACGGATAGGTCCCGAACCCCTCGACGTAGGGCATGTGCGAGTGGAGGACGATCGCCAGGTCGCCGACGCTCTGCTCAGCCATGGCAGACGGCCAGGAAGTCCAGCGCCCGGTCCAGATCGTCACCACGTAGAGCGAAGTCCGAGGCGGCGATCGCCGGGGTGAAACGATCGTAGAAGGGCTTGGTCAGCCGCAGCCCTTTGTGGACGTGGTCCCAGCCGAGCCCGATCGCGATCTCGTGGACACGCAGCTTGCGCGCGTGGAAGAGCCCGCGCAGCTCGACTCGCTCAAAGTGGTCCTCGCAGAGCGCCCGGAACTCCGCCGCGCGGTACTCGCGCACGTGCCAGGGGTTGTCGGACTTCTCCGCGCCGGGGGGGGCCAGAGTCAGCAGGTTGGGGGTGGAGACGTAGGCCACACCGCCCGGCGCCAGCATCGACTTGAAGTGCCCGAGGATCGCGCCGGCGTCCTGGACGTGCTCGATCGTCTGCAGGAAGACGACCGCGTCGCACGGCTCGGAGAAGCTCTCGACCAGAGCCCGCTCGTAGCGCAGGTTGTCGCGCACGTAGCGCAGCCGCGCGTGCTCATGCGCCTCCGGGTTGGCGTCGACCCCGACCACGCTCGCCGCGCTCGCGGCCAGTACGTCGGAGCCGTAGCCCTCGCCACAGGCCATGTCGACGACCCGCCGGCCGGCGACCCGCGCCGCGATCCATTCGTAGACGGCGAGGTGGCGCCGGAACCAGTAGTTCTCCTCGGGCACGTCGGGCAGCGTCCGCTCGCCGGTCAGCGGCAGCGGCGGCACCCCGGGGGGCTGATTCTCTTGGAGATACTCGCGTGCCACGGTCGGGACGCTATTGCGGCTCCACGCCATGTGCGTTGCGCCGATCCATGTACCGTTCCCGCCCCATGCCGGCCTCCCCCACCGCCACGCCCGACCACATCAAGGACGTCAACACCCGGTACCACGACGCGGCAGCAGACGAATACGACGCCAAGTGGGGCATCGACTTCGGCGCCACCGGTCAGCGCCAGGTGCGCCAGAAGCTGGCCAAGGCACTCGGCGGCTTGGATGGGCTCAGCTTCGCCGACGGGCTGGAGATCGGCTCCGGCACCGGCTACTTCTCGCTCAACCTGCTGCAGATGGGGACGATCGAGCGGCTGACGGCGACCGATATCTCGCCGGGAATGCTGCGGCGGCTATCCGAGACGGCCGAGAGCCTGGGACTGGAAGCCGAGACCGTGGCGACCGAGGCGGAGGAGCTGCCCTTCGAGGACGAGAGCTTCGACCTCGTCTTCGGCCACGCCGTCCTGCACCACATCCCGGATCTCGACCGCGCTTTCGCAGAATTCCTACGCGTGCTGCGCCCGGGTGGTGCAATCGCCTTCTGCGGCGAGCCCTCCCGGTACGGCGACCGTCTGGCGGCGGCGCCCAAGCGGGCGGGGATGATCGCCGCGCCCGCCTGGCGTCGTCTGGTCGGGGCGCACCCTCGCGCGGTGCCCGAGATGGAGCAATCGAACGGGCACGCCCTCGAGGGCGAGGTCGACGTCCACGCCTTCGCCCCCGCCGACCTGCGACGGCTGCTGCGCGACAGCGGCTTCGAGCAGCAACGCGTCGGCGGCGAGGAGCTGCTCGCCAACGCCTGGGGCTGGGGACTGCGCACGGTCGAGGCGAGCGCCGAGCCGGACTCGGTCTCCTGGGGCTGGCGCCGCTTCGCCTTCAACAGCTACATAGCCCTGCAGAAGGTCGACACCCGCGTCCTGGAGCCCCACCTCCCCGCCGAGCTCTTCTACAACCTCCTGCTCTCCGGCCGCAAGCCCCTCGGCTGCCCTGCCTGCTGAAGGGTTGATGGCACCCACCTACCCTCAACCCTTCAGGATGCGATTGACGACAGCTTTGAGCGTGCGCTGGACCGTGCGGGGCTCGTAGCGAATCTGATTTTCGCTGAAGCGCAGCGTAGTTAGACCACCGCGTGCGTGAGCCTGATCTCGACGCTGATCGGTCGCCTGCTCACCGGGGGTGCGGTGGTAGCGCCAACCGTCCGTCTCGACCACCAGTCCCAGATCAGGCCAGTAGAAATCGACGCGGTAGCCACTGACCATCACCTGCGTCTGAGGCAATGGCAGACTCGCGCTGCACACGATCGCGAGGAACTTGCGCTCGAGGCCCGTATCCGTGAGTGCGTCGCAACCGGCGAGCCGGCGAATGCACGCCTTACCAGGGCGCGGCGCCAGACGGGGAACAGTCGCGCGCAGAGTTTCCGAGTCGACCAAGCCGAGGCGATCGGCGGCGTTGATCGCCTGCTCCACTTGCCACTCCGGCGCGCGTGACGCCAGATCGACCAGAGTCGAGATCGGATCGGTTACGGGGACGCCGTCGACTTCGCGACGGTGCTCGGCTCCTAGATCGGCCCTGCGGTGGACCCGAATACCCGGTCGCCTTCGCAGCACAACGTCAGGCGTAACAACCTCGACATCCTGTTCTGCGGAGCTGCGCACCAGACCCCACAGCGCCGCCGCACTTCGGTGGCTCAGCAACGCTTCATCACCACAGGCGAGCACGGCTGCCAGCCAGTGTCCCTCCCGCTCCAATGCGGGGCGCGCAATCGCATAGACACCCCGGTGAACCGGGTGCAGGCGACCGGTCTTCACCCGGTGCCTGATCGAATCCGAGCCGAGCCCAAGCGCCCGCAGCTGCTCGTGGGTCACAACCCAGTGCTGCCCAGCTCCCAACTTGCGGACGAGTGCGTCTGCGTCCTGAAGGGATACCCGGTCCATAGCCCCAATAAGGCTTCAGGATGCGAAACTCGCCCCCCTTGGGTGGCGCTAGGTGCGGTCTTGGCGGCGGGCTCGGTAGAGCTTTATGCGGGAGTCGAAGCCCTTGAGGCGTTTCTCGCCGGCGTAGGAGTAGTCGAAGCCCTCCCCCGCTGCGGCCTTTGCCGCGGCGTCGAGCAGGACGCTGCCGGGTTTGGCGATTCCGGTCAGGCGGCTGGCAAGGTTTACCGGGCGGCCGTAGTAGTCGCCAGCCTGGACGTGCACCGAGCCATCGGCGATGCCGGCGCGCAGGCGGGGGAACTCGTCGCCTTCTTCGTCGGCTGCCTCGACCATCCGCAGCGCCGCCTCGACCATCGCCGCGGCGTCGGTGGAGACGAGCATCGCCGCGTCGCCGATCAGCTTCACCAGCCGCACCGGGGGCTCGGCGACCGAGGTCGCCAGCTCGTCGAGGCGACCGGCGATCAGGCCCAGCTCTTCGGTCTCGACCTGCTCGCCGAGCTTGGTGAAGCCGACCAGGTCGGCGAAGCAGACGGCGACCTCCGTTGCCGTTCCCGGCTGCCCCGAGGCGATGTCACCGGCGCCCAGGACGTCGCGGCGGATCTGCTCGAGCATGTGGGCGCGGAAAGCGTAGGAGAGGGTCGGCTCGAAGAGCGGCAGCATGTGCTCGGCGGCGGCGGCGAAGCGCAGCGCCAGATCCTGCTCGGTGTCGCCCGGCTGCATCAGCGTGCGTATGACCAGGTCGCGGTTGGCCTCGGCGATCCGCGCCGTAGCCATTCCCACAGTGCGGGCGACCTGCATCATCCCCTCCTCGGGAAGGCCGGCGTCGTAGAACGCTTTGACTCTCCTCGCCGCTTCCAGATCCGCCTCGGTCACAGAGCGCTCGTCGGAGTCGGGATAGGGAACGCCAAAGGCGAGGCTGGTGCGCTGCAGGATCTTGAGGTCGATGCCGACCTTGTCCGCCACCTCACGCGGCGTGTAGCGGGGCCCATCGCCGGCCACGGCCCGCTCCACCGGCAGCAGGGCGAGGCGCCCGCCTTCGACCGCCTCACGCAGCTCCTCCAGCGGTACGCCTTCGCCAGCGAGTCGTTCGAGCAGCTCGCACCGCGCCTGGCGCGCGTCGCCCTCGACGTCGTCGAGCAAGCCCTCCGCCTCGAAATCGATTTTCATGCGACCGCCACGCTACCGCCGCGCCGCGGATCGCCGCCGCCACTCAGGGCGCCCGTCGTCCGATCGCGGGCGACCGCCTGCACACCGCCGAAGAAGAGGTTGATTCGCGGTCGCCTCAGAACCGGAATGCCACGGGCCTCGATCCGCGCCAGTGCAGCTTCGTCGATCCCGGGCTCTGCCTGGACGACACCCTGCTCGAAGTGCAGGCGAGGCGCCCGCACGGCGTCGCCGGCGCCCATCCCCTGCTCGACTGCGCGCACAACCGTCTGCAGGATCGCCGAGCGGATCCGGTTGGACGCCGGCGCTGCCCAGGCCGAGCTCGATCTCGCCGTCGCGGCGCACCACCGTCGGCGCCATCATCGACGGAACGCGGCGACCCGGGGCGATCGCGTGGAAGCCGAGCGGGTTGAGGTCCTCCTCGCCGAGCATGTTGTTGAGGATCACCCCGGTGCCTGGGACGAGGACGCCGGAGCCCGAGCCGTTGGAGCAAGTGACGCTGGCGCACATTCCCTCGCCGTCGAGCACCGCGATGTGGGTGGTCGAGCCGAGCAGATCGCCTGCCTTCAGATCGAGGCGCCCGGGGTCGAGCAGCGCCCGCTCCAGGCCCTCGCCGTACAGCCCTTCGGCGAACTCCTCGCCGCGGGCGCCGTTGGCGGCGTCCATCGCCGCGACCAGCTGCTCAGGGCCGCTCGTCTCCCCCAGCCGCTCGAGCAGACCAAGCGAGTAGGCGATCAGGATTCCACCCGAGGAGGGCGGCGGGTTGGTGAGGACTTCGGCGCCACGGAACGGGGCGTGGATCGGCAGGCGCTCGATTGCCTCGTACTCGGCCAGGTCGGTGGCACCCAGCGTGCCGCCGTGCGCGGATACATGGCCGCTCAGCGCAGCGGCGACCTCACCGCTGTAGAAGGGCTCGGCGCCCTCGGCAGCGAAGCGTTCCAGGGCCTCGGCCAGCTCCGGGAAGCGGAAGACGTCCCCTTCGTCGAGCGGCCGCCCCTCGGGTGCGTAGAGCTGTCTGGTCTCTGCAAGCCGCTGATGGATCGGCCAGAGGATCTCGAGGATGTAGGCCTGCTCGGCATTGACAGGAGCACCCTCGCGGGCGAGCTTCACCCCGGCCCGCGTCAGATCGGCAAGCGGTGCCGTGCCGAAACGCCGCAGCGCCAGCTCCAGGCCGGCCGCGGTCCCCGGCACGCCGCAGGACGCCGGCCCGACGTAGAACGTCTGCACGGTCTCCTCGTCGAAATGGACCGGAACGGCGGCAAGCTCCACCCCACGCTCGGTCCCGTCCTTGCCGGGCGCCGCGACGAAGAAGTCGATCAGGGTCGTCTCCCCACCGCGGCTGATCATCATGAAGCCGCCGGCGCCGAGGCCGGTCAGGGGGCTCTCGACGGCGAAGGATGCGAGGACGGCTGCGACTGCGGCGTCGACCGCGTTGCCGCCGGCGCGCAGGACATCGGCTCCCGCCTCGGCGGTAAGGGGGTGCCCCGCCGCGACGACGCCGGTCATGGCGTATGGACTAGCCGGGGAGGAACTCGGGGACGTCGAGGCTGCTCAGCTCGCCGGCCTTCTCGTTGCGCGGCGCACGGCCACGGCCCGCGTCTTTGGTGCGACGGATCATCGGCTCGGCGGCGCGGCGCGGCGTGGCCTGCCCGTCGAATCGGGTGGCGACGACGGTGATCCAGATCTGGTCGCCCAGCTCCTCGTCGATGTTGGCGCCGAAGATGATGTTGGCGTCGGGATGAGCGGCCTCGCCGACCAGCTTCGCCGCCTCGCTGACTTCGACCAGCGAGAGGTCGGGACCGCCGGTGATCGAGAGCAGGATCGCCCGCGCACCCTCCATCGAGGTCTCCAGCAAAGGCGAGGAGATCGCTTTCTCGGCGGCGAGCAGGCCGCGGCCCTCGCCGCTGCCCATGCCGATCCCGAGCAGCGCCCGGCCGGCGTCGGACATGATCGTCCGCACGTCGGCGAAGTCGAGGTTGATCAGCGCCGGCAGGGTGACCAGGTCGGAGATCCCCTGCACCCCCTGGCGCAGCACGTCGTCGGCAACCTGGAAGGCCTCGACCATCGAGGTGTGCTGGTCGAGCACCTCGAGCAGGCGATCGTTGGGGACGACGATCAGGGTGTCGACCTCCGCCGCCAGCTCCTCGATCCCCTTGCCGGCCTGATCGCCGCGCCGCGAGCCCTCGAAGCTGAACGGCTTGGTGACGATGCCGACGGTCAGCGCGCCGACCTCACGGGCGAGACGGGCGATGACCGGGGCGGCGCCACTGCCGGTGCCGCCACCGGCGCCGGCGGCGACGAAGACCATGTCGGATCCCTTGAGCAGGCGCTTGATCTTGTCCTGCTCCTCGAAGGCGGAGCGGTGGCCGACCCGCGGGTCGGCGCCGGCGCCCAGGCCGCGCGTCTGCTCGTCGCCGATGTGGACGGTGACGTCGGCGACGCAGAGCTGCAGGGACTGCAGATCGGTGTTGACGGCCATGAACTCGACTCCGGGCACGTTCGCGTCGACCATCCGGTTGACCGCGTTCACCCCAGCACCCCCTACCCCCACAACCCGGATGACAGGCTGATGCGGCTCGCCGCTGCCGGGCGGCTCGTACTCAGGTTCCTCGCGCCCGTAGCGAGGGGTTTCGGCCGGCGGTTCAACCCGGGGAGCAGGCTCCTCGGAAAAGACCCGTTTCAGTCGCTCGGGAGGAGTCTCCGGCTCGGTGGGAGACTTGGGCTCGGGCTCAGTGGAAGCCTCAGACGCCTCAGGCGGATCGACCGGGGCATCGTCGGAGGTGGAGCGGAAGAGATCCGAGAGGGGACCCTCACGCATACTCGCCCGCTTACGCCGACTCATGTGCCAAAACCTCCTCAGCCAAGTCTCGATAGTAACCCGCGGCGTTGCTCTGCGGATCGTACTTGAGCACGCTGGCGCCTTTGACCGGGGCCTCGGCGAATTTGATCGCCTTGCGGATGCGTGAGCGGAAGACGAGGTCGCCGAAGTTCTCTTCGAGGATCTCCACCGCCTCCTTGGCGTGGACCGTGCGCGAGTCGAGCATCGTCGGCAGGATGCCCTCGATCCGCACCTCGGGGTTGAGGTTCTCCTGGATCATCTTCAGCGTGTTCTGGAGCTGGACCAGTCCGCGCATCGACAAATACTCGCACTGAACGGGGACGATCACCTTGTTGGCGGCGGTCAGCGCGTTGATCGTCAGCAGCCCGAGGCTGGGCGGCGTGTCGATGCAGACGAAGTCGTAGTCGCCGATGACCTCTTTCAGCGCCTTCTCCAGCGAGCGCTCGCGGCCGATCTTGGTGCTCATCGCGATCTCCGCACCGGCCAGGTCGATCGAGGCGACGGCGATGTCGATCTCGCGGTGCTGGATGATCTCGCTGATCGGCATGTCGTTGACGAGCACGTCGTAGAGGCTCTTTTCGACCTTGTCCGGATCGATCCCCTGGCTCATCGTCAGGTTCCCCTGCGGGTCCAGATCGATGCAGAGCACCCGGTGACCGGACTCGGCGAAGGCGACGGCAAGGTTCAAAGTGGTGGTCGTCTTGGCGACCCCACCCTTCTGGTTGGCGAAGGCGATCACGTCGGCGTGCTTGGTGGGCACCTCGGCGACGGGCTCCTCCACGACGGCTTCATGACGGCTGGGAGCGATCAGATCTCTGGGCATGAAGCGCTCGGGCTCAGGATCGACGAGCGCCTCTTGCCGCTCCTCAGTTTTCACCGCAACGGGCCGAGCCTCTCTCTCGGGCGCCTCTGCCCTGGGAGGCGTCGGAGGCTGAGGGGCCTGCGGAACCGCATCCTCCATAGCCTGCAACTCCTCCATGATCGGATGAGGATCTTCGGTCGGCACGGGCGTGGACTTGTTCTTGCGGCTAAGGAATCCCATTGCGCGGGTATTCGCATGACTGCCCGTTTTTCCTGCCACCCCTCGAAATTGCTAGGAATCACCCCAATCCCCGAACTACTCGACAAGCGACTGGTCTTCGTGACCGGCAAGGGAGGAGTCGGCAAGACCACCGTTGCGGTCGCGCTGGGACTCCGCGCCGCCGAAGCCGGCAAGCGCACGATCGTCTGCGAGGTCTCCGCGCAGGAGAACGCCTCGCGGATCTTCGATCACACCGAGGTCGGCTTCCACGAGGTCGAGATGGCGGAGAACCTCTGGTCGATCTCGATCGATCCGGACGAGTCGATGCGCGAGTACGTCCTGCTCCAGCTCAAGGTCCGGGCGATGCGCGACATGCTCTTCCGCAGTCGCATCTTCTCCTACCTCGCCGCCGCCACTCCGGGCCTCAAGGAGCTGGTCACGATCGGCAAGATCTGGGAGCTGGCCCAGCTCGATCGCAAGGTCAAGAGCGGGCGCAAGTACGACCTGGTGATCGTCGACGCCCCCGCCACCGGCCACGGGATCGGCTTCCTGCAAACGCCGCGCACCTTCGCCGCGATCGCCCGGGTCGGGCCGATCCACTCCCAGGCGCAGCAGCTCGACCGGCTGATCACCGACCACGAGCACACCGGGACGGCGATCGTCGCCCTGCCGGAGGAGATGCCGGTCAACGAGACGGCCGCGCTGGAGAGCGAGCTGCGCTCTGAGGTGGGCGTCGCCGTCGACCGCATCTACCTCAACGGGCTCTACCCCGAGCGCTTCTCCAAAGAGGAGGCCGAGCGGCTCGCCGAGCTGGCCGAGGGCGAGAACGGGAGCGTGCGCGCCGCGGCCCGCGCCGCCGTCTCCGAGCACGGTCGCGCCCGTTCCCAACGCGCCCAGCTGGCCCGTCTACGGCGCCGGGTCGAGGCGCCCGTGAAGACCCTTCCCTTCCTCTTCGAGCCCGAGCTGGGCGCCGAGGCGGCGCATACGCTCGCGAAGAGACTGGGCTGATGCCGGCCGTCGACGAGATCCTCGAAGGCAAGGACATCTGCATCTGCGCCGGCTCGGGCGGAGTCGGCAAGACGACGACCTCGGCGGCGATCGCTGCCGGCATGGCGGCGCGCGGGCTGCGCGTCTGCGTGCTGACGATCGACCCGGCAAAGCGACTCGCCGACTCGCTCGGCCTGCGTAAGCTGGGCAACGAGGCGACGCGGGTCGGCCCCGAGCTGTTCGAGCAGCACGGGATCGAGATCAAGGGCGAGCTGTGGGCGATGATGCTCGACGCCAAGGCAACCTTCGACGAGCTCGTCGCCCGCCAGGCCCCCGACGAGGAGTCGCGCGACCGCGTCCTCAACAACCGCATCTACCAGCAGATCTCCAACGCACTGGCCGGCTCGCAGGAGTACATGGCGATGGAGAAGCTGTTCGAGCTGCACACCGAAGGACGCTTCGACCTGCTCGTCCTCGACACGCCGCCGACCCGCAACGCGCTCGACTTCCTCGATGCGCCGCGACGCCTCACCCAGTTCATCGAAGGGCGCTCGCTGCGCGTCTTCATGAAGCCGACCGGCCTGGCGGCGCGGGTGGCCGGACGCGGTGCCTCGGTCGCCCTCTCGGTCTTCAAGCGGATCGTCGGCTTCGACCTGCTCGCCGACCTGGCCGAGTTCTTCAACGCCTTCAGCGGCATGGTCGACGGCTTCCAGGCCCGCGCCAAGCGGGTCAACAGCCTGCTCGCCGATCCACACACCTGCTTCCTCGTCGTTTGCGGGCCGCAGGGCGAGCCGATCGACGAGGCCGTCTACTTCCACCGCAAGCTGGTCGAGGCGAAACTGCCCTTCGGAGGCGTCATCGTCAACAAGGTCCACTACCCAGCCGAGCGCCTGCGCGGCGACGGGGCAGACCTCGAGGGAGCGCTCAGCGAGAAGCTGGGCGATGAGGACCTGGCCCAGCGCGTGGCCGAGAACTTCGCCGACTATCAAGCGCTGGCCGAGCGTGACGCCCGCAACATCGAGCACCTGGCCAAGGAGCTGCGCGCCAAGGGCGTGATCCGCGTCCCTTACTTGGACGAGGACGTCCACGACCTCGGCGGCCTCGCCGAGATAAACCGCTACCTCTTCGCCTCGAGCGAGCAGCGGATAGAGATCGCGGCGGGCCGCGCTTAGTCACGTTTACCGTCAGATCACATCAATCGCTCAGCGCGATTTCTGTGGCCGCCCCTTGTTCGTTCGTTCCGCTGACAACAGCCGTGCCTTCGAGTTCGGCGTTGTTGGTTTCGGCGGTTCCCCCACAGAGGATGCCGGTCTTAGTGGCTTTGATGCCGCCGCCCGCACCGCTGAGGTTGATCTTGCCGCCTGCGGCGTTTTCGGCAAATCCGCCTTTGAGGCCGGACTGAGCCGGGATTTTCACTGTGCAGATCGTCGAGAGATGCGAGGAGTTGGTGTAGGCGTGAACTTCGATCTGTTTGCCTTCTGGACAGACGATTTCGGTCGTGCCACTCCATTTGCCCGCCGAGATTGTTTCACCGATCTGGGTAACTGCGTCACATCCGTTGTTTGTGACTGTGGCCGGCGCTTTGGTTGCCCCGAGCGTCGCGGTGCAATTGGTGGATTCCGTCTGCACTGTGAACGCGCCGAGCGGTGGCGTGACGAACCCCTGTGGTGTTTCGTTGACTTTGCCGATCGTCGCGTGCTCATGGCATTCGACTGAAAAGCCAAATGCTCTCGCCACGCCGGACGTGGTGGTGCCTGTCAATTTCACCGGGCCGTCCGATGTGAGCTTGCCCGTTTCTGCCATGGCTGCCGATGCAGCCACTGACGACATCACCAGAACAGCAGCGAGCATCGGCCCCAGGTGCCTGAGATTGCGCATCATCTTTCTTCCTCTCGGTTGGATTCGTCCCCGAAGCGGAGACTCGTCAACCGATACAGCAGCGCGTCAAAATACTCAAGAGAATCTAAGTTAAGTGCTAGCTCGCGCTGCGACCCTCGTAGTGGTCGTACTTGAGCTCGCGGACCTCCCAGTCGGCGTCCTCGGGAACGGGGAAGAGGTGGCGCACGCGGGGGGTGTCGATCCGGTCGCGGTGCGAGACGTCTCCGTCGATCGCCGGGAAGTCGAGCGTGCTCTCCTCGACCTCTACCTCGTCGAGCCAGTGGGTCGCGGTGATGCGGATCTCGTGCTCGGCCGGAACCGGCTCGAGGATGCGGGTGTCCTGGTCCATGTCGTGCTCCTCCTCGGTGGTCGGCTCGGGACGATGGAATTCGGGCTCTTCTGGTGCAGGCTCGGGCTCTGGAATCTCTTGTGCGACCACGGCGATCTCGACGTCTCCGGCGTCGAGGCCGGTGGCGATCAGGGTCTCGTCTGCCGCCTCGTTGAGATCGGCGCCGAGCTCGCCAAGAGCGGCTTCGCGGAGGATCCGGCGCACGCATTCCTCTGCCCAGGTGGCAAGCTCGGCGGCGTCCTCGGCCGAGACACCTGACATTTGCGCACTCTCCAGCTCCTGCACAGCTTCGACCCGCTCGCGGGCGCCGAGCCGATCGGTCGACCCGTCGGCGATCAGCGCCGCGGCGCGCATCGGCAGCGAGGCGCCGACCGGCCCCTGCCCGTCGAGCACGGCGCGCAGTGCCAGAAGATGGTCGCTCAGCCCTTCCGCCGGGGAAGGTCGCTCGCAGCCCAGCTCGAAGCGGCGCACCGCCCAGGCCAGCGGGCCGGCCGGGTCGGGCCTTGCCTCGAGTGTCTCGGCGAGCTCGACCAGCTGGGCCGCCTCCTCCTCATTGAGCTTGTAGTCGTTGGCGCGGGGCGCGGGGGCGCCGGTCGCGATGCGGCGCCAGCGGCCCTCGCCGGTGGGCGCGAAGGCGTGCGGGCCGAGGCCGACCCCGCCCGCCTTGAAGAGACGCATGACGCTGATCAGGTCGGCGAGCTGCTGAAGCGCGGCACCGGCGCTGTCGACCCCCTCCTCCTGCTCGGCGATCGCGAGGAACTGCGGCTCCCAGGCGGCGCGGCCCATGCCCTCGCTGCGCATCGCCTCGATCGGTGCCTCGAAGCTGTCGGCGCGGACGAGCTGCATGCCATGCGGCAGTTGCAGCCGTGCGAGCGGCATCCGCAGACCGACCAGCGGCACGACGACGATGTCTGCCTCGTCGACGTCGCCGGCCTCGGCGTCGAGCACCGCGAGGGCGCTCTCGAGCCGGTCGCGGTCGAGCGAGAACTCGGTGCAGCCGTCCCAGAGGGAGGCCATGAAGACGGTGAGCATGTGCGCCGCCCGCTCACCGGGATCCGCGGAGACGGTCTCGCCGCGCTCCTCCAGGTACGGAACGGCGACGCTTGCCAGCGCGACTGCTTCACGCGCCGGCTCGAAGGCGGGCAGCGAGCTCAGCTCAGCCTCACGCTCGCGCACGAAGCGCGCGGTCAGCGGCACATAGCTATGGAAGAAGGCCTCATCGGGCCCAGCCTGCTCGTCGACGTCGAAGGGAATCTGGTCCCCGCTGGCCACGAGCGTCGTAAAGCGAGTCGCAGTCTCAGCAGCCAATCGCCGAAGCGCCTCGTTGAGCAGGGGATCACGCACGTCCCAGCCTTCCCCCCCACGCCTACCCCTCCTCCGCCTGCAAGCCGCCTTGCAGCAGCGCTAGGCGGGAACCGCGGCCGGCTCTTCGAACAGCCAGCGACTTCCGTAGCGACGCATGTCCTCGATCAGCGGCACCAGCGCCTTGCCCTTCTCGGTCAGCGCGTACTCGACCCGGGGCGGGACCTCGGGGAAGGTGTTGCGCGTGACGATCCCCTCCTCTTCCAGCGCCCGCAGGCGCAGCGAGAGGGTGCGTGGGCTGATCCCCTCCAGCGAGCGCTCCAGCTCGCAGAAGCGGCTGCAGCCCTCGGCCAGGTCACGGATGACGAGGAGGGTCCACTTGCCGCAGACGACGTCGGCGGTGCGACAGACAGGACAGCGGGAGTTGCTCTCGGCGCTCATTTTGGTGCCTCGGTGGGAGCCGGCTTCGGGATCGATCGGCTCGCCAAAGCGAGTTTAGCGCCATAGCTTCACTTACTGAAGCTATGGCGTCGCAGGAACCGTGCCGCTGGGCACGGCAAAGTCTGCACGAGAGGAGCGCTGGTCACCGACCTTGCCCGCCAAAACGGTGTCGATGTTGGTCACCTTGATCCGGTAGAGCATCTTGTCCGGCCCATAGACGAGTTCGAGCGGGAAGCCCGGTTCGATTTCAACCAGTTCGCAAGTGCCGTTCGGCGTGCGGGCGACGCAGTCGAATTCGCCGTCGAGGGATTGAACTTCGTTGGAGACCAGCCACACGACCTTCCCAGTGTGGAGGTTGATGCTCATCGACGTGACGACAGGCGCCTTCTTCCCCGGCAGCTGCGTCAACGGGCGGACGCGATGGCGAACTTCGGGCTCGCCCATCTTCTGGCTACCGCCGGCGGTCGTTTCCGAATGGGAGATCTGCACGTCGAGGACGAATTCGAAGAGGCGAACGCCCTGGGTCTGGCCGCTGCCGGAAGAGCCGCCGCCGCTGGACGATCCACCGCCCGATTCCACTTCGACCGCGGTCGGGGAGCTTTCGGTCGTGACCGCTTCGGACGAGGACGAGCCGGACGAAGAGGAGCCTTCCCCCGACGAACTCGAAGCCGAACCGCCCGCTTGTTCGGTGTAGCGCTGCACGAATGGATCGGTCGCCACCCGGCCTCGCAGCCGCTTGCGGTATTCACGCAGGCCGGGCGTGGCCTCGACGACGGTGAGCTTGGAGGTCTTTTCGGCCGGCGCCCCCAGCGCCGCGACGCCGGATTCCGGCAACGTCGGCTGTTCGACTTCGCCGCCCAGCAGGAACGGAACGGCGGCGATCGCGACGACGACCAGCGCGACCAGCGGCAACAGTCGCCGGTCGCGCAGGTCGTAATAGAGATCCGCGAGGAAGTCCGGCACCTTCAGCTCGGGCATCTTCAGCTCCGGCCCCTTTTTCAGTCGCTTCATTGCGCCACCCCTCCGGTCGTGGTCGAGGCCGGAGTCGCTTCGGTCGAGGGGGCGCTTTCCGGCAAGGCGCCGCCGGTAAGGCCCTCACTGGGAGGAGTCAGGTAGGTGGTGACGGAGAACGTCGCTTCGAGCGTGGGAAATTCCGCTTTAGGCGCCGCTTTTAGGGCGAAGCCGTTGACAGTCAAGAGCCGCCCGTCTACGGCCACCTTTTCGCCCTTGGTCTTGACCAGCGAGTCGAGGCCCTTTATGAAATCGGCGACGTGGAGGAAGTTGCCGGTGAAGCTCAGGGTGTAGGGCATCACGCCGAGGCCGGCGGGACCGATGGTCGCCCCCAGAGGCATCGTCGAGGCCTCGACCTCGGTCGGCGAGGCCGGCGCACCGGAGGCTTCGGCGGGTGGCGCTGGGCTTTCGGCGGCTTCCCCCGTCCCTTCCGATGAGAGGGCGAGGTTGCTGAAGCGGACCCCGGCGTGGTCGGCGATGTGGTTCACCTGGACCAACAAGGACGCCGTTTCGTCGCCGCCAGGCACTGCCTTGCCGAGCACGACGAGGTGCTGGTATTCGGCCGGGAAGTCGGCGCGCGCTCCTTCCGCCGCGGCAATTTCCGCTTCGTGCTGAGCGAGGGAGCCCTTGACCTGTTCGACCTGGGCTTCGAGCTTGCTCGCTTCTTCGCGCTTCGGGCTCAGCGCCATCGCGTAGAAGGCGACGCCGAGCACGACGATGGCGAGCACCGCCACCACGGTCAGGTTGGAGGAGCTGAGCTTCTTCATCTCAGCCGCCTTCGCTGCTTTCGGATTCCGACGCGGTGGATTCGGCCGATTCGACCGGCGCCGCAACCGTCGATTCGGAAGATTCTTCGGTCGGGACCGGAGCGGCGTCGAAGGCGACGACGAGGGAGAATTTGGCGATGAAAGCGCGGGTACGGCATTCGTCGCCGCTCGAGCCCGTGTTGGCGCCCACTTCGGTCGAAGCCGCTTCCGCTTCTTCTTCGTCTTCTTCGCCCAATTCCGAAGATTCGACCCCGACTCGCGTCACGCCGTCGATGTCCTTGAGCGCGGTGACGAAGCCGGCGACCGCCTCCTGCCCGGAGGCGCAGCCGTTCATTTCCAGGGCAGGGCCGGGGACCTGGGCGCGCAGGCTCCCGCCTGAGCTGCCCCCATCGACGCTGACGTCTGGCGAGGCGGTCGCCGTAAGGCTGGTCAGCCAGACGTTGCTCGGCAGGACCAGCGCGAGTTCGCGCATCACGCGTTCCCAGTCGAAGCGGCTGTCGGCAAGGCTCTGCACCGTCGCCACGCGCTGTTCGCTCATGTCGCGGAACTGGGTGTAGGAGGCGAGCTGCTGCGCCTTGGCGGCGGCGGTGGCGTCTTCGCTTTCCAACGTCGCGACTTCGCTCTTGCTTTCGGAGATCTGGTTGCTTACCAGCACCAGCGCGCTGACGCCGATCAGCACCGCCACCAGCGCGCCGAGCAGGATGTACGGGAACGGACCGGTGCGCAGCGGCGCCTGCTCACCACGGCGATCCTCGGGCGGGATCAAGTTGACGGGGCGCATCTCAGTCCTCCAGGGAGAGGCCGAAGGGAACGGTCAGGCGCGCGGCCGAGGACTCGTCGAAGCCACCGAGGGCCGCCGGGCGAGCAACGGAGATCGGCATGCCGAGGCCGGCTTCCATCCGCGCTGGAAGGCCGGGGATGGCGCTTCCGGGACCGCAGAGGACGATCTTTTCGACCGGCAGAACGGCTTCCTGGGCCCCGTAGTAATCCAACGAAAGGCGCAGCTCGTCGGTGAGGGAGCCGACGCCGTCCTCGAGCGTGCGACGCGCCTCGGCGATCGTCTCGGCGTCGCCATCGAGATCTTCAACCGGGGTCTCAAGCCCGACGTAGGAGAGCCACTGGGCGGTGTGCTCGGCGGGGAGCCCGCGGGCACCCGCGAGGCGAGCCGAGAGGGCCTCGAGGCCAACGTGGGAGACGCGGGTAAAGAGGCAGGCACGCCCTCGTGCCACGGCGAGGTTGGTGACATCACCGAGGCTGCAGTAGAGAACGGCTCCCGCCGGGCTCTCGCTCGGCTCGGAGGAACTCGCGGGCTCCGCGCCAGTGCCGGCCAGGGCGCGGATCATGCCGAAGGCGGCGAGGTCCACCCCGACCGGGTCGAGGCCGGCGCGGCGGAGCGGCTCGACGAAAGAGGCGACCATCTCGCGTCGAGCTGCAACGACGACGACGTCGACCTGGGCTGCCCCACTCTCCTCGGCCGCTGCGCCGCCGACGACCTGATACTCGAGCACCGCTTGGTCCAGCGGCATCGGCATCTGCTCCTGAGCCTGGAAGCGGACCGCCGCCTCCATCTCCTTGAGGTCATCGATCGCCGGCAGGCGCATCATCCGGACGACGAGGCGCTGGTTGCCGATCCCGATCCTCACCCGCTTGGAGAGCTTGTGCTCGGCGAAGAAGGACTTCAGCGCCGTCGCAAGGCTGCCCGGATCGAGCACCTCACCCTCATGGAAGGCGCCGGGATCCAGCGGGCCGATGGCCGAGGCGGTCACCTGCGCTGTGCCGTTGACCGCGACCTCGGTCGCGGCGATGCTGCCGGCCTCGATGTCGAGGCCGACGACCGGGCCGGCCTTGGGCTTGGTCAGGGTGAACTTGGGCTTGGTCAGGGCAAGGGAAGGCACGCCCGACCTGAATCGACAGAAAGGCCCCAGACCTTTCGCCCTGCAACTACCCAGTTATAGGAAAACCTTTGCGAGGACTTCTGCGGGCAGGCGCAGCCCTAGAACGTGCTGAGATACCAGTCGACGATCTGTTCGCCGGCGAGAAGCCCGATCACGCCGCCGAGAGCGAGGAACGGTCCGAAGGGAACCGCCTGCTTGCGCGCCGCCGCCCCGTGGCGGGCGATCAGCGCCAGGCCGAAGACCGAGCCCGCGGCGAAGCCGATCAGCAAGGCTGGCGCCACCGAACGGCCCAGGTAGAGGCCCATGACCGCGGCGAGCTTGACGTCGCCCATTCCCATCCCGCGCGGATATGCAAAAGCGATCGCGAAGAGCAGCCCGCCCGCCGCCGCCGTGGCGATCGCCCGTTCCGGCAGGCTCGAGGGGTCGAGGCCGGCAGCCAGCACAACCCCGGCAACCGCCGAGACGAGCAGGATCTTGTTCGGGATCAGCCGCAGCTCGAGGTCGGTCAGCGTGATCGCCGCCAGCGTCGCGACGAAGACCAGCCCCAACACGAGCTGTGCGGGTTCGTCGTGCAGGACCAGCACGGTCAGGGCAAAGAGCAGGCCGGTGGCGATCTCGATCAGCGGGTAGCGGATCGAGATCCGCTCGTCGCAATGCCGGCAGCGGCCGCGCAGCAGGAGCCAGGAGAGGATCGGAATGTTGTCGTAGGCGGCGATCTGGGCGCCGCAGCCGGCGCAGCGCGAGCGCGGCCCGACGATCGATTCGCCGCGCGGCACCCGGTGGGCGACCACGCTGAGGAAGCTGCCCGTCACCGCGCCGCCGAGGAATCCGAATGAAGCTATCGCCGCCATCTGCACGAGATGGGATCGGCGCAGCCCCGCCGATCCTTGAGAATCAGGACGTTGCGCCCGCGCGCGCCTCAGGGATAGTCGAGAGTCTCCCGCTGGATGTGCCAGGAAGGCTCGACCGGGTTGAGGAAGTTCGGCGGCTCCATGTAACGCAGGCGGTCGTCGTATTCGTAGTTCTTGAGGTAGCCGGTGCCTCCGGTCGTCCCCACCGGTCCGCGGAATTTCTGCGAGATCGCTCCCTTGACGGTCAGCGTGCCTAGTTCGCCGCCGCAGTCGTAGTGATCGACGATGAACGAGTGCTTGATCGCCAGAATCGCCGCTTCGACTTTGAGGTTTTCGAGCTTGAAGCCACTGCATTCGTGCTTGACCCGGATGAAATTGTTGGCGATCAGACCGAGTAGCCCCTGAGTTCCGCTGTTGCGGGTCAGATTCCCTTCGATGACGATGTCGCCCTCGGCGGCGATCGTAAGTTCCCCCGAGTAGTTGCCTTTGATGTAGACCGTTCCGCAATCCGAGCCTTCGGAGGTCCCGGGGTAGCTCGCGCTGAAGGGCGAGTATTCCGACGAGCAGGACGGCCACTTGCTCCCGGGGCAGGAGCCATTTTTCACGTAGACCACGCCGCTGCTCGGGAAGGCCACGGTGCTGGTGGTGACGTTGGCGCTGCTGGTGCCGATATTCCTCGTGACCTTCATCGTCGAGCCGTTCAGTTCGATGTTCGTCTGACAGGAGTAGGTGTAACTCGGCCCGGCGATGCTTTCCAGCTTGCCGTTGGTTTCCGGCGGCTTCAACACCGGGGCGGTGGTGACGAGCGGGCCGGTGAAAATGGGGCTGGCCCCGCTGGGCGAGGAGCATTCGCCGTTCATCCAGCCCGGCGATGACGCGCCGACCTCGATCACGTCGGCGGCGGTGCGGCCGAATTCGGGGGTGCCGCAGATCGCCAGGTCGTCGTTGGTGTGCAGCGGACCCTTGATGTGGTCGCCGCTGACGAAGACGATCTTGTTGCAGTAGGTGCCGCCAGAACCGGGGATCGCCTGGCTTTCCCGCCCTTCGCGGCGGAATTTAGAGCACTGGGTGTAGGCGTTGGAGGACCAGGTCTGGTTGCCGTAGGTGACCGGGTCGGAGGTCTCATACTGGGTGAAGTAGATGTAGTCGAGGAAGCTCGCGCGTTTGTAAGTCGCGACGATCGAGGCGGTTGCGTTGCCGGCGTAGCCCCGCGAGCGGATGCGGAAAGAGCCGGTATTGGTGCCCCCCTGCTCGAGCATCGATTCGAGCGGCTTCGCGGTGTTGCATTTTCCTTCGGCGAAGCTCGACGAGGGCAGCAGTTCGATCGCGTAGCTGGCATCGGTCGTGCCGGGCACGGTGCGTTTCTTCAGCGGCGAGGCGCCCTGTTGGTTGACCGCATTCGGTTCCGGGACGTTGGTGCAGCGCGCCCAGTAGCTGTTGTCGCTGTTTAGGTGGAAGGAGTAGTTGGCGATACCCGCCTCCGCCGCTGCATTCGCCCGCCTGTAGTCGACATCGCGCTGGACCAGGTTGACGTCGCCATTGGTCGCCGCCAGCGTCGCCGCCGCCAGCATCGAGACCAGCGAGATCGCCCCGATCACGGCGATCATCGTGAAGCCGCCCTCCTCGCCCAGGCGGGCTCGCAGCTTCATACGCATGGCAGGTTCACCTGGGCGCTGTCCTCGCTGGCCGGTTCGATCCGCAGCGTCGCCGAGTCGGTCAGGGTGACGGCCGCTCCCGCGACGCCGGCGGAGGCGGCACTCGGTGCGACCTTGAAGGCGATGTTGACCTGCACCGTCTTCGCCGCGTTTTCGGCGCTCAAAGGCGTCGGCAAAGGGGTCGTCGCGACTTTGCCGCCTTCGTAGGCGAAGTAACGGAAGAGCGGCACACTCGCCGCCGGTTCTCCAACCTGCGCGGTGCTGACACCATTGAGGAGCAGAACCGGGCTCGAAGCGGTGCCGAAGGCCCAGTTCGAGGGTTCGGTGCCGCTGCCCAGGGCGACCGTTTCGGTGAGGCTTCCGGCCGAGAGAGAGACGACGTACTTGTTGGGCACCGGACTGACAGCCGAGCCGCTCTTCGCATAGAGGATCATCGAGCTTTCCGTGCTGCCTGCCCGCACCGGCGCCAGGCCCGGCGAGACGCAGGCCGAGTTGAGCAGGTCGACGAGCCGGTCCATCACCGGCCGGCCGCGCTGGTTGGCGATCACGTGCTGGGAGACCCGGTTCTGGTCGCCGGTGGCAACCTGGACCATCGTCAGGATGGCGCCGAGCACGATCAGCGAGACCATCGCCCCGATCATCAGCTCGATCAGCGTGTAGCCGCGTTCGTCACTCATGGACATGGTTCGCTGGTGGCCCCGGACCCAGAGCCCAGGTAGATATTGAGCGTCTTCCCGGCTTCAATCGCTTCCGGGTTTGCGGGGACCGTGACGCTGGATTCAGTCTTGTGCCTGTTGGTGCTGCTTCTGTAAGCACAGACTTCGTAGGTGCTGTAGGGCAGACCCGGATCTGGGAGATGCCCGCTGGCTTCGGTCACGTATTCAAGTGGCTGTGCACCCTTGTTCTTGCACTTGGTGTCTAAAATTTTCACTTTGGCCCCTTCTACCGGGCTGCCCGGGCTGGAGCTCTTCCCGCTCCAGACGGTCAGGTTCAGCGGCGGCAGTTGGACCGTCACGGAAACTTTGCCACCAGGGGGAACCAGGGCGTCGCCGATCGCCACGTCAGGCGCCGAGGTGCCAGGGTTGTCTTCGTTGCAGGTGCCGGCGTAGATCGCGTAGGTGGAGGCGAAGGGGAAGAGGGGTTTGGCAGTCACTTCTTTTCCGCGCGTTCCGGGCGTACCGAACACCCGCGCCACTTTCATGCCGCTGTTGAAGGCGACGATGGCGTCCGCGTTCGAGGCCACCAAATTGCCGTTGACCGTCGTCGTGAAATTCGCGATTGCTTCGCCGGCTTCGTCGTACTGCAGGGTCACGGTGTTGGTGCTCTCGCCGACGACGCTGGTGGTCTGCGCCTGTGGTGGTTCGCCGTTGTTGTTGACCAGCCCCGTGCCGGAGATCGTGGGCGTCAGCGTGTAGGTATTTCCTTCTGGCAGGTCGCCGAAGATCACGCAACCGGTTTCGCCGGTTTCGCCATAGAAGGTCGCCTGCCCCGCACCGGTCAGGCCGACCCCTTCGATGCCTTCGTTGGCGCCGTTTTCGACCTGGATCGCCAGCGAGCCGCTGTGTTCGGAGACCGATCCGTTCGGCGGCGCGACCAGGCTCTGCTCGACCACGGGATCCCGGCTGCCGAGCGATGGCCAGCTGATCGTCGAGCGGATCTGGATGTAGTCCGCGGAGGAGGTGCCTTTCACGCAGGAGGCGGTCCCGGTTTTGTCGGTCTCGTATTCGGCTGCCGATTCGATCGTGTAGGGCGTCTTTTCGATCGTCACGACTTTGGTCTGCTGCAGGTTGGAGAGGTCGGAGATCCGCATCGTCCGCATCCGGGTCAGGTCGGCCTGAGCAAGCCCCTCTGCCTGCGCCCGGTGCCGCTCCTCGGCGCTGGCCCGCGTCCCGGCCTCGAAAACCGTGAAGACGCCGACGGCGGTGATCACCAGCAGGATGCTGCTGACAAGCGCCTCGAGCAGGATGCTGCCCTGCTCGTCATCGATCTGACTCATGGCTCGACGCACCCACTCCCTATCGGCGCATGACGTCTTCGCCTGTAGCCGAAAAGACCAGCCCTTTGGACATTTGATGAGGCGGGCCATTGACGGCAAGGAAAAGGGCGGGCCCGAAGGCCCGCCCTTTTGCTCTCTACACATCCAGCCATTTCAGACCTGGATCGATCGGAGAGCGTTATTTACTCCAGTCGCCGCCTTTTGGACAACCGGCTTTTTCTTCAGTGCTGCAGGTGAATACGACGATTCCAGTGGTCTGCCGTTCGATGTTGAATTTGTTCCCGGTGGATGAGACAGACGTCACCTGGAAGGCTTTTTCTTCAGCTTTCGGGACTTCGATTTTGTTGTTGCCGGTCGTCTGCAACGTCGGCTCGATTTTGTTCAGGATGGTCGGCGTTGCGCCGGCGTAGCTGCCGCCGTTTTCGGTGGCGTACGTCTCCATCGCCGTCTCAGCGGTCCGCGACGCGGACTTGGCCTGAGCGTCGGTCGCCTTTTCCCGCTGGTTGAAGAACGCGGGGATTGCGATGGCGGCGAGGATGCCGAGGATGAGCATGACGACGAGGAGCTCGATCAGCGTGAAGCCGGCCTCGCCCTTGTCACCGTTTAGCCGGGCACCAACCTTGGCCCGGAGATTCTGGAGAAACATTAGTGACCTCCTATGGTCCTAATCGTTTGCGCCAGAGCCCCGTCGCTTGAAGCCACGTGGTGTCTGTTGACCCCGGTGGTAGCCCGGCCAGCTCCGCAAGCGGAGCTCCGAAGGCTTTGCGCCCCCACCTCACAGCGGGTTTGCCTTTTGCACCGAAGCACTGGCAGATTCATCACCCTCCCCTCTTCGACAGCCACGGGAATCCCTTAATCCCCGAAATTTGGGCTTCATCCGGCAAAAACTCAGACCACCGACCTACCCCGGACCGATGGCCTACTGGATAACCCGTAAGTCACGCTTCAAAAGAGGCGGGCCCGAAGCCCACAGCGCGGTACTGCTACGCGCTAGCGGATCTTTTCGTAGAGGCTGAAGATCGGCAGGTACATCGAGATCACGATGAAGCCGACGACGCCGCCGACGAAGACGATCATGATTGGCTCGATCAGCGAGGTGAGGGCTTTGACTTTGGCGTCGACCTCGGTCTCGTAGAAGTCGGCGATCTTCGAGAGCATGTGCTCCAACTGGCCGGTTTCCTCGCCGACGGCGACCATGTGGCCGACCATCGGCGGGAAGATCGGGTCGCGCTCGATCGGCCCGGCCAGCGATCCGCCCCGCTTGGCGGCGGCGTAGAGATCCTCCATCGCCCTCTCGATGACCACGTTGCCGGCCGTTTCGCCGGTCAGCTTGATCGATTGCAGCATCGGCACGCCGGCCGAGACCGAGCCGGAGAAGGTGCGCGACCAGCGGGCCAGCGCGACCTTCTGGATGACGTCGCCGATCTGGGCCGGCAACCGCAGTTTGAAGCGGTCCCACATCTCTTTGCCGCGGTCGGTCTTCTTCCACTGGAAGAAGCCGACGGTGAGGCCAACGCAAGCCGGAATGAGAATGAACCAGTAGCCGGTGATCGCGTGCGACGCCGAGACGCAGATCTGGGTCGGTATCGGCAGGCCGCCTTCTTCTTCGGGGTGTTCTTCGGCGAGTTCTTCGAAGACTTTGGCGAAGACCGGAATGACGAAGGCGACGATCCCGATCAGTGCGAATGCCGCGAAACCGAAGACCAGCAGCGGGTACATCATCGCCGATTTCACCTGACGCCTGAGAGCGTCGGATTTCTCCACCTGGAAGGCGACCTGGTCGAGCGCGTCCTCGAGCCGGCCCGACTCCTCGCCGGAGCGGACCATCGCCCGGTAGAGACGGTCGAAGACGTCGGGGTGGCGCTGCATCGCCTGCTCCAGGGTGCTGCCGGCCTCGACGTCAGCCCGCACCCCCGCCACCGCAACTTTGATCTTCTCGTCCTGGGTCTGTTCCTCGAGCGTGTGCAGGGTGCGCAGCATCGGCATCCCCGAGGCGACCAGGGTGGCGAACTGGCGCGAGAAGACGGCCAGCTCGCGCACGTCGACCTTCTTCCAGCGTTTGAAGAGATCCTCGATCGCGAACGGCGCCTTCTTCTCGCTGACGTCGAGGACGATCAGGCCGCGCTGGCGCAGCTGCTCGGTGACCTGCGCCTTGGACTCGGCCTCGAGCTCGCCGGCGGAGGCGGCTCCGGCCACGTCCATCGCGCGGAAGGCGAAGGTGCTGGCGCCCGCCATCGGCTACGCGCCCCCGCTGTATGCGGGCTGCGCCGGCGGAGCCGCCGCGGCCCCGTCTCCCTGCATCGAGGCGGTCGCGATCGGGGCCGAGCCGAGCAGTCGTTTGAGCTCCTCCGGCACCGAGGCCTGCTGTTCGGCCAGAGCGCGGGTGATCTTCCCCGCCCGCACCAGGCGGGCCAGGTCGGCGTCCATCGTCTGCATGCCGACCGCGCCTGAGGTCTGCACGGCAGCGTAGATCTGGTGCGTCTTGCCCTCGCGGATCAGGTTGCGGATCGCCGGGGTCGGGACCAGTACCTCGGTTGCGACCACACGACCTATTCCATCGGCGGTCGGCAGCAGCTGCTGGGTGACGATGCCCTGCAGAGCGATCGAGAGCTGGGTGCGCACCTGCCCCTGCTGCTGGGGCGGGAAGACGTCGATGATCCGGTCGACCGTCTGCGCGGTCGACTGGGTGTGCAACGTGGCGAAGACGAGGTGCCCGGTCTCGGCCGCGGTCAGCGCGGTAGAGATCGTCTCCAGGTCGCGCATCTCGCCGACCAGGATCACGTCGGGGTCCTCTCGCAGGGCGGCGCGCAGGCCGAGGGCGAAGTCGGGCGCGTCGGAGCCGACCTCGCGCTGGTTGACGATCGAGCGTTTGTGCTGGTGCAGGAACTCGATCGGGTCCTCGATCGTGAGGATGTGATCCTGCTTCTCTTCGTTGATCACGTCGAGCATCGCCGCCAGGGTCGTGCTCTTGCCCGAGCCGGTTGGGCCGGTGACGAGGACGAAGCCGCGCGGTTTGGCGCAGAGCTCGCGCAGCACCTGCGGCACCGCGAGCGAGTCGAGCGAAGGGATGTCCTGCGGCACGAGACGGAAGGCGGCGCTGACCGAGCCGCGCTGGAAGAAGCAGTTGACGCGGAAGCGGGCGACGCCGGGGATCGCGTAGGCGAAGTCGAGCTGTTTGCCGGTCTCGAAGCGTTTGCGCTGGTCGTCGTTGAGGATGCTGTAGACGACCTCGCGGGTCTCCTGGCCGGAGAGGACGTCAAACCCCTCCATGTGCACGATCTTGCCCTTGTCGCGCATCGCCGGTGGCACCCCCGGCGTGATGTGCACGTCGGAGGCACGGCTCTCGACCATGCGACGAAGAACCTCTGCGAAATCGAAGGCCATGGTCAGCTAGATCGACCCGGAAGCCGAATCCCTTTAGGCCGTGACACGGACTACCTCTTCCAGGGACGTCAGGCCGGCGCGGACCTTGCCCAGGCCGTCCTCGCGCAGGGTCAGCATTCCCTCTTCGCGCGCCATCGCGGCGATTTCGGCCTCCGGCGCCTGGGCGACGACCATCTCCTTGATGTGCTCGCTCAGCGCCATCACCGAGTAGATCCCGACGCGGCCGCGGTAACCGCTCTGGTTGCAGCGGGAACAGCCGACCGGTTCGTAGGCCTCGACCTCTCCCCCGACCCGAATATCGGCTTCGGCCAGGACATGCGGAGGCACGATCGTGCGCTTCTTACAGTGACTGCAGAGTTTGCGGGCCAGCCGCTGGGCGACGACGCAGTCGACCGCCGAGGCGATCAGGAAGGCCTCGATCCCCATCTTGGTCAGGCGGGTGATCGCGCCGGGGGCGTCGTTGGTGTGCAGCGTGGTCAGCATCATGTGGCCGGTCAGCGCCGCCTCGATCGCGATCCGCGCCGTCTCGCCGTCGCGGATCTCGCCGACCATCACGATGTCGGGGTCGGCGCGCAGGATCGAGCGCAGCCCGGTGGCGAAGTCGAGCCCCGCTTTGCGATTGACGTTGATCTGGTTGACGCCGGCCAGCCGGTACTCGACCGGGTCCTCGATCGTGATGATGTTGCGCTCGACTTCGTTGATGTCCTGCAGCGCCGCGTAGAGGGTCGTCGACTTACCGGAGCCGGTCGGGCCGGTGACGATCACCGCGCCGTAGGATTTATGGAAGGCGTCCTCGAAGCGTGCCCGCCCATCGCCGTCCATGCCGAGGTCGTCGAGCGAGCGCTGGGCGTTCTCTTTGTCGAGGATGCGGATCGTCGCCCCCTCGCCACGTTGGGTCGGCAGGGTCGTGATACGCAGGTCGACGCGGCGCTCCTCGACCGTGACGCTGACGCGGCCGTCCTGCGGCACGCGCTTCTCGGCGATGTTGAGGTCGCTCATGATCTTCACCCGTGAGACGACCGCGGTGACCATCCGCTTCGGCACGTGCGCGGCCTCGCGCAGCACGCCGTCGACGCGGAAGCGGACGCGCATCTCGTCCTCGCCGGGCTCGAAGTGGACGTCGGAGGCTCCCTCCCCCACTGCCTGGCCGAGGATGCTGTAGACGAGCTTGATCACCGGCGCGTCCTCGGCGCTGACTTCCATGTCGGCGACTTCGGCCAGCTCGCCCTCTTCGGCCTCGGCCTCGCCCTCGGTGACCGCCTCGCTGACGGCGCTCTGCAGCGTGTTGAGGCGGCCGACCAGCGATTCGATGTCTTCCTCGGCGGCGACCGCGACGCGGCAGTCGAGCGCGGTGGCGATCTGGATGTCGTCGACCGCGAGCACGTTGGTCGGGTCGGCCATCGCAACGAGCAGCGTCTCCTTGTCGACGAAGCCGACCGGCAGCGCCCGGTAGCGACGCGCCGTGTTGACCGAGATCAGATTGGCCGCCGCCATGTCCACCTGGTAGGCGGAGAGGTCGATGTGGTCGAGCCCGTAGCGCTCGGCGACGGCACGCGAGAGCTGGTCGGCGGTGATCGCGCCCTGTTCGATCAGGAGGCGCTCCGGGGGGCGGCCGGCAGTGCGCGCCGCCTCGATCGCCGTGCGTGCGACGTCGTCGGGGACGTAGCCGAGGTCGACGATGACGTCGGTGACGAAGCCACTGTGGCGGCCGCGGACCTGCGGTGGCGTCAGGCCGGGAGTGCCGCCCGCTGCTGGATCGAGCGCCGGTGCGGTGGAGTCGCCGGAATCGGGGACCGGCCGCAAGTGGCTCGGGAATTCCCGCGAGTCCATGTCAAACCATCACGGGTGATAGTCGAGGGTCTTGCCCTTGTAGCCGGCGTCGATGACGGCCTGGGCGACGCTCTGCGGGCTCTGGAAGCCGTAGAGGACCGAGGCGGTCGGGACGGTCTTCTTCAGATGCTTGGGCGTGACCACGACCAGCGCCGGCACGCGATCGACCCCGACCCCCTCGGTGATCGCGGCGTAGCGGGCGATCTTGGCCGCCGGGACGACGAAGATCGCGGCGTCGCGAAAACCGGCCAAGCTGTCGGTGGCGGTCTTGACCAGGCGGTCGTCGATGCCGCCGTCGCGGACGAAGAGCAGGACGAGGGTCCGGTTCGCCCTCCAAGCATCGAGGACCGGACGGGGCAGCGGCGGCGCGGTGGTCGCGGCCTGGCCTACGGCGGAGAGCGCCGAGGTGAGCGATTCCCCGCCGGCCGCTTCGGTCGCGGCTTCGACCGCGCCTTCGACCGCTTCGCCCGGGGTCGCCGCGGTGGCGGTTCCGGTCGCGCTCGTGCCGGCCACGCTGACCGTCGCTTCGGTGGAGCCGGCCGATTCTTCTTCCTTGCCGCCCCCGCTGGAGGAGAGCAGGAAGAAGCCGACGGCGACGATCAGCACGCCGACCACGGCGAGCTGCGCGAGCGGGTTGCTGTTGAGCTGCTCCCTCATACGTTCGCTTACTAGCTCGACAACTTCGGCCCAAGGCTTGAGTCCCCGCATGTTCTCGTGCGGGGAGACATGCCCAGCCCGACGCTGGCAGACTTGCTCTGTTCCCAAAAAAGGCCTATACGTGTCACAATTGGCACAGCCCATGGGAGGCGATTTCGGGTGAGCAAAAGGACTATGCGCGCGGGTGCACAGCTGCTGATGATGGCTACGGACCCGATCAACCACGGGATCCTGCGCACGGCGCTGGAGCACCCGGTCGAACTGGAACCCGGTCGCGCTTTCCGGGTCAGCAGCGGCGGCCGCGAGGCGCTCTTCGTCGCCTCCGTGGTCGAGCGCTGGCTGCAGAATGCGCCGCACGGCCCGGTGGCCTTCGATGGCCCCGAAGCGGAGGGAACCGTCGCTGCGCTCGCCGAAAGCTGGTCGGCGACGGTGGTGCACATGCTCGCCCGCGAACCGATGACCCTCGGCGAGCTGGACAACGCGATCGAGGATCTGGGACGCCGTGCACTGGGGCGCCACCTCGAGGCGATGCAGCGCGCCGGGCAGATCGAGGCTCTCACCGAGAGCGGCGAAGCGATCTACGCCTTGACCGACTGGGCGCGCGCCGGAATCGCCCCGCTGATCGCTTCCGCCCGGCTGGAGCGCCGCAACCCGATGGAGGGCATGGCGCCGATCGACGCACTCGACGTCGATGCGGGCTTCCGGCTCAGCCTGCCGCTGCTCACCCTGCCAAGGGAGCTCTCCGGCATGTGCCGGCTGGGACTGAACCTCGACGAGGACGAGAGATCCGCGATGACCGGTGTCACCGCGCGGATCGAGGAGGGGCGCGTCGTCTCCTGCCACGACGGCCTGGATATCGAAGCCAACGCTTGGGCAGCCGCGACCGCGGCCGACTGGCTCGACACCGTGATCGAGCCAGACACGAAGCGGGTCCGCACCGGCGGCGACCGCTGGCTCTCGGGCGCCCTGCTCGACAGCCTGCACAAAACCCTGTTTGGCGTGCCGGTCAGCTGAGTCGTGACCGACATGGCTGAAAACGGCGCCGGCGAAGGCGGGTTCAAGGCGCGTGCCGGTGCGCTGACCCTGATGTATCTCGCCAGCCCGATGGATCGCAGTGTCCTGCTGACGCTGCTCGCCGAAGCGACCACGGGGGCTCGGATCCTGGATGAGCTGGAGGCTCCCGACCTCGATGATCCGGACACGATGCTCGCCATCTTCGGTGACACCTACCTGCTCGAACCAGCCGACCCCGACCACCCCCCAGGCGCCCCGATCGGCCCGGACACGATGCTGCAACCGACCCCGGCGGGCCGCGAAGTGCCCTTCGTCGGCGTGATCCTCCAGCGCTGGCTGGACAGCTGCCCCGACGGGCCAGTCGAGCTCGGGCCCGACGCGGGCCCGGTGCTCGCACCGCTGCTGACCGGCTGGTGCTCGATGGTGACCCACGCTCTGGCGGCCGGGCCGCTCACGGCCGCCGAGACACAGGAGGCGATCCAGGTCCTCGACCTCGACTCGGTCGAAGCGCGTATCGAGTCGATGGAGGAAGCGGGCCAGGTAGAGGCCCTCCCTGGTCCCGAAGGCGAGCCACGCTATGCGGCAACCGAGTGGCTCCGCATGGGGATCGCCCCGCTCGCGGCCGCGGCGAGGATGGAGCTCCGCCACCCACCCGGGGACACCGCGGCGGTCGCCGCCCTGGACGTCGAGGCCTCCTTCCTGCTGACACTGCCACTGCTCGAGCTGCCGGCCGGCCTCTCCGGCTCATGCTCGCTGGCGGTGACGCTGGACGAAGGCGTCAACGGCAGCCCGGCCGGCGTCACCGCGCAGGTCGAGAACGGCCGGGTCGTCTCCTGCGAGCGACGCCTCGAGGAGGACGCCGATGCCTGGGCCGCCGGCTCCGCCGCCGACTGGCTGGACACGCTGATCGAGCCCGACGCCGAGCGGGTCCGTTCCGGCGGCGAGCACCGCCTTGCCGACACCTTGCTCTACGCGCTGCACGAGACCCTGTTCAGCCCCTCATTCCTCGCGTAGTTCGCTGACCAGTTGCACGACGGTCTCACCGACCGCGTCGAGGCTTTGGCGCGAGAGCTTGTCCAAGCCGTCGGCGAGAGTGTGGCCGGGGTAGCGCCAGTCGATCAGGTCAACGGCGGGCACCCCGGCACGCAGGAAGGGAGTGTGGTCGTCTTCGATCGCCGTGCCAGTTTCCCGCGAGAAGAAGCGTTCGTCGCCGACCTCGCCGGCGGCGGCCACAAGCTGGTTCCAGAGCGCTTCGGTGGAGGTCCCCTCGCGCGGCAAAAAAAGGCCGCGGTTGCCGACATAGTCGAGCAGGATCATGTCGCTCGTGCGCCCGGGGTTCCCGGCGACATAGGCACGCGAGCCACGCAGGCCTGCGTGGTAGAAGTCGGCGGTTTCTTCGGGCAGGATCTTCGCTGGCTCCTCCCCGTCGAAGAGCACGAAACGAACCTCGCGTGCGCCCGGGCCGGCGTGCATTCGCCGCAGCGCGCGAGCGACCTCGATCACGATCGCGCTGCCGGCGGCACCGTTGTTGGCGCCGACAAAGCCACGGGGCGAGGCAAGCGTGTCGTAGTGCGCACCGACCACGATTCCCGGCTTCTTGCCCGGCAGCGTGCCGACGATGTTGCGCAGGCGAGGTTCGCCGGGGATCGCTTCGAAGCGACCTGAGGGAAGGAGCGGGCGCAGCTTCACCGCCAGTTTCCGCAACTGAGGCGAGCCGGCCGGCCGCTGTCCGCTGGCGAGCTGGAGCTCGATCAGATGCCACGCACGGTTCGCGTCGAATCGGTTCGGTGGGGTATCTTCGCCGCCGCCGCACCCGCTCACGGCCAGCATCATCACCAACCCCGCGAGAAGGAGAACGAGGCGAACTGCGCCAACCCTCGCTTGCCTGATCCTCCTGGTCAACAGGCTTCAGACTCTATCTATTTCCCAAATAAAACTGATTAATGCCATAATGCCCCCGCTTGACTATCAATGGGGTCAACGGGAGCCGAAATGGGGCGCGCTCCGGAGCGCAGACCCTTGTCCTGCTCTCGGTGCCGATAAACGTGCTCATCCTGCAAGCACTCGTAGACGGCGCCCGGCAGCAGGCAGAACTCCGCCGCGCGACCGGCTCCCCCGCCCAGACCACCCTCCGTGCTCAGCTCAAGCGCCTAATGGAGATCGGCGCGATCGAACGGCGCCGCCTCAACCACTTCCCAGGGGTACTCGAATACGAGCTGACCGCGGCCGGCAGGGAACTTCTCCCCGTCCTCGATGCTCTGGAGCACTGGCTCGCAGGGGGACCCGATGGCGCGCTGGCCCTTGGCAGCAGTGAGGCAAAGGCGGCGATCAGGGCACTGGCCGACAGCTGGTCGACGACGATGCTGCGTGCCCTCGCCGCCGCCCCGCTCTCGCTGACGGAGCTCGACGGAGTGATCAGCTCGCTCAGCTATCCAGCGCTCGAGCGTCGACTCGCGGCGATGCGGCTCGCCGGCCTGATCTCGGCCCGCCCGGCCAACGGCAGGGGAACTCCGTACGCGGTCACCGACCTGCTGCGCCTTGGCATCGCGCCGCTGACCGCCGCGGTGCGCTGGGAGCGGCGCAACCTGCCTCGTGTCACCCCGCCGATCGGCCAGCTCGACGCCGAGACGGCCTTCCTGCTCGCGGTGCCGCTGCTGCGACCGCCGGTGGAGATCTCCGGCTCCTGTCGTCTTGCGGCCGAAACTCCCAACGGCGGGAAACGGCGCCTCGCCGGCGTGATCGTCGAGGTGAACCAGGGCGCAGTCGAATCCTACGTGACGACCCTGCAGGGCCAAGCCGATGCCTGGGTCCTGGGCTCCCCCGCCGCCTGGCTCGACGCGCTGATAGAGCGGGACACGGATCGGCTCGAGGTCGGCGGCGATTGCAGCCTCGCTCGCGCACTGCTCGACGGCCTGCATGAGGTGCTGTTTGGGGGCCGTCCGGCCACTTGCCCTTGACGTGGAAGCTTCGATCAGAGATGATCGATCGAATTGATCTTCTTTTAAGATCAGGAACCACAATGTTTATTGGGAGGAACGACTATATGATCCAGTCCAAGACGCTTGCGCGGCTTTTGACCGTGGCGGGGATGGCGATCCTTGCGATCGCGATGTTTGCACCGCTGGCGCAGGCAAAAGAAGAACCACAGCCTGGTTTCACGCAGTTCAGGGGCTGCCCCCGTCCTGAAGAAAAAGTGATGGGATTCTGCGTCCGTTCAGACGTTACCGGCGGCCATCTCCAGATGGGCACCAAGAACGTGCCGATCGAAAACCCGCTCAAGCTAGTCGGCGGCACCAACTTTGCCTTCGAAGAATTCACCGCCAACTCTGAAGGCGGCTTGAGCAAAGTCAAACAGAAAGTCCCCGGCGGGGTCCTCGGCCTCACCGGCTTGACCTGGTTGTTGGAATTCTTCGGCAGCGAAGCTCTCACCCTGTACGCGGTGACCGAACTCGCTGGTATTCCGAGCAACTTCACCTTCTCATCGGTGACGTTGCCGATCAAGGTGCACCTCGAAACCCCCTCTGGGGTCCTCGGGAGCACTTGCTACATCGGATCGAACACGAGCCCGATCGTGCTGAACAACATCACCGGCACGACGAGCCCGCCGCCGCCGAACAAACCCATTACCGGCAAAGAAGGCGAATTCAGCGAAGAAAACGAAATCGCCTACTTCAAAAACGGCATTTACGTCGACAACTCGTTTGCCGTGCCCGGTGCCAACGGTTGCACGCTGAAACTGTTTGGGTTCATCCCGATCAGCCTCAACGGCTTCGTCAACTCGCAGTCCGGACTGCCGTCCGCAGCGGGTCACAACGAAGCGGAACAGAAAATCAGCATCGAAATCGCCCTGCAGGAAAGCGTCTACTAGCGGCGATTCAGTACTCCGATCGAGAAGGGCCGGGCGCAAGCCCGGCCCTTTCTACGTGTAGGGGAGCTCTCCCGTGTCGTGCAGCTCGTGGCGCAGGGAGTTGAAGACCGCCCCGGCAAGCAGCGCCAGGCTAAGCAGATAGAACCAGAGCAGCGCGATCAGGACGAAGCCAAGGGTCGAGCCAAAACGTGACAGGCTCGAGACGTTGGCGAGGTAGAAGGGGAAGGCCCAGTTGGCAGCGCCGGCCGCGACCGTAACGAAGGCTGCGCCAGGCCAGACGTCCCGCCAGGGCATGTGGCCTTTCGGCACCGCCCAGTAGATGACGCAACAGATCGCGAAGACGATCAGAACCGCCAAGCCCAGCAGCAGCGCCGTATCGATCGCCTTGATGTCGGAGAGGCCAAAGGGCAGGCGGTCGGTGCCGGAGACCAGCGTCGCCTCGATCGTCGGCAGCAGGATGCTGGCGGCAATGAACAGCAACACCACGCCCAGCATCGCGAAGGAGAAACGCTTCTGCTCGACCCAGCCACGGGTTTCGACGTGGTAGATGTGGCCGAACGCGGTGTCCATCGCCCCCCAAAAAGAGGCACCGATCCAGAGTGAGCCGAGAAAGGCAGCGATCCCGATCGTCGTCGAGTTGTCCTCGATCCTTTCCAGTACGTCGGTCAACGTCGCCTGCTCGGCGTTGGGGAAGAGCCGCTGCAGGTCGTCGAGGACGCCGGTCTCCACACCCTTGATCCTCAGCACCTGACCGAAGACAAAAAGGACGAGTAGGGCAAACGGGAAGACAGCCAGCATCAGGTTGTAAGCGATCATCGCCGAGAGCCCGGTGACGTTCTCCCTGTAGGCACGCTGCCAGAAGGCGCGCAGCCAGGGACTGGGGTGTTTCAGCGAGTTCGGCATCTGGGCATCGCGCCGCGCCAGGATAGATGCGACCGCGGATCGCCCCGAACTTCCCCCCTTGACGTGGGGAGGTCGATCCGAGAGGATGAATCGAACAGGCATTTCTTAATAGTTTGGGAACCACTATGTTTATGGGAGGCCTCTGATATGTCTTTGTCCGTATCCCCTGCCCGACTCCTTGTCGCGGCGATAAGCTCACTCGCAATGCTGGCGATGTTGGTGCCGGCCGCGCAAGCGGAAGTACCGGCATCCCCATTTGAACGATTCGCGGGCTGCCCCAACTTCGCAGAAGAGGAAGCGCTGGGACTGGAATTCGGCCTGGAATTCTGCATCCGGTCAGTCGTGACCGGCGGTCATCTGCAGGCCGGCAAACAGGACGTCCCGATCGAAAACCCGATCACGCTCACCGGGGGAACCAACGGAGCATTCGAAGATTTCAGCTACAACTCCGAAGGTGGCCTGAGCAAAACCAAAGAGGAAGTTCCCGGCGGGGTCGTCGGCCTGACCGGGTTGAACTGGCTGATCAAACTCCTCGGCGTCAATGCGCTGAAGCTCTACGCGGTCACCGAATTGGCCGGCCCTCCGAGCAACATCAACTTCGGCTCGGTGACGCTGCCGATCAAGGTCCACCTGGTAAATCCGGTCCTGGGCAACAACTGCTATATAGGCTCGAAAGCCGAACCGATCACCCTCAAACTCACGACCGGCACGACGGAACCACCGCCGCCGAACGAACCGATCAGCGGCGAAGAAGCGGACTTCAAAGAAGAAGGGGAAGTCGCCTATCTTGAAAATGGCGTCTACGTGGACAACTCCTTCGCCGTGCCTGCGGCGAAAGGCTGCGTGTTGACGCTGCTCGGATTCCTTCCGGTCAGCCTCGACGGCGTTGTCAACCTCCAAGCCGGACTGCCGGCTGCCGCAGGGACCAACGAGGCGGTGCAGGATCTCAACGAGGAAATCACCCTGCAGGAAAGCGTCTACTAGCGGCTATTCGCACCTGCTGGAAAAGGGGCCGGGCTCTTTCGCCCGGCCCCTTCCGGCGGGGCAGTGAGTCATATAGGGTCGAGCCGATGCGGTGGCTGGCTGGCTACGTCGGGGGGCTGTTTTCGTCGTGGCCCTCTCGGATTGGAGGCGCTGTGGTGACGGCAGTCCCACTCGCCCTTGCCGTTATCGATTCGGGCCAGCGGTTTCTGTGGCTATTTCTGGCTGCCGTCTTCCTTGCCGTTGTCCAGGCGATATACGCCCATCGCTCCAGGCAGACGGGCACGCATCTCTCGTTCGGGGACCCGATAGTTGGACCATTCCAATCTCTGAGCGCCCCTATTGGCGGGGGGGCACTGGCAGTCCATAGGTTCCGGCCAGATCGTTCGCCTGCCGGTGATCAACAGCCACGGAGCGACAGATGCCGAGCGGGTCTATGCAAGCTTGCGGTTCACTGGCCCGGAAGGGTTCGAGCTAGAGCAACCGGGCCGTTGGCGAGATGATCCAGAAAGCCCCGAGGTCACTATCTCTGGGAACGGCCGACCCTACGAGCTTGATCTGTTTGTCTCTCTCCCCAGCGCCTTCACTGGCGAGAAGTGCTATGTCTGGAACCAGGAGAGCCTGCTGGCTGGAGTTCACCACGACGACTTCCGCATCGAGCCTGAGGAGTTCATGATCAAGGTCGTCGTGCGTGGCAAGCGGGCGGGAGCGGTCAGCGCAAAGACCTGGCGTGTTTTGGGGCTAAGCAGCCCCCAGCTTGTCCCGGAAGGCGAGAAATTCACCCGGGAGACCGCTGCCTCCGGTGGCCTTGACTTCAAAAACTGAAGCGCCTATCATGCGAACAGACGTTTGAGGTCGTTGGGGCCTTCCATTTTCGCGGACCGCGACGCCGGTCCGCTTTTTTGACGCAGAAAGACGGGTGTAGATAGATGCTGGTTGCAGAGCTTCAGGAGCTCGAGGAGGTCAAAGGGCTGATCCACAGGGGTCAGCAGCTGGGCGTGCTCACCTTCGGCGACATCGCCTCGGCGGTGTCGGAGGTCGACCTCGACGAGTCCGACGTCGAGGACCTCTACGGACACATCGAGAAGCAGGGAATCGAGCTCGTCGAGGACATGGATCCGGCCCAGAAAGCGGCCGCCGACGCCATGCCCGCCGACACCGGCCGCAAAGGCCGGCGCCGCGCCAAAGCCGCGATCGACCTGAAACCGGACATGACGACGGACAGCCTGCAGCTGTTCCTCAAGGACATTGGCAAAGTCCGCCTGCTGACCGCCCAGGAGGAGGTCGAACTCGCCAAGCGGATCGAGCGCGGCGACCTGGACGCCAAGCAGAAAATGGTCGAGTCCAACCTCCGCCTGGTCGTCTCAATCGCCAAGAACTACCGCAACCAGGGCCTTCCCTTCCTCGACCTGATTCAGGAGGGAACGCTCGGCCTGGTCCGTGCCGCCGAGAAGTTCGACTACCGCAAGGGCTTCAAGTTCTCCACCTACGCGACCTGGTGGATCCGCCAGGCGATCGCCCGCGCCCTGGCCGACAAGGCCCGCACTATCCGCATCCCGGTCCACGTGGTCGAGAAGCTGAACAAGATCGGTCGCGCCGAGCGCAAGCTGGTCACCGAGCTCGGCCGGGAGCCGACCCCTGAGGAGATCGCCGAGGTCACCGGCATCGACCCCGAGGAGGTCGACTCGATCAAGCGCTCCGCCCAGGCCCCGGTCTCGCTCGAGAAGCCGGTCGGAGACGAGGAGGAGTCTGAGTTCGGCCAGTTCATCGCCGACGAGAAGGCCGAGTCCCCCTTTGACCGGGCGGCGGACCTGCTGACCAAAGAGGCACTGAAGGAAGCTCTCGAGAACCTCTCCTACCGCGAGCGCCGTGTGCTCGAACTTCGCTACGGGCTGGGCGGAGAGCACCCCCGCACTCTCGACGAGGTCGGCCGCACCTTCAACGTCACCCGCGAGCGAATCCGTCAGATCGAGAATCAGAGCCTGAAAAAGCTCCAGCAACTGGGCGAAGCGCAGAAATTACGCGAAGTCACCTGAGCGCAAAGCTTGTATCATCTCCTTATCGGGGGAATTTTTTCGACTAAATGTATTTTCGCTCTACTGGTCGGGGTGTTGGTCGGCGCCCTCGTCGGCTGCGGTGGTGGCAGCGACGACAGCGCGACCAAGACCGCCTCATCCTCCGAACCAAGCGTGACGATCCCCTGGGGGCCCAAATCCTTTGGCAGGGCCGAGTACATCAAGCGCGCCGAGCAAGTCTGCAAGGAAGGCCGAACCTCGATGCCGACCAGCTTTCGGGGGCGCTACCGCAACGTGAACAGCGGCAAGCTCTATACCGAGGCGACCTCGAACATCTTTCTACCCGGCATCCAGCTCTGGTTCGACGACGTCGCGTACCTCGGCGCGCCGCCGGGCGAAAAACCGCAGGTGGCAGAACTCCTCACCGCGATGCAGCGCGCCGTGTATGCAAGCGAAGCTCAGCACATAGTCTCTTCGGGCCAGCTGATTGCGCAATTTGCGCACTACAATCAGCTGGCCCGTGAGTATGGCCTGAATAGGTGCCTCGTCGAAGGCGTGCCTTTCGCGGCGACCTAGCTAAGACGAGAAGCTGTCTTCAGGCGGATCAGTCGCTTATTGTCAGGCTGGCTGGTTCGCCCTCGAGGATTCCGGAGGCTGTTCCGTTCGAGACAGTCCCTCCGAGGTCTTCGAATGCCCTGTATGTCGTCGAGCCTGTGTAGGTGACGGTCGTGCTTGCCGCTCCGCAAAGCAGGCTGCCGGTCCTGGTGGTAACGATCCCAGACATCGTCGTTGTGACCGTTACATCATTCGGCGATCCGGCAACATTGTGGTATTCATTCGCCTTCTTGTTGAGGAATGGTGCAATTTTGTATGTGCAGAGTTCTTCCGCCTCGCTGGTCGCGCTTTTGTAGATGTGAATTTCGACTTCTTTGCCCGTCGGACAAACGAGATCGACTTCACCTTCGATGAAGGTCGTCGACCCCGGTGATGCCCGCCCGCCAACGTGAACGTCTGGGTTTTGCCGATGGTCGGGTGTTCAATCACTTCTCCTGTCAACCATGTCGGCGACACACCGGTTGTGACTTTGGTCTGTGCCTGGCCGCAGACGCGAGCACAGCGGTCATCGCGAATGCCGCGACAAGCGCCGACCCGAGGGCCTTGAGATTGAGAGTCATTGGGTCTTTCCTTTCGATCCGTTGCGCTCGACGTGATTGCGTCGAGCGCATCCCGGTGAGGGACTGGCCCATTTCTAGCGGCGTGCCTGCCGCCGATCAAGGAAGCTCCTGTAATGCGGCGGCTACGCGAGGGTACTTCTATGTCGTCGCCGTTCTGTCGGGCAAATCATGTGGGAGCCTCGGGCGCGTGCGCAACCCTGCGCGCGCATATTCGCTTACCGCTCGGCTCCGAAGGGCCCTAGCGCCGGGACGCCTTGGCACAACCCGAGGGCTTCACCGTCGGGTTGAAGTCGTAGCGGCGGCCGTTTTGACCGCTGAGGCGGGCTATGGCCTTGGAGGGATGGGCGCAGAGGCCGCGACTGTTGACGATCAGGCCCTTCTTGCCGCCCTGCATCTCGAGGACGAATTTGGAGACCGGCACGTCGGGGATCGATTCGAAGCTGCCGCGGATGCCGCCTTTGTGGGAGTCGATACGCCCGACGAGGTCGAAGTCGACTTCGGCTGAGGGCGGCCCCCTCAGGGCGGCCACGAGATCAGGCAGGTTGTGATCTGAGGAGCGCAGGTAGACGGGGCCTTCGGCGGGTTCGTCGACCAGCGGCGTCCAGGCTTTGGCAAAGCCGTAGATGGATCCCGGCGGGCAGGCCTTGGCGGCGAACTGTACGCGGGTGCAGATCGTCCTTATGTGACCCTGGTCGAGGAAGGCGGACCTCGGCAGGGTGACGATCGCCTGGGCGAAATTGGCGTCTTGGGAGCGCGGGGTGACCACAGCGGTCAAGGCCGGGTGATCTCCCCGGTGGGTACCCCCTTTGAGGCTCAGTGACATCTTTGGCTTGAAACCGAGGCTGGCGCAGTTGGCGGCTTGGAAGCGGCTGGTGAGGGAGACGGGCACATCGTCGGCGGGGTTGAAGACGTCGGCGAAGCTGCCAAACGCCGTCAACCCGGCCTCGGAAGGCTCGCAGTTGGTCGGGTTGAAGATGAAGTGGGGCCGGTCGACGTAGGCGCGCAGGTCCCTGACCTTCAGCACGATGCCCTCGAGGATGTGGGGAATCGGGTCCGAGGCGGAGCCGTCGACTTCCACCTGCAGGTTGTTCGGGTTGAGGGTGAGGGCAAACCTGAGGACGACGTTGCCGATGTCAAAGGGCCCGGCGACCGCGGGGGTGATCGCGACCATACTCAGCGGATCGCCTTTGTAGGGGCCGGCCAGGTAGAGCTTGCCGGGCACGTAGGTGAGCTGGGAGCCGACCCCCGCTCCAGCCGTCGTTCGGCCGATCTCGGAGTTGGCCGGACAGGAGGGCGACGCCAGCTCGGCCCTCCCCCGCTTTGCCTTGGCGGCGGCGATCTGGGCCTCGGTGCACTTCTCCACGCCGGCGATCGTGCCGATCACACCGGGGGGCAGCACGGCTGAGACCTTGGTCAGATCCTGGTCTCCGTCGCGCCGGGTCAGGCGCACGCTGAACGGCGAGAAGGACTTGGCGTCGTTGTTGAGGGTGCCGGCGGAAAAGCCCGGGACAAATGGTGGGGTCCCAGCGGGAGGGCAGGGGCCGCCGCCCAAGCCTTGGGTGATCTTGAACGATGACGGAGCGTTGACCGGCCGGGTCGGGTCCGCCCAGGGAGTGAAGAGGGCGTTGGTCGTATAGGTGCCACAGGCAGCCGGACTGATCAGCGGGCTGCGGGCACCCTCGCGCAGGTGGATACGCACGTGACTCAGCGGGAACTGGGGAATCTCTTCGCCCGCTTCGCCGAAGGTCGTTTCGATCTGACCGGTGGTCGGATTGGGCGAGACCCTGCCCGCCAGCTTGACCAGGATGCCGAGTTCGGGATCCTTGATCGCCATGTAAAGGGCGATCAGCGAATCGAAGGGGTTCTCGGCTCTCGGTTGGGGCGTGGTCGGGTCGTCCTGCTGGGCGACGAAGAGCTCGCCCCTCAGCACCTGATCTTCGAGCAGCGGCGTTTCAACTTCGACCGTGCCCACCTTGGATGCCTCCGGACAGCCCTCGCCCGGCGCCGATGCGAGGCTCTCGGCGGCAAAGCCCACCTCCGAGCAGGTTGCGAGCCCCTCCGCCACCGAGGGGTTTAGCGTCATCCCTTCGGGCAGGGTCACGGTGGCCTTCTTTATGTCCGAGTCGGCAATTCCTTTCGGGTTGGCGAGTTCTTCGTCGTCGACGTTGAGTGAGAAGTCGAGGCCCGAGGGGCTCTCGACCTGATCGGTGCTGGACTGAGTGCTCGTGTGGGGGGCAAAGCCCAGACGCTCGCAATCGGTGAAGCCGACCGGCCCGAGTTCATCGTGCGTGAAAATCGACTTTTCGAAGAAAGAGCCTTGCCAGGAATCGGCTTCGAAGAGCGTGGCGAGCGGCCCCTCACAGGCGCGCGGCAAGGTGAGGAACGGGACTTCGGGCACATTCGCCGGCCCGCCGCGTTCTCCGTCGTGGGCGCTGTCGGCCGGGACACCCCAGAGCGTCACTTTGGAGCTGTAGAACTGCACCAGGTTGGAGACGTTGATCACTTTGGCAACCGGGTTATAGGGAGGGGTGGGCTTTACGCTGATCTCAACCGTCACCCGAACGCCGAGCGGTGCGAACCCAAGCCTGAGGACCACCCCGGGAGGCGGCGTGAGATTGAAGACCCTCGTGTTGGTCGGTGCGTCGTGCGGATCGCCGACGCGGACAGAGGCCGATCCGACTCTGGTACCGGCAGAGCAGGCCGGCTGTCCGGCTATCGAGGCGAGGAACTGAGCAGTCGAGCAGCGCGGCGTGGCGGTCGGGTTGCCGGCCAATCCGGCGAAGTTGTTGATCGTCAGATCCTTGACCGCCTCGTCGGTGACTTCGCCGAGTTCCGGCAGTTCCGGTTCGGGTTTGGTGTTCGTGGAGAGGTTGATCGTGAAGGCGAAGGGGTGGGCGCCGGCCTGGGTCACCACCGCACCTCCCTGACTGGTGAAGGTCGCGTCCAGTTCTTTGAGTCCGAAGGCGGCGCTCGCCGAAGCGGGCGCCCAGAGCGCCGCGCAGGCGATCGCGATGGCTATGATCGCCCGCTTCATCGCCCCGCTCCTCCCCGCCGATGGTTTTTCCTCTGGTGGTGCCGGGGAACGCAGCGCTGCTTACCTGCTCGACGCACCAGGCGCTTGCCCTTGGGGCAACGCGGCTTGCCGCCGGTGCCTTCGCCCCCGAGATTGGCCTGCCCTTCGAAGGTGCGAGAGGCCGGCGTCTGGTCCTCGGGTGCCACCGCTGGGGGTTGACAGCTGTCGCCTTCACAGGCTTCCACCGGCGGCCGTCCGACGGGAAAGCCACCGAACTCGCGCGCATCGTAGATGTCGACCAACCCCGGGTCCCCCAGGACGAGACTCGCCGCCGTGGAGAAGAAGACGTCTGAGCCTGATTCCGAGGCATCGATCAGCTTCGCGTCGCTGCCGCCCTTGCCCGCGGAAATGAGACTCAGGCAGCCAGCGCTTTGGGGGACGAACAGTTCGCCGCCGATTTCTTCAAGGCAAGCTTTCTCACTGCCCGCCCGCTCCCACTCGTAAACGTCCTGAGTTCCGTTGGTGTCGCGCGAGACCAGCGCCTCGGTGGTCTCGAAGAACAGGCGTGAGCCGTCTTTCGACAGCACCCGCGAAGCGTGCCACTGGTTCTCCCAGCCGGGGATCTGCGCCGCCACCCAGAAGGCACCCGTGTCGCCCGCGATCAGATCGCGTCCCACCGGCCTCGCCCCACCCGGGTTGCACGAGACGCAGTGCAGTTGCCCAACTTCCCCTGCGGCCGCGCCCGGCGCGTCGTAGAGGAAGACCTCCGCATCGGCTTCCCCGCTGCTGGTGTCGGTGCTCTCGAAGCGCGTCAACGGCGCCTGTGACATGAAGGCCGCGTGCAGCCCGTCGACGCTCACTCGCGCCCTGTGATTCACCGGCACGGACGTGTATGCCCCACTGTCGTTATGGCCGGTCAGCGTCGCGACGAAATCGAACTCGCCTTCGCCGCACCGCTCTCCGACTTCATAGAAGTAGACGTTGGCTTTCCCCGGTTGGGCTTCGTCCCCCTCGCTATTTTTCCCAATCCCGCTGCAAACTTCTTCGGAAACCAGATAGACACGGGAGAGGTCCTTGCTCGCCCCCAGGATCGCTCCCTGAGTACCCGGGACCTCGCCCACGATCAAAGTTTTTGCACCCGTCGCGTTGCCTTCTTGCGCCGCTTTGTCGACGTCGAGTTCATAGAGATTCGTGCCTTCGGTGTATAGCGCCTTGCTCGCCGTCGGATCTGCAGCCAGGAAGGTCGCCGGCCCTTTGGTGATCTGAACCGTGCAGGCTTTTTCGGGTTCGCTGCAGCTTTCGGTGGCATCGAGCACGACGTTGGTTTTGCTTTCCAGCGCTTCGCGGGAAAGGACCAGCGTCGCACCCGAGACTTCTTCGATCATCGTGCCTGAGGGGATGCCCACTCCGGTGATCGCCTCCCCGGCGGCAAATTCCCCGCCCGTGGCCGCGACTCCCGTCACGGTCTTTGAGCCTTTCGCGAGTTTCCCCGTGCCCGTGGCGTGGACCAGCGCGCTCTGTTCTTCGCTCGCGTTGAGCCTCAGATAAAGCTGGCTCGGACCTTCGCCGACGATCGCCTGTTCCGCATGAACCAGCCTCGGCGACTGCTCGACCAGACCGCCTTTGCCGTCCCCGATAATGGGGTCGATTTCAGCCGACCAGAAAACGCGCGTGCCGTCTTCAGATACCGCCCCCGCAACGCTGTCGTAGAGTCGTTTGCCGGCTGAGCGCTGCGCCGTCCCCACCGAGCTGTGGCTGCCGGCCGCCTGTCCACCTGGCATCACGCTCACCAGGCGCAGGGCGCCTTCTCGATTGAGATAGGTTTCGTAGACGTCCCCCACCACCGGGTTTGGCCTCGGCGCGACCGGATCTGGCTCGGGTCCGCTGGTCGTCAGATTGGCGCTCGCCCTGGTCGTACTCCCACCCGGGTTGGTCGCGGTCACCGCACACTGGAAGGTTGCGGCGATGGCCACGTCTGCCCCGCTGACGGTGTAGGTGCTCGCGGTTTTGCCGGCCAGGGCCACCCCGTTGCGATACCACTGGTAGGCGAAGAAGGTGGGCGAGCCTCCCCACTTGGCTTCTTCGGCATCGCAGGTGAGCGTCTGCCCCCCGGCGCCGCCAAGAACCAGTGGAGCATCGCTTTCGGGGGCGTCAATCGAGGCGGGCGGCCTCGGCGGCGCCTGCGCCAGGTATGGGGCGACGATCTGCGCCGGGTTGGTCATCTGCACCGAGCCCACAAAGCCTCCGGCAGCTTTGTCCACTTTTTCGTTGGTAACCGCGACTTGGCATTGGATCGCCTTGCCTTCGTCGGCTTTTTTGGTCACGTAGGTGGATTCAGTGCCGCTGCCGATCGGTTCGCCATTGCGAAGCCAGCGGTAGGAGCTCGTCGTTTCAGGGGCATTGACACTGCAGTCGAGGCTTTCGCCGACCACCGTCCGGCTCGCTTCTTCGGTCAGCTTCCCCGGCGCCTTGAAAGCGGCCGCCAATCCGTCGGCGCTGAAACCTTGGAGCGTCGGGTAGTAGGCGCTGTTGTTGCCTTCAAGCGCCTTGCCGAAAGCTGCGGGTGGCGTCGGAATCAGCGGCTCGTAATCGAGCCCTCCACAGTTAGTCTGTCGGTAGAGACTGGGGATCCCGGCCGGCGCCCCCGGCGCAAGGGCCAAGTCGGTGTTCTGTAGAAGCCAGCTGGTGCAAAGATCTTCGCTGAAGCCTTTGAAGAGCGACTCGAAGAATGGTAGCCCGCCGCCGCCATAGAGCGTCGGGCCCTCCAGCGGCGGGTTGAGCGCCTGCGTAGACCAACCGCCTTCTCCGCGCCGGGCGATGTATTGCGAAGTCCAGGGTGAAGATACCGCCCCCCCGAAGGCACGCGTCGACGCATAGGCCAGCGCTTCACCTCCCGGCGTGGCCTGGTCCACCCGCGCCAGAGCAGTCCCCGCTCCCTGGTCGGTTGCCTCGAGTTCGCCGGTCGCTTCGATGTCGCCGTTGGCTTTCTCCAGCGGGCTGACCATCTCGTAGGCCCGGCAGTCGGGCAGATTGGCCGAGGCACCCGTGCGCAGAACTCTGTTCGGACAGTCCTTCGGCGGAGGAGGCGGCGGAAAGGTGGTGAAGGTCTCTTCTTCGCCGACGACCGGCCCCCCGCCCCCGCTTTGCGCTATGAAACGGTAGTGGTAGGTGGTAGCCGGGGCGAGACCGCTGAGCGGCACTGCCGCGGGGAGCCCCCCCCTGATCACTTTCGAGGTCAGCGTCGCCCCCGGCGCCGACGGGCGTTCTTCGCAGCCACCTTCTGAGCAGGGGGCGGTCCCGTACTCCACCCGGTAGGTGGTGTCGGGCCAGAATTTGGGATTGATCGTTGCCGCCACCCGGGCGCTTTCGGTGCCGACCGCGGCCGCGTACTGATCGTCGATCGAGGGTGGTTCTTTCGGCTGGGGACACAGTGCGGGGACAGGTGGGGGCCCGAAGATATTGAGGTAGGAGACGAGCGGGTGCCCGCCGCCACCGTTGCCGAAGTGGGCGACATAGACGTCGGGCGGTCCGCAAGCTGAACCGACGGCGATCGCCCACAGCGCCGAGCCATCCGTGGGCCGATCGAAGCCGGGTTGGTCTCCTTCGCCATCCGTTCCGCAGTCAAGGCATGCCCCGGTGAGGTTGAACTCCTGTAGCCTTTCCGGCAGTTCACCGCTGGAAGAAACCGTCGCGTAGAGGTTCTTGTCAGCATCGAGCGCCAGTGCTTTTACAACGCTTTCCGCGGTGAACGTCGGTTCGAGGAATTGCGCGGCCGGCCCGCTTGCTTTTAGCTTCCGCACTTCGCTGCCTATTGCTACGTAGAGGTTGCAGGAGCCATCCACCGCGATCGCCTTCACCGATTTGCCGGCCGGCATGGCGATCGCTTCCTCGAAGCTCCCGTCCGCGGCGAAGACCTGAATCCGTTCCCCTTCGCCGACGAACACACGTCCGTCGCTCTCACAGATGGCGAGTCTGCTGACGTATTCGGCGAGCCCCGCCCCGAGCTGCCCTGCACCAGTACCCGATATGCCGGCCTGGCAGGCGTCTTCCGGGTGCCCGACCGCCGGGCAGACGTCCTCCTCGCCGCTACGCCCATTTTCGATCGCGGTCTCGTTCACCCCGTCGCCGAACATCGAGAGAAAGTGGCCTTCGCGGTCAAACCTCTGCACACGATGGTTGGCACTTTCCAGTACGTAGAGGTCGCCCGCCGGCCCGAACGCAATCGCTTCTGCCCGGCTGATCTGACCCGAACCCGCGCCGATGCTGCCCACCTGACACTCAGTCACCGTGGTACAAACCTGCAGTTCTTCGGCAGGCGCGGTTCTGTCAACATTCCAGCCCCATGCCTTGACGAACTGCCCCCATGGCGTCAGCTCGTCGATCCGGTTGTTGTTACCGCTGATGACGTAGAGGTGTCCGGGGAGGCCTGCATCTGCGACAACCGCCCACGGAAAACTGAGCCGTCCGGCGCCGTCGCCCGGTTTGCCGCCTTCAGGCGTCCCACCCAAAAATTCCGGGACCGCCGCACCCGCTGCCGGGACGAAACACAGCATGAACGCCCCAATCGCCCCCATTACCCGCAAACCCCTCCACGCTGCTTTCACAACAAGTCCCCCTGGTTCCCCGGTTACTCGGCCACCATATCGGAACTGGTAGTTACTTGTCAAGAAATCCTCAGTGTCTTCCAGCGAAGCCAAGGGCCGGGATTACTCCCGGCCCCTGGCACTCTTCGCATCCCCTCAGGAATGCAACTGCTATCGATACCTCTATTCGCTGATTGTCACGCCAACCGGATTGCCCTCGGTGCCCGAGAGATCTTCAAATGCCGTGAGTGTCGTCGAACCTGTGTAGGTCGCAGTCGTACTTGCGGCGCCACACAGCAGACTGCCATCCCTGTTGACCGGGATTCCAGTGGCCGTCGTTGTAATCGTGACGTCATCTGGCGTTCCGGCAACGTTGTGGTATTCATTCGCGATCTTATTCGCGAATGGTGGAATTGTCAGTGTGCAGAGTTCTTCATTCTCGTTGTTGAGTTCTTTATAGACGTGAACTTCCACCACCTTACCTGCTTCGCAGACCAAGTCGATTTGGCCTTCTTTCCATGTCGTCGTCGACACATTGACGCCACCATGGAACACGTAGTCACAACCGTTCATTGTAACTGTCGCTTTGACTTCCAAGGAACCAACGATCGCCTTACATTTGTTGTAGGTCGGCGTGACTGTCACGCTCGTCGCTCCGGAGGCTACTGTCGCACTGAACTTGGTTTCTTCACATGAGAGTTTCTGACCACCTGCCAGGGTGAATGTATGCACGAGGCCGGTAATGCCGGTGTGCGCAATCACCGAGCCTGTCAATATCGCGGGGTTCGCTCCGGTTGTTACTTTCACCGCGGCCTGCGAAGCGGATGCAAGCACTGCGGTCATCGCGAATACCGCGACGAGAGCCAGCCCGAGGGCCTTGAGGTTGCGAATCATGCTTTCCTTTCGATCTGTTTCCCTACACGATCGCCTAGATGGGACCGTGCGCGTCCCGCTTTCGGGACTACGACTTTCTAACGCCGCGGAAGCCCAGCGGTCAAGGAAAATGGATCGCTAACTTGACTTCACCGTGGCCCTTGGGTCATTACCCTGCAAATCGCGTGCGAGCGTTCTGCGCGTGCGCCAAACAACGCGGTGTGGAAATCGGTGCATCTGGGCGCTCGCGATACCCGCGACGCTTCAGAGGCATTCGCTGAGGCCGTAGCTCTCGGCCCTCTCCTTTGCGGGAGTGAACACTTCGTCGATGTCCGTCAGGAGCGAAATCTCTTGGCGCCGGCTGAGTGAGTTGATTGCCTGCTGCATCGAGTCGAGAAACGCTTCGACTTCCTTTTCGTCGCCGGCGGGCGCGCCAAGGTTGCGTATCTGGTCGACCTGGGTCTGGAATTGGGGCAGCATGGTCTGCTGAACGGCATGTGCAGTCAATTCGTTTTTACTCAGGCTCGAATTGGCATGGCGTGCCATGTATTCGTTAATCGGTTCGATGAGATTTTCGCTGTTCTCCACGCAAATGGCATCGGCACGCCGAATGAACTGCGCCTTCGTCAAGGTTTCGCTGTCGCCACCCCCACACCCCGCGAAGGCAGCAAGAGAGAGTGAGAGCACGACGGCTAGAGACCAGACAAGCATAGGTCGAAATACTCGAATCATTTTGAGTATGCTACACGATGCAATGCTTACCTGCCAAGCGAAAAGCCCGGGGGTCAAAAGACCCCCGGGCTTTTCTTAACGCAGGTTTAGAGCTTTTGGTCTCTGGTTACTAGGGTTCCCCATTGATTGCCCAAGAGCCCCTGGCGAACCCACCCGGCGATTCGATTGCGGCGAGGAAGCTACCTGACTCTTTGAGGACGAAGGGAATGATTGCCCCATTTGCCGTCGAGGGGCTAGTCCACGCTTGCACCGCATTTCCAAACGCGAGCTGTTCCAGGCCAGCAGCCCGGATTTCTTCTTCCACTTCAGCGAAAACGCAGAGGTGGCCTGGTTTGGCTTTTGGACTGGCGACGGTTCCGGATCCGCAAACCGTTTCGAGTTCCGTTGCGGTAAGCGGTTCACCGATCAGCTTGCCGGTCGCAGGATCGACGACTATCGCGACCCACGCCGGTTCAATTTCGCTAAGAGCCCAGCCAGGCGCCCCGACGTAAACGATGTCGGGTGCAGGGGTGACTTCCTGGAGGTAGGAGATCGGCACCTGCAGCCTCACTTCGCCCGTCGCGCCTTCTTCAGCGTCGCCGCGTTCACCGTTTACGGACCAGACCCCGGTTATGGGGTAAGAGATCCCGGTCCCGGCCGGGCCGGTGGCACCCGTCGCTCCTTTGGCGCCGTTCGAGCCCGCTGGACCAGTGGGACCTTTCGCACCGACCGGGCCTTGCGGGCCGGTCGAGCCGGTTGCGCCGCCGGTCGGACCTTTGGCGCCGGTGGGGCCTTTATTGCCGACCGCGCCTTGGACCCCGGTCAATCCTTTGGCCCCAGTTAGACCTTTGGCGCCGGTTGGACCGGTTACGCCTTCGCTGCCGGTGGCGCCGGTGGCGCCTTTAGGCCCGGTTTTCCCGGTCGCGCCGATTTTGCCCGTTGCACCGGTTTTGCCGGTGGCCCCGGCTTTGCCCGTCGTGCCGGCTTTGCCCGTTGCCCCGGTTTTGCCGGCAGCCCCGGTCGCACCTTTGGTGCCCGGCGAGCCAGGCGAGCCGGCGTCGCCCTTGGCCCCTGGATCGCCCTTGGCGCCCTGCGGTCCAACCGGTCCCTGCGGGCCGGTTGCGCCGGCGAACTTCTTCGCGATCGCTTCGGCTTCCTTCTTCTGCTTGGAGTTCAGGCCAGATTGCTTCTTCTTGTGGTTTTTCTGGGCCGACGTGCCGGCCGAGGGGGCTCCGTTGGCCGCGAAGGCGGCGGCGGAAAGGACGAGTGCCGCAGCCGCAACCACCAGGCTGGCGACAAAGAACATGCGCATCACTCGAACGCGCGTGCGTTGGACTGCAGACATCAGGTGCCTCCCTGTTCGGACTATGGATCACGGTCCGGACCCCCCGGACTCGTGAATTACCTTAACGGAACGCGTTAATTCATGCAAGGTATGCAAGAAGACCTATAAGGGAAATCAGTTACCCTGAGCGCCGATGGAGGCGGGGGAGCGGGCGCGCTTTGCAGACGACATCCGGCGCACGATCGTCGAGCAGTCCTACCGGGCGAACGTCGGCCACATCGGCTCGGCGCTGTCGATCGCCGATCTGGTCGCCGCGGTGATCGGCGGGACCACCGGTCCCGACGGAGGAGCGGACCGTGACCGCATCATCCTCTCCAAGGGGCACGCCGCACTTGCGCTCTATGCCGCCCTCCACCTGCATGGGCGCCTCGAGAACGGCGCGATCGACACCTACTGCGCCGACGGAACGCTGCTCGGTGTCCATCCCGAGCACGGGCTCGAGGGCGTCGACTTCTGCACCGGCTCGCTGGGCCAGGGCCTCTCGCTTGGCGCCGGCGCCGCGCTCGGCGCAATGCGGCAAAGCTCCAGTCGACGCGTCTTCGTCATCGCCAGTGACGCCGAGCTGAACGAGGGCGCGACCTGGGAGGCGGCGATGTTCGCCGCCCAGCACCGCCTCGACAACCTCGTCCTGCTCGTCGACCTCAACGGACAGCAGGCGCTCGGCTACACCCGCGAGGTGCTCGACCTCGGTGCCGTGGAGGACAAGCTCTCTGCCTTCGGCTGGTCGGTCGAGGTCGTCCCCGGCCACGATCAGGAGGCCCTGGGCGCCGCCCTCGAACCGACCGGCGACAGAAGGCCGCGGGCCCTCGTGGCGCGAACGACCTTCGGCTACGGGGTGTCGTTCATGGAGTCGCGAATCGAGTGGCACTACCTGCCCCTCGACGATGAGGCCTACGCGGCGGCGCTCGCCGATCTGGACGCACGCGCGACGTGAGAAACGAGTTCGTAGACGAGCTGGTCGCCCTCGCCGAGTCAGATGAGCGCGTGATGCTGCTGACCGGCGACCTGGGCTTCATGGTCCTCGAAGAGTTCGAGCGGCGCTTCCCCGAGCGCTACGTCAACTGCGGCGTCGCCGAGCAGAACATGGTCGGAGTCGCGACCGGCCTCGCCGAGGCGGGCTTCGTGCCCTTCGTCTACTCCATCGCCACCTTCGCGACGCTGCGACCCTATGAGTTCATCCGCAACGGCCCTGCCCTGCACGGGCTGCCGGTGCGCATCGTCGGCGTCGGCGGCGGCTTCGACTACGGGCACAACGGGGTCACGCATTTCGCCCTGGAGGACTACGCGGCGATGCGCGCGCAACCGTCGATCACGACCGCCGTCCCGGCCGATGCCCGGCAGGCGCGCGCCGCGGTCAGGGTCACGGCGGACCTGCCGGGGCCCGCGTACTTCCGCGTGAGCAAGCGCGGCGACGAGTTGGCCGGCCTCGACGGGCGCTTCGAGCTGGGGCGCATGGAGGTCTTGCGCGAGGGGGGCGATGCGGCGATCCTGGCGATCGGCTCGATCGCCCACGAGGCGATCGCGGCCGCCGAGCTGCTCGCCGAGCGCGAGATCGAGGTCGCCGTCGGCCTCGTCTCCTCCTTCAACCCGAGCCCGGTCGACGACATCGCCGCGCTCCTCGATACGGTGCCGGCGGCGCTGACCGTCGAGGCGCACTACCTCAACGGCGGGCTCGGCTCGCTGGTGGCCGAGACGATCGCCGAGCACGGCCTCGAGTGCCGGCTCCGGCGTGCCGGCGTCGATCGAATGCCCGGGGGCGAGACGGGCTCGCAACGATTCCTCGAGGATCGCCACGGCCTCAGCGCCCCCCACCTCGCCGAACAGCTGGAAGACGTCCTCGGCAGATGAAGATCTCAGCAGTCATCGCCTGCTATCGCGACGCCCCTGCGGTGCCGATCATGCATGAGCGCCTGCTCGCCGCCTTCGCCGAGATCGGCACCGACTACGAGATCGTCTTCGTCAACGACGGCTCGCCCGACGACGCCGGCGAGGTGCTTGCCGAGCTGGCCCAGCGCGACCCGAGGGTCGTGGTCGTCAACCATGCCCGCGCCTTCGGCTCGCAGAGTGCCTTTACGTCGGGGATGCGGATCGCGACGGGCGACGCGGTCGTCCTCCTCGACGGCGACCTCCAGGACCCCCCTGAGGTGATTCCGAGCCTGGTCGAGAAATGGCGCGAGGGCTACGACGTGATCTATGGCGAGCGGGTGGAACGCGAGGCGCCATTGCATATGCGCTGGTTCTACAAGGCCTTTTACCGCGTGTTTCGCCGCCTCGCTTACGTCGACGTGCCGCTCGATGCGGGCGACTTCAGCCTGATGGATCGCCGCGTCGTCGACGCGATCAACGCGATGCCGGAGTCGCACCGGCTCCTGCGCGGCCTGCGCGCCTGGGTCGGCTTCAAACAGGTCGGCGTGTCCTACGTCCGCCCCGAGCGGATGTTCGGCACCACCACCAATAGTTTCCTCAAGAACCTCGGCTGGGCGCGGCGGGCGATCGTCTCCTTCTCCTACGCACCACTCGACCTGATCACCGGTGTGGCGCTGGTCGTCGTCGCGGCTTCGTTCGTCAGCCTCCTGGTGCAGCTCGTGCTGCGCATTGTCGACCCCACCGCCGCGCCGAAGGGGGCGACGACCCTGATCGTGCTCATTCTCTTCCTCGGTGGCATCCAGCTGCTCTGCCTGGCGATCATCGGCAGCTACCTCGGGCACATGTACGAAGAGGTGAAGCGGCGGCCGCCCTTCGTGGTCCGCTCAATCCTCAACCCGCCCGAGGGCGCCGATCAGGCGGCGGTCGCGGTCGCGGTCCAGCCCAGGCAGTCGACGCCACCCACGCCTCGCAACGATGAGTGAGCAACCAAGGCCGCCGGCGCGAGGAGCGGCAGCGTCAGAATCGCGGCGATCCGGGACGGCCTGACCCCACCCTTGGCCGGGAAGAGCACGGGCAGCGCCAGCGCGATCAGCTTGTAACAGGCGACGGTCGTCTCATTGCCGCGAGCGTGGACGACGACCTCATCGAAGCCGGCCGCCCCGAGCAGTATGAGCAGGCTCGACGGGGTGTAGCGCCAGTAGTCGCGGGGTATGTAATGCCAGCGGGCAGCGAACGGGACCGTCAGGACGATGCGGCCGCCCGGTCGTAACACACGCCGCGCCTCGGCAAGGAAGGATACGGGCTCCGGCACGTGCTCGAGCGTCTCGGTCGCGAGGACGACGTCCACCGAAGAGCTCTCGACCGGCCAGCAATCGCCCTCGAAGTAATCGGTGTCCGGCAGTCGATAGCCGAAGTCCTCGGCCACGGCAGCGGCATCGATCGCCCGGTAGCGCACTCCCTTCGGCAACAGCGGTCGGTACGGCTGCGCCCCGGCGCCGACGTCGAGCACATCGCCATGGGCGGCGGCCAGCTCGGTCCTCATGTCTCTCCAGACCGAGGCGGCCTGGAGATCGAGCAGGCGGCGGGCCGCGGAGAGAAACCGGTCGCGCCGCGTCCGCGGCGGCCGGAAGGGGGGCGGCTGCCAGCGCTCCGAGGTGCGCAAGGCGAAGTTCTCCCGGTGGCCCGACGTCACGGCAACAGAGCATATGATCTGGCCCGATGAGGGCACTCGTCACGGGGGCCGGGGGGTTTGTCGGCGCCAACCTCGCCGCGAGGCTCGCCGAGGCCGGCCATGAGGTCACTGCCTGGACCCACCCGGGCAGCCCCACCTGGCGACTCGACCATCTGACTGACGCCATGGAGGTCGTCCCGGTGGAGCTGCTCGATGCCGGCGCGGTCGAGACCGGCGTGCGCGCGGCGAGGCCGGACTGGGTCTTCCACCTGGCAGTCCACGGGGCCTACTCATGGCAGCGCGACCCCGAGCTGATCATGCAGACCAATCTCGTCGCTACCGTGCGCCTGCTGGCGGCCTGTCAGAGCCGCGGCTTCGACGCCTTCGTCCACGCCGGCTCCTCTTCGGAGTACGGCTTCCAGGACCATGCGCCGCGCGAGGACGAGCTGCCCGAGCCCAACAGCGACTACGCGACGATGAAGGCGGCCGCCACCATGCACTGTCGTTTCGTCGCTCGGCGCGACGACGTCCATGTCGTCACCCTGCGGCTGTACTCGGTCTACGGTCCCTGGGAGGAGCCGGGGCGCCTGATGCCGACCCTGGTCGCCCGCGGGCTCGAAGGCCGCCTGCCCCCACTGGTCTCCCCTGGCACCCCGCGGGACTTCGTATCGGTGCGTGACGCGGAGCGAGCCTTCCTGCTCGCCGCTCAACATGACGAGGTCGAGCGAGGCAGCGTCTTCAATATCGCCTCCGGCCGGGAGACGAAGCTGCGCGAGGCGGTCGAGGTCGCGCGAGCCCAGCTCGGAATCGCCGCGGAGCCCCAGTGGGACACCGAGCCCCAGCGATCATGGGACGCCGCCGTGTGGGTCGGTGACGCCCGCCGCGCGGCCGATCAGCTCGGCTGGGTAGCCAAGGGTGACCTGCCGACAGGTTTCGGCCGCCTGGTCGACTGGCTGCGAGGCCATCCCGATCTCTGGGAGCGCTACGAGATCGGCCGCTAAGTACCGTGACGTCAATCATTGTTTCTCTTGATCTCGCCGACAGTCACGATTACCAGCCGAATCAGTGGGACAGACACAAGGGCGGACCACACGATGGCAAGAGTAATGATGTAACTGGTGAGCACCTGGGATGGATCGACGCCCGCCAGTGCTTTTGAGCCAAACGGAATGACCAGCCATAGCGTCGATGTACCGGCAAACTGCGCGAGCAAAGCGAGAACGGGGCCGGCCTGACGCCGGACCACTTGGAGAGTTCGCAGAAACTGAACAGACAGGGCGCCGCTGAGACCGCCAATCAACACCCCGAGCGGTATCCCCACCGAAGACTGCGCAGCAAGTGGTACCAACTCTCCGACCCTCATAGTGAGAACACTACTAGAGATCCGCGAGGACATGATCCGGAAAGTTTTATCAATCAGAGTATGCTTATGAGTCGGGCTGCTGCGGCACTGAGTGCAAAGGCGCGTTTGCGGGGCCACAGGCGCGAGGGTCGAGGCTGCCATCGATCCGCCAGACGGTGACATTGCCACTGCTGCTGATCGTTTCCACTCCGGGGGAACCCCGCAGCCAGCCGGCCTCGGGAGAGTCGACGGGTGCGCTCGCGTCGGCGAAGTTGAGGAAGGGAGAGGTGACGAGGTAGTCGAGATGGGCTTCGTCCGCGGCGGCGCGAAAGTCGCGACAGTCGGGGATCGGGTTGAAGGCGGCGTGGGGGCCCTTTTCCCCCAGGTAGATGACGCGATTGGAGAGGTCGGTTCCGTAGAAGCCGTACTGGTAGAAGCCCGCGGTGGTCCCGGCGAGGCCGATGCGGGAGTTACTCACGTCGCGCGCCCAGAGGTAGGCGGAGTCGACTTCCTGGCCGGGGAGGCCGGAGTCGGGGCCGAAGCGGTTGTCCAGGTAATGGCGCTGCAGCGGATAGCCGACCGCGACGAGGAGCAGGGCAAGCAGCGCGAAGCCGGCGGCGATCTCACGGTCGGGCGTTCCCCAGCGCCGCGCGAGCAGGATCAGCGCTGGGATCGCCACGGCGACAAGGGCAACCAGCAGGCCGAAGAGACGCTCCGGATCGTCCAGCACCGCGCTGGAGTCGTTGGTGATCAGGAGGACGACGACCAGCCCCGCCAGCCCGACCCACTGACGAGACGCCCCCTCCAGGCCGCGCGCCAGCGGCAGCAGGACGAGGCCGAGGAGCAGCGCCGGGATCGCGTAGCGCACGTTGATCCAGAAATCGAACGGTTCTCCCTCGGGACCAGGGGCACTGAGCGGCGTCGCCAGGTAGGCAAAGGCCCCTAAGAGCGCGATCCCTCCCAGCCAACGCAGGACACGATCGCGACCCCAGCGAACGGCGAGCAGGCCGCCGGCAATCCCGCCGGCGACCACCAGCGGCCAGAGCGATCCGAACGCGAGCTCCAGGCCCGGGCCGAAGTATTCTCGCCACACTCCGGTATCGGTCGCGTAGTGGAGGACGCTGAGGTCAGGCCATATGTGCTGTACCTCCTCGGGGTGGGGAAGTGGGATCGGCCCGAGGCTTTCGACCTGAGGCACCGGGTTGCCGGCGACGATCAGGTCCCGTAGGTACCAGAAGCCACCCCCCGCAAGCGCCGGGAGAAACCACCAGCCGGCGGCAGCCCGGCGTCTGCCACGCGGAGCCAGGACGATCACCATCACGCTCAGCGCGGCGACCATCGCCAGCACCGTCGCCTTGGTCCCCACGGCGAGCCCGGCGGCGAGCCCGGCCGCGGCGAGCGGCGGGCCGAGGGACAGCGTGGGCCCGTCGTCCCCCCCACCGGCCTCTCCGGCGCGTGCCCGCGCCTCGAGCAGGATCGCGATCGCGGCGAGCATCAGGCCGGCGGCCATCGCGTCGTCTTTTGCCGTGCCCGGCGCGCGGACGATCAGCGTGTTGCACTCGAGCACGATCGCCGCGGCGACCACGGCCAGCGGACCCCGGCCGGAGGGGCGGCCGACGCACCATGCGGCAAGGAAGGCGAAAGCCAGCCAGCCGAAGTTGACGAACAGCGAGAGCGTGTCCCGATGGGTGAGCAGGATCCCGGTTGCATGGAACAGCTCGGCATTCTGCGGATAGAGCCAGTTCAGGTTGGTGAAGGCCGTCTCGGTGTAGTGAAGGCCGACCACCGAGTGGCTCTGGGCAATCGTCGCCGCGAACGGCATATAGGACCAGAGCGAGTCGAAATTGGAGATGCCGTGGTCGACGGCGTACTTGGCGAACAGTCCCCAGTGGGCAAATACAAGGGCGACGACGGCGATCGCGACCAGGGTCATCCCGCGTGGAGCGGCGGGCGCCGAAGGCGCCTCGATCGCCTCTTCGTCCCCGGGCCGCGCGCCGATCGACCAGACGGCGATCCCGGCCGCGAGAAGCACCGCCTCGGCGACGAGGGTGGTGGCGTAAAGCAGACCGAAGAGGCCGAGCAGCTCGCAGAGCCAGATCAGCAGAGCGACTGCGAAGACGCTCTCGACCAGACGAGCCGGAGCGCCCTCCCACGCCGGCAGGAGATGACGGCGGATACGGAAGGCGGCGAAGCCGATCGAGAGGCCGAGGACGACCAGAAGGATGGCGCTGAGGGCGTAGGAGGCGACGCCGACCATCGGACTATCCCGAAACCGCCTCGATCCAGTCCCAGCGCTGCCCGCAGAGGCTTTCGGCTTCGCTGAGGGGAACGGAGACGAGCGTGCCCTCTTCGTCCCCCGCCGGTGCGAAGAGCAGGGGACCGACGTCAGGCCGAGGAAAGCCGCCGCTGCCGGGGTGCAGGTCGGCGCCGCCGAAGCGCAGTTCGGCCTTGTGGGCGCCGGGGCCGAGCTGCGTCTCCCCCATATATATGTAGCCGCCTTCGTTGTTGATCTGCTGGCGCGCTTCACCGACCTTGTGGCCGTCGACCCAGAGCTCGTCGGCACCACGCACCGAGCCCTTCAGCCAGGCGGTGTAATCGCCCGCGTGGGGCACTTCGAGGTCGCCGTCGGTTGCGTCGTAGACCGGGGCGTGGCGGGCCGCGAGGAGGTGGGCGGCCCCTCCTCGCGATTCGGCCCGCCGGGCGAGCGCAAGCACTTCGTCGCACTTCGGCACAGCCGAGGGTTCGTATTCACTGCCCAGCGGCATGTGCTCGAGTGCGGGTTCGGTCTCGCCTTCGGGCCGCTGCCAAACTTCGTAGGTGTCCCCCTGCCAGACACGCCGGTAGGGCGAGGGCGGGCGGCTGCGCACGGGGGAGCGACGCAGGACCAGGGTGCGGAATTCGAAGAGGCCATCCATGTCGAGTTCGTCGGTATCTACCGAGTAGCCCTTTTCGACTTCGCCGCCACCGCGCAACGGCACCGTGCGTTCGCGCAGCTCCGAGGCCGCTTCACCATCGAGGTTGCGCAGGAAGTGGCGGGCGCCGTAGGGGTTGTACTCGGTCATCAGCGCCGGGCCCTGACCGGCGAACTCGTCGCCGATCTGCTGCAGCTCGTGGAGCTGCTCGTAGGGGGCGAGGCTGACCCCGCCATAGGCGAGCACACCCGACCACAGCACGCCGCCGGCGACCACCGCGACGAGGATGGATCCGACGAAGCGGTCGGCGCGCAGGGCGACGATGGCACCGGAGATCGCCAGGGCAAGCGCCACGGGCGAGGCGGTGGCGAGCGCCTTGCCCGCCGCCCAGGGCGAGCCGATGATGACGATCGCCGCGCCGGCGAGGAGGCTGGTCGCGTAGAGCGCCAGGGTCGCATCGCGTCGCCGCTTCGACCAGGCCGCCCAGAGGCCCACCAGGGCGGCGACGATCGTCAGCGCGATCAGCACCACGGTGACAACGGTCCCGTTCGGGTCGAAGCGAAAGTCCCCCGAAGGCCAGACGCCGAGCACCTGCAGGGCATTCAGCGGACCGCGAAGGTTGCCTTCGGCATGGGGATCGGTGAGTGGCGAGGAGGTGGGCGGCACCAGGCCGGCGCTGACAACCGGAATGATGAGCAGCGCAAATGGCAGGACAAAGGCGAGGGCTTGGAGCGAGGCCGGACGGGGCCCGAAGCGGCGCCAGGCGAGCAGCGCCAGCACGGCCAGCATCGGCGCCAGCCAGATCGAGCCACCGAGACTGAGCACGCCGACCAAAGCGGCGGCGGGCAGTGCGAGCAGCGCGGCATCACGGCGCGACGCGCCCGAGCGCACCGCGGCCGGCGCCAACGCCACTGCAAGAGCTATGAAGGCCGCCGCCCCCACCTCCTTCACCCCACCCCAGAGCGCATAGCCGAGTAGCAAGGCCGGCTGAGCGGCGATGAAGACGGCAAGAGCTCGCAGGTTGGGGCGGCGCAGCACTCCTCCGAGGATCTGCCAGAGGCCCAGCGAGAGCATCGAGGCGAGAAAGCTGACGTAGGGCTGGAAGACCCAGGCCAGGTCTCCGCCGACCAGCTTCTGCGCCGTGCCGTAGGGAATGAAGACGCCGATCGGGTAGCCGCTGGCGAGGTTGAAGTCGAGGGTTGCGCGGTAGGTAGAGGGTTCGAGGCCGGCGAGGCTACGACCGTGTTCCATCAGACGGTCGGTGAGGGAAAACCAGGTGGCGGTGTCGTCGAGCTTGATGAAGCCGGCGAAGGTCGGGTGGCCGGAGAGCAGGATCGGCGCCCCGAAGAACAGGAAGACGGCCAGGGCGACGGCTGCCGGCCAGAGAGCGGGACGGCCGAAGCGCCAGGGCAGCGAGAGACCGGCGCCGATGATCGCGAGGACGACCATGACCGGGACGGTCAGCTCCGCGGTCGCATCGCTCCAGGTGGTGAACTGGCCGACTACGACCATCCCCGCCAAACCTGCCGGCGCGATCAGCACGCCCGCCAGGCGACGACCGCTGAGGACGTCGATCAGCAGGCCGAGCCCGACGCAGAGCGCCAAGAGGACGAGCGGGAAGACCGCCCAGGCCGCAAAGAGACTCACGGGAGCGCCAAAGCCAGGGTCAGCCGACCGGGCGCACTTTGGCCGAGAGGGCGAGGCTCATTGCCCTCTGGGCGTTCGGGTCATAGACCTCGACCTGAACGCTGCCGTCGGAGCTGGCGAAATAGACGCTGGTCGGCTTTTCGGCGCTCGTCACGACTTCGCGACCGTCGGCCGAGCTGCGCGTGGTCGACCCCTTGCGCCCGGCGAAGCCTTCCACGGCGGCAACGGGGTCGGGGAGTGGATAGCTGCCGATCGTGAGCACCCCCGCCCCGCCTCCTCCGGCTTCAGTTCCTTCGTTCAGATAGCGAACCTGAAAGTCCCCTTCGGCGGTTTCGCTTGCCTCCATCTCCTTGCCCGGCACCGGCCCCGCCCAGTAGACGGCGTGCCCGGCCGAGGCGGCGAGTTCTTCGAGTTCCCCGCTGTCGACGATCTTTGCTTCAAACCCCGTTGAGGCCGGTGCGGGCGTGGATTCGCCGCCGTCGCCCCGGGTCGCCAGCCATGCGATCACACCGACGATCAGCGCGAGCGCGACGATCCCGACGCGCAGCATGCGACGGTTGCTCGCCGCTTTCTCCGCCTTTGGCCCTGCCTGGCCCTCCATCGCGGCGGATTATATTCGGCGGGCGGCGCCAAAGGCACCCCGAGGTACCGGAAGGTCACTCGATCGCTGCTATATACTTCCTGAGTAATGGGAAGCGTGGCCGAAGTCCCGCCCGACTGGTACCGCTCCGGCTTTCCGCCGATCACGGCGGCGATGCCCTGGGCGGACCGAACCGAGGCCGAAGTCGACCGCGCGATCATGATGCTACGCCCGGAGGGCGGCGAGAGGGTGCTGGACCTCGCCTGCGGGATCGGGCGCCACTCGCTGGAGCTGCGCCGGCGTGGCTTCGAGGTCGTCGGCGTCGACATCTCGGCCGATCTGCTCGAGATGGCAGAGCAGGAGGCCGCCGCCCAGTCGCTCGAGGTCTCCTTCATGCAGGCCGACCTCCGCGAGCTCGACCTCCGCGACGAGTTCGACCTGGTGCTCAGCCTCAACGACGGCGCCGTCGGCTACTTCGAGACCGACGAGGAGAACCGCCGCACCTTTGAAATCGTCGCGCAGGCTCTGCGCGAGGGCGGCGGGCACCTGATGCAGCTTCCCAACGTCCTCCACGCCGAAGCACACCTGCCGCGGAAATCCTGGATCGTCGGCGAGTCGACGCTCGAACTCAGCGATCACCACTGGAACGCCGAGGACCGCTACATCGAAGGCTCAACCGTGCCGATCCGCTTCGGCGAGGTCTTCGAGCGCTACGAGGAGATCCCCTTCCGCCAGCGCCTCTACACCGCCGAGGAGTTGGCGGAGATCTACGACTCGGTCGGCATGCGCCTCGCCAACACCTTCGCCGGCAGCGGCAAGGCGCGCAACCCAAAGCCCTCCCAGTTCGAGATCTTCGTCGAGGGCCGGAAGTAGCGTCAGGCTCCGCCGTTGGCGCATTCGTTCAGGCCGTATTCTTCGAAGAGCTTCGCCGCCTGAGCGAAGTAGCGTTCGATCTGAAATCGCGACACGGCGTGTTTCAGCTTGGCCAGCGAATCGACCTCTTCCTGCTCGGTGGTGAGCATCGTTTCGACTTCGTCCTCGTCGCCCGCCGGAGCGCCAAGTTCGCGTATCGCGTCGATTTCCTTGCGGATGATCGGCAACAGCACCGCCCTCACCATGTCGGCGAATACCGTGGTTTCCTGCACCCGATTGGGATGCTCAGGCGTGTGCTTGCCGAGGTAGGCCGAAACCTGTTCGAAGATGTCTTCGCGCAGGGCTTGACAGGCCTTGCTCGCGCGTTTGATGAATTCTTCCTTGTTTAGCGAGGACGTGGTGATCGTCGAACCGCTGCCAGACGCACTGGCGCCATCGCTGCCGCCCCCACAGCCGGCGATCGACAGCGCGATGATTGCCGCCGAGACGAGCAGCGCCACGGGCGATAGGCCCGCCCGAAGCTTTCCCTGGCGCATCATGAGGACAAGTATAGTCGATTGTTCCTAACTAATACCAGAGCTTCTTGCCATAGCAGGCAAGGTCGTACCGCCGAACCTTGTCGGGCGTGAAGGAGTCCAAGCCGAAGAGCCCCCGATACCGATCCACCGCCTCGCTCACGGGCCGGGTCGATACGAAGGGAAGTTCCGCTTCGGCTTTGGCCTTGATCCTGCTCAGGTAGTAGCCGGCGTTGGCTGCCTTCCAGGCTTCTTTGTTGATCAGAAGATCGCGGTTGACCACGCAGAACGAGTCGAGCGACGCCCTCAGCGCCGGCCTCAGCTCTTCCGCCCGCTTGATCGCCTCGTAGGGTCGCCCGGCCAGTGCCGCGCCCCTCGTGGCCTTCAGGACATCCCCATAGGTTTCGCTGCTTTCGCCAGCCGCGGTGCCGCTACCGCATGCCGCGATCGCAACCGCGAGAGAAAAGAGCAGCAGCCCCGTTACGAGCCGGCGAAGATAGGAACACCACATGCTTTTAATATAACAATTTCTAGCATTGAACCCGGCGAGGATCCGGATCCAACCCGGCGATGCTGAAGCTACCGGCTACCGGCCGCGACGCTTCTGCGCCCCGCAACCTGGCTGGACGACCGGCGCCAGATCGTGGAACTTGCCGTTTTGGCCGGTGAGTTCGACGCCGGCGCTGTTCTCAGAGGCACAGAGGTTGCGGCTGTTGATGATCAGCCCCTTCTTGCCTCCCTGCATTTCGAGCAGGAGGCGGGAGGCGGGGGCGTCGGGGATGCCGGCAAAGGTGGTGCGGATGCCGCCGTGCTTTGAATCTATGCGGCCGACGAGGTTCAGGTCGAAGGTCCCGTGCAGGGCGAAGACGAGGTCGGGCAGGTTGTGGCTCGAAGACCTCAGATAGACCGGGCCCGAAAGCGGTTCTTCGAGGATCGGCGTCCAGGCCTTGACCCTGCCGTAGACCGAGCCGGCCGGACAGCCGCCGCCGTTGCCGCCGTTGGCGGCGAACTGCACCCTGGTGCAGATCGTCCGTATGTGTGCCTGGTCGAGGAAGGCCGAGTGCGGCAGCGTGACCACCGCTTCGGCGAAGTTTGCATCGCCTGCCCTGGGGGTCACCACGGCTTTCAGGGCCGGGTGGGCCCCGCGCTTGGTGCCTCCTTTGAGCTTCAACCCGATCTTCGGCCCGAAGCCCAGGGCGGCGCAGTTGGAGGCCTGGTAGCGGGCCTGCAGGCCGACCGGGACGTCATCGGCGGGGTCGAGGGGAAGCAGGTAGGAGCCAAAGAGGGTCGCCCGGGCCTGCGAGGGCTGGCAGTGGGTGGCGTTGAAGATGAAGCCCGGCCGGTCCACGTAGACCCTGAGCTCGCGCACGTTCAGGGGGATCCCCTTGAGGATGTGCGGGATCGGGTCAGACAGCGAGCCGTCGGCTTCGGCTTCGGCGGTCTGTGGGTTGGCGGTCAGCGCCTCCCTGACCACGACCGTGCCGGCGTCGAAGGGGCCGGCCACCGCCGGGGTGATCGCGACGACGCTCAGCTGGTCCTTGCCGACCGGCCCGGCCAGGTAGAGGCTGCCCGGCACGTAGGTCAGCTGCGAGCCGACACCCGCCGCCGCCAGCGTCCTGCCGATCCGCGAGGAGGCCGGGCAGCTCGGGTGTTCGAGCTCTTCGCGCCCGCCGTGGGGCCCGGTCCTCGCCCGCGCCGCCGCGATCGCCGCCTCGGGGCACTTCTCGATGCCACTCAGCGTGCCGAGCACCCCCGGCGGCAGGACGGCCGAGAAGCGGGTCATGTCCTGTTCTCCGTCGCGGCGGGTGAGGCGCATGTAGAAGGGGGAGTAGGCGCCGGCCGCGTTGTTGTCGGTTCCCGCTTCAAAGCCCGGCTTGAAGGGGGCCACGCCACCGGCGGGGCAGGGCCCTTCGTCGGGGCCGCTGATGATCGTGAAGCTCGAGTCGCTCTGGACCGGCGGCCCGCCCGACCAGGGGAAGAGCTCCGCCTTGACGGTGAAGTCCCCGCAGCGCGGCGGGCTGATCAGCGGGCTGCGGCCCCCTTCGCGGAAGTGCAACCTGACGTGGCTCAGCGGTATCTGCGGCATGTTGTCGGTGACCGCCACCAACCGCCCGGTGGCCGGGTCGGCTTCCACCTTTGCCGCCTGCTTGACGATCACGCCCAGCTTGGGGTTCTTGATCACGAAGTAGAAGGCGATCAGGGAGCCGAATTCGTTTTCATATGGGGTCGCCAGGTAGAGGGCCCCCACGGTCGGTTCGGGGACCAGCGGAGATTCCGCTTCGATCGTGCCGATCTTGGAGGCTTCCGGGCAGCCCACCCCGGCCGGCGAGTCGACCGTGATCTGCGCCAGCTGGGCTTCTGAGCAGACCTCGAGGCCTTCGGCCAGCGAGGGGTTGGCGGTCATCCCTTCGGGCAGGGTGACGCGAACCTCCTTGATGTCTGACTGGGCGAGGCCTTTGAAGGAGGTGAGGCCCGCGTCTTCGACGTCGAGGCCGAAGTCAAGCCCGGTCGGGCTTTGGGCGGCCTTGGTCGAGGGTTTGGCCACAACCGCTGGTTTGAAGCCGAGCTTCTCGCAACCGGTGAAGGGCTGGGGGTTGCCTTCGGAGTCCAGGGGTTCGATCGTCTGGGTGCGCCAGGCGGGGTCGGTGAGGTCGGGGTCGCCGTCGGTGAGATAGGAGCCGGGCCCTTCCCAGGGGTCGACCGCGAAGACGGTCGGGTTGGGGCCGGCGCAGCGGGTGGGCAGGGTCAGGAAGGGCTTTTCGCTTTCGGGGACCGAGCAGCTCTTGCCGCTTTCGCTTTTGAATTCGAATTCTTCGATCGAGCTCAGCCCTTCGGTGTTTTGGAAGTAGCAGGTGCCGCGCAGTTCGTCGTGCCTGGGGTCGGCTGGGTGGCCCCACAGCTGGAGTTTGTTGTCGAAGGTGTAGAGGGGCTCGGGGATGTTCTGGGAGAGGGCGATCCCGGTGTAGGGGGGGGAGTGGCGCAGGCGGGCGTCGATGACTATGTCCACGCTTCCCAGGATGTCGAAGCCCAGGCGCAGCACGTCCCCGGGCGGCGGCACCAAGTTGAAGACCGCCGAGCCGAAGCCGCTGCCCGGTTCATCGAGCGAGTTGGCGGTCACTCCCACCGCGGTTTCCGGCGAGCACCTGTTGACCGAGCCGCCCGATTCGTGGGTGAGGAAGTCGACCGTCGTGCACTGCGGGAAGGACGCGTCGGCGACGAGGCCGGCGATCTGTTCGAGGACCACGTCCTTGAAGCGGCCATCGGTGACGGCTTCATCCCCTTCTCCGAGGTAGTTGAGGCCAAAGGAGGTGTTCAGCGCGAAGGGGTGTGAGCCCGCCTGCGTCGCCGCTTCGCCTTCGGCTTCGCTGAAGACGATGTGGGGGTTGTTGATGCCGAATTCGGCCCGCGCGATCGCCGCTCCCCACAGGGCGAGGGCGAGCAGCGAGGCGGCGAGCAAGGCGAGCAGGCGCTTCACCGGGCGCTCCTGTGGCTGTGGGCACCTCGGCGCCCGGAGCGCTTTGCCTTGTGCTTCTTCTTTTGCCGCTTTGCCACGCAGCGCCCCCCGCGCCGCACCTGGCCCTTGCGACAGCCGGGCCCCGGTTCTTCGACATCGAAGCCCGTCGAGGCCGGGGTCGGATCGTTCGGCGCTCCCGGCGGGCTCTGGCAGGCTTCCCCTTCGCATTCGGCCCGCTGCGCTGAGGGCGCAAAGCCCCCGCCCACCCGGGCGTCATAGAGGTCGACCGCGCTGGTGTCCTGGGGGAGCAGGCCGGCCGCCGTGATGAAGAAGACGTCGCGCCCGCCGGCGCTCGCGTCGATGAATTCGGATTCGAAGGGATCATCGCCGCTGGAGATCAGATACAGGCAGCCGCCGTTTGGCGCGTGGAAGGCGGGGCTTTCTTCGCTGCAGCCGCCTTCTCCCGGCGCCTCCCACTCATAGACGTCCCCGGTGGCGTTGGTGTCCCTCGGCACGAGCGGCACGTTGCTGTTGAAGAAGAGGCGCTTGCCGTTGGCCGAGAGCAGCCGCGAGCTGTGCAGCGCCCGCTGCTGGGCGGGGATCCAGGCCGCCGCCCGGACTCCCGTTCCCTGGCCCTGGCCGGGGTAGCCTTCCACGTCGGGCAGCTCGCGCCCGCTCGGCTGCTGCCCGCTCGGGTCACACGACACGCAGCGGAGCGCCCCGCCCGCTTCGTAGGTGAAGACCTCGACCGACGGATCGCCGTTGCCCGTGTCGGTGTTGTCGAAGTGGGTCAGCTCCGCCCGCGACTCAAAGGCGATGTGGGCGCCGTCCGCGCTTACCCGCGCCGCGTTGTATTGGGGGTTTCGCGAGGCGATCCGGTAGGTGCGCCCCCCGTCGACGCCCCGCACGTCCCCCTTCGCCCCGCCGCGCAGCGTGCCGATGAAGGTCATCGTCCCTTCTTCGTCGAGGTAGAGGTTCGGCTCTCCCGGCTGGGCTTTGTCGGGGTGCGCTGGATCGCCCTCGCCGTTGGTCTGTTCCCCGGTCAGCACTTCGTTTGAGACGAAGTAGACCCGCGAGAGATCCTTGGAGGCGCCGAGTACTCCCCGCACGCCGCCGGCGATCAGCACCGGGGCCTGCGGCTGGGCTTCGCTGAAGCGATAGAGCGTCGCTGCCGGGCCGGTTTCATTGTCCAGCGGGCCTTCGCTGAATATGGCCTGCGAGCCGTCGGAGCTCGCCGCCCAGAAGGTCGCCTGGTTGCTCGAGGAGACCGGCAGGGTGCACGCTTTGTCGGCTTCGGTGCATTCACTGCTCGCCGCCAGCGCCGCGCCGGCGATGCTCTGCGTCGCTTTCGCCGAGAGGGTCAGCTTGAAGACCCCGGGGGCCGTTTCTTCGACGGCTAGGATCGTCGTCGCGGCTGGGATGCCGGGGCCGGTGATGTCCGCTCCCGCTTCAAAGGCGCCGGTTTTGGCTTCGACGTTGGAGACGGCTTCCGATTCGGCGACGATCAGGGTGACTTTCGTTTCGGTTTTGGTCGCTTTCGCCGAGAGCGTCAGTTTGAGGAATTTCGGTCCTTCTACCTCGTCTTCTTCTTCGATCGCGGTGATCGTCGTCCCCGCCGCGATGCCCCCGTTGGAGGCGCTGATCGCCTGGCCGATCGCGAAGGCGCCTTTTTCCATCACGACCTGGCTGGCTTTGAAGCTGTTAGACGTAGTTTTGCCGCTCGCTTCGGCAAAGCCGATCAGATCGCCCCTCCCGCTCGCCACCCCGTGCAGGTGTTCGCTTTCGGCCTCGGCGGGGTTGCGCCGCAAATAGAGCGTGCCGATCCCGCCCGTCGCCCCTGAGGTCCAGTAGACGCGTGAGCCGTCTTCGGATACGGCGCTTTCCAGCGGCCCGCCCAGATTCTGGGCATGCCCGGCACCCACTTCGGCCCCGTTGTTGCTCGAACCCGGGTCCGCCACCCCGTCCGCCAGCACGCTCACCAGGTGCAGCGCCCCGCCCGTGCTCTCATAGATCTGGCCGATCGCCCCCGGCGCGGCGTCTTCGCTCAGCGGAGCATTGGCGGTGAGGAACGCATCCTTCCCGTCCGCCGAGAAGCCCTGGATCGACCTCGACGTTGACGTATGCGTTTGGGTCGCCGGCCGGCGGCGGACCCTCGATCAGCGCTTCCGCCCCACCCCCACCACAGAGGTCCCGCCGATAGAGGTTCTCGTATCCCGCCGGCGCGCTGGGGTCGATCGGCACCGCGTTCTGGTCGACGAGGAGCTCGGTGCACAGGTCGGCCGTTAGTCCCTCCACTTCTCGGGCCACGCCCCCACCTGGCATCAGCTGACCCAGCGGCAGGTTGATCCCGTGCGTGCTCCATCCCTCCGCTCCCGCGCCGCGGCTCGCCAGGTACTCGTTGCTCACCTTGTTGCTCGGCTCATCGCCGAAGGCGGCCACCGAGGTGTAGGCGATCTTTTCGCCCTCGGGCGTCGCCTGGGTGTAGATGACGTCTTTGCCCGGGCGGATGTTGCCGCCGTTCTTGTCGACCGGCGAGACCATCTCATAGGCCCGGCAGTCGGGCAAAAGCCCCGAGTCGCCGCTGCGCAGGTCCCTGTTCGGGCAGGAGTCCGTTTCTTTGACCGGCAGGGGGTTGGTCGTGAAGCCGGCGTCCTCGCCTTCGGGTTCGGCTTCGCTCCCCCCCACGCCGAAGACCGGCCCGCCGCCGCTGCTCAGGGAGACGAAGCGGTAGCGGTAGGCGCTGGCGGGCACGAGCCCTCCCAAAAGCACCTTCGCCGTCTGGGCGCCGAGGTCGCTCACCCCCGCGCCGAGTGCGGCCGGCGAGGAGGGCGCCTGCTTGACGCAGGCACCGCTCCAGCCTTCGCCTTTGATGCAGGCCGCCGTGCCGTACTGCACGTAGTAGGTCGTGTCTTCCCAGAACTGCGGGTTGATCTTGGCCCGCACCAGCGCCCGGTCGCTTTCCACCGATACCGCTCCCTGGGCTTCTATTTCTGGCGCGTGCGGTGGTGGCGCGCAGGCTTCGCCCGGCCCGGCGAGCCGGTCGGGCGGCGGCCCGTAGGCGCGGCTGAAGCCGTTGGGTTCAGATGCCGTGTTGGTCAGGTAGAGGTCATAGGCGGGTGGGCTCCAGCAGGTGGCGCCGATCGCGATCCCGTTGGTCGCGCTGAGCGCCGAGGCGAAGGGGAAGGTCGGGAAGAAGGGTTTGGCGATCGTTTCTTCGCTCACCTCTTTGCAGTTGGTGTCGAGCTTCAGCACCTGGTTTGAGCCCGGTTCGCTCACCACGTAGGCGTTCCCCGCCGCGTCGGCCGCCAGCGCTCTTGGTGCGAGCACGCTCGCTTCGCATTCCCTTTTGCCCGTCGAGCTGTTCAGCTTGACCACGTTTTTGGGCGTTTCCACCCCCGTGGCGGCAAAGAGGCTGCCCCCCGGCACGACCGCCAGCGACATCACCTGCTTGCCGGCGAGCACCCCGTCGGGGTCGGGCAGCGTGGCTTCGTATTCGCCTTCGGTATCGAAGCGCTGGATCCGCGGCCCGTCGCCGACGAAGACCCGGTCATCGCCCACCGCTTCGCTGCCCGCCGTGTCCACCGCGATGAAGCTGCTGTTCGGCGGCCATTTGCCGAACTGGCCGCTGGCGGCGCCCCGCACTCCCCCCACGCAGTCTTCCCCCGCCAGGCAGATCTCCGGTGCGCCCGCCCCTTCTATCGTCGTCGAGGGCGTCGCCGCGGGCGGCACGAGCGTCGAGTTGGTGCTTGCCTCCACCGGGTCGGGGCGGTAGGGATCGATGGTGATCCTTTTGGAGCTGACCCGCGCCTCGGCCCCGCCGGCGTTCTTTGCCACGATCATGCACTGAAATGCCGCCGGGGATTGCTGTTCGGCCGCGCTCAGCGTCAGTTTGGTGCTCGTCGCCGCGCTCGTCACCGGCGCTCCGAAGGGCGCTCCGTTGCGATACCACTGGTAGGTGTATTCGCTCGGGCTGTTGGTCCAGCCGCCCGCGTTGCAGGTGACTTCCCGCGTCCCCGTGCCGTCCAGGAACGTCCCCGCCGGGGCGATCGTCAGTTCCGGCGCTCCCCCGCTCGGCACAGGAACTTCGGGCGAGGGGCCGGGCGGCACCACCGTCGCCGCGCTGATCTGGGTCGTTCCCGTGTTGACGCCGGGGGCGTTTAGGTCCGCGGCTTTGTTGGTCGCCACCACCTGGCACTGGATCGCCTTGCCTGCGTCGGCGCCCTGCACAGTGTAGGTGGGGGTCTGGGCGCCGTTTGCCGAGCCCAGCGATACGCCGTTTGCGAGCCACTGGTAGGTGACGTTGGCGCCGCCGGTGGACAGGTCTTCGCAGCCAAGCTGCGTACCCGTGCCGACGCTGAAGCCGCTCGAGCCGGCTTTCAGCTGGGCGACGTTGGTGTCGGCCAGGGCCCCCTTGAATTCGACCGCGTAGGGGCCGCCGTCGGGGCCGCTGACTTCGACGTTGCCTGCCATGCCTTCCTCGGCTTCGAGCCTGGCCTTGACGCTTTCGGGGCCGGCGTTGGCGGAGGCATCGAAGGCGATCGGGTCGGTTTTCTCTTCCCCATAGCCCTGTCTCGCCGGGATCGTCAGGGTGAAGGTCCCCGCGGTGGGCCTGTGCAGGTCGATGAGCTCTTGCTCGTTTAGCGGTTTGTTGCCCGCCCCGGCGGCGGCGGTCAGGGTCACCCCACTCGCGCTGGTCGTGGCGGGGCGCGAGAGGGTCAGCGTCGCGCTCGGTCCCGTCGTGGCGGCGAGGACCGTGGTGTCCGGCGGGATGCCGCCGTCTGAGGAGGTGATCGTCTGGCCGGGTGCGAACGCCTTGGCGCTCGCTTTCAGATTGGTGATCGTGTCGGTCCCGTTCAGGTCGCCGCTTCCCCCCGCTCCGCCTGAGACGACGCCGCCGCCCCACATCCGCAGGAAGTGGCCTTCGGGGGAGAACTTCTGCACCCGCGCATTTGAGGGGTCGCCGTCGTCGACCACGTAGACGTCGCCGGCCGAGTCGGTCGCCACCCCGCGCGGCAGGGCGAACTGCCCCGCGCCGGGGCCTTTGACCCCCGCCTGGCAGACATCGTGGTTCTCGGGCGTGCAGATCTCAAAGGCCACCGCGCCAGAGTCATCGGGCCCCGACTGCACCACGTCCCAGCCCCACGACCTGACCGGCAGCCCCCACGCGGTGAGCTCGTCGATCCTCTCGTTGCCCCCGTCTGCCACGAACACGTGGCCGTTGATAGGCGAGGTGGCGATGCCGCCGGGCCGGTTGCACTGGGCTCCCGCCCCCGCGCTCTGATCGCAGCTCGTCCAGAACGGTAGCGGCGTTTCCGCCCGCGCCCCCGCCGCGAACGCGAGCAGCAGGGCTCCGAGCGCCGCCATCGCAGCCGCCAAAAGCAGCCTCGAACCGCCCGCCTTCCCGGCCCCCGAGGGCCCAACCTCGCTTGCCACGATCGCCTCTCTCCCCTCCACTATCGACTCCCCGGCGCGCCTCGCAGCGCACTTGAAGTGTATGGGTACTTGTCGAGATCTGTCAAGAACACTGCGGTTCCCAATAACCTCGGGCACCATATAGGTACTCTCGCGTACTTGTCAAGGTGATTTACCCACTATTACTCATAAAGTCTCTGCCAGGAAACTACGCACAAAACCTTGAAACCGCACCTAAATACGAAAACTAAACAGAGAAACCGCCCAACTACCTCAACAGAGATTTCACCTTCGGTTCAGACCTAAGAAACAACAAAGCTCTGCGCTTTAACAACTCAAACAACAACTAAGAGCGATCGCAAATGGCAAGGTGTAGGAGGTCGGCACCGAATCGGTGCCGTAAACATGGGCGAGGAGGACGGGCCTGCCGTGCCGGCAGCCGTTGAAACGGGCAACCAACCCGGCGATGCTGAAGCTACCGGCTACCGGCCGCGACGCTTCTGCGCCCCGCAACCTGGCTGGACGACCGGCGCCAGATCGTGGAACTTGCCGTTTTGGCCGGTGAGTTCGACGCCGGCGCTGTTCTCAGAGGCACAGAGGTTGCGGCTGTTGATGATCAGCCCCTTCTTGCCTCCCTGCATTTCGAGCAGGAGGCGGGAGGCGGGGGCGTCGGGGATGCCGGCAAAGGTGGTGCGGATGCCGCCGTGCTTTGAATCTATGCGGCCGACGAGGTTCAGGTCGAAGGTCCCGTGCAGGGCGAAGACGAGGTCGGGCAGGTTGTGGCTCGAAGACCTCAGATAGACCGGGCCCGAAAGCGGTTCTTCGAGGATCGGCGTCCAGGCCTTGACCCTGCCGTAGACCGAGCCGGCCGGACAGCCGCCGCCGTTGCCGCCGTTGGCGGCGAACTGCACCCTGGTGCAGATCGTCCGTATGTGTGCCTGGTCGAGGAAGGCCGAGTGCGGCAGCGTGACCACCGCTTCGGCGAAGTTTGCATCGCCTGCCCTGGGGGTCACCACGGCTTTCAGGGCCGGGTGGGCCCCGCGCTTGGTGCCTCCTTTGAGCTTCAACCCGATCTTCGGCCCGAAGCCCAGGGCGGCGCAGTTGGAGGCCTGGTAGCGGGCCTGCAGGCCGACCGGGACGTCATCGGCGGGGTCGAGGGGAAGCAGGTAGGAGCCAAAGAGGGTCGCCCGGGCCTGCGAGGGCTGGCAGTGGGTGGCGTTGAAGATGAAGCCCGGCCGGTCCACGTAGACCCTGAGCTCGCGCACGTTCAGGGGGATCCCCTTGAGGATGTGCGGGATCGGGTCAGACAGCGAGCCGTCGGCTTCGGCTTCGGCGGTCTGTGGGTTGGCGGTCAGCGCCTCCCTGACCACGACCGTGCCGGCGTCGAAGGGGCCGGCCACCGCCGGGGTGATCGCGACGACGCTCAGCTGGTCCTTGCCGACCGGCCCGGCCAGGTAGAGGCTGCCCGGCACGTAGGTCAGCTGCGAGCCGACACCCGCCGCCGCCAGCGTCCTGCCGATCCGCGAGGAGGCCGGGCAGCTCGGGTGTTCGAGCTCTTCGCGCCCGCCGTGGGGCCCGGTCCTCGCCCGCGCCGCCGCGATCGCCGCCTCGGGGCACTTCTCGATGCCACTCAGCGTGCCGAGCACCCCCGGCGGCAGGACGGCCGAGAAGCGGGTCATGTCCTGTTCTCCGTCGCGGCGGGTGAGGCGCATGTAGAAGGGGGAGTAGGCGCCGGCCGCGTTGTTGTCGGTTCCCGCTTCAAAGCCCGGCTTGAAGGGGGCCACGCCACCGGCGGGGCAGGGCCCTTCGTCGGGGCCGCTGATGATCGTGAAGCTCGAGTCGCTCTGGACCGGCGGCCCGCCCGACCAGGGGAAGAGCTCCGCCTTGACGGTGAAGTCCCCGCAGCGCGGCGGGCTGATCAGCGGGCTGCGGCCCCCTTCGCGGAAGTGCAACCTGACGTGGCTCAGCGGTATCTGCGGCATGTTGTCGGTGACCGCCACCAACCGCCCGGTGGCCGGGTCGGCTTCCACCTTTGCCGCCTGCTTGACGATCACGCCCAGCTTGGGGTTCTTGATCACGAAGTAGAAGGCGATCAGGGAGCCGAATTCGTTTTCATATGGGGTCGCCAGGTAGAGGGCCCCCACGGTCGGTTCGGGGACCAGCGGAGATTCCGCTTCGATCGTGCCGATCTTGGAGGCTTCCGGGCAGCCCACCCCGGCCGGCGAGTCGACCGTGATCTGCGCCAGCTGGGCTTCTGAGCAGACCTCGAGGCCTTCGGCCAGCGAGGGGTTGGCGGTCATCCCTTCGGGCAGGGTGACGCGAACCTCCTTGATGTCTGACTGGGCGAGGCCTTTGAAGGAGGTGAGGCCCGCGTCTTCGACGTCGAGGCCGAAGTCAAGCCCGGTCGGGCTTTGGGCGGCCTTGGTCGAGGGTTTGGCCACAACCGCTGGTTTGAAGCCGAGCTTCTCGCAACCGGTGAAGGGCTGGGGGTTGCCTTCGGAGTCCAGGGGTTCGATCGTCTGGGTGCGCCAGGCGGGGTCGGTGAGGTCGGGGTCGCCGTCGGTGAGATAGGAGCCGGGCCCTTCCCAGGGGTCGACCGCGAAGACGGTCGGGTTGGGGCCGGCGCAGCGGGTGGGCAGGGTCAGGAAGGGCTTTTCGCTTTCGGGGACCGAGCAGCTCTTGCCGCTTTCGCTTTTGAATTCGAATTCTTCGATCGAGCTCAGCCCTTCGGTGTTTTGGAAGTAGCAGGTGCCGCGCAGTTCGTCGTGCCTGGGGTCGGCTGGGTGGCCCCACAGCTGGAGTTTGTTGTCGAAGGTGTAGAGGGGCTCGGGGATGTTCTGGGAGAGGGCGATCCCGGTGTAGGGGGGGGAGTGGCGCAGGCGGGCGTCGATGACTATGTCCACGCTTCCCAGGATGTCGAAGCCCAGGCGCAGCACGTCCCCGGGCGGCGGCACCAAGTTGAAGACCGCCGAGCCGAAGCCGCTGCCCGGTTCATCGAGCGAGTTGGCGGTCACTCCCACCGCGGTTTCCGGCGAGCACCTGTTGACCGAGCCGCCCGATTCGTGGGTGAGGAAGTCGACCGTCGTGCACTGCGGGAAGGACGCGTCGGCGACGAGGCCGGCGATCTGTTCGAGGACCACGTCCTTGAAGCGGCCATCGGTGACGGCTTCATCCCCTTCTCCGAGGTAGTTGAGGCCAAAGGAGGTGTTCAGCGCGAAGGGGTGTGAGCCCGCCTGCGTCGCCGCTTCGCCTTCGGCTTCGCTGAAGACGATGTGGGGGTTGTTGATGCCGAATTCGGCCCGCGCGATCGCCGCTCCCCACAGGGCGAGGGCGAGCAGCGAGGCGGCGAGCAAGGCGAGCAGGCGCTTCACCGGGCGCTCCTGTGGCTGTGGGCACCTCGGCGCCCGGAGCGCTTTGCCTTGTGCTTCTTCTTTTGCCGCTTTGCCACGCAGCGCCCCCCGCGCCGCACCTGGCCCTTGCGACAGCCGGGCCCCGGTTCTTCGACATCGAAGCCCGTCGAGGCCGGGGTCGGATCGTTCGGCGCTCCCGGCGGGCTCTGGCAGGCTTCCCCTTCGCATTCGGCCCGCTGCGCTGAGGGCGCAAAGCCCCCGCCCACCCGGGCGTCATAGAGGTCGACCGCGCTGGTGTCCTGGGGGAGCAGGCCGGCCGCCGTGATGAAGAAGACGTCGCGCCCGCCGGCGCTCGCGTCGATGAATTCGGATTCGAAGGGATCATCGCCGCTGGAGATCAGATACAGGCAGCCGCCGTTTGGCGCGTGGAAGGCGGGGCTTTCTTCGCTGCAGCCGCCTTCTCCCGGCGCCTCCCACTCATAGACGTCCCCGGTGGCGTTGGTGTCCCTCGGCACGAGCGGCACGTTGCTGTTGAAGAAGAGGCGCTTGCCGTTGGCCGAGAGCAGCCGCGAGCTGTGCAGCGCCCGCTGCTGGGCGGGGATCCAGGCCGCCGCCCGGACTCCCGTTCCCTGGCCCTGGCCGGGGTAGCCTTCCACGTCGGGCAGCTCGCGCCCGCTCGGCTGCTGCCCGCTCGGGTCACACGACACGCAGCGGAGCGCCCCGCCCGCTTCGTAGGTGAAGACCTCGACCGACGGATCGCCGTTGCCCGTGTCGGTGTTGTCGAAGTGGGTCAGCTCCGCCCGCGACTCAAAGGCGATGTGGGCGCCGTCCGCGCTTACCCGCGCCGCGTTGTATTGGGGGTTTCGCGAGGCGATCCGGTAGGTGCGCCCCCCGTCGACGCCCCGCACGTCCCCCTTCGCCCCGCCGCGCAGCGTGCCGATGAAGGTCATCGTCCCTTCTTCGTCGAGGTAGAGGTTCGGCTCTCCCGGCTGGGCTTTGTCGGGGTGCGCTGGATCGCCCTCGCCGTTGGTCTGTTCCCCGGTCAGCACTTCGTTTGAGACGAAGTAGACCCGCGAGAGATCCTTGGAGGCGCCGAGTACTCCCCGCACGCCGCCGGCGATCAGCACCGGGGCCTGCGGCTGGGCTTCGCTGAAGCGATAGAGCGTCGCTGCCGGGCCGGTTTCATTGTCCAGCGGGCCTTCGCTGAATATGGCCTGCGAGCCGTCGGAGCTCGCCGCCCAGAAGGTCGCCTGGTTGCTCGAGGAGACCGGCAGGGTGCACGCTTTGTCGGCTTCGGTGCATTCACTGCTCGCCGCCAGCGCCGCGCCGGCGATGCTCTGCGTCGCTTTCGCCGAGAGGGTCAGCTTGAAGACCCCGGGGGCCGTTTCTTCGACGGCTAGGATCGTCGTCGCGGCTGGGATGCCGGGGCCGGTGATGTCCGCTCCCGCTTCAAAGGCGCCGGTTTTGGCTTCGACGTTGGACACGGCTTCCGATTCGGCGCCGCTCAGGGTGACTTTCGTTTCGGTTTTGGTCGCTTTCGCCGAGAGCGTCAGTTTGAGGAATTTCTGTCCTTCTACCTCTTCTTCTTCTTCGATCGCGGTGATCGTCGTCCCCGCCGGGATCCCCCCGTTGGAGGCGCTGATCTCCTGGCCGATCGCGAAGGCGCCTTTTTTCATCACGACCTGGCTGGCTTTGAAGCTGTTAGACGTAGTTTTGCCGCTCGCTTCGGCAAAGCCGATCAGATCGCCCCTCCCGCTCGCCACCCCGTGCAGGTGTTCGCTTTCGGCCTCGGCGGGGTTGCGCCGCAAATAGAGCGTGCCGATCCCGCCCGTCGCCCCTGAGGTCCAGTAGACGCGTGAGCCGTCTTCGGATACGGCGCTTTCCAGCGGCCCGCCCAGATTCTGGGCATGCCCGGCACCCACTTCGGCCCCGTTGTTGCTCACTCCCGGGTCCGCAACCCCGTCCGCCAGCACGCTCACCAGGTGCAGCGCCCCGCCCGTGCTCTCATAGATCTGGCCGATCGCCCCCGGCGCGGCGTCTTCGCTCAGCGGAGCATTGGCGGTGAGGAAGGCGTCTTTGCCGTCCGCCGAGAAGCCCTGGATCGAGTCGATGCTTACGTAGCCGGAGGTGCCCGCTGGCGGCGGGGCCTTGACCAGCGCTTCCAATCCCCCCCCGCCACAGAGGTCCCGCCGGTAGAGGCTCTCATATCCCGCCGGCGCGCTGGGGTCGATCGGCACCGCGTTCTGGTCGACGAGGAGCTCGGTGCACAGGTCGGCCGTGAATCCCACCACTTCTCGGGCCACGCCTTCACCTGAGATCAGCTGACCCAGCGGCAGGTTGATCCCGTGCGTGCCCCACCCCGCCGTCCCCGCGCCGCGGCTCGCCAGGTACTCGTTGCTCACCCTGTTGCTCGGCTCATCGCCGAAGGCGGCCACCGAGGTGTAGGCGATCTTTTCGCCCTCGGGCGTCGCCTGGGTGTAGATGACGTCTTTGCCCGGGCGGATGTTGCCGCCGTTCTTGTCGACCGGCGAGACCATCTCATAGGCCCGGCAGTCGGGCAAAAGCCCCGAGTCGCCGCTGCGCAGGTCCCTGTTCGGGCAGGAGTCCGTTTCTTTGACCGGCAGGGGGTTGGTCGTGAAGCCGGCGTCCTCGCCTTCGGGTTCGGCTTCGCTCCCCCCCCACGCCGAAGACCGGCCCGCCGCCGCTGCTCAGGGAGACGAAGCGGTAGCGGTAGGCGCTGGCGGGCACGAGCCCTCCCAAAAGCACCTTCGCCGTCTGGGCGCCGAGGTCGCTCACCCCCGCGCCGAGTGCGGCCGGCGAGGAGGGCGCCTGCTTGACGCAGGCACCGCTCCAGCCTTCGCCTTTGATGCAGGCCGCCGTGCCGTACTGCACGTAGTAGGTCGTGTCTTCCCAGAACTGCGGGTTGATCTTGGCCCGCACCAGCGCCCGGTCGCTTTCCACCGATACCGCTCCCTGGGCTTCTATTTCTGGCGCGTGCGGTGGTGGCGCGCAGGCTTCGCCCGGCCCGGCGAGCCGGTCGGGCGGCGGCCCGTAGGCGCGGCTGAAGCCGTTGGGTTCAGATGCCGTGTTGGTCAGGTAGAGGTCATAGGCGGGTGGGCTCCAGCAGGTGGCGCCGATCGCGATCCCGTTGGTCGCGCTGAGCGCCGAGGCGAAGGGGAAGGTCGGGAAGAAGGGTTTGGCGATCGTTTCTTCGCTCACCTCTTTGCAGTTGGTGTCGAGCTTCAGCACCTGGTTTGAGCCCGGTTCGCTCACCACGTAGGCGTTCCCCGCCGCGTCGGCCGCCAGCGCTCTTGGTGCGAGCACGCTCGCTTCGCATTCCCTTTTGCCCGTCGAGCTGTTCAGCTTGACCACGTTTTTGGGCGTTTCCACCCCCGTGGCGGCAAAGAGGCTGCCCCCCGGCACGACCGCCAGCGACATCACCTGCTTGCCGGCGAGCACCCCGTCGGGGTCGGGCAGCGTGGCTTCGTATTCGCCTTCGGTATCGAAGCGCTGGATCCGCGGCCCGTCGCCGACGAAGACCCGGTCATCGCCCACCGCTTCGCTGCCCGCCGTGTCCACCGCGATGAAGCTGCTGTTCGGCGGCCATTTGCCGAACTGGCCGCTGGCGGCGCCCCGCACTCCCCCCACGCAGTCTTCCCCCGCCAGGCAGATCTCCGGTGCGCCCGCCCCTTCTATCGTCGTCGAGGGCGTCGCCGCGGGCGGCACGAGCGTCGAGTTGGTGACCGGCTCGACCGGTTTCGGCTGATAGGAGCCCACGGTTATCTGCTTGCCGCTGACCCGCGACTCGGCCCCGCCGGCGTTCTTTGCCACGATCATGCACTGAAATGCCGCCGGGGATTGCTGTTCGGCCGCGCTCAGCGTCAGTTTGGTGCTCGTC